>NZ_PPFE01000002.1 GCF_002917925.1 Roseovarius confluentis | reverse complement strand
TCCGCTCCGAGATCGGCCCCATCGCCAAGCCCGACCTGATCCAATGGGCCCCCGGCCTGCCGAAAACCCGCTCCGGCAAGATCATGCGCCGCATCCTGCGCAAGATCGCCGAGGACGACTACGGCGCCCTCGGCGACACCTCCACACTCGCAGACCCCTCCGTCGTCGACGACCTCATCGACAACAGAATGAACAAGGGGGAATGATCATGGACGGCGCAAAGAGACCCCAAACCGCCCCGGTCCTGATCCTGCTCGGGCCGCCGGGCGCCGGCAAGGGCACACAGGCCCGCCTTCTGGAAGAGAAGAATGGCTTCGTGCAACTGTCCACCGGCGACCTGCTCCGTGCCGCCGTCGCCGCGGGCACCCCGGCAGGACGCGAGGCCAAGGCCGTCATGGAAGCGGGCAATCTGGTCAGCGACGATATCGTCATCGCCATCCTGCGCGACCGCCTGGCCGAGCCTGATTGCGCGGCCGGTATCATCCTGGACGGCTTCCCGCGCACCACCGTACAGGCCGAGGCGCTCGACACCCTTCTGACCGAGACCGGCCAGAAGATCGACGCCGCCATAAGCCTCGAAGTGGACGATGCCGCCATGGTCGACCGCATCTCGGGCCGCTTTACCTGCGGCGCCTGCGGCGAAGGCTACCACGACAGCTTCAAGCCCACGGCCAAGCCCGGCATCTGCAACAATTGCGGCGGCACGGAGATGATCCGCCGCGCCGACGACAACGCCGAAACCGTCGCACAACGGCTGGAGGCGTATCACGCCCAGACCGCGCCGTTGATCGACTATTACCAATCCAAGGGCGCGCTTTCCCGCGTGCCCGCAATGGGCCCGATCGACGAGATCGCCGCCCAGCTGGACACCGTCCTGTCGCAACGGGCGACATGACGAAACGCCGGTCGGGCCGCATGACGCGGCCCGGCCATTTCACTAGGAGGAGGGACCCCAAAATGTCTCTGGACAAAACAAGCGCACAGTACTGGAAAGCCAATGTGCGTCTCATCCTGATCAGCCTCGTTATCTGGGCGCTGGTCTCTTTCGGGTTCGGGATCGTCCTGCGCCCGCTCATTTCGGGCATCGAGGTCGGCGGCGCCGACCTTGGCTTCTGGTTCGCCCAGCAAGGCTCGATCCTCGTTTTCCTGGCGCTGATCTTTTTCTACGCCTGGCGGATGAACAAGCTCGACCGTGAATACGGCGTGGACGAGGTGTAAGTCATGGATCAGTTTACTCTCAACCTGCTGTTCGTGGGCGCCTCCTTCGCGCTCTATATCGGCATCGCGATCTGGGCCCGCGCGGGCTCGACCGCGGATTTCTACGCCGCCGGGCGCGGAGTGCACCCGGTCACCAACGGGATGGCCACCGCGGCCGACTGGATGTCGGCAGCGTCCTTCATCTCGATGGCCGGCCTCATCGCGTTCACCGGCTATGACAACTCGTCCTTCCTGATGGGCTGGACGGGCGGCTACGTGCTCTTGGCCCTGCTGCTTGCTCCCTACCTGCGCAAGTTCGGCAAGTTCACCGTGTCCGAGTTCATCGGCGACCGCTTCTATTCGCCCACCGCGCGCCTCGTGGCCGTGATCTGCCTGCTGGTGGCCTCCATCACCTACGTGATCGGCCAGATGCAGGGCGTGGGCATCGCCTTTGGCCGCTTCCTCGAAATCGATGCCTTCTGGGGTCTGATGATCGGGGCCTGCGTGGTGTTCGCCTACGCCGTGTTCGGCGGCATGAAGGGCGTGACCTACACGCAGGTGGCGCAATACTGCGTGCTGATCCTGGCCTACACGATCCCGGCCGTGTTCATCTCGCTGCAACTGACGGGCAACCCGATCCCGGCGCTCGGCCTCTTCGGCGATACGTCGGATGGCGAGCCGCTGCTGGCCAAGCTGGACCAGATCGTGACCGATCTCGGCTTTGCCGAATACACGGCGGCGCATGGCTCGACCATCAACATGGTGCTCTTCACCCTGTCGCTGATGATCGGCACCGCCGGTCTGCCCCACGTCATCATGCGCTTCTTCACCGTGCCGCGCGTGTCCGACGCCCGCTGGTCCGCCGGCTGGACGCTGGTCTTCATCGCGCTGCTTTACCTGACGGCCCCGGCCGTGGGCGCGATGGCGCGGCTCAACATCTCGGAACTGATGTGGCCCAACGGCACCGACGGCGCCGCCGTCAGCGTCGAGCAGATCGAATCCTCGCCCGAATACGCCTGGATGGCCACATGGGAGGCGACCGGCCTCCTGGGCTGGGAAGACAAGAACGGCGACGGCATGATCCAGTACTACAACGATGCCAATGCCGAGCTTCAGGAAAAGGCCGAGGCGAACGGTTGGCAGGGTAACGAGCTCACGAACTTCAACCAGGACATCCTGGTGCTCGCCAACCCGGAAATCGCCAACCTGCCCGGCTGGGTGATCGGTCTCGTGGCTGCCGGTGGCCTTGCCGCCGCGCTCTCCACGGCGGCGGGTCTGCTGCTGGCCATTTCCTCGGCCGTCTCGCACGACCTGCTGAAGGGTCAGCTGACCCCGAACATGTCCGAACGATCCGAGCTTATGGCGGCACGTGTCTCGATGGCCGCGGCAATCGTGGTGGCGGTCCTTCTGGGCCTCAACCCGCCGGGCTTTGCCGCGCAGACGGTGGCGCTCGCCTTCGGGCTTGCGGCGGCCTCGATCTTCCCGGCGCTGATGATGGGGATCTTCTCGACCCGCATCAACAACACCGGCGCGGTCGCAGGCATGCTGGCAGGTCTCACGGTGACGCTGCTCTACATCTTCCTGCACAAGGGTTGGTTCTTCATTCCCGACACCAACATCTTCACCGATGCCGATCCGCTTCTGGGTCCGGTCAAGTCGACCTCCTTCGGGGCAATCGGGGCTGCGGTCAACTTCGCGGTGGCGTTCTTCGTCGCCAGCATCACGAAGGAGACCCCGCAGGAGATCAAGGACCTCGTCGAAAGCGTCCGCGTCCCCCGTGGCGCCGGCGCCGCCGTCGAAGGCCACTAAGATCAACGATGGCCCCGCCGCGACACGTGGCGGCGGGGCTTTCGCTTCAACTTCGGTCCGGCCCGCGCCAAGGTGGGCCCGACCACCCCCTCAAGAGGCTCCGACCATGCCCCTTTCGAGCGAACTGACGCAGTTCCTGCGCTCCGTTCACCCTTATGACAGCCTGGATGACAGCGATCTCGATGACCTGTCCACGCGCTGCGACGCCGCCGATTTTGCCGCCGGCGCGGACATCTTCAACCTGGGTGACACTGTCGACAGCCTTTACATCGTCGTCACCGGCGAAATCGAGATAAAGGACGAGGCAGACGTCCAGCTGTCCCTGCTCGGCCCCCGCAATTCCTTTGGCGAACGCGCGCTTCTGCGCGAGGATGTCGCCAGCCGCACCGCCACCGCCCGCTCCGACGCCACCCTGATCGTGATGCCCGCGGACGCCCTTTTCGCCCTCATCAAATCCTCCGCCAAGGTCGCGCGGTTCTTCGACCGGCGCCGCCCGGCGCGCAGCGACCGCAAGGACCTCACGACCTTGCGCGTGGCCGAGTTGATGACCCGCGACCCGCTCACTTGCACGCCCGACACACCGATCCGCGACGCGGCGGCGCGAATGCACGATCACCATATCTCGTCGATCTGCATCACCGAAGGCGGCGACCTGCGCGGCATTCTCACCGTGCGTGACGTGAACGGCAAGGTCGTGGCCCAAGGCACCGATCCCGCCGCCCCCATCTCCGGCATCATGACCCAAAGCCCCATGACGCTGGAACCCGATGCGCTCGGCACCGATGTGCTGCACCTTATGATGGAACGCGGCATCGGCCATGTGCCCATCACCGACGGCACGCAACTGGTCGGCATCGTCACCCAGACCGACCTCACCCGCGTGCAGGCGCTGTCGTCGGGCGCGCTCGTGGGCCGCATCGCCCGCGCAGACGACGCCGCCGCCATGGCCCGTGTCACCGCCGAGATCCCGCAACTTCTGGCCCAGCTTGTCGGCTCGGGCAACCGCCATGACGTGGTTACGCGGCTCATCACCGATATCGCGGACACCGTCACCCGCCGCCTGCTCACCCTGGCCGAGGCAAACCTTGGCCCCCCGCCCGCGCACTATCTCTGGCTCGCCTGCGGCTCCCAAGGCCGGCAGGAACAGACAGGCGTTTCGGATCAGGACAACTGCCTGATCCTGTCGGATGACGCCACCGACGCCCACATGCCTTACTTCAACAGCCTCGCCAAATTCGTCAGCGACGGTCTGGATACCTGCGGCTACTTCTACTGCCCCGGCGACATGATGGCGACCAACCCGCGATGGTGCCAACCCTTGCGCGTCTGGCGCAGCTATTTCGACGACTGGATCGCCCGCCCCAACCCCGAGGCGCAGATGCTGGCCAGCGTCATGTTCGACCTGCGCCCCATCGGTGGCGACACCACGCTCTTTGAATCGCTGCAAACCAACACGCTCGCGAAGGCCGCGAAGAACTCGATCTTCACCGCGCACATGATCTCGAATTCGATCAAGCACCAACCACCGCTGGGCCTGCTGCGCGGGCTGGCCACCATCCGCTCGGGCGAGCATCGCCGTCGCATCGACCTCAAGCATAACGGCGTCGTGCCGGTGACCGACCTCGGCCGCATCTATGCGCTGCAAGGCCAGTTGCGGCAGGTCAACACCCGCGCCCGGCTCGAGGCCGCCCAGGCCGCCGGTCACCTCTCCACCTCGGGCGGTGCCGACCTGCTGGATGCCTACGACCTTATCGCCACCATGCGGCTCGACCACCAGGCGGCACAGGTCAAGGCGGGCGACCTGCCCGACAACTTCCTCGACCCCTCCACCCTCTCGGATTTCGAACGCAGCCACCTGCGCGACGCCTTTGTCGTGGTCAAGACGATGCAATCCTCGGTATCGTCGGGCAAAGGCATGTTAGGGTAGACGTATGTTCATAGAACTCATCGCCACCATCTTCGCGGGCGTCGCCGCCGCAGGGCTGTTGATGATCGTCAACATCGCCTTGGGCCGTCGCCTGCCGCGTTGGCTCACGCCCGTGGCGGCGGGTCTCGGCATGATCGCCGCGACCATTTCCAACGAATACACCTGGTACGACCGCACCGCCGAAGCGCTGCCCGAAGGCATGCAAATCGCCGTCACGATCGACGAGCAAAGCTGGATTCGCCCCTGGACCCAGATCTGGCCCTATACCGAACGCTTCGCCGCCGTCGATACCGGCAACGCCCGGCGCAATGCCAACCAGCCCGGCCAGACCATCGCCGACATCTACTTCTTCGGCCGCTGGGCGCCGGTCAACAAGGCACCTGTCCTCTTCGACTGCACCGAGAACCGCTCGGCCCTGCTGATCGACGGCGCGGACTTCGCCGAGGATGGCAGCGTCCGCGACGCCGACTGGCAACCCCTGCCCGAGGACGATCCGCTGCTCGGCATCGTCTGCGAGACCTGACATGTTCACCCGGCTCAGCCTCCGCCTGCGCATCTTCCTCTTCTTCTGCCTTCTGGCGGCGGGCGCGGTGGCACTGGCAGGCGCAGCGCTCTGGTTCGGCTGGTCGCGGGCCGGCGGCACATTGCCGACCGCACCGTTCCTCACCGCCTTCATCGCCTTCGCGCTTCTCAACACCGCGCTTCTGGTGGGCGTCTGGCTGCTCTTCGACGAAAACTTCGCCAAGCCGATCGAGATGCTGTCCGCCAACCTCCGCCTGCGCGCCCATTCCGGCGTCGACACGGAGCTCTGCCCCGAAAGCACCAAATATCTCGGTGATCTCGCCCCTGCCGCCGATGCCGTCACCCGCACGCTCGGCGCGGGCGTCATGGACACCGCCGCACAGGTCGCCCGCGAAACCGAACGCCTGCGCACCGAGGCCAAGCGCCTCACCTCTCTGCTGACCGAAATCCCCGTCGCCACCATCCTGGTGAACCCGGCCCAGGAAATCGTGCTCTATGACGGGCAAGCCGCCGACATCCTCTCCCAGATCGCCCCGCCCCGCCTCAAGGCGCCGCTCAAGGACTATTTCGACGCGGCCAGCCTTGCCGCCGCGCAGGACCAACTGACCCGGACCGGGGCCGAAACCTCGACCGAGCTGCACGACCATTCCGGCGCCCGACGCTACAAGGTCCGCCTGAAACCCCTTGGCGAAGGTGGCTACATGCTGCTTCTCGACACGCAGGAAACCGAGGTCGACCCCACCAGGGCCCGCCCGCTGGTCTATGACTTCGCCCTGATGGAGACCGCCCAGGCCTGCGATATCCTGGACGCCCCGCTGGACACCCTGTGTTGCGTCGCGTTCGACACCGAAACCACCGGTCTGTCGCCCACCGAGGACCGCGTGATCCAGCTTGGCGCGGTGCGCATCCTCAACGGCCGCATCGTCGAGGGCGAGGTCATCGACACCTATATCGACCCGGGGCGCCCGATCCCGCCCGCCTCGACGAAAATACACCGCATCACCGATGACCACGTGCAGGGCGCGCCAGACTTTGGCACCGTGGGCCGCGATTTCCACCATTTCGCCCGCGACGCCGTGCTGGTGGCGCATAACGCGCCCTTCGACATCGCCTTCTTCCGCCGCTCCGCCAACCGGATGGGTGTCGCGTGGGATCACCCCGTGCTCGACACCGTGCTGTTGTCGGCGGTGGTCTTTGGCACCACCGCCGAACATTCCCTCGACGCCCTCTGCGACCGCCTCGGGGTGACCATCCCCCCCGAGATGCGCCACACCGCGCTTGGCGATGCCCAGGCAACAGCACAGGCGCTGGTGAAACTCATCCCCCTGCTTCAGGGCAAGGGCCTGACCACCTTCGGGCAAGTCATCACCGAGACCCGCCGCCATGGCCGCCTGATCCAGGATCTCAATACCTCGCACGGCTGATCCGCGATCCGGATGGACACCCCCGCCATCTGTGATAGCACCGTGCCCGGACCCAACCGCGCGGATCACAGCCCATGAAAACCTTCCCTCCCGAACGCATCGTCTGCCTGACCGAGGAAACCGTCGAAACCCTTTACCTCTTGGGCGAACAGGACCGCATCGTCGGCGTTTCGGGCTATGCCGTGCGCCCCAAGGGCGTGCGGCAGGAAAAGCCCCGCGTCTCGGCCTTCACGTCTGCCGACATCCCCAAGATCCTCGCGCTCCAGCCGGACCTCGTTCTGACCTTCTCCGACCTTCAGGCCGACATCGCCGCCGCGCTTCTGCGCGAAGGCATCGCCGTCATGGGCTACAACCAGCGTGACCTGCACGGCATCCTGGCCATGATCCGCCACTTGGGCGCCACCGTCGGGCAAGAGGCCAAGGCCGCCCAACTGGTCGATCACTACCGCGACCGGCTGGCACAGATCGCCGCCAACGCCAGCGGCAAGCCGCGCCCCCGCGTCTATTTCGAGGAATGGGACGAGCCGATGATCTCCGGCATCGGCTGGGTCTCGGACCTGATCGAGATCGCCGGCGGGCAAGACGCCTTCCCCGAACTGGCGACCAAGGACAAGGCCCGCGACCGCTTCGTCACCTCCGATCAGGTCATCGCCGCCGCGCCGGACATCATCATCGGCTCATGGTGCGGCAAGAAGGTGCGCCCCGAGAAAATTGCCGCCCGCCCGGGCTGGGACGCCATTCCGGCCGTCCGGGACAATCGCATCTTCGAGATCAAGTCGCCCCTCATCCTGCAACCCGGCCCCGCGGCACTGACCGACGGGCTCGACGCGATCGTGGCGGCGCTGGCATGAGCCGCAAGGCCGTCCTGTCCTGGAGTTCCGGCAAGGACGCCGCCATGGCGCTCCATGTCGCCCGCACCCAGGGTGCGCTCGACATCGTCGCCCTTGTCAGCAATTTCAGCGCCGCCGACGACCGCGTCAAAACCCATGGCAGCCAGCGCGACATCGTCCGCGCCCAGGCCGCGGCCCTTGACCTGCCGCTGGTGGAAATCGACCTGCCCGACCCCGCGCCCAACGACGCCTTCATGACGCTCACCGGCAACGTGGCAACGCAATTTGCGGATGAGGGCGTCACCGACTGGGTCTTCGGCGACCTCTTCCTTCAGGACATCCGCGACTGGCGCACCGCGCAGATGGCGACCCTCGGCGTGACCTGCCACTACCCGATCTGGGGCCACGACACCGCCCGCCTTGCCCAGGACATGCTGGCAGCCGGGCTCGAGGCCTTCGTGGTCGCCGCCGACACGTCCCGCCTGCCCACCACGCTGTGCGGCGCCCGCTTCGATGCCGCCTTCCTGTCGGCCCGGCCCGACACCGTCGATCCCTGCGGCGAGAACGGCGAATTCCACACGCTCGTCGCCAATGCCCCCGGCTTTGCCGCGCCATTGTCGCTCGAACGCGGCGCGACCATTCAGCGCGACGGCATGGCGTATACCGATTTTCGTCTGCTCCGCGGATGATTTGCAGCTTGCCAAAGGCCAAGTTAAGCTACGTATCGTACCTATGCGCGAGACCCCTCTACCCCTCGACGACATGATCGTCTGCCCGCAATGCGATGCGGCCTACAGCCTGCGCCGGCCCGATGTCGGCGAGCGGGCGCGCTGCGCGCGCTGCGGCACGGCGCTGATCACGCCCCGGCGCAAGGCCGGGCTCCAGATAATCGCGCTGTCGCTCACCGTGGCGATCCTGATTGTCGCGGCCACCGTATTTCCGTTCCTGACGATCACGGCGGCGGGCACGTCGAACTCCGTCTCGATCCTCGACGCGGCATTGGCCTTCAGCGACGGCCCCCTCATCGCGCTGTCGCTGGCCACGGCGGCGCTGATCGTCTTCATCCCGCTGGCGCGCGTGCTTCTGTCGATTTACGTGCTTGTCCCCATCGTGCTGGACCGCCCCCCGGCGCGCGGCGCCACGCAGGCGTTCCGCCTGTCCGAGGCGATGCGGCCCTGGTCCATGGCCGAGATCTTCGCCATCGGTTGCGCGGTGGCCCTGGTCAAGATCACGGACCTTGCCGATGTCGGCTTCGGGCCCGCCTTCTGGATGTTTTGCGCCTTGGTCTTTCTTGTTGTGGTTCAGGACAATTTCCTGTGCAGGTGGTCAGTATGGAACTCGCTGGAAAAACCGAAAACATAAAAAGCGCCCGCGAGCTGGGCCTCGTCGCCTGCACCCGCTGCACCAAGGTCTGGCCCGCCGGAACCGAAACCTGCGGCCGCTGCGGCAAGCACCTGGAATCCCGCGACACCACCAGCCTGCAACGGGTCTGGGCCTACTGGATCGTGGGTTTCCTCTGCTACATCCCCGCCAACATGTACCCGATGCTGCAAACCCGCACGCTTCTGACCGTGCAGGAGGACACCATCGTCGGCGGCGCGATCGAGCTTTTTCACTACGGCTCGCCCGGCGTGGCGCTCATCATCCTCATCGCCAGCGTCGCCATCCCCGTGGCCAAGTTTCTGGCCATCGCCTTTCTTGCCATCTCGGTCTTGCGCGTCTCCAGCATATCCATGCACCAGCGCCAGCTTCTCTACGAAGTGGTTGAATACATTGGCCGTTGGTCCATGATCGACATATTCGTGGTTGCTATCATGTCGTCGCTGGTGCAGTTGAATACACTGGCCGCGATCACACCCGGCCGCGCCAGCCTGTTCTTTGCCCTATCGGTTATCTTCACCATGCTTTCTGCCCAAGCCTTCGACAGCCGGATGATCTGGGACGTCCAATCCGGCAACCCCGATGCGCCCGACACGTCGGACAGCAACGCCACGTCGGACCGGACCGCCACATGAGCGACACACCTCCTCCCTTGCAGGTCGAACGCCAGCGCAAGTCGCGCCTCAGCCGTGTCTCGATCGTCTGGATCATCCCGGTACTCGCCATCGTGATTGCCCTCGCCGTCGCTTGGCAGACCTACAGCGAGCGGGGCCCCGTGATCGAGATCAGGTTCGAGAACGGTGCCGGTATCGCCGAACGCGAAACCGAGCTGCGCTATCGCGACGTTGCCGTCGGCGTGGTCGAGGAAGTGCGCTTTTCCGAAGATCTCGCCTCCGTGGTCGCCGCCGTGCGCGTCGACAAGGACGTGGCCGCGTTCATCGACGTCTCCGCCAGCTTCTGGATCGTCCGCCCCGAGGTCACGGCCCGCGGCATCACCGGCCTCGATACCGTGCTGTCGGGCGTCTATATCGAAGGCACCTGGGACAGCAAGCCGGGCACGCCGCAAACCAGCTTCGACGGGCTGACCGATGCGCCGCTCTTCCGTCCCGGAGGAAACGGTCTGGAAATCGTCATGCGCACCACTCCCGACGGCACAATGACCGACGACAGCCCGATCACCTTCCGCGGCATCGAAGTGGGCCGCGTCGGCAAGGCCAGCATCTCGCCCGAGGGCAACTATGCCGTGGCCGAGGCGCTGATCTACGAGCAACACACCGGCCTCATCTCCTCCAGAACCCGGTTCTGGGAAACCTCCGGCTTCACCTTCTCCGTCGGACCGCAGGGCGCCGAAATCGACTTTTCCTCGATCGCCACGCTGGTCAGCGGCGGGCTGACCTTCGACACCTTCGTCTCGGGCGGCGAGCCGGTGGACAACGGCACCGTGTTCGAGGTCTATGCCACAGAGGAAGAGGCCCGCAACAGCCTCTTCCAGGCCGCCGATGTCGAGACGCTGGAAGCCCGCGTCGTGTTCGACGAGAACGTCTCGGGCCTCGCCGTCGACGCCCCGGTGGAAATCAACGGCCTCAAGATCGGCGAAGTCCAAAGCGTGCTCGGCGTGATCGACGAGGAAGAATTCGGCGACAGCCGCGTGCGCCTCAGCGTCGTGCTGGCGATCCAGCCGGCCCGCCTCGGCCTGCAGGACGACGTCACGCCAGAGACCGCCCGCGAGTTTCTCGCGGACCGCGTCGCAGGCGGCCTGCGCGCCCGGCTGACCAATGCAAGCATTCTGACCGGCGGGCTCAAGATCGACCTGGTGCAGGTCGACGACGCCGAACCACAGACGCTGGAAACCCCCGAGGATGCCCTGCCGATCATCCCCACCACCGAAAGCGACATCGTCGATGCCGCCGCCACGGTCGAGGGCGTGGTCAACCGCATCAACAACCTGCCGATCGAGGAACTGCTGGGCAGCGCCATCGACTTCCTCGACAGTGCCCAGGCGCTCGTGGGCAACGAGGATCTTCAGGAAACCCCCGGCGAGGTCCGCGCCATCCTGTCCGAGATCCGCACGATCGTCGCATCGGAGGATGTCCAGAACATTCCCGTGGCACTCAACGCGTCCGTCACCCGCCTCGAGTCCCTTCTCGCCGAGATCGAGGAAACCGAGCTCGCCTCGCGCCTCGTCAATGCCGTCGACGCCGCCGCCGACGCTGCCGAAGGTGTGACCACCTCGGTCGAGGGCATCCCGGCCCTCGTCGAACAGATCGAGGCCGTCGCCGCCAAGGCCGAGGCCCTGCCGGTCGAGGATCTGGCCAACCAGCTGACCGAGCTGGCCGCCGCCGCCGAAGGCATCCTCGACACCGAGGCCGCCCGCCAGCTGCCCGCCGACCTGAGCGCGGCCCTCAACGAGATCAACGCCACCCTGACCGAGCTCCGCGAAGGCGGCGCGGTTACCAATCTCAACGCCACGCTCGGCTCCGCCCGCCGCGCCGCCGACGCCGTCGCCACCTCGACCGAGGACCTGCCGGCGCTGGTCGAACGGCTCGGCAACGTGCTCAATCAGGCCAGCGTCACCATCGCCGGCTACAACAAGGGCGACACGCTCAGCCGCGAGGCGCAAAGCGCCCTGCGCGACATATCCCAGGCCGCGGACGCCCTGACGTCGCTGGCCCGCATGCTGGAACGCAATCCCAGCGCGCTAATCCGAGGAAGATGACCATGAAGCTCCGCACACCCGCCATCATCGCCGCGACCCTGCTGACCGCCGCCTGTGGCGGGCCTACGGCCGATCTCTACCCGGTCGCGCCGCCGCAGGTATCGGATTCCATCCGCATCTCCTTTCGCACCGTCGAGGTGCGCGAAGTGTCGCTGCCCGCCTATGCCGCCGCCGACGAGATCGCGGTCGAGGACGAGGACGGCAAGCTTGTGACCGACGCCAATGTTCGCTGGGCCGATTCGCCCGAACGCGCCGTCGCGCTTGAAATCGCCCGCAACCTAGCCCGCCTCTCCGGCGCGCGCGTCGCGTCCGAACCCTGGCCATTCGAGGAACTGCCCGACGCCCGGCTGGAAGTCCGCTTCGAAAGCCTCGTCGCAGGGGCCGACGGCAATTTCCGCGGCGCGGGGCAGTATTTCGTCGGCGTCCCCGATGGCCGCCGCGAACGCTCCGGCCTCTTCCAGCTTGCCGTGCCTTACGATCCCGAAGGCGGCACGCCCGCACTCGCCCGCGCCCGCGGCCAACTGGTGCTGGACCTGTCGCGCATTATCGCCCGCGAGGGCCTGCGCTAAGCCACATCCCGGTCGACACCACGGGAAAGGTAAAATTGCTTCTGCACGCGCGCCCCGGCCTCACGCCGCGCGGCAGGTACTAAATATTTTGAAAGTGATGAGAGGTTCGACCTCGACCCAAGCCGGCCTCAAATAGCCGAAGGCGGCAGGCCAAGTAAGAATGGTGCGGTCGGGGGGACTCGAACCCCCACGAGTGTTAGCTCACAGCGACCTCAACGCTGCGCGTCTACCAATTCCGCCACGACCGCCCGTGACCGAAAGGCGCCCCGTGGGATCGCCTTGGTGAGCCGCCGTATAGGCAATCGCGCCCGGCTTGTGAAGGCCAAAAACCACGGCTTTGACAAAATCCGCGCCACCTGCCAAAGCACGCCGATGGTAGACTGGATCACCTCCCCCGGCCTCGTCGACTACGAGACCGCCTGCACCGAGATGGAGGCCCGCGCCGAGGCCATCGCGCGGGGCGACGCCAACGAGGCGATCTGGCTGCTGGAGCATCCGCCGATGTACACCGCCGGAACCTCCGCCAAGCCCGCCGACCTCACCGATCCGGACCGCTTCCCGGTCTACCCCACGAAACGCGGCGGGCAGTACACCTATCACGGTCCCGGCCAGCGCGTCGTCTATGTCATGCTGAATGTGGGCCAGCGCGGCCGCGACGTGCGCGCCTTCGTCCAGCAGCTGGAGACCTGGGTCATCGCCACGCTCGACCAGTTCAACGTCACCGGCGAAATCCGCGAGGGCCGCGTCGGCGTCTGGGTCGTGCGCGACGACAAGCCCCTCACCGCCACGGGGCAAAAGCCCGAGGACAAGATCGCCGCCATCGGCATCCGCCTGCGCAAATGGGTCAGCTTTCACGGCATCTCGATCAACGTCGAACCCGACTTGAGCCATTTCACCGGCATCGTCCCCTGCGGCATCACGGACCACGGCGTCACGTCGCTCGTCGATCTCGGCCTGCCGGTCACCATGGGCGACGTGGACGTAGCCCTGCAAAAGACTTTTTCCCAAGTCTTCGGCTAAAGCGTTTCCGGGTCAATCCGAAACATGCATCGCTTTTGGCGTTCGAAGAGGCAGCGAAAAACGATGCAGGTCTTCCCGGAAACGCTCTGACCCACACACGAAAAGACCCGGACAAAGCGCGATTCACGGTCTTGCTTCGCCCGGGCCCTACGCGGACAGTATCGCCGGCCGTCAGGCCAGCTCGGTTTTCACCTCGATATTGCCCTGCGTCGCGTTGGAATACGGACAGATGAAATGCCCGCGCTCCATGATCTTCTTCGCTGTGTCCTCATCGACGCCCGGCATCTTCACTTTCAGCTCGACCTTCAGCCCGAACCCGCCATCGTCACGCGGCCCGATCCCGACCTTGGCATCCACGGATGCATCCTTCGGCACCTCGCCCAGCTTCTCGCTCTGCGCGGCAAAGCGCATCGCGCCCAGGTAACAGGCGGCATAGCCCGTCGCGAACAACTCTTCGGGGTTGTGCCCCTTGCCCGCACCGCCCAGCGCCTCCGGCGTGTCCATCGTGAAGGTCAGCATGCCGTCTTTCAGACGCGCCACCCCTTCGCGGCCACCCCCGGTGGCATGGGCCTCGGTCCAGTACTTGATATCGGTCGACATGAGGACTCCTTTCATCGCTCAAGATTAAATCGTACACGATACATATGTCGATATCTGCACCTGTCAATGCTTGCGATCAAATCGCGCACGACATAGCTTGGCGCAATGAGCACCCTTCCCCCACCCGACATGCTGTGCTTCGCGCTCTATTCCACCGCGCACCGGATGCAGCAGACCTACAAGCCGCTCCTTGCCCCGCTTGGCCTGACCTACCCGCAATACCTCCTGCTCAGCGCCCTCTGGTCCGAGGATTCCCGCACCGTTGGCGCCCTGGGCCGCGAGTTGCAGCTTGAATCCAACACGCTCACCCCGCTGATCAAGCGCCTGGAAACCCGCGGCCTTTTGCGCCGCGAACGCGATGCGGCCGACGAACGCCAGGTTCGTGTGCATCTCACTGAACCGGGCCGCGCGCTTCAGGCCGACGCCGCCCATATCCCGGACTGCATCGCCCGCGAAACCGGCATGGACATGGATGACCTCACCCGCCTGCGCGACGAGATCCTCGCCCTGCGCGACCGGCTCGACCCCGCCTGACGCCCCGCGCACATCCCGGCGCGCCCTCTCTTCCTCTGGCCAAAAATATCCCCGCTGGAGGCCCCGGCCTGCCACGCAGGCCACGCCCAGCACGACGCGTCACATCCCCAACGGACCCGAGCCACCGCACTTGGCGGTGTCGAGACATCCTGCGCGCGTGAAACGCGCTCCTGTCTGCCACCGGACCCCCTGAAACCCCACCCCGTCAGAACGGAATATCATCCGTTCCGGTCACGAACCGGGCCACCACCTTCTTGACCCCGGCCTTCTCGAAATCGATCTCCAGCTTGTCGCCCTCGATCCCGATGATCGCGCCATAGCCGAACTTCTGGTGAAACACCCGCTCGCCCATTTCGTGCGCGCTCACGGCCTGCGCATCGATCACCATGTCCCGCGCTTCCTGCGGCTGGCTCATGGGCCGCTGCTGGCTGCGCGCCTGCATCCGCTTCCAGCCGGGCGAGTTGTAGACATTGGCCTCCGCCATCCGAGACTCGATCGACCCCAGGCCTCCGCCCGCAGCCCCATAGCCCCCGCCATACAGCCCCGGCGGCGTCAGCACCTCCACATGGTCCTCCGGCAGTTCGTCGATGAACCGGCTGGGCATCTGGCTCTGCCATTGCCCGTAAACCCGCCGGTTCCCCGCAAAGGAAATCGTGCACACCTCCTCGGCCCGCGTGATGCCCACATAGGCCAGCCGGCGCTCTTCCTCCAGGCCCTTCAGCCCGCTTTCATCCATGCTCCGCTGGCTCGGGAACAACCCATCCTCCCAGCCCGGCAGGAACACGGCCGGAAACTCCAGCCCCTTGGCGGCGTGCAAGGTCATGATGCTGACCTTCTCGCCCTGCTCCTCGCTCTCGTTGTCCATGATCAGGCTGACATGCTCCAGGAACCCCTGCAGGTTCTCGAAACCTTCCAAAGCCTTCACCAGTTCCTTGAGGTTTTCCAACCGCCCCGGCGCCTCGGGCGTCTTGTCCATCTGCCACATCTCGGTGTAGCCGGTCTCATCGAGCACCATCTCGGCCAATTCGACATGGCTGACATCCTTGTCGCCCACCAGCCGCCCCCAGCGCCGCAGACCGTCCAGCAGCTTGCCCAGCTCCGCAGCCCCCTTGCCGGTCAGCCCCTTCTCTTCCAAGAGGATCGCAGCCCCTTCCACCAACGACACGCCGTTCGCCCGCGCCGTCACCTGGATCTTCTGCTGCGCCTTGTCGCCCAAGCCCCGCTTCGGCGTGTTCACCACCCGCTCGAAGGCCAGATCGTCGGCGGGGCTGACCACCAGCCGGAAATAAGCCATGGCATCGCGGATCTCCATCCGCTCATAGAATCGCGGCCCGCCGATCACGCGATACGGCATCCCGATCGTCAGAAACCGGTCCTCGAAGGCCCGCATCTGGTGCGACGCCCGTACGAGGATCGCCATGTGATCGAGGCTCATCGGCGCCATGCCCCGCGTGCCCCGCTGCATCGCCTCGATCTCCTCGCCAACCCAGCGCGCCTCCTCGTCGCCGTCCCAATGACCGATCAGGCGCACCTTCTCGCCCTCCTCGGCTTGCGTCCACAACTCCTTGCCCAGCCGGTTCTTGTTGCCGGAAATGACTCCCCCTGCGGCGGCCAGAATATGCGGCGTCGAGCGGTAATTCTGCTCCAGCCGCACCACCGTCGCGCCCGGAAAATCCGTCTCGAACCGCAGGATGTTGCCCACCTCTGCGCCCCGCCAGCCATAGATCGACTGGTCGTCATCGCCCACGCAGCAGATGTTCTTGTGCCCGCCCGCCAAGAGCCGCAGCCACAAATACTGCGCCACGTTGGTATCCTGATACTCGTCCACCAGGATATAGCGGAACCAGCGCCGGTACTGCTCCAGCACGTCGTCATGGGTCTGGAAAATCGTGACCATATGGAGCAGCAGATCACCGAAATCCACCGCGTTCAATTCGCGCAGCCGGGTCTGGTACTGCTGGTAAAGCGCCACGCCCTTGCCGTCATAGGCGCTCGCCTCGGCGGCAGGTACCTGCTCGGGCGTCCACGCCCGGTTTTTCCACTGGTCGATGATCCCTGCCAGCATCCGCGCGGGCCAGCGCTTGTCATCGATATTCGCCGCCGCCACCAGCTGCTTCAGCAGCCGCAGCTGGTCGTCGGTGTCCAGAATGGTGAAGTTCGATTTCAGTTCCACCAGTTCCGCATGCCGGCGCAAGAGCTTCACGCAGATCGAATGGAACGTGCCCAGCCACGGCATCCCCTCGACCGCTTCGCCCATCATCCGTCCCACGCGCATCTTCATTTCGCGCGCCGCCTTGTTGGTAAAGGTCACGGCCAGAATCTCGTTCGGCCTAGCGGTATTCGTGTTCAAAAGATGCACCATGCGCGTGGTCAGCGCCTTGGTCTTGCCCGTGCCCGCACCCGCCAGCATCAGGACCGGCCCCTCCAGCGCCTCCACCGCCTTGCGCTGCTCGGGGTTCAGATCGTCGAGGTACGGCGCCGGACGGGCCGCCATCGCGCGGGTGGCCAGCGAGGCACGCTCGAAGGCATCGGATTCGTCGAAACTGCTCATGGCGAAACAATAGCGAAGCCGCTCCCCGAGGAAAAGCCAATGTTCACACTGTGTTCCAACCCGTTAACACTTATTCACACCGCCTAACGCCGCGTAGGGTGGGTGAAAACCCACCTTTGGTGGATGAAAACCCACGCGCTCCGCCTACGAGCCTGCGCCCCTTTCCCGCCGCAACGCCTGCAAATCGCAAGTGGCCGCAACGGCGTCCGGCCCCGGCAGGTCATCCATCCCGGCAGCCCCCTGCCGCATGCCGGACGTAGCTGCCCAACGCTGGATCGCCCCTTCCGAACACCGCAGGTACAGCACGCCCGCCGCCTTGCTCACATGGCGCATCTCGTGCTCGAACCGGCCTTCATAGCCGTCCCGGTCGATCAGGATCACCACAGGCTGCTTGCCCGTCAGATGCTGCGCGAACAGCGCCTGGTGCACGGAATCCCGCGCGCTGGAGCTGCCATCCAAACCCAGCTCGATTACATGATCCGCGGTCTCGCAATCCACACGCACGTATCGCTTCATCCCCGCGACATCGAAATAATGCCTCTGCTCCTCGGCACTTCCGGCCAGAAACGCACACAACAACGCCGCCAGTTCGACCTCACCCATTCCCCTCGCCCTCTCGCGCTCGAAAATCGTTAACAAAAGGTTAACACGGCGACCGTGAAACCATACACCACGATTTCAGTCACACCGACCGGGCGCTCCCGCAACAACATTTCTCAATAAAGATTAACGCCCGCGACCGTCCCATTTCCTTCGCACAAAGAATATCCCCCACGAAAATTCGTACGAATTTTCACCCATGGCGCGAACCGTTTACCCAGATCGGATCGGCGCAATCCCGCTTTCCGTACGGCGCCGGTTGGAACGAACCGACGGCGTCCCCCGTTGGAAAGGCAATGGAGAAAGAGGAGGACACCCCATGAACCGCAAGATGACAAGCGTGCTCGCAATTTGCACCATTGCCGGACTTTCCGGCCCCGCCCTGGCAGACTGCCAGGAAGAACTGGCACAACTGACCGGCGAGTCCGGGATGGCATCCGAAAATGGCATCTCCAAGGACGGCAGCCTCGCCCCGCTCGAAGGTTCGGAAGAAAGCGCCGATGCTTCGGACAGCATGGAAGGCACCGACAGCAGTTCGGACATGGAAATGTCCGACACCGGTTCCGACACGGACCTCTCGGCAAACGCCTCGGACATGAATTCCGACGACAATGCCTCGGGCGACACCGCGGAAGCCGACGGCGAGATCGTCAAGGACGGCGATACCGCACCGCTCGACGCCGATACATCCTCCGTCGCCACCTCTGGACAGGACGCCGCCGATCAGCAGGACGGCATGAGCGACGAAAGCGCCACGAGCGGCTCGGACACCGAGATGTCGCAAGAGGCCAAGGATGCCATTGCAACCGCGAAAGCCGCGCTCGAAGCCGGTGACGAGCAGGCCTGCATGGAAGCTGTCGAGGAAGCGCGCAACTTGTAAGAGCTACGCAATCACAGCTAGGCTTGGAAACGCCGCCGCCTCCCCCCGGGACGGCGGCGGTTTTTCATGTTCGTCGAGTTCCGGACCTGTTCCGGAACCTCGCCCTGCCGAGCGCCGTCACAGTCAACGCGACGCCCGCACGTTGATTATTTTCCCACTTTTGCAGCATCCCGACTGTTGCACACCGTACGGCGCATGAACCTCGGGACATGCGAAAATTTCCAACGTCGTCATACCACCCGGATACCGACGTGATACCGACGCGGTTTCGTGCAGTGAATGGCACCGTTAACCATCCTCGCCGCAGATTTAGCTTCCCGGCCGCATCGCGGCTTGCTATCGCTTTACCATGTCGCTCGATGCCCGCTTCCCAGCCATCTCCGATCTGCGTACCCGCGCCCGCCGCCGACTGCCGCATTTCGTGTGGGAATACCTCGACAGCGGCACCGGCTCCGAAGCCACGACGCGACGCAACAAAACGCAGTTCGACGCGGTGCGCCTCATGCCATCGATCCTGCATGGAGAGATCACCCCAGACCTCGAAACTTCCTTTCTGGGTCAGAAGTTTAACCTGCCTGTCGGGATTGCTCCCCTGGGCATGTCAGGCATGATCTGGCCCGGCGCTGAACAACTCCTCGCCCGCGCCGCCGCCCGTGCTGGCCTTCCCTACACGCTGTCCACCGTGGCCAGCCAGAAGCCCGAGGATCTGAGCTCTTCGATCGGCGAAAACGCGTGGTTCCAGCTTTATCCCCCGCGGGATCCGGACATTCGCATTGATATGATCCAACGCATTAAAAAGGCAGGGTTTTCCACCCTCGTCATGACGGTCGACGTGCCCGTCGGCTCGCGCCGCGAGCGGCAGGTCCGCTCCGGCCTGACCCAGCCGCCCCGGATCACACCCCGCATCCTGGCCCAGATCGCGACCTGTCCCGCCTGGGCCATGGGGATGGCCGGACGCGGCATGCCCCGGATGCGCTTCATCGACGATTATGCGCCCAAAACCAAGGGCTTGCCATCCAACAAACATGCCGGCTACCTGCTGCGCACCTCACCCGATTGGAGCTATCTCGCCTGGCTGCGCGAGCACTGGGACGGCCCGCTGATCATAAAGGGCGTGCAGGACCACCGCGATGTGCCACGGCTGCAATCCGAAGGCGTCGACGCCATCTGGATCTCCAACCACGCCGGCCGCCAGTTCGACGCCGCCCCGGCGACGATCGAGACCCTGCCCCGCATCCGCGCCGCCACCGACCTGCCGATCATCCTCGACGGCGGTGTCGAGGGCGGTCTGGATATCCTGCGCGCTCTGGCGCTCGGGGCAAATTTCGTCATGATGGGACGGGCATGGCACTACGCCCTCGCGGCCCTAGGGCGCGACGGCCCGGCCCATCTCGTGCACATCCTCAAGTCCGATCTCGAAGCCAACATGGGGCAGCTCGGCCTCGTCCGCCCACAGGACGCCCCGACCCGCCTGCTGCCTGACGATGATGCATAAGCCTCTCGTATTCATAGCTTTTCTATCAATACCCGCACTCGGCATGGCCCAGGAACACACCTGTCCCGCTCCTCATTCGCTGGTCTACCCGCTCGACGACGTGCTGCAAAGCGCGGCTATCGCACTCCAGTACGATTTTAATGACACGAGCGGTGCCGAGTTCGGATCCGAGGCCCATCTCGCCCAGACCCACCGCAACGTTCTGGGCAATCTGGCGGGCAAGTCGCAGGCCGAACGTGACGCGCTGATCCTTGCCCGTCTCGACTGGTCGACCACAGCGACAGTGCCAATGCTGACATTGACTACGACAGACCACGCCGGGTTGTTCAACGTGTTTCTGGAAACGCTCGACCGACACGATCTGCACGATCACGCCGCGGCTTTGCGCGCCACCCGCGACGCCTTCCCTGTCTGGGACACGACCGCGCGGAACCGCTATGAGCAGTGGAGCGACGGGCGCGGACAAATCCGCGATGCCCTGCTGGACAAGGCTCTGCGCGAGCAGTCTCACAGATTCAAAAGCGCCCGACCAGGTCTGTTGCAGAAAGCCGCCGTGCTTCTGTCCGATGACCCGTCGTTCGACGATTACATGGCGCGGCGCAGCAACGCTCCCGACGACAGAAAATTGTACTTCATGCTCGACGAACTGGCAGCCTGCGTTCCTGTCGGAAACGCATTCGACCCAGACCCTGATGCGTTGACACGGGTGCCCCCTACGATCGCCGATTTCTACGTGATCCACATGCTCATGCTCGAAAGCATGAATGGCGGCTTCCACCAGTATATCTTCAACTCCACCGGCGCCCTCGCACCCGACATGATTGCTGCCCTGAGCCGTCTCGGCCTGCCCGAACATGCGCAGGCCGCGGAAAAGGCGCTGGCGGTTTTCCCGGCGCCATACCCGCGCAGTACCGATGACCGGCGCGCAATCATGCGAGACTTTGGCCAACCGCAGGACAACGCGCTGTACGACGCCACCTGGATCGTCGATGACGGCGCCATTTACGATGCGCTTCAAGACCTTGCGCAACGCGAAGGGTACTGGCCGCGATAGGTTTGAAGGGCACCTGGAGCTGTGCTGTCCGAACGGGTAGCAATCCTACCCGCCTGGCCAAGAAAATCGCCCGCCGGTAGATGTACCTACTGTGGCGGATTGCGCTATCCTCTTGCAAAACCTAAAAACAGGCGCGACGCTGCACTGCGGCGCAAACAATGCTGCGCGACCGCAGCGAACGACACGACGGGAGGACAGGCCATGGCCGAGTTCAAGAAAATACTGATTGCCAACCGGGGCGAGATCGCCATCCGCATCATGCGCGCCGCCAACGAGATGGGCAAACGCACCGTCGCTGTCTATGCCGAGGAAGACAAGCTGGGCCTGCACCGCTTCAAGGCCGACGAGGCCTATCGCATCGGCGAGGGGCTGGGGCCGGTTCAAGCCTATCTCAGCATCGACGAAATCATCCGCGTCGCCAAGAAATCCGGCGCCGACGCGATCCACCCGGGCTATGGCCTTCTGTCCGAGAACCCTGCGCTGGTTGATGCGTGCGAGGCGAACGGCATCACCTTCATCGGCCCCAAGGCCGAAACCATGCGCGCCCTGGGCGACAAGGCCAGCGCTCGCCGCGTCGCCATCGAGGCCGGCGTGCCCGTCATCCCCGCCACCGAGGTGCTGGGCGAGGACATGGACAAGATCCGCAAGGAAGCCTCCGAGATCGGCTATCCGATGATGCTCAAAGCCTCCTGGGGCGGCGGCGGGCGCGGCATGCGCCCCATCGAATCCGAGAACGAGCTTGAGGAAAAGGTCCGCGAAGGGCGGCGCGAGGCCGAAGCCGCCTTCGGCAACGGTGAAGGCTACCTTGAGAAAATGATCATCCGCGCCCGGCACGTCGAGGTCCAGATCCTCGGCGACAAGCATGGCAACATGTACCACCTCTATGAGCGCGACTGCTCGGTCCAGCGCCGCAACCAGAAGGTCGTCGAACGCGCCCCCGCTCCTTATCTGACTGACGCGCAGCGCGAGGAAATCTGCGAGCTTGGTTACAAGATCTGCAAGCACGTGAATTACGAGTGCGCCGGCACGGTCGAGTTCCTGATGGATATGGACACCGGCGAGTTCTACTTCATCGAGGTGAACCCCCGGGTTCAAGTCGAGCACACGGTCACCGAGGAAGTGACCGGCATCGATATCGTGCAGGCCCAGATCAAGATCGCCGAGGGCAAGACGCTCGAGGAAGCCACGCGCAAGAAATCGCAGGACCAGATCACCCTCAACGGTCACGCGATCCAGACGCGGATCACCACCGAGGACCCCCAGAACAACTTCATTCCCGACTACGGCCGCATCACCGCCTTCCGTGAAGCCACCGGCATGGGCATCCGTCTCGACGGCGGCACGGCCTATTCCGGCGGGGTCATCACGCGGTACTACGACAGCCTACTGGTCAAGATCACCGCCCATGCGCAAACACCCGAAGGCGCCATCGCCCGGATGGACCGTGCCCTGCGCGAGTTCCGCATCCGGGGTGTCAGCACCAACATCGCCTTCGTCGAGAACCTGCTGAAACACCCCACGTTCCTCAGCAACGAATACACGACGAAGTTCATCGACACGACGCCCGAGCTGTTCGATTTCGCCGCCCGCCGCGACCGCGGCACCAAGGTGCTGACCTACATCGCCGACATCACGGTAAACGGCCACCCCGAGGTGCAGGGCCGCGTGAAACCGCGCGAGGATCTCGCCCTGCCCCGCGCGCCGAAGCCGAAGAACGAGACGATCCAGGATGGCGCCAAGCAGATCCTCGACCGCGACGGCCCTCAGGCGGTGGCCGACTGGATGGCAGCCCAGAAACAGGTGTTGATGACCGACACCACCATGCGCGACAGCCACCAATCCCTGCTGGCGACGCGGATGCGGTCGATCGACATGATCGGCATCGCCGAGAACTACGCCCATGACCTGCCACAACTTTTCTCGGTCGAATGCTGGGGCGGCGCGACCTTCGACGTGGCCTACCGCTTCCTCGACGAATGCCCGTGGCAGCGCCTGCGCGACCTGCGCGAACGCATGCCCAACCTTCTGACCCAGATGCTGCTGCGCGGCTCCAACGGGGTGGGCTATACCAACTACCCCGACAACGTGGTGCAGGCCTTCGTCAAACAGGCCGCCGACAGTGGCGTCGACATCTTCCGCGTCTTCGACCCGCTGAACTGGACCGAGAACATGCGGGTGTCGATGGATGCGGTGCGCGACGCCGACAAGGTTCTGGAAGCGGCAATCTGCTACACGGGCGATATCCTCGATCCGAACCGCGCCAAGTACGACCTCAAGTACTACCTCAACATGGCCAAGGAGTTGAAAGAGGCCGGCACCCACATCCTGTGCATCAAGGACATGGGCGGCCTTCTGAAACCGGCCTCCGCCACTGTGCTCTTCAAGGCCCTGAAGGAAGAGATCGGCCTGCCCATCCACTTCCACACCCACGACACCGCCGGCGTGGCCTCGGCCACCATCCTCGCCGCCGCGGATGCGGGCGTCGATGCCGTAGACTGCGCCATCGATGCTCTGTCCGGCAACACATCACAGGCCACCATGGGGTCCGTTGTCGAGGCTCTGCGCCACACCGACCGCGACACCGGGCTCGATATTGACGCGATCCGAAAGATCTCGATCTACTGGGAAAACGTGCGCGAGCATTACGCCGCCTTCGAGAGCGCCATGCAGTCGCCCACCTCCGAGGTCTACCTGCACGAAATGCCCGGCGGCCAATTCACCAACCTGCGCGCCCAGGCCAGGTCTCTGGGGCTCGAGGCCAAGTGGCCCGAGATTGCCCGCACCTATGCCGACGTGAACCAGATGTTCGGCGACGTGATCAAGGTGACCCCCATCGCCAAGACCGTCGGCGACTTGGCCCTGATGATGGTCAGCCAGGGCCTGACCTGCGAAGACGTGCTCGACCCCAAGACCGAGGTCAGCTTTCCCGAAAGCGTGGTCACGCTGATGAAAGGCTACGTGGGCCAGGCCCCCGGTGGTTTCCCCGACGACATCGTGCGCAAGGTGCTGAAGGACGAAAAACCCATCACCGTCCGCCCCGGCACCCTGCTGGAGCCCGAGGACCTCGAGGCGCGGCACAAGGAACTGCAGGACAAGTTCGAGGACGAGGAGATCGACAACGAGGACCTGATGGGCGCGATGATGTATCCCAAGGTCTTTGATGCCTACATGGAGCGCCACCAAGTCTACGGTCCCGTCCGCACCCTGCCCACCCGGACCTTCTTCTATGGCATGGAACCGGCCGAGGAAATCTCGGCCGAGATCGACCCCGGCAAGACCTTGGAAATCCGTCTGGTGGCCGTGGGCGAAACCCACGAGGACGGCGAGGCGCGGGTGTTCTTCGAACTGAATGGCCAGCCCCGGACGATCCGCGTGCCGGACCGCCGCGTCAAGGAAACCGTGCAGGCCCGGCCCAAGGCCGAGGCCGGAAATGCCGACCATATCGGCGCTCCGATGCCGGGCGCCGTGGCCACCGTGGCGGTCAGCGCGGGCCAGCAGGTCAAGACCGGCGACCTGCTCTTGACCATCGAGGCGATGAAGATGGAAACCGGCCTGCACGCCGAACGCGACGCGACCGTGAAGGCCGTGCATGTCCAGCCCGGCGCCCAGATCGACGCCAAGGACCTGCTGGTCGAACTGGAATGATCAACAAGGGGCGGGTCGCGCAGCGCGCCGCGACCCGCCCTGCCCCGCCCAACAGCCCTCTTTCCAAACTCCGCGAATCCGACAAAGCTGCGCCGATCCGAACCGGGGCTGTCATGCAGAAAATACTCGTCTTCACCGACATCCACTTTCTTCCCGAGGGCGAGACGATCATCGGCATCGACCCCGCCGAGCGCTTCGCCCAAGGGCTTGCCCATGCGCAGCAAAATCATCCCGACGCCGCCCGAATCGTCATCACCGGCGACCTCACGCATCACGGCACCGCGCCCGAATACGAACGCCTTCACGCCGAGCTGTCCAAGGCCCGCATCCCGGTCTCTCTGATGCTGGGCAACCATGACCGACGCGGCCCCTTTCGCGCGATCTTTCCCGACACGCCGCAAACGCCTGATGGCTTCGTGCAGGACGTGATCGACCTCGACGACACCCGCCTTATCCTGCTCGACACCCTCAACGAAGACGCCGACGACACCCATAGCGGGCTTTTGTGCGACACGCGGCTTGACTGGATGGAGACCGCCATCGCCGGGGCCGGACGCCGCCGGGTCATACTCTTCATGCACCACCCGCCCATCCTGACCGGGTTCGGCGGGATGGATTGGATCGGGCTGAAATCACGCCGACAGCTGGCCGCGCGGCTGGAAGGCCACGACACGGTGCACCAGATCGTCGCAGGCCATATCCACCGCACCATCCAAGGCGGTTTCGCCACCGGCGCGGGCAACCGCATCCCCACCGCGATCTTCAAGAGCCCCTGCCACCAGATGCCCATGGCACTCGGCTTCCAGGATCCCAGCCTGTCGATCGACGAGCCGGGTGCATACGGCCTTCTGCTGCTCACACCGGAGGGTATCGTCGTCCATACCGAGGACTTCACCCTCCCGCCCGCAGCAGGGGTCTGTTACGACCACTAGCCGCCAGTCAGCTTGTCCCGGTGTGCCTTTCGTTGCGTGCGGGACCAAAGTGCCCCTTCCCGTACCCGAAGGAATAGGCAATCATGGAGTTCCTGAATTGGCATGATGACATTAGGGAGGACGTGACATGTGCCGCATGTTTGCCGGGCAGGACCCGGAAAGATACGAACTCGAGACCCGACGTATGCGCCTCAACGGCCAAAGCACCAGCATCCGGCTGGAAAAATCCTTCTGGCGGATTCTCGACGACATCGCCGCGAACGAGGACATTTCCACCCCGGCCTTCGTGTCGAAACTGCATGGCGAAGTGCTGGAACTGCATGGCGAGCCCAAGAATTTCACCTCGCTTTTGCGCTGCACCTGCCTTGTCTGGCAGGACAATCAGGCGACCCAGCCTGAAACCCGCATCGCCGCAGAGTAACCTAAAGCGCCTGTAGTAACGGTTTACTACCCCCACCCACCGGGCGCTTGGTACACTTCTTCGACCATTCACAAAGTCGGAGAAGCCCATGGCAAAAGCCATTCACAGCATGATCCGCGTCCTCGACGAGGCGCGGTCGGTTGAGTTCTACAAGACAGCCTTCGGGCTGGAGATCGCGGACCGCCTGGATTTCGAGAAGTTCACGCTGGTCTATCTCAGCAATTCCGAATCCGAATTCGAGCTTGAACTGACGGTCAACAAGGGGCGGGAGGAGCCCTACGATCTTGGCGATGGCTACGGCCATTTCGCCGTGTCCGTCGACGATCTGGAAGCCGAGCACGCCCGCTTCACCCAGGCCGGGCTGGAGCCGCGCAAGATCGTGGAATTCGCCCCCGACGGCGAACTTGTCGGCAAGTTCTTCTTCGTCGCAGACCCCGACGGCTACGAAATCGAGGTGCTGCAACGCGCCGGGCGCTTCAAGTAACGCCCGCGACAACCGGCTTCGGGCATGGCGTGTCCCGGGGCCGGGTCAAACACCAATCACGAAAACTCACGCCGCATCTAGGGAGGACAAGATGTTGAGTACCCAGACAAGACAACTCCGCCGGCTGACCCGGCGCGACCTGCTGAAAGGCACGACCGCCTTCGGCGCCTTCGTGCTCGGCTCCAGCTACGTGGCAGGCGCGGGTGGCGCCTGGGCCACCGAAATGGACGCGCTGAAGCCCGAAACCTTTGCGACGCTCGTGCAGATGGCGCGCGATATCTACCCGCACGACCGCATCGCCGACGAATACTACGTGGCCGCCGTCAAGGGCTACGACAAGCCCGAGGAAGTCGACGCCATCACCGCGGGCATCGACGCGCTGAACGATGCCGCGCGCAATATGCACGAGCTCGAGTACGCCGATATTGGCTGGGAACGCGACCGCGTCGACGTGCTGCGCTCGATGGAGGACGACCCTTTCTTCCAACGCATCCGGGGCGGTCTGGTGACCGGGCTTTATAACCAGAAAGCGGTCTGGCCGGTCTTCGGCTACGAGGGCGAAAGCTTCTCCAAGGGCGGTTATATCAACCGCGGCTTCGACGACATCGCCTGGATCGGCTGAGGGAGGATTCAATCAATGACTGCACCATTTGAACTTACCGACGACAGCGTCGTCGTCGTCATCGGCACCGGCGCGGGCGGAGGGGTCCTGGCCAACGAACTCGCGCAGAAGGGTGTGAGTGTCGTCGCTCTCGAGGCTGGCGGCCGGTATCTGCCAGAAGACTATGTCAACGACGAGTGGGAAAGCTTCGGCCAACTGGCCTGGCTCGACCCGCGCACCACGTCGGGCGACTGGCGCGTGGCCAAGGATTTCTCCGGCCTGCCCGCCTGGATCGTCAAGGCCGTGGGCGGCACAACCACCCACTGGGCCGGCGCCTCGATCCGTTTCCAGGATCACGAATGGAAGGCGCTCACGAACTACGGCGAAGTCGAGGGGGCATCGCTGCTCGACTGGCCCATCGACCCGCGCGAGATGGACGACTACTACGACAAGGCCGAGAAGAAGCTGAACGTCACGCGCACCAATGGAAATCCCGGCCTGCCCGGCAACAACAACTACAAGGTGTTCGAGGCCGGCGCGAAAAAGCTTGGCTACACCGAGGTCCATACCGGCCGCATGGCGATCAACAGCCGCGACGACCAGGACCGCCTGATGTGCCAACAGACCGGCTTCTGCTTTCAGGGGTGCAAATGGGGCGCCAAGTGGTCCTCGGCCTATACCGACATCCCCGAGGGCGAGGCCACCGGCAATCTCGAAGTGCGCGAAAAGGCCCACGTGGCCCGCATCCTGCACAACGAGGCGGGCAAGGTCACCGGCGTCGAGTATTTCGACGAGAACGGCGATCTGCAGATGCAGAAGGCGCGCGTCGTCTGCGTCGCGGGCAACTCGTTCGAATCGCCCCGGATGCTGCTCAATTCGGCCTCCAACATGTTCCCGAACGGTCTTGCCAACAGCTCCGATCAGGTGGGGCGAAACTACATGCGGCACATGACGGGCTCGGTCTACGCCGTGTTCGACAAGCCGGTGAAGATGTGGCGGGGCACGACCATGGCGGGCATCATTCAGGACGAGTCGAAACACGACCCGAGCCGCGGCTTCGTTGGCGGGTACGAACTGGAAACCCTGTCGCTCGGCCTGCCCTTCATGGCGGCTTTCCTCGATCCGGGGGCATGGGGGCGTGAATTCACCACGGCACTCGACGAGTACGAGAACATGGCCGGCATGTGGATCGTGGGCGAGGACATGCCCCAGTCCACGAACCGTGTGACGCTCAACTCCGAGGTGAAGGACCAGTTCGGCCTGCCCGTGGCGAACGTGCATTTCGATGATCACCCAAACGACATCGCCATGCGCAACCATGCATACGACCGCGGGACGGCGATCTATGACGCGGTGGGCGCCACGCGCACGTTCCCGACACCGCCCTACCCCAGCACGCACAACCTCGGCACCAACCGCATGTCGGAAAACCCCGAGGACGGCGTCTGCAACAAGTGGGGCCAGACCCACGACATCGCTAACCTGTTCATCTCCGACGGCTCGCAATTCACCACCGGGGCGGCGGAAAACCCCACCCTGACCATCGTCGCCCTGGCCATCCGCCAAGCCGACCACATCGCCGGCGAGTTGTCCGCCGGCAATATCTGACCCGCATCTCCCCGGGTCAGGTATCCGGGCGGGCCCAGCGCTCGCCCGGGTGCGTGTTTCCGCCCAAAGGCGGGCCTCGGACGGTTTTTCTTGCCGCACCCTGTCATACACACTACTTTTGATTGCACTTTGCTGCCTTTGGCGCCCTCTCTTGAAGGAGATGTGACGTGACCGGACTGCACGATCAGGACCAAGATGTCCCTTCGCCGCCCACCAAGCGGCGCCGCGCCCTATTCCTCGCCTTTCTGCTGCTGGCCTCGACGCTGATCTATGTCGAGTTGATCCTGCGCTACAGCGCCTGACCGGACGCGGGGCAAAAAAATTTGCAGCCACTGCGATTTTCCCTTGCAGGGCCGCGCCAGACTTTATATCTCCGCCTCACCCAAGGACGCGGGCGTAGCTCAGGGGTAGAGCATTACCTTGCCAAGGTAAGGGTCGTGAGTTCGAATCTCATCGCCCGCTCCAATTTCTCTCCAAGTTGATCGATTGGGCCGGTAGAACACCGGTCCAAGTGCCAATCGGCACCACGTTTTCCCCACCCCACTTCGCCCCCTTGGCGCGCCTGCCAACCCCGCCTATAACGGCGCGGCAAACACTCAGGGACGCACCCATGCGCAGCGCCAGCATCACCCGCAAGACCGCGGAAACCGATATCTCCGTCAAGATCGACCTCGACGGCACCGGCACCTATGACAACCAGACCGGGGTGGGCTTCTTCGACCACATGCTGGACCAGTTGGCCCGCCACGCGCTGATCGACATGGAAATCCGCTGCAAGGGCGATCTGCATATCGACGACCATCACACGGTCGAGGATGTGGGAATCGCGCTCGGTCAGGCGCTGACGCAAGCCGTGGGCGACAAGAAGGGCATCCGCCGTTACGGTGCCTGCCTGCTGCCGATGGACGACGCTCTGGTGCGCGCCGCGCTGGACATTTCCGGCCGGCCCTACCTCGTGTGGAACGTCGCCATGCCCACCGCCCAGATCAAGACATTCGACACCGAGCTGGTCCGAGAGTTCTTCCAGGCCTTCAGCACCCATGGCGGGCTGACTCTGCACGTGGACGCGCTGCACGGGATCAACAGCCATCACGTAGCGGAGGCCGCGTTCAAGTCCGTCGCCCGCGCCCTGCGCGACGCGCTGGAAATCGACCCGCGCAAGGCCGATGCCATCCCCTCGACCAAGGGCACGCTCTGACCCCATGACAACCGTTATCGTAGATTACGAGTCCGGCAACCTGCACTCGGCCGAAAAAGCGTTTCAGCGCATGGCGGCCGAGGTGGGCGCGGACAAGGTCGTGGTCACGTCCGACCCCGACACGGTGCGCCGTGCCAGCCGTATCGTCCTGCCCGGCGACGGCGCCTTTCCTGCCTGCCGGAAAGAACTTTACGACCATCGCGGCCTCTTCGAGGCGATGCGGGAGGCCGTCGTGACCAAAGGCCGCCCGTTCATGGGAATTTGCATCGGGATGCAGATGTTGGCCACGCGAGGGCTGGAATATACCGAGACAGACGGCTTTGACTGGATTGCCGGAACGGTCGGTCCGATCGCGCCCGCGGACCCGTCGATGAAGGTACCGCATATGGGCTGGAACGACCTTGTGATCGACTTTCCCCATCCCGTGCTGGACGGCGTCAGCACCGGCGACCACGCCTATTTCGTCCACTCCTACCATTTCGAGGTTTCGGACCTCGACCAGCGCATCGCCCATGTGGATTATGGCGGGCCGGTGACGGCTGTGGTCGGCCGCGACAATCTCGTCGGCACCCAGTTCCACCCGGAGAAAAGCCAGGCCACCGGTCTGCGCATCATCCGCAATTTCCTGACCTGGGCGCCCTGAGGCTTACTGGATCCGTGTCCAGTTCTGCGACATGCAGATCGGGCCCATGCAGCCTCGCACGGTCATCCGGTCGCCCTGAAGTCTCATGCCGGCCGGGTATTCGCGCTGATGTGCCGGGATCCAGGCGCGGCCTTCATACTTGCCGTTGCCGGTGGGCGTGGCATTGCGGATCACCGTATGACCCAGGCTCGCGGCCTTGATCTCTTGCCCTTGCGAATTGAAGGTGCGGGTGATCTCGCCACAAACGGCGTTGCCGCAGTCGTAGACATTCACATGGGCAATGATGCCCTTCTTGTCGGGCTCGGTTTGCCACGTGCCCATCGCCGGATCAGCCAATACCGCGCCCGTGGTTCCAATCAACATTGCAAAAGACATAACCATACGCATTGGCCGGGCCTCCTTCCTACCTGATTTCAAAATAATACAGGTAAGACGTGTGCCCCGGCCAAATCGTTCAATCACGTTCGCCTTATCGGCAGGAAAAGGCTTATTTCACCTTTGTCCACGTTCCGCCGTCGCGGCAGATGCCCAAGACACAGCCCGACACCTTCAAAGCGTTGCCGTTCATCTGAAGCCTGGAGTTATAGGTCTTGCCACGGTCCGGGCTGTAGACCTTGCCGGTGTAGCTGCCATTGCCCTTGGGAACGGTCTGCGAAATGATGTTTCGACCCACGTTTTCGCTTTGGATTTCCTGGCCCTGGCCATTATAGGCCTTCACCAGCGTGCCGCACAGTTGCGCGCCGCAGGGCTTGACGTGGATCAGCCCGGAATGACCGTTGTCGTCCTTGGCCGTGCGCCAGTAGCCTTCCAGCGGATCGGCGGCAAAGGCCGCGCCGGCGCTCATAAGGGTAGCCACGAAGGCCAGTGTCATCGTTCTCATGCGTATCTCCTCCCGCAAATGATGACGCGCAGCATGCGGCCCGAGCGCCACCACGATCAAGCCTGACGCCACGTCGCGTTGCAAACGCCGTCCCGTCATGGCACATCGCGGCAAAGCCCTTTGCCCGGATGACCACCCATGATCCTCTACCCCGCCATCGACCTCAAGGACGGCCAGGCCGTACGCCTCTTCAAGGGCGAAATGGAGAAGGCCACCGTGTTCAACGACGACCCCGCCGCACAGGCGATGGAGTTCGTCAATGCGGGCTGCGACTGGCTGCACCTCGTCGACCTCAACGGCGCCTTCGCGGGCGAGCCGGTCAACGCCGCCCCGGTCGAGGCGATACTGGAACGCACGCAGGTCCCGGCCCAGCTTGGCGGCGGTATCCGCGACATGGCGACGATAGAACGCTGGCTCAGCAAGGGGCTCGCCCGCGTTATCCTGGGCACCGTGGCGGTCGAAAACCCCGCGCTGGTACGCGAGGCGGCACAGGCGTTTCCCGGCCAGGTGGCCGTGGGCATCGACGCCCGCAATGGCCGCGTGGCGACCAAGGGCTGGGCCGAGGAAACCGATGTCATGGTCACGGACCTCGCCCGGTCATTCGAGGACGCGGGCGTCGCCGCGATCATCTACACGGACATCAACCGCGACGGTGCCATGAAGGGTCCGAATATCGAGGCGACGGCGGCATTGGCCAACGCCGTCTCGATCCCGGTCATAGCCTCGGGCGGCGTGTCGTCCCTCGACGATCTCGTCGCGCTGAAGAATTGCGGCGCGCCGCTCAACGGCGCGATCTCGGGCCGCGCGCTCTATGATGGGGCGCTGGACCTGAAAGAGGCCCTGCGCACCCTCTCCGCCTGACACGAGACCCGCACGCAAGAGCGGGGCGAGCGGGTCAGCCGCCGGCCGCCTTTTGGGTCAACTTGCCCAACGCACCAGTCATCGTCTGGATATACTCCGCGTCATCGTCGATCCCGTCGAGTTCATCGAACATCTCCTCCGGGTCCTCGTAAGCCAGCCAGACCTGCCCATTCGCGTCCTCGTACACGAGAATCTTCATCGGCAGATACAACCCCGCAAGCGGATCGTCCTGCATCGCGGGCGTGCCCAGCTTCGGATTGCCGAAGATCAGTACCTGCGACGGGGCCAGTTCCATGCCTACGCCCTCGGCGCCACTGGCATGATCCACCCGCGCAAAAACCTTGGCCCCCGCGCCTTCCACCGCCGCTTTCAGCGCGTCCATCGTGCTGGCCACGTCACCGCTGGCCTGAACCTTCATCAGGTCGTCATCGGCCAGGGCGGGGCTGGCCATGAAGGTCAACGCGGCAAGGGTCAGAAATCGTTTCATTTCGAGTATCTCCTGCAAGGGGTCTGTCCCTCCATATAGCTAAGCCGACCGCGTCGCGTGGAAACAGACATTCGCGTGATCGGCCCGATCCTGCCGAGCCTCTGTCTGAACATACGCGAACACCCGGCAAACCGCCGGGTGCTGGCTGTCTCGGAATGGCGTGTTTACTGCCAGGTCGTGTAGCCCAGCTTCAGCGTCTTCGGCGATCCGCCCGACACCGCGTTCACCCGGAACTGGCTGATCCGCCCTTCATTGGTCTTGGCGCAGATATAGGACCCGACCGGAATATCCCGCAGCGACACCCGGTTCGCGCTGAACCGCGCCCCCCGGCAGCCGTCAAAGCCCCGGTTGCGTCGGTCACCCACGCCAAGCTGCGCCCCGTTGCGCGGCGCCAGGTACAGCAGCTCCGCCGTCTCGGCCTGGAACCAGATGTCCACGCCACTGCCGCGACCCACCGCCCCACGGTCAAGGTCCGCGGTCCAGGTCTGCGGGATATCCAGCGGCCCGGTCGAGAAGGTCCGCGCGCCAGCGCCCGAGGCCGCGCCACTGTTGCACTCGAACTGTCGCCCGCTCACCCGGCAGGTCGCGCCATCCGGCGCATAGCGCTGGATCGATCCTGCCGGGCCGTAAATACACTGCAACGCGGCACGCCCCCCGATATTGGCGACCCGCGCCTCGGTCAGCGAGTTGACGATCGGCGTGTTCCACCAGCCCCCCGGAAGGGCCGTGGTCACCTCGCGCCGGATCTGGCTGTGCGGGCAGGTGATGGTCTCGGCCTGCGCCGGCGCGGCGGGCGCGGCGACGGCTGCGGTCGTGGCCAGCGACAGCATGGCGAGCGTGGATTTGAAAGACATCATGGCTTGGTCCTTTCGGAATGCTGGGGTTAAGGCGCAGCACCGCGCCGACACCTATCCGTCGCCCATCCCCCCGGCGGGGTTCAAAAATGACAGCCCGACCGCGTGGGCGCCCTAACCCCCATTGGCACCGCCCGCCGCCCGCGCTAGAAGGCAGGCGCGAAAGGACGGCCCATGCTCAAGATCCGCATCATCCCCTGCCTCGACGTGGCCGACGGCCGCGTGGTCAAGGGCGTGAACTTCGTCAACCTGCGCGATGCGGGCGACCCCGTGGATGCGGCCCGCGCCTATGATGCCGCCGGCGCCGACGAGCTGTGTTTTCTCGACATCCATGCCACCCACGAAAACCGCGGCGTGATGCTCGACGTGGTCACCCGCACCGCCGAGCAGTGCTACATCCCGCTCACCGTGGGCGGCGGCGTCCGTACCGTGGCGGATGTGCGCGCGCTGCTGCTGGCAGGGGCCGACAAGGTTTCGTTCAATTCCGCCGCCGTCTCCGACCCCGACGTGGTCCGCCTTGCGGCCGATCAGTTCGGCAGCCAATGCATCGTCGTGGCCATCGACGCCAAGACGGTCAGCCCCGGCAAATGGGAAATCTTCACCCATGGCGGGCGCAAACCCACCGGCATCGATGCGGTCGAATTCGCCAAGCTGGTCGAGGACAAGGGCGCCGGGGAAATCCTGTTGACCTCGATGGACCGCGACGGCACCCGCTCGGGCTTCAACCTGCCCCTCACCCGCGCCATAGCGGACGCGGTCTCGATCCCCGTCATCGCCTCGGGCGGCGTCGGCACCCTCGATCACCTCGTCGACGGCGTGACCAAGGGCGGCGCATCCGCCGTGCTGGCCGCCTCCATCTTCCATTTCGGCGATCACACCATCGCCGAGGCCAAGGCCCACATGGCCGCGGCCGGCATCCCCATGAGGATCGGCGCATGACCCTCGAAGACCTGGAAAAGATCGTCGCCGCCCGCGCCAGCGCCTCGCCCGAGGACAGCTGGACAGCCAAGCTCTTGTCCAAGGGCCCAGAGAAGGTGGCCGAGAAGTTCGGCGAAGAGGCCATCGAGGCGCTGATCGAGGCCGTGAAAGGCGATGCGCAAGGCCTCACCTCAGAGGCCGCCGACGTGCTCTTTCACCTGCTCGTCATGCTGTACAGCCGCGGTGTGTCAGTCGCCGATGTCATGGCCGAACTGGCCACGCGCCAGTCGCGGTCCGGTCTTGCAGAAAAGGCTTCCCGCTCCGAATGATCCGCCACATCGTCTTTTTCACCGCTCGCGATCTCAATAATCTCGGCGAAATCCGCGCCGGTCTCGAAACGCTCGGAACCATTCCCTACTCCACCCATTTCGAGGTTGGCGAAAACCTTCATGCCGACACCCTGACCGGGGCCGAGGTCGATCTTGTGGTCTACGCCGAGTTCAGGACCGAGGCCGATCTTGCCGCCTACAAGGCGCATCCCGTCTACGAGGAAGCCATCCGCCGGGTCCGACCCTTGCGCGAGATGCGCATCGCGGCCGACGTCGTCGCGGGCTGACCGGCAGGCCCGACCGGGGCGCCTACAGCTTTGACGAGATTACACCGGTATTGAAGCCGCCCATGCGCAACTCGCCGAACAGGCGCTGATATTCGATCTTGGGACAACGGTTCATCACCACGTCCACGCCACGCGCCCGCGCCTTCTCGGCGGCGTCCTCGTGCCACACGCCGATCTGCATCCAGATCGTCTGAAGATCAGGAAACCGCTCCAGAGCCTCATCCACGATGGGCGGCACATGCTCGGACCGGCGAAAGATGTCCACCATGTCCACGCCGCCCTCGATCTCGCCCAGCGACCCCAGAACGGTCGTCCCGAACGCCGTCTGGCCCGCGTGGCCGGGGTTGACCGGCACCACGTCGAACCCTTTCAGCTTCAGGTAGCGGGCGACATAGAAACTCGGGCGCACCTCTTTCATGGACACGCCAACCACCGCGATCCGCTTGGTCCGCTTCAAGATGTCCCGAAGGTCAGAATCTTTGTATGGCTCGTTCATGGCCTCACACTAGACTGCCGCTTCAAAAGAAAAAAGCGCCCGGGCAAACCCGGGCGCCAGTCGCGGAACGAGGGACAGTGAAAAGAAGCACCGGAGTTCCAGTTCGGCGCTTCCTGACATTCAGATAGGTACTGAATTCCAGATATAAAGAGGTTGTAAATTAGGTGTGAACAGTCGGTAAAAATCCGCCGTTCTCAGTCTATGATATCTTCCAGAACGTCCCAGACCTCGTCCAGAACCCGGCCGAGGATCGGCTTGCGCTTCCGCTTCCCGCGCCGCTTGGGGCGGTCCGGTCCCGCATCGCCCTTCCAGTCCGGTCGCGGCGCCACGGGGCGGCCATCGCGACGCATGTCCACTTTCTTGCCGGGTTGCGCGCCGCGTGGCGCCCCCTTGCGCTCTTGGGCATTGTCTCGCGACACCGGCATCATCTTCATGTCGTGCAGCGGTGCCCCGCAAGCGCCACAGGCCAACTCATGCCGTCCCTCGTCCAGCACCAGCACCGCCCGCGTTCCGCAGTAACAACATGTCGCAATCTTCCGGCCCATTCCGCCTCCGTCTGTTATCCCAGTCGGTTATCCTCTGGATGCATATAAGGCCACCGCCGCGGCATTTGAGACATTGAGAGATCCGAACGCCCCCGCATAGGCGATCCGCACCAATTTGTCGCAGGTCTCCCGCGTCTTCTGGCGCAGGCCCGGCCCCTCGGCCCCCAGCACCAGCGCCACGGGCCGGTCCTGCATCCCGACCAGCGCCTCCTCGACCGTCTCATCGGCCTCGCCGTCAAGACCCAGAACCAGGTATCCCATGCCTTGCAACGCGCTCATCGCGTCGGCCAGATTACGCACCCGCAGGTAGGGCTGCCGCTCCAGCGCGCCGCTGGCGGTCTTGGCCAGCGCCCCGGTCTCGGGCGCCGAATGGTGCCGCGGCGCGATCACCGCCGAGGCGCCGAACACCTCGGCCGAGCGCAGGATGGCGCCCACGTTATGCGGATCCGTCACCCGGTCCAGCAACAACACGCGCGGCGGCCGCACCCCGTCGCCAAGGCAGACATCCTCCAGCGCCCCCCAGTCCAGCGGCTTCACCTCCAGCGCCGCACCCTGGTGCACCGATTGCGGATCCAGCGGTGCGCTGAACTTGCGCGGGTCGGCCATCTCCGGCTCCATGCCAGAGGCCGCGATGGCGTCCGACAGCTTGTCGGCAGCGTTCTTCGTCACCACCAGCCGCAGCTTCTCGCGGCGCGGGTTTTCTAGCGCGTCGCGCACCGCGTGCAGCCCGAACAGCCACACGGTTTCCGCCGCCGACGCCTTCTTGGCCTGCTCCTTTTCCACGACCCACTTGGGTTTCTTCGTTGCCATCCGGGGGCCTCCTTCACAGGCGGCGGACAATGGCCCCGCACCGTCACAATCGCAAGCGATTTTCCGGTTGACGGGGCAACGGCCCGCTTCTAAACACGCGCCTCAGTGGGCGACAGGCCGCAAGGTGTGGCAGGGGACTGTAACTCCCTCGCGGAGACGCACGCTAGGTTCGATTCCTAGGTCGCCCACCACTTCCCCACCTTTGTCCAGCCGGCAGAAGCAAAGCCGCGCAGCAGGCCGCTGCGGCTGTCCGACACGCCAGATTATTCGCAGAATAATCTTTGCCCTGCCCCGCGCCGCAGCCGGTCCGATTATTCGCAGGATGATCGGCACTGGATTGCATCGGCGAAATATTGCGCGATTCCACCACATGCGCTACACTATGGTCATAAAAAAATACAAAACAGGCACCGGGCAGGTCCATGAAATACGTTATCCATCTGGGCGTCCACAGGACGGCGTCCATGCTGTTGCAGCAAAACCTTTCGGCCAATCTCGACCAGTTGCGGGCCCAGGGCGTCTTCTACGTGAACGCCGAAACCCCCAAACTTCTGCGCCGTCAAGTGCGCATGATCCGCCGCCGGCACAAGCCCGGCTCGCTCCCGAACGAGATCGGCCATTTCGAAGCCACAAACACCGCCATCACGCGGGCCGCCAACGAGGCCGGCGCCGAAACGGTTCTCATTTCCGACGAGCACCGCCTTGGTCCCTCGATGATCCAAAGCCTGATGTGGGACGAGGCCCACCCGGGCTTCTACCCGCAGGCCGCGACCAATCTGCAACACGCCCAGGCCGGCCTGCAGCTCGGGGACACGCGCCTGTTGCTCTACACTCGCAACGCCGAAAGCTACCTGCTCAGCCTCTATTCCGACGCGATCCGCCAGAACCAGGTCGCCATGCCGCTGGAACAGTTCTGCCGCAGCGTGAACTTCAACTCGATCAACTTTCCGTCGCTGGAACAAGAGCTCGCGGGGCTGCACCCGGACATTCAGGTGAAGTCGCGCCAGTTCGAGCGGATCAAGCTGGGGCCAGAGACCTACCTGCGCAGTTTCCTGCGCGATATCGGGCTCGATCCCGCGCCATTCAACCTGCATCCCGCGCCACCACAGCCACCACTTGATGCGATGCAAGTCGAGGCGCTCTTGCACATCATGTCAGGCAGCCAGTCGAAACGATCCGACATGGTCGCCCGGCTGCGCGAGAACGTGCTGCGCGGCGCGCCGAACCCACTGGCGCCGCTGGTGCTGCCTCAATGGGTTTCCGACTCGATGCGCGTCTCCGACGAAGGCCGCGCTTCCGACGCGGGGCGCACCCACGCCGCCTAAGGCCGCGGGGTCCGGCTTTCAGCCCCGGCGTTTGTCCTTGGGCCGCCAGGTATCCAGCCAGCGCCGGACCCGTCCGCGCCGGTCCTCGATGGCATTGCCCGCCGCGTCGAACCGCGCCTCGACCCCGTCCCAGACCGGATCGATCCGCCGCGCCCGGAACCGCCGCCACAGCCGCCAGACACCGTAGGCGACCAGCCCGAAGACCGCGAGTATCAGGATATTCAGCCACGGAAAGGGCTTGCCCACATCCGGCCCGGCCACCGGCCAGATGCTCACCCCGTTGGGAAAGATCGACAGGAACTCGTTGCGCCACCCGTAATGCTTCAACGCGGCCCAGCGCGGCGCTTCCGAGGTCGATTTCAGGTCGGCCGCCTCGGCCTGCAAATTGGACGTGTCGAACTTGAAATAGGGCGGCCAGCCCCAGCTTGTGTCCTCGTTGCGATAGACCATGGTGCTGCCATCCGCCCGCACCGTCTGGATGAAGAACACGTCGCGGTTGATTGCCGTGGCGTCGTTGCCGGCATCGGGACTGGCCCAGAACAGGCTATTCTCGCCGAAATCGATCCGCTTTTCATAAGTATCCGTGACGCGCACGATATCGGTCTGCGGAAGGGTATAGTGAAAGAACGCCGCCACCAGCACCCAGAACACCGCCCAGAAAAGCCATTTCAGGTACACCATCGCGCCGCCCCTTCAGTGGAAGTTCGTGAAATAGATGATCGCGGCCACGATGCTGAAGGGCACCACGTAAACACCAAGGATCAGCTTGCGCCGCAGCGAGCCGTCATAGTCTTCCAGCCCCTTCTCGATATAGGCGTCACGGTCGCCGGGCCGGCCTTCCTCTTCCCACCATTCGCGCAGCTTGGCCTTTCGCACGCTGCGCGAATAGAGCGACAGCACCACGTAAAGGATCGTGCAGACGATGAACCCGATGATCAGTAGCCGTGCCAGTGCCGCCATGTTCTATCCCTTTCCCTTCGTGCCCGCCCGGCGCGTCACTGGCCCCCAAGGGCCGACCCGCGCCACGACCGCCTCCAGGTCCGACGCCGGTTCGGGCGCTTTCGGCGGCGCGGGCTCTTCCATCGGCGCCTCGTGGCCAAAGAGTGCCGCGCGCGTGCCCAGCTTGTCCACCTGGTATTCGTTCAGCAGGACATCGACGACATAGGCCCGTTTGGTGTCCGCCCATGTCTCGTAACGGCGGTAAAACAGGCTCTTGTGGCAGATGAACAGCTGCCGCACATCCTTCGGCGCCAGTTCCGCCAGCAGCATGTTGACCAGTTCCGCGTCCTTGTGCGCCGCCGCCCGCAGCGTATAGAAATAGGCCGGGTTGTCCGAAGTGATGACCGGCCACGGCCCGCCATTCTCCGCCCAGTTCAGCAGCGCGTTCAGCGTATGGAATTCTTCGGGCAGAAGGTCCGAATGCCGCCGCGCCAGCCGGCGCATCTCGGCCCGGGTGCGGCCGGCCAGTTCCACGCCTTCCCCGGCCAGCGCGTCGACCAGCACGAAATCCATCTTCTGCCGCAGGATCGCCGCCGCGTCGATGCCGCGCGCCTTGACGATCGGCTCCACCAGGCCGTTGAGGTCAAGAAAACTGGCCACCCGATTGCGGTCGGACATGTCGAATACATAATCGATCCGGCCGCCCTCAAACGGCGTTTTGTCCTGCGCACAGATCACACCGGGCAGTTCCAAGTCTTGAAACAGGTACACCCCGCCAAAGTGACTGGTCCAGTAATTGCGCTGCTCGAAACTCATTTCCTTCAGATCAATGGGATTGCGCAGCACGTCACCGGTCTGCCCCGCAAGCTCGATCATCTCGGCAATCAGCACGTCGTCGAACCACGCGTCCTCTTCAGACATGAACCGCTCGACCTTTTCATCCAGCTTTTCGGCCTGCCGCAGCGCGCCGTTGGTGGTATCCGCCTCGATCTTGATACGCCGGATATCGAACAGCCGCGCGGGGCTCGACATGTCATAGACCGAGTTCACCAACTCGCCCGCCACCGCATCCCGCGCGGTCAGCGCGAACAGCGCCGGCTCGTTCTCCTCGATGAACTGCTTGAGGATGCCGCGCGATGTCGAAAACTGCGCATTCAGAAGCGGCGCGCGCTTCTGCTCCGTGGTCAGCAGGATGAACTGCCGGTTCACCCCCGCATGGTTGAGGTAGAGGTCATCGCCCAGCTCATGCCCAACCTCCGGCGAATAGCCCGAGATATCGACGTAGAAATCCGTCAGGCTGGTGGTCTTGCCCGTCAGATGCTTCAGCGCGCGATTATACCGCTCCACCAGCGCCGGGCTCGCCACATGCACCAGGTTGCCGAACATCAGGCCGGATCTGATCAGACGTTCCATGCACCACCTCCGTAGGGTGGGTTTCCAACCCACCATCCCCGGCCCGTCACAAACACCCCCGCGCCCCGGACCCGATCCGGGGCCTCTTCGCGGCTGCGAGTGTGAGATCCCGGTTCAAGCCCGGGACGGGTGCCTGAAATAATTGCACGCGCGTCCATCAAGCCTCTCCCCGCACGATATCGCGGTCCCGCAACCGCTCCACGCGCTGCGCCAGGCTCAGCCAGATGAAGACCAGAACCGGACCCCACACCACTACTGCCGCCAGCGAGGTCCGCAGGTACATCCACGCTACTGCGCCCTGCCCGGCAAGCGTCTGCCCACCCAGCAGGCTCCGCTTGTCGAAAAGTGCGAAAACAACCGCGCTCAGCCCCAGCATCAAACCCGCCGACGCTACGACCGACACCAGAACCCGGCCGTGCGACCGGGTTTCCCGCGGCGTGAATAGCCACGGCAACAAAGCCGCAAACCCGCCTATGATCAGCAGAGGCAGGCCCGTGTTCATCAATGTCACGCTCGTATCGTTCATGCCGTCGGGCGCGTGTTTTCACGCACCGCCCTCCTTCTCCGCCAGGTACCGCCGCTTCGCCTCCTCCGTCCGACCGAAATCGCGCACCATGGTCTCGATTGCCACCTCGTCCGACTTGTCTGCATAGCGGAACTCGGAATCCGCGTACCGATTGATCTCCTGAACAACCATCTCGACCGTGATCGGCTGGCGTAATTCCTCGATCATCCCTTTCTTTTCCTCATAGGACTTGAACAGGAACAGGTCGGGCTTCTCCATCCACTCGTCCGGCAATTCGAAATCCATCGCCCGCACCTTCACCGCGTCGGTGATGTTCTTGATCGCACGGCCCGTGAACCGCTCATCCGCCTCCTGGATACCCTTCAGGTACGTCCCCAGCTTGGCAATCGTGTCCAACTTGCCGATATCCTTCTCCACGCGCTCATAGACCCGGATCAGTCCCTTCTCATGCGGCCGCGCGTGGCTCTCGAACGACGCCGCCACCGCCTTCTTGATCTCCTGCGCGGCATAGACCTCGTGCTGGCCCAGCGGAATGTCGTGGTTCTTTCCCATCAGCAGGTAAAGGATATCGATGTAATCCTCCCGCGTCTGCGGCCCGTCCACCAGGAACCGCGCCCCCGCCCTCTGGCGCAGCGCGTCATCCACGTTCTCGGGGTAGTTCGAGAACATACCGAACGTGCAATTCCCCCGCACCACTGTATTGGCCCCGGCAAAGCTCTCCATCAGCACTGCGGTGATCTCCAGCTGCCCGGCGCTCGATTGCCGGTCGCCGCGCTTGCCCGCCAGCTGGTCGATATCGTCGATCGTCCCGAACCCGATCACGCCGGGGTCGATCACGGTGTTGATGAACGCCTTGGCATTCTGCGCCGACTTGCCCTGATAGCTGTCGATGCTCTCGGTGCTCAGGTTCTGATACCGGAACGGATAGCCTGCGTTGTCGCAATAGCCCTTGATCAGCCCCGCCATCATCTGGATCAGCGTCGTCTTGCCCGTGCCCGGCTTGCCATCCCCCATGAAGGTAAAGATGAACCCGCCCAGCTCCGCGAACGGATTCAGCCGCCGGTCGAAATCATAGGCCATCAGCATCTTGGACAGCTTCAGCGCCTGGTACTTGGCGATATGGTTGCCCACCACCTCGTGCGGCTGCTTGAAGGTCATGGTCAGCGTGCTGGACTTGCCCTTGGCCGCCGGCTCGAACCCGCGAATGGTGAAGTCATCCGCCTCCACCCGCCAGCTGGCGCCGGTGAATGCGCCCAGCCGCCCGGCATTCTGGGCGCGCAGCGCAGTCTTCTCCATCAACTGCTCTGCAAAGGCGCTGACCGTCGCCACCAGCCGCGCATCGTCTCCGGCATGGGCGGCGATATCCTGGTCCAGCTCCCACAACGCACCATGCAAAGCCAGTTGAGAATTGTCTGTCAGAACCTCCTCAACCTCGCCCACCTCGACGCTCACCTCGCTGCCAAGCGGCGCCAGCAGGAACGCCGTCGCATTGGCGAAGACATGCCCCACCGCCAGCGCCTCGGCACCCAGAAGCTCGGTGAACTCGGTCTTGCGGTCCGCGCCCAGCGACCCGGCCAGGTTCGCCCGCCGCAAATCGGCCAGCCCCGTGGCGTCGGAAAACTGCTCGCCCACTGCCAGAGCAACGGCAATCGCCCGCCGCAAGCCGTGCAGCACCGTGGCCTGCATCGGGCTGACCAGCGGGTCGTCGCCGTCGGCGGCCTCGATCCGCTCCACCAGGTGCACGCCCTCAGGCCGCGCGGTCGAGCGTGTCACCAGCCCCGGCGTCGTCGTCCGGAACCGCCGCCGCGTGCCCAACCCGGCCGATTTTTCCTCCTGCGGCGCGTCGCCCGGCTTGGCGATGCGCGGTGTGTGGTCGAACCCCGCCAGCATCGCCGCCGCTGCCGCGTAATGCTTGGCGATATCCTCTTCGCGCAATTCCATCGTGTCTGCCGTCAGGCTCATCTTCTTCTCCCGAATGGTGGGTTTGAAACCCACCCTACAAATCTGGCGTAGGGTGGGGTTTCACCCCACCGCACATCAATACCGCAGCACCCGCCCCCCCGGGCTGACCACGTACTTCGTGACCGACGAAAACCCCGGCGGCGTTTTCTCGGCCAGAACCTGGTAGGGCCGCTCGGGCAGGATGATGCTGCGCTCCATCCGCGTTGCCCCGGTCTCCGCCCCCTGCCCCGAAAACGGGTCCAGCGCGAAGACCTCGCGCTCCACCGTCCCGAACCAGCCCGCGCGCTCCTCGATCACGCGCTCGCTTTCCAGCACCTCATCCGTCCAAGCCAGCGCCCAGTCCTGCCCAACGGGTGCGTCAGCCTGCGCCAACACTTCGCGCAGCGGCCCGCTCTGGCGGGTGAAGGCGTCGCTGTACATCGGTCCGACGTGAAACCGCCGCATCCTCTTGGGATGCAAATCGTCGAAACTCTCGTCGAACCCCTTGGCGATGGTCAGCAGTTTCAGACCGCCCAAGCTCTGCGCCATCAGATGCGCCTGCACCTCCGGCCAGCGCCGCTCGTCCTTGCCCAGTGGCGCGCGGCCGGTATCCTCGACCTCCATCAAGTAGATCGTCGGCAGGTTCACCTGGCTGTCATAGACCGCCCAGTGCAACAGGTAGCGCCGCCGCTCGTCCAGCCCGCTCACCCATTGGATCTGCGGATCGTTCTGCGCCCAGAAAAGGTGTCCGCGCAGCATTTCCTCGTAATAAAGCCGCTGGGAGAGCGCGAATTGCAGCCGCGTCGGGATCGTCCGTTCCGAGATGATCTGCTCGACCATCTCGCGCTTCAGCGTTTCGGTATCCGGCATCCCGTCCAGGTGCCGCCGCGCCTGCGCCGCGTCGTTGGCCATCACCATCAATTCCGAGAACATGGGAAAACCGCTTTCCTCCACGTCCATCGCCAGAGAGCCGAAAAACTGCCCGGTATCGCGCCCGACCAGCAGGTATTTCATGCTCAGCGCCTTGAACGTATAGGCGATCCCCTGAACATAGGTGGTCAGGACCTCGACCTCCTGCTTGCCAAGATTACCTTCGGCCTGCATCACGGCGGCCACGCGATTCAGATGCGCCGTGATCCGCTCGAACTTGGCGAAGTAGCGCCGCGACGCGAAGAGGTCGGTCAGCGCAGCGCGGTCAGATGTCAGGGCGTCGGCGGTCATTCACCTCCCCCGCCACCGTCACCCGACCCACCAGCTCCGTCACTATCAAAGCTGGAGTAGCCCGCATCGCCAGACCCGGCGCCGGGCTTCACGAAGGCCCAGACCGCCAGAACGATCATCCCGATGACGCCACAGGCCATCATCTCGTCATGTCCCAACCTGTAGCCGCCCAGTGCCATGCCACCCGACACCACGATGCCGAAAAGTAAAACCAGGCCGGATATACGCTCTTTGGACATCGCACTCACGACCCGTTGCCACCATCGCGGCGCGACCGGCTGATCAGCAACAGACCCGCAACTCCGAATCCCACACCGACAAGGTTCACCCAAGCCGGAACGGTAAAGACAAACGACACCACGAGGCAGACGACCGACAGAACAATGGCAAGCGTTCCCAGCCCCATGCCTTAGCCGCCATACGCGTTGGCGTCGTGCTTCTCGATGATCTTGGAGAACCGCCGCGCGAACCGCTCGTCCGCCTTGGCCTTGGCCTCCAGCACCTCGCGGGCAAAGACCATGTGATCTTCGTGCGCCTCCAGCATGTCGGCCATCTTCTGGTTGGTGGCCGCGCCGATCCCGGCCATGGCGCTCTGCGCCTCCTGGTCGGTCTGCACGCCGATCTCGTTGATCCGGTGTGCCACATCCTGCTGCTGCGCGGTTTTCAACGACTTGGTCAGCGCATCATACAGCACGACACGTTGTTTCGTGTCGGTCTGCAATTTGTTGATCAGCACCATCTGCGTCGCCGCCTGGTTCTGGAGGCTGTCGACCCAGGTCTTGCCCTTCTCGATATACCGCTCCAGCGTCTGACTTTTGGCCAGCTTGACCTGCTCCTGCTGCACCATCTCGTTATACTTGGCGTTCATCTCGGCAAGCTCGCTTTCCAGCTTGGTGCGTGCCGCCGCGTCGGTCTCGTTGGCGATCTTGTTTTCCAGCTCGATGATCTTGGGGTCCATTCCTTGGATATCCGCGCGCAGCGTTTCCAGTTCGCCCACCGTCGCCTCGCGCTCGTCAAGCGTCTCGGACAGGTTCGTTTCCACCTTCACCTTGTGCTCTTCCAGCGTGCGCAGCTGACCTTCCAGCAATTGCACGATGATGTCTGATTTCGAGATCAGGTCCTGCAACTTGTCGTCGATGCTGGCGGTGCGAATGCGGTCCTGGCGCATGCTGTCGGCCTTGTGCCGGCTGAAAATGCCGACGAAACTTTCCCAGCCCGTCTTGTTGCGCATCTCGTCGAAATCGCGCGAGAACCCTGCCGTCACGTCGTCCAGCCCCATGATCAGCTCGGCGATGTTTGCGTTCATCGTCTCGGTATGCGCGTGCACCTCGTCCAGCGTCGCGTTCTCGATATCGAGGCTCGCATCCTCGCCGCCCTTGATCTTGGACCGCGCGGTTTCGATCTTGCTGGTCAGTTCGGCAATCTTCGCCTGCGCTGATGCGACCTGTTCCTGACTTTCGCGCACCTGCGCGTCCAAATTCGCCATCACCGTTCCCTTTCAAGTAAAGTTAATTACCTTAACATCAATATAGGTACGCCATGGCTGATTTGAAGGCGCGCCCGCTCTTTAGGGTTTTCGCAAAACCTTTGGCGCGGAGCAAGAAAGACGTGCGTGCTCAGGGCATCAAAACCTCTTTCCGCCCGAACGCACCCGCCGCTGTGTCCAGATCATCGTAGAGAATTTCGATCTCGACGCTGTCGACCGACCCGGGCGGAAACGTCCGGTAGAGGACCGTTTCGCTCGTGATGGCGTTGGGTGTCGCAGTCTCTAGCTGACAGGGTGGCATTTCCCAGGTTTCCAGTGGCCCGCCATTCACGCCGACACGCATCTGGTGCATCCCGCAGCGCCAGCTCAGCAAATGCGTCAGGTAAAGCCAATCCTGACCATCGTATTCTCGCACCGCGACCCAATTGCCGCGCGTCGCCTCGACGATGGGCTTGATCTCGGTCGCGGTGGTGAACTTGCCCGTGGGCGTCTGATCCTCGGCTTCGAAAGCGCTCGAAGACGGTGCCTCCGCCGATCCCGTCGAAGCCATTTCCTGCCCGCCGGGCTGCCCGCCCAGCGCCACGGCCAGGCCAATGAAAAACCAGTCGATCATCCGAAAATACCTTTCCTTTCAAAAATCTGCGCAACTGCCTCTCGCGCAACCGCACCGCACCGCCTATACTGCCCCGAAAGGGCAGTTCAGGCAGGCGTGACCGGATTATGGCCGCGACAAAAGCGAAAAACCAAGCGTTCAATATCGTGGTTGTCGGCCACGCCGGGCGGCTTCAATTCGAGGCCGTGCTCTTCGCCGCCTCCCTGCGCGCCCGCAGCCCCGGATTTTCCGGCCGCCTTTTCGTGGCCGAGCCTCAGCCCGGCCCACTGTGGAAGAACGACCCGACCATGCGCGGCGACATCCGCGCCCTGCTGGAAAGCTATGGCGCCGAGATCGTTCCCTTCGAGACGAAGCATTTCGGCCACGCCTATCCCTACGGCAACAAGATCGAATGCCTGACCGCCCTGCCCAAGGACGAGCCGTTCGTGTTCTTCGACACCGACACTCTGATCACCGGCGACCTCTCCCGCGTGCCCTTCGATTTCGACCGCCCCACCGCCTCCCTGAAACGCGAAGGCACATGGCCCGAAATCCAGCTCTACGGTCCCGGCTACACCCAAACGTGGAAGTCGCTCTACGACAAGTTCGGGCTTGATTTCGAATCGTCGCTCGACACGTCGCTGCCCGACGAATACTGGCGCCGCTACCTTTATTTCAACGCCGGCTTCTTCTTCTACAAATGCCCGCATGTCTTCGGTCAGCGCTTCCTCGACTACGCGCTGGCGATCCGCGACGACCCGCCCCCCGAACTGGTCTGCCAGTCTCTCGACCCCTGGCTCGACCAGGTGGCGCTACCGCTCGTCATTCATTCCCTCGGCGGCGGTCGCGACACGCTGCCCGCCGGTTTGCTCGACGGCGAGGTGTCGTGCCATTACCGCCTGCTGCCGCTGCTCTACGCCCGCGAGAACGATGATGTCGTCACCCTGCTGGAAGAGATCAGCGCCCCCAACCCGGTCAAGAAACTGCTCAAGAACCACGACGCCATCAAGTTCATGATCTACCACGGCCGCGGCCACAAGGTGCGCGACCTCTTCGACCGCGAGAACATGCCCCGCAAGGAGCAGGCAATCCGAAACACCATTCGCCGCAACGGCTTCTGGATGCGCTGATGCCCCTCGGCCACGCCCCCGGTCTGACCCGCATCGCCCAAGTCTTCGGCCCGTCCGATGCGATGCTGGTGGTCGCCGCACTCGAGGGCGCAGGCTTCCGCGTCTTCGTGCCGGGCTTCCACACGCTTTCCAATGTGCAATATCTGTCAGTGGCCCTTGGCGGAGTGCCGGTCATGGTCGAGGCCTCGCGCGCCATCGAGGCCGCGGCCTTTCTCGATGCGCTCGAAACCGAGCAGGTCGAATTGCTCGATCCCGACACATTCGACCTCACACCCGAGGACGACCTGCCGCCCCCCCGCCCGCGCAGCCTCTTGCGACGCATCGTCGAAAGCGCTTTCTACCTGCTCACCGGCACCGCGCCCGCGCTAAGGGGCCGTTACGGGCGCACCCCCCGGGGCTAAAGCGTTTCGCCTTTGACCTGAGCCTTCAGCGAAAGGCGAAACGCGTGCAACGATTGGCCGTTGTGCCGCGTTTCGCGATAAGTTGTGATCCAAGTTTACCGCAAAACGCTTTAGCCACGCCCCGGCTTTTTCTTGCCGTAAATACTCAATCCGTCCTAGGCCCCAATATGCGGCACCGGCCTTTTTCGCCCCGTCAGCGGCTGTGCCCGCATGGGCAGGCCACCCCCGGCCCGGACGCAATACGCTTGTCCTGCGTCCCGCCATCGCTTACCCAAATGACAAACGCCATAAGGGAGGCTTTCCATGTCCGACGACGACCGCATCCACCAGTTCGGCTTCGACACACTGCAAATCCACGCCGGCGCCCGGCCCGACCCGGCCACAGGCGCGCGCCAGACGCCGATCTACCAGTCGACCGCCTACGTGTTCCGCGACGCCGAACATGCCGCCGCCCTGTTCAACCTTCAGGAAGTCGGCTTCATCTATTCCCGCCTGACCAACCCCACCGTGGCCGTGCTTCAGGAACGCGTCGCCACGCTCGAGGGAGGCGCCGGCGCCGTCTGCTGTTCATCGGGGCACGCCGCCCAGATCATGGCGCTTTTCCCGCTAATGGGTCCGGGAAAGAACGTGGTCGTCTCCACCCGCCTCTACGGCGGTTCGGTCACGCAGTTCAGCCAGACCATCAAGCGCTTCGGCTGGTCGGCCAAGTTCGTCGATATCGACGACATGGACGCCATCAAGGCGGCCATCGACGATGACACCCGCGCCGTCTTCTGCGAATCCATCGCCAACCCGGGCGGCCACATCGCCGACCTGCGCGCCGTGGCCGACGTCGCCGATGCCGCCGGCTTGCCGCTGATCGTCGACAACACGTCGGCCACGCCGTACCTCTGCCGCCCGATCGAACATGGCGCGACGCTGGTCGTGCATTCCATGACCAAGTTCCTTACCGGCAACGGCACCGTCACCGGCGGCGTCGTGGTGGATTCCGGCACGTTCGACTGGTCCGCCTCCGACAAGTTCCCGTCCCTCTCGGAACCCGAACCCGCCTATCACGGCCTGAAGTTCCACGAGACCTTCGGCCCGCTCGCCTTCACCTTCCACGGCATCGCCATCGGCCTGCGCGATCTCGGCATGACGCTGAACCCGCAAGCCGCGCACTACACCCTGATGGGGATCGAGACGCTGTCCCTGCGCATGCAGAAACACGTCGAGAACGCCGAAACCGTCGCCGCCTGGCTGGAAAAGCACGACGCGGTCGAGGCGGTCACCTATGCCGGGCTCAAATCCTCGCCCTATCACAAGCGCGTCAAGACCGTCTGCCCCAAGGGCGCGGGCGGGCTTTTCACCGTCGCGTTGAAATCGGGCTACGAGGGCTGCGTCAAATTGGTGGACAATCTCGAGCTCTTCAGTCACGTCGCCAACCTCGGCGACACCCGCTCGCTCATCATCCACTCGGCCTCCACCACCCACCGCCAGCTGACCCCGGAACAGCAGACGGCGGCCGGGGCGGCGCCCAACGTGGTGCGTATCTCGATCGGCTGCGAGGATGCGGACGACATCATCGCAGATCTGGAACAGGCTCTGGCCAAGGCCAGCGCCTGACCGCCGGGGGTCTCCGCCGATCGCGAAATTCGTGATCGGTGTTTGCCTTTCCCTCGGCGGTAAGCTGCTGTAGAATCCAATGGCGGCAGGGGGAGCCCCCTGCCGGGTCCGTGGTGCCAGAGCGTTGTAAATGAAACCGAATTTTGCCCTGACCCTGTCCTTTGAAGGCATCAGCCTTCTGCATCGTGCCTTCCCCGGCTGGCACATGGTGGGTGAGGTCAGCCTCGACAACACGGACCTGACCGGCGCGCTCTCGGACCTCCGCCAGCGAGCGGAAGACCTCGACAGCAATCCTATCCGCTCCAAGCTGGTCGTCCCCAACGACCAGATACGCTTTATTCAGTTCGACTCGGAAGGGCTCGAACCGGACGAGATCGCCTCTGCCGTACACCGCGCGCTCAACGGGGCGACACCCTACGCGGTCGATGATCTGGCCTATGACTGGTCGATCTCCGCCGGGCAAGTGCATGTCGCCGCCGTCGCCCGCGAAACCCTGACCGAGGCCGAGGCCTTCGCCACCGAACACGGTTTCAACCCGCTTTGTTTCGTCGCTGTCCCCGAGGGCCGCGATTTCGTTGGCGAGCCATGGTTCGGCGAAACCAAAGCCGCACCCTCCCTTCTGCCTGAAGGCGGGCGCATCGACCGCGACACCGCCGCGATCCGCGTCATCGGCATCGCCCCCATGCCCGCCGCAACGGCGGACGCCGCACCCGAGGCCGACCTCGAAGGCGCACCCGAAGCCGGCGCATCGCCCGATCCGGAGGTGCCGCCAACGCCCGAACCCGACCTCCCGCCGCCGCCACGGCCCGAGGTACCGCCTGCGCCACAGCCGGACCTTCCGCCACAGCCCGAACCCGAGGTTCCGCCCGTACCCGGCACGCCCCCCGCGCCGGACCCCGAGATCGAGCCCGACACCGATCCGGTGCCTGACATCCCGCCCGAACCGACGCCGACACCGAACCCGGACATTCCCCCAAGCCCCACACCAGGGCTTGGCGACGAGGATGCTGTCACACAGGCCAGCCCCAAGGACACTGGCCCTGAAACGCAGAACGAAGGTGCCGAGGCTGTCGCGGAAAAGCCCGCCGACCCGCCCGCGCCCGATGCCGCGCCAGCCGTCGCCTTCAGCTCGATCCGCGCCCGGCGCGACGAGCTGCCCACGGTACCGCGCCGCCTGACCGGTGCAACACGCGATGCCGCGACCGCGTCCCACGAAACACCACCCAGCGAGGCGCCCCGCGCCGAACCCACGCTTACCGCGGCACCGCCCCCGACCGCCGACACCGCCGCGGCCAAGGTAACCGGCAGGCCTCAAGACGCACTGCCGGCGGACGCCGCCGCGCGAATCGGCGCATCGCTGCGTCCCTCCGACGACAGCCGTCTCGCCCCGGCGGATGACGACCTGCCTCAGGACGACGGAGTGGCGGCCGCGCCTGTCCCCGATGACCCTGACGATGGCGCCGACATTCCCCCGCCGCCGGCCTTCATGGCCGACCGCACCGACCCGGCGCCTTTCGATCTTCCCGATGATACGCCCAATGCCCCCCTCGCGGCACCCGCAGTTGCGAGGTCGTCCCCCTCCGCCGCGCCGCCCTCCGGCCCGCTCTCCTTCTTCTCCCGCCGAAAGGCCCCCAAGCCCGACAAGCGTCAAGCCGCGCGCACCGCCACGCGGCCCACTCCCGAGGCCCAGCGCGAGCAGGAACGCCAACGCATGACGGTCTTCGGCGCGCGCAAATCCGCCTCCGTCGGGGGCAAGCCGCGCTTCCTCGGTCTGATCCTCACCGCCGTTCTGCTGATCTTCCTCGTAGGTGTGGCCGCCTGGGCCTCGATCTTCCTCGAAGACGGCATTTCTCGTGTCTTGCGCGGCGATCCCGATCCCCAGGAACAGATCGCCGCCACCCCCGACGCCGAGCTGCCGCCCGGCGACACCGCCACCGCGCCCGAAACCGAGGCCGAAGAGGACGGCGAAAGCGTTCTCGCCGCCTTGCCCGGCGTCACCTCCGACGGCGCAGAGCCAACCCGCGCCGACCCGCAGCCAGAGCCAAGCCCGGCCGAACTGACCGATCAGCAGGCACGCACCCGCTACGCCGTCACCGGCATCTGGCAACGCGCCCCGGACGCGCCCTCCGATCCCGGAGCACAAACGCTCGACGATTTCTACCTTACCTCGATCGATCCGAAAGTCGTCGAACAGGACGCCGTCGCCCTGCCCGCCCCCGAAAGCCTGCGCGGCGACACACGCCCCGACACCCCCGCCGATCCGGCCGCCGCCGACACCATGTTCACCATGGACACGCGCGGCCTCGTTCAGCCAACCCCCGAAGGCGCAACGAGCCCCGACGGCGTGTTGGTCTATGCCGGTCAACCCGCGCTCGTGCCCCCTGACCGCCCGGCAGAAACCCTTGCTCAGCCGGGCGAGGACCCGGCCGAGGCCGCCGCGCGCATCGAAGCGCTTGAACGCATCGCCGCGCTGCGTCCCCGCGTCCGCCCCGGCGACCTTGCCGAAACCAATCAGCGCGAAACGCTCGGCGGTCGCACCCGGGACGAGCTTGCCTCCCTGCGCCCCCGCCTGCGCCCTCAAAGCGCCCAGCAATTGGCAGAACAGGCCGCCGCCTCCACTGCCGCCGAAGCAGCTGCGGCGGCCACGTCAGAGGCAGTCTCGCCCGACCCCGAGGCGGTCAACGCCGCGGTCCAGGCCGCTGCCGCGGTTCCCGCCCCCGACCCCTTTGCCGGGGCGACGGCCCAGGCGGTCAAGGTGTCGGTCAAGCCCAACGTCCGTCCCCGCAACTTCGACCGCATCGTCCAGCGCAGCAAGCGCCTTGCCGAACAGCAAGAAGCCCGCACCGCCGCCGCTGCCGTGCCCCGCAATCAGCGCATTTCGCCCAGCGGCCCGACGCCGACCACGGTCGCCCGCGCCGCGACTGAAAAGAACGCGCTGCGTATGCGCCGGGTCAACCTGATCGGCGTCTACGGCAGCAACTCCAACCGCCGCGCCCTCGTGCGGCTGGCGAATGGCAGCTACAAGAAGGTCAAGGTCGGCGACCGGCTCGACGGCGGGCGCGTCGCCGCCATCGGAACCAGCGAACTGCGCTACGTGAAATCTGGGCGCTCGGTCACGCTCACCATGCCGCGCGGCTGACCCCGTCCCCGACTGACAGTCGCATAGTTGGTTTGCCCGAAAAGCAAGGCACACCCGCTATTTTATATACTCTGAACATCGGCAAAAGGCGCACCGAATGGACCAGTGGCTGAAAAAACAGCGGCCACGTTCCGATCCAGTGCCAAGCCGTTTGCACAAGTGTCACCCGCAACGCATACTCTGACCGTGGCGGCGCGTCGCCCCACTCCCGAAAACTTCGCAGGAGTCCCATGGAAGGGTTTTTCTTTCAGGCCACCGTTTTCCTCGCCGCCGCCGTGATCGCGGTGCCGCTCGCCGCCCGGCTGGGGCTGGGCTCGGTTCTTGGCTATCTCGCCGCCGGTATCGCCATCGGCCACATTCCCGGCCTCCTGGGCGGCCACGACGCCGAGGAATTGCAGCATTTCGCCGAGTTCGGCGTGGTCATGATGCTCTTCATCATCGGGCTGGAGCTGGAACCCAAAGCGCTCTGGGACATGCGGCACAAGCTGATCGGACTGGGGGGCCTCCAGATCACGCTGACCACTGCAGCGGTGATGCTTGGCTGCATGGCGCTCGGCGTGGTGTGGTCCGTGGCGCTGGCCATCGGCATGGTCTTCGCGCTGTCCTCGACCGCCATCGTTCTGCAAACCCTGTCGGAAAAGGGCCTTATGCAAACCGGCGGCGGGCGATCGACCTTCTCTGTTCTGCTGACACAGGACATCGCCGTCATCCCGATGCTGGCTTTCCTGCCGCTTCTGGCCCTGCCCAAGACGCCGGACATGATCTTGGGCGAAACCCTGCAACGGCTGGCTGACGAGGGCCACACCGCCGAGGGCGACCACGGAGGCGCGCCGGTCCAGGTTGCGCAGTCCATGATTGACAGCCTGCCCGCCTGGGGCGTGACCCTTCTGACACTGGGCGCGGTGGCCGGCATCATCATCTTCGGCGTCTACGCCACCCGCCCGGTGTTTCGTTTCATCCATCACGCCCGTCTGCGCGAAATGTATACCGCGCTGGCGCTGTTGATCGTCGTGGGCATCGCTTTCGTGATGAACCTCGTGGGTCTCTCACCCGCTCTCGGCGCTTTCCTCGCGGGCGTCGTCCTTGCCTCGTCCGAGTTCCGGCACGAGCTGGAAAGCGATATCGAGCCTTTCAAGGGCCTGCTTCTGGGCCTCTTCTTCATCACCGTGGGCGCGGGCATCAACTTCTCGATCCTCTTCGCCTCGTTCTTCACGATCATGGGGCTGGCCTTTGCCATCATCCTGATCAAGGGCAGCATCCTCTACGGGCTGGGCCGGATCTTCGGCCTTAAGGGGCGCAACCTCTGGCTCTTCACGCTGGGCCTTGCCCAGGCAGGCGAGTTTGGCTTCGTGCTGATCAATTTCTCGGGTCAGAACAACGTGATCCCGCCCGAACTGCGCGAGACGCTGCTGCTGGTCATCGCCATTTCCATGCTAATCACGCCGCTGCTCTTCATTCTCTACGATTATCTGGCCCCCCGCATGATCGATCCGTCCGAGGCCCAGGAACCCGACGAGATCGACGCAAAAGGCCCCGTGATCATCGCCGGCATCGGTCGCTTCGGGCAGGTGGTCAACCGCATGGTCCGCTCCTCGGGGTTCGAGACGGTCGTTCTCGATCACGACCTTGCCGCGATCCAGCGGATGCGCCGCTTCGGCATCAAGGGCTTTCTGGGCGATCCCGGCCGGCCCGACCTGCTGCACGCGGCTGGTCTTGCCGATGCCAAGGTGCTCGTGGCCGCGCTCGACGACGCGGACGCCACCACCCGCCTCGTGGCCTTTGCCCGGCGCGAGCGGCCCGACCTGCATATCGTGGCCCGCGCCCGCGACCGCACCCACGTCTTCCGCCTTTACAAGGCCGGCGCAGACGACATCGTGCGGGAACTTTTCGACAGCTCCCTCCGGGCTGGGCGCTATGTGCTGGAAAACATGGGGCTCACGGAGTTCGAGGCAGCAGAGTTGCAAAAGACCTTCTACCACCACGACCGCGACTCTGTCCGCGACCTCGCCGCCTTGTGGGACCCCAACATTCCAACCATCCAGAACGGTGCCTATATCAAGCGCGCCAAGGAGTTGGAGGCGGAATTGCAGACCATGCTTCTGTCACAGCTCGAGGAGAAGGCCGCAGACGACATTTCCAACGACCGCAAGGAAGCATAGGCTGGCGTTTTACCTGCGCATACATGGTCATCAAATGCGATCCCGGACTTGATCCGGGATCTCTCCGATCAGCGCAGAAAAGAAAAGGCCGCACCCTTCGGCACGGCCTTTCCCTTCAATTTCCGATCCGTATCAGGCCGCGCGCGAGATCAAGACCTCGTCGACTTCCTTGGCCGCCTGCACCTCGTCGCCACCGCTGACGGCGGCCACTTCGCGGGTCAGACGCTCCAGCGCCGCCTCGTACAACTGGCGCTCGGAATAGCTCTGCTCGCGCTGGTCGTCCGTGCGATGCAGGTCGCGCACCACCTCGGCAATCGCGATCAGGTCGCCCGAATTGATCTTCTGTTCGTATTCCTGCGCCCGGCGCGACCACATCGCCTTTTTCACCTTGGCCTTGCCTTTCAGCGTGGTCATCGCCTTCGACACCACGTCGGGGCTCGACAGGCTGCGCATGCCGATTTCGGTCGCCTTGTGGGTCGGAACCCGCAGCGTCATCTTGTCCTTTTCGAACGAGATCACGAACAGTTCCAGTTCGATCCCGGCGATATCCTGCTTCTCGATCGACATGATCTGGCCAACGCCGTGCGCAGGGTACACAACGTAATCGTCAGGGCGAAACTCGGACTTCTTCGATTTGCTCATTCAGGTTTTCCTCGCAAGCTTCCCAGTTCAAACTTGGCGGAGCATCTCCCGGGGCGGCGGGCCATCAGGGTCTGGCGTCAAGCACAAAGAAATCCACCTCCCATGCGTCAGCGCGGGCAGATGGATAATATATGGGCGGTGTCTACATTTGTAACGATAGTGTATCACAAAAAACGGGCCACAGAAAGCGGCCTCTACGCATCAGGCTGATTACACCTTAAACGTCAGGGTGTTACAGCGATCTCTTCAGGCAAAACATGAGGCCCTGATCGTTTGATCAAACGAATCGGTTTAATCTGAACGAAGCGCCTTCAGCCGCCTTCGCCCGGCGCTTCCGAGAAGTACTTCTCCAGCTTGCCCTCTTCCCCGTCGCGCTCGTCCGCCTCCGGCAGCGGATCCTTCTTGGTTACGATCACCGGCCACATTTCAGAGTATTTGCGGTTGAACTCCACCCATTTCTCCATGTCCGGCTCGGTGTCGGGACGGATCGCGTCTGCCGGGCATTCAGGCTCGCACACGCCACAGTCGATGCATTCGTCGGGGTGGATCACCAGCATGTTCTCACCCTCGTAGAAACAATCCACGGGGCACACCTCGACGCAGTCGGTGTATTTGCACGCGATGCAACTGTCATTGACGATATAGGTCATCTTTCGCCCCGGTCCTGATCTGTTCAGGGTCACGTAATCCAGTCCGGCGGATCATTCAAGCGCCAGACGCGCAATCGCGGCTCACGAACGCGTTTCACGATCTATCTTGCGTCGGTCCTTTTTCGTCGGGCGCCCCTTGCCCTCGTATCGCGGGGTGTGCGGCTCGGCCAACCTGTCCCGGGGCTTTGGCGGGTCAAGGTCGTCATACAGCGCCTGCGCCTCGGGCGCAGGGCCTCTGCGTTCGCCCACCGCAAGGATGCGGATCACGCGGATGTCGTACTCTTTCGGGAAGGTCAGAACATCCCCGGGCCGCACCGACGAAGACGCCTTGGACACCCTTTGCGCGTTGACCCGCACATGCCCGCCGGTCACCAATTTCGTGGCCAGGCTGCGGGTCTTGAAAAACCGCGCATGCCACAGCCACTTGTCCAGCCGGATCTTCGGCTGGCCCGGATCGCTCATGCGTCGCTCATGTCAGGACTTGTCCTTCAGCCCCATAAGGGCCGCTGCGAACGGGTTGTCGGGGTCGATCTTGTCTTTCTTCGCGGGCTTGGAAGAAAAGCTCTTGGCCCCCTCCTCACGGCGCGGCTTGCCCTTGGGTTTACCGCCTTTGGGACGGGGCTTCCCGCCCTGCGACTTGCCGCGGCCCTCGCCCCGGGGTTTCGCCGCGCGCCCGGCCCATGTGAAGGTGTAAAAGACCTCCATCTCGGTCTCGTCCTTGGCAGCGTCCGGCACCTCGCCCAACGGCACTTCGGTTTCGGACACCTCGGGAATATCCGCCTCGACTTCCGGGGCTTCGGGCGGCACTTCCGTCACCGGCGCCAGCCCGTCCTCGGGAATTTGCTCGACAGCATCCTCCGCCGTGTCCGCCTCCTCCGCGGCGCCGGCCTCGGACGGCTCCGGCGCGTCGTCCAGCGCCGCATCCACCGGCTTGACCTTTTCACGCTCGCCCTGCTCCGCCTTGTAACCAAGGCCCTGCATCAGGTCGGCAAATTGCTCCAGCGTCATGCCGGTGATCGACAGCATGTCGGCGTTGGCCTCAAAGCCTCCCCGACTGTCCTCGGAGCGCAGCATGTCAGCCAACCGCTCCAACATGTCGATACGGATCGCCCGTTCACCGGCAGCGCGGTAGCCCGACATCGAATGATATCCGCCCGGCGCGCTGGTGCCCGCGGGCACCGTAACCAGCCCCGGCGGCGGCGCCTCGGGGAATTCCTGCAGCCCCATTTTCAACGACCAAAGCACCAGCCGCAGGCGCGTCGGCGCGGGTTTCAGCAGAAGCGGCATGAAAATCGTGAACTGGCCAAAGCGCACACCGTGCTTGCGCAGTTGCCCACGGGCATCCTGATCCAGCGCCTTGACCTCGTCGGCCACCTCGCCGCGCGGGATGATCCCGAAATTCTCCACCAACTGGAACCCGAAGCCGCGCGCCAGCCCTGTCAGCTCCTCGTCGCGTTGAATGTTCAGCAACGGCTCGAACAGCGTCGCCACCTTGCGGTCGATGAAATGCTGCAACCGGCGCTGCACCTTCTGCATCACCTCGGGCCCGGCGGTGTCGTCCACGAATGCCTCGACCTGTGGTTTCAACGGATCGGCACCCGCCACCAACTTGCCCACGGCGCTTTCGCCCCACATCAGGCCGCCTTGTTCAGTGAAATCGATCTCGGTGTCGGGCGCGTTGTAGAACTTGTCCGCCCGCAGATGGAAATGCGGCGCCAGCGCCTGAAGGCTGGCCTGCGCGACCGCCTTGGCCTCCTGTCCGCCCGCCGTCTTGTCCTGGCGGAACCGGAACCCTTCCAACCGTCCGACGAATTCGCCTTCGACGGTCACTTCACCTTTGTCATTCACTTCGGCCACGATGGCGTCCTTCTGCTTGAGCCGGCGCATCAGCACGCTGGTGCGCCGGTCCACAAATCTTTGCGTCAGCGCGTCATGCAACGCGTCCGACAGGCGGTCTTCTACAGCGCGGGTCGTTCCGCGCCAATGGTTTTCGTCCCCGACCCAGCCCTTTCGCTGGGCAACATAGGTCCATGTGCGGATATATGCCAAACGCTTGGAGAGCGTGTCGATATCCCCGTCCGTCCGGTCGATCCGCGCCACGTGCCCGGCCAGCCACTCCTCGCTGACGCGGCCATGTTCATGCAGGTCACTGAATATACGCTCGAGCAGCCCCGCATGTTCCGCGTGGCTGATCCCACGAAAATCCGGCACCCGGCACACATCCCACAAAAGCCGCACCGACGCCCCGTCGCTGGCCCGCGCGGCAATCTCGGCATCTTCGGCCAGCGTGCGCAGCACGACAAGGTCATCCGCCTCACGGGCGCGGGCCAGCCAGTCATCCTCGGGCTTTTGCTCCAGCGAGGCGATCAACGCGTCGACCGACCCGAATTGCAGCGCCGCGTTGCGCCATTCCAGCTTGCGAATGGGGGTAAAGCGATGATCCATGATCGCCTGTGCCATGTCGTCCGGCAGCTCCGGCGCCTCGCCCGTCACCCCGAACGTGCCACTGGTCATGCCCCGCCCCGCACGCCCGGCGATCTGGCCCAGTTCATTGGGAGCAAGATTGCGCATCCGCCGCCCGTCGAACTTCGTCAGGGACGAGAACGCGACGTGGTTGATATCCAGATTCAGCCCCATCCCGATGGCATCGGTGGCGACCAGGTAATCCACGTCGCCATTCTGATAGAGATCCACCTGCGCATTGCGTGTCCGGGGGCTCAGCGCGCCCATGACGACCGCCGCACCGCCCTTCTGACGGCGCAAGAGCTCGGCGAAAGCATATACATTTTCAACTGAAAATCCCACGATAGCCGAGCGTGCGGGCATCTTGCTTATCTTTTTCGAACCTGTGTAGGTCAGTTGGGACATTCGCTCGCGTCCGACGAATTCCACCCCCGGCACCAGCGCCGAAATCGCGCCGCGCATGGTATGGGCGCCCAGAAACTGCGTCTCTTTCTGCCCCCGCATCCGCAAAAGACGGTCAGTAAAGACATGCCCCCGTTCGGGGTCGGCACATAGCTGGATTTCGTCCACTGCGACGAAATCCGCACCCATCCCCTCGGGCATCGCCTCGACCGTACAGACCCAGTATTGCGTCCGCGGCGGCACGATCCGTTCCTCGCCGGTGACCAGCGCCACCACCGACGGGCCGCGCACCGCGACGATCTTGTCATAGACCTCCCGCGCCAGCAGGCGCAGCGGCAACCCGATCACGCCGGTGCGGTAGCCCAGCATCCGTTCAATCGCGAAATGGGTCTTCCCGGTATTCGTCGGGCCCAGGACCGCCAGGATCCTCGACTGCTCGCCCATGGGCTTTGCCCCTTGTCGTCTCGTGCTTACAGGTCCCGGCCGCCGATTTCGCGTTCGACCAACGGCAAGACCTGTTCCACGTCTTGATGATGCGGATGCAACGCCAGCACAAGGTCGAATGCCTGCTTGGCCTTCTCATAGTTCTCGACGTGGTAAAGGATCCCGCCAAGGCTTGCGATGGCGTTGTAATGTCGCGGGTTCAGCGTCAGCGCCCGTTCGATGTCGGCCAGCGCGGGCCCGAACTTCTCGGCATCAGCATAGGCCATCGCCCGCATGTGGAACCCTTCGGCGAAATCCGGCGCATGATCGGTCAGCGCCGTGAAATGCTCGATCGCCGCCTTGGTATCGCCCGCCTCCAATGCATCGCGCCCCCGTTTCAGCAGCAGGTCCGCCGTGGCAGAGCCCGACCGCGTCCAGGCCAGCTCGATTTCCTTGGATATTCGGTTGGCCTCCTGTGGCTCGGCCTCTTTCAACTGCTCGAAAAGCGGGTCGAGCGCCGAATCCTGCGCCGCCGCGGGTAAGGAAAACATGACTAACGGCAAAACTGCCGCGACGATATATTTGGAAAGTCGGTTCATAACGCCCATAACGTACCCAGTTTAGCGCGCATGGCCGGGAATCAAAGCCCCCGGTCGATCAAATCTGGAGGAACTGACATGAGCGACGTAACGAAATCCGCGGTCGAGGCCCTGTCCGCCAAGATGAATGGCAGCTTCGACGGCAGCGCCAAGTTCGTGATCGAGAACGAGGGCTCCATCGTGATCGACGAATCCGGCGTGCGCGAAGGCAATGACGAAACCGACGTCACCATGACCGCCGACGCCGACACGTTCCAGTCCATCCTCGAAGGCGATCTCGACCCGACCGCCGCCTTCATGTCCGGCAAGCTGTCGGTCGACGGCGACATGGGCACCGCGATGAAACTCGGCTCGGTCCTGTCGTAACCCCCATGCTGACGGACGCGCCCTTCTTCTCCGATATTGCCGATGGCCCCGACGGTGGCCGCGCCTTCTGGTGCGACACTGCCGACGGGGTGCGCATCCGGCTCGGGCTCTGGCGTCCGCAGGACGATTCGGGCGAAAGCGCAGGCACGCTCCTGCTCTTTCCCGGTCGTACCGAGTATATCGAGAAATACGGCCGCACCGTCCGGCAATTCGCCGCCGCGGGCCTGACCACGCTGGTCGTCGACTGGCGCGGTCAGGGCTTGGCCGACCGTCTGATCGAAGACAAGATGTCGGGCCACGTCCTGCATTTCGACGACTACCAGCACGACGTCGCCGCCATGGTTGACGCCGCGCAAAAGCTCGACTTGCCGAAACCGTGGTTCGTTCTGGGCCATTCCATGGGCGGCGGCATCGCGCTCAAATCGGTGATGGACGGTCTGCCCGTGGCGGGCGCGTCCTTTTCCGCGCCGATGTGGGGCATCCGTATCTCGGCTGCGCTGCGCCCGGTTGCCTGGTCACTGGGATGGAGCAGCCGCAGCGTGGGCTTCGACCATGTCTACGCCCCCGGGACCTCGCCCCAAAGCTACGTGCTGGTCGAACCGTTCGAGAAGAACCGCCTGACCACCGACGTCGAAAGCTACCAGCACATGATCGCCCAGGTTACCGCGCACCCGGAACTGACCATCGGTGGCCCGTCCCTGCGCTGGCTCTACGAATCGCTGATGGGCACGCGCCAGATGTGGCGCCGCCCGTCCCCCGACCTGCCCTGCCTGTGCCTGCTTGGGTCGGACGAGGATATCGTCGACGTCTCCCGCGTTCATGACCGCATGTCACGCTGGCCCGGCGGCGAACTGGAAATCGCCGAAGATGCCCGTCACGAGGTACTTCAGGAAGCGCCACAGATCCGCGACGCCCTTATCGGCAAGCTGATCGACTTCTACGCGAGCGTCAGGGATCGGCACGCACCGTCTGGCGCTGACGCCCAAGCCCCCGGATCTCCAACTCCATCACGTCGCCAGGCTTGAGGTAACGCTTGGGGTTGCGCCCCATCCCCACCCCCGGCGGCGTGCCGGTGGCGATGACGTCTCCGGGCTCCAGCCGCATGACCTCGCTCAGATGCGCGATGATCTGCGCCACCGTGAAAATCATCGTCGAAGTGTTGCCGGTCTGCATCCGCTCCCCGCTCACATCCGCGGACATATCAAGGCTTTGCACGTTGCCCACCGCGTCCGGCGTCACCAGCCACGGCCCGATCGGCCCGAACGTGTCGCAACTCTTGCCCTTGGTCCACTGCCCGCTGCGCTCGGTCTGGAAATGCCGCTCGGACACATCGTTGACGATCGTATAGCCCGCGACGTAATCCAGCGCCTCGGCCTCGCTCACGTATTTCGCCTCGCGCCCGATCACCACGCCAAGTTCCACTTCCCAATCCGCATGGGTCGATCCGCGCGGCAGCACCACATCGTCATCCGGTCCCACGATGCTGGAAGTGGCTTTCATGAAGACAACCGGCTCGGCCGGCGGCTCGATCCCGATCTCCGCGGCATGATCGCTGTAATTCAATCCGATCCCGATAAGCTTGCCGATTCCTGCAACCGGCGGCCCCAGCCGTGGCGTCCCGTCCACCAGCGGCAGCTTTTCGGGGTCCAGCTTCGGCAACGCTCCCAGCGCGGCACCGGAAATCTCGGCCATCACGCCGCTCAGGTCCCGCACCCGCCCTTCGGCGTCCAGCATTCCGGGCTGTTCCCGCCCCGGTGCCCCGTATCTCACGAACCGCATTCTTCGTCCCCTGTCTCGTTTCACCCGACGATAGCGGGCCTGTTCGTCACGGCAAGCATTCATCCTCTGGCCTGCGCGCGCCGGCACGCTAATTCCCCGACATGGTTCTGGAATTCAAACCTCAGGGCATCTACTGCCCCGCCGGAGATTTCTTCATCGACCCGTGGCGCCCCGTCGACCGGGCGCTCATCACCCATGGCCACGCCGACCACGCCCGGCCCGGCCACGCCCGCTATCTTTCGACCGCCGCCGCCGCGCCCGTCATGCGGCACCGCCTGGGCGAAATCACCCTCGACACGGTGGATTACGGCGAAACGCGCCAGATCGGCGGGGCGCATGTGTCCTTCCACCCCGCAGGCCACGTTCCAGGTTCCGCCCAGATCCGGGTCGAGGTGGATGGCGAGGTCTGGGTCGTCTCCGGCGACTACAAGACCGAAGCGGACCGCCTGTCCGAACCGTTCGAGCCGGTGCGATGCCACAGCTTCATCACCGAATGCACCTTCGGCCTGCCGGTCTTCACCTGGACGCCGGAAGAGGACGCCGCGCGTGAAATCAACGACTGGTGGGCCACCAATGCCGCCGCCGGCACTTTCTCGCTCCTTGGAGCCTATTCACTGGGCAAGGCGCAACGTGTCCTGTCTCTGCTCGATCCCTCGATTGGCCCGATCCTCACCCACGGCGCGGTGGAAAACACCAACGCGGTCCTACGCGATCAGGGGCTCGCTCTGCCGGACACCCAGCACGTCACGCCCGACCTCAAGGCCAAGGATCACCCCGGCGCCCTCGTGCTCGCGCCGCCCTCGGCCCTTGGCAGCACATGGGCCCGCCGCTTCCGTCCGGCCTCCACCGGCTTCACCTCGGGCTGGATGCGCCTGCGCGGCGTCCGCCGCCGCCGTGCCGTCGATCGCGGGTTCGTCATGTCCGACCATGCCGACTGGCCCGGCCTGCTTGATGCGATCAAGTCATCGGGTGCGGAAAATATATATGCAACACATGGTTACACCGATATCTTCGCGCGATACCTGAGCGAGAATGGCTGGAATGCCCAGGTTGTCCCCACAGAGTTTACCGGCGAGTCCCTGGATGCCACGGACGACGCAGAGGGCGCGGCATGAAAGACTTCACAGCCCTCTTCACCACCCTCGACCAGACCACCAAGACCAACACCAAGGTCGCCGCGCTGGCCGACTATTTCCGCACCGCGCCAGATGACGACAAGCTCTGGACCGTCGCGCTGTTTTCCGGCCGCCGCCCCCGCCGCGCCATCACCACCACGAAACTGCGCGAATGGGCCGCCGAACGCGCCGGCATCCCGCTCTGGCTCTTCGAGGAAAGCTATCCCATCGTCGGCGACCTGTCGGAAACCATCGCCCTCGTCCTGCCGCCCCCGGCGCGCGACCATGACGACAGCCTGTCCACGTGGATCGGCCGCCTCCGCGCCCTCGACCATGAAACCGAGGACGCCCGCAAGACCGCCATCCTCGACGCCTGGGACCAGATGCAGCCTCATGAACGTCTCGTCTTCAACAAGCTTCTGACCGGCGGTTTCCGCATCGGAATCTCGCGCAAGCTGATGACCCGCGCCCTGGCGCAGGCCACCGACCGGGACGAGGCGGAACTGGCCCACCGCCTCATGGGCGACTGGACCCCCGACAGCACGTCCTGGAACGCATTGATCGAGGCGCATGACGCCACCGCGGACCTATCGCGCCCCTATCCCTTCTGTCTCGCCTACGGGCTTGATGACGAGGAACCCGAGTCGCTGGGCGATCCCGCCGACTGGCTGGCCGAGTGGAAATGGGACGGCATCCGCGGTCAGCTAATTCTGCGTGGGGGCGAGCACTTCACATGGTCCCGCGGCGAAGAACTGATGACCGACCGTTTCCCCGAACTTGCCCGCGCCCGCGACTACCTGCCTCCCGGGACCGTGCTCGACGGTGAAATCCTGGCCTGGCAGGCCGATGGCCCGATGTCCTTCAACGCCCTGCAAAAACGCATCGGCCGCAAGGCCGTGCCGAAGAAACTGCTGAAGGACGCCCCGGTCATCCTCTACGCCTACGACCTGCTGGAGGAAAACGGAACCGACCTGCGCGACACACCCTTCGCCGAGCGTCGCGCCCGGCTTGAGGCCATGTTGCACGACCTTGCACCCGAAGCGCCCATCCGCCAGTCCCCGCTCATCTCCTTCCAATCGTGGGACAATCTGCGCGAGATCCGCGCGAAAGCCAGGGACGCGCGCGCCGAAGGCCTCATGCTCAAGCGCAAGGGTTCGCCCTACCACTCCGGTCGTAAGAAAGGCGATTGGTGGAAATGGAAACTTGATCCCCTGACCATCGACGCCGTGATGATCTACGCTCAACAGGGCCACGGCCGGCGCGCCAACCTGTTCACCGATTTCACCTTCGCCGTGCGCGACGGCAACGACCTTGTGCCGTTCACCAAGGCCTATTCCGGGCTCACCGACACCGAGTTCCGCAAGATCACCGCATGGGTCCGCAAAAACACCCTGCAACGCTTCGGCCCGGTGCGGCAGGTCAAACCCGAGCATGTCTTCGAGATCGCGTTCGAGGGGATCATGGAATCGACCCGCCACAAGTCCGGGGTGTCGCTTCGCTTCCCCCGCATGAAACGCTGGCGCCACGACAAGCCGGTGCAGGAGGCCAACTCACTCGAAGACCTTCACGACATGCTGGCCCACTACGGATAAAGAAAATTCGTACGAATTTTCTCCGCCAAGATTCTTCGTACGAAGAATCTCGACCCCCTCACCGCAACAGATCGTCCTCGAATGGAAAGCGCGACAACAGCTCCACCCCGGTTTGCGTGATCAGAACCTGCTGCTCCAGCTTCACGCCCTCCGTACCGCCTTCCGCGCCAATATAACTCTCGACGCACAGCGTCATGCCCGGTTCGATCACCCCGTCATACCCCGCATCCGGGAAATCCCCGTGGTGATAGAGATACGGATATTCTCCCGTCATCCCGCAGCCATGCGCCGACAGGTAATAGCGGTTGGCGTAATACTGCTCCGGAATATCCCAGGCTGCATCGGCATAGTCGCGGAACGTCATGCCGGGCCGCAGGATGCCCATGTTATGATGCACCTGCTCATGGGCCACCTTGTAAAGCTCCCGCTGGGTGGCGCTCGGCCAGCCCGGCCCGGAATGGAAGGTGCGCGAGAAATCGGAGTAATACCCGTGGCACCCCACCACGTCGGTATCCAGCGCGATCAACTCATTGGTGCCGATCACGTTATCCGTCGTCTCCTGAAACCATGGATTGGTCCGCTCCCCGGCATTCAGCAGGCGGGTCTCCACGTAGTCCCCGTTCTGCGCGATCACCGACTGGTGCAGCACCGACCACAGCTCCGCCTCGGTCATCCCCGGCCGGATCGCCTCGCGCAGCTTACCCACGCCGATCTCGGTCGCCCGCAGCGAGGCATTGACGCATTTCATCTCTTCCGCCGACTTGATCACGCGCGCCATCTCGACCGGTTCCTGCGCATCCACGATCCGCAGCCCTGCATCGCGCAGGGCAATCGCGCTGCCGGCATTCAACCGCTCGATTCCCAGCGTCGCCCCCTTGCCCACCAGCGAGGTCACAAGATCCGCCATCTCGACGGCCCAGGCCCGTTCCCGCCTGGCAATATCCGGCCCGGCCGCCACGAAACTCGCTGTACGCGCCGCGCGCACCTCGTCGATCGTCTCCAGCCCGTCGGCCAAATGCGCACAGCCGGTGAACTCGAACAGGATCGAGCGGTTTTCAGTCAACAAAAGGTACCGCGACGGCGCGTTTCTCTGGCTGAACACCTGCATGTTCCGCGCCCCAGTGGCGTAGCGGATGTTCACCGGATCGGACAACAAAACCGCCGCGATATCCCGCTTCCGCATCTCCGCCCTGACCCGGCCCAACCGGTAGCCGCGCACCGCCGCAAGGTCGATCCCCTCGTCCTCCGGCACCCGGTCCAGCAGGGCGAGATCCGCAAGGTCAGCCCGCTCCGCGTGCCAGTCCAGTTCCGCCATGTCACCCTCCTCGGCTTGAAGTCATGCATTCCATACCCGACCCAATGCACTTCGAAAACGCTGGAAATTCTCGCGCTCTTGGATAACCTCAAGGAATGAATCGGAACCGTCGAGACCTTCCCCCTCTGGAAAGTCTCATCTTCTTCAACACCGTGATGAAACGGGGCGGCTTCTCCGCCGCCGCCCCCGAGCTCATGGTCTCCCAGGCAGCCGTCAGCAAACGCATCCGCCAGCTCGAGGACTGGCTCGGCACGCCGCTCTTCGACCGCGGCGCGCGCCACGCGGTGCCCACTGACACCGCCCACCGACTGGAAGAGCCCGTGCGCCTCGCGCTCGACTACCTGACGGCGTCCCTCGATACGGCGCGCGTCACCGACACCGGCACACTCCGGATCGCGGCCAACGGCGCGGTCTCGATGTTCTGGCTCTATCCCCGGCTCCAGGCCTTCGCCACCAGCTCGGATGCCTGCAATGTCAATGTGCTGACCGCCGACGATCCCTCGACCCTTACCGCGGACACGCTCGACCTCGCCATCCATTACGGCGAGGCCCCGCCCACTGGCTGGACGGGCACGCCGATTTTTGACGAGACGATCATTCCAGCCGCCGCGCCCGCCATCGCGTCCACGTTTTCCGACCGGCCCGACCTGCCGCTGCTGGACTATCCCCGCCTCGCGCCCGACTGGATCAACTGGCGCATATGGCACGACCGCAAGCCCGGCTCTCCCCTCTTCGCGCGCCCGGTCCAAACCTGCCGCAGCTACGGCCACAGCATCGGCCGCGCCCTGGCCGGGGATGGCATCGCCCTGGCCAGCGTGCCGATGCTCGACACCCTCGTCAGCAGCGGCCAGTTGGTCGCCGTTGGCGACGACACCCTGACCACCACCCGCCGCTACTGGCTGAACCACCGCGTAACCGCGCCGCTCTTGCCCAATGCCCTGCTCCTGCACCGTGCCCTTGTGGGATCCGACACCATCTGAGGCGCGCCGCGACTCTCGCCAATCGACCCCGCGTCCAATCCGCCGCTTGAGCCTGCCCGCCCCGACCCCTATGTCTTGGCCAGCCACGCATTTCAGGAGATCCGCATGTTCCAGCTTCCCAAACCCGCCTTCGACGTCAACGCCGCCTCCGGCTCCGACAACCTGGGCGACCTGCCGGAGTGGAACCTCGACGACCTCTACACCGGGCAGGACGCGCCCGAACTCAAGCGTGATCTCGACTGGCTGGAACAGGCCTGCGCCGACTTCGCTGCCGATTACGAAGGCAAGCTGGCCGATCTCGACGCTGCAGGCCTCCTCGAATGCATCCAACGCAACGAAAAGATCTCTTCCATCGCCGGTCGCATCATGTCCTTCTCCGGCCTGCGCTATTACCAGCAGACCACCGATGGCGAGCGGGCCAAGTTCCTCTCCGACTGCCAGGAGAAGATCACCAATTACACCACGCCGCTGGTGTTCTTCACGCTCGAGCTAAACCGGCTCGACGCCGACATGCTCAAAGCGATGTATGCCGAGAACGCCGATCTCGCCCGCTACGCCCCCGTCATCCGCCGCATCCAGGCGATGAAACCCTACCAGCTTTCCGACGAGCTGGAGAAATTCCTGCACGACCTCGGCGTCGTGGGTGACGCCTGGGAACGGCTCTTCGATGAAACCATCGCGGGCCTCACGTTCGACGTCGATGGCGAGGAACTGGGCATTGAGTCCACCCTCAACTTGCTCACCGAACAGGACCGCGAAAAACGCGAATCCGCTGCGCGCGAGCTTGCCCGCACCTTCCAGGCCAACATCCGCACCTTCGCCCGTGTCCACAACACCACCGCCAAGGAGAAAGAGGTCATCGACCGCTGGCGCGGCATGCCCACCGCCCAGACCTCGCGTCACCTCAGCAACGATGTCGAGGCCGAGGTGGTCGAGGCCCTGCGCAACGCCGTGGTCGACGCCTACCCCAAGCTCAGCCACCGCTACTACGAATTGAAACGCAAATGGCTCGGCCTCGACCGGATGCAGGTCTGGGACCGCAACGCCCCCCTGCCGATGGAAGCGCCGCGCAAGATCGACTGGCCGACCGCCCGCGGCATGGTGATGGACGCCTATTCCGATTTCGACCCGCGCATGGGCGACCTGGCCGAGCCCTTCTTCGACAAGGGCTGGATCGACGCCGCCGTCAAGCCCGGCAAGGCCCCCGGCGCCTTTGCCCACCCCACCGTTACGGACGTGCACCCCTACGTCATGCTGAACTACCTCGGCAAACCGCGCGACGTCATGACCCTCGCGCATGAACTCGGTCACGGCGTGCACCAGGTACTGGCCGCCGAACAGGGCGAACTTCTCTCCTCCACCCCCCTCACCCTTGCCGAAACCGCCTCGGTCTTCGGCGAGATGCTGACCTTCCGCAAACTGCTGGATGCGGCCAAGGACAACGCCGAACGCAAGGTCCTGCTCGCCGGCAAGGTCGAGGACATGATCAACACGGTTGTCCGCCAGATCGCCTTCTACGATTTCGAATGCAAACTGCACGATGCCCGCCGCGGCGGCGAGCTGACGTCCGAGGACATCGGCGCCCTCTGGATGTCCGTGCAGGGCGAATCTCTCGGCCCCGCCTTCGACTTCATGGAGGGCTACGAAACCTTCTGGGCCTATATCCCCCACTTCGTCCACTCGCCCTTCTACGTCTATGCCTACGCCTTCGGCGACGGTCTGGTGAATGCGCTCTACGCGGTCTACGAGGAAAACCCCGACGGCTTCCAGGACAAGTATTTCGACATGCTCAAGGCGGGCGGCTCGATGCACCACAAGGAGCTTCTGGCCCCCTTCGGCCTCGACGCCTCGGACCCCGCCTTCTGGGACAAGGGCCTGTCGATGATCTCCGGCTTCATCGACCAGCTGGAGGCGATGGAGGACTAGACCCTGCCCCGTCCCCGCGGCCCCCACAGCCTGCGCAACCGCCTGAAACGCGCCCTCGTGCGCATCCGGTCGCGCGTGCCCCCGGGGCTGCGGCTGGTGCTGGGCATCCTGCTCATCATCGGCGGGATCTTCGGCTTCCTGCCGGTGCTGGGCTTCTGGATGATCCCCCTCGGCGTCGCCGTGGCCGCGCTCGACGTGACCCCTCTCTGGCGCCGCCTCACCGGCCGCGCACCAAGGCGCTGAGCGCACCTCTTCTTCTGGCCAAAAATATCCCGGGGGGAGCGGTGAAACGCGGTTTCGCCGTGGGGGGCAGAGCCCCCAGCAACACCCGACTACTTGAGCTGACTGTCTTTCGAGCCGCGCCGATTGATCCCGCCCCGCGCCTGCTGCGCGCCGTCGCGCTCCTGGCTACAATCGATGCACAGCTTCACGCCCGGCAACGCCTCGCGCCGCGCCTGCGGGATCTCTTCCTCGCATTCGGCACAATGCGTCAGGCTCTCGCCCACGGGGCGTTTCGCGGCCTTCATCCGCGCCAACTCATCCTCGATCGAGGCTTCGATCTGTTCACTCACCGCGCCGTCGCGCGCCCATCCACCGGCCATGGTTAAAATCCTCCTGAACGGCAAATATAGGATGCCGCAGGCTCCGTGTCACGGTTGCGCGGTCAGCACCATGTAGTCCTCGAATGAGGCCCGGCCCAAGGATGCCTGCTCCAGCATCCCGTTCAGCACCGAAATCGCCGAAGGCGAGGTGATCGCCACCGCGTGGTCCAGCCCCTCGCCATCCGCCAGCGCGGTAAAGTCGATCACCTTGACCGGCAGGCCCGCCACCGCCTCCGGCCCGTCGATCACGCCCAGCCGCTTCTTGCGCCCGGTTATCAGGCTGGCAAGGCTCAGCGCCCGGTCCTGCTGCGTCACGAAAATCAGGAACGGCTGTGGCAACTCCCCGATCGCCTCTGCCTGCCTGCGAAAGATATCCGGGTCGATATCCGGCGACATCAGCACCACGCCGCTGATCCGGTCCAGCAGACGCCGGTCCCCCTTCAGCGCCGCCTGCCGCATCACCTCCATCACCAGGTGCGCGCCCATGGAATGCGCCAGCAATGTCACCCGGTCCCCCGGCCCGCTGGTCAGCCGGGCCAGCAGGTCTTCCAGGTCGTCCCGGGCATAAAGCACGCTGTCACGGTCATAGACATACCCCCGCGGGTCCCCGGCCGAGGCCCAGGCGAACAGCACCGACGGCTCGGCCACCTCGAAATCCTCGCGCATCTGCGCCAGCCGGTACAGACCATCGGAAAGCGTCACGTTGTAGCCATGCACGAAAACCTGGGTTTCCCGCCCCGGGCGCGCTGCCTTCACATCCCCGACAAAGGCCGCGCCGGACGGGTAGACATCCGTCGCCGCCACCACGAAATCCGTCGCAGCATCCGGCGGTCCCTCGGGCCATTCCACATGGCCCGGCCGATGCGTCGGCGGGATCGAGATATCGGCCCGGAAATAGCGCATCTGGCCCGTGCGTTTCGCGCCAAAGGTCCACCCGGTATGGTCCAGCGCCTTTTGCGTGGCCACATAGAGCGTCTGGAGATGCGCCTCGGGCACCGTCGGTGCGTATTCCGCGGCAGGGCGCGGCGCACAGGCGGCCAGCACGGTCACACAAAGTATCGACAGCGTACGCAACGGACGTCCCCTTTCGTTTCCGACTCACCGGAAACAATAAGGCCCCCTCCGCCATGCGGAAGGGGCCAATTTTCGTGACCGTACCGATGTGTCGCAAAATCAGGCCGTGGCCATCATCCCTTTCTCGGCGGCAAGGCTGCGCATGCGCTTCTGCAGTTTCTCGAACGCCCGCACCTCGATCTGGCGGATCCGCTCGCGGCTGACATCGTACTGCCCGCTCAGATCCTCCAGCGTCACGGCCTTCTCGTTCAGCCGCCGTTGCGTCAGGATATCCTTCTCGCGGTCGTTCAGCACGTCCATCGCCTCTGCCAGCAGTTCGCGCCGCGCCTCCAGTTCGTCGCGCTTCTCGTAGTCACCGGCCTGGTCGGCATCCTCGTCCTCCAGCCAGTCCTGCCACTGCATCGTGCCTTCGCCCTCGGTACCGACGGTGGCGTTCAGCGACGCGTCGCCCCCGGACATCCGGCGGTTCATGCTGATCACCTCGTCCTCGGTCACACCCAGGTCGGTCGCGATCTGCTTCACCTTGTCGGGATGCAGGTCTCCGTCCTCCAGCGCACCGATCCGGGCCTTGGCCTTGCGCAGGTTGAAGAACAGCTTCTTCTGCCCGCTTGTCGTGCCCAGCTTGACCATCGACCAGCTGCGCAGGATGTACTCCTGGATGCTGGCCCGGATCCACCACATCGCATATGTGGCCAGGCGAAAGCCTTTCTCGGGGTCAAAGCGCTTGACCGCCTGCATCAGGCCCACATTCGCCTCCGAGATCACCTCGGCTTGCGGCAGGCCGTAGCCACGATAGCCCATGGCGATCTTCGCCGCCAGGCGCAGGTGGCTGGTGACCATCTGGTGCGCGGCATCGGTGTCCTGTTCCTCGACCCAGCGCTTGGCCAGCATGTATTCCTCTTCCGGCTCCAAAAGCGGAAATTTCCGGATTTCCTGCAAATACCGGTTCAGCCCGGCTTCGGGCGATGGCGCAGGAAGATTTGCATAATTGCTCAACCCTGTGACCCTCCAATGTTTATCGTCTTAACATCCATATGGGCAGCCATCAGCCCGGATTCAAGACAGGTGAACCGAATGGTTTAATTATGTATGAATCAAACCGGCCCGGTTTTCCAGTGATGTGACGTTTGCTCACGCACACGTGCTGTGCTGTCATATTAACGTCAGGCCGGCGCGCCCAGTTCCTGGAGCAGGTTGGCCATGTCCCCCGGCAGCGCCGCTTCAAAGCGCAGCATCTCCCCCGTACCCGGATGCTCGAACCCCAGCAGCGCCGCATGCAACGCCTGTCGCGGGAACACCTGCGCGGCTTCCAGCGCGCCCGGCGACAGCGCCCGCGCGTTCAGCTTGCGCCGGCCGCCATATACCGGGTCGCCGATCAGACCATGCCCCGCATGCGCCATATGCACCCGGATCTGGTGCGTACGCCCCGTCTCCAGCCAGCACTCGATCAGCGCCACCTGCGGCGGAGCGCCGAACGGGGTGACAACGCGCGCCCGCGTCACCGCGTGCCGCCCACCCTCGAACAACACCGCCTGCCGTTGCCGGTCGGTCTTGTGCCGCGCCAGCTGCGTCGTCAGTTTCAGGATGTTGCCCGACTCGAAACTGGCCCCGCGCACGCCGCGCAGCCGCGGATCGGCGGCATCCGGCACCCCGTGGACCACCGCCAGGTACTTGCGTTCCACGCTATGCGCCTCGAATTGCGCGGCCAGACCGTGATGCGCCCGATCGGACTTCGCCACCACCAGCAGGCCGCTCGTGTCCTTGTCGATCCGGTGCACGATGCCGGGCCGTTTCTCGCCCCCCACGCCCGACAGCGTGCCGCCGAAATGGTGCAACAGCGCGTTCACCAGCGTTCCGTCCGGGCTGCCCGGCGCCGGATGCACCACCATCCCCGCAGGTTTGTTGATCACGATCAAATCGTCATCCTCGAACACCACGTCCAGCGCGATCTCCTGCGCCACGACGTCCACCTCAACCGCGACGGGCACGCTGATCTCGACGATATCTCCCTCGGCCACCTTCGCCTTGGGGTCCGCCACAACCGCACCGCCCACCCGCACCGCGCCCTCGGCGATCAGCCTTGCCAGCCGCGTACGCGACAGCGACGCTGCCTCTGGCACATCGCGCGCCAACGCCTTATCAAGGCGCGGCGGCGGATCGGCCCCGATCCGCACGGTGACACTGGTTTGCAAGGGGGCTGCGCCCATGAACGACACTCCTCAGCCGCCGTCGCTGGACCCCAAAATGGTGCGCTACCTGCGCACCCTCGTGACCGTCCTGACGGGCGTGATGATTCTCGGGTTTCTAGTGATCGTCGCGCTCTTTGTCACCAAGTTCTCCGGTGCCTCCGACCCGGCCCTGCCCAAGGTGATCACTCTGCCCGACGGCACGACGCCCACCGCCTTCACCCGCGCCAATGGCTGGTACGCCGTTGTGACCGAAGCCGACACGATCCTGATTTTCGACGAGACCACGGGCGAGTTGCGCCAGACCATCGAGGTCACGACGGACTAGCCGCGCGGGTATTACCAGTCCGAAAAAGGGAGATGGTACCACCTCCCCGGCTCGAACGGGGGACCTCCTGATCCACAATCAGGCGCTCTAACCAACTGAGCTAAGGCGGCACGCGGCACGGATTTAACTTTCCCGGCCCGCGATTGCAAGCCTCTTCGACACGATCTCGCCCATTCCAACCCGCTTGCCTTCGCGCGGCCAAGGCGCTAGGCCATCGCGAATATTCAAGCGTTTCCGGGAAACACTGAATCGCATTTCGCTGTCTCTGCGAACGCAAAATAGCGATGCATTTTTCAGACTGACCCGGAATCGCTATAGGAGGCCGCCATGGGCATCAACGACGAACGCGACATCGAGGCGAATCTTCAAATCGGCCCCACCGACCAGGGCATGGTCCGCCTGTTCATCATGACAGGCCCCACCGAAATCCCGATGGATTTCGAGCCCGACGAGGCCCGCGAAATCGCCGAGGAAATCCTCGCCGCCGCCAAGGCCGCCGAAGCGAAACGCTAGCCGCGCGCACCCAAAATTTGCGAAAATTTTGGAATAGAAAATACCCATTTTCTATTCCGTTTTCTTTGCAAGAAAACGGCCCCTTCAAAGCCCCGGGTCGCGCGCGCCCTGCAACCGCAGCGCCGCCTGCCGCGCGAAGCGTCGCGTCAGCGCCGTGCGCCGCGCGCCGGCCAGCTTGTGCTCCGGCGCCATCCGGATGATCTGCGCGTCATAAGCATCCGCGATGATCAGTCCCGTGCCCTCGGGCAACAGATCGGTCGGAAACGCCTCGTCCACCGCCCAGAAATACCGGTCGCACCATTCAAGATAGCCATCCCACTTGAGATCCGACGTGAAATCCGCACGGCTCGACTTGCACTCCACCACCCAGATCTCGCCCTTGGGTCCAAGCGCCATCACGTCCACGCGCTTGCCCCGCTCGGGCGAAAATTCCTCCACCGTTGCGAAATCGTAGCCCAGCAGATGCCGACACACGCCCCGCGCCAAAAGCTGGCCGGGCTGCATCGCAATTATCTCGCTGACATGGTCCTGCATGACGCCAATTTATGAACAATACGTGAACATTGACAACCCCCTGCACGGGAATTGCTTATCACGCAGGCTTGTCTTGTGTGATTGATTAACCATTTCATAGTGATGTCCCCGGGGTCTGGCACGTTCGCGCCCCTCTTTCGCTGCAAAAAGGTGCGCCATGCCCGATCCGAAAACAGACTCCTCCCGCACCCGCGGCGCCCGCTATGCCCGCGATCTCGAAGGTCATATCGACTGGCTGGAGACCTTCTCGGGCACCGCCCTCGGCGTTTTGGCCGTGGCTTCGGGCATCTACACCTATCTCGGCGTCTCCTCCCTGCTGGACGACACCGGCGCCATGTCCACCTTCGCGGCGCTGGCCTATTCCGTCGCCGTTTCGGTCGGCATCTTCGTCTTCTGGTCCTACCTTCTGCGCCTCTTCCCTGCTGTCACCTCCGCCCGCGCCCGCGTTGGGCTCTTGGGCGCAATGGGCCTCGGTTCGGTCGCCATCATCGCCATGTCCAGCTGGCTCAACGCCGCCGCGCTGGCGGGCTCGGCTGCCGTCGAACAGCACCTGGCAGAGACCGTGCAGGACTACCAGCAAAGCCTGGAACGCGCCCACGAGATTGCCCTCACCGGACAGGCCCTGGGCCGCGACGTCGCCCGCGTCCGCCAATCCTTCGAGGATCTCAGCGAACAGGAAGCCACCGGCAACCTCTCGGGTCTCGCCGGCCGTGGCGCCGTCTTTCGCGTGCTGCGCCAGAAATCCGCCGAACTGGCCGCGCTCGAGGAACAGATCGCCGAACAGACACCGCTCGTCGATACCGCCTTCGCCGAGGGCAATACCATTCTCAGCCGCATGCGCGCTCTGACGGTCGAGCCCGGGCCCGTCGAGGCCCGCTCGGTCGAGTTTTCCGAGGCCGCCGTGCGCCTGCAGGGCCTCATCACCCAGATGCGCCAGCTTACCGTCGCGCCACTGGTGGAGCGCGCCGCACAGGATCTCTCGGCCTCCGTCGTTCTGCCAGAGCTCGACAGCCGCACCGAGGCCGGGCGCGGCGACCAGGCTGCCACCATCACCTCCGTTCTCGAAGTCCTCGGCCAGCGCGCCGCCACCCTGGAAAACGCCGCCCAGGAGGTGGCCGCACTCGAACCCGCGGCAGAGGTCACATACACGCCCATATCGTCGGCCGACGCGGTCATCCTCTATGCCCGCAACTTCGTGCCTTCCTGGGCCGGGGCCATCGCCATCGACCTTCTGCCCGCCGTCCTGGTGCTGATCCTGTCGATCACCCACGGCATGATCCGTTCGATGCGCGACGGCACCGATATCGAGGACTCCATGACCGTGGCCGAACTGCGCGCTGCCATCGCCGTGGCGCATGAAATCGAGGACACGCCCGCCCCGCGCAAACCCGGCGAGGATGACACGCGCGAGGACCGCAACAAGGTCAAGCGCATCACCGGAACCACGCCATGAGCGACGACGACACCGGGAACGGCCCGACCGAAAAGCCCAAATCCAAACACGGCCCGCCCGTGGCCCGCATCCTCACCGGCGCGCTGATCTTTCAGATCGGCATCGGCGCCATGCTGGTGCTGGGCGATGTCAGCGCGTCGGGTTTCCGGCTGCCGGGCATGGCTCCCGACGCCCCCCGGCTGACCGAACCCGTGCGCCCCGGTGACCAGCGCCGCCTCTTCCGCCCCGACCGTGACCGCCCCGCCACGCGCCCCGCGCGCGACCCGGGCGAGTTGCCCGAACGGCTTGTGCTCACACAGGAAGACGGCACCACCTACCGCCTCGAAGGCGGCATCGCGCCCGGCGACGCGGACCGCATCATGAAGCGGCTGGAGGAAAGCACACCCACGCCCGAAGCCCTGATCCTGCAATCCCCCGGCGGCACCGTGACCGAGGCGCTGGCCCTCGGGCGCCATTTCCGCGAAACCGGCCTCACGACACAAATGCTCTCCGGCGAATACTGCTTCTCCGCCTGCCCCTACATGCTGGTCGGTGGGGCCACCCGCGATATCGACGACGCGGCGCAGGTCGGCGTCCACCAGCACTATTTCGGCGAAAGCACAATCCTGCCCGCCTCCTTCGCCGTCGAGGATATCCAGGCCGGCCAGGGCGAGGTCATGCTCTATCTCGACGAGATGGGAATTGATCCGATGGTCATGACCCACGCGCTCGCCACCCCGCCCGACGAGATCTACGTGCTCCTGCCCAAGCAGCTGCGCGACTACGGATTTATTTCGGATGCTTCGGAATAGCCCCTTGCCGCACCGCCCCCGACGCCTTACCTCAGTCTGGTGACGGGTGCTGCCCTTCTCGTGAACGGTTGCATTCCGGTGGCCTTAAGCAATTCCGAGGGAGCTGGCTCTGTCCGGGCCCTGGTCCGGTTACCCGGCGCCCACCTGTATATACAGGTCCTCGGGAATGAGATAACCAAACGGTTGCGTGCGGGCCCGTCACACCTTTTGCCGCCACGTAGGGTGGGCGAAAACCCACGCGCCGCAACGTCTATGCGGCACCCAACGCAACCCGCCGTGCGCCTCTCAGCCTTTCAAACCGGATACGCTTTCTACCGCTTGCTCCAGAACGGACGCTCGCCTTGGCCCGCGCGCACAGGGATGGTCGCATGATCCTGCCGCATGACATGCTGGCGCAACCCGCCACCGGGGCCGTCATCATCGTCGTCATCCTTCATCCGCATCACCGCGATGCCGAACTGTACGCCCGCAAAGACAATCCCGTTCGACACCCACAGCAGCAGAACCGCAAGCCAACCCTTGTCGGAATGGCTGACCAGATGCCACAGGTTCGCGATATCGAACCACAGCAACATCCCCACGAACACCGCCGCGAGGCCGAAGCCGATGGCGACGTTCACGATATACATGCGGATGAGCTTGGGCATTGGACGACTCCTTTGCGCTTCACCTTTAATAGTAGCACATTGGCCCCCATCCTCAAGGGAAAGCCCCGGCATCACCGGTTGATCGTTGCCATTCCGCCGCGACATCTCGTCCGTCACATGCGCCCGAACGCGTCAGCCAGACACCATAACCCGACATCCCCTCTGGCCTTCCGCACACCCCTGCGCTATCTGGCGGGCCTGTAACCCCAGAGGCGCCAGATGTCCGAAACCCAAGCCTTCGAAAAACCCGGGCCCGTCGAGGCCGAACTGCGCTCCGCGATCTCCCCCACCAAAGAGATTATCGCCGAGGCGCGCGCGGGCCGCATGTTCATCCTCGTCGACCACGAGGACCGCGAGAACGAAGGCGACCTGGTGATCCCCGCCGAATTCGCCACGCCCGAAGTCATCAACTTCATGGCCACCCACGGCAAGGGTCTCATCTGCCTGCCCATGACCTCCGAGCGCATCGACCGCCTTGGCCTGCCGATGATGGCCGTGAACAACTCGTCGCGGCACGAAACCGCCTTCACCGTCAGCATCGAGGCGCGCGAGGGCGTCAGCACCGGCATCTCGGCGGCCGACCGCGCGCTGACCATCTCGACCGCGATCAACGAGCAGAACACCCAGGCCCATATCGCCACGCCGGGCCATGTCTTTCCCCTGCGCGCCCGCAACGGCGGCGTGCTCGTGCGCGCCGGCCATACCGAGGCCGCCGTCGACATTTCCCGGCTCGCCGGCCTCAACCCCTCCGGCGTGATCTGCGAGATCATGAAGGACGACGGCACCATGGCCCGCCTGCCCGACCTCGTGGAGTTCGCCAAGACGCACGGCATGAAGATCGGCACCATTTCCGACCTCATCGCCTATCGCCACAAGCACGACAACCTCGTGCGCGAGGTCCGGCGCGAGACCGTCAACTCGTCCCATGGCGGCGAATGGGACATGCGCATCTTTGCCGACCAGATCACCGATACCGAGCATGTTGTTCTGTCCAAGGGCGACATTACGGACGGCAAGCCCGTGCTGGCCCGCACCCACGCGCTCAACGCGCTCGAGGACGTGCTGGGCATCGGCCTTGACGCCAAATCCGAAGGTCCCACCGGCAAACTGCCCCGCGCCATGAACATCATTGCCCGCGAAGGCCGCGGTGCCGTCTTCCTCTTCCGCCAGCCCCGGCCCAGCCTCGCCTCGGAAATGGAAGAGGACGACACGCCGCGCACCATCAAGCAGACCGGTCTCGGTGCTCAGATCATGTCCACCATGGGCCTGCACGAACTGATCCTCGTGACCGACAGCCCGAAGACGCGCTACCTCGGGCTCGACGCCTACGGCATCAGCATCGTCGGCACGCACCCCCTCAGCGAAGGATAACGCCATGGCCGGAACCGAATACACCCTGCCCCGCGCCACGTTCGACAAGCCGGTAAAACTGCTGATCGTCGTGGCCCCCTTCTACCGTGACATCGCCGACATGATGATCGAAGGCGCCCGCGCCGAGATCGAAGCCTCGGGCGCAACTTTCGACCTCATCGAGGTCCCCGGCGCCCTGGAAATCCCCACCTCCATCGGCATCGCCGAGCGCCTGTCGAACTTCGACGGCTACGTGGCGCTTGGCTGCGTCATCCGCGGCGCCACCACCCACTACGAGACGGTCTGCAACGATTCCAGCCGCGGCATCACCCTGCTTGGCCTGCAGGGTCTTTGCATCGGCAACGGCATCCTTACGGTCGAAAACCGCGATCAGGCCGTGGAACGCGCCGATCCCGAGCAGATGAACAAGGGCGCAGGCGCCGCCGCCGCCGCCCTGCACCTTATCGCCCTCACCCGCAAGTGGGGCACCCGCAAGGGCGTCGGCTTCATGCCCGACGCCGAGGAATACAAGCTCGCAGGCGAGCTCAAGGACAACCCCACCGCATGACCGAACTATCCGGCAACCAGAAACGCAAGATGCGCTCCGCCGCGCGGCTCTACGCCGTGCAGGCGCTCTTTCAGATGGAGCATTCCAGCCAGTCCTACGAGACGATCATCCGCGAATTCCTCGATTTCCGCTTTGGACAGGAATTCGAGGAAGGCATCGAAATGGCCGACGGCGATATCGACCTCTTCCGCAAGCTGGTCGAGCAAGCCGTGAACTGGCAATCCAAGATCGACCAGATGACCGACCGCGCATTGGTGGCCAAGTGGCCCATCGCGCGCATCGACCCCACCCTGCGGGCGGTGTTCCGCGCCGCGGGGGCGGAATTCCTCGAAGGCGAAGCGCCGGTCAAGGTCGTCATCAACGAATTCGTCGATGTCGCCCGCAGCTTCTATCCCGAGGGCAAGGAAGGCAGCTTCGTCAACGCGGTGCTCGACCACATGGCGCGCGAGGCCAAACCCGAAGCGTTCTGACCGGGCCGAGGCCACTCCCTGCGCCGTCCCGGACTTGATCCGGGACCTCAAATGCCGACGTAGGGTGGGGTTTCACCCCACCTCGGCGCGCACCTCAATTGTCCTTGTCGTCGTCCTCACCCTGCTCGGCCGACCACGCGCCCGCCGCCTCGACCACGAAGGCCGACGAGGCCGGCAGCACGCCCAGGTAACTCTCGGTCTCCTCCACCGGCGTCGCCGCCCGCTTCGTCATCCGGTATGCGGCATAGACCGCAATCGCCGCGAACGCCGCCGCCAGCACCAGCCAGAACGCGGACGGCCCCGCCACGTCCATCACCCAGCCCGCCGCCAACGGGCCAAGGATGGCCCCGATCCCGAAGGTCAGAACCAGCCCGCCCGAGGCCGCCGCCATGTCCTCGACCGGCAGGAAATCGTTCGTATAGGCCAGCAGCAGCGAATACAGCGGCGTCGTCACGCCCCCGGTCAGGAACGCCGCCGCCATCAACGGCCAGTACGTGCCGCCCATGGCCCACCCCAGCAGGCAGAACGCGGCCCCCAGTGCCGCCGCGCCGAAGATCACCTTGCGCCGGTCGATTCGGTCCGACAGCCAGCCGATAGGGTATTGCAGCACCAGCGCGCCGCCGAACAGCATCGCGATGAACAGCGCGATCTCGCCCTTGCCCATCCCGATCTGCGCGCCATAGACCGCGCCCATCCCCGATTGCGTGGCATACAGACTGCCCAGCAGGAAAATCCCCACCGTGCCCAGTGGCGAACCCGTGAACAACTCGCGCAACGGCATCGCGCGGATCACCTCCGCCGCCGGTACCGGCGTGACGGATAGAAGGATCGGCGCAAAGGACACCGACACCAGGATCGACGCCCCGATGAACAGCGACGCCCCCGCCGTCTCGCCCAGGTTCAGCAGCCCCTGCGCCCCGATGATGCCCAGCGTCTGCGCGATCATGTAGGCCGACAGGATCTTGCCGCGCGTCTCGTTCGTGGCCGCGTTGTTCAGCCAGCTTTCCGCGGTGACATAGATCCCCGACATGGCGAACCCGATCAATACGCGCAAGAGCGTCCACGCCCACGGCTCGGCCAGCAGCGGAAAGGCAATCAGTCCGGCCGACATGAAGCTGCCCAGTGCCGCGAACACCCGCACATGCCCGACCCGGCGGATCAGGCGCGGCGCATAGCGTGCCCCCAGCAGGAACCCCACGAAATAGCCCGATGTCACGACCGCCAGCTCGCCCGAGGAAAACCCCTCGATATCCCCGCGCAGACCGATCAGCGTGAAATGCATGCCGTTGCCCAGCATGATCAGCACGATCCCGATCAGCAGCGCCCAGATCCCCGCAAAAGCCTGAAACATCACGTGCCCCTTTCGATTCGGCAGCCCCTGTGCCCCTTCGCCACTCCTGTCAGCTTCGCCGACCTCCGTCGTCCCACCGACGCCGCTTTGGCTTCGCCCCGCGACACCGCGTCGGGTTGGCAAGACCCACGGCGCTAGTCCAACTTCTCGCGCACCCGCTTGATCATCCACCACACCGCCGCCACCACCGGCAGCGCCACGATCGCCGTCAGCATCTCCTTCGACAGCCCCGTCGGCTCGGTCAGCGGGTAGAGCACGTACCCCGCCAGCGACACCGCGTAGTAACTGATCGCCACCACCGACAGCCCCTCGACCGTGCGCTGCAAGCGCAACTGCATGTCTGCCCGGCGGTTCATGCTCTCCAGCAGGTCCTGGTTCTGTGCGCTGCGCTCCACGTCCACCCGCGTCCGCAGCAGTTCGCCCGCCCGCATCGCCCGGTCCGACATCGCGTCCAGCCTTTCCTTGGTAGACAGAACCGTGCGCATGGCCGGATCATAGCGCCGCATCATGAACTCGCCAAAGGTCTGCCGACCGTTGAACCGCTCCTCGCGCAGCACGGTGATGCGCTGCTTCACGATCTGCTCATAGGCCGAGGTCGCGCCAAAGCGATAGGACGACCGCGCCACCATCCCCTCCAGCTTGGCCGAGATCTCCAGCAGGTCGTCCAGCGTGTCCTCCGCGGCCACCGACCCGCCCGGCATGTTGCTGATCAGATGCGTCAGCCGCTCTTCCAGCGCGCCCATGTCGGGCCGCATCTCGCCCACCCGGGCAAAGCCCAGCATCGACATGGTCTTGTAGGTCTCGATCTCGAACAAACGCTGCACCACGCGCCCCATCCGCCGCGTGCCGATATCGGCCGAGGCATTGACCATGAACCGCAGATGCCCCGCCGGGTCGATCCGGAAATCCCCCGCGATGATCGCACTGTCATCCAAGACCCGCGCCACGGCCACGCTGTCGGCCACGAACCAGTCGTGGATGTTTTGGCGCACCGTATCTTCGTCCTTCTGCGTCTCGATCCGTACCATGGCCGAGGTCATCCGGTGCCCCGGCGCCCCGCTCAACCAATCGGCGGGAAACACCTCGAAATCCGCCGGATCGAAGGGCCTGTCGCTGACCCCGTCGCGGAACGCGGTATAGGTGACGAACTCGGTATGCCGCTCCCACTTCAGATGGTGCTTGCCGATATCGCCCGAATAATGCGAGGCACCCGGCTTGGGATGCGCCGCGCCATAGCGGTCCAGCAGCGCCGTCAGATGCGCTAGGTCATCGCCCCTGTCCCGCGCCGCCGCCCCCTCGACCCGCTTGATCGCCAGGAACACGCCGGTCGCCGGCGCGCTCAGATTGGGAAACGGCCGCGCGTGCAGTTCGTTGGACAGCTCGAATCGCAGCGGATGATCTTCAATTGGCGGCATGGCTCTCGCGTCCTGTCGTTTCCGGGGACATTAGCGATACGGCCCAGGGATGAAAATAGTTTTAAATGCGCTTTCAATGACTTAGCGGAATGCAACGGTATACTGGCGCAAATTTAGCCATCTGCAATGGCACCTGCATCATCATCCATCCCGACGCGGGAAATCAAGCGACCCTCGTAGGGTGGATGAAAACCCACGCGCCTCAAACCCACCGCGACAATACATCCCTCGTCCCGGACCTGATCCGGGACCTCTGCCTCGGGCCCAACGAAAAAGGCCCGCCAACCGGCGGGCCCTCTCCAATTCCAAACGAACGGCGATTACCCGATCTTCGACAACAACGCCGTCACGCTATCCTTGGCGTCGCCATAGAACATCCGCGTGTTGTCCTTGTAGAACAGCGGGTTCTCGATGCCAGAATACCCCGTGCCCTGACCGCGCTTGGACACGAACACGTTCTTGGCCTTCCAGACCTCCAGCACCGGCATCCCGGCGATGGGGCTGTTGGGGTCATCCTGCGCGGCAGGGTTCACGATGTCGTTCGAGCCGATCACGATCACCACGTCGGTGTCGGGGAAATCGTCGTTGATCTCCTCCATCTCCAGCACGATGTCATATGGCACCTTCGCCTCGGCCAGAAGCACGTTCATATGCCCCGGCAGACGCCCCGCGACGGGGTGAATGGCGAACCGCACTTCCTTGCCCTGCGCCCGCAGCTTGTTGGTCAGTTCGCTGACCGCCTGCTGCGCCTGCGCCACCGCCATGCCATAGCCCGGCACGATGATCACGCTGTCGGCCTCGTTCAGCGCGTTGGCCACGCCGTCGGCATCGATCGGCACCTGTTCGCCCTCGACTTCCGCCGCCGGACCACCCGCGCCGCCGAAACCGCCCAGGATCACGCTGACAAAGGACCGGTTCATGGCCTTGCACATGATGTAGCTCAGGATCGCACCCGAGGAGCCCACAAGCGCGCCCACGACGATCAAGAGGTCATTGCCAAGGCTGAAGCCGATAGCCGCCGCCGCCCAGCCGGAATAGCTGTTCAGCATCGAGACCACCACGGGCATGTCCGCGCCGCCGATCCCCATGATCAGGTGATAGCCGATAAACAGCGCCAGCAGCGTCAGCACAACAAGCGTCCAGCTGCCCGACCCGCTCAGGTACATGATCGCCAGCACCAGCGACAGCGCCGCGGCGGCCGCGTTCAGGATATGCCCGCCCGGCAGCTTCGTGGCCGCCGAGTCGACCTTGCCGGCCAGCTTGCCATAGGCAATCACCGACCCGGTGAAAGTCACCGCACCGATCCAGATGCCCAGCACCAGTTCGACCTTCAGGATCGACACTTCCACCGCCGTCTTCTTGGCGACGATCGCGGCGAACCCGGTGAACTGCTTGGCAAAGGCCACGCCTTCCGCCGTCACTTCCTCGGGCCGCGGGAAGGGCAGGCCCGCATCGGCAAACTGCGCCGCCACGCGCCCCAGCTCGATATCGGCGTTGAAGCCCACGAAGACCGCGGCCAAGCCGACGAGCGAGTGCATGATTGCCACCAATTCGGGCATCTGCGTCATCTGCACCTTGGTGGCCAGCTGATAGCCCACCACGGCACCGCCCGCGATCATGATCAGCGACACCAGCCACAGCCCCGCCCCGGGGCCGATCAGCGTCGCCAGAACGGCAATCGCCATACCGGCAATGCCGTACCACACCGCGCGTTTCGCGCTTTCCTGCCCGGACAGACCGCCCAGGCTGAGGATGAAGAGAACTGCCGCGACCGCATAGGCCGCAATGGTAAATCCGAAATCCATCGTCCCTTACCCCCTTACGATTTCTGGAACATGGCGAGCATGCGCCGTGTCACCAGGAAGCCGCCGAAAATGTTGATTGCCGCCATGAAGATGCCGAGCCCGGCCAGCAGCGTGATGAGGTAGGAGGTCGAGCCGATCTGCATCAGCGCGCCCAGGATGATGATCGACGAAATCGCGTTCGTCACGGCCATCAGCGGCGTGTGCAGGCTGTGCGCCACGCCCCAGATCACCTGGAACCCGATAAAGACCGACAGCACGAAGACGATAAAGTGCTGCATGAAGCTCGCCGGCGCCACGGTGCCGACCAGCAGCACCAGGAACGCGCCGACACCCAGCAGGCCCACCTGGTTCATCGTCTGTTTCTTGAAGGCCGCCACCTCCTGCGCCTTCTTCTCTTCCGGCGTCAGTTCCTTTGGCTTTTCCTTCTTCGGGGCCGCCGCGATGGCGGACACCTTGGGCGGTGGCGGCGGATAGGTGATCTCGCCGCCATGCGTCACAGTGGCGCCCCGGATCACGTCGTCTTCCATGTCGTGCACGACCTTGCCGTCCTTCTCGGGCGTCAGGTCGGTCATCATGTGACGGATGTTGGTGGCGTAAAGAGTCGAGGACTGCGTCGCCATCCGGCTGGGGAAGTCGGTGTAACCGACGATGGTCACGCCGTTGTCGGTGACGATCTTCTCGTCCTTCTGGGTCAGCTCGCAGTTGCCGCCGCGCTCGGCGGCCAAATCCACGATGACCGAACCGTTCTTCATCATCTCGACCATGTCCTTGGTCCACAGAACCGGCGCGGGCCGGTTGGGGATCAGGGCCGTGGTGATGACGATGTCCATGTCGGGCGCCATCTCGCGGAATTTTTCCAGCTGCTTTTCCTGGAACTCGGGGCTGGACGGCGCGGCATAGCCGCCGGTTTCCGATCCGTCCTTTTGATCTTCCTCGAAATCGAGGAACACGAATTCCGCCCCCATCGATTCGATCTGCTCGGCCACTTCGGGCCGCACGTCGAACGCATAGGTGATCGCGCCCAGGCTGGTCGAGGTGCCGATCGCGGCAAGCCCCGCCACACCGGCACCGACCACCAGCACCTTGGCCGGCGGCACCTTGCCCGCGGCGGTTACCTGGCCGGTGAAGAAGCGGCCGAAATTGTTGCCGGCCTCGATCACCGCGCGATAGCCGGCGATATTGGCCATGGACGACAGCGCATCCATCTTCTGCGCACGGGAAATCCGCGGCACTGATTCCATCGCGATGACGGTCGCGCCCTTCTCGGCGGCGATCTTCATCTGCTCTTCGTTCCCGCCCGGGTTGAAGAAGGAAATAAGGGTCTGGCCCTTGGTCAGGCGCTTGACCTCGGTATCCGTGGGAACGCGCACCTTGGCGATGATGTCACAGGCTTTCCACAAGGCTGCGGGCGACTTGATAATCTCGACACCGGCCTCCTTGTAATCCGCATCCGTGAAACCCGCGCGCTCTCCCGCTCCGGTCTCGATGGCGCATTCATGGCCCAGTTTCTGAAGTTGCAGGGCCGAGTCCGGCGTCATGGCAACGCGCGCCTCACCCTCCATCACCTCTTTTGGTGTTCCGATCTTCAACTTTCACTCCCCCCGTTTTCTGACGGTCACATGTGGCGGCCTCTCGGCCTGTCGTTTTCTGAACCCTAATGGTCGGGCACGGCTTATCACACAATTTTTACCCGCTTGAAATGTAGCGATTGTCGCATCCTGTCAAATCACCATCGTGTCTTTTCACAGTATCGCGCAAAATTCATTCGAAACTTTCGTCGCAGCCAGCCGCGCCGGTCCCCGCCGAGAGCGAACCCCGCCAGACCGACCACCGCCGGCCCGGATACACCCCGTGCGCCGGTCGCCTTCTCGCAAGGTACATAGATCCATCCCAGCATCATAGCCACACAGCTGCCTCTTCGGAATCGCCCGACAACTGGTATAGAGTATACCAGTTTGCCTTGCCAGTCCTTCCAACGCGGCTCTTGGCAAGCCGCGCGCCCTGCGGCACAGTTGCGCTCATGACGCTTACAGGAAAACACGCTCTTGTCACCGGCGGCGGCACCGGCATTGGCCTCGCCATCGCCCGCGCGCTCCAAAGCAGCGGCGCAGACGTCACCATCACCGGCCGCCGCCCCGAGGTTCTGGAAGAGGCCGCCAGTTCCCACGGCCTGCACGCCCAGGTCATGGACGTGCGCGACGAGGCCAGCGTGGTCGAAGGCATTGCCGCCTCCGTTGCCGAACGCGGGCCCATCCAGGTCTGCGTGCCCAATGCCGGCATCGCCGAAGGCCGCAGCCTGTCGAAAACCGACACCGATTTCTGGCACCGCACAATGTCCACGAATCTCGACGGCGCGTTCTGGACCATCCGCAGCGCCATGGCCTCGATGAAAGGCACCGACTGGGGCCGCGTTGTGGCGATCTCTTCCATCGCGGGCCTCAGGGGGCTCAAGGGCGCCGCCGCCTACTCCGCCTCCAAACACGGCCTGATCGGCCTCGTCCGCGCCCTCAGCGAGGACTACATGGGCAGTCCCTTCACCTTCAACGCGGTTTGCCCCGGCTATGTCGACACCGACATCGTCACCCGCAACGTCGACGCCATCAGCACCCGCGCCGGGGTCGATGCCGACACCGCCCGCTCCATGATGGTCGACGCCAACCGCCACAAGCGCCTCATTCTGCCCGAAGAGGTCGCCGCCGCCGTCACCTGGCTCTGCGGCCCGGGCTCCGAAAGCGTGAACGGCCAGACCATCGAGATCGCCGGCGGCCAGGTCTGATGCTACCCCGCGACGCGTTCATGACCTTCTGCGCGTCGCTGCCGGCCACCGCCCATGTCGTGCAATGGGGCAACGCCGACGTCTGGAAGGTCGGCGGCAAGGTCTTTGCCATCGCCGGGTGGAACGACGGCCGCGACGCCTACACGTTCAAGGCCACCGACATCGCCTTTGAGGTCCTGCAGGATCAGCCGGGTATCCGCCCGGCCCCCTACCTTGCCTCGCGCGGGATGAAGTGGCTGCAAGTCCACGATGATCCCGGCCTTTCGGATGACAGCCTGAAAGAGCATCTTGCTCTGTCCTACGACCTGGTGACCGCCAAGCTGACCAGGAAAAAAAGGGCTGAACTGGGCATTTGAGCCTGAAACACCACGTCCAGATCTTGCCTTAATTCACCTAAAATTCGCCTAAAACCCCCCGCTTTCCGGCCACGGACACTCTGTATCCATTCTGGAAACAACCGGCGACAGAGCAGCAAAAGACGCGCCGGGGGTCACGCGGCACAGACCGCGGACTGACAAAGGAAGGCAGGAAGACCATGGCCACGTACGAGGTCAATTTCTACGATTACAACCCGGCCGGCAACATCCCGACCGGTACCGGCAGCACCTTCACCTGGGGCGGTCCCGGCACCGCTGCCGGCACTGCCGTCATCACCGACAACGAGACGGGGATTCAGGAATTCACGCTCGACGACGACAGCGCCGGCGGAGAGACCGCCACGGCCGATGTCACGCTGGGCAACGACACCTCCGTCAACACCACTGTCGATGCCGAACTTGTCTGGACCCTGCGCGACACCGTTACCGGCCAGACCTTCCAGGTCATCCAGTTCGACGTCGAGAACGGCGCCGCAGCCGGACTCTACACCCTGTCCGAGGTGCCGCTGGTGGCCGGCCGCAGCTACCAGGTGCAGGCTTACGACAGCAACCCCAACGCCGCCGCGGGCGATATCGCCTTCAACGCGCAGGACTATACCGACCAGATCGTCGACGGCACCGAAGGCGACGACACCATCGACGGCAGCTACACGGGCGACCCGCAGGGCGACGTGGCCGACGGCGGCGACGGCACCGGCGCGGGCCTCAACGCCGACCTCATCCATGCCGGCGCGGGCAACGACAGCGTCGTGGCAGGTCTCGCCGACGACACCGTCTATGGCGGGTCCGGCAACGACACGATCCTGGGCGGCGACGGCAACGACCTGATTTATGGCGACAGCGATCCGCGCGAGACCAGCTCGATCGGCGGCACCAACACGCCGGGCAGCACCTTCACCGTCATCAGCCTCGGCTCCGCCCCCGATGTGGACCCGACCGAGACCAATACCGCCAGCGAAAACGCCACCGCCCTTCAAGGGACCTACGGCGACGCCGGCAACCCGCTCTTCGAGCAGTTCCTCGACGCCCAGACCTTCGACAGCAACAGCGACGGCACGCTGCAGGACAACGACAACGGCCAGACACCCGAGAACATCGTCATCGGCGGCACAAGCTACCAGATCGATTCCGGCCTGGTCTACAGCGCCACCGTCACCTTCGTCGACGGGTCTTCACAGGATTTCACCGCCGTGGTCATCCAGACCACCACCGGCGACGTCTTCATGCTGCCCGAACTGAGCAACAACGCCGACAACACGATCCTGACCAGCCAGCCGATCGAGTCGATCACGCTAAACAGCGTCGACAGCGACAACGCGACCATCGGCGCGAACCGGGTGGACGCCGACTACCAGATCGGCGAGGGCGACCCCGGCGACGACAGCATCGACGGCGGCTCCGGCAACGACACGATCCATGCAGAGGGCGGCTCCGATACCGTCACAGGCGGCGACGGCAACGACCTGATCTATGGCGACGACGCACCGGCCGCAGGGCAATGGGACTATCAGGTCTACAACCACGACTTCTCCGATGCCAACGGCCAGGCCTTCGACATCGAGTCGGGAACGCTGGTCGGCTCGGGTCAATCGGATGGGTTCAATTCGGCAACCCTCGTGCACGAGGCCCGCGGCACGACCGGCGACGCCAATGACTTCGGCGTGATCTACACCTCGCAGTTCCTGGCGTCCGAAGACGGGACCTACACGTTCTCGACAACCTCGGACGACGGCTCGACCATCCGGCTGCTGGATGAAAACGGCGACCCCCTGACCTTCACCAACCAGGGTGGCGGCACGGCCGATTTCATGGACAACGACTTCCACCAGAGCGCGACAACCCGTTCGGGCACCGTCGAACTGGAGGCGGGGCGCATATACACCATCGAGGTGCGACACTGGGAAAATGCCGGGGGCGAAGTCATCTCGGGACAGGTCACCAGCCCGAGCGGCACCACCGAGGCCCTTGCCGACAGCAGCCAGGTCATGGGACCGGCCGCGGCTTCCGGCGGCGACGACAGCCTCAGCGGCGGCGCCGGCAACGACGCTATCTTCGGGGGCGGCGGAAACGACACGCTGATCGGCGGCACCGGCGCCGACAGCCTTTATGGCGGCCTCGGCGACGACGAGATGTACCTGGCCGAAGGCGACAGCGCCTTTGGCGGTGACGGCGACGACCTTTTCGTGCTGGGCGACCTGGGCGAGGCCGGGTCCAGCACCATCACCATTGTCGGCGGCGAAGGCAACGAGACGAACGGCGACACGCTGCAACTCACGCCCGATGTCACCTTCGACGACATCACCTTTACCGACACCGATGACGGCGCGGGCGGCCTTTCGGGCAATTTCTCGCTGGCCGACGGCACCACGGTAAACTTCTCGGAAATCGAGAACATCATCTGCTTCACCCCCGGCACACGCATCCTGACACCCCAAGGCGAACGCGCTATCGAGACGCTCCGCCCCGGCGACCTGGTCATCACGCGCGACAACGGCCCACAGCCGATTCGCTGGCTGGGTCAACGCACGGTCGAGGGCCGCGGCAAGTTCGCTCCCATCGCCGTCAACTCCACCATCATGCAAGGCGCCCGCCGACCGCTTCTGGTCTCACCGCAGCACCGGCTGATGTTCTCGGGCTACCGCAGCCAGCTGCTCTTTGGCGAAAGCGAAGTTCTGGTGGCGGCCAAGCACCTTGTCGACGGACAAGATGTGCGCATCGCCGAACGCAGCCTTGTCACCTATTTCCACATGATGCTCGACCAGCACGAAATCGTCTATGCCGAGGGCGCCGCAACCGAAAGCTTCCTTGCCGCGGATGTGGGCGTCGGTGCGCTCTCGGATGCCTCCCGAGAGGACATGTTCCGCGCCTTTCCGCACCTGCGGGGCGATCTCTCGGCCTATGGTGACACCGCCCGGCTGTGCCTGCGCGCGCATGAGGCGCGCCTCTTGGTTGAACCACGTGCCGCGCTTGTAATGGCGGCGTGATAAATCACTTAATTTTAAGGAAAAATCTTACTCTCGCCACATTCCATCCGAATTCAGGCCAAGCCCGGATTCTAATGTCGCTCCCAACGTCGGACATCAAACGAACCGACCACGACTAAGCGGATCGAGTAGGATTAATGGTGATCAGGGTTAACAGATGCCCCCGTCCGGGGGCCTTGCGTGAGGCATCGCGCCCGCGTGCGCGGCGCCAGCGGCGCGCACCATGACCACCTACACCGTCACCACGGCCAACTGGAACGACCCGGCCTTCTGGGCGGCGGTCTCGGAATCCGCGGGCGGCAACACGCTGGATTTCTCCGCCCTGCCGGAACCCTATGCCATCGACATCGACAAGGCGACGGGCCGGATCAGCCTCACCGACGGCGCCTCGACCTTCACCGTGGGCGAGGCGGGCTATGGCGGGGCCTCCGACGCCAGCTTGGGCGGCAGCACCCTGCTGGACCATTTCGAAACACTGACTTTCGGCGACGGCGATCACACCGTCACCGGCGATGCGGGCTCCGAAACCCTCACGACCGGCACCGGCAACGACACGATCACCTATGGCGACGGCGCCGATACCGTTCATGCGGGCGATGGCGACGACCTTGTCGACGATGCCCCCGGCATCAACTCGACAGGCACTGGCAGCCGCGTTCATGCCCAGGGCGGCAACGACACCGTCTTCGGCACCGGCGGGAACGACACGCTGGACGGCGGCTCCGGCAATGATCGGCTGAACGGCGAAGCCGGAGACGACCACATCTTCGGCGGTGACGGCGCCGACACCATCCTGGGCGGCACCGGCAACGACCGCATCTCGGCCGATGACTTCGTGCCCACAGGCCCCAACCTGATCGTCAACGGCTCCTTCGAAGACACCACCGGCATGACCCCCGTGGGTTTCGGCTTCCAGGGCGCCGGCGGCACCGTCCCCGGCTGGACCGACGCCAATGGCAGCTCCGTCGATTTTCACAGTGACGGGCGCGGCGGGCTCACCGCCACCGATGGCGCCAACTGGCTCGACATGGAAGGCGACGCGGGCCAGCAACTCGTGATCTCCCAGACCGTCACGGGCCTTCAGCCTGACGGGATCTACCAGCTCAGTTTCGACGCGGGCGATCTGTCCAACGCCGATGACGGCACGGCGCAGGACAACACGATCGACGTCTACTGGAACGGACAGCTGATCGACAGCATCGATCTCCCCGATGGCGGATGGCAGACCTACACCTACAACCTCGTCGGCGGGGCGGGCGACGGCACCGGCACGCTGGAATTCCGCGGCGCCGGGGCCAGCGATTCCGAGGGCGCGTCACTCGACTCGGTCGAACTCTACGCCACGACCGAAACCACCGGCGCGAATGACTTGGTGACCGCCGGGGACGGCAACGACACGGTTTTTGCGGGTGCCGGGGCCGACACCGTCACGGGCGGCGCGGGCGATGACAGCATCGACCTGGGCGCGGGCGACACCGCCACCGACACGGTCGTTGTCTCCGACGGCAACGGCGCCGACACGGTGACCGGCTTCGAAGGCCCGGTCGACAACGGCGACGGGACTTTCACGGGACAGGATCAACTGGATCTCTCCGGCGCGACCGACACCGACGGCAACCAGCTCAATACCCGCGACATTACCGTGGGGGACGACGGATTCGGCAACGCCCTGCTCAGCCTGCCCAGCGGCGACAGCATCGTGCTCGTCGGCATCGCCCCCGCCGACCTGTCGGATGAAGACGCACTCGCCGCAATGGGCGTCCCCGCACCCGACGACATCGTCGAAGGCACCGCAGGCGCAGACAGTATCGACGCAAGCTATACCGGCGATCCCGAAGGCGACGCCGTCGACGCTGCCGACAACGCCACCGGCACGGATGCCGATTCCATCATGGCGGGCGCGGGTAATGATACCGTCCATGGGGGTGCCGAAGACGATACCGTGCGGGGCGGCACCGGCGACGACCAGATCGACGGTGGCACCGGCAACGACACCCTCTACGGGCAAGGCGGCAGCGACAGTCTGCGCGGCGGCGATGGCCACGACCTTATCGACAGCCGCGGCGGTGACGGCTACGGCCTGCCCGACACCGGCTATACCGATCCCGGCAATCCCGGCCTGAACTACGCCTCGGATCCCGACCCGTTCGATGACCGCGACACCGTCGATGGCGGCCTCGGCAATGATCGCATCCTGACCGGCGACGACGACGACGTCATCACCGGCGGCGCGGGCAACGATACCATCGACGCGGGATTCGACGCCGACAGCATCACCGGCGACGCGGGCGCGGACCTGATCGAAGGCAATGCCGGGCGCGACACCATCGACGGCGGCACCGAGGACGACCTGATCTACGGCGACGTCTCGGCCTCCAATCCGCTCTATCCCTACTACCCGCTCTACAACCTGCCCAACGACGGCACCGACCAGAACCCCGGCGACAACGCCGACAGCATCCTTGGCGGCGACGGCAACGACACGATCTTTGGTCAGGACGACGACGACACGATCTCGGGCGGTCAAGGACACGACGTGATCGACGGCGGCCTCGACGCCGACATCATCACCGGCGGAGACGGCAACGACAGCATCGACGGCGGCGACGGTGCCGACAGCGTCGACGCGGGTGCCGGCAATGACAGCATTATCGTCGATCAGGGCGATACCGTCACCGGCGGCGACGGCGACGACACCTTCACGCTTCGGGATCTCGACACCACCGGCACCGGCAACGGCGCCATTTCCATCACGGGTGGCGAAGGCAATGAGACCAATGGCGACACGCTGATCCTCACCCCGGACGTGGGCCGGAACGACATCACTTTCTCCGACAGCGATCCCGGCACCGGCATGTCGGGCAGCTTCACCATGGCCGACGGCACGTCCGTCACCTTCTCCGAGATCGAGAACATCATTTGCTTCACCCCCGGCACGATGATCCTCACCAGCCATGGCGACCGCGCGATCGAAACCCTGCAACCCGGCGACATGGTCGTGACGCGCGACCAGGGCCTGCGCCCGATCCGCTGGATCGGCAAACGCACCGTGCAGGGCCACGGTCGCTTCGCCCCCATCCGCGTCGGCGCCAACGCGCTCGACCCCGCGCGCAAGGGCCTTTTGGTGTCACCCCAGCACCGCATCCTCTACACCGGCTATCGCGCCGAGCTTCTCTTTGGCGAGTCCGAGGTTCTGGTTCCCGCCAAGCACCTCGTCGACGGGCGCGACGTGCTGCGCCAGCCCCGCGACGAGGTCACCTATATCCACCTGATGTTCGACCACCACGAGGTCATCTACGCCGAGGGCTTCGCCACGGAAAGCTTCCACGCCGGCGACGTTGGCTTGGGCGCCATCGAAGAGGCCGCCCGCGAGGAACTGTTCGCCCTCTTCCCCGAACTGCGCACGGCGCCCGGACACCACCTGGAAACCGCCCGTCCCTGCCTGAAGAAACACGAGGCCGCGCTGCTGATCGAAGACACCGACGGCCCGCATTACTGAGGCGTTTCGCAATATGTTTTAGGCCGTCACAGCCTTGGCCCATGCCGTCACGACCCGGCGCAAGCCATCCCAATCGGTGTATTCCGTGTCGCAATGCGGATCGACCGTTTCGCCTTTTACCGCCGCGATGTAGCGCATCGCCCAGGCGCGAAAGAAATCATACTCCGTGAATCGAAACGCACCCGCCACCTGTTCCACCTCGGCGGGACGATACCCCGTGTCGTCGCAAAACGCCGCCACGATCCGCTCCAGATCGGCCCAATCCTGCGCGTCGTCCCCTGCGGCGGCCAACGACACAGACAAAAACAGCGACGGATGCGCGCTCAACGCCGCGCCGTGCTGCGTTGCGAATTTCATCATGTCCTTCTGAAACCGTCCCAAGTGGACCGACGCCGCGAGAAGGCTTGCGTCATAACGCGCCGGGTCAAGGTCACGGGTCCGCCCTCTGACCTGCAACAGCTCCACGCTGTGTCCCGCCTCGATCAGCAGGTCGGCGCAAAAGCGGCATATCTTCCGGGTCTGCCCCTCGGTCGTGGCATAGGCAATCAGGATGTTCATCGCAGGATCCTCCCATCTGGAACGGAAAGGATCGTCTCACGGCACCACAGCGCGCGCCTTGTCCTGCATCAATGTCCCGGACCTGCTTTAACGGGCCTCAGGCCGAGCGCAGCGCCGGCCCGCGCTCCCCGGCCTGCCACGCGCGCGCCGCATCGCCCAGCGCCTCGAACAGGCACCGGCTGACCGGGTCGTTCGCCGCATTCCACTCCGGGTGCCACTGCACCGCCAGCGCAAAGCCCGGCGCGCCCTCGATGTAGACGGCCTCGGGCGTACCATCGGGGGCATAACCGTCGATCACGACGTTCTTGCCTTCCCGGATGATTCCCTGCCCGTGCAGCGTGTTGGTCATCACCTTCTCGGACCCCATCAGCCGATGGAAAACGCCGCCTTCGACAAAGCTCACCTCGTGGCGCAGCGCGAATTTTTCCTCCAGCGTGCCGTCAGGCGGCATCCGGTGGTTGTCACGCCCCGGCAATTCGCGGATCTCGGGATGCAACGTCCCGCCCATCGCCACGTTGACCTCCTGGAATCCCCGGCAAATCCCCAGGATCGGCTGTCCACTGGCCACGCAGGCCCGCACCAGCGGCAGGGTCAGCGCATCGCGCTCCCGGTCAAACGCGCCATGCGCCTCCGTGGCGTCCTCGCCATATTCTTCGGGATGAATATTGGGCCGCCCGCCAGTCAGAACGAACCCGTCGCAGATCTCCATCAATTCCTCGACGCTCACCAGCGCGGGGTCGCTCGCCACCAGCATCGGGATACAGTCCGACACGTCCGACACCGCCTCGGAATTCATCCGCCCCACAGCGTGTACGGGATAGCGGTCGTCGATGGAGTAGCTGTTGCCGATAATGCCGATCACGGGGCGCGTCATGTCTATCCTTCACCTGCTGCGATTACGACCTAAGGATAATATCCCGCACAGATAAGAAAACCTCAACATGCGCACAAGCGGGACTGCAAATTTGCCGCCCCGTTAATCAATTCCAAACCCGCACCGCCTAGTTTCAAGGCGCAGGCGGAGGCACCCCCCCCGACGCGCCACTTTGCATCCCGGCGCGAGGGGGGCCAAGGCGCGTCCGTCTGTACCAGCGCCCCCGTTTCCGCGTTGCCTCCCCTGCCGCATCGCCCTACCCTCCGCGCAAACCCTGCACAGCCGGAGAGATACGCGATGAAAGACGCCGCCCCGCAAGCCATCTACCTTGCCGATTACACGCCCCCCGCGCACCTGGTGGATCACGTCTCGCTCACCTTCCGGCTCGACCCGGAAAAAACCCGCGTGATCAGCAAGATCGCCTTCCGTCCCAACCCCGACGGCCCCGGCGGCCCCCTGCGCCTCGACGGCGAGGACCTTACGCTCATCTCCGCCCGCATCGACGGGGCCGAGGTCACGCCCGACATCACGCCCCGCGGCCTGACCATGCAGGCCCCCGACGCCCCCTTCACCTGGGAGGCCGAGGTCGAAATCGCGCCTATCGAGAACACTGCCCTCGAAGGTCTCTACATGTCGAACGGCATGTATTGCACCCAGTGCGAGGCCGAGGGCTTTCGCAAGATCACCTATTACCCCGACCGCCCCGACGTGATGGCCACCTTTGATGTCCGCATCGAAGGCGACGCGCCGATCAAGCTCTCCAACGGCAACCCCCGCGGGTCCGGTGACGGTTTTGCCGAATGGCACGATCCCTGGCCCAAGCCTGCCTATCTCTTCGCGCTCGTGGCGGGCGACCTGATCAACCACCCCGACACGTTCACCACCAAGTCCGGCAAGCACGTCGACCTCAACATCTGGGTCCGCCCCGGTGACGAACACAAATGCGCCTTCGGCATGGAAGCTCTCAAGAAGTCCATGAAATGGGACGAGGACACCTATGGCCGCGAATACGACCTCGACATCTTCAACATCGTCGCGGTCGACGATTTCAACATGGGCGCTATGGAAAACAAGGGCCTGAACATCTTCAACTCCTCCGCCGTTCTGGCCAGCCCCGAAACCTCGACCGACATGAATTTCCAGCGGATCGAGGCGATCATCGCGCACGAATATTTCCACAACTGGACCGGCAACCGCATCACCTGCCGCGACTGGTTCCAGCTTTGCTTGAAGGAAGGTCTGACCGTCTTCCGCGACGCCCAGTTCACCGCCGACATGCGCTCGGAACCCGTCAAGCGCATCGACGACGTCATCACCCTGCGCGCGCGGCAATTCCGCGAGGATAACGGGCCGCTCGCGCACCCCGTCCGCCCCGCCAGCTTTGTCGAGATCAACAATTTCTACACTGCCACAGTGTACGAAAAAGGCGCCGAACTCATCGGGATGCTCAAGACGCTGGTCGGCGACGAGGCCTACTACAAGGCTCTCGATCTCTATTTCACCCGCCACGACGGCGACGCCGCCACGATCGAGGACTGGCTCAAGGTGTTCGAGGACACCACAGGCCGCGACCTTGCCCAATTCAAGCGCTGGTACGAGGACGCCGGCACCCCTCGCGTCGCCGTGTCCGAAGACTATGCAGACGGCACCTACACCCTCACCTTCGAGCAATCGACGCCCCCCACCCCGGGACAGGACGACAAGCCACCGCGTGTCATCCCCATCGCCGTCGGTCTCCTCTCGCCGAACGGCGACGAGGTGCAGCCCACAAAAGTGCTCGAAATGACCGAAACCAAGCAAAGCTTCACCTTCGACGGCCTGTCGTCGAAACCCGTCCCCTCCATCCTCCGCGGCTTCTCCGCGCCCGTCATCGTCGACCGCGACACCACAAACGACGAACGCGCCTTCCTGCTCGCCCACGACACCGATCCCTTCAACAAGTGGGAAGCGGGCCGCGACCTTGCCCGCGACGCCCTCGTCGCCATGATCCGCGACGGCGCTGCGCCCGACGAGGCCTATATCGACGCCGTGCACACCATGGCCCGCGACGACAGCCTCGACCCGGCCTTCCGCGCATTGGCCCTCGGCCTTCCCAGCCAGGACGACCTCGCCCAGACGCTCCATGACACCGGCACCACGCCCGACCCGCAGGCGATCTGGGACGCCATCGAAACCCTGCGCCACGCCCGCGCCGAGCGGATGCAGGACACCGCCACGCGCCTTTACGCGCAGTTCCAGGTGTCCGAGCCCTACCGGCCCGACGCCGAGCAATCCGGCGCACGGTCGCTCGCCAACGCCGCGCTCAGCCTCATCAACCGGCTCGACGGCGGCACGCAGGCGCAGAAACAGTTCGATTCCGCCGACAACATGACGCAACAACTTGCCGCCTTCTCCTGCCTGCTTCAGGCCGGCAAGGGCGATGCGGCCACGAAATCCTTCTATGACCAGTGGCAGCAGGACCGCCTCGTGATCGACAAGTGGTTCATGATGCAGGTCGTCCACGCCGCCCCCGAAGATGCCGCCGCAACGGCCGCCCGCCTCACCGAACACCCTGATTTCACGATGAAAAATCCCAACCGCTTCCGCGCCACACTCGGCGCGCTCACGATGAACGCGGCAGGCTTTCACCACGTCTCGGGCGCGGGCTACGAACTTCTGGCCGACTGGCTGATCAAGCTCGACCCCCTCAACCCGCAAACCACCGCGCGGATGTGCTCGGCCTTCGAGACGTGGCGGCGCTACGACGACACCCGCCAGGGCCTCATCAAGTCCCAGCTCGACCGCATCCTCGCCACGCCCGACCTCAGCCCCGACACGACCGAAATGGTGACCCGCATCCGCGGCACCTGACCTTCGCGCAAGCTCTACAAGCTTGAAGGGCAGACCGGTTTCGAGCCGCTCCTGTCGGTTATCACCACCTCGGCGCAGCCCAGCAATGGCGATCTCAACGCCAAGCAGCGCGAGAGGCTCGACGAGATCCGCCGCGCCGTCCGCATCAAGCGATCAGGGGCTACTCGATAACCGGAATCGGCTGCGGCTCGGGCGCCGCATCGGCGGCCGCCGGCAGTTCCTTCACGGCGGCCTCGCCCCCGGCCACCTCCGGCAAGTCCTGCACGACGGGCTCGGTCCCGATCGCCTCCGGTTCGGGCGCGGGCAAGGTGCGCACCACCACAAGGTCATCGGGCCGGGCCTGCGGGCGCACGCTGCTCATCGGCTTGCAATAGGTCTGCCGCCGCGTCCAGGCCATCATGTCCTGCCGTTTGCTCCGGCTGTGCAGCGGCCCCCAGTCGGCGGCCACGCCGCGCATCCCGCGCGACACCACGCCATCCCGTGCCACCGTCTTGGTCATGATCCGGATCGCGCAACTCAGGTTCGTCGGCCCGTGCTTCAAATCGCCTCCGCTCCGTCCGCGACACCCGTAAAGCCTTGCGGTCGAGGGCAGGATCTGCGTCAGCCCGTACCACCGCCCGCCGCCACCCACGGCGTAGGAACGATAGGTGCTCTCGTGTTTCACCAGTGCCGACAGAAAGCCGACCCAAAAGGCCCGCCTTTGCGCAGGGCCGGCATCGGGATAGGCCGGGCACCAGTCGCCGATGTCGCGCGGCACGATCTCGGTCAGCGGCCTGCCGTGATCCTTCAGCGCGGCCAGCGCCGCCCGTGTCCAGAGCTTGGAATCGCCTTTATGCTCCCACCGCGTGCGCGGCAGGTTTCCGTCGCGCGCGGGGGGGGATATCCGCGTGACCACGCCGTCCTTCAGGAAAACCGCGTCCTCTCCGGTCGCGGCAAGTGACTGAAAGCACAGGCATAAAAAGAAGGCAGCAAACCTGAGCATCGGCGCAGTCTGCCCCGAACCCCCCTGCGAATCAAGAACATAAGGGGGATAGGCAAATTCCCTCTTGTCTCCGCAGCAGTGCCGCTTTTTGGCCGGATTGCCGGGTCAGAAAGACCCTGACATAACGAGCAGGCCGAAGTATGGCACGACAGCCCCGACATGACGGCGCGCAGAACGGCGCGACCCGCCCCCATTCCGCCAAGGCGCCGCGCGGCCTGCGCAGGTGGTTCGCCCCGCGCGGCGCCCCGGCCCGCGCCGGGACGACACCGCGTCGCGCGGCCGAGGATATCGATTCCCTGGCCAAGCGCATCATCGTCCCGTCCCTGCCCGTCTCGGACGAGGAAATGGCCCGCGCCACACACCAGGACCGCGGCCAGAAACTGGCCCGGCAAGAGTCTTGGGATACCCTGTCGGACAAGATCCAGTATGCCGATCACACCCGCCTTGCCACCTCGGGGGGCGAGACCGCCTCGCTGCTGCTGGCCGCCGGCGCGCGCAGCGATATCGTCGCCGCCGCCGAGGACGCCTTGCGTGACGGCCAGCACCCGCCCGACGACGCCATCGAGGCGCTGGAAGAGGTGCTGGACGAGATGCCGGGCGACTACCCGTCGGCCCTCGTCGTGGCGCTCGCGCATATCGACATCGCCTGGGCGTGGCGCAATATCGCGGCGCGCGACGACCCCGCTGCCGCCGCCCGCGCCATTGCCCGGCATATCGCCAGCGCCGACGCCATACTGGAGCCCTATGACGGCCCCGCCATCGACGCGCCTTCGATCGCCGCCGCCCGCTGTGCCCTGATCGCCGCCTGTGAAACGCGCGGCCGCCGCGTGGCCGAGGAATACGAGGCCCTGATCGGGCTCGACCCCGCCGGCCACCGCCATATCCGCGCCATGGGGCGTCACATCCTCCCGCCCTATGCCGGCGGGGTCAACGCACTCGAGGTCGCCGCCCGCCGCATCGCCGCGGGCACCGAAGACACCTGGGGCGCCGGTGCCTATACCTGGGCCTATCTCGACGCCCTGTCCCTCGAGCCACGCGCGCTGGACTTGCTGGAACCCGGTTTCTTCATCGAAGGGCTGCGCGACATCCTCGCCCGCAAGGACGACCAGCACATCATCAATCTTCTTGCCGCCTTCTGCGCCATCGCCATGGCGCCCGGCGCGGGCGACCGGGTGCTCTCGCCCCATGCCGACCGCACGAGGGCCGAGATCCACGACTGCGTCGACTGGATCCTCGAACATCACCTGCAGGAACTGCACCCGCTGATCTGGTCCCAGACACTCCTGATGCCGGGCCACGCGCCACTTCTGCCGTCGCGCCGCGCGCTCATCGCCAAGGGCCGCCAGACCGCCCTTCGTATCATCGCCGCGCGCTTCGCCGGACATATCGCCGATGGCTCCTCGCTCACCTTCTCGCGCCAGGGCATGTACCGCCTGCCCGCGCTCTGAGAGCTTATGGGCGGGATCGTCGCTGCATCTCCGGCAGATCGGTTATGAGCCCTTGTGAGACACGGGTCTCGAAACCCCAGCCGGTTAACAGCCGCGACGCGGCCCGGCCATCGCCAGCCCCTCCCTTGGGCTGGCGATTTGGCTGAGGCTGGGCGCACCGATCCTTCCGAGGATGTATCTGGCAGGCATAAAGCGCTTCCGAATTGCCGTCGGATCGCCACCCCAGGAGCTGACGCTCGCCTCCGTCGCGAACGGCAGCGAAATCCGCACAACCGCAATTCGTAATCTCGACGCCTTCGCGGTGGAGATGCAACATTGTTAGACGACCAAGGACCCGTTCCGTTATTCCATGCCGTCAGGCGTCCCCCTCCACCTCTCCCACCACCACGTGATCCTCCGGGATATTGGGCTGCTGATAATCCGCCTTCGTCCCGCGCCGAACGAAAACCGAGGCATGCACCCGCGCGCCCTCGGGAATATGCCGGTACTCGCAGAGCGGCAGGTAGAACCCCAGGAACGTCTTGCGCCGGCTCAGGCTGTAGCGCGTCTTGTAGAACGGCAGGAACTCCACCAGCTTCCAGCCCAACGTCATCGACTCGTTCGGCCGCGCCAGCGGGTCGGGCGCGACGTACCGCCCGTCCGGATCGTCTCCCAGAACCAGCCGCCGCACCGTGGACTCCTTGAACGTCACCCCCAGCGGGCGCAGCTCGTCGATCATCCAGGCCAGCGGAAATTTCGCCAACTGGCTGCGCTTTTCCGGATAGCCGCCGCCCACATCTCCATGCACGCCCGAAAACCATACCTCGTCCACGTCCTGCGGCGCGATCTTGCTCTCGTCGCGGGGCCGGAACGCGCTGCCCCAGTATTCGCCGCCCCCGGGCCAGGGCGTCGGCAGGTACATCGTCCGCCGCTCGTCGATCGCCAGCGCGTGGCGCACCGACCGCACCGAAGGATTCTCGGACACATGCGCATGGTTGCGGATGCGCGGCAATCGCGCGCTCCATTCGATCACCGACCCCACCGTGTCAAACAGGCCCAGCGCCCGGATCGCGGGCCGCCGCGGCCGCAGCATCCGCTCGAACAGCCGCACCTCGGCGAAGGGGTTGCGCTCCGGCTCCCGCGCGTCGGTCACGTCCCGTCCCGTCGTCCGGCCGATATTCTTGTAGGCCCGGTAAGCATAATTCAGCAGGTTCAGGTTCCGCGCGTCGATCAGCCCCAGCGCGTGGATGAAACCCGCCAGCACCCGGGCGGTATAGGCGCCCCGGCTGAACCCGATGATATAGATGCGGTCCGGCTCCTCGTCGGTCCCGTTCTCGCGTTTGCCGTCATCGTAATGCTCCACCAGAAAGCGGTAGGCCTCCTTCACGTTGGCATCCAGCCCCCAGCCCGTGATCAGCCCAAAGACCTCCACCGCCCGGCGCCAGAAGGACAGCCAGGCGTTTTCCGCCCCGAAAGTTCCCACCCCGGGATCGTAGAACACCAGCTGGTGCTCGTCCTTCTTCAGACAGCCGTAAAGCCGCAGGATATTGGTCCGGTTGCGGGCAATCTCGTTCGACGTCCCGTCGCAGAGCAGGATGATGTTTTTCGGCATGGGCGACCTTTGTGCTTAAAAGAATTCTGGCGAAAAAACCGGCACAACCTTAAATCAATGCGACCAGTCTAACGCTCAACCGCACTTCCGCCAAGCCCGTCGCGCAGACGCCCTTGCCCGCGCCTCCGCTCTGGCCTAGAACCGCGCTGATACCTTGAACGGAGCGCGCAGACATGCTGGACCTGACCTATGAGACCCCGAAACCCAAGGTGATCGCCGGGGCGAAACAGGACTGGGAACTCGTCATCGGGATGGAGGTCCACGCCCAGGTCGCCTCGAACGCCAAGCTCTTTTCCGGCGCCTCCACCCGCTTTGGCGCCGAGCCAAATTCCAACGTCGCCTTCGTCGACGCCGCCATGCCCGGCATGTTGCCCGTGATCAACGAATTCTGCGTCGAACAGGCCGTGCGTACCGGCCTTGGCCTCAAGGCGCAGATCAACCTGAAATCCGCCTTCGACCGCAAGAACTACTTCTACCCCGACCTGCCGCAGGGCTACCAGATCTCCCAGCTTTACGAGCCGCTGGTGGGCGAAGGCGAAATCCTCGTGGACATGGAGCCCGGCATCGCCCGCCTGGTGCGGATCGAACGCATCCACATGGAACAAGACGCGGGCAAGTCGATCCACGACATGGACCCCGCCATGTCCTTCGTCGATCTCAACCGCACCGGCGTGTGCCTGATGGAAATCGTCAGCCGGCCCGATATCCGCGGCCCCGAAGAGGCCGCCGCCTACGTGAGCAAGCTGCGCCAGATCCTGCGCTATCTCGGGACGTGCGATGGCAACATGCAGAACGGCAACCTGCGCGCGGACGTCAACGTGTCGATCTGCCAGCCGGGGGCGTATGAGAAATACCGTGAAACGGGCGATTTCTCTCATCTGGGCACCCGCTGCGAGATCAAGAACATGAACTCCATGCGCTTCATCCAGATGGCCATCGACGTCGAGGCCCGCCGCCAGATCGCCATCGTGGAATCCGGCGGCAAGGTGGACCAGGAAACCCGGCTTTACGATCCGGACAAGAACGAAACCCGCTCGATGCGCTCCAAGGAAGAGGCGCATGATTACCGCTACTTCCCTGACCCCGACCTCCTGCCGCTGGAAATCGAACAGGGCTGGATCGACGACATCGCCGCGTCCCTGCCCGAACTGCCCGACGAGAAAAAGGCCCGCTTCGTCAAGGATTTCGGCCTGTCGGAATATGACGCCAACGTCCTGACCGCCGAGCATGAAAACGCCGCCTTTTTCGAGGAAGCCGCCGCGGGCCGCGACGGCAAGCTGACCGCGAACTGGGTCATCAACGAGCTTTTCGGCCGCCTCAAGAAGGACGACCACGCCATAACCGAAAGCCCGGTGTCGCCCGCGCAGCTGGGCGGCATCGTCGATCTCATCGCCTCCGACGCCATCTCGGGCAAGATCGCCAAGGACCTCTTCGAGATCGTCTATACCGAGGGCGGAGACCCCGAAAAAATCGTCGAAGAGCGCGGCATGAAGCAGGTCACCGATACCGGCGCGATCGAGGCAGCGGTCGACCAGATCATCGCCGACAACCCGGCGCAGGTCGAAAAGGCCAAGCAGAACCCCAAGCTCGCCGGCTGGTTCGTCGGCCAGGTGATGAAGGCCACGGGCGGCAAGGCCAACCCGAAGGCCGTCAACCAGATCGTGGCGCAGAAGCTCGGGCTCTGACCCCCGGAATTTTCATACGAAAATTCCAGAGCCCAGAAAATTCGAACGAATTTTCTGGGCCTTACACCACAGCACCGCCAGATCGCGCCCGGGGCACGCCGATAAAGCCGTCGGTCACCATGCGCTATTCTGCGATAAAATTCTACGAAGCTTTTCTGACATAGACCCTCGGCACCGGGAGCCGACGCTAGCCGCGGCGCCGCAATCCGATGCCACGTCCCGCCGCCTCGGGGCGCGGCAATGTCGCATGCGCCTGTGCCACCGTGCGCAACCGCGACAGAAGCTCACCCGGCATCGGCGCCACCTTCGGCCCCGACTGGTCCACGTGCAGCGCAACCCCCTCGCCCGTGGCCACCACGGTACCATCCTCACGGATCAGCTCCTGGAAGCTGTGAAATCGCTTCTCGTCGTGATCGAGGATGCGAAACGCGCCCTGCACCCGGTCGCCCAACTTCAGCTCGCGCAGATAGCGCACATGGAACTCCGCCGTATAGGTGGTGCACCCGCTGGCGGCACGATAGTCCGGCCCGAAACCGATCTCGGCATAGGCCTCGTCGGCGGCGCGGTCGAACAGGACGGTGTAATAGCCCATGTTCATATGCTCGTTATAGTCGATCCAGTCCGCCTCGACGGTCTGGAAGCTGGACAGGAAAGGTGCAGGTTCGCTCATGCGCCCCGCATATCACGCGGGTGGCGGGCATGACCACGCTTTACGCGCCCACCAGACCAATTTATACCAGTTACACCGAAATTGGTCTGGTCCGATGAGCACACAAACCGAAGACACCGCCCCCGAACTGCGCCTCGCCCACCCGGTTGGCGCCACCGTGCAGATCGTCGTCGACACGCTCTTCGCACGCATCAAGTCCGAGGAATATCCCCGCGACACCCGCCTGCCGTCCGAGCGCACACTGGCCGCCGAACTGGGCGTCGCCCGCAACACCGTGCGAGAGGCGCTCGACGTGCTCGAAGGCCAGGACGTGATCCGCCGCCGCCCCGGGGCCGGCAGTTTCGTCACCTACCGTTCCACGCCCCAGACCGTCCCCTCGCCCGATTCCGTCGCCGGCGAGACCAGCCCCCTCGATCACCTCGTCGTCCGTGGCATCCTGGAACCCGAGATTGTCCGGCTGGCCGTGGTGAACATGACGCCGCGCATGCTTACCGCACTGTCCGAAACCCTGTCGCGGATCGAAACCGTGACCACCGATATCGACGCCTTCATCGCGCTCGAGGAACAGCTCTACATCCAGATCGCCGAAGGCACCGGCAACGCGCTTCTGGCCTCGTGCTACCGGCTGGCCATCGACACCTACCACGAAAGCTATCGCACCCGCCTGCGCCGCCGCGCGCTCACGCCGCGCCGGATGCAGGAGTACCAGAAACGCTACAACACGCTCTACAACGCCATCGCCTCGCGCGATGTCGGCCAGGCGGTGGAGTTCATCAAGCTGCATCTCGTCGAGGAACAGAAACTGCTTCTGCAAGACGATTGACGCGCATTAACCCCGGTTAACGCAGGGCCAAGACTTTTCAAAAAGTCTTCGCAAAAGTTTTCAAAAAACTTTTGCGCCGCGCGCCCTGTTCACACCAAGGGGTCGCAGTATCGCACCGACGCAATACAGTCGGAAATACCGACGCGATACCGACGCGGGTTTTCGGGGTTCGGATCGCGTTTACCTTTGAGTCGCGTCCTCGTCCTGCACCACCCGCGCCCCCAGCGCCAGCACCCGCTCATAAGACAACCGCTGCTGCCACATCTGCCCAAGGTCCTGCATCTCGGCACGCAGCAGATCCTCGTACCGCCGCAGCCATCCCGGCACCGATCCGAACGCCACGACCCGGGCTCGCCCTTCCTCGATCCGCACCACCGGCCAGTCGCCGACCAGCGCGTTGTCGATCCCGAACACCTCCGCCCCCCACCACTCGGCGGGGCCGAAGGCGTGGGTCACCTCGCCCAGTTGTTTCATCGCCGCCAGCACGCTTGCCGGCGCGACGCTGTCGGCCTTTTCCACGGCGGCATGCCAGATATCCAGGATCGCCGCATATTCCCAGCTCACCGCGGTCCAGCTGTCGGGGTAAAGCGCATTGTATTCCTCGTAAAACGCATTCGGCTGGTTGAAGAAAAACGCCTTCTCGCTCAACGCCGGATCGTCGAAATCGGGAAACTGGAACACCAGCCCCTCCATGAAATCCGCACCCAGCCGCTCGACCAGCCGGTCGTAGTGATCGCAGGTGCAGGACAGGATTTGTCCTTTGAATCCCTTGGCATGCGCGTATTCCGTCATGGCGTGCACCATCGGCGTATAGCTCGTGCACCAGCACAGGATGTCCGGTTTCGCGGCCAGCATCGGCCCCACCACGTTCTCCGCCGGCGCGCCTTCTGCGGGGTACTGCACCTCGTGCACGATCTCGATTCCCGCTGCCTTGAACGCCGCGCGGTAGGTCGCCAGCGACGGCAGGCCCATCCCGTCCTGCTGCGCGCACAGCGCAACGGTCTTCAGCTCCGGGCGTTGCCTTCTCAGCCACTCCACGCCGGTCACCACGTAGACCGGATGCACCTCCGACGGCGCGATCAGGTAGGGCGCGTCCGGCGACAGGTCCGACGGCAACAGGGTCGAAGTCAGGATCCGCTTGTCCATCAGGCTCTGGCCCACGGCGCGATAGGCGTCCCCGCCCAGCATCATCATCAGCTTGATGTCATGCTCGCGCAGTAGCGCCTGCGCCCCCTCGCGCGCCGCGTCAACGCTTTCTCCACAATCGAATGCATGAATCCGGATCGGGTAACGCCGCCCCCCGATCAGTACGCCGCCCGCGTTGTTCAACCACCGCTCCCAGATGCGGCAGCCCTGCAATCCGGGCAGGCCCCAGCTTTCGGCCTGGCCCGACAATGGCGCCAGAAAACCGATATCCACCGTCCGCGCCATGCCCACCGACAGGCGTGGCATCACCCCCGAAAGGGCCAATCTTTGAGCAAAACTAGATGTTTCCGCGGCCACCGCACGCTCCATTAAGGAATCCTTGACAGACTGGTCCAGTCTTTGGCTTAGTAAAAGGAACCAAAAGAACCAAAGTCAATAATTGGTCCACACCAATCTAGGGAGATAAAATAGAATGGCCAAGAAAAGAGTTGCCGTCATCGGCGCGGGACCGTCCGGACTGGCGCAATTGCGCGCGTTCCAATCCGCTGCAGACAAGGGCGCCGAGATCCCCGACATCGTCTGCTATGAGAAACAAAGCGACTGGGGCGGCCTGTGGAACTACACCTGGCGCACCGGCGTCGCCGAGGATGGCGAGCCCTGCCATGGTTCGATGTACCGCTACCTGTGGTCCAACGGCCCCAAGGAAGGTCTGGAATTCGCCGACTACACGTTCGACGAACATTTCGGCAAGGAAATCGCCAGCTACCCGCCCCGCGCCGTGCTCTTCGACTATATCGAGGGCCGCGTGAAAAAGGCCGGCGTGCGCGACTGGATCCGCTTCAATAACGTGGTCCGCGACGTGCGCTACGACGACAAGACCGAGAAGTTCACGATCACCGCCCGCGATTCCAAGGCCGACAAGGAAACGACGGAAGAGTTCGACAACGTCATCGTCGCCACCGGCCACTTCTCCACGCCCAACGTGCCCCACTACCCGGGCTTCGACACGTTCAACGGCCGCATCCTGCACGCCCACGACTTCCGCGATGCCCGCGAGTTCGAGGGCAAGGACATCCTGCTGATGGGCTCCTCCTACTCGGCCGAGGATATCGGCTCGCAATGCTGGAAATACGGCGCCAACTCGATCACCACCTGCTATCGCTCCGGCCCCATGGGCTATGACTGGCCCGACAACTGGGACGAGGTTCCGGCGCTGGAAAAGGTCGACGGCAAGACCGCCTATTTCTCCGACGGTCACACCCGCGAGGTGGACGCCATCATCCTGTGCACCGGCTACAAGCACCACTTCCCGTTCCTGCCCGACGACCTGCGCCTGAAGACCGCCAACCGGCTGGCGTCCGACGATCTCTACAAGGGCGTCGTCTGGATCGAGAACCCCAAGATGTTCTACCTCGGCATGCAGGACCAGTGGTTCACCTTCAACATGTTCGACGCCCAGGCCTGGTGGGTGCGCGACTGCATCATGGGCAAGATCGCCCTGCCCGACAAAGCCACGATGGAGGCCGACTGGAAGAAACGCCAGGCCGACGAGGACGCGCTCGAGGACGATTACGCCTGCATCCGCTACCAGGGCGACTATATCGAGGAGCTGATCGCCGAAACCGACTATCCCAGCTTTGACCTCGAGATGGCCTGCCAGCAGTTCTATGCCTGGAAAAAGCACAAGAAGAAGGACATCATGGCCTTCCGCGACCACGGCTATGTCTCGCCCATGACCAACAAGCAGGCGCCCGCGCACCACACCCCGTGGAAGGACGCGCTGGACGACAGCCTCGAAAGCTACCTGCAAACAAGCTGAACCGATTATGCGCCGGCTCGCCATGCCGCGGGCCGGCGCATTCGCTGGCACGGCTCTTCCTCTGGCCAGAAATATCCCGGAGAGCGCGAGAGGCAGCGCCTCTCGCCCCGGTCGGTGCGGGCGCAGCCCGCGGCGAAACCGCTTTACCCAGCTTTGACCGCAGCCCCCAGTCGCGCCGCCCGGCGCCCGGGCTCCTCACGTCCGATAGACCGGCACAGCACGATCACCGGCAACAGTCCGAACGCCACCAGCACCAGTGACGGCACCGCCGCCTCGTGCAGCCGTTCATCCGCGGCCAGCCGGTGCGCCTGTACCGCAAGCGTCTGAAAGTTGAACGGATGCAGGATCAGCGTGGCGGGCAATTCCTTCATCACGTCCACGAACACGATCAAGAGCGCCGTCAGCACCGAAGACCGCGCCACCGGCAGATGCACCCGCATCAACAGCTTCGGCCCCGACTGCCCCAGTGACCGCCCGATGGCATCGAAATGCCCCGGCACCGTCGCCATGCCGCTGTCATAGGCGTTCAGGGCCGCGGCCATGAACCGCGTCATGCAGGCCAGCACCATCAACCAGATCGACCCGGTGATCAGAAGCCCCGTGTCGATCCCGAAGTTACCTTCCATGAACCTGTCGATCATGTTGTCGAGCGCGGCCATCGGCACCATCAGCCCCACGGCGATGACGCCCCCCGGCACCGCGTATCCCAGCCCGGCGCCAACCACCAGCGCCTTGCTGCCCTTTGTGGGGCGGGTCCGGGCGCGGAAGCCGATCAGGATCGCGCCCAGCACCGTCAGAACCGACGCCACCGTGGCAAGCACCACCGAGTTCTGCATGAACCCGATATAACGCGCCGCGAACAGGTTCTGGCCCGAGCCGACGGCCATCGTCCCCAGCATGATTACCGGCACGATAAAGCCCAAGAGTACGGGAACGACACAGATCATCGTCGCGATCCATCCCGCACCGCCCGTCAGGCGCGGCTTCTCGAGCGCTTCGAACCGGGCGCCCCGGCCTGCCGTCTGCGCCCGGCCCCGCTGCGCCCGCTCCAACCCCGCCACCAGCAGGGCGAACATCAGCAGGCACAGCGACAGTTGCGCCGCCGCGGGCCGGTCCCCCAGCGAAAACCACGCTTGGTAGATTCCCGTGGCAAAGGTCTGCACGTTGAAGAAGGCAACCGTGCCATAGTCCGCAATCGTCTCCATCACCGCCAGCAGCGCACCCCCCGCGATGGCAGGCCGTGCCATGGGCAACGCCACGCGCCAGAACGCCTTCATCGGGGACTGCCCCAATGTCCGCGCCACAAGAAAGGCGTTCGACGATTGCTGCCGGAACGACGCCCGCGCCAGCAGGTAGACATAAGGATAAAGTACGATGATCAGCATCAGCGCCGCACCGCCCAGGCTTCGGATTTCGGGAAACCAGTAGTCGCGCGGACCCCATCCCGTGACGTCGCGCAGCAGCGTCTGAACCGGGCCAGGATGGTCCAGCAGATAGGTATAGGCATAGGCCAGAACGTAGGCCGGAAAGGCCAGCGGCAGCGCCAGCGCGATCTCCAGCCAGCGATGCCCGGGAAAGCGATAGACCGTCACCAACCACGCGGTGACCGACCCGATCACGGCCGTGGACACGCCCACCACCATCACAAGGATCAGCGTCGTCGCGGTGTATCGCGGCAGGACGCTGGACAGCACGTTGCGCCACGTATCCAGATCACCGGTGAACGCCGCCAGCGCCGACGCGAGGATAGGCGCCACGCAGAGCGCGACGATGATCCAGGCCAGGCGATGCAGCAAGCTTTCGGACATCCGGCGGGTCCCCTTGAAAACGACCGCCTTTCGCTGCCACATCCGGGCCGAACTTGCCAGCAGAAACCTGACGATAATGGTTTACCCGGCCCGGCGCCGGGACGTCACTTCGTCAGGATAAGCTTGCCCGCGCGCGTGATCCGCAAAGTGTAGACCTTGCCATCCAGCGTGATCTGCGCGGTCGTTTGCCCGCGCGTCAGCTCGCGGGCATCATGCGCGGTGTCGCCCGCCTCGCTTGCCGCAACAAGCTGCGGCATCTCCTTTGTCTGCGCGCGGATCATGCCCCCGGCTCCCCGGCGGTCTGCAACAGCCGCTCCAGCATAAGGTCAAGGCACAGCCCGCTTGTCATTGCGGCTTCGAGAAGGGTGAAGGAACGGGGTTCCGGCAACAGTTTTTGCCGCGGCTCTCGGCCAGCACTTTCGGGGTGAGGCATCACACGCATGATCGCGCTCCATTGCTTGCGATTTCGGGGGATGGCTGACCTTGCAGGCTGGCTTTAGATATTTCTGATTGATTTAGTCAGAAAAGTCAACGGTCGGATTTCAACCCGGCGACACACCCGCCGCGCCGCCGATGCTGCCACGCGGAATCGCGGTTGCGTTCAGGATCGCAAAGCATGTCATGCCAGGCTCAAGCCCCATCTCGGTCGCCGCCCTTTGCGTTATCCGCGCCAAGAATACATCTTCGCCCGCGCGCAACTGAACGGCAACACCCGGCCCCATTCCGCGATGCAGCGCCAAAACAACGACAGGCAGCACATTGTGCGACGACAGGCCCTCGGGCGCCGCCTTTGACAGAAGAACATCCTGCGCCAGCACCCGCAGCCGGATCGTGCTGCCCTCCGGCGCCACCACCCCGGGCAACAACAGCTCGCCCCCCGACAACGTCAAACGGCTCAACCCGTCGGTCCCGTGCTCGGCCACATGTGCAGGCAGGATCGCGCCCGCCTCCCTGATTCCCACCAGCGGCAGCGCCTTGGGGTCGCTCAACACGGCCTCGGCCCTGCCCGACAGCACCACCTGCCCACGCTGCATCACCACCAGGTCGTCGGCCAGCCGCGCCACCTCGGCCAGGTTGTGCGAGACGTAGACGATCGGCACCTGCGCCACGTCGCGCAGCCGTTCCAGATAGGGAAAGATCTCGTCCTTGCGTGGCTCGTCCAGCGCCGCCAACGGCTCGTCCATCAACAGCAAGCGCGGCCGCGACAACCACGCCCGCGCCAGCGCGACCCGCTGTTTTTCACCGCCCGACAGCGTGCCGGGCCGGCGCACCAGCAACGCCTCCAGCCCCAACAGCGCCACGACCCGTTTCATCTCTGCCCGGTCCAGCCCCCCCGGCGCGAACCGCGCCCCGTATTCGATATTGGCCCCGACGCGCATATGCGGAAACAGCCGTCCGTCCTGAAAGACATAGCCGATACGCCGTCGCGCCGCCGGCAGATGCACGCCTTGCGCGGCGTCGAACAACACCGTGTCGGCCAGCGCGATCCGCCCGGCATCGGGCCGCAGCAGCCCCGCGATGGCATTGACGACGCTGGACTTCCCGGCGCCCGATGGTCCGAAAAGCGCGGTCACCCCGGCGCCAGCCTCGAACGCCACATCCAGGTCCAGCCCCGGAAACCGATGCCCGATCTCGACGCTCAGGCTCATCGCGGCGCTTCCTGCCCGATGCGTCGCGCCACGCGCCGGGCCAGCCATTCCGACACCAGGACCGCGCCAAGTGCCACGACGATCGCCAGCACGACAAGACGGATCGCCGCCGCCTCGCCGCCCGGCACCTGTAGAAAGGCGTAAACCGCCGATGGCAACGTCTGGGTCTCACCAGGGATGTTGGCGACAAACGTTATGGTCGCACCGAACTCTCCCATCGCCTTGGCAAACCCCAGAACAACCCCCGCCAGGATCCCCGGCGCGATCAGCGGCAGCGTCACCGTGCGAAACCGTGCCGCCCGCCCCGCGCCCAGCGTCTCGGCCGCCGCTTCCAGCTTGGGGTCCACCGCCTCGATCGCCAGCCGGATCGCCCGCACCATCAGTGGAAATCCCATGATCCCCGCTGCCAGCGCCGCCCCGGTCCAGCGAAAGGCCAGAACGATTCCCCAGTCCGCCAGCACCCGGCCGACGAAACCGTTCGTCCCGAATGTCAGCAAAAGCAAGTACCCGGTCACCACCGGTGGCAGAACCAGCGGCAGATGCACCATCGCACTCAGCAGCGCCTTGCCCGGAAACCTCTTCCGGGCAAGCACCCAGGCCACCGCGACAGCCGGGGGCAGGCTGATCGCCACGGCCCATGCCGACACTTTCAGAGACAGCGTCAGCGCGGCCCACTCAGCCTCGCCAAGGCCAAGGGTCATGGCGCGTCCCCGACACGCGAAAAGCCATGCGCGACAAAGGCGTCACCGGCTCTTTTGGAAACCAGATGCTCAAGCACGGCCCGCGCGCCGTCATTGTCGGCCCCCGTGACCAGTGCCATGGGATAGACAATAGGCGTGTGCAAGTCCGGGTCGATCCGGGCCAGAACCCGTACCCCCGGATCGGCCTGCGCATCACTGGCATAAACCACGCCCAACGGCGCCTCGCCGCGCGACACCAGGGCAAGCGCGGCGCGGACATTGTCCGTCTCTGCCAGCTGGGGGCGCAGTGCATCCCAAAAACCACCCGCCTGCATCCATTCCCGGGCGTAGATGCCGGCCGGCACCGCCTCCGTATGCCCCACGGCCAGCCGCCCCGCGTCCAGACGCTCGCGCAGGGTGTCGGCATTCAGCTCGCCCAGATCCGCCGCGCCGCGCGGCCCCACCAGCACCAGCCGGTTGCCCAACAGGTCCGTGCGCGTCGAGACCGCAATGTGACCATTCTCTTCCAGCCAATCCATCCAGGCCACGTTGGCAAGAATCACCACCTCCGCCGGGGCGCCCTGCGCCAACTGCCGCGCCATCGTCCCCGACCCGCCATAGGACACGCGGACGTCGATCCCGGACCCGTCCAGCGCCGCCTCCAGCGCGCCGCGCAACGACGCCGCCGCGAAAATCGTCACCGGCGCGTCGGACCGGGCCGCCCCGGCGCTGGCAAGGGTCGCGCAAATGATTGTGAAAACGCCGAAAATCCGTATCATGGCGCAAGTATCCTGCACTTGCGGATGCGACACAAGACCTGCCCAACGCCCCGTCTATTGCATGGGACATGCCCCCGCCGACACGGACCGGAATGTTTTTTGAGACCATCATAGAAATTTCATGTGAATCAGCGATAAATATGTTAATACTACGTATATACGTTCCGACCTGAGAAGGTGGGCACCAGAGATACCCCGATGACCTTACAGGGCAAAGATCAGCTTCCACTCTCGCTGCGGATCGCGGACAAGCGCGATGTGCGCAGCCAGTTCGGCGCGCTGTGCTACCGCATGAAGGGCGGCAAGCCGCAGGTCCTGCTGATCACCTCGCGGCGCACGGGCCGCTGGATCATTCCCAAGGGCTGGCCGATGGAAGGCAAGACCCCGGGGGAAAGCGCCCTGCGCGAAGCCTGGGAAGAGGCCGGCGTGCGCGGCAAGGTCACCGGCCCCTGTCTTGCGCTGTTTTCCTATTCCAAGGGCGTCGGCGCGGTCGACAAGCTGCCGTGCGTCGTGTTGGTCTATCCCGTCAAAGTCCATGCACTGGTCGACGACTTCCCCGAGGCCGGTCAGCGCAAGCGTCGCTGGATGAGCCTGAAGAAAGCCGCCAAGCGCGTCGGCGAGCCGGAACTGGCGCACCTCCTGAAGTCATTCGACCCCCATCGCCTCTGACGGATAAATCGCTCGCCCTGCTTGATTTTTACCGCATTCCGCCTATCTTCACGGATGGTTTCGCAGCGGAGCAATCAGGTGATCAAATTCACCCTCAAATGCATTCACGATCATCAGTTCGAAAGCTGGTTCCAGTCTGCCGAAGCGTACGACAAGCTCCACGCCGCCGGTATGGTCTCTTGCGCCGTTTGTGGCTCGGAGTCGGTGACCAAGGCCTTGATGGCCCCCAGCGTCCGCGCCAGCCGCGACGCCGTCCCGGCACCGGCCCCGACATCGGCCGCCCCCGACACTGGACCATCGCGCCTTTCGGCCCCGACCGATCCCCGTGGCAAAGCCATTGCCGCACTCAGAACCCGGATCGAGAAAAACTCGGAATATGTCGGCCTCGAATTCGCGGCGCAGGCCCGCGACATGCATGATGGCCTGACCCCCAACCGCGCCATCCACGGCGAGGCGAAGCCCGAGGAGGCCCGCAAGCTGATCGACGATGGCGTGCCCGTCTTGCCCCTGCCTTTCGTGCCGCGCCGCAAAGCGAATTGATCTTTTGCCTTGTCTCCGCTCTCCCGTGAGGCAAGGGTTTTCACTTTCACTGCAAAAGGACGTCCCATGCATGTCGTGATCACAGGCGCCAACCGCGGGATCGGCGCCGCCTTGGCGGAGCGGTTCCGTCAGCGCGGCGAAACCGTCACCGGCACCTCGCGCGACCCCGGGTCCGACCACACGCTGGACGTGACCGACCCCGCCAGTCACCGCGCCTTCGCCGCACGGCTTGACGGCACGCCGGTTGACCTGCTGGTTTGCAATGCGGGCGTTTACCTGGACAAGGGCGAGGCGCTGCCCGACGGGTATCCGACAAAGATGTGGGCCGACAGCTTCGCCGCGAACGTCACCGGCGTGTTCCTGACGGTGCAGACCCTTCTGCCCTGTCTTCAGGCCGCCCACGCAGGCAAGATCGCGATCATCTCCAGCCAGATGGCCAGTGACGAACGCGCCCCGGGTGGCAGTTACATCTATCGCGCCTCCAAGGCCGCGGCACTGAACCTCGGGCGCAACCTCGCCACGGACCTCGCCCCGCTGGGGCTGGCCGTGGGCATCTATCATCCCGGCTGGGTGCGGACGGACATGGGCGGCGACAGCGCCGACATTTCCATGGACGAGGCCGCATCCGGGCTGGTTCAGCGGTTCGACGCGCTGGATCTCGAGACCACCGGATGTTTCCAGACCTGGGATGGTAAAGATCACCCGTACTGATCTAGGCCGCATTTTCTTTGACACAGAAAGCGCCCAAGAAAATTCGTACGAATTTTCTTGGGCGCGCGGCGCGCACGCTCGGCTCTTGCCCTTCGCCGCGCACGCGCGTAAAGCACCTGCGATCTGACCCAAGGACGCAGCCATGCCCCTGCTCGTGATGAAATTCGGCGGCACCTCGGTGGCCAATATCGACCGCATCCGCCGGGCGGCGAAACGTGTCGGCGTCGAAGTGGCCAAGGGATACGACGTGATCGTCATCGTCTCGGCCATGGCCGGGCGCACCAACGAACTGGTGGGCTGGGTGGACGAGATCTCGCCGATGTACGATGCCCGCGAATACGACGCCGTCGTCAGCTCGGGCGAGGTGGTCACCGCCGGCCTCATGGCGCTGACCTTGCAGGAAATGGATATTCCGGCCCGCAGCTGGCAGGGCTGGCAGGTGCCGCTGAAGACGAACTCGGCCCATTCCGCCGCCCGGATCGAGGAAATTCCCACCGACAACATCAACGCCAAGTTCGGCGAAGGCATGCAGGTGGCCGTGGTCGCGGGCTTTCAGGGAATCAGCCCCGAGGGCCGCATCACCACGCTGGGCCGGGGCGGCTCTGACACGACAGCGGTGGCTTTCGCCGCCGCCTTCGGCGCAGAGCGCTGCGACATCTACACGGACGTCGACGGCGTCTACACCACCGACCCGCGCATCACCGACAAGGCGCGCAAGCTCGACCGCATCGCCTTCGAGGAGATGCTGGAGCTGGCAAGCCTGGGGGCCAAGGTCCTTCAGACCCGCTCGGTCGAGCTGGCGATGCGCTACAACGTGCGCCTGCGCGTGCTATCAAGCTTCGAGGAACAATCGGACGACGCAGGAACCCTGGTCTGCGCCGAGGAGGAAATCATGGAATCAAACGTGGTCAACGGCATCGCCTATTCCCGCGACGAGGCGAAGATGACCCTGATCTCGGTGGCCGACCGCCCCGGCATCGCCGCCGCCATCTTCGGCCCGCTGTCGGATGCGGGCGTCAACGTCGACATGATCATTCAGAACATTTCCGAGGAAGGTCGCACCGACATGACCTTTTCCTGCCCCACCAACCAGGTGGCGCGTGCCGAGAAGGCCCTGCAGGGCGCCAAGGACCGCGGCGAGATCAACTTTCACGACCTCGTGGCAGACACCAACGTGGCCAAGATCTCGGCGGTGGGCATCGGCATGCGCAGCCAGTCTGGTGTCGCCGCCAAGATGTTCCAGACGCTGCGGGACGAGGGAATCAACATCAAGGTCATCTCGACCTCCGAGATCAAGATCTCGGTGCTGATCGACCGCAAGTACATGGAACTGGCCGTGCAATCGCTGCACGACGCGTTCGAGCTGGACAAGACCGCCTGACCCCGCGCGCGGCCTCGGGGCCGCCGCGCCAGTGCCAGGTGAAACAGCACACCCACCGACGCCAGCCCGGCGAACACCAGCACGGTTGTCGCCTCGCCCAGCCGGTCCAGCATCACGCCGATCAACCGCTCAAGCTCGGCACCACGCCCCGTCGGGCTCACCGACGGATCATGCGACATGACCGCGCTCGCCACCGGAACGAACAGGACGAAATAAATGCCTGCGAAAACATAGTGCTGCGGCGATCCGCGTCGCGGCAATGGTATCGGCATAGGGACCTTGCCTGTCTGGCGAACGAAGGTTCGTTCCAAGCGCTTAACCAAGACGAGCTGGCAAAACAATCACGATATCCGGGCACTTGCCCGGGCTTTACCGCCCCGCGCGCCACCGGGTGACATTGCCATTTCACAATACCCGCAACCTGTGATTTAAACGTCCCGGCTCACGGCCAGAACGGCCCCATGGAAAGGCTTCCGAACGCCATGACACCTTCCGGCGATCAGATCGAGACGGACAGCCGCCAGATGCTCTCGCGCCTGCGCGCGCTCATGGCCGAGGACGCCGCCGGACAGGCCCGGCTGGACGCGATCACCACGCTTATCGCAGAGGAAATGCGCACCGAGGTCTGCTCGATCTACCTTTTCCGCGACGAGCAGACGCTCGAGCTGTGCGCCACCGAGGGTCTCAACCGCGACGCCGTGCACCAGACCCGGATGAAGCTCGGGGAAGGTCTCGTGGGCCGCGTGGCCCGCACCGGCAATGTCGTCAACACCGACGACGCGCCCGGCGCACGCGGCTTTCGCTACATGCCCGAGACCGGGGAAGAGGCCTATTGCTCGTTCATGGGCGTGCCGATCCAGCGGCTGGGCGAAACCTTGGGCGTACTGGTCGTGCAGTCCAAGCAGTCCCGCGAATACTCCGACGAAGAGCTTTATGCCGTCGAGGTCGTCGCAATGGTCATCGCCGAGATGGCCGAACTGGGCGCCTTCGTCGGCGAGGGCGCGGCCATGTCGGCCCGTCACCAACAGCCGGTGCTGTTCCGCGGCGGCATCGCCCAGGAAGGCGCGGCCCAAGGCCATGTCTGGCTGCACGAACCCCGCGTCGTGGTCACTAACCCGATCGCCGAGGACCCCACCCGCGAGTTGGAGCGCCTCGAAGAAGCCGTGGACGCCCTGCGCGTCGGTGTCGACCGCATGCTCAGCACAGCGGCCACCGGCGACAAGGAACAGCTTCAGGTGCTCGAAGCCTACCGCATGTTCGCCAATTCCAAGGGCTGGATGAATCGGATGGAGGAGGACATCGCACGTGGCCTCTCGGCCGAGGCCGCGGTGGAAAAGGAACAATCCACCACCCGCGCCCGGATGACCCAGGTCACCGATCCGTATTTGCGCGACCGGCTCCACGACCTGGACGACCTCAGCAACCGTCTCTTGCGAATCCTCACCGGCCAAGGCGCGGAAACCGGCGCGGAAATGCCAGACGACCCGATCCTGATTGCCCGCAATATCGGCCCCGGCGAATTGCTGGACTATGGCCGCCGTCTGCGCGGTATCGTGCTCGAGGAAGGCTCCGTCGGATCGCACGCCGCCATCGTGGCCCGTGCGCTCGCCATCCCGCTTGTGATCCACGCCAGCCGCATCACCAACGAGGCGCTGAACGGTGACTTCGTCATGGTCGACGGCGACCAGGGCATCGTGCACCTGCGCCCAGACGACAACGTCGTCACCGCCTTCCGCGACAAGATGGCGATGCAGGCGCAGGCCCAGGAACGCTACGCCTCGATCCGCGACAAGCCGGCGGAAACACTCTGCGGCACCCGGCTGGCGCTGCACATGAACGCCGGCCTCATGGCCGACCTGCCCAGCCTCGAAGGCTCCGGCGCCGAGGGCGTGGGCCTTTTCCGTACCGAGCTTCAGTTCCTCGTGCGCGCCCACATGCCCCGCCGGTCGGAACTGAGCGAGCTCTATGCCCACGTCATAGACGCCGCCAAAGGCAAGCGCGTCTGCTTCCGCACGCTCGACATCGGCTCGGACAAGGTGCTGCCCTACATGAAGGTGGTGGACGAGCCCAACCCCGCGCTCGGCTGGCGTGCGGTGCGCGTGGCGCTCGACAAGCCCGGCGTGATGCGCATGCAGCTTCAGGCGCTCGTGCGCGCCGCCAAGGGCCGACCGCTGTCGGTCATGTTCCCTTTCGTCGCCCAGCGCGAGGAGTTTTCCGCCGCCAATGCCGAGATGAACAAGGCGTTGGAACGCGAGCGTATCCTCGGCCATCCCCTGCCCTCCGAGATCGAGGTGGGCGCCATGCTGGAAACGCCATCGCTGGCCTTTGCACCCGACTCCTTCTACCGGGAAGTCGATTTCCTCTCGATCGGCGGCAACGATCTCAAGCAGTTCTTCTTCGCCGCCGACCGCGAGAACGAATTGGTACGGCGGCGCTATGACACGCTCAATGTCAGCTTTCTCAGCTTCATCGAATCCATCGTGAAACGCTGCGAGGCACACGACACCCCGCTCAGCTTCTGCGGCGAGGATGCCGGCCGCCCGGTCGAGGCCGCCTGCCTGGCGGCCATCGGCCTGCGCAGCCTGTCGATGCGCCCGGCCTCCATCGGGCCGGTGAAATCCATCCTGCGTCGCATCGACCTGGGCGAGCTTTACGCGGTGATCGACGGCGTGCGCAACGCGGGCGACCAATCCGTGCGCCCGGCTGTGATGGATTATCTCAAGGGCAAGCTCTGAGGCTCAGAAAATTCGTACGAATTTTCTCGGGCCCGGCCCCGATCCTCAGGCCCGCTTGACGCTCGGAAGTTCCACAAGGTCGCGAAAGTCTTCCAGCAGCTCTGCATGATCGCGGTCGGCCTCTATCGCCAGACGGCGCAGCCCGAAATGCACATGCGCCATCTGCTGGTAATAGCTGGTAAAAGCATAATTCGTCGCCGCCCCCGCCGCCGCGCCCAGCACGGGCACCGTTTGTGCGGCCAGCTTCTGGCCCAGCACCGTGGCCAGCCTTGGCGCGACCTTTGCCACAAGCGCCTGGACCGCCTTGCCGGTCACCGCAACCCGCGTGCTGAGAAACGCCAGATCGCTGCCATCGTCATGGTCCAGCGGCCCCGCCGCGGCAAAGACCTTGATACAGTCATATTGCACGCCCGGCTCGTCCGGGTCGAAGCCGTATTCCGCGGCCACATCCTGGATCGCGCGCAACAGCACCGTGGTCGTGACGGGCAGTTCTGCCAGCGCCGTGGGCAGCCCGCCCGCGCCGCCCGCCGCGCCCATCGCCGTTGTCATCGCGCGGCTCAGCCAGCCGGGACTGTCCGGAAAATAGCCACGCGAACGGTGCGCGGTCTCCATCGCCATCCGCAGCGCCCGTTCGGTGCTGTCGTCCAGCCGCGATCGCACCGGCACCGGCAGGCGTGACAACAGCCCCTCGGCCTGTCCGCCGACCATGTTCAGAACCTGGATGCCGACGTTTCCGGCCCGCCGGTGCCGCTCGGCCAGCGCCTTCAGGCGCGCCTCCACCGCGGTCGCATCTATCGCCGCCGGCAGGATCTCGGAATAGGTTTTCTTGACCATGGTGAAAAGATCGGTCACCGCGCCCGCTTTTTCAAGCGGCACGCGTGACTTTGCCGACAATCCCCTCCCATGCACCGGGGATCAATTCCATGCCAAGCACCCGCTCGGGATTGGTCGGCGGCGGCATCTTCACCTTGTCCAGCCGACTGAAACCGAACCGCTCGTAATAGGGCGCATCGCCCACCAGCATCGCCCGGTCCCAGCCGGCCTCGTGCCCGATCCGCAACGCCTCGCGAATGAGGTACCCGCCCAGCCCCTCGCCCTGCCGTGTCGGGTGCACCGCGATGGGCCCCACCAGCAAGGCCCGCGCCGTGCCGATCCGCACCGGCCAGACCCGGATCGCCCCGGCCAGGATGCCATCCGCATCCCGCGCCACCAGGCACAGCGCCGCCACCGGCGCCACGCCCTCGCGCAGACGGTAGGACGACAGCGCCTCGCGCCCCGGCGCGAAGCACAGGTCGTAAAGCGCCTCGACCTCCCACCAATCCTCGCGTGTCTCTTGGCGCAGGTTGTACACAGGCGCTTTATCCTTCGAAAAACAGGTGGATCGTCGCCTAGCACGCGGTTAGGCCTATGTCCAAACGCAATCGCAAACAGCCCCGAAGGACGCCCATGTTCTACCGCCCCGAAGACGGCCACGGCCTGCCGCACAACCCGTTCAATGCCATCGTCGCGCCCCGCCCCATCGGCTGGATCTCCACCCGCGGCAGCGACGGCTCGGAAAACCTCGCGCCCTATTCCTTCTTCAACGCCGTGGCCTACGTGCCGCCGCAGGTGATGTTCTCCTCGACTTCCGCCAAGCCCGACCGGGGCGACACCAAGGACAGCGTCGCCAATATCCGCGACACCGGCGTCTTTTGCGTGAACATCGTGGAATATGCCCTGCGCGACGCGATGAACCAGACCTCGGGCCCCTGGCCGATGGAGACCGACGAGTTCACCGACGCCGCCATCGAGCGGGCGGCCTGCGAAACCATAGCATGCTCGCGCGTGGCCGCCGCCCCCGCCGCGCTTGAATGCAAACTGACGCAGATCGTCGACCTGCCCGGCAAGGCCAACAAGGTGGTGTTCGGCGAGGTCACAGGCGTCTACATGCGTGACGATTGCCTGAAGGACGGCATCTTCGACGTGCTCAGCTTCAACCCGCTGGCCCGGATGGGCTACAAGGATTACACGGTGGTGCGCGAGAAATTCGCCATCGCGCGTCCGGGCGAAAGCTAAAGGGACCGGCCGCGCGTCGCATCCGCGCTCAAATCAAGGACACGACCCCGTCCCGGGCCTGACCCGGGACCTCGATGACAAAGGGATCCCGGATCAAGTCCGGGATTCGACATTGCGTAGGGTGGGTGAAAACCCACGCGCCCCGGACCGGCAGATCCTCAATGCCCCCCGCCAAGAACCCCGGTCTTCACATCGTAATCCACGGCCAGCCCGTAATCGGGGTCGTCATCACTATCGACCATCAGGTGCCCGGCCTTTTTCAGCATGCGGTGGCAATCCCGTGTCAGGTGCCGCAGCTGCAACCGCTTGCCCGCAGCCAGGTACTTGCCCGCCACCGCCTCGATGGCCTGTAGCGCCGACTGGTCCACGACCCGGCTCTCGGCAAAGTCCACGATCACCTTGTCTGGGTCGTTCTCAAGGTCGAACAGTTCCACGAAACCACTGGCCGAACCGAAAAACAGCGGGCCCTGCACACGATATACCTTGGTGCCGTCCATCTCCTTGCCGGTGATGGCGTGAATGCGCTTGGCGTTGTTCCACGCATAGGTCAGCGCCGACACGATCACGCCCACGACGACGGCGATGGCCAGGTCGTATTGCACCGTCACCACCGTCACCAGCACGATCACAAGCGCGTCCGAAAGAGGCACCTTGCGCAGGATCCGCAGCGAGTTCCACGCAAAGGTCCCGATCACCACCATGAACATCACGCCCACCAGCGCGGCCAGCGGGATCTGTTCGATCAGCGGCGCGGCGAACAGGATGAAGATCAGCAGGAACACCGCCGCGCAAATCCCCGCGATGCGTGTCCGCCCACCCGATTTCACGTTGATGATCGACTGCCCGATCATGGCACAGCCGCCCATCCCGCCGAAAAAGCCGGTCACGGTGTTGGCCACGCCCTGCGCGATGCATTCCTGGCTGGCGCCACCGCGCCGGTTGGTCATCTCGCCCACCAGGTTCAGCGTCAGCAGGCTTTCGATCAGGCCGATCGCGGCCAGGATCACCGCGTAGGGCAGGATGATCTCGAACGTCTCAAGCGTCAGCGGCACGGTCGGGATATGAAAGGCCGGCAACCCGCCCTCGATCGAGGCAAGGTCCCCCACCCGCGGCACGTCCAGCCCGAAGATCAGTACGATCGCGGCCACCAGCCCGATCCCGGCCAGCGGCGCCGGGATCGCCTTGGTCAACCGCGGCATCAGCCAGACCACTGCCATGGTCAGCGCCACCAGCGCCAGCATGGTATATAGCGGCGCGCCCGACAGCCATTCGCCCCCGCTCATGCCGTGGCCCGTGTTTTCCATCGTGCCGGGCACCTTGAACTGGCCCAACTGTGCCAGGAAAATCACGATGGCGAGGCCGTTGACAAAGCCCAGCATCACCGGGTGCGGCACAAGACGGATGAACTTGCCCCAGCGCAGCACCCCCGCCGTGATCTGCAAGATCCCCATCAGGACCACCGTGGCAAACAGGTATTCCACCCCGTGCTGCGCGACCAGCGACACCATGACAACGGCCAGCGCGCCCGTCGCCCCGCTGATCATGCCGGGCCGACCGCCGATCAAAGCGGTGATCAGGCCGACGATGAAGGCCGCGTAAAGACCCACCAGCGGATGCACACCCGCGACAAAGGCAAAGGCCACCGCCTCGGGTACCAGCGCCAGCGCAACGGTCAGTCCGGCCAACAGCTCGATCCGCAACCGTGACACGCTCAGCCTCTCTCCGGGCGTCAGGCTCAACTCGGACAAATCGAAGCGTTTGGCCCAGTCGGCCAGCAAGGTGCGTTTCACGGGGGCTATCCTGATTGGGTGTCTCTGCGCGAGCGTCCCCCTAACGCGAACCCGCGCGATTGACCATTGCCAATTTCAGAACCCGGCCATGAACGTAGCGAAATTACTTGTCGTAATATTCACGGAACCAGGCCACGAACTGGCGGACCCCGTCGCGCACGTCGGTATCCGGGCTGTACCCCGTCAGGCTTTGCAACAGGCTGGCATCGGCCCAGGTGGCCGGCACGTCGCCTTTTTGTATCTCCATCAGGTTGCGCTCGGCGGTCATGCCCAGCACCGCCTCGATGGCATCGACGAAATCCGTCAGGCGCACCGTCTTGGAATTTCCGATATTGACCACGCGATAGGGCGCCACGGGCGACAGGCTGTCGCCCTCGGCAATCGCCTCTGGGCCTTCGGGTCGCACCGGGGGCGCGTCCATCAACAGGCGGATTCCGCGCACCAGGTCAGTGACATAGGTAAAGTCGCGGTACATCTCGCCGTGGTTGTAGACGTCGATCGGCCGCCCCTCCAGGATCGCATCCACGAACTTGTAAAGCGCCATGTCCGGCCGACCCCAAGGCCCGTAGACCGTGAAAAACCGGAACATCGTTGTCGGCAGGTTCCACAAATGGGCATAGGAATGCCCCATCGCCTCGGTCGCCTTCTTGGTGGCGGCGTAGATCGTCATCGGCGTGTCGGCCTTCTGCGTCTCGGTATAGGGCATGTCGGTCTCGGCCCCGTAGACCGAACTGGTCGAGGCCATCAGCAGGTGCCGCACCTCGTGACGTTTTGCCGCCTCCATCACGTTGAAGGTGCCCACCACGTTCGCCTCGATATAGGCGCGCGGGTTTTCCAGGCTGTAGCGCACACCCGCCTGTGCCGCCAGATGCACGATGATATCCGGTGCACAGGCATCCACGGCGCTGTCCAGCGCCGCGACATCTTCCAGCATCGCCTCGGTCGCGGTGAAATTGGGTGACTGCAACAGCATCTGGTGCCGCCGCGCCTTCAGCGACACGTCGTAATAATCGGTCATGCCGTCAAAGCCATGCACGACCATCCCCTCGTCCAGCAGCAGCTGCGCCAGGTGGTATCCGATGAAACCGGCCGTTCCCGTGATGAAAACCCGTGTCATGCGCGTGTCGTCCCCGCTGCCCCGTTCCGCCGGTCATTCGTTAGCTGGCACCGCCGGGCCGCACAAGACCCGGGGAGCCTCAGACAGGGGTCACCGCGTCCCCGGGCCGTGATTCCACTGCCTTGCGCAGCGCGGGCGCGAAAGCCTTGTGGCACCCCCGGCCTGCCTGCTTTGCGGCATAAAGCGCAAGATCCGCATCGTCCATCATGACCGCCAGCCGCGGCGTGGCATAGGTGCCGCTGCGCGTCGTGCCGATGCTGCCGGATATCCGCGCAACCTCGCCGTTGAAGGCGACCGGCTCTTCCAGCCGCTCTATCAGCCGCCCGGAAATGCGCGACAGCTCCTCTTCCGAGGTGCACCCGACCAGGATCAGGACGAATTCATCGCCGCCCACGCGGATCACCGTGTCGCCCTTGCGGATTTCTTCGCGCAGGATCTGCGCGACCCGCCGCAACACGTGATCGCCGGCCGCGTGGCCCAGGGTGTCATTCACCGATTTGAAAAAATCGAGATCGAGATGCATCAGCGTAAACGCTTCTTCGCTTTCGGTCAGCCGACGTATCGCGGGCTCCAGTGCGCGGCGGTTGCCCAGGCCTGTCAGCGTATCGGTATGAGCCTCCTGTTCGGCCACCGCCTTCGCGCCCTGAAGCCGCTGGTTCAGTTTCTGCCAGGCATCGGTCACCACCGCCTTGGCCTCGACCAGGTACAGCATTTCCACCGCCAGGTCCGTCACCGCAAAATCCGCGCTTCGCAGGTCGTGGCGGCCCACGGCGTCCATCACGCCGATCCCAAAGGACAAATCGACGATAACGCCACCCGGCGGGCCCAGCGCCCGGTCCTCGGGCAACGGCACCGCGACACCCTTCAGCTCGGTCTCGACAGGACCGCGCAATACGCAATGCAGCCGCCGCCCCGCCGCCGCGCGCAACCCCGGCACACCCGGCTCCAGCCGCGGGCGCCTGACCTCGAACAGATCGAGGAAATCGCACCCGATCAGACCCTTGGTATTCAAAACCTTCCTCGCCGTCGGACCCGCGTGCGTGATGCGCCCCATGGCATCCACGATCAGATGCATCGGGCACAGCACGTCCAGCAGCGCCCCAAGGCTCGCGATCGCACCGGGCCTCATCCGGCGGCGCCCAGCACGAAACTGCGCCCGATCGCAAACGCCGCCTCCAACAGTTGAACATCAATGGTCTCGACACCATCGCGGCATCCCTTGTGCTCCAGCAGAACCAGGGCGCCATAATCATCCGCCATGGCCCGCAACAGCCCCAGCAAAACGTGACCGAAGGCAAAACCCGCCGTCCCCCGTTTCCCGACCGTGACCGAGAACACCTGTTGCCCACGATCCACCAGCGCAACAGGCGGCAAGTCCAGCTGCGGCGCCGCCAGCCGCGCCCGCGCCGGCAGGTCGTCCAGCGAATGCAGAAAATCGGTGAAATCCGCGCCCGAGAACCGCAACAGCCGTCGCAGCGCGGCGGAGGTGGGGTGCGAAACCAGGTAGGTGCCGATATCCTCCAGGATCTCGGCCTCCGCCTTGTCCAGAAGCTGCGCGGCCTGCACCAGTACATCGCCGGTCAGCGCGTCCGGGTAATCCAGCATCGCCTCGAATTCCGGCGGCGCAAGGTCCGCCCCGCGCGCGATCTCTTCCCAAGCCTCATGCCCGTAGGTATCCCGCAAAAACAATTCTATGGCCCGGTTGATCAGCCCATGCATCCTGTGCTCCCGAATTCGGTCAAGCGTTTGCACAACCGAATTAAGAAGCCTTGAACGTTTCAATTTGTCTTTAAAAAATTGACCGGCCGGGTCTGCACGGCGCTCAGAAATCGGTCGGAGCGCCGCCTTCCTCCTTCCGCCGCGCGACAAAGGCCGCCAGTTCCTCGCGGATGCCCTCGTCCATCGGCGGCGCCTCAAAGCTCGCGATGATGTCCCGGAACACCTGGTGCGCGCGCTGTGGCGTCCACACGCCACCCGCCGCCTCCCACGCCTCGAAATTGCGCCAATCGCTCAGGAATGGCTGATAGAACGCGGTCGTGTATCGGTCCTGCGTGTGCTGAATACCAAAGAAATGCCCCTGGTTGCCCACCTCGCGCACCGCCTCCACGGCAATCTCGTCCGGCCCTGTCGCCGTCACCTGCGGGTCCATGTAGCGCTGGATATGCTGCAATATCTCGCAGTCCATGATGAATTTCTCGGGACTGGCGATCAGCCCGCCTTCCAGCCAGCCGGCGGCGTGATAGACCATGTGCGCCCCCGACTGCACCGCCGACCACAGGCTGTTCGAGGTTTCCCACACCGCCTGTCCGTCGGGGATGTTTGCCGCACACACGCCGGAGGCCCGCATTGGCAGGCCATAGAACCGCGCCAGTTGCCCCGTCATCTGCGTCGCGCGCATGTATTCCGGCGTCCCGAACGCCGGCGCGCCCGATTTCATGTCGACATTGCTGGTGAACGTGCCGATCGCGCAGCCCACGCCGGGCCGGATCGCCTGCGCCAGCACGATCGCGCACAGCCCCTCGGCCAGCGATTGCGCCACGGCGCCCGCCATCGTCACCGGCGCCATTGCGCCCGCCAGCGTAAAGGGCGTCACCACCAGCCCCTGGTTCCGCTTCGCCAGCCGGACCCAGCCGTCCAGCATCGGGAAATCATGCTTCAGCGGCGATGTGGAGTTGATGTTGGAATACATGTGCGGGCTGGCCTCGAACTCTTCGTCCGTCAGGCCGCCGGCGATGCGCACCATCTCCATCACGTCCTCGACCCGTTCGCGGCCCAGGCAATAGGCATGCGCGACCTTGTCGGTCAGTGTCAGCTTGTCATAGAGCACATCCAGGTGCCGCACGCTGGCATGCACGTCCTGCGGCTCCACCGGATAACCGCCGACAAAGTGGATGCAGTTGAAATACTGGCTGAGTTTCAGCAGGTTGGCGCACATTTCGCGCGTGCCCGTCACCTTGCGGCCTATGCCCATATCCCAATAGCTGGGCGGCGACGAGACATTGCCGAAATTAAGGTGCCGGCCCCCGATCGTGATCGCGTGATCCGGGTTGCGCGGGGTGATGGTGAACTCGCTCGGCGCCTTGCCGATCATCTCCATCACGAAATCGCGGCTCATCCGCACATTCTCGCCGTTGATGTCGCAACCGCCGGTGCCGCGCAGGATTTCGATCGCCTCGGGGTTCAGAAACTCGATCCCGATCTCTTCGAGGATGCGCATCGCGCCATCGTGGATTGCCTGGATGCCCTCGTCCGTCAACGGCTCGACCGGCCGGTCGATGTTGATCGGCGGGTTCCATGGCATTTGCTCGATGACGGCCGTACCCCGTCGCGTCGCGTTTCCGGCCCGTCCGCCGCTGCGTTTCCTGCGTGTGGCTGTCTCTGCCATGGTGAGTCTCCTCGAAAGGCTGCCTTCCATGCAATCACCGCGCGGGCCCGCTCGTTTGCCGCTTTGCGACAGAACCTGTCGCAGGTGAACTATCTCGGCACGATCAGCGCCGACCGCCGCCGCAGGATCGACAGGTAAATGGCGAGGCTGCCCACCACGATGACACCGCCGACCAGCATCGCCACTGTCGGCCGCTCGCCCACGCCGATCCAGACCCACAGCGGACCCAGCACCGTTTCCAGCAACATCAGCAGACTGACATTGGCCGCGAGCGTGTATCGTGCCGCCAGCGACAGCATGAAGAACGACACGGGCAGCACCACGCCCCCGGTGATCGCCATGGCCCAGACCCGGCCCTCGAACATCGCCTCCACGCCGGTCAGCGACCAGCCGATCACACCCGCGATCCACGCGCCGACCCCGATGGCCAGCAGGATCGGCAACTCGGGGCTTGCGCGCACCGTCACGAAGTTCAGCGCCAGCACGAACGCCACGCCAAGGCCAAAGATCGCCCCCGTCGCAGCAGCCCGGTTCAGCGCCACGTCGCCATGCCCGCCGCCCAGAACCGCAATGCCGATCCCCGTCATCACCGCCGCGATGGCCGCCCAGGTCAGCGCCGATGTCGACTCGCCGGTCACCACCCGGCTCAGCAGCGCGGAAAAGACCGGCACCGCGGCCACCCCCATCAGCACCATCGCCGCCGGGGCCGAGGCGATGCCAAGGCAGAACAGCATCGAGTTCAGCACCTGCGCCGCCACGATCAACAGCCCCGGCCCGCTCATCAGCCGGGCGATATCGCCCGCCCTGTCCCGGCTGATACCGGCCCAGGCCAGCACCATCATCGTGCCCATGAAAAGCCCGCGCCATCCGGTCATCTGGAAGCCTTCCATGCCCGACAGCCGCATCAGCATCGCATCGGGCGTCAGCACCAGCGTGCCGAAAAGCGCCAGAAGAATGCCCCGGGACAAACCTGCGCTCACGTTGTCATCCAGGTCGGGATTTGCCCGATATCAGTCAGGACCACATCGGCATGGGGGCGCAATTCGTCCGAGCATGCCGGTCCGGTCAGCACCGCGATCGTCTGCATCCCCGCCGCACGCCCCGCAATCAGGTCATGGGTGCTGTCACCCACCATCGCCACGCGCGCGGGGTCCAGACCGGCTGCACGGGCGAACGCCAGGCACGGCCCAGGGTCCGGCTTGGCCCCGTGGCCGGAATCGAACCCGGCGATGAAATCGAAGAATCCGGTGACATCGGCTTCGCCCAGATGGGCGCGGGCCCCATACTCGGTATCGTTCGTGGCAACGCCCAGCGCGATGCCCTCTGCCTTCAGCGAAGACAGGAATGGCGCAAGCGGCACCGCTTCGGCCTGCGGCGCGGTGGCCGAGGTCTGCATCAGGTAAAGTTCCAGGTCGGCCACCTCTCGCCCCGGCAGCGCCCGCGCCACGCATTCCGCCGCCTCGCGGTTGGTGCCCGCGATGATCGGGCTTGTCGGCGCGAAACGCATGGCGCCAAGGTCGTAATGCATTTCCGCCGCCAGCCTGGCCCTGACAGCCGCATCGCCGTCGGCAAGATCTTCGATCAGTCCCCCGGCCCAGGTGCTCCAGGTGGTGTGAAAATCGAACAGCGTACCATCCTTGTCAAAGAGCAGCCCATCAATCTTTCTTGCGGGTTTGTTCACCTTATGGTCCTCAAAATTAATTCATGTCCAATGGGTCTGAATCCCGCCCGGAAGGGCCGCGCGGGCCTCGACAACCGCCTCGGGCGGCACATTCGCGGCCTCGCTGAACTCCATGATCCACGCGTCGTCCATCAGGATAAAATCCATCAAAGAGGCAAGAAAATCCGGATCTTGCGCACCATCGCGCAGATCATCCCGCCCTGCCCCCGTGGCCCCCATGAACACGTCCAGCAGGTTCTCGTGACCTGCGATCCAGCCCAACGCCTTGAGCGCGACAGTCTCGGCGGCTTCTCGCTGGTCGGCCATATTGATTAACTCCCGGCAAGGTTTTCTTAACTAATCACAGGGATAGTCTAGCCATCGGAAAGGACAAGTCGGAAAGGCCTCGGCACATGTCAGGCACCATTCTCATCGTCGATGGTCTCGCGACCAATCGCATCGTGCTGAAGGTCAAGCTGTCGGCGGCCTATTTCAGCGTTGCGCAGGTCGGCACCACGAAAGAGGCGGTCGCGTCGATCCTGCGCGACAAGCCGCAGGCGGTCCTGATGTCCGACGATCTGCCCGACCGTGACGCGTGCGACCTGATCCGCGACATCCATGCCCTGCCCGGCTGTGCCCAGCTGCCGGTGCTGGTCCTGACCTCCACCGGCACACCACAGCTTCGGATCGACCTGCTGCAGGCCGGGGCGGCTGACGTGATGCCCAAACCCTTTTGCGAGAAGACGCTGCTGGCGCGACTGCGCTCGATGTCGCGCCACGCCCCGGTCGAGGCCGATCTTGATCTGATCAACGACACCGCCGAGGCACTTGGTTTCGCCGAGGCGCAGGCGGGCTTCGCCGCGCGAGGCCTGATCGCGACGCTGCATACCGGCGCCGCGCGAGACCAGGCCATGTGTCGCCGCCTCGCCCAAACCACCCCGCACCGGTTCGAAATGCTCCGCACCGGCCAGTCCGGTCTGCTCACAAGAATGCATGCATCGCCCGACGTTCTGCTGGTTTTCCTGCCCGCACGCGCGACCGAGCCCGATCTGGTCCATCTGGCCGAGCTTTGCAGCGCACCGCAGACCCGCCAGTCAAGGGTGCTTGCCCTGGTCGACCCCGCCGATGACGCGCTGGCCGCCAAGGTGCTGGACCTCGGGGTGCACGATGTTGCCGCCCACAACGCCGACCCGCGCGAGATCACCCTGCGCCTGGACAAGCTGCTCAGGGCGAAACAGGCCGACGACATGCAGAAGGCCCGATTGCGCACCGGGCTGCATGCGGCGGTCACCGACCCGCTGACCGGGCTTTACAACCGCCGCTACGGCCTGTCGCAGATGACCCGGATGATCGACACGGCCCGCAGCAGCGGGCAAACCTTCGCGGTGATGGTTGCGGACCTCGATCACTTCAAGGCGGTCAACGACACCTACGGTCACGCCGCGGGCGACCGGGTCCTGACCCGCATCGCCCACGCTCTGCGCGACGCGTTGCGCCCCGGCGACAGCCTGTCGCGCATCGGCGGCGAGGAGTTCCTGGTGCTGATGCCCCAGTCGGGGATCGCGGCCGCCCGCGCCATGGCCATGCACCTGTGCCATACCGTGCGACAGACAAGGATTGCCCTGCCCGGTGTCGAGACGCCCGTCTCGCTGACCGTCAGCATCGGCGCCACGGTGGCCAACCCCGCGCACCAAGGGGACAGGCTCGACCCCGAGGCGATGGTGGCCGAGGCCGACCACGCGCTTTATGCCGCAAAGTCCGGCGGGCGCGATACCGTCACGTTTTCCCAGTTATCCGCCGCCTGACCGGGGACACACCGGCACCGGCCTCAGCGACGCCGCCGCTGCAATTCCTGCTCCAGCCGATCGGCATAGGCAACGCGGTCCTCCGGGCTCATCTCGCCCCAATAGGCGATCAGCAGCGTCTGCGCCGCGGCGACACGGTCATCGAACAGTGCCCGCACCCGCGTCATCCTGTCAGCCGCGGCAGCGGGGTCGAACTCTTCGGCGCGCAGCAGCGCGACCAGTCCGGCCATTTCCTGCCGAAACGCCTCGCGTTCGTCTGTCCTGTCGCGAAAGTTCCGGATCATCTGCTTCTTGAGGTCACTGCGCTCCTCCTGGCTCAGCGCCCGGTGCATCGCGCCCATGCCCCCCGGGGGGCCGCCGCGCATCTTCGGCCCGCCCTTGATCGCGAACCCGGCCGCGGCCCCCACGACAAGCAAATTCAGCGCGAGCGACACCACCAGAAGTACGCGCATCCAGCGCGGCGCCCCGGTGCGCGGCCCGGTTTCGGTCTCGTCGCTCATGCTCATCCCTCCTCGTCCGGGAAAAGTTCAGTTCCGATGTCGGGCTGCAGCGCCAGGGTGATATCTTCGCCCCAGACCAGCTGCGCCGTGGCGCTTACCCCATCCGGCGGCGCCGCGCCCAACCACAGCCCGGTGATGGCAGCGGCGCTCAGCCCGGTGACCGCGGGCCAGCCGCCCAATGCCCGGAACACACCGCGCCACCCAATAGAGGCGCGCGCCCCGCGCCGCCGTGGCGCGCTGCGTTCTGCCACCTCCGCCTCTTTCAGAGCGTCCTGCACCGCCTCCGCATCGCCCAGCACCCGCGCCAGGAAATCGGCATCCGGTTCGGGCGCGGTGCGGCGCGCGGCGGCAAAGGCCGCGCTCAGCTCATCGTCAGGTTTGCCCGTCTTGCTCATTCCGAATACCCCAGTTCATCCTTTCGCCCCCGCAGCACGTCGCCAAGGGCCCGCTTTCCCCGCGCCGTCAGGCTTTCCACCGCCTCGACGCTGATCCCCATGATCCCGGCAATCTCCGGATTGCCAAGCTCTTCGATATGGCGCAGCACCACCGCCTGTCTCTGCCGCTCCGGCAGTTCGCGCAGCGCGACCTGCAGCGCGTCGGCCCGGGCCCGCTCCTGCATGTCCTCTGCCGCGCTCGACCTGCTGTCCTGCGGATCGCCCGCCGCCTCCAGCGGTCGCGTGCGCCAGCCCCGGCGCAAACGATCGGTGCACAGGTTCGCCACCACCCGGTACAGCCAGGTCGTCACCTTCGCTTCCCCCTGCCTCCAGTCCGGCGCCACCCGCCACAGCCTCAGCAGCGCCTCCTGCGCGACATCCTCGGCCTCGGTCCGGTTGCCGAGCAGGCGGTAGGCATGGGCCAGAACCCGCGGGCTCAACCGCAAGGTCAACGTCCGCGCCGCCGCCCGATCGCCATTGGCGAACAGCACCAGCAGCGCCTCGTCGGCCACGTCGTTCAGGTCGTCCAGCGGCATCGTCATGTCCCTGTCGTACATCCTGCCCCGTTACTCGCGTCCGGTTCTAGGCCGAAACACCCCGCCCCGGCCAGTCTTGCGAACGTGACCGGGGCGGGATCGCGCGGATTACTCCGCGTTCTGCTCTTTCTTCTTGCCGTGATGCTTGGCGCGCATTTCGCGCATCTTCTCGCGCGCGGTGTCAAACTCGGCCTTGCTGATCGCGCCGTCGCCATCCGCATCCGCCCGGTCGAACATCTTGCCGCCCCGCCGCGCCTGCGCTTCCTCGAAGCTCACGCCGCCGTCGCCGTCGGTGTCCAGCCGTTCGATCATCTTGCCGGCCCGCTTGGCCGCCCGTTCCTGCGCCCGGGCCTGCATCTCCTCAAGGCTCATCACGCCATCGCCATCGGTGTCGGCGGCATCGAACCGTGCTTTCATATGCGCCTGCATCTCTTCGCGCGTCAGCTGACCGTCGCCATTGGCATCCAGGTCCTCGAACGAATGCCGCGGGCCCTTGCCCTCGCCCGACCCGGCCATGCCCGGCACGGCTCCACCCAGTGCGATCGACATGCCAAGGGCGCTCATGATCATCAGGTTCTTCATCTTCATGCTCCATCTCGGACAGGTTCGTTGCGGCGCGATCTTCGGCCGCGCCTTTGCTTTGCGACCGCGCCTGCCATCGCGATCATACAGTCTAAACGCGGGCCCCCGCGCCTTCCGTCGCGCGGCTTCGACATTTTTCCGGGCAGACCAAAGCCATTCTTTGCGACATCCCGACGCACAGACAGCCTGTCACCTTCCAATTTTGCCTCCGAAAGCGCAGGTCTACAGCCATCCACGCGCGAGGGCACATGACCAGCACCGATCACGACACCCACACGTCCGCTTCCGTGGCGCACACCACGCCCGAAGGACAGGACTCCAATGAACGCGACCTGTGGCCCGCGGTCTTTCGCGGGTTTCGTCGCACCTGCCCCAATTGCGGCTCGGGCCCGATCCTGAAAAGCTATCTCAAGCTGCGCAAAAGCTGCCCGGTCTGCCGCGAGGATCTCAGTCACGCCCGAGCCGATGACGGCCCCGCCTACCTGACAATCCTTCTGGTCGGGCACCTCATGGCCCCGCTTCTGCACGTCACCTTCACGACGTGGCGGCCCGAACCGCTGGTGCTGTTCACCATTTTCGCTATTGGCTGCGTCACGCTCTCGCTTTACCTTCTGCCCCGGCTGAAAGGGGCAATCGTCGGCTTCCAGTGGGCGCGCCAGATGCACGGCTTCGGGGACGACACCTGATCCCTTCGGCCCCGAAGGACAGGACCCGATGACCGCAACATACCCGAAACATTCCGACAAGAGCGCCATCCGCGACGCGGCGACCGTGATCGTGCTGCGCGACCGCATGACGCAACCGCGCGTGCTGATGGGCCAGCGCGGCGCCAAGGCGGTCTTCATGCCCAACAAGTTCGTCTTTCCCGGCGGCGCAGTGGATGCGGGCGACGCCGCGATCCCGCTGGCCCGCCCGATGCCCGACGGCTGCGCCGCCCGCCTGCGTGACGACAGCGAGACCGACCGCTCCCACGCGCTGGCTGCCGCCGCGATCCGTGAGCTCTGGGAAGAAACCGGGCAGGTTCTCGGCCAACCCGGCGACTGGTCCGGCCCACCCCCCGCCGACTGGGAAAGTTTCGCCGCGACCGGCCACGTTCCCGATGCCTCCGCTTTGCAGTTCGTCTTCCGCGCCATCACCCCGCCGGGCCGCCCCAGGCGATTCGACGCTCGCTTCTTCCTGGTCGACGCCGGGGCGCTCACCTCCGACCCGGACGATTTCTCGCCCGCCTGCGACGAACTCAGCCACCTTCAATGGGTGCCTCTCGCCACGGCCCGACACGACTATGACCTGCCCTTCATCACCGAGGTCGTGCTGGCCGAGATCGAGGCCCGCGCCCACGATCCGGCGCCCCCCGCCTCGGTGCCGTTCTTTCGCAACGACGACGAAAGCAACCTGTTCAAACGCCTCTACGGCGCGCCGCTGCCTGATTGAACGGCCCGACTTACGCGCGCCGCCGCTACCCCAGCAGCACCAGCAACAGGATGCTGGCGCTCACCAGAACGATCCCGACCAGTTCCCGTCGCGTCACTGTCTCGCGAAAGAACAGGACCGAGGCAGCCAGTGAAAAGATCACCTCCACCTGCCCCACCGCGAACACGTAGGCCGCGTTCTGCAAGGTGAAGGCCGTGAACCAGCCGACGCTGCCCAGAAGGCTCGTCACCCCCATCCACACCGCGCGGCTCCGCGCCGCCCAGACACGGGCCAACTGCCCAGGCTCGCCCCAGCGCAGATAAGCCGCCATGCCAAGGCTCTGCGCCGCCGTGACCGCCGCCACCGCGACCATCGCCCGCAGGAACGCGTCGTCACTGGCCACCTCCAGCGTCGCGCCGCGATACGTCACCGCCGACACGGCGAAAAACGCGCCCGAAGCCAGCCCCAGAAGCGGCGCCTTGCTGGTCACCCGCCGCCACCAGCCGCCCGCGCCGCCCGGCACGTCCGACAACACCAGCACGCCGATCAGCCCAAGGAATATCGCCACCAGCCCCGGCAGGCTGATGCGGTCGCCCAGCACGATCAACCCCATCATCGCGGTCTGCACCACCTCGGTCTTCTTGAAGGTGATCCCGACCGCAAAGTTCCGCTCTGCAAACAGCAGCACGACGCACCACGTCGCCAGGATCTGCGCCAGCCCGCCGCTCAGCACGTAGATCCAGAAACGCCCGCCCACCGCTGGCAGCCCCTGCCCCGACCACATTGCATAGCCCCCTGCCAGTAGCGCGGCCATCGGCGCGGCATAGGCGAACCGCGCGAAGGTCGCGCCCAGGGCGCTCAACGTCCCCATGCTCAGCGATTTCTGCAACATGAAGCGCAGCGTCTGGAAAAACGCCGCCATGATGGAAAGAAGGATCCACGGTTCGACCATGGATCCCCTCTTGCCCGCGTTTTACTTCCTCCGCCAGAGCGGATGCGCCACCGGGTCCTTCGCCCGCAACAGGTGCCGCGCGAAAATTTCGGCGTAAGAGCGGTAATAATACCCGCCATTGCGCCGCAGGTACGTCTCCCGGTTCTGCCGCCACATCGCCGGCAGGCGGTACCATGCCACCTTCGGATGCATGTGATGCACCACGTGCAGGTTGTTGTTCAGAAACAGAAACGCCAGCGGCCCGCCATCCTCGACCACCACCGTGCGCCCGCTGGCGCGCTCATGCGCCCGGTGCTCCAGGAAGGTGCGGATTTTCAAAACCGCATAGGCCAGGTAGGCGCTGACGAGGTAGGCCCAGACCGGCATCGGCGAGACCGCGACGATCGCCAACACCCCAGCCACGCCCAGCCCATGCAACACCCAGGCCCGCGCAATGCCCCGGTCCCCGGCCCGGATCGCGGCCCAGTCCGCGCGCATGAACACCACCTGTCCCAGCACCGGCCCCACGATCATCCGCCCCAACAGCGTGTTGTTGAACCGCAGCACCGCCCGGAACCAGCGCGGCAGCCGAACCCAGACCTCCGGGTCCAGGTAGTTCGACTCCGGATCGTCATAGGGATCGGTCAGCAGGCTGTCGCGGTGATGCGCAAGGTGCAGTTCCATGAACCGCCGATAGGGCACGCACAGCCCAAGGCTGAAAAACCCCAGCACCTCGTTGACCCGGTCGTTTCGGGTCGGATGCCCGTGGATCATCTCGTGCACCAGCGACGAATGCAGCGTGATCCCGATCGCCGCCACTACAACCCCTGCCGGCAGCCACAGCCCTGCCAGCCAGAAAAGCGCCACGCCCCAGGCCGCGTAACAGGCCGCCAAAAGTCCCAATGTCGGCCATTCCACGTCCGCGAGCGTCCGCGCGCCCGGCCTCGGCACCGGCCCGGCGCCGCCTTCGAATTCCACTTTCATCTTGTCCCCAATATTCGTCCTTCACAAAACCGTTACGACAGATCCTGTCAGGGGGGCAGTCAGAGAATGGTTAACAAACCTCTCGTTTGTTGATAAAATCCAACATATGATCCAGAAATCCGACAAACGCGACCGCGCCACCCTGTTCCGCACCCGCCTCAACGAGGCGCTGCGCCTGCGCGGCACCTCGCAAAGCGCCCTCGCCCGCAGCGTCGGCGTCGACCGCTCGACGATCTCGCAACTGCTCAAGGGCACCGGCGCCCGCCTGCCCAATGCGCAAGTGGTGGGCGAATGCGCCCGTGCCCTCGGTGTCTCCGCCGACTGGCTCCTGGGCCTCACCGACCGGCCCGAAACCGCCGCCGACATCCTCGCCAACACGCTCTCGCTGACCGAAGCACCCCGCGCGCTCGTCGACGAACAGATCTTCGCCTGGCACCGCGAGGCGGCGGGCTACAAGATCCGCCATGTCCCCGCCGGCCTGCCTGACATGCTGAAAACCCGCGCGCTGCTGGAATGGGAGTACGCGCCTCATCTCGGACGCTCCACCGAACAGGCCATCGGCGCCTCCGAGGATCGTCTGGCCTGGATGCGCGGCACCCAGTCGGACTATGAAATCGCCCTGCCACTCTTCGAGATGCACAGCTTCATCGCCGGCGAAGGCTACTACGCAGGCCTGCCCCGCGACATCCGCCAGGGCCAGGTCGACTACCTGCTCGAGATCACCGAACAGCTCTACCCCCGCCTGCGCCTCTACCTGTTCGACGCCCGCCGGCTCTACTCGGCGCCGATCACCGTCTTCGGCCCCTTGCTCGCCGTGCTCTATATCGGCCGCAACTACCTCGCCTTCCGCGACACCGAACGGGTCGAGGCGCTGACCCTGCATTTCGACGCCCTCATCCGCGAAGCCTCCGTCGGCGCCCGCGATTTGCCCGCCCACATCCGCCACTGCTGGGCACAGGCCCCGGACTAGGGCCACCCCGCCTCTTCTTCTGGCCAGGAATATCCTGGGGGAGCGGCGAAACACCGTTTCGCCGCAGGGGCAAAGCCCCCGGCAACGCCCGCCACAAAGACCCCGTCATTCGAAAACCGCGTAGGGTGGGTGAAAACCCACCGCCACCCTTCAATAGGGCATCGGATGCGCCTTGTGCGTCGCGTCCAGCGCCTCCAACACCTCGTCCGACAGCGTCACCTCCGCGGCCCCCAGCGCCACGTCCAATTGTTCCAATGATGTCGCCCCGAAAATGGCCGAGGTCATGAACGGCCGCGTCAGGCACCAGGCCAGCGCCATCTGCACCGGATCGAGGCCAAACCGCCGCGCCACCTCCAGATAGGCGTCCACGGCGGCAAAGGCTCTCTGCCCTTTGCGCCCGCCCAGCGTCTCGTTCAGCGTCAGACGCGACCCCTCGGGCACCGCACCTCCCTGGTATTTGCCGGTCAACAGCCCGGCGGCCAGCGGCGAAAAGGCCAGCAGCCCCACATCCTCGTTCACGCTCAGCTCCGCCAGGTCGGTATCAAAGAGACGGCACATCAGCGAATACTCGTTCTGGATCGTCGCCACCCGCGGCCCGCCCATCTCGTCGGCGACGCGCAGCCACTGGCCCGTGCCCCAGGCACTCTCATTGGACAGGCCGAAGGCCCGGATCGTGCCCCGCTCGACCTCGCGTTCCAGCGCGCCCAGCGCATCTTCCATATGCGCCCGCGTCGCGGCCGGGTCCTGCCCCGAGGGGTCGAATGTCCAATTCTGGCGGAACATGTAACTGCCCCGGTTGGGCCAGTGAAACTGGTACAGGTCGATCACGTCCGTCTGCAATCGCTTCAGTGAGCCTTCGATGGCCCCGGGGATGGTCTCTGACGAGATCGGCGCGCCATCCCTCGCGTGCTGCATCCCCTCGCCCGAATGCTTGGTGGCCAGCACCACGTCACCGCGCCGCCCCGTCCGGGCAAGCCAGGTGCCGATGATCTCCTCGGTGCGCCCGATGGTCTCCTTCGCGACCGGGTTCACCGGGTACATCTCGGCGGTGTCGATGAAATCCACGCCCCGGTCGAGCGCCCGGTCGATCTGGGCGTGCCCCTCGGCCTCGGTGTTCTGGCTGCCCCATGTCATCGAGCCGAGGCAAAGCGCGCTCACTTCGATTCCCGTCCGTCCCAATTGCCTGCGCTGCATGTCCCGCTCCGTCTTGCCTGTCGTCAAAGCCCCATATGTAGCGGCTCTGACGCGGGCGTCACCCCGTATTTCGAGATTGAGAACAAAGAGCGAACAAACTACATTGAATGCCATGGACACCACCCTGCTCACCCGCCGCAGCAGCCACCGTACTCGCACCGCCGTCACCGTGCTGGGCGAGATGGCCCTGACCCCCGCGCGCCTGCACGAGTTTTGCGGCCCGGCGCGGCACATGGCGGCGATGCTGGCGGCCGCCGCCACGCAAGGCCCGGTGTTCTGGATCGCCCCCGACTGGGTCGCCGACCGGCTCAACCCCGATGGCATGGTGGCGCTGGTGGGGCCCGAACGCTTCACCTTCCTGTCGCCACGCCAGCCCATTGACCTGCTGTGGTGCCTCGAGGAGGTGCTGCGCTCCGGCGCGGTGCCGCTGGCCGTTGCCGAACTCCCGGACCTGCCCAATCTCACCCAGGTCCGCCGCCTGCATCTCGCCGCGGAAACCGGCGCGGCCGAAGGCTCCGGCGCGCCCCTCGGCCTCATTCTTACCCCCGGCGAGGGCGGCGCCCCCGGCGTCGAAAGCCGCTGGCACATGGCCCCCGCCCATACACCCGGGCGGCTGGGCTGGACCCTCTCGCGCCGTCGCGCCCGCACCCTGCCCCCGGCAACATGGGCCGTGACCCGCGCCAGGGGCGGCTTTGCGCTTGATCCCTGCAAGGAAACTGGCAATCCTGCCTAAGTGACAGACGAGAAACGCAAAACGCCCGGCCTCACCGCCGCGCTCTGGCGCGACCTGCTGGGCCGTAGGGCCTGGTGGGGGGCCGTCCTGCTCTTTCTGGGCGTGGTTGCAATGCTGGTCGTCTTCTTCGTGCGCATCCCGGCCAGCGTCGATTTCATGACCGGCCGGATCGACAGCATCACCCAGGTCGAGACCGATTTCGGCACCCGCCCCGCCTATACCGCCACCACCGACGCGGGACGGCATTTCCCGCTCGTCACCCCGAACCGCCTGACCCCGCTGCTCGCGCCCGGCGACCGGATCTGCCTGCGGGTGCAGACCGACCACTTCACCGGGCGCGTCACCGCACGCCACGCGGTCGAAGCGCCCGACTGCCGCGCGGGCCCGTAACGCCGCCCCGCCGGGTTATTGCTCGCGGAACGCCCGCGACATGGAATCCGTGATCGGCTTGCTGAGATATTCAAAGAACGTCCGCTCGGCGGTCTCGATCATCACCTCCGCCGGCATCCCCGGCGTGGGGGCAAAGTTGCGCACCCGCGCAATCTCCTCGGGCGGGATCCGCACCCGCGCCAGGTATACCTCCTGTGGCATCAGCTCGGACTCGTCGGGCAGCGCGTCGGCCGACACGTAATAGACCGTCCCGTTCAGCACCGGAGTCGTGCGCTGGTTCAGCGCCACCAGCCGCACGGTCGCAGGCTGGCCTATCTTGACGCTGTCGATATCGGTGCGCGGCAACTTGGTCTCGATGATCAGCGGCGCGTCGGCAGGCAGGATCTCTGCGATGGTCTTGCCGCTCTCGATCACCCCGCCCGGCGTGTTGTAGGTCATCCGCACGACGGTCCCCGCCACCGGCGACACGATCGAGGACCGCGCATGCACCTCCAGCGCGCGATTGTAGTTCTCGCGCACGGTGTCCAGTTCGTTTTCCGCCGACTGCAGCTCGTCCAGCGCGGCCTTGCGATGCTCGACCACGACCTGCTCGATCTGCTGCTCGTGCTTGGCCAGCAGGGCGTCGACCTCGTGCAGTTCCGCCTGCAACTGCCCGATCTGGCCCAGCCCGTCGGCCTGCGCCCGGTACAGCGAGTTCAATTGCGATCTTTGGGTCAGCCCCTTGTCCAACAGGGCGGATTGCGCGGCGATATCCTCCTTCAGGAAAGCGATCTGCTGCTCCAGCGCATCCTGCTGCGCAAGGAACCCCTCCTTGCGGCTGTTCAGCGCAAGCATGTTGCTTTCCAAAAGGCCGATATCCTTGGCGATCTTGGCCTTGGACGAGTCGAAGTTCAGACGCTGATTGCTCAAGATCTGCTGTACCGCCGGATCGTTTGCGCCCCCCGCCAGGAAGGGCGGCACCTCGAAACTGTCGGCGCCGCTGTATTCCGCCAAGAGCCGCGCGGCCACCGTTTCCAGCCGCGCCCGCCGCAGGTACAGCTCGCGCAGCTTGGCCTGCGCCGCGGTCTTGTCCAGTTGAATGATCGCCTGGCCCTGCGCGACCTGTTCGCCCTCGGACACCAGGATATCCTGAATGATGCCGCCTTCCAGGTGCTGCACGAACTGGTTGTTGCCGATCGCCACGAACGACCCTTGGGTGATCACCGCCGCCGCCAGTGGCGCCTTGAAGGCCCACGCCCCGAAACCGCCGAAGGATGTCAGCATTACGGTCAGGCCGACAAAGGTGAATCGCCGGATCGAGCGCGGCACCTCTGCGAACCAGCGTGTCTCGACGGGTAAGGTCTGCATTTTTATGCGGCTCACAATGAAATCCTCCGTTCAAACTGGGGTCAGGCCGGTGCAGCCGCGGCTGGCGCCGCCGCCGGGGCGGTCCCGGGGTCCGGCGCGGGCTGCGGATTGCCCGACAGTGACTGCAGCACGTGTTCGCGCGGGCCGATCATCGAAACCGCGCCACCCGCCAGCACCATGATCTTGTCCACATGCGCCAGCAGCGACGGTTTCTGCGTGACCACGACCACCGTGATCCCCTGCGCCTTGGCATGCTGCAGCGCCCGCGCCAGCGCCTGGTCGCCCGCCACGTCGAGGTTCGAGTTGGGCTCGTCCAGCACCAGCAGCCGCGGATTGCCGAAGAACGCCCGCGCCAGCGCGATCCGCTGTTTCTGCCCGCCCGACAACGGCGCGCCATCGGCGGCCACCACCGTCTCGTACCCATGCGGCAGGTTGGCGATCATCTGGTGCACGTCCGCCAGTTGTGCCGCGTGATAGATCTGATCGTCCGTGGCATCGTCCCGCATCCGCGCGATATTGTCCTTGATGGTGCCGGGAAACAGCTGCACGTCCTGCGGCAGATAGCCGATGCTCTCGCCGAACTGTCGCTGGTCCCAGTTGCGCAGGTCCATCAGATCCAGCCGCACACAGCCCGAGGTTGGCAGCACCGCCCCCACCAGCATCTTGCCCAGCGTGGTCTTGCCCGCGCCCGAATTGCCGATCACAGCCAGCGACGATCCCGGCGCCAGGCTGAAGCTGATACCGTTCAGCACGACGTTCTTGGTGCCCTGCGGGACGTAAAGCAGGCGCTCCACGTCCAGCCGCCCTTCGGGCCGCGGCAGCACCAGCCGGTCGTGGTTGAGCGGCGACGCTTTCAGCAGCTCGGAAATCCGGCCGAAAGCCGCGCGCGACAGGATGAACTGGTTCCACCCCTCGATCGCGCCCTCGATCGGGGCCAGCGCCCGGCCCGCGATGATCGACGCGGCGATCACCATGCCGCCGGTCAGCTGACCGTCGATGGCCAGGTACGCGCCCCAGCCCAGCATCGCCACCTGCGTCAACAGCCGCACCCCGCGCGAGAACGCCGCCGAGGTGATGTTGCGGTCCTGCGCGCGCACCTGCGCGGTCAGTGACGCCGCCGTGTCGCGCCCCCAGATCGACACCGCCTCGGGGATCATCGCCAATGCGTTGATGATCTGGCTGTTCCGCGACATCGAGTCGAGATGCATGTTGGCCGCGCTCTGGTGCCGGTTGGCCACCGTGAACGGCCCTGACGTGGCCCGCTGGTTGATCAACGCGATGACCAGCAAAAGCAGCGCCGTGCCCACCACGATTAGCCCGAGGTGAAAGTGTATGAGAAAGATCGCCAGCACGAACAGCGGTGCGAACGGCGCGTCCAGAAACGCCATTAGCGTGCCCGACACCAGAAAGCCGCGCAGCTGCTGCAGGTCGCCCAGCGTCTGGTACTCGCGCCCGTTGCTGGCCAGCGCCGCCCGGGCCGCGGCACTCAGGATCGACGCGCCCAGCCGCGCGGCCAGTTCGACCGCCGTGCGCATCAGCACGAAGCGCCGCATCGCGTCGAAGAACGCCTGCAGAACGACCGCGCCGACGATGACGCCCGTCAGCATGATCAGCGTGTCCACCGACCGGCTGGTCAACACGCGGTCCGAAATCTGGAACAGGTAGACCGGAATCGCCAGGATCAGGATGTTGGTCGCAAAACTGAACAACATCACCACGGACAGATTCCGGCGCACCGCCACCATGCCGGATTTCAGGTCCTGGTTGAAATCTACCGGCCCGGACCGCTTGTGAAAGCCTGCCCCGCCCCCGCCACCATTGGCACCGCCGCCCTCACCGCCTTTGGGGACAAGCGGTTTCGGGACATCGCGCGCGGGCGAAACCTCGTTCGCCCGCTTGGCATCGATCACGGGAGCCGGCGATGCGTCAACGGTTTCGGGGGCGGGATCGGGCCCGCCGGCGGCGGGCGTCCCTGTTCCGGGCACGCGCAGGTCGGGCGAAAGCGTTAAAAGGTCCCTCCCCCCGGTGCGATCCTTTTCGTGAGCGGTGGCAGAGGCCCCATGCGCGGCCCGTGATGTGTCACTATCCATGTTTCAATATCTCTTGTTCAAAATGCTTTCGCTCAAACCAGCAGTCCCCCCATCGGATCGCCACCCATATCGTCGCCGGCGGCGTAACCGCAGTATCCACCGTCCGCGTCCTCGGCCTGCTGATCCACGTCATCCATCAAAAAGGCGACCGCCTCGGTCACCAGCCCGCCCTCCTGGGTCAAAAGCGGGCTGTCCTCTTCCACGATCAGGCCCGCCTGGTGCATCAGCGCGTCGGAATAGACCTCGCCGCCCACCTGGACCTCCGAGTCGATGCCAAATTCCGAGATCGCCGCGATGTTGATCAACGCGTTCGCCCCGGCGATCGCCGCCGCATCGCCCTGCGCGCTGACGTGCACCTGATCGACATCCGACAGAATGTTGACCTGATCGACGACCTGAAGGCTGATCAGGTCGCCTTCGATGTAGAGAACGCTCAGAACCTCGTCCTGCCCTTCGAACGCCTCATGCCTCAGGATGCTGCCGGACACCGCGTCCGACCCCGCGGCAAGGCTGTCACCAAGCGCCGCGAACTCGTCGGACATGGCCTGATAAATGTCGATGCCGATCGAATTTACGCTGGCCTGGTTCCACAGCACGTTGCCGCTGCTGGTCACGTCCCAGCCCTCGTCCTCTGGATAGGTGATGAAATCGTCGTCCAGCAGCACGTTCATCTGGTTGATGATGCTGACGTTGATGATATCGCCGCCCACAACGATCAAATCATAGATATAACTCAGTTCCAAAAGGCTGGTGGCGTTCACAGTCAGATTGCCGCCGCTCTGTATAAAAGTCTTCGAAGCGGTCAGTTCCATGCTCACGACATCGTCGTCGTCCACCATGTTCTGCTGGTACAGGTAGTTGAAGTTGACAACGTCTCCCTCGATCCGCACCACTGACGCAATCGACGGAAAGACCGGCGCGTCGTCCTCCACCGTACCGTCCTCCTCCGCGCCGTCCCCGTCGTCACTCTCAGGCTCCGAGCTGGTGCTCAGGAATGACGCGACGCTACTGACGACGTTGTCGGCGCCGCCCGCGCCCCGCAACATCCCGTTCACCGTATCCAGGTCACTGATCACGTTCGTCTGGCTGATACTGACCAGCGACAGGCTGTCGCCCATCACGGCGATCACCGGCGCCTCTGCCAGCGAAAACGAAATGTAGCCCTCGTTGACCACCGTGTTGCCGCCGGTGATCACGTCATGCGCCGGTCCGGTGTCGTCATCCGCTTCGGGCAGAACCGGCAACACCTCGGTCAGATCGGGCAGCGTCTCGCTTTCTTCTCCGTCCACGTGGATCCCGGCGGCGTCCTCTCCGGTCAGCGCCACCACCTGGGCCTCTTCCGGCCCATCGGGGACAAAGGCCGTAGCGCTGGCGTACACCTCGTGGCCCGTCACAGCGATATCGGCACCGCTTTCCGGGACCTCGGGAATATCCGGACCGGCAAGCGCCGTGCCTTCCTCCACCAGCCAGTCCAGCGCCAAGGCCGCCGCCTCTTGAGGCAGTTCCGCCACGGTATCTCCACCCAACAGCCTGTCGGAATCCGCCAGGAGATTTTGCTGATAGACCACCGTCGCATAAGAAGGCGGCGGCGGTGGCGGCGACACCACGAAAGGCTGCGCCGCATATCCGAAGGGCACCCCCGTCATCGATTGCGGTACCACCGGCAGGCCACCGATCAAAAACGGCAAACCTGAATCGGCCCCGGTCTGCATGAAAACCGAAACCGGCGTGAATGGTTCTGGCAGCGGCAGCAACTGAATGCTGTAGGAAATACCGGTATCGACGGCGACGGGTTGCATCGGCGCCGACAGGTTGATCGTGATCGTGTTAAGGCCGTTTCCAAGACCATAGTCAGGTCCGACGTTGTCGAACGGATCGTGATCCGTGCGCAACCGCGCCTCTTCGATGATCTGGTTGAACGCCCCAATAAAATGGGCAATTGCTTCGGTTGTAAAATCAAAGGCCATTTGTTCTTCCTACTCGTCAGAGATCGAAGACCAGACCTACTATTCTGGTTTGAAATGTGACCTGCGCGATGCCCACCGCGCAGGCCGTTTTCAGTATCGTGCCAGGGCCTTAGACGGTGTCGTCTTCGCCCACCAGCGTCGAGGTCAGCGAGCCGCCGACCACGGTCATGTCGACCGTGTTGCCAAGGATGTTGGCACCCTGAACGATGCTCTGGTTGAACGCCGAGGTGTCGACAACCGCGGAGGCCTGCGCCTCGCTCAGGCCGTTGACGAAGCCGTCGTCACCGTTGTTCGAACCCCAGAGGCCGCCATGTCCGGCCGCGCCGCCATCGCCGTTCATCGCTTTGCCGGCCGCGCCGCCAAAGCCGCCGATGGCACCAGCGTCACCACCAAAGGCCTTACCGCCCAAGCCGGCACCGCCGCCGCCTGCCAGCGCCGCCGAAGCGCCACCGTCACCGCCGGCACCAAGGCCAACGCCCAGGCCGGTGCTCATGCCAGCGCCCAGCCCGTTCGCGCCGCCGCTGTTGCCGCCATCCGCGTCGGAGGCACCGATGGCGCCGGACCCGGCATTGCCGCCGTCTCCGCCGTCTCCGCCGGCCCCAAGGCCGATCCCGGCACCCAGGCCGACCGGCACCAGCCCAAGGCCACCCAGGCCCAGTCCGCCGCCAAGGCCCGCCGCGCCACCGCCATCGGCGTCGTTCACGCCGATCGCGCCAGAGGCCGCGTTGCCGCCGTCACCGCCGTCGCCGCCGTTGCCGGTCTCACCGCCGACACCGACGCCCACGCCGATGGATCCAAGTCCACCGCCAAGACCGGCGGCACCGTCGCCACCGCCGGAGGCCGCGAAGCCGCCGTGACCGCCTTGACCGCCGTCAGCCGCCGCGATTCCGCCAAGCGCTGCGGCGTCACCGCCCCATCCGCCGGCTGAAAGCGCACCGGACCCGCCGCCGCCGCCGGTTGGCTGGGTCTCGATGCCTTCATCGGACGTCGCCGTGCCGCCTGTCGCGTTGCCGTTCTGCTGGAAGTTGCCGCTGTTCTGGACCTGCGCGTTGTCGACCTTGTCGTTGTCGGTCAGCGTTGCGGACTGAGCGATGATCGTTCCGGCATCATTGCCAGCGCCGTTCAGCGCGTCTTCCAGCACGTCTTTCAGAACGATGTCGTTGCCGGCCCCATAGACGGCATGAACGTGACCGCCGTTGGTCGCCATCATGATATCACCGGTCGAGCTGCCGCCTGACAGGTCGAAATCGGCAAAATCATCGTCTGACGGCAGGCCTTCCAGACCGACATCCACGTTCACCTTGACGTCTGTCGTGCTGACGTTGGTCGCCGTATTCGTGGCGGTGTTGGTGGCATTGTTGGTCGCGTCGTTGTGGTTGTAATTGGCGTTGGCGTTAACATTGCCATTGGCGTTGCCGTTCACGTTGCCATTGGCGTTGCCGTTCACGTTGCCATTGGCGTTGCCATTGCCGTTCAGGTTGCCATTGGCATTGCCGTTGCCGTTCAGGTTGCCGTTGCCGTTACCACTGAGGTTTACGTTCTCATTGTGGCTTGACTGGTGCTGGTCCTGACCCTGGCCTTGGCCTTGGGCTTGCCCCTGAGCTTGGCCTTGACCTTGGCCCTGAAGCTGGCCCTGGCCCTGAAGGCCGAAGAGGTATTGATTTTTCTTTGACATTGGATTTTCTCCGAATGGAGCATCCGAGGGTCACCGCTCTCTAACAAGTGACATGCGTCCGGATGCGATTGGATCTGTTTGTTGAAAAAATCCGGGGGGCCGCGACGAAATCTCGGTCTAGGACGCCCCGCGTTATACGACGTGAAATGGTCCGGTCCTCACCCTGTCCTTTCTTCGGAGGCAGTCTCGCGTGCCGGTCAATGGCGCATGGGGCAGATGCGGTCCCACATTTGCGGGCGCCCCGTGCGGCCGTGTCCGTCAGCTAAAGATGGATCCCCCGATCCTGTCTGCACGGTGTCGTGCACGACCGAAGATGAGGGAGAATCGGACGTCGAAAACACCCGTCAATCTTGGTTAATCCAGTTGGATTCCAATTTTTTTCTTTTGTTTTCATAAGTCTGGCATGGCATTGATTCGCCCGTTCCGGCTATTCAGTCCAGTGCCTGCGCAACAATCGGAGTAGTCCTGCGGCGTCCGATCTCATTCAAACGATCTAGACCGACGGCCGAAAACAAACCGATTGATATATGCCGAAGCGCTCTTTCGACTAATATTTGTGCCAGCCTGACAATAGTGCTAGGTTTAGCCGTATTACTTTCTTCATTTGATCAGTTGATAAAAATTTATCGACCAGTGCCTTAAGATGACGACTTCGGGGGGAGCACTGTCATGCAACATTTTTCCGAACCGCGCGAAGGTCGCGCCAAAGAGTTATTGAAATTGGAACGCAAAACGCATTCGGTCATTGCATTGGTTTCGGCCAATCAGAGCTTTTCCGAAAGGCTCTGCCGGGTCACCGAGGCCGAGATCGACAGAACCGCCGTGAAACGCTTCGACTCCGTGGACCAGCTTGTAGAGATGCTGCCGTCCTGGCGGGATCGTCTGTGCCTCGTCGTGCTCGATCAATCTGCGGCGAAAAAGCTGGATGAAAATCTGGCAACCTGGGTCTGCAATCAATCCAGCGCGAAGATCGCCTGCGCCTACGGCGATGCGGACAAAAGCCGGTCGCTGATCACCAGCCCGCTCTATCCCACTGTCGTGTCCAGCTTCTTTCCGGTGCACCTGAATTTCGACTCGTGGATCTCGATGCTCAAGCTTTGTCTTTCAGGGCATTCCTACGTGACGCCCGAACTGCTGACGTCGGCGACGCTGACGGCGACCGATCCGCCCGCCCGTGCCGGCGGCGAAGACATGACGCCGGCAAAGCCCGACAAAGGCACGGCCGTCTCGGCGCTCGATCGGCTGACAGGACGCGAGATCGAGGTGCTCGAACATGTCGCCCGCGGCCGACAGAACAAGGTAATCGCGGCCCAGCTGGGCTTGTCGGAAAACACCGTCAAGCTGCACATTCATCACATCATTTCCAAGCTGGGCGTCCATAACCGCACCGAGGCGGCGATGCTCTATGCCACGTCGAGGCTCTGAACCGGCGCAGCCCGCGCACGAAGAGGCACTGCGCGACATGTTCCTGCGCGTGGGCCAGCTCAACTTCAACTGGACCAACACCGAAAGCCTGTTGATCCACCTCATTGCCGGGCTGGCCGACACCGACAAGGACGTGGCGATGGTCATCTTCCTGACCCTCAACACCACCAGCGCCCGACTCGATCTTGTCGACAGGCTGGCCAAGCTGGGCCACACCCCGGCCGACCAGCGCGACGCGGTGCTGTCGCTGACCGCGCGGTTCCGCAAGGAGGCCACCCTGCGCAACAAGTTCAACCACTGCATCTATTCCTTCAACCCCGATGGCGGGCCGCTCAATACGATCATGATGCGCATCGCCGACCGCAAGGACCGCATCCTCGTCGGCAAGCAGGAAGTCGCGGACGCACAAGAGGTCGCGCGGATCGACGCCTCGATCGACCGCCTGCGGCGGCTCAACCTCGACATCTGGCAAACCGTCGCGACCTTCGGTTACCCGCTCTGACTGTCCCCGATCTCGCGCAGCGCGGTCAGCAACCGCGCCACCTCGGCCTCGGTGTTGTAATGGCACATCGAAATCCGGATACAGTCGCTCAGGCCCAGCGGTTTCAGCACGTTGCCGCTGTAATGATCGTCCTTGCGGATATGCGTGCGGATGCCCTGCGCGTTCAGCCGCTCGACCACCTCGGCCGACGGCACGCCCGCGACCACCACCGACACCAGCCCCTCGCGCGCCGGGTTGTCCGCCCCGCCCAAGATGCTGACGTGATCCATGTCGCGCAGCCCGGGCAGGTTGCCCGTTCCGTTGATCATCGCGTTCGTCAGGTGCGTCTCGTAGGCGCGAATGGCTCGCCCCGCCGCCTCGATCCGACGGCGAGGGTCGATCTCCTCCGAAACCTCGCCGCCCAGCCAGTCGAAATAGTCCACCACGTCCGAGATGGTGGCATAAGATCCCGCATCCCGTGTTCCGAACTCCCAAGCGTCTTCCGGCGAGCCGATCAGCCGCTCATGCGGCATCACCGCCAGCCGGTCCGAGACCCACCCGATGCCGAACCCGTGCCGCGAGAACACCTTGTAAGGCGAAATCGCGTATCCATCGGCCTGATAGCTGTCGAGGTCCAACTGCCCATGCGCCGCGTGCTGGATGCCGTCCACGATGATCACCGCCTCCGGCGCCACCGCCCGGATCGCCGCGCTGATCGCCGCCACGTCCATGCCCATCCCCGTCACCGGCGACGCATGCACGATGGTCGCCACCGCGACATCCGGCGTCATGCATTCGGCATAGGCCTCTGCCGTGACCATGCCTGTCGAGTCGTCATGCGGCACCTCGACATACGTGAGCCCCGCCATCTCGGCCCAGCGCCGCGCCGCGCTGCGCGATGCCGGATGCTCGATCGACGACCCGATCACCTTGGAGCCCTTGGGCGCGTTCACACAGGCCGTCCGGATCATCCGAAACAGCAGCTCCGTGCCACTTTCGCCCGCAAAGAACTGCCCCGAGGATGCGTTCATGAACACCGCCAGGTCCGCCTTCGCCTTGTCGATGACAGTCTGCGTTCCCTGCCCTGCCGGATTCGCCCGTCCCGGATTGTCCGGGATCGCGGCATAGAAGCCTGACGTCTCCACCACCTTTTTCAGCGTCAGAGCCCCGCCCGCGTTCTCGAAGAATATCCGCTCGCCCTGGAACGGGCAGCGGTCCACATGGGCGAACCGGTCGCGGATTGCGTGGATAAGATCGGGGTTTTGCTCGATCATGACGTCTCCTGTCTTCCTGGCGGGCTTTTGCGCCATATGCCGGGATTCTCTCATCGCGCACAAGTCGCCTGCATCCCGGCCGACGAACGCGGCAAAATCAGGCACTTGCCCCATCCGCAGCATGTCACGAAGGCCATCCGCCCGCATGCGCCGAAAACGACCCCGGTCTGTCGAAAACGCGGCAGGACATCCGCGCCGCGCCATGCCAATCTGCACCCATGCGCATGATCATCTCCTTCGCGGCCCTTTTCCTATCGGTCATCCTGTTGCAGCTGTCCACCGGCGGCGTGGCGCCGCTCGATGCCCTGTCGGGCATCACGCTCGACTTCTCCACCCAGGAAATCGGCTTTCTCGGCTCGGCGCATTTCTTCGGTTTCTTCATCGGCTGCTGGTTCGCGCCGCGTCTGATGGGCTCGGTCGGCCATTCCCGTGCCTTCGCCGCCTTCACCGCCGCAGGCGCCATCGGCCTTCTGATGCACATGATCATCATCGACCCCATCGCCTGGGCGCTGATGCGCGTCGCCTCGGGCCTTTGCATCGCCGGGTGCTACACGGTGGTCGAGGCATGGCTGCAAGCCAAGGTCACCAACGAGACGCGCGGGCGCACCATGGGCATCTACCGGGTGGCCGACATGGGCGCCTCGCTCGTCGCGCAAATGCTGATCTCGGTGCTCGAGCCTGCGTCCTACGTCTCCTACAACCTGCTCGCCATCATCTGCTGCGCCTCGCTGCTGCCGCTGACGCTGACCACCGTGCGCCAGCCCGAAACGCCCAAGGCCCCCCGCCTGCGCCCCATGCTGGCGGTCGAATGCTCACCACTCGCCGCCGCCGCCGTGATCGTCGCGGCGCTCTCCAGTGCGACCTTCCGCATGGTCGGGCCTCTCTACGGTCAGCAGGTCGGCCTCGCACTCGATCAGATCGCGTGGTTCCTTGCCGCCTTCGTCCTCGGCGGGGCACTGGCGCAGTACCCTGCGGGCTGGCTTGCCGACAAGTTCGACCGCCGCCACGTCATGATCGGGCTCTCGGTCGCCGCCATCCTGTGCTGCATCGTCACCGCGCTGGCCGGGACCGTCTCGCCCAACGGCGCCATGATCGCCGCCTTCTTCTTCGGCTTCACCGCCTTCCCGATCTATTCCGTCGCCGCCGCCCACGCCAACGACTTCGCCACCTCCGAACAGCGCGTAGAACTCTCGGCGGCGCTGATGTTCTTCTTTGCTCTCGGCGCCATCGCCGCGCCCTTCGTGGCCTCCGCCCTGATCGACCGCTTCGGCCCGCAGGCGATGTTTGTCATGATCGCTGTCGCCCATGCAGTCCTCATCGTCTTCAGCCTCGTGCGGATGGTGGCCCGCCCCAGCGCGGGCACCCGCACCCGCTATGTCTGGTCGCCCCGCACATCCTTCCTGATCGGACGACTCACGCGCACCGCACGCGAGGATGACACGCGCACCGATCCCTGACGCCAACCGCCTCTGGCACAGGCCGCGCCATTGCGTTACACGAACGCCCAAACCTCCAAGGACGTCTCGCAATGGCCCGCCACCTGATCACATCAGCGATCCCCTACATCAACGGGATCAAGCATCTCGGCAATCTCGTCGGCTCCCAGCTGCCCGCCGACCTCTACGCCCGCTACCTGCGCGGCCGGGGACACGAGGTTCTGTTCCTCTGCGCCACCGACGAACACGGCACACCCGCTGAACTGGCCGCCGCCAAGGCGGGCAAACCAGTCGCCGACTATTGCGCCGAGATGTGGGAGGTACAGGACAAGCTGAGCCAGGGCTTCCGCCTCAGTTTCGACCATTTCGGCCGCTCCTCGTCCGAGCAGAACCGCAAGCTCACCCAGCATTTCGCCGGCAAGCTCTTTGAGGCCGGCCTGATCGAGGAAGTGACCGAGAAACAGGTCTATTCCAACGCCGACGGCCGCTTCCTGCCAGACCGCTATATCGAAGGCACCTGCCCCAATTGCGGTTTCGAGAGTGCCCGCGGCGACCAGTGCGACAACTGCACCAAGCAACTCGACCCCGTCGACCTGATCAACCCTCATTCGACCATTTCCGGCTCAACCGACCTCGAGATGCGCGAGACCAAGCACCTCTACCTGCGCCAGAGCCAGATGAAGGACCGGCTGGAAGAGTGGATCGACACGCGGCAGGGCTGGCCGGTGCTGACCACCTCCATCGCCAAGAAATGGCTCAATGACGGCGACGGCCTGCAGGACCGCGGCATCACCCGCGATCTCGACTGGGGCGTACCGGTTCAGCGCGGCGACGCGCCTTGGCCGGGCATGGAAGGCAAGGTCTTCTACGTCTGGTTCGACGCGCCCATCGAATACATCGCCTGCGGCGCCGAATGGGTCGAGGCGGGCAAGGGCGACGACTGGGAACGCTGGTGGCGCACCGACAAGGGCGCCGAGGATGTCCGCTACACCCAGTTCATGGGCAAGGACAACGTGCCCTTCCACACGCTCAGCTTCCCGGTCACGATCCTCGGGTCGGGCGAGCCATGGAAGCTGGTCGACTACATCAAGTCGTTCAATTACCTCAACTACGACGGCGGCCAGTTCAGCACGTCGCGCGGGCGCGGCGTCTTCATGGACCAGGCGCTGGACATCCTGCCGGCGGATTACTGGCGCTGGTGGCTCCTGTCCCACGCCCCCGAAAGCTCGGACGCCGAATTCACCTGGGAGAACTTCCAGGCGAACGTCAACAAGGACCTCGCCGACGTGCTGGGCAATTTCGTTTCCCGCGTGACCAAGTTCTGCCGCTCCAAGTTCGGCGAAGAGGTCCCCGAGGCGGGCAGCTACGGCCCGGATGAGACCGCGCTGATCGACACGCTGACCACCCGCATCCGCGCCTACGAGGCGCACATGGAAGCCATCGAGGTGCGCAAATCGGCAACCGAGTTGCGCGCCATCTGGGTCGCGGGCAACGAGTACCTGCAAACCGCCGCGCCGTGGTCGACCTTCAAGGAAGACCCAGACCGCGCCGCCATGCAGATCCGCCTCGCACTCAACCTCATCCGCCTTTACGCGGTGCTCTCGGCCCCCTTCATCCCCGACGCCTCCGCCGCGATGCTGCAAGCCATGCAAACCGAAGATTGCCACTGGCCCGACGACGTGCACACGGCGCTGGAAAGCCTGGAACCCGGCCACGCCTTCACCGTACCGGACGTGCTCTTCGCCAAGATCACCGACAACCAGCGCGAGGAATGGGCCGCGCGCTTCGCCGGCACCCGCACCTGACGCCCAGGGCCAAATCTTTTCTGAAAAGATTTGCCAAAAGCTTTCTCAAAGCTTTTGGCACCACGCCCCGCCCGCTCAGAACAGGCCGACGAAACGTTCCGGCAGCACGAAGGACTGTTTCGCCTCCAGCCGCGGTACGACCTTTATTTTAGGCCGCTTGCGCTTCCAGTTGCCAAAACCTTGGGACAGATGCGCGTACGCGGCCTGCAACTCGGCCTCGCCATCGCCGACCGGCGGCTCCCGGACGCGGTCGGCGACCTTTCGGACCGCCTCGTCCGATTGGGTCAGGCGGGATGTTCCGTTGATGTCGTCGGCTTATGTCAAACCTTTTGTGAAGCGCGGAAAGGACCTCCTCAGCGGCCTTTATGCTCAGGTCGCAGGCAACTAATCCCCAGCCACAGATTTTGTGTCCTGATAAGTTAATCCCGATGCGTCTGTCACATTGAGTGTGACCTGCAGAGTCGCAGTCGGCTCCACGGAAACGCGCGAAATCGACAGCGGTCCGACCGCCGTCCCATCCGAACTCGGCACGTTGCCGCCCTGCTTGTTGACCGACCTACCGCTCGGACCTTCCTTCACGACCTCGAGGGTGTACTTGCCGCTCATGCCCTCCTCTAGATGAGAAAACACTTCGATCTGGACCAAACCCTCGACTTCAGACAGTTCGATCCATGCCTGCCTTTGCTCTTCAGCACCGCAAACCATTGGCCACGCAAGCAGGATCGGTAAGGTAAAAAAATGTCTTTTCATTGACTTTCTCCTTGGATAGGCGATGCCCGATTGCAGGCTTGGCCTAAGTTCGTCATCTATTGGCTTCCTGGCTTCACCTGCAGGTAGACGCCATCGTCCTTGGTCACGATTATTCCGTCACTGTTTTCTGAGCCAGAGCGCGGAGAACGGTAAGTCGTGAGAGGACATTTGGCGTTGGTCGACAAGGTTGCGCCTGACTGTTCTTCGCATTCGCTATCGTCTGTCGCAGGTGCCGTCGCGGGCGTTCGCGACGACGCGCGCGCCTGCTCCGCTTGCTCCGCCTCCCACGCGCTTATAGCGGCGTCCAATGCGTCTTCGAATGCTGCCTCCTCCTCCGCGTTTGCATCCGAACCGACAGTGTCTGACCGAGCGTTGTTGGCTGTCGCCTCGGATGGGTCGGCTTCCGGCGCACCAGGTGTCATTACTAGAATGTCGGTCTCCTCCGCGGAATCGGATGCGCTGGCTGGATCGATTTCCGCTTGGCCGTACGGCTGCGCCGCCTCGATTTCCTGCGCAATGTACTGCCCAGGAACATCGTTTTGACCTGCCGGATCCGAGGAGAGTTCAGGGTTGGGTACGACCTCGGGGACTTGATCTATCGACGAAAGATCTTGGGACAGTTCCGGAAGATCCTGAGCGATCCCCCCACCCGCGGTCAGCCAAAACATCATGTGCGCTGTCAGAAGACCGCGCACGGTTTCAATTCCCCGTCTGTGTAATATTCGCGACCATGCCGCCGGTCTGGGTCACGATAATCGGAGGCGCGCCGTTGCCGTATTGCTGAAGGTTTGCAACATTGTTGCTGTCAAACTGATTGAGTTCCATAATGTTGTTCTGCCCTTCCTGCAGCATGTCCGCGCTGTTGTCCGCGCCATTCTGCCGAAGGGTCATCGCGTTGTTCTCGCCGATCTGGGTCTGGAACGCCACGTTATTCAATCCGACCTGTGACAGCGTCGCCTCGTTGCGATCCGAGACCGGGTTGTTCGTCGAGGACTGGCTGATGCTAAACGAGTTGACGGTGCCGTTGATCAGCACTTCGGCAATGTTGCCAAAACCGCTTTGTGCGATGTTACCTTGGTTGTTCGAACCGCTCAGGCGGATAAGTGCACTTTGATCCTCACCGCGCTGATCGATGGCCAGAACGCTCGAGCCACTATCCGTGGTCACCTCCGCCAAGTTGTCCGTGCCGATCTGGTCAATCGTCACCTCCCCCGACAGGTTGATCTGGTCGAGGTTATCCTGGGCGAAGGACAGATTTGGCCACAGGAAAAGACAGGCGGCGCACAGGTATGTCGTTCGGGTCATGGTGTCCTACCTTGCTGCAAGGTACCGCCAGGCCCGAAGGCCTGACAGCGTGAGTTTAGCACATCTGCGCAGGTTACTGCATCACATTCGAGCTGTTGCCGATGCCCTGTTGCGTGATGCCCGAGAAGTTGCCGGCCGTAGCGGTCTGGTTGACCGTCGCGGTATTGCCCAGCGGACCGACGATGCTCGGACCGGTCTGCGCGATTTCGCTGGTGTTATCCGACATGCCCTGAGTCACCGAGGCGACGTTGATCAAGCCGTCCTGGCTGATCAGGCTCGAATGCCCGTCGCCCGTCTGCATCACGGTCGCCAGGTGACCGCCAAGCGGCGCCTGGTTGATCGTGCTCATGTTGTCGTCGCCCAGCTGGGTGACGGTCGCGGTTGCGCCAGAGGGCACGGCAGGCAGATCGCCATTTGCCGATGACTGCGTGACCGTGCTGGTATTGCGCTCGCCATCTTGCGTGACGTTCGCAGTATTGCCCAGCCCAGGCAGGCCGCCCGATTGGGTGATCGTCGATGCGTTGTCGGCACCCGCCTGAACGTTCGATGCAAAGCCGGACTCGCCACCCTGCTCGATGACCGAGTTGTGGCCAAGGCCGGTTTGCGAGATGTCGGCAGTGTTGTCGTTGTCGGTCGACGCCGGGTTAAGCAACCCGGTTCCGCTGCCCTGGTTGATGGACGCTATGTTGTCGTCGCCGTCCTGGCCGATGGTGGCGAGGTTGTTGGAGCCGCCGTTCGTTCCGACGATCTGCGTCGTATTGGCGGCGTTCCCCGTGCCGGTTTGCGTGATATCAGCCGTGCTGTCGGTGATATCGGCGGGGTTGGCCGGAAATGTACCTACGATCGGAATCGTGACTGTCGCCGCGCCCGGACCCTGCTGGGCCGATGCCGTGTTGCCCGATCCGCTCTGGTTGATGCCGGCAGTGTTCCCGCCCTGCGTCGAGTCCTGAAGGATCGTCGCAGTGTTCGCCGCACCGTTTGCCGCGTTGTCTTGCGTGATCGACGCGGTCTGGGTGCCCGAGCCTTCAAGCTGGTCGATGTCTGCGATGTTTGTGCCGGATCCGCCGCCGTCGGACTGGGTCACGTCGGCGACGTCATTGTCACCGTTCTGGAAAATGGTGGAAGAGCCACCGGTGCCACCTGTCTGGGTGACGGTAGAGGTATTGGTCGCACCGATCTGTTCGATGGTGCTGTCATTGGCAAAGGCCGGCGCCGTGAAGGCGATGGTCATGGCCGAGGTCAGAAGAAGGTTTTTCATTTTTCTGTTCCATTGAAAAAGGATTGATGAGCACCCCGCGCGATTGCCCGCGCGGGATGCGTTTGATCAGCTTATTGGCTGACCGTAGCCGTGTTGCCGGTACCCGTCTGCGTGATGTTCGACATGTTGCCGCTGGTCACCATCTGGCTGACGGTGGCCGTGTTCCCGTCACCCGATTGCGCGATCGAGCTCCAGTTGTCATCGCTGGCTTGCGTGACGCTTGCCATCTGGTTCGCGTCGGACTGGGTAATCATGCTTTCGTTCATGTTGCCCGACTGATCGACCATCGCGGTTTGGAAATCACCCTGCTGCATGATCGTGCTCAGGTTGCCCGTACCGGACTGCGTGAGCGTCGCCTCAGCACCCTCGCCATCAGACTGGTTGATGGTGCTCATGCCGCTGGTGCCGCTTTGTGTGACCGACGCCATGGAGCTGGTGTTGGTCTGTTCGACATCGCTGGTGTTGCCCGTTCCGCTCTGCGTGACGGTCGCGGTGGAAAAACGGCTCTGCCCGAGTTGATCGATGGTCGAGCTATCCCCCGTGCCGGTTTGCTCGACCGTAGCGGTGACGGAGCGCGCGCGCTGGGTGATCTCGCTGCTGTTGTTGTCACCGTTCTGGGTGACCGAGGCGGTCATCTCACTGTTCGGTCCTTGCGAGACGTCCGAGAAGTTGCCTTCACCCATCTGGAACACGTCAACCAGTGCGGCCGAGCCACGCTGCTGCACGTTGGACGCGTTGCCGACACCGTCTTGGTACACGTTGGCATCGGTGAACGGGTTGGCATCTTGGTCAAACACGTTCTGCAACACGGTCGAGGTGTTGTCCTGACCGATCTGGTCGTTGCGCGCGGTCACGCCCGAGCCGGCACCGTCGCTCGGCGGCTGGTTCGGATTGCCCGACTGCACGATGCTCGAGTCGTTGCCAGAGCCGTCCTGGATGATGCGGCCGTTCAGGCTGAAGCCCGAGGGGATGCCATCCGGCGGAACTTGCTGCGTACCGTTCGAGTTCTGGTCGATCGACGCCGTGTTGGTCGGCGAGTTCGGCTGGTCCGGGTTTGACTGTTCGATCCGGGCGCGGGCGTTGCCACCCAGCTGGTTGATCGTCGCCATGTTGGTCGGAATCTGAAAGCCGGGAATGCCGTTCGGGTCTTCGGACTGGGTCACCTCGGCAAGGTTGCCGCTGCCGTCCTGCGAGATGGCCGAGACGCCTTCGTTGCCGCCGGTCTGGTCGACATTTGCGGTGTTCGAGAGGCCGATCTGGTCGATCGTGCTGTCATTTGCGAAAGCCTGGCCAGCAAAAGTCAGCGCAAGCAGGGATACACTTGTGATAAAGTGCTTTTTCATGAGGTAAACCTCCTCTAAAAGCACCAAAGGTACCTTTGGTGCCGGGTTGGTGGTCGCGAAATGCGACCTCTAATCAAGGCGTGGTGTCTCAGGTGTCCAGCCAAGCGGACGCCACGCCTCCTCGTTTCGCCCCTGTCGGGACGACATTCATCTCTGCTCAGGTTATTTTTTTATTGTCAGGCGTCGATGTAGCGCCCGATTGTTTTAGCGGCGTTCGTAGGCCGCTGTATTCTTGATCTGTGACGGCAGAGGGTCTGATCCGTCCGTCGTTCTCCAAATATTGTCTTATCAAACGCTGACCGGCGCGGGGGTTCTTGAATGTCCAGTAATCCCTGTGAGCCATTTCCAGGATCAGCGAGAAAACAGCCAACTCGATCGCACGCCTGAATGCGACAAAGCCCGGTTCGTTCGAAGTTACCCCGGCCTCGAGTTCCAGGATCTCGTCCGCATCAATATAGCGGAAAACGCTTGCGCCAACGCTTGTGGAAAGGATCGATTTCTGCACCACAACCGAGGCCAGCACTTCGCCGGTCTTCACGCTGACGGTGCGCAGGTTCACGCTGATCGTGTCCTTGCGGTATTCTCCGCTTGCCCCGATGCCAAGCAACGCGGCGCCGGCCCCCCCGGTCAGAACGTTGGTGTCATAGCCCACGACCCCGCCTTCCAGGATCACGCCCGCAAACAGCATGGGCGGCAAAGCCTTGGGGTTGATTTCCTTCTCCTTCAGATAGATCTGACGCATCTCCTGGATGATGCGACGCTCCTGCAAAAGGTTGTCGAGGTTGCTGCGCTCGACGACGCGGAACCAGTTCCCGTTGCCAGTATCGCGCAGAGCTTTCATCAGGACGGCGCCCCCGCCTTGCGACACGGCCTTCGACAGTGTCTGCACGGTATCGGACGGCTTGAACTGACCTGTCTGATCCTCGAAATCGTAGACGGCGATGTCAACGCGGTTGTCCGGCGGCGGCATATCGAGCAGTGTGCTGCGCGTGGCAGTGATCTGCGGCAGCGTCGGCTCTTCACGACCCAACTCCTGGAAGGAGGTGCAACCCGATGCCAAGAGCGCCATCATGATGAGACATCCGTTAGCGAGAACAACTTTCGCCTTACCCAGCATACTTTCAAATTCGCCCTTTAACTTCATCAATTCAGCGCGGTCTGTACAACGGGCAGCACGATCTCTGTGCTGGAACCGTCGAGCAAATTGGTTATCCGCACGCTGATATTATCCAGCGTACGTTCGTAAAAAATCTCTTGGTCGCCGATGACGATCGTATCGGAATCCCCAGGCTGGGCACCCGTGATCACCTCCGAAAGGCCCGACGAAAGCGACGACAACAAGCGGCTCTGAAGCTGACGGACGAAAAGGTCAGATTGCGAGTTGCCCGTCACACCAACGGTGCCTCCATCATCGACATGCTGGTTCTGGATATCCGCCAGCGAAAGCAGGTGCGCCGAATTGAAAGAGTCGCCGCCAAAAGATGGATTGTTGAACTCGAAAACGAGATCTTGAGAAAGCGCCGACCCGGCACTCGCAACGAGAGCGAACAAAACCGCAGCGCGCTTCAGTAAAAGCTTTGGAACCACCAAGACAAACCCCAATTCCGCCCCCCCAGACGTTGCGGCCTATGATCGTCGCTAAATTATCGTTTTCTTACGACGAGATCGTTAAAAGACCGCACATTAAATAATCAAAAACCAAAATCTTACTGGCACAAAGTCGACACATTTTGACAAACCATTAATGAAATTCGTTAAGTTTTCAACCTTTGTAGGAAAACAATTGGGTGCTGCATTCAGGACAATCCGAAATACGTGACATTTTTGAATCACCTCGAAGCGACTGTATATGTCAATCGAGTAACAGGTGGGAAATTTCGTTTTGAAGTGAAGTACTTGTGAACCGTCCACATAATCATCACGGCCGAATGAGGCTCGAACGAAATCTTTTCACAACAACACTTTAAGGAAGACTTCGTTAAGAAAAATTCTAGCTCAGATAGAAGCGCGGCCACCTCGCTATACAAAAGCGCATCGTGAAGCCGAGCAGAATTGTGGCTTTATCGGCTGCAGGATTAGGTCTGGTCGAATCAATCGGTCTCGCAAACGTCTGACTGCATTCCAGCGCGTCCGATGCATTGACAAGAGTTCGACCTTCACCCCGAACCACAACCAACAGTCTTGTAATTGCTCCAACATTCTTGAGGCGAATATAGATCGCAGCCTTCGGCGATGGCTTCGAACATGATGCTCCCGCGGGGCAAGCCCGTCGAGGCTCTTATGCGGGCGGTGATGGTAGGAGTCGTTGCGCCATGCCGCAATCATGCTGCGCCAAAGCTCGGTTCCGCACACGTTGATCGGCTGGCCCACATTCCGCCAGGTGAAAGCTATAGAGACACTCCCCACAACCCCTCTAGCCAAGGCATTTGAAGTAAAGAGTTTTTCCCAATAACATCAAGGTGGTACCCGCGGCCGGACTCGAACCGGCACGGCCTTTCGGCCTGGAGATTTTAAGTCTTATCGAAAGCACGCAGATTCAAAGACTTGGACCTATCCGTGTCACACATTTATGCCGTGAACAAAGGGGGAAAGTGTGACACGCCTCTACGTTAGGCTTTCAATGCATTCGCAGCCGCCCCGCGCGGCTTTGAACGACGTCGCAACTCGCTTCAATCGTTGCGCAATATCGAAGATGAGCTGGCCACGCGTGGCCAAGGCTTCTAACTTTCAGCGGTCAGGTCTCGCCGGCCGGCCGCTCTCATTTCGAGAGGCTCGGCTATTCTCCGTCCAGGAAGCGCGTGAGTTCCGGTGACAGTTCAGGCATTTCCGCGTCGATTTCCTGCGCCGAGTGTTTGACGCCTTCAACAAAGCTGCGAAACTCGTCGCGCCTCCAGCCAAGCTTACCATTCCGCTGGATCGAAATATGGCCGGAAACCCTCTGGAACTTGCGGTTTTCCATGAGGCGGTTTGCGATCCGCAGGAGGTAGTTCTCGTATTCCGCATCACCTGCTTCAAGTTTCGGGATCGCTGTCAGATCGCCATGCCGGAAAGCATGATCGAAGCCTGCGAGCCAGGCAGCAACGGTATCGAAATCCCACATCGCCACTTCTACGGAGAGATCGCGGTCAAGCGGTACGATCATTGGCTTCGCCCGATCTGGTTCTTCCGGGATGCGCTGCGGTGTGGTGTTGTCGAGGTGGTTTGCGTCAGTGCGTGCCGACTCGATGGTACTGCCGCCGAGATAGGTATTGCGGCCCATCGTGATTCCTCCTGCGCGCGCATTTTGATGTCATTCTAACTCGGAAACCAACTGGCGAAACATCGGACTTGCGCCCGCCCAGAGGCGGACGCAAAATTTTCCTTTTTGTAGCCGCCTTAAACGACGACTCCGTCTTCGTGATTTTCTTCATCGATCATCGGCTGCAAGCCGTGCAAAAAATTTGCGGCGCGCTGTGCATGGGCGGCAGCTGAGAAGATCACCCGCTTGTCTTTCTTCAAGACCTTCAACCAGCTTTGGATATATCGGCCACCTGACCGATAAGGCGATTCTGACAATGTTAAAAAGGTTTGACCCAGAGTGGACGACACACGGCTTTCGAAACTCCGTAAATGAGTTTTCTCGGAAGGCTGAGCCGACAGTGCCGGACCGTATTGCAGATGCTTTCTGCGATCACTCCTATAAAGGGTTGGACGCGAGTTATCGGCGCTTTGACACGTCGAAAGTATGCCTGCCGCATGATCGCGCCATGGCGCGACGAGTACAATCAACACCGCCCACATTCGAGCCTCGACGGGCTCACCCCGCGGGAGTATCACCAACGGTCAGAAGAGGACCAAAACCTGAACAGAGCTAACCTATGAACGCGGACTCCAAGGGGAGCAGGCCAGTATTTATACATTTACCCTCAACGCCGGTACCAGCTTAAAGCCTGTATGAGCCCGGGTGTGCTATCGCGCTGAGTTTGCTCCCTGATTAGCTCGTTCAAAGATTTCACCAATCTTGGATCGCCCTCAATGTCCTCTGTAATCTCTTCAATAAAACGATCGAAACCCCGCATTATTCGCGCGTTATGGTTAAGGCTTCCGTTGACACGCCTGCCGAAAATCGCCTCACTCTGCTTAGGATCAAATATTGCACGGTTCCCGCAAGCTGGTGCGTGTTCCGCCCAGCCGTTCCCGGTAAGAAAGAAAACGCCCTGGATCTCTGATGGGGGGATGACCCGAGGAATGAGAATCTCAGCTTGGTCATCCGTCGGTTGATTAAGTCCTGCCCTGCCTGTGTAATGTTGTGGTCTCTCGAACATTCGCTGAAAAGCTTTGTTCGCAAGCAGGTCAGCATCTGGAAGTCGGCTGACCCTCGCATCGGCTGCGTTATGAGGGCAGAATAGGGTGTCAAGGCTTAGGGCTATTGCAACATTGACCGCAAGTACGACCCAATCGCTATTAGGATCGATCTGGCGGTATTTGCGCAGCATTCGTGCATTTGGGTGACCTACAGAAAGAGAAGAAGTTTGGGTTCTTCTATCGAAGCGGGCATTGTCGTTAGTTATCGGTTTGATTCCGTGTTCAGGGCATAGAGCAACCGGAACAATCCCATGCTCAAGTATAGAGGGAAGATTTTCAATACGGGTAAAATGGCAAAGAAAGGGAATTGAGATCATGCGAAGGTCCGCCGGCAAGCCCCAAAAACCCAATTCTCTTAACGTGTCTCTGGTGCCGTTTGCACTCACTGGAGCAGGGTTGCCAGCGTTTTTCTCGTTAGCGGCCTTCTTAAACTCTTGTCTGACTTTCTCAAATTCTCTAGCAAATTCAGGATCAGCGTCGAGTTCTTCTTGGAGTTCAATTCGATGCTTGGAGACTTTCATCAAAGAACTTAGCCAAGCTTTGCGACATAAAAGGCTCTGACCAAGAGGACTTTCCAGATGCGCAAGGTCAGCTTTGGCATCATCACGTAACTTTTGACTGATTTCTTCCGCCTGTTGTATCGCAGAAGAAAATTTGTTCGTTGCCTCATTCGCTGATCTGAGAAGATGACCACCCGCAGCGGCCATTCCAGCAGCCGTTTCGCGGGTAGTAAGTGGCCTGTCGTCCGAGCTCTTGGGATCACGGGGAGCACCAAACAACTTTAATTTTTCTACTAAGGCCAACAGAACGATGATCCCACCAAAAATTATCAGCCATTTCACGTCAAGTACTCCAAACTATCTCTACCAGCTTTCGCGATGAGCTGCTCAATGGCTAGACCCGCTACTCCCCGTAGACCATGGGTGTCTGTCGGGTTCAGTAGCCAAGCTAGGATAGTTGAGTGCCTGATTTCCATCCGTTTCGTGCCCATGACACGGATCGGTTTGAAGCGGTTCAGATAGCTTTCGATCTGCACAAAATCAGGATTGTTCACGAAAATCCGCTCAAGCTCATCCTGCGTTGGAAGGTTACTCGCATTGGATTCAGACGACACGCTATGTGACCTCGACCGCATTGATCTCGGTTACAATCTCGACGATGTGCCTTGCCTGCTCCATCGGATACGGTCGCTGATGTCGGGAAGCGCAATGTCGCCTAAATCTATGAAGTGCAAAAGCCCATCAAGATAATAATCCAGGCGCTTGAAGCACCTATTTAATTCACTCATTAAACTGCCCTTTTTGATAATTTTGCTTCCTTCGGATTGTAGACATAGCCCGAGATCGTCCCGTCCTTGATCTTCTCCACGGCCTCGTCGATCGCGAAGAGCGGCACAAGAAACCACTCGCGCGGGACAACTGGCCTGCTGAAGCGATCCATGATCTCGATCTCTAGCCGCGCCGGGGCAAAGATGCGGTGAATCAGGTTTTCCAGCTTGGTGCGGTTGATGTTGTAGAGCTCATAGGTGGCCACGACTTCGACATTCGCCATGAGGAAGGTCGTTTGAAGATGAGCGCCGGCGATGCGCTTATCGACCGACATATTGGTCACTCCGATCTTGTGAACCAAGTCTCGGTGTTCTGCTACCATCGGATGATCGGACTGGCTCCGCAGGACGTAGATCGTGCCGCTGGCCTCATCTCCTTCGATGGTCTGATCCGAGAATAAGGGACCCGCGGTCGGGTCAGTGATCCGCCTGCCCGCTTCATTCTTGTTCAAGGCTCGCTGCAATGAGCGCATGAGCATGTTGCTCTCGGTGCCATTGTCGAAGATCACCCGCAGTCGCGCATCTGTACGGCCCTGCTCTGTAAGAGTGGTTTCGCCCTTTTCGGCAACGTAAGCTTTCTGACCGCCAACGATGAAGAAGCGACCCTTTTCGATCTCGGCCTTCATCTCAAATGGGCGGGTCTCACGTAGGCCGGCGTCGAGCTCCTTCTGCACCTGCTCGAAAAGCGGTTTAAAGGTCTCGAAGTCTTCGCACTTATCCCGACCCGCTATCTCTTCGGCAGCCTTCTTCTCCGCGTTTGACCGGACGTGCTTCAATTCGGTTATCGGTGAGCCTTCGATGCCGAGCTCGGCGAGCAACGCATCATCGTCGAGCTCTTCGTCATCGGAAATCGCGGCCTCGCCGCCATCTAGCAATCCTTGATGATCGAGCGGCGCGATCAGCTCTCGGCAATCAGCCTGGGCTCGGATGCGGTCGAGGCGAATGGCGTAAAGCCTCTCGAAGATGTCCCTATTGTCGCCATACTGCGGGGATCGCCCATGCTCTTCCACAAATCGCTGTATCTCTTCAAAGCCAGCGATTATCCGTTCCTCACGAGGGGTGCGCGTGGGCACCTTCTTTTCTTCGACCTCGACGCCCAGCTCGGCGAGCAATGCATCATCTTCATCAGTAAATTGCTTAGGCATTGGCGGCCTCCGCCTTCATGCGGGCGAGGAAAGCAACGCCTTCTGCCATCTTCTTTTCCCACGCATCCGGCGATGTAATTGAGGGAAGCCGCCCGCGCTCCTGCTTAAATTTCACCGCCCGCCGCGCGAGATCGCGCGCCTCTTCGGGGGTGAGCTGCACTTTCTTGGCCGAGATGACCGCGGCGACCTGCTTGAGGCTCTCCTCGCTCATGGTCTTGGCCAGGATCGCATAGGCTTCGCTAAACGGATTTATCCTGTCAATCAGGTCAATGTCGAGCTCGCGAACGTCCATGGCGAATTTGCGCACGCCGTCGATCAGGGCCGTGTTGGCGGCCTGTTCTTCCTGAGTGTCATGCTCGAGGGCCACTTCCTTGGCCTTCTGGGTCAAGTTGAGCGCAGCGATGGCGTGTTGGCGCACAACCTCCTGATCGTCCTCGTCGAGCGTGGGCCACTTGTCCTTGATGATCTTACCCATGCGGACCTGCGTTAGCTCCTCGGGCACCAGCTCCTCATCGAAGAGGCCGCGTTCAACTGCGGTCTTGTCTTGGGCAAATGCGGCTATAACCTCGTTCAGATCTTGCTGGCAGATACGTTCGGCCTCTTTGCTCTTCGGCTCCGCCAGACCCTTGATCTCGATCTGGAACTGGCCCGACTCCTCGTTGAAGCCGACATTGCACTTCTCGGGATCATAGCCACCTTCACCATAGTCGAAGCCCTCCTGCGGTCCGCTAGCTACGGCCTTCGGGGTGAAGTTGAAGCGAGGCGCGAGCACCTGCTCCATGAGCAAGCTCGCAGCGATAGCCTTCAACGTGTCGTTCACCGCCTCGGTTACGGATTCCTCTGAGGCGTCGGGCTCGGCGATCAGGTTAGTGAAGCGGGCGCGGGTCTTGTCCTTTGCATCACGGGTGGCGCGGCCGATGATCTGCACGATCTCGGTTAGGCTGGCGCGGTAGCCGACCGTCAAGGCATGCTCGCACCAAACCCAGTCGAAGCCCTCCTTGGCCATGCCCAAGGCGATGATGATGTCTACATAATCGCGGTTGTCTTTCTGGGTTGGGTCCTTGAGCGCGGTCGAGACCCTCTCGCGCTTGGCATCGTCATCGACCAGATCGGCGATGCGGAGCACGCGGCCATCGGGCCGCTGCACAAGCTGGAAGCCGGTGGCGGGATCGGTGCCCTGCCACTCGCCGAGCTCCTCGATGATGTGCTCGACCTCCCTGATCTTGTCCTTAGTGCTCTCCCGCGAATTGACGGAAGGGATGTGGATGATCGTTTTCTCGTCCGGGTCGAGGACCTTCAAGATGTCGTCGGCATAGGCGCCGGTGTAGAAGTAGTACCCGATGTCGAGCGTCTTCAAATAAGTGTAGCCGTTGAGCTGCTCGTAGTAGGTATAGGTGACGGTTTCGAAGCGCGCCTCGTCATGGGGCAAAAGCACGGGCTCAGCATCGCCCCGGAAATACGATCCCGTCATGGCCACGACATGCACCTTGTCGCGGGCGATCAGCTCGGCGAGCTGCGCGCCTAGCTTGTTGTCGGGGTTGGCCGAGACGTGGTGGAACTCGTCCACGGCCACCAGGCAGTCGTCGAACGCCTCCACGCCGAACTTCTCGACCGCGTTGCGGAAGGTCGCGTGCGGGCAGACCAGCACTTGGTCGGCACTGTTCAGAAACGACCCCACAGAATCCGCTTTGCTTCGCTCGGAGCCCGGCGCGTTGCAAAGGTTCCACTTCGCCTCGACATGCCAGTCGGCCCAGAATCCGAACTTAGACAGCGACTCATCCGCGAAACTCGATCCGATTGACTTCTCCGGCACCGTGATGATCGCCTTGCGAAGCCCCTGATTGTGGAGCTTGTCCAGCCCGATGAACATGAGCGCGCGGCTCTTGCCCGAAGCGGGCGGTGACTTGATCAGAAGATACTGCTCACCACGCTTTTCATACGCCCGTTCTTGCATCGGGCGCATGCCAAGCTCATTCGATTGGGTGGAGCTGCCGGTCTGCGCGTAGGTTACTGAAACGGCTGGAACGTTTTTCATTCAGATCCCTTTCTTGGCGACAGTCGCAGTCTGCCAGGCTTCTTCCGAACAATTTGCACTTTGCTATCAGCGTTTCGCATCGGCTTTCCCTCAGCTTCCCACTTTGCCTTGTTTCTCCGCAGTTTGTCCTCGCGTTTCTCCTCGGCCTTCTTAAGTTTATCCGCCTTTCTTGCGCGCTTTTCCTCCTCCTGCTTGCGTTTCTTGCGCATTTCTCTAAGGCGAGCGACCTGCGGGTCTTCTCGCCCGAGCTTTTCTGCCAATAGGTTGGCGTTGTGGTGCGAGTTCAAATCAAGCGTATTTACTGAATCCCATAACATCGACTCCGAAACTGGAACCATCTCTGCAAAGGCCAAAGGAAGGGTACTGGCGTCTTTGTCCAACATGCAGGGATGTTTAGGCCAAGGGATTCCAAGCTTGTCGAAGAAGACGCGACTTCCATGCTCATTCCGATAGTAAAAAACCGGTCTTGCGCATTTTGGACATGGCATCTGATAGGTTGTAGAGCCGTTGATCCGTGCTTGCCCGTGCTTCCAGCTAAGCTTGTATTCGTGCTCGCTGGCTCCCGGCGCGAAGTCGTGTTCACGAACTTGGAAGGTGGTGCCGTAGCTGTTAGTTCGAGTGTGAGCACGCCGTTTGACCATCCTACGCCGCCCCCTTCTTAGTCATCTTGGTGTACAGTTCGAAAAGCGTTTCGAGGCGTTCCGTATCGTTCTTGAACCGACGACCAATGTAGATGCGTTCCAGCACCTCGTCGTTGCGCTCATGCGAGACGCGAAGATCGTCAGGCATTTTCTCCGGGTCGTAGAGATCGGCAATGGTCGCAGGGAAATGCGCCTCGCGCGCTAGAAGGATGTCCTCGGCGCAGCGGGTCAGGTCATCCATATTTTTCTCAGTGAGTTTTGGAATCGGGAAAGCGTGCCACCCTAAGGTGTTCGAGTAGCGGATTCGCGTTTCAAGCTGTCCACAAACGGTAGACACCCAAACCCAATGCACCCGCGATGCTATAAGCGCCATATTCCAAATTGGCTCATCGTATATGGCGAAAGCATTGTCTGAGACAATTGTGTGCTGAGAAAGTAGCCCTACAGGAAGGTAAGGGCGTTTTTCAGAAGTTACTTTGGGAACTACTATTGTCCTTTCTAAACCCCTTCCCTGAATTTGTTTAAATTTATGGGGCCGATCGGCAAAGGAGCGTGTAGAATCCGCCGCACTGTCCAGACGCATTTTTCGGACCCCATCCAGCCTTCTGGATATTTCGGGTGACTTAACTGCATCAGCGACTTGTTCATCCTCAATCCAAAGGCAGCTTCGGACAATACCTTTTACGAACTCCTGTGAGCCAACAAAGTCCAAGATGTACTTTCGAGCAACCTCGTCGTTTTCGGCAAGCCAGTCGGCCTCGGAGGCAGAGAGCAAGAGATGCCCACCGTCTTTCGGCATGTTACCTAGGTCCATATAGGCGCAGCCGGATATTTGCTTTCTCGATGGCTGAATATTTATTCCTCGACCAGGAACAAGATATGCCGAGACATCTGAAACGGACTTCGCGACTGTTTCACCTTCGACAATAGAAAAAATAGTAGGAGACCCTGAGAACTCACGCGCGATAGATATTATCGCAACGGTAACACCAGCATTGTGACTTGCTAGGTTGGACCACTTGAAGCTTGTGTGCGCGAATTTAATCTCATGGCCAGTTGAAAATATTAGCGGCCATAATATAGGCACCTGTACGCCTTGGCATATTGAGTTTGTAGAAACGAACGCGGTGGCCGAAGGTGTGTGCAGGCCATATTCAGCAGCTCTCATGAACCATCCTGCAACATAATCCAAAGATTTCCAGGAGCGCGTCTTATTGTCAAAAATTTCCTTTAGTTCATCTTTCTGTTCTTTCGACTGCCATTTTGACCCTAAGTACGGAGGATTCCCACAAATATAGGTTTCTCCGCCTTCATTCTCGAAGTCTATCTCGGCCTGATCCAATGGCGTGTTAAAAAGGTCATCGCCGTGCACCCTAACTCCCATGCCGGTTGGCGGGCAGATACTCAGCCAGTCGAGCCGCAAGGCGTTGCCGCAGGTGATCCAGTTCATGGCGTCGAGCGGAAGGAAGTCCTGCAAGGCTTCCTTCTGCCCGCGATAAAGCACGTCGCACTGATACTCGGCGATGATCAGAGCGAGACGCGCGACCTCTGCCGAAAAGTCACGCAGCTCGATTCCACGGAAATTCGTCAGCGGGATCGCGGGGCGCCGGTCAATCTCGCCGCGCTTCTTGTTGATCTCGGCCTCGATCGCTCGCATCTCCTTGTAGGCGATCACGAGAAAGTTGCCGGAGCCACAGGCCGGATCAAAGACCCTGATCTTGGCCATGCGGTTGCGCAGATTAAGAAGCTTGCGCGCGTTGTCGCCCGCCTCCTCAAGCTGCTCGCGCAAGTCATCGAGGAAGAGCGGATTCAATACCTTTAGGATGTTCGGGACGCTCGTGTAGTGCATCCCAAGGGCGCCTCGCTCCTCGTCATCGGCGACCGCCTGGATCATCGAGCCGAAGATGTCAGGATTGATCTTCTTCCAGTCAAGGTTGCCGATGTGAAGCAGGTAGGACCGCGCAATCTTGGAGAAGCGCGGCACGTCCACGCTGTCAGAAAACAACCCGCCATTCACATAGGGAAAACCGCTGGCCCATCGGGGCAGCCCTGCGGCTGCGCGGTGCGCCCTCTTAGTGTTCATGGCCAAGAAGAGCGAGCTGATCACCTTATGGGTGTTCGAACTGTCCGGTGCGCTCATCTGCTCGACCGTAGAGGTGAATTGATCGTCGTTCTCAAAGATGTCGGTGTCTTCGGCGAAGAAGCAGAAGATCAGCCGCGCCATGAAGTGGTTCATGTCGTGGCGGCGATCGGCGGTGCCCCACTCGGGATTGTCTTTCAAGAGCTGAACATAGAGCCGGTTGAGCCGCCCCGTTGCCTTGATGTCGAAGGCACTCTCGCGGATTTGTTTGACGGTCGAGATGCCGGCCAGTGGCAGGAAGAAGCCGAAATGTTCGGGAAAGTCTTCAAAGGGCGTGACGATTGGCGCAACGTCTGACACGAGGTCCTCGGCTTCGAGAGTGACGCCGTCCGTGGCTAGGATGAACTTGACGCGATTGCGGTTGTTCTTGGTTGCAGGGCTCTCCCGCAGTTCGCGGATCGTGTCGGAGACCTCTCCTTTGGCGCAGACCTTGATGTGGATATTGCCCGTCTGGAGAACGCCGCCGATGTCGGACTTGTTCGAAGTGCCGCTTCGCAGCCGCTTGATGGTGGTGGCTTTGTTGCCGAAGGCTTCGAGGAAGATAAAAGGGAACTTTTCTGCGTCAAACGGCGCCTCGGCAAGCGCGGAAATCGCTTCTTCAATTTCAACGGCGTTCATGAGTAGACCTTAATCTCGCTAGCACCTGAAGCGAGGAGGTATGGACGAAAAAGCCTAGCGACCGAGTGTACGAACGATCTAAGCGATTTGGTTTCTGCACTCATGCGTTGCTATTTCCCAAAGCCTCTATTGCTGCGAGCAATAAAACTTCCCGAGACGCTAGCACGCCCTAAGAGCGAAACAAAACCAGTAACTAACAACAGAAATCTCATTTTTTCGAAGTAACGAAAGAGATGTTTCAAATTAAATCGTAGGTCTGTGCATATACCCGTTTTGCTTGAGCTTTAGGCGGACGATCTCAGAGCGTCGGTGAATTAAACCGCAGAATAGAAACTTACGAAGCCAACCGCATTTGGTGTTGCGGGGTAGCGCACGACACTGTATTTTGTGTCTACTTGCTGCGCATGATGTGCGGCTTCCACCCAAGGCGTCCGTCATTTTTGACGGTGCCGAAGCATGGAAGCTCCATCATGTTGAAAAAAGTCTCCCCTGAACGTCTCCGTGAAATCCAAGAGCTGCCAGATGGTGCGCGCGTGCGTGTGCGCGAAATCGCGGCTCTCGAAGACGTCTCCATGTCCACCGCTTGGCGCCGTGTGCGCGACGGAGATTGGCCAGTTGTCCGCTTTGGCGGCACCACGCGGGTCTTGCTGGGCGCCTATCGCCGCAAACAACAAGTTGCGGATGGGGACTGATCTCATGAGTCAGGAACCTAACAACCCGGTCAAGCCTCTTGAAAAGTCGGAAAACTGGCAGTCTATCGGCGATCTCGCAGAAAGGTTGAAGAAAAATGCAGGCGGTGACGCATGAACAAGATCACCACCCAAATCCAAAGAGAAAAAGAAGAACCGCATTTCGTAGAGGCAGAGCAATTTATCCTCGGTGCAATACTTCTCAATCATTCATGTGGACCCGTTGAATCGTTAGGCGGCACCGACATTTTCTACGAACCCGTTCATGCCGAAATTTACCGAGTATGCCGAAACTTGGAAAAAGCAGAGAAGCTCGTTTCATCCGTCACGGTCAAAGCCAGCATATCGGAAGAGCTGAAAGAAAGAATGGAGCCGCTTGGTGGTGTCGGCTACCTCGTCAAATTGGCAGGTTGTTCAATCTGCCCATCGCAAATGGGCGATTACGCGGAGATCGTGGCCGAGGCTGCCGCCAAACGCAAACTGCTCGAAATCATGCACGATGCCAAAGACGGCATCGCTGACGGCGACTTGAGCGCATCTGATGTTGCTGCGCAAATGGAAGCCCGTTTTCAGACGCTCACTGCCTCTGAAAGCCGTGTCAGACCTGTCTCGATGATGCAGGCTGTCGAAGGCGCTTTGAAGGAAATACACGCCGCCTACAGCGGCGAAGAGCGTCGCTGCGTTATTTCGGGGATTAACTCACTTGATCGTTTTGTTCCCGGGTTCGCTCCTGGCGAAATGTGGCTCCTCGGCGGACGCCCTTCGATGGGTAAGACGGCAATCGCACTTTCCATAGGACTGAATGCTGCTCGTTCTGGGCACCCTGTCGTAATTGCCAGCCTTGAAATGACACCCGAGGCGATGGCGATGCGGGCATTGTCCGAAGCGACCGGCGGAACTTCCTCGGCAGTGTCATACGCAAATCTGCGCTCAGGGAATTTCTCGGAAAAGCAGCGTGACGCCTTGGAGAAGGTCATTCATGAAGTGACTTATCTGCCTATCACTTTCCTTCCCAGTGAGTATCAGGACACGAGTCTCTTGCAGGTTGGTGTCAAACAAGCACTGCGCCGAATGGATGGGGAAAAGATACCACTCGTGATCGTAGATTACGCGCAACTTCTCCGCTCAAAGGCGGCAACTCGGTACGAACAGATTACTGATGTGAGTCTTGCCTTAAAGGGCATGGCCATGGGATTAGATATTCCTGTTATCGCCCTGTCGCAGTTGTCGCGTGCGCTTGAGCAGCGCGATGACAAACGCCCCATAATGTCGGACCTTCGAGAAAGCGGCCAGCTTGAGCAGGACGCTGATGGGGTCCTCTTCTGCTACCGCGATGAATATTATCTCGAACGGGATGAGCCTGATCCGAAAGATCACGAGACACACGCTGCTTGGGAAAAAGCTATGGCGGCGCAGCGCAACCGCCTCGAAATCATTATTGCGAAGCAGCGCCAGGGCGCTATCGGAACAGCGAAGCTTCACTTCAATCCTGCTTTGAACCTGATTTGGGAGTAAAGCTATGAGCATAAGAGTTATGTCCGAAGTCTGGGATGATGAAGAGCTTTCACCGACCGAAAAGTTCATTCTAATTTCCCTCGCCGATCATGCCGACGATCAGGGATATTGTTATCCTTCTGTTGCGAGACTGGTGAAGCGGACCGGTTTTTCTGAGCGTACTGTGCAGACAGCAGTCAAGCGGTTGTGTGAAGTGGGAAAGCTGCGCATCGATCAGAATGCAGGTCCGAAGGGATGCAATCTCTTCATCGTTTATCCAGCTCGCGTCACGCAAACCGCAGCAGCTAGACCCCCGCAGGAGCTGCACCCCGCAGTTTCTGCACCCCAGCAGGAAATGCGAGCCCCCCCGCAGCAGATGCGCCCTACCCCCGCAGGAGCTGCACCCGAACCGTCAGGAACCGTCAAAAACCGTCAAAATGAAGATCACCACAACGGTGATCCATGCTTTTCAGATTTTTGGGAAAGGTGGCCGCTTAAAAAGCAGGGAAAGCAAAAAGCTGCGCAAGCGTTCAAGCGACTCTCCAAGCTGAACAAGATCAAGGCCATTGAGAACGTCTACAGCTGGGCCACGTCCTGGAGGAAAAATAACCCGACAGCCAGTGATATTCATCCGACGACTTATCTGAACGGGCACCGGTGGCTCGATGAAGACCAAACTGGCGCTAACGCGGATCCTCGAATATCCAAGTATATAGCGCTGGCCCAAGAAGACTAGAGAAGACCTGGCAGGTAAACTCTGCGCAGTCGAACTTAGAAAGATCGCCCTATGTCAAAGAGCAAAAAGACTATCGACAACAAGACACGAAATCTCGCGCCGTCCGGGCTGACCTGGAAACGTGACGCGTTTTGCTCCGAATACCTCAAGGATCGAAATGCCGCGCAAGCAGCGATCCGCGCTGGATACTCGGAGCGAACGGCAAAGGAGCAGGGATACCGACTGCTCACGAATGTTCACATCAAGGCTCGAATTAACAAGCTGTGCCGTGAACATGCACAAAAGCTGAAAATCGAAGTAACTGACGTTCTCCAACGCTTGTGGGATAAAGCCACTGCTGACGTGAATGAACTGGTCCGCGTCGAGCGTCGTTGTTGCCGCTATTGTCACGGGGTCGACCATGAATACCAGTGGAAGACTGTTCGGGAGTTCAGGGGAGTCTACGACAAGGAAATCCGCAAACAATTCGGTACAGACGATCCTGACAAGCTCGTTGAGGTCGGGCGCAAGGTTGATGCTGGTGACAGAATCCCGGGCCTGCCAACAGACGCGGGCGGCTATGGCTTCGACCAGACAGCAAATCCCAATCCAGAGTGCCCGGAATGCGCCGGCGAAGGCATTGTAGAGGTCGTGGTGGCCGATACCCGCGAGGCTCTTTCACATCCGCTGTATGAGGGCGTGAAGCAGACCAAGGACGGTATCGAGATCAAGATCGCGGATCGAGCGAAGGCGCTCGAACAGGTCGCGCGTCATCTGCAAATGTTTAAAGATGAAGTGAAGCTGGGCGTGTCCGAGGATTTGATCGCCGCTGCTCGCGCTATCAGCGCCGCTTCAGAGCCGCTCACACCCAATTACGTCCGCGAGAATGCGCACCGCCTCGACGAACTGGACTAATTAAGCGGCGGCAAACGACAAACCGGCTGACGCCGGAGGTATCAGTTTGCGGGGTGCAGTTCCAAGTACGGCTTGGAAATTAACTCTGCTATCTTGCTGGCGCTGGTTGAAAAATATCTGCCCGCAAACCACAATTAAGCCTTTGTAAGAAAATCAGAGGCTGAAATCGGAGGATAGTTCATGGCCAAAAAAGAGAAATCTGAGGCCGAGCTCCTCGAAGTCTGTCGCCAATACTCAGGTGAGTACGTTCCGCCGTTCCACCCTGAAACGACTTTCGCCACTTCTTACTCCAAGCAGTTCGTGAGAGCCGCCGCTGAACTCTATCAAAGGTACCGCGCGGATAATCCAAGAACTGCCACACATAAGCTATATGCGGCACTGCGTGACGCCAAGATACCGTCGTGCCGCGGTGGCACAATGACATTCAGCAAGGTCGAGTACTTAGTGCAACGTCGGATAGCATCCTACCTGCATGATGAAGCCACGCGATAGGTGTCAGATAAGTCCTAAGGCAGATTTAGAATGGTCGCTGACGGGTTACCCGCAACCTCAATCCGTGTGTAGCGTTGCAAAATTGCTTAGGCGTAAGACAGGTTTTTTCGCGCGACTGATGGATACGATGTAGAATAAGGAGCAACATGTGGGCCCAAAAAGATGATAACTTCGGATTTAGAACACGACTGGAACGGACGAAGCTATGTCGCTATTGCTCAGTTTGGCTGTCCAGAGTGCAAGGGTCTAGAAGTAAGTATTAAATCATACGCAAATTCTATTGTTGATGGCGATGGTTTATTTCACTTGATGAGATCTGAGTTTGTCTGTGCGCAGTGTGAACATCAGTCGAAGGGTGCAAACTTCCGAATAGCTTGTAAGAGCTTCTACACGAAGGAAAACAGCAGTCACGAGGGGGGAGTAGCTAAGTACCTTCGAGAATTGTGTGAAAGAAGTGGAGATAAGGTCAAAGCCCGAGGCTCAATGATACCAATTGAGTTTTTGAAAAGGTATCCTCACTACTTAAAGTAAAAATGAACAGGTAACGCTCAGGAGCTGCCAATCCTCCAACCCCGAATCGAGGATTTTTCAGGGGTGCAGGTCAGTGCGCATAACCATCGAAGCTCGCCACAGAGCTGACATACGTTCGCGTAACACGCTAAAACTTTCGAGGAAGGAAGTTCCTGACTTCGTTAGGCTCACTTGCACCTTATTGCAATTTGCAATGAAATCCTGCGAGGTGCGGCTACCGCCTAGTCCATTGAACGGAACAGGACAACACGTTTGCACTCGCCCAAGCTAGGGTGCAGAAATACTGGCATGATCGTAAGTTAAGGCTTCGATGCCGGCAAAACCATCAATAGGGTTTTCATACGCTCACGTCTGACCGGAGACAGGAATGCGATTAAAGATTAAGGATGCCCGCAAAGCGGCGGGACTGCTTCAAAAAGAAGTGGCCGACAAGGTGGGTCTGTCGCAGCCCTACTTCGCACAAATCGAGCGTGGCGAGCGTCGGCTTACAACTGAACTACAGATGAAAATTGCCGACGTCCTTGGCGTGAAACCGGTGGATTTGGTCGACTTCGAAGCGCCGAGCTCACGCGATGAAGAAGAGCTGTTGCAAGCATTCAGGTCATTGCCGCCAGAGCGACGGAGAGAATGGCTGTATACGGCACGGGCGGCAGCTCATCCCACATTCAAAGAGGAAGAGTGAGCCAGATAGGAGCAAACCATTTGGTAGCTTGCAAGACTGCGCATTACTGACCCTGCAAGTTAAAGAATCTTTGTGGTGCCCGCTCTGCTCAGCCGCCTCAAAATCGCATCAAGATGCTGTTTTCAATTACTTATTTATACTTTCGGAATGCGCTTTAAACCTCTTCAAGCTCTCATGATGCGAAAAATTCGAGAGTGCATGATGAGATGTTAGGAGTTGCACTTTAACACTTATTTGCAATATATATCTATAAGCTTACCTCATTTTTACTGAAAGAGCCCGCAATGAAACATTGGTGCATTGCCGTCAAAGACACCACAGCCGCCAAAATGCTGGACCTTTCAGCGCCCGAGTTTCGTCGGCTGGTCGAAGTTGGGGCCCTGCCCCAGCCCTGCCTGATCGGCGGGCACAAACGCTGGCTGGTGGACATGCTCGAAGCCGTGGTGGATCGTGATGCGTCCAAACCCGAACAGGAATTTGAGCTATGAAGCCGTCCAAGCCACGGATCACAAAGCCACGCCTTGTCTGGCGCTTCCAGAAAGGCCGCTGGCGTCCCTACCATCGCACCACCTGGACGGAAGATGGCAAGGTGCGGACCCGCTCAGTAGGCTTAGATTGGAAAAACGATCCAAAGGAGCTGGATCGTCTCTACTGGCTGGCGCAAGCCGGCAAACATGAAGCGCAGGCCACACCCAACAAATACACTTGGCGCGCGTGCATCGAAGCATGGCGCCAAGACCCGACGATCCAGCAAAAACTGTCTGACGGGACCAAACGAAATTACCGGCGCACGATGGAAGCCCTGCTGGAAAAAAATGGCGGCAAGGACATGCGCGACACCACACGGCAGGCCGTCCGCGCCGCTGTCGGAGCGATCGCAGCTGAGGCGCCACGTAAAGCAAAGGGGTATGCACAGGTCATATCCCTTCTTTGGGAATTACGCCGCCACGGAGCTTGATTGGCCGCTGGGAGCGAACCCGGCGAAAAAGCTGGGAAGCGCATACAAGCCAGCCCGAGAATACGAGCCGTGGCCCGAGTGGATGGTCAACCATCTCGACACCGCGCCCGAGCGTTTGCAGATCGCCGCGCGCCTCATCCTTGGTACCGGGCAGCGCCCGAATGCCGCCATCACCATGCGCCGCGACCAGTTTCAGGGCGAGTGGATGATTGTGCATGACGAGAAGGGCGATAAGGAGCTTGAGGTTTACTGCCCCGATTCTCTGCGCACCTTCATCGAGGGGCTGCCCCGGCAGGGCCACTACGTACTGGCGAAGAACCTGACCGAGCCGCTGGGGTATAGCGCAGTCGAAGCCTCGTTCCGCAAGTGGCGCAACAGTTTGGGCGAGCACGCGAAAAAATACAGCCTTCACGGCCTTCGCAAGCTGTCGATTGTCGAACTGGCAGAAGCCGGCGCGTCAGACGCAGAGATACAGGCCGTGACGGGCCAGAGCGCGCAGATGGTGGCCTATTACCGCAAGCGCGCCAGCAAGCGCGCGCTGTCGAAAGCCGCGCAGGAACGGAGGACATGATGCGACACCGTTGGTTCGCACACCGCAAGTTCCGCCCCTTGGTGACGTGCATAAACTGCGGGGGGGGGAAGCGCGCCGATAAGCAAAACGGGCCATGCCGGGGCAAAATCCGCGTGGAGCTGCGCGAAAATCGAGTGGCGGAACGGAACGGAAACGGAACCTGAATGTGTGACACCAGTGTGTGACACCCCCCTAGAGCCGGTCCGCGACGGCATTTGCAGCGAAGTGCTTTTTTCAATAACATCAAGGTGGTGCCCGCGCCCGGACTCGAACCGGGACGCCTCGCGGCTGGAGATTTTAAGTCTCCTGTGTCTACCATTCCACCACGCGGGCTCAGGTTCCCGTCGTAGCGTGCAGGCGTCGCGATCACAACTCTTCTTCGCTTTGTTCCAGCACCGGCAGCAAATGTCGTTCGCCCAGCCACGGATTCATCTGCAGCGCCTCTCGCAGGGCCAGTGCCGCCTCACCCGGCCGGCCCAGCGCGTGCAGGGTCAGCGCCTGTCCGGTCCGCGCCGCTACATGGCGCGGCTGCAATTCCAGCGTCCGCTCCAGATCGGTCAGCGCCGCCTCGAAATCTTGCCGCAGGAAATGGATAAAGGCCCGCTGGTTGTACCCTTCGGCATAGTCCGGACAATAGGCCACCAGCGCCTCCGCCGCCGCCATCGCCGCGTCATAGTCATACGCCTCGCGCCGCGCCATTGCCTCGTCCAGAAGCCCTTGCGCCTTGTCGTCCGGCGCCTCGGCCCAAAGCGCCCACATCTCGTCCGACAGCGCGCGGCCCGCCGCCTCGTCCGGTGCATCCTGCGCCGCCTCGATCAGCCGCGACAGCTCCGCCCCATGGTCGGGCGCGTCAGGGCACGTCTCGGCCCAGGTCGGACCGGCCAGCACGCAGGCAATCAGCAAATGTCTCATGGGATCAATGATGCGCCCCACGCCCGCAAAATCAACGCGCAAATCCGCCCGGTTCAGAACACCTCGGAAAACGCGTTTTCCTTCACCGCCTCCATCGCCACGTAGGTCGAGGTTTTCGACACATGCGGCAAGGTGCTGATCTGTTCGGCCAGCACCCGGCGATAGTCCTGCATGTCCTGTGTCCGGATCTTCATCAGGTAATCGAAATTCCCCGCGATCAGATGCACCTGTTCGATCTCGGGGATCCGCTTCACCGCCGCGTTGAACTCCGCCAGCGCGCTTTCCCGCGTATCGGTCAGGCTGACCTCCACGAAACTCACGTGGTCCAGCCCCAGCCGGATCGGATCCACCAGCGCCCGGTACCCCGAGATCACGCCGTCTCGCTCCAGCTTGCGCAGCCGCGCCTGTGTCGGCGACTTCGACAAGCCGATCCGCCCCGCCAGTTCGGTGATGCTGATCCGCCCCTCCGCAACCAGCACGCGAAGAATCGCCTTGTCGAACTGATCCAGCTCGCTTGCATCCATTTGACTTGTCCTCCCGGTGAATTACCGTCCGTTTATCCCGCGCAACCACACCAATCGGGAAATCAGATCAGAAATACAGTGATACACTAGTCCAAACCGCCACCCCCCAGCAAGAGGACCGCAATGCCCTACGATTCCGACCTGCGCCGTGTGATCGACCAGACCACCTATGCCGAGGAGGCCGAAACCGTCGCCCGCCTGACCGAGGTGGCGGGGCTCACGGAAGAGGACCGCGTGCGCATCTCGAAATCCGGCGCCGACCTCGTGCGCCGCATCCGCAACCAGTCGGACCCGGGGCTGATGGAGGTGTTCCTCGCCGAATACGGCCTGTCCACCGACGAGGGCATCGCGCTGATGTGCCTGGCCGAAGCGCTCCTGCGCGTGCCCGACGCCGACACGATCGACGCCCTGATCGAGGACAAGATCGCGCCGTCGGACTGGGGCAAGCACATGGGCCATTCCACCTCGCCGCTAGTCAACGCCTCGACCTGGGCACTGATGCTGACCGGCAAGGTGCTGAAGGACGACAATCCGGGCCCCGTCGGCCACCTGCGCGGCGCCATCCGCCGCCTGGGCGAGCCCGTCATCCGCACCGCCGTCGGCCGCGCCATGCGCGAAATGGGCCGCCAGTTCGTGCTGGGCGAGACCATCGAGTCCGCCATGGACCGCGCCGCGAAGATGGAGAAGAAGGGCTACACCTACTCCTACGACATGCTGGGCGAGGCCGCGCGCACCGATGCCGACGCCATCCGCTATCACCTGGCCTATTCCCGCGCGATCAGCGCCATTTCCAACGCCTGCACGCACAAGGAAATCCGCAAGAACCCCGGCATCTCGGTCAAACTTTCGGCGCTCCACCCCCGCTACGAGGTCGCGCAACAGCATCAGGTCATGGACGTTCTGATGCCCCGCCTGCGCTCTCTCGCCATCCTCGCGAAATCCGCCCGCATGGGCCTCAACATCGACGCCGAAGAGGCCGACCGCCTGTCGCTCTCGCTCGAGGTGATCGAGGCCACGCTCTCCGAGCCATCGCTCGCCGGATGGGACGGTTTCGGAGTCGTGGTCCAGGCGTACGGGCAACGCGCCTCCCATGTGCTCGACTACCTGCATGACCTGTCGCAAAAGCTGAACCGCCGCATCATGGTCCGCCTGGTGAAAGGCGCCTACTGGGACACCGAAATCAAGCAGGCCCAGGTCGAAGGCATCGACGGCTTTCCGGTCTTCACTTCCAAACCGGCCACCGACATTTCCTACATCGCCAACGCGCGCAAGCTCCTGTCGATGACCGATCACATCTACCCGCAATTCGCCACGCATAACGCGCACACCGTGGCCGCCATCCTCGACATGGCCAAGGAAATGGACAAGGGCCCCGAGACCTTCGAATTCCAGCGCCTGCACGGCATGGGCGAGGCGCTGCACAACATCGTCATGAAGGACCACGGCACCAACTGCCGCATCTACGCCCCCGTCGGCGCCCACCGCGACCTGCTGGCCTATCTGGTGCGCCGCCTTCTGGAAAACGGCGCCAACTCCAGCTTCGTCAACCAGATCGTGGACGAGGATGTGGCCCCCGAAACCGTCGCCCGCGACCCGTTCGAGGCGTACAAGGACGACCGCCCGCAACTGCCCACCGGGCCAGAACTCTTCCTGCCGGAGCGCCCCAATTCCAAGGGCTTCGACCTCAAGCACCAGCCGACGCTCGACGTGATCGAGGCCGCGCGCGGCCCCTTCGCCAACGCCACGTGGGATGCAGCCCCCTTGATCGCGGGCAAAGCGGCCCCGGAAGAGCCCGAAACGGTCTCCAACCCCGCCGACCCGTTCGACAGCCCCGGCACCGTCGCCACGGCCAGCAAGGCCGACATCGAGGCCGCGCTTTCCGACGCCACGCCGTGGGACGCTTCTATCGAGGAACGCGCGAAAATTCTCAACGCCGCCGCCGACCTCTACGAGGAAAACTTCGGCGAGATCTTCGCCATCCTCGCCCGCGAGGCCGGCAAGACCCCGATGGACGCCGTGGCCGAACTGCGCGAGGCCGTGGACTTCCTGCGCTATTACGCCGCCAACGCGCCGCAGGACCCGCCCGTGGGCACCTTCACCTGCATCAGCCCGTGGAACTTCCCGCTGGCGATCTTCACCGGCCAGATCAGCGCCGCCCTGGCTGCCGGCAACGCCGTGCTCGCCAAACCGGCCGAGCAGACTCCGCTGATCGCCCATTACGCCATCTCGCTCATGCACAAGGCCGGCGTGCCGAAAACCGCCGTGCAACTCCTGCCCGGCGCGGGCGACGTGGGCGCGGCGCTCACGTCTGACGCCCGCATCGGCGGCGTGGCCTTCACCGGCTCGACCGAAACCGCGCTCAAGATCCGCGCCACCATGGCCAAGAACCTCGCCCCCGGCGCGCCGCTCATCGCCGAAACCGGCGGGCTCAACGCCATGATCGTCGATTCCACCGCCCTGCCCGAACAGGCCGTGCAGGCGATCGTCGAATCCGCTTTCCAGTCGGCGGGCCAACGCTGCTCCGCCCTGCGCTGCCTCTACGTACAAGAGGACGTGGCCGAGGGCTTTACCGAAATGCTCACCGGCGCGATGGACGCGCTTTCCATGGGCAAACCGTGGTCACTCTCGACCGATGTCGGCCCCGTGATCGACACCGAGGCCCGCGACGGCATCGCCGCCCATATCGAACAGGCCCGCGCCGACGGCCGCCTCATCCACGAGATCCCCTCGCCCAATTCCGGCTGCTTCATCGCGCCCACGCTGATCAAGGTGAACGGGATCGAGGACATGCAGCGCGAAATCTTCGGCCCCGTCCTGCACATGGCCACCTTCAAGTCGCGCAACCTCGACAAGGTGATCGGCGCCATCAACGGCACCGGCTATGGCCTGACCTTCGGCCTGATGACCCGCATCGACGACCGCGTCCAGCACGTGACCGAGGCGGTGCACGCCGGCAACATCTACGTCAACCGCAACCAGATCGGCGCCATCGTCGGCAGCCAACCCTTTGGCGGCGAAGGCCTTTCCGGCACCGGCCCCAAGGCGGGCGGCCCCAACTACCTCGCGCGCTACACGTCCCGTCCGGCGGATCACACGGATGCCACCTGGGACAAAGACATGGACGCCAAGGCTGTGCAATCCGCGCTCGACAAGGCCGCCAAGGGCCACACGCCCGACCCGGTCGAGGCCATTGTCCTGCCCGGCCCCACCGGCGAATCCAACCGCCTGACGGCCCACGCCCGCCCGCCGCTCCTCTGCCTCGGCCCGACCAAGGAGATGGCCGAGGCGCAGGCCAAGGCCGTCGAGGCCCTGGGCGGCCGCGCCCTGCGTACCACCGGCAAAGTCGAGCCGGATGCCCTCACCACGCTCTCGGGCTTCTCCGGCGCGCTTTGGTGGGGTGACGCCGACACGGCCCGTGCCTATGCATCGGCGCTCAGCCAGCGCAATGGCCCGATCCTGCCGCTGATCACCGGCCTGCCCGATACCGGCCACGTCATGGGCGAACGCCTTGTTTGCGTCGACACCACGGCGGCAGGCGGCAATGCGGCCCTTCTGGGTGGCGTCGCCTGAGCAAAGGCCGGCGCCCCGGCTTTTTCTTGCTGAAAATACTCATATCCCGCCGCCCGCCACGGGCGCGGGATATGACGTATGACACCTCGCCAAGACCACCGCGCCCATTTTCTGCGCAGAAAATGGATTGGAAAATACAAATTTTCCAAATCAGAATTTGCGCAAATTCTGCCCGCCCGGCCGCACGCGCGCGCTTGACCTTCCCGCGGCGCGCGGCCACCTTGCGTCAATGATCCCCATACGCGACCATAACCCCTCGGGGCGTATCCCATTCGTCACCTACGGGCTGATGATCCTCAATATCGGGATCTTCCTCAGTTACTTCCCCGCGCTCTCGGGCGATCCGCGCGCGTTGATGGTGTTCTATTACGACTGGGCAATGGTCCCGGCGCGGGTCACCAGCGAAGGCACTTACAGCACGCTGATCACCTCCACCTTCCTGCACGGCGGCTGGATGCACCTTGCCGGCAACATGCTGTTTTTGTGGATCTTCGGGGACAACATGGAAGAGGAATTCGGCCATGTGGGCTACCTCCTCTTCTACCTCGCCTGCGGGCTTGCCGCCAGCGGCGCGCAACTCGTTTCGGCGCCGCTCAGCCAGGTGCCCACGGTCGGCGCCTCGGGCGCCATCGCCGGGGTGATGGGCGGCTACCTGCTCCTGTTCCCCAAGGCCAAGATCGACATCTTCATCTTTCTCGTCTTCATCATCCGCATCATCTCGGTCCCGGCCTGGATCATGCTGGGCCTCTGGTTCTTCTTCCAGCTTTTCGGCGGCGCCGGCAGCAGCGCGGATGATGGCGGCGTGGCCTACTGGGCCCATGCGGGCGGCTTCGTGGCCGGGCTCATTCTGACCCTGCCGCTCTTCCTGCGCCGCGGCGGCCCCGCCTATTGGGACCGCACCGAGGGCCATCCGCCCCACCCGGAAGCGAAATACAAGCTCAGCCGCACGAACATCCCCAAGGTCACACGCAAATGACCCTGCACACGGCCAGTTGCCATTGCGGCGCCGTGCGCTTCACCGTCGATATCGACGGGCCCATCCAGGGCGCGATGCGCTGCACCTGTTCGTACTGCCGTCGCCGCGCGGCCCCCAATATCAGCGTGCCCCTGTCCCGCCTCACCATCACCCAAGGCGCCGACAACCTCAGCCTCTACACCTGGGGCACCGGCACGGCGCAGCACTATTTCTGCAAGACCTGCGGGATCTACACGCACCACCAGCGCCGCTCGGACCCAACCGAGTACGGCGTCAATCTCGGCTGCATCGACGGCCAGAACCCGGCAGACCACGAGCCGATCCCGTGGAAAGACGGCGTCAACCACCCCTCGGACGCGAAAAAGACCTAAGGCGTTTCCGGGTCAGTCTGAAACATGCATCGCTTTTTGCCTCTCAAGAGGCAGTGAAAAGCGATCCAGTGTGTCCAGGAAACGCTCTAGACCGGCCTCAGGTATTGCGGATGATCCCGGCGAACTTGTCGAAAATCGCCTCGTTGGCGCAGACCACGTTCCCGTCTTCCAACAGTTCGCCCCCGGGCGTCAGCGACTCGACGAAGCCGCCGGCCTCTTTCACGATGATGACACCCGCCGCAATGTCCCAGGCGTTCAGCCTGCGCTCCCAGAACCCTTCGTAGCGGCCCGCCGCGACATAGGCCATGTCCAGCGCCGCCGACCCCCAGCGCCGCACGCCCGCGCAGGTCGGCATCAGCCGCGCCAGGTCCTGCAACGTCGCAGGCAGGTCGCCGCGCCCGCCGAAGGGCACGCCGGTGGCAAAGATCGACTCGATCAGTTTGGACCGGCCCGACACCCGCAGGCGCTTTTCGTTGATGAACGCACCCTCGCCCTTCTCGGCCAGGAACATCTCGTCCTTGGCGGCGTCGAAAATGACCCCCGCCACGACCTGCCCCTTGTGCTCCAGCGCGATCGAAACACACCAATGCGGCAGCCCGTGCAGGAAATTCGTCGTCCCGTCCAGCGGGTCCACGATCCAGCGCCGCGTCGGGTCCTTGCCCTCTTCGCCGCCGCCCTCTTCGGCCAGCCAGCCATAGGTCGGCCGCGCGCCCATCAGCTCTTCTTTAAGGATCGCCTCGGCCGCGATGTCGGCGCGGCTGACGAAATCGCCCGCGCCCTTCATGCTGACCTGAAGGTTCTCGACCTCGCGGAAATCCTTGACCAGCGACCGCCCCGCCTTGCGTGCGGCTTTCAGCATGATGTTGAGATTGGCACTGCCGGGCATGTCTCGGGCTCCTTTGGGGTCAGGCCGCGCGTATACGCGCGCCGGTCGCGCACCGCAAGAGGCCGCAAGCGCCAGCGCGCCCCCCCCCCCCTTTCCACTCCCGCGCCCTGCGCCTAGCATGGCGGCAAAAGCAAAGGAGGTCCGGCGTATTGGACAAGGTCAGCTTCACCCAGATGAAGGACGGCACCAGGGAAGATTACGAATTCCTGACCGCCCACGAGATCGACCACACCAAGCATACCGCGCAGCGCCTGCTCAAGGCGCTGGTCGAACTGGACGAAAGCCTGTCAGGCTACCAGATCACCCGGCTGGGCCATTCGGTGCAATCGGCCACCCGTGCCTGGCGCGACGGGGCCGATATCGACTGGGTCGTGGGCGCGCTACTGCACGATATCGGCGACATTTACGCGCCCTACAATCACGACGAATACGCCGCCACGATCCTGAAACCCTTCGTGCGCGAACAGGTCACATGGTGCGTCGCCACCCATGGCGATTTCCAGATGCTATACTACGGCCACCACCTCGACGGCGCCGACCCGAACAAGCGCGACCGCCACGCCGGCCACGCCTATTTCGACGACTGCGCCGAATTCTGCGAACGCTGGGACCAGGCCTCGTTCGATCCCGGCTACGACACCCTGCCGCTCGAGTTTTTCGCGCCCATGGTCGAAGAGGTCTTCGCCCGCACGCCCTACGACCCGGACGTCATCCGCCCCGGCGCGCGCGAACCGCTGGTCAATCCGGAGATAGCCGCCGAACGCGGCTGAAACCGTCGCGCCCCGTCACCCGGGGCGCGACCTTGGCGCGCTAGTCCGTCGATGCGATCGTCGGCGCGTCGGGATAGCTGGTGCAGGTCCCGTGGTTGCCCGCCGGGTCCTGGCAGGCAGCGTTCAGGATGCCCCAGATGAAATCCACCTGCGTCGCCGTCACCGTGGGTCCGCCCACGCCGTAGAACCAGCTGGGATTGGGCGTGCCCATTTCCACCTGCTGATAGCCCAGCAGGTTGGGCCGCCAGCCCGCGCCCACACCGGCCAGGGTCGAGGTGCCGTCCTCGTCCGCCGCCGCCTGCGAATGGCAGGTCGTGCAGCTGGCCGAATTGACGAACCCGCCCTCGGTGATCGTGGCGCCGGTGCCCGTCGGGAGCCCCGTCGCCGTGGTGAACGAGGTCTGGGTGCCCTTGAGGCGATAGTTCTTCCACGCCGGATCCTCGGCGCTGATCGTCCGTGGGTCCGGATCGGTGGCTGCCGTGGCGATGCCCATCTCCTGGAACAGCGCCTGCAACTCCGCCGTGATCTCCTCGCCCGTCTCGGCTGGGTCATAGACCTCGCCACTCACGAACAGCGGGTCATTCCCCGTCACCTTGTCGTCGTTCAGCTCGATCTTCGGCGGGATGAACCCGGTGCCGAAATTCGCGCCCGCCTGCGCCGTGGGGTTCGCGTCGTAGCCAAAGCTGTCATTGCACCCGATGTAATCACAGCGTCCCTGGTTGGCGACATGCTCCATCGCGTACCAGTGCCACGTCGGCAGGTCCTTCGATGCGTTCGTCATCGCCAGCATGTAGTAATAGCCCGGCACTTGCTCTTCCCCGCCATCGCCGTCCAGGTAGACGGTCAGGTAGGGATAATCAGGGTTGTTCGGCACGTCGCTGCCGTCGATATCCTGGATAAGACCCTGGTCCATCAGGATATCCTGGTGCAGGAAATCCGCCTTCACCATCACCGCGTCGATCGGGAATCGCACCTCCAGCGCATGCGCGCCCGCGATGTCGCCCGCCTTGATCGCCGCGTTCTGCGCCCGGTTGCGCGCGCCCAGCCCCTCGCGGGAATAAAGGTCGTTTCGATAGATGTAGTCGGTCATCGACTTGTTGCGGAACACCAGCTCCAGCTCCAGGTCCCGCAGCAGCCGCCCGGGGTCGATCTCGTCGGCGGGCACAAGGCCCCTGTGATTGATCACCCCTTGCGCCGGCTTGCCGTTGGGCGTCGCGGGCAGCGGGCTGATCGGATCATAATCCGCCCTGAAAACCGGGCATTGAGTCGGCTGATCCCCCTGCACCGGCGCCGCGTCGGGATCGCAGCAATTGCTGGTCACCTCCGCGCTGCACAGCGGCAGCGGGCTCTCGGGCCAGATCGTCTGGTCGATCCCCCAGGTCCAGAACTCGGCGGCCACCGCGTTGGTCAGCTGCGCCCATGCAAAGGCATCGGGACAGGTCGCCGCCCCCGACACCGCGTTGATCCCGGCGATTGCGGCCGTGCCGTTCTCGACCGTGACCGCGCAGGTGTCGGCATCCTGCACGAAACTGCGGTACAGCATGAATTTCTGCAATCCGTTCGGCCCGTCCTGCGCCTGAACCGGCAGCGCCGCCAGTCCCGCAACTGCGGCCAGAATGGCCGACGGTCCGGTGAATCTCGTTATCATCATCTGAAAAACCCTTCGTTTGCTTGAAATGAACCCATCTGTCACTCGCACCAATGGGCTAACCTTACGTAAGTCAGCGATTCCCGCTAAGGTTTATTTTGATTTTTTTGTTTACCTTTAGATTGTTCCGCCCAACCCCGCCGCGCCGCACCCCAAGAAAATGCCGCCCGCGTCTTTCCCTCGCCCTGCCATTTGGGTATTCCGGCCAAGACCTCATTTTCCGATCACGGGACCCGCATCATGGCGATGGAAAAGACCTTCAACGCAGCCGAGGCCGAACCGCGCCTCTCCGAAGCCTGGGAAACCTCAGGGGCCTTCAAGGCCGGCGCCAACGCCAAGCTAGGGGCCGAGACCTATTCCATAATGATCCCGCCCCCGAACGTGACGGGGTCGCTGCACATGGGTCATGCCTTCAACAACACGTTGCAGGACATCCTGATCCGCTGGCACCGGATGCGCGGCTTCGACACGCTGTGGCAGCCCGGCACAGACCACGCCGGCATCGCCACCCAGATGGTAACCGAGCGCGACATGGCCGCGAATGGCGAGCCCACGCGCACGGAAATGGGCCGTGAGGAGTTCGAAAAGCGCGTCTGGCAGCAGAAGATCAAGTCGCGCGGCACCATCATCGGGCAACTGAAGCGCCTCGGCGCCTCCTGCGACTGGTCGCGCGAGGCGTTCACCATGTCCGGCGCCCCCTCGGCCCCCGAGGGCGAGGAGGGCAATTTCCACGACGCGGTCATCAAGGTCTTCGTCGACATGTTCGAGAAGGGCCTCATTTATCGCGGCAAGCGGCTGGTCAACTGGGACCCGCATTTCGAAACTGCCATTTCAGACCTCGAGGTCGAGAATATCGAGACCCCGGGCCACATGTGGCACTTCAAGTACCCCCTCGCGGACGGCGCGACCTATACGTATGTCGAGCGGGACGAGGACGGAAACGTTACCCTCGAGGAAGAGCGCGACTATATCTCCATCGCCACCACGCGGCCTGAGACCATGCTGGGCGACGGCGCGGTGGCGGTTCACCCGTCAGATGAACGGTACGCGCCAATCGTCGGAAAACTCTGTGAAATTCCGGTCGGACCGAAAGAGCATCGCCGCCTCATTCCGATCATCACCGACGACTATCCCGATCCCGATTTCGGCTCGGGCGCGGTCAAGATCACCGGCGCGCATGACTTCAACGACTACGGCGTGGCGCAGCGCGGCGGCATCCCGATGTACCGCCTGATGGACACCAAGGGCGCGATGCGCGACGACGGCGCGCCTTACGCCAGGATGGCAGAGATCGCCATGGCCGTGGCCAAGGGCGAGCGCACCCTGACCGAGGCCGAGGCCGACACGATCAATCTCGTCCCCGACGATCTGCGGGGCCTCGATCGCTTCGAGGCGCGCGAAAAGGTCGTCCGGCAGATCACCGACGAGGGTCTCGCGGTCAATGTTGAAAATGATCAAGGCGAGACCGTGCCGCTTGTGGAAAACAAGCCGATCATGCAGCCTTTTGGCGACCGCTCGAAGGTCGTGATCGAGCCGATGCTGACCGATCAGTGGTTCGTCGCCACCGACAAGATCGTCGGCCCCGCCATCGAGGCGGTGAAATCCGGCGAGGTCACCATCCTGCCCGAGCAGGACCGCAAGGTCTATTTCAACTGGCTGGAAAACATCGAGCCGTGGTGCATCTCGCGCCAGCTCTGGTGGGGGCACCAGATTCCGGTCTGGTACGGGTTCGACCTTGCCGCACCGGACTTCCGCGATGCCGAAGGCGACGGGGCCCTCGATCTTGTTGAAATGCTTGACGTTCTCAACGAAAGCCACTTCGCACCTTTGATGGAATGCGGCCACGATTTCGAGGCCACCGCACAAGCCTTCGCGGCGCAGCTCACCGACCTGCCCACGCCCCTGCAATCCATGACCGTGGTCGAGGCGAAGGACCGCGAGGATGCCCTGCATCAGCTTGCCTCCAGCCTCGCCGACTACACCGCCAGCCAGGACCCGACGCATCTCGTCTACCCGGTCTGGCGCGACCCCGACGTGCTCGACACTTGGTTCTCGTCGGGCCTCTGGCCCATCGGCACACTGGGCTGGCCCGAAAAGACCCCCGAGCTGGAAAAATACTTTCCCACCAGCGTGTTGGTCACCGGCTTCGACATCATCTTCTTCTGGGTCGCCCGGATGATGATGATGCAATACGCCGTCGTGGGCGAAAAGCCGTTCTCGGACGTCTATGTCCACGCGCTGGTGCGCGACGAGAAGGGCAAGAAGATGTCCAAGTCGCTTGGCAATGTGCTCGACCCGCTGGAACTGATCGACGATTACGGCGCCGACGCCGTCCGCTTCACCCTGACGGCCATGGCGGCCATGGGCCGCGACCTGAAGTTGTCGCCGCAACGCATTGCAGGATATAGAAATTTCGGCACCAAGCTCTGGAACGCCGCCCGTTTCGCCGAAATGAACGAGGCGGTCGGCAGCACCGGCGCGATCCCGCAGCCGAAACAGACCGTAAACCGTTGGATTCTCGGCGAAACCGCCAAGACCAAGGCGCTCGTCGATACGGCCCTTTCGCAGTATCGCTTCAACGATGCCGCCAACACGCTTTATGCCTTCGTCTGGGGCACGGTCTGCGACTGGTACGTGGAATTCTCCAAGCCGCTCCTGCTCGACGGCACGGGCGAGGTGAAGCGTGAGACGCAAGACACCATGGCCTGGGTCATCGACCAGTGCCTGATCCTGCTGCACCCCATCATGCCCTTCATCACCGAAGAGCTCTGGGGCACACTGGCCAAGCGCGAAAGCATGCTGATCCACGCCGACTGGCCCACCTATGGCGACGAGTTGATCGACGCCGAGGCCGATGCCGAGATGAACTGGGTCATCGCCCTGATCGACTCGGTCCGCTCCGCGCGCGCGCAAGTGCACGTGCCCGTGGGACTCTACACGCCACTCCTCGTGACCGAGTTCTCGAAATCCGCGCGCCTTGCCTGGGACAACAACGCCACGATGATCAAGCGCCTTGCCCGGATCGAGGCGCTGGAAGTCGTCGACAGCTTCCCCAAGGGCTGCATCACCATCCCCGCCGAGGGCGCCAGCTTCGGCCTGCCCCTGGCCGACGTCATCGACGTGGCAGAGGAAAAGGCGCGGCTGGAAAAAACCCTCGGCAAGCTGGAAAAGGAACTGGGCGGCCTGCGCGGCCGGCTGAACAACCCCAAATTCGTCGAAAGCGCCCCCGAGGAGGTGGTCGAGGAAGCCCGCGAAAACCTCGCCGCCCGGGAAGAGGAAGAAAGCAAGCTGCGCGCCGCCCTCGACCGGCTGGCCGAACTGGGCTGACAAATCCCGGCTTTTTCTTGCTTAAAATACTCATAACGCCACGCCCGCCCCGGGCGTGGCGTTAACTTTTCCGGGTGCCGGAAATTGGCACCGACGCGATGCCACCCAAATACCGACGCGATACCGACACGGGTTTCGAGCGTTGACCTCTCCACCCTTCGCCTTGCACCCGGCTCAGGTTTGACGTTACCTCTCCGCATGACCGGCCCACGCTATACCGATATCGTCCGCGCCCTGCCCGCCTCGGTCCCCTTTGTCGGCCCCGAGGTCCGCGAGCGCGAAACTGGCACGCCCTTCGCCGCCCGTCTCGGCGCCAACGAGAACGTCTTCGGGCCTTCGCCCAAGGCCATCGCGGCGATGCAGGAGGCAGTCCACGACATCTGGAAATACAGCGACGCCACCAGCCACGATCTGCGCCACGCGCTGGCCGCGCACCACGGTATAGCCCCTGAAAATATCGTTGTGGGCGAAGGGATTGACGGCCTTCTGGGGTATCTTGTCCGCCTGCTGGTCGAACCCGGCGATGCCGTCGTCACGTCCCAAGGCGCCTATCCCACCTTCAACTACCACGTCGCGGGTTTCGGCGGGGAGCTCCACAAGGTTCCCTACAAGGACGATCACGAAGACCCGACCGCGCTCTTTACTAGGGCGAAAGAGGTCGGTGCGAAACTCGTCTACCTCGCCAACCCCGACAACCCGATGGGCACATGGCACGATGGCGCGCTGATCCGCGCCGCGCTCGATGATCTGCCCCAAGGCTGCCTTCTGATGCTCGACGAGGCCTATATCGAATTCGCCCCCGACGGCACCGCGCCGGAGCTGGACATAGACGACCCGCGCGTCATCCGAATGCGCACCTTTTCAAAGGCTTACGGCATCGCCGGGGCCCGCATCGCCTATGCCATGGGCGCGCCTGACCTGATCCAGAGCTTCGACAAGATCCGCAACCATTTCGGCGTCAACCGCATCGCCCAGTCCGGTGCACTGGCGGCCTTGCAGGACGAGGCGTGGCTGACCAAGACGGTCGCATGGATGTCCGAGGCCCGCGACCGCATCGCCGAGATCGCCGCCGCCAACGGCCTGCACAGCCTGCCTTCGGCGGCCAATTTCGTCGCCGTCGACTGTGGCCACGATTGCGATTTCGCCCGCATGGTCCTGAATGAACTGATCGAACGCGACCTCTTCGTGCGCATGCCGGGTGTCGCCCCGCTAAACCGATGCATCCGCATCAGCTGTGGGCGCCCGCAGGATCTCGACCTGCTGGCACAGGCCCTGCCCGAAGCGCTGGCGGCGGCCCGTTCGTAAAATTTAACTGACAGCAACATTTCCTGCACTAAAATCACGTGTATGAGACGTGGCCAGATGCAAGAAGCACCGAACTATACCAATGCCGCATTGGTCATGGGGCTGGTCAATTTGCTTTGGATTTTCATGGCCTTGTGGATCATGTTCGGCCTGCCCGTGGTCATGGCCGTGGGCTACGGGCTGAACCTGTTGATCACGCGATTCAGCCGTTCGAACGCCTAGGCCGCGGCCAGAACCTGCGCCGCCTTCTGCACCGCACCATCGCCATGCGCGATATTCAGCGCAGTCAGCCCCGCCTCGACCGCCCCCAGCACACCCAGCAGCGCGTGACCGTTCAGGTGGCCCATATGCCCGATCCGGAAATAACCGGTGCTGCGCGGGTCCTCCTCGGTCTGCATGCCCAGCCCGATCCCCAGCGTGACGCCCATATGCACCTCGACCCATTGGCGCAGCTCTTCGCCCAACGGCTTGCCGATCGCCAGTGACGTCACGGCCCGGCTACGATGCGCCGCATCCGGAATATTCAGCCTCAGCGGCCCCTCCGCGCCCCACGCCTCGCACGCGGCCCAGACCGCGCGGGCCAGCCGGTCATGCCGCGCCCAGACGGCCTCGATGCCTTCTTCGCCAAGCATATCAAGGGCTTCGCGCAGGCCATACAGGTGATGCGTCGGCGCCGTACCGCCGAAATACTGGTAGAAAAGCTCCGGCTCGGTCCGCGGCCCCCAGTCCCAATACCGGCTGACGCGCGGAACCGTCCGGCGCACGTCCGAAGCCTTTTCATTGAAAAAGACAAAGCCCAAGCCCGGCGGCGTCATCAGCCCTTTCTGGCTGCCCGCGACCATCACGTCGACGCCCCAGGCGTCCATCTCGAACCTGTCACAGGCCAGCGAAGCGATGCAGTCGGCGGCCAGCAGGGCCGGATGCCCCGCCGCATCCATCGCCGCGCGCACCGCGGCCACATCGTTCAGCACCGACGAGGACGTGTCCACATGTGTGACCAGAACCGCCTTGATATCATGCGCTTTATCCGCTCGCAGTGCGTCCTCGACGGTCTGTGGATCGACCGGCGCCTGCCGTCCGAAATCCAGCATCTGCACCTCGATCCCGCGCGCCTCTGCGACCTCGGCCCAGCCGTGCCCGAACCGTCCCGTCGCCAGCACCAGCACCTTTTCCCCGGGCTGCACCGTGTTTGCCAGGCCCGCTTCCCACGCGGCGTGTCCGTTGCCGATATAGATTGCGGCATGTCCCTTGGTCCGCGCCACGCCGCACAGGTCCGCCACCAGCTTCGGCATCATGTCCACCAACTCGCCGGCATAGATATTGGGCGAGGCGCGGTTCATCGCCCGCAGCACCCGGTCGGGCATGATCGAAGGGCCGGGAATGGCCAGGTAAGGGCGTCCGCCGGCTCCACTCATCACACGTCTCCATCTCAAGAATTGCGTGCAACTTAGCCGCATCACAAGCGCCGTCAATCGCGCTTGCTTGCCATGGGCGCGGCCTGCCCCTACATGGGGGCGTCATCGCAGACGGCGAAGGGTCTTCATGAAGTTCATCAAGCGGATCACCGAATGGGAGCGCAACCTGCGCGCCTCTTACAACACAGACCTGTCGACGCCGGAAAACCGCCGCCGGGCACGCATCTACAACCTGTGGTTCGACCACGAGATCCTGCGCGGCGTCTGGACCAATTTCTTTCAAATCGCGCCGGGGGTTTACCGCTCCAACCACCCGACGATGAAGCGATTCACGAAGATGAAGGAACAGGGCATCAACACCGTTCTGAACCTGCGCGGCGACTACCCCTCGGCCCACTACTTCACCGAGGTCGAGACCTGCCGCGACCTTGGCCTGGATCTCGTCAGCATCAGCCTCCAGGCCCGTCATGCGCCCCCCGCCGAGGACCTGCTGGCGCTGATCGACACATTCCGGACACTGGAAAAGCCGTTCGTGATGCACTGCAAGTCGGGCGCCGATCGTGCCGGACTCGCCTCGGCGATCTACCTGCTGGTGATCGAAGGGGCACCGCTCGACGTCGCCCGCCGCCAGCTTGGCCTGCGTTACCTGCACGTGCGGCGCTCCAAGACAGGCACGCTCGACCATATCTTCGACGTCTATGAGGCCCGCAATGCCAAGACGCCCATCTCGTTCGAGGACTGGCTGAAGACCGAATACGACCACCTGGCCCTGCAAGCCGATTACCAAGCGAACAACAAACCCTGGTTCTGAGCGCATTCAGTACCGCCGCACCAGGTCCTCGGGCCGGGTCCCGCCGAGGTAGCGCATCAACAACCACAGGTTCCGCCCACCACGGTGCAGCCACCCGTCGCGCCTGTAGCGTTCCGCGCTGGTCGTCACCGTCGCGGGCAAAAGCGTGATCCGCCGCCCCAGCGCCCTTGCAAGGGCCACATCCTCCATCAGGGGGATGTCCGGATAACCTCCGGCGGCATCGTAGTCGAACCGCGACAGCAACAGCCCCTGGTCCCCATAGGGCAGCCCGAAAACGTTGCTACGCAGGTTCGCCCAGCCTGCCACGACCCGCGGCATCAGCCCCCGCGAATCGAACGAAAGCCGGAACGCCGCCGGTCCCTGCCCGTTTGCGATATGCGCCTTCACGACCTCCGGCCAACCCGGCGGCAAACCCGTGTCCGCGTGCAGCACCAACAGCCACTCGCCCCGCGCCACGCGCACGCCCCGCCGCAATTGCCCGCCGCGCGACGCCGCGCCGGTGACCAGCACCGCGCCCGCGGCCTCGGCAATCTGGCTCGTGGCATCCTCCGATCCCCCGTCAGAGATTACCAGTTCCCGGATCAGCCCCGCCTCTAGCCCTTCGGCCAGCGCGGGCAGCGACCGCGCCAGCCCGGCCTCGGCGTTCAGTGTCGGCATCACCACGGAAAGTTTTGCCCGCATCGCTGCAAACCCTGTCATTTCATTGCCGGTTTCTTATATGACGCCCATGACAAAGACGAGGCCCCCGATGACCCGCAAGATATTTCAAATCACCGGCGCCGAGGCCAGGTCCTTTCTCCAGGGGCTGGTCACCAACGACATCGCGAAACTGGACCAGGGTCTGGTCTATGCCGCCATGCTGACACCGCAGGGCAAATACCTCGCCGACTTCCTTCTGGTCCCGTGGGACGGCGCGATCCTGCTCGACGTCGACGAAAGCCTGGCCGACGGGCTGCTGCAACGGCTCAACATGTACAAGCTGCGCGCCGATGTGCAGATCACGCAGACCGACCTTGCCGTCTGGCGTGGGACCGGCGAGCGTCCCGAGGGTGCCTTTGCCGATCCGCGCCACCCTGCCCTCGGTTGGCGCCTTTACGGTGCCGAGGCAGGCGATGACGGCAGCGATTTCGAGGCCATCCGCGTGGCGCATTGCATTCCCCGCACGAATGTCGAGCTGACGCCTGATACCTTCATCCTCGAGGCCGGGTTCGAGCGACTGAACGGCGTCGATTTCCGCAAGGGGTGTTATGTCGGGCAGGAAGTGACCGCGCGAATGAAGCACAAGACCGAACTGCGCAAGGGCCTCTCATCCGTTGCGCTCGATGGCAGCGCCCCGGTCGGCACGCCGATCACCGCGGACGGCAAGGACGTGGGCACGCTGTTCACCCAATCGGGCGACCGCGCCATCGCCTATCTGCGATTTAATCGTGCGAAAGGCGCGATGCAGGCGGGATCGGCGACCGTCACCCTGCCCGAGTGACGCGACGTCTCGACGCAGCCGGCCCGGCGCAGGCGGTGCGCCAGAGGATCAGGCGCGTTCGGCGTAATCCATCGTTTCGGTGTTGACGACGATTTCCTCGTCGGGGCCGACGAAAGGCGGCACCATCACCTTTACTCCGTTGTCGAGAATCGCCGGCTTGAAACTGTTGGCGGCCGTCTGCCCCTTGACCACAGGCTCGGTCTCGGCCACGCGGCAGTTCACCTTCTGCGGCAAAGTCGCGTTCAGCGCCTCGTTCTCGTAAAATTCGACGGTGATCGTCATGCCGTCCTGAAGAAAGGGACGGCGCTCACCCAAAAGCTCGGCAGGCAGTTCGATCTGCTCGTAAGTCTCTGAATCCATGAAGACAAGCATCCCGTCCGTCTCATAAAGGAACTGCTGATCCTTTTGCTCCAGCCGGACGCGCTCGACTTTGTCAGCACTTCTAAACCGTTCGTTAAGCTTTGATCCGTTACGAAGGTTGCGCAACTCCACCTGGGCGAACGCGCCGCCTTTGCCGGGCTTGACGTGATCCACTTTGACGGCACTCCAAAGGCCATCATTGTGCTCTAGGACGTTACCGGGACGTATTTCGTTTCCGTTGATTTTGGGCATTGTGACGAAACCATGACAAGAGGTTGATCGATATTAGTCCAACCCTATATCTAGCGAAGCGATGACGTGCAAGACGACGACATATCGTGCTGCAAGCGCAGCCAGCCATGCGGGAAATGCAAGGGTGTTATGTGATTGGGGGCTATCCGAATCGCAAAAAACTCTCCATAACCGGCGTCACGCCTGAAGCACAAGAGCAATAAAAACAAGGACGAAACATGAAAGATTTCGTTGACGGTACGGCTTTCAACGCTGAACAAGGCAACCGTGCCCGCAAACTCTTCGCAGCCGTCGTACTGGCTGCTCTGGACGACGCCATTGCCGACGACAAGAAGTATGGCAATGGGCCGGAACAGATCGCCCGCTGGGCCCGTTCCCGCGATGGACGCGAGGTGTTGTCCTGCGCCGGGATCGACCCGAACGAACGTGTCGTGACCGGTCTGATGGATTTCGTGGGCAAAGGTGTGCGCACCTCGGTTGCCCTGTCGCGCGAGGAAAGCGAGCGTCGCAATGCCGCCGCGCAGGCCGAAGCCGCCTGACACGCGACAAACCCCAAAGTGAAAGAGCCCTGCCGATGCGGCAGGGCTCTTTCGTTTCCAACGGTTACGTGGCGAACACGAAGGCCCAGATGAACAGCGGGAAAAGCTCCAACCCCGCCAACACCGCGATCAACAGCCGCGACCGCAAACTGGGAAACCGCCATATCAGAACGCCGCACAGCACCGCCGACACGCCCATTTCAATCGGCCCGACCACCCCGGCATGATGCGCCCTGTCCCAGTAACTGATCGGGCTTTGAAACACCCAGTCGGTCAGCGGCCAGAAATGCGGCCGTCCGTCATCGTGGTGCAAGGCCAAATCCAGCGCCAGATGCATCAGGCCTGATGCGGCAAACACCATGCCGTTCCGCGCGCCACACCACCACGACAATACCAGCCCCAGGCCCCAGACAAGAACCGAATTGTCGATCCGGAACACCTGTTGCCACGCGTCGGAAAAGTAAAGCGTGCCAAAAACATACCCCGGATCAAGCCCCAGCAGGTAAAGCGAGACCGCGACCATCACGTAAAGCGACAGATCAGGCGCCAGCCCGCCGGCCACAGCGGCAACCGTGCGCCGCCGATCAAACGGTCGGGCAAAGGCCGCCGCCGCGAATATCACGTGGGCCGGCGTGTTCATCTCTTCCCTCCCCGCCGGTGCAACCGTACCCCTGTGCACGAACTAAAGCGTTTCGCGATAACCCTGTGTCACAGCTTATCGCGAAACGCAGCACAACAGCCAATCGTTGCAGGCGTTTCGCCTTTCGCTGCTGGCTCAGGTAAAAGGCGAAACGCTTTATGGAGAGGCACCGTGGCAAAATCCATCATGATCCAGGGCACCGCCTCGAATGTAGGCAAGTCCCTGATCGTCGCCGGTCTGGGCCGGGCCTGCCTGCGCCGCGGCCTGTCCGTCGCCCCGTTCAAGCCACAGAACCTGTCCAACAACGCGGCTGTCACTGAAGATGGCGGCGAGATCGGCCGCGCCCAGGCATTGCAGGCCAGGGCCTGTGGTCGCGCGCCCCACACGGACATGAACCCTGTGCTGCTCAAGCCTCAGGCCGAGGGCGACATGCAGGTAATTGTACACGGGCAACGATGCACCGATCCCCGGCCTCTCCTGCCTCTGGTCATGGACAGTTTTCGAAGGCTCTGTGGAACTGCCGATCTGATCCTGGTCGAGGGCGCGGGAAGCCCGGCAGAGATCAACCTGCGCCAGTCGGACATCGCCAACATGGGCGTCGCCGAAGCCGCCGACCTGCCCGTCATCCTCGTGGGCGACATAGAGCGGGGCGGCGTCATCGCCCAGCTTGTCGGCACCCAAGCGGTGCTCGCGCCCTCCGACGCAGCGCGCATCAAGGCCTTTGCCATCAACAAGTTCCATGGTGATCCCCGGCTGTTCGACGACGGGCTCGCACAGATCGCCGCCCGCACCGGCTGGTCTTCGCTGGGCGTCATCCCGTGGTTCCACGACGCCTGGCGCCTGCCTGCCGAAGACGTGATCGACATCGCCCCGTCCGCCGGCGCCGGGCTGCGCGTGGCCGTACCTCAGCTCGATCGCATCGCCAATTTCGACGATTTCGATCCGCTCGCTTGCGAGCCGCAAGTCAGCGTCGAGATCATTGCGCCCGGCCGCCCCCTGCCGGGCGATGCAGATCTCGTGCTGATCCCCGGCAGCAAATCCACCATCGCCGATCTTGCCGCCTTCCGCGCCAATGGCTGGGACATAGACCTTGCCGCGCATATCCGTCGCGGCGGGCATGTACTCGGGCTTTGCGGCGGCTATCAGATGCTGGGCCGCTCGGTGTCCGACCCAGAGGGGATCGAAGGCACGGCTGGAACCGTTGCCGGCCTTGGCCATCTGGACTGCAAAACCGTCCTGGGTCCCGAGAAGCACCTGTCGCAGGCAAGAGCCACCTACCTGCCGACAGGCGAAACGCTGACAGGCTACGAGATCCACATGGGCCGCACGGAAGGTTCCGATTGTGCCCGGGCCTGGCTGTCCATCGACGGCCGCCCCGAGGGCGCCGCCGATCCCTCGGGCCGCATCATGGGCTGCTACATGCACGGGATTTTCGCTTCAGACACGTTCCGCGCAGCTTTCCTCGCCGGTTTCGGGCAACGATCAGAAATCGCTTTCGACATGTCTGTCGAGGCGGCGCTCGACGCGCTGGCCGATCACCTGGAAAACACACTGAACGTAGATATGATTCTGGATCTGGCCGAAACACCCAGGGGCTAGTCGAGGTCCTGGCCCATCATCGCGCGGTGGATTTCGCGCCGTACCAGTTTCCGAACGTTGCGCGTGATCCGTTCACCCAGCGTGCCTTGCAATTCCTGCCGCACGATCTCGCTCACCAGGTCGCGCAGCGCGTCCTCGTCCAGGACCGCGTCGGTATCCTCGCGGTACCAGCTATTGTCGTTTCCGGCATTCTCTGCCTCGACGGTGCCGGACTTGCGCGCGTGCGAGGCCTGCCCCTCATCCTTCTCCGCCTCTGGCTCGGGGCGCGCGGTCTGGCCGGACGCCATGTCCGGCTCCGCAAAGGTCATGTCAGCATCTGGCTCGCCCGCGTCCTGGGCGGCATCCGCCGGCTCTTTATGCATCATGCGCGACGTGAAAACGGGCACGGCCGCCTCTAAATGATCTTCCCAAGGCAGCGGTTCAGTCTGCCCCCCCGCATAGGCGTCTTCGGACGCGCCATCCGGCTCCCATTGATCATCGCGCGCGGCGACGGCGGCCTCGACCTCCGCGATCCGCGCCTCAAGCTCTGAGCCCACGGTCTCACGTCCGGACCATTCGCCTTCGGCGGCAACGCCGGCCTCACCGGGCGCGACATCCACATCTTCCGCGAACGCCGCCGCTTCGAAATCATCATCCTCGTCGGACAGGTCCTCGGGCCCGTCGCCAGGCGCCTCCTTCTCGTCTTGCCAAGCGTCAGGGGACGCGGCCATGTCGCCCTCTGCGGTCAGCCACTCTTTCAGCTGCGCGTCGTCACCCTGCGGCGACTCCTCGCTCTCTTCGGGCGACAGATCGCTCAGAGCCTCCGGCTGCGTTGTTTCGTGGTCGTCATCCGGGTCACCTTCATCCGACTGCTCTAGCGCCCCAGCCTCGGCATCTTCGGGATCGACCTGCCATTGCCCAAGCGTCAGATGCTGCGGGTCCTCGTCCTCTGGCGCTTTCACGTCATGCTCGGCGCTGTCCGCGTCGTCCTTCTGATCTTCTGGCTCAACCCGGAACGACGGGGTCAGCACCAGCCGCGCATCGCCTTTGGGCGCAGCCTCGTCCGGCTTGACGGGCGCGGCATCATCGGGCAGCCCGTGATCTTGGAGAGAATGGTTCGTGGCTTTCTCGGCCTCGGCTGCACGATCAGGGCTCGCGTCCTTCGAAACAGAGGGTTTGTCGACGGATACGAGCCGACGAATAGAAGACAAAACGTCTTCGATTTCCGCATTCGAGACGGGATCAGACATGCTCAACTACCATTCTTGCCTGTGCGTCACTGTAGCGGCTGCTGCATATTCGCACAACATTTTAGAACGCCGCCTTTTAGGCGCTTCCGCCGCTCCGGGCCCGCTTGGCGGTCATTTACGTCCAAGCGATTTCAGAACCCGGTCCAGTTGCTTGCCCTGCTTGCTCAGCGGCACCGGCGCATCCTTGACCAGGTTGTAATAGGCCGCCGGGTCGTAGGTCTGCACGTTCAGGTTCAGGTCCTTCGCCGTCAATTGGCCGATGGCCGAAAGTACCTGGTAAGCCGCGATGGCCACGTCGACATCCGCTGAAATCAGGTTGCTGCGTGCGTCGAGCAGTTCCTGCTCGGCGTTCAGCACATCCAGCGTCGTCCTCGCGCCCAGCGTCGCCTCTTCGCGGACGCCACGGAACGCAACTTGTGCTGCGCGCACTTGCTCACGGCTGGCTTCACGCACAACCTGGGCCGATTGCAAGATGGCAAAAGCGTTGCCGACGTCCTGCACGACCGCGCGGCGCACAACGTGAAGGTTGCCTCGGGCCGCGTCACGCTGTGCCTGCGCTTGCCGCTTGGCCGAACTCAGCAGCCCACCCTGGTAGATCGGCGCCCGCATGTTCAGCCCGAAACTGCCCGACCGGTTGTAATCGCTGTTGTCCAGGCTTTCGCTGACGCCTAGCGTGCCTTGTGCGGTAAACCGCGGCTTCATCGCGGCATCGGCGGCCAGGATCGTCAAATCAGCCGATGCCACCCGGCGCTGTGCCTCCAGGATGTCGGGATGGTTGCGTACCGCGATGTTCTTCGAGGTTTCGACCCCGCCGGACAGGTTCGGCAGCTGGCGCGGAGATTGCAACGCTCCCGGCGACCGGCCCACCACGGCAATGTATTCCTCGATCGCCTGCGCAAGGTTGCCCTGCGCCTGGGCCAGTTCCCCTTGCGTGCTGGCGACACGCGCTTCGGCCTGAGCCACGTCGGTGCGCGTCACCTCGCCCACTTCGAAACGGTCGCGGGCAGCCCGCAACTCCTGCCGCAGCAGGCGCAGGTTGTTCTGGCGCAGCGACACGAACTCGCGATTGCGTTGCACGTCGTAAAAGGCCGCCACGGCCCGCAACAAAACCTGCTGCTCGATGCTGCGCAACGATTGCCGCGTGGCAAGGACAGTCTCCTTTGCAGCGTCGATCTGGAACCGGGTCTGACCGAAATCGAACAGCAACAGTTCCAGCGTAACGCCGGTGCTGAACGTCACATCGCGCGTGGTATTGATCAGGTTGTTGCCCCGGCCCTCGCCGAAGTCCCGCGTGGTGTCGGCCGTCCAGTTGATGATCGGCCGCAACCCGGCGACGGCCTGCGCCACATCCTCATCCGCCGCCCGCAACAGCGCACGGTTCTGCTCCAGCAGGCCGCTGTGCTCATAGGCCCAGGCTAGCGCCTGACCCAGCGTCTCGGATTTCGCAGCACCCGGTAGCGCCGTTGCGCCCGCCAGCACAAGAATTCCGGCCGCCATCCACTTCCTCACCATCGGGAAGGGGGCGTTTTTCGCTGTCGTTTCCGGCCTCTGCACGGCTTGCCCTCGCCCGATCATAGGGTAAACGCCGCGTGCCGTTCGAAGCCCGCCAGAACGGGCGCACCGGCATTGAAAGCAAACCGCCAATTCATCTCTCCGTCGATCTTGTAGCCCACGCGCACCGCGCCCAGTCCGCCCTCTGCGAAAAGGCAGGCGATGCGCCCGCCTTCCTTGATCTGGTCAATGATCGCTTCCGGCAGGTGTTCGACCGCGCCCTGAACCATCACCACGTCATAGGGGCCATGTTCCGCCGCACCGTCCGCCAACGGACCTTCGTGAACAATCACGTTGTCGGAGCCCTGCTCCGACAGGATCCCACGGGCTTCCTCGGCCATGTCCCCGATCTCCTCGACGGCAACCACGGCTTCACCCATGCGGGCGGCAACGGCAGATGAATATCCATAGCCACACCCCAGATCGAGCACCAATTCGTCGGCACGAATATCCAATGCATCCAGCATCTTGGACAGCGTCCGCGGCTCCAGGGCAACCCGACCGCCGCCAAGGTCGATATTCTCCCCGACATAGGCCGCCTCTCTCAGGTGACGGGGCACGAATGCTTCACGCGCGACCGACAGCATGGCGTCGATGATGGGAAACTTGGTGACATCAGAGGGGCGCACCTGGGTATCGACCATCATGGTCCGGCGCGCGGCGAAATCGGTCATCTGGTCTTCCCTGTAGTTGAAGAATCCTGCCTAACGTTTTGCCACAAACCCTCGCCCCTCACAATGGGCTTAAACCGAGCGGTACAGATCACACCTTCCCCGTTCAGGAAACAGTCGGCAAAACACCCCCCAGCCAGGTCTGTCGTACGGGTCTGCCGCCGGCTTCGTGGACGGCGACTTAAGCTTTCATAGCCCGCTCCTTCAGGTTGACAGGGCTTGGATAGCCGATAGTCGAGTGCCGAAGCTTGGGATTGAAAAGTCGTTTGATGTCTTCGAAGACGTATGCACAAGCGTGGTTCCTGGTATTGTAAGCGTTGCGCCTGTTCCGTTCTGTTTTCTGCGACAAAAAAACGCTCTCCGTCCCCGCGTTGTCCCGGACTTTTACGAAACGGCTCATCCATTGCCGGGCAGGCGTATACAAGGCATGCCGCCGAGCGGCGAACATATGATACCGTGATCCGCCATCAGGCGCTGAAATGGTTCTTTCGTGTATTGGCTGCCTTGGTCGGAACGATGCAGGAGCTTTTTCGGCCTGCCCCTTAGCCAAATCACCATGACCAGCGTATGCGTGACCATTCGCGATGTCATCCGATCGCTTATCGACCTTGCACAGGAGGTCTGGACATCGCGCCGACGAAACACTAAGCAAGCATTTCAGGCCAGACGGCCCACCACGGATGGCGAGTTGGCGGAGTGGTGACGCAGCGGATTGCAAATCCGTGTACACCGGTTCGATTCCGGTACTCGCCTCCATTTAATATCAATGACTTAGTATATTTCGACGTGAGCGCAGGCAGCAGCGTTTACAGTATCGTTTACACTTTTGTTCATGCTCTGCCCCTTTTGGCATCCGCCAGCTTTCGCAATACCGCGTCGGTTTCCGCCGGCGAAAACGCTCTCCACAAAATCCTGGCAAATCCAACAATACAGCGCGGCCAGCTTCTCAAAAGTTGCTGCCAGCGTCAGTGGCCTGATCTGCTTGCGCAGAACCCGGTGCCCAGACGTATCGAAACCCACGATGTGAAATGTGTCCTTGCCGATATCGATGCCGATCGACATCAGCCCATTTAAGTCTTTTTTCACCATGCTACTTCTCCAATTGGCAGAAGCAGGCAAAGCTGAACCTGCCGGTGAAGCAGCCGGTACATCCCATTGCCGGACATTCCTGGTGATTGCGGCGAAGGTCCCAAAGAAAACCTGAACCCGCGATTGCCGCGACCAGTAGCGAGCGCAAACTCGATCAAGCAACTACGACACGATAAGCGCCCCTTTCCCCTCGAGCGAACGGATCTCGTCTTGCGAATACCCATGCTCGGTCAAGATTTCCGCGCCATGCTGACCGAGCGTGGGCGCCGGGATGGTAACGGCGCCCGGGGTGCCGCTGAACTTGATCGGAAGCCCGATGGCCTTGACCGCGCCGGCCTCCGGATGATCGGTTTCCACGATCATGTCCCGTGCCAGGGCCTGCGGGTCGCGGTGCATCTCGGAGATGGTCATCACCGGCCCCGCGGGCAGGCCCGCGGCCTCCATCCGGTCCAGCCAGTCTTTCGTGTCTTGCTGTACGAAATGGCTTTCGAGAATCGGAACGAGCTCCTGCAGGTTTTGCATACGAGCGTGGTTGGTCTCGAATCGGGGATCGCTGCCGAGTTCGGGCGCGTCGAGGATCTCGAGCAGGCGCATCCAGTTGCGCTGGTTGGCGGCGCCCACATTGATCCAGCCGTCGCGCGTGCGGAACGATTGGTAAGGCGCGTTGAGCGGATGGGCCGAACCGAGTGCGCCCGGCGACTCGCCTGTGGCGAAAGCGATTGCGGATTGCCAGTACGTCAGGGAGATACCCGCCTCGAAGAGCGAGGTATCAACCATCTGTCCTTCGCCCGTCTTTTGGGCATGCGAATAGGCTGAAACGCACCCCAGGGCCGCTAGAAAACCAGCGGTGATATCTGAAATCGGCGCGCCCGGCTTGACCGGTGGACGGCCCGGCCCTTCGCCCGTGATCGACATCAGGCCCGACATGCCCTGCGCGATCAGGTCAAAGCCGCCACGCTCGGCATAGGGACCAGTGCGCCCAAACCCGGAGATTGCGCAATAGACCAGCTTCGGATTGCTTTTGCGCAGGCTTTCATAGCCAAGACCAAGCCGCTCCATCGTGTCGTGGCGATAGTTCTCGATCACCACGTCGGCACTTTCGAGAAGTCTGCGCAGGGCCGCGATAGCATCCGGTTCTTTAAGGTTCAGCGCGATGCCGCGCTTGTTGCGGTTCATCATCAGGTAGGCGGCGCTTTCGCCGTTGATGTCGGGCGGCAGAAAACGGCGACTGTCGTCGCCGTCCGGCTTTTCGACCTTGATCACGTCGGCGCCCATGTCGGCGAGCATCATGCCGCAAGCAGGGCCGGCCATGATATGCGCCAGTTCGATGACTTTCATGCCGGCAAGGGGACCTTGGTTGCTCATTTTCCACTCCACTCGGGTTTGGTCTTGTTCAGGAAGGCTTCCAGCCCGTGCTTGAAATCCTCGCTCATGTAGCACATGGCGATAAGGTCCTTGTCCTCCACAGCGAGCGCCTCGCGATTGCGGCGCATCGCCTCCTTCGTGGCCCTCAGGGTCAGCGGCGCCATGTCAGCCAGGTGGTCGGCCAGTGCTTGGGCACGCTGCAGGAGAGCCTCTTCATCGGAAAGGACCTCGGAAACGAGGCCGGTCGCCAGGGCTTCGTCGGCGGTCATCAGGCGCGCGGTGAATATCATCTCGCGGACGCGCCCGGCGCCGATTAGCTCGCTCAGGCGGGCGAGGTTGCCGGCATTGAGGCAATTGCCCAGCGTCCGGGCGATGGGAAAGCCGAACTTCAGCTGCGCGCTCGCGATCCTGATGTCGCAGGCCGCGGCGATCGAGGCACCACCGCCGGTACAAGCGCCGTGGATGGCAGCCACGGTGGGCACGGGACAAGTATCCACGGCGGTCAGGATGCGGGTGATCTCGTTCTCGTAGTCATGCGCGTCCTGCGCCGTCTTGAAGCCGCGGAACTGCGTCATGTCCGTGCCCGCCGCGAAGGCCTTGCCGCCTGCGCCGTGGATGACCACCGCGCGCACCGATCCGTCTGTCGGAACGTTGGCGCAGATGTCGGCCAATTCCTCGTACATGGCGAAGGTCAGGGCATTGCGCGCCTCGGGCCGGTTGAAAGCGATCCAGAGCGTGTTGTCGCGACGCTGGGAGTGAAGTTCGTTTGTCATCTTGAGAAGGTCTCCACGGAATTACGGGGATTTGCTGATCGGAAATCGAGCAGCATGCGGGGTGTGAGCAGGTCGGCGGGCCGAGGGTGGCGGCGGCGCGGCGCTTGCTCTTTCGGTTCGGAAGGTGGCGCTGTCATCGCGGGGCCGGCGTTTCAGGCGTGTCGACGTCGAGAACGCCAGAGCCCAACGCCTTCAGGTGCGCCGCGAACTTGTTCATCATGTGCGTCTTCATTACCTGTCCAAGTCCTTTCGCATCGCGGTTGCGAAGTTTCTCCATGATCTCCTCATGCTCCTCGATCGCCTGTGCCCAGCGCTCTTCCGACAGGTTGACCATAAACCGTGCTCGGCGGATGCGTGCGCCGAGCATACGGTGGTGCAGTTCCAGGATATCGTTTCGCGCGCCCTTCAGCAGTGCGTTGTGGATGTCCTGATTGGCCTTGAAGTAGGTTTTGCGATTTCCGGCTTTGTATGCACTGACCATCGCGGCGTGCCTTTTCTCGATGCCTTGGACCTCGGCCTCGCTGAGGTTGCTGCAGGCCATCTCGCCGATGAGTTGTTCCAGCGCCGCGATGACGGGAAACGTGCTCTCGATCTCCGCGCGCGTCACCTCGGCAACGCGCGCGCCCCGGTTTGCCTGCAGGATGACAAGCCCCTCGGAGCCGAGCACCTTGAGCGCTTCGCGCAACGGCGTCCTCGAGACGCCGAAGGTTTCGCAAAGGTCCTTTTCGGGCACCTTCTCGCCCGGTTTGAGGGCATCTTCCACGATCAAGTTGCGCAATCGTTCAACCAGTTCCTGATGGAGGGTCTGGCGGGTGATATTTCCTCCCAAGCTCATGAAGGCCTCCTAATGATCGATGACCTGCTCCGGCAAGCGCGAGGCGTGCTGCCGCCGCGCGGAAGCACCGGCACGGCTTCTTCGCGGGTGATGTCCCTGATGGCCCCGATATCATTCACGCTGCGGGGGACAAGCACCGCGTCCGGAAACGTCTGGTAGATTGATGCGTCCGTTGCACAGCGTGCGCGCGCCGCGTCATTGGCCATTGCAGAACCTTCGACGGCAGCGCTCAGGCAGCTTGAAAGACGGCTGTTTTCACGCATGCAACTCTGATTTTCCTCCCTGTTCCGGGCGTGATCCTGAACGCGGAACTTTTTTGTTGACTGAATTATGAGTTCATAATTACGTTCGTGCAATACAAATTAGCGTCGGCCAACGTGCGCCACGGAGGACAAGTTGCGATGCGCCAAGCTGGCAGACACTTCCTGCAAATCCCCGGCCCAAGTGCTGTTCCCGATCGGATACTGAAGGCGATCGGACAGCAAACCATCGATCATCGCGGTCCCGATTTTGCCGATGTCGGCAAGAGGGCGCTGGACGGCATGAAGAGCATCTTCAAGACCGAACAGAACGTATTCATCTTCCCGGCCTCGGGCACCGGCGCGTGGGAGGCGGCACTGGTGAACACATTGTCGCCCGGCGACAAGGTACTGATGTTCGAGACCGGGCACTTCGCGATGCTGTGGAACAAGATGGCGCGCAAGATCGGGCTGGAGCCGGAGTTCCTGGAAGGCGACTGGCGCGGCGGGGCCGAGCCCGACCGGATCGAGGCGCGCCTGCGCGAGGACAAGGGCCACGAGATCAAGGCGGTCTGCGTGGTGCATAACGAGACCTCGACGGGGTCGGTTTCGCCCATCGCTGAAGTGCGCAAGGCGATCGACGCGGCGGGGCATCCGGCGCTTTTGATGGTCGACTCGATCTCGGGCCTCGCCTCAATCGACTTCCGCTTCGACGAATGGGGGGTGGATGTTTGCGTGTCGGGCTCGCAGAAGGGGCTGATGCTTCCACCGGGGCTGAGTTTCAATGCCGTGAGCGAGCGCGCGCTCGAGCATGCCAAGTCTGTGACCATGCCGCGCAGCTATTGGGACTGGCAGGACATGGTCGGGCCGAACGCAACGGGGTATTTTCCCTACACGCCCGGCACCAACCTGCTTTACGGTCTGAACGAAGCAATCGACATGCTGCACGAGGAAGGCCTGGACAACGTCTTTGCCCGCCATGCGCGCCATGGCGCCGCGACGCGGGCGGCGGTGCGAGCATGGGGCCTCGAGGTCCTCTGTGCCCGGCAGGGGCAGGAATCCGGGGTCCTGACCGCGGTGATGGTCCCTGAAGGGCATTCTGCCGATGCGTTCCGCGCAACAACGCTGAAACACTATGACATCTCGCTCGGCAATGGCCTGTCGAAAGTGGCCGACAAGGTGTTCCGCATCGGGCATCTGGGTGACTTCAACGACCTGATGCTGATGGCAACGCTGTCCGGTGTTGAAATGGGGCTGGGAAAAGCCGGCGTCCCGCACCAGTCTGGAGGCGCGCAAGCGGCGATGGACCACCTGAAGGAATCCGACAAGACGCGGTTTGCCGCGGAATAACGCTCTGGGAGGAGCATTTAGGGAGGAGAACCTATGACTATCAAAGCAACTATTCTGGCCAGCGTGGCCGCGATCGCCATGCCATTGGCGGCAACCGCCGCGGACCTGACACTGCGCTTCGGCCATGTCGGCAACCCCGGATCGCTCTTCGAGGCCTCCGCGGATGCCTTTGCCGAGTGCGCGAACGGCAAGCTGGGCGACAAGGCCGAAGTGCAGACTTTCGGCGCCAGCCAGCTGGGCAAGGACCGCGAGCTGCTGCAGAAGCTGAAGCTCGGACAGGTGGATTTCTCGCTGCCGTCGTCGGTGATGTCGTCGGTCGCGCCGGAATTCGGCGTTTTCGAGATGCCCTACATCGTCAAGGACCGCGATCACATGCGCCGCATTCAGGCCGAACTGGGTGACGTATTCCAGGCGGCGGCGCAGCGCGAGGGATACCGGATCATCGGTTACTTCGAGAACGGTTTCCGCCATATCACCAACAACATTCGTCCGATCAACAAGCCTGAGGACTTGGAAGGCGTCAAGCTGCGCACGCCGAACGGCGAGTGGCGTGTGAAGATGTTCCAGCTTTACGGCGCGAACCCATCGCCGATGGCGTTCTCGGAAGTCTTTACCGCGCTGCAGACCAACGTGATCGACGGGCAGGAAAACCCCTACGCTCAGATCGCATCAGCGAAGTTCCAGGAAGTGCAGAAGTACCTGTCGATCACGGGGCACGTCTACACGCCGGGTTATGTCCTCGTTGCCGAAAACCAGTGGCAGAAGCTGCCGGAAGATGTGCGCGCCGAACTCGAGGCGTGCGGTGCCGAGACGCAGGATTTTGTCTATGAGCACGCGGCGAAGCTGGAGACCGAGCTTCTCGAGGTAATCCGCGAGGCCGGCGTCGAGGTCAACGAGGCCGACAACCAGGCCTTCATCGATGCCTCAGCGCCGATCTACGAAGAGTTCTCTACGTCTGTCGAGGGCGGTGCGGAACTGATCGAGACAATTCAGAGCCTCGCGTCCGGCTCCTGACCCCGAATGCGCAGGGGGCCGTCAGCGGCCCCCTGCATACCTTGCTGCACGAGTTCATCACACGTCGGATGTAACAGTACCGGGTACGTTGCCCGGCAGGGACCAATCATGTTCAAATCACTGCGCAAATTCTTTGAAAGTGCCTTGGAGTACTTTCTGGTCTTCCTCATGGTCATCCTGACCGCAGTTGTTGTCGTCGCGGTGATCTACCGTCTTCTGGGGGCCAGCCTGGCCTGGTACGATGAGATTGCCGCCATCCTGCTGGCATGGATCACCTATTACGGCTCGGCGCTGGCCGCGTTGCGACGTCGCCATATCGGGTTCGATACCGTGCTGCTGGCGATCCCGATGCCTGCGCGCATGTGGGCGGTCGCGCTGGCCGAGGCCATCACCGCCGGCTTTTTCATCCTGCTGGCTTGGGCGGGCTTCACGGTACTGTCGATCCTCGGGGGCATGTCGCTTGTATCGGTCACATGGGTGCCGGTCAGCTTTACCCAATCGGTGATCCCGATCGGCGCGATTCTTTTCCTGATATGCCAAGCGCTGAGCCTGCCTGACTACTGGCGCAAAACGGCCGCGGGCGTGTCGCTCGAACATGCCGATATCGAAGAAGAGGTCGAAACAGAAATGAAGAAAGCGGGGAACGCCTGATGCTGATGCTCGGTATCTTCATCGCGATGGTCGTGATGATCTGTCTGAACGTGCCGATCGCGATTGCGCTGGCCGTGTCCGCGATCGGCGGGCTTCTGGTGCTCGAGGGCACCAACTCGCTCGTGAATGTCGCGCTGGACATGTATGGTGGCGCGACCAAGTTCTCTCTTATCGCGATCCCGATGTTCGTGCTGGCCGGCGCGATCATGAACGCGGGGGGCATCACCGACCGGCTGATCAATTTCGTGGCAGCCCTGATCGGCTTCATCCGGGGCGGGCTGGCCCATGTGAACATTGGCGTGTCTCTGTTCTTTGCCGAAATCTCCGGCTCGGCCGTCGCGGACGTCGCGGCGATGGGGTCGGTGCTGATCCCGCAGATGAAAAAACGGGGATACTCGGGCGCGCTGGCCGCGGCGGTGACCTCGTCTTCCGCATCGCTTGCGATCATCATTCCTCCGTCGATCCCGATGATCCTTTACGCAACCTCCGCCAATGTTTCGGTCGAGCAGCTTTTCGTGGCCGGCGTGGTTCCGGGCGTGATGGGCGCGGCAGGCCTGATGGGCGTCGCTTATTACTTCGCGCGCCGCTACGACCTGCCCCGCGAAGAGGCGTTTTCGGGCCGCCGCGTGTGGGAAACATTCGTCGATGCGCTGCCGACATTCGCGTTGCCGGTCATCATCCTCGGCGGCATCTTCGGCGGGTACGTCACGGCGACCGAGGCCGCGGGCCTTGCCGTTCTGGCGGCCATCGCGATTAGCCTTTGGTACCGTCAGGTAGATCTCAAACACCTGCAGCAGTCGATGCTCGACGGCGGCATGCAGACGGCCGTCGTCATGCTGCTCGTGGCGGCATCCGTGGTGATGGGCGGGTTTCTGACGCGCGCACAATATCCTCAGGAACTGGCGGCGGGGATCCTGAACATCACGGAAAACAAGTGGCTGATCCTGTTGATCCTGAACTTTTTCTTCCTCGTCATCGGCTTTTTCCTGCACTCGGCCGCCGCGATCATTCTCGTCGTGCCAATTGTCATTCCGCTGATCGAAGCTGTTGATATCAACCCGATTCACTTTGGCCTTGTTGTCACGCTGAACCTCGCCATCGGGCAACAAACGCCACCCGTCGCCAGTGTTCTGATCACGGCATGTGCGGTGGCGCGGGCGAACATATGGGAAGTGAGCAAGGTCAACATCTACTTCGTCGCCGTCCTGCTCACCGTGCTCCTGATGTGCACATACATTCCATCGATTCCGCTCTTCCTGGTGGATTATTTCTACAATTGAGGGCGAAGGTCTCGCCGGCTTGCATCACCTTGCAAGCCGGCGAGACGTTGAGGAGATGTTGACATGAACCTTGAACTTGCAAATGCACTGATCGTCTCTGCCTTGGAGTATCGGCGCGCGCATGACATGAAACCCCTCACGATTGCCGTCATAGATCCCGGAGGGCATCTTGTTGCACTTCAACGCGAGGACGGCACCAGCAACCTGCGACCCGAGATCGCACAGGGCAAGGCGAAAGGCGCAGTGGCAATGGGCCTCGGATCCCGAGCGCTGTACACGCGGGCACAGGAACAACCGTTCTTCATTGATGCCATGAACGCACTGAACCAAGGCCTGTTGGTTCCTGTTCCCGGTGGTGTCCTGATTTACCGTGACGAGAAGCTGATCGGGGCCATTGGTATCACAGGCGATTCATCGGATAACGATGAAGCATGCGCCGTGTCCGCCATAAACGTTCATGGATTGACTGCGCAAACAGGTTGAACCAACTCTGGTGTTCGCAGCCCGACGAGAGGGTGTTTCCGGTGCGGCAATGCAAGGCCTGGGCCAGACACCTCCGGCTTCAAAGCAAAACGCCTCCACGGGATCGAAACCTATCCAGGTGGGGCTGTCGGGCGCCATATCCTCAGAGAATTGATATTCCCCTACCGGCATTCGTCTCGAAGTGAAAACCCCACCAAATGTTCTTTAATAATATCCAGTGGTGAACTGCGGCCAATAGCTGGCTTTGCCGCCAGGCTGACGTAAACGCACCGCGCAGCGAACAACCGCTCTCCGCCCGTAGTCTCACTTGAGCGCTCAAGTTTCTTGAATGCCTATCCCAAACCGCACTCGTAGTTTGGCATGGGTACCCGGGAATTCACCCATAGCTAACCTTCTTTGGTGCAGCAAATGCTGTCGAAGACGTGGCATCAAACGGTGACAGGCCCACTCGAGATGTCCACGGCACCGGCAGCCGGCCAGATATAGGCCTAGCCGGTCCACCCAAGGCCAGAAGAAATCGAGTTCATGGATTGAAGCAACGGAATCGAGACCCGGTTCGGTTCATCCCGGGACCGTACATCGCGCAGCAATGACACCTGCAGCGCATTGATCCGGTCCAGACCGGGGCGTATCCGGTCAAAGCGGGCTCTCATGCGCGGGAAACGCTCGGCGATGGTCTTCTGGCCGGTCAGGAAGGTGATCCCCTCGCAGGCCAGCGCATATTCCTTGCGGACCGCGTCCGTGACACGCTTCCGGGTGTCGTCATCCGTAACCAGCGACGCATATTCCCAGGCGATGTCGAGGTCGCTTTGAAAGAGTGATTTCTCCACCTCGTCCACGATCAGCCGGAACAGCTTGGTTTTCTCGAACATGGCGCGAAGCGTCTCCTCGCCACGGGTGCCCTGGAACTTTCGAAACGACTCGATAGCGGAGCCGAACCCGTACCAGCCCGTGATCAGGTGCCGGTTCTGCGACCACGCGAACACCCATGGAATGGCCCGCAGGTCATCCAGCGACGCCGCGCCGAAACGACGCGCAGGCCGCGAGCCGATCTTCAGCATGGCCAGCTCCTCTACCGGGCTGGCCTGCTGGAAATAGTCGATGAAGCCGGGCATGTGCAGCAGCGTGGAATAGGCGGTCTGCGACAGGCCCGACAGCGCATCCAGCGCATCGTTGAATTCCGGCGCACGGGGCGGATCGTTCGCATCCGCCGTATGTTTCAGAACGCTCGAGGCCAGAAGCTCAAGATGCGCCGCCGCGGTGCCACGATTGGCATAATTGGCCGATACGACCTCGCCCTGCTCCGTCAGACGCATCCTGCCGTTCACGGTATCTGTCGGCTGGGCCGCGATGGCGCGGTCCATCGGGGCGCCGCCCCGGCTGACCGATCCGCCGCGCCCGTGAAAGAAGACAGGCTTCAGACCCTGCGACGCCAGGACCCGCGTGATCTTGCGCTGCGCTTGGTCCAGTTCGCAGGTCGAGCACACAAAGCCGCCGTCCTTGTTGCTGTCGGAATAGCCAAGCATGACCTCGATCAAGGGCCCGTCCCGCGTCAGGCTGCGTTTTGCCAGCGGCACCTTCAGCAGGTCGACAAGGATATCCGGCCCCGCCCTCAGGTCCTCGATGGTCTCGAACAATGGCACGACCTTGAGCTCCAGCGTCTCAGCACCAAAACCCGCGTACCGCGCCAGCAGGAATACCCCCAGCAGGTCGTCCGAGGAGCGGGTCATGGACAAAATGAACGGGCCGACCGCCGCCGGGTCCGGGCCGTACTGCCGCTTCGACATCAGGTTCAGCAGCTTGAGAAGCTCAACAGCCTGATCCGACAACGCGTTCTGGTCGGGCTCGGGCAGTTGCGGTTCCGCCAACTCGGCCCGAAGCCGCTTCGACCATGCGGGGTCGCCATATTCCGGCACCTCGCCATCATCCCGGCTCCGCCAGATTTCGGTGATGGTGTCCGTCGTCACCGTGGAGTTCTGACGAATATCGAGCGTAAAGATGCTGAATCCGAAAACCGAGGCCCGCCAGCGGATCGGGCGAATGTAGCGGCGCGCCAACTGCCCCGCGTCGACTGACTCAAGTGCGTTTTCGATCATTTCCAGGTCGGCAATGAAATGGCTGATATGCCGATATGATTCCAACCGATGCAGGATCGCCGACATCGCCTGGCGAAACAGTTCGTTGGGGTTACGATCATGCGTCGGCGATACCGAGGCAAGACGCTCGAGCCCGCCCTGCACCTCCGGATCAAGCGGCACGATCCTGTTGCTGATGCTCAGGCGTTCGGCCGCAATCCGCAGATGCCCCTTGTACATGTCCATCACCGCGTCGCGCGCCCGTTTCAGCGCGTGGGCGGTACTGTCGGCGGTGACGTTCGGGTTGCCATCCCGGTCACCGCCGATCCAGGAATGAAAGCGGATGCAGGGGGACACCGCGTCAGGTGTCCCGAACCTGTTCGTGGCGGCCTGCTCGAATTGCTCGAACACCTGCGGCACGGCGTCAAAGATCCCGTCGCGAAAGAACTGCAACCCCCATTCGATCTCGTCGCTAAGATCAGGACGTTCCAGCCGCAACTCGCCCGTCATCCACAGCAGGTCGATCTCGCACTCGATATCTGAAAGGATCGCGGCGCGTTCCCGGCTGGTCCAGCGTTGCGCCTCCAATGAAACCAGATTGCGATAGATCCTGCGGTGGATCTCCAGCACCGTGACACGCTTGGCTTCGGTCGGATGCGCCGTCAGGGTTGGGCCGACAGACAGGTTTTGCGATATCTCGGCAAAGCGTTCCCGCGTCAGATCCTCACGCGCCAGCGCCTGGGCAAAGCTGCTGGGAACGGTCTCTGCCCCGCTTTGCGTCTCGACGTGGCGCCGGTCCCGGATCGCGGCGTTTTCCTCCACGATCCGCAAAAGCTGAAACCAGATGTTCAGCGCCTGAAGATAGGGCACGGCACCAGGCCCTGCTGGAATCACGTGCTCAGTGTCGCTATGCGCCCACTCGGCCACATGCGGCGCGCGCCGCGTCAGCACGTTGCCCCAAAGATCGAAAAGCTCCCTGCGCAGGTCGGCGGCATAGGATTCGTCACTGTCGGTGACACCGCAGGCGGCGTTCAGCAAAACCGAAGGCATCAGTCTATGTCCCGGTTTTCGCGCAAACGGCGACCCGCATGCACGTGACGCCCGCCAGGCCTTGCGAAACAGCACCCGATGATATGTTCACACGTCCTGAAACAGATGCTTTCGCTTAGCCGCATGCCGTACATGACTTCCCTTCCCTTGGTATCGCTCACCAGCCGTCCCACACGCTCTCCTGCCACACGTTTCACCTGACTTTAGCGCAATGGCGCCCTGTTCCTCCGCGTGAGGCTACTGCCCATGTCCGTACATTGGCCTGCGGATTCCGACAGAACCCAACGTGAATCCACCTGCCCGGCGAGAATATGTGCCCCGGCAAGGTGCCACAGTGCCCCCGCGTCTGACTACCTACACTTGAGTGTGTAGTCTCTTCAGGCGACGCAACTCGGTTCGAGTGCTCTTGCCCCGACACAAGGCCGGCCCATGCTCAGCCTATACAAAATCCGGTATCTGCTTTCGCGGCAAAGCGGATGAGCATGCGCCACCGCTCCGACTCCAGCGGCAACAACCATCTAGCCCCCGTAACGGCTCGACGAAGACGGCGGGCATTCGATCAACTGGTAAACAACCTCGGGCGCGATGAACGCGCTCGCCGGTCTTACGCCGCCGTCAATTATGGTCGCGCGGAATCCGGACGTCCCAGTCAAGCTCGCGGATGCAATCGCCGTTCAGGAAAGCTTCAAGCCGCGCCGTGATCAGATAATCGCTGGCGGTGCAGGTCATTCGTGTCCGGGTGACGGTTTTCACGCTCCAATCCTCGCGCGCCATCTCGTGAGTCCACGTCACCTCGCCGGTGGCCGAAGTCGGATCTTCGGGCAAAATCGTGTAATGTTCCTTGGCCGCGGCCGCATGGAAATACCCCTGACTCCGGATCGTCGCCGCTCCCTCGTCGTCGGTCACCTCGATACTCAGCATTCCGGTGTCGACGTCCTCGCCCAGGCGCCAGGTCGCGCCCGGCGCACGTGTCACGTCCAACTCCAGCAATTCGGCCGATCGGGCCGCGCCGAAGGCATCGACCGCCTCGGGCGCGTCTTTGCGCATCGGCAGTTCCAGCACGCACTCTCCCGTCAGCATGGTCAGGGTCACCGGCTCCGGCGCGGGCCAGGCAACGGGAAAATAACTGGTCGAAACGCCCAGCCGGATACGATGCCCCGCGCGGAAGGTCTGCGCGACATGCTTCATCGGCACGCGCACCGTGTACTTGCGCCCGGGTTCCAGGTTTTCCGGATGCTCGTGGCTGTCGCGATGCGTCAGGTTCAGCAAGCCATAGCTCACCCGTGTCGCCGCACCGTCGGGGGCCACGTCCATCAACCGCAGGGCCACCTGCGCCACCGGTTTGTCCACCTCGAACGTCAGGGTCAGCTCCGGATCGCCGACCATGTGGCAATCCTCGGTCAAGGGCGCCGTCTGGAACGTCAGGCTGCCCGCATCCTCGCGCCGCTGGTCGCCTGGCTGATCCCCGGGATGCCCGTAAGAGCACCATTTGCCGCCATGCCGCCCGACCCAGAGCGGCGAGCAAATGTCCAGCGCGTCCTGTGGCCCCTCCGCGCCAAGCCCCCCGTCGGAAGTCAGCGAAAACGCGCGGCGCTCCACGTTGGGCGACGGCCAGGCCGGCTCGTCGATCCAGACGCCCTCCCGCGTGTCATAATGCGTCTGTGGCCGGGCGTGATCCTGCAGGAACACACGCAGCTTCGGCTCATCCGCGATGCCCGTGTCCCGCCCCTTCATCCACTGGTCCCACCAGCGCACTTCTTCAGTCAGCCAGTCGATGGCCGGGCCCGGCTCGCCCAGATGCGGATAGCGATGCGACCACGGGCCCACCAGCCCCTTCACCGGGCTCTTCAGGTTCTCCACCAGCCGGAACACCGCCCGGCAATAGCCGTCGGCCCAGCCGCTGACGGCATAGACCGGCACCTCGATATCCGAAAAATCCTCGCACACAGATCCATGCTTCCAGAACGCGTCCCGTGTCTGGTGCTGCATCCAGTTCTCCAGCCACAGGCCCGACCCGTCCAGTCGCTCTTCCCACATCCCGCGCCAGCGGTCGCCCACATGCGCAGGGTCCGGCGGCAGGGTATTGATCCCGAACATCACCGATGCCCAGGACAGGTGATCGCCCAGCAGCGTGCCGCCCATGTAGTGGATGTCATCGGCATAGCGGTCGTCGGTCGAACAGATCGTGACCACCGCCTTCAGCGCCGGGGGCCGCAGCGCGGCAAGCTGCAGGCCGTTGAACCCGCCCCACGAAATGCCGACGATCCCGACGCCGCCATCGCACCAGTCCTGCGCGGCGATCCACGCGATCACGTCGCAGCCGTCCTGCAGCTCTTCTTCGGTATATTCGTCCGTCATCAACCCTTCGGACTCGCCCGTGCCACGCAGGTCGACGCGCACATAGGCATAGCCCTGCGCCGCCATCCAGGGCGCACGGGCATGGTCACGCTCGAGCGTCTTGTCATTCTTGCGATAGGGGATGAATTCGAGGATCGCCGGCACCGGCGCTGCCTCGGCGCCCTCCGGCATCCAGACCCGCGCCGCCAGCCGCGTGCCGTCCGGCATGGGGATTTCCAGATGCTCGATTTCGCGGATCGTCTGCGGCAGCGGATGGTCGATTATCATGAGAAACGCTCGGATCTAGGGGCGACGTGGTGTCCGAGCCCGCGTACCGCCCGCGCCGGCGGATGTCCAGCCGATGAAACCAACGCGCCCCATCCCGGGCCTGACCCGGGATCTCGTTCTGAGCGGGATGCCGGCGGGATCTCCTGTCAGCTTATTCCACGATATCCGTGAACTCGTAGTTCAGCTTCTTCATCACCTGCTCGTAGTTCCAAAGCAGCTTGGATTGTTTCTGCGCGCCCATCCAGACCGACGCCACCGCATAACTGTAGGCGTCCTGCTCCGGCAGTTCCGACAGTTTGGACCCCTTGCTGACGTAAGAGGTGATGCGTGTCCCCTCCACCTGCTCGGCCGCGACCTCCACCTCGGCGCGCGACGGCGCACGGGCCACGGTCGCGTCATTGAAGAACACCCGGTAGAAGAATTCCGCCGCGACGGTTTCCGGCCCCTCGCCCTTCGGCATGTCCGGCTTGCGGCCCAGGCCAAGGTCGACCGTCACCTGCTGGTGGCTGACCCCGTCGACCATTTCGAAAAGGTCGCAGTGGGATTGCGCGATGCGCGTGTTGATCTCCAGCAGCCAGATCTGGTTCTGCACCTCGTCCCAGTAATACTCGATATTGAAGCCGGCATTGTCATAGCCGATGTGCTTCATCACCGTCTTGGTGATCTCGGCCATCTGTTCCTGGATGCGCGGCGGCAGGGTGGACGGGTAGAGATAGTAGAAAAAGCTCAGAACCTGCGGATAACGGATCGAATCCACCGTGCCGTAGGGCACGACCTCGCCGTCATGCACATAGCCCTCGACGGTACATTGCCGCCCGCCGATCACCCGCTCGGCCATGCAGTAATGCCCTTCCACCGTCTTGACGTCTTCGGGCAGGTTCGCCTTGTTCAGGATATAATTGAATGGCTCGGAAATCTCGTTGATCTCGGCGCGAAAGGCTTCGGTCGCATAGGCGAAGTCCTCGGGGCTGTCGATGCGAAAGCCCAGACGCGAGCCGGAAGACTTGATCGGCTTCACGAAGAACGGAAAACGCAGACCCGCCTCGCCAATCTTGGACAGAGCCTCGTCGTCGAACGGGTCAAAAGCGGTGAAGTTGGGCGTATGATCGGGGATAACCTCGGCCATGACCTTGCGCGACCAATACTTGTGCTCGCACTTCAGAAGCGATTCCAGCGATGCGTTCCGCGTACCGTATTTCTCGCACAGAAGCGGCAGCATGGTGGACACGGGGAAGTCGATATAGCCCACGATAGCATCAATCGAGCCGTCGAACGCATCCAGTGTCTCCTCGGCCCGACGCAGCATGTCGGGAATGTCGAAAATCTGGGTGTCGGAGACTTCCGCGGAGGTGAGCAACGGATGGAAATTCACGTCCTCGACGCCGCGAAGGCGCTTCAACCGCGCCGCATTAAGTTCGTTCATTCCAACGACGAAAACGTTTTTTGTCATATCACTCCCTCGGTTATCAACGCCGTTGAGCCGGCGTTGTTCCCTTTCGATTGCGCAACGCTGGCTCAGGTCTGGCCCAGGTCCGACTGCGCTCCGTAGCTGCGCCCTTTCAGGCGCTCTGTCGCACCTTCGATGTCGTCGACGAGCAGCAACAGGAAATCACCGGGCTTCGCGTCACCGATGGCACGATCCATCGCGGCTTGCTCGTCCATGATAAGCTCGACCATCCCGGCGGATCCGGCGTCTTTCGCGCCCTTCTCGATCAGCCCGGCGGTCTCGCCTTCGCTGCGCCCGCGCGCATCGGTCTCGTAAATGTAGACCGTATCGCACATCTTCGCCAGTTGCGCGCCCAGCGCCGCAAGGTCCTCGTCCCGGCGGTTGCCCGGGGCCGTGGCCACGGCGATCTTGCGCTGCTGCCCCAGGCCGTTGACCAGCGGTTCCAGCGCCTCCAGCGCCGGAACGTTATGGCCATAGTCGATCAGGCATTTGACGCCATCGGCCTCGAAATAGTTGGTCCGCCCCGGCATCTGCGCCGGTGTCGGGTGGAAGCTCAGCAGCCCGGCGCGGATATCGTCGATCTCCAGACCGTGCGCCAGCGCGGCAGCCGTGGCCGCCATGGCGTTCTGCACGTTGAAGGGCGCGTGCCCCTCGAAGGAAATCGGGACGTCGTTGACCGCCGCCACCTCGACCTCGACCTGGCCGCGCAACAGCACGATCCGGCCCTGGCGCACGGTGATGACCATCTTGTGGTCGGCCAGGTGTTGCTTGAGGTCCGGATTTTCGGGGTCCATCGTGAAATAGATGATCTCGCCCCGCGCCCAGTAGGTGCCCTGGTCCATCACCAGCGGATCGTCGGCGTTCAGCACGCAGAAGCCGCCGATCTTCTTGACGGCGTCGACCACCACGGTCTTGCACCGCGCCAGTTCCTCCAGCGTGTGGATGTCGCGCTCGCCCAGATGGTCCGACGCGATGTTCAGCAGAACGCCCACATCGCATTCGTCAAACCCGAGCCCCCGGCGCATGATCCCGCCGCGCGCAACCTCGAGCACGGCGTGTTCTACCGTTGGTTCCCGCAGCACCGCGTGTGCGGCGGCGGGGCCGGAATAGTCGCCCCGCAGGATGACGTGATTGTCGATCTCGATCGTACCGGTACAGCCCATGCCCACCGAATTGCCCGCCTGCCGCAGGATATGCGTGATCAGGCGCGTCGTCGTGGTCTTGCCGTTGGTGCCGGTGATCGCGGTGATCGGGATGCGCCCGTCATCCGTCGGGTCCGGGAACAGCATGTCGACAACGGCCTCGCCCACCGGCCGCGGCGTGCCGTGCGTGGGCGCCATATGCATCCGAAAGCCGGGGCCCGCATTGACCTCGACCACCCCGGCCGATTGCTGGTCCAGCGGCTTGGACAAGGTTTCGGCCAGCATGTCGATCCCGATGATATCCAGACCGACAATCCGTCCGATCCGTTCCATCGCGAACTTGATCTCGGGATGCACCTCGTCGGTCAGATCCGTCGCGGTGCCGCCGGTCGAGATATTGGCGGTGGATTTCAGATAGACGATGTCGCCCTTGGCAGGAACGGAGTCGAGCGTCAGCTCGGCCTGCTCCAGCAGGCGCATCGTCTGTTCGTCCACGATGATCTGGGTCAACAGGTTCTCGTGCCCCACACCGCGGCGCGGGTCCTCGTTTTCCTTGTCGATCAGCTGCTGGATGGTGGATTTGCCGTCACCTTCGACATGCGCCGGACGGCGGCGGGCGGCGGCTATCATCTTGCCTCCGACCACCAGAATGCGGTGATCTTCGCCCTTGATATAGCTCTCTACGATGACCGCGCCGTAATCGTCGCGACAGCGCGCCAGCGCGGCCTCGTAGCCCGATTTCAGCTCTTCCTCGTTGGTGATGTCCGTGGTCACGCCCCGCCCGTGATTGCCCGACAGCGGCTTGGTGACGACCGGCCAGCCGATCCAGTCGGCGGCATCCTTGATCTCGTCCCAGGAGTAGCAGATGTAGCCCTTGGGCACCGCCACGCCGGCATCGTCGAGCACCTGCTTGGTCCATTCCTTGTCGTCGGCAATCGAGTGTCCGATGATCCCCGACGCATCCGTCACGGTGGCCTGGAACTTGCGCTGCTTCACGCCGTGGCCAAGCTGGGTATAGCTGGTGCCCTCGGTCAGGTTGTACCAGGGAATGTTGCGCGCCTTCGCGGCGTTCACGATCGACCCGGTCGACGGTCCCAGCGCGTTCGCGTCCCGCACCTCTTTCAGCCGATCGATCACCGGCTCAAGGTCCACGTCCTTGCCGTCGTAAAGCGCCTGGACGATCTCGACCGCCTCTTCGCCGCAGGCCAGTCCGCTCGCTTCGTCGCGATAGCGGTAGACAACGTGGTACACGCCCTTGTCGTAGCTATCGACGGTCTTGCCGTAGCCCACCGAAAAGCCGATCAGGTTCTGCAATTCGATCGCCACATGTTCGACCATGTGACCGGCCCAGGTGCCGTCTTTCACCCGGGACAAGAACCCACCGGCCTCTCCTACCGAGCAACGATGTTCATAGATCGTGGGAATGAGCGCTTGCAGCTTGTCTGCAATACCATCGACCTTGTCACTCGGCCGGTCTTCTAGTTCCTCGATGTCCAGCCGCATATAGATCGACTGGTAGCGGCTGTAGTAGTTCGGTCCGCGCAGCGCACGGTGTTCAAGTATACGCATCCTTCAGCTCCAGGCTCTCGGCCCCAAGCTGTTTGGCACTCAGGACCTGCCGGTCCGCCAGGTTGTATCCATCACCCTCGACCAGCGCATGCATCACGACGTTGTGGACGCTCACCGCCTCACCGTCTGATAGATCAAATACATTGCAACTGGATATTCTCGAACTGTCAACGAGGATTACGTGACCGGGCCCAAAGGCCTTAATTACACCGTTCTCGAACAATACTGCGGCGTCCTCGCCCAACCCGATCCCCAGGTATTCGGGGTTGGTGGCCCCCACTTCCATCAGCCGCGAAAAGCGGCCGCGTTCCAGAAAATGGGTGTCGATGATGACCCCTTCGATCAGGCCGAAGCCGGCGCTCATCTTGACCGCGCCCTTGCGAAGGCTGTCGATAGCGCTGCCGCCATAAACCATGGTCGTCGACTGGCAGGCCGCGCCGGCGCTGGTCCCGGCGATCACGGCGCCCTCGTGGTAAATGGATCGGATCGCCTCCAGCGCCGCCGAGGCGCCGAAAATGCTGGTCAGACGCATCTGGTCGCCGCCCGAGATGAAAAGAACGTCGCAATTGCGGATCATTTCGACCATCTTGGCATCGTCGGCGTCGGACCGCTCGCGGATGCGCACATCCAGCACTTCGGCGGCGCCCAGCGCGTTGAACGCCTCCTCGTAGGCTGGGAAGACCTCATCGGGGATGCTGCTGGCGGTGGTGATCACACCGACCACCGGCGCCTCGGCAGATGACAACTTCAGGACTCGTCCAAGAATGGCCGCCTTCGCCGATTTGTCTTCGGCGCCACCAATTGCGACAAGTTTGCCCCGGGGCCTCGGTTTCACGGACATATCCATCGAGTAACTCCATCCATCTCTGGATTCTTATCTATATGTTGTGGATGTTACCATCCCGTTCACAAGAATGTCACGTTAACCAAGCCCCGCAACTGCAAAAGCGGTCGCAACGTCACGAATCCCGCGTTATGTGGGATTCTCGGCAACCAAAGCCCGCCAAAACGGCAGAAAACAACGCAGGAGCGAGAAATGGCTGACGGATTCGCACTGGCAATTCACGGTGGCGCAGGGGTTCTGCCCCGATCGGAAATGAGCGCAGAGCGTGAAGCGGCCTGCCATGCCGCGCTTGCCCGCGTTCTGGAGGCAGGTGAGTCGGTGCTGGCGGCCGATGGCACCGCGCTCGATGCCGTCGCCGCCGCCGTGCGCGCGCTGGAGGACGAGCCGCTGTTCAATGCCGGGCGCGGTGCCGTCTTTACCCGTGCAGGAACACACGAGATGGACGCCGCCATCATGGACGGGCGCGACCGCCGTGCGGGGGCCGTGGCGGGTATCTGCGGCCCGCTCCACCCGATCGATGCCGCCCGTGCGGTCATGGAACATACCTCGCATGTGCTCATGGCCGGAGACGGCGCGCACGACGTCGCCCGCGAGGCCGGCCTGCCGTTCGAGGAAGAGCGTTATTTCTTCACACAGGAACGTTGGGACACGCTGCAAGAGACCTTGCAGATGGAAGCCGACGGCACGCTCGACGACGACCCTTCCCGCCGTCACGGCACTGTTGGCGCCGTGGCCCGCGACCGCGCGGGCAACCTCGCCGCCGCCACCTCCACCGGCGGCATGACGGCCAAGAGCGCCGGACGCATCGGCGACAGCCCCCTGATCGGTGCCGGCACGCTCGCTCTCAACGAAAGCTGCGCGGTCTCCGCCACCGGCGATGGCGAGGCGTTCATCCGCTTGTCCGTCGCACATGAAATCGACGCCCGCATCCGGTTGGCCGGCCAGACCGTCACCGACGCTGCGGCGCAGGTGGTGATGCAGGATCTCGTGGCGATAGGGGGATCGGGCGGTCTCATTGCCATCGGCGCGGACGGCACCGTCACCATGCCCTTCAACTGCGAAGGCATGTATCGCGGGCAGTCGGTCGAAGGTAGGAGCCGCGACACCTTGATCTACTGATCGGGCCCTCCGCGCGCGACGCTGTCCGCCTGCCTCAGGAGGCCCTCCGGCTTTCGATCTCCTCGTTCAGCCGGTCCAACTCGCGGTCGTCCTCTGGCAGGCCTTCGCGCGAGAGCAGCACGGCCACCTTCCGCAATTGCGGCACATGGCTGCAAATCACCAGCAGCATCACCATGATCGGTACCGACAGGAACATCCCCGGAATGCCCCAGACCGCGCCCCAGAACGCCAGGCTGATGATGATCCCGAACGATGACAAGCGCAGCGCCCGTCCCATCAGCCACGGGTCGATCACGTTGCCGTTCACGAACTGGATGATCCCGGTCATCACGAACAGCCCCGCCGTCACCGATGCCTCGCCCGTCTCGACATAGCCCACCAGCGCCACCATGCCGGTGGCCACGATCGACCCGATATTGGGAATGTAGTTCAGGATGAAGGTCAGGATGCCCAGTGACAGCGCCAGCTCGATCCCGAAGAACGTCGCGACTGCGTACACCATGGCCCCGGTGATCAGGCTGACCAGCGACTTGATCAGCAGGTAATAATTCACCCGGTGAATGATCGAGTTGAAGATCCGGTTCGCCCGCTCCGCCTGCGCCGGGTCGTCAAAGAAGTTCGACATCTTGGTCCCGAACCATATCCGCTCCGCGAACAGGAAGCCGAAGAAGAGGATGACCAGCACCGTGCCCTGCATCAGGCTGCCCGCCTGCCCGGCCACGGTCCGCACGTATCCCGACACTTCGACACTGTTGAGCGAGTTCAGCACCGCCCGTTCCACGTCCTCGCCCATCCACGCGAACAGCGACGCCACCGCCGACGGCGCACGCTCGGCATAGGACAGCGTCGTGCCCAGGACCGTGTTCAATTGTGCCAGGATGATCGACGACAACAGCAGCAGCGCCGTCGAGATCAGCAAGAGCGCCACGATGGACGCCAGCCAGTTGGGAATGCGGAACCGCCCGATGCTCTGCCGCGCGATCAGCCGGATCACGTCCGAGGTCAGCGTGAACAGGATCACGGCCACCGCCAGCGAAATCAGGATGAAGCGGGCCTGCACCAGCAGGAACAGCACCACGGCGAAGGCGATGATCACCAACGCCACCGTCCGGACCTGAGAATATTTCTGCGTGTCCCCCAAGTGCCCTTTCAACGGCTCGAGTTCTCTTATCTTACCTGACGTCATATTCCCTCTTGCGGCTATGAGCAATCGCCCTGCCCTGCGCGTTTTGCTCCAATCGCACCTCCAGCCGGCCGCAAAGGCGCTGCGTCGATACCGCGCGTTACGGCGTTTGCCGACCATACGCCATCACGCGCCTACCGGGAAAGAACAGGGACGTCCGGATACTCCCGCGTCAACATCACTTCGGAGAAATCTTGCCGATCACGGAAGAGTTTGCGCCCGATCGCCTTGAAAATGAACTTTCTTGCTGGGAATGACGCTGTCCCCGTTCTAGTTTGTTCGCGGATGGGGGACACGCGCAGCGCGGCACTGGCGCATGACGCATTCTGCCCATAGTCACGCCTTGGGCCCGCTGCGGGCCCCGGAAACGGAGCTGCCTGTTGTTCGAATGTCGTCGCGTCGCGCCCTGGTTAGTCATCTTGACCTTGCTGTTGATCCGCCCCGTGCTGGCGGTCGAAGCCACGGTCCAGGTCCGGGGAGCACCGCAGGACCTGGTCGAGTACCTCAGCAGGTCCTCGCTTTCCGTTGAAACCGCTGGCACCGAGGACGCCACGGCGCAGGACATCCTCGCCGCCGCCCGCGCTGATTACGCCCGCATGGTTGGCGCGCTCTACGACGCGGGCTATTACGGCGGCGTGGTCAGCATCCGCGTCGACGGGCGCGAGGCGGCCGACATCTCGCCCATCGCCGGGCCCAGCCGCGTGAACCGTGTCGACGTGATCGTGCAACCCGGAACACCTTTCACTTTTTCCCGTGCTGCCATCGGCCCGGTCGCCCCTGAAACCGAGTTGCCCGAGGGGTATGCCCGTGGTCAGCGCGCCGGCGCCAGCGTCATCCGCAGAACGGCAGAGGCGGGCGTCACCGGCTGGCGCGAGGCCGGCCACGCCAAGGTCGAACTCGACGGCCAGTCGATCACCGCCGACCACCGCAATTCGACACTGGCATCCGAAATCCGCCTGTCCCCCGGCCCACAGCTGCGCTTCGGCGACCTCGTGATCACCCGCCCCAGCGCCGTGCGCGCCAACCGCATCCGCGCCATCGCCGGCCTGCCCTCGGGCAAGGTCTTTTCGCCCGAGGAACTCGAAGATGCCAGCCAGCGCCTGCGCCGCACCGGCGCGTTCCGCTCGGTCGTGCTGAACGAGGCCGAGGTGCCCAACCCCGACGGCACGCTCGATATCCAGGCCGAGGTCATCGACGCCAAGCCCCGCCGCATCGGCTTCGGCGCCGAAATCGCCTCGCTCGAAGGCCTGACGCTCAGCGGCTTCTGGCTCCACCGTAACCTTCTTGGCGGCGCCGAACGCCTGCGAATCGAAGGCGAGGTCGGCGGCATAGGCGGCGACTCGGGCGGCATCGACTATCGCCTCTCCGCCCGGTTCGAGCGCCCCGCCACCTTCACGCCCGACACCACCGCCTTTCTCCAGGCCCGGGCCGAGGAACTGGACGAAGAGGAATACCGCCAGCGCACCTTCGAGATCGGCGGCGGCGTGTCGCACATCTTCTCGGACGAGTTGGAAGGCGAGATCGGCATCGCCTATCAATATGCCGAGATCGACGACGACCTCGGCTCGCGCACCAACGAACTGCTGCTGCTGCCGGGCAAGCTGACCTTCGACAATCGCGACGACCCGCTGGACGCCAGGGAAGGGTTTTACGTCGGGCTGGAGGCCACGCCGTTTCTTGCGCTCGACGCGGGCGACCCGGCCTTCCGCCTCTATGCCGACGCGCGGACCTACGTGGGCTTCGGCGAAAACGACACGATCGTGCTGGCCGGGCGCACCCAGGTCGGCTCGGTCACCGGCGCATCGCTCGTGGACGTGCCGCCCGACATGCTGTTCTTCTCTGGCGGCTCCAACACGGTGCGCGGCCAGCCCTACCAGTCGCTCGGCGTCGATCTTGGCGGCGGCAACACCAGCGGCGGCCGCTCGTTCCTCGCGTTCTCTGGCGAGGTACGCGCCCGGGTAGCCGACGCCTGGCAGGTTGTGGGCTTTGCCGACACCGGCTTTGTCGGTCGCGACAGCTTCGGCAGCGACAACGGCGACTGGCATTCCGGTGCCGGCTTCGGCATCCGCTACGACACCGGCATTGGCCCGATCCGCTTTGATGTGGCCACCCCGCTCGACGGCGACGCGGGCGAGGATTACGAGTTCTACATCGGTATTGGACAGGCATTCTGATGCGCCTACTGCTTTCTTTCCTTCTCATTCTCACCTTCGCGATCTCGACGCCCCTGCTGGCCCAGGATCAGGAGGAACAAGACAAGTCCTTCATCGAGAACTGGCTGCAGGACAACCTCTCCGGCGCGGGCCGCGATGTAAATGTCACCGGGTTTCGCGGCGCTCTTTCGTCCAATGCCACGCTCGAACAGCTGACAATCGCCGACGAGAATGGCGTCTGGCTGACCCTTCGCGACGCATCGCTGGTCTGGTCCCGGTCCGCCCTGCTGCGCGGCCGGCTGGAGGTCGATGAGCTTACTGCCGCCGAAGTCATCCTCGAACGTCTGCCCGCCGGCGGTGAAACCGTCAGCACCGACGACGCCGAGGCCACACAGTTCTCATTGCCTGAACTGCCCGTGTCGGTGAATGTCGAACTGGTCCAGATAGAGAGTGTGGAACTCGGGGAGTCCGTGCTTGGCGAACCGGCCCGGCTGTCGCTGGAAGGCAGCGTCAACCTGGCCGACGGTCAGGGCGCCGCCAACCTCGCCATCCAGCGGCTGGACCGGCAGGACAGCCTGACTTTCGAAGGCTCCTTTGCGAACGAAACCCGCGTCCTCGCACTCGATCTCGATTTCGAGGAAGGCCCCGAAGGCATCGTCTCCACCCTGCTCGGCATCCCGGATACGCCCGCCCTGCGTCTGCAGGTGACCGGCGACGCCCCCCTGTCGGATTTCTCCGCACGCATCCTGCTCAGCTCCGATGGCCAGGAACGCTTTGGCGGCACCGTGAATGTCGGCGCCATCGACGGCGACGATGCCCAGGGCTACACCTTCGCCGCAGACCTTGATGGCGACCTGCGCCCGCTGTTCGAAGAACAGTTCCAACCCTTCTTCGGCGAAGCAACAAGCCTCGCCGTCTCCGGCCAGACCGAGGCAACCGGTCGGCTGGTACTCGACGAACTGGCTCTCGCCTCCGAGGCGCTGGAGCTTCAGGGCAACCTAGCGCTTTCCGCCTCCGGCTGGCCCGAAACGCTCCAGCTTGAGGGCCGCATCGGCAGCGACGAGGGCGATGTCGTGCGCCTTCCGATCTCCGGCGCGCCGACAACGCTTCAGAATGCCCGGCTCACCGCCAGCTTCGATGCCGCACAGGACGACGCGTGGCAGGCCGAAATGCAGATCGTCGACCTCGTTCAGGATAACGGAGTGCAACTGGACCGTGCCACCCTTTCGGGCACCGGCCAGATCACGGATGCACCCGACAGATCCTTTTCCGGCGACATCACCTTCAATGCCGAAGGCGTGGATCATTCCGACCCCGCGCTGGCCGAGGCCATCGGCGCCGCGCCGGCGGGCAGCATGACCCTCGACTGGCAACAGGATCAGCCCCTTGTGATCGACGCGCTCGACGTCGAAAGCGGCAACGTCACCCTCACGGCCAACGGTGAACTCGAGAGCCTCGAAGACGGCTTTCCCTTCACCGGCAGCGCGACTCTGAACGCCGCCGACCTCTCGCGCTTTGCGGCCATTTCGAACCAGGATATCTCCGGCGCCGCCAATGCCACGCTGGAAGGCACAGGCACGCTTCTGGGCGGGTCATTCGATATCGAACTCGAAGCCGAAACCAACGATCTGGCCATCGGCCAACCGCGCCTCGACCCGCTCATGACCGGCCAGGGCACCCTGTCGCTGGTCGCGCGCCGCGACACCACCGGCACCGTGCTTGAACGCCTCACGATCCAGACACAGGCCCTTGCCGCCAATGCTTCCGGCCGACTCGACGCGGATGACGGCCAGCTGGACATCGAGGCACGGCTGCAGAACGTCGCGCAAGTCGAGCCCACGCTGTCCGGCCCGGCCACGCTGACGACATCGGTCAACTGGAGCACCGGCGACGCGCTCAACATCTCCGCGCTCGAAGCCACCCTGGCCGAGGTCACGCTCACTGGCAGCGGCGCGGTCTTCCCCGAAGACCCGAACCTGCCCGCCGAGGGCAAGGTGACCCTCGCCGCGCAGGACCTGTCGCGCTTTGCCCAACTCGCGGGCCGTGATCTGGACGGCGCGGCGACCGTTGTGCTCGAAGGCTCCGGACGCATCCGCGGCGGCGCGTTCGACATCGTGCTCGACGCCGAAACCAATGACGTGGAAATCGGCGAGCCGCGCGTCGACGCGCTGATGAACGGCGCGGGCACAGTGTCCATCGCCGCACAGCGCGACACCGACGGCACCGTGCTCGAACGCTTCTCGGTGCGCACCCCGGCGCTCGAGGCCGACGCCTCGGGCCGGCTCGACTCCGACGATGGCGAGCTGACCCTGAAGGCCGCCATCGCCGACCTCGCCCGGATCGAACCGCGCATGTCCGGCCCCGCCACGCTCGACACCGCCGCCACCTGGGAAAAGGGCGGCGCGGTCACCATCTCGCGGCTCGAGGCCTCCGGCGCAGGCACGACCCTGTCGGCCACCGGCGCCGCCTTCCCCGAGGATGCACTGCTGCCGGTCGAAGGCCAGATGACGCTCAATGCCAGCGACCTGTCACGCCTCGCGCCGCTCCTGAACCGCCCGCTGACCGGCACGCTCGACATGACGCTCGAAGGCTCCGGCCAGGTTCGCGGCCGCACGCTCGACATCACGACCGAGATCGATGGCTCCAACCTGCGCACCGGCATCGCCCAGGTCGATCAACTGATCGCCGGCAGTATCGACGCCCGCGCCTCCGTCGCACTGGGCGAGTCCGCGCCCGGCATCCGCTATATCGAGATCCAGACGCCCCGCGTGACCGTCGACGCCCAAGGCAGCGGCCCCGGCGCGCCCGTCAACCTGTCGGCCCGGCTGGCCGACCTCGGCATATTCGTGCCCGCCTTCCCCGGCGCGGTTTCGGCCAACGGCACGATCACCATCGTCGACCGGGCCGGCGAACGGATCCGCCTGTCGCTCGATGCCACCGGCCCCGGCGGCATCAATGCACGCGTGAACGGGTCGATCAACAGCTACGGCAACAGCCTCGATCTCGACGTGAACGGCTCCGCGCCCCTCGCGCTGGCCAACCCGTTCCTGGCGCCACGGTCCATTGTCGGCCTTGCCAATTTCGACCTCAGCGTCAACGGCCCGCCCGCGCTGAATTCCCTTTCGGGCGTGGTCAACGTATCGGACGGCCGCTTCGCCCTGCCGTCCCTTTCGACCGCCATCACCGGCATCACCGGCGCTGTCCGCCTGGCCTCGGGCCGGGCCGAAACAAACATTACCGCCTCGATGGGCACCGGCGGCAATTTCCGCGTGCGCGGGCCGATCACCCTGTCGGCCCCGTTCAACGCCAATCTCGAAGCCGCGCTCAACGATCTCGTCGTCACTGATCCCGACCTCTACACGACAACCCTGTCGGGTCAGGTCGGCATCAACGGCCCGCTCACCGGCGGCGCCACGATCGGCGGCACGGTCAACCTGGGCCGGACCGAACTGCGCGTGCCCTCGGGCAGCGGCACCCGCACCCCGGGCGACATTCCCGAGATCACCCATGTGGGCGAACCCGCCGACGTGCGCCGAACCCGCGCCCGCGCCGGCATCATCGGGCAGGACAGCGGCGGCAATCCCGTCGCCTTCCCCCTGGACCTTGTCATCAACGCACCAAACCGGATCTTCGTGCGCGGCCGCGGCCTCGACGCCGAACTGGGTGGCCGCGTGCGCCTTCAGGGCACCACCGCCGACGTCGTGCCCAGCGGCCTTTTCGAACTGATCCGGGGCCGGCTCGACATCTTGGGCCGCCGCCTCGACCTGACCGAAGGCGTCATCGACCTGCGCGGCGCGCTCGACCCCTACCTGCGCTTCGTGGCCGAGACGGAAAATGATGGCATCCTTGTGCGCACCATCATCGAGGGGCTGGCAAGCGCGCCTTCCGTTTCGTTCGAATCCGTCCCCGACCTGCCCCAGGACGAGGCCGTCGCGCGGCTGCTCTTCGGTCGTGGGCTCGAAGACATCTCGGCCTTCCAGGCAGCCCAGCTTGTCGCCGCCGCCGCCACGCTTTCGGGCCAGCGCTCCGGCGGGCTGGACATTCGCGGCGCCCTCGGCCTCAGCGATCTCGACGTGTCGACTTCCGAGGATGGCGCGACACAGGTCACCGCCGGCGCCTACCTGTCGGAAAACCTCTACTCCGAGGTCACCGCCGACAGCGAAGGCAACCAGGAGATCAACCTCAACCTCGACATCGGGCGCAACCTGACGGTCAAGGGCTCGACCAGCACCACCGGCAACACCGGCGTCGGCATCTTTTTTGAGAAGGACTACTGAGCGTCCACTGACGGTTCAGACGTATCCGGCGCCAGCAGGTCCGCGATCGCCCGGAACCGTTCGGCCAGCGGGCTGGTCTTGCGCCAGACCATGCCCACCTGCCGCATCGGCTGCGGCCCACGGAACCGTGCCACCGAGACCGGCGCCGACCGGGTTTCCACCGGCACCGCCATTTCGGGGATCAACGTGATCCCCATCCCCGCACCCACCATCTGCACCAACGTCGACAGCGACGTGCCTTCCAGCCCGTCGCGCGGCCCGCCGCCCGGGATGTTGCAAAACGCCAGCGCCTGGTCGCGAAAGCAATGCCCCTCCTCCAGCAGCAACAGGCGCCGCATGTGCAGGGTCGTCACGTCCGGCACCGGCGCATCCGCCTCGGCTTCGGGGCGGACCAGCACCATAGGTTCCTCGAAGACCGGGTATTCTTCCAGCGACCGCTCCGACACCGGCAGCGCGACAAGCGCCAGATCCAGCCCGCCCTCACCCAGCTCCGCGATCAGGCGCGGCGTGATGCTCTCGCGCACCTGCACGTCCAGATCGGGAAACGCCCCGTTCAGCCGCGTCAGGAACCGCGGCAGAAGATAGGGCGCGATCGTCGGGATGACCCCCAGCCGCAGTCGCCCGCTCAACCCCTCCTGCGCCTTGCGCGCAAGGTCCGACAGCTCGTCGACCGACCGCAGGATCTCGCGCACCCGCTCCGCGAACTCCACCCCGAACCCGGTCAACCGCACCTCGCGCGTCGTGCGCTCGAACAGCGCCGCCCCTGCCGACGCCTCCAATGCCTTGATCTGCACCGAAAGCGCCGGCTGGGTGACCGCGCAAATCTCGGCGGCCTGCCCGAAATGGCCCGTCCGGGCCAGCACCTCGAAATAGCGCAACTGTTTCAGCGAGAGATTTTTCATAAGAAAGATTTATCAATCCAATCAATAAATGCAACTTATTCTCATTGAAATGCCTTGCTATGCTTCGCCCTGTGAAAGCGATTCCCGCGTTGCATCGCGCGCGGCAATGCTTACGTCTTTTAAACAAGCAATCGGCCCCGGATCACACGCATCCGGGCACAGTCAGACAGCAAACCCTGGGAGAGACTCAATGGACGGCAACGATCTCGAAAACTCCGGCAAATGCCCGGTCATGCATGGTGCGACGCGGTTCAGCGTCCAATCCAACCGCGATTGGTGGCCGAACCAGCTGAACCTCAAGATCCTGCATCAGAACACCCCTGAATCCGACCCGATGGGCCCCGATTTCAGCTATGCCGAAGCCTTCAAGGGCCTCGACATGGAGGCGCTGAAAAAAGACCTCAAGGCGCTCATGACCGACAGCCAGGACTGGTGGCCAGCCGACTATGGTCACTATGGCGGCTTCTTCATCCGCATGGCGTGGCACTCGGCGGGCACCTACCGCACCTCCGACGGGCGCGGCGGCTCGCGCTCGGGCACCCAGCGGTTTGCCCCGCTCAACAGCTGGCCCGACAACGGCAACCTCGACAAGGCCCGCCGCCTGCTCTGGCCCATCAAGCAGAAATACGGCAACGCCATTTCCTGGGCAGACCTGATGATCCTCGCCGGCAACATGGCGATCGAGGACATGGGCGGCCCGATCTTCGGCTTCGGCGGCGGCCGCAAGGACGTGTTCGAGCCCGAGGAAGACGTCTACTGGGGCTCGGAAAAAGAGTGGCTCGCCACCTCCGACAAACCCAACAGCCGCTATTCCGGCGACCGCAAGCTGGAAGATCCGCTTGCCGCCGTGCAGATGGGCCTGATCTACGTGAACCCCGAAGGTCCCGACGGCCAGCCCGATCCCCTTGCCTCGGCCCGCGACATCCGCGAAACCTTCGCGCGCATGGCGATGAACGACTATGAAACCGTCGCGCTGACGGCCGGCGGCCACACGTTCGGCAAAGCACATGGCGCGGGCGATCCATCGCATGTCGGCAGCGAACCCGAGGCCGGCGCGATGGAGGCCCAAGGCTTTGGCTGGCTCTCCACCTACGGCTCCGGCAAAGGCCGCGACGCCATCACGTCGGGCATCGAAGGCGCATGGACGCCTCGCCCGACACAATGGGATATGGGCTATTTCGACGTGCTCTTCGGCTATGAGTGGGAACTGGTCAAAAGCCCCGCCGGCGCATGGCAATGGCAGCCCAAGGACCAGAAGCCCGAGGACATGGCCCCGGACCCCGAGGACCCCTCGAAGCACAATCAGCACATCATGATGACGACGGCCGACATGGCGATGCGCATGGACCCCGAGTACGAGAAAATCTCGCGCCACTTCCATGCCAACCCCGACGAGTTCGCGGACGCCTTCGCCCGCGCGTGGTTCAAGCTGACCCACCGCGACATGGGCCCGCGCTCCATGTATCTGGGCAACGAGGTGCCGGACGAAGTGCTGATCTGGCAGGATCCGGTGCCCGAGGTCGATCACCCGCTGGTCGATGACGCCGACGTGGCCAGCCTCAAGGCCAAGCTGCGCGATTCCGGCCTGTCGGTCTCCGAACTGGCCTACACGGCATGGTCCTCGGCCTCGACCTTCCGCGGCTCGGACATGCGCGGCGGCGCCAATGGTGCCCGCATCCGTCTTGCTCCGCAAAAGGACTGGGACGTCAACCAGCCCGAGCAACTGGCCAAGGTCCTGAAGGTCCTCGAAGGCATCAAGGCCGACTTCGACGCGTCCGCCTCGGGCGGCAAGAAGATCTCGCTGGCCGATCTCATCGTTCTGGGCGGTAACGCCGCTGTCGAGGCGGCGGCCAAGGCCGGCGGTCATGAGGTCAACGTGCCCTTTACCCCGGGCCGGACCGACGCCACCGACGAGATGACCGACGCCGAGTCCTTCGAGATCATGGAGCCGCAGGCCGATGGTTTCCGCAACTACCTCTCCGGCGACTTCACCGTCTCGGCCGAGGAACTGATGATCGACCGCGCGCATCTGTTGGGCCTCTCGGCACCGCAGATGACCGTTCTGATCGGCGGGTTGCGGATGCTGGGCACCAATTACGGCGGCACCGCGCACGGCGTCTTCACCGACCGTGTCGGCACGCTCAGCAACGACTTCTTCGTCAACCTGATGGACATGGGCACCGTCTGGGAAGCCACCGACGACAAGGGCATGACCTTCGTCGGGAAGGACCGCAAGACCGGCGACAAGAAGTGGGATGCGACCCGCTGCGATCTCGTCTTCGGCTCGAACTCGCAACTGCGGGCGCAAGCCGAGGTCTACGCACAGGCCGACAATGGCGGCAAGTTCGTCAAGGACTTCGTCAAGGCATGGGCCAAGGTCATGGATGCCGACCGGGTCCAACCGGGCTAAGGGCCTGATGCCATGCTGAAAAACAGACGGCGCCCCGGATCATCCCGGGGCGCCGTCGGCGTTTCGGCGCCCCTGCGCAAACTGTCGCACCCCGCCCCCGGCAGTCATCCAACCCTGTCCCGCGCACGTAGCACGTGCAAGAGAGGATGATATGACAAAGCTACCCAAAGACACCACGCTCCTGATCGTCGAGAATGACGACGTCTTCCGCGAGCAATTGTCCAAGGTCATGGCCAGCCGCGGCTTTGATCCCATTCCGGCTGGCACCGTGGCCGAGGCCGCCGCCGCGATCGACGCGCGACAACCTGCCTTCGCTATCATCGACCTGCATCTCGGCGAAGGTTCGGGGCTCGAGGTAATCGAGATGCTGAAGAAACAGCGTACCTCCGCCCGCGCCCTCGTCCTGACCGGCTACGGTGACACACCCACTGCCGTCGCGGCAGTCAAGCTCGGCGCCATCGACTACCTGGCCAAGCCCGCCGACGGGGACGAGATCGTCGACGCCCTGCTGGCCGCAGAAGGGGTTCAGCCCCCGGCGCCCGAAAACCCGATTTCGCCCGAAGAGGCCAAGCGCGTACATATCGAACGCTTCCTGGAGCGCACCGACGGCAACATCACCAAGACGGCACAACTGCTCAAGATGCACCGCCGCACGCTTCAGCGTATTCTCAAGCGCGAGCCCGAACTGGGCAAGGACCCGGGCTGATCGTGCAGGGTGCGGAAGATACCCGGCTGACGGTCTACTACGATGGGTCTTGCCCGCTTTGCCGGGCCGAAGTCGGTTTCTACCAGAAACGCGACCGGGCAGACCGCATCGCCTTCACCGATATCTCGCGCAGCCAGGAGGACCCCGCACCGGACCTCGATCGCGACGCGGCCATGGGCCGGTTTCACACCCGCCGCCCCGACGGCACACTGGTCTCCGGCGCCGCGGGTTTCTTCGAGGTCTGGAAACGCCTGCCCGGCTGGCGCCATCTCGCCAAGCTGTCGCGCATCCCCGGTATCGTACCCGTCGCCGAGCTGGCCTATCGCGCCTTCCTGCGCCTGCGCCCCGCGCTGGTGCGCCTGCTTGGGCCGCGGCTGGAACGACGCGCCGAAGGCACGCGATGAACGACCAGAACCCGCCCGACCAAAAACGCGCCGCCCGCATCCCGACCGGGCGATTAAACCGCATGGCCCGCACCGGCGGCATGGCCACGGTCCTGGCGGGCAACGTCGCCACCCGCGGCGGGTGGCAATTGATGCGCGGCCGCAAGCCCCGCCTGCAAGACCTGCTGATGACACCGTCCAAAGTCACCCGCGTGGCCGATCATCTTGCGAACATGCGCGGCGCGGCCATGAAGGCGGGCCAGCTTCTGTCGATGGAAACCGCCGACATGCTTCCGCCCGAGCTGGCCAAGATCCTCGCCCGCCTGCGCGCCGACGCCCAGTTCATGCCGCCCTCGCAGCTGAAGAAAGTGCTTGCCGCCAACTGGGGCCGCGATTTCCTGCGTCATTTCAAACGCTTCGACGTGCACCCCATCGCCGCCGCCTCCATCGGACAGGTGCACCGTGCGCAGACCCGCGACGGCCGCGACCTCGCGATCAAGGTGCAATATCCCGGCATCCGCGACAGCATCGACAGCGACATGCGCAACCTCGGCCTGATCCTGCGCCGGTCCGGCATGATGCCCGCCAGCTTCGACACGGACCGCCTACTTGCCGATGCCGCCGCTCAGCTGCACGAGGAAACCGACTACGCGCGCGAAGCCGTCGCCATCAACCGCTTCCGCACCCATCTCGCGGATGACCCCGATTTCGTCCTGCCTGCCGTCCACGACGACCTCAGCACGCGCGACATCCTCGCCATGAGTTACGTCGATGGCCAAAGCATCGACACCGCGTCCGAACTGGACCAGCCCACCCGCGACCGCATCGCGACGGCGCTCGTAACCCTGACCTTGCGAGAGCTGTTCGAACTGCACGACATGCAGACCGACCCAAATTTCGCCAACTACGGATACCAGCCCGACACGGGCCATATCGTGCTGCTGGATTTCGGCGCGACGCTGCAATTCGACGCCGGGCGCGTGGACAGCTACCGTGCCCTTTTCAACGCTGCGCTGACCGGTGACGATGCCGCGGCCTGGGATGCGATGATTGCCATCGGTCTCGTCGGCGCCGACACGTCTGACATCGACCGCGCCCACATCCTGCGCCTCTTCGGCATCGCCGCTGAACCGCTGCGCCACGGCGGCACGCTCGATTTCGCGACCTGCGGCCTCTTGGCCCGCCTGCGCCGCGAGGGGTTGCTCGTGGCCGATGAACAGGTCGACATCCACGCGCCGCCCACCGACACGCTCTTGCTGCAACGCAAGGTGCTGGGCTGCTACCTTCTGGCCGAGCGGCTCCGCGCCCGGGTCGATCTCGACCGGATCCTCGAACGCTTCGCCTAAACCTTGGGCCGCGCCCGCTTGCACCGTCCCGAGCAATAGCGCACCTCGTCCCAGACCTTTTCCCATTTCTTGCGCCACGTGAACGGCCGTCCACAGGTCGCGCAGACCTTCGTGGGCAAATCCGATTTCCGTCGCATTTTCACAGCTTTCGCACGCCCCCTGCCACTCTGGCTTCGCCTCGAAAGCTAGACCGAAACGCCGCGCGGTCATCCCGGCAAACGCCCGTCTCGGCGGTTTGCCCTTCCGTTTTTCAAGTGACGTGAAGGCATCTGCCCATTCGTTGGCTTGCAGCGCCGGACCACTAAGTTATGTTTTCGGGATCAGCCCGAGGATCAACCCGGGCGATATCCAGGGAGATATTCATGAAAACCAAGACAGTCCTTGCCGCCGCATTGCTCGCCACCACGGCGATGACCGGTGCCTCGGCCGAAACGCTGCGATGGGCCCGCGCGGGCGACTCGCTCACGCTCGACCCCCACGCCCAGAACGAGGGGCCGACCCATACCCTCTCGCACCAGATCTACGAGCCGCTGATCATCCGCGACCACTCGGGCGAGTTCCAGGCCGCGCTGGCGACCGACTGGGCGCCCAAGGAAGGCGACCCGAACGTGTGGGTCTTCAACCTGCGCCAGGGCGTCACCTATCACGACGGCGCCGACTTCACCGCCGAGGACGTGGTCTTTTCGATCAACCGCGCCCAGTCCGAAACATCGGCGATGAAGGAACTGCTGACCTCGATCACCGAGGTCCGCGCAGTTGACGACCACACCGTGGAATTCGTCACCGACGGTCCCAACCCGATCCTGCCCGCCAACCTCACCAACCTGTTCATGATGGACAAGGGCTGGGCCGAGGAAAACGACGCCGTCGCAGTTCAGGACGTGGCCAGCGGCGAAACCACCTTTGCCTCGTCCAATACCAACGGCACCGGCGCCTTCACCCTCGTCAGCCGCGAGCCCGACGTGCGCACCGTGCTGGAAGCGAACGAGAATTACTGGGGCAAGGACGAGTTCCCCCTCGACGTGACCGAGATCATCTACACCCCGATCCAGAACGCCGCCACCCGCGTGGCCGCCCTTCTGTCGGGCGAGGTCGACTTCATCCAGGACGTGCCCGTACAGGACCTTGGCCGCGTCGGCGACACCGACGGCCTTGTCGTCAAGACCGCGCCGCAGAACCGCGTCATCTTCTTCGGCATGAACATGGGCGCCGACGATATCGAGAATGACGACGTCGATGGCGCCAACCCGCTGGCCGACGCCAAGGTGCGCAAGGCGATGTCCATGGCGATCAACCGCGACGCCATCAAGCAGGTCGTCATGCGCGACCAGTCGCAGCCCGCGGGCATGATCGCCCCGCCCTTCGTCAACGGCTGGAACGAAGAGATGGACAGCAGCGCCACCACCGACATCGAAGGCGCCAAGGCCCTGATGGAAGAGGCCGGCTATGGCGACGGCTTCAGCATCCAGCTCGACTGCCCGAACGACCGCTACGTCAACGACGAGGCGATCTGCCAGGCCGCCGTCGGGATGCTCGCGCAAATCGGCGTCACCGTGAACCTCGACGCCAAGCCCAAGGCACAGCACTTCCCGCTCATCGAAAACGGCGAGACGGATTTCTACATGCTGGGCTGGGGCGTTCCGACCTACGATTCGGAATACATCTTCAACTTCCTCGTTCATACCCGCGGCGAGGAGCGCGGCAGCTGGAACGGCACCGGCTTCTCCAACTCGGATGTCGACGCCAAGATCGTCAGCCTTGCCTCGGAAACCGATCTCGAGGCGCGCAACGCCACGATCAACGAGATCTGGCAGGTGGTTCAGGAGGAACAGCTCTACATCCCGATCCACCACCAGGTGCTGAACTGGGGCATGACCGATGCGGTCGGCACCGAAGTCAGCCCCGAGGACGATCCCAAGTTCAAGTTCTTCGAGATGAACTAAGCCAATCGCGGGCGGCCTTCCGGGGCCGCCCGCCTGCCGTCACAGCCAGCAAAACAACCGTGCGTGACGACCGCTTCGGGGGCAAAAAATGCTAGCTTACATCATCCGGCGCGTGGCCCAGTCCGTGCTCGTGCTACTCGTGGTGGGCCTCGTGGCCTTCGCCATGTTCCGCTTCGTCGGCGATCCGGTCGATAACATGCTGGGACAGGAACGCACCGTCGCCGATATAGAGCGTCTGCGCTCCGAACTCGGCCTCGATCAGAATTTCGCCGTGCAATACTACAAGTTCCTGACCAACGCCGTTCAGGGCAATTTCGGCCTCAGCTACCGGCAGGGCCGGCCCGTGGCCGACATCCTGATCGAACGCCTGCCCGCCACGCTGGAACTTGCCTTCGTCTCGGGGCTTCTTGCGCTCATCGGCGGCATCGGGCTTGGCATCTACACCGCGATCCGAAGGCGCGGGATCTCGGCCAACATCATCATGACCGCCTCTCTCATAGGGGTCTCCCTGCCCACCTTCCTGATCGGCATCCTGCTGATCTACGTCTTCTCGGTCGAGCTTGGCTGGCTGCCCAGTTTCGGGCGCGGCGAGGTGACCTTCGTCAACGGCTGGTCCACCGGGTTCCTGACCAAATCCGGGCTTCAGGCGCTCATCCTGCCCGCGATCACACTGGGTCTCTACCAGATGACCCTGATCATGCGGCTGGTGCGCACCGAGATGCTCGAGGTACTGCGCATGGACTATATCCGCTTCGCCCGCGCCCGCGGCATCCGCGAACGCTCGATCAACTTCCGCCACGCGCTGAAGAACACGCTGGTGCCCGTCATCACCATCACGGGGCTTCAGCTGGGCTCCATCATCGCCTTCGCCATCATCACGGAAACCGTGTTCCAGTGGCCCGGCGTCGGCCTGCTCTTCATCAACGCGATCCAGTTCGTCGACATCCCCGTGATGGCCGCCTACCTGATGATGATCTCGGTCATGTTCGTGGGCATCAACCTCATCGTCGACATGCTCTATTTCGCCATCGACCCGCGCCTGCGCGTCGATCGCAGCGCTGCAGGAGGCCACTGATGACCGATGCACCCGTCACGACCCCGGCGCCGAAAGTGCGCGACAGCCGCTTCCGCCGCATCTGGGAAAGCGATTTCATGTGGTCCTTCCGGCACGCGCCGGTGGCCATCGCCTCCTTCGCGGTGGTGCTGATCCTGATCCTTTCGGCCGTATTCGCACCGCTCATCGCGCCGTTTGACCCGTTCAACCCGGCCTCGCTGAACCTGATGAACGGCTTCACGCCGCCGGGCGAGGCGAACGCCTTCACCGGCGACACCTTCCTGCTTGGCACCGACGACCAGGGCCGCGACGTCTTTTCGACCATCCTCTACGGGATGCGCATCTCGCTTTTCGTGGGTTTCGCGGCGGTCTTCCTCGCCATGCTGATCGGCATCACGCTGGGGCTGATCGCGGGCTATGTCGGCGGCTGGACCGAAACGATCATCATGCGCATCGCCGATGTGCAGCTGACCTTCCCGGCGATCCTTGTGGCCATGCTGATCTTCGGCATCGCCAAGGGCATCACGCCGCCCGCCTATCGCGACCAGATGGCGCTCTGGGTGCTGATCCTCGCCATCGGCCTGTCCGATTGGGTGCAGTTCGCCCGCGTCGTGCGCGGCACGACTCTGGTGGAAAAGAACAAGGAATATGTCCAGGCCGCCCGCCTGATCGGCCGCTCGCCCATCATCATCATGCTCAAGCATATCCTGCCCAACGTGCTCAACCCGGTGCTGGTCATCGCCACGATTTCGCTGGCCCTCGCCATCATCGCCGAGGCCACGCTCAGCTTCCTCGGCGTCGGCGCCCCGCCCACGAAACCCTCGCTCGGCACGCTCATCCGCATCGGACAGGAGTTCATGTTCTCCGGCGAATGGTGGATCCTGCTCTTCCCCGCCGGCACCCTGCTGGCGCTGGCGCTGTCGATCAACCTGCTGGGCGACTGGCTGCGCGACGCATTGAACCCGAGGCTGAGATGACCGAATCGCTTTCAGCGCATGGTGAAGGGCTGCTTCAGGGGCGCGGTCGTAAACGGCAACCGCGCTTCGGTGTAAGGCGCGGCGGTGCACCATTCATCGACCACCTCGTGCCAGGTGACATCACCCTCGGTGGCATGGACCGTCACGGTCGCGCCCTCGATCGTGAAAATGCCCGTACCGATCATGTTGAGGAACAAGGCAAAAGCTTCATTGGAAAGGCACATGCATGGCCTCCTTTCTTTGCTCGATATTCCTCCCTGACTTCGGTTGCTCCCAGATTAACGCGGAGTCCCACGACGCCACACCAAAACCACGCCGCACCGCAGCAAAAGTGCTGCAATTGCAAAATATCGCCCGCTTTTAAGGCAGTCCGCGCCGCACAACAGGCACGGCAGATCGCAAAAGGCAGCACCGCATGACCGACACGCCCGTCCTTTCCGTTCGCGACCTGACCGTGGAAATCCCCACGCGCCACGGCATCCTGCGCCCAGTGGATCAGGTCAGCTATGACATCCGCGCGGGCGAGATCCTGGGCGTGGTGGGCGAATCCGGCGCGGGCAAATCCATGACCGGCAACGCCGTGATCGGCCTGCTGGACCCGCCCGCCCGCATCACCGGCGGCGAGGTGCTGCTGAAAGGCGAGCCCATCCACGACATCCCGCGCAGCAAGCTGCGCCGCCTGCGGGGCAAGCATATGGGCATGATCTTTCAAGACCCGCTGACATCGCTCAACCCGCTCCTGACCATCGGCGACCAACTGACCGAGACCATCACCGAGCACCTGAACGTCGGGCAGGACGAGGCCCGCAAACGCGCCATCGCGGCGCTGGACGAGGTCGGCATCCCCGCCGCCTCCGCCCGCATCGGCAGCTACCCGCACGAGTTTTCCGGCGGCATGCGCCAGCGCGTCGTCATCGCCCTCGCTCTCTGCGCCGAGCCCGAACTGGTCATCGCCGACGAGCCCACCACCGCGCTCGACGTCTCGGTCCAGGCCCAGATCGTGGCGCTGCTGAAACGCCTCTGCCGCGAACGCGGCGTGGCCGTCATGCTGGTCACCCACGACATGGGCGTCATCGCCGAGGCCGCCGACCGCGTCGCCGTCATGTATGCCGGCCGCCTGGCCGAACTTGGCCCGGTACGCGAGGTCATCACCAACGCCCACCATCCCTATACCGCGGGCCTCATGGCCTCGACCCCGCTGGCCAGCGTGGGGCAGAAGCGCCTGAAACAGATCCCCGGCGCCATGCCCCGCCTTGGCGCCCTGCCCGACGGCTGCGCCTTCCACCCGCGCTGCGAATATGCGCAGGACAAGTGCCGCCGAGAGCCCGGCCCCAGCATCGAGGCCTGCGACGGCCGCGCGGCCTGCTGGTTCCCGCTCGGCACCACGCAAAAGGAGGACACCGTCGCATGAGCGCCCTGATCTCCATCCGCAACCTCACCCGCCGCTTCGACGTCTCGAAACCGTGGCTCAACCGCGTGATCGAGCGGCTGAACAAGGCGTATCTGACGGCTGTCTCCGACGTCTCCTTCGATATCGAGGAAAACAGCGTCTATGCCCTCGTCGGCGAAAGCGGCTCTGGCAAGTCCACCATCGGCAAGATTGTCGTCGGCCTCACCCCGCCCTCCGAGGGCAGCGTGAAGATCAACGACACCGATCTGGCGACCGAGACCGACGCCGCCAAGATCGAAGCGGTGCGCGACGAGATCCAGATGATATTCCAGGATCCCTTCGCTTCGCTCAACCCACGCTGGCGGGTGCGCGACATCATCGCCGAACCCGTCGCGGCCAAGGGCGGCGACACCGCCGGACTGGCCGAACGCCTGCTGGAGCAGGTCGGCCTCTCCGCCGCCGACGCCTCCAAGTACCCGCACGAATTCTCGGGCGGTCAGCGCCAGCGGATCTGCATCGCCCGCGCGCTGGCGTCCGAACCCAAGATCATCGTCTGCGACGAGCCCACCTCGGCGCTCGACGTCTCGGTGCAAAGCCAGGTCCTGAACCTCATGTCCGACCTGCGCGAGGAATTCGGACTGACCTATCTTTTCATCAGCCACGACCTGACCGTGGTGCGCCACATGGCCGACCGCATCGGCGTGCTCTACCTTGGCCGCCTGGTCGAGGAAGCGCCGCGCGACGCGCTCTTCACCGACCCCAAGCATCCCTACACCCAGATGCTCTTCGACGCCGCCCCCCGCATGGATGCCTTCGGGCGCGAGGTCGATCCCCCCAAGGGCGAAATCCCCGACGCGATCAACCCGCCGTCGGGCTGCGCCTTTCATCCACGCTGCCCCATCGCCATCGACAGGTGCAGCAAAGAACGCCCCGAGATGCGCCTTCTGGGCCAGACCCGCGTCGCCTGCCACCGGGCGGAATAATCGGCCCGAAGGCCGAGGCGTCCCCTCCGGACCGCGCGCCAGACCTTGTTTTCAAGGCCGGACATAGTGGGCCTTTACCACATATTGGAAAAATCACTTTACCAATTTGCCGGTTTGCCATTACGCTCGGACGCGTCGGAAACCTGAAAATACAGGACCGGCACGAATGGGAGGAAATACATGACCAACAAACTGACCACGCGGCGCAACGCGCTGCGCACGATTGCCGGTGCGGGTGCCGCCACTCTGGCCGCGCCCCATGTTGCGGGCGCACAGGCCAACGGCACGACCTGGAAAATCCAGACAAGCTGGCCCGGCGGCGCCGGGCTTCAGATCTTCCGCGACTGGTGCGGCACCATCGCCGAGAAAACCGGCGGCGAACTGACGTTCCAACCCTTCGGCGCCAATGACGTCGTGGGCGACTTCCAGCTTTACGACGCGGTGAAGAACGGCGTTCTGGAGGCCGTGAACCCCTTCACCATCTACGCCCAGGGCATCATTCCGGCGGCGACGTTCCTGACGTCCATCCCGCTCGGCATGCGCAACCCGCATGAATTTGACGTGTTCTACTATGGCCTTGGCGGCATCGACATCGCGCGCGAACTTTACGCGGCGCAAGGCCTGCATTTCGTCGGCCCCGTGCACCACGGCCCGAACATCATCCACTCCAAGGTTCCGATCCGCTCGATCGACGACTTCGCGGGCCGCAAGATGCGTCTGCCCGGCGGCATGGTCGCCGAGATCTTCAACGAGATCGGCGCCGAGACCACCGTTCTGCCCGGCTCGGAAATCTTCCCGGCGCTGGAAAAGGGCACCATCGACGTGGCCGACTATGTGGGTCCCGCCGTGAACTATGCCCTCGGCTTCAGCCAGGTCACCGACTACATCGTCATGGGCCCTCCGGGCTTCATGTCGCTCTACCAACCGGTCGACACCATGGACATCACCGTGGGCATGGACGCGTGGGAGGCCCTCTCGCCCGAGATGAAGCAATTCGTCGAGATGGAAACCCACGTCTATTCCGACATGCACCACGCCGCGATCCAGGCCGCCGACCAGGAAGCCTGGGAAAAGTTCGAGGCAGACGGCACCGAGGTCACCCGCCTCAGCCAGGACGACGTGGCCCTGATGACCGAGGTCGCCGTGCCGATCTGGTTCGACTACGCCAACCGCGATCCGCAGGCCGCACGCGTGTTCAAGATTCAGCTTGATTACATGCAGTCCGGTTCGCTGGGCTATGTCGACCCGGCCCTGACCGAGGGACTCGAGCTCAAGCTCTGATCCCCCGACCCATCCGCCGCCCGGGTGTCTCATACTCCCGGGCGGCATTTTCCAACGCTTTCAACGAGTGAGGACCGCAATGCCGGGGCTCAGCTTCACGCTGCCGCATTGGCTGTACTGGGTGGGACTGATCGTCTTTCCCATCATCGCGATGATCCTGTCGCGCCGACCACAGCCCGAAGAGAAACGCTATACCCTGCCGCTGGCCTACATGATCGCCGTCACCGGCGGCATCCTCGGCCTGCACCGCTTTTATCTCAAAAGCCTGTGGGGCCTGGTCTTCATCCCGATCTTCCTGTTCATCCTCTACGCCAACGCGCAGACGCAGGACGCACGCACGATCCTGTCGGGCTTCGACAACGAGCTGCGCGTGGCCCAAAGGGTGATCGACCGCGAACAGGGCCGCGTCGAAGAGGCCCGCGCCGAACTGCCCGACCTTCAGGCCGCCTATGACGAGGCCGAGGATGGCAGCTTTACCCAGCGCGCCGCCGAGCGCCGCCTGGACCGGGCGAAGGACACGCTCGACAGCGGGGCCGCCCGCCTCGAAGAAGCCCAGACCACGCTGGAAGAGATCCGCCCGCAACAGATCGAGGCGTTCCGTACCCGCGCCTGGTGGGACAATGCCGCGGGCTATGGCTTCTACGCGCTTCTGGCGCTTCTGGCGATCGACCTTCTGCTGATGCCCATGCTGGTGCGTCGCGCCAATGAAAAGATCCCGCCCGAGGAGGTGTCCGAGACCGAAAAGGCCCTCGCCGCCCACGAGCAGGAAGAAGGCCCCAAGCACGACAGCGACTACGCCGAGAACTGGATCGACCGCCTATCGCTCTTCTGCGGCGAATTCGTGGCCTACTGGGCCGTCATCGCCGTCTTCGTCTATTATTACGAGGTTCTGGCCCGCTACGTCTTCGGCTCGCCCACCAACTGGGCGCACGAGGCGATGTACCTGATGTTCGGGATGCAGTACCTGATCGCCGGCGCCTACGCGATGCTCACCGAAACCCATGTGCGCGTGGATATCTTCTATGCCCCGATGCGGAAAAAGAACAAGGCGTGGGTCGACCTGCTGACCTCGATCTTCTTCTTCATCTTCGCCGGCACGCTCTTGGTCACCTCATGGATCTTCGCCATGGACGCCATCGCCGTGCCCTCCGGCAACGCGGTCGTCTCCGACTGGGCACGCGGCCAGATCACCTTTGGCGAGATGGTCTCGGGCTTCGGCCTGAACCAGTGGACCGATCCCAATATCCGCTGGGGCGAGATCAGCTTCAACGAATGGGAAGTGCCGCTCTGGCCGATGAAATGGGTCATGGTGATGGGCGGGCTGCTGCTCGTCCTGCAAGGCATCTCGAAACTGTCGAAAGACATCCGTGAAATCGCACGGGGGAACTGAGGCTCATGGGTATTGAAATCGACATCGCGTGGCTCACGCTCATCATGTTCGGCAGCCTTCTGGCGCTGCTCATGGCGGGCCTGCCACTGGCCTTCGTCACCGGCGGCCTGGCCTGCGTGTTCCTGTTCATCCTCGGGGATGAACGCGCGCTCAACATCGTGCCAAGCCGTATCTTCCCGCTGATGACCAATTATCAGCTCTCGGCGATCCCGCTCTTCATCTTCATGGCTGCCATGCTGGAAAGGGCAGGCATCATCAACGACATGTTCGACGTGATCTACAAGGTCATGGGCGGGCTGAAGGGCGGGCTGGCCGCGGCCACGATCATCGCCTCCACGATCCTCGCCGCCATGGTCGGCGTGATCGGCGCGGCGGTCGTGACCATGGGCATCATCGCCCTGCCGGCGATGCTGAAACGTCACTACGACCCCAAGATCGCCATGGGCTCGATCATGGCCGGTGGCACGCTGGGCATCCTGATTCCGCCGTCGATCCTTGCGATCATCTACGCGGTGGTGGCCGAACAATCGGTGGGCGAGCTTTTCATCGGCGCGGTCATCCCGGGCCTGATGCTCTCGAGCATGTATATCGCCTACGTCGTCGTGCGCAGCTACATCAATCCGGCCCTCGGCCCTGCCATCCCGGTCGAGGAACGCGTGTCGAACCGCGAAAAGATGCAGCTCATCGGCAAGATGGCCGCGCCCATCACGCTGGTCGCGGTGGTGCTGGGCATCATCTTTTCCGGCGTCGCCACCCCGGTCGAGGCCGCCGGCATCGGCACCTTCGGCGCATTCATCGTCGCCGCCATCCACCGCAAACTCGACTGGCCCACCATCCGCGAGGCCTGCACCACGACGCTCAAGGCCTCGGCCATGGTCATCTGGATCATGTTCGGCGCCACGATCTTCGTCGGCCTCTACGTTCTGGAAGGCGGGCAGCAATTCGTGCAGGACGCGCTGGCGGCCACCGGCCTTGGCCCCTGGGGCATCCTGATCCTGATGCAGATCCTGCTGGTGATCCTGGGCATGTTCCTCGACTGGGTCGGCATCCTGCTCCTTTGCGTGCCGATCTTCGTGCCGATCATCAAGGCCTTGGGCGCCGCCGCCTTCGGCCTCGACAGCCCCGAGGATCTGGTTCTGTGGTTCGGCGTGCTCTACCTCGTGAACATGCAGATGAGCTTCCTGTCGCCGCCCTTCGGCTACGCGCTCTTCTACCTGCGCGGGGTGGCGCCGCCGGAAATCCCGATGACGGACATCTTCAAATCCGCCCTGCCCTTCCTGTTTCTGCAAATCGTCGGGCTGGCGCTCTGCATGGTCTTCCCGCAGATCATCACCTGGCTGCCCAGGCTGATCTACGGCTGATACCGAGCCGAAACTCGGCTGGCCCTCTCAAACGGCCTCCGCACTGCGGGGGCCGTTTTCACATCCATGACACGCCAATTGCCACGCGACGCGACCAATGAGCATATCATTCTGCCAAATCTGGAAGAAGTGGTGCCCGGGGGCGGAATCGAACCACCGACACGAGGATTTTCAATCCACTGCTCTACCCCTGAGCTACCCGGGCACGGGTGAACGGGCGCACCGTTCGGGTTCCGGCTTTCTAGGCGAGGGCCACGCGACTGTCCAGTGGGTTTTTGCCACTTTTCAGTGGGGTTTTCCCGAGCCCGCGTCCTGCGCCTCTTCCAGTGCGTCGGCGACCTCCTCTGCATCGTCCAACCGGCTGGAAGGTATGGCATAATCCCCGCGAAGCCACGCGCCTAGATCACGGTTGGCGCAGCGTTCGGAACAGAAGGGGCGGTATTTCTTCACCGTGTCTTCCCCGCAAATCGGGCAACTCATATCACACCTTTCGGCAGCGGCAGCCTGTCGCGCTTTCGTTGCAACTCATAGTGCCCAAGGGGCGTCCATCCCACAAGGGCCGTCTCCACCGTGTCGCGGCGGAACGCAGCGCGCAGGGCGGCCTCGAACGTCTTGCGGTCCTTCTTCGGCATCGGCGCCAGGTCCAGCACCACCTGCCCTCCAAGCCCCCGCAGCCGCAAGGCCCTCGGCAAGGCCCGCGCGGCGGCCATGTTGGCTTTCACGCTTGCTGCCGGCGAGGTGTCGCCGCCCGCGTTCACATCCACCGCGACCAGCGCCCGTGTCGGCTCGACATAAATGCTGGCGCCGCCCGGCAGGTCCTCGCGCGGAGAGCCCAGCGTCTCGACCGCATCCAACACCCCGTGATGCGCGAACGCCTGCCCGTCCTCGTCCCAGATCTCCGGCTCCGGCCAGTCGCGCCAGGCCAACTCGTGCGGCCCTGACCCCTCGACCAGTTTCTCCGGCTTGCCGCTCGCGTCGGCCATGACCGCGCGGGCCAACTCGGCCATGCGCGCCACGTCCTCGGCCACGGCGTCCTCGTCCGCGCTCTCGCAGGCCGAGCGCAGGATCAGGCCGTTGTCGTCGCCCGCCATCACGTCCTTGCCGATCAGCATCAGCCGGTCCTGCAGGTCGTCGTCCTTGATCGCCCGCGACACGTTGATCCCCGGCGCGCCGGGCGTCACGATCGCAAAGCGGCTCTTGAACAGCACCTTGGCCGTGACCGGGATCGCCTTGCCCGGCTCGGCATAGCCCGTCACCTGCACCAGAACCGTGCCCCCAGCACTCATCCCCTTGACCTGGCGCAGGAACCCATTGCCGTCAGGCGTGCGCACGAAGAGCCCACCCTGCCCCTTCACCGGCCGCTCGATCACGGCGCGATAAATCGTGCCCGGGCGCGGCTGGTCGGTGTCCACCAGCAGGTCGGACAGTACGCCATCCTCCATCAGCGCCGCCGCCTCGAATGCGCCCAGCTGGCCCAGCGCCACCACGCGTCCCTTCATGTTTTCCCTTTCCAGACCGGATACCCGGCCGCCAGAAGCAGCCCCGCCGTTTCCTTCAACGGCAAGCCCACAACGGCCGTGAACGATCCCTGGATCCACGGAATGAACGCGCCCGCAGGTCCTTGGATGCCATAGGCCCCGGCCTTGCCCTGCCAATCGCCGCTGGCCAGGTAGAACGCGATCTCGTCGTCATCCAGCCGCTTCATCTTGACGTCACTGACGACGTCGCGCTCCCAAATGCGGTCACCGCGCCGCACGGCCACTGCCGTGACCACCTTGTGCCGCCGCCCCGACATCTTGCGCAGGAACGCCTCGGCCTCGCCTGCATCCGCGGGCTTGCCCAGGATGCGCCGGCCCAGCGCCACGGTCGTATCGGCAGAGAGGACGATATCGTCGGTCCCGGCCTCGACGGCCAAGGCCTTTTCCCGCGCCATGCGCACGCAATAGGGGCGCGGCAGTTCGGCCTTTTCGGGGGTCTCGTCGATATCCGGCGGGCGCACGTCATCTGCCACGACACCGATCTGCGCCAGCAGATCTCGGCGTCGCGGGCTACCGGACCCAAGGATGAGCTTGGGGCTGCGCAAACCTGCGGTTCGCGCTATTTGAAGCGGTAGTTGATCCGACCCTTGGTCAGATCGTAAGGTGTCATTTCCACCTGAACCTTGTCGCCTGCCAGAACACGGATGCGGTTCTTGCGCATCTTGCCTGCCGTGTGGGCGATGATCTCATGGCCGTTCTCTAGCTCGACCCGAAATGTCGCATTCGGCAGGAGTTCCTTCACGACACCTGGAAATTCGAGCGTATCTTCCTTGGCCATGGTCTCTCCTTGGTTTCCGCCCTGCCGGTTGCAGGACAGGCGTTTAAATGGCCCTATTCCCCAAGGTTTTCAAGTCAAATATCATTGCAGCCGTTCAACTGTGGGCGCGCCGTCACGGCCCGCCTGCTCCGCCCAGTGGGTGCGGTTCAGCACCCCGCCATCCGCCCGCACCTGCGCGATTTTTTCCAGATCGACCTGCGCCACGGTCCATCCCGGCGCGTCCAGCACGCCCTCGGCCAGCACGCCCGTGGGCGGAAAGCCCCTGTCGGGCGGGCCGAATACGCCACCCGCGCCGGTGTTCACGTCGCAGACCTCGCACCAGTCGGCAGGCCCAACCAGCGACGACATGGCGCTCACGCATTGCTGCTCCAGCGCGCGGGCCATGGCCCCGATCCGCACCCGCCAGTACCCGGCCAGCGTCTCGGTGCAGGACGGCACCAGCAGGATATCAACATCCTGTAACGCACGCCCCAAAAGCGGAAATTCGCAATCATAACAAATGAGTACGCCCACCCGCCCCAGCGCGGTGTCGAACACCTTCAAGGGCCCGCCGCCCACGCACGCCATGGGCTCGCGTTCCCAGCGGGTCATGATCTGCTTGTCGACCACGCCCTTGCCCCCGCCGGGGCCAAAGAACGCCGCCCGGTTCACCGGACGCGAGCCCAGCGCATCGTCAAAGACCGGCGCCGAGCCGCCAAGGATATGCACGCCGTACTGCCCCGCCAGCCTGGAATGCAGCGCGTCGGCCTCGGGCATCCGGTCCGACACCGCCCGCAGTGACGGCTCCAGGTCCGTCGCCACCTCGCGCCCGGCCAGCATCGCCAGCTCCATCGCGGCATATTCGGGGAACATCAGCAGATTGGCGCCCTGCCCGGCGGCCTCGGCCACCCAGGCCTCGATCTTGTCGGCATAGGCCTGCCAGCTGTCCAACGCGTCCATCGGATAGGCCGCACTCGCAATCTTCATCGCACTTCACTCTCCAGATCGGATTCGGCGCCACCCTACCGGCCCCGGCCCCGCGCCGCATCACCGGAATCGCGCGCTCACTCCGCGACCGTCTCCACCGGCCTTTGCATCCGCAGCGGAATCTCCCGCGCCAGACGAAGAAGATGCGCCATGTAGGGCTTGTCCGCCTCGTCCTCGCGGATCGCCGCGTACAGCCGCTTGGTCAGACCATCCTTCGTGACCGGCCGCGTGACGTATTCCGAACTCGTCCGCTGTTCCCGCAACACCCAGTCGGGCAGCACCGCAACGCCGCGGTTCGACGCCACCAGCAACAGGATCACAGCCGTCAGCTCGATCTGCCGCACCGCGCGCGGCTCGACCTTGGCGGGGGTCAGCAACTCGGTGAAGATATCCAGCCGCGAACGGTCCACCGGGTAGGTGATCAGCGTCTCGTCCCGGAAATCGTCCGCCTCGACGAAATCCTTGGCCGCCAGCACATGCTGGCTGGAGGCCACGAACAGCGGCTCGTAGTCGAACAGCGGCTGAAAGATCACGCCATCGAGGTCCTCGGGGTCCGACGACACCACAAGGTCGACCTCTTCCTTCTGCAACGCCGGCAGCGCGTCGAACGCGAGGCCCGGTCGGATGTCGATATCCACCTCCGCCCAGGTCTGCCGGAATCGCTCCAGCACCGGGAACAGCCATTCGAAACAGGCGTGGCATTCGATGGCGATATGCATCCGCCCCGCGCTTCCCTGCCGCAATCCACTGAATTCCGCCTCCAGCGCCTCGACCTCGGGCAGCACTTTCTCGGCCACGCGCAACAGGCGCAGGCCCGCCGCCGACAGCTTCAAGGGCTTCGAGCGCCGCACGAACAGCTCGACCCCCGCCTGATCCTCCAAACCCTTGATCTGATGGGACAAAGCGGACTGCGTGATGTGCAACAGCTCCGCCGCGCGGGCCAGCCCCCCGGCCTGGTGAATGGCCCGGATCGTGCGCAGATGACGAAAGTCGATATGCATGAATATTAGCCAGCCTCATTCAAACCATGAATTTTATGAAGTTGTCTCACATACGCGCACCTGCGACAAGAGACCCAACAACAGATTGCAGGATATCCGTCATGAGCACCCCCACCGTTTCCTTTGAATTCTTCCCGCCGAAATCGCTGGAGGCCTCGTTCCGCCTCTGGGACACCGTCCAGTCACTGGCGCCGCTGGACCCCACCTTCGTCTCCGTGACCTACGGTGCCGGCGGCACCACCCGCGAACTCACGCGCGATGCCGTGGCCACGCTGCACAAGTCCAGCGGCCTCAACGTCGCCGCGCACCTCACCTGCGTCGAGGCAACGCGCGAGGAGACCCTCGCCATCGCCCAGGACTTTGCCGATGCCGGCGTGAACGAGATCGTCGCCCTGCGCGGCGACCCGCCCAAGGGGTCGGACGGTTTCACGCCCCATCCCGACGGCTTTGCCGACAGCTGCGAACTCATCTCGGCGCTGGCCGACATGAACCGCTTCAAGATCCGCGTCGGCGCCTATCCCGAGGTGCACCCCGAGGCGGCGGATGCCCAGGCCAATATCGACTACCTGAAACGCAAGATCGACGCCGGCGCGTCCGAGGCGATCACGCAGTTCTTCTTCGACACCGAAGCGTTCTTCCGCTTCCGCGATGCCTGTGTCGCTGCGGGCATCGACGCGCCCATCACCCCCGGCATCCTGCCGATCGAGAACTGGGCCGGCACCAAGCGCTTCGCCGCCGCCTGCGGCACCAAGATCCCCGCATGGCTCGACGAGGCGTTCACCAAGGCCGCCCGCGACGACCGCGAGACGCTGCTGGCCACGGCGCAGGCCACCGAGCTGTGCAGCGAGCTGATCGACGGCGGGGCCGAGCACCTGCATTTCTACACGCTCAACCGCCCCGAACTGACCCGCGACGTCTGTCACGCGCTCGGCATCACGCCCAAGGTCGCGCTGCGCGACGTCGCCTGATACACCCCCGATCCCTGTGACCTCCCCATTCTTGGGGCAGTCGCAATAGCCTGACCCCGCCTTCCCTGGAAGGCGGGGCTTTTTCGTGCACACCTGTCAGGCACGCAGGTAATGCGGCGCGTGCTTGACCCGTGCTCGAATGTCAGGATCGAGCCCAAGGTGAGACAAGTGTGATCTATAGCTTCGAGCGCCATTGACGGGCCGCGGCGCGGCGATCCGACGGTCGTTCGGCAGCGTTTTATCCAAGCCAAATCCGAAACAGAATTGAGCGATGCACCGAACTTCACCCAATCGCCGGGCCGTGGGGGCGGCCCGTCAATGGCGCGGGGCCTGCGGCCTGATTCCGCGCTCGGGCCTTAGATCAAATGCCTTTCATGTCCGCACAGCCGACCTTTGTCAGGCTGCGCGACAAGCACCGCAAACCTTCTGCGCATCAAAATGCGGACCCTCCATCACAGCCACGACCTGCGAAAGCCGTGATGCTTTCATGCCCCGCCGCCGGGGGCGGGCTTGTCCACGCCCGGTGCCGGGATTAGCGTGCCGCCATGACAGACACGCCCAGCCCCTTCACCGCCACATCGCTCGAGCAGATGCCCGACATGGACGCGCTCTTGTCCCGCTCGGGCCTCGACTTCATGCGCGACATGATCGCGGGCCGCCTGACCGCCCCGCCCATCGGCGCCACGCTCGGCTTCACCGCCCTCTCCGCCGATATGGGCCGCGTGGTGTTCGAAGGCACCCCCGGTTTCGGCGCCCTCAACCCGATGCGCGGCGTGCATGGCGGCTGGTACGGCGCGATCCTCGACTCCTGCATGGCCTGCGCGGTGATGACCCTGCTTGACAAGGGCCAAGTCTACACGACACTTGAATACAAGGTGAACCTCACCCGCGCCCTGCCCATGGGGATGGCCGCGGTGGCCACCGGCACCACCCGGCACGGCGGCCGCCGCACCGCCACCGCGGTCGGTGAACTGCGCGGCAAGAACGATGGCAAGCTCTATGCCACCGGGAGCACCACCTGCCTGATCATGGACGCCGCGTGATCCGGCGGCCTTCCTTCAGCGCACGCTCGTGACCCTTCACCGACGCTTTCACCCGGCCCGCCGTCAAATCGGCAAAATCTAGCCAAACACACGCCCTGTTACGCAGCTACACGCTTTTTCAAGATCTGGCGTGGAGGCCGCTCAATGACGACGATTGTAAATGTTGCTGCGCGAGGCGACCTCTTCCTCCGCGCCATCAGCACGCACCGCGTCCTGATCTCACTGTCGCTTTTTCACGTGATGTCGGCGCTCGGTGTCAGCCTGCTTCTCGGGGTTCCCTTTCGCGCCAGCGCGGTGCCGATCCTAATGCTGCTCTTCAAGGTACTTGTGCCGGTCTTCATGATCCTGATCATGTTTGCGCATTTCTTCCACCTCGCCATCTGGGTCCGCCCCCCGAACCCTGCACGACGGTTTCTCGCAGATGCGCGCGACACGCTGCTCGATCCGGAACGCCTGGTGGCGGGCGGTGCAGCCCTTCTGTCGATCTCCGTGTTCTGCGGCAGCTTTACCTTTCTCAAGGAAACCATTCCCGTGATGAATCCGTTCTCATGGGACCCGCTTTTTGCCGGATTGGACCGTGCCATGCATGGCGGATACGATCCTTATGTTCTGGTGATGCAGGTGTTCGGCACGCCCTTTCTGACGACCGTCCTGAACGCGGCCTACCATTTCTGGTTCTTTCTTCTCTACTTCATCGTTTTCATGTGCTGCTTCTGGAAAGGCCAGCCGGCCCTGCGTCATACCTTCCTGATCGCCTACGTCCTGACCTGGACCATCGGCGGCAACGTCATGGCGACGGTCTTTTCGTCTGTCGGCCCGGTTTATTATGACTTTTTCGGGTTCGGCGCAGATTTCAAGCCGCTTGTCGGCACACTTCACCAGTTTGCCGAAACCAGCCCTGTCTGGGCGCTCGATGTGCACCAGATGCTGCTGGACGCCTATCGGGACGGTCGCGGCATCAGCGGTATTTCCGCCATGCCCAGCATGCACGTTGCGACGGCGGTCCTGATGGCCGTTTTCGGGTTTGGCCTGAACCGATGGGTAGGCTGGGCTCTGACCGCCTTCGCCGTGGTCACCATGATCGGGTCCGTGCATCTCGCCTGGCATTATGCAATCGACGGCTACGTCGGCGCCGCGGTCGCCGTCGCATGCTGGTGGCTGGCCCGAAAGCTGGCGCGTCACGAGGCGTATTAGCCGCCGCCTGACACCTCGCACCAAATCTTTTCAGAAAAGATTTGCCAAAACTTTTCTCAAAAGTTTTGCCCCCGCCTACGTCACCGCCTGCGCATCCGGGGCATCCGGTGCGGCGCGGCCCTGCACGCTCTCATGCAGCCGCTCGGACGGATCCTGCCCCACCACCCGGGCCTTGCGAAACAGGAATATCTTCCCCCAGCCCCGCCACTTGCCGACCGACGGCGCCTGCGCATCCGTCGGATACCGCGCCTGCCACCCCTCGGGCAGGGTCAGCCCATGCGCCTCCGCCCGTTCCAGCATCCAGACCAGCGGGATATTCGACAACGGCCGTGCCGCGTGAAACCCGTCCAGCTGCCCGCCCACGTCGCCATGAGTGCCGCGGAACCAGACCTGCTCGACCCGGCCCTCGCCCGCGGCACGTCCCGGTCCGGTTTCCCACATCACGGGCGTATAGACCCGCCGCGTCTCGTCCAGCGCCAGCGCGTGATAGCCGTGCCGGATATGCGGCCCCAGCGCATGGCTGTGAAAGGCGTTCTTCGGCGTCAGCAGCCGCCAGATCAGCGGACCGGTCCAGTCCAGCGCCTTCACCGTATCCCAGACCCCGACCATCTCGATCTGCGAGGTCTCGTGGCACAGTTCCCGGGTAAAGGCCGCCGCAGCCGTACTCCTGGCCTCGTCGCGGTAATGGCGATAGGCCGTCCTCACCTGCCGCTCGGTCGCGTGTTCCGCCCGCAACAGCCCGATCCGGTCGATCACCCCGGCCAGCGACCGCACGGCATAGGCCCCGCGCGAGAACCCGAACAGGAAAATCCGGTCGCCGGGCCGATAGCGTGACGCGAGATAGCCATAGGCCCGGCGGATCTGCCGGTTGATGCCCCGCCCCAGCATCACGTCGCCGGTCCGCCGCCAGTCCGGCCACTGCACCCCCGGTTCGTAATACAGCGACAGCGCCGCCCCCACCTCCTCGTTCAACAGCTTGAAGGTCAGTCCCGCATTGCTCTCCAGCCCCGGATCGAGCGAGGACATGGTGCCGTCCAGGATGATCACATGCGTCACCGCCCCGCGCGGACCATGCTTGATCCGCGCCCGCTCGCCACGGGTCAGGCCAACCAGCCGCCGGACAGCCCGGCTAACGCGTTTCGTCCAGCTCATCACGGTTCAACATCATCCAGACGCGGTGCGGGGTAAAGGGCATGTCGGCCCGGCGCACGCCCCGGCCCTGCAGCGCATCGAACACCGCGTTCGCCGTGGCGGCCATCGCCCCCACGGTCCCGGCCTCGCCGCAGCCTTTCATGCCCATCACGTTGGTGGTCGACGGCACCGGCTCGGTGTCGAAACCGATCATCGGCACGCTGTCCGCCCGCGGCATCGCGTAATCCATGAAGCTCGCCGTCAGCAATTGCCCGTCCGCGTCATAGACCACCCGTTCGCACAGCGCCTGCCCGATGCCCTGCACCACGCCGCCATGGATCTGGCCTTCCACCAGCATCGGGTTGATGAGGTTCCCGAAATCGTCGACCACCGTGTAGCGCGCGACCGTGACCGCGCCGGTCTCGGGATCGACCTCCACCTCGCAGACATGCGCGCCATTGGGAAAGGACCGCGCCTCCAGTTCCGCGCGTTTCTTGTGGCTCATCAAATCGTCGCGCCCGTCCGCCCGCGCCCACGCGGCGGCCTCCAGCAGCGTCGGCGTCTGGTTCGATCCCGGTGCGCGGAACGTTTCGTGGTCGAACTCCACCGCGTCGGCATCGACGCCCATCTTCTCGGCCAGGTAGGGCCGGAACGCGTCAACCATCGCGTCCACCGTCACCAGCGTCACGTTGTTCTGCACCGTCACCGAGCGTGACCCGCCCGTGCCGCCGCCCTGCGCGATCCGGTCGGTGTCGCCGGCCACGATCTCGATGTGCTCCACCGGCACCCCGGTCTGGTCGCTCAGGAATTGCGCATAGACGCTCTCATGCCCCTGCCCGTTCGAGATCGTGCCCACGTAAAGCCGCACGCCCTCTTCGGTACACTCGATCTGCGCGCCCTCCGCCGGGTCGCCCAGGATGCTCTCGATATAGAAACACAAGCCCATCCCACGCAGCCTGCCCCGCGCCTCGCTTGCCGCACGGCGCGCCGCGAACCCGTCGCGGTCCGCGTGCCGCGCGACGCTGTCCAGCACCCGCGCGAAATCGCCCACGTCATAGGTCTCGCCAAAGGCGGTGGTATAGGGAAACTGCCCGGGACGGATGAAATTCCGCCGGTGCAGCTCCCACACATCCACGCCCAATTCCCGCGCCGCGTGGTCCATCAGCCGCTCCAGCGCATAGATCGCCTCGGGCCGCCCGGCCCCGCGATAGGCATCGACCGGCGTGGTGTTGGTGTAGAACCCCTCGACATGCAGGTAAGCGGCGCGGATATCAAAAACCCCCATCATCACCTTGGCGAACAGGTTGGTCTGGATGTTCTGGGCCAGCGGGCTGTTATAGGCGCCCAGGTTCATCCTGGTATCCACGCGGTAGCCCGTGATCCGCAGATCGTCATCGAACCCCATCACAAGGTCATGCTCCAGGTCCCGCGCGCCCGTGTCCGACAGCATCCCCTCAGTCCGGTCCGCCACCCAGGCCACGGGCGCCTCCAGCATCCGCACCGCCTGTCCCACCAGCAGGGTCTCAGGATAATCCGGCGCCTTGGTGCCGAAGCCACCGCCCACATCCGGGATCGTGACCCGGATATCGTCCTCCGCCATCTTCAGGATCCGTGCCGCGTGCGCCTTGGTGTTCCAGACGTTCTGCCCGCCATAGGCGATGTGCAGACGGCCCTTCTCCATCTGCGCCAATACGCTGCGGGTTTCCATCGGGTTCGAGATCACCCGGTTGTCCTCCAGCGGCATCCGCACCACATGCGCCGACCCGGCCAGCGCCGCCTCCACCGCGTCCGCGTCGCCCATGCCAAAATCGAACGCCCGGTTTTCCGGCGCCGCGTCATGCAGCGCCTGACCGCCCGGCGCCCGCTCCAGGTGCACCGGCAGGCTGTCATAATCGACTTCGATCAACTCCGCCGCATCCCGCGCCGCGTCCAGGCTTTCGGCGACCACCAGTGCGATCGCCTCCCCGACAAAGCGCACGCGCCCTTCGGCCAGCAGGGGCCGCTTCGGTGCCGCCCCCATGCTGCCGTCCCGGTTTTCCACCAACAGCGCCGGCATCCCTTCGGTGATCCCCGCCTGCGCCAGATCGTCCGCCGTCAGCACAAGACGCACGCCCGGCGCCTCGCGCGCCGCCTGCGCATCCACCGAAATGTCCGCATGCGCCTCGACCGACCGCAACAGATAGGCCCGCAAACACCCCTCCGGCCACAGATCGGACGTGTACCGCCCGGCCCCGGTCAGAAACCGCCGGTCCTCGATCCGGCTCACGGGCTGAGAGCGGCCGAACTTGGCCATGCGCTGCTCGGTCATGTGGGGACACCTCTGCGCGGGAAATCTACCGCGACCCTAACGCCCGACGGCGCGGTGTCCACCCCCGATCAGATCAGGCGCGCCACCGTCACCGGCCCCTCGGGACCGTAGCCGTTGAACCGCGTCGCCAGCGCCCGCGAATAGGCCCCCATCCCCTCGAACAGAACGTAATCCCCTTCGGCCACGTCCCCCGGCAAGGCCAGCGGATCGGGCAGCCGGTCCAGGCTGTCGCAGGTCGGTCCGAACACCACCCGCGTCACCGGGGCGCCCCCGCGCGACCGCCCGTCCGGGCTGACGACCCGCACCCGCGTCAGCGCGTCGATGTCCCGCGCCTCGGCCAGCGCGCCGTAAATGCCGTCATTCAGGAAAAGGCTCCCGTCCGGTCGCACCGCCTTCACGCGTGCGGCCAGCGTGAACGCCTCGGCCACCATCGCCCGCCCCGGCTCGCAGACCAGGCGGGGCGGCACCTCGAACACGTCTTGGGTCACCTCCGCCACATGATCGAAAATCGCCTCCAGGTCCGGCGCCACGCCCGACCGATGCGCGGCAAACCCGCCACCCACGTTCAGCCGCTCCAAAGTCACACCGGCGGCCCGCGCCACCTCCGCACTGGCCCGCACATAGGCGCCCCACGCGCCGGGATCGCCGCATTGCGTGCCGGGATGAAAGCAGAGGCCGGGGCGAAACCCCATATCGGCCACCTTGCGCAAAAGCCCCGCCGCGGCGTCAGGCCCCGCCCCGAACTTCGCGCCGAAATCATAGGCCGCACCCTTGACCGGCAGCGCCAGCCGCACCGTCACCTCGATGTCGCGCGGCAGGCCCGCCAGCTTGTCCAGCTCCGACGCGCAATCCACGGAAGCAGACGCCACGCCCATCTTCGCGGCCATCTCGACCTCGGCCGCCGATCGCACCGGGTTGTTGTAATGCAGCACCGCATCCGGCGCCGCCTTTCGCACCGCCCGCATCTCCGCCGGGCTGGCCACGTCGAAGGCCCGCACACCGGCCGCGGCCAGGTTCGCCAGCACTTCCTCGCCCGGGTTGGCCTTGACCGCATAGGTCACCAGCCCGCCGAAGCCGGTCAGGAACCGCCGCGCGGTGGCCTGCAGGACCTCGGGACTGAAATAAAGCACCGGCGCATCGGGTTTCTGGCGCGTCAGATGCGCCACGGGCGTGTCCCACGGGGATGTCTGATGTTGCATCGCTCTGCCTCTCGGGTCGTCTTTTCCATAGTGTGCCGCGAAACGTGGTGATTTTGTCAGGTCAGATTGCACTTTATGCAGTATAATTTCGGCACAACGCCGAGGGAATCATGCAAACAGACGAACTTGACGAGGCCCTGATCGCCCTCCTGCAGGAAAACGCCCGCATTCCTGTCGCCACCATCGCCCGCCGGCTGGGCCTTGCACGCACCACGGTACAGGCGCGGCTCGACCGGCTGGAAACCTCCGGCATCATCCTGGGCTATACCCTGCGCCTCAACGCTGCGCGCCGCGCCCCCCTGCGGGCGACCGCGCTGGTGCAGATCGAGGCCCGCAGCCAGCCCACCGTGCTCTCGCGCCTGCAATCCCTGCCCGGCGTGCGCCGCGTCCACACCACGTCCGGGCGCTTCGACCTCATCGTCACGCTCGAGGCCGAAACCACCGAGGAACTCGACGAGACGCTCGACCGCATCGGCGACGCCAAGGGCGTGCGCGGCTCGGAATCGCTCATTCACCTCGCGACCAAGCTCGACCGCAGCCGCTAGGCCATCCCCCGTCCCGGGCCTGACCCGGGACCTGCCGCGAGAGTCGAATCACCGCCCACGAACCGCCCCTTTTTGCGGCCCACCGGGGCACTTTTCCCCTTGGCGCAGCACACCGTCCCGCGTCGCCGCATCCTACCCTCCGGGCGCCGGATCACCCGCGCGCCCGCACCGCCACAAAGCGGCCACATTGCGTCCCGAAACCCGTACGACCTTGGTCGGACGACCTTCCGACGATGGGGTCGTAAACCCGCCCACCGACCGAGGGAGGATTTCGGATTGTCCCGGCAGGCGTCAGTGTCGGGGCACACCAGGGTCGTTGCGGCCCGCATCCACAAACCTGTTCAAAACCACGGAAAGACACGACCATGACCATCGCACGCAAATCCATCAAGACCATCGCCCGCACCTTCGCCCGTGACGAGGACGGCGCCACAGCCATCGAATACGGCCTCTTCGCCGCACTCGTGGGCGCCGTGATCGTCGGTACCGTCGCCACGCTCGGCACCAACACAAACACCGGCTTCGAAACGATGAACACCGAGCTTGAAAAAGCCCAAGGTACGAGCGGCGGCACCTGAGCCGCGCGACGGAGCGGCCAGATCCCGGTCGGCCGCTCCACGCACCCGATCCACCTTCCCAACCCCACCGCTACCCGGAGACCGCCCCATGCCTTTCGATACCCAAGACGGCGTCGCCCCCGCGCTTCAGGCCTATGTCTGCACCGATACCGGGGCTGCCACGGCCCGCGCCGTCCTGGCCGAGAGCGGCCAGATGGCCAAGGCGATCCATGGCGGCGGGCTCAGCGGCGCGGCGCGCCTCCTGACCGACGCCTCGCCGGTGAAATGCATCCTGGCCGAGATGGGCCAGATCAGCTTGCCCATGGCCATTGAATGCGTCGAGGAACTGGCCCGCGCCGGTATCGGCGTGATCGTGCTGGGTACTGTCGACGACATCGCCACCTACCGCGCCCTGCGCCAGGCCGGCGCCCGCGACTATTTCTGCCTCCCGGCAAACGCATCGGACATCCTCGCCGCCACCAACGCCCCCACGCCCGGCCCCGTCGCCGCACCGGCGACGCCGTCGCCCGAAGCGTCCCGGGGCCTCACCATCGGCGTTCTCGGCTGCAAGGGCGGCACCGGGGCCAGCCTTCTGGCCCTCAATCTCGCCGCCCACGCCGCCGCCCCCAAGGGTGCCGCGCGCAATACCGCGCTGGTGGATGCCGATCTGGAATTCGGCAGCCAGGCCATCGACCTCGACCGCGATGAAACCCGCGGTCTGTTCGACGCCCTGCGCGCCCCCGACCGCGTCGACACCACCTTCATCGGCGCGACCATGGACCAGGTAAGCGACACGCTGTCGCTCTATTCCGGCCAGGTGCGCGGCGACCAGGCCGCCGCCGCCTACGAGCCCGGCATCGCCGCCCTCCTACCCCGCCTGCGCGAGGCGTTCGACACCGTCATCGTCGACCTGCCGCGCGGCCTTGCCCTGCGCCAGCCCGACGTGATCGGCACGCTTGACCGGCTGGTGCTGGTGCTGCCCGCGGGCTTTGCCGGGGTCAACGCCGCCAGCCGCCTCTCGGCCCGGATCCGGGCTGACAATCCCGACCTGCCGATCCTCGCCGTGCTGTCGGACACCCGCAAGGACGCGGGTCTGCGCCCCAAGGACATCGCCAGGACGCTTCAGATGCCGCTCACCGCGACGCTGCCCTGCTGCGCCCCGGCGCTGGCCCGCGCGCACAAGGCCGCCAAGCCGCTCGTCACGCTGCAACCGCGCGCGCCCTGGTCCCGCGCCGTGCGCACCGTCTTCGAGGCCGCCATGCAACCGGCGAGCGCCGCCACGGCCCTGCGCAAACCCCGCAAGAGACTGTTCGGATGAAACACGAGGTTATCGAGCATCACAATCGGGCCGCGCTCGACCGGGTGCTGCACATCGCACGCCACATCGACGCCGACGGGCTGTCGGTCGAGGAAAAGGTGAACACGGCGCTGACCTTCGTGGTCGAGGCCGCCGGGACGCCGATCCCCCTCTCCCACCAACGCGCCCTCCTGGCGCAGGCCGTGGCCGAACTGGGCGGCGACGCGCCCTCGCGCACCGCGGCTGCGACGCAGCCCACCGCGGTGCCACCGGCCTCGGCCCACGCCCCGGCCGACACTCCTGCCGATGCCGAGGCCCATGCCCCGGCACCGCCCCGCGCGTCCGATACCGCACCGCGCCCCGCGCCCGAGCCGAAACTTCCCGCGCTGGTCGAGTCCGTCAACGCCGCCGCGGCCTCCGCCTCCGACATCTCCGCCATGGCCGGCGAAATGATCCAGGCGCTCTCCGACGTGCTCGACTTCACCGAGGTGGCCGGCCTGCCCCGCCCCGAGCAGGAAAGCCGCATCCACGACGCGATCCACGGCCTGTCCGAACAGCGCAAGATGCACCTCAACGGCCGCGAGGTCGCCGACCTCGTCCAGGCCGTGCTGGCCGACATGCTGGGCCTCGGCCCGCTGGAACGCCTGCTGGCGGATGAAACCGTGACCGACATCATGGTCAACGGCCCCGACCGGGTCTATGCCGAACGCCGCGGCAAGCTGGAACTGACCGCCACGCGCTTTCGCGACAACGCCCATGTCCACGCCGTGGCCTCCCGCATGGTCGCCGCCGTCGGCCGCCGCATCGACGAGGCGCAGCCGATGGTCGATGCCCGCCTCAAGGACGGCAGCCGCGTCAACGTCGCCATTCCGCCGCTCGCCATCGACGGCCCCACCATCACCATCCGCAAGTTCCCCGCCGACCCGATGAAGATGGAAACGCTGGTGGCAAACGGCAGCCTGTCGGAACAGATGGCGGGCTTTCTCGGACTTGCCGCCTACCTGCGGCTCAACGTGCTGGTCTCGGGCGGCACCGGCTCGGGCAAGACCACGCTGATGAACGCGCTGTCGGCCTTCATCCCCGCCACCGAACGGCTGGTCACCATCGAGGATGCCGCCGAACTGCGCTTCCAGCAACCGCATGTCGTCCGGTTCGAGACGCGCCCGCCCAATGTCGAGGGCAAGGGCGAGGTCACCATGCGCACGCTGGTGCGCAACGCGCTGCGGATGCGCCCCGACCGCATCATCATCGGCGAGATCCGCGGCGACGAGGTGCTGGACCTCCTGCAAGCCATGAACACCGGCCACGACGGCTCGATGAGCACGCTGCACGCCAACTCCCCGCGCGAAGCGATGACCCGGATCGAAAGCATGGCCGCACTGGCGGGCTTCGACATGGCCTCGGGCGTCGTGCGCCGGCAGCTGGCCGATGCGGTGCAGCTGGTGATCCAGATCTCCAGGATGCGCGACGGCACCCGCCGCATCACTTCGATATCCGAGGTCGCGGGGCTCGAAGGCGATGTCGTCACCCTCCAGGATCTCTTCACCTTCGAGACCGACCCCGACAGCACCCGCAACGAAGTGCGCGGCACCTACCGCTATTCCGGCTATCGCCCCAAATTCGCCGGCCGCGCCGCCGATTACGGTGTCAGCGCCGACCTCGACGCCGTGCTGAGAGGATAACCCATGAGCCTGTTCCTGATCGTCCTCACCGCTAGCATCGTCACCTTCACCGCCCTCGTGCTCTGCGCGCTGGTCCATGCCGACCGCACCCGCCGCCGTCACCAGGCCCGGATGCAGCGGGGCCTCGCCGGCCCCGCCCCCGCGGCGTCCAAAAAGCCGCGCCGGGCCAATCGTGACACGCCCGACATCACCGGCCTCACCCCCCGGATCGAGGCGCTTCTGGCCCAGACCGGCCTGCGGCTGACGCCCACCGATATCTGCATCCAGATCGCCATCGCCGCGCTGGCAATTTACGGCCTCGCGGTGCTTTACGCCGGGCTCAACCCGCTCATCGCGCTGGTGCTCGCCGTGGTCCTGCCGGTCCTGCTTGCGCTGGCCGTGCTGCGCCACGCCCTCGCCCGCTACCAGGCCGCCTTCACCGAAGGGCTGCCCGATGCGCTCGACATCTTCGCCCGCGGCCTGCGTGCCGGACGGCCCATCGCGGATTCCCTGCGCATCGTGGTCGAGACCACCACCGGCCCCGTGCAGGCCGAATTTGCCCGCACCCATGGCGAGATCTGCCTCGGCACGTCCCTTCAGGACAGCCTCGCGGCGCTCTACCAGCGCCTGCGTACCGCCGAGCTTGGCTTTTTCGCCGTGGCCACCGCCCTTCAGGCCGATTCCGGCGGCAACCTTGTCGAGACGCTGGAAAACCTCGCCGAACAGCTGCGCGAACGCCGCAAGCTGCGCAAGAAGGCACGGGCCCTGTCATCCGAGGCCCGCGCCAGCGCCATGATCCTCGCGGCCCTGCCCTTTTGCATCGCGCTGGCACTCTTCGTGCTGAACGGCGCCTATCTCCAGCCGCTCTTCACCGATCCGCGCGGCCAGGTGATGGCGGCCGGCGCGCTGACCAGCGTGGCACTCGGGGTCTTCGTGATGGCCCGGATGGGGCGCGCGGATGTCTGAGTCCACGGTAGATATCCTGTCCTGGATGGCCTTCGCAGGGCTGATTCTGGTGGCCTTCGGCCTTGGCGCTCTGGTCGATACCGAACGCCGCCGCGCCGTCCTGATGCTGCGCCTGCGCCGCGCGAACGGCGAGGCCCTTGCCCCCCGCAGCGCCGCGCCGGGGAAGGCCCGCCGGTCCGGCGCGCTGGCCGGGATTTGCTCGGCGCTGCGCCGGGTGGTCCTGCGCATGGGCGAACGCCTGTCGGCGATCCTCGGCGGCGAGGCACGCGACACCGCCGCCGACCTGCGCTCGGCCGGCTACCAGGGCCGCGAGACCCTTCTGATCTACGCTTTCCTGAAAACGGTCCTGCCCGTCGGTGCCTTCCTGTCCGGTGGTGTCTGGGTGGTGACCGTCTATCCCATCGGCATGCCTGCGCTCATCCCCTCGGCCATTGTCCTGGCCGTGGCGCTCGGCATGTCGATGGGCGTCGACATGGTGGTCGATTCCCGCCGCCGCACCCGCATGGGCCAAATCCGCCGCAGCTTTCCCGACCTGCTGGAACTGCTGGTGATCGCGTCCGAGGCGGGCCAAGGCCCGCAGCAGGCGCTGCACCGCGTCTCCCGCGAACTGCAATGCAGCGCCCCCGAGCTTGCCGCAGAGACCCGCCAACTGGTGGCCGAAATCGCCATGACCAATGACCGCCGCACCGCCTATGACAAGCTGCGCGCGCGCGTGCCGCTGCCCGAGATCGCGATCTTCACCCAGGCGCTGGACCAGTCCGACACCTACGGCACACCTTTCGCCCGCGCCATGCGCAACCTCGTGTCGGAACAGCGGGCCAACCGCCTGATCGCGATGGAGGAAAAGGCCGCCCGCCTGCCCGTCCTGATGACCATCCCGCTGATCTTCTGCATCATGCCGGCGGTCTTCGTGGTGCTGGTCGGGCCCGCCGGGCTTTCGATCTTCGACAACATCCTTGCGGGGCGCTGAGATCATGACCACGCATTCCCTGACCATCGCCGCCCGCCGCTTCGCCCGCGACACCACCGGCGCCGTCGCGATCGAGTTCGTGCTCATCGCACCGATCCTCTTCGCGCTGATCCTCGGCATCATCACCCTTGGCTTCTACATGGGCGTCAGCCATTCCGTGCACCAGCTGGCCGCCGGGGCCGCCCGCGCCTCGGTCGCGGGCCTCGACGAGACCGAGCGGCGCGATATCGCCACCGCGTATCTGGCCGAGGGCGCCACCCGCTATCCCCTGCTGACGGACGACGCGCTCTCCACCTCGCTCGCCTATTCCGGCGCGGCGATGGGCAGCATCACCGTCAACGTCACCTATGCCGCCCAAGGCACATTGCTCGACGCGGCCAACGGCTTTCTCGGCCTCGGGATCGACACCATCAAGGGGCGGGCCTATGTCGCTTACTGACCGCATTGCCCGCTTCCGGCGCGACGAGTCCGGCGTCGTCGCCATCATCGTGTCGCTGATGCTGACCGTGCTCTTCGGCTTCGTGGCGCTCGGCGTCGACGTCGCCGCGCTCTACCGCGACCGCGCCCGGCTTCAGGCCGCCAGCGACCTCGGCGCGATGAGCGCCGTCGCCGACGCCTCCGCCGCGCAAGACCGCGCCATCGACGCCATAACCAAAAATGACCGCGCCGCCTCCACGCTCACCGAGCTGCAAACCGGGCGCTACTTCCGCAACCCCGCCATTCCCCGGACCGAGCGGTTCATGCCGCTCGACGACGACACAGACGTCGTGAACGCCGCCCAGGTCACGCTCAGCGACGCGTCACCGCTCCATTTCGCCCAGATCTTCAGTGGCACGCCCACCGTCGACCTCAGCCGCACCGCCATGGCCACCCGGACCGGCGCGGCCAGCTTTTCACTGAACAGCCATCTGGCCGATCTCGACCCCGCCGCGCTCGATGCCGTGCTGACGGCGGAATACGGCGTCGGCGCCGCGATCGGGGTGGGTGATCTCGCCCTTCTGGCCGACGCGCGGGTCAATCTCGGCACCCTGTTGGATACCCTCGACGGGCTCACCGGCGGCCCCTCCCGCAACCCGGCGGAGGTGCTGAACCGCGTCACCACCGCCGACACCCTGCTCGACGCGTTGGCCGCCGAATTGCCGCCCGCCCTCGCCGGCAGCCTCACCGGGCTGGCCAGCGCCGCTGCGGGCCAACAGATCGACGTGGCCGCGGTCATCGGCGGCATCGACACCCGCCTTGGTCTCACCGCCACCGATTTCCTGATCGGAATCGACGTCACGGCCCTCGATATCGTCAAGGCCGTGGTTGCCAGCGAAGATATAAACGCCGCCTCTCTGGATCTGGACCTCGACGGCGCCGGCATCGTCGGCGTCGACGCGCAACTGACCGCCGGTGAGCCGCCCGCGCAATCGGGCTGGGTCGCCCTGGGCGAGGAAGGCGTGCAACTGCACCGCGCCGCCGCGCGCCTTGGCCTCGATATCGACGCCGATCCCGGCCTGCTGACCGGGCTGGCCGCCGAGGTCACCGCCACCGACCTGCACGTGCCGCTCTACGTGGAACTCGCCGGCGCCACCGCCACGCTGGACGAAATCAGCTGTAGCGCCTCGCGCCCGTCCGACCCTGCCGCGTCCTTCCTGGTGTCACATACGCCCTTGCACCCGGAAAACGGCACCGCTGTCGCCGCGCTCTACCTCGGCACCCTGCCCGCAGGCACCAGCGCCACCGCGCCCGTTGATCCCGCGAGCCTCGGCTTTGCCGATCTTCTGACCGTGCGCATCGCCATCCCGGTGCCTTTGCTGCCCGACCTGGTGCTGGCCGACCTCGTGGTCCAGGCCCGCAGCCACGTCGCCGTCGGCAGATCGAACACCGACCGCATCACATTCACCCATGGCGACGTGGCTAGCGGCGACACCGAGCGCAGTTACGGCTCGGAACTTTTGGTGACCAACGCCGTCAGCACGCTCCTGTCGTCCGAGAACACGGAACTCCGGATCAAGCCCGATCAGCAGGGCCTTGTCACCGGCCTCGCGGCCCCGGTCGTCAACACCCTGCTGGCCAACCTTCCGGCCCAGCTTCTGGCCGCGCTCACCACGCCGGTCGATGGCGTGGTGGACAGCGTGTTGGCGAGTGTGGGGCTAGAGCTCGGATCGGGCGAGCTGACCCTGACCGGGCATCACTGCGAACTCATCCGGTTGGTCCAGTAATGCCGGGCGGCGGTATCAGGCCGCGTGCTGCTTGCGGCGCCCGACCAGCGGCAGGGCATCCTTGGTGCTGATCTTCGCGGCGGGCTCTTCGGCCTCGCGCGCCATCGACACCACCTCGTCGGTGACGAAGGCAATCAGCTGGTAGCGCGATTCAAGGCCGGATTTCTGATAGATCCGGCCCAACTGCGATTTCACCGTGGTGATCGCGCTGCCGCGCATGTCCGCGATCTCGCCGTTGGAAAATCCCTTGGCCACGAAAATCGCCACGTCCGCCTCGGCCTGCGACAGCCCCCAGTCCGGCGCGTGGCGCAAGATGACGGTTTCCTTGGCGACGGGCTCGCTCATCCCCGGGGCCAGCTTTTCACGGCGCTTCTGCACCACGTGCCGGGTCAGCTGCGTGCAGGCGACATAGGCCACCACCGCGGTCAGCGCAAAGAACAGCGCGAAAAGCCCCGACAACACCACCAGGCTCGGCGCGCCCGAGACGCCCCCAAAGGCGAAATGAACGACCAGCAAGGTCTTGAGGGCCGCAATGACGGTGACGAGGACAGATCCGAATACCCAGATACGTTGCATTAATCGCTACTCCTGTTCGCGCTGATTTCCGGCGTCAACGTTGCCTCGAATTAAGGCAAATTTGAGGTAACTGTTTCTGGAATATCGACAATTTTAGGGATTTTTTCACGCATCAGACCTGCGCCCCGCCGTCACCACAACCGTCGAGCGTCACGGCCCAAGGATCAGGCTCAGCCCGCGTACATCACGCTCCAGCGTTCGATCAACCCCTGCTGAAGCTGCTTGGCCCTCCGGTTCCAACTGGACGCGCCCGGCGGGCGCACGTCCGACCGGCTGTCGATCGGCTCGCGCAGCTTGGCGTTATGGGTGAAGACCGCAAAGGCCAGCTCGGTGCCGTCCGGCGCCGTCGCATATCCTGCCAGCGTGCTGACGAAATACAGCGTCCCGGTTTTTGACGCGACCTTGACGGGATGGTCCCGCATGATGCCGCCCTGGCTGTCGCGCATCAGAAACGGCTTCAGGATCGGCTTCAGCCGCCCGTCCCCGTGCACCCGCGCCAGCGCCCGCGCCATGCCCAGCGGCGTCACCCGCGACATCTCGCCCAGGCCCGAATGATCGACCAGTTTGGCCCCTGTCATGCCCAGCGTCTCCTGTGCCCAGGCACTCATCTCCGCGCCCGAGGCCGCCAGGTCCGCGGGCCGGCCCAGCCGCGCGGCACTGGTCGTCAGCCCGACCAGCTCGGCGGTCAGGTTGTTGGAATACTTCAACATCTCCTTCAGGATCGGCACCAGCGGCTCGCTCAGGTGACTGACCAGCACCTTGCCTTCGGGCGTGCCTTCAAAGACCTCACCCGCACTCAGCGTCACGCCCTGCGCCTGCGCCAGCGCGGTGAACACCTCGGCGGCATAATCCCCCGGCCGCCGCACCGGCAGCCAGCGCGACCCGCCATTGCCCAGCGCGCCCGACGCCACTGTCCACGCATCGTGGTCGCCCGCGTCCTCGTAGGTATAGACCGGCCCCTTGCGGTTCGCGACGCGCATCCGCGCCACCCGCACCGACGGGCGATAGCGGTCCGACCGCGCGTCCATCGCCACGGTGTAATCCCCGCCCGACCGCTTCCACTCGAAATGCACCCGGTTGAAATTCAGGTTCAGCCCCGACAGCGACGGGTTATAGCCCACGTGCAGGGGCTGCTCGTCGTCGATGAACCGGGTAAAGGGCAGCGCCCCGGCCCAGGCCCGCAGCTTGCCGGTCACCCGGGTCACCCCGGCCTTCTTCAGCCGCGCGGCCATGTCGGCCAGGCCATTCGTGTCCAGCACCGGGTCGCCGCCGCCCGCCAGCACCAGGTCGCCGTCCAGCACCCCGTCCTTGACCGGCCCGGTCGCGATCAGCCGCGTCTCGAACCGGTATCCCTCGCCCAGCGTCTCCAGCGCGTAAAGCGCGGTAATCGCCTTCATCACGCTCGCGGGCGGCATACCGTCGCCTGCTCCAACGCCTTCCAGCGGCTTGCCGGACTTCACGTCGATGACCGCGAACCCCACGTCCCCGCCCAGCTTGGCTCGCTCGATCAGCGCGTCGACGCTCGGAACCGAGCGAATGCGCGCCGCCTCGGCGCCGCCTTCGGGGCGCAGCTGCGGGCGCAGCGACACCTTGGGCGCATCGGCCATCGCGCCGCCCGCCAGGCTGGCCAGCGCCGTCGTCAACAGGAACCGTCGGGAAATGTTCGTACGCATGGGTCCAATTAACCCAAGCGCGGCAGGTCACACAATCCGCAATTCGCCCCTGTCGGCACCATGTCGCGGGCGTGCGATCAACTTTCCGAAAGATCGCCCCAGTCACCCCGTGCCCGCAGCGCCGTCGACGACAGCGCGCTCATCGGGACATTGACGAAACACCACGCCGGCGGGGCGGCCATGCGCAGCGCCCGCGACTGCCGCGCCGGGATGCGCACCGTGCGATAGATCCGCGCCGGCTTCGACATCCGCGCCGAAATGCGCTGCCCGGGCCGGGCCAGCACGCCGATCGGCACGGTATCCATGATCTGCCGCCAGTCCTGCCAATGCTCGAACTGCGCCAGGTTGTCGGCGCCCATCAGCCAGACGAAATGCACATGCGGCCGCATCTTTTGCAGCACCGCCAGCGTCTCGGCGGTATAGCGCGTGCCGACCTGCGCCTCGAAATCGCTGACGTGGATGCGCGGATGATCCACCAGCGCCCGGCACGCCGCCATCCGCCGCTCCAAGGGCTGCGGCCCCCGCGCCTTCAGCGGGTTGCCGGGGCTCACCAGCCACCACACCCGATCGAGGCCAAAGCGCCGCAGCGCCTCGCGGCTGATATGCACATGCCCCGCATGGGGCGGGTCGAACGATCCCCCCAAAAGCCCGATCACCATGCCGGGCCGCGTCATCGGCAAGCGCACACGCATGTCCTCTCCCTTCGCGTCGACCCTGAAATCGCCGGGATGTGGCGGGATGTCCAGCCTTTTCGCCACGCGCCCCTGCACCGGGATTCGACGCAATTTTAGGGATTTAGCCTTTGAAGTCGCACGGAATGTTAAGCGCCGCGTGGCAAGACGGCTCTCGGTGAGGACCGCAAGAGTATGGGCGTGGCAGAGCAGAGCAACATATCGCACCCGCATCCCGCCGATGCGGCGCAGGGTCCGTCAGCGGACAGGGCTGGCCCGTCGCGCCCTGTGGACGATCTGTCTTGCTGCCCGCAATTCCTGAACCGGACCCAGGACGCCATCATCGTCCAGGATATCGAAGGGCACGTCGAATGGATGAACCCCGCCGCCGAGGCGATGTTCGCCACCTCTCTCGACCGCGTGCGCGGGATCAAGGTCATGGCCCATGTCCTGCCCGACGGCGCCCGCGTCGACTCCGCCAAGGTGGCCGCCTTCCGCTATGACATCCACAGCGCCATCTTCGACCGCGACCACCTCGCCCGGCACAAGCGCGCGACTGGTGAAACCTTCTGGAACCTGCACAGCTTCACGCTGCTGGCCACGCCCACGGGGCACAAGATCGCCGTCACCTGCCGCGACGTGACCGGCACGGTCGAGACCGAACAGGGCCTGCGCCGCGCCATGGCCCGCCTGCAACACGCCGCACATCACGATGACCTCACGGGGCTGGCCAACCGCAAGCGGCTGTCGCAATACCTCGCCTCCGACATCGTGGCCCGCGCCCTGGCCGAGCGGCGCGTCGGCGTGCTGCATCTCGACCTCGACAAGTTCAAGGAAATCAACGACACGCTGGGCCACGCCGCCGGCGACGCCGCACTCCTGCACGTGGCCGACCTCTTGCGCCGCTTCTGCGGCCCGCAGGACCTCGCCTGCCGCATTGGCGGTGACGAATTCCTGCTGGTCTGCCTCGGCATGGCGACCGAGGAGGCGCTGCTGACCCGGGCCGAACTGCTGCTCGGCGCCACCGACGACCCGTTGATGTGGAAAAACCAGGCAATCCGCGTGGGCCTCTCGATCGGCGCCTGCCTGGCACAGAACAACAAGGAAAACGGCGAAACCCTCATCCATCACGCCGACCAGGCCCTCTACGAGGCCAAGACCCGCGGCCGCAGCCGCGTCCAGCTTTACACCCCCGCCCTGGGGCAGGTTCAGATCGCGCAGAACCGGATGGCCCGCGAACTGCGCCTCGCCACCACGGAAAAGCAGCTGACCGTGCACCTGCAACCCCAGCTTGACCTGACGCGCGGGCGCATCACCGGGTGCGAGACGCTTCTGCGCTGGAACCATCCCCGCCTTGGCCAGCTGCCCCCCGGCGCGTTCTTCGAGACCGCCCGCCGCGCCGGCGTGCTGGCCGATCTCGACTACCAGTCGATGCACCTGTCGCTCGACGCGCTCAAGCGCCTGCACGAGGCCGGCTTCGAGGATCTGACCCTCTCCCTCAACGTCTCCGCCGAGGCGCTCACGGATGTGAACTACGCAGGCCTGCTGGACTGGGCGCTGCAATCACGCGGGCTCAAGCCCGCGCAGATCTGCGTCGAGATCACCGAGACCACGATCCTCCAGGGCGGCGGCCGCACCATCGCCACCGCCGTCGACCGGCTCAAACGCATGGGCGCCCGCGTGGCGCTCGACGATTTCGGCACAGGCTATGCGGGCCTTGCCCATATCTCTGAAATCGAGGTGGACGAGATCAAGCTCGACTGCTCGCTCACCGCCAACATCGCCACCGATCCGCGCAACCGCGCCATCGTCCGCTCGATCATCGAGCTGTGCCGCAAGCTGGGCACCCATGTCACCGCCGAAGGGGTCGAAACCGCCGAGCAGCTGCGCCTCCTGCGCGTCGCGCGCTGCCCCGCGATCCAGGGCTTCGTGCTGGCCCATCCCCAGCCCTGCGACGACATGATCGCCTGGCTTTCCGCCAACCTGCCCCTGCCCGCGGATTTCGACAAGGGCCCGGACACCCCCCGCGTCACCCGCCTGCACCCGCGCGCCTGACGCGTTATCCCGTTTGAATTCGCCGCCCGGCGCGGTTACATGGGCCTCAACGTATCCCCTTTACGAAAAGAGCACGGACCATGGCAGCCTACCAATACGTCTACCACATGCAGGGCGTCTCCAAGACCTACCCCGGCGGCAAGAAATGTTTCGAGAACATCCATCTCAGCTTCCTGCCCGGCGTGAAGATCGGCGTCGTCGGCGTGAACGGCGCCGGTAAATCCACCCTGATGAAGATCATGGCCGGACTCGACACCGATTTCACCGGCGAGGCGTGGTCCGCCGAGGGCGCCAAGGTCGGCTACCTGCCGCAGGAACCCCAACTCGACGAAAGCCTCACCGTGCGCGAAAACGTCATGCTCGGCGTCGCCGCCCACAAGGCCAAGCTCGAACGCTTCAACGAACTGGCGATGAACTACTCGGACGAAACCGCCGACGAGATGGCCGCCCTCCAGGACGAGATCGACAGCAACAACCTGTGGGATCTCGACAGCCAGGTCGACGTCTCGATGGAGGCGCTGCGCTGCCCCCCCGACGACGCCGACGTAAGCACACTCTCGGGCGGCGAAAAGCGCCGTGTCGCGCTCTGCAAGCTGCTGCTCGAGGCGCCCGACATGCTGCTCCTCGACGAGCCCACCAACCACCTCGACGCGGAAACCATCGCCTGGCTGCAACAGCACCTGATCGACTACAAGGGCACGATCCTGATCGTCACGCACGACCGTTATTTCCTGGACGACATCACCGGCTGGATTCTCGAGTTGGACCGCGGCCGCGGCATCCCCTACGAGGGCAACTATTCCGCGTGGCTCGAACAAAAGGCCAAGCGGCTGGAACAGGAAAAGCGCGAGGACAAGTCCAAGCAGAAGACCCTCGAACGCGAGCTGGAATGGATGCGGCAGGGCCAGAAGGCCCGCCAGTCCAAGCAGAAGGCCCGGATCGAACGCTACAACGAGCTGGCCAACCAGTCCGAGCGTGAAAAGGTCTCCCGCGCCCAGATCGTCATCCCCAACGGCCCCCGCCTTGGCGGCAAGGTGATCGAGGTCGAGGGCCTGCAAAAGGCCATGGGCGACAAGCTTCTGATCGAGGACCTGACCTTCTCGCTGCCCCCCGGCGGCATCGTCGGCGTGATCGGCCCCAACGGCGCCGGTAAATCCACGCTGTTCAAGATGTTCACCGGGCAGGAGCAGCCGGACAAGGGCGAGCTGTCCTACGGCGACACGGTCGAACTCTCTTATGTCGACCAGTCCCGCGACGACCTCAAGGACAACGACACCGTGTGGGAGGCCATCACCGGCGGCGCCGAAATCATCCAACTGGGCGACGCGCAAGTGAACTCCCGCGCCTATTGCTCATCCTTCAACTTCAAGGGCGGCGACCAGCAAAAGAAAGTCTCGCTGCTGTCAGGCGGCGAACGCAACCGCGTCCACATGGCCCGGCTCCTGAAAGAAGGCGGCAACGTCCTCCTGCTCGACGAACCGACCAACGACCTCGACGTCGAAACCCTCCGCGCCCTGGAAGACGCGCTGGTCGACTTCGCCGGCTGCGCCGTGGTCATCTCCCACGACCGCTTCTTCCTCGACCGCATCTGCACCCACATCCTGGCCTTCGAAGGCGAGGCCCATGTCGAATGGTTCGAAGGCAACTTCGAGGATTACGAGGAAGATAAGAAGAGACGTTTGGGGCCAGACGCGCTAGAACCGAAGAGGATCAAGCATAAGAAGTTCGCGAGGTGACTTTTGGCCTCTGGCCAAATGTCACCAGTGGGCGAAAGCGTTTCCGCAGGAAATGCGTGCCCACCCCATCGATCTGCCGGGAACTGACCTGCTCCCTCGCCGTCCCGGGCTCGACCCGGGACCTCCGGACCCCAAGATCCTCGGATCAAACCCGAGGATGACGTAGGGTGGGTGAAAACCCACGCATTCTACCCGAGATTCAAACGCCCGGATGCCAGGTCCCGATGCACCGAAGAATACGTCCAATCCGTTGGTTCTACCACGAACCCATGCTTGACCGGGTTCATCCAGCAACACCGCATCGTAGTCTTCCGGGCCACGCACATGATGCTCCCAAAACCGCCGCTGCCAGATCCCGGCATCCCTTTTCCGGCGCTTGCTCTCCGACCGGCGTAGGGTGGGGTTCCACCCCACCGCATGTCCCGTCTCCTTTGCCAAGGTGGGGTGGAACCCCACCCTACAGTCATCCCGCAGGCTCCGCGTGAACCGCGACTTGATCGCGCCCCACCGCGTCGAGAAATCATGATCTCCCTCCGGCAAGGTCCAAACAGCATGCAGGTGATCCGGCAAGACCACCCAGGCGTCGATATGAAACGGCCGCTCGACCCGAGTCCGCCGGACCGCCGCACGCAAACGCGCGATCTCATCCACCAGCAATCGGCTCCCCCGTTCCGCAAGGGTCATGGTGAAGAACACCGTTGCACCGGGAACGTTCGGTCGGAGGTAATTAGACATCCCCCAACCCTGAACGAAACATGATTAAGAAAAGGTTGCCTCTCCCCTACTCCCCCATCCCAACCCTCTCCCGCAACACCTCCTCCAACCGCACCTCCTTCGCCAGATGCATCTGCATATACGTCGCCAGCAGCCGGTTGATCCGCCCCTGGTACCCCTTCCCCATCGCCCGGTAGAACCGCGCCACTGACCGGTCCAGATACAGCGTCACCTTCTCCTTCGGCTCCTCCACCGGCACGTCCATCTCCAGCGTGTGCCACGCCTCCGGGATCTCGTCCGCGATCGTGTCGGGGATCCAGCTTTCCTGCTGCAGATAGATCAGGCTTTGCATCAGGCTGGCGCGGGCGGCGCGTTCGGTCTTGGTGGGCATGGCGGGCTCCTCTGTGGCGAGCCCGCATCCTCGCCCCAAACCCTTACCGGAACTTAACCCCACCGCACCGCCGCGTTACCACCCGGATACCGACGTGATACCGACACGTCTTTCCGCGCCCCTCGGGATGCTCTATCTCCCCTGTCCAAGATGCCCGATTTCGACCTTGTCATCCTCGGCGCCGGCCCCGCCGGAACCGCCGCCGCCATGCAGGCCCGCACGCTTGGCCTGAGCGTTGCGCTGGTCGACAAGGCATTGTTTCCACGCCAGAAACTCTGCGGCGGGCTTGTGACAGGCCGCTGTGCGGCGCATCTGTCCGACATTTTCGGCATGCAGATCACCCCGGACCTTTTCGAGACACGGCGGAATTTCGAATTTCACCTGAAAGATCAATATCTTGGAGACCTCCAGGACGTCCCGCCACTGCACCTCACCATGCGTTGGGACTTCGATCATCACCTGCTGAAACAGGCCCTTGCCGCCGGGGCCGCCGACTATACCGGTCACCGCATCGAAGCCCTTGATTTCAAAAACAATAAAGTCAATCTGGCCGAGGGCGAACCCCTCTCCTACAAGCTCCTCATCGCCGCCGACGGCGTTCAAAGCCCCACCGCCAAGGCCTTGTTCGGCAAGCCTTTTTCCCAAGACACCATCGGTTTCGCGCTGGAGGTCGAAGGCCCCTCGCAAGCCCCGACCGAGGCCACGCCCATCCGCATCGACTTTGCCGCCGCCGACTGGGGCTACGGCTGGTCCTTCCCGAAAAAATACAGCACGACCATAGGCTTGGGTGGCCTTCACGCCCAAAACCCCGACATGAAATCGCACCTCGCCACCTATCTGGACAAGCTGGGAACCGGTCAGACCGCCAAGGTCAAAGGCCATTTTTTGCCCTTCGGCGCCCCAAGGCCCATCCCCGGCAAGGACAATGTCCTGCTCGCGGGCGACGCCGCCGGCCTTGTCGACCCGATCACCGGCGAGGGGATCGGCCACGCCATCCACTCCGGCGCCCTCGCCGCCCGTGCCGCGAAAACCGCGCTGGATCAAGGGGATGCCCAGCGCGCCCTTCCGCTCTACACGACCGCGACCAAGCCGATCCGCCGCGCGATCGCGCAGGCCCGCCTGTTGCGTCCGCTGATCTTCTCCGCGCGCCTGCAGCCGTTCTTCGCCCGTACCTTTACAGCCTCGCAAACGCTCAAACGCGACTATATGCACCTGCTTTCAGGCGAAATCGAGTATCCGGCCCTCCTGCGCCGCACCGGTCTCCGCCTGCCGCGCGCGGCAATCCGTTACCTCTCTGCCGCAGCTTCGGGAAACTGACGCTTGACGGTCACAGAATCGCTTGCCCTACCGCCATTCACTTGTTTTTGATTTCTAAATGCTCATGTGGCGGAATATCGCCACACCCACATGCCGCCGTTTCGAGGGGAAGAAAACATGATGAATCGCCGCCAATTCGTGGCCACCGCGGCCGCGGCTGCCACTGCGCCCGCGCTGCCTGCCGCCGCGCAGTCGTTCCAGATCGCTCCAAAATACATGCCGCAGGATGTGAACATCTCGGCCCAGTATGCCCCCGGCCAGATGCTGATCCTGCCCAAGGCGCATTTCCTGTACCTGATCACCGAGCAGGGCCGCGCCCGCCGCTACGGCGTGGGCGTCGGCAAAGCCGGCTTGGAGTTCACCGGCCGCGCCACCATCGACGTCAAGAAAAAGTGGCCGACTTGGCGCCCGACGCAGGAAATGATCGAGCGCGAGCCCAAGACCTATGCCAAGTTCAAGGGCAACGACTACGTCCAGCCGGGCGGCAAGGGCAACCCGCTGGGCGCACGCGCGCTCTACCTCTTCCAGAACGGTCGTGACACGTATTTCCGCATCCACGGCACCACCGCACCCCGCTCGATCGGGCGCTCGGTGTCCAACGGATGCATCCGTATGATCAACGAGCACGTGATCGACCTTTACGAACGCGTGCCGCTGGGCACGGTGGTCACGGTTCTCTAAGAGACCTGCGCGGAACCAAGGCGCGGCTTGTCGCGCCCCGCGCAAGCGACGGGCCGCCAACGTCAGCCGCCAAACTTCCCGTCCCGGGCTTGACCCGGGACCGCTTCCTCGGGTTCAGACTGAGATCCGGCCAAGCAGGAAAGCCCCGCGACCTCACTCCACCCGGTCAGCCAGATCCGCGACCGCCGGCCCCATCGCCTCGACGATCCGGGCCACGCCCTCGGCATTCGGATGAATCCCGTCCGACTGGAAATACCCCTGCAGCTCGGATGGATCCCCCTCGCCCAACCCTTTGAAGAAGCTCTCGAAATAAAGCGCGCCGAACTCTTGCGACAACTCCGGGTACATCGCGTCGAACGCCGCCTTGTAATCCGGCCCGAAATTCGTCGGCGCCTGCATCCCCACCATAAGCACCGGCAGGTCTTGCCCCTCGGCCACCTCAAGGATCGTCCTCAGGTTCGCCCGCGCCTCGCCCGGGTCCAACCCGCGCAGCATGTCGTTGCCGCCCAGCGCCACGATCATCGCGTCGACCTCGGGCGTCAGGCTCCATTCGACCCGCGATGCGCCCCCGGCAGTGGTATCTCCCGACACGCCCGCATTGATGACCTCGGCCGCGACGTCGTTCTCTTCCAACCAGCTTTCCAGCTGCGGCACGAACCCGTCGTCCTGCGCCAGCCCGTAGCCCTGCGTCAGGCTGTCACCCAGCGCCAGGATCGTCACCGGCTCTTCACCAAATGCCGGTAAACCAAGGAAAACAAGCGCCGCAACCTTGCCCGCCAAGGCCCGGACCCCATATGTGAAACGACGAAAAGCAGACAGGCAGAACCCCATGACAGACCCCGTGTTATCGCTACGCGAGGCCGCACTCTCGCTGCAAGGCAATGCAGGCCCCGTCGACATACTTGAGGCGATCAGCCTCGATGTCCACCGCGGCGACACACTCGGGCTGGTGGGGCCGTCGGGTTCCGGCAAATCCTCGCTGCTGATGCTGATGGGCGGGCTGGAACGCGCCACCGGTGGCACGGTCACGGCCTTGGGCCAAGACCTCACGACAATGTCCGAGGATGCGCTCGCCCGCCTGCGCCGCGATCATATCGGCGTGGTCTTCCAGTCCTTCCACCTTATTCCAACCATGACCGCACTGGAAAACGTCGCCACCCCCCTCGAACTGGCCGGCAATCCCGACGCCTTCACCCGCGCCGAGGAGGAGCTGACCGCCGTGGGCCTGGGCAAACGCCTGAACCACTATCCCTCGCAACTCTCGGGCGGCGAGCAACAGCGCGTGGCATTGGCCCGCGCCGCCGCGCCGCGCCCCGATATCCTCTTGGCGGACGAGCCCACAGGCAATCTCGACAGCACCACCGGCACCGCCATCATCGATCTGCTCTTCGGTCTTCAGGACCGCCACGGCGCCACGCTGGTCCTCGTCACCCACGACCCCGGCCTTGCCGATCGCTGCGCCCGCGTGGCCGAACTCAGCGACGGCCACCTTTCCGAGCGTCAGACCCCCAAGGCCCGCACCGCATGAAACTCCGGCTCGCCGCACGCCTTGCGGCCCGCGAACTGCGCGGCGGCCTGCACGGGTTCCGCATCTTCCTTGCCTGCGTGATCCTCGGCGTCGCGGCCATCGCCGCCGTCGGCACCGTCCGCCAGAGCATCACCGAGGGCCTCGCCCAGGAAGGCGCCACGCTCTTGGGCGGCGACGCGGAAATCGAACTGACCTACCGCTTCGCCAACCCGGACGAGCTTGCGTGGATGCAAGACACCGCCACGCAAGTCTCCGAGATCGCCGATTTCCGCTCCATGGCCGTCTTCGGAGAGGAACGCAGCCTGACGCAGGTGAAAGCCGTTGACACCGCCTATCCCCTCGTGGGCACGGTGGGCCTTTCCCCCGACATTCCCCTGAATGAGGCGCTGGTGAATGATGGCCTCGTCATGCACCCCACCCTGGCTGACCGCCTTGGCGCGACCCCCGGCGACACCGTCACGCTGGGCTCCAAATCTTTCACCTTGCGCGCCCTGATCGAGCGGGAACCCGACAGCCGCACCGGCGGCTTCGGCCTCGGCCCCCGCACCATCGTCATGCGCAGCGCGCTGGACGGCGCGGGATTGCTCGAACCCGGCACGCTCTTTTCCTCGCATTACCGCCTCGACCTGCCCCCCGGCACAAATCTCGACGCCACCCGGGCAGAGGCCGAGGACGCCCTCGAAGGCAGCGGCATGCGCTGGTCCGACGCCCGAAACGGCGCGCCGGGCGTGGCCGAATTCGTCGAGCGTCTCGGCGCGTTCCTGATCCTCGTGGGCCTCTCCGGTCTGGCCGTCGGCGGCGTCGGCATCTCCGCCGCGCTGCGCGCCTATCTGTCGGGCAAGACGCAGACCATCGCCATCCTCCGCAGTCTCGGCGCGGACCAACGCACGATCTTCCTCACCTACCTGATGCAGGTCGCCGTTCTGGGCGCCCTTGGCATCACCCTCGGCCTCGCCCTCGGCGTCGGCCTGCCGGTGCTGCTGTCGCCCATCATCACCGCGCAACTGCCGGTGCCTGCCGTCTTCGCCCCCTACCCGGGACCCATGGCCGAGGCCGCGATCTACAGCGCCCTCACCATCCTCATCTTCACGCTCTGGCCGCTCGCTCAGGCACGAGATATCCGCCCTGCCGCGCTTTACCGAGACGCCGACACGTCCGGCACGATCCCCGGCGCGGGTTTCATCCTGACCACCGCCGCCCTCGTCGCGGTTCTCGTCTGGGTCGCTGCATGGTTCTCCGGCAACGCGACCCTGACCTACTGGACGGCAGGCTCCATCGCCGCCGCCCTCGTCGTGCTGGCCCTCGCGGGCCTTGCCCTGCGCGCCGCCGCCCGCAAAATGCGCCCGCTGGCCCGGGGCCGCACCGCGCTCGGCTGGGCGCTCGGCGCCATAGGCGGCCCGCGCAGCACCGCCAGCGCCGTGGTCCTGTCGCTCGGCCTCGGCCTGTCGGTCCTTGCCGCCGTGGGCCAGGTCGACCGCAACCTGCGCGACGCCATCACCCGGGACCTGCCCACCCGTGCGCCCAGCTTCTTCTTCGTCGACATCCAGCGCGACCAGATGCCCGACTTCTCGGCCCGGCTCGACAGCGACACCGGCGTCACCCGCGTGGACGCCGCCCCCATGCTTCGCGGTATCCTTTCCGAGATCAACGGCCAGCCCGCAGCCGAGGTCGCCGGCGATCACTGGGTCCTGCAAGGCGACCGCGGCGTCAGCTATGCCGCCGCCCTGCCCGACCGCAGCACAGTTACGGACGGCAACTGGTGGCCCGAGGACTACTCCGGCCCGCCCCAGGTCAGCTTCGCCGCCGAGGAAGCCGAAGAGATGGGCCTGAGCCTTGGCGACGAGATTACCCTCAACATCCTCGGCCGCGACCTGACGGCGGAAATCACCTCCTTCCGCGAGGTCGATTTTTCCACCGCCGGCATGGGCTTCATCATGATCCTGAACGAGGCCGCGCTGGTGAACGCCCCGCACAGCTATATCGCCACGGTCTACTCCAACGCCGAATCGGAAACCGCCATCCTCCGCGACCTCTCGCGCCAGTTCCCCAACATCACCGCCATCTCGGTGCGCGACGCCGTCTCCCGCGTCAGCGACCTTCTGGGCAGTCTCGCCTCGGCCACCGCATGGGGCGCCGCCGCAACGCTACTCACCGGCTTCATGGTGCTGATCGGCGCCGCCGCCGCCGATGCCCGCGCCCGCAGCTACGAGGCGGCGATCCTCAAGGTGCTCGGTGCCAGCCGCGCCCGCATCCTCTGGGGTCTTTCCCTGCGCGCCGCGCTCCTCGGCGCAGCGGCGGGCAGCGTCGCACTCGGTGCTGGCATCGCCGGCGCCTGGGCCGTCAGCCACTACGTGATGGAAACCTCTTTCGCCGTGGCCTGGCCCCCCGCACTCGGCATCGTCGCGGGCGGCGCACTGATCAGCCTGCTGGCGGGCCTCGCCTTTGCCCTGGGCCCCATCTCGGCCCGCCCCGCAAAAGTTTTGCGCAGCCGCGAATAACCGCCCATCCCGTACCCCGATCCGGTTGCGATCCGGCGCGCGCGGTGGCACTTAATCCGCATTCCCTCACCTTCGAGTCGTACAAGGAGCGTCCATGACGGAAACCCTGCCCATCCCCGTGTCATCGCCGCTGACAAAGGCGCAGAAGGCTGCGCTCGTCAACCTTGTCCGCCGCGCCGCCCGGGCCGAGGTCATGCCCCGCTTCCGCAACCTTGCCGCCGCCGACATCACCTCGAAATCCGGTCCCGACGACCTGGTGACCGAGGCCGACCACGCGGCCGAGGCCATGATCGCGCGCGGCCTTCAAAAAATGTTCCCCCACGCCCTCGTCGTGGGTGAGGAAGCCGCCGCCGCCGACCCTGCCCTGCGCGGCAAGCTGGCCGAGGCCGAACTTGCCTTCATCCTCGATCCCGTCGACGGCACGTGGAACTTCGTCAATGGTCTGGCGGTGTTCGGCGTCATCGTCTCGGTCACCCGCTTCGGCAAACCGGTCTTCGGCCTGCTCTACGATCCGGTGATGGACGATTTCATCACCGCCGAAGAGGACGGTGCCGCCCAGATGACCCGCGCCACCGGCCGCGCCCGCCCGGTTTCGACCTCGCAAGGCGGCGAGATCGACAGCCTTTCGGGCTACATTCACTTCTCATTGATGGACCGCGCGGTGCAGGAAGAGCTGGCACCGCTTCTCCCGAAATTCGGCCGCACGGGCTCGTTGCGCTGCTCGTGCCATGAATACCGGATGCTGGCGCAAGGCCACGCCGATTTCCTGCTCTCTTCCACGCTCAATCCGTGGGACCACGCGGCGGGCGTTCTGATCGTCCAACGCGCCGGCGGCGTCGTGCGGATGCTGGACGGCCGCGATTACAACGCGGGCATCGAAACCGGCTACCTGCTTGCCGCCGCGAACGAGGCCAGCTGGCAAAATCTGCACGAAGTGTTCTCGATACTGGTCGAGGACGACTCCGCGTAACGTTCAGCCTTCGCACCAGACCTGCAAGCCTGGTGCCTCCCCGTCCCGGACCTGATCCGGGACCTCCGGCACCACGCACCCGCTCGTCAGTCAGACGCAGCGCGGCTGGCGGCACGGCTTGCAACCCGCAAGCCCCACACCTCTTCTGCACGCCCTCCTCTGCACATCCGCAAAATAATTTGAACCCGTCGCGCCCCCGCCGCGACCCATGGGCAATCGTTCGAAGGGCTCTCCCACCTTCCGAACGAGGGTCCCGCCCCTGTCCCGGGCACGACCCAAGGATTTTAGAGAGTGATTTCAGTACCAAAGTAAGGGCGGTCTCCTCCGGGAGGCCGCCTGATTACATGGTCACTCCGCCGCCTCGGCATACTCCTCCATCGGCGGGCAGGTGCACACCAGGTTCCGGTCGCCAAAGACGTTGTCGACCCGGTTCACCGGCGGCCAGTACTTGTCCACCCGGAACGCGCCCGGCGGGAAACAGGCCTGCTCGCGGCTATAGGGCCGGTCCCAGTCCCGCACGAGATCTTCCATCGTGTGCGGCGCGTGTTTCAGCGGATTGTTCTCGCGGTCGCTTTGGCCGTCCTCGATGGCGCGGATCTCCTCGCGGATCGCCAGCATCGCATCGCAGAACCGGTCCAGCTCCGCCTTGGTCTCGGATTCCGTCGGCTCGATCATCAGCGTGCCGGCCACCGGCCAGCTCATCGTCGGCGCGTGAAACCCGCAATCCATCAGCCGCTTGGCGATGTCATCCACCGTCACGCCCGCACTGTCCGCGAAAGGCCGCGTGTCCAGGATGCACTCATGCGCCACCCGGTCGTTGCGGCCCCGGTACAGCACGTCATACGCGCCCTCCAGCCGCTTGGCGATGTAGTTGGCATTCAAGATCGCCACCCGCGTCGCCTGCGTCAGCCCCTCGCCGCCCATCAGCAGCGTATAGGCCCAGCTGATCGGCAGGATCGAGGCCGAGCCGTAAGGCGCCGCCGACACCGGCCCCGGCCCGTCGTCCTGCCCGCGCGGATCGCCCGGCAGATGCGGCGCCAGGTGCGCCTTCACGCCAATCGGCCCCATGCCGGGCCCGCCCCCGCCATGCGGAATGCAGAACGTCTTGTGCAGGTTCAGGTGGCTCACGTCGCCGCCCAGATCCCCGGGCCGCGACAGCCCCACCATGGCATTCAGGTTCGCCCCGTCGATATAGACCTGGCCGCCGTGATCATGGGTGATCTTGCACACCTCCAGCACGGTTTCCTCGAAGACACCATGCGTGCTGGGATAGGTGATCATGCAGCCGGCGAGATTCGCGGCATTGGCCTCCGCCTTGGCGCGGAAGTCGTCAAGGTCGATATCCCCGTTCGCCGCCGACTTCACCGGCACCACTTTCCAGCCCACCATCTGCGCACTGGCCGGGTTGGTGCCATGCGCGGACATCGGAATCAGGCAGACATTGCGATGCCCCTCGCCATTCGCGGCATGATACCCGGATATGGTCAGCAGCCCCGCATACTCTCCCTGCGCGCCCGAATTGGGCTGCATCGACATGTCGTCATAGCCGGTGATCTCGCACAGCCTTGCACTCAGATCGTCGATCATCACGCGGTACCCTTCGGCCTGGTCCTTCGGGCAGAACGGATGCAACCGCGCGAATTCCCGCATGCTGATCGGCATCATCTCGGCGGCGGCGTTCAACTTCATCGTGCACGACCCCAGCGGGATCATCGCCCGGTCCAGCGCCAGGTCCCGGTCCGCCAGCCGCCGCATATAGCGCATCATCTCGGTCTCGGCCCGGTTCATGTGAAAGATCGGATGCTCGAGGTACCCGCTCTTCCGGTGCATCTTTTCGGGCACGCGGTACTCCGGCTTAAAATCCTCGTCCGCCTTCTCAATCCCGAAGGCCCGCCAGACCGCCTCGATATTCTTGGGCCGGGTCGCCTCGTCCAGCGTGATACCGACGCGGTGCTCGCCCACCCGGCGCAGGTTGATCCCCTCGTCCACCGCCGATTTCATCACCGCCGCCTGCAACGGACCCACATCCACCGTGATCGTGTCGAAATAGACCTGCGGGTCCACCTTGAACCCCGCCGCCTCCAGCCCCTTGGCCAGTCGCACGGTCTTGCGGTGAATACGTTGCGCAATGGCCTGCAAGCCCTTCGGCCCGTGAAAGACAGCATACATCGACGCCATCACGGCCAAGAGCGCCTGCGCGGTACAGACATTCGACGTGGCCTTCTCGCGCCGGATATGCTGCTCGCGGGTCTGCAAGGACAGCCGGTAGGCCCGGTTGCCATGGGAATCCACCGACACGCCCACGATCCGCCCCGGCATGGCCCGCTTCATCGCGTCCTTGCAGGCCATGTAGGCCGCGTGCGGCCCGCCATAGCCCATCGGCACGCCGAACCGCTGAACCGAGCCCACCGCGATATCCGCGCCCATTGCGCCGGGTTCCTTCAGCAGGGTCAGCGCCAGCGGGTCCGCCGAGACGATCCCGATCGCGTTCTCGGCGTGCAACGCCTCCATCTGCGGCGTGAAATCCCGCACATGGCCGTAGGTCCCGGGATACTGAAAGAGCGCGCCAAAGACCTTGTCCGCCTCCATCTTCTCCGGGTCGCCCACGATCACCTCGATCCCCAGCGGCGCGGCCCGCGTCTGCACCACCGCGATGTTCTGCGGATGACAATCCCGGTCGACGAAAAACGCCTTCGCCTTCGATTTGGCCACCCGCTGCGCCATGGTCATCGCCTCGGCACAAGCCGTCGCCTCATCCAGCAGCGAGGCATTCGCCACCTCCAACCCCGTCAGGTCACAGATCATCGTCTGGAAGTTCAAAAGCGCCTCCAGCCGTCCCTGGCTGATCTCGGGCTGGTAGGGCGTATAGGCGGTATACCACGCCGGGTTCTCCAGAATATTGCGCTGGATCGCCGGCGGTGTGACGGTGCCGTGATAGCCTTGGCCGATGAGGCTCACCAAAACCTTGTTTTGACTCGCGACCATCCGCATCTCGTGCATCAACTCGCGCTCGGACTTGGGCTTGCCGAAATCCAGTTTCTCCGCCTGGCGGATCGATTTGGGCACCGTCTCGTCGATCAGCTGATCGAGATCCTTCACACCCAACGCGGCATACATCTCGGCCATCTCCTCGGGCGACGGCCCGATATGGCGCCGGTTGGCGAAATCATAAGGCAGGTAATCGGTGGGCTCGAACGGCATGGCAGGCACTCCCGGGTGTCGGACAAAAGATTGTGCCGGGGCGGCCGCACCGCCCCCGCTTCCTCTGGCTCTAAATATCCCCGCCGAAGGCACAAAAATCTTCGAAAGATTTTTGCCAAAATTTTTCAAAAATTTTGCGCCCGGCGGCGCGGATCAGTCGATGAAATCCTTGTAGGCGGCTTCATCCATGTAGTCGTCCATCGGCGAGGTGTCCGACGGCTTGATCTTGAAGAACCATCCGTCGCCCTCGGGGTCCTCGTTGACCTTGCTGGGCGTGTCGGCCAGCACTTCGTTCACTTCCACGATCTCGCCATCCAGCGGCGCCAGGATATCCGAGGCCGCCTTGACGCTCTCGATCACCACGATCTCGTCGTCCTTGGTCACCTCGGCGCCCACCTCGGGCAGCTCCACGAAGACGATATCGCCCAGCTGCTCGGCGGCGTGGCTGGTGATGCCGACCGTGACGATATCCCCGTCCTGGTCCAGCCACTCGTGTTCTTCGGTGTATTTCATGCAAGTCTCCCTGATGCTCAGCGTTTGAAATTTGATGGCGTGAACGGCATATCCGCCACCCGCACGGGCAGGCGCTTGCCGCGTACCTCGCCATAGAGCGTAGTTCCGGCCGAGGCGTGGCTCGCCGCGACATATCCCATCGACATCGGCGCCTCGATGCTCGGCCCGTAGGCGCCCGAGGTGACATGGCCCACGGCCTCACCGCCCGTCTCGCTGCCGAAAATCTGCGTGCCTGCGCGCATCGGTGCACGGCCCTCGGGGCGCAGCCCCACGCGGCACCGCGCCATGCCGTTCTCCAACTGGTCCAGGATCACCTCCGCGCCGGGGAATCCGCCTTCGCGCTCCCCGCCCCGGCGGCGCACCTTCTGGATGGCCCAGCTCAGCCCCGCCTCCACAGGCGTGGTGCCTTGGTCGATATCCTGCCCGTAAAGGCACAGCCCCGCCTCCAGCCGCAGGCTGTCGCGCGCGCCCAGGCCAACCGGCTCCACCGCCTCGTGCAGCAGCAGCGCCCGCGCCAGCGGTTCGGCCTGCGCTTTGGGCACCGAAATCTCGTAACCGTCCTCGCCGGTATAGCCCGAGCGTGACACCCACAATTCCCCGTAATCCGAGGTGAAAATGCCGGTATCCAGGAATTTCATGATCTCGCAGCCCGCGGCGATCGGCGCCAGCGCATCGACCGCCTTCGGCCCTTGCAACGCGATCAGCGCGCGGTCCGTCACCTCGGTCACCTCGCAATCGGGCAGCCCTTCACGCATCAACGCGATATCATCCGCCTTGCAAGCCGCGTTCACCACGACCAACAGGTGATCGCCCCGGTTGGTCAGCATCAGATCATCGAGGATGCCGCCCGTCTCGTTGGTGAAAAATCCGTATCTCTGTCGCTTCTCGCCCAGCCCCAACAGGCTCACCGGCACCAGCCGCTCCATCGCCTGCGCCGCGCCGCCATATCCCGCTTCGTGGCGGATCAGGACCTGCCCCATGTGGCTGACATCGAACAGCCCGGCCTTTTGCCGCGTGTGCAGGTGTTCGCCCATGACGCCGCGCTCGTATTGCAGCGGCATCTCATAGCCCGCGAACCCGGTCATCTTTGCGCCCAGCGCCTTGTGCAGGCCCGTCAGCGGCGTCTCGCGCAGATCGTCCAAGTGGCTCTCCTTCGCATCTCGCACCGGGCGCATCTGGCAGGGCAACCGGCATCCGTTCCGCGTCTCGCATGACGCGTTCGATGCCCCCTCTGTCCTTCCGCCTGAGATCGCTATCCCTTCGGCGCCGCGGGTTTTCCCGCGATCTCTCCAGAGTCTTCCATCGGCCGGTCCTTGCGCCTGAGAGTTTCCGGGGCGGTTGCTCCTTCGGCACCGGCAACGCCGGTTCTCCCGTTCCGATACTTTAGTAGCGTAGTGACCGCCCCGCACCTCTGCAAGCAGAATGACAGGCGCCGATCACAGTTTGGTCGCCCCCATTGACCTTTGCCCCCACGCCTGTTGACATCAGGGCAATCGAGAAAGGTGGTACCCCACGTGCAACCCGGATTCTTCTTCGGCTATGGCAGCCTGGTGAATCGCGGCACCCACGCCTACACAGATGCCCACCCCGCACAGCTTTCTGGCTGGCGGCGTGCTTGGCGCAAGACGACGCTGCGCGAGGTGGCGTATCTCACGGCCGTGCCCGACACCACAGCCCAGATCGACGGCCTCGTGGCCGGCGTGCCCGGTGCCGACTGGGCTGCGCTCGACGCGCGCGAGCGCGCCTACAAACGAGTGCCCGCCCGCCACCAGGTCCGCACCCACTTGCCCGAGGACGCCGACCTCGTGGTCTTCGCCATCCAGGACGGCCAGCACCAGACCCCCGACGCCGTCAGCCCGGTTCTGCTCAGCTATATCGACGTGGTGGTCCAGGGCTACCTGCATGTCTTCGGCGAGGACGGCGTGCAGCGCTTCTTCGATACGACCGACGGCTGGGACGCCCCCATCCTCGACGACCGCCGCCGCCCGCTCTACCCGCGCCACCAAAAGCTTCAGCGCAAGGAGACGGCGCTGGTGAACGACATGCTGGATCGCGTCGGCGCCAAGGTGCAGCCGGTGTCGACCTTCAGCCCGCTCAGGGACTAACCCGCACCCCGCGCGAGTGTCGGCATTGCCCCACCTCGCACGACGACACTCGTCAGGGAGATCCCCGCCGATGCAACAGGCGAAACCGTCAGACGCGATCCCGCGCCGACGTCGTCAGCAGTGCGAACAACAGAACGGCAACGATCAGCAGTCCGATCAGTACTATGGCGCTAGACATATCTCGATCCCAGGTAGCGGTGTTGGCAGACCATCTTGATGAGGTGGAATCAGGGCCGGCAACAAGCCTCCCGGCGCAGACCGGCATCGATGTGTTGCTCAAAAACTCGGGGCATCGGCAAAGAAGCACCGATCAGCCGCCAAGGTGCCGCGTTTTTGCCCGAAGGCGGGTCTGACCTGGGTCACGCGCAGCGTTCGCGATGGCAGGTACGCGGCGAAACAGGGTCTCCGGCCATCCGCTGCGCCGTAACCGCGCGTCTGCCATGCGGGCTTTGCCGCCGTTCGCGACGGAGGCAATCAGTCAGCCTCTGGGGTGGCGATCCGACGGCAATTCTGAAGCATTTAATGCCTGCCAAATACATCCTCGGAATGATCGTTGCGCCCAGCCTCAGCCAAATCGCCAGCCCAAGGGAGGGGCTGACGATGGCCGGGCCGCTTCGCGGCTGTTAACCGGCTGGGGGCTTGGCAACAATGACCAACACCGGACGTCGACGGGGCCTCAATAGACACCCACTCTAGCAGACGTCGCGCGACGACCAGCCTTCAGCCCTTCGCCTTGATCACCTGCAACAGCGGCAGCACCTGGCTCATGTCCGGCCCGTGGTTCTGCCCGGTCAGTGCCTTGCGCAGCGGCATGAACAGGCCCTTGCCCTTGCGGCCGGTCTGTTCCTTGACCACGGACGTCCACTGCCCCCAGGTGTCGCCGTCATGCGGCCCCTCGGGCAACAGCGCCAGCGCCTCGGCCACGAACTCCCGGTCCTCGTCGTCGATCACCGGCTCGGCCCCGTCGCGGAACATGATCCACCAGCCTTCCAGGTCCTGCAGCGTGGTGATGTTCTCGCGCGTCACGCTCCAGAACCGCTCGGCCTGGTCCTCGGGCACGCCCAGCGCCACGATATGCGCCTTCACGTCCGCAAAGTCGCGCCCCTGCAACACCCGCGCGGTCAGCGGGAACAGGTCATTCGCATCGAACTTCGTCGGTGCCGAGCCGAAGCGCGAGATGTCGAACCCCTCGATCAACTCCGCCATGTCCGTCCGCAATTCCACCGGATCGGCCGAGCCCAGCCGCGCCATCAGCGACAACAGCGCCATCGGCTCCACGCCTTGCGCCCGCAGATCGCGCAGGCTCAGCGTGCCCAGCCGTTTCGACAGCGATTCTCCCTGCGGCCCGGTCAGCAGCGAATGATGCGCGAATTGCGGCACGCTGCCGCCCAGCGCCTCGATGATCTGGATCTGCGTCGCGGTATTCGTCACGTGATCCGACCCGCGCACGACGTGCGTCACGCCCATTTCCGTGTCGTCCACGACCGAGGCCAGCGTATACAGCACTTGCCCGTCGCCCCGGATCAACACCGGGTCGCTGACGCTGGCCGCGTCGATGGAAATGTCGCCCAGGATGCCGTCATCCCAATCGATCCGCTCGTGATCCAGCTTGAACCGCCAGACGCCATCGCCCCGCTCGGCGCGCAGTGCCTCCTTCTGTTCCTCGCTCAGCCCCAGCGCGGCCCGGTCATAGACCGGCGGCCGCCCCATGTTCAGCTGTTTCTTCCGCTTCAGGTCCAGCTCGGTCGGCGTCTCGAACGCCTCGTAGAACCGCCCCATCCCGCGCAGGGTGTCGGCGGCCTCCGCATAGCGGTCCAGCCGCTCCGACTGCCGCTCGACCCGGTCCCAGGTCAGGCCCAGCCATTCCAGGTCTTCCTTGATCGCGTCCACGTATTCCTGCTTCGACCGCTCGGGATCGGTGTCGTCGATCCGCAGGATGAACGTCCCCCCGGCCTTGCGGGCAATCAGGAAGTTCATCAGCGCGGTGCGCAGGTTGCCGATATGGATGTACCCGGTGGGGGACGGCGCGAAACGGGTGGTTGTCATGGGGTGTCTCCTGTTGCCGCGCCAAATGTCACAAGGGGGGGCGCTTGTCCAGTATCAGCCGTGCGTGGGCCAGCGGTGATGGGTATCGTCGATGATCACCTCGTGGGCATGGCGCGCGCCCTGTCCGTGCGCCTCCAGATGCGGGTGATCAGGCGGCAAGTCGGGATGCCGATGCGTGATCACCCCCTCGGCGTCTCGCGGCCAGACCCGCCACGCCACCGCCACCGCGCCCAGCCCCAGCAAGGTCAGCAGGCCCAGCGTCGGCCCCAGCCCGATTGTCACGCCCGCCCAGCCCGCCAGCGGATAGGTCACCAGCCAGCACGCATGGCTCAGCGCGAACTGCGCCGCGAAGATCGCCGGGCGGTCCCCGGCATGGGCCGAGCGCCGCAACAGCCGCCCCGAGGGTGTCAGGATCGCGGCCCATAGCGCCCCGATCCCGGCCCAGCCCGCCAGCATCGCGCCCCATCCCATGCCCAGCGTCAGCCCGGCCGCCAGCACCAGGCTCAGCGCCACCAGCGCCAGTGCGGCGGCCATCATGACGGGCCGGTCCTCCACCCGGTCCAGAAGGCGCGGCAGGGCCAGCGCCGTCGCCATCGACCCGGCCCCGAAACAGCCCATCGCCACCGCCAGGTCGGTCTCGGACCCGCCATAGCTGCCCCGCACCAGCACCACCGTGTTGACCAGCACGAAGGCCCCGCTCGCCGCCGCCAGGAAATTCAGGGCCAGCAATCCCCGCAGGCGCGGCGTCGCCAGGTAGATCCGTATCCCCCGCGTCACCCGCTCGCGAAACGGTCTTTGCCCCACCCCCGCGCCCACCGGCGGCACGGCTGCGCCCAGGATCAGCAGCGCCGAGGCACAGAATCCCGCCACCGTACCCAGGAACAGCCAGTTGTAACTCATTACCGTCAGAAGCAGCCCCGCCAGCGCCGGGCTCGCAAGGTTCTCGATGTCATAGGCCAGCCGTGACAGCGACAGCGCGCGCGTATAGTTCCCCTCGTCCGGCAACACGTCGGGCAGGGTCGCCTGAAAGGCCGGGGTGAACGTGGCCGACGCCGCCTGCAACGCGAAGATCAGCACGTAGATCTGCCACACCTCGCTCACGAAGGGCAGGCACAGGGCAATGCCCGCGCGCACCATGTCCGCGCCCACCAGCACCGCGCGGCGCGGCAGAACCTCGACCGCCGCCTGCATCACCGGCGACAGGCCCACATAGGCCACCATCTTGATCGTCAGCGCCAGCCCCAGCACCACGCCCGCGCGCCCCCCGGCCAGGTCATAGGCCAGAAGGCCCAGCGCCACGGTCAACAGGCCCGTGCCCAGCAGGGCGACGACCTGGGCCGCGAAAAGCCGCGCGAAAACGGGATGCTTCAGGATCGACCACATGGCCCAAGCCTAGCCCCCCGCCCGCCCGCCGCCAAGCCGCCGGTGCCGCGCCTCAAATTCACGTGAAAGCGGCATGTCGCAGGGGACTTTCGCCCGCAGCGCCCTATCCTCTCGCGCGACAACAACAGGAGGTTTCACATGTCCACCCGCCTTTCCCGCCGCGGCTTTATCGCCTCGGCCACCGCCCTCTCCGCCGCGCCCGCCCTGCCCGCCTGGGCGACCGCGCCCATGCTCGGCGCCGCCACGCCCCCCTTCCGCCGGTTCAAACTGGGCGCGTTCGAGGTGACGACCCTGCTGGCAGGCGAGGCCACCCGCCCCGATCCGCACACGATCTTCGGCCTGAATGTCGAGGAAGAAGAGTTCAACGCCGTCTCCGAAGCCGCGATGATTCCGACCGATCAGGCGCAGTTCTTCTTCACCCCCACCGTGGTCAACACCGGGTCCGAGCTGGTACTCTTCGACACCGGCCTGAATGCCGAGGGCACCACCGCGGCGCTCGAGGCCGCGGGCTACAGCACCGACATGATCGACACGGTCGTCATCACCCACATGCACGGCGACCATATCGGCGGGCTGATGAACGGCGACACGCCCACCTTCGCCAATGCCGCCTACGTCACCGGATCGGCCGAGTTCGACCACTGGGCCGCCGCCGGCGACGAGAACTTCGAGGCCAAGGTCCGCCCGCTGGCCGAGCAGTTCAGCATGATCGGCGACGGCGACGCGGGCTTTTCCGGCCATACCGCCATGGCCGCCTTCGGCCACACGCCCGGCCACATGGTCCACCTGATCGAAAGCGAAGGCGAAAGCCTGATGATCGCCGCCGATTTCGCCAATCATTACGTCTGGTCCCTCGCCCATCCCGACTGGGAGGTGAAGTTCGACATGGACAAATCCGCCGCCGCCCAGACCCGCAAGACGATCCTCGACATGCTGGCCACCGAGAAGATGCCCTTCGTCGGCTATCACATGCCCTGGCCCGCCACCGGCTTCGTCGAGAAATCGGACAGCGGCTACGCCTACGTGCCCAGCTCCTACCAGCTGCGGCTCTGATCGCTTGCGCCTCTCGGGCGCGCAGCATAAATCCTGACCATGCCCGCGCCCGACACCTCTCTCGACTGGATGGAAGATGTGGCCCGCCGCACCGTGGCGGGCTTTCCGCAGGCCTTTGCCGAGGCCGCGCGGGCCGTCGCCATCCACGTCGCCGACTGGCCGGATCACGAGATGCTCGACAGCCTCGACATGACCGACCCAGCCGAGCTGACGGGGCTCTATGACGGCATCCCGATGACGGAAAAGTCGGTTTTCGACCAGCCCACCGGCCCCGATATCGTCTGGCTGTTCCGCGAACCCATCCTGGCGGAATGGCGCGACCGTGGCGACGTGGACCTGGCCGATCTGGTGGCCCATGTGACGGTCCACGAGTTCGCCCACCATTTCGGCTGGTCCGACGACGACATCGCCAGCATCGACCGCTGGTGGGAATAGCAAACCCCGTCCCGGGCCTGACCCGGGACCTCTACCTCTCCCACAACATCCCCTTGCACCCCCGCACGCCCCGTGCATTCTGACCCCATGCAAGATTACCGCTCCCACGACATGACCTCCCTCGCCGGCCTCGTCGCCAAGGGCGAGGTCACGCCAGACGACCTCCTCGACACCGCCCTTGCCCGGATGCACGCCGTGAACCCCGCGCTCAACGCCGTGGTGCACGACTATTCCGACACCGCCCGCCAGATGATCGCCGACGGCCTGCCCAAGGGCCCGCTCACCGGCGTGCCTTTCCTGCTCAAGGACATGGGCGCGGAATCCACCCAGCATCCCGCCTCGCTCGGCTCCCGCCTTCTGGCCAACACCAGCTACAAGATGAATTCCACCATCTACGACCGGCTGGAATCGTCGGGCCTCGTTACTTTCGGCCGCACTGCCGCGCCCGAGGGCGGCGTGGGCGCGGCGACCGAGGCGGCGGTCTATGGCGGCCCCACCCGCAACCCCTGGGACAGCTCCCGCACCCCCGGCGGCTCGTCCGGCGGCTCGGGCGCGGCGGTGGCGGCAGGCATCGTCCCCGGCGCGCATGGCAGCGACGGCGGCGGCTCGATCCGCATCCCGGCGTCCAATTGCGGCCTCGTCGGGTTCAAGCCCACCCGCGCCATGGTCCCCGACGGGCCCTATGCCGGGGAAGGCTGGGCGGGAATGGCGATCGAGGGCTTTCTCACCCGCTCGGTCCGCGACACGGCGCTCTTGCTCGATATCGTCTGCGGCCCCGACCTCGGCGCGCCCTACGTCGCGCCCCCGATGCCCTGCACCTTCATCGAGTCGCTCGACCGGCCCAACGGCCCCCTGCGTATCGCCCTTTGCGACACCACCCTCACCGGCGACGCCATCCACCCCGACTGCCAGGCCGCCGTGCAGGACGCCGCCGCCCTGCTGCAGGAGATGGGCCACCACGTGACCCCGGCCCGCCCCACCGCCGACACGACAGGCATGATGCACGCCTGGACCAAGATCGTCGCCTGCGGCACGGCCTCCTGGGTGCGGCGGGCGCTGGCCAAACGGGGCCGCGACCTGCGCCTGGGCGATCTCGAAGGCGTCGCCCGCGGCGCCGTGGACTACGCCAAGACCGTCAGCGGCACCGATTACCTCGATGCCGTGGAGACCGTGCACGCCTATGGCCGCCAGATGGCCGCGTTCTTCGAGGATCACGACATCCTGCTGACCCCCACCATGGCCGAGCCACCGGCCGCCATCGGCCGCTTCGCCCACGACACCGAGGATTACGTGGCCTACCGCATGGGCGAGGATGGCATCTTCGCCTACTCCCCCTATACCGCGGCCTTCAACGCCACCGGCCAGCCCGCCGTCTCCCTGCCGCTCTGCCGCGGCGCCGACGGCCTGCCCATCGGCATCCACCTCGCCGCCCGGTTCGGGGCCGACACCGCGCTCATGTCTCTCTGCGCCGATCTGGAACGCGCCCGCCCATGGTTTGATCAAATTCCGGCATTGCCCGGTATCGACACCTGAAAATACTTGAATGTCGTGGCCTTGTCGGGAAACACTAAGGTCATGAACATGGGGGACAACGCATGACCGAAGCCGCGGTCGAGGCCCGATCGGCCCGCAAGGAATACGGTGCCGGCGACAAGAAGGTCCGCGCCCTCAACGATGTTTCCCTTGTGATCAACAAGGGCGAATTCTTCACGCTTCTGGGCCCCTCGGGCTGTGGCAAGACCACCCTTCTGCGCCTGATCGCCGGGTTCGAATCGCCCACATCCGGGATGATCCTGCTGGGCGCGCGGGACATCAGCACGATGGCCCCCTACGACCGTCCCGTGAACACGGTCTTCCAAAGCTACGCACTCTTCCCGCATCTCAGCGTTGCCGACAATATCGGCTTCGGCCTGACCATGCAGGGCACGCCCAAGGCACAGGTCGACGCCCGCGTGGCCGAGATGCTGGCCCTGGTCAAGCTGGAGGCCTTCGCAGACCGCAAACCCCAGCAACTCTCCGGCGGCCAGCAACAGCGCGTGGCACTGGCCCGCGCCCTTGCCCCCGCGCCCGAGGTGCTCTTGCTGGACGAGCCGCTTTCCGCGCTCGACCTCAAGCTGCGCAAGGAAATGCAGCTGGAACTCAAGCGCCTGCAAACCGAGACCGGCATCACCTTCGTCTTCGTCACCCACGACCAGGAAGAGGCGCTGACAATGTCCGACCGCATCGGCGTCATGCGCGACGGCGTGATCCTCCAAATCGGCGGCCCGCGTGAGATCTACAACAAGCCCGTCAATCGCTTCGTCGCCGATTTCATCGGTGAAACCAACGTCCTGACCGGCACGGTCGAGACGGGCGGCGTGCGCCTGCCCACCGGCGACGTGATCGCCGTGGACAACCTCGACGCCGCCTCTCAAGGCGCCCACGTCAGCCTTGCCGTGCGTCCCGAACAGGTCCGCATCGGCGACGGCGCGCTTCGGGGCCGCGTGGCCGAAACCGTCTATTTCGGCACCGACACCCATTGCCACCTGCGCATGTCCGACGACACCGAGGTCGTCGCGCGGATGCAAAGCCCGCCCTCTGGCGACACCGGCCTGACCGCAGGCCAGACCGTCGCCTTCGATTTCGTCCCCGGCGCGGTCCGGGTGCTGGAGGACTAGCATGGCGGGAACCACCCATGGCAGCGGACGCACCGGCTGGATCCTTTCGATCCCGGCGCTGATCCTGCTGGCCCTGGGCGCCGCCGGGCCGCTGCTGATCGTTGTGGTCTACGCCTTTCTCGAGCCGGGCGAATATTCCGGCGTGGTCTGGGAGTTCACGACCGAGGCGTGGTTCCGCGTCTTCTTCGAGCGGGACATCTTCGACGACACCGTCACCTTTGCCGACGCGCACCTGACGATCTTCTGGCGCTCGGTGAAACTGTCGGTGCTGACCACGCTCATCGCCTTCGCCATCGGCTTTCCGACCGCGTGGTTCATCGCCACGCGCCCGCCCAACAAACGCGGCTTCTGGCTGTTTTTGATCACAATTCCGTTCTGGACAAACCTGCTGATCCGCACCTTCGCGATCATGGAAGTGGTCCGCAACCAGGGCCTGCTGAATTCCTTCCTGATGAATTTCGGCATCATCGATGACCCCTTGCAGATCCTCTATACCGACACCGCCGTGCTGATCGGCATGGCCTATGTCTATCTGCCGCTCATGGTGTTGCCGCTCTACGCCGCCATCGACCGCTTCGATTTCCGCCTCGTGGAAGCAGGCTACGACCTCTACGCCACCCGCATGAAGGTGCTGCGCCGGGTCATCCTGCCCATCGTCAAACCGGGCATCGTCGCGGGCTCGATCCTGGTCTTCGTGCCCTCGCTGGGCGCCTACGTCACGCCGCGCATCCTGGGCGGCGGCAAGAACATGATGGTCGGCAACTTCATCGAGCTTCAGTTCGGCCAGGGCCGCAACTGGCCCCTTGGCGCGGCCCTCTCGCTGCTCCTGCTGATGATCGTCCTCGTCGCCCTGCTTGCCTATGTCCGCGTCACCTCGAGGGATGACTCCAATGGCTAGGAACAAGAGCTTCTCCGTCACCACCCTGCCCGGCTTCACCGCCATCGCGCTCACGACCTTCGTGCTGCTCTACGCGCCGATCGTCACGATGGTGATCTACTCGTTCAACGATTCCGAATCCGTGGCGCTCTGGGGCGGCTTCTCCGTCCGCTGGTACGTCGAGGCCTGGGACAACACCCAGGTGCAGGAGGCGACCGTGCGCTCGCTCGTGATCGCCGTCTCGGCCGCACTCATCTCCACCACCGTCGCCACCATGGCCGCGCTCGGCACCACCCGCCGCGGCCGCTTCAAGGGGCAAACGCTCATTTACGTGATGATCAACCAGCCCCTGATGGTGCCCGAGATCGTGACCGCCGTCGCCCTCCTGATCTTCTTCGCCTCGATCAAGGTCGCCACCGGCTACACCGGGCTGGCCTACCTCATCCTCGCGCATTCGGCCTTCTGCGTGCCCTTCGCCTACCTGCCGATCCGCGCCCGGCTCGAAGGCATGGACCTGGCCCTTGAAACCGCCGCCTCGGACCTCTACGCCCGGCCCTGGCAGACCTTCCGCCACGTGACCCTGCCGCTGATGATGCCCGGCATCGCCGCCGGCGCCATGCTGGCCTTCGTCATTTCGCTCGATGACGTGATCATCACCGAGTTCGTCAAATCCGCCGGGCAGGACACCCTGCCCACCTACATGCTGGGCCAGCTGCGCCGCGCCATCACCCCCGAGGTCAACGCGATCTCCACCGCGCTCCTTGCGCTGACCGTGCTTCTGCTGACCGCCTTCTTTATACTGAACCGCAAGCGGGACTAACCCGCGCAAAACCTCAACAGGGAGAAAGACGATGAAACTACATCTGACATGCACAGTGGCGGCCATCGCGCTCGCCGGGGCGGCCCATGCCGAAGGCTCGCTCAACATCTACAACTGGGGCAACTACACCAGCCCCGAGATGATCGAGAAGTTCGAACAGGAATACGACATCGACGTCACGATCACGGACTATGACAGCAACACCACCGCGCTCGCCAAGATCGAGGCCGGCGGCCACGGCTTCGACATCGTGGTGCCCACCCACAGCTACATGGGGGTCTATATCGAAAAGGACCTCTTGATGCAGCCAGGCATCCCCGAGATGGGAAACTACGCCAACATTTCCGAGCAGTGGAAGAACGTCGAATGGGACCCGAACCGCGAATATTCCGTGCCGTGGCAATGGGGCACGACCGGCGTCGCGGTGAACAAATCGGCCTATGACGGCGACATCAACACCTCCGCCATCTTCCTCGACCCGCCAGAGGAACTGGTGGGCAAGGTCAACGTCGTGCCCGAAATGCAGGACGTGATGAACCTCACGCTCTTTTACGTCGGCGGCGAGCCCTGCACCACCGACAAGGAAATGCTGAAAAAGGCCCGCGACGTGCTGATCGAGGCCAAGCCCAAGTGGATGAGCATGGATTACGGCATGACCGAGAAGCTGTCGAACGGCGACGTCATGGCCTCGGTCAACTGGAACGGCTCGACCTTCCGCGCCCGCAACAACAACGAAGATGTGGCCTATGGCTACCCCAAAGAGGGCTACCCGGTCTGGATGGACAGCGCCGCAATCCTGTCGGACGCGCAGAACGTGGAAAACGCCAAGCTTTTCCTGAATTTCATCATGGAGCCGGAAAACGCGGCCATGCTGTCGGCCTTTGCGCGCTACGCCAACGGCATCGACGGCTCCGAGGAATTCATGCCCGAGGACATGAAGACCGCACCCGAGATCGTCGTGCCCGAAGAGCTGAAGGCCGCGGGCCGCTTCACCACCGCCTGCCCCGCCGAGGCGCAGGAATTCTACACCGCGATCTGGACCGAACTGCAGAAATAAGCCAGTCGACGGGGGACGGGAAACGGGGGCCAATTGGCCCCCGTTTTTCTTGCAACCGGCAGTATGCCTCTGCCTCCCGGCTCATCCGGCCTCCTTGGCTCAGACAGGGTTGCGCACAGGGTTACGCAGACGGAAGACCGGCGCCGGCTCGGATTCGGATTCGGATTTGTGCAGCATGTAGACCACGCCGTGCATCAGCACCGCCGCGGTGGCGATCAGCAGCAGGTAGGCCGTCAGGATCACCATCACCGGCACGTTGTTGTTCAGCTGCGGGAAGGCGCCCAGCGCCACCGGAAGGAACCACGACACCGCCGAGATGGCCCCGGATGTCACGAAGACTGTCCGCTTCAGCGGACTGATATCGGTGAACAGGGATTTGCCGATCTGCCGCTTGACGCCCGGCAGGATGATCGTGTGGATGAAAAAGCCGTTCACCGTCAGGATCGTGACGATCATCAGCTTGGCGTGAACCTTGGGGTTCATCAGCAGTTCGGGGTTCGTCAGGGCATATAGGAACAGGAACCCGACGCCCGTGATCCACAGCACGAACAGCCCCGCGCTGACGATCTTTGATGCGAACTCGAAGATGTCTGATGTTTCCTTGATGATCCTGCCCCTGACGAAGAACCGTAACATCATGAGATCGAGCAGGATCGCACCACCCAGGCCCAATGCCAAGCCGATGAAGTGAACGAACCTGAGCCCGGTACGCACCGTTGCCTGCGGATCGGAACTGAAAAGGGCGACCAGTTGCGAGAAGTCCATTTTTGTCTTCCTTGTTAAGAGCTTGCCGTTTTCGATAGGTAAACTTTGGGCACGCAGGCCCCACTCGGAATGACTGGTTGACTCGCAAGAAAACACCACTGGTTAACCGGCGAATGGACCCCTCGTACACGGGTCACCCTCACCTGCTCCTCCTGCTTTCCAGCAGTCCCGATTTGGGCGTGGGAGCGTTGTCATCTGGGTTAGAACAGCGCAAATTTTCAATCAATTCCGCGGCCTGACAATCGGCGGCTTTCGGCAGGCTCCGCCGACCAGAACCACTAAGTGATTCTAAACAGGCGAAAAAACTATCGGCGTGAAATCACCCACCGATTCCGTCTGCCGTCCCGCCACCGCCTGCGCGGATGGAACCGGCGATATCCTGCACATCATCTGGTGCCGCCGAAACGGCTTTTCTCTACAATAAGCAGAATTCACTAGGCATTTTTCAACCAGCCAGCCAATTCACCGGGACCGCGGCGCGCTGCTCAGACCTTGAAAACTGTCCCGCACAGGAACAGCAGAACGATGGGAAAAACGATGCCCGTGGCGTTCACCGTCGCCTGAAACGCCGTAAGCCGGCCACCGATCAACAGCACCAAGGCAACGACCGTCAGGAAGGAAACCAGGAAAACCGGATTGTGAATATCGAAGGAGAGCGAACCGATCTCCCGCTCGATATTGTCCTGCGCCACCTCGTAGCTGGTAACGATCGTTTTGACCTCGCCTTCGGGCGCGGGAACGTCCCATTCCTCGGACGACGCATCAGACAGGGGTTATGTCTCCTTTCCCTCGATAACACCGATTCTCAGAACAACCGGGCCGCACGTCATTTCAAAAGTGCGGTGGCGGCTTAAGGACCTGCTACTGTCGAGGACGTCGGGCCACCTCGAGCCAAGCGTTGAACCGTCCGACGATCAAAGGGGATCGGACCCTGCCTGTGTCCGGTTCATCCGTACCCAAACGGCAAGCATGTCGTGTGTCCGGATTGAAACCCGGCTGTCATCAACCACATGCGCGGCACGCGCGGCGCAACCAGGCATAAAGAGTGGTTGCCTTTCAACTCCGAGAGCCTCGAGCCCACCCCGCACGTCGATGGCCCCCTGACCCTGACGCTGTGCGCGCGGCCCAAGTCCGGGCCGCCCTTACTCCAGCGGCGCCAGCTCCGCCTCGTAACTGATCGTCGCCGCCACAGGCTCGGCCCCGTCGGCCACGCGCGGCTCGTCCATGTAGTTCGTCAGCCGCAGGAACGTCCCCTCGACCGTCGCGGTCATCACGTTGTCCTCGGTCATCTCGAACGCGGTCAAGGTTCCTTCACCGCCGTCTGCCCCCATTGCCAACGGCGCGTCATAGCCCTGGTCGTCGTATATCTCCGCCGACAGCATCCGCATCTCTCCGCCCTGCTCCAGCAGCGTCACCTGCACCATGGGCCGTCCGGGCGAACCGTCCTCGCCGACCGTCTGCCCCACGGCGTTGACCGACAGGGACGACCCCATGATCATCTTCTGCTCGGCGTAGGCTTCCTCGTCTTCGATGTCATAGGCAATGACCAGTTCCATAACCTCGCCATCCAGCGTGACGGTCATCGTCCCTATGGCCTCGTACTCGTCGTTCAGCTCCGCCGCCCCCGCCGGCACGGCCAGCATCATCGCGGCAATTGCGGTAAAAAAGCGTGTCATATCAACCTCCTGAAAATAATATTTCTGGATCGTAACAGACACCTCCCGGCCATGCAAAACCGGCGGGCCTAACCCCCGTCCCGCCACCGGTTCACGATGGGATAGCGCCGATCCAGCCAGAACGCGTGTTTCGACAACCGCGTGCCGGGGGCGGACTGGAAGCGCTTGTATTCGCTGATGTAGATCAGATGCTCCACCCGCACCGCGTCCGCGCGGTCATACCCCGCCTTGACGCAATCCTCGATCGAGCCGTCCTCGTCCACAAGGATCTGCAAGATACCGTCCAGCACCGGGTAATCCGGCAGGCTGTCACTGTCCTTCTGGTCCTCGCGCAACTCCGCACTGGGCGGCTTCTCGATGATGTTGACCGGGATCACTTCGCCCTCGGGCCCCATCATCCACTCGCGGTGATTGGCGTTCCGCCACTTGCAGATCTCGAACACCCGCGTCTTGTACAGATCCTTGATCGGGTTGTACCCGCCCGCCATGTCGCCATAGATCGTGGCATAGCCCACCGCCACCTCGGACTTGTTGCCGGTGGTCAACAGCATCTCCCCGAACTTGTTGCTCAGCGCCATCAACAACAGGCCGCGCAGCCGCGACTGGATGTTTTCCTCCGTGATCCCCGGCTCGGTGCCCTCGAACAAGGGCGCCAGCGTGTTCGTGATCGCCGCGCGCCCTTCGGCGATGGGCACGAAATCATACCGCGCACCCAGCGCGTTCGCACACGCCTTGGCATCGTCCAAAGACGCCTGCGAGGTATATTCCGACGGCAGCATCACGCAGCGCACATTCTCGGCCCCCAGCGCATCCACCGCGATGGTCGCGACGATCGCACTGTCCACGCCGCCCGACAGGCCCAGCAGCACTTTCCCGAACCCCGTCTTGCGCATGTAATCGCGCAAGCTCAGCACCATCGCGTGATAATCGCTCTCCAGCGTGTCGGGGATATGCGCCAGGTCGGTCTTCTCGATCTGCCAGCCGTCGTCCCCGCGCACGAGGTCGATATGCGCGATGTCCTCTTCCATCAGCGGCATCTGCACCGCCAGCTTGCCGCCGGGGTTCAGCGCAAAGGTGCCGCCGTCGAACACCTGGTCGTCTTGCGCCCCCACCAGGTTGAGGTAGATCAGCGGCAGCCCCGTCTCGACCACGCGGGACACCATCAACTGGTGCCGATGCGCCAGCTTGCCGCGGTAATAGGGCGAGCCGTTCGGCACCAGCAGAAACTCCGCCCCCGTCTCGGCCAGCGTCTCGGGCACGTCCTCGTGCCAGCTGTCCTCGCAAATGGGCGAGCCGATGCGCACATTACCCACGGCATATGGCCCCATCACGTCGCCCGACGCATAAAGCCGTACTTCGTCGAACACCGTCTCGTTCGGCAGGTGATGCTTCAGCACGCAGGCGGTGATGCTGCCGCCCTTCAGGATGTAATAGGCGTTGTACAGCTCCGCGCCTTCCAGCGCCGGGCCTCCAATGGCCAGCGCCGGCCCCACCGCACAGTCCTTCGCCAGCTCCTCGATCTTCGCGATCGCCGCCTGGTGAAACACCGGCTTCATCACCAGGTCCTGCGTGTTGTACCCGGTGATGAACATCTCGGGCAGCGCCACAAGGTCGGCCTCGGCGGCCTTCCCGGCCTCCCAGGCCTTGCGCGCCAGGTCCGCGTTCCCGTCAAGGTCGCCCACCGTGGCGTTCAGCTGTGCCAATGTCACGCGAAACCGATCCGCCATACGCCCTCGAAACCCTCGCAATTCCCACTTCCCCCGTGATTTAGCAGATGGACGCGCGAGGGAAAGCCGAAACCGGGAAAAGCCGTTGTCAGCCCTGCCCGGGTCAATTACGTTCTCTTGGACCCATTGGGGGGTTGTCGCAGAACCGGGGTGAGTGGGCCGACATGCAAAGCAGAACCGTCACATCTATCGTCCTCGCCGCGATGCTTGGGCTGGCCGGTCCCGCCCTGTCGCAGGATGGCGAAGTCCAGACCAAGCAGTATGACGACGGCGGCATCTACGAGGGCACGTTCCGCAACGGCCTTCAGCACGGGACCGGCACATATACGCTTCCCAATGGCTATGAATATTCCGGCGAATGGGTCGATGGCGAGATCCGCGGCACCGGCACCGCGCGCTTTCCCAACGGATCGGTCTACGAGGGCGAGTTCGCCAAGGGCAAGCCCGAGGGCGTGGGCAAGATCACCTTCTCCGACGGCGGCACCTACGAGGGCACGTGGGAGGACGGCAAGATCAACGGCGAGGGCGTCGCGGTCTATGCCAACGGCGTGCGCTACCAGGGCGGCTTTCGCAACGCCCAGCATCACGGCCGGGGCAAAATGGAAAGCCCCGGCGGCTATATCTACGACGGCGACTGGGTGAACGGCGTCAAGGAAGGCATGGCGACGATCACCTATCCCGACGGCGCGGTCTACGAAGGCCAGGTCAAGCGCGGCGCCCGCGACGGCGAAGGCACGCTCACCATGCCCGACGGGCTGATCTACGAAGGCACCTGGGCCGAGGGTCAGATCAACGGCACCGGCAAACTGACCCAGCCCAATGGCGACGTCTACGAGGGCGAGCTTGTGGCGGGCCGGCGCGAGGGTCAGGGGCGCGTGGTCTACAACAACGGCGATGTCTACGAAGGCGAGTTTGCCGATGACAGCCGCCACGGACAGGGCACCTTCACCGGCTCCGACGGCTACCGCTACGAAGGGTCCTGGGTCGCGGGCAAGATCTCGGGCCAGGGCACCGTCACCTATCCCGACGGCTCGGTCTACGAAGGCCAGTTCCGCGACGATCTGGCCAACGGCGAGGGCAAGGTCACCTACCCCGACGGCTCCACGTATGAGGGCGAGTGGTCCGGCGGCGTGATCGACGGTACGGGCAAGGCAACCTATCCCAACGGCCTCGTCTACGAGGGCGAATTCCAGAACGCCAAGAACCACGGCCAGGGCGTGATGACCTATCCCGACGGCTACCGCTACGAGGGCGCGTGGCAGGATGGACAGCGGCACGGGCAAGGCACGGCCACCTATGCCGACGGCACGGTCTACGAAGGCGAGTTCGTCGACGGCCAGCGCCACGGCCAGGGAAAGATCACGATGCCCGATGGCTTCGTCTATGACGGTCAGTGGCAGAACGGCGAAATCTCGGGCCAAGGGGTCGCGACCTACACCAACGGCGACGTCTATGAGGGCACGTTCGAGAACGGCAAGCGGCAGGGCACCGGCACCATGCGCTACGCCACGGGCGAAGAGGCATCCGGCGAATGGTCCGACGGCGCTCTCGCCGAGCAGACGACCGTGGTCACCGAGGAAGAGACCCCGGCCGTCCCCGAGGACACATCCGGGGCCTCCGGCGCAGAGACCGGCGCGGAGACATCTGACACCGGCGACACGGCGGGAACCTCGACCGAGGCCGAAAGCGGAACCGCGGCCGAGGGCGAGACGGAGGCCGAAGCCGAGACGACCGACGACGCGACCACCGAAGAAAGCAACTAATCACGCGCTCCGCCCGTCCCGGACCTGATCCGGGACCTCGTAGGGTGGGTGAAAACCCACGCGCGCCCCGGTTAATCAAACGTCGACTCCGCACGCCCCGTTAACCCGGCAAAACGCTAGAAACCGCACCGTCGCCATACCACCCGGATACCGACGCAATACCGACGTTCCGAATCCGCCGATTTCCGCGCCGTTAACCTTCGAGTCGCACCCTTACACGATTTCGCCCGCATCCAGCCTGTCCAGGATGCGTTTCGCCCCGTCCAGAACCGCCTCCTTGCGGTCGTCCTTCATCCGGTCCCACGTGGCATACATCTGCCCCATCCGCGGGTTTCTGGCGAACTTCTCCCGGTGCCGCACGAGGAAATCCCAATACAACAAGTTGAAAGGACACGCCTTTTCGCCGGTCTTTTCCTTCACCGAATAGGCGCAGGAGCCACAGTAATCCGACATCTTGTCGATGTAATTGCCCGAACTCACATACGGCTTCGACGCGATGATCCCGTCATCGGCAAACTGGCTCATCCCGATCACGTTGGGCGCCTCCACCCATTCATAGGCATCATGGTAAACCGCCAGGTACCACTCGTGCACTTGATGCGGATCCACCCCCGCCAGAAGGGCGAAATTGCCCGTCACCATCAATCTCTGAATGTGATGCGCATAGGCCAATTCCCGTGTCTGATCAACGGCATGGGCGACGCAGTTCATATGCGTTTCACCCCCCCAATACATCCACGGCAAGTCCCTCTTGTGCCCCAGCGCATTGCGCGTGACATAGTCCGGACCTTCCCGAAAATAGATCCCCCGCACGTATTCCCGCCAGCCTATTATCTGCCGGATAAAGCCCTCGGCAGCATTGATCGGCACGTTCCCGGCTTTCCATTCTTCTTCCACACGGGTGCAGATTTCCACAGGATCCAGCAATCCGATGTTCAAATACTGAGATAACAGCGAGTGATGCAGGAACCGGTCGTCCTGCAGCATCGCGTCCTGGTAATCCCCGAAACAGTCCAGAAGGTTCTTGGCGAAATGATCCAGCGCCCGCAGCGCCTGGCCACGCGTCACCGCAGACGTGAACGGCCGCAAAGCCCCGAAATTGTTTCCAAATTTCTTCTCGACGAGGTCCAGAACCTCGTCCGTGATGTCATCCGGCGTAAACGCCATAGGTTTCGAGCGCAGCATGTCGCCCGAGGCCGGTTTGCGGTTCTCGTGGTCGTAATTCCATTTCTCGCCCGCCGGTTCATCGCCGTCCATCATCAGCCCGGTCTTGCGGCGCATCTCGCGATAGAAGTACTCCATCCTCAACGACTTGCGCCCCTCGGCCCATGTGTTGAACTCATCGAGCGAGGCCACGAACCGATCATCCGGCAGCACCGTCACCGTCAGCGGCGCATTCTCCAGCGCCTCGATCAACCGCCACTCCCCGGGTTGGGTCGCGATCACCTCGCTCGTGTCATGCTCCTGTCCGCGCCGCATCAGCTCGCCGACGATGGATTTCGACGTATCCGCATCATCCAACCGCGAATAGGCGACCTGCCAGCCACTCTCTTGTAATTCCTGCGCAAAATGGCGCATCGCCGAGAAGATCAGCGCGATTTTCTTTGGATGGTGGCCCACGTAACTGGCCTCGTCCGCCACTTCGGCCATCACCACGAGGTCGCTCGCCTTGTCCGCCTCGCGCAGCGCCGACAGGTTCTTGCTCAGCTGGTCCCCCAGCACGAGGATCTGCCGCCTCACCACGGCACCCGCTCCCCTGCCCAATCAAAGAATTGCCCGGTCTTCTCGGGCGTTAGGGCCGACAGTACATCCAGAAGGTTCTGCGCCGCGTCCTGAGGGGTAACCGTCTTGTGCCCGCCCGCGAACTTTTCGGTCAGCGGCGTCTCCACCGTTCCGGGATGCAGCGCCACGCAGATCGACTGCCTGTGCGTGCGGCTCATTTCGATCGCCGCACCATGGATCATCTGGTTCACCGCCGCCTTGGCCGTGCGGTAGCTGTACCACCCGCCAAGACCGTTATCTCCGATCGACCCCACCCGCGCCGACAGGGCGGCAAACCGGCATTCACGGTCACGCGGCAGCAGCCGCACCGCGTGCTTCAACACCAAGGATGGTCCCACGCAATTCACCCGAAACTGCGCCTCCATCGCCTCGGCGCTCAATTCTTTCAATGACTTCTCGGGCCCGCGTCCGTCCAACTCCAACGCGCCTGTGGCCACGAAAACAAGGTCGAATTCGCCCTCCAGCGCCCCCAGATGCGCCTCGACCGACGCCTCATCCGTCACATCCAAACCGTCGCCGGATCGTGACAGCCCGGTCACCCGCACCTCGCGCTCTTCCAACGCCGCCACAAGCGCGGACCCGATTCCGCCAGAGGCGCCTATCACCAATGCTTCTTTCATGTCGCCAAGAGCTAGCGGGCCACCGACCTGCTTCAAGACGAAAATCGTCGCCAGATCGGGGGTTTTCAAAGCCACCCATCGTCCTTATGCTCTGCTTATGTCTACGCGCTGCCATATCTCCGGCCCCGCAAGCCCCGCCACGGCGGCTTGCCTTTCCGCGCGTCTGCTCCTAAGCCGCCTCTGAGCGTGCCCTGATCCGGCGCGACCGCTCAGAGGAGTAGCCTTTCGCGCCACAGGCTTAGGACCAAAACACGAGACATGACATGACCAATTCCGAACATAACCGCGTGGTGATCTTCGACACCACCTTGCGCGACGGCGAACAATCCCCCGGCGCCACCATGACCCATGCCGAAAAGTTGGAGATCGCCGGCCTGCTGGACGAGATGGGCGTCGACATTATCGAGGCGGGCTTCCCCATCGCGTCCGAGGGCGACTTCAGGGCCGTTTCCGAGATCGCCAAGAACTCCAAGGACAGCGTGATCTGCGGGCTCGCGCGCGCCAATCTCAAGGATATCGATCGCTGCTGGGATGCGGTAAAGCACGCCGCCCAGCCGCGCATACATACCTTCATCGGCACCTCGCCCCTGCACCGCGCCATCCCGAACCTGACCAAGGACGAAATGGCCGAGCGCATCCACGAAACGGTGACGCACGCCCGCAATCTCTGCGACAACGTGCAGTGGTCCCCGATGGATGCCACGCGGACGGAATGGGATTACCTTGCCCGTGTGGTCGAGATCGCGATCAAGGCCGGGGCCACCACGATCAATATCCCCGATACCGTGGGCTACACCGCGCCGGTCGAAAGTGCCGACCTCATCCGCCGCCTGATCGCCGAGGTGCCCGGCGCCGACGACGTGGTTTTTGCCACCCACTGCCACAACGACCTCGGCATGGCCACGGCCAACTCGCTGGCCGCCGTCGAAGGCGGCGCGCGGCAAATCGAGTGCACGATCAACGGGTTGGGTGAACGCGCCGGCAACACCGCGCTGGAAGAAGTGGTGATGGCGATGAAGGTCCGCAACGACATCATCCCCTATCACACCCGCATCGACTCCACCAAGATCATGCACCTGTCGCGCCGGGTCGCCACCGTGTCGGGTTTCCAGGTGCAGCCCAACAAGGCCATCGTCGGCAAGAACGCCTTTGCCCACGAATCCGGCATCCACCAGGACGGCATGCTCAAGAACGCCGAGACGTTCGAGATCATGCGCCCCGAGGATGTTGGCCTGACCGAAACCAATATCGTCATGGGCAAGCATTCCGGCCGCGCCGCCCTGCGCTCGAAGCTCAAGAACCTTGGGATCGACTTGGCCGAGAACCAGCTTGGCGACGTTTTCGTGCGGTTCAAGGAACTGGCCGATCGCAAGAAAGAGGTGTTCGACGAGGACCTGATCGCGCTGGTCGCCGCCGGCGAGGATGCCGAGAATGACCGCCTCGTTCTGAAATCCCTGCGCGTGGTCTGCGGCACCGGCGGCCAGGCCGAGGCCGAAATGGTCATGACCATCGACGGCGAGGAGAAATCCGCGACGCAACAAGGTGACGGCCCCGTCGACGCCACCTTCAAGGCCGTGCGCGAGTTGCACCCCAATGACGCGCACCTGTCGCTCTATCAGGTCCACGCCGTGACCGAGGGCACCGATGCACAGGCGACCGTCTCCGTCCGGCTGGAGGAAGGCGGCAACATCGCCACGGGGCAGTCCGCCGACACCGACACCGTGGTCGCGAGTGCCAAGGCCTACATCAACGCCCTCAACCGTCTGCTGACCCGCCGTGCAAAACTCGGTGAGGACGAAAAGGAAGTCAGCTACAAGGACGTGAGCTGACCAAAACGCCTCGTCCGGATCAGGCCGGACGGGGCAGCCGCGCAAGGGGCTGACGCGCGGCTCTTAACCGAGCATACTCCGAAACCTCAGTGGACGTTCCAGCAAACGAAAATGGCGCCCCCGATTGGGGACGCCGCGTGACATGCCTGCTCGAATTTCTTAGTCCCAGCCGACCGCGTTGAACAGTTCCTGCGCCTTGGACGCATTCCGGCTGAACGCCGCGGTGGGCGTGGTCTCGTCCGCCTTGAATTCACCCAGGCGCTCGGTGGTCGCCGTGCCGGGCGCGTCCTCGACGGCGGGGTATTCGTGGTTGCCCGTCGCAAGGTTGGTCTGCGCGGTGTCGCTGGTGAAATATTCCATCAGCTTCACGGCGTTGTCCGGGTTCGGCGCCGTCTTCAACATGGCTGCGGTGGACAGGTTGACGTGGGTGCCGCGCCCGTCCTGGTTCGGCCAGACCCAGCCGATCTTGTCGATATCGTCGCTCAGGCCCTCGACGTCGGATTCGAAGCCGCGCACGAAGTAATAGTGGTTGCCGACCGCCACTTCACACTCGCCCGAAACAATTCCGCGCAGCTGGTCGGTGTCGCCGCCCTGCGGGTCCCGCGCCATGTTGTTGACGATGCCCTGCGCCCATTCCTTGGCCGCTTCCTCGCCGTGGGTTTCGATGATCGAGGCCATCAGCGACTGGTTGTAGATGTTCGAGGACGACCGGATGCAGATCTTGCCTTCCCACGCGGGATCGGCCAGCTCTTCGTAGGTCTGCGGCGGGTTCTCCACCTTTTCCTTGTCATAATAGATGATCCGCGCGCGCTGCGCGATCCCGTACCAAAGATTCTCGGGGTGCTCGAGGTGGTCGGGGATGCGGTCCTCGATGGTCTGCGACTCGTAGGCCGCCAGAAGGTCCAGCTCCTCGGCCCGGGCCATGCGGCCCGCATCCACGGTGATCAGCACGTCGGCGGGGCTGTTCTCGCCTTCCGCTTCCAGCCGCGCGATCAGTTCGTCCGCATCGGCCTCGATCCGGTTCACGGTGATGCCGGTTTCCTCGGTGAACGCCTCATAGAGCGCTTCGTCGGTGTCGTAGTGACGCGAGGAATACACGTTCACCTCCTGCGCGACGGCAGGCACAGCCACACCGGTCAGCGCCAGCGCGGCAACGAGAGAACGAGAGGTCAGATGAGCCATCAAGAAAAAGCCTTTCTTTTTCCGAGTGAATTTGTAAGCAATTGATGAATTTTCCGACTAAAAGAGTCAAGAGACGTTTTCGGCGACCCGGGGAGCGGCAAGAAAACGCAGCGTAAAACTTGCACGCCCCGCAATTCGTGATCATGCTGCCCTGACGGGAGAATAGGGCGCATGACGACGCGCCGCGGGAGGAGACAACATGACATTTTCCACACGTCAGGACGTGATCGGTATCCAGGACGAAATGCCGTGGGAGGCGCGCGACCTGCCCAAGACGGTGCACCAGATGCTGGCCGATACCGCGGCCGCCTTCCCGGATCGCCCCGCCGTCAGTTATCAGCTTCTGTCGGGGCCCACCGACAAGGCACAGACGCTAACCTGGTCCGAATTTCATGGGCGTGTCTGCCAGGCTGCAAACCTCTTCCGCAGCCTGAAGATTGCCGAGGATGACGTGATCGCGCTCGTCATGCCCAACTGCCTTGAGACTGCCATCGCCACGATCGGCGCAATGGTCGCGGGCATCGCCAACCCGATCAACCCGCTGCTCGAGCCCGAACAGCTCGGCGCCATCCTGCGCGAAACCGACGCCCGCGTCGTCGTGACCCTGCGGTCATTCCCGAAAACCGACGTGGCCCAGAAAATGGCCGAAGCCGTGCGCAACGCGCCCCGTGTGCACACGGTCCTTGAAGTCGACCTTGTCAGCTACCTGACGCCCCCGAAAAGCTGGATCGTCCCACTGATCCGCCCCAAGAACCCGGACAATCATCACGCCGACGTCAAGAACTTCAACGCCGAGGCGCGCAAGCACCCCAAGACGCTGTCGTTCGAGGACAAACAGGCCGACCGCGTCGCCGCCTATTTCCACACCGGCGGCACCACCGGCATGCCCAAGGTTGCCCAGCACAAGTATTCCGGGATGGTGTATAACGGCTGGCTCGGCCATCGCCTGCTGTTTGACGAGCAGGACAGCATCATGTGCCCTTTGCCGCTGTTTCACGTTTTCGCCTGCCACGTCATCCTGATGGCGATGATCAAGTCCGGCGCACATGTGGTCTTTCCCACCCCCGCCGGATATCGCGGCGACGGCGTGTTCGACAATTTCTGGAAACTGCTGGAACGCTGGGGCACGACCTTCGTGATCACCGTGCCCACCGCCACCGCCGCGCTGATGCAGCGCAAGGTGAATGCCGACATTTCCAAGGTGAAGAACGCCTTCTCCGGCTCGGCCCCCATGCCGCTGGAACTGTTCAAGCGCTTCGAATCCGCCACCGGCATGACCGTGATCGAGGGCTACGGCCTGACCGAGGCGACCTGTCTTGTGTCGTGCAACCCGCCCACGGGCGAGAAGAAGGTCGGCAGCGTCGGCGTGCCCCTGCCCTACACCGACGTCAAGATCTACAAGACCGACGGCGCCGAATGCGGCCCTGACGAGGTGGGCGAGATCTGCATCGCCAACCCGGGCGTCTTTGCTGGCAACACCTATACCGAAGCCGCCAAGAACAAGGACCTATACCATCACGAGGTCTACCTGCGCACTGGCGACCTCGGTCGGATCGACGGCGACGGCTACCTCTGGATCACCGGCCGCGCCAAGGACCTGATTATTCGCGGCGGGCACAATATCGACCCCGCCGATATCGAAGAGGCGCTTATGGCCCATGCCGAGGTCGCGGGCGCCGGTGCCATCGGCCAGCCCGACGCGCATTCAGGCGAACTGCCCTGCGCCTATGTGGAACTGGTCGACGGCGGCTCCGTCGACGCCGAGGCCCTGCGCGAGCACTGCAAGATCCACGTCCACGAACGCGCCGCCATCCCGAAATATATCGAGGTGCTGGACGAGCTGCCCAAGACCGCCGTCGGCAAGGTGTTCAAGCCCGACCTGCGCAAGCGGGCCATCACCCGGGTCTATAACGCTGCGCTCGCAGAGGCCGGCATCAACGCCGAGGTGACCGAGGTGATCGACGACAAGAAACGCGGCCTCGTGGCCCGCCTGTCGAAGACCGGCGAGGCGGACGAGGCGGCGATCTCGCATTGCCTTGGCGAATTTACCCGCCCGTGGGAGTGGGCCGACGCAAAGAGCACGGCCGACGCCGCCTGAAGGTCCGGCCTCAGCCCCTGAATGTCAGGATCGCACCGACGTCTTCGCGCTCGGTGCGGTACTGGTTGACCGGCTGCGTCTCGTCGGCATAGCCGAAGGAAATCGCGCACAGAATGGCATGGTCTTCCGGCAGGCCAAAATGTCGCCGGATCACGCCCGGATAGGCCGCGACCGCCGCCTGTGCGATGGTTCCCAGCCCTTCCGCCGTTGCCGCCAGCATGAAAGCGGTCAGGAACCCGCCCGCATCCAGCGCGCCATAGGGGCCTAAAACTTGCGGAATATGCAGGATGGCCACATGCGGCGCGTCGAACATCTCGAAATTCCGCATCGATTGCCGAGCCCGGGCCTCGCGATCCTCCCGCGCGATGCCAACCGCGTTGTAAAGCGCATAGCCACAGGTCCGCCGCCGCTTGCCCAGTTCGCCGGGATAGCTTTCTGGCCAGTCCATATCAGGCCCCGGCTTTCCCGGCTGCACCTCGCTCAGCAAGGCCTGCCGGAACGCCTCCGTCTCCGCGCCCCGCGTCACCAGGAGTTCCCAAGGCTGCGTGTTGTTCCAACTCGCGGTGTGTCGCGCCGTGTCGACGATCCGCTCGATCACCGCGTCCGCCACCGGCTCGGGCCTGAAGGCACGGCACGAATAGCGGGCCTGCACCAGCCGCTTCAGGGCGTCGCCGTCCGCACTCATTGGCTCATCGCCACGCCGTAACCCACCGCTGCCGCCACGATGACCCCGATCACCACGGCAATCGCGATCTTGATCGCCGAATAGGGCCGCTCGCCCTGCACCTTGCCGTTGCGACCGTTGACGACAAAGCGATAGGTTTCGCCCCTGTACTTGTAGGCCGCCAGCCAGACGGGCAGCAGGACGTGCTTGAAAGTCACATCGCTGACCGCCGTGTCGATCGAATGAATGCGCTGCCGATCACCACCGATGTCGAACCGAACGTCTCGCGCAATCCGGGCATCCATGATCTGCCGCGCCTGCACGAACCCGTCCTCCAGCGTCACCTGATATCCCTCCGCGCGAAACCCGGCCAGGAACTCCGGGCTGTAGGGCTGCAATTCGCCCAACTCCCAAGGCTCCAGCGCGTCGGTGTAGCGTTTCGGCAAGGTTTTCGAGGCCAGCACCAGCACATCGTCGAAGAACCGCGCCACCCGGCCCCGCACAGGCGTCCATCGGACCTTGGCCACCTGCACCTGCTCGCGCTTGCCGTCGCGCATGACCGTCTTGGTCTCGTAATAGACCGTGCCGCGCTCGCCGGTATAGCTGGACTTCGTGTCGGCATCATAGGTCCAATAGGGCACATAGATGCCCTGCATTCTGCGCCCCTTTCGCGCATAGTCCTGCAACCCGTTGGGTGCGAACCACAATCGGCCCAGCCACTCGGTCATGGCGCCCCGCGCCGCCGGCTCATCCACCCTGAACGGCAAGACGCCGCGCGGCTTGATATGCCGATGCGTGCCGGTGTCCGTGACCACTGGTGTTGAGCAGAACGGGCACTCGGCGGCATGTACCGTCGCGTCGAACTCCACCTGCGCGGCGCAGTTGGGACAGGTCACGACGCGGGTCTCCTCGATCTCCGACGCGTCCAGTTCACCCTTGATAGCCGCGCCGAAATCCAGCTCTTTCAGCGGCGCGGCCCAGGGGCCTGCCTGCTCCATCTCTGCCTCGTTGCCGCAATGATCACAGATCAGCTTGCCCGCCTGCGGATCAAACCTGAAATCGGCGCCGCACTGGTCACAGGGAAAGCGGTGTTGTTGTTCAACGGTCGGGGAATCGAGCATATGCCTACAGGTACTTGTGGAATTTGGCCGGGATGATGCGGCGCAGCGCGCCGTCCCGCAAGGCCGTGTGACGCCAAAGATGGAATATCGCGTGAAAGAGCGCCGCCGCCCCCAGCACCAGCAAGGCGGTCCGGACCTCCGGCCCCGGCAAGGGCCGCTCCACCGCTCCGGCAGCCAGCGCCATCACGGCCCAAGCCAATAGAACGTACATGCCCCGGCTCAGCCACGGATGCGCGGTGCGCAAAACACCGTCCAGCGCCGGGCCCGGCCCCTTGTTCAGCAGACCGAAGCAAAGCCAAAGCAGGCATAGCGCCCCGCCCGAGACCACAAAGGTCCAGCCTAACACGCCGAAGATCCGGTCATCGACTGACAATAAAAGGTACAAAAGCACGCCGGTCGTCCAATGCAGAATCTGCGTCGTCAGCCGCCGTGCCTTGAACGCCCTCACGCCCCGGGCGGCGGCGGCGGTAGGATGGTAAAGAGCTGCGCCAGTTCCTGCACGTCACCGGCTTTCAGCCATCCGTCCTGCCCGGCGGTCCAGACATGGCTGTCCCGAGTCAGCTTGCCGTCGCTCGCCATCCGGCCCAAAGCCGCCTTGGAATAGGGTCCGTGGGTCTGGCCGTTTTCCGCGATGTGCCAGACATGCTCGACCGGCGGCGGGGGCGGCGCGGGCGAGGCAGACGGTGACGGCTGATGAGCGCTTGGCCCCCAAGGGCCACCCTGCCCGGCCATTTGACCCGCCATCGCCATGCCCAGACCGGCCCCGATCCCGGCACCCATGCCACCCCCGGCGCCGCCGGGGTTCTTGGCCGCCGCCGTCATTGCCTCGGCCGCCGAATACTGGGTGAACTTTCCCAGATTTCCGGCCAGACCCATGGACGTGCGCTTGTCCAGCGCCTCTTCCACCGCGGGCGGCAGTGAGATGTTCTCGATATAGAATTCCGGAATGGTCAGCCCGTAGTCCGCCACCACGGCGGAAATCTCGGCGGCGACCAGCTTGCCCAGATCGGCAGTGTTGGCCGCCATGTCGAGTACCGGAATACCAGACCCCGCGATGATCCGGCTGAAGCTCTGCACGATGATGTTGCGGACCTGATAACTGATCTCGTCCATCGTGAATTCGCCATCGGTGCCCACGATCTCGGTCAGGAACTTCGCCGGGTCCGTGACGCGCGTGCTGTAGGTTCCAAAAGCGCGGATGCGGGTCGGCCCGAATTCCGGATCGCGCAGCATGATCGGGTTCTTCGTGCCCCACTTGAGATCCGTGAACCGCGTCGTGTTGACGAAATAGATCTCGGACTTGAACGGGCTCTGAAAGCCGTGATCCCAGTGCTGCAGCGTCGTCATGATCGGCATGTTGTTCGTCTCGAGCATATAGAGACCCGGCGTGAACACATCCGCCAGTTGCCCCTCGTGCACGAATACCGCCGCCTGCCCCTCGCGCACGGTCAGCTTGGCGCCGTACTTGATCTCGTGGCCGTGCCGCTCGAACCGCCAGACCATCGTGTCGCGGGTATCGTCGACCCAATGGATGACGTCGATAAATTCGCCTGAAAGAAAATCGAAAATGCCCATGGTAATCTCCGTGCGCTAGTTCCCGTCCGGCAAGCGGACATCTGCGTGTATCATAAACCCAAGTGGCGGAGGCGCCACATCTCTCGTCGTCACGCCCCTCACGACGCACCCTTCTCGAACAGCCGCCGCAGGATGGGTCGCGCCTCCTCCAGCCCCATGCCGGGCTTCAGCGCAGGATTGTAGAGCGCCTCCAGCAGCATCTCGTCATGGGTCGTCAACAGCGCGAATTCCTCGTCGTCGTTAAAGATCGAGGGCCGCGCCCGGGGGCTGTCATTGGTCAGGCCCAGACCTTGCGCAATTTCCTCGTGGATACATGCCAGCCGTTGCAGGTCGGTCAGCTCCGACCGGATATAGGCCAATGCAACGCCAAGATCGTTCTCGCTTCGAACCCCGGCGGAGATCACGAAACACTGGGTCGACCGCGGCAGGTTAGTGACGATCGCCAGGTTCGACTTGGCAATCGCCGGGATCACTTCCAGCGCGCGCGCCCTCGATTGCGCCCTGTCATCATTGCTCATGAAAAGCACGACGAAGTTGGGCGAGGCATTGCTGACCGTGATCGGATGGCCAGTGACCCGCGCAAGACGGCTGGCATAGGCGGCCACCCGGGCGCGTTCGCTGGCCTTCACATCGGCAGGCACATTACGCCCGAACTCGACCCCGATCCGCACGGGCCCGGTCCATTTCTTGATCGCCACCGGCCCGCTTTGGGACGGCAGCAAACCCTTGTCGCGCTGGTATTCCTCGAAAAACCCGATCCGAACGAAATTTCGCAGAAGATCGTTGTCGGTGAACGGCGTGTCGACACCGCCGCCATCCCGCCGCATCAGCCCCTGGATGACAAGGTCGTTCTCAAGCCGCTTGTAATACCGTGCAAGGTCCTGGCTGGCCTCCGACGGGCCGCTGGGCTGCGGCGCACGCACCATCGCGTTCGGCCGCGCCTGGGGATTGGTCGGGGGGTCCTCGGACACGACATCGTCACACCCGGCCAGCGCAAGTGCACCGGCCAGCGCAAGGACGCCGGGAAAATATCTGTACAAGTTACGCAAGCCACCACCAACCGATCATGCCGGCACCGAGCCTCCGGTATTCTCGCCCACACCATCGCGGCGCGACTTGGCCGCGGCCAGCGTGTCGCGCAGTTCCTTTTCCATAGATTGCAGATCCTGCTCGGCCTTGGCCCGGCGCGCCTTTCCTTCGTCGGCGATTTGCAGGCTTTCCTCGATCGTGCCGATCAGGTCGGCATTGGCCTGCTTGACCGCCTCGATGTCGAAGACGCCCCGCTCCATCTCTTCGCGGATCGTCTTGTTGGCGTCGCGCAGGTTCTTGGCGTTCGCGGTCAACAGCTCGTTCGTCAGGTCGTTGGCCTCGTGCACGGCCGCCGCGGCCTCGGCGCTGCGCTGGATGGTGACCGCCTGCGCCAGCTGCGTCTCCCACAGCGGCACGGTGTTGACCAGGGTGCTGTTGATCTTGGTCACAAGGCTCTTGTCATTCTCCTGCACCAGCCGGATCGACGGCAGCGACTGCATTGTCACCTGCCGCGTCAGCTTCAGGTCATGCACCCGGCGTTCCAGGTCGTCGCGCGCGGCGCGCAGGTCGCGCAATTCCTGCGCCTTCATCACCTGGTCGTCCTCGGGCGCTGCATTTACCTCGGCCTCCTTGGCCGGGATGTCGGTCTCGTCCAATTCCTTCAGCTTTTCCTCGCCCGCTGCGATGTAAAGCGCCAACTCGTCGTAGAACTGCAGCGTTTTCTCGTACAGCAGGTCGAGCGACTTGATGTCCTTCAGCAGGATATGCTCGTGCTTCAGCAGGTCATCGGTGATCTTGTCGATCTGGCTCTGAACGTCCTCGAAACGCGCGGTGAACTTGGCAAAGGGCGCGGCCCGACCGATCAGCTTTTCCCACCACGATCGCTCGCGCCGCACGTCAAGCTCGCTGACCGAAAAGCCCCGGATCGTCGTAACGATGCCGCGCAGGCTGTCGCCCGCCGGGCCCACGTCCTTGTTGCGCACGCCTTGCAGCATGGATTGCGAAATTTCCTGCAATTCCGCCTGCGCGGCCGACCCGAAAGACACGATCGAGTTGGTGTCGGCCATGTCGATCTCGTCCATCCGCTGCCGGATCTCGGCACCCACCGCAGGATCGGCTTCCGCCATGGCAACCACCGCCCCGGCTTCTTTCGGCTCGGGCAGCACCACGCGATTCACTTCTTCCACCTCCGCGAGGGCGGCCTCGGCCTTCGTGCGTACGTCTTCTGACATGATCAATGTCCTTCCTGAAATTCCTGGGTCGTGTCGTATCTGAGGCCCTCGCGCGCCAGCCGGTCGCGCAGAACCTCGATCTCGATCTCGAGATCGCTGTTGTTGTCGGCCAGAAGCGTCTTTGTCTTGGCCTCGAAATTCGCCTCCAGGTCGCCCAGCAGGTCAACGTAGTCCGCCTTCGCCTTCGGGTCGGGCGCCCGCGATTGGATATCGGCGAACTTCACCGTCGCGTCACGTGCGCCCATCAGGTAGACGCCAAGGTACCTGCGAGTCGCCGTCAGATCACGCGGATCGTCCTCGACGGTGCGCAGCATGTCGCGCACGCTGACCTGGAAACGCTCCAGCCGGGCTTCCGCCGTGCGGTCCCCGGCGCGGCGGATCGCGTCGGACATCGCGCTCAGGTAGGTCTCGGCCTGGTCGACCACCCGCGCCACGCGGTCGGTCTGCAACCTGTCGACGCCCTCCATGCCCTTGTCCTTCATCGGGTCAAGCCCGAAGGAAAAGACATGCAGCGCCGCCGTCACCACGCCGAAGATCACCGGCGCCACCAACCCCGGTTCGACCTTGTAGGCGGCCACGGCAATCCCCAGCCCTGCCAGCACCGACGAGAAGAGTTTGCGCGGGATGCCCGGCCGTCGCGCCACCTTGCGTGTATTATAGGCTGCCTCCGCCTTCAGTCCGTCGCGCAACAGCCACGCCGACAGGGCCAGCACTGCCGCGGAGACCACTCCAAGCGCCAGCCCGGTCGCGCCCGACGTCAGCGAGGTGAACAGGACCAACGCGGCAGGCACGAACATCAGGTTCGCCCGCGCGCCCGCTGGTTCGACCGTCGCGCCACGGTAGGACGACGTATCCCGCGGCTTCGCCACCTCGGAGCCACCGCCATCGGGGCTGTATTTTCCGCCGAACTTCCGTGCCATGCGCGTCACAACCCTCCCAAGAGGCCGCTGGTGACACCCAGCATCACGATGAACAGGGCCACGTAGGCGATTTTCTGCATGCTTGTTCCCTTCGTGGTGACAACGATGTCACGCCCGGCTGCGCCGGCATCACGCGCCGCGCGCGCCACAGCAGACGTCGCTACCGCGGCCAGTGCAACCGCGGCAACAATCAAGAATACCAGCATGATAAGTCGCGTCATGCCGTGCCGACTCCCGCGCCCGATGTCGCATTTCTACCCCGAAACTTAGGTTAACGCTTCGGGGGTTGCTAGGGGAAACATCGCAACCGCTTCCCGTGTTCCCGACGGTTCCACTCCTTTCGGGGTGCCTCAAAAGCTTTGTCAAAGCTTTTGGCAAATCTTTTTCGACAAAAGATTTGCGCCGCCGTCACAGCTTGGATTGCGTACGCCGCTCGGCTTTGAGCTTGCGGTTAGCATCCGACTGGAGCGACCCGAAGGAATCGATCGGCCTTATCAAAACTGTAAGCAAATGATCTGCGCTGCCGGAATGGACGCCCTTCACCCCATCGCCTAAAGTCCGGGCACAACGACAAGGGACCCGCCCCGGCATGACATCGGTCCGTCTGCGCCTTCTGATCCTGGCACTTTTGCCGCTGGTGGTCCTGCTGCCGCTGCTGTTGTGGTTTGCGGTCAGTCGCTGGGCCGCCAACTACGACAACCTTCTCATCGCCAATGTCGAAAGCGATCTGCGCATCGCCGAGCAATACCTCGACCAGATCCTCGCAACCACGGGCGGCGACGTTGCCGCCCTGGCCCGGTCGACCCGGTTCCGCGAGGCCATGGCCGGCCCCGGCTCCGGCATGGCCGGTTTTCTCGACACCGAGCGCGGGGCGCTGGGCTTGGATTTCCTTTATTACCTGCCGGAGCCCTCTGCCCAAGCCGCCGCCGAAACCTGGCCGGTCATCGCCACCGCCCTGAAAGGCGGCAGCGCGACCGAGATCGACATCCTGTCAGGCGAACGGCTTGCCGGTATAGACCCGGCCCTGGCCGCGCGCGCGCGCCTGCCCCTCATCCCGACCGAGGCCGCGGTGCCCACCGACCGCGTGGTGGAGGACCGCGGCATGGTCGTGCACACCGCGACGGACCTGCGCGCGGCTGGCGACTCGGGTGTTCTGGTCGGGGGCATCCTGCTCAACCGCAACCTCGATTTCATCGACACGATCAACGCCCTCGTCTACCAGTCCGACGATGCCGCCGATGTCGAGCGCCAGGGCACCGCAACCCTGTTTCTCGAAGACGTGCGCGTCTCGACCAACGTGCGCCTCTTCGAAGGCGAGCGTGCGCTTGGCACCCGCGTCTCGGCGGTGGTGCGCAACCGGGTGCTTGGCGAAGGTCGCACGTGGCTCGACCGCGCCTTCGTAGTTAACGATTGGTACATCTCCGGCTACCTGCCACTGACCGACAGCTTTTCGCGCCGCGTCGGTATGCTCTACGTGGGCTTTCTCGAAGCACCCTTCGTCGCGGAAAAGCGCAGCGCCTTCATCCTTGTTTTCTCGGCCTTCGTCGGTGTTCTGTTGCTGACCATCCCATTGTTCCTGCGTATGGCCGGGGGCATCTTTTCGCCGCTCGAACGTATGAACCACACCATGAAACGCGTCGAGGGCGGTCAGCTCGACGCGCGCATCGGGCCGGTGTCCTCGCGCGACGAAATCGGCCAGGTCGCGGCGCATCTCGACGAATTGCTCGACCAGGTGCAGGAACGCGACCGCGCCCTGCGCTCCTGGGCGGACGAACTGAACACGCGGGTCGAGGACCGTACAGCCGAGCTGCGCGACGCCAACGAAAAGCTGGAAACCACCTACCAGCAACTCGTGATGAGCGAGAAACTGGCCTCAATCGGCGAGATCACGGCCGGCGTCGCGCACGAGATCAACAACCCGGTCGCGGTCATCCAGGGCAATATCGACGTCATCCGCGAAACACTGGGCGACGATGCTACACCGCTGATGACAGAACTAAACCTGATCGACCGCCAGATCGCCCGGATCAACGCCATCGTCGGCAAGCTGCTGCAATTCGCCCGCCCCAGCGAGTTCAACGCCTTCTCCGAGCATGTCGATGTCGCCGCCGTACTGGACGACTGCCTTGTGCTGGTCGATCACGTCATTTCGCGTCGCAATGTCACCGTCACCACCCATCGCGCCGAAGACGCCCCTCCGGTCCGCATCAATCCCGGAGAGTTGCAGCAGGTCATCATCAACCTTGTCGTCAACGCGGTACAGGCGATGGACGGCCCAGGCGAACTGTCGCTGTCGATCCGCGCCGAGGCGCGCGACGGACGGTCCGGCACTGCGCTCGTGGTGGCCGATACCGGGCCCGGCATCGCGAACGAGCGTCTGAACACCGTGTTCGACCCGTTCTACACCACCAAGCCGGGCGAAGGCACCGGTCTTGGTCTTTCGGTCAGCCAGACCCTGATACGCCAGTCCGGCGGGCTTATCACCGTGCGCAACCGCGATGCGGGCGGCGCGGAATTCACCGTCTGGCTACCCGAGGATCCCGACGAGTCGTAACCGGCACCGCGCCCGGTCCGGTCCGGTCCGGTCAGATATCCCACGCGGCGCATTTTCGGTCCACCGTCTTGCGGCTGACACCCAGACGCCGCGCCGCCTCGGCCCGGTTGCCGTCGCAGGCGTCCAGCACGCTCATGATGTGCCGCTGCTCCACCAGCGCCAAGGTCTCAATCGCCTCCTGTCCGGTCACCGTGCCATGGCCCGCGAACTCTTCCGGGAACTGGCCAAGGATCACCGACCGCTCGACAAGGTTGCGCAGCTCGCGCACGTTGCCGGGCCACTCGTAGCGGCTCAGCTTCAGCAGGATTTCCTCGTTCAGATCCAGCGCCGGCAACGCGAGCGCGCGGGAAAACTCGCTCATGAACAGCGCGGCCAGTTCCACGATATCCTCGCTGCGGTCGGCCAGCGGCGGCATGTCCACGTTCACGACGTTGATGCGGTGATACAGGTCCGCACGGAACCGGCCCGCATCGACCTCGGCTTGCAAATCGGCGTTGGTGGCAAAGAAAAACCGCAGGTTCAGAGGGATCTCGCGCTCGGCCCCCAAGGGTCGGATCTTACGATCCTCCAGTACCCGCAACAGACCTGCCTGCACCTGTTCCGGCAGCTGCGCCACCTCGTCCAGGAACAGCGTGCCGCCATCGGCATGCAGGAACAGCCCGTCGCGGGTGCGGTCGCGTCCCTCGACGACGCCAAAGAGCTCCTCCGCGATATGGTCGGGCGACACCGCGGCACAATTGACCGCGACGAAGGGCTCGCTGGCGCGGTCCGACATGGCGTGCAGCGTCCGCGCGGCGATCTCCTTGCCCGTGCCGCTGGCCCCGGTGAACAGGACCGAGGCCGGAGTCGGCGCCAGTTTGGCCAGGACGTCGCGCACCTGCTGGATCGCCGGCGAATTGCCCAACAGACGCCCGCGCGCCGCCTGCCCGCCCTCGCTCAACTCGTGCTTCAGCAGAAAGTTCTCGCGCCGCAGGTACTTGCGGTCCAGCGCGCGGGCGACCGCGTTCAGGATCTGGTTGGCGCGAAACGGCTTCAGGACGAAATCCGCCACGCCCGTCCGCAACGCCCGTATCGCTGTGTCCAGATCGGCATAGGCCGTAATCATGATCGTGTCGGCGAACAGCCCCACGCGCCGCTGCTCTGTTAGCCAGTCCAACCCGGTCTTGCCCGGCATGACGTTGTCCAGGATCACCAGATCGAAATGCGCAAGGTCCAGGATCTCCGCCGCCTGTTCGGCCGACCGCGCCTGCTCGACCCGCTTGACCCGCGGCTCAAGGATCTTGGTCAGGAAGTTTCGCATCCCCGGCTCGTCGTCGATCACCAGAACCGAGGCGAATTGCAGGTTCTCGCCGTAATCGTCCCGCGCCTTTTCGGACGGGTCTCCGGGCGCTGGCGCGGCGGCGGGCTTCGACATGCCTTACTCGTCTCCCAGCCGCACCGACTCCCCGGAATTGCGCTCACCGGCAGAGAATCCCGCCTCGTGCAGCCCGTACCACGCGACCACGGCGATGATGGCCGTGGCGGCAAACGCGGAAAGCATCGCTTTCATTTCTCCGTTCTCCCTTTCAATGCGCAGTTCACGGCTTCGTGGCCTCGCGCAGGTAATCGATCAGGTCCTGCCGGTCCTGCTTGGCGGTGATGCGCTGCATCGGCATCTTGGATCCCGGAATATAGTGATCCGGGCCGATGTCGAAAAGCGCATCTATGGTCTCGTCGGTCCAGACGATATCAGACCCGTCCAGGATCTCCGAATAAGGGTAGTCCGGCACCTTGCCTGCCTGTCGTCCGAAGAGACCATGCAGCGACGGCCCCGCCTTGCGAGACGGCGGCGGGGTCAGCGCGTGACAAATCGAGCATTTGCGCATGAACTGCCGCTCTCCATTCGGCATCGCCTCGGGGTCGCGCAGGAAGCTGCGCTGCGTGCTGCCCGCCGGATCGAACGCGTCAAGGTCCGCCACGGGCCATCCAAAGGCCACGTCCTCGATCCCGCCCGCGTATATCATCGTGCCATCGGGCGAGAAATCCAGTGCCCAGACCGGTCCCTGCCGCATGGCGCGGAAATCCCGCACGATTTGCCAGCCCTCGGTGTCGATCATCATGATGAACCCGTGCCCGTCGCCCACGGCCAACTGCCCGCTGGCCGCGTGATAGGCCATCGAAAGGATCGGCCGCCGATCGAGCGAGAAATCCCGGATCGTCTCACCCGACATCGGGTCCACGACCCGCGTCACGCCATCGACCGCGCCGTAGGCCAGCCATTGGTCGTCCGGGTCAAGGACAAGCCGGTTCACCCCGAAGCCCGCATTCACCACCACACGTGGCGCTCCGTCCGGTTCTTCTACCTGCCACACGCGGATCGTCCCGTCTGCGGAAGCCGAATAAAGCCGTGTGCCGTCCGTGCTGAACGTCACGTCGCTGACCGACGCATTGTGGCCCTTGAGGAACCGCACCGCACCGCCGTCGCGGGACCACAGCCCGATCGAACCGTCCCAACTGGCCGTCGCAAGCGTTTCGCCATCCGGCGACAGCGCGATCTCGGCGACCTTGCCCTCGTGGCCTTCCAGCCGCGTCGCCGCGCCGTCCGGCAACGACCACAGGATCACGTCGAAATCGTCGCCGCCCGAGGCTGCCGTATGTTCATCGAGGAACCGCACCGTAATCACCGCTGCGTCATGCCCTTCCAGCCAGCGCGGCGCGCGGCCCTTCCACAGGCCCACGGAATTGTCGAAGCTGGCCGTGGCGACCTGGCCCGTCTCGGGACTCACGTCAATCCCCATGACCGGCCCGCCATGCCCTTTCAGCGTGGTAAACTCCTGCGCCGCCGCCGGCGCACCGACGGCGAGCAGGCCCGCACATGCCAGCACCAGGCTGCGCATCTATTCGGCGGGTGTCGTCGCGGTGTTGGCCGGTTTCGGCTCATCCTCGCGCTGCTTCACCTCGTCGAGCCACAGGCTGTGGTGCTCGCGCGCCCACTGTTCCTCGACCTCGCCACTGACCATCGCGTCCGAGGCGCCTTCCATCCCGACCGAGCCGATATAGATATGCGCGATCACGATGGCCATCAGCACGAAACTGACGATGGCATGCCACAATTGCGAGTATTGCATCTCTTCATGGGGCGCCAACTGCTCGGGAAGGGCGCCGAAGCCCAATGCCTGCGGCAGGCCCATGTCATTCAGGATGACGAAGGTCTTGGCAAACATCGGCAACTCGAACGGGAACAGTAGCGACAGACCCGACACTGATATCGACGCGCCGAGGATCATCACCGACCAGAAGATAAGCTTCTGGCCGGCGTTGAATTTCTTGGCCGGCGGGTGGACGCCTTTCTTGAACATGCCGCCGCCCACGGCGATCCATTTCAGGTCGGTCTTGTTCGGGATGTTATGGACGACCCAAAAGATGAAGGCCAGGATCAGGCCCAGCATGAAGGCCCAGCTGACATTGTTGTGAATCCATTTCGAGGCCACGGCGGCTGTCGCGAAGGCCTCGTGCCCGAAGGCCGGGATGATGAACTTGCGCCCCATCAGCACAAGCAGGCCAGTGATCGCCAGAAGAATAAAAGAGCCGCCCATCAGCCAATGCGCGAACCGCTCGACAAACTTGAAGCGCGTGACCGTGCGCCCCGTCTTTTCGCCGTCGATGCGGATGCGGCCCCGGATCAGGAAGAACAGCGCCAAGAGCGCGATCGTCCCCAAGAGCAGCCAGCCGCCATACTTGATCAGCGGCCCTTGACGGAAATTCAGCCACCACATGCCATTGTCCTGGATCAAAACCCGGGACGGCGCGCCTCCCGACGACACGGTCACGTCAGCGGTCCCATAGCGCAGCGCGCTCCAAACGTCGGCATCCGACGAGCCACCAAGCGCTCCAAGCTGTCCTACCATGGCACCCGCGCTGTCGGGGTCTTCGCCCGCACGTGCGCGGTCCGGCACCTCCTCGCCCCGCTGCCGGGCCAGGATATCTTCCAGCGTCTGCGCGCCGCCCGTGGCCGAACGGTCGGTCTGCGTGGCCTCGGGCGCGGTCAACTCGCCTGCCTCCTGCGCCTGCACGCCCGGAGCGGCCAGCATCGTCACGCTCAGAAGACAAATCAGCAACAGCTTGTGCATGTCTTTTCCTTTCTACCCTGCCCGGTTTCGCGGGCCTCACCTCTACGCGGTGCATTGCGAATATTCTGGGAAACGGACTTTGCGGCGTGCCGCCACACGGGTCAAAGTGCGTTTCTCAAGATACTCATCGCATTCCCTCTTCCGGGACGGGCTGAAAGAGGCGGGACACACCCGCCTCTTTCGCTTGGTCTCAAGGTGACGTCGAAAGACGATCAGCCGCCCTTCTGGTCATAGGCCGTGCCCCAGCCCCAGGCGCCCGAGCCGAAGCCACGGGAGACGACACGCTCGCGATAAATATTCGCGACCACGTCCCCGTCGCCGGCCAGCAGCGCCTTGGTCGAACACATCTCGGCGCAGATAGGCAGCTTGCCTTCCGCGATCCGGTTGCGTCCGTACTTGTTGAACTCGGCCTGGCTGTTGTTCTCTTCGGGACCGCCGGCGCAGAAGGTACATTTGTCCATCTTGCCGCGCGATCCGAAGTTGCCGGCCTGCGGGAATTGCGGCGCGCCGAACGGGCACGCGTAGAAGCAATAGCCGCAACCGATACACAGGTCCTTGGAGTGAAGGACGACGCCTTCCTCGCTCTGGTAGAAACAGTCTACCGGACAGACCGCCATGCACGGCGCATCGGAACAATGCATGCAGGCCACCGAGATCGAGCGTTCACCGGGGTTGCCATCCTCGATGGTCACCACGCGGCGCCGGTTGATGCCCCACGGCACCTCATGCTCGTTCTTACACGCGGTCACGCAGGCGTTGCACTCGATGCAGCGTTCGGCGTCACACAGGAATTTAGCTCTAGCCATTCCATCTTCTCCTTATGCTGCTGAGATCTTGCAGAGAGTCGCCTTCGTCTCCTGCATCTGGGTTACCGAGTCGTAGCCGTATGTCTGGGCGGTGTTGGTGGATTCACCCAGGACATAGGGGTCGGCGCCATCGGGATACTTGCTCCGCTGGTCCTCCCCCTGGAAGTGACCGCCAAAGTGGAACGGCATGAAGGCCACGCCTTCGCCCACCCGGTTTGTCACCATGGCCATGACCTTGACTTTGCCGCCTTCGGGCCCTTCGACCCAGACCTGCTCGCCGTCCCGCACACCAAGGTTGTTGGCGTCACGCGGATTGATTTCCACGAACATGTCCTGCTGCAGCTCGGCCAGCCACGGGTTCGACCGCGTCTCGTCGCCGCCGCCTTCGTACTCGACCAGACGACCGGATGTCAGGACAATCGGGAAGTCCTTCGAAAAGTCGTTCTTCTGGATCGAGGCGTAAAGCGTCGGCAGGCGATACGCATGCCGGTCCTCGTAGGTCGGATAGTCCTCGACCAGATCGCGCCGCGAGGTATAGAGCGGCTCGCGGTGCAACGGCACCGGGTCGGGGAAAGTCCACACGACGGCACGGGCCTTGGCGTTGCCAAAGGGCGCACAGCCATGCGCGATCGCGACCCGCTGGATACCGCCCGACAGGTCGGTCTTCCAGTTGACGGCCGAAACCTTCTCGTTGAAGTCCGACGGGAAGGGCGACATCGCCTGTTCACCGACCTCTTCGTCAGAGCCCTGCTCGCCATTGGGCTGCGACAGGTTCTGACCTTCGGCGGTGTCCTGCACCTCCTCGGTCTGCCCCCCCTCGGTCGCGTTCTGTGCTTCCTCGCCGTCGTCCTGGTTGCCCACCGAAGCGTCCTCGTCGATGCCCTCGACGCCGGCCACGCGGCCCATGACGCGCTTCTCTTCCTCGGTCAGGTCACTGTCCCAACCCAGGTCGACAAGCATCTGGTAGGTGAACTCGGGATACCCGTCCTGGATTTCCGAGCCGACGCTGTAGACGCCCTCGGCCAGCAGGTTGTCACCGTCCCGCTCCACTCCGAAACGCGCGCGGAAGGTCAGACCACCCTCGGCCACCGGCTTGGACATGTCATAGAGGTTCGGCGTACCGGGGTGCTTCATCTCCGGTGTGCCCCAGCTTGGCCACGGCAGACCGTAATAGTCGCCATCAGCGGGACCGCCAACCGCCTTCAACGTGGTGCGGTCGAACGTGTGCTGGTTCTCCATGTGCATCTTCAGCCGTTCGGGCGATTGCCCCGTGTAGCCGATGGTCCACATGCCGCGATTGATCTCGCGCAGCGTGTCCTCGATGTTCGGCGTCACGCCGTCATCTTCGATGCCGATATTGCGGAACATCCGATCGTGGAAGCCGAACTTCTGTGCGAAAAGCCCGATGATCTCGTGGTCGGTTTTCGATTCGAAGAGCGGATCGACCACCTTTTCCCGCCACTGGATCGAGCGGTTCGATGCGGTGACCGAGCCATAGGTCTCGAACTGCGTACAGGCCGGCAGCAGGTAAACACCGTCAGTCCGGTCATGCAGCACGGCCGAAACGGTCGGATACGGGTCGACCACGACCAGCATGTCCAACTGCTCCATCGCGGTCTTCATTTCCGTCATCCGGGTCTGAGAGTTCGGCGCGTGACCCCACAGGACCATGGCACGCACCTTGTTGGGGTTGTCCATGTTCTCGGGGTCTTCCAGCACGCCGTCGATCCAGCGGCTGACGGGGATGCCCGACAGGTTCTGCAGGCTCGTGTCCTTGCCGTCCTTGGTCTTGGTCGTGACGAACTGGCTGGCCAGCCACTCGGGGTCTTCACCCCAGACACGGGCCCAGTGGCCCCATGCACCAGCCGACAGGCCGTAATAGCCCGGCAACGTATGGCTCAGAACACCAAGGTCCGTCGCGCCCTGAACGTTGTCGTGCCCGCGGAAGATGTTGGTGCCGCCGCCCGACGTGCCCATGTTGCCAAGGGCCAGTTGCAGGATGCAGTAGGCGCGGGTGTTGTTATTGCCGTTGGTATGTTGCGTGCCACCCATGCACCAGATCACGGTGCCGGGGCGGTTGTTGGCCAGCGTGCGTGCAACCCGCTCAAGCTGGCTGCCGGGTGTGCCGGTCACACGTTCCACTTCCTCTGGCGTCCACTTGGACACTTCGTCCCTGATCTGGTCCATCCCCCAGACGCGGGTGCGGATGAATTCCTTGTCTTCCCACCCGTTCTCGAAGATGTGCCACAGGATACCCCATACCAGCGCCACGTCGCTGCCCGGACGGAACCGGACATATTCGTCCGCGTGGGCGGCCGTGCGCGTGAAGCGCGGGTCGCACACGATCAGCGGCGCGTTGTTCTGCTCCTTGGCCTTCAGCACGTGCAGCAGGCTGACGGGGTGTGCCTCCGCCGGGTTTCCGCCGATGATGAAGATCGCCTGGGAATTGTGGATGTCGTTGTAGCTGTTGGTCATCGCGCCATAGCCCCAGGTGTTGGCAACACCTGCAACCGTGGTCGAGTGACAGATACGGGCCTGGTGATCCACGTTGTTCGTGCCCCAGTAGGCGGCGAACTTGCGGAACAGGTAGGCCTGTTCGTTGTTATGCTTGGCAGAGCCCAGCCAGTAGACGCTGTCCGGGCCGCTTTCTTCCCGGATATTCATCATGCCGTCGCCGATCTCGTTGATCGCCTGTTCCCAGCTGATGCGCTTCCACTCGCCACCCTCTTTCTTCATCGGGTATTTCAGGCGGCGCTCGCCATGGGCGTGCTCACGCACCGAGGCGCCCTTTGCACAGTGGGCACCCAGGTTGAACGGGCTGTCCCAGCCGGGCTCCTGGCCCACCCAGACGCCGTCGCTCACCTCGGCCACGACCGTGCAGCCGACCGAGCAGTGCGTGCAAACCGATTTGACTGTCTCAACCGCCGCCGCTGCGGACGATTGCGCGTTGGCCCGGGTGACACTGCCCCCCGTTGCGCCAATCGCGGCCAGGCCACCGATGGCCAGGCCAGAACCGCGCAAGAACGCGCGGCGGTCGATGGTCTTTCCCCCGACCTCAGACAGGATACTTGTCCGCTGGGGGCGTCGCGCAACCCCGTTGGTCTTTTTCCTAAGCATGTTTCTCTCTCCTCCCGAGCGTTCCCGATTGGGATTGCTGGGTACTAAGGTTATCCACCGACAGTCGGGCGTCCCGCAACCAGTCGCCGGCAGGTCAAGTGATCACGTCCGGTTCGTCAGAACCGGGCGCTATCGAAGTATGCGCGCGTGTGCGCGGTGTCCTGCATCTTGTCCGATGACAGGTCCGGTTCCACCGCTTCGGCAGTGCCGGTGCTGGCTGCCGTTGCGACCGCGACCGCGGGCGCGCCTGCGGCGGCCATTTTCAGAAAATCGCGACGGCTGTTGCCTTGCGTTTTCTCGCTCATGAGAGTCCTCCTCTCTGGTGTTGACAGGTCGCCCTGCCGGTTCATGCGGATCCCTCCGCGCTCATCCGGAAACCTTCCGCCTCGATCTCCATGAACACCCGGCCGACAGCGCCGACCGAGGCATAGAGAACCGAGTTCTTCGCGGCCTCCAAATCCGTGAAAAAGTGACCGGCCCATGGGCCGATATGCGTGTTGAAGAACGTCTTCTGATCGCTCAGGTTGGCCGGCTTGCCGAACCGCCCGGTGATCAGCCCGCCCATCATCTCCATCAACGACGCGATGTTGTCCTCGGGCTCGTATACGTTCTGCGCCCGGGTCATGCCCCGCGCCGCCATGTCCCGCCGAAGGCTCGCCAGCGGCTTCTCGTTCAGGAACCCCGTCAGGTAGTAACTGGCATAGGGCAGAAGCTCGCCGCGCCCCAGCCCGATGAACAACGCGTTGAACTCGCGCTCCACCGCCTGCGGCTTGGTGTGCTTGGCGATGCGCGACAGCGCCGCGACCGCAACGCCGAGGTCGGTTTCGTTGTCGCCCGACAGGCTGGCCGTTTGCGCCAGCAGGGCCTCGGACGGCGGGGCCGCCAGCAACACGCCCAGGAAATCGTAAAGATCGGCGCGCAGCCGGTCCTCCTCCGCGATCTGGGCACGTGCCTCTGTGGTCATGACCGTCTCCTGCTTGCTCATGTGCTCGGCTCCGCCGTGTCATCGAAGGTGAACTGCATCCGGCGGCGCGGCGGGGCGGCCCACGCGTCCGCCTCTTCTGTGGCGGTCTCATAACTGTAGACCGGCGCGGCCTCGGCCAACTCGGGCGGGTCCGTCTCTTCGCCCTGTTCTTCGACATCCGGTTCCACTGCGCCGGTGCCGGCCTCATTCTCGGCCTCGGTCTCAGTATCGGTCAACGCGCTCAGCGCCTCGGCCTCTCGGGCCAGCTTCTGCACATGGGTCAGCATGCCCTTGCCCACCTGATAGGCGGTCTGCATGTTCTCGATCACCATCGACTTGTCGGTAAAGTCCTCGCCGTAATCCAACAGCCCGTCCAGGTTGGCCAATGCTGGGTTCGTGCCCCACAGCCGCCGCAGCGCCCAGCGGCGGATGCGGTCCGGTACCGCCTCGGCCATGAAGGCACTGAAATCATCGCCACGGTTCAGTGTGTCGGGATCGGGCAGGCCAAGCAATTCCAGCACCTCGGCATCGCTTTTCTCTTCAAGCGATGCGCGCGCCTCTGCCCGCTGCGCCTCTTCACGCGCCTCGACTGCGGCGGCATCCTCAGCCGCGACCCGCGCCTTGCGGCGCGACCAGAAATCCTCGCGTGCGCTCATTGCATTCGCCCTTTCCGCCGCAGCGTGGGCGAACGGTAGATGTCACGCTGCTGGACGATCCGCGGGTCGCCGATCCCGTCCACATGCGCATCGACCTTCACCCGGTCGCGGCGGCGTTTCTTGAATTCCTCTTCGGTGTGGTAGGCGTGCGCGAAATCACGCACCCAGGCGATCAGCCCTTCGGGCATCGGGATCTTCTCGACGATATCCTCGCCGTTATCCTCGTAATCCTGCGCCTCGTAGGGCGAGGCCGTGACCAGCACCGCCTCCAGCGGGCACTCTCCCGAGCCGGTCTTGCGGAACACCGCGTAGACCGAGGGCACCTGCGCCGACAGACCGTGCAGGTAGCTTTCGGTTTCCGCCCCGTGCAGTTCCAGCGTCATGGTCGCGGCATGATACTCGGTGACATCGCCCTCTTCGCGCAGCACGCGCCACGCGGCCGGGCCGGCCCCCGGCAGAACCGCCACGGCCCTCCACGCCCACGCGGCCCAGCGCGTCACGCCCGGCGTGCGGCGCATGACGATCCCCAAAGGCATAGTGGCGTACATGTCCGGATTATGGATCATGTGTGGCTGGTATCCTCCCGTGGTCTCATCCTGTGCCAACTGCACCGGCGCCTCAAAGAAAAAAAGCATGCAATTGTGGACGAAACGCAAATCTGGACAATTTGGGTAGCCATAGACCGAATTCGGAAGGGTGACGGACAGAATGACCGGACGAGAAAAATGCTCAGGTTTCCTGCTTGCAACAGCGTCGCGAAGGGCAGAAGAATCGCAGGCCAAATGCCCCGAATTCCTGACCGTGCTTGTCGGAAAAGGGGGCCTAAGGCCCGTGCAGGTTCATGAGGAGAGAACTGCATTGCAATCCATCAGCTCGTCGCGCCGAACCACGGCGCGGCCCGCCAGTGAAAGCCGGGGCAAATCATGACTAAGCAACTGATTCTGTGTAATTGTGCGGGCTCGCAAGAGCTTGACAAGGACGCGCTCGAAGCCGCCACGGGCCTCACCTGCAGCGCGGTTCATTCCGGCCTCTGCACCACCCAGACCGACGCCACCGCACAGGCCATCGCCTCGGGTGACGCCATCCTCTGCTGTCGCCAGGAACGGCGCCTCTTCGCCGAACTGGCCGCCGAGATGGACACGCCCGAGCCGCCGGTCACCGACCTGCGTGACCGGGCCGGGTGGTCCGATGACCCCGCCAGCAAACTACCCAAAATGGCCGCCCTCCTGGCCGAGGCGACGCTGGACGTGCCTTCGGGCAAATCCGTCGACGTCATGTCCGAGGGTTTGTGCCTGATCATAGGCCCCGCGGACACGGCCCTGGCCGCCGCCGACAAACTCAAGGATATTCTCGGCGTCACCGTTCTTATGACAGATGACGCCGATGCCCCCGACCCAACGGAATACGACGTCATTCGCGGCAAGCTGAAACGCGCCACAGGCGCTTTGGGCGGCTTCTCTGTCCAGATCGACGCGCTGCACCAGGTGGACCCGTCCGGCCGTGGCGCTCTGACATGGACCGCCCCACGGGACGGCGCGCACACGGAATGCGACGTGATCCTCGACCTGACCGGCGGTACACCCCTCTTTCCCGCACCGCAAAAACGCGAAGGCTACCTGCGCCCCGATCCCGGCAGCATTCCGGCCCTGGCCGACGCCATTCTCGAGGCCAGCCAGCTGATCGGCACCTTCGAGAAACCGCTCTACGTGGCGGTCGAACCACTGCTTTGCGCCCATTCCCGCGCCCAGCAAGTCGGGTGCACCAACTGCCTCGACGTCTGCCCCACCGGCGCGATTTCCCCCGCGGGCGAGCATGTCACCGTCGATCCGATGGTCTGCGCGGGCTGCGGCGCCTGCTCGGCGCTTTGCCCCTCCGGCGCCATTTCCTACGATGCGCCCGCGCCCGCCACGCTCTTCCGGCGCATCCAGACCCTCGCCGCGACCTTCCGCAAGGCCGGCGGCACCGCCCCGCGCCTGCTGGTCTGCGACGACAGCCACGGCCAGCAGATGATCAGCCTCGCCGCCCGCTATTCCCGCGGCCTGCCCGCCGACGTCATCCCGCTGGAAGTGCCCGCGCTCTCGGGCTTCGGCCATGCCGAGATGCTGGCGGCCCTCGCCTCTGGGTTCACAGACGTGACGATCCTGCTGTCGCCCACCACGGAACGCGACGCGCTCGACCGGGAAATCCCCCTGGCCCGAGCCATCGCGGGCGATAACCGCATTGCCCTGCTCGACGTGGCCGAGCCCGATGCGCTTTGCGACTCGCTTTATACCGACTCGGCCCGCCCGGCTCCGGTGACCGAACCCGTCCTTCCGATGGGCAGCCGCCGTCAGGTCACGCGCCTTGCCGCCAAGGCGCTGCATGGCGACGAGACGGTTCTGCCCCTGCCCGACGACGCTCCTTACGGCGCCGTTCTGGTCGACACCGACGCTTGCACGCTCTGCCTTTCCTGCGTCTCGCTCTGTCCCTCCGGGGCGCTCGTCGAAAACCCCGACAAGCCCGAGCTGCGTTTCCAGGAGGACGCCTGCCTGCAATGCGGCCTTTGCGCCAACATCTGCCCCGAGGACGCCATCGGCTACGAGCCGCGCCTGAACCTCGCGGACGAAGCCATGGGCCAGGTCGTGCTAAACGAGGAAGAACCGGCCCAATGCATCGAATGCGGCGTGCCCTTCGGCGTGAAATCCACCATCGACCGGATCACCGAGAAACTGGCTGGCAAACACTCCATGTTCGGCAACGAGTCGGCGGCGCGGCTGATCCAGATGTGCGACGACTGCCGGGTAAAGGCGCAGTTTCACTCAAAAGACAACCCCTTCGCGGGCGGCGAACGCCCGCAGGTCCGCACCACCGACGACTACTTCTCGAAACGCCGGGATCACTGATGCTCGATCGGTGCCCCAAGGTCGGCCGGCTCTACACCGGACACGTAGGCCAGGATGGCCTGCAAATCGTCTATGGTGATCTCCATGGGGGCGATCGGCGACGGACGGTTGATCGGAAACGGCTCGGTCACGTCCTCGACCTGGGTAAAGGCCGGGTGCGGGTTCAGGATATAAAATGTCTGGAAGCGCCGATCCCAGTCCGCCATCGCCCGCAGCACGGCGAAACTGGGGGTCGAGGCCATGGCATTCATCCGCGTTGCCTCGCTCACCGCGTGGCACCGGGCGCAATGTGCCACCGACAGGTCGTGCCCAAGACCCGCATCCCCGTCGAAACTGACCTCGGCCACCTCCTGCCTGTCCGCTTTCGGCAGACCGAACGGCGCCGTGGCATCGACCTCATAGCTGGTCACCGTCCGTTGGCCGATCTCGGAGGTCAGCCAGTCTGCAAATGCGACCGCACCGTCGTGGCTGGGCGTATTGATCTGCATCCGCCACTTCGCTTGCGGCCCGTCGAACACCCTCGGCCCCTCGGCATCTGGCGCCAGCAGGATATCGCCGCCCTCATTGAGGTCCACGACCTCGACCCTTATTCCTGTCTTCAGCGAAAACCGCGGCAACACGTAGTCCAGCAACCCGCTTTCGGTCAGCGGTGGCGGCGCACCAAGGCGAAAATTCTCCGCCGCGCGCCCTTCAGTGGTGGACATCCCGAGACAGACCACCACAATCACGCCAATAAGGGTTAACATTTGCCCGCGCATGGCCCAAGCCTAGGAAGCACGCGGGCCACGCGTCAACACTCTTGAAAAAAGGAGAGTAAAATGAGCGACGATTTCAACATGTCCATGCGCAAGTTCCTCAAGCAGGTCGGCGTAACCTCGCAGCAGGCGATCGAGGACGCCATGCGCAACGCCGACGGCACCGAGGGCAAGACGTTCGAGGCCAAGGTCGTGCTGACCGTGGACGGTCTCGATGTCGAACACGTGGTCACCGGCACGATCAAGGGCGGGTGAACGTGACGGCAACAAGGGAAAGCGTGCTCGCCGCGCTGAAGAACGTGAACGACCCGGTTTCGGGCGACGACATCGTGTCGGCGGGCGTGACCCGCGGCCTTAATGTCGAGGACGGCACCGTCCGCTTCGTGCTCGAGATCGACCCCGCGAAGTCAAAGGCCTACGAGCCTGTGCTGGCCGAGGCGCAGGAGGCCGTGCGCGGCGTGGAGGGCGTGACGGACGTGTCCGCCGTGCTGACCGCACACTCCGCCAAGGCGCCGCCGGACCTCCAGACGAAAAGCAAACCTGCCGAGCCGCAAGGCCCGCAGCGCGTCCCCGGCGTCGACCACATCATCGCCATCGCTTCCGGCAAGGGCGGCGTGGGCAAGTCGACCGTTTCGGCCAACCTCGCTTGTGCGCTGGCCGCCGAGGGCCGCCGCGTCGGCCTGCTGGATGCCGATGTCTATGGCCCTTCGCAGCCCCGGATGCTGGGCGTTTCCGGACGGCCCGCCTCGCCCGATGGCAAGACGATCCTGCCGATGCGCAATCATGGCGTCACCATGATGTCGCTGGGCCTCATGACGAACGAAGATCAGGCCGTGGTCTGGCGCGGGCCGATGCTCATGGGTGCCCTGCAACAAATGCTGATGCAGGTGCAATGGGGCGCGCTTGACGTGCTGATCGTCGACCTGCCGCCCGGCACCGGCGACGTGCAGATGACGCTGGCGCAAAAGGCACAAGTGGACGGCGCGATCATCGTTTCCACCCCTCAGGACGTCGCCCTGCTGGACGCGCGCAAAGGGATCGACATGTTCAACCAGCTTAAGGTGCCGACCCTCGGCATGATCGAAAACATGTCGACACATATCTGCTCCAACTGCGGCCACGAGGAACACGTCTTTGGCCATGGCGGCGTCGCTGCCGAGGCGCAGAAAATGGGCGTGCCCCTGCTGGCCGAGGTGCCCTTGCATATCGACATCCGCATGGCCTCTGATGGCGGCGCACCCATCGTGGTGTCCAAGCCCGACGCACCGCAGTCGCAGGCCTTCCGTGATATCGCGCGGGCGCTGGTGGCACAGGGCGTGGCATGACGCGAGACCCGGCCTTCCCGCCGCTGATGCAGGGGCATGGCGTGGACGCAGGTATCGACCCGTTCGAGAAAGCCTGCGCCATGGCGGCCCTTGGCTGCGATGCCGGGACCATCGTTCATAACGTCGGCGCCAACCGGCTGGCCGCGGCGCTGATCATGGCACCCGAGGTGCCGCTGGAACAGGCCATGGCCATGCTACCCACGTGCGGCGTCGGTTTTCAGAACGCGCTCGGCGCAATTGCACCGCCCGAAGTGGCCGTCCACCTGGAATGGGCGGGCGGTCTACGCGTGAACGGCGCCGCTTGCGGCCGCCTGCGCGTCATGGCCGGCACGACCGATCCCGCCGCCATGCCCGGCTGGCTGGTGGTGGGGCTGGAATTGCCATTGATGCTGACCGATGCCGTGCCGGGCGACGCCCCCGACCGCACCGCGCTCTATGAGGAAGGCTGCGCCGACGTGGATCCGGTGGCGTTGCTGGAAGGCTGGGCGCGCCACACGCTGGTCTGGATCACCCGCTGGGAAGACGACGGCCCCCGCACCCTGCATGCCGAATGGCGCGGCCTCGCGCACGGCATCGGCGAAGACATCGCCATCGACGGCCAGACCGGAACCTTCATGGGCGTCGACGAAAATTTCGGAATGCTGCTGCGGACCGGGGGCGAGACCCGCCTGATCCCGCTCAGCACCGTGCTGGAGACTGAGACATGAAACTCGCCCGCGCCATCCACTTCGACGAGAGCGACACGCGCGTCTATCCCTCGCCCGCCCGCACCGGCGAATGGTGCATCTCCGGCGGGTTCGAGTTTTCCAACTGGTCCGAGGCTGACCTCAGCGGCAAGCAACGCCAGGCGTTCTCGAACGGCTGGCTGGGGCTGGAAACCTTCGGACGCGTGACCTTCGTGGCCGTCACGCAGATCGAAGAGCCCGAACGCGCCGCCGTGACCGACGCGCTGGCGCAGCATTTCGTCTCGGTCTACGGCGCGCCCGACATCGACGCCGCGCGCCCGGTGGCGGCTGACGAGATCGCCCAGATGATCGAGATGTGCGACGAGCACGACCCCAACACGCTCCTGACGGTCGCGCGTGAACTCACCGAGGCCGGCGTACGCGAAACCTACCGCGCCATCGCCGCGCAGGATGCCGGGCTCGAGCAGTTCGCCATTCACGGCAGCCTCGACGAGTGACCTGGCAGAGCGCTTGCGGCGCGCAGGATATCTCGTCGTCCTTCCATCCTCCTCGGAGAAGAATTGCATCGTGACGCACTGACCCTCGCGGCAGCGCCTGTCGAACCGCGGCGTTTGAGTATTTGAAGAACAGTGAAGCAGAAGCGCCCGCCTGGCTTTCACTGTTCCAAAAATACTCACTGTCGATCCGATGAAGCCTTTAGAATCGCGCCGGGATTCATGATGCCTCCGGGGTCCAGCGCTGCCTTGATCGCCCGCATCGCCGCCAGCTTGGCCGGATCGCCATAGCGCTCAAGGTCATTGACCTTCAGCCGCCCGATCCCGTGCTCGGCGGACACCGAACCGTCCATCTCGTGCACCAGATCATGCACCAGCCGCTTGATGGCGTCGCGCTGGTCCGTGTAGGCCTCGCGCGTCTCGCCTTTGGGCGGAAAAACGTTGTAATGCAGGTTTCCGTCGCCCAGATGCCCGAAGCAGTTGATCCGGAACGGTCCCAACTTCTTCAGGTTCGCGTTGCCTTTCTGAATAAAACCCGGCACGGCGCTCAGCGGCAAGGAAATGTCATGGCTGCTGATCGCTCCGATGCGCCGGTTCGCCTCCGGGATCGTCTCCCGCACCTCCCAGAACTCCTGCCGTTGCGCCTCGGACTGGGCAATCATGCCGTCGCTCACCAGTCCGGCCTCCGCCGCCTCGACAAAAAGTGTCTCAAGCGCCTCTGCCGGATCAAGACCCTTGGCCAGCCCGATATCGATCAGGACGAACCACTCGGGCGGCTCGGCGAAGGGCAAACGCATGTCCGGCATGGTCTCTGCCAGGAAATCCAAGCCTGCCCTGTGCATCAACTCGAACGCCGACACCCCTTCGCCCATGTGATCGCGCGCCATCGACAACAGGCGCAGCGCCGCCTCGGGGCTGTCCACCACCATCAGCGCCGTGCCTTCTCCGGCGGGCTTGGGGAACAGCTTCAGCGCCGCGGCGGTGATCACGCCCAGCGTACCCTCGGACCCGATCAGCAGGTTGCGCAGGTCATAGCCGGTGTTGTCCTTCCTCAGCCGCTTCAGCCCGTGCCAGACCGTCCCGTCCGGCAGCACCGCCTCCAGCCCCAGGCAAAGATCCCGCGCGTTGCCATAGCGCAGCACGTTCACACCGCCCGCATTGGTCGCCAGGTTTCCGCCGATTCGCGCGCTTCCCTTGGCGGCCAGCGACAAGGGAAACAACCGGTCCACCGCGTCCGCCTCGGCATGGATATCCTGAAGGATGGCGCCCGCCTCGACCACCATCACGTTTTCCTCGGGCCAGACCCCTCGCACCGCGCGCATCCGCTCCAGGCTGAGCAGGACCGGCGCAGGCCCCTCGGGCGACAATTGTCCACCGACGAGCCCCGTGCCGCCGCCATAAGGCACCACCGGCACACCAGCGTCCACACAGGCCCGCACCACGGCCGCGACCTCCTCGGTACTGCCGGGGGCGACCAGTACGCCCGCCTGCCCCTGCCAACGCCCGCGCGGCTCTTCCAGGTAGGACGGCATCACCTCGCGGAATGCCGCCTCGGGCAGCACGCCGCGCAGGTGAGCGATGAAGTCTTCGGTCACGGAATTGAGTGTCATGACCCGCTCCTAGGCTGCGGCTCCCGCATCGTCAATCGAACAGCTTCAGCAGGCCGCGTTCCAGCTCGTCTTCCAGCGCGTCCTTCGCCGCATCCTCCAGCGACTGGCCCTCCTGCCGCTCGATCCCAAGCTGCTTTTCGACCTCGCGTTCGATCTCGTCGCGGGCCTGACGCTCCAGTTCCTTCTTCTCTTCCTCGAAGTTCAGGTCAATCGCCGCTTCCAGGTCCGGCGTGATCTTCGGGTTGGCCCACGGCCCCCGGATCTTCACCGGAATGGCCAGCCCGTCGCGGCTGCCGCCATCCAGCAGTCGTGGCGTGAACAGATAGTCGATATCCCGTGCGCCCAGCCCCACGCGACCTTCGCCCGCCGCACTCGCCTGCGGCAGTTTCAGCGTCAGGTCGTCGTTGAATAGGTTGCCCTCATCCATCGTGAACGTCGCATGAAGCGTGTCGAACACCGTGGTGCCCCCGGTGCCGCTGCCCGACCGCATCAGCCGGTCGAGGTCGAAGCCCGAGATCACGCCGCGCCCGGTCTTGAACGCGCCGCCGCCGCTCAGCGAATTCATGATCGCGTGCACGCTTTCGCCGACGCCGAGGAAATCCACCTCACCATCGGCCTTCGCCTCGAAGCGCGAGATATCCATCGCGTCGTCCAGAAATGTCTTCAGGTTGACTCCCGTGGCGATCATGTCGCCGCCCACCGACAGACCCGAGCGATTGTTCATCACGAACTGCCCGGTGATCAGCCCGTCATAGGCGCGCACCTCGCGCAGGCCAAAAACCAGCCGCGAGCGATCGAGCGTGGCAAGCGTCCGCACCTTGCCCAGCTTGAAATCACCGAGGTCGATGCTGTCTGCGACCAGCGCGAACTCTCCATTCACCGCCGCCAGCCCGGACGCGTTGATCGGTGCTTTTGACCATCCGCCACTTGCCGCGCCACCACTGTTGCCGCTGCCTGTGTTGCCATTGCCGTCTTCGCCCCCGGCGTCGTCGGCGCTCAATCCAGTCAGGTCCAGAGCACCTGCATTAAGCTGCACGTTAAGGCGCGGTTGGTCCTCGCCCAGATCCACGTCCGCCGCTCCGGTAAACCGGTTACCGTCCAGCCCCAGTACCGTGTTGCGTAGCGACAGCCGGTCGTCCTTGAAGATCAGGTCCGTCTCCAGCGTTGCAACACGGCCCAGCCCATCGGGGATGTCCATCGGCCCCTGCCCGATCAACGCCATGAAGTCCGATGTGTTCTTCAGATCCGCAGTCAGCTTTCCCGCCGCCTCCGGCGCCGATCCCCCGCGCCCGGCAAAGCTGGCCGTGCCCGCCTTGGTCGAAATTCGCGCCTGTAAGTCCGACACGCCGCCGTCGATGAAATGCCCCACGCGCTCCAGCGTGCCGGATATCTCCACCACCTCGCCGCCGGGCCTCAAAGTCAGGTCGAAATCCGCGGCCCCTTCGTAATCCGGCCAGCGCAAATCGAAATCCACGCCAGACTGGCGCACGGTGGTGCCGTCCACCTCGTCGACAAAAACCAGCGAGGCATTCTCGATCAGCGCCCGGTCCAGCGTCAGCGACAGGCGGTTCGACCGCGCCGGTGCCCCGCCTTCTGCACCGCCCTGCCCCTGGCCGGACGGTGCCACGCCCTCCACGTTCAGTTCCCAGTTGACGCGCCCATCCTTGGCTCGGCGCAGGTTGATCTGCGGGCCCACGGCCTCCAGCCCGGTAATCCGAATATCCCCTCCGAACAGCGCTTGCGGCTCCACCCCGATCTTCAGGCTGTCGGCCCGGAACATCGGCGCCTCCCCGGCCCAATCCGCATTGGCGACCGTGACCGCGCCGGTGCTGACGCCTAGGATGGGCCAGAAGCTGATGGTCGTCTCGCCGCTCATCGTCACCTGGCGGCCCGTCATGCGGCTCAACTGGTCCGCCGCGATGCCCGCGACGCGCTCTCCGGGCAGGAAAAACACTGCCGCTACGACCAGCGTCGCCGACACCAGTACGATCATGAAAATGCGAATGAGCCACCGCATACCGCTCTCCACCGTTTTCTTTTCAGACTAGGCGCAGGCCTTGCGCCCAACAACAGCTTTTCCGCTTTATCGGGTGGCCTTTTGGGACTATATCGCGCCGAATGAGCACCAACCCACCCGATCTGCGCCCCGATCTTGCGAAGGCCCGCGTCACCGAAAGTCCCCGCAAGGGCCAGCCGGTGATCGGCATGGTGTCGCTGGGCTGTCCCAAGGCGCTGGTGGACAGCGAGCGCATACTGACGCGCCTGCGGGCCGAGGGCTACGGTATCTCACCCGACTACTCCGGGGCCGACGCGGTGATCGTGAACACCTGCGGCTTTCTCGACAGCGCCAAGGCCGAAAGCCTGGACGCCATCGGCGAGGCGCTTACCGAGAATGGCCGTGTCATCGTCACGGGCTGCCTCGGTGCCGAGCCCGAGTACATCACCGGCGCCCACCCCCGCGTTCTGGCCGTGACCGGCCCGCACCAATATGAACAGGTGCTCGACGCAGTGCACACCGCCGTGCCTCCTGCTCCCGACCCTTTCATCGACCTTCTGCCCGAGGCCGGCGTCAAGCTGACACCCCGCCACTACAGTTACCTCAAGATTTCAGAGGGCTGTAACCACAAGTGCAAGTTCTGCATCATCCCGGACATGCGCGGGCGTCTTGCCTCGCGCCCCGGTCACGCCATTCTGCGCGAGGCCGAAAAGCTGGTCGAGAATGGCGTGCGCGAGCTTCTGGTTATCTCCCAGGACACAAGCGCTTACGGACTGGACCGCAAGTATGACGTGAACCCGTGGAAGGATGGCGATCTGCGCAGCCATATCGTCGATCTGTCCAAGGCACTCGGAGAGCTCGGCGCGTGGGTCCGGCTGCATTACGTCTATCCCTACCCCCATGTGCGCGATCTCATCCCGCTCATGGCAAACCCGGACAACGGCGTGCTGCCCTATCTCGACATTCCGTTCCAGCACGCCCACCCGGACGTTCTGAAACGCATGGCCCGTCCCGCCGCCGGGGCGAAAACCCTCGATGAAATCGCCGCCTGGCGCGCGATCTGCCCCGACCTGACGCTGCGCTCGACCTTCATCGTCGGTTATCCCGGCGAAACCGAGGCCGAATTCCAAACCCTGCTCGACTGGCTGGACGAGGCACAGCTCGACCGCGTCGGCTGCTTCAAGTACGAGAATGTCGAGGGTGCGCGATCCAACGATCTACCCGACCATGTGCCCGAAGAGGTCAAGCAGGACCGCTGGGATCGCTTCATGGAAAAGGCGCAGGCGATTTCTGTGGATAAACTGGCCGCCAAGGTTGGGTCCGTGCAAGAGGTGATCGTCGATGATATCGACGAGGACGGCATTGCCACCTGCCGCACCAAGGCCGACGCGCCGGAAATCGACGGCTGTCTCTTCATCGATGAGAATACCGAGGGCCTGAACGTGGGCGAGATCGTCACGGTCGAGGTGGACGAGGCCGGGGAATATGACCTCTGGGGGCGACGCCTCTAGTGTTACAGGTTTCACGGGTCGCCTGACGCCCTCGTGAAATTCTGAAATATTTCAACATTCACAAGTATTTACACCACTCCGTGTGCTCACGGGCCTGTCAGTTGATTGTCATCTTGTGCCGCCGCAGCTTGGCCGCACCGACGCAACCTCAGCCTGACAAGGACCCCGATCCATGACCTCCCTGACCACCGACACCCCCCGTGCACTTCCCGCCGTTTCCGTCGACACGGCGTTGCTCATCCTGCTGTCCGGTGCCGCCGGCACCGTCGCCTTCGACCTTTTCGGCCAAGCGCTTTCGCCGATCCTCGGCTTGGCCAATCTCGCCCCCGTGGGCCTTGCCCGCAGCCTGCTCGGCTCGTTGGGTCTGCCTAATGCCGCGCCTTACGGCCACCTGATGCACCTCTTTTTCGTCGGCCTGCTGGCCTATCCCATCGGCTGGCTCTTCATCGCGCGTCCGGCGCTGAAGCGTGTTCTGCCCGGCCTTCACTGGCTTCCGGCCTCGGCCATTTACGGCGTCGGCCTTTGGGTGTTCGCCATCGGCGGCATCACCAGCATCGCCGGCCTGCCGTTTTTCCTGAATTTCACCGGAATCACCTGGGTGGCGCTGGTGGGGCACGTGATCTACGGCATCGTCGCGGCAGCCACCGTGGTGTATCTCGAGCGCCTCCAAACCCGCTAACCCCTTGTAAAGACGACAAACAAGGGCCCAACCGGGTCCTTGTTTCCATTTTGGTTACGGTCTTGTCACATAAATTTTGAACGAAACCCCCTAAAACTGAAACATAATAGAGACATCTCAGTGTCATGATCGACACGGAACCACGGGACACCCACAGGCCGGAGGACCGCGACATGTCCTACCCCAGTTACACACGCGCAGAGCGGATCGCCGATGGCGCCGTGCACGTGCTCGGGGTTGGCAGTGCACTTGTTGCGGTCGCGTTCCTGATCGCCGCCAACGCGGGTCAGCAGACGGTGGGGACGATGACGGCGGCCGTCGTCTACGGCGTTGCCATGATCCTGATGCTCAGCGCCTCGGCCGCCTATCACCTCGCCGCGCATACGCCCTTCCGTCCGCTTCTGCGCCGGATCGACCACGCCGCCATCTACGTCAAGATCGCGGGCACGATCACGCCGCTTGCCGTGCTGCTGAACACACCTTTCGCCTATACCGTGCTGACGGTGGTGTGGTTCCTCGCACTCTCGGGCGCAGTGCGCAAACTCCTGGCCGAACGCGGAAAAATGAGCACGCACTGGTTGCCTCAGGTCCTGTTGGGCTGGCTGGGCCTGATTATCATCGTCCCGCTCTGGCCGTCGCTTCCGGCCAACAGCCTGACACTGATCTTCGCAGGCGGCATCATCTATTCCGGCGCGGTGGTATTCTACTGCTGGGACACGCTGAAATTCAGCAACGCGATCTGGCATGCCTGCGTGCTAATAGCCACCGCCTGCTGCTTTCTCGGCATCTCGGGCGCTATGGCAACCAGCATAGCACCACTCTAGAGTAGCGCCACAAGCGCGACGGCTCAGATCCGCAGTCCCGCCTTCAATGCGGCAAAAACCTCGCCGTTGCGGCACATGATCGGGGTCGCGTCCACCGGGCTGGCCTGTGCCGACATCCAGGCTTCGCAGCCATCGGGATCCGCACAGCCCGTGCATCGCAGAACCGCGTCGCACAGCGTTTCAGGATCCAGTTGCCCCGCATAAACCTCTTCCTCCAGGTCCAGGCCAAGCGTACTGGCCATACGGTCAACAAGATCAGTATGACGTTTGATCGTTTTCGTCTGCGGCATTGCGCTCTCCTGTCGCGTGAGTGCCATCGACCCTTACGGCTTCATTGCCGGGTCAAGGGGGGGCACTTCCACGGCAAAGCTTGTCGCGCAATCAGCGGGCGCGCCTTGATCTGCATCAAGCGCGCTCCAGCGCCTCCATGTAGGTCGTCACGCAGTCCTGCACGTGCCGAAACCTGTCCCCGCCCAGATGCTTGCCACCGAACCAGCGCGTGACCACGATCACGTGTTCGCGCAGGTCGGCCCGTTCCAGCATCCGCACGATCACCATGCCTGCCCCGGCCTCGCCGTCATCGGATTTCAGCGCCGTGCCCTCGGCATCCAGCATCGCCCAGGTGTTATGGGTCGCCTTGGCGAATTTCTTGTCCCGTTTCAGCTCTTTCAGGAAGGCGTCCACAGCCGCGCGGTCCCGCGCCGCGCCACCCGACACGGCGTATTTCGACCCCCGGTCGGAAATCACGCCGGTCAGTTGCAGCATGTCACCCCGTCAGAGTTGTGAATTCACACGGCGCACCGTGTCGATTCGCTGCGCGTTGGGCGGGTGCGAGCCCAGGAACCGATTGCCCGGGTCCGGGATGCGCGTGAAATATTCCGCGCCCCGGAGCGGGTTATAGCCCGATTTCTTGGCGATGATGGTCCCCAGCGCGTCGGCCTCAAGCTCAAATTCCTTGGAATAGCTGCGCGCGCCCACCGAGGCGCCCACGTTCGTCGCCGCATCCACGGCGCCCGTCCCGGCCCCGGCCAGCGTCGCCAACCCGCCCAGCAGGATGGCCCCCGCCGCGGCACTCTGCTGTTGGCGCGGTATGTGCCGCCGGATATGGTGCGACGCCTCATGCGCGAAGATGAAGGCCAGTTCGTCCTCGTTGCGCACATCTGCGATCAGCGATGCGGTAAACGCCAGAATCGGCCGACCGTTGCGGTCCAGCGTCTGAAACGCGTTGGGCGGGCGGCCCGGGCGATCATCCAGCACCACGTTGAAATCGCAGTTCACGTTGCCGCCGCGCGCCCGGCATTCACGCTCGGCCACCGGCTCGACCCGGGCCACGACCTGCCGGAACCGCGACAGCTGCGTTCCCGAGGGCGCCTTGACCGATTGTTGCTGCTGGCCCGTCGGCCGGGGCTGCGGCGCGTCGCCGCCCGTCGTCGTGACCTCGCAACCCGCCAGGAAAACCGCACAAATCAGAACCTTCCACCGCATCTGTCTCACCTGCAATTGCTCCCTTTGCCATAGTTCTAGCAGGGTTTGCGCCGAGGGCCAGTCCCCCTCACGCACACGCGCGGTGCAAAGCCGATTGCGCTTTGCGCCGCACACGCTAGGCTGGCGGCATGTTTTCGATAGAACACGAATTCGACGCCACCGTTGTCACCCTGATCGACGAGGGCAGCACGCCCTTGCAGGAGGACGTCACCATCAACGCCTTCGAGGAATGCGTGACCATCGAACAGCTCGACCCGCGCACCGACCGGGTGCAGAAGGTGACGTTGTCGATGACCCAGTTGCAGGATTTGGGCGCCGCCCTCAACCTGCCCGAGGGGGTTTATAGCCTGTCGCGCGGTAAGAAATAATCGCATCATTCTCGGGGCCTGACCGTTCGCGGCAAAAGGGTTGACGCCCGCACCGCGCCGCCCGAAATATGCCACAACATCCAAGACGCAACGAAAGCCCGCCATGCCCGCTCCCAATTCCGCCGCGATGGACTTCCTTCTCACCCGCCGCTCGCGCCCGGCGAAGACGCTGACAGGCCCGGCGCCCACGGCGCAAGAGCTTCGCCCGATCCTGACAGCCGCCGCCCGCTCGCCCGATCATGGCAAGCTGGAACCGTGGCGCTTCATCGTATTGGATCGTGCCGCCATGCCACGCCTTGCCACGCTTGTCCGCGACCGCGGCGCCGTCCTGGGCAAGTCGGAAGAGGATATCGCCAAGGCCGCCAAGCAATACGAGGACGGCCAGCTTGCCGTCGCCGTCGTCGAGGTGCGCAAACCGTCCGACAAGATCCCCGCCATCGAACAGACCTATTCCGCCGGCGCGGTCTGCCTCGCGCTTTTGAACGCCGCGCTGGCCTCGGGCTGGGGCGCCAACTGGCTCACGGGCTGGGCCACCCATGACCGGGAGTTCATCAGCCAGGGCCTCGGGCTTGCCGACAACGAAAGCATCGCCGGCCTGATCTTTCTCGGCACCGAAACATCGGCCCCGCCCGAACGCCCGCGCCCGGATATCGACAGTATCACCACCTGGGTCACCGAATGATCTTCACAGCCTTCTTCAAGGCGCTCGGTCAGCTGGGCGATCCGCGTTTTCGCAAGGTTTTCTGGCTGGGCGTGGCGCTCTCGTTTCTGCTGCTCGTCGCCGTTACCGCCGCCTTCCTGATGTTCATCCAGTGGGCCACCGGCGACAGTACAACGCTACCTCTTATCGGCGAGGTGAACTGGATCGACGACCTGCTCGGCTGGTCCGGCTTCTTCCTCATGCTAATCCTGTCGGTCTTCCTGATGGTGCCCGTCGCCTCGGCCATCACCTCGCTCTTCCTCGACACGGTCGCACAGGCGGTCGAGGACCGGCACTATCCCAACCTGCCAGCCGTCCCGCCAGTGCCCTTCTTCGACGGCCTGAAGGACAGCGTGAACTTCTTGGGCGTCATCATCGCGGCCAACCTGCTGGCCTTCATCCTTTACGCGCTCTTTCCGCCGGCCACACCGTTCATCTTCTGGGGCGTGAACGGCTATCTGCTGGGTATGGAGTATTTCCAGCTGGCCGCCATGCGCCGCGTCGGCCGCGCCAACGCCAAGGTGCTGCGCAAGGAACATCGCGGCACGATCTGGATGGCCGGCACGCTCATGGCCCTGCCCCTGTCGATCCCTTTGCTGAACCTCGTGATCCCGATCCTGGGCGCGGCGACCTTCACCCATATCTATCACCGTATTGCCAAATCGGCCGGCTGATCGGGGCGCGTTCAACCGGCGCCGTCGCCCAAATCCAGCCACAGCTTGCCGCGCCTGTACCCGCCCCGTATCAACCGGCCAGGCTCCCGCGTTTCCGGAAAGTCCTCGTTCCAGTCGCGAAACCGATCATTCGTGACAATCCGCGCGTTCATATCCCGCGCCGCCGTCAAAATCGTCGGATCCGCCGGCTGCCCTTTCGGCACGACCATGATGCGCTTCTGCGGCAACCCCATCAGGCCCGCAAGCTCCCTGTCGCCCAGGAATCTGTCACCCACCTTGTAGCCCACGTTGGCATCGAACACGACGCCCGGCGTGAAACCTTCGGATGACAGGTGATCGACCACTTCGCGGACCGTATCCAGATCCGGCGACCTGTCTTTCCAGTGCATGACGTTCGAGCCATCCAGCACGACCCAACGCTTGCCCCGTTCCGTGCGCCGCCGCAGCGCCTCTACGATCAGCAAAAGAGCGCTGGCAACCGCGCACGGTCCGGCCAGCAGGATCACATCGCTCCACCCGGGCACCATCGCCGACAGGAGAATGCCGCCGATGGACAGGAACAACAGAAGGAATGGTACGATCATCGAAACACCAGCCGAATGCGCCGCCTACCAAGTGACGCATCCAACATTTGGACCGAAATCCCGGTGTGGCGCAACCCGCCTATGACCGGTCGAATCGCGCCGCTATTCCGCCGGCTGGGCGCTCGCTCCCTCGGGCGCATCGGCCTCGTCGCGGTCCTTTTGCAGCAGATCGTACAGCACAGGCGTCAGGAACAGTGTCAGCACCGAGGCCGACATGAACCCGCCGATGATCACGATGCCGATGGAAAACCGGCTGGCCGCCCCGGCACCGGTGGACAGCACCAGCGGCACGGCCCCCAACACTGTCGACATCACCGTCATCAGGATCGGTCGCAACCGAACCGCCGACGCCTCGATCACCGCTTCACGCACGTTGCGGCCTTCCTCGCGCAACTGGTTGGCAAACTCCACGATCAGGATACCGTTCTTGGCCATCAGCCCGATCAGCATCACCATCCCCACCTGCGTGTAGATGTTGATCGCCTCGCCCAGCGCGAACAGCGTCAGCAACGCCCCCGCCACGGCCAGCGGCACCGACAACAGGATCACCACCGGCTGGATGAAGCTCTCGAACTGCGCCGCCAGCACCAGGAACACGATCAAGAGCGCCAGTGCGAATGTCAGCGCGATGCCCCCCGAGGTCTCCTGATAGCTTTCCGCCTGCCCCGAATAGCTGATCTGCATGGCCGAGGGCATGTCCTCGGCAATCTCTTCGACCGTCGCGATGGCCGAGCCGAGGTCCACGCCCTCCGCCAGCGACGCGCTGATCTCGACCGAGGGCTGTCGGTTGTACCGGTTGTAAGCCCGCACCGACGCGCGCCGCTCCAGCCTCACCAGACCGTCCAGCGGCACCAGCTCGCCGGTCTCGGTCCGCACGTTCACGCCCGTCAGATCCGCGGTGTTGGTTCGCCGATCGTCCGGCGCCTGCAGGATCACCGGGTACTGCCGGTCGCGCGAGATGAACTCCGTCACCTCCGCCGAGGCAAAGAAGGTGCGCACCGCGTCCGAGATATCCCGCGCCTCGACCCCGATCTGCCGCGCCATCGCCCGGTTCACACTGATATCGAACCCCGGCGTGTTGATCTCGTAATCCCGCCGCACCCCGGTCAGGTCGGGGCTGGCGCGCATCGCCTCTTCCATCTGCCGCGAAAACTCGGCGGCATCCTCGAAACTCGGCCCCGTCACGATCACCTCCAGCCCCGAGCCGCTCCCGGCATCAAGACCCGATGGCGCGAAGGCTCGCACGCTGGCGCGGGTGATCTTGCCGAATTCAGGCCGCAGCTCGGCCAGAACATCGCGCGGCCCCATCTCGCGCTCGGCCCAAGGCGACATCACCGCCACCACGAAGGCGCGGCCCGACTCGCCGTATTGCCCGACGATGGCGATGGTGTCCTCCACCACGCCTTGTTCGCGGTAAGGCGCGATCAGATCCTCGACCTGGCTCACCGCATTGTCGGTCAGTGGCAGGGCAGATCCCGGCGGTGCCTGGATCGACACGAAGAAAATACCCCGGTCCGATGCCGGAGTCAGCTGCGACGGCAATTGCTGGTACAGCGTCCACGACATTCCTGTCAGGCCCGCCGCAATCGCCAGCACCACCAAGGGCGCACCGATCGCGCGCGTCAGCAGGTTGCGATAGCCCTCCGAGGTGCTCTTTGTGACCCGCTTCACACCGCGCGTGAACCACGTGTCGTTCATGCCTTTCTTCAAAAGCTTGCTGGCGATCACCGGGCACAGCGTCAGCGCCACGAAGGTCGACAGCGCCACCGCGATGGCCAGCGTGACGCCGAATTCCCGGAACAGCTTGCCAAGCTCCCCTTCCAGCAACGACAGCGGCACGAAGACCGAGATCAGCACCGCCGAGGTCGACACCACGGCAAAGAACACCTGGTTCGCCCCGGTGCGCGCCGCTTGCCTGGGGTCCTCGCCTTCCTCCACCTTGCGCTCGATATTCTCCAGCACGACGATGGCGTCATCCACCACCAGCCCGATGGCCAGAATCAGCGCGAACAACGTCAGGATATTGATCGAAAACCCGGCCAGCGCGATCCCCGCACAGGCCCCCAGCAGCGCGATAGGGATGGTCACCGCCGGGATCACCGTCGTCCGGATCGAGGTCAAAAAGACGTAGATCACCGCCACCACGATGCCCACGGCGATGGCCAGCGTGGTCAAAACCTGCCGGATCGAATTCGAGATGAAATCCGCGTCGTCCGAGGTGATCTGCAAAGCCGTCCCACCGGGCAGGTCAGCCGCGATCCGCTCCACTTCCTCGCCAACCGCGGCCGAAATCGACAGCGTGTTGGCCGAGGATTGCCGCAGCACGCCCAAACCCAGTGCCGTCTCGCCATTGGCGCGAAATTCGCTGTCGTCACTTTCGACCCCCAGCTCGATCCGCGTCACGTCCCCCAGCAGCACCCGGCCATTCTCGTCCGACCGCACGATCAGGTCCTCGAATTCCTCGACGCTCGACAGCCGCGTCTCGGTGCGCAACAGATATGTCCGAGCCTCGTTCTCGATGGTGCCCGCCGGCAGTTCCAGGTTGTTGGCCCGCAACGCGTCGGCAATCTCGTTCGCGGTCACGCCCCGCGCCGCCATCGCCTGCGGGTCCAGCCAGACGCGCATCGCATAGGCCCGGTCGCCGTATATCTGCACCGCCGCCACGCCACTCAGCGTCTCCAGCCGGTCCGTGATGAACCGGTCTGCGTAATCCGTCAGTTCCGAGGCGGACAGGGTCTCGGACGTCAGGGTCATCCACAGGATCGGGTCGCCCTGGCTGTCGTTCTTTTCCACCTCCGGCTCCTCGGCCTCTTCCGGCAGATCGCCCGCCACGCCCTCGACCGCCGCGCGCACATCCGCAGCCGCCTGGTCGATATCGCGCCCCTGCCGGAACGTGATGACCGTGCGCAGACCGCCCAACTCGGATTCGGTGTTCATGCTGTCGATGCCCGACACCGTCGACAACGCGCCTTCGACAACCGTCGCCAATTCGCTGTCCACCACACCGGGACCGGCCCCGATATAGGGTACACTCACCGTCACCTCGGCCGTCGTCGTGTCCGGCAATTCCCGCACCGGCATTCGGGTCAGCCCGGCAATGCCCACCACGATGATCAGGATCGACAGGACGGTCGCCAGCACGGGCCGCTTGATGCACAGATCGGGCAGCGTCATTGCGTGTTGGCCCCTGCATCGCCCTGGGATGCGGCGTCGCCACTCTCGTCCACCTCTTCGGCCACGTCGACCGAGGCCCCGTCCGACAGGTTGTCCCATCCCGCGACGACCACGCGGTCCCCCAACGCCAGCCCGTCGCGCACTTCGGTCATCGCACCCAGCGACTGCCCCGGCTCGATTTCGGTGCGCACGGCAGCATCGTCAGCCACTGTGTAGACATAGCTCGCCAGTCCCTCGCTGATGATCGCATCGTCGGCAATCGCCAGCCCTTCATAGGTGTCCAGAACGATCTCGGCATCAGCGAACATGCCGCCCACCAGTCGCCCGTCGGCATTGTCGATCTCGGCACGGATGTTGAAACTGCGGGTCTCCAGGTTGACTTCCGGCGCCCGCACAGTGACCTCTCCGTCGAATTCCGCATCCGGATAGGCTGGCGTCGTCACGTTCACGGCCTGCCCAACCCTGATCCGGTCGAAATACCGCTCGGGCAGCGACACCGTCAGTTCCATCGTGCTGATATCCGCCAGCCGCGTGACGGCCATGCCTTCGCTCAGAAACGTCCCCGTTTCGATATCAATCAGGCCCAGCACCCCGTCAAACGGCGCTAACAGCGTCCGGTCTTCGAGGTCGGCCCGGGTCATCATAAGCGCCGCCTCTGCCCGACGATAGGCCGCCCGCGCCTCTTCCAGCCGCGCCTCGGCAGCGGCGTTGTTGTCGGTCAGTTCCTCAACGCGGCGAAATGCGTCCTCGGCCTCGGCATATGTGGCCTCGGCCTCGGCCAGCGCCGCGCGGGCCGCACGTTCGTCCAACTGCACGATGACCTCACCTTCGGTCACCTCTTCGCCCGATGACACTGGCACACCTGTAACGCGCCCGGCGGATGTCGGTACCAGCTCGACCGAACGCACCGGGATCAGTGTGCCGACCCCGCTCACCCGGTCTTCTATCTGCCGCGTCTCGGGCCGGGTCACTTCCACGCGAACTGCGGGCGGCGCCGAGGCGGCCTCACCCGATCCGCCTTGCGACAGGATCTGCTGCGTGCCCCAGATCCCCGCAGCGGCGCAGATGGCCACAACGCAAAGGCCTATTACGACCCTGAAAACCTTACCCAATTCATCTACCTCCGAACGGTAACGCGCCGATATCGGGCACCGCGCGCACGCACGGGCCATTTCACCGGGTTAATTGGGCGAATTAGGGCAGCCGGTCCCGAGGAACAGGCCACGGGTCATTTGGCCACGGGCAAATGCGTCCGCGCTGAGATCACAAAAGCGCGAGTAACGGCCTTGTAGGGTGGGCGAAAGCCCACGCGTCCCCCCACGCGCACCATCGCCATCACGCCAGCGACGTCACCCACAGGATCGTCGCATCCTCGTCGCTCACCGACACCACGTTGTGGCCCATGGTGGCGTCGTAATAGGCGCTGTCGCCCCGGCGCATCTCGATCGGCTCGTAGAACTCGGTGTACAGCCGGACAACCCCCGTCAGGACATACATGAACTCTTCGCCGTCATGGCGCACCCAGCCGTCGAACTCCTCGACCGACCGTGCCCGGATCCGGGCGCGATAGGGCAGCATCCGCTTCTTCAACAGCGCATCGCCCAAGAGTTCATGCTCATAGGTCGTGGTCGCCTGCGCCGTGCCCTGCCCTTGCCTGGTCACCGCCATCCGGCCACTGACCTGTTCGCGTTGCGGCGGCGTGAACAGCTGCGGGATGGAGATCTCCAGCCCCACCGCCAGCTTCTTCAACGCATCGTAAGTGGGCGACATCACCCCGTTCTCGATCTTCGACAGGGTGGACCGCGCCAGCCCCGCCTGCTTGGCGGCCTGTTCCAGCGTCCAGCCCCGCGACTTGCGCAAATCGCGCACCCGTTCGGCCAGGTTCAACGGCTGTGCCGCGTCCTCTTCCCCGCTTTCGCGGGCCAACCTGATCAGGCTCACGGGCGATCTGTCTTCCATGTCCTACGCTATACGCAGCACCGCCATGGCTTGCAACTTGGCGGTGGCAGCCATAATCCTCCCGCCATGCGCTCCGAGACCGACACCACCGCCTTTCCGCCCTGCCCCGCGCCCTTCAACCTGGCCGCTCATGTATTGCGCCATGCCGACGACTTGCCCGACAAGGTCGCGCTGGCCATCCTCGGGCTCTCGGGCTCCGAACGCTACAGCTTCGCGCGTCTGAAATCCGCCGTCCTCGGCACCGGCGCGGGCCTCTTGGGGCACGGCCTTCAGCCCGCCGACCGTGTCCTCATGCGCCTCGGCAACACCGTCGACTTCCCCATCGCCTATCTCGGCGCCATCGCCGTGGGCCTCGTGCCGATCCCCACCTCCTCGCAACTGACCGAGCGCGAAGTCGCCAGCATCCTCAAGACCACGGAACCGAAAGCCATCCTGCGCGGCACGGACATCCCTTGCCCCGACACGGATATTCCCGTCATCGACACCGACGCCCTGCGCGCCATGCACGACAATGCCCCGGCAGACTTCGACATGGGCGACCCCGACCGGCTGGCCTATATCATCTACACCTCCGGCACCTCCGGCACGCCCCGCGCGGTGATGCACGCCCACCGCGCCATCTGGGCGCGGCAGATGATGGTCGACGGCTGGTACGGCCTGCGCCAGGACGACCGCCTGATGCATGCCGGTGCCTTCAACTGGACCTACACGCTCGGCACCGGCCTGATGGACCCGTGGACGGCAGGCGCCACCGCCCTCATCCCGGCCACCTCCGTCACGCCCGATCAGCTGCCCCTGCTGATGAAACGCCACGACGCCACCATCTTCGCCGCCGCCCCCGGCGTCTTCCGCAAGTTCGTCACGCCCGGCAAAACACTCGACCTGCCGAAACTCCGCCACGGCCTGACCGCGGGCGAAAAGCTCTCGGCCACAATCGACGCCCATTGGCGCGACGCCACCGGCACGCCGCTCTTCGAGGCTTACGGCATGTCCGAATGCTCCACCTTCATCTCGGGCTGCCCCGATCACCCCGCTGCCCCCGGCACGCTAGGCCGCCCCCAGCCGGGCCGCAACGTGGCGCTGATCGGCCCAGACGGCGCGGTGCCCGTGGGCGAGGAAGGCACCATCGCCATCCACCGCTCCGACCCCGGCCTCATGCTGGGCTACTTGGGCGAACCAGACGAGACCGCAGACCGCTTTCAGGGCGACTGGTTCCTGACCGGAGACCAGGGCGTGATGTCTCCCGAAGGCGATATCACCTACCTCGGCCGCTCCGACGACATGATGAACGCCGGCGGCTTCCGCGTGTCCCCAATGGAGGTCGAGGCGGTCCTGAACGCCCACCCCGACATCACCCAATCCGCCGTGACCGAGATCGAGGTCAAACAGGACGCCCGCCTTATCATGGCCTTCTACACCGCGCCCGCCCCGGTTGCCGAGGACGTGCTCAAGGCCTATGTCAACGACAACCTCGCCGCCTACAAGCGCCCCCGTGGCTTCTTCCACCTCGACGCGCTGCCCACGGGCGCCAACGGAAAACTCCTGCGCCGCGCGCTGCGGCCGATCTACAAGGACCTGCATGGTCAAGCTTGATATCGTCTCCGACCCGATCTGCCCGTGGTGCTATATCGGCAAGGCCTGCCTCGACAAGGCGCTGGCCGAACGCCCCGGCCACCCGTTCGAGATCGAATGGCACCCGTTCCAGCTCAACCCCGACATGCCGCCCGAGGGCATGGACCGGCGTGAGTACCTCGAAGCAAAGTTCGGCGGTAAGGACGGCGCGGTTCAGGCCTATGCCCCCATCGCCGAACGGGCCGAGGCGGAGGGGCTGACGATCAATTTCGACAAGATCACGCGCACGCCCAACACCATGGACGCTCACCGCCTGATCCACTGGGCGGGCATCGAAGGCCGCCAGATGGCCGTGGCCATGTCGCTCTTCCGCGCCTATTTCGAGGACGGACGCGATATCAGCGACCCCGAGGTTCTGGGCGATATCGCCGACAGTGCCGAGATGGACGCCGCGGTGGTTCAGAAACTGCTGGCCTCCGACGCCGATATCGAGGGCATCGCGGGCCGCGACAAGGCCTTCCGCGAGATGGGCGTGACCGGCGTGCCCTGCTTCATCGTCGCGGGCAAGCATGCCGTGCCGGGCTGTCAGTCTCCCGACCTCTGGATCAAGGTCATCGACGAGATCGTCGAGAACCTCGAAAGCGATGAAGACCCCGCCATCTGAGCGCAATCAGCCCGAGGCATGACGCTCGACACCGTCCTGCCCCCTTGCCATCCGCGCCGCGGCCCTGTTCCTTTGGGGAGGGCGACACCGAATGGAGGTCTGACATGCGCGGATTGCGACTTCTTTTGCTACTCTCGACCCTGCCCGCCATCATCCTCGGCGGCACCGTCTTCTTTCACTACGTCGAAGGCTGGAGCTGGCTCGACAGCTATTTCTTCACCGTCATCACCCTGTCCACCGTCGGTTACGGCAGCCTTGTTCCGGCCACTGCGGCGGGCAAGATCGGCACAACGGTCTTCATCTTCGTGGGCCTTGGCGTCTTCGCCATCGCCGTGCAGCAGATCGGCGCCTTCGCCATGCGCAAGCGCGAGGAACACACAGAATGGCTGGTGGGCAAGCTGCATCACGGCCCGCCGCGCCCCTCGGACGAGGAAGGCACACAAGCCAATATCGACCGCCGCCCCGACGACTGACGCGCCTGTGCGAAAACGGCCCCCTGTCTGTGCACGCCTCGCTCTGGCGCACATCCCGGCACCGTGATAGCGCCCGGTCATGACCGCTCCCACCGACCACCCCGCCACCCCCGCCGCGCCCGTCATGGGCCGGGCCGAGTTCGTGGCGCTGATGGCGATGCTGGTGGCCACGGTCGCCTATAGTATCGACGCCATGCTGCCCGCCCTGCCCGCAATCGGGGCCAAGCTGTCGCCCGACGCGCCCAACCAGGCGCAGCTGGTGATCGGCAGTTTCGTGCTGGGCCTCGGCGTCGGCACATTCTTCGTCGGCGCGCTATCCGATGCTTATGGCCGCAAGCGCGTCATCATCTGGGGAGCCGCCCTCTACTGCGCCGCCGCGATCCTGGCGCTGGCGGCCCCCACGCTGGAAACCGTGCTGGCGGCCCGCGTGTTACAGGGCCTCGGCGCGGCAGCCGCGCGGGTGATTGCCATCGCCATCATCCGCGACATCTACAAGGGGCGCGAAATGGCCCAGCTGATGAGTTTCGTCATGCTGGTCTTCACCCTCGTTCCGGCAATTGCACCAATGGCCGGCGCCGGGATCATTGCAGTCTTCGCGTGGCGCGGCATCTTCGTGTCCTTCCTCGTCTTCGCCGCGCTCAGCACTTTCTGGATGTGGCTGCGCCTTCATGAGCCCCTTCCGCGCGACCGACGCGTGCCCTTCCGGACGCGCAAGCTGCTGCATTCGGCAGGCGAAGTCATCCGCCACCCGATGGCGCGCCTGTCAATCCTCGTGCAGACGCTGTGCCTTTCGATGCTCTTCGCCTCGATCAGCTCGATTCAGCAGATCATGGATATCACCTATGGCCGCGCCGAGGAATTTCCCTACTGGTTCGCCGGTGTCGCGACAGTCGCCGCCTTGGGCAGCGTCATCAACGCCGCCCTCGTCATGCGCCTCGGGATGCGCCGCCTGATCCAGATGGCCCTGGTGATCGAAACCGTCGTCACACTTGCCGTTCTGGCGACCTTCCTCGGCGGTTACGGCGGCAACGGCCCCTTCGCACTCTACTTCGTTTGGCAGGTCATCGTCTTTTTGCAACTGGGCCTCACGATGGGCAACCTGAACGCCCTGGCGCTCGAACCGCTGGGTCATATCGCGGGCATGGCGGCCTCGATTATCGCCGGACTGTCCACGGTCGGATCCATTCTGCTGGCCATGCCCGTGGGTCTTGCGTTCAACGGGACGCCCATGCCCCTGCTGATCGGAGTCGCGATCTTCGCCAGCCTCGCGCTCCTGCTGACGCAGTTCATGCGCAAGCTAGACCGCGACCCAAACCCCGGGCTCTGACCACTGACAATTTATTCGGTATACTGTCGCATACCGTCTGGTCAAAACCGCTTTCATGGTCTATGACGCGCTCAAGACTCACGCTTTGTCATGTCCTGATCGAAAGGTATTTCCGATGGCCGACACCTCCAATCCCGATATCGTCTACACCAAGGTCGACGAGGCCCCCGAACTGGCCAGCGCGTCCCTCCTGCCCATCATGAAGAGTTTCGCCACCGCCGCCGATATCTCGGTCGGCACCCGCGACATCTCGCTGGCGGGCCGTATACTCGCCACCTTTCCCGATCACCTGAGCGAAGACCAGCGCGTCAGCGACGACCTCGCCGCCTTGGGCGAGCTGGTCAAGCAACCCGGCGCCAACGTCATCAAGCTGCCCAACATCTCGGCCTCCGTGCCGCAGCTCGTGGCGGCCGTGCGCGAACTGCAAGGCCAGGGCTATGCCATCCCCGACTACCCGGAAACGCCCGAAACCGAAGCGGAAAAAGAGGTCCGCGCGCGCTACGACACCATCAAGGGTTCGGCCGTGAACCCCGTCCTGCGCGAGGGCAACTCCGACCGCCGTGCCGCCGCGCCGGTCAAGAAATACGCCCAGAACAACCCGCACCGCATGGGTGATTGGTCCTCCGACAGCAAGACACGCGTCGCCTCGATGGACGCCCATGACTTCTTCTCTAACGAGAAATCCGCCACGCTGGACGGCGCCGCCACCGCCAGGATCGTGCTTGAAGGCGCGAATGGCGAAACCGTCCTCAAGGACGGCGTCAGCTACCCCGCCGGCACCGTCGTCGACGCCACCTACATGAGCGCGTCCGCCCTCGACGATTTCCTCGCCGACGAGATCAAGAAGACCAAGGACGAGGGCGTGCTCTTCTCCATCCACCTGAAGGCCACCATGATGAAGGTCTCCGACCCGATCATCTTCGGCCACGCGGTCCGCGAATGGCTAAAGCCGGTGTTCGACAAATACGGCGACCGGATGAAGGAACTGGGCGTGAACCCCGCCTCCGGCATGGGCGACCTGCTGGAGCGCGTGAAGGACGAGCCCGAGATCATGGCCGCCATCGAGGACTGCCGCGCGGCGCGCCCGCCGATGTACATGGTCGACAGCGACCGCGGCATCACCAACCTGCACGTGCCCTCCGACGTCATCATCGACGCCTCCATTCCCGCACTCATCCGCTCGGGCGGCAAGGGCTGGGGCCCGGACAACAAGGAACACGATGCCGTCTGCGTCATCCCCGACAGCTCCTATGCGCCGGTCTATGACGAGACCATCAAGTACTTCAAGGAAAACGGAAAACTTGATCCGGCCACCGCCGGCACGGTGCAAAACCTGGGCCTGATGGCGCAAAAGGCCGAAGAATACGGCAGCCACCCCACCACGTTCGAAATCCCCGAGGACGGCACCGTCAAGATGATCCTCGACGACGGCACCGTGCTGCATTCGCACGAGGTCAAGAAAGGCGACATCTGGCGCTCTGCCTCGACCCGCAAGGCACCCGTCGAAGACTGGGTGAACCTCGCCATCGAACGGCAGAAGGCCACCGGCTATCGCGCCATTTTCTGGCTGGACGAGAACCGCGCCCACGATGCCGAGCTCATCTCCTTCGTGAAGCCGATCCTGGAAGCAAAGGGCGTCGCCGACAAGTTCGAGATCATGGCCCCGCGCGAGGCCACCCGCGCCAGCCTTGAGACCATCACCAAGGGCGAAAACACCATCGCCATCACCGGCAACGTCCTGCGCGACTACCTGACCGACCTCTTCCCGATCCTTGAACTGGCCACCTCGGCCAAGATGCTGTCGATCGTGAAGCTGATGAATGGCGGCGGCCTGTTCGAGACCGGCGCGGGCGGCTCTGCCCCCAAGCACGTCCAGCAGTTGCAGTCGGAAAACCACCTGCGCTGGGACTCCTTGGGTGAATTCTGCGCCTTGGGCGAAAGCTTCAAGTTCCTGGGCGAGACCAAGGACAACGCCCGCGCCCGGATCCTCGGCGAGACCATCGAGGAAGCCACCCAGGGCATCCTCGACAACAACCGTTCGCCCTCGCGCAAGGTCGGCGAGCCGGACAACCGCGACAGCCACTACTGGTTCGCCCGCTACTGGGCCGAGGCACTGGCCGCGCAAACCGACGACCCCAAGCTGGCCGAGGAATTCGCGCCGATGGCCAAGGCGCTGGCCGAGAACGAACAACAGATCGTCTCGGAACTCGCCGCGGCCCAAGGCAGCCCGGCGGACATCGGCGGCTACTACCACCCCGACGAAGGCCGGCTTGCCACCGTGATGCGCCCCAGCCCCACGCTGAACGGCATCATCGGCACATAACCGGCAGTCTTTCGTAAAATCAAAGCCGCCCCGGTCCGACACCGGGGCGGCTTTTTTCAAGACCAATCCAACCTTTGAACGATACGCGACTTTATCCGGCATCGGCCCGACGGGCGCGGGCATCGCGGCACATCTGCGTGGAAATGACAGCCTGCCTGCCCTATCTCACCCGGATGGACACCACAGACCCGCCCACCGTACCCCATTCCCCGATCGAAGACACCCAAGGCATCGCCCTAGGGGTGCTGCTTTGCGGCGTCGGCATCCACATCCTGACGACCGTGGGCCTCATCACCGGCCAGACCGCTGGCGTGGCCGTGATCCTCAGCTATCTTTCGGGCTGGTCGTTCGGCGTGGTCTTTCTCCTCATCAACCTGCCCTTCTACGCGCTGGCCTATGGCAAGCTCGGGCTGGAATTCACCGTGAAGTCACTCGTCTCGGTGGCGCTGCTCTCGGTCGTCACCGACCTCCTGCCACTCGGCTTCACCATCGACCACCTGCACCCCGCCCTCGGCGCTGTCATCTTCGGCGCGACAGTGGGCATGGGGCTGCTGGCCATGTTCCGCCACAAAAGCTCGCTTGGCGGTTTGGGCGTCGTGGCCTTCTGGGTGCAGGAAAAAACCGGCTTTCGCGCCGGCTACGTGCAGTTGATGACGGACGCGGTGATCTTCACCGTCGCCGCCCTGCTCTTTCCGCTCAGCGTGGTGGGCTGGTCGCTCCTGGGCGCGCTGGTACTGAATCTCGTGATCACCTTCAACCACAACCGCGAACGCTATATTGCCAATTAAACCCGTAGGGTGGGTGAAACCCACGCACCCCTGCGCAGCTATTGCCCCCGCCCATGCGTCCTGGCATACATCTCCGCGATCATCCGGCTGGCTGTCTTCTCGAACGCGAACGGCAGAACCGCATGGACCAGGGCACAGAACCCGGCGGCAAACAGTTTAACGCTGAACGATCCCGCGAACCGGGCATGTTCCAGATAGGTCTCATCGACCTTCTGCGGGTGGGAAAGGAAAAGACGGGCCAACATGGGAAACTCCTGTTAATCGGTTTTTCTCAATCTATCAGCATCACCCCGAGACATTTTTTCAATCTTCAGCCAAATTCGCTTTTATTCGTGAAACTTTCCCATTAAAACTCAATCATGTGGAAAATCGACGGCTTTGACCGGAAAATACTGCGCGAACTGCAACGCGACGCCAGCCTCGGGCTCGAGGACATCGGCGCCCGTGTCGGCCTGTCGCGCAACGCCTGCTGGCGCCGCATCAAGACGATGGAGGAGGCCGGCATCATCCGCGCCCGCGTCACGCTTCTGGATGCCGCCAAGCTGAACCTCGGCCTGACCGTCTTCATCCAGGTCCGCGCTGCCCAGCACGACGCGCACTGGCTCGAAACCTTCGCCCGCGCCACCCGCGCCATGCCCGAGATTCAGGGCGTCTACCGCATGACCGGCGATCTCGATTATCTGATCCGCGCCCGCGTGGCCGATATGGCCGATTACGACCGGCTCTACCAAACGCTCGTCGCCCGCGTGCCGATGAGCGACGTCTCCGCCAGCTTCGTGATGGAGGAAATCAAGGACACCACGGCCTTGCCGATTTAATTGCGCGCCCCCGACATGGTGCCGAAAAAGTCAATGTCCTCCACCGTGATCACCCCGCCAAGGATGACATAGGCCGCAATCGCCCAAAGCACGAACGCCACCGCCGTCACGATGATGAATTTCTTGCGCAGGTGGTGCTTTTCGGGGGACCCCTTGTGCGTCCCTTCCACCGTGGTGCCCGCCTCACCTTGCGTCTGGATGCGGATCGGCAAGGCGATCAGAAAGGTCATGAACCAGATCACCAGAAACAGAACGATTCCCGACGCAATCCCCATCAGACCTGCTCCAGCTCGACAAGACAGCCGTTGAAATCCTTGGGATGCAAAAACAGCACTGGCTTGCCATGCGCGCCGATCTTGGGCTCGCCGCTGCCCAGCACCCGCGCGCCGTTTTCCTTAAGGTGGTCGCGCGCCGCGATGATGTCCTCCACCTCGTAACAGACATGGTGAATGCCGCCCGCCGGGTTCTTTTCCAGGAACCCGTTGATCGGGCTGTCCTCACCCAACGGATACAACAACTCGATCTTGGTGTTGGGCAGCTCGATGAAAATCACCGTCACGCCGTGATCCGGCTCGTCCTGCGGCGCGCCCACATCGGCACCCAGCGCGGTGCGGTACTGATCCGCCGCCGCCTCGAGGTCGGGCACGGCAATGGCCACGTGGTTCAGGCGTCCGATCATGGCGATCTCCTTGGTCTGACAATTCTTGCCCACGTTATGGGCCGCACATGCGCCGGGGGCAAGCGACACGCCGACGCAACCCGTAAGATCGCGCGATCCGGAAGATTTTCACCGACCGCTTAACCCTTCGTTAGCCAACCCTGCCTAGCTTCGACTCACCTGGTGCCGGAATGGAGCAGCACAATGGATGACAATGACAGCCTGACACTTGCCAACACGCCGACCGCGCGACGCCCGCTTCTCGGCCTGACCATACTCGTGGTCGAGGACAGCCGATACGCCTGCGAAGCGATCCGCCTGATGTGCCTGCGCAGCGGGGCGCGCATCCGGCGGGCCGACTGCCTGCGTTCGGCGCGCCGGCATCTTTCGGTTTATCGCCCGTCCGTGGTCATCGTCGATCTGGGCCTGCCCGACGGCTCCGGCCTCGACCTGATCGCGGAACTGGCCTCGGCCATTCCGCGCGTGACCGGCCTTCTGGGGCTCAGCGGCAATACCGACATGGCGGCCGAGGCGATCAATGCCGGCGCCGACGGCTTTCTCGACAAACCGCTCGACAGCCTCGCGGCCTTTCAGCAGGGCGTGCTGGCGGCCCTGCCCGAAACCTTTCGCCCCGCCGGCCCCCGGGCGGTGTCGCAGGTTCGGATCACGCCGGACCCGATGGCCTATCGCGATGACATGCACCATGCCGCCAACCTTCTGGAAGATCACCGCGATGGTCCGATGCTGGATTACGTGGCGCAGTTTCTCGATGGCGTTGCCCGCTCGGCCGACGATACCGCGCTGTTGGAGGCCACGAACGACCTGGCCGAACTTCGCGCGCGCGGGCGCACGCCCACTGCCACGGTCAAGGCGCTGACGGCCCTGGTGCACGACCGGATCAGCCGGCGGGTCGCCATCTGATCTCCTGCAAACCGGGGCGCGTTAGCCCCCTTGCGCCGGGTCGCTGCCCCGCCGCACCAGCCGCGTCAGGTCGGCCAGCCGTTCGATCTGGCGACCGTCCTGGTCAAAATTCTCCGGCGCCAGCCAGAACTGGTAGGCCTCCGTCAAAGCCGGCCAGTCCTTGTCGATCACGGCGAACCACGCGGTGTCGCGGTTCCGGCCCTTGACCACCGTGGCCTGCACGAACACCCCCTCGAAGGTAAACCCGAAGCGTTGCGCCGCCCGCCGCGACGGCATGTTCAGCGCATCGCATTTCCACTCGTAGCGCCGGTAGCCGGCCTCGAACGCCCATTGCATCATCAGGAACATCGCCTCGGTCGCCGCCCGCGTCCGCTGAAGCTGCGGCGCCATGGCGATGAACCCCACCTCGATCGACCCCGACTCGGGCTTGATCCGCAGGTAGGACGCGAACCCGCCATAGGCGCCCCGGTCCTTGTCGTAGATCGCGTAGAACAGGATCGCGTCCTTGGCCGTCTCGTCCCGCATCCAGCGGTGAAACTGCGCGGCCGAGGCGAAAGGCCCCACCGGCATGTAATCCCACACATGGTCATGCCCGTCGAACGCCTTGAACAGGATCGCGGCGTGGCGGTCCGCCTCCAGCGCCTCCAGCCGCACGTAGCGCCCCTCCAGCGGCGCCATGTCCGGCACCGGCGGCGCGGTCCAATCGGGGATCTTCGGCCCCACGGGGCGGTCATCTGTCATCTGCGCCTCATCTTTCCCACCGGACAATAGCCAGACAAGGCGCTGAGAGGAAAGCGAAACATCAGAGGATCAGTTTCGGGTCGGCGCCCATGTCTAGCCCGGGAAAGATCGTGCCCTCGACCTGCGCCCGGTCAAGCGAGAACAGCCCGCGCATCGCCCAGCCCGCGATGGCGCGCACGTCCCGCGTCGGCATCAAATCGCGGCGTTGGTACAGGTCCGCCTCTGCTAGCCCCGGCCAGTCGCCCAGAACGTGACCGCCGCGAATCGCCCCGCCCGCCAGCAGCATCGCCCCCGCCGTGCCGTGATCGGTGCCCCGACTGCCGTTCAGCCGCGCCGTGCGCCCGAATTCCGTCATTGCCAGCACCGCCGTCTTGCCCCAGACATCGCCCAGCTCGTCGCGCAGGGTCAGAACCGCCTCCTGCAACGGCGCCAGTGCCCGCGGCAGGGTCCGCTCCTGTTGGGCATGGGTGTCGAACCCGTTCAGCGAAAAGGCCGCTATCCGGCTGTCGCCCCGCAAACGCTCGGCGGCGAAGCGTGCGACACTGCCCACCCGATCGCGGTCGCGCGTGGGACGCATATTCTCCTGCATCGCGTTCATCATGTCAGCGGTATCAAGCGTGCCGTCCCCCGCCAACTCCGCCATCTCGGTCTGCGACAGGGCAATCGCCTCGTCCATCGTCGCCCGAAACAGCGGGTCGTCATGCATCACCCTCTCCAGCAGCCGCTGCGCCTGCGGGCTCAGCGCCAGCGCCGCCTCGGGCGACCAGTTTGCCACCGGCGCGTCGCCCGACAGGATCAGCATGTCCTCGCGCCCCACCGCATAGGCCGTCTCGGCGGTGATCCCCGGCATCGCCTGCAACATCCGGTTCAGCCATCCGTCTCGGTCACGACCCAACGCGTCCTGTCCCGTGCCGGCCTCCAGGATGTCCTGTCCGTCGAAATGGCTGCGCTTGTCGCGGTAGGGGGTCGAGACAGCGTGAACGAACCCCAACTCGCCCTTCTGCCAAAGCGGCATCAGCCCCGACAACTCGGGATGCAGCGCGAAGATACCGTCCAGCGCCAGCCCACCCTGCGGCGCGGCCCCGCCGCGCAACGCGGCATAGCCCGGATCGCCCACCGGGCGCACCACGTCCAGCCCGTCCATCGCCCCGCGCAGGATGATCACCACCAGCCGCGTGTCCCACGGCGCGCGCGCCATCGTGACCGGCGTCACCAGCGGGCTGGCCGCCAGCGAACAGCCCAGCGCAAGGCTCCGGCCAAGGAACGCGCGACGTGAGGTATCGGTCATGCTCGGGTCTCCTGTCCTACATTCTCTGAAACGCGGGCGAGGCCAGCACCAGCCCCACGCCCTCGGCGCGTGTTTCCGCCGCCTTCGCGGCAAAGCGCACCGGCTCCGGCGCATCCGGGCCCAGCGCGACCTCGACGAACTCTCTCGGGTCCGGCAACAACCGCATCACGCGAAACGGCACGGTCATACCCCATTGCAGCCGCGCGGCCATGCGCTGCGGCGTGATCCACGCGCTATCCGCCTCGGGCCAGCCATCCGGACCGGGCGGCATGCCCCAAGTCTGGCCCATCAAGGTCATCGGGTTCATCATATCGCGCCGCAACAAGCGGGGCACGTCCGACAGGTGCCGCGGAGCGATCCCCAGCGCCCGCAGGCTCGACCCGACAAAGTCGATCGGCTGCTTCACGTTGCCCGCCGCGTCATGCCACGCGGCAGGGTGGTCCAGCATCGCCGCATAGACCGCCACAAGCTGCCCGCCATTTTGCAGGTAGGCATCCCGCATCCGGCGTACCATGTCCGGATCGGGCGTATCGCCGGTAAAATGCACCGCCAGCTTCCGGGCGATATGTTCCGCCGTGTCAGGATGCGCGGCCAGGTCCTCCAACACCTGCACCACGCGGTCCAGCGTCGGCGTATCGCCTCCGTAAGCGCGCCCCATGAACGGCAGGACGCCCGGCTCCGCGATGCGCGCACGAAAGGCAAACCCGTCCGACCTGCGATAGGACAACCCTGTCAAAAGCGCCGCAAGGTCGCGCACATCCCCCTGCCCATAGGACCCGCCCACGCCCAGCGTGTGCAACTCCATCAGTTCCCTCGCAAGGTTCTCGTTCAGCCCGACCTGCCCGCCGTGCCGCTGGGCCGCAATGCTGTTCGGCCCGGCCGAGCGCACCTGGTCGAGGTAGAGCAGCATCAAAGGATGTGTCACCGCCGCGATCAGCATGTCGGCGAACCGCCCCGCCAGGTTGGGGCGAACCGCGTCCTCGACAAAACAGGCATGGGCATAGCGCAGCGGCCCACCCTTGGAATGCGCGGTGAAATGATCGCCCCAGAAAAAGGCCAGCCGCTCGCGAAAGCCGTCCTCGGTCAGCGCCCGCCGCAACAGCGTATGGCGAAACCAGCCCATGTGCGTGTCGCGAAACTCCCGGCCCAGTTTGCCGCGCCGCGCGGCGGCCTCCTCGCGCGCGGCGTCGGTTTCGGCGCTGCGCACCGCGCGACTCAGCTCATGGATCGCAAGATCGAGATCACGCGCCACGTCGAACCCATCGACCGGAAACCGCTGTGCCGCCGCATCGGGCCCCGACACGGCCTCCAGCATTGTGGCGGCGTCCGTAGGGGCGGGAATGTCCGGCGACAGGCCGCACCCGAAACGGCGCGCGGCACGCGGGGGATCAAAGGTCATTGTCAAGCTCTCGACGGTCGGTCATGCGTCACATATGGGCGCATCCTACCGAATTTCACACGCCTTGCCTTACGATTTCCATGCGCCCGACAATCGGGGCCGGCACCCCACGGAACCGCCGCCACCCCCGGCGCGTTGCCGGCAGACAGCCAACCGAAAGGTCCCGCCATGCCCAGCATCTACGACGCCATCCGCGCCGATCACGACAATCACCGCGACCTGCTGAACCGGATCGAAGACACCTCCGGCGACAGCGACGACCGCAAATCCGCGTGGTCCGAATTCTACGAAGACGTGAAATCCCATGCGGCGGCCGAGGAAGAGACGTTCTACTCCAAGCTCATTTCCAAGACTTGGGGCCAAGACGCCGCCCGCCACTCGGTTCACGAGCACCAGCAACTCGACGACATCATGGAAGAGTTGAACGAAACCGACATGGCGTCACCGGGCTGGCTCAACCGCTTCAAGACGCTGAAGCACGATTACGAACACCACATGGACGAGGAAGAGGACGAGGTCTTCGCCCGCGCCCAGGAAGTGATCCCCGAAGACGAGATCGAAGGCTATGGCCAGCGGTTCGAAGACCGCAAGTCGAAGGAACGCAAACTGATCGACGACAAGCGCGAGGACAGCCTGGAAGACTGAGGCGGCAAGCGCCGATTCCCCGTCCCGGACTTGATCCGGGACCTTTCACCACGCCCGTAGGGTGGGTGAAAACCCACCCCGCGCCTGCTTAATCCTCCTGCGGGATCACCCGCAGCCCCAACTCCATCAACTGGTCGCTGGTCGGCTCTGACGGCGCGTTCATCATCAGGTCCTCGGCCCGCTGGTTCATCGGGAACATGATGACCTCGCGAATATTCTGCTCGTCGGCCAGCAGCATCACGATCCGGTCGATCCCCGCGGCACAGCCCCCATGCGGCGGCGCGCCGTACTGGAACGCGTTGACCATGCCGCCGAACCGCTTGCGCACTTCCGCCTCGTCATAGCCCGCCAGCTCGAACGCCTTGATCATCGTCTCCAGCTTGTGGTTCCGGATCGCGCCACTGACCAGCTCATAGCCGTTGCAGCTCAGGTCATACTGATAGCCCAGCACCTCCAGCGGGTCGCCCTCCAGCGCCTCGATCCCGCCCTGCGGCATCGAGAACGGGTTGTGCGAAAAGTCGATCTCGCCCGACTCTTCATCCGCCTCGTACATCGGGAAATCCACGATCCACGCAAAGGCAAGGCGGTTCTCGTCGGTCAGCCCAAGCTCCTCGCCGATCGTCACCCGCGCCTTGCCCGCCACGCGCTCGAACGCGGCCGGTTTCCCGCCGAGGAAGAACGCGGCATCGCCCACGCCAAGGCCCAACTGCTCGCGAATGGCTTCCGTCCGTTCCGGCCCGATATTCTTGGCCAGCGGCCCGGCGGCTTCCATCCCGTCGCCCTGGTCCCGCCAGAAGATATAGCCCATCCCCGGCAGGCCCTCTTTCTGGGCAAAGGCATTCATCCGGTCACAGAATTTCCGGCTGCCACCCGAGGGCGCGGGAATGGCGCGAATTTCCGTGCCGTCCTGCTCCAGGAGCTTGGCGAAAATGGCAAAACCCGAGCCGCGGAAATGTTCGCTCACGTCCTGCATCTTGATCGGGTTGCGCAGGTCCGGCTTGTCGGTGCCATACCAAAGCGCCGCATCGCGATAGGAAATCTGCGGCCATTGCTGGTCAACCGCACGACCGCCCCCGAACTCTTCGAACAGGCCCTTGATCACCGGCTGGATCGTGTCGAACACGTCCTGTTGCTCGACGAACGACATCTCCATGTCCAGCTGGTAGAAATCCGTGGGCGAGCGGTCGGCGCGCGGGTCCTCGTCACGAAAGCACGGCGCGATCTGGAAATACTTGTCAAAGCCACTGACCATGATCAGCTGCTTGAACTGCTGCGGCGCCTGCGGCAGCGCATAGAACTTGCCCGGGTGCAGGCGCGAGGGCACCAGGAAGTCGCGCGCGCCCTCGGGACTGGACGCGGTGATGATCGGCGTCTGGTACTCGCGGAAATCGATATCCCACATGCGCTTGCGGATGCTGGCCACCACGTCCGAGCGCAGTTTCATGTTCTCCTGCATCGCCTCGCGGCGCAGATCGAGGTACCGATAACGCAGCCGCGTTTCCTCGGGGTATTCCTGGTCGCCGAAGACGATCAGCGGCAGTTCCCCGGCCCCGCCCAGCACTTCCATGTCGCGGATGAAAACCTCGATCTCGCCCGTCGTGATCTTGGGGTTCACCAGGCTTTCATCCCGCGCCTTCACCTCGCCGTCGATGCGGATGCACCACTCGCTGCGAAGCTTTTCGACCTCGGAGAACACCGCGCTGTCAGGATCGCACAGCACCTGCGTCATGCCGTAATGATCGCGCAGATCGATGAACAGCACCCCGCCATGGTCGCGGATCCGGTGCACCCAGCCCGACAGGCGGACCGTGTCCCCGACATTCGATTTCGTCAGCTCGGCGCAGGTATGGCTGCGATATGCGTGCATGAAGTCCTCTCCGGGCGGCTGAAACTGCCCATTTCGCGTGCAATTCGGTTCGCGCCGATACACCTTGGCGGGCCGGCAAAGTCAAGGCCTGCAAGGCTATTTCCCGCCTGCGCGGAACCGAGGCCCGTCTTAAAACATTTACAGAAAGTTAATTTTGCGCAAAGATTCCGGCTATCGAGCGGAAAATACGCGGGAAAACCGCGGCACCGGCAGGTTTCACACCAGCAGATGCGCCTTGACGCGCGCGACAAGAATGGGGTGAGCCATGTGGACCAAGATTCTCGATGTGTTCGTGACACATCTGTTCCGGAAGGGTGATTTCAGCCTGACCTACCCCGACGGCACCACGCGCCGTTACGGGAACGGTGGCACGCCCTCCGCTGCGATCACGCTCCACGATCCGGCGCTGCCACGCAAGATCATCATGGCCCCCGAACTGGCCGTGGGCGAGGCTTACATGGACGGCACGCTGACCATAGCCGACGACGACCTGCGCAGCTTTCTAACGCTCGCCGTGTCAAACATGGCGGCCCAGGGCAAGCCGTGGTTCCACCGCCCGCTCGACATCTACCGACAGCTCAGTCGTTACATCAATCAATTCAACCCCGCCAAGCGGGCACGCGCCAACGTGGCCCATCACTATGACCTCTCGGGCGAACTTTACGACCTCTTCCTGGACGAAGACCGGCAATATTCCTGCGCCTATTTCGCCCGCCCCGACATGACGTTGGAACAGGCGCAGGCGGCCAAGAAACGTCACATCGCGGACAAGCTTCTGCTGAAGCCGGGGATGCGCGTACTGGATATCGGTTGCGGCTGGGGCGGCATGGCCCTCACCCTCGCCCGCGACTACGGCGCAGAGGTGGTGGGCGTGACCCTGTCCAAGGAACAGCACGCGCTGGCCAGCCGCCGCGCCGCAGAGGCGGGCCTGTCCGACAAGGTGAAATTCCACCTGATGGATTATCGCTCCGTCACCGGCACCTTCGACCGCATCGTGTCGGTCGGCATGTTCGAACATGTCGGCGTGCCGCATTACCGCGAGTATTTCCGCACCGTGCACGACCTTCTGGCCGAGGATGGCGTCGCCCTCATCCACACCATCGGCCAAACCGACGAGCCCGGCGCGACCAACCCGTGGATCCTGAAATACATTTTCCCCGGCGGTTATTGCCCGTCCCTCTCCGAGGCGACCCGCGCCATCGAGGTGAACGCGTTGCACACCTGCGATATCGAGGTCTGGCGCCTGCATTACGCCGAGACCCTGCGCCACTGGTACGACCGTTTCATGGCCAATATCGACCGCGTCCGCGAGCTTTATGACGATCGGTTCTGCCGCATGTGGCGCTACTACCTCATCGCGTGCGAGGCCACGTTCCGCCACAACAGCCAGGTGGTGTTCCAGTTCCAGCTCTCGCGCCAGCAGGACGCCGTGCCGCTCACGCGCGACTATCTCTACAGCGAAGACGCCGCCAAAGAGCTGCGCCACGCCGCAGAATAGACCTCAGACCAGCCGCGCCGGGATCAACCCGCGCAGCGCGTTGCCCACGTAAAGCGACCGCGCCCCGGCAAGGTCGTCCGGCGTCAGCACCGCCTCCCGCGCGCGGCCCTCCGCGATCAGGCTTGCGCGCAGCACACCGGGCAGTACGCCCGAACTCAGCGATGGCGTCTCCAATCCGTCTCCACGGTCGACAAAAATATTGGTGATCGTTCCCTCGCAAACCGCGCCATCGGAGTTGAGAAAGATCACCTCCTCCACCCCCTCGGGCAAATCGGCCCGCGTCCGGTCATACAGGTGACGCTCAGTGCTCTTGACCGTCAGCCACGGATCGGTCGCGATCAACCGCGTCTCGGATACCGCCAGCCGCCAGGCGCGGCCCTCGGGTTCGGGCGTGAAATCATGCAGCGTGATTTCCACCTGCCCGCCCGCATCCACCGTCAGGCGCATCCGCCGTGGCCGGTCCGCCTCGACCGCCGCAAGCGCCGCATCCAACGCCTCGATCTCGATGCGCAGCCTTGCCGCGCTCGTCCGCAGCCGCTCCAGATGAAAATCGGCCAGCCGCAGACCTTCGCCGGGCGTCCACAACCCGGTCTCGATCAGGCGAAATCCGTGATCAGCCGGCGGGCGAAGCGGGCTTTCCATAGGGCTTCCTCGTATTCCGACGCGGCGGTGCTGTCATAGACCACGCCGCCACCCACGTTCAGCGTCGCACGTCCGTGCTCCACAAGCAAACTGCGGATCGCCACGTTGAACTCCGACCGCCCGTCCGGCGCGGCCCAGCCGATGGTGCCGCAATAGACATCGCGCGCGCCGTCCTCCAGCCCCGCCAGAATCTCCATGGCCCGCATCTTGGGCGCCCCGGTGATGGACCCGCAGGGAAACAGCGCCCGGAATACCCCCGACAGTGTCGTCCCTTCCAGCATCCGCCCCCGAATCAGCGAGGTCATCTGGTGCACCGTCGTCAGGCTTTCCACCGTGAACAGTTCCGGCACATTCACGCTGCCAATCTCGCAGATCCGGCCCAAGTCGTTGCGCAACAGGTCCACGATCATCAGGTTCTCAGCCCGGTTCTTTTCATCTTCCATCAGGAACCGGCAACGCCGCGCATCCTCGTCCGCATCGTCGCTGCGCGGCTGGGTGCCCTTCATCGGCTTGGTCTCGATCCGGCCCGCGCCATCGGTGCGGAAAAACAGCTCGGGCGAACGTGACAGGATCGCGGGCAGCCCCTCGGCTTCGATCAGCGCGCCGAACCGCACCGGCTGCACAGCGGCCAGCGCGGCGTAAATCTCACCCGGCGCGCCCACCGCCTCCATCATGCAGGCGAATGTCAGGTTCGCCTGGTAAAAGTCGCCCGCGCAGATATGCGCGTGCACCGCGTCGAACGCCTGCTTGTACCGCGCTTCCGACCACAGCGGTACGAAATGGTCCAGCCGCCCGGCAGGCTCCGGCAACGGCGCCGCCGCCCCCGGTCGCTCATACACGCCGAACTGCACCAGCGGCACGCGCCGCCGCCCCGGCATCAGCGGTGCCAGCTTCGGCTCCAGCGCATAGCCCAGCTCGTAGCTGCCGAATCCCGCCAGCCACAGGCCCGCGTCCCGCGCCGAGTCCATCGCCTCCAATGCCACGGACACGTCCTCCGCCTCCCACGCCGAGATCACCTCGACCGGGCGCTCGAACGCGCATTCGCTCCCCTCGGGGCCATGATCGAAACGGATTCGCACCAGACGTCCTCTCTCTTTGGCTGGTTATCTATGCAATTGCGGCCCCGAGTGCACTGCGAAATACGTCGCATCGCGTGCAAACACCGATGCCCCTTGCGCTGTCCCGCGTAATGAATATAAGGCCAACAATTTGCGCCGCACCGGGGGATCACATGCCGAAAAGAACCGATATCAAATCCATCATGATCATCGGTGCCGGCCCCATCATCATCGGGCAAGCCTGCGAGTTCGACTATTCCGGCGCACAGGCCTGCAAGGCCCTGCGCGAGGAAGGCTACCGGGTCATCCTCGTCAACTCCAACCCCGCCACGATCATGACCGATCCGGGGCTGGCCGACGCCACCTATATCGAACCCATCACCCCCGAAGTGGTCGCCCGCATCATCGAAAAGGAACGCCCCGACGCGCTCCTGCCCACGATGGGCGGCCAGACCGGGCTCAACACCGCGCTCGCCGTGGCCGACATGGGCGTGCTGGAAAAATTCGGCGTCGAGTTGATCGGCGCCAACCGCGAAGCCATCGAAATGGCCGAGGACCGCAAGCTCTTCCGCGAGGCGATGGACCGTCTGGGTATTGAAAACCCCAAGGCCACCATCGCCGAAACGATGGAAGAGTGCATGGCGGCCCTCGAACATGTGGGCCTTCCGGCGATCATCCGCCCCGCCTACACCCTTGGCGGCACCGGCGGCGGCGTGGCCTACAACCGCGCGGATTACGAGCATTACTGCAAATCCGGCCTCGACGCCTCTCCGGTCAGCCAGATCCTGATCGACGAGTCGCTGCTGGGCTGGAAGGAATACGAGATGGAGGTCGTCCGCGACCGCGCCGACAACGCCATCATCGTCTGCTCCATCGAAAACGTCGATCCGATGGGCGTGCACACGGGCGATTCCATCACCGTCGCGCCCGCGCTCACGCTGACCGACAAGGAATACCAGATCATGCGCAACGGCAGTATCGCCGTCCTGCGCGAGATCGGCGTGGAAACCGGCGGCTCCAACGTGCAATGGGCCATCAACCCCGAAGACGGCCGCATGGTCGTGATCGAGATGAACCCGCGCGTGTCCCGCTCCTCGGCGCTGGCCTCCAAGGCCACCGGTTTCCCCATCGCCAAGATCGCGGCCAAGCTCGCCGTCGGCTACACGCTGGATGAGCTGGACAACGACATCACCAAGGTCACGCCCGCGAGCTTCGAGCCGACCATCGACTATGTCGTGACAAAAATTCCGAAATTTGCCTTCGAGAAATTCCCCGGCTCGCAGCCCTACCTGACCACCGCGATGAAATCCGTGGGCGAGGCCATGGCCATCGGCCGCACGATCCACGAATCCCTGCAAAAGGCGCTGGCGTCGATGGAATCCGGCCTGACGGGTTTCGACGAGATCGAAATCGACGGAGCCCCGGAAAAAACCGCCGTCATCAAGGCGATCAGCCAGCAGACCCCGGACCGGATGCGCACCATCGCCCAGGCCATGCGCCACGGCCTGACCGATGACGAGATCTTCGCCGCCACCAAGTTCGACCCGTGGTTCCTCGCCCGCATCCGCGAAATCGTCGAGGCCGAGGACGCCGTGCGGCAGGACGGTCTGCCCACCGACGAAAAGGGCCTGCGCCGGCTCAAGATGATGGGCTTCACCGACGCCCGCCTCGCCAAGCTCACGGGCTTTACCGAGGCCGACGTGCGCCGCGCCCGCCACGCGCAAGGCGTCGTCGCCGTGTTCAAGCGCATCGACACCTGCGCCGCCGAGTTCGAGGCCCAGACGCCCTACATGTATTCCACCTACGAGGCCCCGATGATGGGCGAGGTGGAATGCGAAGCACGGCCCTCAGACCGCAAGAAGGTCGTCATCCTCGGCGGCGGTCCCAACCGCATCGGCCAGGGGATCGAGTTCGACTATTGCTGCTGTCACGCCTGTTTCGCACTGACCGACGCGGGCTACGAGACGATCATGGTCAACTGCAACCCCGAGACCGTCTCGACCGACTACGACACCTCCGACCGGCTCTATTTCGAACCGCTCACCTTCGAGCACGTCATGGAAATCCTGCGCGTCGAGCAGGACAACGGCACGCTGCACGGCGTCATCGTCCAGTTCGGCGGTCAGACGCCCCTGAAACTGGCCAACGACCTCGAGGCCGAGGGCATCCCGATCCTCGGCACCACGCCCGACGCCATCGACTTGGCCGAGGACCGAGAGCGGTTCCAGGCGCTTGTGAACCAGCTAAACCTCAAGCAGCCCAAGAACGGTATCGCCCATTCCGACGCCGAGGCGCTTGCCATCGCCGAGGAAATCGGCTTCCCGCTGGTCATCCGCCCTTCCTACGTGCTGGGCGGCCGCGCCATGGAAATCGTCCGCGACATGGGCCAGCTGGAACGCTACATCAACGAGGCCGTCATCGTCTCGGGCGACAGCCCCGTTCTGCTCGACGGCTACCTCTCGGGCGCCATCGAATGCGATGTCGACGCGCTGTCGGACGGTGAAAACGTCCATGTCGCCGGCATCCTGCAACATATCGAAGAGGCCGGCGTGCATTCCGGTGATAGCGCCTGCTGCCTTCCGCCCCACACCCTGCCCCGGCCCATCATCGACGAGATCGACGCCCAGACCCGCGCCCTCGCCAAGGCCCTCAACGTCGTTGGCCTGATGAACGTGCAATTCGCCGTCCAGGGCGACGATATCTACCTGATCGAGGTGAACCCCCGCGCCAGCCGCACCGTGCCCTTCGTCGCCAAGGCCACGGACTCGGCCATCGCCTCCATCGCCGCCCGCCTCATGGCTGGCGAGCCGCTCTCGGCCTTCCCCCATCGCGGGGCCTACCCGTCGGACACCAAGCCGGGCACCTTGCCCATGGCCGACCAGATGACGCTCGCCGACCCGGCGATGCCGTGGTTCTCCGTCAAGGAGGCGGTGATGCCCTTCGCCCGCTTCCCCGGCGTCGACACGATCCTCGGCCCCGAAATGCGCTCGACGGGCGAGGTCATGGGCTGGGACGTCAGTTTCCCCCGCGCCTTCCTCAAGGCCCAGATGGGCGCCGGCGTCGAATTCCCCGAAGGCGGCAAGGTCTTCTTCTCGATCAAGGACGATGACAAGACGCCCCAACTGGTGGAAACCGCGCAGATCCTTGTCGATCTGGGCTTCGCCATCGTCGCCACCCGCGGCACCGCCGCCTTCCTCGAAGGCCACGACATCGCCTGCGAGGTCGTCAACAAGGTCTACGAGGGCCGCCCCGACGTGGTCGACATGCTCAAGGATGGGCAGATCAGCCTTGTCATGAACACAACCGAGGGCATACAAGCCGTCGAAGACAGCCGCGAGATTCGCTCGGTTGCGCTTTACGACAAGATCCCCTACTACACGACTGCCGCCGCCGCTCATGCCGCCGCACTGGCCATGAAGGCCCGGCAGGAAGGTGACCTTGTGGTATTGCCGCTACAGGGCACCGCCTGAGTAAAACTTCCTCGCGCGGGACACCTCCGCGCAAGGATCTGAAAACATTAAAACTTTTCAGAACCTCCGCAGCCATGTCCTGCGGCCAGATCGGCTATGCAAAATTTTCATAGAATCCGAGACGAATAAGGATTGCGCCGTCATAATTTTTGACTAGGTGGATGGTACGGACGCACGAAAGCGTTCGCTATGAAACGACCGCCAGCCAAAGGAGGCCATCATGACCCGCGATGAATTGAACCGGGAACTTCGTATGCATAGTGCCACCTGGCAGTCGGTGGTTCTCGTGTACGGTATCCTCGTCGGTACGCTGATCCTGTCGGCCTCGGCCATCATCAGCTAACCCGACACCCCGGCGCCCGCGCCACACCAGAACATCTCGACCAATCCCTTCGGCGTTGAACGTAAGACTCGTTTAACGTCTTTGGCGTCTCTGAAAAGGATACCCGCCATGAACCGTGACCAACTGATCCGCGAATTGCAGGCGCACAGCGCAACGTGGCAAGCCGTTGTGATCGTCTATGCCCTGATCGTCGGCGCGATGATCCTGTCGGGCATGGCCATCACCGGCTAACCCCGCAAGCGAATGTTACAAAAGAAAACGGCGCCCCATCAGGGCGCCGTTTTTTGTTCCTGACACACAGTCTCAGACCTGCGTGCCCTCGACCTTGTCGTCGTCCGGGTCGATCTTGGCGGAGGCCGCGTCGCCGATATTGTCGACGCCGCGCTCTTCCAAGAGCGTCGTCAGCCAGTTCGGATCCATCTCCGGCACCGAGCTCAGCAACAGGTCGGTATAGGGGTGGTGCGGTGGCGTGAACATGTCGTCCTTCGGCCCCTGTTCCACCACCTGCCCGTTCTGCATCACCACCACCTCGTCGGCGATGGACCGCACCGTGGCAAGGTCGTGCGTAATGAACATGTAGGCCAGGTTCAGCTCGTTCTGCAGCCGGTCCAGCAGCCGCAAAATCCCTTCCGCCACCAGCTGGTCCAGCGCCGATGTCACCTCGTCGCAGACGATGAACGTCGGCTCTGCCGCCAGCGCCCGGGCGATCCCGATCCGCTGTTTCTGACCGCCCGACAATTCGGGCGGATACCGGTTGTAGTATTTCGACGGCTCCAGCTCGATCAGGTCCAGCAGCTCGTCCACCCGCGTCTTCAGCGCCGTGCCTTTCAGACCCGAATAGAACTGCGCCGGCCGCCCGATGATCTCCGAGATCTGCACCTTGGGGTTCAGCGCGGTATCGGCCATCTGGTAGATCATCTGGCACTGCCGCAGCTGGTCCTTCGAGCGGTCCTTGTAACTCGCCGGGAATGGCTCGCCCTTGAACAGCACCTCGCCTTTCGAGGGCGGCAACAGCCCGGTGATCACCCGCGCGGTCGTTGACTTGCCCGACCCGGATTCGCCCACTACGGCCACCGTCATCCCCTCGTAGATGTCGAACGACACGTCATCGAGGATCTTCGGCCCGTTCGAATAGGACGCATCCACGTTCTTGACCGAAATCAGCGGCGGCGTGCCATCCGTCGGGCGATGCTTCTGCGGGCTGGTGAAACTGCGCACGGCCCAGAGCGACTTGGTGTAATCCTCCTGCGGATTTTCCAGCATCTGGTCGGTCGGCGCTTCCTCGACCTCCTCGCCTTTCAGCAGCACCTTGATCGTGTCGGCCATCTGCGCCACCACGGCCAGATCGTGCGTGATGTAGATCGCCGCGGTGTTGAACTGGTCCACGATATCGCGGATCGCCGCCAGCACCTCGATCTGGGTGGTCACGTCCAGCGCCGTCGTCGGCTCGTCAAAGATGATCAGGTCAGGCCGGCACGACATGGCCATCGCCGTCATCGCCCGCTGCAACTGGCCCCCCGACACCTGATGCGGATACCGAAACCCGATCTCGCCCGGATTGGGCAGGCGCAATCGTTCATACAGCTCGATCGCGTCCTCCTGCGCCTCCAGCCGCTTCTTGATGCGGTACTGCACGGGGGCTTCGGTGTGCTGGTCGATCAGCTTGTGCGCCGGGTTGAAAGACGCCGCCGCCGACTGCGCCACATAAGCGATGCGCGACCCGCGCAGCGCCCGTTTCTCGGCCTCCGACGACGTGGTCAGCTCGATCCCGTCGAACTCGATCGACGAGCCCTCCACGATCCGCGTGCCGTCCCGGGCATAGCCCATCGCGGCCGCGCCGATGGTGGATTTGCCCGCGCCGGATTCCCCGATCAGGCCCATCACCTCGCCGCGGTGCAGGGTCAGGTCGACACCCTTGATGATGTCGACCCAGGTTTCGTCCGAGTAGCCCTGGATCTTCAGGTCCCGGATTTTCAGAAGGACATCTGTTTTTTTCAAGCCCATGTCGTTTTACTCCTTCAAGCCCGAGGACCGGTGCAGCATCCAGTCCACCACGAAATTGACCGCCACGGTCAAAAGCGCGATGGACGCGGCCGGAATAAGCGGCGTGATCTCACCGAATGAAATCAGCGTCGCGTTCTCCCGCACCACCGACCCCCAGTCCGCCGTAGGCGGCTGGATGCCAAGCCCAAGGAAACTGAGCCCCGCGATCAGCAGGAACACGAAGCAGAACTCCAGCCCGAACTCCGCCACCAGCGGCGCGGTCGAGTTGGGCAGGATCTCCCGCCGGATCAGGTACCAGTTCTTTTCACCGCGCAGCTTGGCGGCCTCGATATAGTCCATCACCACCACGTTGCCCGCGACCGCCCGCGTCAGGCGGAAGACCCGCGGCGAGTAGATGATCGCGACCACCAGGATCAGGATGATCTCGGAGGCGTCGAACAGCGACGTGCCCGCCAGCGCAAAGGCAAAGGCGACACCGGCGACAATCGCGGCGCCGACCACCCAGCTGAGCGCCGAATACGCCGCCGCCATGAGGAACAGCGCCCCCACGACCACGGCAAATCCGAACAGCAGCCAGAAGCTGGTCGAAGGCGCGGCCAGCGACCCGCCGAAGATCGACAGCATCAGCAGGGCAAAGATCAGCGACGGGATCGACATGATCACGTCCGCGATCCGGCCCATCGTGCCGTCAAAGAATCCACCTTTCGTGGCCGCCAACAGGCCCGCCATCGCGCCCAGGATGAACGCAAGCACCGTGCCGCACAGCGCCAGCGCCACGGTGTTCCGCGCGCCATAGATGATGCGGCTGAACATGTCCCGGCCCAGCTGGTCGGCGCCAAGCAGCATGTTGTTGTCCGGCGGCGCGAAGGCCTGGCTGATGATCTCGGCCTCGCCATGCGGCGCGATGGCCGGGGCGAAGATGCCCATGATCGCCACGACGAAGATCACGAACATCCCGAAGGCCGCGGTCAGCGGCGCGGTGCGCAACTCCTTGGCCATCTCGTCGCTCGCCAGCGCCGTCAGGAACTCGCGGAACGCATAGGACATCATGCCCGCCCCCAGCAGCAGTCCCGCGGCAATCGCCACGAAGCGCAGCGCCGGAATGCCCCCGATGATCGCAAGGATCAGCGACACCAGCGTCAGCGAGAACAGCAACAGGAAAGCCGAGCGTTGGTTGTAATAAGCCGCCCCGCATGACAGCAGAAGCAACAGGGCGAAGTAGAGGATTACAAATACCATGGTCCGCCCTCCTTATTTCGGGTGCCGCAGGCGCGGGTTGGTGAGGATCGCACCAACGTCGGCTGCAAGGTTGAGAAGAATGAAGGTCGCCGCGAAGATCAGGCAGCAGGCCTGCACTACCGGGAAGTCGCGTTTGGAAACCGCGTCCACCAGCGCCTGGCCGATGCCCGGATAGACGAACACCACTTCCACCAGCACCACGCCGGTGATCAGGTAGGCAAGGTTCAGCGCGACCACGTTGATGATCGGCGCCCAGGCGTTGGGCAGCGCGTGTTTCACGATCACCCTCCAGGGCGGTGCGCCCTTCAGGCGCGCCATCTCGATATAGGGGCTGGCCAGCAGGTTGATGATCGCCGCGCGGGTCATCCGCATCATGTGCGCCATGACCACCAGCACCAGCGTCAGCGCCGGCAGGAAGGTGCGCTCCAGCAGATCGAGGAAACTCATCCCCTCGCTCAGGCTCGCGATGGCCGGGAACATGCCCCACTTCACCGCGAAATACAGGATCAGGATGTAGCCCAGGAAGAATTCCGGCGACGAGATGAACGACAATGAGACCACGTTGGCCACCCGGTCGAAGATCGAGTTGCGCAACAGCGCCACGATCACCCCGAGGATGATCGACACCGGCACCGCGATCACGGCCGCGTAGGCCGCCAGGAACAGCGTGTTCATGAACCGCTCGCCGATGATCTCGGTCACTCGCGCGTCGGTCACGATAGAGCTGCCGAAATCCAGGGTGACGGCCTGGCCGAGCCACTCGAGATATCTGACGATCGCGGGCTGGTCGAGGCCCATTTCCCTGCGCAGCGCCGCAAGGTTCTCCGGCGTCGCCGACTGTCCCAGCACCGCCTGCGCGATGTCGCCGGGAAGAAGCTCGACCATGAAGAAAATAATCAACGAGATCACCAAAAGGATGATCAATCCGAGACCAAGACGCTTGCCGACAAGCGTTAAGATGTCTCCCATATGTCCCTCCTGCTGTTGGGCGTCCGCCTTGCCCGTCCATGGGCCGCATCCGCACAGCTTATTTTGTTATGACGGTGCGACGTGCCCCATGCGCTATTGCTGCGCTTTGTCGGCCGTCCCGTCGGCCCGGACGGGGCGGTGTCCCGCCCCCTCCAAAAGTTTGCCCCGGCACCTTGGTGCCGGGGCAAAACCTCTTATACGTCTGCGAACCACCAGCGGCTGCAGGCGCGCGCGCCGTCCATCTGCCAGCTGGGTGCAAGGTTCTCACCATGCTGCACGTTCTTGCGACGCGCGTAGACGAAGTTCGGGAAGAACGGGATGACGGTACCGCCATCGTCCTTCGCCAGGATCGCCATCTCGCGGTACATCTCGGCACGCAGTTCGTCATCCAGCTCGGCCTTGGCTTGCAGCAGCAGTTCGTTGAACCGCTCGTTCTGCCACCGGCTCTCGTTCCAGGCCGCGTCGTCCTTGTAAGCCAGCGAGTACATCACGTCCGGCGTCGGGCGTGCGCCCCACTGCACCGCGCACCACGGCTTTTTCAGCCACACGTCGGAATAGTAGCCGTCGTTCGGCTCGCGGTTGACGTTGATGGTGATGCCAGCGGCCTTGGCGTGCTCGGCGTAAAGAACACACATGTCCACCGCGCCCGAGAAGACCGAGTCGGCCACGCTCAGGTTCACCGTCAGGTCCTCGGCGCCGGCTTTCTTCAGCAGCGATTTCGCCTGGTCGGGATCATATTCACGCTGCTCGATGCCTTCCGGGAAGTACGGCATCGCCGGCGAATGGTGGAAATCGTTCGCCTTGGTGGCCGCGCCGAAGGTGATCTTCTCGATCAGCTCGTCCCGGTTCATCGACAGCTTCAGCGCGTTGCGCACGTCCACATTGTCGAACGGTGCCGTGTCGCACAGCATCGGCATGGTGATGGCCGCCGCCGACGGCACGTCGTCGATTTCGATGTTGGGGTCGCGCTGCAGCAGCGCCAGCGTCTTCAACTCCAGCTGCGTCACCGCGTCCACATCGCCCGTCACCAGCGCCGTCTGGCGCGCGTTCGGGTCGTTCAGGACGATCAGCTGCAGGTCGTCGAAATACGCGCCTTCCAAGTGCCAACCCTCGTGGCGGGTCAGGCTGTAGCGCACGCCGAACTCGGCCTCTTCCATCTTGTAGGGGCCACAGCCGTCACCCGACTGCCAGTTTGCCGTGCCGTCCTCGTTGGCCGGAACGATCGCCAGGTGATAGTCGGTCATCAGCCACGGCAGGTCGGCGTTGCCGGTGCCCAGCACGAAGGTCACCGAGTTGTCGCCGTTGTCCGTGATGTCCTGCACGTCCGACAACAGCGCTTTCGCGGCCGATGTCGTGTCGTCGCCCCGGTGGTGGTTCATCGACGCGATGACGTCCTTCGCGGTCACCTTGTTGCCGCTGTGGAACGTCGCGTTCTCGTTGATCTTGAAGGTCCATTCCTTCGCGTCCGGGCTCGCGCTCCATTCGCTGGCCACGTCCGGCCCGAGCGAGCCATCGGGCTCGATCAGCGTCAGGTAGGACCGGTAGGTATGCGCCACCTGGATCATCGAGAAGGTGACGTAGGTGCCGGGATCATGCGAATCCGACGTATTGCCGTCGTGCATCCCGAGGCGGAACGTACCGCCCTTTGCCGGCTGTGCCTTAGCGGCGCCGGTCCACAAGCCGGTCGCGGCCGTGGTCGTCAGTCCCGCCGCGGCGGCGTAGTGCATGAACGACCGGCGCGAGATCTTCCCTTCGCGGGCCGCGTCTGCCAGTCGATCCAGCAGAATTTGATCCTTGATATCAGTCATGACGTCTCCCTATGACTATTCTGTTCCCAGGCCATCTTTCGCGGCCCTTCGAAGCAGCTTTGCGTCGTTTCCCCTGAACGGGCGGCTCATTTACGACATGATGTTACCAAAACACGAAAAAAATGTCGCTTCCAGCCTTCATATGACGCATCACAATTTTTTTTCGCACGTTCAAAACACTAGCCAGCACTGTTGAACCGCTTGCAATCAAGGCGTTTTCACGCCCCGGCAAGGGACAATCACCGACTGTTCAAAAAACGACATATCCGCGTACCAGCAACAATCGCAGCGTGGGATTCGTCTAGTCTCGATCGCCATCCTTGCGTGCCCGCAGCCTTGCGAAATAGGCCACCCGCTTGCCCAGCTCCCGCTCGAACCCGCGCTCGACCGGCTTGTACAGCTCGGGCCGCTCCATCGTGTCGGGAAAGTAATTCTGCCCCGAAAACGCGTCCTCGGCATCGTGGTCATAGGCATAGCCTGACCCGTAGCCCTGCTCCTTCATCAACGAGGTGGGCGCATTCAGGATATGCTTGGGCGGCGGCTCGCTGCCGGTTTTCTTGGCGGCGCGCATCGCCGCCTTGTAGGCCACGTAGGCCGCGTTCGACTTCGGCGCCAGCGCCAGGTACGTCACCGCCTGCGCCAGTGCCAGTTCACCCTCGGGGCTACCCAGCCGCTCGTAGGTCTCCCACGATTGCAGGCAAACCGCCTGAGCCTGCGGATCGGCGAGGCCAATATCTTCCACCGCCATCCGCGTGATCCGCCGCGCCAGGTATCGCGGGTCCTCGCCCCCGTCCAGCATCCGCGCAAACCAGTAGAGGGCGGCATCCGGGTCCGACCCGCGCACCGATTTGTGCAGCGCCGAAATCAGGTTGTAATGCGCGTCGCCGGACTTGTCGTACTGCGCCGCCCGCTTCATCAGCCGCGCGGTCAGGGCATTGGTGTCCAGCTTGGTGTCGGTCTTCCACGCCGCCACCTGCTCGATCAGATTTAGCAGCGCGCGCCCGTCCCCGTCCGCCATCTCCAACAGCGACTCCCGCGCCGCGCCGTCCAGCGGCAGCGCCCGGTCCAGCTCCTTCTCGGCCCGCTGCGCCAGTCGCTCCAGTTCCGCCAGGGTCAGCCGCTCCAACACCAGCACCTGCGACCGGCTCAGAAGGGCCGCGTTCAGCTCGAAACTCGGGTTCTCCGTGGTGGCCCCCACCAGCAGGATCGTTCCATCCTCCATATGCGGCAGAAACCCGTCCTGCTGCGCCTTGTTGAAGCGGTGGATTTCGTCCACGAACAACAGTGTCCCCTGCCCGTTCGTCCGCCGGTGCTTTGCCGCGTCGAACACCTTGCGCAGCTCCGGCACGCCGGAAAAAATCGCACTGATCTGCACGAAATGCAGGTCCGTCTCATCCGCCAGCAGTCGCGCGATGGTGGTCTTGCCCACCCCCGGCGGCCCCCAGAACACCAGTGACGTCAGGCTGCCCGAGGCCAGCATCACGCCCAGCGGCCCATCCGGCCCGATCACCTTCTCCTGCCCGATCACCTCGGCCAGCGCCTTGGGCCGCAGCCTGTCGGCCAGCGGGCGCGGTGCGCTGTCATGCGCCTTGTCGGACCCAGCCTCCGGTTTGGCTTCGGGGCCGCTATCGAACAGATCCCCCATGGCTACAGCCTGAACCGCAGCGTGCTGCGCTGCGTGCCCCGCTGCACGTCCAGGCGCAGCCACCGTCCGCTCGCCTCAAGCAGCGGCTCGACCATGCCAGGGGCCTCGACATCCACGCCATTGATCCCGCGCAGGATGTCCCCCGGCCGCAGCCCGGCCCGCTGCCCCGCGCGCCCCGCCTCCAGCACCACGACCCCCTCCGCCATCAGTGGCAGGCCCAGTTCTGCGATGACGGCCGGGTTGATGTTGCCGACCGTCATTCCCGGGATGACGCTTTGCGCCCCGGTCTCCGTCACCTCCCGTGGCGGCTCTTCCGGTGCAGGCCCCAGCCGCAGGACCACATCCTCCGCAGCGCCGTCCCGCACGCGCGTCACCCGCGTCTCGCCGCCGATCCCGGCCACCGACATTCGGTAAATCATCTCCGGCGCCGCGTTCACCGCCTGCCCGTCCACTGCCGTGATCACATCGCCCGCCTGGAACCCGGCCGCGGCAAACGGGCTCGCGGGATGCAACTGCGAAATGATGATGCCGCCCGGCACATTCAGGCCCATCCCCTCGGCCATGTCCGCCGTCACCGGCTGGCCGCTGATCCCGGCCCAGGGCCGTTCGAACGCGGTGTTTCCCGCCTCTGCTTGCGCCACGAATTGCGCCACCAGCGCGGCAGGGATGGCAAAGCCGATCCCGTTCGACCCGCCCGACCGGCTCAGGATCCGCGTGTTGATCCCCACCAGCCGGCCACGAATATCCACCAGCGCCCCACCCGAATTGCCGGGGTTGATCGGCGCGTCGGTCTGGATGAAATACCCCCGCGCATTGCCGGTGGCCGCGCCTGATCGCGCCAGCCCCGACACGATCCCGCTGGTCACCGTCTGGCCCACGCCAAAGGGGTTGCCGATCGCCAGCACCAGCTCACCCACCTCGACCGTGTCACTGTCGCGCAACTCCAGCGCCGGCATGTCCGCCGTGCCCTCCAGCTTCAGGATCGCCAGGTCGCTTTCCTCGTCCGAGAGCAGCACCCGCGCCTCGAATTCCCGCCGGTCGTTCAGCACCACGCGAATGTCCGTCGCCATCCCCACCACGTGGTAATTCGACACCACGATCCCGTCCGCGCTCAGGATCACCCCCGACCCCAGCGAGTTTTCCACCCGCTGCCTTGGCCCGCCGAAATCGCGAAAGAATTCCTCGAAGAACGGATCGCCCCGGAACGGGCTCGAGCGCGTGTTCACCACCCGCCGCGCATAGATGTTCACCACCGCCGGCGCGGCCGCCTTGACCACGGGCACAAAGCCCATGCTGATCTCGCCCTGGCTCTCGGGCACGCGCATCTCCGCCCCCGCCGGCACCGCCAGCGTCACGGACAGAACAAGGGCATATATCCATCTCACCATGTCCCGTGATATGCGCCCCCAGCGCCTTTGATGCAAGCACCCACGCCCCGCCCTTCATCGTTCCCGAAATACTCCGGGGTGCGCGAGGGGCTGGCCCCTCGCTCCCGCCCCCGACACCCGCACCGCCCGATGGAACCCCCCGCCCCACAAGGCGTTTTCCTGACAGGAGGTACCACCATGGCAGAGAGATACAGATCCAAGGACGGCAAAAGCGAAACCGAAGAGTTCGTCGAAGACGTCCCCACCCCCGACCAGCAAGGCCGCGCCGACGGCAATCTGGAACGCAAGGTCGGCACGCGCGACTCGCTCAAACGCGCGACCAATGACGACGCCGGCGCAACCCGCGTCACCAAGGAAGACGAAAAGGGCGAAGGCAATCTGGGCGGCCATCACGGCACCGGCAAGGAGAAACGCGATGACTGAACTCAAACAAGGGACCTGGGTCGTTGTGACCGACAGCGAAAAGGCGCTTTTCCTGCGCAACCTCACCGATCACCAGGATCCCAACCTCGAGGTCATGGATACCGAGGAGCAGGAAAACCCCTCGGATATCGAGCAATCGGCCAACCGCCCCGGCCGGATGCAGGACACCGGGGTCGGGCAGTTGTCCGCGATGGACGACACCGACTGGCACGAACTGCAAAAGGAACGCTTCGCCGCCGACCTGTCCGATCTGCTCTACCAGGCCGCGCACAAGGGTGAATACGACCGCCTGATCCTCGTCGCCGCGCCCAAGGTGCTGGGCCACCTGCGCGACGACATGCACAAGGAGGTCACGGCGAAAGTGGTCAGCGAGATCCCCAAGAACCTCGCGGGGCATCCCGTCGACGAGATCGAAAAGCTGGTCAAGAAAGAGCTCGAAGGCGCCTGATCGCCCGCGCCCCGGAACGAAAAACGCCGCCGGATATTTCCGGCGGCGTTTCTGTTTCCAGACGAGATGAACGGGGCTTACGCCTCGCCGCCCATGTCCTCGGTGGCGACGCGGGCCTTGTCGGCGGCCCCCTTGGCGTCGCGGTCGCGCTCGACGAATTCGATGATAGCCATCGGCGCCATGTCACCGTAACGGAAACCCGCCTTCAAAACGCGGACGTACCCGCCCTGGCGCTCCTTGTAGCGCGGGCCCAGCACGTCGAACAGCTTGGCGACATGCATGTCCTGCTTCAGTTGGGCGGCGGCCTGGCGGCGGGCGTGGACGTCCCCGCGCTTGCCCAGCGTGACCAGCTTCTCGACGACCCGCTTCAGCTCCTTGGCTTTCGGCAGGGTGGTCTTGATCTGTTCGTGTTCAATCAGCGAGCCGGCCATGTTCGCCCACAGCGCCTTGCGGTGCTCGTGGGTGCGGTTCAGGCGGCGATAGCCTCGTGCGTGACGCATGTTTCTTACTCCGTTTGTTGCCCTCTACGGGCGGTTTTGCTTTGTCCGGCCGGCGATGCGTGTCACCGACTCTCCTTGGGGTAAGCGTCGCTTGGAAAGTGGCGCGTCACCCGAAAGTTGTCCGCCCTAGGGCGGGCAACCCGTAGGGTGGGGTTTCACCCCACCTTCTTAAAACTGGTCCTCGAACTTCTTCGCCAGATCCTCGATGTTGTCCGGCGGCCAGTCCTCGACATCCATGCCAAGGTGCAGGCCCATGCCCGACAGCACTTCCTTGATCTCGTTCAGTGACTTGCGGCCAAAGTTCGGCGTGCGCAGCATCTCAGCTTCGGTCTTCTGGATGAGGTCGCCGATATAGACGATGTTGTCGTTCTTCAGGCAGTTGGCCGACCGCACCGACAGTTCCAGCTCGTCCACTTTCTTCAACAGCAGCGGGTTGAACTCCAGGCCGTCGTCGTCGTCCTGGCGCTGCGCCGATTCCGGCTCTTCGAAGTTCACGAAGATCGACAGCTGATCCTGCAGGATACGCGCGGCAAAGGCCACGGCGTCTTCCGGCGTCAGCGAGCCATCGGTCGTCAGCTTCATCGTCAGCTTGTCATAGTCCAGGACCTGGCCTTCGCGCGTAGGCTGCACGTCATAGCTGACCTTCACCACCGGCGAATAGATCGCGTCGATGGCAATCAGGCCAATCGGCGCGTCTTCCGGCTTGTTCTTGTCGGCGGCGACATAGCCCTTGCCCTGGTTCACCGTCAGTTCCATGAACAGGTCCGCGCCCTCGTCGAGGTGGCAGATCACGTGTTCCTTGTTCAGGATCTCGATGCCCGCGCTGTCGGCGATGTCACCCGCGGTCACAACGCCCGGCCCCTTGGCCGAGATCGACAGGCGCTTGGGCCCTTCGACTTCCATGCGGATTGCGACACCCTTGAGGTTCAGCACCACATCTGTCACGTCTTCACGGACACCGGCAATGCTGGAAAACTCGTGCAGCACGTTGTCGATCTGCACGCTGGTAATCGCCGCACCCTGAAGGCTCGACAGCAGCACGCGGCGCAGCGCGTTGCCCATCGTCAGGCCAAAGCCACGTTCCAGCGGTTCGGCCACGACGGTCGCCTGGCGCAGCGGGTCGTTGCCCGGCTTCACCTCAAGCTGCGTCGGCTTGATCAATTCTGCCCAGTTCTTATGGATCATGCGGTCCCTCCATCCTTGTCCCCGGCCCCATGTCCATAGGCCTCCGAGACGCTCGAGGTTTCAAAATAACGGAATGGGGCCGTGAAAATTCACGCGGCCCCACCCAGAAAATCGGTCTTAGACCCGGCGACGCTTCGGCGGGCGGCAACCATTGTGGGCAATCGGCGTCACGTCGCGGATCGACGTGATGTTGAAGCCGACGGCAGCCAGGGCGCGCAGCGCGCTTTCGCGACCCGACCCGGGCCCCTGCACTTCGACTTCCAGCGTCTTCATGCCATGTTCCTGCGCCTTGCGGCCGGCATCTTCGGCGGCCATCTGGGCGGCATAGGGCGTCGACTTGCGCGACCCCTTGAAGCCCATCGTGCCGGCCGAGGACCACGCGATCGCGTTGCCCTGCACGTCCGAGATCAGGATCTTGGTGTTGTTGAACGAGCTGTTCACATGCGCCACGCCCGTGGCAATGTTCTTGGAGACCTTCTTCTTGGTCCGGCGGGTATCTCGTGCCATTCTGTCAGCCCTCCCTTACTTCTTCTTGCCGGCAATGGCCTTCGCGGGGCCTTTGCGCGTGCGTGCGTTGGTATGGGTGCGCTGGCCGCGAACCGGCAGGTTCCGACGGTGGCGCAGGCCGCGATAGCAACCAAGGTCCATCAGGCGCTTGACGTTCATCTGCACTTCGCGGCGCAGGTCGCCTTCGACCATGTAGTTGGCGTCGATATGCTCGCGCATGGCGACCACTTCGGTGTCGCTCAGCTCGTTGACCCGGCGGGTCAGGTCGATATTGACGGCCTCGCAGATGGCCTTGGCCGAGGATTGGCCGATTCCGGTGATGTAGGTCAGGGCGATCGGGACCCGTTTGTGGGTCGGGATGTTAACGCCGGCGATACGTGCCACGTGTCATGTCCTTTCGTTGCGGGTCCGTAGCTCCAGACCCTTTTTTCACAACGTAGGCCCGAGGCGATTGCTCCGGGCCGCAGCTGAATTCAGGTGATCGATTCTCGGGCGGGCGCGACCCGCGCCGGAATCATGTTCTCGTCAGAGATGGTGTCGTCTAGAAGCAAACGCCCGAGGCGTCAACCCTCTGTCAAGAGAATTGTGCATATCGGCAAAACCTCAAGGTTTAAAGGCCATTCGGCACGGACGCACAGGCGGCGTTCAGCCTTCCAACGCGCCCGCGATGCGGGCCTTGACCTCGTCGATCTCGCCCAGCCCGTCGATCGTCTCCAGATCGCCCTTGGCATAGTAATACCCGATCAGCGGCGAGGTCTTCTTGTAGTACTCCATCAGCCGCTGCTTGAGGCTGTCCTCGTTGTCGTCCGCCCGGCGCTTCACGTCCGTCGAGCCGCAATTGGCACATTTGCCATCCGCGGGCCACGGCTTGGTGATGTCGTTATAGACCGCGCCGCACCCGCCACAGGTCGAGCGTGCCGTGATGCGCTGCACCAGCGCCTCGTCATCCACCCGCATCTCCACGACCGCATCGAGGGTCTGGCCTGTCTCGGCCAGCAGTTCCGCCAGCGCGTCGGCCTGTGCCAGCGTCCGGGGAAACCCGTCAAAGATGAAGCCGCTACCATTCTCGCCGTTGATCTTCTCGCGAATGAGACCGATCACGATTTCGTCCGTCACAAGCTCGCCACGCGCCATCACGTCGGCCACGACCTTGCCCATCTCGGTGCCGCTGTCCTTGGCCTCGCGCAGCATGTCGCCCGTCGAAAGCTGGGTCATGCCCCGCTCCTCGACCAGGATGTGTGCTTGCGTGCCTTTACCGGCCCCCGGCGGTCCGAGAAGTATGATATTCATCGACGTCCTGTCCCTTTTCTGCGCGACCGTTTACGGCCCTTGCCGCTCAACTGCGACTTTTCGATCAGGCCCTCGTACTGGTGCGCCAGAAGATGCGACTGGACCTGCTGGATCGTGTCCATGGTCACCGATACCACGATGAGGACCGAAGTGCCGCCAAAATAGAAAGGTATGGAAAACTGTCCACGCAGGATTTCCGGGAGGAGACAAACTGCCGCAAGGTAAGCCGAGCCCAGTACCAGGATCCGCGTCACCACGTATTCCAGGTATTCCGCCGTCTTCTTGCCGGGGCGGATGCCGGGAACAAAGCCGTTCTGGTTTTTCAGATTGTCGGCCACGTCATCGGGCTTGAACGCCACGTTGTAGGTATAGAAATAGGCGAAGAACACGATCATCACCGTGAAGAACACCAGGTAGAGCGGCTGCCCGGGCCCGAAATAGGCCAGCAGGGTCGACATGAACGGGCCGGTATCGCTGCCCGAAAAGGTGCTGACCGTGGCCGGCAACAGCAGCAGCGACGACGCAAAGATCGCCGGGATCACACCCGCCGGGTTCACCTTGACCGGCAGGTGGCTCGACCCGCCGTCGTAGACCTTCATGCCCACCTGGCGGCGCGGATACTGGATGTGGATCTTGCGCAAGGACCGCTCCATGAACACCACGAAGGCGATCGTCGCCACGACCATCACGATCACGCCGATGATCACCGCCGGGCTGATCGCGCCCGACCGGCCGCTGGCAAAGAACTGTGCCAGCGCGGCGGGCACCTCGGCGATGATGCCCACGAAAATGATCAGCGAGATGCCGTTGCCCACGCCCCGCGCGGTGATCTGCTCACCCAGCCACATCAGGAACATCGTGCCCCCGACCAGCGTGATCATGCAGCTTGCGATAAAGAAGAACCCGGGGTTCGAGGCCAGATCCCCCGCCTGCAACGACGCGGCCAGACCATAGGATTGCAACGTGGCCAGGAACACCGTGCCATAGCGCGTGTACTGGTTGATCTTCTTGCGCCCCTGCTCGCCCTCTTTCTTCAGCTGCTCCAATGCCGGCACCATGGCCGTCATCAGCTGCACGATGATCGAGGCCGAGATATAGGGCATGATCCCCAGCGCGAAGACACCCATCCGTCCCAGCGCCCCGCCGGTGAACATCGACAGCATCCCGCCGATCGACGATGCCGCGCCTTCCATGAAGTTGCGCAGCTCTGCCCCGTCGATGCCCGGCACCGGGATATAGGTCCCGATCCGGTAGACGATAAGCAGGCCGATGGTGAAGAAGATGCGCTTGCGAAGCTCGGTGGCCTTGCCCAGGGCGGACCAGCTCGTGTTCGCCGCCATTTGTTCTGCTGCAGATACCATGCGGATCTCTTTTTTATGCAAACGCCGCCTAGGCCGTTTTCCGGCCAGGCGGCGTTTATAAGGAAAACTAGGGGTGTATGTAAGGGGCGAGACGCCCGCTCACAACCTCTTATTCAGCCGCCTTTGCGCTCGCCACGTTCAGCGAACCACCGGCTTTCTCGACCGCGTCGACTGCCGATTTCGATGCGCCAGTGACGTCCAGCGTCAGCTTCGCCGTCACTTCACCCTTCGCCAGGATGCGCACACCGTCCAGCTTGCGGCGCACCAGGCCGCTTTCAACCAGCGTGTCCTCGGTGATGGTGGACCCTGCGTCGATCTTCTTGGCGTCGACGAATTTCTGGATCATACCCAGGTTCACGACGGCGAATTTCTTGCGGTTGGGCTTGTTGAAGCCGCGCTTGGGCAGCCGTTGATACAGCGGCATCTGGCCGCCTTCATACCCGTTGATCGCCACGCCCGAACGGGATTTCTGACCCTTGATACCACGGCCACCGGTCTTGCCCATGCCAGAGCCAGGGCCACGTCCGATACGTTTCTTGCGTTTGGTCGCGCCTTCGTTGTCGCGCAGTTCATTCAGTTTCATGTCGCTTCTCCTAAGCCGGATGTGACCCCCGAAGCGATAGGGCCAACCACGGCATGTCTTGGTTCATGTGAATCGGGTCATGTCTGACCACCGGGGGCGTATAGACCCGTTGTGCCGGCCGATCAAGGGGCGATGTCCCGGTCGCGTCAGGCCTCTGCCCGCTCTTGCGAAAACAGCCCCGAAAGCTGCATCGACAAGTGCGCAGTCTGGAATGGCTTTTCGATCACTGGCGCCCGGAACCCAAGTTCGTGTACCACGTCCGGGCTGTGGGCCGTGACCAGCGCATAGGGCACCTTTCGCGCCTCCAGCGACGCCACCAACGGTTGGCAACTTTGCCCGCCAAGGTCGATATCCAGCACGACGCAGTCCAACTGCCCGGAACGATCTTGCACAAACCGCAGCGCATCGCTCAGCGTCTGAACCCGGCCAACCACGCTGAACCCGCATTCGTCCAGCGTGCACGCGATGTCCTCGCCGATCAATGGGTCGTCCTCGACCACCAGGACCCGCCGCAGCACGCCATGGCCGGGCGCGACCGGTGTCGCGGCGACGGTTGCGATGCTGCCGTCGCTTTCAGTGTCCGGCTGCATCAAATCAAGATCATCGCCCCGGCCCGCCTGCGCGTCCGGATGGGAAACTAAACTTTGAACTTCATTTTCGGAATGTGCCTTCATAAGGCAGCATATAACCATATTCCGAAAATTTACTAATGATTTCATTGCCTTAATATGACAACATTCCTCAAGTAGAGTAAAATGCAAATACTGCTCAACTTGAGTAACACACTCAGCTTGACTAAGCTGAGTATAGGCCTAAGTAAGAATTCAAGATCTCGGAAGGATCGAAGGATGCCCGATTCCAACTCCAAACGCTTGGAAAGATTACAAGTCATGATCTCGGACGACGAGCTCAAGGCTCTCGACGACTGGCGGTTCAAGGCCCACATGCCCAGCCGGGCGGCGGCCGTGCGCGAGTTGCTCAAGCGCGGATTGGCCGCCGAAGGGTATTTCAGTATCGCAGGTGGCGGTTCGGCCTCCAAGGATTTCGGCGTGATCTCCGCCGACCGCGGCAAACCCTCCTCCGGCGAATAGTCCCGTAGGGTGGGTGATAACCCACCATACCCCCGCTCAAATACCGAGTTCATTCAAGCGAATGCGCGCGCATTCTTCAGATGCCGCTCCACCAGCCGCCGGCCCCGTCCGCCCTGCGCAAACAGCCGCGCGGGCACGTCGCCCCTTGCCGCGGTCCGACTGGCACCCAGCATTGCAAGCGCCGCGCTTTGCGCGCTGCGCAACGTCTTCATCGCTTCCTGCCCGCGATAAAGGCTCTCGGCGCCGACACCGTTGGCGAACAGCACCTCGTGCCGGTCCATCACCACGTGGTAATAGTCCACACCTCCGTCGCGCGGGTCCGTCTCTACCCCCGTCACGCCCCGCAGGAATTTCGCCGGCAACAGCACTTCGGACTGGCCGAACATCCGCTGCGCGATTTTCGATCTGACAAGGATGCGATGCTGCGGCGACACCACCAGCGGCGCGTCGGGCAGGCCCTGCCCCAGCGCCCCGGCGGATATGCGGATCGGACGCACGTGCGGGTTTCGCGCCAGCGACGCGGCGTTGATCGCGTGATGCTCGAGCCAGCGCACCGGGCGCGGCCCGTGATCGGCGGTCAGCACCAGATCCCCTGGCGCCAGCGTCTCGATCGGCCGGGCGCCACCCTCCGCCACCGCGATCATCGTCCCGGCGGCGAAACACACCACGTTCACCTCGTCATCCGTTGTCCCGATCACCGCCGCGTCGTTGCCGGCCACATCGGTGATCCCGCCGGTCGTCACCGACTGAACGGTCAGGTCGCCATAACTGTCGTTGGGCAGGATGAAATACCGCGTCGTGCCCCCGTTCGACACGGTCAGGAACATCACATCCAGATTGTCTTCGTTTTGCGGGCCAAAGCTTCGCGTGCTGCCGTCACCCAGCAGGAGACTGCCTGACGATGACGGCTCCTGGATCAGATCGATGGTATAGATCGTCCCGCCAATCGAGATCAGGTCGCCCTCGTCGAATTCCCCGTCGTCCAGTTCCGTGCCGCTGGCGCCGTCGACCACGCCAAGCAGGTTCCCATTCTCCTCCGAATAGGTCGTGTTCGCGCTGATGATCGTGACCTCGAGCAGGTCATAAATGCTCGCCATTGCCCGTTTGCCTTTGCATGAGGCGGCCCAGCGTCACCGCAAAATGCGGGTCTGGTTCAATCCCCGATCGCCATGTGAATTTCTAGGGCATTGGCTTTAAAGCCCGGTTAACGAGAAATGCGTCTGGCGGAGCACCGGTGCATCTGCGGCAGTTACAGACCATCGACCACGATCCCGGGATGGGCCGAGTTTTTGCCACGGCACCCTGCTGAAATCCGCAGCCAGCGTGGCGCGACGCGGCAAATGGCGCCACGGGCAGCGCGCTGTCCGTTAATCGGTCGGGGGCCGACACCGGCACCGTCGCGATACCGATGGGAATACCGACGCAATACCGACGTGGGTTTCGCTGTATTCGCGGCATTAACGTTCGAGTCACCACGCAACCTTTGCCCTTCCGGCCGCCCGCACCTACATTCATCCCATGCGCGCCGTTCTTACCCTCATCGCTCTTGTCTGCCTTTTGTCCGGCACCGCCCGCGCTGCTGACGGACGGCCCGATCCCGGCCTGATGTGGAACCGCACCGGCCTGCCCCTCACCTTTCCTTTGCAGGTCAAAAGCCCGCCCGGCGCGGACTATATCGTCACGCTGACAGACAACGAAACCGACACCCAAGCTCTTGCCGCCTATATCCGCGGCGGCGTCTTCTTCCGCGTTCTCGTGCCGCCCGGAACCTATCGCCTGCGCTTCGATTACGGAACGGTCTGGCACAGCGCCGAGGAACGCTTCGCCGGCCAGAAGACCCTCCACCTCGAAACTCCGCTCACATTTGAAACGCGTGGTATCGGGCGCAAGGCAGGCCACCTTGTCGACCTCACCGAAATGGACCTCGATCAGAACACAGCGGCGGCCCCTCGCACCCAAGAACAGGTGTTTTGCCAGGTCTCCCGCACCGAGATCCGTCCCAACTGTCGCCTGGGCGATGACGCCTGCGAACCGACTGGAACGTCGGACGGTTACACGTCACCCTATGGCATCAATTCGCGCTACGACTTCACCCGCGAAAGCTATACGCGCCTGTGTGATTGACGCGCATCATCACGCCGGACCGCCCGCCGCCTCGGTCTTGTTCTGATCCTCGCGTCCCGTCAGGGCAGGCGTGAAAATGCAGATGAACCGCAGGTTGGTTTCCGCCCGCACGATATGCGGATCGTTCTGGTCCAGCACGTACATCACGCCGGGCTCCAGCGGCCACACTTCGCCGGTGGTCTCGTTCTCCACCTCGCCCTTACCCTCGATGCAATAATTGGTCTCGATGTGGTCCTTGTATTCCAGCAACTGCACGGTTCCGGCCTTCACGATCGTGTCGTGAAACGAATAGCCCAGATCGTCCCGGGCCAGCAAAAGTCGCCTGCTTTCAAAGGCCTCGCCCTTGGCGTGGTCCTCCGTCCCGATAACCTCTTCCAACGTCTTAACGAACATCTTGTGTCTCCTTAAAAGGGCCAGTCTTGATTTCAGACCCGCCGCGATGTCTCATCTGAATATGAAACGCGTCCTGCTGACAACGCTTACCGTACTGACCTGTGCCCTGCCCGCGGTGCCGCGGGCCGTGGCGCAGGACTGCAGCCGCGACGCGATGCTGGTCTTTGACGGCTCCGCCTCGATGGCCGAGGTGGGCTTTGACCAGACCGCCCCCACCCGGATCGAGGACGCCCGCACCGCCCTGCGCCGCGTCCTGCCCCAGATCGCGCCGGTGCGACGCGTAGGCCTTCTGACCTATGGCCCCGGCCCCGAAGGCTCCTGCCATGGCATCAACCTGAAATTCCCGCCTGTCACGGACGCGGCCCAACCCATCATCGACGCCATCGACCTGATGGACCCGATCGGCCTGACCCCGCTGACCGAGGCCGTGGCCGAGGCCGCCCGCGTGCTGAACCACACCACCACGCCGGGCATCGTCGTGCTGGTGACCGACGGCAACGAAACCTGCGGCGGCCGACCCTGCGCGCTCGGGGCCGAACTTGCCGCCACCTCCGCCAACCTCACCGTGCATGTCATCGGCTTCCGCGTCGTGGCCGACCCTTTCGCCTGGGACAGCCCCGAGGCCGGGATCTACACGGACGGCTCCTCGATCGCCCGCTGCATCTCGGACCAGACCGGGGGCATGTACGTGGCGACCGATACGGTTGACGAGTTGACCGAGGCGCTGCGCAAGACCTTGGGATGCGCGCTGATTGGTTAGGGTGTGACCGCTTGTTCCAGCTTTTTTCCAGTTCCAACAAGAATTATTCATGAAGTATTAACTAGAGAGAACTCAGCATCTAGGTTAGAAGCGATATGTCGTATTGGGAGCGCTTCAGGTGAAACTACTTTCTATTCTTTTGATGGTCGTCGCAGTCTTTGCAATACTTCGGTTTGTTCCAATTTAGATGAAACCGATGGCAAGTAAGCTTCGTTGGTACGGTCTTTCGGTTTGCGCCATCGCGCTAGGCGCATGCGGTGCACTTGCTTTCAATGCGGTTTTCGGCCCTCCCACCTATTCTGGTGCCGCGCAGTTGATCCGAAGCGAAACAGTGGCCAAGCTTACGACACAACGGATAGTCACAAACTCAATCGTGACCCGAGACGACAGCGAAACTTTCTTAGGCGAAGATCAAACACTCGCGTACGGAACAGTTACTCTTTCGTACGGTATCGACCTTGAATTGGCGAAACTAATTCGCAACGAAAGCGCGCCCGGCGGATTTGACGTGAAACTGCCAGAATTGCAGCTTCTTTCCGCGGAAATCGATGAAGATACGGTTGTTGTAGATCGCGATGCAACCGGCCTAAGCCGCCTTCTCAAGAGCAGCAACTCAGAAATTGAGTCTCAAATTCGGACAGCACTTAAACTTGAGGCTGATAAATTCATAAGAACAAATGGAGGTTTGCCTTCTCAAAATGAAATGGAACAATGGGTGAAGACCCTCCTGCTCGACATTGGTTATGATCACACGATGATCGATGAATTAGATCGCGCGAGTTAGTGAACGTACTTTTATGAATTTTCAAAAGTATTTCGGCTGCAGGTACCCACAATAGGCTCGGAAGCGTTTCTCGCTGGTTCAAAACAAGCTTTCACTCCTAAAACAAAAAAACACCCCGGCCATCTCTGACCGGGGTGCCAAACTCGTAGGGTGGGTGAAAACCCACCGGGGCCTCAGCCCTTCTCTTCAACGATCTCCACAAGGTGCGGGATCTTGTTGATCATGCCACGGACCGACGGCGTGTCTTCCAGCTCACGGGTCCGGTGCATCTTGTTCAGGCCCAACCCGATCAGCGTCTTGCGCTGGATCTCGGGGCGGCGGATGGGCGAGCCCACCTGCTTGACGACGATGGTCTTTGCCATGGTTTACGCCTCCTCTGCGACGTGGGACGACTCGGCCGGGGCCTCGTCACGCTTGGGCAGGATGTCGGCGACCTTCTTGCCGCGACGCTGTGCGACCATGCGCGGGCTGGTCTCTTTCTGCAGGCCGTTCAGGGTCGCACGGATCATGTTGTAGGGGTTCTGCGAGCCCGTCGACTTCGCGACAACGTCCTGAACGCCCAGCATCTCGAACACGGCCCGCATCGGACCACCGGCGATGATACCGGTACCGGTCGGCGCGGTGCGCATGACGACCTTGCCGGCGCCCCAGCGACCTTCCATGTCGTGGTGCAGCGTGCGGCCTTCGCGCAGCGGCACGCGGATCATCTGGCGCTTGGCCTGCTCGGTGGCCTTACGGATGGCCTCGGGGACCTCCTTGGCCTTGCCCTTGCCGAAGCCGACACGGCCCTTCTGGTCGCCCACGACGACGAGCGCGGCAAAGCCGAAGCGCTTACCACCCTTCACGGTTTTCGAAACACGGTTGATCGCAACCAGGCGATCGGCGAATTCCGGGGTTTCGTCGCGATCGCGACCCCCACGGCGATTGTCATCTCTTGCCATACGCGGCGTCCTTTCTGCGGGCCTTTGCCCTTTGATGTATCAATCCAAGTCCGCCAATGGGGCGTCCGGATCATCGAGGCGGTTCACCCGCCTGCAACGTTTTGGTGGGTCGAAGCCCCACCCTACGCAAACCACGTAGGGTGGGATTTCATCCCACCTAGATCTTAAGGCCACCCTCACGGGCGGCATCTGCCAGCGCCTTGATCCGGCCGTGGAAGAGGAACCCACCACGGTCGAACTGCGCCTCGGTCACGCCTGCCTTCTTGGCGCGTTCCGCGATGGTCGCGCCGATCTTGGCCGCCGCTTCCAACGTGTTCTTGCCGACAAAGCCCAGATCCTTTTCCAGGGTCGAGGCCGAGGCCAGGGTCGTGCCGTTCACGTCGTCGATCAGCTGCACGCTCATGTTCTTGGACGAACGGTGCACCGAAAGACGGGGGCGGCCGGCATTGACCTTGCGAAGTTTGCTCCGGACGCGCATACGGCGTTTCTGGAACAGTTGTCTCTTGCTGTTTGCCATTTTCTCGCGTCCTTACTTCTTCTTGCCTTCCTTCTGGAAGATGTACTCGCCCTTGTAGCGGATGCCCTTGCCCTTGTAGGGCTCGGGGCGCCGCCAGTCGCGGATATTGGCCGCGACCTGACCGACGAGCTGCTTGTCGTGGCCTTCGACCACCAGTTCGGTGGGCTTGGGCGCGGTGACAGTCACACCTTCCGGAACTTCGAAATCCACATCGTGGCTCAGGCCCAGGTTCAGCTTCAGGATGTTACCCTGCATCTGAGCCCGGTAGCCCACGCCGCGGATCTCCAGCTCCTGCTTGAACGGCTCGCGCGAGCCGTGCACCAGGTTGGCGACGATGGTGCGCGTCATGCCCCACTGCTGACGGGCGCGCTTTGACTTGCCGCGCGGCGTCACCGTGATGGCGCCCTCGCCCACTTCGATCGACACGTCGTCGGTCGCCGTGAAGCTTTTGGTCGCCTTGGGGCCTTTGACCTCGATGGTCTGGCCCGAAACGGTGGCGGAAACGCCATCGGGCAGGGCCACGGGTTGTTTACCGATACGAGACATTACACAGGCCTCCTTAGAATACCGTGCAAAGCACTTCGCCGCCAACGTTCTGGCTGCGCGCGTTCGCGTCCGACATCACACCCTTGGAGGTGGAGACAATCGACACGCCCAGGCCCTGGCGGACCGACGGGATGTCATTGACGCCCATGTAAACCCGGCGGCCGGGCTTGGAGACCCGCTTCATCTCGCGGATCACGGGGGCGCCTTCGAAATACTTCAGGCTCACTTCAAGGGCCGGGTGGCCCTTGTCGTCCGTGGCGCTTTCGTAACCACGGATGTAGCCTTCGTCGGCCAGCACATCCAGAACGCGCACGCGCATCTTGGAGGCGGGGACCATGACGGTGGACTTGCCACGCATACCTGCGTTCCGCAGGCGGGTGAGCATATCGCCGATAGGATCGTTCATCTCATATCCCTCCTTACCAGCTCGACTTGACCATACCGGGCAGCTGACCCGACGAGCCAAGGTCGCGCAGGGCGATCCGGCTGATCTTCAGCTTGCGGTAATAGGCATGCGGCCGGCCGGTCAGCTGGCAGCGGTTATGCAGGCGGGTGGCCGAGCTGTTGCGCGGCAGTTGCGCCAATTTCAGGGAGGCCCGGAAGCGGTCTTCCATCGGCTTTTCCTGGTCGTTGATGATCTCTTTCAAAGCGGCCCGCTTGGCGGCGTATTGCTTCACCAGGCGCTGACGCTTCTTCTCGCGTTCGATCATTGCTTTTTTAGCCATGTTTCAAATTCCTCGCGATTAGCTGTTGAAGGGCATGTTGAAGTGCTTCAACAGCGCCTTGGCTTCAGCGTCGGTCGGCGCCGTGGTTGCGATGATGACATCGATGCCCCAGACTTCGTCGACCTTGTCGAAGTTGATTTCGGGGAAAACGATGTGCTCCTTGATGCCCATGGCATAGTTGCCGTTGCCATCGAACGACTTGCCCGACACACCGCGGAAGTCGCGGATCCGCGGCATCGCCACGGTGATCAGACGGTCAAGGAATTCGTACATGCGGTTGCCGCGCAGGGTCACCTTGGCGCCCAGTGGCATGCCTTCACGCACCCGGAACCCGGCGATCGAGTTCTTGGCCGTCGTGATAACGGCGTGCTGGCCGGCGATGGTGGACAGGTCTTCCTGGGCCGACTTGGCCTTCTTGGAATCCTTCACCGCTTCGGCGCCGCAGCCGATGTTCAGGACGATCTTGTCCAGGCGCGGGATCTGCATGTCGTTGGTATAGCCGAACTCTTCCTTCAGCGCCGCCTTGATGGTGTCGCGGAACTGTTGGCGCAGACGCGGGGTGTAATTTTCAGTATCAAGCATCGATCACGTCCCCCGTGGTCTTGGCGTAACGCACCTTCTTGTCGCCTTCCATCTTGAAGCCGACGCGGGTGGGTTTGCCGTTGGCGTCGACAAAGGCCAGGTTGCTGATGTCGATCGGCAGCGCCTTGGGCAGGCGTCCGCCCTGGCTTTGCTGGCTCTGGCGGGTGTGGCGGATGGCCATGTTCACACCATCGACAACGGCCTTGCCGGCCTTGGGATCGACAGACGTGATCGTGCCTTCCTTGCCCTTGTCCTTGCCGGACAGGACGACGACCTTGTCGCCTTTTTTCAGTTTGGCAGCCATGTCACAGCACCTCCGGGGCGAGCGAAATGATCTTCATGAAGTTCTTCGCGCGAAGTTCACGAACCACCGGTCCGAAGATACGCGTGCCCACCGGCTCACCTGCGTTGTTCAGGATCACGGCGGCGTTGCGGTCAAAGCGGATGGCGGTGCCGTCTTCACGGCGGATCTCTTTGGCGGTGCGCACGACGACGGCCTTGCGGACGTCACCTTTCTTCACGCGGCCGCGCGGGATGGCTTCCTTCACCGAGACGACGATGATGTCGCCCACGGACGCATATTTGCGCTTGGAACCACCCAGGACCTTGATGCACTGCACCCGGCGTGCGCCGGAGTTGTCAGCAACATCCAGATTGGTCTGCATCTGGATCATTAGGTTTCTCCCGACCTAAGGGGTCAGCCTTTCCGGCGTCTTGGCCCCATGGTTTCGATCAAACCGAAAGGTTCTTTGGCCTAGGCCTCAAGAACCTCCCAGCGTTTCGTTTTCGATTTCGGCGCACATTCGATGATGCGAACAGAGTCACCGACCTTGAAAGCGTTCTTCTCATCGTGAGCCCGGTACTTCTTGGACTTACGAATGGTCTTTTGCAGCACCGGGTGCTTGAAGCGACGCTCGACCGAAACGGTGACGGTCTGGGCGTTTGCGTCGGAGGTCACGACGCCTTGCAGGATGCGCTTGGGCATGGTGGCTCTCCTTATTCAGCAGCCGAGGCGGCTTTTTCGTTCAGCACGGTTTTCACACGTGCCACATCGCGACGGACCGTTCTGATCCGCGCAGGGTTTTCCAGCGACCCTGTCGCTGCCTGAAAGCGCAGGTTGAACTGCTCTTTCTTCAGGTTGGACAACTCCTCGCGAAGCTGGTCCGGCGTCTTGTCACGCAATTCGGTGGCGTTCATGGCCATCGTCCCTTCTCAAAACACCGGCCGGCCCCTGCTCGATGGCTCAGGGTCACACGGTTTCCCCGGTGGATGAATGTCAAAAACGAATCCCCGCGAAACGCGGGGACCCGTGGATTGGGGCCGTATAAGGGAGGTTCCCCATCAGGGCAAGGGAAAGTTTGACATAACTGCGGAAACGGCTTCGCGCTGCCAAACCGACCGCGCCGACAGTTCCACGTGACACCTATGTCTAACTTGTCAGGTCGGCCTCTCAAAGCGTGAGATGTGCACGCGGCGCAACACCTGCGCCGGACAACAGAGGAGGAGAATATTATGTCCAGCCCGTATTCAGGAGGCTGCGATCACGTCAAGGTGACCGCCAGCGCCGAACCGATCGACAACCACGAGTGCCATTGCAACGTCTGCAAGAACGTCACCGGTCAGCACACGACCCACGTGGCCTTCTTCAACTGGGGCGACCTCAAGGCCGAGGGCGGCGAGATGAAGCGCCAGCCCTTCAACGCCGACAACCCCGACGGCCCGCTGGAGCTCTGCACCTGCGCCGATTGCGGAGCCGCGCTGATGCTGGATGACAAGCAAAAGCGTATCCGCGTGGCCGTGCCCAACGTCATGGGCTATGACGACGCGGCCTTCCCTGATGCGACGTATCACGCGTTCTGGGACGAAAGCAAAGGCTACGCCAAGCCCGACGATGGCCGCCCCGTCTATGACGGCCTGCGACCGGAATTCAGCTGGCCGCAGCCTGCGGCCTGACTGTCTGGCCCTGCCGCGCGATCGGCGGGGCCTACCCCCAGGCGTAGTTGAAACTCACGCTGATCCGTTCATCCTCGGACATGTTCATCGGCACCTCGTGCCGCAGCCAGCTTTCCCAAAGCAGCACGTCGCCCACATTGGGTTTGGCATAGATGAAGGTCCGCAACTCTTCCCGCGCGTCCTTCTTTCGCCCGGGCGCCGCCATCATCCGGGCGGAACGCGGGTCTTCCAGCTTCAACGCGCTGGCGCCGTCCGGCATCGCCACGTAGGTCGTCCCGGAAATCACCGAATGCGGGTGCAGATGCGACGAATGCGTCCCGCCCTCGGGCAGGATGTTGATCCAGATATCCTCCAGCTTCAGCTCCCGCCCGTCCAGGTCGAACTCCAGGTCTTCCGCAAAAGCCGCCACATGCGCATCCAGCGATTTGACGAGGTCCGCGAAAATCGGAAACCGCCACGGCAGGTCGGTCAGCGAGGCATAGGACGTATAGCCCGGATACCCGTTCTCCTCGCACCATTCCTGCCCCGCCTCGTCATCTTCGGCGATGGCATAGCACGACGCCTCCATTTCATCCGGGTCAATGCGGGGGCCCTGCTCCGACAGGGCGGCACGGTAAAGGCGGGTCACGAAGAGAGATTTGATATCAGCCATGCCCGCGTCTTATCGCGCGTCCTGCCGAAGGCAAGGATTTCTTCAGGTCTTTGCCCCATAACGCCCCCAGCACAAGAAGGGGGCAAGCATGAACCGAACCATCGCGGCGTCCGGCCTCTGCGTCGGCCTGGGCCTTGCCGGCCCCGTTACGGCGGACCCAGCCACCGGCAGCCTCTTCGCCGCGCGTCAGCCGCTTTTCTCGATGCAAACGGACACCCGTGATGCCCTATCCTCCGCCAGCCTCTTTGTCGACAGGGCCGACGGCGGTCTCTTCGCCGCCCTGCCCGGCCGCCTCGATGCGCCCCTGCGCCACGGCGGGACCAAGGCCACCCGTCTGCGCGACCTGATCGCGCGGGCCGAGGCCGGGCGCGCGGGCTATGATGCGGTCCAGCACGGCGCGCGCGTCAAGCCACCGCGCCGCCCCACCGACATGACCCTGCAGGACATCTACGACTGGATCGAGGCCACCCCCGACCAGCCCCACGCCATCGGCCGGTACCAGTTTATCCCACCGACGCTGCGCCACTCCGCCGCGCGCCTCGATCTGCCCGCCAGCGCCCGGTTCAGCCCTGCGGTGCAGGACCGGCTTGCCGACCTGCTGCTGGGGGACGCAGGGCTGATGAAGGTCAAGGCGGGCGAAATGACCGTGGACACGTTCATGCTGAACCTCGCCAAGATCTGGGCCGGCCTGCCCATCCCCTCGGGCCGCAGCTATTACGACGGGGTCGCGGGAAACAAGGCGACGATGACCTACGAGGCCTACGCGCACCAGGTGCGCGGCATACTGGGCGGGTGATATCACATCGCGCCCCCCCCCGTCCCGGGCCTGACCCGGGACCTCCCGTAGGGTGGGTGAAACCCACCATACCTGCCAAATGGAAACCCCCGCCGATCTCTCGACGGGGGTGTTTTTTCTCTACCGCGGTGCGGCTGCAAGTGACTGCGTCAATCGCTTTCCCGCACTCGTGAGGATTGGATTACCAATCCTCGCGGACCACGACGCGGGTCTTGACCGGCAGCTTCATCGCCGCGAGGCGCAGGGCCTCCATGGCAACTGCCTCACCGACACCGTCGATCTCGAACATCACGCGGCCGGGCTTGACCTTGCAGGCCCAGAAATCGACCGAGCCCTTACCTTTACCCATCCGAACTTCGACGGGTTTGGAGGTCACGGGCGTGTCCGGGAAGATCCGGATCCAGACGCGGCCCTGACGCTTCATGTGACGCGTCATGGCACGACGGGCTGCCTCGATCTGACGGGCGGTCACGCGCTCGGGCGTGGTCGCTTTCAGGCCGTAAGTGCCAAAGTTCAGATCAGAGCCGCCCTTGGCCTCGCCCTTGATCCGGCCCTTGAACATCTTACGGAATTTAGTGCGCTTTGGTTGAAGCATTTCTCATCCTCCTCAGCGGCGGCCGCCACCAGCACCACGAGGTGCCGGGCCGTCCTGAAGTTCCTGCGCCTTGCGATCCCGGGCTGCCGGATCATGTTCCATGATCTCGCCCTTGAAGATCCAGACCTTGATGCCGATGATCCCGTAGGGTGTGCTGGCCTCGATATTGGCGTAATCGATGTCGGCACGCAGCGTGTGCAGCGGAACCCGGCCCTCGCGGTACCATTCGGTCCGTGCGATCTCGGCACCGCCCAGGCGGCCCGCGACGTTGACCCGGATACCCAGGGCCCCCATGCGCATGGCGTTCTGCACGGCACGTTTCATCGCGCGGCGGAACGACACACGACGCTCAAGCTGCTGGGCGATGCTTTCACCCACCAGGGCCGCGTCCAGTTCCGGCTTGCGAACCTCGACGATGTTCAGGTGCAGTTCGCTGTCGGTCATCGCCGCCAGCTTCTTGCGCAGGGTCTCGATATCGGCGCCTTTCTTGCCGATGATCACGCCGGGGCGCGCGGTGTGCACCGTAACGCGGCACTTCTTGTGCGGACGCTCGATGATCACGCGGCTGATGCCGGCCTGCTTGCACTCTTTCTTGATGAAATCACGGATCGCGATGTCTTCCAGCAGAAGATCACCGTAATCCTTGGTGTCGGCGTACCAGCGGCTGTCCCAGGTGCGGTTCACCTGCAGGCGCATGCCGATCGGATTGACTTTGTTACCCATTAGGCTTGCTCCTCGACTTCACGCACCTTGATGGTGATCTCTGAGAACGGCTTCAGAATGCGGCCGAACCGTCCACGCGCACGCGGGCGACCGCGTTTCATGATCAGGTTCTTGCCCACATAGGCCTCGGCCACGATCAGATCGTCGACATCCAGGTTGTGGTTGTTCTCGGCGTTGGCCACGGCGGACTGAAGACATTTCTTCACGTCCTGCGCGATCCGCTTCTTCGAGAAGGTCAGATCGTTCAGCGCCTTGTCCACCTTCTTGCCACGGATCATCGCGGCCACCAGGTTGAGTTTCTGCGGGCTGGTGCGAAGCATGCGCAGTTTTGCCATCGCTTCGTTGTCAGCCACGCGGCGGGGGTTCTTTTCCTTGCCCATGACTTACTTCCGCTTCGCTTTTTTATCGGCGGCGTGCCCGTAATAGGTACGGGTCGGCGCGTATTCACCGAATTTCTGACCGATCATATCTTCCGACACGTTGACGGGGATATGCTTGTGACCATTGTACACGCCAAACGTCAGGCCCACGAACTGGGGCAGGATCGTCGAACGGCGCGACCAGATCTTGATGACTTCGTTGCGCCCCGACTCGCGCGATGCTTCGGCCTTTTTCAGGACGTAGGCATCGACGAAGGGGCCTTTCCATACAGAGCGGCTCATGTGTTAACGGCCCTTCTTCCTGGCGTGACGCGAGCGGATGATCAGCTTCTGCGACGCCTTGTTCTTGTTACGGGTGCGCGCACCCTTCGTCGGCTTGCCCCAGGGCGTCACCGGGTGACGACCACCCGAGGTCCGGCCCTCACCACCACCATGGGGGTGGTCGATCGGGTTCATGACGACACCACGCACGGACGGGCGAATGCCCTTGTGGCGCATGCGGCCGGCCTTGCCGTAGTTCTGGTTGCTGTTGTCGGGGTTCGACACGGCACCAACGGTCGCCATGCACTCCTGACGCACCATGCGCAGCTCGCCCGAGGACAGGCGGATCTGGGCATAGCCACCGTCGCGGCCCACGAACTGGGCATAGGTGCCGGCGGCACGTGCGATCTGGCCGCCCTTGCCGGGCTTCAGCTCGATGTTGTGAACGATCGTGCCGATCGGCATGCCCTGGAACGGCATCGCGTTGCCGGGCTTGATGTCTGCCTTCGGCGAGGCGACGACGCTGTCACCCACGGCCAGGCGCTGCGGCGCAAGGATGTAGGCTTGCTCGCCATCTTCGTATTTGATCAGCGCGATAAAGGCCGTCCGGTTCGGGTCGTATTCGATCCGCTCGACGGTTGCGGCCACGTCGATCTTGTTGCGTTTGAAATCAACGATCCGGTAAAGGCGTTTGGCGCCACCCCCGCGACGACGCGAGGTAATCCGCCCGGTGTTGTTCCGGCCGCCCGATTTCGTCAGACCCTCGGTGAGGGCTTTGACGGGACGTCCTTTCCACAGCTCCGAACGGTCGATCAGCACCAGCCCGCGCTGGCCCGGCGTCGTCGGCTTGTACGACTTGAGTGCCATGCTTTCTGTCTTCCGTTTAGCAAACGGCGAAACCGGAATGTCCAGCTCCACCTATGTAGGGTGGGTTTCAAACCCACCGTGGTTATAGGCCCCCTTAGGTGCCCGGTTCAGGTGTTCTTGCGAACAACGGCAAAGCCCCGGACGAATCCGGGGCCTTGCGGATGGGGTCGTTTACGAAAGACCACCCCTCGGGTCAAGCCTTTCCCCCAAAGAAAAACCCCGGCCACGCCTGCGCCCGGGGTTCACGATTTTCAAAGGCCGGCGGTGTTGCCGCCAGGCGCCTTATGCCAGCGCGATGTTGACGGCGCTTTCGCGTCCGTCACGGCCGGATTCCAGGTCATAGGTGACCTTCTGATCGTCGGCCAGGCCGGTCAGGCCCGAACGCTCGACGGCCGAGATGTGAACGAAGACGTCCTTGCCGCCCGATTCCGGTGCGATAAAGCCGTAGCCTTTGGTGGTGTTGAACCATTTCACGGTGCCGTTGGCCATTTCCGTGTCTCCTTTAGATGTTGCTGCCCGCAGTATGCGGCAGCTTGGCGGCGTCATGACAAGATCGAAAGCCAGTCGCCGTAAAGGAGAAAGGGTCGATAGGTAGTAACGTAGCACTGCCCATATGGGCGCTCAGGTGATTCACGTCAATGAAAATCACTGGAGTCCCATGTCCGCGCACTGATTTAAGGCGATAAAACGCCGCGGCGCGCCAAACGGAAAACCCCCGCCGATCTCTCGACGGGGGCCAATCTCGTAGGGTGGGTTTTCAACCCACCATGGCTCAGAGGCCGGTCGTCACATCGATCGTGTTGCCCTCTTCGAGCGTCACGTAAGCTTTCTTGACGTCCTTGCGGCGGCCCATGATGCCACGGAACCGCTTCTGCTTACCCTTGGTGATGGACGTGTTGACCGCTTTCACCTTCACACCAAAGAGCGCCTCGACGGCCTCCTTGATCTGGGGTTTCGCGGCGTCCATCGCCACCTCGAAGACAACGGCGTTCGCTTCCGACGCCATCGTGGCCTTCTCGGTGATCACCGGCTTGCGGATCACATCGTAATGTTCTGCTTTCGCGCTCATTTCAACCGAGCCTCCAGTGCTTCGACACCCGCCTTGGTCAGCACGAGCGTGTCGCGCTTGAGGATGTCGTATACGTTCGCGCCCATGCTGGGCAGCACGTCCAGACCGTCGATGTTGGCCGCGGCGCGGGCAAAGCCCTCGTTCACCTCGGCGCCGTCGATGATCAGTGCGCGCTTCCAGCCCAGGTCCTTGACCTGCTTGGCCAGTTCCTTGGTCTTGGCGGCACCCTCGGCGGCCTCGATCACGACCAGCTCACCCGCCTTGGCCTTGGCCGACAGCGCGTGTTTCAGGCCCAGCTGACGCACCTTCTTGGGCAGGTCATGCGCGTGGCTGCGCGGGACCGGACCCTTGTAGATGCCGCCCTTACGGAAGATCGGCGCATTGCGGTCACCGTGGCGTGCGCCGCCGGTGCCCTTCTGGCGGTAGATCTTCTTGGTCGAATAGCTGGTCTCGGACCGGGTCTTGACCTTGTGGGTGCCCTGCTGCGCCTTGTTGCGCTGCCAGCGGACGACACGGTGCAGGATGTCGGCACGCGGATCGAGATCGAAGATCTCGCCCGAGAGCTCGACCGAACCAGCCTTGCCGCCGTCCAGTTTGATCACGTCGAGTTTCATTCCTCACCGTCCTTCTTCTCTTCGCCGGCATCATCGGACTTGTCGGCCTCGATTTCGGCTTCGGCTTCCTGCAGGGCGGCCGCTTCCTGGGCTGCCTGCTCTTCGGCCAGGCGCTGTGCTTCGGCCTCGGCCTCCGCGGCAGCGGCGGCTGCGGCTTCTTCAGCGGCTTTCTCTGCTTCGGCCGCGGCCGATTTCAGAGCGGCGGGCAGAATGGCGCTTTCCGGGAACGGCTTCTTCACCGCGTCCTTGATCGTCACCCAGCCACCCTTGGAGCCGGGAACCGCGCCCTTGACCATGATCAGGCCACGGTCGGCGTCGGTTTTCACCACTTGCAGGTTCTGCGTCGTCACGCGGGCGGCGCCCATGTGACCGGCCATTTTCTTGCCCTTGAACACCTTGCCGGGGTCCTGACACTGGCCGGTGGAGCCATGCGAGCGGTGGCTGATCGACACACCGTGGCTGGCCCGCAGACCGCCGAAGTTGTGCCGCTTCATCGCACCGGCAAAGCCTTTACCGATCGAGGTGCCGGAAACGTCCACGAACTGACCTTCGAAATAGTGGTTCGCGGTGATTTCCTCGCCCACGTCGATCATGTTCTCGGGCGCCACGCGGAATTCCGCGACCTTGCGCTTGGGTTCCACCTTGGCGACGGCGAAGTGGCCACGCAGGGCCTTCGACGTCCGTTTCGCCTTGGCGGTCCCTGCACCCAGCTGAACAGCGGCATAGCCGTGCTCTTCGGGCGTACGCTGGGCGACGACCTGCAGTTTGTCCAGTTGAAGAACGGTCACAGGAACCTGCTTGCCGTCTTCCATGAAAAGCCGGGTCATGCCGACTTTCTTTGCGATTACACCAGAGCGCAACATGTCCTGCCCTCCTTAAACCGAGATTTGCACGTCCACGCCGGCAGCCAGGTCGAGCTTCATCAGCGCGTCGACGGTCTGGGGCGTGGGATCAACGATGTCCAAGAGACGCTTGTGCGTCCGGATCTCGAACTGATCGCGCGATTTCTTGTTCACGTGGGGGCCACGCAGAACGGTGAATTTCTCGATCTTGTTCGGCAGCGGGATGGGCCCGCGTACGTCTGCGCCGGTCCGCTTGGCGGTGTTCACGATCTCCTGCGTGCTGGCGTCCAGCACACGGTAGTCGAACGCCTTCAGGCGGATACGGATGTTTTGGCTAGCTACGGCCATTTTTCTTATCCCTAACAGGGTTCCAGCGGAGAGGAAGAGAAGCGGAATTGCCGCCCTTCTTCGCGCCTAAAGTGGGGCCGGGTGCCGACCTAGGTCAGCACCCGGATATTCTGTATCACCCCGGGTTGCGCCCGGGATGACGCTTTGCCTCAGATCACTCGACGATCTTCGACACGACGCCGGCGCCGACGGTGCGGCCGCCTTCGCGGATGGCGAAGCGCAGGCCGTCTTCCATCGCGATCGGCGCGATCAGCTCGACCTCGAACTTCAGGTTGTCACCCGGCATCACCATCTCCGTGCCCTCGGGCAGCGTCACCGTGCCCGTCACGTCCGTCGTGCGGAAGTAGAACTGCGGACGGTAGTTGGCGAAGAACGGCGTGTGACGGCCACCCTCTTCCTTCGTCAGGATGTACGCCTCGGCCTCGAACTTCGTGTGCGGGTTAACCGAACCGGGCTTGCACAGCACCTGGCCGCGCTCCACACCGTCACGCTCGATACCGCGCAGCAGCAGACCAACGTTGTCGCCGGCCTCGCCCTGGTCCAGAAGCTTGCGGAACATCTCGACGCCGGTGCAGGTCGTCTTCTTGTTCTTGTTCAGGCCCACGATCTCCATCTCTTCGCCGACCTTGATCAGGCCACGCTCGATCCGGCCCGTGGCAACCGTGCCGCGGCCAGAGATCGAGAACACGTCCTCGACCGGCATCAGGAACGGCTGGTCCACGGCGCGCTCGGGCGTCGGGATGTAGTCGTCGACAGCCGCCATCAGCTCGCGGATCTTCTCTTCGCCGATCTCCGGGTTGTTGCCTTCCATCGCCGCCAGCGCCGAGCCCGCGATGATCGGAATGTCGTCGCCGGGGAAGTCGTACGAGCTCAGAAGCTCGCGGATTTCCATCTCGACCAGCTCCAGCAGTTCCTCGTCATCGACCTGGTCGACCTTGTTCATGAACACCACCAGCGCGGGCACGCCCACCTGACGCGCCAGCAGGATGTGCTCGCGGGTCTGCGGCATCGGGCCGTCGGCCGCGTTCACCACCAGGATCGCGCCGTCCATCTGGGCGGCGCCCGTGATCATGTTCTTCACGTAGTCGGCGTGGCCGGGGCAGTCCACGTGCGCGTAGTGACGGTTCTCGGTCTCGTATTCAACGTGCGCGGTCGAGATCGTGATCCCGCGCGCTTTCTCTTCCGGCGCACCGTCGATCTGGTCATACGCGCGGAAGTCACCGAAATACTTCGTGATCGCCGCCGTCAGCGTCGTCTTGCCGTGGTCAACGTGACCAACGGTCCCGATGTTCACGTGCGGTTTCGAACGGTCAAACTTTTCCTTTGCCATGATGGCCTCCTGTTCCTTTGCGGATGGTGGGTTATCACCCACCCTACGATGATGGGTAGGGCGGGGTTCACCCCGCCACCCGGGTTATGCGTATTTTGCCTGGATCTCTTCCGAGATGTTCGACGGGACGGGTTCGTAATGCGAGAACTGCATGGTGAACTGGGCGCGGCCCGACGACATCGAACGCAGCGTGTTGATGTAGCCGAACATGTTGGCCAGTGGCACGTTCGCGTTGATCGCGATGGCGTTGCCGCGCGGTTCTTGTCCCGAAACCTGCCCACGACGCGAGGTCAGATCGCCGATCACGTTGCCGGTGTATTCTTCCGGCGAGATCACTTCGACCTTCATGACCGGCTCCAGCAGTTTCGCGCCGGCCTTGCGCAAACCTTCGCGCATGCCCATCCGTGCCGCGATCTCAAACGCCATGACCGAGGAGTCCACGTCGTGGAACTTGCCGTCGATCAGCGCGACCTTGAAGTCGATGACCGGGAAGCCGGCCAGCGGGCCGCTGTCCATCACGCTCTCGATGCCTTTCTCGACGCCGGGGATGTATTCCTTCGGCACGGCACCACCGACGATGCGGCTTTCGAACGAATAGCCTTCGCCCGGCTCGGTCGGCGAGATGATCATCTTGACCTCGGCGAACTGACCCGAACCACCCGACTGTTTCTTGTGGGTGTAGGTGTGTTCGATTTCGTGGCTGATGGTCTCGCGATAGGCCACCTGCGGCGCACCGATGTTGGCTTCAACCTTGAATTCGCGCTTCAGACGGTCGACCAGGATGTCGAGGTGAAGTTCGCCCATGCCCTTCATGATGGTCTGACCGCTCTCCATGTCGGTTTCGACGCGGAAGGACGGGTCCTCGGCGGCCAGACGGGCCAGGCCCTGGCTCATCTTTTCCTGGTCGTTCTTGGTCTTCGGCTCGACCGCGATCTCGATCACCGGATCGGGGAAGGTCATGGTTTCCAGAACCACCAGTTCCTTGGGATCGCTCAGCGTGTCACCCGTGGTGGTGTCCTTCAGACCGGCCAGCGCGATGATGTCGCCGGCAAATGCCTCTTCGATCTCTTCGCGGTTGTTCGAGTGCATCATCATCATGCGGCCGATGCGCTCTTTCTTGCCCTTGGTCGAGTTCTGGATCGTGTCGCCCTTGTTCAGCACACCCGAATAGATGCGCGTGAAGGTCAGCGAACCGACGAACGGGTCGTTCATGATCTTGAACGCCAGGCCGGAGAACGGCATGGAATCGTCCGCGCGGCGGGCGATGTTCCGGGTCTCGGTCTCGTCATCGGGGGCAAAGCCCATGTAGTCCACAACGTCGAGAGGGCTCGGCAGGTAATCGACCACGGCGTTCAGCAGCGGCTGCACACCCTTGTTCTTGAACGCGGAACCGCCCAGGACCGGAACAAAGCTCAGCGACAGGGTGCCCTTGCGGATCAGTTGCCGCAGGGTCGGGATGTCGGGCTCGTTGCCCTCGAGGTATTCCATCATCGCGTCGTCGTCCATTTCGACGGCGTTCTCGATCAGCTTGGCGCGCCAGTCGTCGGCCAGCTGCTTGAGATCGTCGCGAATGGGCTGACGGGTCCAGGACGCGCCCAGGTCTTCACCTTTCCAGGTCCATTCTTCCATGGTCACCAGGTCGATGATGCCTTCCAGCTCGTTCTCGGCACCGATCGGCATGGCGATCGGCACGGCTTTCGCGCCGGTGCGGTCTTCGATCATCGCGACACAGTTGAAGAAGTCGGCACCGATCTTGTCCATCTTGTTGACGAAGACGATGCGCGGCACCTTGTAGCGGTCGGCCTGGCGCCAGACGGTCTCGGTCTGGGGCTCGACACCCGCGTTGGCGTCCAGCACGCAGATCGCACCGTCAAGCACCGCCAGCGAACGCTCGACTTCGATGGTGAAGTCGACGTGACCGGGCGTGTCGATGATGTTCATCCGGAACTTGGTGTCGTCGGTGCCCTCTTTCGTCGGGTCTTCCTGCCACTGCCAGAAGGTAGTGGTAGCCGCCGACGTGATGGTGATCCCGCGTTCCTGCTCCTGCTCCATCCAGTCCATGGTGGCTGCACCATCGTGCACCTCACCGATGTTGTGGGATTTGCCGGTGTAAAACAGGATCCGTTCCGAGCAGGTGGTCTTGCCTGCGTCGATATGGGCCATGATGCCGAAGTTGCGGTAGCGTTCGAGCGGATAATCGCGTGCCATGATGCAAATGCCTCTAGGGTTTTACCAGCGGTAATGGCTGAAGGCTTTGTTCGCCTCGGCCATCTTGTGGGTGTCTTCACGTTTCTTGACGGCGGTCCCGCGCGAGTTCACGGCGTCCAGAAGTTCGCCGGCCAGGCGTTCTTCCATCGTGTTCTCGTTGCGGCCACGGCAAGCGGTGATCAGCCAGCGGATCGCCAGCGCTTCGCGGCGCTCGGGGCGAACTTCGACCGGCACCTGGTAGGTGGCACCACCGACACGGCGCGAGCGGACCTCGACCGACGGTTTGATGTTGTCCAGCGCTTCGTGGAAGATTTCCACGGGGGCGCGCTTGACCTTGTCTTCGACGCGATCGAGCGCGTTGTAGACGATTTTCTCCGCGACCGACTTCTTGCCGTCGATCATCAGGTTGTTCATGAACTTGGTCAGAACCCGGTCGCCATACTTGGCGTCGGGCAGAATTTCACGTTTTTCAGCGGCGTGACGACGAGACATCTCGAATTCCTCTTACTTGGGACGCTTGGCGCCGTATTTCGAACGACGCTGCTTGCGGTCCTTGACGCCTTGGGTATCCAGGACACCGCGCAGGATGTGGTAACGCACACCGGGAAGGTCTTTCACACGGCCGCCACGGATCAGGACCACCGAGTGCTCCTGAAGGTTGTGGCTTTCGCCGGGGATATAGCTGATGACCTCGAAACCATTGGTCAGGCGCACCTTGGCAACCTTCCGCATGGCCGAGTTCGGCTTCTTGGGCGTGGTGGTGTAGACGCGCGTGCAAACGCCGCGCTTCTGCGGGCACCCTTGCAGGTGCATCGACTTCTGGCTTCTTGTTTTCGGCTGCCGCGGCTTGCGGATCAGCTGTTGGATCGTTGGCATAGGGTCTCTTTCCCGTCTCTCAACACATGTGTTTGCACCGGGTCACCCCCGCGCGGTTTCAGTTCCTCGCACATCACGCGTCCGCAATGCGCAAATACCGCAATCGTTTCCATTCCGAGGTAAACGACGCGGCGGGTTCCCAGAGGATCGGGGCACTCAAACGGCCCGGATCTTGTCCACTAGAATTTTGAGTTCGACATTCAGGGCGGCCCCCGAGGTCGAGATGAGCGGCGTATAGGGGGAGTCGGGACGGCTGTCAACACTCCCATCCGCCCGGGATGACGACGCGGTATACCCCTGACAGAAAAGCCCGGATGCGCGGAACAGGAAACCTGTCACCCCGCCGCCGCCTCGGCCTAACGCCCGGCACCGCCTCGGGCAACCCCGGTTTCGCGCTTGCCCGCCTCACGCGCATTTGCAACCATGCGGCCACCACGTCTCGAAGGTGCCCCGCTTCATGCGCGCAATCGGTATATGCCGCTTTTCCTATCCCGCGCTCGGCGGCTTCAAACGCATGCACGACACCGTCGAGGAGCGCGAGGCCTACCTTTACGCGCCCGAGCGGATGGAGCTGCGCTTTCGCCACTTCGAGACGCTCACCCTGCCCTCCATAGCGGCGCAGAAGGACAAGCGGTTCACCTTCATCGTCCTGACCGGAGAGCGGATGCCCAAGCCCTGGTGGGACCGGCTCAACGACATCTGCGCCCCCGTCGAGCAGATCAAGATCGTCACGGCCGAACCGATGAAGCACCGCACGGCCATGCAACTGGCGATCCAGCACGAGCTTGCCCAGGGCGACGACGACGAATCCCTGCAGTTCCGCCTCGATGACGACGACGCCGTCGGCACCAACTTCATTCGCGGCATCCGCCGCACTGCCCGGCTGGCCGGCAAGCTACGCGCCGGGTGGCAGAACATGGTGATCGAATATTCCCGCGGCTATTCGGTCAAGCTGACCCCGGACGGCATCCTCGCCCGCGAGATCCAGGGCCAGTTCCTGGCCTGCGGTCTGGCCGTGCTCTTCCGCCCCGGTGACCCCAAGACGGTGATGAATTACGGCCATCACAAGCTGCACCATTCCATGCCGACCCTGATCGAGCCCGAGACCCACATGTACCTGCGCGCCCTGCACGACGACAACGACAGCCATGCGCGCACCAGCACCAAGGGCCTTGCCCCCCTGACCGCGGATCAGCGCGCCTTTTTCAAGGAACGGTTCAATGTCGACGAGGCGGCTGTGCAAGCGGCCTTTTCCGCCCCAGCTGCGATTCCCGGTAAAGCGTGAACAGCCCGCTGCCCACCACGATCGCAGCCCCCAGCAGGGTCAGCGTCGCGGGCCATTCCCCGAACACCACGAAGCCCAGCAGCATCGCCCACAGCAGGCCGGTATAGCGAAACGGGGCGACGAAACTGATCTCGCCCACACGCATCACCATGATCGAAAAGAGATACCCGCCGATGATGAACAACGAGGCGGTTCCGACCAGCCCGGCTTCTCGCATTCCCATCGGCGCCCAGTCGACGCCAAGGCTCAAAAGCCCGAAGATCGTCATCGTCGCGATGGATGTCAGCAACGTGACGAACATCGACGGTGTGTCCTTCGACAGCCGCCGCGTCGACAGGTCCCGCACAGTGACACAGCCCACCGCCAGCAGCGCGTAGACCGCATAGAAGTTGAAGTCGTCCGTCCCGGGCCGCACGATCAGCAGCACACCGGCAAAGCCTATCAGGATCGCCACCATCCGCCGCCATCCCACCGGCTCGCGCAGGAACAGCGCGGCGGCCAGCGTGATGGTCAGTGGCAGGGCCTGCAATATCGCCGTCACGTTGGCCAACGGCATGTTGAACAGCGCCGTCAGAAAGAAATAGGCCGCGCCCACCTCGGCCCCTGTGCGCAGGCCCATCAACCCCCAGTCCCGGCGCGGCAGGCGGGCGCGCAACGCGCCCATGCGCCACGCGATACAGGCCACCAGCACCGTCGTGACCATCCCGCGCAGCAGCAGCAGTTGAAACAGCGGCACGTCCCCCGCCATCGCCTTCATCGCGGTGTCGTTGAACGTGAAACACGCCATCGACGCCATCATCAACAGGGCGCCGGTCAGGTTGTCGGAACGGGTCATACCCCGGCTCTAGACCGGCGCCGCACCCGGTACAAGCGCCAAGCGCGTCAGTCCGCCAGCATCAGGATCATCGCCAGGTTCGGCAACACCGCCACGAAGGTGATGAGTGCATATTTCGACGCCGTCACGGCCTTGCCCAGCCGGGTCTCCTTCCGGCTCGCACCCTCAAGGCTGTAGGCCACGGCCATAACCGCATGCCCCCCCGCCTCTCGCCTGCGCCGCTCCAGCCGCAGGCCCGCCATGCTGCGCTCGTAAATCTCCTTCTGACGCAGGTATTCCGCGTTCCGCGCGTCGTGCTCGATCGTCTGTCCGTCCATATCCCGTCTCCCATCTTGGAAACGGGAACCTAGGTCGTGCCGAGCGCGGTTCGATTGCAAGCGGCGAAACGCGCCAATCTGTCGCTCAGCTGGCGTTTCATCGTTCCAAAAATACTCGAACAAAACCAAACCTGCGCGGCGCAGCCGCACACTCGGATCAGATCGCAGCCCCGGGCGCCAGCGCCTCCAGAAGCGCACCATGCACCACCGGGTTGGCCGCCAGAACACCGTCGAGCTTCGGCATCGGGTTGTTGAACCGCAGCGGCCGCCCCGCGCGGTCCGACGTCACGGCACCCGCTTCGCGCAGGATCAAGTCACCCGCGGCGATGTCCCATTCCCACGCGCCGCGCAGGGTCATCATCGCGTCGAACCGCCCCTCGGCCACCAGCGCCAGCCGGTACGCCAGCGACGGGCGGAACCCTCGATCCATCCCGGGCGGCTGTCCCGCGCGCCAGTGCCGCGCGTCGAAATTCGGTTTCGCCGCCAACATGCTGCTGCCGTCCAGCGCCCCGGCATCACTGACTTTCAGGCGTTTGCCGTTCAGTGTCGCCCCCTGCCCGGCCGCGGCGGCATACATCATGTCCCGCATCGGCAGGTAGACCACGCCCGCCACCACCTCGCCCCGCTCGACCACCGCCAGCGCGTGCGCCCAGGTCCGCGTGCCTTCGATGAAACTGCGCGTGCCGTCGATGGGGTCGATGATGAAAACCCGGTCGCGCGACAGCCGCTCGGGCGTGTCGGCGCTTTCCTCCGACAGCCAGCCATACTCGGGCCGGGCGCCGCGCAACTGCTCGGCCAGCACCTCGTTCACGGCCAGGTCGGCCTCGGTCACAGGCCCCGCGCCCCCCGGCTTGTCCCAGACCCGCGCCTCGGGCCCGGTATAACGGCAGGCGACCTCGCCCGCCGCCCGCGCCGCCGCGATCAGAAGATCCAGCTCAGTTGCCGGCAAGGGTCAACCCTTCGACCAGCAGCGACGGCACCACACGCGACTTCCAGGGACGCGCGTCGTTCGCCGGGATAATCCCGCGCAGCATGTCCGGCAGGCTGCCCGCGATGGTGCATTCGTTCACCGGGAACGCGATCTCGCCGTTCTCGACCCAGAACCCCGACGCCCCGCGCGAATAGTCGCCCGTGTTGGGATTGATCGTCGAGCCGATCATCGACGTCACCAACAGGCCCGTGCCCATCTCCGCCATCAACTCTTCGCGGCTCTTGTCGCCCTGCGTCAGCGCCACGTTGGTCGACAGCGGCGACGGCACCGAGGACGGCGCCCGCCGCGCATGACCCGTGGACGGCAGCCCCAGCTTGCGCCCCGTCGACAGATCGAGAATCCAGGATTTCAGCACGCCGTTCTCGACCAGCGCCCGTTTTGCCACCGGCAACCCTTCGGCATCGAAAGGCTGCGAGCCAAGCGCGCGCGGGCGCAGCGGATCGTCGATCAGCGACAGCGCCTCGGGCAGCACGGGCTCGCCCATCCGGTTCATCAGCCACGACGCCCCGCGCGACACCGCGCCGCCGTTGATCGCCGCCAGAAGGTGTCCGATCAGGCTCGCGGCCACGCGCTCGTCATACAGCACCGGATAGGACCCGGTATAAGGCTTCTTGGCGTCCAGCATCGCAGCGGCACGTTCCCCCGCCCGCGTCCCGATCTCCTCTGGCGTCCGCAGGTCGGCGGCGAACACGCGCGTATCCGCGTCATAGTCGCGCTGCATCCCCGTGCCCTGCCCCGCGATCGCAACCGCGCTCAGGCTGCGGGCGCTGCTGGTGAACCCGCCGGAAAAGCCGTTGGTCGCCGCCATGTGCATATGCTCGACCTCGTGATCGGCCGACGCCTGAACCTGGGTCACGCCATCCACGGCCATCGCGACGGCCTCCAGCGCCAACGCGGCCTCCTGCATGTCGGGCGCTGCCGGTTCCGAACCGGGGTCGTGCAGTTCCAGCGCCGCGACGTCCCAGCTCTGCGCCAGCTGGTCCGGGTCCGCCAGCCCGGCGAACGGATCCTGGGGTGCCTCGCGGGCCATGGCCACCGCGCGCTCCGCCAGCATCACGAGGGTTTCCTCCCGCGTGTCCGACGCACCGACGCAGGCCTGCCGCTGCCCTACGAAGACACGCAGTCCGACTTCGACGCTTTCCGACCGCTCCGCCTGTTCCAAGGTTCCGGCCCGGACACCGATGCTCTGGGATCGCCGCTCGACGGCCACCGTATCCGCCGCGTCGGCCCCGGCCTTGTGCGCCGCCGCCAAAAGCGCTTCGGTCAGATTTTCCGGTGTCACGGGCATAAAGCTCTCCTGTGTGCTGCGCGGGTCTGGCGCCGCGCAGGCGTGTGGATTTTTGTCAGGGTCCGATCTACTGCGCTGCCGAAACGGGCGCAAGCCATGGGCGCAAGGCGTTCAGCGCAAGCGCTGGCCGTTCACAGTCACCTGTCCGTCCGGCTTGATCTCGAATTCGGCACGCACCGCGTCGTCCTCGCCATCCACCGGTGCGGTGAACATGCCCATCATCATCCGCGCCGACATCGCGTCATCGGTCGTCAGAACGCCGGCCTCTGTCAGACGGTCAAGCAACCCCTGGACGCCGGTCAGTTCGAACGTGGCGTCCCCTTCGGTCGCCGGGAACCCGTCGAAGGTGCGTCGCGCGCCGTGATCGAACCGCACCGCAGCCTTTCCCGTCAGTTCCGCATCCCAGAACCGGGCTTCCAGCGCCCTGAGGTCCAGCGTTTCGATCGACACCGGCAAGGGCCCGTTGAATGATTGGCCCAACGCGGCAAGGTCGAACAAAGTCTCCAGAAGAATCGCCTTGCCGCCCAGATCGACCTTCAGGTCCGCCGTCTGCCGCGAAAGCGCGTCGGATATGAAGAAAGCGGACCAGGTTTCTTCGGACAAACTCAGCCCGTCCAACTCGAATCGCAGCGCGTAATCCTGCGGTTCGATCGCGCGCAAGACCGGCACCGCCAAATCCATCAGGACCCTTGCCGCTTCCACATCCACTGTCAGTCCCAACAGTTCGTCCGTTATCTGCATCTCGGCCGCGTCCGAATCCGAAACGACACGCAAACCATCGCCCGATAGCGTGAAGATGCCCGTGATGTTGGTCCACCGGGTCTCACCGGAAGAGATCAACTCGCCGGCATACCATTCGTCGTCTTCGTCGTGTCCTGACTTGGCCGCTGCCTCGTGCCGGAACATCATGCCGGCCTCTGCAAGCTCCGGCAGGCCGTCCAGCGTAGGCCCGCCACGCGGCAGCCGCAGCTCGGTCAGGGTTTCGACCTCGTCGCGTCTCAACGTACCGGCGAGGCCCTCCGTGCTGGTGTCATCTCCATATCCGTAATCGATCACCACCTGCCCGGCCACGCCGCGGCGCGTGAAGTCCAGCCAAGCATCGTCGATCCGGCTGGTCTGCGTGATGTCGAAACCGGATTGAACGTACCGGTACTCAGCCGGAAAAGGCTGACCGCCAATACCGAACTCGGTCATGTCGATCTCGAAGCTTGTCCCGCTCCAGCGGGTCTCAACGCCGGCGTCGGTCTGCCGCATCCGCACGCCGACATCCTCCATCCGCCAGGCGAACGCACCGGACGAGGTGAATCCCTCTTCCGCGTCGCCAATCGCGGTCACGCTGAAGGGCATGGCCTCGGAGGTGGGCAACTGCACCGCTACCTCCCCGGCATCGGGCACGAAACGCGGGCCGGGCAGTTGCAGGTTCATCTCCAGCGGAAGCCCCGGAAACTGCATCGACAGAAAGATCGGCCCCACCGCCAGCGCATCGCCCTCGGGCACCGCTTCGGCCTCCCAGTCGAGGCCCAGAGCCTCGAACTGGGCCGTCCAGACACCCCACGCCTCCTCGACCGTCAACTCGGCAAGCGCGGCCTGCGGCGCACACAGCGCCGCCACCGCAAGGACCTGCCGCATCCTCATCGGCTCACCGCAGCCGCTGGCCGTTGGCAAGCACCTGGCCATCCTCGGTCACCTCGATGGTCGAGGTGATCACGTCCTCGCCCTCGCCCGGCGTGCCGAACATGCCCAGCATCATGCGGGTGCCCATGGCCTGCTCCTCGGGGACAAGGCCCATCGCGACCAGCGTGTCGATCAGGCCATTGGCACCGTCGACGCGCAAATCGACGCTGCCATTCGGCGCGGGCATGCCGGGGAAGGTCTCGTAATCCTCGTTATCGATCTCGAAAGCACCGCTGCCGGTGACCTCCGCGCCCACGGCGCGCACCGCCAGTTCGTTCAGCTGAACGTTCTCGATCCGCCCCAGTGTCTCCTCGGTCGGGGACACTTCCATCATCCGCATGATATCCAGCGGATCGCGGCTCAGCGCGGCTTCGCCAGACAGATCCAGCACCACCGTCATCGGGTCACGTGGCAGTTGTTCCTGCGCATCGAACAGGGCCCAGATCGCCTCGTCCAGCGTCACCTCTTCCAGCGTCATGCGCAGTTCCACCGGCACTGCGCCATCGGTTTCGGTCACCGGCGCGGTGATCTGGCCTTCACTGCGTGCGATCTGGCCCGCGATGGGAAAGGGCATCTCCGATGGCATCACGAACTCGAACCCGAAATCGGTATAGACGCCGCCCACCGACAGCCCGTCTTCGCTCAGCGCGACATCGCTGCTCTCCATGGTATAGGCGGTGGTCTGGCGCATCTCCATGTCCTCGACCGTCGTCACGGTGGTGCCGTCCACCTGCACGCCGCCGGTCTTGGCCACAAGCATCAGCCCGGCGCGCAGCGCGTCGTCCAGGTTCAGCAGGTCAACCTGCCCGGCCGGGATCGCCATTTCCACTTCCGAAGTCCCGCCCGTCATCTTTTGCTGCCCGCTCGACACCGCGCCTTGCGGATCGCTGAATTTCGTATCGAAGGTCATGCTGTCCGACGTGGTGGACATCGACACCTTCACGATATCCCCCTCGATGATCTCGTATTGGCTGGTCCCGGTCAAAGTGCCTTCGACCGACACGTCCAGCACGCCTTCGTCCGGCACGGTGAAGTCGGTCAAGGCGAACCGCGCATTCTCGAACGACCCGTCATAGGTCACCTGGCCCGGTGTTCCGGTCGCAACGGTTGGCGTGTCGAAGCCTTCGTAGGACAGCGTCGCGGACATCACCTTGCCCTCGTCGGGCAAAGTGAAGGTGACCTCGGCCGTCATCCCGTCGGAATAGTTCAACGCGACGCTGCCGTCGCCCTGTTCGGTCAAGGTGAACCCGTCCGTGCTCAGCCGCGCCACACCCGCATCCATCGGCAGCGCATAGGTCATGACCATGCTGTCGACCCGCAGGCTGTCGCCTTCGCGCACCGGCTCGGCAGTGACCTCGAAGCCAAAGGCCCGGGCCGGGGCCATCATGTTGGTCAGCACGTCCTCGGCCGTCACGTCGGCCAACGCCGCCACCGGCGCGACGGCCGAAGCACTCAGGATCACGGGGAAAACACGGGAATACGTCATCAGGCTCACCTTTCATCAGAGCTCAATCGTCAAAAGCACGAAGGGCCGGATCATCCGGCCCCCGCAAATGTCTTCGCCTCGGTCGGGTTCAGCGCAGACGCTGCCCATTCGCCAGGACCTGTCCGTCGCTCTTGACCTCGATCGTCGAGTTCAGCGCGTCCTCTCCCTCGCCGGGAACCGCGAACATGCCCATCATCATACGCACGCCCATAGCCTGTTCCTCGGGGACAAGGCCCATGGCGATCAGCTGGTCCAGAAGCCCGTTCGCGCCTGTCAGACTCAGGTCGACCGACCCCTCCGGCGCCGGCATCCCGTTGAAAGTCTCCAGATCGGAATTGTCGAAGGTGAACGCGCCTTCACCGGTCAATTCCGCACCTGCGGCGCTGACCGTCAGGGTGTTGATGTCCAGCGTGTTAAGCTCGCCCGGCACACCCAGCTCGCCGGTTTCCGCCGCTTCCATCTGCTCGGGGTCGAACAGGTCGAAGAACAGCTTGGCCGTCCCGGTCAGATCGAGGTCGATCGTCGCCGGGTCATGCGGCAACTGGCCGGCGGGGTCGAAAATGCCCCAGATCATGTCCGACATGGTGAAATCGCCCAGCGTCAGGCCCATGGCGAAATCCTGTTCGTCCTCGCTCTTGGCGACAGGCATGGTCAGGTTGAACGCGGCGGTGCCAAAGGCGACCTCGACCGGCAGCGGGATGTCGCCCCCGGCCATGTTCAAGTTCATGTTGCTGGCCGACAGGTCATAGGTCAGCCCATCGGCGCCCAGCGCAACGGTAATCTCGCCCCCGTCCGAACTGGTGGTGCCTTCGGTGGTTTGCGGCGGATCGACGAACGTGAACTCGCTCGACCCCTCGGAATAGGTGACCGTCGCGTCCACGTCGAAGCCGTTCTCGATCGACGCCCCCATGTTGGCGGGGTCCATTTCCAGCGGCAGCGCCCCGTTGGCCGCGACCGTCATGCCGGCGAACTGACCTTTCAGCATCATCTCGCCGCCACCGCCTTCGGGCTCGTCGATATCGACGGTATAGGTCACCGGCCCCGTGGTCATCTTCTGTTCGGAGGTGCGCAGGTCGCCGATTTTCATCGTCGTCGTGCCGCTGACGTCGGCGATCCGGAACTCGACAGTGCCAAGGTCCATCGTCTCGCCTTCGACCGTAACGTCGTTCAGGATCACGGCGACTTCATCTGCCGTGTAATTGTAAAGCAGGTCGTCGGGGTTGCCGGACGCCGTCATTTCCAGACTTGTCGTGTCGTATTGCATACCAACGCTGAAATCTTCCGCATCGGGCGACGAGACCATCACGTTCATCGGCATCGACGCCGGCAATGCGATCGAAACCGTGCCATCGCCGTTATCGGTAAACGTCAGCTCGCCCATGTTGACCGAAATCGTCGTGTCTTCCTCGGGGATCGCCATCGACATCGTGATATTGGACACCGTCAGCGCGTCGCCGGACTGGTTTTCTTCGCCGCTGACCTCGTAACCCGATGCGGCCAGATATCCTTGCCAGTCCGCCCAGACATCCGCCGGCGTCACATCCGCCTGCGCGCTGCCTGCCGCAAGCGCAAGCCCGATCGCCGTCGCGGTTCCAAACCGTGCGCCGCCCGTCATGCCAAAAACTTTCATGCAGAATCCTTTCGTGTTCAAATTCCCAGCTTTGCTCCAGCTTCCGCCGTCGCGCAATCGGGGTCAAGGGGGGGAATCCCGGCCTTGCGCTGGACCTCGCCAGTTCAAGGCGATAGCTCTGGCGTGAACATACGTCACTGCAGAGCTGAAAAAGGTTCAATCCCATGCAAGACAAGACTGTCCTCGTCACCGGTGCCAGCCGCGGCATCGGCGCCGCCGCCGCCCGCCATTTCGCGTCGCTGGGGGCCAATGTGGTGCTCGCCGCCCGCAGCGCCGACGCGATACAGGAGATCGCCTCGGAAATCGGTGATCGTGCGCTGGCCGTGACCTGCGACGTCAGCCGCTACGACGACGTCAGCGCCGCCGTGGCCGCCGCCCGCGACCGCTTCGGCGGGCTCGACGTGCTGATCGGCAACGCCGGCGTGATCGAGCCCATAGCCCATCTCGCCGACGTCGATCCCGACGCATGGGACGAGGTGATCGACATCAATCTCAAGGGCGTTTTCCACGGCATGCGCGCCGCCCTGCCGGTCATGAAACAGGCCGGATCGGGCACCATCATCACCATCAGTTCCGGCGCCGCAACCAGCGCGCTCGAAGGCTGGAGCCACTACTGCGCGTCCAAGGCCGCGGCACTGATGCTGACCCGCGCCGCCGACAAGGAAAACCGCGATCACGGCATTCGCGTCATGGGCCTGTCGCCCGGCACGGTGGCCACCGACATGCAACACCAGATCAAGGCCAGCGGCATGAACCCCGTGGCTCAGCTCGACTGGTCCGACCATATCCCGCCCGACTGGCCCGCCCGGGCGCTGGCCTGGATGTGCACGGCGGAGGCCGATGGGTGGCTCGGCCAAGACATAAGCCTGCGCAACGAGGATATCCGTCTCGCGGTAGGGCTCAAATGATCGAGCTCGACAAATCCGACGACGGCCTCTGGACCGTCACCCTGAACCGGCCCGACAAGGCCAATTCCCTGACCTACGCCATGCTGACCGAGTTGGCCGATATCGCCGAGGGCGCCACCGAGGCCCGCGCACTGGTCCTGACCGGCCGCGGCAAGGCGTTCTCGGCGGGCATGGATCTCGAGGCCGCCAAGTCCGGCCTGCCGACCGACCCGGTGTGGGAACGCCTGTCTGCCGCCCTCTCGGCGCTGCCCTGCCTGACCATTGCCGCGCTCAACGGCACCGTCGCGGGCGGGGCCATGGGCATGGTGCTGGCCTGCGATCTGCGCATCGCCGTGCCGGGCACCAGGATGTTCTATCCGGTGATGAAACTGGGTTTCCTGCCGCAACCTTCCGATCCGGGGCGGCTGACGCGGCTGATCGGCCCGTCGCGGGCCAAGATGATCCTGATGGCGGGACAGAAGATCGACACGGAAACCGCGCATCACTGGGGCCTCATCGACGAGGTGACCGAGCCCGATGCCCTGCTCGACACCGCGCGCACCCTGGCCGCCGACGTGCTCGGCGCAGCCCCCGACCACACGGCAGGCATAAAGCACCTCTGCCGCTCCTGATCGGGCCGGAATTTACGTAAATTCCGGGTTAGAAAATACGTATTTTCTATCCCGTTTTCCGCGTGGAAAACGGCACCTACGTGATCCGGATCCAATTCATCATGCCCGACATCTGGTGCGCGGCCATGTGGCAATGAAACATCCAGTCGCCCGGGTTCTCGGCGACAAAGGCGATCTCGCGTGTCTCGTCTGGATGGATCACCAACGTATCACGCCACGGACCCACACGGCCCTCAGGCAGTACTTCGCGGAAATGCTGCCCATGCAGATGCATCGAATGGGAGAAAGCTGTCCGGTTTTCCATCGGCACCCGCACCGTTTCGCCCAATGCAGCCTGGATCAGCGGCTCCCCGTCCATCCCGGCCTGCCCGTTAAAGGCCCAGAACTGCCCCGCCTCATAGAGCGGCCGCGCCTCCATCTTCGATCCTTGCCACATGACGCGCTCTGGCAGGCCCCGCATCGCGCCGCCCTCCATGACGAGCGGCACCTGCCGCGCGCCCTCGGCCTCAAGCACGGGCAGGTCGTTGGGGGGCAATGCTTGCGGCGCCTCCCGCACGGCCTGTTCCGCGCCGTCGACCGACACGGACACCGTCGCATAGGTGCCGTCCCGCTCCACCGATCCGATGATCGCCTCTTCGCCCGTCTCGGCAGTGATATCGACGATCAGGTCCACCCGCTGCGCCGGCCCGATCTCGACCTGTTCGATCCGCTCCGGCGCCTCGAGTGGCATCGCGTCCAGCGCCACCACCGAGGCGTTCATCCCCTGGAACACCAGCCGGAACACCCGTGCCGTCGCCGCATTCACCAGCCGCACCCGCAGCCGCGCGCCCTTCGGATAGCTGCGGCGCAACTCGCCCGCGCCGTTCACGGTGATATAATTCCCCAGCCGCCCGGCATGGGACATGTCGTGCCGGTTGCCGAATTCGGGATGCAGTTGCGCGTCCTCGGTCAGCCGCCAGTCGTCCAGCACCAGGATCTCCTCGGCATCCACCTCTGGCGGCTCTGCCTCGTCCACCACCAGCACCCCGGCCAGCCCGCGCGAGATCTGCTCCAGCGAATTGGCGTGCGGATGGTACCAGAACGTCCCGGCATCCCGCAGGGCAAAGCGATAGTCGAAGCTCTCGCCGCGTCGCACCGCCGCCTGCGTCATGCCCGGCACACCGTCCATTTCGTTGGGCAGGCGCACCCCGTGCCAATGCACGGTCGTTTCCTGCTTCAACCCGTTGACCAGCCGAGCCTCGAACATCTCACCCTGCCGCTGGCGCAACACCGGCCCCGGCACCTGCCCGCCGTAGGACCATACGCGCGTCTTCGGGAAATCACCGGGCGCCAACTGCACTTCGGCGGGCGCCGCGGTCAGAACGCGACCCGGCTCACCGGCCCACACCGGCCCCGGCACCACCTGCGCCCCGGCCAGTCCGCCCGCCAGCGCCAACACCTCCCGCCGTGTCAGATCCATCTTGCCCTCGCAGTTTGCCACGCCCGCAAGAGTGGCCCATCCCGCCCCGTGGTCAAGTCACTCTGCCGCGATCCATTCCCGCGCCTCGTCCAGATCGTCCAGATCATAGGTCCGCAGCTTGGTCGACATCAGCGCCCCCGCCGCCTTGGAGACCGGCCCGATCCAGCCGATATCCGACACCACCGCCACATGGCTGATATGGCGCAGGTTCCTGAAATCGAACTTGATCCCCGGCCAGATCACCGAGGGCTCGAACCCGTCGAGGCTCTCGATCACCTCGATCAGCTTCACCGTCCCATGGGCGTCGATAAAGCCCTGCATCCGGTCGACGATCCGGTCGTAATCCTCCCGCGTGACCATTCCCGACACCGTCAACTCGACGGTCTTCGTATCGGCATCTTCGATATATTTGACTGTCATGGTGAAATCCTCCCGCACCAAGCATTCCGCATCCCGGCACGCCCGCCTTGCGCAGGATCAACGTTTCCGTCGCCCACCCGGTGTTTTCGAATGAAACCCGGGCGGGCGCTTGGCGACCCAGCGGATGAACTTCTCCAAGCGCGGATGTGCCCGCAACGCCTCGACCGTGGCATAGTCCCGCGCCAGCTCCGCCTCTGTCAGCGTGCCGTGGATCTCGTTATGGCAGATCTGGTGCAACAGCACGACCGGCCCGCCCTTGCCGCCTTTCAGCTTGGGAACCAGGTGATGCAGGCTCTGCTTGGCCTCGGGCGGGATGGACCGCCCACACAGCGGACAAACCGGGTCGTCCATCGCTTTTCCTTGATCTTTTTGCCACGACAGGCAAGAGGATGGAGGCACCACGAAGAATGGCAAGGGAGCTGCCATGGATTGGGACAACCCGCCCGCGTTTGTCGCGCAAGGCATTGACGACGGTAAGAACCGCTTCACCCTGAAGGTCCTTTCCGCCATCTGGAACGCGCTCAAGGCACATGACATCGAAATCCCCTTCCCGCAGCTGGTCGTGCATGACATGGGGCTCGGCACGGCGACACCCACCCGCGCATGACCGACGCGCTGGTCATCGGAGCGGGGCCGGCCGGTCTCATGGCCGCCGACGCACTCGCCTCGGCCGGTGTTCCCGTCACCGTGGCCGAGGCCAAGCCGTCCCCGGCCCGCAAATTTCTCATGGCCGGCAAATCCGGCCTCAACCTCACCAAGGCCGAGGATATGGAAACCTGCCGCGCCGCCTATGCCGAAGCCGCGCCACACCTGCGCCCGATGCTTACTGCCTTCGGGCCGGACGATGTCATCCGCTGGGCCGAGGCGCTGGGCCAGCCCACCTTCACCGGCACAACCGGCCGCGTCTTTCCCACCACGATGAAAGCCTCGCCGCTCCTGCGCGCGTGGCTCTCCCGCCTCGAAGGGCTGGGTGTGACGCTGCACCGCCGCTGGCGCTGGACAGGCTGGAATGGCGATGCGGTAGAGTTCGACACGCCGGATGGTCCGCACCGGCTGACACCCACGGTCACCGTGCTGGCCTGCGGTGGCGCCAGCTGGGCGCGCCTCGGCTCCGATGGCGCGTGGGCGGCCCGTCTGCCGGCCCAGACCGCCGCATTCCAACCCGCCAACATGGGCTTCACCGTCGACTGGTCGTCCCACATGCAGCGCCATTTCGGCCAGCCATTGAAGAACATCGCGCTTCACGCCGGCACGCATATCTCGCGCGGCGAGATCGTCCTGTCCGCCAAGGGCATCGAAGGCGGCGGACTCTACGCCCTCTCCCGCCCGCTACGCGAAGGCGCGGCACTCACGATCGACCTGCGCCCGGATCTATCACTAGAAGCTCTCCGAAAACGCCTGAGCCGTCCGCGCGGCAAAGCCAGCCTGTCGAACCACCTGCGCAAAACCCTGCGCCTCGCACCCGTGGAACAAGCCCTCCTGAACGAATGCGCCCGGCCCCTGCCCGACGACCTCGCCCCGCTGATCAAGGCCCTGCCGGTCCCGCTCAAGACCCCACGCCCCATGGACGAGGCGATCTCGACCGCCGGCGGCCTGCGCTTCGACGCCGTTACCGAAGATCTGATGCTGACATCCCGCCCCGGCACCTTCGCCGCCGGTGAAATGCTGGACTGGGAAGCACCCACCGGCGGCTACCTACTGACCGCGTGCCTGGCGACAGGGCTTTGGGCGGGCCGCGCCGCCGCACGCTTCGCAGAAGGCGTAACCGGTTCTTAGGCCAGCCGCGTCTCCACGGCGCTCAGCCCTCGCGCACGCTGGCGATCGAGAAAACGTTCGACGGCTCCAGCACCAGATCAAGGCCCAGCTTCAGACCGACGGCCAGCACCAGCAGGGCCAAAAGAATGCGCAATTGTTCCGCCTTCAGGGCCTGCCCGATCATGCTGCCGAACTGCGCGCCGACCACGCCACCGACGATCAGCAGCGCGGCCAGCACCGTGTCCACCGTCTGCGTGGTATAGGCGTGCATCATCGTCGTATAAGCCGACACGAAGATGATCTGAAACAGCGAGGTGCCGATCACCACCTTCGTCGGCATTCCCAGGATATAGATCATCGCCGGCACCACGACGAAACCGCCACCGACCCCCATGATCGCCGACAGAACGCCGACGCCGCACCCGACCATGAGCGGCGGGAAGACCGAGATATAAAGGCCCGAGGTCCGGAACCGCACGCGCAGCGGCATGGAATGCACCCAGTCGCGCCGCGTGCGCTGCGGCCGTCGCTTCGGCCCCTGGACCTTGGCGCTGCGCATGGCGCGCAGGCTTTCGATGAACATTAGCGTTCCGATCAGGCCCAGGAAGACGACGTAGAACAGGTTGACCAGCAGATCGACCTGACCCAGCTGCCGCAGCAGGCTGAAAATATAGACCCCCACGGTCGACCCCACGAGCCCCCCGGCCATAAGCGCGCTTCCCATGCGGAAATCGACGGTGCGGCGTCGCATATGCGCGAAGATGCCCGAAAACGACGAGGCGACGATCTGATTGGCGGATGTCGCGACCGCGACCGCGGGCGGAATGCCCAGGAAGAACAGAAGCGGCGTGATCAGGAACCCGCCGCCCACTCCGAAAATTCCCGACAGCAGCCCCACGACAAGACCGACCGACAAGAGCAGCGGGCCATTGACCGAGACCTCGGCGATAGGCAGGTAAAGTTGCATGGCGCGGGGTTTCCTAACCGGGCATGATCCGCACTTACGCCCATCCCCCGAGACCTGCAAGGCGGCGGCCTGTGATCCCCCCCCCCCGCAACATTGCGCTCCACGGCCCGTAGGGTGGGTGAAACCCACCACTCGAACCGGCCGCTCTCTTACCCCATCTCCGAAACCTTGCGGAACGCCTCACGCGCTTCCAGCCGCGCCCGATACGCCCCAAGCAGCTCGCCGGGGCCGGGAAACTTCGCGATCTCCGCCCAGCGCAAACAGTGTACCAGCAGAATATCCGGCACCGTCATCTCCCCGCCCATCAAAAACGGTCCCTCCAGTGCCTCGGACAGTCGCGCGATATTGGCCGCGTACTCCCATTTCAGCGTATCCTTGACCGCCGCCACCCGCTTGTCCTCGGGCAGGACAAACGTATGCCGCGCCGCCATCCACAGGCTGCAATCAACGTCATCGAGGATCTGGTGCGTCAGCGCATCCTGCCGCGCCCGCTCCAGCGTGCCCGCCGGATGGGTCAGCGCCCCGTGCCGGTCGGCCAGATACGTCATGATCGCCACCGACTCGGTCACGACCGCCCCGTCCACCCGCAACGCGGGGATCTTGCCCGACGGGTTCGCCGCCACCGCCTCGGCGCTGCGCGGCCCGGCAGGCGTGTGGTCGTAATCGACGCCCAACTCCTCCAGCATCCACAGCACGCGGAACGCCCGGCTGGCCTTCGATCCGATCACTTCGTACATCTCGCGTCTCCCTCGTATGTTGCCTCACGCTCGCCCGCGTTCAGGCTCTGCGCAACGAAATTCCACTCCACTGCTGACATTTGCTGTCATACTGATCGCCTATCTTGCCCCAGCCTGGAGTGGAGACCCATCATGCACAAATCCGGAACCTGCCTTTGCGGTGCCGTGACCCTCGACATCGCCAACGCCCCCGACGCGACCGGCGCCTGCCATTGCGGGATGTGCCGCAAATGGTCCGGCGGCGTCTACCTGGGACTGCACGTCAAGGCAGGCGATGCCACGATCACCGGCGCGGACAACATCACCGCCTACACCTCGTCCGACTGGGCCGAGCGCTGCTTTTGTGCCACCTGCGGTACGAACCTCTTCTACCGCGTCACCGCACCGGGCCCGATGCAGGGTGATATGCATGTGGGTCTTGGCCTTCTGGACGATCCCTCCGGCATCAGCCTGTCCGAGGAAATCTTCATCGACCGCAAGCCCGACGCCTACGCGCTGGCGGGCGACCACAAGCGCATGACCGAGGCCGAAACGCTGGCCATGTTCGCAGAGATCTCCTGAACCAACCTACCGCTGCGCCAGCGTCGCCAGCCGGATAAGCGCGCGCTCCACCAGCGCCATGTCCGGCGCCGTCTGCCCCGCCGAGCGCAGGCGCAGGTCCGTGTCGGTCAGCACGCCCAGCGCCTCTTCAAGCTTGGCCGCGCCCCAATGCGCCGCCTGCCGTTGCATCCGGTCACGCCGGGGGCCAAAGACCGGCGGGCGCACCCGCGCGATGCCCTGCCCCGGCCCACCCGGATCGCTGGCCGCCGCGAACAGCGTTCGGAAATGACGGTTCGCCGCCATGCACAGGCCGACCGGCTGCACCCCCTGCGCCCGCAGCCGCTTCATCACCGGCCCGATCTCGCCCGGCTTGGCCTCGGCCACAAGATGCAGCACGTCATCCAGATCCGCCTCGACCGACACCGGCGCACAGGCGGCGATGTCTGCGGCGCTCAAGGGCGTGTCATCGCCCCGCTTGTACAGCGCCAGCTTGTCCATCGTCTGGCGGAAATCGCCCGGGTCCAGCGCGCGGGCCAGCGCATTCAGGTCCGCCATCGCCTCGCGCGGGATATCCCGCAAACCCGCCTTCGACAGGATCGCCTCGATCTCGGCCCGGCCCGGCGGCTCGTCATAGATGGCTGCCGCATAGGCGTTCCTGTGCCCCTCGAACAGCTTGCGCAGCTTCGATGTCGCCTTCAGGCTCCCGGCGGTCACCACCACCTGCGCATCCCCCGGCTGCCAATCCTCCAGCGCCGCCGTCACCACCGGCGCCACGGTCTCGTTGGCGTCCTCGACAAAGGCCACGCGCGGGCCGGGAAAGAACCCCTGCGCCTTGACGGCATCCATCAGCATCGCCGGGTCCTTGCGCAAATCGCCCGCCGGGATACGCGTCAGCCGCATCTCTTCCTCGCCCTGCGGTCCGATAAGGGCCGCAATCACCTCCTGCCGCTTCAGCGCCACGCGCATCGCGTCGGTGCCATAAATCAGCAGGCCGGTCTTGTCGGGATCGGGCCGTGCGAAATAGGCCGGCGCATCGCGGGGCGACAGCTTCATGCCGGCAGCTTGCCGGCCTCGGCCGTCAGCCGGTTCAGGATCTGGTCCGCCAGGATCACCATCAGCCGCGCCTCGGCATCGCGCTGCGCCGCCTGCGTCGCCACGGTGGTGCCCGAGGCCGAGTACGAGGTAAAGCTGTCCGCCTGCCCGCTCAGGACGACCGCATTGCTGCGAAGATCGCGCAGCGCGTATTTCACGTTGCCCAGCAGGTTATAGCGAGTCGTCACGTTGCTGCGCGAGATCGCCACGGCCTCTTCCGTCAGATTGATTGAATAGCCCAGCCCGTAAACCTGCCGCTCGCCGCGCCCCAGCCGTTCCTCGATGTGGCGGGTCAGCAGATAGCCCGGCCGACTGTCCGGCGCATCCACCAGAACGGCATCCTGCAACCCCTGCGCCGCACCCCCCGGGCCATAAGCTGGCGCAAAGCCGCAGGCGGCCAGCCCGGCGGGCAGGCCCAGCAACACGAAACGACGGTTAAACGACGACATTCACGATCCGCCCGGGGACGACGATGACCTTCTTGGGCTGGGCCCCATCCAGCGACCTTGCCACAGCTTCGTGCGACAGAGCAATTTTTTCAACCTCTGCCTTGTCCATGTCCTTGGGCACGCTGATCTCGGCCCGGCGCTTGCCGTTGATCTGGATCGGCAGGGTCACGTTGTCATCGGTCAGCATCGCCTCGTCGGCCACCGGCCACGGCGCCTGCGCCACCAGCCCCTCGCCGCCCAGCGCGGACCAAAGCTCTTCGGACAGGTGCGGCGTCATCGGCGACATCAGCTGCGCCAGAACTTTCGCCGCTTCCTTCTTCGCCTCCGCACCCGCGCCGGACTTGGCCAGCGTATTGGTAAAGCCGTAAAGCTTGGCAATCGCCGCGTTGAAGCCAAAGCTTTCCACGCCGCCCGTCACGTCATGAATCGCCCGGTGCATTTCTTTTGCCAGTGCCTCATCCTCGGACGCATTGGCCGGGCTGGTATCCCCGGCAATCTCCGACACGATCCGGTACACCCGCGCCAGGTGTTTGTAAGTCGCCTCGGCCCCGGCGGCGGTCCATTCCACGTCTCGCTCCGGCGGGCTATCCGACAGCACGAACCAGCGCGCGGTGTCGGCACCGAAGGCCTCGATGATGTTGACAGGGTCGACCACATTCTTCTTCGACTTCGACATCTTGGCCGAGGGGATGATCTGAACCTCGGTGCCATCGGCCAGCTTGCCGTCGGTCACGTCCTCCGGCAGGTGATAGACCGGGCGGCCGTTGGCGTCCTTCGTCTGGTAGATCTCGTGCGTCACCATCCCTTGCGTGAACAGCGCGTCAAACGGCTCGATCGCCTTTTCCGGCAGGTGCCCGCAGATATGCATCGCCCGCGCGAAGAACCGGCTATACAGCAGGTGCAGGATCGCGTGCTCGATGCCGCCGATATACTGGTCCACGTTCATCCAGTACTCGGCATCCTCCATCCGCGTCGGCGTGTCCGCATCCGGGGCCGTGAACCGCGCGAAATACCAGCTGCTGTCCACGAACGTGTCCATCGTGTCCGTCTCGCGCCGCGCATCCGCGCCGCAGCTCGGGCATTTGCACTCCCGCCACGTCGGATGCCGGTCCAGCGGGTTGCCCGGAATCGAAAAATCAATCGGCGTGCCACCCTCATCATAGGGCAGCTCGACCGGCAGGTTTGCTTTCTTCTCCGGCACCACGCCGCAGGCCTCGCAATGCACAACCGGAATGGGACAGCCCCAATACCGCTGGCGGCTCAGCCCCCAGTCGCGCAGGCGGTACTTCACCTGCCCCGTGCCAAGCCCGTTTTCCTCGAACCAGTCGATCGTGGCGTCGATGCCTTCCTGGCTGGTGGCCTCACCCACACCTGCGAAATGGTCGATATACACCACCGTCTCGGTCTTGGCGGGCACCAGCGCCTCGGTCTCGACATCCTTTTCCTGCCCGGGCAGGTAAAAGGCATTGCGCACCTCAAGCCCATACTTGCGCGCGAAATCAAGGTCCCGCTGGTCATGCGCCGGACAGCCGAAGACCGCGCCGGTGCCATAATCCATCAACACGAAATTCCCGACCCAGACGGGCAGTTCCTTGTCGGGCCAGACCGGATGACGCACCGTGATCCCGGTGTCGATGCCCTTCTTCTCGGCCTTCTCCATCGCGGCCTCTGTGGTGTCCATCTTGCGCGTCTCGGCAATGAACGCCGCCAGTTCCGGATTGTCCTTCGCCAGCTCACGGCTCACCGGATGCTCCGGCGAAATCGCGATGAAACTCGCCCCGCGCATCGTGTCGGGCCGGGTCGAGTAACAGATGATCGGGTCGCCCGCATCCGTCCGCGCGAACGGAATCTCGATGCCGCGCGACTTGCCGATCCAGTTCTCCTGCATCAGCCGCACCTTCGCGGGCCAGTTCTCCAGCCCGTCCAGCGCCTCGAGCAACTCGCCCGAAAAATCGGAGATCTTGAAGAACCATTGCGTCAGCTCACGCTTCTCGACCTCGACACCAGACCGCCAGCCCTTGCCGTCGATCACCTGCTCGTTGGCCAGCACGGTCATGTCCACCGGGTCCCAGTTCACGACCGCGTTCTTGCGGTAAACCAGCCCCTTTTCCAGGAAATCCAGGAACAGCGCCTGCTGCTGGCCATAGTATTCCGGGTCACAAGTGGCGAACTCCCGGCTCCAGTCAAGGCTGAGGCCCAATGGCTTCATCTGCCCGCGCATGTCGGCGATGTTGCCATAGGTCCAGTCCTTGGGATGCCCCCCGCTCGCCATCGCGGCGTTCTCGGCGGGCATCCCGAAGGCGTCCCATCCCATCGGGTGCAGCACGCTGTGCCCGGTCGCCAGCTTGTAGCGCGCGATCACGTCGCCCATTGTATAGTTGCGCACGTGCCCCATGTGGATGCGCCCCGAGGGATAGGGGAACATCTCCAGCACGTAGTATTTCGGCTTCTCCTGCGACCGCGCGGCCCGGAAAATCCCGGCCTCGTCCCAGGCCTTTTGCCATCTTGCTTCGATATCAGCGGCGGAATAACGCGACATGACCCGATCGGCCCCTCGTTTCTCAAACTCCAAAGCGTGATAGGGCCCCGCGCCCGCAGGGTCCAGTGCGCAGCAGGCAAAAATCGAACGCCACCTGTTTCTTGCAAGAAATCGGACCGGAAAATTCAAATTTTCCGACGCGGAATTTTGCAAAATTCCGCCCCGCAGCTATAAGCCGGAAAAACGCGCAGGCATTTGCATGAAAATCCTCTTCATCCATCAGAATTTTCCCGGCCAGTACAAACACCTTGCGCCGCTTCTGGCCTCGCGCGGGCACCAATGCGTGGCGCTGACACTCAAGGTCGACAAACCCGCCAACTGGAACGGCGTCCGCATCCTGCCGTACAAGCTGCCCAAGCGCGACGGCCAACGCCTGCACCCCTGGCTGGTCGACCTCGATACCAAGGTCACCCGCGGCGACGCGTGCTACCGCGCCGCGCGGCAGCTCAAGGAAAAAGGGTTCGAGCCGGATCTCATCCTCGCCCACCCCGGCTGGGGCGAATCGATGTTCCTGCGCGACGTCTGGCCCCAGGCGCGCCTGGCGATCTATTGCGAACTCTATCACCTCGCCGACGACACCCATCTCAACTTCGACCCCGAGTTTGCCAAGGGCGACCCCGGGCCGCAATCTCTGCGCATCCGCCTCAAGAACCTCAACAATCACCTGCATTTCCCGTTCGCGGATGCCGGCATCAGCCCCACACGCTTTCAGGCTGACACGTTCCCGGCAGAGTTTCGCGACAAGATCACCGTGTCGCATGACGGCATCGACACGCTCAATGCCTGCCCCATGCCGGATGTGCGCCTTGTCATCGACGGCCAGGTCGACGTCACGCGCGCCGACGAGGTCATCACTTTCGTCAACCGCAACCTGGAGCCCTATCGCGGCTACCACATCTTCATGCGCGCCCTGCCGCGCATCCTGCGCGAACGTCCCAATGCAAAGGTGCTGATCGTCGGCGGAGACGAGGTCAGCTACGGCGCCGCGCCGCCCAAGGGCCAGACGTGGAAGCAGATCTTCCTCGACGAGGTACGCGGCCAGATCCCGGACGCCGATTTCGCCCGCGTTCACTTCCTCGGGCGCATTCCTTACGACCAGTTCCTGCGCCTTTTGCAGGTCAGCCGCGTGCATGTCTACCTCACCTACCCATTCGTGCTCAGCTGGTCGCTGCTGGAGGCGATGTCCTGCGGCGCGGCCATCATCGCCAGCGGCACCGCGCCGGTGCGCGAGGTGATTCGCCACGACGAGACCGGCCGACTGGTGGATTTCTTCGACGGCGAAGCTCTGGTGGACGAGGTCTGCGCCCTGCTCGACGACGAAACCGCGCGTGGCAGACTGGGTGCAGCCGCGCGGCACCTGATGCGCGACAAGTACGATCTGCACACGATCTGCCTGCCGCGTCAGCTCCGCTGGATTTCGGCTGTCATGGATAACGCGCCCGTCTGACGGGCGCGCAGATGCCGGATCAGAACCGGCCTGCCTGCGTCCGCAATTGCCGCGCGCGGGTCAGGATCGCGTCCTCGATGGCGCGCTGCGTGCCCGCCGCAACCGGGCCGCTCTGCGATTGCAACGCCACGTTCAGCGCGCGCGCATCCAGCGCCGGATCGCTGATCAGGACGGTCGCGCGATAGGCGCGCCCGCCGCCCGGCGGTCTGCCGTAGCCGGTCGAAATCACGCCGGTGAACGGGTCCGCGCTTTGCACCGGAAGGAAGTCCAGAACCTCCAGCGAAGCGGTCCACAGGAAACGGTTCACCCGAATACCGGCAGAGCCGTCGCTCTTGAACGCATCGAACAGGCTGGTGCCCCCGGTCGCGGACGTCGGTGTCTGGTTCGGCCCGCCTTCTACGCGGTAGGCCTCGGGATCCAGCTTGCCATTCCTGAACGCACTGCAAGAGGCCAGAAGCCCCACACTCGCCAACAGCACAACCGCGCTTTTCAAAGGGGATTTGAACATTCCACCACCCGTTCCAGTTTTCCCTTCATTATCCAACCATACCAACATCGGCAAGGTTGTTTCCCGGTCCAGTGACCGAATGGATCGCAACTGTGGTCCACGGGCGTGCGGATTTGCGCAAGCGCCGCACCTGTGGCACTAAGCGGGCAGCCGAAATCACCCGGAATCCCATGATGAGTCTGCATGACATCCAAGCCCGCATCGCGACCGCAGAAAAAGACGCCGGGCGCAACCCCGGATCGGTTGAACTGATCGCCGTTTCCAAGGTCCAGCCGAACGAACGGATCACTGCCGTGCTGGACGAAGGCCACCGCATTTTCGGCGAAAACCGCGTTCAGGAAGCGGCCGGGAAATGGCCGGATTTCAAGGAACGGTATGAAGGTGTCGAGCTACACCTCATCGGCCCGCTTCAGACCAACAAGGCACGGCAGGCGTTCGATCTGTTCGACACGATCCATTCCGTAGACCGGCCCAAGCTGGCCAAGACCATCGCGCGCCTGGCGCAGGAGGAAGGCCACTGCCCCGGCCTCTTCATCCAGGTCAACACCGGCGAAGAGGACCAGAAGGCCGGTATCCTGCCCGCCGATGCGGACGCATTCATCGCCGACTGTCGTGTGCTCAATCTGCCGCTCGAAGGGCTCATGTGCATTCCCCCCGTCGACGAGGAACCCAGCCTGCATTTCAGCCTCTTGGCCAAGATCGCCGAACGCAACGGGCTTTCGGGTCTGTCGATGGGCATGAGCGGCGATTTCGAGCGCGCCATCGCGCTTGGCGCCACGCATGTCCGCGTCGGCAGCGCAATTTTTGGCGAACGCGACTACGACTAAACGCAGGTTACGACCCCTGTCCTGACCTGACCTTTGCTGCAATCCGTCACCTGGACCCAAGACAGTTTCGTGGGCCTATTCGGGTCCGTTTCTACCGCCGTCGCGATTTAGACCAGAATGGACAGAGCCGAGTTCACCTTCAGCTTCGACTGGGGCGCCCTCCCGCACGGCACCGCCAAGGCACGCCGCGAATACCCGGAGTAACGCCGGGACCAAAAGTCTTTCAAAGACTTTTGACAATTTCCTTTCAAAGGAAATTGCCGCGCCGATGGCACCGACGCGTTGCCACCCGGATACCGACGCGATACCGACATGCGTTTCGCGGCGTCACCCCGGCACGACCAGCCGCGTCCCCAAGGTAATCCTTCCCGCGATCCAGCGCAGGTGATCCGGCCGGAACGCCACGCATCCCGCCGTCGGAAACCCCGGCCGACGCCAGCGATGCAGAAAGATGCAAGACCCCTTGCCGCGCTCTGCCCGCGGCCAGTTCCAGTCGGTGACGATCACCATGTCATAAAGCGGATCGCACCGCCGCAACACCTCGTGCGAATGTGGGTAAGGTCTTGAAACCATGAGGTTGTAATCCTCGTGCCCGGGATCATCCGACCACAAATCACCGGGCCGGATCGGCACCGCCCAGTCCGCGGGCCTTGCCATCCGGTCGGGACGATAGAGCATCCCGACGATCCGGTGCGTGCCCACTGGTGTCGCGCCGTCCCCCTCGCGCTTGTCGCGGGACAGCCCGCCACGCCCGATCGTGCAGGGAAAGCGGCGCCCCATGAAGCGCACACCCTTCGGTGTCAGAACCAGATCCTCGGGCGTCATTGCGCAACCCCTCCGGGACGTTTGACACCGGTCAGGAACAGGTCCGGCACCATTTTTTCATACAGATAAGCCGCCTCGAAAACCCGCGCATCGTCAAAGGTGGGCCCCACGATCTGCATCCCCGTCGGCACCCCGTGCCGGTCCTGCCCGGTGGGCACCGACATGACAGGGCAATTGTGCAGCATGTTGAACTGATGCGTCAGGACCCAGCCGTATTCCGGGTCAACCTCCTGCCCGGCGACCTCGAAACCGGGGCCTATCGGATCATGATCCGCCCGCACGCAGCCCACCGATAAGGTCGGGCAGATGAACACGTCCGCCGCGTCGAGGATCGCACCCATTCGCTGGTACATCTCATGCTGCGCCTCCCAGGATCGCGCCACATCATCCGGCCCCAGCCGCGCCGCCGCCTCTGCGGTGGCGATGGCGTAATCCGTCATCCGGTCGCCGTATTCCTCCAGCGCCCAAAGTGGTGCACGCCCGAAATGCATTGCCAGGTACCACTGCATCGCGGCGCGGTCGACGCGTTGATCCCAACCCAACTCCACCGGCGTCACGTCACAGCCCGCCTGCCGGAAAACATCCAATGCCGCCAGCGTGTTGTCCCGCACGTCGCCGTCGATCGGGACATATCCAAGATCCATCGAATATGCGATTTTCATCGGTCGCCCGCGCCCTTCCAGCGGCAGCACCACGCGGTCCCTCAGGCTGTCGTGATCCCGTGGATGCGGGCCCGAAACGATGTTCTGCCCCAATGCGCAATCCGTCACGCTCCGGCTCAGGAAACCGCAATGATTGTAGCGGTCGAAATTCGCCGGCGGCCCGTCCGGATTGCGCCCGTGCGGCGGCTTGTACCCCACCAATCCGCAGGCGCTGGCCGGGATCCGGATCGACCCGCCGATATCGGTGCCCATGGCCAGCGGTACCATCCCCGCCGCCAGCGCCGCCGCCGACCCGCCCGAAGACCCGCCCGGGCTGTAATCAAGGTTGAAAGGGTTGCGTGTCACCCCGAACCTCTCGGACCGGCAGACGCCCGACAGGCAGAATTCCGGCGTGGTGGTGCGGGCCGGGATGATCGCTCCCGCCGCCAACAAGCGCTCGATCATCGGATCCGACTGCGTTTCGACCTCGTGCCCCATCGACCAAGACCCTTGCGTGGTGCGTTGTCCCTGCACTCGCTGCGCATCCTTGACCGCTACTGGTAGGCCTTCTAGTGCGCGGGCCTTGCCGTTCGCATAAGCAGTTTCGGCACCGCGCGCCGCGTCCAGCGCGTCGTCGAAAAAGGCTTCGGTATAGGCGTTCAGGTCGGGATTTACGGCCTCAGTCCGGACAATCAGCGCCTCCAGATACGCAACTGGCGACAGGTCGCGCGCCTTGAACCGGGCCAGGACATCCCTCGCGGAAAGATAGCAAAGATCATTTTCGGTCATGGCGACTCCCACACGGTCACCATGTCGAAAACCGATGACGGTTGAAAGCCCGACGAAGCAACCGGCATCCCTGAAACGAAAAAGGCCCCGCCAGTGACGGGGCCTTTCTCAATTCTGTTGCGCGGATCAGTCCTCGCGGCTCTCCGGCGTTTCGACCAGCGTGTCGAACTCGTCGCCACCGACCACGTCGTCCACCGGGGCGGCCAGCGCGGCGGCCGCTTCGGCCTCCTCGCGACGCGCCTCGATCACCACGTTGTCACGCTGCTGCGCGATCTGGCGCATGTTCAGCGTCGCACCGCCGGTACCGGCCGGGATCAGACGACCCACGATGACGTTTTCCTTCAGGCCCACCAGCTTGTCGCGCTTGCCCTGAACCGAGGCTTCGGTCAGAACCCGCGTCGTCTCCTGGAACGAGGCCGCCGAGATGAAGCTGCGGGTCTGCAGCGACGCCTTGGTGATCCCCAGAAGGATCGGCTCACCCTGCGCCGGGCGCTTGCCACGGGCAAGCGCCTTCTCGTTGGCCGCGTCGAACTCTGCCTTGTCGACATGCTCGCCCTTCAGAAGCGTGGTTTCACCTGAATCCTGGATCTCCCACTTCTGCAGCATCTGGCGCACGACAACCTCGATGTGCTTGTCGTTGATCTTCACACCCTGCAGGCGATAGACGTCCTGAACCTCGTCGATCATGTAATCGGCGAGCGCCTCGACACCCATGATTGACAGGATGTCATGCGGCGCCGGGTTGCCGTCCATGATGTAGTCACCCTTCTGGACATAGTCACCTTCCTGAACCGGAATGTGCTTGCCCTTGGGCACCATGTACTCGACCGGCTCCATCGACTCGTCGGCAGGCTCGATGCTGATACGGCGCTTGTTCTTGTAGTCGCGCCCATAGCGAACGTAGCCGTCGATTTCGGCGATGATGGCGTGGTCCTTGGGGCGGCGCGCCTCGAAAAGCTCGGCCACACGCGGCAGACCACCGGTGATGTCCTTGGTCTTGGCGCCTTCCCGCGGAATACGCGCAACCACGTCACCCGCATGCACTTCCTGACCTTCTTCGATGGACAGGATCGCATCCACCGACATCGGATAGGTCACCGGGTTACCCGCGTCATTGCGGACCGGCTCGCCATCCTTGTCGGCGATCAGGATCTCGGGCTTCAGCTCGTTGCCCTTGGGCGCTGCACGCCAGTCGGACACGATCTTCTGCGTCATGCCGGTGGCATCATCGGTCACGTCACGCACCGACACACCCACGGTCAGGTCGACGAACTTCGCCGTACCGCTCTTCTCGGCCAGGATCGGCAGGGTATAGGGATCCCACTCGAACAGCTTGTCGCCACGTGCCACGCTGTCGCCGTCCTTGACGAACAGCTTGGTGCCATAGCCAACCTTGTGGCTGGCCAGTTCGACATCCTTCTCGCCCTTGATCAACACTTTCATGTTGCGGCCCATGACCAGCGTCTCGCCGCTGGAGTTTTCCAGTGTCTGGGCGTTCTCGAACGCGATCTTGCCGCCTTGGCTGGCCTCCAGGAAGGATTGCTGACCACCCTGAGCGACGCCGCCGATGTGGAAGGTCCGCATCGTCAGCTGCGTGCCCGGCTCACCGATCGACTGCGCCGCGATGATGCCCACGGCCTCGCCGGTGTTCACCATCGTACCGCGCGCCAGGTCACGACCATAGCACATCGCACAGACGCCATCTTCGGCCTCGCAGGTCAGCGGGCTGCGGATACGTGCGGTCTGCACGGCGGCCTGGTCGACAGCGTCCGACAGACGTTCGTCAATCAGCTGGCCTTCGGCCACGATCACTTCGCCCGACACCGGGTTCACGATGTCCTCGGCCGCGACACGGCCCAGCACACGTTCTGCCAGCGACGCCACGATCTCACCGTCGTTGACGGCAGGTTCCGCAGTGATCGCGCGGTCGGTACCGCAATCATGCTCGCGCACGATGCAATCCTGCGCCACGTCCACCAGACGCCGGGTCAGGTAACCCGAGTTCGCCGTCTTCAACGCGGTGTCAGACAGACCTTTCCGCGCGCCGTGAGTCGAGTTGAAGTATTCAAGAACGGTCAGACCTTCCTTGAAGTTCGAGATGATCGGCGTCTCGATGATGTCGCCGTTCGGCTTGGCCATCAGGCCGCGCATGCCGCCCAGCTGTTTCATCTGCGTGACCGAGCCACGAGCACCCGAGTGCGCCATCATGTAGACGCTGTTGGGTTCCGCGACGGCGCCACTTTCGTCCTTCACCTCGGCCGAGATGGAGCCCATCATCGCCTCGGTGACCTGGTCGTTACATTTCGACCAGGCGTCGACCACCTTGTTGTACTTCTCGCCCTGGGTGATCAGACCGTCCATGTACTGCTGTTCAAAGCCTTTGACCTGCTCACGGGTTTCTTCCACGATGCCCCACTTGCCGTCAGGGATCACCATGTCGTCCTTGCCGAACGAGATGCCGGCGCGGAACGCTTCCTTGAAGCCCATGCTCATGATCTGGTCACAGAAGATGACCGACTCTTTCTGACCGCAATAGCGATAGACGGTGTCGATGACCTGCTGCACCTCTTTCTTGCGCAGCAGCTTGTTGACCAGCTCGAACGGCGCCTTGGCGTTCATCGGCAGCAAGCCCCCGATACGTACCCGGCCCGGCGTGGTCTCGAAGCGTTGGATCACCTCCTGCCCGGTCTCATCGATCTGGGGCAGACGTGCGTTGATCTTGGCGTGCAGGTGCACCTCGCCGGAATCCAGCGCGTGCTGCACCTCGTCGACCGAGGCAAAGCTCATGCCTTCGCCCTTCATGCCTTCGCGCATGATCGAGGTATAGTAGAGCCCCAGGACCATGTCCTGCGACGGCACGATGATCGGCGCGCCGTTGGCGGGCGACAGAACGTTGTTCGTCGACATCATCAGAACCCGCGCTTCCAGCTGTGCCTCAAGGCTCAGCGGCACGTGCACGGCCATCTGGTCACCGTCGAAGTCGGCGTTGAAGGCCGAGCAGACCAGCGGGTGAAGCTGGATCGCCTTGCCTTCGATCAGCGTGGGCTCGAACGCCTGGATGCCCAGGCGGTGCAGCGTCGGCGCACGGTTCAGCATGACCGGGTGCTCGCGGATCACCTCGTCCAGGATGTCCCAGACTTCGGGGCGCTCTTTTTCCACCAGCTTCTTGGCCTGCTTCACGGTGCTCGACAGGCCCTTGGCCTCCAGACGCGAATAGATGAACGGCTTGAACAGCTCGAGCGCCATCTTCTTGGGCAGGCCGCACTGGTGCAGCTTCAGTTCCGGCCCGGTCACGATGACCGACCGGCCCGAGAAGTCGACGCGCTTGCCCAGAAGGTTCTGGCGGAAGCGGCCCTGCTTGCCTTTCAGCATGTCCGACAAAGATTTCAGCGGACGCTTGTTGGCGCCGGTGATCACACGGCCACGACGGCCATTGTCAAACAGAGCATCGACGGATTCCTGAAGCATCCGCTTTTCGTTACGCACGATGATATCGGGCGCACGAAGCTCGATCAGCCGCTTCAGGCGGTTGTTCCGGTTGATCACCCGGCGATACAGGTCGTTCAGGTCCGACGTCGCGAACCGGCCACCGTCCAGCGGCACCAGCGGGCGCAGTTCCGGCGGAATGACCGGAATGACCGTCATAACCATCCATTCCGGACGGTTGCCGGACTCGATGAAGCTCTCGACGACTTTCAGACGCTTGATGATCTTCTTCGGCTTCAGCTCGCCCGTGGCCTCGGCCAGGTCGGCGCGCAGGTTCTCGGCCTCGGATTCAAGGTCGATATTCGCCAGCATGTCGCGGATCGCCTCGGCGCCGATATTGGCTGTGAAGGCATCCATGCCATACGCGTCCTGCGCATCCATGAATTCCTCTTCCGTCAGCATCTGGCCATAGGTCAGGTCCGTCAGGCCCGGCTCGATCACCACGTAGTTCTCGAAGTAGAGCACGCGTTCCAGATCGCGCAGCGTCATATCCAGCATCAGGCCGATGCGGCTGGGCAGCGACTTCAGGAACCAGATATGCGCGCAAGGAGCCGCCAGTTCGATATGACCCATCCGCTCGCGGCGGACCTTCTGCAGCGTGACTTCCACGCCGCATTTTTCGCAGACGACGCCGCGATACTTCATGCGCTTGTATTTGCCGCACAGGCACTCGTAGTCCTTGATCGGGCCGAAGATACGCGCACAGAACAGGCCGTCACGCTCGGGCTTGAACGTGCGGTAGTTGATGGTTTCCGGCTTCTTGATCTCGCCATACGACCAAGACAGGATGCGTTCCGGGCTGGCCAGCGACACCTTGATTTCGTCGAACACCTTCGCCGGTGCGGCGGGGTTGAACGGGTTGTTTGTCAGTTCTTGGTTCATTTCGAATTCCTAAAAAAGAGGAGCGTAGGAGGGACGACGCGAGGGTTTCACCCACCCTACGATTGGCCCGTAGGGTGGGTGACAACCCACGTTATTCCGCCGCGATGTCGGAAGACGGGTCTTCCTCGTCATCCTCCGCGTCCAACAGCTCCATATTCAGGCCCAGGCCACGGACTTCCTTCACGAGAACGTTGAAGCTCTCCGGCACGCCGGCCTCGAAGTTGTCCTCGCCCTTGACGATCGACTCGTAGACCTTGGTCCGGCCTGCCACGTCGTCCGACTTGACGGTCAGCATCTCCTGCAGGGTGTAGGCGGCGCCGTACGCTTCCAGCGCCCAGACCTCCATTTCCCCGAAACGCTGGCCACCGAACTGCGCCTTGCCGCCCAGCGGTTGCTGGGTCACCAGGCTGTACGGCCCGGTCGAGCGCGCGTGGATCTTGTCGTCCACCAGGTGGTGCAGCTTCAGCAGGTACTTGACGCCCACGGTCACGGGACGTGCAAACTGCTCGCCCGTGCGCCCGTCGAACAGGACCGACTGACCGCTTTCGTCGAAACCGGCCCGCTTCAGCGCGTCGTTGACGTCAGGCTCCTTCGCGCCGTCGAAGACCGGCGTCGCGATCGGAACACCGCGCGTCACGTTGCCCGCCGCCTCGATCAGCGCCGCCTCGTCCATGTTGGCGATGCCCTCGTCATAGACATCGTCACCATAGGCGTGGTGCATCGCTTCGCGCACAGGCGTCAGGTCACCGGTGCGGCGATAGTCCTGCAGCGCCTCGTCGATCTTGATGCCAAGGCCGCGCGCGGCCCAGCCCATATGGGTCTCAAGAATCTGACCGACGTTCATCCGCGACGGCACACCCAACGGGTTGAGGCAGAAATCGACCGGCGTGCCGTCCGACAGGAACGGCATGTCTTCCATCGGTACGACCTTGGAGATCACGCCCTTGTTGCCGTGACGGCCGGCCATCTTGTCGCCCGGCTGAAGCTTGCGCTTCACGGCGATGAAGACCTTGACCATCTTCATCACGCCCGGCGGCAGGTCGTCGCCCCGGCGCACCTTCTCGACCTTGTCCTCGAAACGGGCATCGAGAGTGCGTTTCTGCGCCTCGTACTGCTCGTTCAGGGCCTCGACGATCTGCGCGTCCTTCTCGTCCTTCAGCGCAAGCTGCCACCATTGGCCACGGCTCAGCGTTTCCAGCAATTCCTCGGTGATTTCCGAGTTCGCCTTGACGCCCTTGGGGCCTTTCACGGCGGTCTTGCCGAGGATCAGCGATTTCAGACGGGCATAGATGTTGCGATCCAGGATCGCCAGCTCGTCGTCGCGGTCGCGCGCCAGGCGCTCGACCTCTTCACGCTCGATCTGCAGCGCACGCTCGTCTTTTTCGACGCCGTGACGGTTGAAGACGCGCACTTCCACGACCGTGCCGTAGTCGCCCGGCTTCACGCGCAGCGAGGTGTCGCGCACGTCAGACGCCTTCTCACCAAAGATGGCGCGGAGCAGTTTTTCCTCCGGCGTCATCGGGCTTTCACCCTTCGGCGTGATCTTACCCACAAGGATATCGCCTGGCTCCACGTCGGCGCCGATATAGACGATGCCCGCCTCGTCGAGGTTGCGCAGGGCTTCCTCGCCGACGTTCGGGATGTCGCGGGTGATCTCTTCCGGTCCCAGCTTGGTGTCGCGGGCGGCCACTTCGAATTCCTCGATATGGATCGAGGTGAACACGTCATCCCGTGCGATCCGCTCGGAGATCAGGATCGAGTCTTCGAAGTTGTAGCCGTTCCACGGCATGAACGCGACCAGCACGTTCTTGCCCAGCGCCAGTTCACCCAGGTCGGTCGACGGCCCGTCGGCGACAACTTCGCCCTTCTGCACCGTGTCGCCCACCTTCACCAGCGGCTGCTGGTTGATACAGGTGTTCTGGTTCGAGCGCTGGAACTTCCGCATCCGGTAAATGTCCACGCCCGGGTCGCCGATCTCCAGATCCTCGGTGGCCCGGATCACGATCCGGCTTGCGTCCACCTGGTCGATCACACCGGCACGACGCGCCAGAACCGACGCGCCCGAGTCGCGGGCCACGACACCCTCGATCCCGGTGCCGACCAGCGGCGCCTCAGAGCGTAGCGTGGGAACCGCCTGCCGTTGCATGTTCGACCCCATCAGGGCGCGGTTGGCGTCGTCGTTTTCCAGGAACGGGATCAGCGAGGCCGCGACCGACACCAGCTGTTTCGGGCTGACGTCGATCAGGTCCACGTGATCCACCGGGGCCAGCATGTATTCGCCGGATTGCCGCGTGTTGACCATCTCGTTGACGAACTTGCCGCTGTCATCCAGCGTCGCGTTGGCCTGCGCCACGGTGTGCCGCATTTCCTCGGTCGCCGACATGTAGGTCACGTCGTCGGTCACCTGCCCGCCTTCGACCTTGCGGTAAGGCGTTTCGATGAAACCGTACTTGTTGACCCGCGCAAACGTGGCAAGGCTGTTGATGAGACCGATGTTCGGGCCTTCCGGCGTCTCGATCGGGCACATCCGGCCATAGTGGGTCGGGTGCACGTCGCGCACCTCGAAGCCCGCGCGCTCGCGGGTCAAGCCGCCCGGTCCAAGCGCCGACAGGCGGCGTTTGTGCGTCACTTCCGACAGCGGGTTGGTCTGGTCCATGAACTGGCTGAGCTGCGACGAGCCGAAGAACTCGCGCACGGCAGCGGCAGCAGGCTTCGCGTTGATCAGGTCCTGCGGCATCACCGTGTCGATCTCGACCGACGACATGCGTTCCTTGATCGCGCGTTCCATCCGCAGAAGGCCGACGCGATACTGGTTTTCCATCAGCTCACCGACCGAGCGGACCCGGCGGTTGCCAAGGTGGTCGATATCGTCGATGTCACCCTTGCCGTCGCGCAGTTCCACCAGCGCCTTGACGCAGGCCACGATGTCCGACCGGTCCAGCGTGCGCTGCGTGTCCGGCTTGTCGAGGTTCAGCCGCATGTTCATCTTCACCCGGCCCACGGCGCTCAGGTCATAGCGCTCGGAATCGAAGAACAGCGTGTCGAAGAGCGCGCTTGCGGCTTCCTCGGTGGGCGGCTCGCCCGGGCGCATGACGCGGTAGATATCCATGAGCGCGGTTTCGCGGTTCATGTTCTTGTCCTGCGCCATGGTATTGCGCATGTACGGACCAACATTGATGTTGTCGATGTCCAGCACCGGGATATCGGTGATGCCCGCCTCGATCAGCTCCTGCACGGTGCCGCCGATGATCTCGCCATCCTTGTCGCGCTCGATCGTCAGCTCGTCCCCGGCTTCGACATAGATCGCGCCGGTTTCCTCGTTGAGGATGTCGCGCGCCACGAACTTGCCCGCGATCTGCTCGTAAGGCACCAGCAGTTCGGTGACTTCGCCTTCGTCGATCAGCTTCTTGACCGCGCGCGGCGTGACCTTCTTGCCCGCCTCGGCAATCACTTCTCCGGACTTGGCGTCGACAAGGTCATAGGTCGGACGCGTGCCGCGCACGCGCTCGGGGAAGAACTTGGTGGCCCAGCCCTTTTTCTTCTTCAGCTTGTAATCGACCGTATCGTAATAGGCCGTCATGATGTCTTCCTGGTCCAGCCCCAGCGCATAGAGGAGCGTGGTCACAGGCAGTTTGCGGCGGCGGTCGATCCGGGCGAACACGATGTCCTTGGCGTCGAACTCGAAGTCCAGCCAGCTGCCGCGGTAGGGAATGATGCGGCAGGCGAACAGCAGTTTGCCGGACGAGTGCGTCTTGCCCTTGTCATGGTCGAAGAACACACCGGGCGAACGGTGCATCTGGGAAACGATCACGCGCTCGGTTCCGTTGACCACGAAGGTACCGTTGGGCGTCATCAGGGGCATGTCGCCCATGAAGACGTCCTGTTCCTTGATGTCCTTCACGGACTTGGCGCCGGTGTCCTCGTCCACGTCGAACACGATCAGCCGCAGCGTCACCTTCAACGGGGCGCTATACGTCATGTCGCGCTGCATGCACTCCTCGACGTCGTATTTCGGCTTTTCCAGCTCGTAATCGACAAATTCGAGAACCGCGGTCTCGTTGAAATCCTTGATCGGGAACACCGACTGAAAGACGCCCTTGATGCCTTCGCCGTCCATGGGCTCGGGCTGGTCGCCGGATTTCAGGAAAAGATCATACGAGGATTTCTGCACCTCGATGAGGTTCGGCATCTCCAGAACTTCACGGATTTTGCCATAATATTTACGAAGACGTTTCTGGCCAAGGAAGCTTTGCGCCATGTGACAAGTCACCTTTCATTTCTCACCGGTCCTGCACGCTGTCGGGCCACAGCGGCAGAGCCACCCGAGAGAGGCGGGAACGATCCATTCTTGGCCCCAATCCCACAAGGGGCCACCCGATCGTTGAACCTCGCCTGAGAGAGGGTCTCGCCCGAACATGTCGTGGCGCGGCGCAAGGCCCTCTCTGAGACAGGTTCGGCTGGACCGGGATTTTGCCCGGTCCAGCCTGTTTTCATACGATCCCGCCGCGGATTTGATCCGGGACGTCGTCACATCGGCGAGAGATCCCGGATCAGGTCCGGGATAATCCCGCCGACGCCGGGATCACTTGAGTTCGACTTCGGCGCCAGCTGCTTCCAGCTTGCCCTTGATGTCGTCTGCTTCGGCCTTGTCGACGCCTTCCTTGACGGCTTTGCCGCCGGCTTCGACCAGGTCTTTCGCTTCCTTGAGGCCCAGGCCGGTGATGGCGCGGACTTCCTTGATCACGTTGATCTTGGAGGCGCCGGCCGACTTCAGGATGACGTCGAATTCGGTTTGCTCTTCGGCCGCGTCGCCGCCGCCTGCATCCGCCGGGCCCGCCATCATGACAGCGCCGCCGGAAGCGGGCTCGATGCCGTACTCGTCTTTCAGGATGGTTTTCAGTTCTTGTGCTTCGAGAAGCGTCAGACCAACGATCTCTTCAGCAAGTTTTTTCAGATCAGCCATTTTTCAGCTCTTTCCGTTCTAAGATGTGTTCCAACGTCGGTATTGCAACCCGTACGCAGGACTTGCAGTTGCTTACGCTGCTTCCGCCTTCTCTTCGATGGTCGAAAGGATGCTCGCGATGTTGCTTGCAGGTGCGCCGATCGCACCGGCGATGTTCGAAGCGGGTGCGCCAAGCATGCCGGCGATGGTGGAGATAAGCTCCTCGCGCGACGGCAGTTTCGACGTGGCTTCGACACCGGCCCGGTCCAGGGCCGTCTCACCCATGGCGCCACCAAGGATTTCAAACTTCTTGTTGTCCTTGGCGAAACCTTCCGCGACCTTGGCTGCTGCCACGGGGTCTTCGGAAAAGGTGAGCACGGTCATGCCCGAGAGGTAATCCGCAATGCTTGCGCACGGCTTGCCCTCAAGGGCGATCTTTGCGAGCCTGTTCTTGGCAACGCGAACAGATGCTTCGGCCTCGCGCGCACGGGCGCGCAGGTCTTGCATCTCCGCAACTGTAAGGCCTTCGTAGTGGGCAACCACAACGACGCCAGAGCTTTCGAAGATCTGGCCGAGTTCGTCGACCACTTTCTCTTTCTGGGCTCTATCCACAGTTTCACTCCAAATTTGGGGGTGTCCCCCGGCTCAGTACCACCGGGCCACTCACGACCCGGCAAAGGGTCCGCTAACGGGGCTGAGCCAGCCGGGGCACGCCTTGATACCAAGGAGAACCTCGAGAATTCTGGTCTTTCCCGTCTCAGGCAGGATTTATGACCGGCATATCCCGGTCACCCACCGTCTCGGACGAAAAGCAAATGGCCCGACGAATCGAGCCATACGCGCAAGGCCGGTGTTTATGCCGCATGGCGGCAAATGCCAAGGGGGAAATTCATCGCCTGCCACGACAGGCAAACTTGCGCGGCCGGATACGATCTCATGCAGCGTGGGCGACACTCTGACACGCCCGCGCCCGACGCGCAAGTCTCGATCCGAAAACGCCGCGCCACCCGGGCCTCCGACCCGTACCGAGAAAAGCAGGCGTTGAAATATTAACGATTTCCTGCCTCGCTCGCGCCTTCTTTCTCCTTCTGATTGTACCAGTGCTCCCGGTGCGCCGATTGCCCGGGAGCAAACGCTTGATATGAGGCACGACATGCACCTGCTCGCAGTAGATGACGAACCGGCCATCCTCGACCTGCTGGAACTTCTGATCACGCAGGACGGCAGGCACACCCTGTCCAAGGCCCCCTGCGTGGTCGACGCGCTCGGCGTGGTGGCCGACCCGGACGGTCAGCCGATCGACTGCTTTCTCGTCGACATCCAGATGCCCGGAACCAACGGCATAGATCTATGCCACATCCTGCGGGACCGCCCCGACCACCAACTGACACCGATCGTCATGCTGACCGCGATGTCAGACAAGGCATCGCTCGATCAGGCCTTCGCGGCTGGCGCGAGCGACTTTATCCCCAAGCCCTTCGACATCGACGAACTGCGCCAAAGGATCGCCCAGATCGAAAACCTTGTCGCCAAGTCCGAAATGCCGTCGACCGACACGACTCCGCCAAACGCCGAAACCGTTGCGGCGGGAGGCGACGACCCCCTGCCCCTGGACGTACCGTTCCATCCGCAAGACATCGACGGCGTGATCGATCATCGCGCGTTGCAAAATTACGTCGCCGTCATGGCCCGCAAGAAGGTTTTCGGTTCGGCCGCCTTCGCCATCGGCATCAACGATATCGCCGACCTTCACGCCCGGTGCACCGCCTACGAATTCGAATGCCTCGTAACCGATATCAGCGAAGCGATTTCGGTTCTGCTCGACGGGCACCAGTTTTTGGTCGCATATACCGGAAATGGCGAATTCCTCTGCGTGGTCGAGGACGGATGGCGATCCGGCTTCGACCAGATCGGCCAGAGATTGCAAGCCATCCTCCAGCGCGTCGATTCGCATTTCAACGATGGCAGGCCGATGAACGTCACGGCCGCCATCGGCGACGTGACCCCGTTCGAGTGGAAGCCCGGCAGCAACGGCACCGAGGCGCTCGTCGCGGCGCTTGAAAGCACCCGACGGAAACGCCTGGATGAGCATGACGCGCCGGAAGAAAGCTGGCCCGGCAAGGGCAGTGCATCTGGCTGACCACCCTGCTCCCAACGAAAAAGGCCCCCGAAACTCTCGGGGGCCTTTTCAATCTCGAAACGTGTGCGCTTACTCGGTCACGGCGCTTTCGATCGCGATGCTGACGCCCGGACCCATGGTCGAGCTCAGCGCCACCTTCTTCATGTAGGTGCCTTTCGCGCCGGCGGGTTTCGCCTTTTGCACCGCGTCGATAAAGGCGCGGACGTTCTCGACCAGCTTGCCTTCGTCGAACGACGCCTTGCCGATCCCTGCGTGCACCACACCGGCCTTCTCGACCTTGAACTGCACTTCACCGCCCTTGGCGGCTTTCACGGCGTCGGCCACGTCCATCGTCACCGTGCCGACCTTGGGGTTCGGCATCAGGTTGCGCGGGCCCAGCACCTTGCCCAGACGGCCCACGATGGGCATCATGTCCGGGGTCGCGATGCAGCGGTCAAAGTTGATCTCGCCGCCCTGGATGGTTTCCATCAGGTCCTCGGCGCCGACGATATCGGCCCCGGCTTCCTGCGCCTCGTCAGCCTTCGCGCCACGGGCGAAGACGGCAACACGCACGTCCTTGCCGGTGCCGTTCGGCAGGCCGACGACGCCACGGACCATCTGGTCGGCGTGGCGCGGGTTCACACCCAGGTTCACGGCGATCTCGACGGTCTCGTCGAATTTCGCGCTGGCGTGGTTCTTGACCAGGGCGACAGCCTCTTCGACCGTCACGTTAATCTTGTCCGCAAAGGCTTCGCGGGCGGCGCGGGTACGTTTTCCAAGTTTCGCCATCTTACTTCACCTCGATGCCCATGGACCGCGCGGACCCTGCGATGATCTTCATCGCGGATTCTACGTCGTTCGCGTTCAGGTCTCTCCACTTCGCTTCCGCGATCTCGCGCAGCTGCTTGGGGCTCACCGTGGCAACGCTTTCGCGACCCGGGGTCTTGGAGCCCGATTTCAGCTTTGCAGCCTTCTTCAGGTAGTACGACGCCGGCGGCGTCTTGATGTCCATTTCAAAGGACTTGTCCTGATAGTAGGTGATCACGGTCGGGCACGGTGCACCGGGCTCCATCTCCTGCGTCTTGGCGTTGAACGCCTTGCAGAATTCCATGATGTTGATGCCGCGCTGACCCAGCGCCGGACCAACCGGCGGGGACGGGTTCGCTTGTCCGGCAGGCACCTGAAGCTTCATGGTGCCGGCAAGTTTCTTGGCCATTGGCCTTCTCCTTTTCAAACAGCCTCGGGACGCGTCCCTTGGCCTATGTTGATGTGGTCAGGTTTGAGCGGTCGCGACCGCCGCGCCTCCCACATGGAAAGTACCCCGGCCCGATCCGGGCAAAGGTACGAGGGCGCCGCGTACACCCTCTCTAGACTTTTGACAAGCCCCCGCTTTGTTTGCCGGGCTATTCTTCGCGGCGATAGCGCGTGTCCAGTCTCCCCCAACGAAAACGGCCGCGCAAGTTGCACGGCCGCGAATTCGTCTGTTTGAACTGGCGTGTGTCAAGCCTGCTTGGTCACCTGCGTGAATTCCAGCTCGACCGGGGTTTCGCGGCCGAAGATCGACACCGTCACCTTCAGGCGCTGGTTGTCGTCGTCCACTTCCTCGACCATGCCGTCGAAATCCTCGAACGGGCCGTCGTTGACCTTGACCTTCTCGCCCACCTCGAAGCTGACCAGCAGTTTCGGCGCATCCTCGCCTTCCTGCACGCGGTTCAGAATCTGGTTCACCTCCGCGTCGCGCATCGGCATCGGCCGCCCCTGCGGACCAAGAAAGCCGGTGACACGGTTGATCGAGTTGATCAGGTGATAGCCCTGGTCGGACATTTCCATATGCACCAGCACATAGCCCGGCATGAAGCGTCGCTCGGCGGTGACCTTCTTGCCCCGGCGCACCTCGATGACCTCTTCAGTCGGCACCAGAACTTCGTCGATATCTTCCTCGAGGCCCTGTTCGGCCACGGATTGCCGGATCTGCTCTGCGATCTTCTTTTCGAAATTGGAAAGAACGCTGACCGAATACCACCGTTTCGCCATGCTGAGCACCATCCCTCGTTGCCCGGGTCGCGCCCGGAAAGTTCATATTCCGAAGGGCCTTTCCGGCCCAAACCACCTTCCAGAAACAAATCAGCGCGCGGGCTCGAATCGCCGCGCGCTGCTGGAAGTGTCGGGTCAGTTACCGCCCTTTGCCCTTCATTTCAAGGCTCAAGCGCCAAAATTCGCGCGACTCAGCCGAAGAGGCCTAGCAGACCTTCCAGGCCGCTGCGGATCGCCAGGTCGACCAGCGCGAAGAAAACCGCCGTCAGCGCCGCCATGATGAACACCATGACCGTGGTCAGCAGAACCTCGCGCCGTGTCGGCCAGACGACCTTGGCGACTTCCGCACGGACCTGCTGAATGAACTGAAGCGGATTTGTAACGGCCATCGGTGCGCGACTTTCTTCGTTGGAAACCTCGTGACGCGCGACATACGCCGCACGCGGCACGAATTCAAGAGCCGAGACCGCCTGCGACGATCCCCGTGCACGTGCTGTGGCCTTCCCGCCCTGCGGCGGATCGTCAGGTCTGACGCGCCTCGGCGGCCAGCCGGTCGAACGGGTCGGGCCTGTCGTCGTCGCCCTCCTGCGCCCCCGAGAAATCCGGCAGCGCCAGCCGCTCGGCCCAGGAGTCCGGCAGCCAATCCAGCAGCCGGTCGAACTTCTCGGCAAATCGGTCGGCCCGCTGCCGTATTCGCTCGGCCAGTTCCGGCTTGCGGGCATGCAGCCGCTGCCACGCCCCACCGAGAATCTCGCCCCAGCGGTCGGGGCCCAGCGTCAGGTAGGCGATCAGCACCAGCCATACCAGCAGCAGCGCCACGAGCGGCACCATCAACGGCCAGTAGATCACAAGCCCGGCCAGCACGGCCAAGACGATGTGCTTTTTCGTCGGACGGTAATTGCGCAGCCACTCCGGCAGGCGCCGCGTCACACGCGCGTGCAGCGGCACCGCAATCCCGGTTGCCGGCGCCGACCCGTTCGCGTTTTGCCTTTTGTCCGCGACAGGACTGCGGCGCAATGTCAGCCGCGGCAGGCGCACGCGCGGCACCCTCAGCCATCTCCGGCGGCGCCGCGTCACTTCGGGCATGACGGCCCGCTCGGCCTTCAGAATCTGCGCAATCGATTCCCGCGCCGATTCAAGCTGTTTTTCGGGCTCTTTTGCATCACAGCTCAGGACCTCTTCCTGCGGCGCGATATCGGGCAGCCGCTCGGGCATTGTGCGGCGCTTCTCCTCGATCAGAAGCTGCCGAACCAGATTATCTGCGTTACTTTCGATACCCTGCGGGTCCTTTGCATCCACCGCCGGCGTCCCCGGCAGTTCCTCGCTGCGGATGTAAAGATCGTTCTGAAGCGCCTGACGGCGCATATCTGTCGTGGTCATGGCAACACTCATTCAAGGTTCCACGCCCCCACGTGGTGACCGCATCGCGTCCTTCCCCCAAGGGTCCGCATTGCGATTCATGGGCTAGGGCTGAACTGTGGCCACAAAATGACTTTGTCGGGGCAGAAAATTGGCAGACACACCCCGGCGTTGCGCGCCACCCGCGCTGCGCCAATGCGCAGCGCGGGATCTGCCGTGTTTACCGAAGAGTCACTCGACCTTGTTCTTGGCGCCGCTGCTCCGACGGAAAATTCCTTCCTGCACTTTCGAAATCGGCGGCAACGTCATGTTCTCGCTCGACCCAAGGGAGCCGACAAAGCGCCGGATCAGGCCGATGGCGACATCTGGCGCCAACATCCGCTTGCTCGACAACGCCGCCACTTTCAGTTCCAGTTCGCCGGGCGACAGTATGTCGTGCGCGGCCTCAAAGGCCCCGAACGCGTCCCGGATACGCGCCTGTAAAAGGTTCGGCACGATATGGTTGCGCACCACGACAAGGCAGACGAACTTGCCGAAGCCCACGTAGGAAAGCGAGGCACCTCTGGCCGGAAGCGTCTTTCCGATGATGTTCGCCACCGCCTCCACGATATCCAGGAAATCGCCCTGACCCAATCGCGCGCCCAGCTTCTCGATCCCGTCGATCTCGATCGACAGAAGCGTCATCGCATAAGTTCCCTCGCTCAGTCTCAGAAGCCTGTTTTCCAACTGGAAGTAGTCGCGCATGTTGGGAACATCGGAATAGGTGATCCGCATCGAGGGATCGAACTGCCCGGCTTTGGGCGAAGTCCGCAGCGCGGCCTTCAGCGCGCTGCGGCTCTCGGCCTCGCTCTTTAGCGTCTCGACCAGCAGCATCGCGATCTGGATGCGCACCCGCAGGTCGATATGCTCGATGGGCTTCATCATGTAATCCGTCGCCCCGGCATCGAAGGCCTCGTGCATGTGCTGCTTGGCCGCGGCCGAGGTGATCATGATGATCGGCGCAATCCAGTACTCGGGCATCTCGCGGATTCTCGAACACAGATCGATTCCATCCATGCCGCCCATCTTGACGTCCAGCAGAAAGCAATCGAAAGGACTGTCCTGCGCGGCGATGACCTCCAGCGCCTCTTCGCCCGATGCCGCCGTGGTAACATCCTCGAATCCCATCTCCTTCAGGTATTCCGCAAGCAGCGCAACTATGATTTCTTCATCGTCCACGACCATGATTTTCATGGGTCACGTCCCCTCATTCACAAGTTTTCACCATCTCGGAAACAATTGCAGGGTGAATGGGGTAACTTTGCGACGTGCTAGGGTTAATTTCGTGATGCGCTGGACATGTGGCCAATCTCTGACGGATTGCCAGCCCAACAAAAGGCGCGATGCCGGACAGCTGCAATGTCATGAAAGCGAATGGCAGGGGCAGCAGGGCTCGAACCCGCGACCTACGGTTTTGGAGACCGTCGCTCTACCAGCTGAGCTATACCCCTAAGGCCGACGCCTCAGGTACGGCACATGGGCGCCGGAATCAAGTCCCCTTTCCCGCTGCCCGCACGGATTTTTTCGCCCCGCGTCCGGCCCTCAGGCGGCGGATTTCTTGCGATAGTCCGGGCTCGCCACGATCCCGTCGTCGAAGAGCTTCGAAATTTCCGTATCGCTCATCCGTGCCACGTCGCCCAGCACCTCCTCGGTGTGCGCGCCCAGTGCAGGCGCGGGCGCGGGCCGCACGCGACCATGGCTGCCGAATTCGGCCGGATGCCCCGGCACTGGGAATCGACCCATCCCGGGCTGCTCCGTCATCGAGAACATCGGGTTCGCCTCACCGAAATCCGGATCCTCTTGCACGGCCTCCCGCGTGCTGCGGAACACCGACCACGTCAGGCCCATCGCGTTGAAGTCCCCGGCGAATTCCTCGATCCGCCGCTCCGCAAACCATGGCGCAAGGATTGTTGTGATCTCGTGGCGCAGCGTCCAGCGCACGCCCTCGTCACTCATGTCCACCTTGTGCCGCTTGGCCAGCATCGTCATCTGGTCATTCTTGCCCGTGGCATTGACCAACCCTTCCCATTGCCGCTGGGTCAGCCCGATCACCATCACGCGTCCGCCGCAGGCACAGACGAAATCCTGCCCATATGCCCCGTAAAGCGCATTACCTGACTTGCCCCGCTCATTATTGTTTAGATGCACGTCTCCGACCATACCCAGATGCGCCATCGTGGCCGCCGCGACGTCCTTCAGGGTCAGGACAACCTCCTGCCCCGCGCCGTGGCGCAGCCTGTGCCGCTCGGCCGCCAGCAGGCTCGACACCGCGAGGTTGCCGGCAATCAGATCCCATGCCGGCAGCGCACTGGCCACCGGGTCCTCGCGTCCCTCCGGGCCCGTCATGTGTGGCACACCGATGGACGGGTTCACCGTGTAATCCACCTGCGGCCGCCCCTCGCGGTCTCCCAGCAGGCTGACCATCACCAGGTCGCTGCGCCGCTTGCTCAGGGTCGCGTAATCCATCCAGCCCCGCACCCGCAGGTTGGTCAGAAACATCCCCGCATCCGGCCCCGGCGCAGTGATGATCCGGCTGATCAACTCGCGGCCCTCGCGCGACCGCATGTTCACCGCGACCGACTTCTTTCCCTTGTTCAGCCCCGCCCAGAACAGGCTTTGCCCATCCGGCGCCAGCGGCCAGCGCCCGAAATCCAGGCCGCCTTCCAGCCGGTCGAACCGGATCACCTCGGCGCCCATCTGCGCCAGTGTCATCCCCGCCAGCGGCACCGCGACAAACGCGGAGCCCTCGACCACCCTCATGTCTTTCAAGATCTTGTTCACGTGGTTTCCTCCCATGTGGCGGTGGCCTGCATGCATTGATGCCCGGCCTGTCCGGTATGTAATGTCAGCCCGCGCGCCTCCTCCGACGCGCAGGCGGCAATCGTCATCTCCCCGCTTTCCCCGGGGATCAGCAGCATCGGATGCACGCCCCTGAAAGCAAAACTGTCAGGCGCCCGCCCCTTCACATCCGTCGCCGCCCGCATCAGCCACGCGGCCTGCATCGGCCCGTGAACGACAAGGCCCGGGTAATGCTCGACCTCTTGCGCATAGGGCAGGTCATAGTGGATGCGATGCGCGTTGAAGGTGATGGCCGAAAACCGGAACAGAAGCGCCTCGTTGACAGGCTGGGCCCAGTGTCCGACCGTCTCCTCCGGCATCGGCTGTCTCAAAGGCGGGCGAAATTCGGTCGGCAGGTCCAGGTAAACGATGTCCTGCCGCTCCTCGATCACCACCGCGCCCTCCGCGCTCAACTGATGGTCGACCGACACGAAGACCATGCGCCCGGTTTTCCCGGCCTTCTCGGTCACCCCCGCGATGGTCGATCGGCTGGCAAAGGGCACCCCGACGCGCAACGGCGCGCCGAAACTAAGCTTGCCTCCGGCCCACATCCGGCGCCCCAAGGGTACCGGCGGCAGGAACCCTCCCAGCTTCGGATGCCCGTCCGTTGCCAGCTTCTCCAGCGGGCAGACGGGCGGGAAGGCGCACCAGTGCCAGAGCGGCGGCATCGCCTCGCCCATCTTCGGCGCGTCACGTGCCGTATCGCCGATGGTCGCATGGATCTGTGCGGCCTGTGCCGGGGCGATCACGCCTTCGCGCGTCTCCGTTCGTCCTTTCCATGCCGACAGGTTCACTTGGTCCAAGGCGTGCTCCTCCATCCGAGAAGAATTGCGCCGCCTTAAAAAAATGTCAATATTTCAATACCTTAACGGAATACTACGGTATGCCACGCCGATGCTGCAACTGCAGAAACCCGGCCTAGCGCTTGATTTCACAACAGTTTCCCACCCTGCTTCGGCCTACCCCTTCGCCCGGAACCGTGAGAAACCGCCTTACCGGGGCTCGGCCCGCTCTGTGGCGGATTGCCTCATGGGGTTCGACAATCGCCGTTACGGCGCAGCCTGCTCCAGCGCATTCATGTCCGCGCCGCAGATCGCCGCCTCATGCTTCAGGATACGGTCGATGGGCCAGTGCCACCACGCCAGCGCGTTCAGCCGTGCGATGGTCTCCGCGTCGAAGCGCATCTTCACCACCCGCGCGGGGTTGCCGGCCACCACCGCGTAATCCGGCACGTCGCCCCGCACCACGGCCCCCGCCGCCACGATCACGCCGTTGCCCAACCGCGCCCCCGGCAGCACCCGCACATCCTTGCCCAACCAAACGTCATGCCCCAGCACCGTGTCCGGGCCCGACCACTCCGGCAGGCTGGGCCGGTTCGCGGCCGTGGCATGGTCGAACACGGCGAATGGAAACGTCGAAAACCCGTCGCGCCGGTGGTTGGCCGAGGCGGTGATGAAAACCACCCCATCCGCGATTTGGCAGAACCTGCCGATCACCAGCCTCTCGTCCGAGACCGGAAACAGATACGGCGCAAGATGCGTCGCCCAGTCGTCGGGCGGATGCGTGGCACTGGCATAGCTGTAATCGCCCACGATGAACCGCGGATGATCGATCACCGCTTTCAGAAATACCGTCCCCGCATGGGCGGATCCATCGGGCAGGATCAACGGATTGCGCGTGTCCGGGGTGGGAAACGGATATGCCATGCGCCTTGATCTCACCCCAGCCCGAAAAAGAAAAGGGCGCCCGTTCTGGACGCCCTTTCGACTTTGTAAGAGAGATCCCGGATCAAGTCCGGGATGACGCGTGGTTGTTTCAGTCTTTGGTCATTCTGCGCGTGATTTCGCGAGTTCACACCAGTCGATGTCCGGCCACCCTTCTTGCCAAGCTTCAGCCATGTCACTGTCCACCATCTCCTTGGCGAAATAAAGCCAGCGATCCGACCTATATCTTCTGATATCGGCAACTGCGCGACCAAAACTATCAAGCTCCACGTTTTCAATTCTAATCTCTGTACCGGGACCGTAGAGCCGTTCCGCTTTATCCCGAGCCTCCTCGGCCCAAGTTTTTTCCGCTGGGCAACCAGCACCACGCAGCTCAGGTGCATCAATGTCTTTGGCACGAACGGAATAAACTGCTTCAAGTCCGGGCCATAGTTCCAAACGAACAACTATCGTATCACCATCAATCACGCGCTCTACGACGCCATAATACTCTGAATAGGCCGACGGGATGTCCTGGCTGATCGCAGGAAAAGTTGTAGTAGCGAGCAATAGAACCGCGGCCTTTAGTTTTTCAAACACAGTCGAGTCTCATCTGAAGTTTCAAAGTGTTTGAATAATTACATCAAACGCAAAAAAGGCGGAGGAAAGATTTCCCCCGCCTTGTACTTTCAGCTTTGCCTCAGATCACTCTACGATCTTCGACACGACGCCGGCGCCGACGGTGCGGCCGCCTTCGCGGATGGCGAAGCGCAGGCCGTCTTCCATCGCGATCGGCGCGATCAGCTCGACCTCGAACTTCAGGTTGTCACCCGGCATCACCATCTCCGTGCCCTCGGGCAGCGTCACCGTGCCCGTCACGTCCGTCGTGCGGAAGTAGAACTGCGGACGGTAGTTGGCGAAGAACGGCGTGTGACGGCCACCCTCTTCCTTCGTCAGGATGTACGCCTCGGCCTCGAACTTCGTGTGCGGGTTAACCGAACCGGGCTTGCACAGCACCTGGCCGCGCTCCACACCGTCACGCTCGATACCGCGCAGCAGCAGACCAACGTTGTCGCCGGCCTCGCCCTGGTCCAGAAGCTTGCGGAACATCTCGACGCCGGTGCAGGTCGTCTTCTTGTTCTTGTTCAGGCCCACGATCTCCATCTCTTCGCCGACCTTGATCAGGCCACGCTCGATCCGGCCCGTGGCAACCGTGCCGCGGCCAGAGATCGAGAACACGTCCTCGACCGGCATCAGGAACGGCTGGTCCACGGCGCGCTCGGGCGTCGGGATGTAGTCGTCGACAGCCGCCATCAGCTCGCGGATCTTCTCTTCGCCGATCTCCGGGTTGTTGCCTTCCATCGCCGCCAGCGCCGAGCCCGCGATGATCGGAATGTCGTCGCCGGGGAAGTCGTACGAGCTCAGAAGCTCGCGGATTTCCATCTCGACCAGCTCCAGCAGTTCCTCGTCATCGACCTGGTCGACCTTGTTCATGAACACCACCAGCGCGGGCACGCCCACCTGACGCGCCAGCAGGATGTGCTCGCGGGTCTGCGGCATCGGGCCGTCGGCCGCGTTCACCACCAGGATCGCGCCGTCCATCTGGGCGGCGCCCGTGATCATGTTCTTCACGTAGTCGGCGTGGCCGGGGCAGTCCACGTGCGCGTAGTGACGGTTCTCGGTCTCGTATTCAACGTGCGCGGTCGAGATCGTGATCCCGCGCGCTTTCTCTTCCGGCGCACCGTCGATCTGGTCATACGCGCGGAAGTCACCGAAATACTTCGTGATCGCCGCCGTCAGCGTCGTCTTGCCGTGGTCAACGTGACCAACGGTCCCGATGTTCACGTGCGGTTTCGAACGGTCAAACTTTTCCTTTGCCATCTCGTGGGCGCCTTATCCTATTGGGGGCCTGTCGCGGCCCGAATTGCTACTGGCCGCGGATTTATTGGCTTCAACCGGGAAAATCAAGCGGTTCATGCGTCTTTCCGACGCCCGCGCAGGCAGGGATGACACAGGCACAGGAGACGGGCTACTGCGCCGCCTGCGCGTCGGCCTTTTTCAACGCCGCCTTGGCCGCCGCCTGCATCCGCTCCTCTTCCGAGGCCGCTGCGCGCGCTTCCGCAGCGCGAGCCTTGGCCTTGGACCGGGCGGGCCGGCCATCATCCTCGAACCAGCCCTCGGCATTGTTCTGCCGCACCAGCCAGTTCTCGATCAGCTTGGCCGCCTTTTGCGTCAACACCTGCATCTGCTCCTCCGCCGTCCGCGTCAGGCCCGAACCCACGACCGTATCGCCCGACAGGCTCTCGATCACGGTAATCAGTTCCGGCGTCTCGTTCAGCCGGGCCTGTTTGGCGTCGTCCCAGGCCGTGACCTTCAGCACGAGCACCGACTTCGGCGCCGCCACAACCGGGATGCCGGCGCGCGCCAGAACATAGGCCTCCAGCGTGATGCCCAGGTGATATAGCCGCGTGCCCTCCTGCCGCGAGAACCGTTTATCCACCGCCTCTGTCATCGCCGCGATCCACGCCGCCTTGCTGGCCTCGCGCGACAGCGGCCCTTTCTGCAGGTTGGGCGCCGCCACCACGTTATGCCCGAGATGAAAATTGCCCAGGTAGACCGGCGCATCGCCCAGGTCATCCACCCGTGTACAGGCCGCCACGCCGGCAATCATCAACCCCAAAGCCAGTATTCGCAGCATCCCCGCCCCCCGGATCCGTCCACTTTCAGCGATAGCAAGACCGCCCGGCGCTGGCAATTCCCGCCCTGCCCCATATTGCCGCAGATTTCCGCCGCCGGTTTGCCGCCTGCCCCTGGCGCGCCTATGTTTAACGTAGACAGAACCGGAGTCCCCATGTCCCACGCCGACACCCCCGTCAAAGTGCCCCTCGTCACCGAGCCGATGGGCATTCTCGGCAGTCTCGGCGCGGCGCGGCGCAACGTGCTCAGCATCATCCCCGAGCTTGCCACCCGCCAGCCCATGGTGTCAGGCCGCACCGGCAAGCGCTGGCACATGGTGATGGACCCCGGCGCGATCCGCGAAATGCTGCTGGAGCGGGTGGAGACCTATCCCAAGTCGCTTGTCACCAAGAACCTTCTGAAACCGGCCATCGGCGACTCCCTCTTCATTGCCGAGGGCGCGCATTGGCGCTGGCAGCGGCGCACGGCCGCACCGGTGTTCTCGCACCGCAACGTGATGAACCTTGCGCCGATCATGACCGCCGCCGCCCAGCGCAGCGCCGACCGCGTGGCCCAGGCCGGCCCCCGCGCCATCGACATGGCCGCCGACATGGTGCGCACGACCTTCGACGTCATCGCCGACGTCACCTTTTCCGGCGACGGCATGTTCGACGCCGACGCGGTCCATCGCGGCATCGACGCCTATATCTCCGAAGCTGGGAAGATTTCCCTGCTCGATGTGCTGGGCGCGCCCGACTGGGTACCGCGCCCCGGCCGCCTGATCTTTTCCCGCAACGCCGTGGGCGACATGCGCCGCATCGCCGACGAGGCGATCGAGGCCCGCCGCCAGCGTGGCCCCGATGGCGTGCCGGACCTTCTCGACCTGCTGATGGAAGGCGAGGACCCCAAGACCAAGCGCCAGATGAACACCGCCGAGCTGCGCGACAACCTGCTGACCTTCATTGTCGCGGGCCACGAGACGACGGCGCTCGCCCTTGGATGGTCGCTCTATCTTTGCGCCTTCGACCAGGACGTGCAGGACCGCGCCCGCGCCGAATTGCGCGAGATCTGCGGCGACGGCCCGGTTACCGGCGAGCATGTGGAAAAGCTCCCTTTCATGCGCCAGATCATCGAAGAGGCCCTGCGCCTCTATCCGCCTGCCGGGATGGTTTCCCGCACGGCCATGGCAAATGATACACTCTGCGGGCGCGAGATCCGCAAGGGCGACACGGTGATCCTGCCCATATATGCGCTTCACCGCCATCACATGCTCTGGGAGGATCCCGACGCCTTTCGGCCCGACCGCTTTGCGGATCGCAAATCCGTGGAACGCTACGCCTACCTTCCGTTCGGAGACGGCCCCCGCATCTGCATCGGCGCCAGCTTCGCGCTGCAAGAGGCGGTGATCATCCTTGGCACGTTGCTGAACCGCTTCCGTTTCACCCCCGTCGCGGGCCGCAATCCCGACCCGGTGATGATCCTGACCCTCCGCCCCGAAGGCGGCGTCTGGCTCGAGGCCGAGCCGGTCTCAGCGCCGCAACCGGCCTCTGTCGCCTGACCTTCGTCACGCATCGTAGGGTGGGTGAAAACCCACCTTTGGTGGACGAAAACCCACGCGCGGCCACGCTAACCACCCAAGACCTTCGACCAGTTCGCCTCGCCTTTCGACACGTTGCCCGGGATGTCCCCCGACCATCGTTGGCGCACCGACTTGTTGTAATTGAGGTAAAGCCTGCCCTGATGCACCGTCCAGGCATCCTTGTCGCCATGCGCGGTGTAGCCCTGCGACACTGCCCAGGAGCAATAGCCGCCAAACTGCGGCGCGTATTTCTGCGGGTTCGCCTCGAACGCCGCCTGGTTCGCGGCAGACGAAAAGCGCCACTTCGCGCCGCTCCACTCGGTCACGAACTCATCCGATCCGGCCACCCCGTTCGCACCCGGTTCCAGCCCGAAATAGGCCACGACGTCTGCGCCGTCTGCAGCATAGGCCCGGTTCTGGTACCAGCGCGGCTCGTCGGCCACCCCGGGCCGTGCCAGCAGTGCCGCAGCGCCGCTTGCGATCAATACCCGTCGTGTCCAAAGCATTTCCATCCTCCTCGCATGCATCCGCAAGCAAGCTAGGCGGTACCCCCCGCACACGACAAATCAATCTCAGGTGAAACGGTTGTTACGCGGAAAGCCTCTTGGTGCCATGCGCCCCGCGCCCGCGCGCCGCGCCGTCCATTCCTCCAGCGCGGTCTCGGTCCGTGTGCGCCCGGCGGGATCGAGCCAGCTCAGCCCCTCGGCCAGCGTGAAGGTCGTCGCATCGGACAGACCGCCATCCTTGTATTTCTGCAGCCGCACGCCCTTGCCGCGGCCCATCTCGGGCAACTCGTCCAGCGGGAAGATCAGCACCTTGCGGTTCTCGCCCACGCAGGCCACGTGATCGCCCGTGACCGCCTGGCACACCTGTGCCCGCACACCGTCGCGCACGTTCAGCACCTGCTTGCCCGACCGTGTCTGCGCCACGACCTCGTCCTCGGGCACGATGAACCCGTCACCCGCCGAGGACGCCACCAGCAGTTTACGCCCCGGTTTGTGGATGAAGATTGCCACGATGTCGGACTCGTTCGGCAGGTCCACCATCAGGCGCAATGGCTCGCCCATCCCGCGCCCCCCGGGCAGGTTGGCGGCACTCAGCGTGTAGAACCGCCCGTTCGTGCCAAAGACCAACAGTCGGTCGGTGGTCTCCGCATGGAAGATGAACCGCCCTTCGTCCCCGTCCTTGAATTTCAGCTCGCGGTCCAGGTCGATATGCCCCGACATGGCCCGGATCCACCCCATCTTGGAACAGACCACCGTAATCGGCTCGCGGTCGATCATCGCCTCCAACGGCACATCCTCGACCTCGCCCGCCTCGGCAAAGGTGGTCCGGCGCGCGCCGCCCTCATAGTCCTTGCCGAATTTCTTCTTCACGTCCTTCAGCTGGTCCGAGATCGCGTCCCACTGCAGGCTTTCGCTGTCCAGCAGGTCCTCCAGCCCGGCGCGCTCTTCCATCAGCGCGTCACGCTCCTTGACCAGTTCGATCTCTTCCAGCCGCCGCAAGCTGCGCAGCCGCATGTTCAGGATCGCCTCGGCCTGGACCTCGGTCAGCCCGTCCTCGCCCCCCTCGGCCGGCGGCACGTAATCCGCCTCGTCCTTGGCGCGAGTGAACTCCCGCCCCCAATCCTCGCGCATCAGCGCCGCCTTGGGGTCGTCGTCATAGCGAATGATGTCGATCACCCGGTCGAGGTTCAGGAAGGCCACGATCAGCCCTTCCAGCACCTCCAGCCGGTGGTCGATCTTCTCCATCCGGTGCTCGCTGCGCCGGATCAAAACCTCGCGCCGGAAATCGAGGAAGGCGCGCAGCACTTCCTTCAGGCTGCAGACCTTGGGCGTCACCCCGTCCACCAGCACGTTCATGTTCAGGCTGAACCGCACTTCGAGATCCGAGTTGCGATACAATGACTGCATCAGCACCTCTGGGTCCACGTTCTTGGACCGCGGCTCCAGGATCACGCGGATGTCGTCCGCGCTCTCGTCTCGCACATCGGCCAGGATCGGCACCTTCTTGGTCTGGATAACCTCCGCCAGCTTCTCGATCAGCTTGGACTTCTGCACTTGATAGGGGATTTCCGTGACCACGATCTGCCACTGTCCCCGGCCAAGGTCCTCTACCTCGTAGCGGCACCGCAGCCGGAACCCGCCTTTGCCCGTGCGATAGGCCTGCGCGATCGCCTCAGGCGGCTCCACGATGATGCCCCCCGTGGGAAAATCCGGCCCCGGCACGTAGTTCAACAGCGTGTCGTCCCGCGCATCCGGCGTCTTGATCAGGTGCAGGCAGGCATCCACCAGCTCCGCGATGTTGTGTGGCGGGATGTTCGTCGCCATGCCCACCGCGATGCCGCTCGACCCGTTGGCCAGCAGGTTCGGAAACTGCGCCGGCAGCACCACAGGCTCGGTCAACGTGCCGTCGTAATTGTCCCGGTAATCGACCGCGTTCTCGTTCAGCCCTTCCAGCAGGGCCTCCGCCACGATGGTCAGCCGTGCCTCGGTGTAGCGGCTGGCGGCCGGGTTGTCGCCGTCGATATTGCCGAAGTTGCCCTGCCCGTCGACCAGCGGGTAGCGGACGTTGAAATCCTGCGCCAGACGCGCCATCGCGTCATAGATCGCGGCATCGCCATGGGGGTGATAGTTGCCCATCACGTCGCCGCTGATTTTCGCGGATTTCCGAAAGCCCCCGCTGGCGCTCAGCCGCAGCTCGCGCATGGCGAACAGGATCCGCCGGTGGACCGGCTTCAACCCGTCGCGCGCGTCCGGCAACGCCCGGTGCATGATCGTCGACAGCGCATAGGTCAGATAGCGCTCGCCGATCGCCCGGCGCAGCGGCTCCGCCACGGCATCGCCCCCGCTCTCGGGGCCTATGTTGGGGTCATCGACCAAATCATTCATAGATGCTGTGATACCCCCCGCATTTGCACAGGTAAAGCACAGGTTGGGAAGATTCCGCACCTTTTCCCATGCCGGTGGGAACCGAATCGTGTAACTTGTGTTCTATAACAAGAAATTGACTTTGCTGCCCCGGGGGATTCGCGCAATGTGGCGCTTCATTTTGGTAACTTTTGCATTTCTTGGCTTCGCCTTCTGGGAGATGAGCGGCGGCGCCGATTACGCTCCGCGTGACAATTCCATCCAGGCCCAGGCGAACGCCCCGGAGCCCGAGACAACCGTCGCCGACGCGCAACCTGCCGAACCGGCCGAACCTGTCGAGCCGGAGGTCATCGACCTGCCCGAGCAAGACAAGCCCGAGCGTTTTCAGATCACCCTTGCCTCGCTCAGCGACATGTCCGAAGCCGGGTCGGCGCAGGAAACCGCCCGCACCGAGCGGGTGGAAGACAAGGCCCGTTTCCTGACGGAAAGCAGCGACGAGGACAACGCCGTGCTTGCCGCTCTTGACGAAGGCGGCGCTGCGGCGGACGAGGTCAAGAAACATTGGCCCGGCGCCATTGAACTGTTTGAGCATCAAGCCTCGCAAGCCGAGCTGCGCAAGCAGGCCGAAGCCGCGGCGCGCACGGCGCGCTCCGGCATGACCAGCGGCGACATCCGCTACGTGACCGCCACTTCCGCCAACATGCGCGGCGGTCCCGGCACGGATTTCGCCCGCGTCGGCAATCTTGCCGAAGGTGTCGAAGTGGCCGTGCTCGGCACGGCGGCCAACGGCTGGCTTGAACTCGAGGTTCTCGACACCGGCGAAACCGGCTGGATGGCCGACTGGCTCGTCAGCGCGCCGGCTCGGTGATTTCCACTCAAAGCGATTGCATATAGCACCGGACCGCGCCAAGGTCCGGCCATGACGCGGAAATCTCTTCTTATTACCGGCTGTTCGTCGGGCATCGGCTACGACGCGGCGCACGGCATGCGGGCCCGCGGCTGGCGTGTTTTCGCCTCCTGCCGACAGGAAGAGGACTGCGCGCGGATGCGGGCCGAAGGCTTCGACAGCCCCCTCATAGACTACCAACAGCCCGACACGATCACCTCCGGGCTGGCCGAGGTGCTCGAGGCCACCGGCGGCACGCTCGATGCGCTGTTCAACAACGGGGCCTTCGGCTGCCCCGGGATGGTCGAGGACCTGCCCACCGACGCCCTGCGCGATATATTCGAGGCCAACTTCTTCGGGTGGCACGACCTCACGCGGCAAGTGATCCCGGTGATGCGGGCCCAAGGGCATGGCCGCATCGTGCAGAACTCCTCGGTGCTGGGCTTCGCCACCCTGAGGATGCGCGGCGCCTACAATGCAACCAAGCACGCGCTCGAAGGACTGACCAGCACCATGCGGATCGAGATGCGCGACACGCCCATCCATATCGTCCTGATCGAACCCGGGCCCGTCACCTCCAAGATCCGCGTCAACTCGATCCCGCATTTCGAACGCTGGATCGACTGGGAAAACGCGCCCGCCCGGTCGCTCTACGAAAAACGCCTCATACCGCGCCTCTACACAAGCAGCGGTCCAGACACGTTCGAATTGCCCGCCCCCGCCGTCACGAAAAAGCTGATCCACGCGCTGGAGTCACCACGCCCCAGGCCGCGCTACTTCGTCACCACGCCGACCTACCTTCTGGACATTCTGCGACGCATCCTGCCCACCAGCGCCCTCGACTGGATACAGGCAAAACTGTAGCAAGACGGCCCGGAACGGCGGGTAAGCGGCCCCGCGTCACCATACCCCATTCGCCTTTTGACACAGACGGGCTACCTCCGCCCCTGACCGGAAAAACCAAGAGTCCCACATGCTCAACGACCCCCTTTTCATCCTTGTCGCACTCGCCTGCGGCGTCGTCGCCGTCGTCCTCATCCTGGGCATCTCGAACTTCGGCAAGGAAGGCATCGACAACGCCAAGCGCTCGAACAAGTTCATGCGCTGGCGCATCATCGCACAGTTCGTCGCGGTGGTCCTCATCCTGCTTTTCGTCTATATCCGCCGCCAAATGGGAGGTGAATGAACATGGTCGTTCTCAACAAGATCTACACCAAGACCGGCGATCACGGTGAAACCGCGCTCGGCAACGGCTCTCGCGTGGCCAAGCACTCCATGCGTGTCACCGCCTACGGCACCGTGGACGAGGTGAATGCCACCGTCGGCCTTGCCCGGTTGCACGCCGAGGGCGAAACCGACGCCGCCCTGTCGCGCATCCAGAACGACCTGTTCGATCTCGGCGCAGATCTCTGCCGCCCGGACATGGAAAACGACGACAAGGCCGAATTCACGCCGCTGCGCATGGTCGACAGCCAGGTTACACGCCTTGAGACCGAGATCGACACGATGAACAAGGTGCTCGAACCCCTGCGCAGCTTCATCCTGCCCGGCGGCTCGGCGCTCTCGGCGCATCTGCATCTCTGCCGCACCGTCTCGCGCCGCGCCGAGCGGCTTTCGGTGGAACTCGCAACGATGGAACACGTCAATCCCGCGGCGGTCAAATACCTCAACCGCCTCAGCGACTGGTTCTTCGTCGCCGCCCGCATGGCCAACGATTCGGGCCGCGACGACGTGCTCTGGACCCCCGGCGCCAACCGCTGAAATAACTGGCGCACACCGGGCAGTAGTGACATCCTGACGCGCAAATGCCGGGCGATCCAACGCCCGGCCCGAGCAGCAAGGAGAGGTCCATGTCCCTGCCCACCATCGCCATGTTCTGGGACGGCCCGCCGCTGGGCTTCATCGAACGGCTTTGCGTTACGTCCTTTGTCGATGCCGGGCACCCGGTTGTGATGTTCTCCTACCACGGCGTCGAGGATTGCCCGAAAGGCGTCGAACTGGCACCGGCCTCTGATATCCTGCCCGACCCCGACACGATCGTGCGACACGAACGCACCGGCAGCCCGGCCATTCACGCCGACAAGTTCCGCTATCACCTTTTGGCAAAGAACGACGGCATCATCTGGTCCGACACCGACGCCTACTGCCTCAAGCCCTTCATTCCCAAGGACGGCTTCTTCTTCGGGCGCGAGAACGAAAAGGTCGTCGCCAACGGCGTGATGGCCTTGCCCGCTTCCTCCCCCTCACTGCAAAGCCTGATCGAGTTTTGCGAAGACGAATACGCCATTCCGCCCTGGATGATGCCGCGCCACAAGGAAGAAATGCGCGCCCGTGCCGAGGCTGGCGACCCGATGCATGTTTCCGAAATGCCGTGGGGCGCGTGGGGCCCCAAGGCGCTGTCGCATTTCCTGCACAAGAACGACGAGTTCAAGCATGCGCTGGACCCGCACGTGCTCTATCCCGTGCTGTTCGAAGACCGGCGCATCTATTTCCGCGCGGCGTGGAAGGTCTGGAAAAAGGTGAAGGACGACACCGTTTCCATCCATTTCTACGGCCGCCGCGTGCGCGAACGGCTCCAGAACCGCTTCAACGGCACCCCGCCCGAGGAATCGGTGCTGCACGAACTGGCCCAGAAACACGGCATTACGCCCTGACGCCCCCGCTTTGCGCGCAGATTCCCCATACCGCACCGGAAACGCGACGTCGCAAGTCGGAAACGTGACGATTTTACCCTGTTTCCCCGGCTAACAGTTCTGTATCTAACGCCCCAGAGCAAGGGGCGGGGTCGTATCACAGCGGCTCTGCGCAATTTTTTAGGGAGACCATGCCGATGAAGGTGCTCGTGCCTGTCAAACGCGTGATCGACTACAACGTGAAGGTCCGCGTCAAGGCGGACGGATCGGGCGTCGATCTTGCCAATGTCAAAATGTCGATGAACCCCTTTGACGAGATCGCCGTCGAAGAGGCCATCCGCCTGAAAGAGGCCGGCAAAGCCGACGAGGTCGTCGCCGTCTCCATCGGCGTCAAGCAAGCGCAGGAAACCCTGCGCACCGCGCTGGCCATGGGCGCCGACCGCGCCATCCTGGTCGAGGCCGCCGATGACGTGCACACCGACATCGAGCCGCTCGCCGTCGCCAAGATCCTTGCCGCCGTCGTCAAGGAAGAAGAGCCCGGCCTCGTGATTGCCGGCAAACAGGCGATCGACAACGACATGAATGCCACCGGCCAGATGCTTTCTGCCCTCCTGGGCTGGAGCCAGGGCACCTTCGCCTCGTCGCTGGATGTCGCGGACGACCACGCCGTCATCACCCGCGAGGTCGATGGCGGTCTGCAGACGATCAAGGTCAAGATGCCCACGATCGTCACCGTCGACCTGCGCCTGAACGAGCCGCGCTATGCGTCGCTGCCCAACATCATGAAGGCCAAGAAAAAGCCGCTCGACGAGAAAACCGCCGCCGATTACGGCGTCGACGTCGCGCCGCGCCTCGAAATCGTCAAGACCGAAGAGCCCGAGGCCCGCAAGGCCGGCGAAATGGTCGGATCGGTCGATGAACTTGTCGCCAAACTCAAAGAAGCGGGGGCCGTGTAATGTCTGTACTTCTACTTGCCGAAGTGAACGACGGCGAACTGGCGCTCGACGCCACCGCCAAGGCCGTCACCGCCGCCTCCAAGCTGGGCGACGTGACCGTGCTCTGTGCCGGGGGCTCCGCCGCCGCCGCGGGTGACGCCGCCGCCAAGATCGACGGTGTTTCCAAGGTCCTCGTGGCCGAGGACGCCTCGCTGGGCCACCGCCTGGCGGAATCCACCGCCGCGCTGATCGTGTCGCTCGCGGGCGATTACGAACATATCGTGGCGCCTGCCACCACCGACGCCAAGAACGTGATGCCCCGCGTGGCCGCACTGCTGGACGTCATGGTGATCTCCGACGCCTCGGGCGTGGTCGACGCCAACACGTTCGAGCGTCCGATCTACGCCGGCAACGCGGTCCAGACGGTGAAATCCTCGGATGCCAAGAAGGTCGTCACCTTCCGCACCTCCACCTTCGACGCCGCCGGCGACGGCGGCTCGGCCTCGGTCGAGACCATCTCCGCCGCCGACAACCCCGGCCTGTCGGAATGGGTCGAGGACAAGGTTGCCGAATCCGACCGCCCCGAGCTGACCTCGGCGGGCGTCGTCGTCTCCGGCGGCCGTGGCATCGGATCGGAAGAGAACTTCGCCCTGATCGAGAACCTCGCCGACAAGCTGGGCGCCGCCGTTGGCGCGTCCCGTGCGGCCGTGGACTCGGGCTATGCCCCCAACGACTGGCAGGTCGGGCAGACCGGCAAGGTCGTGGCGCCGGATCTCTACATCGCCGTCGGCATTTCGGGCGCGATCCAGCACCTTGCGGGCATGAAGGACTCCAAGGTCATCGTCGCCATCAACAAGGACGAAGAAGCGCCGATCTTTCAGGTCGCCGATTACGGCCTCGTGGCCGATCTCTTCACCGCCGTGCCGGAACTGACCGAGAAACTCGGCTGAACCGTACCGCATATGACACCGAATTGACCCGCCCTCGTGGCGGGTCTTTTCGTTTTGGGCACGTGTAGGGTGGGTGAAAACCCTCGCGCGACCGGCCCGTTCAAACTTTCACGGATCCAAGACCCCCGCCAACACGGGGATCAACGCCTCCGCCACCGCGTCATGCGCCGCCTGACCCGGCAGGGTCCGAGGCACGTCCTCTTTGCGCCCCGCCGCGTAGGGTGGGTGACACCCCGCGCCCTGACCGCCCCACGCCATGTCGCCGGCCTCCACAACCGCCACCACGTGGCTCTGCAAACCCGCCAGCATCTCGCGCCCCACCAGCACCGGCTCGCACCGTGTCTCGACCGTGTCATCATCCTGCTCCGGGGCGCGCTCGGAAAACCACAACAGGACCACCGGCGTCCGGATTTCCGCGATCAGCCGCCGCATTCCCGCGTCCCAGGCCTGCGCCAGTCCTTGCCGCAGCACCCCGAACCGTTCCGGCGACACCGTCCGCAGATGCATCAGCATATGCCGCGTAAAGCTGAACTCGGTGAAATCCACCTCTGCGAACAAGCCCTGCAAAGACGGCTCGGCCCGCAGAAAGCGATCGTTGCGTCGCGAATGCACCTTGTAGAACGGGTTCGACAGGTTCGCCGCACACGGCACCTGCAACACCACCGCCGACGCCCCCCACGCGATCCGTGCCAGCCCCGGGTCGCCCAGCATCACGTCGATCCCAGCGTTGGGCTGGCCGAGGTTGACACATGCCACGCCCGTCGCCGCCTCGACGGCTTGCGCGAAAGGCCGGCTGACGAACTTGCCATAGGTCTCCGTTCCGCCGATGAACGCCACGTACTCACTCTTCAGGCTCCGCTTCGGCCCCCGAAACGCCAGCTTCGACGCCCCGTAACGGCACGCCTCCGGCGCCGCATTCCAGCGGCCCTCGCCATGAAAGGACATCACGCCTACCTCATTCAGCTCACCCAATTGCCAGCTTTGGGCCGCAGGCCTTGCGATTCCGTTAAAGGCGCAAATCGACTACAATTTTAACGGCCGCTTTCCCTTGCAGCGCCCGCGGCACGGGGCATATGGTGTCGCAAAAGCGAAAGGGACCTGCATGGACATCCGCAAGGTGGGCGTCGTCGGCGCCGGACAGATGGGCAACGGAATCGCGCATGTGATGGCCGTCGCGGGCTATGATGTCCTGCTCAACGACATCAATCAGGAGGCGCTGGACAAGGGCGTCGGCGTGATCAAGTCCAACATGGACCGCATGGTCAGCCGCGACAAGATGACGGCCGAGGACCGCGACGCCGCGCTGTCGCGCATCACCACCACGCTCGACCTGCCGGAGCTTGGCGCCACCGACCTCGTCGTCGAATCCGCCACCGAGCGCGAGACCGTCAAACAGGCCATCTTCGAGGATCTCGTCCCGCATCTCGGCCCCGACACGATCCTGACGTCGAACACCTCGTCGATCTCGATCACACGGCTTGCCAGCCGCACCGACCGCCCCGAGAAATTCATGGGCTTTCACTTCATGAATCCGGTGCCGGTCATGCAACTGGTCGAATTGATCCGCGGCATCGCCACCGACAAACCCACCTACGACGCCTGCCTCGCCGTGGTCGAAAATCTCGGCAAGACCGCCGCCAGTTCCGAGGATTTCCCCGCCTTCATCGTCAACCGCATCCTCATGCCGATGATCAACGAGGCGGTCTACACGCTCTACGAGGGCGTCGGCTCGGTCATTTCCATCGACACCTCGATGAAACTCGGCACGAACCATCCGATGGGCCCGCTGGAACTGGCCGATTTCATCGGGCTGGACACCTGCCTTGCCATCATGAACGTGCTGCATGACGGGCTCGCGGACACCAAGTACCGCCCCTGCCCGCTGCTGACGAAATATGTGGAGGCCGGCTGGCTCGGCCGCAAGACCGGCCGCGGCTTCTACGATTATCGCGGCGAGGAACCGGTCCCGACCCGCTGACGAGGCTGAAGACCCAAGCGACTCCGGCACGCCGTCGTAGGGTAGGTGATAACCCACGCGCTGCTCCGTCGCGTAGGGTGGGTGAAACCCACCTTCCTGAACGTCACCCCCCGCCCAGGCTCAGGGTATGCTCGCGCAACCACGCCATGAACCCGCGCGGGTCCTTGTCCAAAAGCTCCATCTGCTCTTGCGTGATCGGCGGCCCCACCACGGGCTTTTGCGGGTGATTGCAGCCCCGCACCACCTCGTGCAGCAAAAGACTCTGGCGCAGGGTCGGCGAAATGCAATTGGCCATCTGGTAGGCGCGCGAATTGGCGCCCGGGAAATAGATCGGCACAACCGTCGCGCCCGACCGTCGGATCATCTGCGCGGTGAAGACGTTCCATTCACGCTCCCTCACGGGCCCGAACAGGCTGTCGGACGACGCCACCACACCCGACGGGAACACGCTGATCGCGCCGCCCTCCTTCAGATGCGCCATCGCCTTGGCCCGCATCTCCACCGACTTGCGCTGCGCGTCCGGCTCGTGCGGGAATGGCACCGAGATCATGTAGGACGCCGCCACCTCGTCGATCCCGGTCAACAGCGCCCGTGTCAGGATCTTGTAATCGGTGCGCCGCCGCCCGATCAGGTCGGCCAGGATCATTCCGTCCACCAGCCCGTGCGGGTGGTTCGCAACGATCACCACCGGGCCGGTCTCGGGGATATTGTCGATCTGCTCCTGCGGGGTCAGCAGCGGGATGCCCATCGTATCGAGCGCCGCGCGCCAGAAGGGCTGTCCCGTGGGGGCGCCCTTTTTCTCGAACTCCCGGATCATCTTGATGATCGTCAGCTTGCCGGTGAACCATTCGACCGCCCGTATGGTGAAGGCCGTGCCGGGACTGTCAAAAGAGTTGGCATAGGTCAGGCTGCGCCGGTCATATTTCGTGAAATTGACCGACCCGGGCGATCCGTCGCCGCTTTGATCCTGCGCCTTTTCCGCCACGTGGTCTGTTCCCGTCCCGCCGCGCATAGCGCGCCTACATGTCCTCGCCGAACCGGTCGGCCACCAACGCGCTCACGGCATCCGCCAGCGCCTCGGCGTCGGGCCCCCAGGCTCGCACGTCAATAGTCGTTCCACGCGACGCTGCCAACATCAAAAGACCCATGATGCTGTCCGCGCCCGTGGTCTGGCCATCATGGCTGACCTCGGCCTGCGCGTCGAATCCCTCGACCACCTCCACCAGCTTGGCCGCCGCACGCGCGTGCAGGCCCTTCTCGTTGACGATCTCGATCTCGCGCGTGACGGTGTCTGTCATTTCGGTCTTGGTCTTTCTTTGTCCGGCCCACATTACGGGGAGTGACTGTCGATATACTTGCGCCCTGCATCCAGGGCGGCGCGGGCGGCCTCGGGCACCGACAGATCGCGGCTCTTGGCCAGCTTCAGCAGCATCGGCAGGTTCGCCCCGTACAGGATGCGGCGGTTCTCGGGCTGGCACGCCTTGAGCGACAGGTTCGCCGGCGACGCGCCGAAGATGTCCACCACGATCAGAACGCCGTCGCCGGTATCCACCTCGTCGGCGGCGCGGCAGATCTCATCCTGCTTTTCGGACCGGTCGAAATCACCCTCGATCGGGATGGCCTGAATACCCGACTGCCCACCGACGACATGCTCTATCGCCTTCAGATAGCCCTGGGCCAGCCCGCCATGCGCCACGATCACGATCCCGATCACGCCCCGATGTCTCCTTTCTGCTTCGCCTCGGTCTTTTCGCCGGGGCCAGACGGCGCAAGCAAGCCGCGCCGTTCCAGTTCGCGATGCCTTATAGACACCTGCCAGCCTGCCTCTGCAAGGGACTCGGACAAGGTTTCTGCCATCGTGACGCTGCGGTGCTGCCCGCCGGTACAGCCAAAGCCGATCGCCAGATAGGCCTTGCCCTCTGCCTTGTAGGCCGGCAGCAACTGCCGCACCAGGTCACCGACCCGCGCGGCGAAGCCTTCGAACATCGGGTCATCGCCCACATAGGCCCGCACCAGCGCGTCCTGCCCGGTCAATCCGCGCAGGCTGGCCTCCCAATAGGGGTTTCGCAGGAACCGGCAATCCAGCACCATGTCCAGGCCACGCGGCAGCCCGCGCTTGTAGGAAAACGACTGAACCGAGACCGACATCTGCCCGCCATCGCCCGGCGCGAACCAGCGCGACAATTCCGCGCGTAAATCGTGCGGCGACAATTCCGACGTGTCGATCAGGATATCCGCCCGCGCCCGGATCGGGCCCAGCAGGTCGAACTCCCGCGCGATCCCAGCATCCGGCGTCTCCGCCGGGGCCAACGGGTGCCGCCTGCGCGTCTCGGAAAATCGCCGCGTCAGCACCTCGGCGCTGCTGTCGAGATAAAGCACCTGCAAATGCACCGTCGCATCCGCGCTCAGCGTGTCGATCACCTCGATCAGCGCATTGGTCGAGAAATCCCGGTTGCGCGTGTCCACGCCCAGCACCAGCGGCTTGTCCGGCCCATTGCCCTCGATCAGTCGCGGCAAGAGGGACAGCGGCAGGTTGTCGATGGCCTCGAACCCCATGTCCTCCAAAGCACGGATCGCCGTGGTGCGCCCGGCACCCGACGGGCCGGTCACCAGAACCAGTCTGTTGCTTATCGGGCCTGCCGGCATCGCGGGCCACTCCTCATTCCAGCCTCATTCCAGGCGTTCGCCTCTTAGATATACTGCCACGGCGGCAGGAAAATGGGCGCTCTCGGATTTGTTAATAACAGGCAAGGGTATGCCCATGAGCCGCGTCTCTCGGGCCTCGGGAAGACGCTCGGTTTCAACCTCGTCCATGTCGACCACGAGCGCAACCGCGCAACGCCCCGCCGCAGCACTGCGCAGGATGCCCACGCCGCGCGCTTCGATCTTGCCGCGGATCGTGTCCGGCGCATCGGCCCAGAGCGTTTCGTCGTCGGCCCACACCACCGTGCGGTCGTCCGACACCAGTTCCGCACCCATTGCAAGAAGTTGCAGCGCCAGCCCCGACTTGCCACTCCCCGACGCGCCGCGGATCAGCACGGCACGGCCGTCGATGGCAACAGTGGTCGCGTGAAGGATCTGCGCGCCCGTCATTCCGGCGGTCCGGGAGCTGTCAAAGAAGGCGCCGCGCCCATCGCGTCAGACCGGCAGACCCACGACAAAGCGCGCGCCCAACGGGTCCGAGGTAATGTCGGCATCCGTGGGCCGAATGTTCTCGGCCCAGATCACGCCCTCATGCGCCTCGACGATCTGTTTCGAGATCGACAGGCCAAGGCCCGAGTTGTTGCCGAAATCATTGGCGTCGCGTTGTGAATAGAAGCGATTGAAGATCTTGGTCAGCGCCTGTTCGGGAATGCCCGGCCCAGTATCCTCGACCACGACAACGATACGGTTATCGCGTTTACGGGCCCACAGGCGAATGGCGTCGCCTTCCTCGCAGAACGAGATGGCATTGGTAATCAGGTTAACGAAAACCTGCGCCAGCCGTGCTTCCAGCCCCATGATGACAATCGGGTCTTTCGGGAAATCGGTGATGAACTCGACCCCCTTCTGCTGCGCCTGTTCGCCCAGGTAATGCGCCAGGTTGTCCAGCATCTGGATCAGGTCAAAGCTCTCCTGCTCCTCGCGCACCAGCTCGCTGTCCAGCCGCGATGCGTTCGAGATATCGCTGACCAGCCGGTCAAGGCGGCGCACGTCATGCTCGATCACGTTCAGCAGTTTCTCGCGCTGATCCTCGCGCTTGGCCACGCGCATCGTGCCCACTGCGCTGCGCAAGGACGCCAGCGGGTTCTTGATCTCGTGCGCCACGTCCGCAGCGAACTGCTCGTTGCCGTCGATCCGGTGATAAAGCGCCGTCACCATGCCCCGCAACGCGCCCGAAAGCCGCCCGATCTCGTCGGGCCGCGCAGTCAAATCGGGAATGCGGATGCGCCCGCCGCCATTGTTGCCGCCATGGCGGTTGCGCGCACCGCCCACTTCGGCGGCGGCGGCCAGTTCCGCCAGCGGGTTGGCGATGGTCGAGGCCAGGATCAGCGAAAGGCCCACAGACACCAGTATCGCCACCAGGAACATCTGCAAGACGCGCTCGCGCTCCATCCGGCTCAGCTTGTCGATCTCGCCCGAGGCACTGGACAACGCCACAACACCCACGGGCCTGTCGCCCTGCAGGATCGGCGTCGCCACCGCGAATATGGTCGAGCCGTCATTATCGCCGCGGCCGACCTGCGTGCCCTCTTCCAGCGCGTCCTCGACAAGGCCCTGTGCCAGTGTCTCGACGCTGATTTCCGTATCGTTGACCAGGATCGCCGAGAACGGGGCCGACACCCAGTTCCACACGTGGTTCAGCGCATCCGTGATCACCGTGGGCTTGTCCGGCACATCCGCGCCCGGGCGCGGCAGGTGGCCCTCGGTCCGCCCCACCAGCTGGGCCGCGCGGTCATAGACCAGCACCTCGACCCCCTGCTGCACGTCCAGCCCGTCCAGTGTGCCCGCAACGTCCAGCCCGTCCATCGCCACGAGGCTGACGGGCGCGCCTTCGGGCAGTTGCGCCTCGAACACGTCGGCAATCAGTTCCACGTCGCTTTGCAACCCGTCGGCGTGCTGTTGCGCCAACCCGTCACGCGAAGAATTGAGGTAGAGGATTCCCGCGACCAGCACGTTCAGCGCGATCAGGTTGAAGGTAATGATCTTGCGCGTCAGGGATCCGCCGCCGCCCGAGAAGTAGCCGCGCCGCGCGCGGCGCCTGCGGACCTCCTCCTCGACGACATTTTCAGGCGCCACGAAATCATCGCCAAGGACAACGCCGTCGTCGTCGTTCAGCGAGTGATCGCGCACCTGGAAGCCCTCCGCCAATGCCATGTTTCAGGCCATCATTCCTCGTTGTACCGATACCCGATCCCGTACAGCGTTTCGATGGCCGAAAACTCCGGGTCCACCATCCGCAGTTTCTTGCGCAGGCGCTTGATGTGGCTGTCGATGGTCCGATCGTCAACATAGACCTGGTCGTCATAGGCCACGTCCATCAGCTGATCGCGGCTTTTCACGAAACCGGGCCGTTGCGCCAGCGCCTGAAGCAGCAGGAATTCGGTCACGGTCAACGATACGTCCTGACCCTTCCACGCCACCGCGTGGCGCAGCGGGTCCATGCGCAGCTCGCCGCGCTCGATCACCTTGGTGTCCTCGGTCTCGGCCACCACGTTGCCGTCAACCGCATCCTGCCGGCGCAGCAGCGCGCGGATACGCTCGACCAGCAAACGCTGGCTGAACGGTTTCTTCACGTAGTCGTCCGCGCCCATGCGCAAGCCCAGCACCTCGTCGATCTCGTCGTCCTTGGAGGTCAGGAAAATGACCGGCATCGCCGATTTCTGGCGTAGCCGCTGCAACAGGTCCATCCCGTCCATCCGGGGCATCTTGATGTCCAGCACCGCCATGTCCGGCAGCTTCTTGGTGAAGGCCTCGTAAGCCTGTTGACCATCGTTATAAGTTTCGACCTCGAAGCCTTCCGCCTCAAGGGTCATGGATACCGATGTCAGAATATTTCTGTCATCGTCCACAAGGGCGATTTTTGACATTATGATTTCCTTGTACTGCTCGGTTGCCTGCTTTTTTTCGATACTATGAGCCGTTTTCGCCTTTTTAATCAATCCCAAACTGCGAATCAGCAGGGCTTTCCGGATTATCTGACGCGAAAATGTCTTAGGAATGGCTAAATTGACTCACTTTTCCAGTCCGCGATTGCAGAACCATGGCGGCAGCGCGCCCATGATGGCGCTAACGTCCGATTTGGTTGCGCTAACTGTGCATTTGCGTCCTGTTCAATCATAAAACCGTCATGTTATGAGGCCCGCGAAACAGCCGGTACGGGCCGGTTTCTTACCGCCAATTTCGGCGGACCTGCATGGCCAGCCCCGCCAAAAGGGCGGACGGCCAGAACTCAAGGAGCGCAAGCATGTCAGCAGGACGGGTCAACCCCAACTTCACCCTCGAGGATCAAGGCATCACCGGACTGGGCGAAGTTCACTACAACCTGATCGAACCCGCCCTCATCGAAGAGGCCCTGCGCAAGGGCGAAGGCCGCCTGGGCAAGGGCGGCACCTTCCTCGTCTCCACCGGCCAGTTCACCGGCCGCTCGCCCAAGGACAAGCACGTCGTCAAGACCGACAGCGTGGCCGAGCATATCTGGTGGGACAACAATGCGCCCATGACACCCGAGGCATTCGACCAGCTTTATACCGACATGCTCGCCCACATGCAGGGCCGCGACTACTTCGTGCAGGATCTCGTCGGCGGCGCCGACCCCGCGCATTCGATCAACATGCGCATGGTTACCGAACTGGCATGGCACGGCCTCTTCATCCGCCACATGCTGCGCCGTCCCGAGCGCGAGACGCTCGACAGCTTCACTGCCGATTTCACCGTCATCAACTGCCCCAGCTTCAAGGCCGACCCCGCCAAGCACGGCTGTGTCTCGGAAACCGTGATTGCCATCAACTTCGACCGCAAACTGATCCTCATCGGCAATTCCGAATACGCGGGCGAGAACAAGAAATCGGTCTTCTCGGTCCTGAACTACCTGCTGCCCGAAAAAGGCATCATGCCGATGCACTGCTCGGCCAACCACGCCAACGGCAACCCGGTCGACACCGCCATCTTCTTCGGCCTTTCGGGCACCGGCAAGACCACCCTTTCGGCCGATCCCAACCGCACGCTCATCGGCGATGACGAACACGGCTGGTCGGATCGCGGCACCTTCAACTTCGAGGGCGGCTGCTATGCCAAAACCATCAACCTCGACCCCGAGGCAGAGCCGGAAATCTACGCCACGACCGAGAAATTCGGCACCGTGATCGAGAACATGGTCTATGACGAGGAAACGCTCGAACTGGACTTTGCCGACGATTCACTGACGGCCAACATGCGCTGCGCCTATCCGATGAGCTATATCTCCAACGCCTCGGAAACCGCGCTTGGCGGGCATCCCAAGAACATCATCATGCTGACCTGCGACGCGTTCGGCGTGCTGCCTCCCATCGCGCGGCTGTCGCCGGCACAGGCGATGTACCACTTCCTCAGCGGCTTCACCGCCAAGGTCGCCGGAACCGAGCGCGGCCTGACCGAGGCCGAGCCGACCTTCTCGACCTGCTTCGGCGCGCCCTTCATGCCGCGCCGCCCCGAGGTCTACGGCAACCTGCTGCGCGAAAAGATCGCCAAGCACGGCGCGACCTGCTGGCTGGTCAACACCGGCTGGACCGGCGGCGCCTACGGCACCGGCGAGCGGATGCCGATCAAGGCCACCCGTGCCCTGCTGACCGCCGCACTCGACGGCTCGCTGAACGAGGTCGAGTTCCGCAAGGACGCCAATTTCGGCTTCGAGGTTCCGGTCAGCGCCCCTGGCGTGCCCGAGGTCCTGCTGGACCCGCGCCGCACCTGGGACGACGGCGCGGCCTACGACGCGCAGGCCGAGAAGCTGGTCAAGATGTTCGCCGACAATTTCGAGCAGTACGTGCCCTATATCGACGAGGACGTGAAAGCAGCCGCCATAGGCTAAGGCTTAAACGCCCCGACCGGGCTGACACCGCCCCCGTGCTTCAGGCGCGGGGGCTTTTTCATGCCCGCCCTTCGTCCCGGGCGTGCGCGCCCGAGACACCGTAGGGTGGGTGACAACCCACGCAGCTCCCCTGCTACCGCGGCGTCGCCTTGTTCAACGGGCTCTCCACCGGCGGCGGCGCGACGTCCATCACACCCAGCGCATTGAACCCCCCCAGCACCGCGTCCACCGCGATAGTCGCCAGAACGATCCCCATCACCCGGCTGATCACGCTGGCCCCTGTGCTGCCGATCATCCGGTGCACATGGGTCGCCGCCAGCAAAAGCCCGAGCGTCAACAGCAACACCAGCATCAACAGCCCCGCCGTGATCGCCTGATCGGCCAGCGACTCGGTGTGGTTGTCGGTCAGGATCACGATGGCCAACATCGCCCCGGGCGACGCGATCGACGGCATCGCCAACGGGAAGACCGCGCCCGCCAGGTGGTCGCGCTCGGCCTCCTCGATCTCGCGCGCGGGCTTCGACTCGCCGAAGATCATTGTCATCGCGAACAAGAACAGGATGATCCCGCCCGCGACTTGGAACGACCCCAGTCGCAGACCCAGCGATTCCAGCAAGAACTGCCCGCCCACCAGGAACGCCAGCAGCACCAGCGCCGCAATCGCCACCGCCCGCAGCGCGAACCGTCTGTGCAGTGCCCGTGGCACGCCCTGCACCGCGAACAGGAACACCGGGATGGACCCGACCGGGTCGATCACCACGATCAGCGTCACCAGTTCTCTTGCCAGGGCAGCCCAGTCCATTGGGGTAACTTTCCGATTGAAGCCGATCCGCGAACAGTCGGACCCACCGGTTCCGTTTATCTTATGCCGCGCCGGGTTTGAACCTCGAAGACCACGCAAAGCGCCGATCGACAGCCCGGCTGACACATTGTTGACCTACGCTTTCGCGGACACGGGGAGGTCGAAAGACGACACCCCCTCCATCGGATGTTTCGACAGGCCGTTCCTGATCCACATTATCCGGGACGTCTTCGTCATCTCTCCGATCGTCACTGTGCCGGAGTTCTCGCTGAAAGCCGCACTCGTCAATTACATGGACATCACCAATGGCGAGGACGAAGCCTAGGTGGTGGCCGAGAACCTGACCGATAATGCCCGATCGATCATGCGCAACTAAGGCGGCATCGTCGCAGCCCGCACCATGTTTCCCATACCGGAGACCAAGTGGTCCGACCCAGGCCATGTCACCGCACCACGACACTCAGGTCACCACGCTGGTCCCACCGAAGGCCCGTCCCGGGCTTGACCCGGGGGGACCTCTCTTCGAGAGTCGAAACCACGTCGGCAACGCCCCTGCCGGTCGCGCATCCCGGCAGGCACCGTGGGGTGGGTGGAAACCCACGCCACCCCACGCCGCGTTTACTTCGGCAACGTCCCTTCCAGAACATACCGCAGGATCTCCACCACTTGCCCCGGCTCCCGCGTGACGGCGAGCGCCGCGGCATCCACCTCTTTCAGCGCGTGGTCATGCTCCGGCGGTTGCAGGATGATCAGCGACTTGCCCATCGCGCTGGCATAGCCCGCGTCAAAGGCCGCGTTCCATTGCTTGTACTTGTCGCCGAACCGCACAACGACCACGTCGGCCTCCTCGATCCCTTTGCGGGTGCGGATCGCGTTCACCATGGCGCCCTTGTGGTCGTGCCAGTACTTGTTCTCTTCCGCGCCCAGTATTTCCACGCCGCAATCGTCGCTGGCCCCGTGATCCGTCACCGGCGCGGAAAACTCCACGTCCAGGCCCTTGGCCCCCTCGATGATCTGCTCGCGCCAGTCGGTATGGATCTCGCCGGAAAGGTATACGCTCAGCATCTGATATTCTCCTTGTTCAGTATCGCCGCACAATCTGCATCCCACGGCCCGGATTACAAGCGGAACGCACCGCATAACGCGACTAGGTCCCAACCGTAGGGTGGGTGAAAACCCACGCGCCTGTGCCTTTAACGCACCGCGCCCTCCACACACGCCCCGTCGATCAGGTACAGCCCGTCTTCCGCCAGCACGACGCCCTCGTCCCTGGCCGGCAGATCTGTCGCGTACTACCTTACCGGCACGTTGCCGGTGTCAACCTGCGCGAAGGTCAGTCCATCCCGGCTGACCCAAAGCCCCTGTCCCCGCCGCCCTGCAAAGACGGCGCCGAATATCGCGCTCACTTCCAACTCCACATCCAGCGGCGATCGGTACGTCACCGGCAAATCGCCCGGTGTCAGCGTCAGGTCACGCCGCACCTCCCACCAGCCGCGCCGGTCCAGCAGGAACAGCCGCTCTCCCCACTGCGTCCAACGCGGATACGGTCCCGTTTCGTCGCGCCCCAGAGCGGGCGCCGCAACGAACCGCGTGCCGTCAAATAACATCCACGTATCCCCGATACGAAAAAGCGGCCGTAGAACATATCCAGTAGCCGAAACGCCATTCCACGGGACGTCCAGTCTCTCGACCTGCTCGCTCACGACCGCATCGTCTGGCTGCACCAGCCTCGGCCCGTCCCGAATGCTGCGCAATGGAAACCCGGCGAAGACGGCGTATGGATAGCCGGGAATCTCGTGAAAATTGAATACCAGACGGGCAGCGGCCGCGCGATCTGTCGGACTACCCTCAATAGCCCGCAAACACCCGGTGTCCGCGAACGCAGCCCCGCCCAGCCAGATCAACAGGCAGCCAAGCAGCCGCCGCACCGCCTCAGCCGCGCAGCGTGCCACTCGTCGCCTTCGTGACCTTCTCGACGATCTTGGCCGAGACGGCCTCGATATCCGCGTCCTTCAGCGTCTTGTCGGTGGGTTGCAGCCGCACCGTCAGCGCAAGGCTCTTCTTGCCCTCGCCCAGGCTGCCGCCGATGAACTCGTCGAAGACCCGCACATCATCGATCAGCACCTTGTCCGCCCCGGCGGCCGCATTGACCAGCGTCAGCGCTTCCACGTCGGCATCCACCACGAAGGCGAAATCGCGTTCCACCGCCTGCAGGTCGCTGATTTTCATCGCGCCCCGATTGGCCCCGGCGTTCCGCGGTTGCGGAATGTCGGCGGGGTAAAGCGTAAAGCCCACGACCGGCCCCTTCACATCCATCTCGCGCAGGATCTTGGGATGCAGCTCGCCAAACACGCCCAGCACCTTCTTGGGCCCCAGGCAGATCATCCCGTGCCGCCCCGGGTGCCACCATTCGGACGCCCCACGCAGGATCTGCACTTTCGCCGGTGCGCCCAGCGCGCCCAGGATCGCCTCGGCATCCGCCTTGGCATCGTACAGGTCCACCGGACGGCTCGCCTTGTGCACATCCTTGGGCCCGGTCCGGCCCACCAGAATGCCGCTCACCTGCACATGCTGCTCCTCCGGCTCGCCGCCGTGAAACGCATGGCCCAGCTCGAAAAGGGCGAGATCCATCGCTCCCCGCGCCTGGTTCTTCGCCGCGGCCTGCAACAATCCCGGCAGCAGGTCGGGCCGCATATGGCTCATCTCGCTGCTGATCGGGTTGGCCAGCATCGTGGCATCATCACCGCCACCGAACAACGTGGCGCTCGCCTTGTCGATGAAACTGTAGGTCACGCATTCGTTGTACCCCAGCGCCGCCGCCGTCCGCCGCGCCGCCCGCTCGCGCTTTTGCGCGGCACTCAGGATCGGCTGCGGCACGCCGGCCTGCATCCGCGGCATCGGGCGGCCCACCAGCTTGGTCAGCGACGCCACCCGCGCCACTTCCTCCACCAGGTCGGCCTCGCCCAGGATATCGGGCCGCCAGCTCGGCACATGCGCCGTGTTGCCCTCCAGCCGGAACCCCAATCGTGTCAGAGTCTGCCGCTGCTCGGCTTCGGGGATCTCCATGCCCACCAGCGACTGAACCTTCGCGGCATCGAGACGATAGGCGCGCGCCACATCCGGCGCCTCGCCCGCCACCACGATGTTGGAGGCCTCGCCGCCGCACAGATCCAGGATCATCTGCGTGGCCAGGTCATGCGCCTCCATGTTGAACGCCGGGTCGATCCCCCGCTCGTTGCGATACCGCGCGTCGGAGTTGATCTTCAGCGCCCGGCCCGTGTGCGCGATCTGGATATGGTCCCACACCGCCGCTTCCAGGAACACGTTCGTGGTCTCGGCGGTACAGCCCGTCGCCAGCCCGCCCATGATGCCGCCGACGCTTTCGATGCCGTTGTCGTCCGAGATCACCACCTGCCCTTTCGAGAAGGTGTATTCCTTCTCGTCCAGCCCGGTGAACGTCTCGCCCCCGCTGGCGCGATGCACCCGCAGGTTCCCCGCAACCTTGTCGGCATCGAAGACGTGAAGCGGCCGGTTCCGGTCATAGGTGAAGAAGTTGGTGATATCCACCAGCGCCGAAATCGGTCGCAAGCCAATGGCACGCAGCCTGTCCTGCAGCCACTCCGGGCTCGGACCGTTGGTCACACCCCGGATCAGCCGTCCGGCAAAGACGAAACACCCGTCCGTTTTGGTATCCTCGTCGATGCTGACGGTGATCGGGCACGGAAACTGCCCCTCAACATGTGCCTTGGGCGCATCCTTCATCGTGCCAAGCCCCCGCGCCGCAAGGTCCAGCGCGATCCCCCGCACCCCCAGCGCATCGGGCCGGTTCGGCGTGATCGCGATCTCGATCACCGGATCGACCTTGGCCGGATCGTTTTCGGCCAGCCAGTCCACGAAGCGCGCACCGACCTCGCCCGAGGGCAACTCGATGATCCCGTCGTGCTCGTCCGAAAGCTCCATCTCGCGCTCTGACGCCATCATGCCGAAACTCTCGATTCCCCGGATCTTGCCCACCCCGATCGTCGTGTCGATCCCCGGCACGTAGACGCCGGGCTTCGCCACAACCACGGTGATGCCTTCGCGGGCATTGGGCGCGCCACAGATGATCTGTTTCACCCCCTCGTCGGTCTCCACCTGGCACACCCGCAGCCGGTCGGCATCGGGATGCTTCTCGGCGCTCACCACCTTGCCGATGGTAAAATCCGCCAGCCGCTCTCCCGGGTTGGAAATCTCCTCCACCTCGAGGCCAAGATCGGTCAGCGCCTCGGCGATCTCCGCCACGCTGGCGGTGGTTTCAAGATGGTCTTTCAGCCAGGACAGGGTGAATTTCATCGTCTCTCATCCATCAGGGGGTCAAACTCGTCCCGGGCGCTTTACCGGATATGTCCCGCGCTTGAAAGAGGGCACCGCAGCGGGGGACCAGTCCCCCACGTCGAAACCTCGGTTTCGACGCCCCCTGGGATATTTCTGGCCAGAAGAAGAGCCAAACGCGTCGCCTCTTCTTCTGGCTCCAAATATCCCGCCGGAAGCGCCTGCCGGCCAAATGCACATCGCGGGAATGACGCGTCACGTTCCCCTCCCTCACCGAGGCGATGCCCAAAGGGCAACGACGAGATATCCTGCGCGGCGCAGCCGCACGATTTTCCTAGAGCGTTTCGCGATTATCCTGAACTACAGCTTACCCGTGAAACGCCGCAAAACACTCAATTGTCGCACGCCTTTCGCCTCTCGCTGCTGCCTCAGGTTAAAGGCGAAACGCTCTAGAAACTCAGTAGGCCGCGCCGCACCAGGTTCAGCCCCGCGATGACCAGCACCGCCATCGTCAGCCGCCGGAACAATCTCTGGTCGATCCGGTCCTGCAACCTGAACCCGATCCAGAGGCCAATCAGCGCCGGCATGATCAACGACAGCGACAACGGCAGCGTGCCGCGGTTGAGTACGCCAGAGGCCGTGTGCGCCCCGGTCAGCAGCACCGCCCCCATGCCGTAGATCACGCCCTGCACCCGCATCTGCTCGGTCTTCTCGGTGTCCAGCGCCGTCAGCATCGCCACCGTCGGCGGCCCCCAGACGCCCGAGATGCCACCGAAGAACCCCGCCACGGCCCCGATCCCCGCTTCCAAGCGCCGCCCCAGGTTGGGCGGCAGGCGCAACGGGCGCCCCGCCAACGCAAAGCCCGCGTAGATGATGATCGGCACCCCGATCAGCAGCAGCATCACCGCCTCCGGGATCACCCGCACGAACTGCGCCGAGACAAGCATCACGACCATTCCCGCCAGCAGGAACACGCGGAACCGCGCCAAAGATCCCCAGGCCGCCCGGACGCCTTGGCGCAACGCCTGCCAGACATTGGAGGCCAATGTCGGCAGGATCAGCCCCGCCAGCGCCACTTCCGGCGGCATCATCGAACTGAGCCCCGAGATCACCACCATCGGCATGGCGAATCCCACCACGCCCTTGACGATCCCGCCCAGCACGGCCACGCCCCAGGCGAAGACCATCACCATCAACCAGTCCGGGCCTAGTAACGCGTCCATGCGCCTCTCGTACCACTTTTCTCGGGGTGCGCACGGCCTAAATTACCGTCACGAAAGGCTGAAATCCACGCGGGCCATCCGGCACCCGCGACACGACAGCGCAATATTCGACCAATTCTCACGCCGCACAAGCAAAATAGTTGCGCTGCACTTGCGAAATGGCTATGCCGGTGCGGCGAAAACCGAAGGAGCTACCTCATGGCGCATGACGGACAGGACGTTGACCTTTCGACCGAGATCCTCCTGGAGGACCTGCTGGACCTGACCGGCAAGGCCGTGCCTCCGGCCGAACAGATCCTCGACAAGGCCAGGGACGCCCTGCGCGACCTCGTCACCGTAGAGGGCCGCGTGTCGTCCCGCGCCGTGGAACAGCACCAGACAGCCAGCCACGGTCTTGCCTGGCTCGCCACCTACGTCGAATCCCTGCGCCAGATGCAGGACTGGGCCACGCGCCTGAAAGACGAGGGCAAATTCGGCGAGGTCGAGCAACTCATCCATCAGATCGCGTTCGGCGAATATCTCTGGCAGATCTACGGCGGCATCCCGATGAACCAGGGCGAGATCCTGCGCCTGCAAGACATCGGTCTGTCCCAGGACGACATGCGCGTCCTGATGACCCCCGAGGTCCAAACGCTCACCCAATCCGGCAACACCCAGGCCGCCCGCATCCGCCTTGTGGCGCTGATGCAGGAACGCGCCGCCGAAATCACCGTCGGCACCACCGGCCTCGACGAAGAGCTTGAGATGATCCGCGAGCAGTTCCGCCGCTACGCCGTCGACAAGATCCTGCCCGAGGCGCATGAATGGCACCTCAAGGACGAGTTGATCCCGATGGAGATCATCGAGGAACTCGCGGAAATGGGCGTTTTCGGCCTCACCATCCCCGAGGAATTCGGCGGCCTCGGCCTCAGCAAGGCGTCCATGTGCGTCGTGTCCGAGGAACTCAGCCGCGGCTATATCGGCGTCGGCTCATTGGGCACCCGCTCGGAAATCGCCGCCGAGCTGATCATCGCCGGCGGCACCGACGCGCAGAAGGAAAAATGGCTGCCGGGCCTCGCCTCGGGCGAGATTCTGCCCACGGCGGTCTTCACCGAGCCCAACACCGGCTCCGACCTCGGCGCGCTCAAGACCCGCGCGAAACAGGATGACAACGGCGACTGGATCCTCAACGGCAACAAGACCTGGATCACCCACGCCGCGCGTACCCACGTGATGACCGTGCTGGCCCGCAGCGTGCAGGGCAGCGACGATTACAAGGGCCTCAGCATGTTCCTCGCCGAAAAGACTCCCGGCACCGACGCGGAGCCGTGGCAGGACCCCGGCATCTCGGGCGGCGAGATCGAGGTACTGGGCTATCGCGGCATGAAGGAATACACGCTCAATTTCGACGACTTCAAAGTGAAGGGCGAGAACCTTCTGGGCGGCGAAGAGGGCAAGGGCTTCAAGCAGCTCATGGAAACCTTCGAATCCGCCCGCATCCAGACCGCCGCGCGCGCCATCGGCGTGGCGCAGAACGCGCTCGACCTCGGGATGCAGTACGCGCAGGAGCGCAAGCAGTTCGGCAAGGAACTGATCGAATTCCCCCGCGTCGCCAACAAGCTGGCGATGATGGCAGTGGAAATCATGATCGCCCGCCAACTGACCTACTATTCCGCTTTCGAAAAGGACGAGGGTCGCCGCTGCGACGTCGAGGCCGGCATGGCCAAGCTTCTGGGCGCGCGCGTGGCCTGGGCCGCCGCCGACAACGCGCTGCAAATTCACGGCGGCAACGGCTTCGCGCTGGAATACCCGGTCAGCCGCGTGCTGTGCGACGCCCGCATCCTTAACATCTTCGAGGGTGCCGGCGAGATCCAGGCACAGGTGATTGCAAGAAGATTGCTCGGCTGATGTTTTCGCGGACCGTCCGGTGGACGGTCTGCCTCGCCGGCACGCGAGATCCAGGCGCAGGTGATTGCAAGACGACTGCTCGGCTAGACGTAGGGCGGGATTTCACCCCGCCACACGTCAAAGATGTGGGACGTTCACGCATCACGCTGCTAGCCCGTCCCGGGCTTGACCCTGCCTGCCCCGGGCCGGATCCGGGGGACCTCCGGTGTCACCACGCACCCATGTAGGGTGGGTGAAAACCCACCATCCCCGTCTCACGCCACGCGGGTTCCCCGGCTCCACACCGCGCGCAGGGCCGGCGCCCCGCCGCGCAGGTCGAAGCGAATGAGGTCCGCCCGCTTGCCGGGCGCAATCTCGCCCCGGTCCTGCAATCCCACGGCCTTCGCCGGAGCCGCAGTCACCGTCGCCAGCCCCCGCGCCATGCAGCCCCAGTCCTGCCCCAGCTTCACCGCTGCCAGAAGCAGCGCCGAAGGCACGTAATCGGACGACAGGACATCCAACAGCCCGGCCTCGGCCAGGTCCCCCGCGGCCACGTTGCCTGAATGCGACCCGCCGCGAATAAGGTTCGGCGCGCCCATGATCACCGCGATGCCCCGCGCGTGGCTGGCCTCCGCCGCCTCCACCGTGGTCGGAAACTCCGCCATCGCCACGCCATAGCCCTTCGAGGTCTCGACCTGCGCCTCGGTCGTATCATCATGGCTCGCCAGCACCGCACCATAGCGCGCCGCCTCGCGCACCGCCGCCGCCTCGTGCCGGTCGCCATTGGCGTCACGCAGCCCCTTCAACTGCGCCACATGCGCCTCGAACTCCGCATCCGACAGCGCGTGCTTGCCCTTCATGTAATCGGCCAGCTTGGTGACATCCCGGAACTGTCGCTGCCCCGGCGTATGGTCCATCAAGCTGACGATCCCGACCCGGTCTTCCGGGCCGAACTCCGCCATCTCCTCCTCCAGCGTTTCCGAACACACCTCCGCCCGCAGGTGCAGGAAATGACTGATCTTCAGCGCGTCCTCCTCGCGCAGCGCCCACAGCTCGCTTGCCAGGCCCCGCGCATAGGCCAGGTACCGCCCACGCCCCGTCGGGATAGACCCCACCCGCATCGCGTCGAACACCGTCGTGATTCCGGTACTCGCCAGTTCCGCGTCATGTGCCAGGATCGCGGCGTTATGCGGCCAGTCCACCTTGGGCCGCGGCTGGATATGCCGCTCCAGGTTGTCGGTATGCAGCTCGATCAGCCCCGGCGCCACGAAGCCAGCCCCGCAGTCGATCGCCCCAGGGTCCACTTGGTCACCCTCCTCGATCCCGGCGATCACGCCACCCTCCACGGTCACGCGGCCGGTCATGACCCGGTCCCGCAGGATCACTCTGGCATTGGCAAGGCAAAACGTCTCTGTCATGGAACCATCACTTGTCTTGAAGTTGAAACATCGGCAAACCCGCGCACATGGCTTTCCAACGCTACGCTGTCTACCACACGCCGCAGGGTGCCCTTGGCCGGTTCGGTGCCGACTGGCTCGGCTGGGACGTGGAAAGTGGCCAACCGACCACGCCGCCCGACATCGAGGGCCTTCCGGCCCCGTGGGATGACATCACCGGCACGCCCCGCAAATACGGCTTTCACGCGACGATCAAGCCACCCTTCCACCTGGCCGAGGGCTGGACGGAAAGCGACCTCCTGACCGCCTTCACCACACATTGCGATCTTGCCGCGCCGGTCACGCTCGACGGGCTGGAACTGGCGCAACTCGGCCGCTTCCTGGCCTTGGTGCCCACCGGCGACACCGGGCCGCTCAACCGCCTTGCCGCCGACACCGTCCGCACGCTCGACCCGTTCCGCGCAGCCCTCACCGACGCCGACCTCGCCCGCCGCCGCGCGTCCGGCCTCACGCCCGAACAGGACGCGCTGCTGCTGCACTGGGGCTACCCCTACGTGATGGACCAGTTCCGCTGCCACTACACCCTGTCGGGCAAACTGCCCAAGGCGCAGGCGCGCCGGCTCCACGCGACTCTCGAGCCAGTGGTCGCACCACTGATCCCGCGCCCCTTTACCCTCGACACGCTCAGCCTCTGCGGTGAAGATGCCCAGGGACGATTCCACTTTATTCATCGCGCCACCCTCTCCGGCTGAAGCTGCGTCCAGACGGCCTCCGCCACCTCGGCCACGGTCCCGGTATTCTCCACCCGGATTACGCGGTCCAGCCCATCAGGCAAGGCAAACCCGGCCCGTTCCAGCCGCGCCGCGATCACCTCGGCGCTTTCCCGCCCGCGCGCCGCCAACCGCGCCGCCAGCACCGCAACCGGTGCGGTCAGATGCACCACCGCAAAGCCGGGAAACATCGCCTGCGCCTCGGCCAGAACCGACCGCGACAGGTTCACAAGGCACAGATGTCCGGCCGCCAGGTCCTCATTCACCGCCACCGGCACGCCATAGCGCAACCCGTGCGCCTGCCAATGCAGCGCAAACGCCTCCGCCAGGACCCGCGCCTCGAACCCGTCCGCGCTCACCGCCTCGAAATTCTCACCGCCCGCCCCCGCGTCCCGCGTGATCACCCGGCGCACCAGCCGCACGCCCGCGTGCCGCGCTGCCAGCGCCTGCATCACGCTGTCCTTGCCCACGCCCGACGGCCCGACAACGCCGATCAACCGCCCCCTATGCCCCAAGGCACACATCACGCCGCCTTCGGGGTAAAGACCGACACGTCGATCTCCCGGTCGCACACCCGCGCCCGCGCCGCCTCGTCATGGAAAATCCCGACAATCGCCGTGCCCCGCGCCTTGGCCTCCTCGATCAGGCTCAGCACCGTCTCGCGATTGGCCGCATCCAGGCTCGCCGTCGGCTCGTCCAGCAGCATCGCCGGATAGCCATGCGCGAAACCGCGCGCGATGTTCACCCGCTGCTGCTCGCCGCCCGAGAATGTCGTCGGGCTCAGCCCCCACAACCCCTCGGGAATATTCAACCGCCCCAACAACTCCTCGGCCCGCGCCATGGCCGCATCCCTGTCCACTCCAACCGATAACAGCGGCTCGGCCACCACCTCCCGCGTCGGCACCCGTGGCACCACCCGAAGGAACTGGCTCACGTACCCCAACGTCTCGCGCCTCAACGCCAGTATCTCGCGCGGCTCGGCCCGGGCCACGTCCACGCCCCCCACCACGATCCGCCCCGACGCGGCCAGGTAGTTGCCATAGATCATCCGCATCAGCGTCGACTTGCCCGCGCCCGACGCCCCCGTCAGCGCCACACATTCGCCTGCCGCGACGCACAGCGACGCCCCCGCCATCACCGGAATGACCGCGCCGCCCTGATTGTGCAGCACGAAGTTCTTCGACACGTTCTCGATCTCGATCATGACCCGGCCTTTTTCTTGCCAAAAATACTCAAATCCCGACGGCTCACACCTGCAACACGCTGGAAACCAGCAACTGCGTGTACCCATGCTGAGGATCGTCAAGCACCTGGTCGGTCAGACCCGTCTCGACGACATGCCCGTCCTTCATCACCATCAGCCGGTCCGCCAGCAGGCGCACCACCGCCAGGTCATGCGTCACGATGATGGCGCTCAGCCCCATTTCGCGCACCAGCCCGCGCAACAGGTCCAACAGCCGCGCCTGCACGCTGACATCAAGGCCCCCCGTGGGCTCGTCCATGAACACCAGCCTTGGCCCCGTCACCAGGTTCCGCGCGATCTGCAACCGCTGCTGCATCCCGCCGGAAAACGCCGTGGGCCGGTCATCCACCCGGTCCTCGGCGATCTCCACCCGGCCCAGCCAGTCGATCGCACTGCTGCGGATGTCCCCGTAATGTCGCGCACCCACGGCCATCAGCCGCTCGCCCACATTGCCCCCCGCACTCACACCCATGCGCAGACCATCCCGCGCGTGCTGATGCACGAAGGCCCAGTCCGTCCGCCCCAGCATCCGCCGCTCGGGCTCGGACATTCTCAGCGTATCGCGTGGCCCCTCCACCGCGGTGTCGAATATCACCTCGCCGGCATCAGGAGCCAGATGACCGGCGAGGCAGCCCAGAAGCGTGGATTTACCCGATCCACTCTCCCCGACGATCCCCATCACTTCGCCCGGATAAAGGTCGAAGGACACGTCCCGGCATCCAACCCGGGGACCATAGAACTTCGCCACATCGCGCACCTGCAAAAGCGGAGTCATCACGCCAGCCCTCCCGCACACGGATTTTTCGAAAAATCCGCTCCAAAATTTTTCCAAAAATTTTGCGCCCCGTGTCTCATGCCGCACCCTCCTCATAGGGCACGCCCTGCGCCCCCACATGCCCGGCGGCCCGGCGCCCCCGGCAGTAATCCGTGTCCGAGCAGACGAACATCCGCCCGCCCGCATCATCCACGATCACCTCGTCGAGGTAGCTGTCCCCGGCCCCGCACAGGTCACAGTCATGCTCCGCCTTGCTCGGCTCGAACGGATGGTCCTCGAAATCGAGGCTCACCACCTCGCACCACGGCGGCAGCGCATAGATCCGCTGCTCCCGCCCTGCACCGAACAGCTGAATGGCCGCCATCTCCATCTTCGGGTTGTCGAATTTCGGTATGGGCGACGGGTCCATCACGTAACGCCCCTCCACCTTCACAGGATAGGCATAGGCGGTGGCGATCGCCCCGTGCTGGCTGATATCCTCGTAGAGCTTCACATGCATCAGCCCGTATTCCTCCAGCGCATGCATCTTCCGCGTCTCGGTCTCGCGCGGCTCCAGGAACCGCAGCGGCTCGGGAATGGGCACCTGGTAGACCAGGATCTGGTCCTCCGTCAGTGTCTCCTCGGGGATCCGGTGCCGGGTCTGGATCAGCGTCGCGCGGCCCGTCTCCTCGGTCGTCTCCACGCCCGCCGTCCGCTCGAAAAACTTGCGGATCGACACCGCGTTCGTCGTATCGTCGGCCCCCTGGTCGATCACCTTCATCCGGTCCTCGGGCACCAGCGTCGCCGCGCTCACCTGCACGCCGCCCGTGCCCCAGCCATAGGGCATCGGCATTTCACGCGACGCGAACGGAACCTGGTAGCCGGGAATGGCCAGCCCCTTCAGAATGGCCCGCCGGATCATCCGCTTGGTCTGCTCGTCCAGATAGGCGAAATTGTACTCGTTCACAGCAACCCCCGCTCTGTCAGGTCCCGGCGCAGCGCGTCGGGAGAGGTGAAATGATGCGCCTGCCAGCCCGCCTTGCGCGCGCCTGCCGCATTCGCGGCACTGTCGTCGATGAACAGGCAGTCGCCCGGACTCAGCTTGTTGCGCCGGCAAAGAAGGTCATAGATCTCGCGGTCGGGCTTGATCCGCCCCTCATGCCCCGACACCACCACGTCCTCGAACGCCTCGCCCAGCTGCGGATGCACCTCCAGCGCGACGGGCCAGGTATCGGCGGCAAAATTGGTCAGGCCGTAAATCGCATGCCCTTTGCTGCGCAGCCGCTCCATCAGCGACCATGTCTCACGGATCTTGTCCCGGATCGTCAGGTGAAACCGGTCGAAATACCCATCCAGCAAAGCAGCATGGCCCGCCGGCACCGCCGCCACCGCCTCTTGCCGGGTGCGCCCGCGATCCTGTTCGAGGTTCCAGGCATAGAAATCCGCGTCTATCAGGAAGGCGTCGATCTCTGCTTCGCTGTCGAACGCATGCCGGAACGCCGCATGCGGATCCCAGGCGATCAATACGTTGCCGATATCGAATACGATATTCACGCCACGCCCTCCCGTCCGCGCGCATACCGCGCCAACCGTTCCTCCAGCGTGCCCGTGTGCAACTCCAGCAAATGCCCATCCGGCGCATGGAAATACACCGATCGCCCCTCGCCCTCGACCCTTGCCCGCGGCGGACGCATCTCCAGCCCCAGCGCCTCGATCCGCGCCACGCGCGCCTCGAAATCGGCCTCGTCCACCTTGAACGCGACGTGGTTATAGGTCCGCTCTGCCAGCGGCGCGCCCTTCATGATCGCGACCCACACGTCGCCCACCATGAAAAACCGCTCCTCGGACAGCGAGAATTGCTCGGGCCCGCTGGCATAGACACAGCGCGCCTCCAGAACCTCCTCCAGCACCCGCTGCATCCGGTCCAGATCGGCACAGACAAAGGTGATATGCGACAGCCCCGCACTCATTCCGCCGCCTCCCGCGCCTCTTGGCCTTCCGCCTCGCGCCGTAATTTCCGCACCAGCTCCAGCTCGCTCTGGAAATCCACGTAATGCGGCAGCTTGATGTGCTCCAGGAACCCGGTCGCCTGGATGTTGTCGGCATGCATCAGGACGAACTCCTCGTCCTGCGCCGGCGCGCCCACGTCATCCTCGCCCAATTCCTTCCAGCGCAGCGCCCGGTCCACCAACGCCATGGAAATCGCCTTGCGCTCGGTCTGCCCAAAGACCAGCCCATAGCCCCGCGTGAACTGCGGCGGCTCTGTCTTGGACCCCTTGAACTGGTTCACCGTCTCGCATTCGGTCAGGGTGATCTCGCCGATCCCGATGGCGAACCCCAGCTCGGGCACCTCCATCTCGACCTCCACCGTGCCGATGCGCAGCTCCCCCACGAAGGCGTGGTTGCGCGCGTATCCCCGCTGGGTCGAGTACGCCATGCCCAGCACGAACCCCTCGTCGCCCCGCGTCAGCGATTGCAGCCGCAGCGCCCGGCTCGCCGGCAACTCCATCGGCTCGCGCGTCAGGTCCGGCGGCGTGGCGTCACTTTCGTCCTCGGTCTGGATCAGCCCCTCGCGGTTCAGAAACCCGGTGATATGCGGCACCGCCGCCTCCAATGCCGCCGCCTCCGGCGCGTCCGGGAGGTCCCCTTCGGCCGCCAGTTTGAAATCCAGCAGACGGTGCGTGTAGTCGAAGGTCGGCCCCAGAACCTGCCCGCCCGGCGCATCCTTGAACGTGGCCGAGATCCGGCGGTCACACACCATCTCGTCCGTCTCCACCGGCTCGGACGCACCGAACCGCGGCAGCGTCGTGCGATAGGCCCGGATCAGGAAAATCGCCTCGATCAGATCCCCCCGCGCCTGCTTGATCGCCAGCGCGGCCAGGTCCGGATCGTATAGCGAGCCTTCCGCCATCACCCGATTGACGGCAAGGCTCAATTGCTCCCGGATCTGCGCCACCGACAGTTCCGCAATGCCGGTATCGCCCCGCCGTTCCTCGGCCAGCCACGCATGGGCGTTTTCAATGGCCCGCTCGCCGCCTTTCACCGCAACATACATGGCTCAGCCCTCCACTTTCGTGGTTCGTGGCAACGCCGCCACGCGGTCGCCACAGGTGAAAAAGAAATCCAGGCCCAGCGGAAACGCCGACGCATTGCGCTGGAACGCCGCCACCTCGGGCAGGCTCAATCGCGCCGTCTCCCTGATGCCCGGCCCGCGCAGCACCGCGCCTTCCGCCACCAGTTCCGACATTTCGACGATCAATGTCGTCGACCGGTCGGGGTATTCCGGCGTCCCCACCGGATACGCCTCCAGCGGGCCCAGTGCCTCCCACGTCCCCAGCGCGAACATCGCCCCCTCCGGCCCCGGCCCCGCGAAAGGCGCGCCTGTGTGAAACGTGATCCACTCCCGCACGGCGGGCGCATCAAAGTCTCCGGCCAGGTACACAGGCGTCTCCGCATCGCACAGCGTCAGCACCAGCACCCCGGCGGCCACCGACAACGGCGCAGGCGGCACGGCCCCTGCCAGGTCCTCGATCCGCCCGGGCCGCGCCATCGCGTTCATCGCCCCGCGAAACGCCCGTGCCGCATCCACCGGCGCATCGCCGAACCCGCCTGTCAGTGCCTCGGTGTGCATCAATCCTCTCCCCGCTGCATGGTAAAGAACTCCACCTTGGTCGCCGCCGCCTTGGCCCGGCGCTTCGCCTTTGCCGCCACCAACGCCTCGGTCAGCGGCCCCACGATCCCCTCGCGCACCCGGCCCGCATCCTCGGTCTGCATCAGCGCATCCACCAACGCGGCGTTCGTCGCATGACCCTTGTTGCGCCCCTGCACGTAGCCATGCCCAACCGCGCCACAGCCCAACCGCAGCGAACAGCGCGTCACCGTCATTTCGCCCAAGTTGAACGGCGCTCCCGTCGCCCCGGTCCGGCCGCGCACCATCACCGCCCCAACCTCCGGCGCACGCAGCATCTCGTGCTCCGGTTTCAGGCCAAGCCCCTCCCACAGCCGCGCCAGGTCGGCGGCGGGGGCCTTGGCCAGCGTGCTCATCCACGCCTGTCTCTCGGAATTTTCGGTCATCTAGACACCTTGCGAAGTTGTCTAACTTACTATACAACTAGACAAATCTATAGCGCATCGCCCCCGAGTCGCCAAGCCCCCACCCCGTGAAAGTTTCATGACATGCCGCCCAATACCGCCCCAAGAACGCCTGTCTGGAAATCCATTCTCGCCACGCTCACCGACGACATCGCGGCGGGCCGCTACGCCCCCGGCGACAAGCTTCCTACCGAGGCCGAACTGGCCCGCCGCTTCGGCGTCAACCGCCACACCGTTCGCCGGGCGCTCGCGGACATGGCCGAGGCCGGCACCGTCTTTCCCCGCCGCGGCGCGGGAGTTTTCGTCGCTCAAAAGCCAACCGATTACCCTTTGGGCGAGCGCGTGCGGTTCCAGACCAACCTGCGCGCCGCCGGTCGCCTGCCCTCGCGCCGCGCCCACTTGATCGAAACCCGCGCCGCCGACGCCACCGAGGCCGAAGCGCTGGCCCTCGCCCCCGGCGACCTCGTGCATTCCTACGATGGCCTCTCGCTCGCCGATGACCAGCCGCTTGCCCTTTTCCGCTCCGCCTTTCCGGCTGCCCGCCTGCCTGACCTGCCGGATGCCCTGCGCCGGCACAATTCCATCACCGAAAGCCTCCGCGCCGTCGGCATCCCCGACTATACCCGCGCCTGGACGCGCGTCGCCGCGCGGTTGGCCTCCCCCACCCAGGCGGGCCACCTTCAGATCCGCGAAGGCGCGCCTCTCCTGCGCACCGTCTCGCTCAATCTCGACCCGAACGGCCATCCGCTGGAATACGGCCGCACGTGGTTTTCCGGCGATAAGGTCACGCTGACCCTCGGCGACGCCCTGCCCGAAAATGCACCAGAAAAAGACACGCAGAATTAACCATTTGTCACTCCCACGATACAAACCCACGCTACCTTGACACGAAACGAGCGAGAGCAGTGTGATGGCCCCGAAACCCTGCGACATGCGCCTGACAGGCGCGCGCGTCCTGCGCGACGGCGAGTTGCAACGCCGCTCCGTCGTTGTCCGGCAGGGCGTCATCGGCAAGGGCCCGCTGCCCGAGGTCGACCTTTCGGGCTATCTCGTCCTGCCCGGTATCATCGACCTGCATGGCGACGCGTTCGAGCGCCACATCGCGCCGCGCCCCTCCGCGCCGTTTCCGCTTCTCGACGGTCTGGCCGCCACCGACCGCGACGCCGCCTCGAACGGCATCACCACCGCCTGGCTGGCGCAAAGCTGGTCCTGGGAAGGTGGCCACCGCGCGCCCGACCAGGCCGAGGCGCTGGCCCAGGCGCTCGCCGCCTACCGCCCCCGGATGCAGACCGACCTGCGCCTTCAGATCCGCTGCGAAACGCATCTCACCGACAGCGCCGAGCGCCTGCTTGCGCTGATCGACACGCATGACATCGACTACGTCGTCTTCAACAACCACCTCGATGACGCGCTCGACGCCGCCCAGACCCGGCCCGCCACGCTGGCCCGTTGGGCCGAAGAGGCCCGCCGCTCGCCGCAGCAACACCTCGCCGCGCTGCGCGCCGCCAAGAAGAACGCCACCTTCGTGCCCCGTTTCCTGTGTCGCCTTGCCGAGGGCTTCGACCGCCGCGGCGTCCTTTACGGCAGCCATGACGACCCCGACGCCGAAACGCGCGAGACCTATTCGATGATCGGCGCCAAGATCTGCGAATTCCCGGTGACGCGCGCCGCCGCCCGGCTGGCCACGGCGGTGGGCGACCCGGTCCTGATGGGCGCCCCCAACGTGGTGCGCGGCGGCTCGCAGGCCGGCAACGCCGCCGCCGAGGACCTGATCGAGGCCGGCCATTGCGACGCGCTGGTGTCCGACTACCACTACCCGTCGCTGGCCCGCGCCGCCTTCGCGCTCGTGGACAAGGGCCTGCGCACGCTTCCCTCCGCCTGGGCGCTCATCAGCAGCACCCCCGCGCACATCATGCGCCTGCCCGACCGGGGCGAGATCGACTATGGCCGCCGCGCCGACCTCGTGGTGGTGAACGAAGCCACCCGCCAGATCGAGGCCACCCTCTGCGCCGGCCGCATCACGCATCTCGCAGGCGAGGCCGCCACCCGCTTCTTCGGCGCGGGCACCGAACTTGCCATGGCCGCAGAGTAAGGCGTTTCTCGATGAACTGTGTCACAGCTTATCGTGATACGCCGCGCAACACTCGATCGTTGCACGCGTTTCGCCTTCAGCTGATGGCGCAGGTTAAAGGTGAAACGCTTCGGCCTGTCACCCAGCTTTCACCGAGCCGACACATCCCTGTTGCACGACTCGGCCATACAGACCTCGTTCACTTGTCCCCGAACACCAAGCATTTTTCATGACCAAACCGGGCGGCCTTCGGGCCGTCCTTTTAATATGGAAAGGGCACTGCATCACGCCAATCCGTAGGGTGGGTTTCAAACCCACCGCGCGCCTCACCCTTCGTATTTCTCCAAAAACGCCTCCGCCGGCAGCTCCCGGAAATCCTCCAACGCCGCACGCAGCCGGTCATGCGACCAATCCCACCAGCCCAGGCCCATAACCCGCTCCGCCACCTCCGGCGCAAGCCTTGCCCTGACCGGCACCGCCGGAACTCCGGCGACAATCGTGTAAGGCGCCACGTCCCGCGTCACCACCGCGCCCGACGCCACCACGGCCCCGTGCCCCACGGTGACCTCCGGCTTCACCTGCGCATTGTGCCCCAGCCAGGTGTCATGTCCGATCACTGCGCGCCGCGCCTTGCGCCGACCGAACCACTCCGCGTCATCCTCCGCGTCGTCCCAGTAACTGGCCGACCGGTACATGAAATGATGCAGGCTCGCCCGGTCCAGCGGATGATCCGTGGCGCCCACCCGCACGAAGCTCGCGATATTGGAAAACTTGCCCACCTGCGCGTTGGCGATATCGCACATCCGGTCGCAATAGGAATAATCCCCGAAAACCGACTGCGCCACGCGGCTTCCCCGGCCCACCTCGCAAAAGGCACCAAAGGAACTGTCGGAAATCGCGCACTCCGGATGGATCAGCGGCGCGTCGGCACTCAGCTTCGGCATCCTGCCCTAGTGCCCCGCGTCATCCGACTGGATCAGCCGCCGCCGCAGCATCCCCGACACCCAGTCCATGAAGATCACCATCAGCACGACCAGGACGATGTAATAGGTCACCTCTTCCCAATCCTTCTGGGTGATGATCGCCTGCGTCAGCAACAGGCCAATCCCACCCCCGGTGATCGCGCCGATGATGGTGGCCGACCGCGTGTTGCTCTCCAGGTAATACAGCACCTGGCTCAGCAGGACCGGCGTCACCTGCGGAATGACACCGAACCGATACCGCTGCACCGGCTTGGCGCCCGTCGACTGCACACCCTCGATCTGCTTCTCGTCCACGTTCTCCAGCGCCTCGGAAAACAGCTTCCCGAACGAGCCTGTGTCCGTCAGCAATATCGCCAGCGCGCCCGTCAACGGCCCCAGCCCGAACGCCCGCGTCAGCACGATGGTCCAGATCAGCGCATCGACCCCGCGCAGGAAGTCGAACAGACGCCGGAACGCGAAGCGTACCGTCTTCAGCGGGGCAAAGTTCTTGGCCGCTATGAACGCGACGGGCAGCGCCACTATGGCCGCCCCCATCGTGCCCAGGAACGCCATCAGGATGGTCTCGAAAATGGCCCACATCACGTCCGAATGCCGCCACATCTCGTTATACCAGAAATCGTCCCAGATCTCGCCCGCCTCGCCACTGAACGCGCGGCCAATCACCTGTCCGAAACTCATCCCGTGATAGGGGCTGTCCAGCGTGAAGAAAAACAGCTCCCAGCCGGTGAAGTACCGAAACACCTCCGCCCGGTTGCGCGTGACCGACAAGCGCCCCGCCTCGGTCGTGATCGCCAGCCGGTTCTTGGAACTGTTGATCCACTCCGGCAATTCGCCGTCCGGAAACTCCTGCACCACGCCCTGGCTGCGGCTGGGCGTCGCCCGGATCACTCCGTATCCCGGCACGTCATAGCTGATCGTCTCGGGGCCAAAGACCACCATGTGACCGTCCCCAAGGTCGATCACCGTGTCACGTCCCAGTTCCACCCACTCAGGCGCCTCGCCCTCGGGATATTCGCCTTTCCGCTCACCCTCGATGGCCACCTCGACGCTGGCATCGCGGTTGTCCCGCGTCACGTGCACCTTGTAGCTATAGGTATCCGCCACCAGCGCCCGCGCGTTCTCGGCGCTCGCCCTCTGCATCAGCCCCGGCACGTCGAAGGCGAAAAACACATAGACGAAATAGGCCAGGATCAGCGCCGGCACGCCAAAGGCCACCATCCGCTTGCGCTGAAACAGCGTGGCCGTCTGCGCCATCAGCGCATCGGTATCGGTCACCTTGGTGTTCATCGACGTCGCGCTCATCGGTGCATCTCCACCTTGCGTCCGTGAACCAGCCGGTCCCGGAAATGGCTCGACAGCTGGTCGAACAGGATGATCGTGGCGAACAGCATCAGGAACATCGCCGCCGCCTCGTCATAGCGCCCCTGCCCCCAGCTGATCGCGTTCTTCAGCTCGTAGCCAAGGCCCCCTGCGCCCACGAAGCCAAGGATCGCCGAGGCACGGATATTGATCTCGAACCGCATCAGCGCATAGCTCAGCCAGTTCGGCGCCACCTGCGGCACCACCCCCAGCATCATCCGCTGGCTCCACGTCGCACCCACCGATTCCAGCCCGTCCAGCGGCTTCAGCGACGCGTTCTCGTTCACTTCCGAGAACAGCTTGCCCAGCGCCCCCGACGTGTGGAACGCAATCGCGATCATCGCCGGCACCGGCCCGCCGCCCAGCACGAAAATCAGGATCAGCGCGATCACGATCTCGGGCACCGCGCGGGTGATGTCCATGATCCGCCGGAACACCGGCACCAGCCTCGGGAACCGCGCCAGCCCGCGGGTGGACAAGAGCGAAAGCACGACCGCCGCCAATGCACCCACCAGCGTACTGACCGCGGCGATGTTCACCGTCTCCAGCAGCGCTGGGAAAAACGTCACGAAATGCGCCGGAAGCTGCCCGATCTTCTCCACAGCCTCGGCCACCACCTCGCCGGGATAATCAAAGAAATTGTCCAGCCCCCCGATGAAGGACCCGCCATTGCGCTCTTCGGCGAGGCGAAACCCCGACACCATCAACAGGATGAAGACCAGCAACGTGATCCCCGAATAAAGCCGCCGCCTCGACACCTGCGCCATGTAGGTCGCCTGCATGTCGCTCAGCGGCCGCGCGCCGCCGGATTGGGTCACATCTGCCATGAAGCCTCTCGGGAAATATGCAAATGGCGGGCCCGCTCGCGGGGCCCGCCATCTATGATGTGTCGCGTTTATTGCGACTTGGACTTGCGCGCCTCGATGATCGACAGGTACGCGTCGTGGTCGATCGGATCGAAGCCCAGGCTTTCGCCGGCCGAGATCGAGTAGGTGCAGTCCTTGTCGGTCTCGTACATGCCGTCGACCAGGGCGACCATCGTCTCTTTCACGTCCGCGGGCAGCGACTTGCGCAGCACGATCGGGCCTTCCGGGATCGCCTTGGACTTCCAGATTTCCACCAGGTCGTTCATGTCGACAAGACCCGCATCCACGGCCTTGCGCAGCGCGCCGGAGTTATAGCCGTCTTCCCAGTTGCCCTGGCCGTCGGCCCAGGTCACGCCGGCGTCGATGTCGCCGTTGTTGACCGCAACGATGGTCTGCTCGTGACCGCCGGTGAACTTCACTTCACCGAAATAGTCGCCGGATTCCATCGTGATCTCGTCCGAGCTTTGCGGGATCTCGATCGACGGGATCAAATAGCCCGAGGTCGAGTTCGGGTCACCGAAGCCGAAAACCTTGCCCTGCATATCTTCCAGCGAGGTGATGCCGCTGTCCTTGCGGGCAAAACCGATCGAATGATAACCGTAAGAGCCGTCGAGGTTGATCTTGACCAGCACCGGCTCGACCGCCTCGGGGTCCTGCAGATAGGTCGCGGCATAGCCCGACGCGCCCAGCCACGCCATGTCCAGCGTGCCGCCGACAAGGCCCTGGATCACACCGGCATAGTCGGCCGGGGCAAACAGCTTGGTTTCCACGCCCAGCGCTTCCTCGGTGTAGTTCTTCAGGCACTCGTGCGAGCTCAGCCGGTCCTGGGCGTTTTCGCCGCCAAGAATACCGATGCGGAACTCTTCGATTTCCTGGGCCATGACAGGCGCGGTCATGGCAGTGGTGGCCGCAAGGGCAGCAATCAGTTTCTTCATCTTGGTCCTCCAGTCGGGTTGTTGCCACCGGCCCCCGTGACCGGCGTGCAGATGAATTTCAGGGTCGTAGGGTCAGGCAATCTCGCGCTCCGGCGTTTCGATCGCGGTCGAGGTCGCGGCCTCGGAAAAGCCTGCGTCGGCGCCATAGATGTCGCGCGCCACGCCGGTGGTCAGCTGTTCGGGCGTGCCGTCGAACACCATCCGCCCGTCGCGCATGCCGATCACCCGGTCACAGTACTTGCGGGCCGTATCCAGCGTGTGCAGGTTCGCCACCACGGTACGGCCGTCTTCCTCGTGGATGCGCCGCAGGTCGTCCATGACCAGCTGCGCGTTCATCGGGTCGAGGCTGGCAATCGGCTCGTCGGCCAGCACAATCTTGGGCTCCTGCATCAGCGCCCGCGCGATGGCGACGCGCTGCTGCTGGCCGCCGGAAAGGGCTTCCGCCCGCTTCGGCGCGTGCTCGGCAATGCCCAGCCGGTCGAGGATGGCGATGGCGCGGTAGATATCGGCCTGCGGGTACAGGTTGAACATCGTCGCAAAGGTGGACCGGCGATTGAGCGTGCCGTGCAGCACGTTGCTCACCACGTCCATGCGCGGCACCAGGTTGAATTGCTGGAAGATCATCGCGCAATCCGACTGCCACGCACGCTTCTCGGCACCTCGCAGGGCGGTCACGTTCCGGCCCTCGAACACGATGCTGCCATTGCTGGCATCGGTCAGCCGGTTCAGCATCCGCAGCAAGGTCGACTTGCCTGCCCCCGACCGGCCGATAATGCCGATCATGGCGGGTCTCTCCACGCTGAACGTGATGTTGTCCACGGCCTTGTGCTGGCCAAAAACCTTCGTCAGCTTGGTAATCTCAAGCACGCTCATGTCCCCCGGTCGTTCGGCGCACACCTACGCAGGGTTTCAGAAGCTTCTGTGACGCTGCGGTAAAACTTTTGTAACGCGCGCCGGTCCGCGACACTTTGCGCGCCCATGCTGCATCGCGGCGGAACGCTTGCATTGCGCCCTGCGCGGGCGTATCCCGAAATCATGGCACGCGCATCCACACGTCTGAAGTCCAGCGACTGGCTCTCCGCCGGGCTCGATGCGCTATCCGAACTCGGCCCGACCGCGCTCAAGGCCGAACCGCTGGCGGTGCGCCTGGGCGTCTCGAAGGGCTCGTTCTACTGGCATTTCCGCGACGTGCCAGCCTATCACGACGCCCTGCTGGCCGCGTGGCGCGACGACAGCATCGCCCGCCTGCCCGACCTGATGAATGACGGCGGCACCGAGGTGGCCCGCCTGCGCAACCTCGCCCAGGCGTTTGCGGCCCCCGACGCCACCGAACCCGCCCTGCGCGCCTGGGCCAATTCCGACGACATCGCCCGGGCCGCGGTCAACGATGTCGACGACGCCCGCCTCGCCGCGCTGCAGAACCTGCTCTCCGAGGTCGGCATCGACAACCCAGAGATGGCCCGCATCCTCTATGCCTCGGCCATCGGCATGACGTCGCTGGGCAATGCCAGCCCGGCGGATCATATCAGCGCCATAGGCTCGCTCGTCGACCTGGTGCTGGCCCTGCGGTGATGCGCGGCCTGCTGACGGTGCCCTTGGTGGTGTCCCTGGTGAATTGCAGCGGCGATGAAACCCTCTCGGGCCACGGCGCGGCGGACAAGACGTGGCAGCTCACGGAAATCGACGGCACCGCCTTCGACGCGACTGCCACCATCACCTTCCCCGAGGAAGGCAAGATCGTCGGTGAGGCGCCCTGCAACCGCTACTTCGCCGCGCAGCTGCAACCCTACCCGTGGTTCGAAGCCGCCGAGATCGGCACCACCCGCCGCGCCTGTCCCGAACTTGACCGCGAGACCGCGTTTCTGGACGCGCTCGGTGCCATGAGCCTCGCGGAAGTCACCGAATCCACGCTGATCCTCAGCACCCCAGAGGGCCGCGAGATGATCTTCCGCGCCGTCGATTGAGGCTTGCCGGATAAAAAACGCCCGCGCCCGAACAGGAGCGCGGGCGATCATTCTACATGGTTACTGCATGCTTTCTGCGGTCACCTTATAGATCGTGCCCTCATCCGTGGCGACATAGAGCGCGTTATCGGGCCCCATGGCAAGACCACGGAATCTCTCTGAAAAGCCAAGCGGCATCCGCGTGATGGTGTTGATGCCCATGCCATCATCCGTGAGGCTGATCATGTCGATCCTGGACCCGATCGGCGTGTCACCGAACCCGATTCCCATGATGCCGACGGCCAGGCGACCCTCGTAGATGCCCCAGTTTTCCCCTGTGAGAAACGCGGCCGACCCGGTGCCCTGAGAAAAGCCGTTGTTGTTCCACGACGGCGGCATCAGGTCATCAAACCGCGTGTCGCTCATCGGGGTGTAGGCCGCGCGGATCGCCGGGTCCATGCCTTCCGTCTGGTTCGGCTCGTAGCCACAGTACTCATCCGGGCACTCGCCCCGGCCACCCGTGTTCTGGGCAGGATCCCATCCGGCATTGCCACCGTTCACAAGCGCCGTGATCTCGTCGTTATGCCAAGGCCCGTGCTCTGCGGTGAAAGCTCGGCCGTCGCTCGGGCGGAAATCGATTCCTTGCACGTTCCTGTGCCCGTAGGTGTAGATGCGCGGATCATAACCTTCGGGGGGATTGTTGTCGGGATGGGCATTGCCGTCCCCGTCGATCCTCAGGACCTTACCGCAAAGCAGTTCGCCATCCTGCGGACAGATCCCCCTGTGACGATCACCACCCGTGACCCAAAGAAATCCATCCGGTCCAATGCGGAGCCTCCCGCCGTTATGCGCGCCCGGCCCGCCAAAGGGCTGATCGGAATCGAACGGCTTGTACTGGATATCCATAACGATGTCGGTTCTGTCGGACACGCTTGTCAGGTCATCGCTAACCGTGAACTTCATCACGATGTTGCCGTCACACCGCTCGAAGTTGGTCTTGCAGCCATCGCCGTGATACTTGTCCGATGTCGAGTAGAGGTAAAGCGTGCGGTTTTCCGCGAAATCGCTATCCGGTGCCACGCCAAGCATACCGGCCTGCCCTTCGCAGAAAAGGTCACTGCCGGTATCCGCGTAGCCTTCGGTATCCTTCATGCCGTAGAGCGCATTCACGGTTCCATCCGGCGTTCTGACCGAAAGGCCATCGCATTTTTCGGTGAAGAACATCGTGCCGTCCGGCAGAAAAGCCATGTCCCAGGGGGCGTCCAACTCCTCCAGGACAGCCGATGGCGTAATTTTCGGTACGTCCATCGCTCCGTCGTTTCCCTGCGCAAATGCAGCGGGTGCCGCGGTCGTCACAACGAGTGCCGCGACGGCAGATAAAAGCCGTTGTTCCATGGTAGTCCTCCCATTCGTCTATTTTTTTCGTTTAGAGTGTATGATGCTCGGACGAACACAACTTAAGCGTCAAGAAAAATCTCGGTTATGGCGGAAACTGTACCGCATGAAAGTCGGTGGGCATGGATCGTAGAAAACGGCGGCATGACCGGCACGGCACACCCGCGTCAGGCCAGCGCGTCGACCAGAACGGCGTTCAGTTCCGAGCCTGACCGGCGTAGCACTGCCAGTTCCTGAAACGCGTCCGACTGCCAGAATGCCCGCGCATGAGCGCGATCGGGAAATTCCAGGATAAAGGCCGCGTCGGGCAACGCACCCTCGCCCTCCAACCGCTCCGGGTTACCGCCCCGCACCAGGAACCGGCCCTCATGCGCCGCCACGACGTCCGGAATCCTGGCGAAATACGCCTCCATCCAGTCCCGGCTATGAATCTCCATCTGCCCGATCACGTATGCCGCCATGGCCCTGCCCTCCGTCCGATCCGCCAATCCTAGGCCGCACGCGGCAGCACGCGCAATGCCACCGGCGCGCCGCACGGTTGTTCTCGGGCCCCTCAACCCCCAAATGACATCCAACAGATGAAAGGCCCCGCCATGCGCTATTCCGTCCTCGATCTCGCCCCCGTGCCCGAAGGCCACGACACCGCGACCGCGATTTCCAACAGCCGCGATCTGGCCATCGCGGCCGAGAAGATGGGCTATCGCCGCTTCTGGCTGGCCGAGCATCACAACATGCCCGGCATCGCCAGCGCCGCCACGTCTGTCCTGATCGGCCATATCGCCGAAGCGACGACCACCATGCGCGTCGGCGCGGGCGGCGTCATGCTGCCCAACCACGCGCCGCTCACCATCGCCGAGCAGTTCGGCACGCTCGCCACCATCCATCCCGGCCGCATCGACCTTGGCCTCGGGCGCGCGCCCGGCGGCGACATGTCCGTCGCCCGCGCCCTGCGCCGCGGGCTCGAGGCCGACCGCTTTCCCGATGACGTGGTCGAACTCATGGGCTACTTCGCCGATGCCGATCCCGCCGCGCCCGTCTCCGCCCATCCCGGCCAGGGCACCCACGTGCCAGTCTGGATCCTCGGCTCCAGCCTCTACGGCGCGCAACTGGCCGCGCATCTGGGCCTGCCTTATGCCTTCGCCTCGCATTTCGCGCCCGACGCGCTCGATCAGGCGCTCGAGATCTACCGCACCCGCTTCCAGCCCTCGGCCCAGCTCGACCGGCCCTACTTCATGCTCGCCGCCAACGTCTTTGCCGCAGACAGCGACGCTGAGGGCGCCTACCTGCGCACCTCCATGCAACAGGCCTTCGCCCGCCTGCGCACCGGCCAGCCCGGCAAACTGCCCGCCCCGGTCGAGGATATCGAGGCGGCCATCGGCCCCCAGATGACCGACGGCGTGAACCACGCCTTGCGCGTCTCCGCGACCGGGTCGCCTGCGACCGTCCGCGCCCAGCTTGCCGCCCTAAAGGACCGCTACCAGCCCGACGAGATGATCCTGACCGGCCAGATCCACGACCACGCCGCACGGATCAACTCGTTCCGCATCGCCGCCGAGATCCTGCACGACATGACCACCGCCGACGCCGCCTGAGAGCGGGCCAGAGTTTTAAGCCGCGCGATTGCCAGACCGCCCGGACGGGCTGGCGATCGCGCGGCGGCCTACGGCCTTGAGTCCGCGCGGTGCACGATCGGCCACTTGCCGAATAACCGCTCTTTCACCGCTCCGCCACCTGCTCCAGCCGCCGGATCAGCCGCGCCCGCGCCTCTGGCAGCGGCTTGTGCCCCATCTCCGGCGCCAGGTGGTTCATCAGGAAATACCCGGTCACCCCTAGCCCCTCCAATATCTCGCCATCGCCGCACACCCCCTCGCCCAACAGCGGCGCGGGCAGCGGCAACAGCTTGTCGGCCCACTCACCGGCCCCGGCCCGTGACACCGCCCGACCCGTGCGCGGCGAAATGAAACTCAGGTCATTCGCCTGCCGCCCCAGCACCGCGCATTCCGACAGGTCCAGCCCGAACCCCATCTCGTCCAGCAGCGCCATCTCCCACTTCAGATAAGCCAGCGGCCACACATCCCCCTGCCCCAGCAGGTCCAGCAGCGCCTCGGTCTGTCCGTAAAGCCGCCCATGCGCTTCGCGTTCCGGCAAGCAGAACAGTAGCAAGGACGTGACCGCGTTCAGCCCCGCCAGCGCCACCCGGTCCCCCAGCGACGCTGCGGCGCGCGACCGCACCGGCTCCACCGTGAACGCGCCCAGGTGATCTTCCAGCCGCGCTTTCCACGTCACGTCGACCTGCCCCCCGGGCTGCAAAACCGGCGCCATCTTGCGCGACGCCCCGCCGCGCACCACGCCCGCATGCCGGCCCTTCAGGGGGGTGAACACCTCCAGGATCGCCGCCGCCTCACCATGCGGGCGGCTGGCCAGCACTATGCCTTCGTCACGCCATTCCATGACACTGCTCCGCCTTCCGAACGGCCATAGGACATCAAAAGATGAACCCTGCCAAGGCCCACCCCGACCCACGGTCTGGAAATCCGGACATGACCGGGGGCCAAAGGTATGCTTATCTGCCCCCGAATTGATTTTACGAAAAGGGGGTTCTGGATGCCATTTTCCACCACCCGCGCCCTGGCGCTGACCACCACGCTTCTGGCCGCCCCGGCGGCGCTGGCCAATGACAATGTCATGGTCGTGTTCGACGGCTCCAATTCCATGTGGGGCCAGATCGACGGCACCGCCAAGATCGAGATCGCCCGCGATGTCATCGACAACCTCCTGGGCGACTGGGCCGACGACCGCAGCGTCGGCCTCATGGCCTACGGCCACCGCAGCCGCGGCGACTGCACCGATATCGAGGTCATCGTCGAGCCCGGCGCGGCCCAGCGCAGCGAAATCCTGGATCGCATCAAGTCCATCACCCCCACGGGCAAGACCCCCCTGACCGACGCCGTGGAACAGGCGGCTACACAGCTTTCGTACACCGACCGCCCCGCCACCGTGGTCCTCATCTCCGACGGTCTGGAAAGCTGCGAGCGGGACCCGTGCGAGCTGGCCCGCGCGCTGGAAAAAGGCGGCGTCGGCTTTACCGCCCACGTGGTGGGCTTCGGCCTCGGCGCGGACGAAGATACCGCGTCTCTCTCTTGCATCGCCGAGGAAACCGGCGGGCAATACATCCAGGCCTCCAACGCCGACGAACTGGGCGCGGCCCTCTCCGCCGTCGCCACCGCCGTCGCCGAACCGGAGCCCGAGCCCGAACCGCAGGCGCCCGAGGTGACCGTCGACGCGCCCGACACCGCCGTCGCCGGCAGCCCCACCACCATCACCTGGGACCCCACGGTGAGCGAGGCCGATTACATCGCCGTCGCCCCCGCTGGCTCCCCCGAAACGGAACTTGGCCAATACACCCGCATCGGCAAGAACACCGAAGTCACCATCGCCATGCCCGGCGAGCCGGGCGCCTACGAGGCCCGCTATTACAGTACCGAGACCAAAACCGTCCTCGGCACCGACCCGGTCGAGATCACGCCAGCCCAGGTCACCCTGCAAGCCGCCGACACCGTCCAGACCGGCAGCCCGGTCACCGTCAGCTGGTCGCCCACCATAAACCCGCGCGACTATATCGCCATCGTCCCTGTCGGCGCCGATGCCGGCACGCTGGCCAATTACCGCGCCATCAACAAGCACGAGAGCTTCGACCTCACCTCCCCCGCCGACCCCGGAATGTACGAGATCCGCTACATCCTCAACGTCGACAGCCGCACCGTCGCCAGCCGGCCTATCGAGGTGGCCGACCCGCAGGTCACGCTCCAGACCCCCGAAACCGCCCTCACCGGCGCCGAAATCCCGGTCAGCTGGTCCGGCACGGTCAACGCCAAGGACTATATCACCATCGTCCCCATGGGCGCGGACGAAGGCACCTACACCAACTACTTCCCCGTCCGCGACGACAGCTCCGGTCGCCTTCTGGCCACTGCCGACCCCGGCATGCACGAGATCCGCTACATCCAGCGCGAAGGCACCAAGACGCTCGCCAGCGCCACCATCGAACTGCTGACGCCCGAGGTCACGCTCAGCGGCCCGGCCACCGCCGTCACCGGCGCGCAAGTCCCGGTCAGCTGGACCGGCACCGTGAACGCCAAGGACTACATCACCATCGCGCCGGTGGGCGCCGATGCCGGAACCTATGGCAGCTATCAGCCGGTGCGCGACGACGACACCGTGACGCTCACCATGCCCTCCGACACCGGCATGTACGAACTGCGCTACGTCCTGCGCGAAGGCCCGCGCGTGCTGGCATCCGCCCCGATCGAGGTGACCAACCCCGAGGTCACTGTCTCCGGCCCTGAAACCGTCGCCACCGGCGCACAGTTCACCGTCTCCTGGACCGGCACGGTCAACCCCAAGGATTACGTCACCATCGTCCCCGTGGGGGCCGACCCCGACACCTTCGGCAGCTACCAGCCCGTCCGCGACGACAGCGAGACGCGCCTGGTCGCCCCGTCGGATACCGGCATGTACGAATTGCGCTATCTCCTGCGCGAAGGCCCCAAGGTCATGGCCACCGCCATGATCGAGGTCACCGAGCCGCAGGTTACCGTCTCCGGTCCCGAAACCGTCAGCACGGGCGCGCAGTTCACCGCCCGCTGGACAGGCGCGGTCAACCCAAAGGACTATGTCACCATCGTCCCCGTCGGCGCCGCGGAGAACGAGTTCGGCAACTACCAGGTCGTCCGCGACAACACCGAGACCACGCTGACCGCGCCCTCGGACACCGGCATGTACGAGCTGCGCTACCTTCTGCGCGAAGGCCCCAAGGTCATGGCCACCGCCATGATCGAGGTCACCGAACCGCAGGTCACAATCTCCGGCCCTGACAGCGCCGCCACGGGCGCGTCGGTCACCGTGGAATGGACCGGCACCGTGAACCCGCAGGACTACGTCGTCGTCGTCCCCGCCGGTGCGCCGGAAAACGAATTCGGCAACTACCAGGTGGTACGCGACGCCTCAAAGGTGGCGCTCACCATGCCCGCCGATCCGGGCATGTACGAGTTGCGCTACCTGATGCGCGAAGGCCCCAAGGTGCTGGCCACCGCCATGATCGAACTGACCCCGCCCGAGGTCACGGTCACCGGCCCCGAACAGATCCGCGCAGGCGACGATATCACCGTGGACTGGACCGGCACGGTCGCCACCAACGACTACATCAACCTCGTCCCGATGGGCGCGGCGGACGACAAATTCGGCACGTACATCTCGGTGCGCGAAGCCACGTCCGCCACCCTCAAGGCCCCGGCCGAGACCGGCCTCTACGAGGTGCGTTACGTCCTGCGCGAAGGCACCCGCGTCCTGGCCCGCCACACGGTCGAGGTGCTGGCCGAGGACGCCGCCCTCAACACCGGCGCCGCCCTCACCGCCCCCGACAGCGCGGCCCCCGGCAGCACCATCGACGTCGGCTGGCAGGTGGACAGCAACAGCGCCGACCAGCGCATCACGCTGGCGCGCGGCAACCAGGCGATCTTCACCTGGCTCCAGGCGGTCAAGATCACCGACGGCGCCACCACCGCGCAGATCGACCTGCCATCCGAGCCCGGCGTCTACGAACTGCGCTTCCTCGACGTCGCGGGGCAAGAGGTTCTGGCCCGCAAGGTCATAACAGTAGAGTAACCACGCCGCGTGAGAGCCAGACCGTCCGAGCGGTCTGGCGGTCCCTTGCCAATATCCCCGCCCGTCCCGGGCTTGACCCGGGACCTCCCTGCTTCGCGGCCACCCGCTGCGCACGTCGCATTAACTGCCGCTTTACCGCGCGCGCCCCGTTAACCCGCCAAAACCGTGAAAAACGCACCGTCGCCATACCACCCGGATACCGACGCGATACCGACGTTCCGTTTCCGCCCAAACCGATCCCATTAACCTTTGTAGGGTGGGTGACAACCCACGCGCCCCGGGGGCGCTAATCCTTCAATCCCGGTTCGTCCAACAGGTGCCGCCCCTGACGGTCCTCCACCTCGACCACCCAAAGATCGGGATCGAAAGACCGCTGTTTCGCCACGGCCTGATCGACGTCCCGCTCGTCCCCCTCGGCCAGCGTAACCCAAGTCCGCGCGCCGCTCATCAGGTCGAAAGAGCGTTGAAAAACAGCCGCTTGCCCATCCAGCGTGTTCAGCTTCACCAGCACCGCCCCGCCGGTGTCATCGCCATGCGCCACCACGAAGGCCGGGATATCCATCAACCGCAGCCGTGCCAGGTAGGCGTGCACCCAGAACTCCGCCGTCAGTCGGCTCATGGCGCCTCCCGCCCCGGACTTCGATCCGGGGCATCTGCGTCAAGGCCGATCACCCGTTCCCGTCCTTGAAATCAAGGCCCATCTCGGAATACCGCTCGGCCTCGTCCAACCAGTTGGGCCGCACTTTGACTTGCGTGAACAGGTGAACCCGCCGCCCCAGGAACTCTTCCAACTCGGTGCGCGCCGCCTGGCTAACCGCCTTGATTGTCTCGCCTTTTTTGCCCAGCACGATACCCTTGTGACCGTCCCGCATGACATAGATCACCTGGTCGATCCGTGCCGACCCGTCCTCGCGCTCTTCCCAGTTCTCGGTCTCCACCGTCAACTGATAGGGCAGTTCCTGGTGCAGCCGCAGGGTCAGCTTTTCGCGCGTCATCTCGGCAGCGATCATCCGCATCGGCAGGTCCGCAATCTGGTCCTCTGGATAAAGCCAAGGCCCCTCGGGCATCTCCTTCGCCAACCACTTGCGCAGGTCCTCGACACCATGCCCCTTCTCGGCGGAAATCATGAAAGTCTCCACGAAATCATGCCGTTCATTCAGTTCCTTGGTCAGCCCCAACAGCACCTCGGACTGCACCCGGTCGATCTTGTTGATCGCCAGCGCCACGCGCCGCCCCTTGGGCAATTCATCCAGCCCGTCCAGGATCTTCTCGACCCCTTCGGTCACGCCCCGATGCGCCTCGACCAGCAGGACGACCACGTCCGCATCCGCCGCGCCGCTCCAGGCCGCGGCGACCATCGCCCGATCCAGCCTGCGGCGCGGCGCGAACAGCCCCGGCGTATCGACGAAGACAAGCTGCGCGTCGCCTTCGATCGCAACCCCCCTGATACGCGCGCGGGTGGTCTGCACCTTGTGCGTCACGATGCTGACCTTCGCGCCCACCATGCGGTTGAGCAGCGTGGACTTGCCCGCATTGGGCTCCCCGATGAGGGCGATGAAACCGGCGCGTTGGGTCATGATGCGAAGCCTTTTGTCATAAGGGCTTCCCCTACCCGATCCGCATGCGCTTGACCAGTTCAGAACACCGCATGGTCGCCCCGCTCCAGCACGATCTCACCCGCCGCGAGCCTTGCATAGAAGTCCCCCAAACGGTCCTGCCCGAATTCCGGCGTGGCGTCAGCATCATAGCATTGCCGGGTGTCATCCCAGACCAGCATAGACTCGGTCGCGTAGTACCGCCCGATCCGCGCCAGCTCCGTCTTGGCCCGGGCGCGCCTGTTTAACCTTCCGGTAACACTCAGTGTGGCAATGATAGCGTCAAGCAAACCCACGGGCACCCGCTTCATCCGGAACGGCACGCCCAGCGAATCGGCCAGCAACCGGCCCTGTTCTTCGGGCGTCAGCGCCGGACCGGGCCCGCCCACCGGCAGGATGCGGTTGTCACAGGCCGGATTCGTCAGCGCGTTCACCAAGAATTGCGCCAAATCGGCGTCGCTTATCGGCTTGCAGGCAGTCAACCGGCCGTCACCGAATGCAAGGTACGGCTTGCCTGCGCGCATCCTGTCCACCTGCCCGGACAGCGATTTGAAAAATGCCGTCGGACGCACGATCACGTGGCACAGGTCCGAGGCCTGCAATTCCGCCTCGAAGGCCAGCTTGGCCTTCTGGAACGCCAGCACCGGCTTCTGCACGCAGATCGCCGACAACAACACGAAACGGCGCACCTCCCGTGCCTTCGCCGCTCGCAAGGCCGCCGCGTTCAGCCCATGATCCACTGCCCACGCATCGCCGGGCGCGCCCGACCGCGACGCCAGGCAACTGATCACCACATCGGCCCCGTGCATCGCCTCGGCCAAAAGATCCGGCGCCGACACGTCCCCGACGACGCACCGAACGCGTTCGGATACCGCCGGGTCCGCGCGACGCAGCGGGCAGATCACATCATGCGCATCCGCCAGCAACGCCTCAAGAACCGCCCGCCCGATCGTGCCGCTCGCGCCCAAAAGCACAACACGCACCGACGCGCCCGAGGGCTTTGAAAGGTAGGCTGGATCGTCTTGCATCAATGAAACCCGGTCATGGCTTGCCAAGACTACACCAAGCCACGGTTGCAAACCAAACGAGGAGCACTCACGGTCGGCGCACCGCTGAAATCCTTTCAAAAAGGATTTGCCAAAAGCTTTCACAAAGCTTTTGGCCCCGCCTTACGCCGCCGCCCCGTCCGTGAACTGCAACCGCGCCAGCCGGGCATACAGCCCGTCCTCGGCCACCAGGCTGTCATGCGTGCCTTCCGCCACGATGCGCCCCTGCTCCATCACGATGATCCGGTCGGCCTTCTTCACCGTGGCCAGCCGGTGCGCCACGATCACCGTCGTACGATCCTTGGCCAGCCCGTCGACCGCCTGCTGCACCGCCCGTTCGCTCTCGGCATCCAGCGCCGAGGTCGCCTCGTCCAGCAACAGCACGGGTGCATCCCGCAGGATCGCGCGGGCAATCGCCACCCTTTGTTTCTGCCCGCCCGACAGCATCACACCGCGCTCGCCCAGGTACGTGTCATACCCCTCCGGCAACGCCATGATGAACTCGTGTGCCGCGGCAGCCCTTGCCGCGGCCTCGACTTCGGAATCCTCTGCGTCGATCCGCCCGAACCGGATGTTGTCACGCGCCGAGGCGGCAAAGATCACCGGTTCCTGCGGCACCAGCGACAGTTCCGCCCGGAAGTCCGGTCGCGCCATCTGATCGAGCGATACACCGTCGAGCGTCACCTGCCCCGATTGCGGGTCATAAAAACGCTGGATCATCTGGATGATCGTGGTCTTGCCCGCCCCGGACGGCCCCACAAGCGCCACCGTCTCCCCGGGTTCGATTACCAGGTTCAATTCATGCAGCGCCGGGGCATCCGGCCTCGTGGGATAGGTGAAGCTGACATTCTCGAAGGCGACGCGCCCCTTGACCGGACGCGGCAGCGTCTCGGGCCGGACCGGATCCTGTACCTCGTCCTCGGCCTGCAACAGCTCCACCAGCCGTTCCGTCGCCCCGGCCGCCCGCTGCAACTCCCCCCAGATCTCCGACAGGGCCGCCACGCCACCGGCCACCATGACCGAGTAGATGACGAACTGCACAAGTGTGCCCGCCGTCATCTCGCCGGCGCGAACGTCCCGTGCCCCGATCCAGAGCACGCAGACAATGCCCGTAAACACAAGGAAAATAACGATAACCGTCATCAGCGCCCGCACCCAGATACGCCGCCGGGCCACGTCAAAGCTCCGCTCCGTCACGTCCGAGAACGCCGCCCGGCTGGCCCCTTCGTGGGTGAAAGCCTGCACCGTCTGCACGTTCAAGAGCGCCTCGGAGGCATTGCCTGAACTGGCCGCGATCCAGTCCTGGTTCTCTCGGCTCAATTTGCGCAGCCTCCGCCCCAGCGTCAGGATCGGCACGATGATCAGCGGCACCAAGAGCAGCACCATCCCGGTCAGCTTGGCCGAGGTGAACAGCATCAGCGCCAGCCCGCCCGCAAAGATCAGCAAGTTGCGAAGCGCGATCGAAATCGACGATCCGATCACCGAAAGGATCAGCGTCGTATCCGTGGTCACGCGGCTCAGGATCTCGCCCGTCATGGTACGCTCGTAAAAGGCCGGGCTCAGCCCGATCACCTTGTCGAACACCGCCTTGCGCATGTCCGCCACCACCCGTTCGCCGAGCCGCGTCACCAACGCATAGCGCAGCCCCGTTCCGATGGCGAGCAGCCCCGCAATACCGACCGCGGCCAGGAAATATCTGTCCAGGATTGCCCCGTCCTCGACCGAGAAATTATCGACCACGCGCCGCACTGCCAAGGGCAGCACCAGCGAAACACAGGCCGTCATCACAAGTGCCAGTACCGCCAATGCCAGCAATCGTCGGTAAGGTTGCAAAAACGGCCAGAGTTCCGACAGCACCCCCATGCGCTTCGACCCCTCCCGCTCGATCATGTCTGCGCCGTTTTCGGCCCGTCTTACCATGGATCCCCGCGCGTATTTTTCGTCCGGCCCTTGTCATGGCCGGGCACGTCGCCGGGGTCAAGGGTGTAACCCCCACGCGGACAATCGGGCACGGCTATCGAAAGGCAGTCAGGCGTCGGAAAACTGGAGCGGGCGACGGGAATCGAACCCGTATCATCAGCTTGGAAGGCTGAGGTCTTACCATTACACAACGCCCGCTCAACAATTCAGAGGAGTATTTCATGCACTGGGCCGGGTCAAGCGCAACGTCAGCGAACGGCCCAGACCTGCCGTTCGGCATACCGGCGAAGTTTGACTGCTTTCCGTCCATCTCCTAAAGGACGTCGCCATGCAAACACGTTCGGTTCTATGTACCAGAACCTGATTAACGGTCTTCCTTTGTGCGGACATCTCTTGATCGTGCTATCGTGTTCGTCAGGAGGGTCTCATGGTTGAGCGTCATCATGTCGAGGAAATTGCGCAGGTTCTGGACGGTCACGCGTCTGGTCGAGACGGTTACGTGGATGCCTCCTGGCGTCGTTGCGTCGAGCTCTATGGAATGGACCCAACTCGCAGTGATCCAGCCCATATTGTAACGGACACGGAGTTTCGCATTCACCGCGATCAGGCTGATTGGATGATCGGCGCGGCGCGCTCCAGCCTGCAAAGCCTGTTTCGTCAGGTCACAGGACAGAACTACGTTCTGTTGTTGACTGATGCACAAGGCGTCTGTGTCGATTTTTTCGGCGACGATCTGTTTGTCGACGAGTTGCGCAACGCAGGTCTTTACCTCGGCTCGAACTGGTCCGAAGATATTGCTGGCACCTGCGGTGTCGGCGCTTGCATCTTCACCGGAGAGCCGGTGACCGTGCATCAGGACGATCACTTTGGAAACGCGCACACGGGGCTGTCATGTACCGCAGCGCCGATCTACGACAGCCTCGGGCAACTCGCGGCAGTGCTGGATATCTCTCTGCTGCGCTCTCCGGCCCCGAAAAGTAGCCAGAACCTTGCCATGTCCCTGGTTACGGCGGCCGCCAGGCGGGTCGAAATGGCGAATCTCATGGCAGCCAGCCGTCGCGAGTGGGTGCTGAGGTTTTCCTCCAGCCCCGAATTCCTCGACGTCGACCCGGAAGCGGCCGTATCACTCGATGGGTCAGGTCGGGTGATCGGGGCCACGCGCGCCGCAACACGGATGCTGTCGCGTGGCAAGAGCCTTATCGGTGAAAGGATCGACAGTCTTCTTGGATTGAACGTCGATGACCTGCCTGACCTGATGCGAGATCGCCCCACTGAAGAAAGAGTCGTGGCTTTGGGAGACGGAGGCGCCGTGTTCGGCCATGCTATATCGCCACAGGCTCCGCGCAGGGCGCACATGGGAGCGGAGGCTTCGGAAAAACGTGCGCTAAGCGGTTTCCATGCAACTCTGGCTGGAAGCGATCCAACCTTGATCCGGCTTTTGTCGCAGGCGGACCGGCTCGCGCCGACGCAGGTGCCGTTGCTCATCTGCGGCGAAAGCGGCAGTGGCAAGACCAAGCTGGCCCGTGCCATTCACATGGCATCTCGACGCGGTCGTTTCGTTGCCATTGATTGTGCCGGAACGCACCCCGAAGAGATGCGTGACGCGCTTGCTGGACAGTCGGGACCGGGCACGTTGCTGCTGCGCCGAATTGAGGATTTGCAGCCAGACACCGCAAGGGCTCTGGCGGGCCTTTTGGATGCGCATTCGGATTTGCGCCCGATTTCGACCACCGCATTCTCGCCGTCTGACCTGATGACGCAGGAGATCATGCCATCTGCTCTTTATTTCCGCCTGTCCGGCGCCGCGCTGGAACTGCCGCCTCTGCGCGAAAGGCAGGACCTTGGCTGGTTGATTGACCGCCTGCTTGGGCGGCGCCGCGGCGGAGAAATGCGCCTGACGCCTTCGGCGCGGGCCGAACTGACTGCGCGCACCTGGCCAGGCAACCTGCGCGAACTTGGCAATGTACTGGATGTGGCCTGCGCAATGGCGGAAACCAACGTGATCGATCTGCCCGACCTACCTCCGGCCCCGCAGTCTCGCGCTCACGAGCAGGATCTGGAGGCGGTTCTGGACGCCTGTAACTGGAACATGGCCCGTGCCGCACGTCGATTGGGGGTGAACCGGTCAACGGTTCTGCGCCGCATCCGAAAAGAAGGGTTGCGCGCGCCCGACTGAGATGTTGCGCCTTGTTGCGTGTGCAACATGCTGGAGCGCGGCGATCACATATAGGGCGACATGTGCCGGATTTCCGTGGAATGGCCGCAGGTGCTTTCGCCACTCTGCCCTCATCACATTGCTGATGAGGAGGAACCGCAATGCTCGATTCGACAGTCACCTTACAGGTGCAAGAGGTGCTCGACAGCCTGAACGCTGCCTTGGAGGAAGGCGACGTGCAGGCAGCAAGCGCTCTGTTTGCCACCGACAGTTACTGGCGCGACCTGGTCGCCGTGACCTGGAACCTCAAGACGGTAGAAGGGCCGTCTGGCGTGCAGGACATGCTGACGGCGCAATTGAAACACACCAAGCCGCACGCTTTCGCTATTCAGGAAAGCGAAGCTCCCGGCGAGGATGGCGGTGTCGTCACCGCATGGATCACTTTTGAAACCGCCGTGGGCCGCGGTTGGGGCCTGATGCGCCTGAAGGATGGGCGAATCTGGACACTGTTGACCGCGCTGCAGGAATTGAAAGGCTTCGAGGAAAACAGCGGCAAGCGCCGCCCTATGGGCGCGGAACACGGCGCAGCCAAGAACCGCAAGTCGTGGAAGGAAAAGCGCGAAGCCGAAGCTGCCGAGCTTGGATATTCCGAGCAGCCATATACCGTGATTGTCGGTGGTGGGCAGGGCGGCATCGCCCTTGGCGCACGCCTGCGCCAACTCGGCGTACCGGCCATCGTTCTCGACAAGCACGACCGGCCCGGCGACCAGTGGCGGTCACGCTACAAGTCGCTCTGCCTGCATGACCCGGTCTGGTACGATCACTTGCCTTACATCAAGTTCCCCGAAAACTGGCCGGTCTTCACGCCCAAGGACAAGGTGGGCGACTGGCTGGAGATGTACACCAAGGTCATGGAGCTGAACTATTGGACCCGCTCCGAGGTGCAAAAGGCCAGCTATAACGAGGCCGCCGGCACCTGGACCGTCACCGTCAACCGCGACGGCGAAGAAATCACCTTGCATCCGACCCAGCTGGTGCTGGCCACGGGCATGTCCGGCAAGCCCAACATGCCGAACTTTCCCGGCATGGACAGCTTCACGGGCACGATCCAGCATAGTTCGCAGCACGAAGGCCCGGATGCCTGGAGTGGCAAGAAAGTGGTCGTCGTCGGGTCGAACAACTCGGCGCACGACATCTGTGCCGCGCTCTGGGAAGCAGATGCCGATGTCACGATGGTCCAGCGCTCGTCTACTCATATCGTGCGCTCCGATACCTTGATGGATATCGGCCTCGGCGCGCTCTACTCCGAGGAGGCGGTGGCCAACGGCGTGACGACCGAGAAGGCCGACATGATCTTTGCCTCCCTGCCATACCGGATCATGCATGAATTCCAGATCCCGCTCTATGACCAGATGCGCGAGCGGGATGCCGAGTTCTATGCCGGGCTCGAGAAAGCCGGATTTGATCTCGATTGGGGCGATGACGGGTCCGGCCTGTTCATGAAATACCTGCGCCGCGGCTCGGGATACTACATCGATGTGGGCGCCAGCCAGTTGATCATTGATGGCGACGTAAAGCTGGTGAAAGGCCAGGTGGAACGCTTTGACGCGACCGGTGTCGTGCTGTCGGATGGCACGCATCTGGACGCCGACCTGGTGGTCATGGCGACAGGATATGGCTCGATGAACGGCTGGGCCGCGGACCTGATCAGCCAGGACGTTGCAGACAAGGTTGGCAAGGTTTGGGGGCTCGGCTCCGACACCACCAAGGACCCCGGCCCGTGGGAAGGCGAGCAGCGCAACATGTGGAAGCCGACCCAGCAGGAAAACCTTTGGTTCCATGGCGGCAATCTGCACCAGTCTCGCCATTATTCCTTGTACCTTGCGTTGCAACTGAAGGCGCGGATGGAAGGCATCGCCACCCCTGTCTACGGCCTGCAAGAGGTGCATCACCTGTCGTGATACCGAGAACGGGCAGCGCCCGAGGATGCGCACCCAGGCGCCCGGCATCTACCTCCCGCCGGGCGCCCCCCCCTGACTGACATTGGAGAAAAGACATGAAAGCAGCGCGTTGGCATGGCGTGAAGGATATTCGCGTCGAAGACACCCCCGAACCAAAACCGGGCAAGGGCGAAGTGAAGGTAAAGGTCGCATGGACCGGGATCTGCGGTAGCGACCTGCACGAGTATCTCGCCGGGCCAATATTCGTGCCCGTGGATGAAGACCACCCCCTGAGCCACGACAAGGCGCCGATAACCATGGGACACGAATATTGTGGTACCGTGGCGGAGCTGGGCGACGGCGTCACCGACCTTGCGGTGGGCGAGCGCGTCGCCATCGAACCGATCTTTGCCTGCGGAGAGTGCGCCGCTTGCCTGGAAGGCAAGTACAACTTGTGTGACAGCCTCGGTTTTGTCGGCCTGTCCGGCGGGCACGGTGGTTTTGCAACCTACAGCGTTGTCCCCGCCCGCATGGTGCACAAGATGCCTCAGGGGCTTTCCATGGAACAAGGTGCGCTCGTCGAGCCTGCTGCCGTCGCCCTGCACGCCGTGCGCCTTTCAAAGATCAAGGCGGGCGATAAGGCCGCGGTCTTCGGAGCGGGTCCAATCGGACTTCTGGTTGTGGAGTCGCTGCGCGTTGCAGGCGCGTCGGAGATTCACGTCGTGGAGCCCTCCGAGGTGCGGCGGCAAAAGGCGCTGGATCTCGGCGCGACGTCGGCGATCGATCCAACCGCGATGGACGCTGTCGCGGAGGTTCGAGAGGCTACGGGTGGGGTTCACGTTGCCTTCGAGGTAACCGGCGTGCCTCAGGTTCTGCCGCAATGCATCGACGCGACCCGCCACGAGGGACAGGTTCTTGTCGTGTCGATCTGGGAACAGGAGGCGTCCTTCCAGCCCAACACTGTCGTGCTCAAGGAGAGACAGTTGAAGGGCACCATCGCCTATCGCAATGTCTACCCGGCGGTCATGGCGCTTATGACGCAAGGGCACTTCAGCGCCGATCAACTGGTAACCAAGCGGATCCCTTTGGACGAGATCGTCGCAGAAGGCTTCGAAGCGCTTGCGGCGGAAAAGTCTCATGTGAAAATCCTGGTCGAAGCACCCGACTGACGTCCCGCTGCATCGGAAATCCGGCCGCCCCGATAACACGCCGCGGCCGGAGCCCCTTATAGGCGCAGCATGAAGGATCCAAGCGCTTCTGGGGTACACCCTTACGAAATGCGAGGAAACCCGGATTTCCACACTCGACCCGTACCGTAGGCGAAAGTACGAGTTCATGCGCCGTCCTGCGAGACCGCGCCCTTTCGCCTAAGGTACACTGCCGCGCAGTGCTGCCTGTCGTCACCAAAACAGCGGAGGTCAGCGTTTCACTATTCCCGCGTGAGTGGCATAAACGGCCCTAAGCAGTCATTCCCTTCAGTCCATGATGGTGTCTGCAAAGTAGATTTTTGTAGTCCAGATATAACCAAATAAGATCTCGGTCTGACGGACGCTCCGAAATCGGGCGCCCTTGCGGCCAAGCTTCACCAAGAAGGCAGGCGCATTGTTCCTGTCTGACGTCGGTAATTGCCTCCAGTCCACTTTAGAATGCTGTGGCGCACCTATTTCCGATACAGATAGATGGGTGAGCTCCACGCTTGGAAGCCATCCTCGGTCGTCACCCGCACCCAGACAGGCGTGTCGCCGGTCTCGCTGATTTTTACGGATTTGGTTGCTATCACGCTACGTTCGAGTGGCGCGTCAGGAAGCCGTTGGATCGTGATCTTCTTCCCAAGACCACCGGCGTCAAACACCGAAGGTGCGAAGCCGACTTCTTTCAGGGCGACATCGAGCATTCGCTGGTTTGTGGAAATATTCAGCCTGCCTGTCCGGCTGTCTGCCAAATACGCGTCGAACCCCATGAAATTGCCAGTCGTAACGCCGTTCCATACCACGCTCTGGCTGCCGCGCTGGTCCAGAATCGTTTCCGGGTTCCAAGTGTTTATCGTGGTCAGGTCACGGATGCGGGCCTGGTCGAACTGAGCTCGTCCGGTCCATCGGACGTCTCGGCCACGCCCCCTGTACTCCGCCCCTGACCACGTTACACGAATGCGCTCTCCAAGGTCATCTGGACTGTAGGTTTGCAGTCTTTCAATGACTTCGTCAGCGTCGCGCAACTCGACTTCCAGGATGCCGGCATGCGCCTCGACTCGAATATCTATGTCAACGGTCTCGTCCGTGACACGCACGATGTCGCCCATCATTGCATTGCGGACGTTGTCCGGCACGACGTCCGGCGATGACAACGGATTTCGCCGGAACAATGCTGCATCGTTCTCAAAGCGAGCGGATACGGCCAAGTGCATCCGGCATCCTGTCGTACCGTAATGATGGCGGCGTCTCTGGGCCTCCATGATTGACCCGCGGTCGTTCCGGTCCGTCAGGAAACAGGTCAGGCCGCCATAGGCACCAAATCGAGATGCCCCCGGATAGCTCGCGCCCGGCCGTCCCTTGTGACCGTCACTGTTGCAGACGACTCCGACCCGGCGGCGCATCCGGAAACCGTCGGTGAGCACCCATTCGAACGTGCCCCAGGCGGAATGCATTTCGACCGCCGTTTCGATCCGTGGGTCATGATCGTAATGGATGTTGCAAAACCGGCCGCCAACATGGGCATAGACCGTCGCGTCTTCGTCCTTCAGTTTGGCAAAGAGGTCCGTCAGCGTGTTCGCATCATCGGACATTTCGGACCGGTCTTCGAGTAGCGCATGCGAGCAGCGATAGATCGGCCGGCCTTCGGTGGCGTAGAACACGTTGTGGTCGCCCCCGACCGCGGTGTTGCCGGACCACTCGTAGCCGGGAAACACCGTAAATCTGCCGGGCTCGTTCACCTTGGCCGTCAGGTCGTTCAGCTTGTGCCAGAACGTTTGGTTGATCTGGAAGTCATTGGCCTGATGGGCGCAAACGTCCAGGAACGCCTTGTTGCGGGCGAAGTCGAAATAGCTTTCGATCGAATTCACACCGACGGTTTCGCCGGTCTGGCCGTGCAGGTCGCCCCAGTAGCCCGAAAGGCCCGCGTCACTCACCACCATGGGCCCGGCTTCGCAGGCCAACATGTCGTCGACAAAGATCCTCAGTCGAAGCGTCCCCGTTTCGTTGACCGTCAGGTCGTCGAAAATCATGGACCGGTCGGATGGCACATAGTCGAAGCTCTCGGGCAGGCCGTCGACCGGAATGCTGGTTTCGATCCTAACCCTGCCCGAAGCCTGATCCGTGGGATTCCCCCATTTGTCTTCGCACTTCAGTCCAAAGCGAAACCCCTCACCGACCTGTCGCAGCGACGGCAATACGGCCCGCCAGTTGCTGCCCGGCCCCGGATGAACGCCGATGGCAAACTGGTCCGGCAAGGGGAGGAAATTCCCGGTGGCCTGAACATCGGTCATTACCCTCAGTTCGTAACCCTCTTCGACGAATGTCTGCATGAGCATCCCGGGAGACCCCTTCGAGGTGTCTCCGAACGTCAGCGTGATCTGGTCGCCTTCGCTGAGATATCCGCCGTTAAGCTGCGCGGTGACGGTCAGGATCCAGGGGCGTGCACCTTCGGGGCCGATTCGCAGGCTGATTTCACCGTTGCCGCTAAATTCCGCCGATACGTAGTTTTCCGCGGTCGGGTCGGTGGCCTGTGGCTTTCCAGCATCCGTGATCATGCGAAAGGCCACTCGGACGGCGCCGGTATCGTCAAGGCCAAGGCGCCCGACCGTATAGTGGATATGATACGTCTGAAAAGTGCGAACCTCAACGATTTCAGGGGCTTCTAAGACGGCCGAGCCATAGATTGACGAGTCGTCGCCCGGCCAAACCGAAGGGCCGTTCGCACCGACGAAACGCGTCGGAACGGGTGCTGCTTTCTTAGGCAAGGTCATGAGATTTGCTCCTTGAAGTAGAACTGATCGATCTATCCATATTGCTTTATAGCAATTTTATATTAAACTACAGAGCACATTCAAGCAATCAAGCAAGTCAACACGGAGGCCCCATGAAACTATTCTCACGCCGCGGAGCGATCCTTGCTCTCGCAATGACAGCCGGACTCGCGACGGGCACGGCGGTAGCCGCTGCCGACTATCCGTCGAAGCCGATCACGATGGTGATCCCGTACCGGGCCGGTGGAAGCACTGAAACAATGGGCCGCATATTCGCCGATGCGCTTGGCGCGGAGCTGGGGACCAAGGTCGTCGTCAAGACGCGGCCCGGGGCGGGCGGTGCCGTCGGCGCGACCGAAGTCGCGGCTTCGGACCCTGACGGTTACACGATCATGTTCGCCGCCTCGTCCTCACTGCTTTGGCCGCCGTTGACGCAGGATGTCGAATTCGACCTCGACAGCTTCCAGTATGTCGCCAAGGTCACAGAGTATCAGCAGGCCATCGTGACCAGGGCCGATGCGCCATACGAAACACTGGATGAGCTGATCACCGAAGCGAGCGACCAGAAGCTCAACTTCGCGGATCAAAGCCCCATGTCCCGCGCCTATATCAACTATATCGCCAAGGAACGGGGCGTGGAGTTTACGGGGATCCCCACCAAAGGCGGTGGCGAGATGGTCCCCTTCCTGCTTGGCGGCAAGGTCGATTTCGCGTGGAGTGGTGGCGTTCACAACCGCTACGGCGACAAGATCAAGGTATTGCTTTCCATGAACGCCCAACGGTTGCTGGCCAGCCCTGATATTACCTCGATCGGTGAGACTTTCGGCGTTTCAATGCCTTCGCAGGCGGTTATCGTCGCACCGACAGGTATACCGGCGGATGTCATCGCCACGCTCGAAACGGCTATAGAGGCGGCAACAAAGAATGACGAACTGGTCGACATGGTGACCAACAAGCTGATGTTCCCGGTCGCTTATCTCGGCGCCGAGGCCATCACGGCCGAAATCGACGAAACGGCAGCCGGCCTGCAAGCTGTCGTGGCGGCAACCCAGTGAAGACGGCACTCCATAAGGGTGCGGAGACCAGACGCATCAATGTAGTGGCGGGAATTCTGCTCGCCGCCACGTCACTGGCCTGCATTCTCTGGCTTATCCCGGGCCAGGTCTCTTCCGAGACAACGCCCGGGGATCTGCCGCCGACCGTGATCCCCTACCTGTCGGCGGGTGTGGTGTTTCTGCTGGCTGTCGGTCTGATCCTGCAGACGCTTGTTCGCGACACCGGGGAAGAGCTGCCAGTGCCATCGAAAAGCGTGCTGTCCGACGTTCTGTTTGCTTCGGCGGCCACGGGGGTGATCCTTCTGGCATTCTACACGGCGGGTTTCCTCGCATTGGCCATTCCGTTGACGGCCGTCACCATGGTCTTTTCCGGCGGTCGCAATCGGCTCGTGGTCGCGCTCGTTTCGGTCCTTTTCCCTTTGATGGTCTGGCTTGGGGCGCGCTTCATTTTCGGCGTCTACCTGCCCTGAGGCGACCAGGAGGCTTTTGATGATCGAGAACCTCGTCACCGGCTTCGCAGCGGCCTTCACGCTGACCAACCTGCTGTTCATCGCGGCGGGGATCCTGCTGGGCATCGTGATCGGTGCCTTGCCCGGCCTTGGCAGTGTCACGGCGCTCGCGGTTCTCATTCCCCTGACATACTACATGTCGCCGATTTCCGCGATTGCCTTCCTCGTGGGCATCAACAAGGGCGGCACGTCCGGCGGCGCGGTTCCGGCCATACTCCTGAATTCTCCGGGAACGCCGGAAGCGGCTGCCACCGCGCTTGACGGCAACCCGATGGCACGGCGCGGAGAGCCGGTTCGCGCCATGAAGTTCGCTCTGTACTCTTCCGTCACCGGCGACATGATTTCCGATGTCCTGCTGATCGTACTGGTGGTGCCTTTCGCGGCCATCGCACTCCAGTTCGGCCCGCTGGAATACACGGCTGTCCTGCTTTTTGCGTTCGCGCTGCTGTCCGGTGTTTCCGGTGACAATCCTTTGAAAGCCCTGATCGCGATCTTCGCGGGGATCTTCCTGTCCACCATCGGCCTGGACCCGATCGACAGTTCCCCCAGAATGACCTTCGGCAACATCAATCTCTACGACGGCCTTCCACTGACGGCCTTGGCGATCGGGTCGCTTGCACTCGCGTCGGTCGTCGAACAGATTTTCGATATGCGCCGAGAGGGCGTCGACAGCGGCTATATCAACCAGGGCGCCCGCGAGAACAGGGCGCTCCCGGTTCGCGAGTTCCTTACCTATTGGAAAACGATTCTGCGCTCGTCGATGATCGGTTCCCTCGTTGGGATGCTGCCCGGTCTCGGAGTGACGCTTGCGGCATTTCTCAGCTATGGACAAGCAAAGCGCGCTTCGAAGAAGCCGGACAGTTTCGGAACCGGAAACCCCGAGGGCATTGTCGCGACCGAAGCCGCCAACAGTGCGGTGGTAGGTTCGAATCTTGTTCCGACGATTGCGCTGGGAATTCCGGGAAACATCGCGGCGGCGCTTCTGATCGGCGCCTTCATCATCCACGGGATCGTGCCCGGACCGTTCATGCTGACCATGCACGGTGACGTGATCTACGCACTTTTCGCGTCCATGATCATTGCCAATTTCGTTCATCTGGGTCTCGGACGCATGGGCATTTCGGTCTGGGGCCATGTTGCACGTCTGCCGAAATGGGCTGTGCTTCCGCCCATTCTGACGCTTTGCATCGCGGGTGTGTATTTGCCGGGGCAGTCGGGTTTCGACGTGGCCGTCATGCTTGTCTTTGCCGTCGTAGGTCTGGCGATGCGCCGGACCGGCTTTCCGATCGTCTGTCTGGTCATTGGTTTCCTGCTTGGCGACATGTTCGAAACGTCACTGCGGCAGGCTATGCTACTCTACAGTTCAACCCCGGGCGCTGTATTCCGCAGCCCGATCGCGATTGGCTTTTTCGGTCTTGCAGTATTCATACTGGGCCGGGCTGTAGTGCGAAAATGAAAGATACTGGCATGCAACAGGACGCAAAACAGCTGATCAGCGACTTTGCCCGGAAACACCTCGACGACCCTTCCTGCAAGAAGCGGTCGGCAGTGCGGCTGGCAATCATCGAGGCAATCCGCTCCGGCGTTGCGCAGCCCGGCGACCCCCTCCCGACGGAGCGCGAGCTTGTGGATCTGTGCGGCGTCAGTCTCGGCACGGTGCAGGCCGCCCTGCAGCAACTCACTCAAATGGACCTGATCGAACGAAAGCGAGGGTCCGGTACCTCGGTAAAGAACAACCAGTCGATCGGCGATCAGGTCTGGCATTTCAGGTTCCAATCCGTCAGCACCCAAGAAAGCCTGAAGGTTCTGGCGGCCAATGTGCAGATACAGGAAACATCGGATCAGGGCGAATGGTCCGAGTTTCTGGGTCGTAGTGACACGTACCTCCGCATAGACCGGGAACTACAGTTGAGCGAGGGCCTGTCGTCCTATGCGCGGATGTATGTGCATCCAAAGACAGCGCCCGGCCTGCTGGAACGAACCTCTGGAAGCCTAACCGTGGTGAATATTCGCGCCTTCCTGAAGGAGGAGTTCGGCGTCAATACCACGAGTGTGAAGCACGACGTACTGGTCGTCGATGCAAGCGACATACCCTTCGATGTGGCGCCCGAGTTCAAAGCGGTCGGATGGTACGAGATCACCGCAAGAACTCAGAGCCCGGATGCGATGCCGGTCTATTTCCAGAAAGTCTACGCGCCGGTCACGGCGTGCAAACTGACATTCGGAAAGTTGATCGGATGAGCAGGTGGGCAGAACGACCGCGAGCCAAGGGCTGCACACCGGATCTCAAGGAGCGGCGCAGATGATCGCCCGGGCCATCTCCGACGCCGTCGGGCGCTTCTCGGTCCCCTGCCTGCTGATCGGTTTGCTTTTCTTTGCCGCGTCCCTGACGCCTTCCCTGATACCGCGCGGCCCAATGGTTCAAGGCATCCTCGGCGGCCTCGTTACGGCGATCGGGTACTTTACCGGCCAGATCGTCGGGTTCTTGTGGCACGCAGCGGACATGCCTCGCCTGACGGGACGCGCCGCCCGAAACCTCAAATGGATTGCATCTTTCTGCACTTTGGCAATTTTCGTGTGGGTTCTGGGGTCAAGCCTGACATGGCAGAACGCGCTACGTGAGAAAATGGGCGTGGAGCCGGCGGACGCGCTCCATCTTTGGCAGATACTTTTCATCGCGATTGCCGTTTTCGCCGCCGCCTTCACATTGGGGCGTCTGGTGGCGTCTTTGTTCCGACTGATCCGCGCAAGGTTCTACCGGGTGATGCCGCCGCGTCGAGCCAATGTTATTGGGCTGATAGCTGTCTTTGCGCTTCTCTTCTTCGTCACGCGCGACGGAATTTTCGACCATGTCGTTTCCGGCCTCGATGAAAGCTACGAGGCGGCGCAGGCGCTCTTTGACAATGCCCCGCCACCACCCTCCGACCCACGGATGACCGGAAGCGCCGGCTCGCTGATAGATTGGGCCGCCATTGGCGAGCCCGGCCGCAACTTCATCACCTCGGGCCCCGATGCCGCCGCCATCTCGGCCTTCATGGGACGACCGGCAAAGGATCCGATCCGCGTTTACGTGGGTCGGGCAAACGGCGAGACGCCGCGCGCCCGGGCTGAACTGGCGCTCGCGGAACTCAAGCGCCAAGGGGCCTTTGATCGCGCTGTGCTGGTCGTGGCCAGTCCGACAGGGACCGGTTGGATGGATCCCGGTTCACACGACCCGGTGGAGTATATGCATGACGGCGACATCGCGACGGTCGCCGCGCAGTATTCCTACCTGCAGTCACCGCTGGCCCTAATACTTGAGACCGATACCGGATTGGAACAGGCGACGGCGTTGCAGGATGTGGTCCACGGCTACTGGAAGACGCTGCCTGCCGATGCGCGCCCGCGCCTTTACGTGCACGGCCTCAGTCTCGGGGCCTGGTCGTCGATGCATGCGACCAACCTCTTCCGACTGATGGACGACCCGATTGACGGCGCCTTCTGGGCAGGCCCGCCGTTTCCCTCGGCATTCTGGAATTACGTGCAGCGGCAACGAGAGCCGGGCAGCCCCTGGGTTCTGCCAAAAATCGGGGACGGGTCGCTGGTGCGCTACGCCTCGCACACGGCGGATGCATCGAGGACCGAGGCCGGTTGGGGGCGGATGCGCATCGTCTTTCTGCAATATTCCAGCGATCCGGTCGTGTTCTACGATCCTTATTCGCTCTGGCGTGCGCCGCCCTGGATGCGCGACCCGCCTGCCGAAGACATGTCGGAACATTTCGTCTTCGTGCCGGTGGTGACGCAGTTCCAGCTGGCGCTGGACATGGCCTTGTCCTTCGGGTCCCCGCCCGGGCATGGCCACGCCTATTATGCGCAAGACTACATCGCGCCCTGGGTCGAGGTAACCGCTCCTCAAGGGTGGACGCAGGCCGACACCAAGCGGCTTGAGGCGCATTGCGACAACGGCTTTCAGGCAGGGTGTTCCAATGCAATTCGTTGAGCCGCACGCCTGCCCACACTTCGGCACGCCGCACCGCATTCCCGGACCATCGGGCCAGCGGCGCGGAACAAATAAGCGCCGCGCCCGGAAATCAGGTTTAGGCGCCCCCGCCCCCTCTTGCTTATCATTGCGCAAAAACATCCTATGGTTGTTGCATGGTCAGCAAGAATCCTTCTTCATTTCTTCACAAGGAGTTCTTTGAAATGTGTATGTCATGCTGCGAAAGCATCGAAAGTGGAATTGAGCCGATCAACCCGTGCCTGTGCGGGGCCCCTGAAACACAGGCGGCCATGGATCGGATCGAAGCCGACCTGAAACGCCGGAGGCTGTTGGGCGGCATCGCGGCGGTTGTCGGCATGTTCGCGGGGTTCGGCCTTACGCCAACCGACCTGCGCGCGCAGACACCCGGCCGACCGACGCTGCTGACCAACTTGCGGTTCTTTGATGGGACCACCCTTCAGATGCAGACAGGCCGGGACATTCTTGTCGAGGGCGGGCGTATCACCGGCTTGCCAGCCACCGGGGCGGGCCCGGAGGACGCGACCGTGATCGACTGTGGCGGACGCGCCGTCACGCCGGGCCTGATAGATTGTCACTGGCACGCCACCCTTGTCGGCATCAGCAAGCTGGCGGCGCTGACGCAGGATATCGGGTGGGTTCACCTGATGGCCGGGCGAGAGGCCGGGGCGACGCTGATGCGCGGGTTTACCACGATACGCGACACCGGCGGGCCGGTCTTCGGCCTGAAAATGGCGATCGACCAAGGCGCCGTGACCGGCCCGCGCATCTTCCCCTCCGGCGCGATGCTTTCGCAGACCTCGGGCCACGGCGACTTCCGCTTGCTGAATACTCTGCCCAAGACGAGCGGCGATACGCTCGACTACACCGAAAGCGCAGGCGTCGCCGCCATCGCAGACGGTCGTACCGAAGTTCTGAGGAAGACCCGCGAACAACTGATGCAGGGTGCCAGCCAGATCAAGATAATGGCGGGCGGCGGCGTGGCGTCGCCATACGATCCGCTGGATACGACACAATATACGCTCGACGAAATGAAAGCGGCGGTCGAGGCGGCGGCGGACTGGGGCACCTATGTCTGCGCTCACGTCTATACGCCAAAGGCCATCCAGCGCTGCCTCGAAGCTGGTGTGCGCTCGATCGAACACGGCCAACTGGCGGATGATGCGGCGATCCGCGCCATGGCCGACGCCGGCGCCTGGTGGAGCATTCAACCATTCCTCGCCGACGAGGACGCGAACCAATACTCCGATCCGGCAGCCCAGGCCAAGCAGCAGGAGGTCGCACAGGGAACGGTCAGGGCATTCGAGGCGGGCCGCGCCGAAGGCGTCAACATGGCGTTCGGTACCGATGTGCTTCTCAATCCGGGGGGCGCGGCCTCGCAAGGGCGTCAGCTTGCCAAGCTGGCAAGGTTCATGTCGCCTCTCGAGGCCCTCCATATGGCCACGGGCGCGGCAGGGGAACTGCTCGCCCTGTCGGGTGAGCGCTCACCCTACACTGGTGCGCTCGGGGTTATCGCCGAAGGGGCGCTGGCCGACATACTCGTTTGGGATGGCGATCCCGAAACCGCTCTCGATTTCCTCGACGATCCCGAAAACAACCTGCGCCTTGTCATGAAGGGCGGGCGTGTCTTCAAGGAGACGCTGTGATGTTCTTCAATCTGTTCAAAAATTTGCGCCCCCTTGCCGCCGCGGCCTGTCTTGCCAGTGCGGCGCTGACTCCCGGCGCGGTGCAAGCGGGGTCGTCTGACTGGGCCGGCCAGGTCACGCTCTACGGTTGGGGCGCGAGCGTGTCTGGCGATTTCAGACCGTTTCCGGGCGCGCCGCAGCTCTCCTTCGACCGGTCTTTCTCGGATGTCCTCAAGGACTCGGACGGTGCCTTTTTCATGACGGCCCTGGCGCGCCGGGGTGAACTCGTCTTTTTTGGCGACCTTACCTACTCTTCGTCGTCGCGAAGCGGTCGGGTGCCGCCCGGCATCCCGGCCTCCGGCAAGCTGACGATGCGGTCGGCCACCCTGGCGGCGGGCAAACGCTTCCAGGCCGACCCACGAACGACGCTCGACCTGCTCGGCGGCGCCCGGTTCTGGAGTATTGATGGCTCGGTGTCCGTGCCACTGGCCGGTGTCAGCGTGGCGCCAGAGGCCAACTTCACGGATCCGATCGTCGCGCTGCGGACGAACACGCAACTGTCTCCCCGCTGGTCCCTGCTGGCCTACGTGGACGCAGGCGGGTTCGGCGTCGGGTCGGACGCGACGTGGCAAGCGGCGGTGACCGCGAACTACAAGGTCAGCGACCACTTCTACCTGTCCGGCGGATGGCGGCACCTCTTTGTTGATTACAACGACAACGGTGCCAACTTCGAGGGCAGCATGAGCGGCCCGATCATTGGCGCGACCTACCGCTTCTGAGCCTTTTTTCGAACCCAGGCTTGTCGCTGTCTACAGAGGGAATAGTCGCGGGCCTTTTCCATTTGAGAACTGAACATGACGCAAAAGAGATTCACCATGCACGCTCTTCGCACAGCCGCGTTCGCGGCGCTATTGGCGCAGGCCGCCACTCCTGGAATGGCCCAATCGCCCGAGCCATTTGTCGGCGCCCACGGCGCCCTGACGCCCGCAACCTATACCGGAAAGACCGAAACCGGCGCCTGGCACCTTGATATCTGGCCAGATCAGGCCTTTCACCTGCGGCGCACCTCCCCGGACGGTGCCACAGAGGATCACGCCGGACGGTGGCACGCGAACGGCGAATCCGGCACGTTGGTGCTGGGCACTGATGGCAGCGACATCATCCTGGAGGTGCGCAACGCGGAACGTTTGCGACCTCCAGGGGCACCCGAAGATGCATCCGGTGACCTTGTAACGACAGGCCAGCTTGATCCGACCGGGATCGCAATGCCCATGTCCGGGATGTTCACGTATTTTGCCGATGCGCCGACATTCGTCCACTGCGCCACGGGCCGGCAGTATCCCGTTGCGCAGGAGGCCGGTTATCTTGCCCTTGAAGAGGCCTACCTGCGGGACAGGCCCGCCCCGGCGGAACCTCTTTTCGTGACGGTCGATGGGACCATAAACACACGCAAGCAGATGGAAGGGCCCCCGCGCCCGACTGTTACAGTGACGGAGCTTGGAGCAACGTGGCCGGGTGAAACTTGCGCCCGAGCAACGAAATCTCCGACCCTGGATGGTACAGTCTGGCGGATTGCTTCTCTGGAAGGCGAAAGTCTGGATTGGTCGCCGCCAGAGCGCGAGCCCTTTCTCGTGATCCGCCCGGACGAGAAGACGTTCAATGCGTCGGTCGGCTGCAACATGATGCGCGGCAGCGTCTCCGTCTCCGAAAGCACACTATCCTTCGGTCAACCGGCCAGCACGATGATGGCCTGCCCTGACGACCTTGCCATGTGGGAAGCACGGCTGGGCGCTGTTCTGGAAGCGGCAACCACGCATTTGATCGGCGGGGGCAGCCTACGCCTCATGGATGATGAGGGCAGGAGCCTCGCGGAACTGGAAGCCGTCTATCTGCCTTGAAACCTGCTGTATTAAGGCGCAAGGATCCAGCGGCCATCGGTCAGACACCGTTGCGTCTGCACTGTATGGATGCGGGCCTGCCGGCGCGTCCTGAACTTGTAGTTCAGTCCGACACAATTGCCGGAGACAGACGCGATTTCAACCGATCCATAAGCTCCCGTCTCAGGGTTCGACCAGATCGTATCGTCCCCTGGCAGCGCTTTCCGGCTGGCATAAAGCTCTCCACCGGTTCGGACCATGATGTTGAGATCCTGCTGCGTCAGCCCTGTTCGATCGATCTGTCGCAATAGAGAATTCGCAGAAGACGGGTGCGCCGCAAGCACAATAAAGCCTGTAATAGCAATTCGAAGAATGGTGTGTCGCACGGGTGTGTGTCCTGTTGAGGGAGATAATGGATACGGTGCCATTTGTTCAAACGCCTTTCAAACCCGGAAATGCAGATTTTCCCTTGCGGAGAAAAAAGACATCAACCTTCTTTGGATCCAATAAGCAGACGTTCCGCCATCGTGCAGCGAAGGTCGGCAATACGCCCATCTAGACATGTACATAATGCGCCCTAGGCGCTTCAGCACTTTCGTCTTATCGGGCTTTTATTAGTCGACTCGACAACGTCCACAGTGCGGATCAGACCTTCGCTGACGAGGCGACGAACATGATAGCTTCGACACCCAACGATCGGATTATCGGCAGGAAATTCTCTGAATCGGTATCGACGAAAGGCCGAGCGACAAATTTGGATGCACCGCGTTTTGTCTATTTCCTGCGTGTATCAAGTGATCGGGCGGTGGTGCCACGGCCATGCCGCCCGATGCCACGGGTCAGCAGCCAGATACCCCATCTACACACCCCTTCATCGGTTCTTTTGCCGCTCCATCTATTTGCATCATCAGGATACAACATGCCTAGAAGGGCAATCCCGAGAGAGATCGGGTTGGCTGGAAAGCCCGATGCAGCGTTTCAGCTAGCATGCCGACACGTTGCCTCAACTCAGGTTCTCGAAACGTTCCCTTATCAAACCAGCTTAAACCGTCCCCTTGGCGCTGACTTCAAACGGTGACGGTCATCGATACGCGATCCGCCAATCGCCCTTGGCACAGCGACAGCGCCCTGCTGAACGCCTGTGCGGTTGCGTTTGACCGCAGGGAGGCAGATGCCCAACTGGAAAGCCCGAGACGCTGAGCGGTCCGGGCCACGCCTCAAAATCCTGCCCGAATTGACCAGAGGCGCAGGATCTGTATGCCTCAACGTGACGACGCAACGCGAGACACCGAATGAACCCCTCCGCCACTGTCCATTTCTGTCAGAACTGCGGTCCTTTGGACTTTGGACCTCTGCGCGAGGAATTGACGGCCACAGGGCTGGCAGACGCGGTGAGTATCGTCGAACGCGGGTGCATGAATGGCTGTGCCAGTCCGGTTTCCATGGCTATGCAGGGGCCGGGCCGGGCCATATATTTCTTCAACGGGGTAGATCCGGCGGCGGATGCAGAAGATATCGTCGCAACCTTGCACGCCTATCTTGCCGCCCCCGACGGCTGGATCGAGGACGCGCAGCCATGCGGTAGACTTCGGTTTTGTCTGGTCGGCCGCGTCCCGGCGCTCAGTTGCTGAGCATGACGCTCTGCGCAACCGGAGCACCGCCCACGGCCAGTGGCCGGTGATCGTTACTGTTCAATACCACCTCAAGTTCCACCTCGCCTTCGGGCAGGGTCTCCAGATGCATCCAGGGGCCATAGACGCGAGCCAGCTTGACGCCGTTGGCATAGACATGGGCATGTCCTTCGCCCGGAACATGGGCGCGGCTGGCATTCTCCGGCGAGAGCCGAAAGTTCTCGGTCATGATATGCAGGTTCCAGCCGGCGGACGGATCAGGCGTCACCTCGATCTCCAGCTTCGGCGCATCGGCGCCCGCCGGGACCGACAACATGGCGCCATGATCGTGCATGGCCGCGCCGGCGTGCTGCTCAGGACCGCCATGAGGAGCCGGATCGCCATGATCATGCCCGTCAAAGGTGACGCCGTTCGCCGCAGCCACCGTGAATCCAAGTCCCCCGCCGAAAACGAGGCCGATAAGAAGCATTGGAATGGAACGGTCCATGGGCGAATCCAACGTCATGTTCGATAAAGAGAACGGGCGCGCAAGGCACGCGCCCGAGCAATGATGTGCCAGTGTCAGACGGTCTGAGCCTGGCCGGTCGTTTCACTTTCGCGCGACCAAAAGAAGCCCGCGAAGGCCCCCAGCATGACCCAGGCGGCCAGTCCGGTTCCAAGAGCGCGCGACGCGAACAAGGCGCCGATCTCGGTCGGAACCGGTCCGGTAAAGACTTCAGGCTCGGGCGCACCGATGACATGCGGCGCCAGTAAGAGCACAACGGCTGCACCCCATCCGGCCCAGTTCCGGCTGAACGCGATCAGCCACATGGCGATCGCGGCCGTCAGCACGGTTGCAAACCACCAGATCTGGCGCTCGTAGACATCCGCCGCAGCCACGCCCGGAACTTCCGGCGCGAGGGTAAAGCCCGGTGCAAGGTGTACCGCGACAAACCCGGCAACGCCCCAGATCAGGCCCGTGCGAGCGTCGATTGCCGCACCACGGCTTTCAGCCAGCGACATCAGCGCCACCAGGATCATCGCGTAACCGGAATAGATCAGCATCGTGAAAATGATACTCAAACCATCCCGCACGGCATCGAAGCCCGGCAGCTCTGGCGTGGCTGAAGCGGTCGATTCGGTCCCGAAATGCACCAGGTCGCCACCTTCATAAAGCTCGGCATGAAGAAGGACCGGTTGAACGAAAAAAAGCTGCACCAGGGCGATAATCAACCCTGCGGCAGCGCCAGCGAACAAGGCGCTGGTCAGCAGACGCGTGAACATCGGTTCAGTGGCAGGGGAAGCCGGTGGCGTGACGCACGTCATGCGCCGCGTCGTGCAGCGCCGCGGCCTGAACGTGGCCTGCCACGAAGATCACGCCAAGGCCCAGCGCGGCGATGGCGATCACCGAAACCAGCCCGGAGGCCGATGTTGCCTGTGCGGTGGATGCAGTCTTTACAATCATAGTAGTACCTCTTTGCCTTCACACCCGAAGGCCTTGTGGTTTCAGTCGCGATCAGCAGGTCTCCTGGCTTGCGGGTCTTCATCGTCTGGCTGGCCTTCCCGGATTGCTCCAGTGACGTATTCAGCCTGATTCGCCGCCTACAGTTGCGGGGACAGCCACGGAATTGCCGAATGTTTTCAGGCGCACCGCGTTCCCTGTTCTCCATTTCTTGCGGAAATGGAACTGATCACTGTCGTTAGTCTAGCAAGCACCGCGACCTGTCAACAATACAACGCAAAACGATAGGCGAATCTCGAACCCAGCGACTGAACCGCAAAGCGAACGTCCCTGGCCGGCTTGGAAACGTACTCTGTGTCAGGCTTGCAAAGTCCCGCCCCACTCTGACATAGACACGACAACCGCCGCGCCGGACATCAAAGCAATGCCGCTTGCCGACGCTTTTCACACGACATCGCCCTCCGATAGGGTCGCCTGAAATTCGCAGCATCCATCCCGGAGCCCCTCCATGGCGGATCAACTCAAGCCAAGTCCGGCGCGTGTCTTTTCCTCGCACGAAAGGCAATGTCTCTACGACATCATCGAGGCGCGCCGCGACGTGCGGAACGAGTTCCTACCAGACCCGATCGACCAAGACGCGCTGCGCCGAATCCTCGAAGCGGCCCACGCCGCGCCCTCCGTCGGCTTCATGCAGCCGTGGAACTTCATTCTGTTGCGTGACGCCGAACTCAGAACCCAGGTGCACAGCATCTTCAACCGCGCCAACGAAGAAGCCGCCGCCATGTTCCCCGAAGATCGTCAGTCCGCCTACAGGTCGTTGAAGCTCGAAGGGATCACCAAAGCGCCGCTCAATATCGTGGTCACCTGCGATCGTACCCGCGGCGGAAAGGTGATCCTCGGGCGCACGCACAACCGTGACATGGACCTTTATTCGACAGTCTGCGCGGTGCAGAACCTATGGCTCGCCGCCCGCGCCGAGGGGATCGGCGTGGGATGGGTCAGCATCTTCGATCACCGCGAAATCGCCGCTCTGCTCGGCATCCCCGAACATGTCGAGCTGGTGGCCTATCTCTGCGTGGGATATGTCGATCAGCTCTACGACCAGCCCGAACTGGCAGCCAAGGGGTGGCGGCAGCGGATATCGCTCGATGACCTTATCATGTACGAGGGCTGGCAGGACTGACAGCCCGGCAAAAAGGCCGTCAAAGGCACGCCAGCGTGACCCAGATCGCGGTTTCCGAGACCATTTGCACGGCCCCCAGAACATCGCCGGTCTGTCCGCCGATTTTTCGCCATGCCAGCCAGCCGATGGCAACTGTCACCATCGCGCAGGCCAGCAGCGTCCAAGGCGAAATCACCAGCGCCACAGCCGCCAAAGCCGCGAGAACGCCCCGCGCGGCCCTGCTGCGGCCCGCCGCGCTTTTCCCCAGACCATCCGCGCGGGCCGGGGTAAGACTCTCCTGGACCGCGACCATGCCCCCCCGGCTCAGCATCGCTGCGCCGACGAACGCCCAAAAGCCGGGATCGGCGGCGGCCACGGACACCGCCCACAGCGCCGCGACCACCCCCACCGCAACCACGCCGTAGCTGCCGATGCGGCTGTCGCGCATGATCTCCAGCGCGTGCGCCTTGTCACGTCCGCCACCATGGCCGTCGGCAAAATCCGCAAGCCCATCGAAATGCAGCGCTCCAGTGACCAGCGCCATTGCGCCCAACGCCAGGAGAGCCGAAATTTGATCCGGCGCGCCAATCGCCTCCGCCAGACTGAAAATCATCCACGTCAGAGCGCCGACAACGGACCCCACCGGCACGAACGCCCACCTTGCGGCCAGCATCGTCGGCGGGTCGTCACCGATCCGACCCGCCGGAAGCCGGGTCAGCAGCATCACCGCCAATTGAAACTCGGCAACGCGCGCTTGCAGGTTCATTGACCCGACACCCCCGCCTCGGCAAATGTCGCCATCCCGTTGTGGCAGGCCAGCGCCGCGCGCAACACGCCCAGCGCAATCGCCGCGCCCGACCCTTCGCCCAGCGCCATGTCCAGCGACAGGATCGGCCGCATCCCCAGTTCCGACAAAAGCCGCGCATGGCCCGGCTCACGGCTGACATGACCGACAAGGCAATGGTCGAGAAACTGCCGGTCGGCAGCAAAAAGCGGCACGGTCGCGGCCGTGCAGATGAACCCGTCGAGGATGACCGGAATACGCCGCGCCCGCGCCTCCAGCACGGCGCCGCAGATCGCCGCCTGCTCCCTCCCGCCGAGCCGGGCAAGAATGTCCAGCCCAACGGCATCCGCGTGAAGCGTGCAGGCGCGTGACACCACGTCGATCTTGCGCGCGACCCCTGCGTCATCTGACCCCGTTCCCTTCCCGACCCAAAGCGCCGCGTCTCCGCCGAATGCGCCCTTGGCCATCGCGGCGGCGATGGTCGAATTGCCGATACCCATCTCGCCGAGGATCAAGACGCTGACGGCGGGATCGACGGCCGCGGCCCCGCGGCGCAGGGCGTCCAGTGTATCAGCGTCCGACATGGCCGGCGCGGCGGTGATATCCGCAGTCGGCCGGTCCAGCTCCAGCGCAATCACCGACAGATTGGCCTCGTTCGCGCGGCACAATTGATTGATCGCGGCGCCGCCGTTCTCGAAATTCGCCACCATCTGCGCCGTCACATCCTGTGGAAACGGATTGACCCCCTGCGCGCAGACACCGTGATTGCCCGCAAAGACCAGGGACTGCGCGCTGGCGATGGCGGGCCGTTCCCTGCCTTGCCAACCCGCCATGAAGATAGCCAGTTCCTCCAGCCGCCCCAGCGCGCCCGGCGGCTTGGTCAGGCTGTTCTGTCGCGCCAGCGCCGCCTCGGCCGCCTTATCGTCGGATAGGGGCAAACTACCGGCGAGGCCCGCAACCTCGTCCAGCGACGAGACGTCAGAAAGAATGGTCATTCGGCTTCACCTTCATCGGGTAGCCCGCCACGGTCAGCCAAACCTCTTCACAGGCCTGCGCCACGGATTGGTTCACCTGCCCCGCGGCATCGCGGAACAGCCGGGCCAGCTTGTTCTCCGGGACGATCCCCTGCCCCACCTCGTTGGTAACAAAAACGACCGGCGCGGCCTGGCGCTCCAGCGTCTTGACCAACCTGCCGGTCTCGCCCCACCAATCGCTGTCTTCCAGGATGAGGTTGGTCAACCACAGCGTCAGGCAATCGACGAGCCGAGGCAGTGTACCATCGGTGTCTTGCAATGCTCCGGCCAGGTCGGTCGGCGCATGAACATCCTGCCACGCCGCACCGCGCCGCGCCTTGTGTTTCGCCACGCGCTCGGCCATCTCGTCATCGCCAGCGTGCAGACGCGCCGTGGCGATATAGATCGCCCGGCCGGCGGGCTGCAAAGCCATCCGTTCTGCCAGTGCGGACTTGCCGGAACGTGCCCCCCCGGTGATGAGTATCGACTTTTTCATTGCAGCGTGGGAAAGCACTTTTCGAGGAAAAAAGAAAGCTGAAAGGCGACGTCTTGGAACCCGTTGCGCCCATCCGGCCAGAGCTTGTCCTGATCCGTCACGCCCAAGTGGCCGTTCCGGGACGCCTCTATGGCCGCACCGATGTCGAGGCTGCCCTCGACACCAAGGCGGTCGCCCAACTCAAAGATCGGCTGACCTCCATCTCGCGGGTCATCAGCAGTCCGGCACGACGCTGCCTCCAGACAGCCGACGCGATTTTCGGCACATACGAACAGGATACACGGCTTTGGGAGCAGGACTTCGGCACGCATGACGGCATGGCGCTTGACGCGCTACCCGACATCGGCGTTTTGGACAGCGCGACCCTGGCAGCCCACCGATCACCCGGCGGCGAAAGTTTCGACGACCTCTGCGCGCGCGTGTCCCCCACCCTGATCGAGTATGGGCGCCACGCCGCGGCGCACGGCCCGGTGGCGCTGGTCGTTCATGCCGGCGTGATCCGCGCCGCGCTCGGCTTCGTGACCGGACACGGCCCCGGCGGGCTGGCATTCGAGGTGGCGCACCTGTCGGTAACGCGGCTGCGGTGTGGCCCCGACGGCCCGTTTTCGGTGATCGAGGTCAACCGCACATGACGCATGCCACGGTCTGCGGTCATTTCGGTGAATGGATTCAGGGCCGGCTCGGGCCTTCGGGGCCCGTCGCCCTGATCACCCTGGCCTGTTCCGCGATGCGCGTCACGGCCCCGTCCGAGGAGGCCTTGCCTTTCAACGCGGATCAACTCGCCCGCTTTGCAAGCGACCTGGGGCTGGGTGCCCTTCCCGGCGCAAGCCGCAATTTCGCGCTTGGCATCGGGGCAGGCGGATCGACGGCAACGCTGGTGGCGGCCGCCAGAGCAGCAGGGTATGGCGGCACACCCGAACAGTTGGCCAAGGCTTGCATCGCCATCGAGGGCGCCACCGACCCGCTAATGTTCTACGCGCCCGATCAGCACCTCTGGGCGTCGCGGTCGGGTGAGGTGATCAGAGCGATGCCCGCCCCGCCCAGTGCCACGATCCTTGGCGGTCTGTGGGGCGCGCCCCTCTGTACCGACGCACAGGACGATGCATTCGACGACGTGTCGGACCTAGCCGATGAATGGGCCGATGCGACCTTGGCACGCGACCTTCCCCGTGTTGCTGCCATCGCCTCGGAGTCCGCGCGTCGCTGCACAGCGCGTCGTGGCCCGTGCGATCCGATGGCCGATCTCGCAAGGGATCTCGGCGCATTGGGCACAGTGCGCGCCCATACTGGATCCGCTCGCGGGTTGATCTTTGCACCGGGAACCATCCCGCCAGAAGGCGCAGCCGCGTTGCAAGAAGCGGGCCTCACATCCGTTTTCAACTTCGAGACGGGCCGCGCATGAGTTTCGCACTGATGATGCTGGGCGCTCTGGCGCTGGACCTCGCCTTTGGCTGGCCCGACAGGCTCTACGCCCGTATCGGCCACCCCGTCACCTGGCTTGGCCAGGCCATTAACATGGCCGAGCGCCGGCTAAACACCGGCTCCCGCCGCCGGTGTCTGATCGCCGGCGCAGTGACGGTCACGGGCATCACCCTTCTCGCTGGCCTGCCCGCTCTGCTCGTTCAGGCTGTCCTGCCCCACGGTTGGGTCGGCGCAATGATCGGCGCAGGGCTGGCCTGGCCGCTGGTCGCCATGCGTTCCATGCACGCACATGTTGCCGCCGTGGCGCGCCCGCTGGCCGCCGGGGATACGCCAGTTGCCCGTCACGCCGTCAGCATGATCGTCGGGCGCGACCCGTGCCAACTTGATCCGCCGGCCATCGCGCGGGCAGCCACCGAAAGCCTTGCCGAGAATACCTCCGACGGCATCATCGCTCCTGTCTTCTGGGGCGTGATCCTGGGCCTGCCCGGCATCGCCGCCTACAAGGCCATCAACACCATGGATTCCATGATCGGCCACCGCAACGACCGGTTCGAGGCCTTCGGCAAAGCCGCCGCCCGGCTGGATGATTGCGTCAACTGGCTCCCCGCCCGCCTGACCGGCATCTTCTTCGCACTGGTCTCGGGGGCGTTCTTTCACACGCTTCACGTGATGCAGCAGGACGCGCCCGGGCACCGGTCCCCGAATGCGGGCTGGCCCGAGTCCGCGATGGCCGGTGCCCTGAACGTCCGGCTGTCCGGCCCCCGCATCTATGACGGGCGCGCCAACGACGAGCCCTGGTTGAACGGCGCCGCCCCCGATCCGACCCCCGAAGATCTGTTGCGCGCCTTGTCGCTCTACCGGCGCGCGATGACACTTTGCGCCCTTGCGCTGGCCGGTCTTGCGCTGCTCTAAGGGCATCATGACGGAAGTCCGAGATCACGGCGGCAACTTGGACGCCGCCATTGCAAGGCTGGGCGGTGCCCCCGCCGACTGGCTCGATTTGTCGACGGGCATCAATCCCGAACCCTACCCTGTGCCGCCGATCTCCGGCGACGCCTGGGCAGTTCTGCCGCGCAAATCCGACCTGGCGCGGTTGCGCGACGCGGCGGCCAGCGCCTACGCCACGTCCCTGCGCGTCATCCCGATGAACGGCGCACAGGGCGTCATCCAACTGGTGCCGTGGCTGGCCAAGCCAGGCCGCGCCACCGTCCTGGCACCCACCTACAACGAACACGCCGCCGCCCTCAGGGCCTGCGGCTGGCAGGTCGAAGAGGTCGCGTCGGTAAACGCCCTGCGTGGCTCGGACCTTGCGGTGGTGGTCAACCCCAACAATCCCGACGGCCGTCGCACCGCGCCCGAGGCATTACTCGACCTCGCCTCCGATGTGGGGCTGCTTATTGTCGACGAAAGCTTTGCAGATCCAGAGCCGCACCTTTCCATCGGCTCCATAGACTGTCCTGTCAATTGCGTCGTCCTGCGGTCCTTCGGAAAGTTCTACGGTCTCGCGGGCCTGCGGCTCGGTTTCGCCCTCGCCTCGGGGGCGGTCGCCGACCGTCTTCGCGATCTGGCAGGCCCATGGCCCGTCTCGGGTCCCGCCATCGAAATAGCCTGCGCGGCGCTGGCCGACACCGGGTGGCAGGCGCGCACGGTCGAAAGGCTGACCCAAGACGCCGCGCGGCTGGATTCCTTCGCCTCCCGCGCCAACTGGACGCTGGTCGGAGGTACCCCGCTCTTTCGCACCTACGAAGTGCCCGATGCGCATAAGGTACAAGAGACCCTCGCAATGCACAGAGTGTGGTCGCGCATCTTCCCCTATTCAGACCGTTGGCTACGCCTCGGACTGCCACCGCAAACCCGCTGGCAGCAGTTGGACGAGGCAATCGGCGCCGCCTGACCTCATCTTGCAAGCGCCAAAAGACCCGCAACATCCAGATGCGTCTCAAGATGCGCCGCCAGTTCATCCAGCGTGCGCTCCACCATGGCTTGATATCCCAGATCCGAGGCATCGGCCCCGTTCGAGTTAAGCCAAGTCGCTCGGAACCTGTCATCGCCGAACATCCCGTGCAGATAGCTGCCCGCCACGCGACCATCGGCAGACACCGCCCCCTCGGCCACGCCATCCACCCTGGCGAACGGTCTCGCGCGGTCCGACCCGTCACTGCGGCCGATATGAATCTCGTACCCGGCAAATGGAAGATCCAGCCCCACGTGGTGCGCGTCAACCTGGGTCACGCTCTTGTCGCCCCCCATGACCGTCTCGATATCCAGCAATCCGAGTCCCGGCGAGTCCCCCGGCGGCCCCTCGATTCCTTCCGGATCCGAGACGTTACGGCCAAGCATCTGGTAACCGCCGCAGATGCCCAGCACCCTGCCGCCCCGCCGGTGATGCGCCAAAAGGTCGACGTCCCACCCCTGCCGGCGGAGGAAGTCCAGATCACCGCGTGTCGATTTCGAGCCCGGAATGATCACCAGATCCGAATCAAGCGGCAACACCTGCCCCGGTTCCAACATGGTCACGCGCACGCCCGGCTCCTGCGTCAGCGGGTCCAGGTCGTCGAAATTCGCGATCCGTGACAATTGCAGGCAGACGATGTGAAACGCGCCCTGAACCGGGCTGTCGGCGATATCCAGCGCGTCCTCCGCCGGCAACCGCCACGCCTCGGGAAACCACTGCGCCACGCCATAGCCGCGCCAGCCGGTGCGCGCTTCGATTTCCCGGTATCCATCCTCGAAAAGCGTCGGATCGCCGCGGAACTTGTTGACCAGAAAGCCACCGATACGCGCGGCATCCGCCTTCGGCAGAACCGCCTGCGTGCCGACGATCTGCGCAATGACACCGCCGCGATCGATATCGCCACACAGGACCACGGGCACATCCGCCGCCTCGGCAAAGCCCATATTCGCAATGTCGCCCTTCCGCAGGTTGATCTCGGCGGGCGAGCCTGCCCCCTCGACAATCACAAGATCATGCTGTGCCCTCAGTCTGGCAAAACTGTCCTGAACGGCCGACATCAGCGTCGGTTTCAACTTGGAATACTCCAGCGCCTTTGCCGTGGTCAGACGCTTGCCTTGCACGATCACCTGCGCCCCGACATCCGTTTCAGGCTTCAGCAGAACCGGATTCATATCGGTGTGCAACGTCACCCCACAGGCCATCGCCTGCAACGCCTGCGCACGGCCGATCTCGCCACCGTCCGCCGTCACTGCGGCGTTGTTCGACATGTTCTGCGGCTTGAACGGCGCCACACTCAAGCCTCGATGCCGCGCGGCCCGGCACAGGCCGGCCACCAGCATCGACTTGCCGACATTGGACCCCGTGCCCTGAATCATTATTGCAGGCATGGGCGGACCTCGATACCAGGTATTGGCCTCTGGCGACTATCCCCGAGGACCACGATAGGACGCATCAGAACTCGACACCCTTCTGGGCTTTGATCCCATCCCGGAACGGATGCTTCACCAGGCTCATCTCGGTCACCAAGTCGGCCGCCTCGATCAGTTCGGGCTTGGCATTGCGCCCCGTCAGGCAGACATGCGTCATCGCCGGTTTCTCGTGCAGCAAAAAGTCCACGACCTCGTCGATGTCGATATAGTCATAGCGCAACGCGATGTTGATCTCGTCCAGCAGCACGAACTTCATCTCGGGATCGCGAATCTGCTCCTTGGCGATGGTCCAGCCGTTCTGCGCGGCGGCGATATCGCGTTCCCGGTCCTGCGTCTCCCAGGTGAACCCTTCGCCCGAAATGAAGAACCGGCATTCGTCCGAAAAGCGGTTGCGCAGCATCTCGGCCTCTCCGGTCACCCAGTTGCCCTTGATGAACTGCACCACCGCGCAGGGCATCCCATGCGCGATGCAGCGCAGAATCATCCCGAATCCCGAAGACGACTTGCCCTTGCCCGGTCCGGTATGGACCATGACCAAGCCTTTCTCCTCGGTCTTGTCCGCCATCATCCGGTCCCGCGCGGCCTTTATCTTCTTCATCTTCTCGTTGTGGCGGGCAGTCTTTTCCGCTTCGGACGGGTCGGACATGGGACGTCTCCTTGACACAAGGTGGGTTTTCGCAGCATGTCGCACCGTGTTGGTGCCTGTGTAAACAGGTGAAAAGGGAATGTGCAGCGCATTGCGCCAGGCACAGCCGCCCCCGCGACCGTGAACCGGGAAGGTTTCCACCGCCACTGGCGCAATGCCGGGAAGGCCGGAAACCGTGGGCCGAAGGGCCCGAAACCGCAAGCCGGGAGACCTGCCAACAAGAAGGAACAGACGGACCGGACGGGGTGTGCCGGGCTCGGATGGGTGGCCACCCGCCACCCCCGCGCGCACCCCCGACAGTGGAGGACACATGAGCGCGCGCATAGAACTGCTGATCTGCATCAAGTGCCGCAAGGGGCAGGAAACTCCCGAGGACGAGCGCCGCCCCGGCCAGCGCCTCTATGACGAGGTTACGGCGCGTGCGCTGCCCGACGGCGTCACCGTGACCCCCGTCGAATGCCTGCAAAACTGCGACGCTGGCTGCACCGCCGCCATGCGCGGCGACGAACGCTGGACGTATCTGTACGGAAATCTCGATGAAACGTCGCATCCCGACATGCTGCTGGAGGGCGCGGTCCTCTATCAGCAGACCGAGGACGGGCTGATCCCGTGGCGCCAACGCCCCGAACATTTCAAGCGCAACTGCGTTGCGCGCATCCCACCCCTGACTGCAAAGGCTGACCAATGACCGATCTTGCAAAACTTCCCGTCACCGTCATTACGGGCTTTCTGGGCTCCGGCAAGACAACCCTGGTGCGCCACCTGATGCAGAACCCCGGCGGCCGCCGTCTGGCCGTGGTCGTCAACGAGTTCGGCGATGTAGGCGTCGACGGAGACATTTTGAAAAGCTGCGCCATTCCCGATTGCCCGGCGGAAAATATCATGGAACTGGCCAATGGGTGCATCTGCTGCACCGTGGCCGACGATTTCATCCCGACGATCGAGGCGCTGATGGCGCTCGATCCGCGCCCCGATCACATCCTGATCGAAACCAGCGGCCTGGCTCTGCCCAAGCCTCTGCTCAAGGCGTTCGACTGGCCCGATATCCGCTCCAAAATCACCGTCGACGGCGTCATCGCGCTGGCCGATGCCGAGGCCGTCGCGGCAGGCCGCTTCGCCCCCGATGTGGCCCGGGTCGATGCCCAGCGCCTCGCCGATGACAGCATCGACCACGAAACCCCTCTGTCGGAGGTGTTCGAGGACCAGATCTCCTGCGCCGACATCATCCTGCTGACCAAGCCCGACCTTGCCGGCCCCGACGGCGTGGCCAAGGCGAAAGAGGTCATCGCCGCCGAAGCCCCCCGCCCCCTGCCCGTGGTCGAGGTCGCCGAGGGCGTCGTCGATCCCCGCGTGATCCTCGGGCTCGAAGCCGCCGCCGAGGATGACATGGACGCCCGACCCAGCCACCACGACGATCACGACGACCACGAGCATGACGATTTCGAATCCATCGTCATCGACATCCCGGAACTGGGTGATCCTTCCGATCTGGTGCGCCGCATCGAGGATCTCGCCAACAACCAGAACATCCTGCGCGTCAAGGGCTATGCCAGCGTCGCCGGCAAGCCGATGCGCCTTCTGGTGCAGGCGGTGGGCGCGCGCGTGCGCCATCAATATGACCGCCCGTGGAAACCGGACGAGGCCCGCCGCGGGCGCCTCGTTGTCATCGCCGAGCATGACGACGTGAATATCGACGCGATCCGCGCCGTACTGGCTCCGGCCGAGGCGGCCGAGTAACCGATGCACGTCGTCTTCCGCGAAAGCCACGGTCTGGAAGAAACCGACACCCCGACCGACCTGGGACAAAGCCCGGCGGACCTGGTGGTCTTGTCGTTTTCCGACAGCGACCTTGGCGCCTTCGCGGAAGGATGGCACCGGCGGCGCGACAGCCTGCCCGACCTGCGCCTGGCAAACCTCACCGCCCTGCGGCATCCGCTGTCGCTCGACACCTATGTCGAACAGACGCTGGCCGGCGCCAAGGGCATCCTGATCCGGCTGATCGGCGGCGTGCCCTACTGGGAATACGGGCTACAGCAGGTGCTGGCCCTGGCGCAGGAAAAAGGCATCGCGCTCGCCGTCCTGCCCGCCGACGGCCGGCCCGACCCCCGGCTTGACGCCTATTCCACCCTGCCCGTCTCGACCTTGCGGCGCCTTGCAGAGCTTTGCGACAACGGCGGCAGCGTCGCGGCACAGGCCGCCCTGCAACAACTGGCGCTCGCCGCCGGCCTTTACGCCGCGCCAGTGCGCGGGGCCAAGGTGCTGCCCATGGTCGGCGCCTGGACGCCCGAGCATGGCGCCTGCTGCCCTCTCGCCGACCTGCCCGTCACGCAGACCCGCATCCTGATCGTCTTCTACCGCTCCTACGTGGTGGCCGCCGACCTCGCCCCGATCGAGGCGCTGATGCGGGCCTTCCAGGCACGGGGCCATCATGTCCGCGCCCTCTTCACCCCGTCGCTCAAAGCCCCCGAGGCGGCGGGCTGGCTGCGCCGGCAGGTGCAGGCTTACGCGCCCCACGCCATCGTCAACGCCACCGCATTTTCCGGCAAGGGCGACGACGGCACCTCGCCGCTCGACGCCGGCAACGTGCCGGTCTTCCAGGCAGCGCTGGCCACCTCCACCCGCGACGCCTGGGACGGGTCCGAGCGCGGTCTTTCGCCCGCCGACCTTGCCATGCACATCGTCCTGCCCGAGGTCGACGGGCGGCTGACCGGCGGCACGATCTCGTTCAAGGAACCGGGCGTGCGCGATCCCGACCTGGAATTCTCCCGCTTCGCACACCGGGCCGAACCGGACCTGACCGCCGCACTCGTGGCCCGCGTGCAAGGCTGGCTCGACCTCGCGGCAACACCCGCCGCCACGCGCCGGCCAGCGATCATCCTCTCCACCTATCCCGGCAAGGACTGGCAGATGGGCCACGCCGTGGGCCTCGACGCCCCCGCCTCGGCCCGCGCCATCCTGTCGGACCTGCGCGAGGCAGGCTATTCGGTGGACGAGACTCCGGCGGCATTGGAAGACCGCCTGCTGGCGCGCGACATGCGCCTGGCGTTATCGGAGTACAAGACGCTGCTGGCGCGCCTACCCGCGCCTCTGCGCGAGGACCTGTACTTGGCGTGGGGCCGGCCCGAAGACGACGCCGATGCAGTGGGCGGGGAGTTCCGTTTCGCCGCTCTGCGCCTCGGCAACGCCATCGTCGCGCTGCAACCCGAACGCGGAACGCCCAAGACCCGCGACGATGATTACCACGACCTGTCCCGCGTGCCGCGCCACGCGTATGTCGCCTTCTACCTCTGGCTGCAAACCCAGGCCGACGCGCTCGTTCACATCGGCGCGCATGGCACACTGGAATGGCTGCCGGGCAAAGCCGTCGCCCTGTCGCCCGCCTGCTGGCCCGAGGCACTGACCGGCACGATGCCCGTCATCTACCCTTTCATCGTCAACGACCCCGGCGAGGCCGCGCAGGCCAAGCGCCGCATCGGCGCCGTGACCCTGGGCCACGTGCCCCCACCGATGCAGGCCAGCGCAGCACCCGACCGCCTGTCGACGCTGGAATCGCTGCTGGACGAATTTTCGACCGCCGACGGGCTCGACCCCCGCCGCCGCGACCGCCTGCAGGCCGATATCCGCGCCGAGGCGCAGGCCCTGGGTGTCGAGGACGATCTGGGCCTCGACCGCGCCACATCGACCGCCGAGGCGATCACCCGCATCGACCGCTTTGTCTGCGACATAAAGGAAAGCATGTTCGGCGACGGCCTGCACATCTGGGGCCAACCGGATACCGACGCGGAACCGATGGTTTGCAGCGCCCAGGCCGAGCGGCAGTCCCTCCTCGACGCGCTCGACGGGCGGCGCATCCCGGCTGGCCCCTCCGGCTCGCCCTATCGCGGCCGCGACGACGTTCTGCCCACCGGGCGCAACCTCTTCACCACCGATCCCCGCTCGGTTCCCACGCGAGCCGCACACACACAAGGCGTCAAGCTGGCTGAGGAACTGATCCGGCGTCATCTTCAGGAAGAAGGCGACTGGCCCCGCGGCCTGATTGTCGATCTTTGGGGTTCAGCCACCATGCGCACGGCGGGCGAGGAATTTGCCATGGCCCTGCACCTGCTGGGTGTCAAGCCGGTCTGGGACACGGGCTCGGAACGGGTCTCGGGGCTTGAGGTCCTGCCCATCGCCGAACTCGACCGCCCCCGCATTGACGTCACGTTGCGCGTCTCGGGTCTGTTCCGAGACGTATTTCCGACGCTCTCGGGCCTCTACTCACAAGCGGTACGTGCGCTGGAACAGCGCGACGAAGCCCCCGACTGGAACCCCTATGCCGGTCACGCCTCGGGCGCGCGCGTCTATGGCCCCGCCCCCGGCAGCTTCGGCCTCGGCATGGGCACAGCGCCCGAAACCTATACCGCAGAGGCCCGCACCCAAGCGGGCAAGGCCTGGCTCTCCGCCTCCGCATGGGCGCTTGACGGCGACCACGCCACCCGCGACGAGGCCGGTATACGCGCCCGAGTCGAAAACGCCGACAGCTTCGTTCACCTTCAGGATCTGCCCGAAACCGACCTTTTGCTCGCTGCCGACTATGCCACGCACGAGGCCGGGTTCGCCGCCGCGCAATCGGTGACCGGCGGGCGGGCCGCGCTTTACCATCTCGACAACAGCGATCCCGCGCGCCCCCGCGCCCGCACCCTGCCCGAGGAGATCGCCCGCGTCGTCCATGCCCGCGCCACCAACCCCGGCTGGATCGCAGGCATGAAGCGGCACGGGTTCCGAGGCGCCGCCGAAATCGCCGCCACGCTCGACCACATGGGCGCCTTCGCCCATCTGGCTCAGGTCGTCGGTCCGCATCTCTTCGACGCCTACCATGATGCGACCCTGGGCGACCCGGACACCGACGCTTTTCTGCGAGAGGCCAACCCCGAGGCCCATGCCGCCATGCAAGACAGGTTCCGCGCGTTGCTTGAGGCTAGGCTTTGGCAAACCCGTCGCAACGCGATCCGGGCCGGGCTGGAGGACAGCACATGAGCGGCGCGACACACCCAATCGTCAAGGGCTGGTGCCCCGGCGCGCACCGCCCGATGTTGTCGGGCGACGGGCTGGTCGTGCGCGTGCGCCCCTTCCGGGCCGAGCTGACCAAGGCGCAAGTGCTGGCCTTGTGCGAGTTGTCGCAGCGTTACGGCAACGGCGTGATCGACCTCACCTCGCGCGCCAACCTGCAATTGCGCGGCGTCGCCGAGGCCGACCATTCCGCCCTGCTCGCCGCGCTCGACGCGCTCGGCCTAATTGATGCCGACCCCGCCATCGAGGGGCATCGCAACATCCTCGTCCCGGCTCGGCGCGATGCGGGCGGGCTGACCGACCGACTCTATGACAGGGTCCTCGCCACCATTCCGGACCTGCCCGATCTGCCTCAAAAGATGGGCTTTACCATCGACACCGGCCCCGACGCCTGCCTTGGCGACGGCTCGGCGGATTTCCGGTTCGAACTGGACACCTCCGGCGCGCTTCTCCTGCGCGCCGACGGCGCGCTCAAGGCCCGCCCCGTGACAGAGGCCTCGGCCACATCCGCCCTTCTGGACCTGGCTAGATGGTTCACCGACACCGGCGGCCACGCGGCGGGCCGCATGGCGCGGCACCTCGCCAAGCAACCCCTTCCCCAAGCCTGGACCCAGGCAAAACCGCGACCTCAGAGCGCCTCCTGCATCCCGGGCGCAGTCTCCGAAGGTTTCATCCTCGGCGCACCTTTCGGAAAACTGGCTGCCGAAGACCTGCGAACCCTGCTGGAAACCAGCGGCGCATCGCACATCCGCCTGATGCTGAACCGTCTCTTCCTGCTGTTGGGCGGCACGCCCGGTGACACGCCCTTCGTCATCGAACCCGGCAATCCGCTCATGTCCGCCCACGCCTGCCCCGGTGCGCCCTTCTGCCCGCAGGCGACCGTGGCCACCATGGATATCGCCCGCCATATCGCCCCCCACGTTTCCGGCACCTTGCACGTCTCCGGCTGCGCCAAGGGCTGCGCCCTTCCTCGCGCCGCAGACACCACCCTGACCGGGCGCGACGGACGTTTCGACCTTGTCCGCAACGGAGCGCCGTGGGACACACCCTGCGCACGGGGCCTCCGTCCCGAAGACCTGAACGAGACCATTTGATGCCATACGAATACGAAAAGGACGGCGCGGCCATCTACCGCGAAAGCTTCGCCACCATACGGGCCGAAGCCGCGCTGTCGCGGTTCGACCGCGATGAAGAATCCATCGCCGTCCGCATGATCCACGCCGCCGGCATGGTCGGGCTGGAAGAGCATGTGCGCTTCTCCCCCGGCTTCGCCAGAACCGCCCGCGCCGCGCTTGAAAACGGCGCGCCGATCTTCTGCGATGCGCGCATGGTCTCCGAAGGCGTCACGCGCAGCCGTCTTCCCGCCGACAACGAGGTGATCTGCACCCTTCACGCCGACGGCATCGTCGAGCGTGCGCGCGAGATGGGCAACACGCGCTCCGCCGCGGCACTGGAACTGTGGCGCCCAAAACTCGCCGGGGCCGTGGTAGCGATCGGCAACGCGCCCACCGCTCTTTTCCATCTTCTCAACATGCTCGAAGATCCGGATTGCCCGCGCCCGGCGGCCATCATCGGCTGTCCCGTCGGCTTTGTCGGCGCGCGCGAATCGAAGGATGCGCTCTGGGCCGATCAGCCCGTGCCCTGCTGCATCGTCGAGGGTCGCCTTGGCGGCAGCGCCATCACCGTGGCCGCCATCAACGCCGTCGCGAGCCGCGCGGAATGAGCACGCCCGGCACGATCTGGGGCGTGGGCCTCGGCCCCGGCGACCCCGAGCTTCTGTCGGTCAAGGCCGACCGCCTGCTGCGCGGCGCGCGGCACGTCGCGTTTTTCCGCAAGGCGGGGCGGCAGGGACAGGCCCGGCGAATCGTCGAGGGGATGCTGCGCCCCGACGTGACCGAGATCGCCATGGAATACCCCGTCACAACCGAAATTCCGCTGACCGATCCGCGCTACAACGAAATGCTGTCGGTATTCTACGAGACCTGCACCGACCGCCTGCGCGCCCTGTCCGACGCGGGCGAGGACCTGGTGATCGTCTGCGAAGGCGATCCGTTCTTCTACGGCTCTTTCATGCACCTGCATTCACGCCTTTGCGACCACTGCCCGGTGCAGGTCGTGCCCGCCATCACCGGCATGTCCGCCGCATGGACGGCCACCGACGCGCCGATCACCTGGGGCGACGACGTGCTTTCGACCCTGATGGGCACCCTGCCCGAGGATATGCTGGCCGAACACATGACGCGGGCCGACGCGCTGGTGATCATGAAGATCGGCCGCAACATCGAAAAGATCCGCCGCGCGCTGCGCCGCGCAGGCCGGTACGACGCGGCATGGCTGGTGGAATACGCCTCGATGCCCAACCAGACGGTGCAACGCCTGTCCGAGGCCGAGGACAAGATCACGCCCTATTTCTCGATCATCCTCGTGCATGGGCAGGGTCGACGCCCATGACGGGAAGCGTTGTCATAGCAGGCCTCGGCCCCGGCGCGGACGACCTGGTGACGCCCGAGGTTACCGCAGCACTTGCCCAGGCCACGGACGTGGTCGGCTACATTCCCTACGTCGCCCGCGTGGCCGAACGTCCGGGACTGACGCTGCACCCCTCCGACAACCGCGTCGAGCTGGACCGCGCTCGCCACGCGCTGGACATGGCCGGCGCGGGCAAGCGCGTGGTCGTCGTGTCCTCGGGCGATCCAGGCGTCTTTGCAATGGCCTCGGCAGTGTTCGAGGCGGTCGAGGCGGGGCCGCCCGAATGGCGCGAGCTCGACATCCGCGTCCTTCCCGGCATCACCGCCATGCTGGCCGCCGCCGCGCGCGCCGGGGCACCCCTCGGACACGATTTCTGCGCCATTAACCTCAGCGACAACCTCAAGCCATGGGCGCTGATCGAAAAGCGGCTGCGTCTCGCGGCAGAGGCTGATTTCGCTATGGCCTTCTACAATCCACGGTCGAAATCCCGGCCCGAAGGCTTTGCCAAAACACTGGACATCCTGAACGACGCCTGTGGCGACGATCGCCCGGTGATCTTCGCCCGCGCCGTCAGCACCCCCGAGGAAACGTTGCAGATCGTGCCCTTGTCACAGTGCACACCCGAAATGGCCGATATGCGCACGGTCGTCCTTGTCGGCAACTCTACCACCCGGCTCATCGAACGGCGCGGCGCGACCCTCGTCTATACGCCGCGCGCGGTGGCGCCATGAAGCCAGTCCAGCGCCTCTTCGACGCTATGCGTTTCCGCACGGGCCGGGATGGTGGGCCGGTCGATCATGACCACCGGAAGGCCAAGTTGGCGCGCGGCGAAGATCTTGGCCTGCGCCCCCGTGCCGCCCGCGTTCTTGGACACGATCAGTTCGGTGCCGTGCGCCCGCATCAATGCCAGATCTCCCTCTACCTCGAACGGGCCGCGATCTACGACGACTTGGGCCTTGGGCAACGGCACCCGATCCGGCGTATCGACCAGCCGCAACAGGTAGTCGTGCTGCGGCTGCGCGGAAAAGGCGGGCAGGTTCATCCGGCCCAGCGCCAGGAAAACGCGACGCGCCGGACCGGCCAGCGCGGCCACCGCGCCCTCTACATCCGGCACATGGGTCCAGCGATCCTGCCCCCCGGCCTGCCACGGCGCCCGGGTCAGCGCCAGCAAGGGCAGGTCCAACGCATCACAGGCGGCAACCGCGTTGGCGCTCATCTGCGCGGCAAAGGGATGGGTCGCGTCGATCACATGGGTCACGCCTTCGGCCTTGAGGTGGGCAACCAACCCATCCACACCGCCAAACCCGCCAATGCGCAACGGCAGCGGCTGCTCCGCGGGGGTCTTGACCCGTCCCGCAAGGCTGATCGTCGTACGGACGCCCCGCGCGGCCAGTGCCTGCCCCACAAGTATGGCTTCGGTCGTGCCACCCAGCAGCAGAACGGTCGGTGTCATGTCTGAGGCTCCGTGGCTTACGATCATTGGTCTGGGCGAAGATGGCCCGGGCGGCCTGTGCGCCGCAAGCCGATCCGCGCTGGACACCGCGGAAATCGTCATGGGGCCACAGCGGCACCTGTCGCTGATCGAGACATCCGCCCGCACGATCCCTTGGCCCGTGCCTTTTTCCAAGGGGGTCGAAGACCTGCTGGCCCTGCGCGGCACGCCCTGCGTCGTCCTGGCGTCCGGTGACCCGTTCTGGTTCGGCGCGGGCACGACGATCACCGCGCATCTGGACCGAAACGAGTGGCACGCCTATCCGGGCCGGTCGACGTTTTCGCTGGCGGCCAATCGCCTCGGCTGGCCGCTCGACCGCACGATCTGCACGGGCTTGCACGCAGCGCCGCTGACGCGACTGCGCTCGCACCTGGCGCCGGGCGCACGCCTGATCGTCCTGCTGCGCGACGGCGACGCGGTGACAGAGCTTGCGGCCTACCTGTGCGACACCGGGTTCGGCGCGTCGGCGGTGACCGTGATGGAAGTACTGGGCGGACCTCGAGAACGGACGACGCACGCCACCGCCGACAACTTGTCCGGCGACTTCGCCCACCCGGTCTGCGCCGCGGTCGAGGTCGCGGGCGACGGCCCCGTCCTGCCCCTCGCCAGCGGCCTGCCCGACACGCTCTTTGAAACCGACGGCGTCATGACCAAGCGCCACGTCCGGGCGCTGACCCTCTCTGCGCTGGCCCCCCGGCCGGGCGAGCACCTTTGGGACATCGGCGGCGGCTCTGGCACAGTCGGGATCGAATGGCTGCTGTGTGACGCGTCCCTCACGGCCAGCGTCGTCGAGCCCCGCGCCGACCGTATCGCGCTGATCAACGCCAATGCCCGCGCGCTCGGCGTCGACCGCCTGCACGTGGTCGAAGGCTCGGCCCCCGCCGCTCTGAAATACCTGCCGAAACCCGACGCCATCTTCATCGGCGGCGGTCTGTCGGCTCCGCTTCTGGCCTATGTCGAGGCCTTGGAAGGCGTGCGCATCGTCGCCAACGCGGTCACCCTGGAATCCGAGGCGCTTCTGGCCGACGCCCATGCCCGCCGCGGCGGCGAGCTGCACCGCTTCGAAGTGGCACAAGCCCAACCCATGGGACGCAAACGCGGCTGGGCGCAAGCCTATCCGATCACGCAATGGAGCTTTCCATGATCGTCGCCGGGATGGGTTTCACCACGCGCGCCACGCGCGCATCGTTCCGCGACGCGCTGGCCCGGACCGGCGGCGCGCCCGATGCGCTGGCCACCGCGCAGGACAAGGCCGATCAACTGGCGCCCTTCGCCCGTGAACTTGGCCTGCCCCTGCACGCGATACCGCCCGAAGACCTGGCGCAGCAAGCCACGCAGAGCACCTCCGCGGCGTCCCTGCGCGCACGCGGCACCGGCTCTGTCGCCGAAGCCGCGGCCCTTGCCGCCGCAGGTCCCGGCGCGACGCTGCTGCCCCCCCGCTCCGTTTCAACCGACCGCATGGCCACCTGTGCCCTGGCCCAAGGAAAGACCCCATGACCGTTCACTTCATCGGCGCCGGTCCCGGCGCGCCCGATCTTCTCACGCTGCGCGGCCGCGACATCATCGCGTCCTGCCCGGTCTGCCTCTACGCAGGCTCTCTCGTGCCCGAAGCAGTGCTGTCGCATTGCCCCGACGGTGCGCGAATCATCAACACGGCGCCGCTCGATCTCGACCGGATCATCGCGGAAATACAGACCGCGCACCGGGCCGGCCACGATGTGGCCCGCCTGCATTCCGGCGATCTTTCCGTCTGGTCGGCGATGGGCGAACAGATGCGCCGGCTTCGGGCGCTCGACATCCCCGTGTCTGTCACACCGGGCGTGCCGGCCTTCTCCGCCGCCGCCGCAGCCCTCGGCGCGGAACTGACTCTGCCCGGCATCGCGCAATCCGTTGTGCTGACCCGCACGCCCGGTCGCGCCTCCTCGATGCCCGCGGGCGAGACGCTGGCCAATTTCGCCGCCACAGGCGCAACGCTCGCGATCCACCTGTCGATCCAGAACCTCGAAACCGTCATCGCCGATCTCACCCCGGCCTACGGCGCCGACTGTCCGGTCGCCGTGGTCTACCGCGCCTCCTGGCCGGATCAGCAGATCATCCGCGGCACGCTTGGCGATATCGCCTCCCGCCTGGGCGAGGACATCACCCGCACCGCACTGATCCTCGTCGGGCCCGCGCTTGCCGGCGAAGGCTTCGACGAGTCCTGCCTCTATGCCGTGGGCTACGACCGCCGCTACCGGCCCCAAAGCGCCGACAGTCCCTGGTCGGACTGGACCCCGGAAAGCGAAGGCACGTCATGAGTCCCGGCCTGCTGATCTCCGCCCCCTCCTCGGGCACCGGCAAGACGACCGTGATGCTGGGCCTCCTGCGGGCGCTGGCCGATGACGGGCTCAAGGTGCAACCGTTCAAGTCCGGCCCCGACTATATCGACCCCGCCTTTCACAAGGCCGCCTGCGGGCGCGACAGCTTCAACCTCGACGGCTGGGCCATGGGCAAGGGCCTTTGGCAGGCCATCTCCGGGCAGGCCGCAGGCGCGGATATTTGCGTGGCCGAAGGCTCGATGGGGCTCTACGACGGCGTCGCCACGCGCGGCCAGCAAGGCTTCGGGTCAAGTGCGGAAACCGCGCAGGCCATGGGCTGGCCCGTGGTGCTGGTGCTCGACGTGGGCGGCCAGGCGCAATCCGCCGCCGCCACAGCTCTCGGATTCCGGCAATACATGCCCGATCTGCCCTTCGCCGGGGTCATCCTGAACCGCTGCGCCTCGCCCCGCCACGAGCGGCTGACCCGGCTGGGGATGGACCGCGCGGGGCTGCCGGTGCTGGGCGTCCTGCCCCGGCGCGGCGACCTCACCCTGCCGGAACGGCACCTGGGGCTGATCCAGGCGGTCGAACATCCCGACCTCGACGCCGCCATCGCCGGATACGCCGCCTTCCTGCGCGAGAATGTCAATCTTGACGCGATCAAATCCGCCGCCCAAGGCGCGCCCCTGCCCGCGCCTGCCGCGTTGCCCCGCCCCCCGGCGCAACGCATCGCCATCGCCCGCGACGCGGCCTTCAGCTTCACCTACCCGCACCTTTTGGAAGGCTGGCACGCCGCCGGGGCCCAGATCCTGCCCTTCTCTCCCCTGGCGGACGAGGCCCCCGATCCCGACGCCGATCTCGTCTGGCTGCCCGGCGGCTATCCCGAACTGCACGCAGGCAAGCTTGCCGCCGCCACGCGGTTCCGCGCCGCCCTGCGCAAACATGCCGAGTCAAAGCCGGTCCACGGCGAATGCGGCGGCTACATGGCCCTCGGCCAGGCGCTGATCGACAAGGACGGAACGCGCCACGAAATGGCCGGGCTCTTGGGCCTCGTCACCTCCTATGAAAAGCGCAAGTTCCACCTTGGATACCGCCGCGCGACCCTTTCGGGCCCGATGCCGGGATTCGATGCAGGCGCAACCCTGCGCGGTCACGAGTTCCACTATTCCACCATCCTCGACCAGCCCGACGCCTCGCTGGCGCTGGTGGCGGATGCCGATGGCAACCCGGTGCCGGAAACCGGCTCGACCCGGGGTCACGCGTCCGGAACGTTCTTTCACCTGATCACCGGGGACGAGACGCCATGACCGGCTTCGTCTCCTTCGTGTCCTCGGGTCCGGGCGACCCCGACCTGCTGACGCTCAAGGCCGTCGATCGGCTCAAGCGCGCCGACGCCGTGCTGTTCGACGACCTGTCTTCGGGTCCGATCCTGGCCCACGCACGGCGCGGCGCCGACCTTGTGGGCGTTGGCAAGCGGGCCGGGCGCAACTCGCCGAAGCAGGACCATGTCAGCCGCCTGCTCGTGGATTACGCCCGCCTGGATCAACGCGTCGTGCGCCTGAAATCCGGCGACAGCGGTGTGTTCGGCCGACTGGAAGAAGAAATAGTCGCTCTCAAGGCAGAGCAAATTCCATACGAGATCATCCCCGGCGTTCCCTCCGCGAATGCCGCCGCGGCCGCCGCCGGCATTCCGCTGACCCGCCGCCTGACCGCCCGTCGCGTTCAATACATCACTGGCCACGACGTCACCGGCGCGCTGCCCGAGGACGTGAACATGGCCGCCCTGGCCGACCCGGCCGCGACCACCGTCGTCTTCATGGGCAAGCGCACCTTTCCACAACTGGCCGCGCGCCTGATCGAGTCTGGCCTGCCGCCCACGACCCCCGCGATCCTGGCCGAAGCCGTCAGCCGCCCGGAACAGAAGATCACCCGCCACACCGTCGCAACCCTGTCGCACCTGCTGGCGCAAGAGAGCAGCGACCATCCCGCCCTCATCCTTTACGGTTCGCTGGCAGACACATGATGCAACGACGCGCCCCACATTCACGCCCCCTCGGCGCGACGCGACGGGCCAGGACCGGACCCAGCCAATGATCGAAAACCTCTGGCTCATCGGGATCGGCACGGGCAACCCAGCGCATGTCACCCACGAAGGCGCGGATGCGCTGCGAAACGCCGCCGTCATCTTGCTGCCGACGAAGGGCGACAACAAAGAGGATCTCGCCCATCTCAGACGCGCCATCATCACCGCGTCCGGCAGTACGGCCCGCATCGTCCCCTTCGAATACCCGATGCGCGCCCCCGACCTGCCCTACATGGAACGCGTCGCCGCCTGGCACGACGAGATCGCCCGGCGCTGGATCACGGCCCTGCAAGGGAAGTCCGTCGACGGACCGGTTGCCCTGCTCGTCTGGGGCGATCCCTCGCTCTACGACAGCACCATTCGGATCGCCGAGCGTCTCTTTCCGAAACCGGCGATCCGCGTCGTGCCCGGCATCACCGCCATTCAAGCGCTGACCGCGGCCCATGCCATCCCGCTCAACACCGTCGACGGCCCCGTGCGCATCACGACAGGGAGACAACTCCGCGAGACCGGCCTGCCTAAAAATGAAACCACAGCAGTCGTGATGCTGGATGGACTGTGCTCATTTCAGCACATCGACCCGATCGGCATTCATATCTGGTGGGGCGCTTATCTCGGCTCCGAGAAAGAGATCCTTATCGAAGGAGCTTTGGTCGATGTCGGACAGAAGATCGTGGATAAACGCGGAGAAGCGCGCGCCGCAAATGGTTGGATAATGGACAGCTACCTGTTGCGTCGCATTTGAACGAGACCGGACATGTCAAATCTGGTCATCTCGAAACGCCTGGCGAGTGACACGATTGCGCGGTCAGGTAATGCCGCCGCCACAATTAGTAATCCCTTTTACCGCCTGTTCCGACCCTCGACGAGGCGGTAGCTGTGTTGACGGCGGCGAAGAAACGAATTCTGCTGAACTGTGTTTCTATTTTCAAGTTCCGTTCTCTTGAAAGAAAGGCTCCCTTCCAACCTCTGGGTCATGACGCGGGCCTTTGCCGCTACCTGAAGTCCAAAGTCTGTAATTTGAAAACTATTTTTGGGAGGCCTTGCTGAAAAACAACAAGAACCCAAATCTCAACACGCCAGGGTCAGAACAAAAGCTCCCCAACCAGGGTGCGAATTACCCGCGTGCAGACAGGGGCTGGGAAGGACCCAGGCACAAAGTGGGCCACCATTCGCCAGACTTCAGAGGCTATCTCATTCTCGGTCGCCCCCATCTGTTACCCGACAGAAGGCCCGATACCCTCGCAGGCTGACATCCATGATCTGGCACAGCCGTTCGACGGCAACATGTCGGTGTTCTTTGCCCATCTCGGCAGATTTGTTCCACGATTCGCCTGCCGGGCAATGGATGAAAGCGAACCTCATTTGCTTCGCTCCGCAAAGAACTGGGTGGCCTTTTTTTGCCACGTCCCTCTTCTCCCGAAGCATGCGGTTTTCTTTCCCCAGCTGGGCGATGTCGCGCTCAAGATCAGACTGGACGGCTGGTTACTCGGGAGTGCGATGATCCTGCTGGATCCAGCGGTTCAACGTCTAGAAGACGATACCGAAATCGGCTGCCACCTGCTTGCGCGGCAAGCCGCTGGTTGAAGCCACGCGCACTGCTTCGGCACGGAATTCCTCGGTCGGTCGTGACGCCATATGTGTTCTCCTTTGCGACACGATAGTGGTCAAAGGAGCGGCAAAAATACCCGACAGGTCCATTTCGGGCGCGACCAAACCTGACTTGTCGCGAATTGGGCGCAGCCTCTCTGGCAGCACTGACACAGAGATAATCAGCCTGGGACGCAGGCAAAAAATTAGAGGAAAGTTTCCGGACGTGCTTAAATCTCTTCGCCAATGAAGGGATCGATTTCGCGGCATATACGACCCCGGCAAGTGCGGCGAACATGTCAACGGCGGCGTTAAGCCTACCAGTGCGGCGGAGGAAATGTCGGCCAGTTTGGGCGTCGCGCCTTGGAGCGCGCAGCTCTCAAATAGCAGGCGCGTTCCGAGGCGATGCCGTCCGCGGGCGCGGTAACGCGAAGGATGTGGCCGTTCTGAAGGTCGTTCTTCATCTCAGAGCCGCTTCCAGGATTGAAAGCAAAAACCCGGGTCCGAGCCGCATACTGCTTTGACACAGCTGCCAGCCCGTCCCGGGAGATTTGGTTATTGAAATAGATGTTTCCTATCTAGAACTCGGCCGGCTAGTATCTTGCCAACCCGAGAGAACAGTTCTCACAGACCACTCACTGCCTTTCCCCTGGTTTGCCCAGACGGCCTTGACCGCCCTAGCCTGGATCGCAGCTGGCTTATACCCAAGGCTGCTACCAGAATTCCCAGAGGCGAGTTCTGTCCTCCTGTTAATCAGTATTAACCAAACTCACGCTTCCTACTGTGAACGGGTTCACATGTTTTCGATTTTATCTCCATGGGCACGTTTGAAACAATTTTGTTGCGTAAACCGAAGGTGTTGCGCTCCGGAAAATTCTCAGACTTGTCTGGAGTTCAGGATAGGCAATGAGGCGTCAGTGACCGAGTTTTTTCTTGACGATATCCGCAGGTGACGCGATCTGAATGATGCCCTTCCGCATCGTGATCTTGCTCTGGTCCTGCAAAAGCTTCAGCTGCTTGTTGATCGCCTCCCGCGTGACACCCAGCATCTCGGCCAACGCGCTTTGAGAAAACTTCCGGCCAAGGTCCAGCACTTCTTCGTTGAGCGTGCCGTGTTTCAATCCGAGTTCCGCAAGCTTCTGAAGCAGCCGCTGTGACAGATTCTCGAATGCGAAGTTCTGAAGCGTCTCGTTCGACTCGCGCAACCGCTGCGACAAAAATTGGATCAAATGCGCAGCAAGTGCCGGTTCTTCGGCCAGAAGCGCGACCATCGTGCCCGTTTCAAGGTGAAGCAGGCTGGAATCCTCCAGCGCGGTCACCGTTGCCGACCGCGGATCTGGGCTTACCAAAGTCATCTCGCCCAGGGGCGCGCCGTGTTCCGGCACCGCGAGGGTCAGCACGTCACCGTCCGTATTGACGATACTGACCCGAACCAGCCCAGTACACAGGACATAAAGACCGTCAGACGGATCGCCCTCGTGAAACAGAACCTGCCCGCGCGGAAGAAACACGCCGCGGGCCCGCCCCGCTATCCGTTCGGCCACGTCTTTCTTCAGGTCCGAGAAAAGCGGGCAGGAGCTGAGGTATTTGCGCTTCTGCTTGTCCGCGATGTTCATCGAATGCTCCGTTAGCGCGCGTGTGCAAACCAGTGAAACCAATTATAGCAAACCGACCGCAAGAATCGCCACATAGGTCAGCTGATGCGCTGCCTGATCCAGGCCGACCAGCCGCCAGAACCCGGCCTCGCCAAGGTCGGCCTTTTCTGTCTGCAGGTTGGCCTTCTGCCAGTCGATCACGTGATGCACGAAAACCTCGGCCAATCCCAGCGCGACGATCAGACCCGGCCCGCCAAGACCCGCAAGCGCCATGACCGGCAAACTGAGCAAACCGTGAAGACCCGCATGCGCCAGTCCCGCGGGGTGCATTAACTTCCCCTTGTGGGCGAGCATTTCACCCGTCTGCCATCGAAAGTCCGCGAAATAGTGTTTGACCTGTACGAGGACGAGAAAGATCAGGATCCCGGTCTCGGTCACTCTGCCGCTGCCTTCTGTCGTGTCAGGGCCTTGTTGGCCGCAACCAGCTTGCTGCGGGTATCCAGGTGCATGCCGCTTTCCAGCGCGCGCCGGAATTCGATGTCGGACTTTGCCAGTTCCGAGAGGGATTCAGACGATATCATGAAGAGACGGCTTGGCTCTGCCGTGCGCACGGTCGCGGAGGCAGGCCCCTTTTGCATGACGTTCATTTCGCCGACGAGCCCGCCGACAACCGTACCGATCTTTTCAGACGAAGAAAACACGTCAGCCGAACCTTTAGCGAGGTAAGTCAGGTGCGTGACGGGTTCGTTTTCCTGCGTGATCCTGATGCCCGGTTCGGCGTCGAGCCAGATGCCGTGATCAAAGAAGTTGCGCGCGGCTGTCCTGGAAAAGTCGGGAAAGATCCTCGCGACCAAGGCGCTTTCCTCCTCGTTCAACCGGGCCATGCGATCCAGAAGCAACATGCGCGTCAGGCCGACAAGGCTGATGATGATCCAGAAAATCTGAATGATCGCGGAAGACAGGTTGAAGGCGACGGTCAAACCGACAAGGACAAACGACGCCGCGAGGAAATTCAGGATGACGTACGGATAGCCGTGTCCGCGGATCACTCCGGTTTGCAATAAGGCATACGCCCCCAGATAAAGCGCGACACCGCAATATCCGATCCAATGGTAAACGTCTTCGGGGATACCATACAGCATCCGCTGGCTCCGTCAGGTGGCTCTGGTTTGCATCCGGTATACCACTTTTTCGAAGTCTGGCGAAGAACGGGTGCCCTTGGGCGATCATCATCAGTCACATTGACCGGCGAGGGATGATGACGCACTCTTGAAACGAGAACTGGATTGTTGATGCAATTGCTTTCTTAAAATTGTTCAAACTGCTGAAAGCACCGTCATTCGCATGTCGTCGAGAAAAGAATATCTGCTTGATACGCATCGCCTGTGCGATCCGGCCCAAACGATGGAGCGTGTCAGGCCTCACTTGTCCCGCATGGGGATCACACGCATCGCCAACCTAACGGGTCTGGATCGTATCGGATTGCCCACGGTGATGGTGACGCGGCCGAACTCCCGCTCGGTCGCGGTGTCGCTGGGCAAAGGGCTGTCGCTGGAGGCGGCGCAGGTTTCGGGTGTCATGGAAGCCATCGAGAGTTGGCATGCGGAAAGGATCGTGCGGCCGATCCGCCGCGAATCTTTCGCCGAATTGCAGGCCGAGGTGGCTGTTGCGGACGTTTCTCGCCTGCCTAAAGTCACTGGCGCCAGCTTTGACCCGCATCGGCGGATCTTGTGGGTCGAAGGGCGGGACCTTGGTCGGGATGCCGCCTGTTGGGTGCCGCTGGAGATGGTCGATACCGACTATACCGAGCCGCCGCATGGCGGTCACGGCGCGTTTCCGCGCACGACGAACGGGCTTGCGTCCGGCAATGACACCACCGAGGCGACCTGCCATGCGATCTGTGAACTGATCGAGCGGGACGCGACAACCTTGTGGCATTACGCGTCCGGCGACACGCGGATCGACCCCGCATCGGTTGACGACCCAAGGTGCCGGGATGCACTCAACCGATTGGTCGGTGCTGGCTTGGATGTCGGGCTGTGGGACACGACGTCGGATGTCGGCGTGCCCAGCTTTCGCTGCATGATTTGCGAGGCAGGCGACAGCCATGGCCATATCGGAATCGGCGATGGCTGCCACCCGGACCGCGCCATCGCCCTTCTGCGCGCGGTGACAGAGGCGGCGCAGACCCGGCTGACCTATATTTCCGGGGCGCGTGACGATCTGGACCCTTCGGAATTCACGACCGAGGCCGTGGCGGCCAGAGGGCGCTACGTGCGTCACCTGATCGCCAACGCGCCGCCAGCAGGCAGTTTCCTGGACGGTCCGAATGTGACAACGGAAACCTTCGAGGACGACCTTGCATTGTTGTTGGCGCGTCTGTCCTCCGCCGGGATAGACCAAGTGGTGACGGTCGACCTGTCCCGTCCGGAATTCGGGATTTCGGTGATCCGCGCGGTCATTCCGGGGCTGGAGGCACCGCATGACGACCCGGATTTTATACCGGGCCCACGGGCGCGCGCCGTGCAGGCCGGTGCCGCATGAAGCCAGTGATTTTTGCAGGCCCGACGATAGACGCCGAGGCCATTCTCGCGGCACTGGACGCCGAGGTTCTGCCGCCCGTGGCACAGGGCGACGTTTATCGCGTGGCGCGTCGGTGCCCACCGGCCATCGGCATTATCGACGGCTATTTCGAAGGGGTGCCGTCGGTCTGGCACAAGGAAATCCTTTGGGCGATGGAGCAGGGCATTCCAGTTTTCGGAAGCGCCAGTATAGGGGCCCTGCGGGCCGCCGAACTGCACGATTTCGGCATGATCGGCGTCGGTGCGATATTCGAGGCCTACCTGAAAGGTGAGATTGCCGACGATGACGACGTGGCGGTCCAGCACGGGCCGGCCGAGCTTGGGTTCATGGCCCTGAGCGAGCCGATGGTATCCGTCCGCGCCACGGCGGAACGCGCCGTTGCTGCCAAGGTCCTGACGCCCGAGGCGGCCGAACTCTTGAACGCGACGGCAAAATCGCTGCACTACAAGAGCCGAACCTGGGATGAGATTTCCGCCCGACTTCTGCATGAGCCGAGCCTTGCCGCGTTATTCCCCTGGCTGCCTTCGGGCAAGGTCGACGCGAAAGGCGAAGACGCCCGGGCCATGCTGGTCCGCATGGCTGCGTTCCTCGAGAATGACATCCAAACTGACCAGGCCCATAGGGTCGAGCGGACGTTGGCCTGGCAAGGCTTGGTCCGGCGCATCGAGGGCGAAACCGATGCCGGAGCCGCTGCGTCGAAGGCCGTGCTGGACGAGTTGCGGCTGGACCCGGAGAGGTATGAGACCACGCGCAACAAGGCCATGTTGCGCGGTCTTGCCATAGAGGATGCGGAGCGCCGCGGTGCCCGGGCGGATCGCGAAACGCTGCGCGCTGTGATGGACCGGCATCGCCGCTTGAACAACCTGTCGCGTCGTGACGCTGTTCTGGACTGGCTGGAGGCGAACGACCTAGACGAGACCTGCTATGAGGCGCTGCTGGCGGAGGCTGCGCTGATCGAAGACACACGAGCCGCGCGGTCATCCGGGCTGGACGGGCATATTATGTCCGAGCTGCGCTGGTCCGGGGCCTATTCCGAGTTGAAGGCGCGGGCCGAGGCCAAGGCCCGGTCTATTGTCGAAAATGGCGCGCAGGCATCGCCGGACAGGCTGCGTCTGCTTGTCTGGTTTTTCGAAACCCGCCTGGGCCGCCCTGTACCCGACGACCCGGACGCATTCGCCCGGTCGCTTGGGCTGGACGGGCGCGATGAACTTATCGCTCTGATCGCACGCGAGTTCCTGTATAACTTGGATGAAGACGACGCGCTGAGGGCCGGAAGCCAGGGCTGATTCTGGCTCGAGGCATGGGGGCCGAAACGCAACGGAGGATCTGATGCAGTTTCCAGATTACGCGGCAGAGGACGAAGCGCCGGGCACGCGCTTTCTTCTGTTTCCGCAATCTCCGTTCGGCGAGGACGCGGCGGAACTGGAACTGGTCGAGATCTCGGCCCCGCCCGGTACGATCGGTCCCGGTCCGTCAGGGCCGCGCATGTACGTGGTCGACCCCATTGGTAAGACCATATCCTATGGCGCCATCGTGCCCGGGCCCGTCGGGCCGGGCATGTACCTTCCGCCCTGGAACGGGCAGCGCAACGCGCCGGCCATCCCCGATGAGTTCGGCAACTTCATCCACATCGCGCCCGATGACCCGGAATTCGAGGCGGCGCATCTATTCGGCTCGGCGCATTTCACGATGGATGTCTGGGAAGGGTATTTCGGGCGCCGGATCCCGTGGCATTTCGAGTCCGACTACGACAAGCTGGAATTGTCGCTGCTGCCCGGCCTCGACAATGCGCATATCGGCTGGGGTTTTCTGGAGACCGGCGGGACCACCGAGCACGAGGGTGAGTACAGGCCCTACAGCCTGAACTTCGATGTTGTCGCCCATGAAATCGGGCACGCGCTGATCTACAGCGTGATCGGCCTGCCCACTGAAGGAGACGCGTCGGGCGAATATTACGGTTTTCACGAATCCGCCGCGGACATGGTCGCGCTTCTGGCCTCGTTGCATTTCGGATCGGTAGTCGAGGCTCTGCTGGAGGAAACCCGGGGAAACCTTTACACTTACAATCGGCTCAACCGGTTTGCTGAAACGGCGCAGACAGCCCAGATCCGCATGGCGGCCAATGACAAACTGTTGTCGGATTTCTCGGCTGGCTGGACGAGCGAGCACGCTTTGTCGGAACCGCTGACCGGGGCCCTGTTCGACATCCTGATCGACTTGTTTCACGAAAGGCTTCTGGAAACCGGGCTGATTACGCCGGAAATCGAAGACCTGTCGGATCGGCTCGAAGGTTCGCCCGAGTACAGCGACGTCATGCAGGACATGTTCGATTATCGCTACGCGCAAAACCCCGAAGGATTTCGGATTGCGCTCTTGGAAGCGCGGGACCTGATGGGTTCTTACCTGGCTGACGCATGGGATATGCTGGAAGCGGACGGGCTGAGCTATTCGCATGTCGAAGAGGCGCTGCTGGCCGTCGATCGCGACATATCCGGCGGGGCGTACCAACGGATCATCGAGGGTAATTTCCGTATGCGCGATATCGGCCTTACGCAGGTGGGTCCGAGACTGGCCGACCCCGATGGCGACAGCCATGCGGTTTCCGTGCGCACACGAGTGCCGCACCTGTAATAGTCTAAATACGTTTTGCGTTCTTTGTTGTTTGTGGCACCTTGTCGTTAATCCATTTTAAAAAGAGGGCATCATGTCGGAGTCTTTATTGAGCTTTTCAGAAGTGCTGTTGTTTGGCAGAATTCTTGATGATCTGGTGTATCAACGCAGAGCGTCCAGGACGCTTGGCGGCAACAAGCATCTGGATGACCAGTTCGCCTTGGCCGATGACAAGGAAAGCGAGCAGTCACCCGCTTTCGCCAAGATCTACGGTTTCGCCCACGAAGGCACGTATTTCGACCTGCCGGAACCCGTGATCTTTCTCGTTCACGGAAAAGGTCAAAGTGCCACCGACGGGGACCTTCCCGGCAACCTTGGGTCACGCGCGCCCAACGACCCCTCCAAAAGCGGGGTCGCCGCGGCCGACTTTCAAATCGCGAACGATATCCGGGTCTGGAGCTATGACAAGGCCGATCAGACCATGCGCATGGATGTGTCGACCGGCATGTTCGAACAGATACTGTTGGAAGCTTACTTCGCCGGTGACGGAGCGGGCGTAAGCGGCGCGAAGGTTAGCGGTGCAAAAGTCAGTGGCGCCAAGGTCAGTGGCGCGAAAGTGAGCGGTGCCAAGGTCAGCGGGGCAAAGGCGCGCGGCTCCGGCGACTGAACGCAAACGCGACCTTTGCGCAGCGGGGTCCAGCAATCAGAACCCGGCCTTTTTCAATCCTTCGAGGAAATGCTGCGTGTCTTCTGGCAGGCGGTCGGGAATTATCTGCTCCCAATGCTTGATCGAAAAGTTCGGATGCACGGTACGGTGTTTCTCGGCAATCTTGCTTGCCAACTCGATTTGGCCCAGCTGCGCGTAGCTTGCCGCCAGCATCCGTTGACCTTCTGTCGGGTTGTTCATCTTGCTGACGGTTTCGATCACCGCGTCATATTGCTTTAGATTGTAGTAAGCCCCGCCAAGATGCCAAAGGTACTGGTCCGGGAAGAACGGGTTCAATCGCATGGCGCGCTGCAGGTGCTGGATCGCCTCTTCATTCTGGCCTGAATGCGCCAAGGCATCTGCATAGTCCGACAGCAAATCGGCATCGTTGGGATTGAGCTTGAGCGCACGATCATAAGCCCCGAGCGCCGCATCGTGTTCCTTGCGGTAAAGGTGAACGAATCCGAGTTCTCCGAATGCACGCGCATCGGTGGGATCGAGGTCGGCGGCCCGACGGGCATAGGAAAGAGCGGTGTCGAGCGCCTGATCTCCGTCCGCGTTCCAGGAGTAGCGCCAGTCGATGTTCAGGGTCCGCGACAGGGCCGCGGAGGCACGGGCATATTTCCCGTCCAGTGACAAAGCCTGTTCGTAGAGCATTCGCGCATGCTCGTTGTCACGCCGCGTGTACTTGAAGATCAGCTGCTGTGCCCGCAGCACGAAGCCGTAGGCCGCAAGGTCGGACGGGATCGAAGCACTGAAGCGCCGGCGTTCCTCTGCCTCGACCAGAACAGCGGCCGCCCCGACGATTGACGCGGTCATCTCGTCCTGAATCTCGAAGATGTCCTCCTGATCCCGGTCGTAGGTTTGGCCCCGGATCGTCCGAGACGAGTCGGTGTCTATCAGTTCGACCTTGATGCGCAGCTTCGTCTTCGCGCGCTGAACGCTGCCGCGCACGACATAGCGCACCCCCAGTTTCGTGGCAGTTTTGCTTGGGGGCAGATCCTGCGCCCTGAACGCGAAGCTTGTGTTCCGATTGATGACGAACAGGTTCTTGAATTTGGAAAGCGCGAGAATGATGTCCTCGGTCAGTCCCTCCGCCAACCAGCTTTCGGACTCGTCGCCGCCGCGGATATCGAAGGGAAGAACGGCGATCGAAGGTGTGTCGGGCCGACTGTACTCCATCGAGGGCGCCGAAGGCCGAACCGTGGCCGCCATGGTTGCGCCCTCGACTTCGGTTCGGATGCAGAAGATGGGGACGGGCTGCTCGATGTTCTTAAGCATTTGCGGGCCAAGAAACTCGTAGCCCAGGCGCAGCTTGTTGCGCACCTGCTCATACACGCTGGAACTGACGAAGACACGGCCGGGTTCGGCGAGTTCTTGCAGTCGGGCTGCGATGTTGACGATGTCGCCATGAATGCCACGGTCGTCGAGCAGGAACTCACCAAGGTGGATTCCGACGCGAAAGCTGATCCTTTGCGCCAGGGGCAAGTCGGCATTGCTGCTCTCGGTGATACGTTGCAGTTCCACGCCGAAAAGCACGGCATCGGTCGCCGTGTCGAACCGGGCGAGGATGCCGTCGCCCTTGACGTCGACGAATTGTCCGCCGTTTTCGACACACGCCGCCTCGAGACGTTCCAGAAGGGCGCGCAAGGCCTTGTAGGTGTCAATCTCGTTCCGCCCCATGAGCCGGGAATACCCGACGACATCGGCAAACAAGACAGCCCCGAGCCGCTGTCTGAAAGTTGGTTCGCGTGCGTTCAACTATCCGGCTTTCATTCAGTGCGTTACCGACCTGTGCGGTGGCCATTTAGAACCCGAACTCTTCCCATCGCCAAACGCGATCACTGTTGTTTCTCCGAGTTCTTCTGCCAGCGCGTCTCGTCGAGTGTTCCAGTGCTCCGCCAGAAGACCGACGACGATCATGTCATGGAACTTCCCGTCGGAAAACCACGCTTGCCGCATCGTTCCCTCCACTTCGAAGCCGGCCTGACTGGTCAGATCGCGGCTGCCCGCGTTGTCCTTGCGATAGAAGGACGTCACCCGGTTCAATCCCAGTTGCCGAAATGCGAAATCCAGTATCAGCGCTGATGCCCGAATGCCAATTCCCTGCCGCCGGATCGCGTGGTCGACATAAAGTGCGATGACCGCATCGCGGTTGACGGGCGAAATGCGCTCAAGGCCTACGATGCCGGCAACGCCGGTGGGTTTGGACGTGATCGCGAACCAGCAATTGTCGTACGCGTTTTGCGGGGTGTCAGACATGTTCCACAGCCTCTCACTCGTCGCCAGATCGTAGGGGACGCGCGAATGTCGATCAAAGAGCGCCAAATCTCCCACTTCCTGAAACCATCGTGTGATGCACGTCAGGTCGGGCTTTTCCAATGGTCTCAATGAAAATGATTTGGAAGTATTGTCAGGCATGTGTCAAAACCGTTGAATGGAGCTTGTATAAAACAGCGTAGCACAAAGTTTGGGCAATCGGATATTCTGCTTTGCTGAACACTGGCATCTTTAGCACTGGGCTTAGTTGCTCGTCCCGAGCGTGAATAGGAAGCGCACGTATCGTTTTCAAACGAGGGAAAGGTTGACTATAGGGCAAGCTACATACGGTTTTTTTGCTGTTCTTAAGGATGGCTGCAAAAACTAATATTTTCACCTGTCAGGAATGCGGCGAAGCGGCACAAAGCCCCCGCGCCACAGTAGGCATTGTCCTCTGCCACGAAATTCTATCATACGTTGTATTTCACCAGGGATTATTTTATAAAGTACAAAGTGATTGTAAAAGTATTTATATTTCAAAGATTTACTTGCTGGATTAGAAGGATTTATTGATACGCGCTGCAAGATGCGGCCCGAGGAACTGGGAGCACCACTCACGGATGCATACCTAGCCCCCGGTTCATGGACCGTTGATCTGCCGGATGACGGCCTCTCGGTTGGGGAAGATCCCGACAACGTTTGGTGCGCCGCTTGATCTCTTTGTTGCGGCGTTCCAGCGGGCTCGTAAACGGTATTATCATCCCAGTGCCGATGCTGGGTCGTGATTTTCGGAACAGGGTGTATGCTGCGAGCATCCGGACAGAGGCACCAGCGCCAGAAACCATCGTTCCAATGGACCCAAGGCTGACGGTGCACTAACAATCAAACCGCACCAGTCAGATCAGGCTGCTCAGGTCAATGACTTATCATCCAAGGACGGGAGGAAGGGAAACTCTTGGAACCGTCCGCGCGGTGGAGTGTGCGACTGGGCAGCTTTTTTGAGCTTGCAGAGCAGCACGAACAGCCGGGTCCATGTGACCTATTGGATTTGGGCACATGCTGGCTGCGTTCGTTGGTGGCCATGGCGGCACGCTTACTTCCGTCCATGTTGGCAAAGGCTGGGGCGCGCAACAAAACGCGGGGCGAGGATGCCGCGCAGGTGGGGCAGACGCAAGGTTTGTCGAAATCCGCCATCGCGGCGAAATCGGTGAAGGGTCCGCATTCAGGGCAGCTGTAGTCATAGTAAGGCATTGAAATCTCCGCATAACTGGATTGACGGGCCACATCAGTGGCCCGTCTGGCAATCGGGGTCTCAGAGATCTGGAGCCAGCGGGATGTCGACCGAGCCATCGAGATGCTTGGTCGGTCCGTCGGAACCCGGCATGATGTCGAAATCGAAGATCTCGTTCGGCAGCCAGAGAGTGGCACAGGCGTTGGGAATATCCACCACACCCGAGATATGCCCCTGCACCGGCGCTGTGCCGAGAATCGCGTAGGCCTGCGCACCGGTATAGCCGAACTTCTTAAGGTACTCGATCGCATTGAGACACGCCTGGCGATAGGCGACGTGCACGTCGAGGTAATGTTGCTCGCCGCTTTCATCGACGGAGATGCCCTCGAAGATCAGGTAGTCGTCGTATTTCGGCGTGATCGGCGAGGGTTTGAAGATCGGGTTCTTGATCCCGTACTTCTCCATCCCGCCCTTGACCAGTTCGACCTGGATATGCAGCCAGCCGGCCATCTCGATCGCGCCGCAAAAAGTGATCTCGCCGTCGCCCTGGCTGAAGTGCAGGTCGCCCATCGAAAGGCCCGCGCCGTCAACATAGACCGGGAAGTAGCAGGTCGAGCCGCGGGAAAGATCCTTGATGTCGCAGTTGCCGCCATGTTCGCGCGGCGGAACAGTGCGGGCGGCCTCGCCGGCCGCTTTCATCTTCTCGTCGCCGATCAGCTTGCCCATATGCGCCGACTGGGTGTCGGGCAGAGCGGCAAGGGGCGGTACGCGGTCGGGATCGGTGTCCACCAGTGCCTTTTCACGGGTGTTCCACATATCCAGCATCTTGCGGTCGGGCAGACAGCCGATCAGGCCGGGGTGGATGAGGCCCGCATACTTGACCCCCGGCACGTGACGCGACGAGGTGAACATGCCGTGGAAATCCCAGATGGATTTCTGCGCCTCGGGGAAGTGATCGGTCAGGAAGCCGCCGCCATTCTGTTTCGAAAAGAATCCGTTGAAGCCCCAGTTCATCTCTTCCTTGGCGCCGATATCGAGGATGTGAACCTTCAGCAGGTCGCCCGGCTCGGCGCCCTTCACGCCGATGGGACCGGAGAGGTAGTGGACCTGTTCCAGTTCCACGTCGCGCACGTCGGCGGCATCGTCATCATTCTTGATCTGGCCGCCGGTCCAGTCGTAGGTCTCGATTTTGAAATCGTCCCCCGGCTCGACCCAGACGGCGATCGGGATGTCCGGGTGCCAGCGGTTGTGTACCGCCTCGTTGGTGTGCGGGCTATCGGAAAGATCGACCGAGATAAGCGTATCTGCCATGTTGTCCTCTCTTCAGTTTTGGTCAGACGGATAGGAATTTCGAGACTTTCGCCTCGTCGATGCCCTCGCGCGGGCTGTCATGGACGAAAGTGCCGTTCTCCAGAACGACGACCCGGTCCGCCACTTCGAGCGCGAAGGTCAGGACCTGTTCGGAGACGATGATGGACAGTCCTTTTTCGTCGCGAATGCGGCGCAGGGTGCGGGCCATTTCGCGGATGATCGACGGCTGGATGCCCTCGGTCGGTTCATCGAGCAGCAGTACCTTGGGCTTGGACGCGAGCGCCCGGGCGATGGCGAGCTGCTGTTGCTGGCCGCCGGACAGGTTGCCGCCACGGCGCGACTTCATTTCCAACAGCACCGGAAAGAGTTCGTAGATGTCCTCTGGCACGGATTTCTCTCCGGTGGACGTAAGGCCCGTCTCGACGTTCTCCTTCACGGTCATCGACGAAAAGATCATCCGGCCCTGCGGTACGTAGGCGATGCCGTTCTTGACGCGCTGGTGCGGCTTGAGGTCCGTCACCTCTGCGCCCTCGACACTGACGGCGCCGGATGTTGATGGCATGATGCCCATCAGCGTTTTCATCAGCGTGGTCTTGCCCATGCCGTTGCGGCCCATGATGGCGACGATCTCTCCAGGCTTCACATTAAGGTCCAGCCCGTGCAGCACCTCGCTTTGCCCGTAGGCGGATCGCAATTCCTTGACGTTCAACATCGGAGGTCCTTTCAATGTCCGAGGTAGACTTCGACGACCTTGGGGTCGGCCTGCACATGTTCCATCGAGCCTTCTGACAGGACCTTGCCCTGATGCAGGACGGTCACGCGGGTGGCGATGTCGGCGACGAAGCCCATGTCGTGCTCGATCACGATGACAGAGCGGTCGGCGATGATCCGGTTCAGGAGTTCCGCGGTCTTGCGACGCTCGGCCACCGACATGCCCGCAACGGGTTCGTCCAGCATCAAAAGCTCCGGATCTTGGATCAACAGCATCCCGATCTCGAGCCATTGTTTCTGACCGTGGCTGAGAAACGCGGCCTTCTGGGTCAGGTGATCGCTGAGAAAGATCATCTCGGCGATTTCTGCGATCCGGTCGCGTACGGCCTGGTCGCGCTTGAAGAACAGCGCGCCGAAGACACCGTGGCCCTTGGGATAGCTGAGCTCGAGATTGGCAAAGACAGTCAGATCCTCGTAGACCGACGGCGTCTGGAACTTGCGTCCTACCCCGGCATGCACGATCTGGTCCTCGCGCATCTTCAGCAGGTCCTTGCCCTTGAAGGCGACCGAGCCCGATGTGGCGCGGGTGCGCCCGCAGATGAGATCGAGCACGGTGGTCTTGCCCGCCCCGTTCGGGCCGATGATCACCCGGCACTCGTTGGGTTCGACATAGAAGCTGAGGTCGTTGACCGCCTTGAACCCGTCGAAGGACACCGTGAGGTCCTCGACCATCAGCACGAAGTTCTGGTTATCGTAATCCAGCATATCCTAACCTCATTCCGCCGGGGTTTCTTCGGTCGTGGCCGGGCTCGTGGATGCGGGGTGTTTTGCATCACCGCGCGGCCAGAGCGATTTCAGCCGCGGTTCGACATGATCGGCCCAGAGACCGGCGAGGCCGTTCGGGAAGGCCATCACAACCGCGATGAAGAGCGCGCCCAGACCGAAAAGCCAGAGTTCCGGGAAGCTTTCGGAAAATGTGGTCTTGGCGTAATTCACCAGAAGCGTGCCGTAGACCGCACCGATGATCGAAAGCCGACCGCCGACGGCGGCGTAGATCACCATCTCGATCGAGGGCACGATGCCCACGAAGGTCGGGGACATGAAGCCCACCTGCAGCGTAAACATCGCCCCGCCGATGGCGGCGAAACCTGCCCCGAGGCAGAAGACGAAGATTTTGAAGTTGGCCACGTCATAACCCGAGAACCGAACACGATCTTCCTGGTCGCGCATGGCGATCAGAAGGCGGCCCAGCTTGGACTTGCGGACGAACTGCGCGATCAGCAGCACCGCAAAGAGCAACGCGCCGTTGACGAAGTAAAGCAGCGTCTTGGCGTCGTTGGTGCGGATATCCCAGCCGTTGAAGGTGCGCAGGTCGGTGATTCCGTTGACGCCGCCGGTAAAGCCCTGCTGGCCGATGATCAGGATCGTCAGGATTGCCGCGATGGCCTGGGTGATGATGGCAAAGTAGACGCCCCCCACGCGGCGGCGGAACATGGCCACCCCGATGATGAAGGCAAAGGCCACCGGCACGATCACCACCGCGATGAGCGTGAAGAAGAGCGAGTTGAACGGCTCCCACCACCACGGCAGCGCGGTCAGCTGGTTCCAGTCCATGAAATCGGGGATGCCCGGCGTCGACTGGATCGAGGTGTTTTCCGGCGTGGACGCCTCGAGCTTGAGGAACATGGCCATGCAGTAGCCGCCCAGCCCGAAGAAGATACCCTGCCCCAGGCTGAGGATACCCCCTACGCCCCAGCAGAGTACGAGACCGACCGCGACGAAGGCATAGGTCAGGTACTTGCCGAAGAGGTTGAGGCGGAAGGGTTCCAGCAGCAGCGGGAAGGCGACGAAGATGACCGCTGCGAGGATCGCATAGCCGACAATGTCGCGCCGGGTCAGGAAGGGGTGTTTGATCGGCATGGGTTGCATGGGTGCCTCCGGCTTACTTGCGCAGTTTCAGGGAGAAGAGACCCTGCGGGCGCAGCATCAGGATGCCGACCACGGTCAGGAGAGTGAGGACCTTGGCCATCGAACCGGAGATGAAGAACTCCATGATCGACTGTGCCTGGCTGATCGAGAAGGCGCTGGCGATGGTGCCCAGAAGGCTGCCCGCACCGCCGAACACGACCACGAGGAAGGTGTCGACGATATAAAGCTGTCCCGCCGTCGGCCCGGTAGAGCCGATCATGGTGAAGGCCGAACCTGCCACCCCCGCCACGCCGCAGCCGATGGCAAAGGTCATGCGGTCTGTCCAGGCGGTGTTGATGCCCACGGCATCGGCCATCTGACGATTGTTATTGATCGCGCGCACCTGCTTGCCCCAGCCCGAGCGGTAGAGCATGACGTAGACGCCGACCGATATGCCGACCGCGAGCACCATCACGAAGATGCCGTTGATCGGCACCTCGATCAGGTCCGTGAGCGGCAGAGAACCCATCATCCAATCGGGAATGGTGACACCCACCTCACGCGCGCCGAACACAGTGCGGTAAAGCTGTTGTAAAATCAGGCTGAGCCCCCAGGTGGCCAGCAGCGTGTCGAGCGGACGCTTGTAGAGGTGACGTATGAGTGCCCATTCCACCAGCATCCCCAGCGCGCCGGACGCGATGAACGCGAAGATCATTGCGATGAAGAAATAGATGCTGAACAGCGCCGGCATGTAATCGGCAAAAAGGTTCGACATCAGGTACGTCACGTAGGCACCGAGGATCATAAATTCGCCATGCGCCATGTTGATGACGCCCATCTGGCCGAAGATGATCGCAAGGCCGAGCGCCATGAGGACGAAGACCGAAAACAAGATGAGACCGGCAAATCCCTGCATGGCAAAGATCGCGGTCAGCTCGCTCATGGAATAGTCTGAGAACATGGAACGTCTTTCCGTTTCTGGAAGTGGGCAGCAGATCGCAGGAGGTCATGCCTGCGCCGCGCATTTCGGGCACGCGGCGCAGGCGGAGCGCAGTTCGCGCTCGGCCCGGTTACGCATTCGGGCCGGGCGCGGTCAGCGCTTACTGGTAGCCTTCTGGGAAGGGATCGGGCTCGACGAGGTCGGCGGTCTCGTAAACCACATCGTACTGGCCGTCCGTCTTTGCGCGGCCAACCCGTGTCTTGGACCACAGATGGTGGTTTTCGTGGACCTTGACATAGCCCTCCGGCGCCGTCTGAAGCTCGATGCCCGGGCTGGCCTCACGCACCTTGTCGACGTCAAATGAGCCGGCCTTTTCGACCGCCGCCTTCCACAGCCACGGACCAAGATAGGCCGCCTGCGTCACATCGCCGATGACGATGTCCTCGCCCCACATTTCCTTGAAGGCCGAAACGAATTCCTGGTTGTTCTCGTTCTCGAGGCTCTGGAAATACTTCATGCAGGCATAGGCGCCGTCGATGTTCTCGCCGCCGATGCCGCGGATCTCGTCCTCGGTGACCGAGATGGTCAGGACGATCGGGCTTTCCTCGGCCGGGTCGATGCCCGCGGCCTTGAGCTGTTTGTAGAAGGCCACGTTCGAGCCGCCCACGACGATGGCATAGATCACGTCGGGCTTGCGCAGACGGATCTTGTTGATGACCGAGTTGAACTGGGTGTGGCCGAGCGGATAATACTCTTCGCCCACGACCTCGCAGCCCTCCATGAAGTTCTCGATATGCTTGCGCGCGATCTTGTTCGAGGTGCGCGGCCAGATGTAGTCGGACCCAAGCAGGTAGAACGACTTGGCGCCCTTGGTCTGGTTCACCCAGTTGAGGCCCGCGATGATCTGCTGCGTGGCTTCCTGGCCGGTGTAGATGACGTTCGGGCTTTCCTCGAGGCCTTCGTAGAAGGTGGGATAGTAGAGGAAGCCGTTGTTCTGTTCGAAGACCGGCAGCACAGCCTTTCGGCTGGCCGAGGTCCAGCAGCCCATGACCGAAGCGACCTTGTCCTGCACCAGTAGCTTGCGCGCCTTTTCGGCGAAGGTAGGCCAATCGGATGCGCCGTCTTCCTGGATGTACTCGATCTTGCGGCCCAGGATCCCCCCCTGCGCGTTGATCTGCTCGATCGCCAGCTTCTCGGCTTGAACCGAGCCGGTTTCCGAGATCGCCATCGTGCCTGTGACCGAGTGCAGGATACCGCAGGTCACGGTATCGTCGGTGACGGCCAGACCGGTGGTGTTAATTTCCGCAGTCGGGTAATCTTGCGCTCGCAGCATTTTCGGCGCGAACAGAGACGCCGAAAGCGCTGCCCCGCCCGCGAGCACGGCGCGGCGGCTGAGGTTATTGATTCCGGTTGATTTTTTGCTGTCAGACATAGTGCCTCCTTGTCAGTGCAACAGTCGGTGAGACGGGACGAGTGTGCCTCTGGAGGACAAGCTGGCAGGGATTGCTGCGATGCAGTATACGTCGAATGACGTATATGGTTAGGTGTTTTTACCCGGCAGTATGGCACCCGAGATCGGGCCTGTACCGGGAAGACGCGCAAGCGAACGCGCGGGATGTCTGCGGCAGGAACGGGCCGGCTCGGGGACACCATCGTGTGTATCAGAACGCCCGGGTTCGAAATGCGAAAACTGGATAGGTGATGGCCATATCATTCAGCGCCACGGGCGGACGGCGAAAATACAACCGCTGGGTCGCCAACGAGACCATGGAGGACTTCGCCCTGCGCTATACCGCGCGGCGTGCGCGGCGCTGGAGCTATGGACGCGTGGCCAACACCGCGCTCGGCTCAATCTCGTTCCTGGCACTGGAGGCGATCGGCGGGGCGCTGACGCTGATCTACGGCTTCGACGCGGCTATCATCGCGATCATGCTGGCGGGGCTGATCCTGTTCCTGACCTGCCTGCCGATCAGCTATTACGGCGCGCGATACGGTGTGGACATCGACCTGCTGACTCGCGGTGCGGGGTTCGGCTATATCGGCTCGACCATCACCTCGCTGATTTACGCAACCTTCACATTCATCTTCTTCGCGCTAGAGGCCGCAATCCTGGCCTTCGCGCTGGATTTCTGTTTCGGCGTACCCCTGGGGATCGGGTACCTAGTGTCCGCGGTCGTAGTCATCCCACTGGTTGTCAACGGCTTTTCCAAGATCTCGACCTTCCAGACATGGACCCAGCCGTTCTGGGTCGTGCTGCATATTCTGCCCTTTGCCTTGCTGGCTTATTCCGGCGTCGACCTCGGAACGTGGACCCAGTTCACCGGCCAGCGCGGCGGCGACGGGCCGACGATCATGATGATCGGGGCGGCAATGGGGGTGGTGCTGTCGCTGATCGCGCAGATCGGCGAGCAGGTCGATTTCCTGCGCTTCCTGCGCGAACCAAGGACCCCTGCCGAGCGCCGCAAGTGGTGGCTCGCCCTGCTGGCCGCCGGCCCGGGCTGGACGGTTCTGGGCGTGGCCAAGATGCTGGCGGGATCATTCCTGCTTGTGCTGGCGATCGATGCAGCGGTGCCGCCGCGTGACGCCACCGACCCGACAAAGATGTATTTCACGGCATTCGACCAGGTGATCACCCTGCCCTTCGTGGCACTGGCCCTGACAGGCGCGTTCGTGATCCTGTCGCAGCTGAAGATCAACGTGACGAACGCCTATGCCGGGTCCATCGCTTGGTCGAACTTCTTTTCCCGAATTACCCATTCGCATCCCGGACGGGTGATCTGGCTGGTGTTCAACGTGTCGATCGCGCTGATGCTGATGGAACTGGGCGTCTTTCACGTCATCGAATCGATCCTTGGTCTTTATTCGCACGTGGCACTGGCATGGATCGGCGCGCTGACGGCGGATCTGGTTGTGAACAAGCCGCTGGGCCTGAGCCCGAAGGGCATCGAGTTCCGGCGCGCGCATCTTTACGACATCAACCCGGTGGGCACAGGTGCAATGCTTGCCGCGGTTCTGGTCTCCATTCTTGTGCTGCTGGGCGGGGCGGGGACGATCTTGCAGCCGTTCTCGGCGCTGATCGCGCTGGCCACGGCCTTTGTCGTGGCACCGCTGATCGCGTGGGGTACGGGTGGCAAGTATTACATCGCGCGCCCCGATACCGCGCCGCAGCCTACCACACCGGAAGGCGCGCAGACCTGCTGTGTCTGCGAATACCGGTTCGACCGCGAAGACATGACCGACTGCCCGTTCTACGCCGGGCCGATCTGTTCGCTGTGCTGTACGTTGGATGCCTCGTGTCGGGACAGCTGCAAACCGCATGCCACGCTGGGCGCGATGTGGATGAGCGCCTTGCGCAGGACGTTGCCGCAACGGGCGATCGACCTGCTGACCGCGCGACTGTCGGTGTTCTTCATGGCCACGGCGGTGCCGTCGTCGGTAGTGGCGGGGCTGTTGCTTCTGATCCGCGCACGGGCGCAGAGCGAACAGCTGGACGCGGTGCTGACGATTATCTTTTGCACGTTGCTGGTGGTGAATGGGATCGTGGTCTGGACCTTGATCCTGTTCCGCGAAAGCCACCACAAGGCGCGCGACGAGGCCGAATTTCAGACACAGCGCCTGCTGCGCGAGATCCGGGCGCACGACCGAACTGACGCGGCGTTGCAGGCCGCCAAGGAAAAGGCCGAGGCCGCGAACCTGGCCAAGACGCGCTACATGGCCGGGATCAGCCACGAGCTGCGCACCCCGCTGAACGCGATCTACGGATATGCGCAGCTGCTGGAACAGGACCGCGACATGCCCGCCGGCCGACGCGAGGCGGTACTGGCGATTCGACGCGGGTCCGAGCACCTGGCGGCGCTGATCGAGAACCTGCTGGACATTTCCAAGATCGAGGCGGGCCGGCTGGAAATCTACCGTGACCGGATCAACCTGCCCGAGCTGCTGCGGCAGATCGCGGCGGTTTTCAAGCGGCAGGCGCGCGAAAAGGGGCTGGATTTCGGGATCCAGACCTCGGGAAATCCGCCCGAGTGGATCGAGTTCGACGAGAAGCGCCTACGCCAGATCATCATCAACCTGCTGTCCAACGCGATCAACTATACGCCCCAGGGCACCGTGACCCTGCACCTGCATTATCGCAACGAGGTCGCGCGGATCGAGGTCAGCGATACCGGGACCGGGATCGAAGAAGGAAACCTCGAACGAATCTGGAAGCCGTTCGAGCGATTCTCGACCAGCTCTCCGGGCGGATCGGGGCTGGGCCTGACTATCACGCGGCTGCTGGTGGATATCCTTGGCGGTGAGATCACTGTGGACAGTGTGCCGGGCGAAGGCACAACATTCTCGGTGCGCCTGATGCTGCCGTCGCTGCGTGAGAGCGCCATTCCCAGTGCCGCGTGGAACATGCAGGAGCGCGCCATGGCGGTGGGCTATGTCGGGGTGCGCAAGACGGTGATGGTGGTCGATGACGACATGAATCACCTGCGCCTCCTGGAAGCCACGCTGAAGCCTTTGGGGTTCCTCGTGCAGGCGATGCCGTGCGGCGAGGATGCACTGAAGGCGCTGGAGGACGTGACACCGGACCTTTTCGTGCTGGATATCGACATGCCCGGGATGACTGGCTGGGAACTAGCGCAGGCACTGCGCGACCGGCCTGCGTACCGCTCGACCCCCATCATGATGGTGACGGGCCACGCTCTCGAAGCGCGGCAGTCGATCGACCGCGAACAGCTTTACGACGCGTTCATCGTAAAGCCCTATTCGCTCAGCGATTTCCTGGCGCGGATGGCCGGTCTGCTGAAGGTGGAGCTTACGACCGAAGCTCCCGAAACAGAGGCTGGGCCGGCGGCCGGAATACCCGACGATGCGCTGGCACGGATGATCCGGCTGGCCGAGATCGGCCACGCCGCGGGTATCGCGCGGGAACTGGATGCGATGACGGCCGGGACCGGACCGGAAAGCGGGCAGGTCGCGCGAGTGCGCCGCCACCTGGAGGTGTTTGACCTGCCCGGGATCGCCCGGATACTGAAGGAGATGATGCAAGATGCCGCCTGATGCCTTGCTTGACACCGTTGCCGCCGGCCGTTTCATCGCGCTGGTGATCGACGACGCACCCGAAACGCTGGGGCTCGTGTCCCGCGCGCTGGAAGAGAACGGGATGACCGTGCTGGTGGCGCGGTCGGGCGAGGAAGGCATCAAGCTGGCACAAAGGGTGCAGCCGGATGTCATCCTGATGGACGCATTGATGCCGGAACTGGACGGGTTCGAAACAACTCGGCGGCTGAAGTCCGCGCCCGGCGCGACACCCGCGCCGGTGATCTTCATGACCGGAATGACTGAAAGCGAACATATCCTGAAAGGGTTGCGGGCCGGGGGTGTGGATTACATCACCAAGCCCGTAGTCGTCGAGGAACTGCTCGCGCGGATCACAACGCACGTGTTGAACGCTCGTGCGATCCAGTCGGCCCGCGCCGCGCTGCACTATGCCGGGCAGACGGTGGTCAGCTTTGCAGTTGACGGACGGATCAGCTGGGGCACGCCGCAGGCGGTCGAACGCCTTTCGGAAACACCACTGACAGAAGACGGCGTCGCATCGCTGCCGGTGCAGGCGTGGCTGGCAAAGCTGGGGGCGCAGCCGATGTCGGATGCGCAGCCCTATGTCGAGGGGCGGCTGAGCCTTGTATACCTCGGGCAAGTCCAGGGCGAAACCGTTGTGCGGCTAAAGGAGGTCGAGACGGCGATCAGCGATGATGAGCAGTTGGCGCGGACCTTTGCGCTGACCACACGCGAGGCGCAGGTCCTGTTGTGGCTGTCGCACGGCAAGACCAACCGCGATATCGCGGAAATCCTGTCGCTGAGCGCGCGGACGGTCAACAAGCATCTCGAGCAGGTCTTTCACAAAATGGGGGTGGACAACCGTACCTCTGCCGCCGTTCTGGCGGACCGGGCGCTGCACGGCGTTTGAAAGCTTGCTTTGCACCAGAGTAGTTGTGCCTCTGAGATGATCGGCGGGCAGCAATCGGAATGTTTTATTAGTAGACTATTGCAGCGAAAGCGCCTCAATCGGACTTGTGGACTTGCCCGAGTCTTGTGGAGAGCGTTTAGCGCACTTCGAGGGCCCTGCGCTCGAGGGCGATAGGGCTCAGGAAGCCGAGCGATGAGTGTCGCCTGACGGGGTTATGGAACCCGTCGATGTATCTGGCGATGGCGTTTTCGCTGTCCGTGGTCCATTTGAACGGCCGCTTCTGACGGGCCACGAGGCCAGCCTCCGGCATCAGCCAAGCCGTGCGGTGACGCCCGATCCGATGGCCGTCGCCGACGAGATCCCGATGCATCCGTGGGTTACCATAGGTGCCATTCGGCAGGGCGAAGGCCGTGCGGTTATTTGCAAGGTGAACCATAGCCTGCCGCAGACGCTGGCAGGTCTTCAACAGGCTCCTCAGCGTCGCGATCCTGCCTCACCCAGCGTGTCAGCGTTGAGCGGTCGGCCGAGATCGTCGGCGATTTGACGTCGCGTGCGCCCGCTCGTCAGCGCCAGTCGCACCGCTTCACGACGAAATTCCGGCGTCGGTCGTTTCCCGTTGGACATAGTACGCCTTTTGGTTCCTCAGTTGATGCTCTCCACTTTTCGAGGGCAAGTCCAGATGAGTGCTGTCAGGGCTCGCAACTCGACGACCGCTACGAGCCATTTCACGACATTCGACAGCATGCCGCCTGGCCGGTAGGACCGGGAGGCAACGAGATCAGGTCTTTTATGCCGAAACCATCAACATCATTGGCCGTCCCACCTCGTCGGCCAACTCTGGCATCACGGCGATTTGGCCCGGTGTCGGTGCGAACTCCTCGATCCGGCGCAGGGTGAAGCCCACGCCGATCAGGGTATTGATCGTGGTCGCCAGTTTCCGATGCTGCTTCAGAACCCCTTCGTGGAAACCAGTTGGTGCGGCGTTCACCTTCCGCCGAATACCCGTTTACAGGCCATGTTTTTCGCCTGTCTTCGTCTTCAGTCCAATGCGGATGGGAAGCCGCCATGAAGATCGGGTGTTCAATGGTGAAGATTAGATCTCCGGCGAGTGTCAGCGCGCGGTGGATCGCGCCCATCAGCCGACCGAAATCCCGCACGCAAGGGAAAGTGAGCGCGCTACAGACCAGATCGAACGCGGCTTCCGGCAGGTCGAGCGTGTCGAGATCGGCAATGCGATAGTCGATTGCAGCATCGTCTGCGTCGGCCCGTGGCCGGTTGATCATGTTCTCCGATAGATCGCCCCCCAGAACCGAGATCACATCGTTCTTGCGGAACCAGCGGGACGCCCAACCAAAGCTGCAGCCCAGATCGGCCACGCACTTGCCTGCTACGTCCGGCTGCACGGTAAGGATGGCGTTCCATTCCGGCGCCCCGTCCAGCCCTTGCACCTGCCGGGGAAGCTAGCTGTAGCCGGTGAAGAATTCGGGATTGTCGGAGATATTCTGTGCCATGTTCATCTCCAAAGTAAGGGGATACGAGGCACGTTTTCCACACCAGTGTCCCTCGTCCAAAAGAGCAGGGCCGAGGCTGGCAATCGGCGTGGTCAGGTCGCGTGATCGTCATGCTGGCATCCCGCCAAGGGGATACAGGCTGACCGGACGACTATGTGGAAATCCTTCTCAACCATGCGGGCGGTTTTGACCGCAAGGCAATAAAAGTCAATTTGACCGCCACTTGAACGGCAAGAATCTCCTGCCAAGTCGTCCTTGAGGGTAGATGGCTCCCGAAGATTTCTTCGGGAGCCATGGCGTGGTTTGGTGTCATGCTCTCAGGGGGCCAGGTCACGAGTGGCACCACGATATGCAACGGGCCGGACCCTGGGTCCGCCCTCTGAATTCAGACCTCGGGCAACTGGTCGATGAACTTGTCCAGCGTGACCGGATAGTCGCGGACGCGGACGCCCGCGGCGTTGTAGACGGCATTGGCTACGGCTGCAGCCACGCCACAGATCCCCAGTTCGCCGACGCCCTTCGCCTTCAGCGGCGTCGAGATCGCGTCGAGCGTGTCGAGGAAGATGACCTCCTGTTCGGGAATGTCCGCATGGACGGCGACCTCGTACCCGGCGAGGTCGTGATTGGCAAAGAACCCGCGCCCGCTGTCCAGCGCCATCTCTTCGGACAGCGCCGCGCCAACACCCATGGTCATACCGCCGATGACCTGGCTGCGGGCGGTAATGGGGTTCAGGATACGTCCTGCATCCGCGACCGCCAGCATCCGGCGCAGCCGGATCTCGCCGGTGCCGACATGCACGCCCACCTCGACGAAATGCGCACCGAATGTGGCAAGGACATAGTCCTGCTTGAACTCGCCCCATTCCATCGTGTCCGTTGCCTCAAGCTCGCCTTCGAGATCGGCCAACGCCATGTCGGTGTCGCCGCCAGTGACGCGGCCCTCGCGAAACTCGAGGTCGTCGACCCCCAGCTGCTCGGCGATCTGCTCGCGCAGTCCAATGCAGGCTGCATAGACACCAGCGGTCGAACTCGCCGCCCCGAACTGACCGCCGGAGCCGGAAGACACCGGATAGGCGCTGTTGGCCAGCCGGACCTCCACCGCGTCGAGCGGCAGGCCTAGGCACTCTGCCGCGGTCTGCGCCAGGATGGTGTAGGAGCCGGTGCCGATGTCGGTCATGTCGGTCTCGACCACCAGCTGTCCGCCGGACAGCCGCACCGTCGCGCCCGAGGCCAGCGTGGGGGCGCCGCGATAGGCGCCGGCCATACCGTGCCCGATCAGCCACTGACCTTCGCGACGGCCGCCCGGCGTCTCATTGCGCTCCGACCAGCCAAAGGCCTCCGCCCCCCGCTCCAGGCACTCGACGAAATGACGATCCGAGAAATCCTGTTCCGGGTTCGACGGGTTCACCTGCGTGTCGTTGATGATGCGCAGCTGCACCGGGTCCATGCCCAGCGTCTCGGCCATCTCGTCCATGGCGATTTCCAGCGCCATCAACCCGGAGGCTTCGCCGGGGGCACGCATGTCCGAGGCTTCGGGCAGCGGCATCTCGACGATATGATGCTGCACGCGCAGGGCCGGTGAAGCGTAGAAGAAAGGCGTCTGCGCTGTGGCATTCTCGCCCCGCCCCCCCGGCAGCGAATGCGAGGCCGCCTCGTGCCAGATACCCTGAAGCCGCCCGTCGGCATCGGCGGCCAGCCGGATACGCTGGACGGTCGCGGACCGGTGCGTGGAATTGTTCATCATCATTGGTCGGGGTATCGCCAGTCGTACCGGTGCTCCGACCGCGCGTGACCCGAGCGCCGCCAACACCTCGTCCGCCCTGAGCCAGAGCTTGCCGCCAAAGCCGCCGCCCACATACGGGCTTTCCACCCGGATGCTGTCCGGCTCGATTCCGAAATTGGTCGCCAGCGCCTGTCGGTTCCACTCGATCATCTGGTTCGAGGTCCAGACAGTCATGTTTTCGCCGTCGGACCAATCGACGATCGAGGCGAAAGGCTCCATCATCTGATGGCTCTCGGACGGGGTATGATACATCTGGTCGACCACTGCGGCAGCGTCGCGGAACGCGCCGTCCACGTCTCCCACCATCGTGCCCGGCTCGCCCGTGCCTTCCAGCCGCTCGAAGGCCGCGTCCAGATCGTAATCAGCCGGATCGCCCTCCTCGTAATCGACCTCGATTAGCGCGGCCGCGGCGCGCGCCTGCTCGAAACTCTCGGCCACGACCACGGCGATCGCCTGGTGGTAATGCTCGATGACGTCGCCGCCGAAAAGACGCGCGACGTTGTAATCCCAGATACCCAGCGGCTCGATCTCGAGCGTCGTCACGACACCCCGGACACCGGGGGCGTTCCGCGCGGATTCAGCGTCCATGGCGGTTATGCGCCCGTGCGATATGCCGGCAACGACCGGATACCCGTAGAGCTGGCCCGGCACCACGTCATGCCGTTCGTGGGCATAGGGGGCGGTGCCGGTCACCTTGAGCGGGCCGTCGATGCGGTGCGCGGGCCGGCCGACGATGCGGGCATTGTCGAACAGGTTCTGTCCTGCGGGTTCGGTGAACTGCATGGGGTTACTCCTCTGCCAGCATGGCGGCAAGCGTCCGCTCTGCCAGGGTGATCTTGAACGCGTTCTCTTCGGTCGGGCGCGCGCCTTCCAGCAAGTTGGCCATCACCGCGCGGGCGCCGTTCGGCACCTCGGCATCGGCCGCGTCCGACCGCCAGGGTTTCGGCGCGATCCCGCCCAGCGCGACGCGGCCCGTGCCGTCCGGCTGACGGATCAGCGCGACGGACACCAGCGCAAAGGCATAAGAGGCCCTGTCACGCGCCTTGTGATAGGCCTGCGTTCCGCCGACCGGCGCCGGTAGGCTAACATGGGTGATCAGCTCACCCGGCATCAGCGCCGTCTCGATCTCGGGCGTGTCGCCCGGCAGCAGGTGAAGATCTTCCAGCGCAATACGGCGCGTCATGCCCGTGGGGGTCACCGTTTCGACCGTGGCATCAAGCACACGCATCGCGACGGCCATGTCGGAAGGATGGGTTGCGATGCAAGCGTCCGACGTGCCGATGATCCCCAGCTGGCGCGAAAACGCGCCCTCGGTCAATGCACCGCACCCCGATCCGGGCTCGCGCTTGTTGCAGGGCATCGCCGTGTCATAGAAATACGGACAGCGCGTGCGTTGCAGCAGGTTGCCACCGGTTGTCGCCTTGTTGCGCAACTGGCCCGATGCGCCGGCGGCCAGTGCCCGCGTCAGGACCGGATAGTCACGGCGGGTCCGTATGTCGGCCAGCAGATCGGTGTTCGACACCAGCGTGCCGATGCGCAACCCCCCGTCCTCGGTCTCCGTGATCTCGTCCAGTCCAAGACCGTTCACGTCGATCAGATGGGCCGGCGTCTCGATCTCCAGCTTCATCAGGTCCAGCAGGTTGGTCCCGCCCGCGATGAATTTCGCGCCGTCTGCTTCGGCTGCGCGGGCGGCAGCGGCGACATCGGCCGGCTTTTCGTAGGAAAACGCTCTCATGTCTGCTCCTCCGCGACTTGAGTGATGGCGGCGAGGATGTTGGAATAAGCCCCACAGCGGCAGATATTGCCGGACATCCGCTCGCGGATCTCGGCGTCGGTCATGGCGATCTCGGCCGTCAGGTCGGCGGTGACATGGCTGGGGATGCCTGCGCGGATCTCCTCGATCACCTTGCGGGCAGACGAAATCTGGCCCGGTGTGCAGTATCCACACTGAAATCCGTCGTGTTCGACAAAAGCCGCCTGCATCGGCTCCATCTGATCGGGCGTGCCGAGACCCTCGATCGTTTCAACCTCGTCACCGTCATGCATGACGGCAAGGCTCAGGCACGAGTTGATCCGCGATCCGTTGACGGTGCACGTGCACGCGCCGCATTGGCCGTGATCACAGCCCTTCTTGGTGCCGGTCAGGTGCAGATGTTCACGAAGGGCATCAAGCAGCGTGACGCGGTTGTCGACGGTCATGTCCTGCGGCGTGCCGTTGACCGTGACGGTGATGTCGGTCGTCTCGGGGCCGGCCGGCGCGGTTCCGTTGTCCGTCTGTGCGCCGACGCTCCGGCCAACGCCGGCTCCTAGTGCGGCGGCAGCCGTGCCAACCAGCAGCGTTCTGCGCCGAAGTTCGAATTCGATGGGGGGCGGGCTCATATGAGTTTCCTTCCTGACCTGTCTCGCAATCATGTACAGGTTCACGTAGCGCCTCCGCCGCCGCTGCACAGTCTGCGGTAGCCGATAGCACCGATGAACCGGGCTCATGAGTTGACCGGCACGGGGCAGCGCATGCACGTCTCGCTGCCACGCAGGTGCAATCCATCCGTGATGGTGACGCCCCTCCGGTCGGGTTTGTCTTCGGCGTCGCAGCGGCACGTCGGCTTCGGCTTGCGGGTCCGCGGGTCGCAGGCTTTCGCACAGTGTCCACCGCGCGCCAGCGGGCCGTGGTCTCGCCTCCCAGTTCCGTGGCACGCGGGCGTCGGCTTCATCCTTGGCGGAATATGGCGCCGGATCAGCCGTTGTAATCGGCGTCCGAAACCTTCTCCAGCCACGTGACCGGCGTACCGTCGATGCTTTCCTGGATCGCGATGTGGCTCATCGCCGTATCTGCATCGGCACCGTGCCAGTGCTTTTCGCCGGCGGGAAACCAGACCACGTCGCCTTGGCTGATTTCTTCGACCGGCCCGCCGTCGCGCTGGACGCGCCCGCGGCCGAACGTGACGATCAGCGTCTGGCCCGCGGGGTGTGTGTGCCAGGCGGTGCGGGCGCCGGGCTCGAAGGTGACGTGCGCACCGCTGGTGCGGCCGGGCTCCTCGGCCTGGAACAGGGGGTCGATACGAACGGTGCCGGTGAAATAGTCTTCCGGTCCCGGATTGGACGGCGAGCTGCCGGAACGGGTGATCTTCATGTCTTTTCCTTTCAATGCGCAGCGCGCAGTTTTTCGAAACGGTAGGTCAGGGCCGGACCTCCGGGCTGGCCATAGGCCAGTTCGGCGGTGACCATGGCAAAGGGCTCGACGAAGCGAGCGGTGCGCAAACCACCGGCCTCCAGCGGCTCGAAGCCGGCTTCGCGGATAAGGCCGCGCGCCACTTCCTTTGCGCCCTCGTCGTCGCCATAGGTAAGAACCTGCGGCCGCGGCTTTTGGTTCCTGCGGTCGAAGACCGGTCCGAAGGCTTCAGACGGCACGGTGTTGAAGCACGACACCCAGCGGGCGCGCGGCCGCAACGCCGCCAGTTCCTCGGCCCCCGAGGTGGTGGTTCCGACGACGAGGTCGGTATTGCTGTCATCCAATGGCACGCAGCAATTCAGCACGACCGCACCGCTCAGGTCTCCTGCCTGGTCCAGTACATCGACGATGCGCGACCAGTGGACGGCAAGCAGAACGGCATCGGTCCCGGACACGGCCTCTGCCACGCTGCCATGCGCGGCGCCTACATCTCGCGCCAGCCGCTCAAGCTTTTGCGCGCTGCGGGAATACGAGAACGTGACCGCATGCCCGCTGGCAGCCCAGAGCCGCCCAAGCTGCGATCCCATCAGGCCGCTTCCGATGATGCCGATCTTCATTCCGGTCTCCTGTTGATGAACCGGCGGGGGTTGTCCCCGCCGGCAAAGGCTCATTCAGAGCGGTTTGCGAACACGTCCTTGGCCACCGGCATCGCCGAGAAGACGCGCGGCCAGCCCGTGTAGAAGGCCAGGTGCGACAGCACCGCGCCGGCTTCCTCCTGCGTCAGGCCGTTGTCCATGGCGCGGTTCAGGTGAAAGGTCATCTGCTCGGGCTGACCGGCGGCGATCAGTGCGGCCACGGTAACGAGGCTGCGGTCCCGCGGCGCCAGCGCCGGGCGCAGCCACAGGTCGAGGAAAAGCAGCTGCTCGGTGTTGTCCACCACACCTTGGCTGACCTCGCCATACGTGCCCTGGACGTTCTCCTGACGAGCGGCTTCGGACTCTTCGTCCAGCGGCAGGAGCTCCGGATCGACGTCCGGCAGGTCCTCGGCGCTCACGCCGCGCTCCTCGTAGACCGGGGCGGCGGCCTCGGCGGCAGCGGTTGCGTTGCCCCAGCCGGAATAGAAGGCAAGATGCGTGATCGTCTCGGAAATCTCGGCGGGCGTCACACCGGCATCAAGCGCGAGGGCGATGTAATCGCCAAGGTCTTCCGTCTCGTGCCGGGTCATCAGGGCGGCGAAGGTGATCAGGGAACGGTCGCGCACGGACAGGTCTTCGGACTGCCACACGGACCCGAAGAGGGAATCCTGGGAATAGGCCTCCAGCGCGGGGGCCACGCTGCCGACGGCGTCTGGAAGTGTTTCAGCCGGTGTCTGCGCCGAGGCGGACGCGGCGAGGAGGGAGAGGGCAGAAGCGGCAAAATGCGTCTTCATGGGGAAAACCTTTCGGATCATGTTGTAACTGCCCCATGATCTGGTCGCTTCGGAAGAAACGTTAATGCCGTCCGGCCCCAAGCCACTCATGAGCTTGGCTCATGAACCCTCACGCACGCTCGCGCAGTGCATCCAGAACGACCTGAAACGCCGAGGACGGGCGTTGCCGGCTGGGATAGTACAGATGGAAACCGGGGAAATACGGCGAATAACTGTCAAGGCAGATGCGCAATTCACCCGCATCGAGCTTCTCCTGCGCCAGGCGTTCTGGCACCAATGCAAGACCATGACCGTCCGTGGCCGCACGCAGGACAGGGTTGATCATGTTGAAAACAGCCTGCCCTTGCACCTTCACCCGGATCTCGTTTCCGTCAGCATCCTCGAACTCCCAGGCGTAGAGCGCGCCATGCGTCGACAGGCGCAGGTTGATGCAGCGATGGCTCGTCAGGTCCTGCGGCGTCTCGGGCACACCTGCCGTCTCGAAGTAGTCAGGGGCGCCGACACAGATCATCCGCTCGTCCGGCCCGATCCGCATCGCGATCATGCCTTCGCTCACCTGCTCGCCGTACCGCACACCGGCATCACATTGCGACTCCGCAAGATCCGAATAGCCGTAATCGACCACGAACTCGACCTTTACCGCCGGATGCGCCTTGAGCACCGGGGACAGCTTCGGCCACAGAAGGGACTCTATCGCGTATTCCACCGCGACGATCCGCACCGTACCGGTCGGCTGGTCCTGCGCATCGTTCAGCGCCTGAAGCCTAGACTCGATCTTCTCGAAGCAGGGATTCAGCGTGGCCAGCAGATCCTCGCCCTCGATCGTCGGTGCAACCGAACGTGTCGTGCGCGTCAGCAGGCGCAGGCCAAGCCGCTTTTCCAGCCCCTTGATCGTGTGGCTGAGCGCGGATTGCGACACGTTCAGCCGCGCCGCGGCCCTGGTAAAGCTGCGTTCCTCCGCAACGGCGGCCAGCGCGATGAGGTCGTTGATGTTTTCTCGTAGCATGGCGGAAGCTCTGATCTCTCTGTCGGTGATCATGGCGGGTTCGCCTCCGGATATATGTGCTTGGCTCATAAAGTCCATGCATTATGCGCTTGCGAGTTACGGAAGGATCCGGATGAGCCGGTCGCGCGAGGCGCCGTCGCCGCGCGGGGAGCGGTTGGTGGTGATGGCAAGAATACCCTCTTGCGTGACAACGATGTCGCGTATCCGTTCGCCGGCGTGGAAGGCTTCGCGCACCTCTCCGTCCTCGGTCACGGCAAGCACACCCTGCGCCCGAAGTCCTGCCAACAACAGAGTCTCACCGTCCCAGGCCAGGCCCGACGGCGCCCAGGTTGTGCCCCCGGACTGCGCCAGCGGCGCATGCATCCCGTCCCGCGTCTCGTCACCTTTTATCAGCGGCCAGCCATAGTTGCCGCCTGCCTCGACGCGGTTCACCTCGTCCTGGCCGGACTGCCCGTGCTCGGCGACGAACAGCACGCCGTCGTCGTTCCAGGCAAGGCCCTGCGGATTGCGGTGCCCCAGCGAATAGACTGGCGAGCCCGGAAACGGATTGTCGCCGGGCACGTCGCCCTCAGGCGTGACCCTCAGGACCTTGCCCGCCAGGCTCTGCAGGTCCTGCGGCCGCTCCCGGTTCTCGGTCCACCCGGTGGTGACATAAAGCATGCCATCCGGGCCAAAGGCGACGCGGCCACCGTTGTAGAGCGGGTGACCGGGGATGTCTTCGACAAGAACCCGCGTCTCGCGCCAGGCATTGCCGTCGCGCACAACCTCGATAACCCGGTTCCTGCGGTTCTCGGGCGTTCCATGGTGCTGATACAGGATCACACGCCCGCTTTCAGTGAAATCCGGCCTCAGCGCGAGACCAAGCAGCCCACCGCCACGGTCGTCGAGGATCGGCACACTGGTGACCACCGGCAGGCGCAGCAACTCGCCGTTTTCCAGCACCGACAGGGTGCCGGCCTTTTCCGTGATATAGAGACTCCCTTTACTGGCCTCGATGTCCCAGGGGTAGTTCAGGTCGGGCAGAACCGTTTCAATCGTCTGGCCATGCGCGGGCAGCGCCAGCATCGCTGCGGTCAAAAAGTGCAGAACGCGTTTCATGTCGACGAAAGCTCCAAAGCCTGAGAGTAGGCGGCCCGCACAACGCGGACCGCCGAAAGGTCACTGCGCATATTCCTCATCGGTGACATGCTCGCCCCAGGTCACGGCCGAGCCGTCCTCGTTTCCCTGGACGGCATAGTGCGTCACCGAGGTGGTGTCGGTCGCACCGTGCCAGTGCTCAGTTTCCGGCGGACACCAGACGACATCACCGGCCTGGATGACCTCCTTTTCCTGCCCGCGTTCCTGCACCCAGCCAGTGCCGTGGGTGACCACCAGCATCTGCCCCACCGGATGCGTGTGCCAGGCCGAGCGGGCCCCGGGCAGGAATGTCACCTCGCCCGCGCTGACGCCGTTCATCTCGGGCGGGAAAACGGGCGCGACATAGGCGGTGCCGGTAAAGGTTTCTTCGCTCCCGATCTGCCCGCCGCGATCTTCGGTCTGGGTGATGGTCTGGGATTGCGCAAAAGCGGCCGGGGCGGCCAGCCCAAGCGCGAGGGTCGTTCCGATAAGGTGTTTCATGACGGGATGTCTCCTTTCGTCGAATTGCGGCCTTGCGGCGGGGCACGTCCCGCGCCGCTCACAGTCAAGGTAGAGTGCGTATCAGCCGGGATAATGCGGCGCAGGCGGCATCCACCCATGAGACGCATTCATGAACGGGTACGCTTGCGAGTGGATCGTGAACCGCCGGGCTCGCTGTCGCATCCTTGTCGACAGGGCCGGCACCCGGGCCGGCATGGACCTGAAGGGCGGAATGCCGTCATACTGATGGCCGTGGCTCATGAGTGGAAGCGACATCTTCCCCCTATTCTCCGCCGTCGTAGCGGTTAGAGTGCTGGCGAGGCGAGGAAGGAAACCCAGTATGGCCGGCAGACCCGATATTCCACTGGCACTGACCGCTGCGGCCCTTTTCTTTGCACCGGCCAAGGCCGGAAATGCTGATGATTTCAATAGCAGGAGTGCCATGACCCGGATCAACGTTATTGTCGGAGACGAGGTGATGCCCGCGACGCTGGACGACACCCCTGCCGCGCGGGACTTCGAATCGATGCTCCCGATCGACCTGACGCTCAGCGATTACCACGGCATCGAGAAGGTCGCCAACCTTGACCGAAAGCTCGACGACACGGGCGCGCCGCGCGCCTATGAACCCGAGCCGGGTGACATCACGCAGTATCGACCATGGGGCAACCTCGCGATCTTCTACAAGCCATTCCAGTCCTCGGCAGGCCTGCTGCGGCTGGGCGAGATTGACGGTTCGCTCGAGCCGTTGATGCGGGCGGGGGATTTTTCCGTGCGCATCGAACTCGCCGACTGATAACTGTCCTCGCACCAATCCTGACCGGGCTGCGTATGTTACGCGTGCGGGGCTGCTGGCGTTCCGTGGTAAAGGAGAACCCCAACACCATGGCCGATATGTTAGCATTCCGGATTTCCCACCGCGGTAACGTGGGCATGAATGTTAAAGAGGCAAACAGATGCTATCGTCGGGAATAGGTGGCCAGCTTTTGTTGTATCCTTCCAGCCCATCAAGACATCATGGACGGCACTTTGCGCTCCACTCTAGGCGCGCAGGAAAGGCGATTGAAAGAGACTGAAGGACGACGTGAATGCCATGAACTGCCTACCTAGTCTAATCAATCGGATCTTTGGATCATAAACTTGAAGTGACCGAAAACTAAGAGCCAATTGATCCTTATCAACAAATCCCGAAAATATGGGCGCCGCCTTCGGGCAGCGTCGGACTGGAGTCCGGTGGGTGGTGTTCCTATGTGAAAGGAAATCAGAATGCCGATTTGTTCGGAGGGTCCTTTGTTACCTAAAGACAAACGGGCGGATCGTGACGCAAGCAAACGCAAGTACGCCAAAACAGAAGAGCCGTTATTGTGTCGAGCCAAGACCAGAAATCATCGTGATTTCCTGAAGAATTTCGTCGACACCGACACCCGACTTGAGCGATGTGAAAATGAACGGGCGGCCTTGGCGCATCCGCGTGGCGTCCTGTCGCATCACGTCGAGCGAAGCGCCTACATGGGGTGCGAGGTCGGTCTTGTTGATCACCAGTATGTCGGAGCGTGTTATCGCCGGACCGCCCTTGCGCGGGATCTCCTCTCCCGCCGCCGTGTCGATCACATAGACCGTCAGGTCGGCCAGTTCCGGGCTGAACGTGGCGGACAGGTTGTCACCGCCCGACTCGATCAGGACAACCTCGAGATCCGGGTGGCGTTCACGCATCTCGGCGACAGCGGCGAGGTTGATGGACGCGTCTTCACGGATCGCCGTGTGCGGACAGCCCCCTGTTTCAACTCCGATGATCCGGTCCGAGGGCAGGATCTGCATCCGCACAAGGGCGTCCGCATCTTCCTGAGTATAGATGTCATTGGTGATCACGCCGATCGAAAACCTGTCTTTCATCGCCTCTGAAAGACGGGCGGTCAGCGTGGTTTTGCCCGCGCCGACCGGACCGCCGATTCCGATGCGCAAGGGGCCGTTCATCCTGGTCATGACTGAAATAGCCTCGGTTCGAGAGTTTCGTGCCGCATCGACGCTATATCGGACAGAAACGCGTTGCTGAAAATGTCGTCAGGGACCGCGCCGCGCGTCTCGGCCTCCACCCGGATCACGTCAGCCTGAAGCGCGGCCAGCACGCGTTGCCCGTCTGTCTGGCCAAGCGGCATCAGGCGCAGCGCGGCGGACACAAGGTTGGAGACGAAGGATTGCAGGTAAAGCAGCACGCAGGCGTCAATGTCGAGCTTCATGAGATGCGCCGCCCGACCTGTTGCAACCGGCAAGGTCAGCTGCGGAAGATCAAGCCCCCAGACGGCGTTGGTCGTGCGCACGAAGGCTGCTCCCTGCCGCACGGTCTCGGACAGGCGTTCGGCGGAGGGCGCGAAGGCGCGGTTCCGCGAATCGATCTCGGTCACATCGCCTGGTCCGGCGGCAAGCCGCAACCAGATCGCGTCATTGCGGCCCCCGCCTTGGTTCAGGCAGCTGCGCAGCCATGCCTGCAAGGTGTCGGCTTCCTTGATCTGTTCATCCCGGATGGCTTGCTCTATCCCGTGCGACCATGCAAAAGCGCCGATGGGATAGGCCGGGGACAGCCATTGCGCCAGTGTCAGCAGCTCGGCATCAGTGGGCATGCGCCGTCGCCCCGTGCTCATGGCTGTGCGTGCGGCCGTGGCCATAGGCGCCGCCCTCGGGCTTGAAGGGCTCGGCAACCGCCGTCATGGTCGCCCCCAGATGCGCCAGCATATGCGCGATCACCGGATCGTCGCGGATCAAAAGCCGATCAGCCTCCACCTGGCAAGGCGTGTGCCGATTGCCGATATGCCAGGCCAGCCGCGCCAGATCGGACCCCGACACGGCCAACAGCGCCTCCGGGGCCGCGATGATCCGCACGAGACGGCCGTCGGTGGTTTCCAGCGCGTCCCCGTCGTTCAAGGATACCGTCTGTTCGAAATCGGCCACGAGCGACCATCCTTGATCGACGGTAAGTTTGCGGCGCCGGAAAAACCGGTCTTCGTAGGACAGCGCACAAAGTGCCGCGTCACCGGTCCAGGTTCCGGCCTTGTGCAGGTGTTGGGCGATCGGGAGTTGGGTCATGGCGGTCAATACAGGAAATAGCGCTGCGCCATGGGCAATTCGCTGGCCGGCTCACAGGTCAGCAGCTCGCCGTCGGCGCGCACTTCGTAGGTTTCGGGGTTGACGTCGATTTCGAGGCAGGCATCGTTAAGCTTCAGATCGGCTTTTCCGATGCCGCGGGTCTTTTGAACAGGCAGTGTCCGCTTGGCCAGACCCAGGCTGTCGCCAATGCCCGCATCCGCGGCGGCTGCCGAAACGAAAGTCACGGCCGACGCTTCGACGGCGCGCCCGAATGCCCCGAACATGGGTCGCGTGTAGACCGGCTGTGGCGTCGGGATCGAGGCGTTCGGGTCGCCCATCTGCGCACAGGCAATCGAGCCGCCGATCAGGACCATCTCGGGCTTCACCCCGAAAAACGCCGGGTTCCACAGCACAAGGTCGGCCCGCTTGCCTTCCTCGATCGAGCCTATGTGGCCCGAAATACCATGCGCGATGGCGGGGTTGATCGTGTATTTGGCGACGTAGCGGCGGACACGAAGGTTGTCGTTTTCGCCAGACTCCTCATCCAGCCGCCCGCGTTGTTTCTTCATCTTGTCCGCGGTCTGCCACGTACGGATGATCACCTCTCCGACGCGGCCCATGGCCTGGCTGTCGGAGGCGATGATCGAAAAGGCCCCCATGTCGTGCAGAATATCCTCTGCAGCTATGGTTTCGCGCCGGATGCGGCTTTCGGCGAACGCGATATCCTCGGGGATCGATTTGTCGAGGTGATGGCAGACCATCAGCATATCCAAGTGTTCTTCCAGCGTATTCACGGTGAAAGGTCGCGTCGGGTTGGTAGACGACGGCAACACGTTTTCCTGCCCGCAGATCTTGATGATGTCCGGCGCATGGCCGCCGCCCGCACCCTCGGTGTGGAAGGCATGAATGGTTCGCCCCTTGAGCGCGGCCACCGTGTTCTCGACAAAGCCCGATTCATTGAGCGTGTCGGTGTGGATCATCACCTGAACATCCATCGCGTCGGCGACCGACAGGCAACAGTCGATCGCGGCTGGCGTGGTGCCCCAATCCTCGTGCAGTTTCAGCGCGCAGGCCCCGGCATTGACCTGCTCTTCCAGCGCGCCGGGCAACGAGGCGTTGCCTTTTCCCGCGAATGCGAGGTTCATCGGGAAAGCGTCCGCCGCCTGCAACATGCGCCCGATATGCCAGGGGCCGGGTGTGCAGGTCGTCGCAAGCGTCCCTTGCGCGGGCCCCGTACCGCCACCCAGCATGGTGGTCAGGCCGGAATGCAGCGCATCCTCGATCTGTTGCGGGCAGATGAAATGGATGTGGCTGTCGAACCCGCCTGCGGTCAGGATGCGGCCTTCGCCTGCAATGACCTCGGTGCCGGGACCGATGATGATGTCGACGCCGGGCTGCGTATCGGGATTGCCGGCCTTGCCGAGCTTGTGGATATTCCCCGCTTTCAGGCCAACATCAGCCTTGTAGATGCCGGTATGATCGACGATCAGCGCATTGGTGATAACCGTATCGACCGCGCCCTCGGCCCGGGTCGCCTGGGATTGGCCCATTCCGTCGCGAATGACCTTGCCGCCGCCGAACTTGACCTCTTCGCCGTAGAGCGTGGCGTTATCTCCGGTACCGCCCGTCGTGGCGGCGCCTGCGTTCAAGGCGGTCAGGTCACGTTCGACCTCGATGATCAGGTCCGTGTCGGCCAGACGCACCTTGTCGCCCGTCGTGGGGCCGAACATCGCGGCATAGTCGCCCCGTGAGATCGTGGCGGGCATTACAGCTCTCCCATGATGTGCTGGTTGAAGCCGTACACGCGGCGCGCGCCCGACATCGGGATCAGCTGCACCTCGCGCCGCTGTCCGGGTTCGAACCGCACGGCGGTGCCGGCCGCGATGTCAAGACGGTGGCCGCGTGCGGCGTCACGGTCGAAATCCAAGGCTGGGTTCGTTTCGGCAAAATGATAATGGCTGCCCACCTGAACGGGCCGGTCGCCGGTATTCGCCACCTCCAGCGTGATCGCCTGGCGGTCAGCGTTCAGCTCCAGCGTGCCTTCGGCGGGAAAGATTTCTCCGGGGATCATCGATTTATCCAATCATGACCAATGCGGACCCGCCCATGGCGACGGCCAGCCCGGCGCCACGCGCCATCAGCGCGCCGCCCGAACGGCCCAGCGTCCAACCTGCCGCGGCCCCCAATGCATGAAGCGCCGCCGTCGCGGCGACAAACCCGGCAAGATAGGCTGACGCCCCCGCGCTGCCAATCTCGGCCCCGTGCGCGTGACCGTGGAACACGCCCATCGCCGCCACGATCGCCACCGCGCCAGGCAAGGGCAACCGCGCCGCCATGGCGACCAACAGGCCAAGAAAGAGGACAGAGGCAAGTATCATCGGCTCGACCATGGGAAGCGGCAGTCCACCCAGTGACAGCACGAACCCACCCGTCATCGCGGCCACGAAGCCCACCGGCAACGCCCAAAATGCGCGTCCGCCAAGGCTGGCGGCCCACAGCCCCACCGCTACCATCGCAAGGATATGATCGGCCCCAAAGACCGGATGCGAGGCACCCGCCGCGAAAGAGCCGTGCGCACCCGGATCGAGATGGGCAAGCGCCGGGCCGGCAGCCAGCAAAGCGGGAACGAGGGAAATGGCGAGGCGTTGCATGAGGGTGGTCTCCTGTGGGCTTAGCGAATGGGATTGTGAACGGTGACAAGCTTGGTGCCGTCGGGAAAAGTGGCTTCGACCTGAACCTCATGGATCATTTCAGGCACGCCCTGCATGCATTGCCCGCGCGAAACCACTTCGGCCCCGGCGGTCATCATGTCCGCGACAGTGCGGCCGTCCCGTGCGCCTTCGACAACCGCGTCCGTGATCAAGGCAATCGCTTCGGGATAGTTCAGCTTCACCCCCCGCGCCAGCCGCTTTCGCGCCACTTCGGCGGCCATCGCGACCATCAGCTTGTCCTTTTCTCTTGGCGTCAGTTGCATTTCTCTCAAAGCCTCCAGGATCTGGGAAGTGTGGCACCCGACAGCGCCTCCAGCACCGGGCACAGCACCGTGCGCAGCAGGAAACCATCTTGTGCAAGCACGCGGACCACGAGGGTATCGGGACGAAGAAGGCTGGCACCGCCAGTTGACGACAGAAACCCGCGGACCTTTTTTAGCAAGGCTTCTGCCCGCGGGCCGACATAAAGCGCGCTTGCCATCGCGTGCATCCCGCCAGCGGTCGCGGCCTGGACCAAAAGCGCCGGGATATCCCCTGTCAGGGCAAGACGGTCTTCATAGACCGGCTGCCCGCCGCGACGAACGCTGATGCGGTCGAGAAAAGTCGCATCGTTGACCACTTCGCCCATCGCCGTACGCCCCAAGACGATCGGCTCGGCCATCACGAACTCCGCGGCTTTTTCGGACAGATCGACCTCCAGCCGTCGGTCCAGTGCCGCGCCATCAAAAACCAGCAATTCCTGCGGAAGCCAGTACATCGCCGCCCCGGCCTCGACAGCAAGTCTTGTCCTGACATGCGCACGGCCACCAGAACTGCGATACACCCGTTCTGCGGCTTGCGTCGTCAACACCAGCCTGCTGTCACGACCGGCGCGTGCGTCGATGTCAAAACGATCCCCGCCTGTCAGCCCACCGGAGGTGTTAACCACGATAGCTTCGACAGCATCCTTTCGGCGCGGAAAAACAGCGCGTGCGCATCCCGCACTGTGCAATCCGTCGATCCAGCTATGGCCATCCCGCATCTTCGACGACACCTGCAACCCACCGACCGCCCGGGGAAGGCACGGTGCATCGGCAGAAGCCTTGAAGTCTTGAACGAGATGCATGGGCGTTTCCGAGCGAGAGGACACCGGAAACGAGCACGCCCCATGCGCCCTGTTCCAGTCCAAGCCCTTCTGGAGGCCCCGTCGCCATGCCGCCACGCTCAAGAATTCGGCAGCTTTGACCCGTAATGCTCGAAAATTGGGCACACGCGGGACGAAATGGCCACACCCATCGCGGCCCTTGGAGCAACGGTGAAACTCATGTTGCTTGCCGGATTTTTAGACTGGACGATCAGGAAATGAGCGGAATGAAGACAGGCGCATTTGTTCTCGGCATCATGCTAGGTGGGCCAGCCGCCGCCACGACGCTGCCGCAGGTCTTTGCGAGCTGCACCGGACGTTTCTCCGCCGAGCTTGAACATGCCTGGTTGATGCGGAGCGTAGACGCGGAGGTTCTGGAACTGCGCCGGGCGCATTTCGAAGACATGCTCGCCTCAGTGACGAAAAACGAGATGCGCAGCAGCCTTCTGGATCAGCGGATAAAGGCGAAAAGCGCGCATGCGCACATTCTGAGCATGGCACAATTCGAACGAGATCCAGACATAGCCCGTTGGGCCAGACACCGCGCGAAGGTCGAGATCGACTATTGTGAAAGCTTGCTCCTGGAAAGCTGATCGTCGCGAAAAAGAGAGCGCCCAAAAAACAGGCGAAAACTGCCGATTGCGCTGAAAATTTAGACTTCGACAGGAGACTCCGGCCCATCGCCACGCTGCAACCTCGCCGCTTTGCAGAAGCATGTGGAAGCACTGTGTGCGGCGGACGAATCCCGTCCGGTCGAACGTGCGATGGTGCAGGCCTTGCAATCCAGATCACCACCGCACTCCGCAACATGTTGCGTGGGGGATATATGGGACATTTGGATATTGCCCACAAGCACCCTGCGCGTTACGCAAAGGGGACTGAATCAATGTCAAAAAAGCTGTTAAGCTCCGTCGCTGTCGTGATGGCAACCGCGCTGCCCGCAATGGCGCAGGACTGCCCGATCAAGGTCGGCGTACTGCACTCGCTGTCGGGCACCATGGCAATCTCGGAGACCACGCTCAAAGACACCATGGAAATGCTGATCGAACAGCAGAACGAGAAAGGCGGCGTTCTGGGCTGCGAACTGGAAGCAGTGGTCGTCGACCCCGCCTCGGACTGGCCCTTGTTCGCCGAGAAAGCGCGCGAGCTGCTGACCGTGCACGAGGTCGACGTGATCTTCGGCAATTGGACCAGCGTCAGCCGCAAATCCGTGCTGCCAGTCATCGAGGAACTGAACGGGCTGCTGTTCTATCCCGTGCAGTACGAGGGCGAGGAAAGCTCCAAGAACGTATTCTACACCGGCGCGGCACCGAACCAACAGGCGATCCCCGCCACGGATTACTTCCTGGAAGAACTTGGCGTCGAAAGCTTCGCGCTGCTAGGCACCGACTATGTCTATCCGCGCACCACGAACAATATCCTGGAATCCTACCTGAAATCGAAGGGCATCTCCGACGAGGACATCTTCGTCAACTACACGCCCTTCGGCCATTCAGACTGGTCCAAGATCGTGTCGGACGTCGTGGCGCTGGGTGCAGGCGGCAAACAGGTCGGCGTGATCTCGACCATCAACGGCGACGCTAACGTGGGATTCTACAAGGAACTCGCAGCACAGGGTGTTTCGGCCGATGACATCCCCGTCGTCGCCTTCTCCGTGGGCGAAGAAGAGCTGTCGGGCCTCGACACTTCGAACCTCGTTGGGCATCTCGCGGCGTGGAACTACTTCCAGTCCGCCGACACCGATGCCAACGCCGAATGGATCGAGGCATGGAAGGCCCGCATGGGCGAGGAACGCGTGACCAACGACCCGATGGAGGCGCATTACATCGGCTTCAACATGTGGGTGAACGCCGCCGAAGAGGCCGGCACTACCGACGTCGATGCGGTCCGCACCGCCATGTACGGTCAGGAATTCCCGAATCTGACCGGCGGCACCGCGGTCATGCTGCCGAACCACCACCTGGCCAAGCCGGTTCTCATCGGCGAGATCCAGGAAGACGGTCAATTCGACATCATCAGCCAGACCGAGGAAGTGCCGGGCGACGCCTGGACAGACTACCTTCCGGAGTCGGCTGTGCTGAAGTCCGACTGGCAGGAACTCGAGTGCGGTATGTACAACACCGAGACCGAGACCTGCGTGCAGATCAAGTCGAATTACTGACCCTCTAAGACTTGAAGGGCGGACCCTGCGCCGCCCTTCACCCCCTTCTTTTCCCTTTGGGAGGCCCGTGCATGGCACGTCTTTTGCTGATCCTCACGCTTGTTTTCGCATACTTGCCCGCCTCGGCACAGCAAGCGGATGCGCCGATCCAGCAACTGATGCAGGAGCATGCGAACCAGCTGGCGAAGCCATCGCGCACCAAGGTCGCCCCCACCATCGACGCCATCGCCGGAAGTGGCCTACCCGAGGCGCAGACCGTCCTGCGCAAGTGGCAGGACAAGGAGCTGTGGCGGAATGCTGAGACCGGCCTTTTCATCTGGGCCGAGGAAATCGACCGCGACACTATCCGAGGTTTCGACTTTGCCGGGGACACGGCCCTGGGCGAGTTGCCCGACGACGACTTTGAGCAGTCCAAACCCAATTCCGGCGTGCGCAAGATGATCGGCGCCGCGCTGGTGAGATTCCAGCTGACCGCCGAAGACCTCCCAACCCGCCGCACCGCCATCGACAACATCGAGCGGGACGCAGAAGCCTCGCACCTGGCCCCCCTGCGCGAGGCGATCGAGGCCGAGACAAGCCCGACCCTCAAGGCCCGCGCCGAACGCCTCGAACGTCTGCTGACCATCCGTTTCGGCGAAACCGAAGAAGAACGCATCGCCGCCATCGAAGGCTTCCAGGGCGACCTGGGAGTCGATTTGCGCGGTGCGCTGAACCCGCTGGTGACGACCCGGCTAGAAGCCGCGGAAACCGCGCCCGAAAGCCCCGAAATCGCCCGCGTCCTGAAACCCGGCTCCGAGGCCCTGCCCCGCGAGGACGCCTACGACCTGCTGGTCTCGGAAGGGTTCGCCAAGCCCCGCATCAGCCGCACCGACAAGGCCGCGGCGCTCGTGGTCAATATCGACGACGCGGCAGTCGCCGGAATCGAGGTCGCCACCTTGGACACCGAAGACGCCCGCGACATGGCCTATGCCAAGCTGGCCGAGCAAGGTACAGTCGACCCCGTCGCTACCGAGGCTGAGATCGACGAGACACTTGGCGAATACGCGTTCTACGAGGTCTTTACCGGCGCCCCGCCCGCCGTCGCGCTGGCCGCGATGGATGCCCTCAACGGCATCGAAACCCGCGTCGCCGTCAACCAGGCCGCCGACCTCGCGCTCGACGCCATTTCGCTCGGGTCGATCTATTTCCTCGCCGCCATCGGGCTTGCCATCACCTTTGGCGTGATGGGCGTGATCAACATGGCCCATGGCGAGTTCATCATGATGGGCGCCTATACCGGCTTTGTCGTGCAGCAGATCATCCCTGACCAGACGCTTTCGGTGATCCTCGCCATCCCGCTGGCCTTTGCCGTGACCTTCGCGGCGGGCGTGGCGATGGAACGGCTGGTCATCCGCTGGCTCTATCACCGCCCGCTGGAAACGCTGCTGGCCACCTTCGGTATCTCCATCGCGCTGCAACAGATCGCCAAGAACATCTTTGGCACGCAGGCCCGCCCGCTGACGGCGCCGGGCTGGCTCGACGGGTCACTGGTGTTCAACGATATCGTTTCGATCAGCTATATCCGCATCGCGATATTCGTGCTGGCGCTCTTGTTCCTTGCGCTGTTCCTGGTCGTGATGAACCGCACCCGGCTGGGGCTGGAGGTGCGCGCGGTCACCCAGAACCCGCGCATGGCGGCCTCGATGGGCATCAACCCCGACCGGATCAATATGCTGACCTTCGGGTTCGGGTCGGGCATCGCGGGCATCGCCGGTGTGGCCATCGGGCTATATGCCAAGGTCACGTCCGAGATGGGTGCCGACTACATCGTGCAAAGCTTCATGACCGTGGTCGTGGGCGGCGTCGGCAATATCTGGGGCACATTGCTGGGCGCAACCCTCGTGGGCTCACTGCAGAAAGGGATCGAATGGCTGAACCCCTCGAATACGCTGGCAGCGCAGACCTACATGATCTTGTTCATCATTCTCTTCATTCAATTCCGGCCGCGCGGTATCATCGCGCTCAAGGGCCGGGCGGCGGAGGCGTGACATGACCGACAGCACCCTCGCCCGCCCCGCACCGCGCCAGCCTCTGGTCCTGCGCTTTCCGGCGATCCTGATCTTCATGGCCTGCCTCGCGCTCTTCACGGTGGGCGTCACCATCCTGTCCGAAGGCTTCGGCATAGGCATCATTTCCACCAGCTTCGTCAAGACGCTGGGCAAGACGCTATGCCTCTGCCTCGTGGCGCTGGCGATGGACCTCGTCTGGGGCTATTGCGGGATCCTGTCGCTGGGGCACATGGCCTTTTTCGGACTGGGCGGCTACGCCATCGGCATGTGGCTGATGTACGAGCGCACCCGTCTGATCGTGGTCGAAAGCATGTCCGCCGAGGTTCTGCCGCCCACGCCCGAACAGATATCCGACGGCATCGCCAGCCAGATCTTCGGCGTTGTCGGCGCGTCCGAATTCCCGCCGATCTGGGCGGTCGCCCACTCGCTGCCGCTGCAACTGACCGCCGTGGTGCTGATACCGGGCCTCTTGGCGCTGGTCTTTGGCTGGTTCGCCTTCCGCAGCCGCGTGACGGGCGTGTACTTGTCGATCCTGACCCAGGCGATGACTCTCGCGCTCGCCCTCTACCTCTTTCAGAACGACAGCGGGTTGCGTGGCAACAATGGCCTCTCGGGCCTGCAAAACCTGCCCGGCCTCGGCAATGTCCCGCAATCCGTCGTCTCCGTGTGGTTCCTCTGGGCCTCGGCGCTCGCGCTCGGGCTGGGCTACTGGCTGGCCACCTGGGTCGTCTCGGGCAAGTTCGGCTCGGTGCTGCGCGGCATCCGCGATGACGAGGCGCGCGTGCGCTTCCTCGGCTATCCGGTCGAGGCGTACAAGCTTTTCGTCTTCACTCTGTCGGCGGTCATCGCGGGCATCGCCGGCGCGCTTTATTATCCGCAGGCCGGCATCATCAATCCGGCGGAACTGGCGCCCATAGCCTCGATCTACCTTGCCGTATGGGTCGCCATCGGCGGGCGCGGGCGGTTATACGGCGCGGTCATCGGGGCGGCCTTCGTTTCGCTTTTGTCGACGTGGTTTACCGGCGGACAGGCCCCCGACATCGTGCTGGGCAGCTGGCGCATCCAGTGGGTCGATTGGTGGACCGTTCTGCTGGGCGTGTCATTCGTCGCGGTCACGCTCTTTGCGCCCAAGGGTATCGGCGGGCTCTTCGACCTGCTGGCGGATCGCCTGACTCCTGACCGCCACGGCGCCGACCTCGGCCCAGACCAGGGCGCCCTGCGCGAACAGGAGGCCGACAAATGAGCCAGCTTCTGGAGGTCTCCGGCGTCTCGGTCAGCTTCGACGGCTTCAAGGCTTTGAACAACCTGTCCTTCTCGATTGGCAACAAGGAACTGCGCGCAGTCATCGGCCCCAACGGCGCGGGCAAGACCACCTTCATGGACGTGGTCACCGGCAAGACCAAGCCCGACGAGGGCCGTGTCCTCTGGGGCGAGCCGCCGGTTTCATTACTGGGGAAATCCGAAAGCAGCATCGCCATGGCGGGCGTGGGTCGCAAGTTCCAGCGCCCGACCGTGTTCGAGGATCAGACGGTTGAGGCCAACCTGATGATGGCGCTGCGCAAACCGCGCTCACCCTTCGCCGTTCTATTCTTCAAGCCGAGCGCCGAGGATCGCGACCGCGTCGCCGAGCTGGCCGAAACCATCGGTCTGGCGCAGGCGCTCGGGCGCAAATCTGGCGAGCTGTCGCACGGTCAGAAGCAGTGGCTGGAAATCGGCATGCTGCTGGCGCAGGACCCGCAGCTTCTGCTGGTGGACGAACCGGCGGCGGGCATGACCACCGTTGAGCGGGAAAAGACAACCGACCTTCTGCGCGAAGCCGCCAAAACCCGTGCCGTAGTCGTCGTCGAACATGACATGGAATTCGTCCGCCGCCTTGGTTGCAAGGTCACGGTCCTGCACGAGGGCGCGGTGCTGGCCGAAGGCTCCATCGACCATGTGACCAAGAACGAAAACGTGATCGAGGTGTATCTTGGCCGATGATATCCTGAGCGTCGAGGGCCTGACCCTTCACTACGGCGGCAGCCAGATCCTGAACGGCATCGATATGGGCGCGCGGCAAGGCGAGGTCACCTGCATCATGGGCACCAACGGCGTCGGCAAGACCTCTCTGCTGAAGGCGCTGTCGGGCACCCATCCCCGCTCCGGCGGAGCCTACACGCTGGCGGGGGAAAGCATCGGCAAACTGGGCGCGTATGACATGGCGCGGCGCGGTGTTGGCTACGTCCCCCAAGGGCGGGACATCTTCCCTTTCCTGACGGTCGAGGAAAATCTTGAGACAGGTTTTGCCTGCCTGCCGCGCAGCGAACGCCACCTGCGCGACGATATCTTCGACCTCTTTCCCATCCTCAAGGAATTCATGCCAAGGCGCGGCGGCGACCTCTCGGGCGGTCAGCAGCAACAGCTTGCTATTGCCCGCGCGCTGATCACGAAGCCCAAGGTACTGCTGCTGGATGAACCAACCGAGGGCATCCAGCCCAACGTGATCCAGCAGATCGGCGAAGCCATCCGCCTCCTGCGCAGCCAGGGCGACATCGCGATCATCCTTGTCGAGCAGTATTTCAGCTTTGCCTTCGACCTGGGCGACCGGTTCTACGTGATCGAACGCGGTGCTGTGAAACTGAGCGCGGACAAGGAAACCGTGACGAGCGAAGAACTTGCGAAAAGCACGGCGATTTGACGAGGCTCGAAAATCGCGGTGGATTGTATGTGGCAAGTCAAAAGAAGACGCCGTTTGCTTTGAGGTGAAATGCCTTGGCTTTTGGTGTGGCTGAAATGAACTCTGATCCGGATCCACGGATTGCAGCATATCACCCCGATAACATCGAATGACCTGCGCACGCGCGCTATGATCGGGTGTTTGAAAGCCTGAAACAAAAAAGGGGCGTCGCCGCCCCTTTTTTCATGCCTTGCTTGACCGGCCTCAGGCCAGGCCGTGCTGCGACATCGGCAGGCTGCGCACCCGCTCGCCGGTCGCCTTGTAGACGGCATTCGCCACGGCAGGGCCGATGGGCGGCGTGCCCGGCTCACCGATGCCGGTGGGCGCTTCGGTCGAGGGCACGATATGCACTTCAACCTCGGGCATGTCCGAAATCCGCAGCGGCGTGTAGTCCGGGAAGTTGAACTGGTCCACCTCTCCATCGGTCATGGTGATCTGCTCCCGCAGGATCGATGACAGGCCATAGCCAAGGGCGCCCTCGACCTGTGCCACGATGTTGTCGGGGTTGATCGGCACACCGCAATCCACGCCGCAGGTGACTTTCTCGACCTTGATCGTGCCGTCTTCACGCAGTCGCACATCGGCCACTTCGGCAACGTAGCTGCCAAAGCTCTTGTGCACGGCAATCCCGCGATGGGTGCCTTCCGGCCCGGATTCTCCGGCCTTTTCTACCGCCAACCGCAACGCTCCGGCCAACCGCGCATCCTCGCCCAGATAGGTCAGGCGGAACTCCACCGGATCGCGCCCGGCGGCCTCTGCCAACTCGTCCATCATGGTCTCCATGACATAGGCCGTGTGCGTGTGCCCGACCGAGCGCCACCACAGGACCGGCACGCCGACATCCGGGTGGTGCACGTCGACCGTAAGGTCAGGAATGGCATAGGGCGTGGGGTGAATGCCCTCGATCGTGGTGTCGTCGACCCCTTCCTTGACCATGTATTGCTCGAACGGCGTACCCTTGGCGATGCTCTGGCTGACGATGCGGTGCTCCCAGCCAGAGATATTGCCGTCGGCGTCAAGCCCAGCCCGCACGCGGTGCATCGTGAGGGGGCGATAGTAGCCGCCCTTGATGTCATCCTCGCGCGTGTAGATCAGCTTGATCGGCCGTGCGTCGTGACCAGCCTCCAGCCAGGCCTTGCCGATGGTCGCGGCCTCGGCGACCAGGTGCGCGTCGCCCGTCGCGCGACGACCGAAAGATCCGCCGCCCCACTTGGTATGCACCTGCACCTGCCCCATCTCAAGCCCGAGGACCGAAGCCGCGGTGCCGTGATCCACGGTCTGCAACTGCGAACCGCCCCAGAACTGCGCGGAACTGCCGTCGAAATGCACGGTCATGTCCAGCGGTTCCATCGGCGCGTGAGCCAGATAAGGAAACACGTAGTCCGCTTCGATGATCGTCTCTGCCTGCTCCAGCTTTGCAGCGGCGTCGCCCTTTGGCTCTGCCGGGTTTCCGGGCTGGTCCAAAAGCGCACGGAACTCTTCCATCAGGGCGTCCGTCCCCCGAGCCTCACCCGAGCCTTCGGTCCATTCCAGCGCCAGCGCGTCCCGCGCCTGCATCGCCTTCCACGTGGTGTCGGCCACCACGACGACGCCTTGCGGGATTTCCAGCACATCATGCACGCCGTCCATCGCTTTCGCGTCGGCCGCGTCTATCGAGGCCAAGGTCGCGCCGAACCGCGGCGGGCGTGCCGTTACGGCAACCAGCCCACCCTCGGGCTGCTGATCGATCCCGAACATGCCGACGCTGCCTCGCGTCTTTTGCGGCACCTCCACGCGGGCGAAGGACTTGCCGAGATAGACCCAATCCTCGGGTGCCTTCAGCACAACATCCTCGGGCGGTTGCTGGCCGGCCGCAAGGCTCGCCATCTCGCCGAATGTGACACTGTTTTCGCCAGCCGAAAGTTTGCCCTCGGAAACGCCGATCTCGGAGGCATCGACGCCCCACTCGCTTGCAGCCGCATTGACCAGCATCGCCCGGACGGTCGCGCCGGCTTTGCGGTACTGCTCCCACGAATTGGGCATTGCTGTAGACCCGCCGGTACCCTGCACGCCGAACGCGCTGTTCGCATAAACTTCGGGGTTCGACGGTGCGAAATCCGTGGTGATCTGATCCATCGAGGCATCCAATTCCTCGGCCACCAGCGTGGCAAGACCCGATGCCGTGCCCTGCCCCATATCCAGGTGCTTGCTGAGTACAAGAACGGTGTTGTCCGGCATCACGTGGACGAACGGCGTCACCAGCACGTCGCCCTCGGCAGCGGACTGTGCCAGACCACGCACAGGCACGGCAGCGCCGAGCAACAGACCACCGGCGGCACCGGCGGACAGGGTCAGAAATCCGCGCCGCGTCGTCGTGAGCGCGCGTGTGGCGGGCATCAGGTCGCGTTTGTCGATCAGTCTCATCTTACGCCTCCATGATTTCTGCGGCCCGGTGAATGGCCTTGCGGATACGGGCGTAGGACGCGCAGCGGCACAGGTTGCCATCCATTGCCGTGTCGATGTCTTCGTCAGTGGGTTTGGGCGTTTCCGCCAGCAGCGCCGAGGCCGACATGATCTGCCCCGATTGGCAATAGCCGCATTGCGGGACCTGAAGCTCGACCCAGGCCTCCTGAATCGCCTTCGCAGCGTCGTTTTCGACGCCTTCGATCGTGGTGATCGTCGCGCCCTCAAGGTCGCCGAGGTACGTCTGGCAGGATCGCGACGGCACGCCGTCGATATGCACCGTGCATGCCCCGCATGAGGCGACACCGCATCCGTACTTGGTGCCGGTCATTTTTAGTTCATCGCGCAGCGCCCAAAGCAATGGCATATCCGGGCTTGCGTCGATTTCCGTTTTTTTTCCGTTGAGTGTGAATGTCGTCATGTCTGGCTCCTATCCCTGTTGGCAGTCGCTGGAACGTCAAACGGGCGCGAGGACCGCGCCTTGGTGATCACAACTTACGAGTTAGAGCGGATCCGCAAAAGTCGATACCGGCCACGTCACCCGCACAGGCATGCGTTCAAATTCGCACAAGGCACCGGCGGATCAGCGCGTGAAACGGTCCGGCGCAAAGGGGGTAACGTCGATATTCGGACGCCCGCCAGAGATCATCTGCGCCAGCAATCGGCCCGTTTTGGGTCCGCCGGTCAACCCCACGTGATCGTGACCGAAGCCGGTATAGGCACCGGCAACAGCCGGCACCGCCCCGATCAACGGCAGCGAGTCCGAGACTGCCGGACGATGGCCCATCCACCGCGTGGTTTCGCGCCATGTCAGACCCGGCAGCGCCGCTTTCAGATGACGCATGAACATGCGGTAGGGCGCCTCGGGCGGCGGCGCGTCGAACCCGCCATACCCGACCATTCCGGCCAGCCGGATGCGGCCTTCCATCGGCGTGATCACGAACTTGCCCGCCGAGAACATCAGGGGAGACCGCGGCATCTGCGACGGCTCCCAAAGCTCGACATGAAAACCGCTCTCGGGATGCAGGGGAACCGCTATGCCTAACGACTCGGCCAGGGGTTTCGACCATGCGCCGGTCGTGACAACGGCCGTATCCACCGCGAGCGTTTCGCCCGTCAGGCGCAGCCCCGTGACTTGCCCATTGGTGCGTTCGATCGCTTTGACCTCATCACGGATCAGCCGAACTCCAAGGCGTTCGGCGGCTCTTGCAAGCGCTTTGACATAAGCCCCCGGATCCGAAATGCGCCCATGGTTCGCGATACGGGCGGCACATCCGATCGCCTCCCCGTAGATCGGGTCGTAAGCGCGCAAGGCCTCGCGATCCATCACCGAAAAGTCGAACCCCTGCGCCGTGCGGATGTCCCACGTGAACCGATCCGCATCGAACGCCTTTCGGGTCGTATAGCCATAGAGATAGTCGCAGGGCACGACGTATTTTTCGGCTTCGGTTCCCGCCGCAAGGGCCTGGTGGTCTGCCAGGCTGTCGCCTATCAACGGCAGCATCGCGTTCGCCCGGGTCTTGGCTGCATCGGCCGTCGCGTGGCGCAGGTATTTCATCAGCCAGGGCGCAAGCGCGGGCAAATGGCGCCACCGGATGTAAAGCGGTTCACGAGGATCCAGTGCCATGCGCGGGGCCTTGCGCAAGAGGCCGGGACTAGGCACAGGCAGTGTGCCCGCGGACGCCAGAAGGCCCGCGTTTCCGAAACTTGTCGCCTCGCCAGGACCGGCCTTGTCGATCAGGGTGACCGTATGACCTTCGCGCGCCAGCCAAAGCGCGGTGGACACCCCCACGATGCCCGCGCCGATCACTGCAACATTACACGTCTTGCCTGTCATAGGTGCAGCTTTAGCGGCGCCTTCATTGCTGTCAATGGCACCGCAACTGGCGTGGCGTGCTGCCGTACTGCCGTCGGATCGCACGGGTCATGGAGGACGGCGAATCGTACCCGCAGCGAATGGCGATCTCGGCAATTCCCAAGGTGCTGTCCTCGATCAGCTTACGCGCGGCGGCCAGGCGCAGATGTCGATAGACCTTGCCCGGAGACGCCCCCAACCGCGCGCGAAACCGGCGGTCAAGCGTCCGGGGCTGACACGACAAACGCGTCGCAAGCTGTTGCAGGGTCAGCGGCTTTTCGACGGCGTCGCGCATCACCTGCAAGCCACGGCGCACCAGTGGGTCAGCGACCTGCCTGGTCCTGCCGCGGCCCACCGGCGGCTCGCCATGCAAAAACAGCGCCTCGACGTCCAGCCGGACGGCCATGCCGGCATGCTGCGCGATCAACTCCAGTGTCAGGTCGAGCGCCGACATGGCGCCGGCGCATGTGATCACGTTTCCATCCCGCAGCACCCGGGCCTGCTCGGCATCGACGGTCAGGAACCGCTCGGTGAAGGCGTCCAGTAGGTCCCAGTGCACCGTTGCCCGGCGCCCGTCCAACAACCCGGCGGACGCAAGCAGCCACGGTCCTGCGTCCAGTCCCACAACGACATCGGCGTGGTGAACGGCATCGCGCAATCGCCTGCGGGTGCGCGGGCTGTCATGCACTTCGTGGCCGTAGCTTGCCACTACGAACAGGTAGTCGACCTTCGGCATCGCGGTCACCGAGGCGCGGGCGATCATTTCGATGTCGCTGGAGGACCGAGACGGACCGCCATCAAGGCTGAGCACTGTCCAGTCGAAGATCGGCCTTGGTCCGACCGTGTTGGCGGCGCGCAAAGGCTCGATGCAATTGGCCAGGCACAGGTTCGAGAACCTGTCGAACAGCAGAAACCCGATCCGCGTGGTATGAAGCGCTGATTTTGTCCATTCCAGCATGATTTTTGTCAATTAGCGCAAACTTGGCGATATCGCCAGCGCGATATGATCTGGCCAACAAAGGGAGACCACCATGCCGCTTGCCATGAACCGAGAGGTTTTTATCACTTGTGCCGTGACCGGATCGGGCGGGACACAAGACAAGAGCCCGCACGTGCCACGAAGCCCCGAGCAGATCGCGGACAGCGCCATTGCTGCGGCCAAGGCGGGGGCGGCGGTGGTGCATTGTCATGTGCGCGACCCCGAGACCGGGGTGCCGTCGCGGGACGTGAAGATGTTCCGCGAAGTGACCGAGCGGATCCGGGATGCGGACGTCGACGTGGTGCTGAACCTGACCGCCGGGATGGGCGGGGACATGGTGTTTGGCGACGTGGAGAACCCGCTGCCCCTGAACCAGGCCGATACAGACATGATCGGCGCAACCGAGCGGGTGGCGCATGTGGCGGAGTGCCGGCCGGAAATCTGCACCCTGGATTGCGGCACGATGAACTTTGCCGAGGCCGATTACGTCATGACCAACACGCCCGGCATGCTGACGGCGATGGGCCGGATGATGACCGAGCTAGGAGTAAAGCCCGAGATCGAAGCCTTCGACACCGGGCATTTGTGGTATGCAAAACAACTGGTTAGCGACGGAGTGCTGGAAAGCCCCGCGCTGGTGCAGCTGTGCATGGGCGTGCCGTGGGGCGCGCCGGATGATCTGAACACCTTCATGGCGATGGTCAACAACATCCCCGACGACTGGCACTTCAGTGCGTTCGGCCTCGGGCGCAACCAGATGCCTTACGTCGCCGCCTCTGTGCTGGCGGGGGGCAATGTGCGCGTCGGGCTGGAGGACAACCTGATGCTGGACAAGGGTGTGCTGGCCACCAATGAACAGCTTGTCGCCCGCGCGAAGGAGATCATAGAACGGCTGGGCGCCCGTGTGATCGGGCCCGAGGATGTGCGCAAGAAGCTGGGGCTGACCAAGCGGGCGCCGGTCTGAAAATGGCTGTCGGTATCGCGTCGGTATTTGGGTGGCATCGCGTCGGTGCCATTTACGCCTGTCGGACGACCCGGCCATGAGCCGCCGCGTGGTCATCACCGCCGGCGCGTCCGGGATCGGCAAGCGGCTGGCCGAACGGTTCCTGGAAATGGGCGACCGCGTGGCGATCTGTGACACCGACCCGATGGCGGTGGCCGCGATGGCCGAGGCCAACCCGTCGCTGATCGCGCAACAGGCCGATGTCACCGATGAGGCCGAGATGGACGCTTTCCTGAGCCAGGTCGAAGGTGAATGGGGCGGGGCCGACGTGGTCTGCGCCAATGCCGGGACGGGCGGACAGGCGGGACTGATCGAGGATCTGGATTATGCCGCCTGGCAGCAATGTATCGCGGTCAACCTGCACGGGTCGTTCCTGACCTGCCGCTGGGCCGCGCGAGTGATGCGGACTCAAAAATCTGGACTGATCGTGCTGACCACGTCGACGGCGGGGCAATGGGGCTATCCCTATCGCTCGCCCTATTCCTCGGCCAAGTGGGCCTTGGTGGGCCTGACCAAGACACTGGCGATGGAGCTTGGCCCGGCAGGCGTCCGGGTGAACGCCATCGCGCCCGGCGCGGTGGAAGGCGAACGGATGAATCGCGTCGTGGCCATGGAGGCCGCCGCCAGCGGCAAGGCCGAGGACGAGGTCCGCGCGCAATACGTCAAGGGCGTCAGCCTGCGCTCCTGGGTCAGCGCCGATGACCTTGCCGACATGGTGCTGTTTCTCGCATCGCCGGGGGCGTCGAAGATTTCGGGGCAGGTTATGGCGGTGGATGGCCACACCGAGACACTGGTGCCATGATGCGCGCGAAGCATCACGACATGAGGCAAACCATGCGAAACTGGACGAACCGGATCACATACCTCGCGGCGGCCCTGGCGCTGGCGGGCTGCGCCAGCGGGCCCTTGGCCCCGGACAGATCATTCCGCGACACGGGTCAACCGCTGTCGGTGACGACGCGCGGCAACGGGATGCAGGACATGGGCGGTCCGTGGTTCGTGCGAGGATATTTCCCCGGCGACGGCGGGCTGGCGATGGTGACCTTCCTGCCCGATCTACGCGGCCAGCAAGCGGTGGAGTTTCGCACCGAGGCCTGCCTGCTATCCGGCGACTGCGAGACGGACACCGAGATATGGATGGCCCGGCCGCTGGGCCAGAACCGCTGGCAACTGAACCGCGAGGGCGAAGCGCCGCGGCAGATGTGGGTCGTGTGGGTGGATGACGATTTCCGTACGGCGGCAATCGGGACGCCCGATGGCAGCTATGGCTGGATCCTCGACCGTCGCCCCGACGGCGGAGCGGACCGGCTGCGGGCGGCGGCGGAGATCCTGAATTTCAACGGCTATGACACCTCGCGGATCAAGGTGCGATGACGAAGGGAACGACGATGGCGAAACGGGCGGCAATCATTGGTGGCGGCGTGATCGGCGGCGGCTGGGCCGCGCGGTTCCTGCTGAACGGCTGGGATGTGCGGGTTTTCGACCCCGACCCGCAAGCCGAGCGCAAGGTGGGCGAGGTGCTGACCAATGCGCGCGGCGCGTTGCCGATGCTTTATGATTGCGCCCTGCCCGCCGAGGGCAAGCTGAGTTTTCACGGCTCAATCGCCGAAGCGGTCGACGGCGCGGACTGGATACAGGAAAGCGTGAGCGAGCGGCTGGACCTGAAGCACAAGGTCTTTGCCGAGATCCAGGTCGCCGCGCCGGGCGTGCCCATCGGCTCGTCTACCAGCGGGTTCAAGCCTTCGGAGTTGCAGCAAGGTGCCGCCGATCCGTCGACGATCATGGTCACGCACCCGTTCAACCCGGTCTACCTGCTGCCCCTGATCGAGGTGGTGCCATCCGAGGCCACGGCGCCCGCGATGGTCGAGGCGGCCAAGGCGACGCTGACAGAGGTTGGCTTGTATCCGCTGCACGTGCGCAAGGAGATCGATGCGCATATCGCGGACCGTTTCCTGGAAGCGGTCTGGCGTGAGGCCCTCTGGTTGGTGAAGGATGGCATCGCCACCACAGAGGAGATCGACAACGCCATCCGCTATGGCTTTGGTCTGCGCTGGGGACAGATGGGCCTTTTCGAGACGTACCGCGTGGCGGGCGGCGAAGCCGGGATGCGGCATTTCATGGCGCAGTTCGGTCCGGCGCTGAGCTGGCCCTGGACCAAGCTGATGGATGTGCCGGAGTTCACGCCCGAGTTGGTGGACCTGATCGCGGACCAGTCGGACGCGCAGTCTGGGCACCTGTCGATCCGGGAGCTTGAGCGCAAGCGAGACCGCAACCTGATCGCCATGATGCGGGCGCTGAAGCAGCAGGGGACGTCGTCGGGCAAGCTGGTCGGTCAGCATCAACGCACGCTGATGCATCCGCCGCAGAACGCCCAGCCGATGATCACGCAGGACCGGATGGTGCCGGTCGACTGGACCGACATGAACGGCCACATGAACGAGGGCCGCTACGGGCAGGTGTTCAGCGATGCGGCCGAGGGCGTGATGGCGTTTGTGGGCGCGGACGAAGCCTATGTGTCCGAGCGGCAGCTGAGTTATTTCACCGTGGAGACGACCATCAAGTATTTGGCCGAGACGCAGGCCGGGGAAGAGATCATCGTCGAGAGCCGGGTGACCGAAGGCGGCGGCAAGAAGCTGCGCTGTTTTCACGAGATGAAGCGCAAGAGCGACGGCGAGGTAATGGCGACCTGCGACCAGCTGATGCTGCATGTGAGCCTGGAGACCCGGCGCACCTGCGCGCCGCCCGAGGACGTGGCGGACAAGGTGGCGGCGCTGGCCGCCCTGCACGCGGAGGAGTGAGACCATGCATTTCGGATTGACGGACGAGCAGGAGATGATCGTCTCGACGGTGCGCAGTTTCGTCGAGAAGGAGGTCTATCCCCACGAGGAACTGGTCGAACGGACCGGCGAGGTGCCGCCCGAAGTGGCGCAGGAGATCAAGCGCAAGTGCATGGATCTCGGGTTTTACGCCTGCAACTTCCCCGACGAGGTGGGCGGCGCGGGCCTCGGCCACGTGGATTTCGCGCTGGTCGAACGGGAACTGGGGCGCGGGTCGATGGCGCTGACGCATTTCTTCGGCCGGCCGCAGAACATCCTGATGGCCTGCGAGGGCGAGCAGCGCGAGCGGTACCTGCTGCCCGCCGTGCGGGGCGAGCGGATGGATGCGCTGGCGATGACCGAGCCCGATGCCGGGTCGGACGTGCGGGGGATGAAGTGTTTCGCCAAGCGTGACGGCGGCGACTGGGTGGTGAACGGCACCAAGCATTTCATCTCGGGTGCGGATCATGCCGATTTCATCATCGTCTTCATCGCCACGGGCGAGGACGACACGCCCAAAGGCCCCAAGAAACGCATCACCGCCTTCCTTGTCGATCGCGGCACGCCGGGATTCACCATCCGCGACGGCTACAAGTCGGTCAGCCACCGCGGTTACAAGAACATGGTGCTGGAATTCGATGATTGCCGCCTGCCCGACGCGCAGGTGCTGGGCGAGGTCGATGGCGGGTTCGCGGTGATGAACGAATGGCTATACGCCACGCGCATCACCGTGGCGACGATGAGTGTCGGGCGGGCCCGGCGGGCCTTTGACTACGCCTTGAGTTACGCCGCCGAGCGCAAACAGTTCGGCCAGCAGATCGGCAAGTTCCAGGGCGTGAGCTTTCAGATCGCCGACATGGTCACCGAGATCGACGCCGCTGACTGGCTGACCCTCGCCGCCGCCTGGCGGCTGGATCAAGGCTTGCCGGCGAACCGCGAGATCGCCTCGGCCAAGCTATATGCCAGCGAAATGCTGGCCCGCGTGACCGACGCCACCTTGCAGATCTTTGGCGGCATGGGCCTGATGGACGACTTTCCCATCGAGCGGTTCTGGCGCGACGCAAGGGTCGAGCGGATCTGGGACGGCACATCGGAAATCCAGCGGCACATCATCAGCCGCGAGCTTCTGCGGCCGCTGGGAGCATAAGAGACGAATGCCTTCGGCGAGGATACTCCTTGGTGCAAGGATCCGCCCCATGCGCGACCTGAGCCGCCTCTTCCAGCCCAAGTCGATCGCCGTCATCGGCGGCGGCGCGTGGTGCACGAGCGTTGTGCAACAATGCCTCAAGATGGGCTTTGCCGGGCCAGTCTGGCCGGTCCATCCGACCAGGACCGAGATCGCGGGCCAAACCGCCTGGGCGCGGCTGGAGGATCTGCCCGAACCGCCCGACGCGGTTTTCATCGGCGTGAACCGCCACGCGACGGTCGAGACAGTGGGCCGCCTGCGCGCGATGGGTGCGGGCGGTGCCGTGTGCTTTGCCAGCGGCTTTCGCGAGGCACAGGCCGAAACCGGCGACGGCGCCGATCTTCAGCTGGCCTTGCTGGATGCCGCGGGGGATATGCCGATCCTGGGGCCCAATTGCTATGGCTTCATCAACTATCTCGATGGGGCGCTGCTGTGGCCCGACCAGCATGGCGGCGCGCGTGTCGAAAGCGGGGTGGCGGTGCTGACCCAAAGTTCCAACATGGCCATCAACATCTCGATGCAGTCGCGCGGCCTGCCCCTGGCCTATGTGACCACTGCCGGGAACCAGGCGCAGACCGGATTGGCCGAACTTGGCATGGCGCTGCTTGACGACCCGAGGGTGACCGTTCTGGCGCTTCATGTCGAAGGCGTGGGCGACGTCGCCGCGTTTGAGGCACTGGCGCTTGCGGCACGCGCGCTGGGCAAACCGATCGTGGTGTTGAAGGCCGGAAAATCGGCGCGGGCCCAAGCTGCGGCTGTCTCGCACACCGCCTCACTGGCCGGCAGCAATGCCGGGGCAAGGGCATTGTTGAAACGCCTGGGGATGGCACAGGTCGATAGCCTGCCTGCCCTGTTGGAGACCGCGAAACTCCTGCATTTCGCCGGTCCCTTGCGGGGCACGTCGCTTGCGTCGGTGTCTTGTTCCGGCGGCGAGGCCAGCCTGATGGCCGACAGCGCCGAGGACAGGGGCGTGCAGTTCCCCGATCTGACAGCCGCGCAAATCACCCGTTTGCGCGAGGTGCTGGGACCCATGGTAGCGCTAGCCAACCCATTGGATTATCACACCTTTATCTGGAACGATGACGAGCGCATGGCACAGGTCTTCGCCACGATGCAAGGCGGCGAGGCCGACCTGACCTGCGTGATCATCGACTTTCCGCGCAAGGACCGCTGCGATCCGGCGGCGTGGGATTGCGTGTTCGCCGCCGGTTCAGCGGCGGTGGCAGAGACCGGCAAGCCCCTGGTTCTGGTCTCGACCCTGCCGGAGTTGCTGCCCGAAGACATGGCGGCGCGCGCCGTGGCCGGGGGTATGATCCCGATGCAGGGCCTCGATGATTTCCTGACCGCGCTGGAAGCGGCCGCTTTTGCCGGACAGTGCGGACCGCCGCCCGCGCCGGCCTTGGCCGTCGCGCCAATCGAGTCATCCGTGGTTATGGAGGAGGCCGAGGCCAAGCGACACCTGGTCGAGGCCGGGCTGGACGTGCCGCGCCTGGTGTCTGCCCGGTCAGTCGACGAGGCAGCGGCCGCAGCCGAGAAGGTGGGATTTCCCGTTGTGCTAAAAGGCACCGGCGCGGCGCACAAGACCGAGGCCGGGCTTGTCGCCCTGGGCCTGAAGAGCGCCTCGGACGTCGACGCGGCGGCGGGCGGGATGGCCTGCAAGGGCTACCTCGTCGAAGAGATGATAACGGGTGGCGTGGCGGAACTGCTGCTGGGTGTGGTACGGGACCCAGCGCATGGCTTCGTGATGACACTGGGGGCCGGTGGCACGCTGACCGAGATCCTGCGGGACACGGTTTCGATGTTGTTGCCGATCTCGGAGGAAGAGGTCGCCGAGGCTCTGGCACGGTTGAAAATCGCGCCAGTGCTGGACGGGTATCGCGGGCAACCGGGCGTGGACAAGGCTTCGATCATTCGCGCGACGATGGCGCTGCAGGACTATGTTACGGCCCATCGCTGCATAGTGGAGGAAGTCGAGGTCAACCCGCTGATCTGTACGAACACCCGCGCGGTGGTCGCGGACGCATTGATACGGCTAGGAGAACGAGATGACGGATAATCCGGTAAAGACCGAAAGACGCGGCCATGTTCTGGAAGTGACATTGGACAGGCCCAAGGCCAATGCGATCGACCTGACGACAAGCCGGATCATGGGCGACGTATTCAAGGACTTCCGCGACGATCCGGAGTTGCGCGTGGCGCTGATTACCGGGGCGGGCGACAAGTTCTTTTGCCCCGGTTGGGATTTGAAGTCAGCCGCGGATGGTGATGCGGTGGACGACGATTACGGCGTCGGCGGCTTCGGGGGCTTGCAGGAAATGCGGGCGATGAACAAGCCGATCATCGCCGCCGTCAACGGCATCTGCTGCGGCGGCGGGCTGGAATGGGCGCTGAGCGCGGACATTATTTTGGCCGCCGACCATGCGCAGTTCGCCCTGCCCGAGATCCGGTCGGGCACGGTGGCCGATGCGGCCAGTGTGAAGCTGCCCAAGCGTATCCCGTATCACATCGCGATGGAAATGCTGCTGACCGGGCGCTGGATCGATGCCGAAGAGGCCGCGCGGTGGGGGCTGATCAACCAGATCCATCCGGGCGACCAGCTTATGGCGAACGCGCGGGACATGGCGGATTTGCTGGCGAGCGGCCCGCCGCTGGTTTACGCGGCGATCAAGGAGATCGTGCGCGAGGCCGAGGCGATGACGTTCCAGGACGCGATGAACCGGATCACGCGGCGGCAATTCGAAAGCGTCGATGTGCTGTATGATTCCGAGGATCAACTGGAAGGCGCCAAGGCCTTTGCCGAAAAGCGCGACCCGGTCTGGAAGGGGCGCTGAGGGCGGTCGAAGGCGGCTGAAAATTCGGAGGATTTTCTGGCGCGCGGGTGATCGGACCGCGCGCCAGTGGCATCAGTTGGTGATGATCTCCGGCCCCATGAAGGTCGTGGGCAGGTAGGTCGATATCCACGGGATATACGTCACCATGATCAGGAAGACGAAGAGCACGGCGAGGAACGGCAGGGCCGCGCGCACCACGTTCATCATCGGCATGCCCGCGACGCCCGAGGTGACGAAGAGGTTCAGGCCGACGGGGGGCGTGATCATCCCGATTTCCATGTTCACCACCATGATGATGCCGAGGTGAATGGGGTCGATGCCAAGCTCGATGGCGATGGGGAATACGAGCGGAGCGACGATGACCAGAAGGCCCGATGGCTCCATGAACTGGCCGCCGATCAGCAGGATCACGTTGACCATCACCAGGAACATCACCGGGCCGAGGCCAGCGGCCAGCATGCTTTCGGCGATGGCCTGGGGGATCTGTTCGTCCGTCAGCACGTGCTTCAGGAGCAGCGCGTTGGCGATGATGAACATCAGGGTGATCGTCAGTTTCGCGCCTTCGAAGACGGTGTTGACCGTGTCGCGATGCCAGAAGGCCGTCACCAGCGCCCAGGGCTTTTGCAGCAGGGTCGCCGGGCGCGGCGCCACGGCGGCGTTGACGCTGCGCTCGCCCATGGCGCCGGTATAGGTTTCCTCTTCCGAAGGTGCGGCGAGGGGACCCATGTCACGGTAGATGAAGCAGGCCACGAAGAAGGCGTAGACGGCGGCCACGGCGGCGGCCTCGGTCGGGGTGAAGGCGCCGGGTTGCCAGTAGATCAGGCTGCCCTCGCCGCTGAGGTTGATCCAGGGATGGCCATAGATGCCGCCCATGATGATCCCGATCAGCAAGAGGCCCCAGAAGGCGTCTCGGAAGCTGTCGAAGATTTCGCCCCAGCCTTTCCATTCGCCCGCGGGCATGTTGCGGATGCGCGCCATGATGTAGATCGTGATCATCAGCATCGTCCCGGCCAGCAGGCCGGGGATGACGCCCGCGAGGAACATCCGCCCAACCGACACGTCGGTGGCCGAGGCGTAGACGACCATTACGATCGACGGCGGAATGAGGATGCCGAGCGTACCGGCGTTACAGATCACGCCGGCGGCGAAGTCCTTGGTATAGCCTACCTGACGCATGGCGGCGATGACGATTGTGCCGATGGCGACCACGGTGGCGGGCGACGAGCCCGAGAGCGCGGCGAAGATCATGCAGGCGAGAACACCGGCGATGGCCAGACCGCCCTTGAGGTGCCCGACGCAGGCGATGGAAAAGCGGATGATCCGTTTCGCCACGCCGCCCGTGGACATGAAGCTGGAGGCGAGGATGAAGAACGGGATAGCCAGGAGCGTGTAATGTTCGGCCATCGCGTCATAGAGCGACTTGGCCACGGCGCCGATGGAGGTGTTCGAAAACATCAGCTGGAACACGATCGAGGAGAACCCGAGCGAGACCGCGATCGGCACGCCGATCAGCAGAAGGCCGATGATCATGACGAAGAGAAAGGCGACTTCCATGATCTCAGACCTTTTTCGCGTTTTCGCCACGGGCGAGCTTGTCGGCGGCGGTTTCCACCGCGTCCTCGGCCTCGTGGCTGGTGATGATGCGCTGGCGGGTGCCGCGGATGACGCCAAGGGTGGCCTGACACACGCGGAACAGCAGCAGCGCCGCACCGATGGGCAGGATCAGGTAGGGAATGACGCGCGGCAGGTAGTCGTATTCCTCGACCACGCGCGTGTCGCCGTCCATGTACCAGTTGAAGGTATTCTCGAGGAACTCCTTGCCGAAGGGGATCGGCACGGGGCGCACCACGGCGTAGCCTTGGGCGCGGGCCTCTTCGAAACCCGTTGGGAACCAGCGGCCCGAGGTCGAATCGAGGTTCGAGAAAGGCGCCCAGAAATCGTAGGCGCCCTTGAGCAGCAGGAAGGCATAGGCCACGCAGACGACGCAGGCCATCAGCGCCAGCACGCGCTTGAGACCACCGCCAAGCATGTTGATGACGGCATCCACGCCCAGGTGGGCGGTGACCTTGAAGCCGTAGGAAATGCCGAAGAGGACCAACCAGGCGAACAGGATTTCGACCACCTCCTGCCCCCAGAGCAGGCTTTCGGAGAAGCCGTAGCGCAGAACGACGTTGGCGAAGGTGATCAGGGTCATCGCGCCAAGGATCAGGGCGATGAAGATTTCCTCGGCGCGGTGGACGAAGCGTCCGACCGGGCCCGATGGTGTGTATCCGCTCACGCTCATGGCGTTTCCCTCCGGATATTGTGGGGTAAGGCCGGTGCAGGTTCCGGCGGCACGGGTGGTGCCGCCGGGGTCCGGCGCAGCGGGCGCGATGCGACCTGAAGGAAGCCGCAGGCGCGCCCGCCCTGCCCTACGTCAGCTTCCGCTGTTGTGGGACTGGGCCGCGTCGATGTTGTCCTGGCCCACGTCTTCGACGAACTGGTCCCAGACCGGGCGCATCGCGTCCACCCATGCCTGACGCTGGTCGGCGTCGAGCTCGCGCACCTCGCCACCGGCGTCGATGATCGCCTGGCGGTTTTCCTGGTTCACGTTGTAGCTTTCGGCGTTCCGCGTCTGGGTGACTTCGCTGACGATGGTCATGAACTGCTCACGCACGTCGGGGTCCAGCGAATCCAGCCAGTCAACCGGCGCCACCAGAAGGTAGTCGATGATGCCGTGGTTGGTCTCGGTGATGCCGTCCTGCACCTCGAAGAACTTCTGGCCGTAGATGTTGGACCAGGTGTTTTCCTGGCCGTCGACAACGCCGGTCTGCAGCGCGCCGTAGACCTCGGAGAAGGCCATGGGCTGCGGCGAGGCGCCAAGGGCTTCCATCTGGGCCACGAGCACGTCGGAGGTCTGAACACGGAACTTCAGGCCTTGGGCGTCGCCTGGCTCCACCAGCGGGACGTTGGCCGAGAACTGTTTCATGCCATTGTGCCAGAAGCCCAGGCCCTGCAGGCCACGGCGCTGCATGGAATCGAGCATGTCCTGGCCGGCGTCGGACGCCTGGAAGCTGTCGACGGCGTCGATGTTCTTGAACATGAAGGGCAGGTCGAAAATGCGGAACACCTTGGTGAAGTTCTCGAATTTCGACAGCGACGGCGCGGCCAGCTGGACGTCGCCCTGCAGCATCGCCTCGAGCACCTGGTCATCGTTGTAGAGCGTGGAGTTGGGGAACACCTCCATGCACATCTTGCCGTCCATTTCCTCGTTGACGCGCTCTTGCAGCAGCGAGGCGGCGATCCCCTTGGGGTGCCGGTCGGTGTTGGTGACGTGGCTGAACTTGACGACGACTTCGCCATCGTCACAGGCGGCGTTTACGGCACCTGCGGATACAGTAAGTGCGAGTGCCGCAGTTGCGGCAGACAGGAATTTCATGGTCTCTCCTCCCTAGTTCGAGACTGGCTTTGATACCGTCACGGTATTGCGCAGCCAGAATGGCGATTGGGAAGGATGCAACAAGCCGATTCGAGGCAGGATGACGCGAATCAAAATATATTGATAAGGATCAATATCTTGCGGGATTCGAATCGCCGTGAGCTGAAGCGCGCTCGAAACGGCTGTGCGGATTCCCGCACGCGTTTTTACGGCGTTGTGCGGATTTCCGCACAGCCCCCGACCGACGGCGTTCAGGCCGCCTGGCCCGGCCAGCGCCGCGTCGCAACCAGAACGCCGACCGCGACCAGCCCCACGGCCAGCCAATTGACGCCACTGGCATTGTCGGCCCCAAGACCGACCATTGCCATGACGATCAGTCCGGCGCATGTCATCACTGCTCCGAGCATTGCAACAAGCGGACCGGGACGCCCCGAGGACGGTGTCCGACTTCCGGCCTCGAACCGAACGAAGATCAGCACGAGCGGGACAAGCACGACCGTGAACAAGGTCAGCCAGACAGGCCGCATGGCCCACCACGCGCCGCTGCCCGGCGGCTCGTGCAGGCCAACGCCGCCCAGCAATACGGCAAGGCCGACGACAATGATCAGCGCCGTCATGTGCCACAGGTAGATAGACATGATCATCTGGTTGAAAAGGATCACCATTGCCCAGGGACGCGTGCGTTGCAACCAGGCCTGTGCGATATCCGTAAACAGCAGGATCGCGCCGATCTGCACCGCGCCGACGGCCAGCATCGCCGTGGTGGGCGGGCGGGTGTTGGACATCTCGGCGCCCGGCACGCTGACCATGGCGACGGGGTATCCGAACTGCACGATCAGAACGTAGAGGCCGGCGACGCCCAAGCCGATGAAACCCAGCGCCCAGGTCTTGGGCCGCGCGGCGCGGCGCCACCAGTAGCCAAGCTGGTGCACCGCAAGCCAGACGAAGCCGTAATTGGCCCAGCGCAGCCAGCCTTGGTCCAGCCCGAAGGCAATGGCATCCACCGCGATGGCGCCGAGGGCCAGCAGGAGGACCGACAGGACCCCGATGCGATCCCAGAGCGCGACGGTGACCGGCACGGCCATGGTGATGACGATGTAGACGGCCAGAAACCAGACCGGCACCAATGCGGCCTGTGACGCAAAGCCGATCAGCTCGGGCGAGACGCCCGTGGCGCGTGCGACGACCCCGCCCGCGGCCCAGGCCAGAACCACGGGAACGGTGGGTTTCAGAAGGCGCGACAGGCGTGTGGCGGCCCAGGCGCGTTTCTTTTCCGGGTCTTTCCGGGCAGAGTCCCAGGACAGGCTGTTGGAAAATCCGCCGACGAAGAAAAAGACCGGCATGACCTGGAAAAGCCAGGTGGCGTAATGGGTCCAGCGCTGTTCGGCCAGCAGGATCACCAGCGTCGCCTCGCCGTCACGCATCACCGCGGCGACCAGCAGCCAATGGCCGAGGATCACGAAGCTGATGGCGATGGCGCGGTATAGGTCGACAGCGCGGTTGCGGCTCTCGGGTGTGCGCTCGGCGGCCCAACGGGCCGCGGCCATCAGGCCCTTGGGTATTCGGTCTTCGGTGGTGGTGTTCATCCTGGTTTTCCGCTCCGGCACTGCGCGTCCGCGATTTGGGCCGCATGACCTCGGTCAGGATGCTAACTCGCTTCCATGCCACGCGGAATCGCGGATATCGGAAAGACCGGAGAGGGTCGGCCCTTGTGGCACCGAAGCCGCGCTCAATCGTCGCCGCGGCGATAGTCCTCGGGCTTGATGCCGTAGCGTGCAAGCTTGTCGTAGAACGTCTTGCGAGGCAGTTTCAGCGCCTTCGCGGCCTCGGAGGCGCGGCCGTTCTGGCGGCCGAGCGCGGCGATCAGCAAAGAGCGCTCGACCTGTGCCATCTGCTCTGAAAGCCCCAGGTCGGCGGCGCGGGTCACTTCATCCGGCATGCCGAGAACAAAGCGCATGGCCGCGCTCATCAAGGACCTTGCGTTGCCGGGCCAATCCTGTGCCATAAGGCGGGCCACGTGATCGGGGGCGATGTCCGGCGCGGCGATACCGGATTGCTCGGCCGCTTGCGCCACGTAGTGCCGGAAGAGAACCGGAATGTCCTCGGGCCTTTCCGACAAGGCCGGGATGCGCACCGGCGCCACGTCAAGCCGATAATAAAGCTCGGGGTAAAAGCGGCCGTCGCCGGCAGCTTTGGCAAGATCCGTCGTCGTACCCGCGATCAGGCGCGTTTCGGCGCCTTCCTCCAGCCGGTCCAGCAGGGCGTGCTGGGCATGAGGGGGCAACGCGGTGATCTCTTCGATGAAAAGACTGCCGCCGCGGGCCGAAGCCATCGCATCATCCAGTGCCCCGACATCAAGCGCGGCAGCAGGGTGTTTGACATAGGGGCCACGGCTGGCGGGCGTCATCAGATGCACGACCTCGGCCACTTTCGAAATGCCCGCGCCCGGGGGGCCGGTCACGAGAACGTCTGCCCCCATCGCGGCGACGCGGCGCACGCGCTCGCGCAGTTGCTCGGCCAGTTCCGAGGTGCCGAACAGCATCCGGGCCGCGGCGTCGCCCGTCTCAAGCTGGCGTTTCAGCCGCCGGTTTTCCAGCACAAGGGATCGTGTCTGCAACGCGCGGGTCAGAACTGGCAACAGGGCATCGGGCGCACAGGGTTTTTCAAGAAAGTCGAACGCGCCCTGCCCCATCGCACGGACCGCCATGGGGATATCGCCCTCGCCGGTCAGCAGGATAACCGGCAGTTCGGCATCGGTTTTGCGAGTATGGTCCAGAAGGTAAAATCCGTCGCGCCCCGGCATGCGGATGTCCGACAGTATCACGCCCGGAAAGTCCGGAGTGATGTGGTCCTTTGCCTCGATGAACGAGCCCGCAAGGCGCGGTCGAAGTTCGTTCAGTTCCAGCGTCTGGGCCAGCGCCTCTCGGACCGCCGCGTCGTCGTCGACGATCAGAACATCCCTTTTCATGCCGCGGCCTCGTCTTTCCAGGGGTCCAGTTCGATGCGGAAGATCGCGCCTCCGTCATCCGCGTTGCTGCCACTGATGCGGCCTCCGAAACTTTCGACCAAACCGTAGGAGATCGAGAGACCGAGACCCAGGCCATCCTCGCCGCCGACCTCCTTGGTGGTATAGAAAGGTTCGAACATCTTTGCCGGATCGGAGATGCCCGGCCCGTTGTCCCGCACCGTCACGGTAGGGTGAGCACCGGGGAGGAGTGAAATCTCGATATGTTTGTCAACCTGTCCGGCCATGGCATCGACCGCGTTGTTGATCAGGTTCACCATAACCTGGCCCAATCGGACTTCGCCGGCCTGCACATGCACCGGAAACTCGGGCCGGTGCCAATCCAGCGCCACGCCTTCGTTGCCGAGGCGCTGTTCGGTCAGCTCGACGGCGGTGTCGATCACGGCGCCCAGGTCGACCTTTCCGGCGGGCTCGGCCTCGTTGCGTGCAAAGGCCCGCAAGTTGCGAATGATCCGCGCCGCGCGCGCCGCTAGATCAGAGATGCGGCCGAGGTTGTCTCTGGCGGATTGCGTCTTGCCGGTATCGAGAAGCGCGGCGCCGTTATCCGCGAACTGCTGGATCGCCATCAACGGCTGGTTCAGCTCGTGACTGATACCCGCCGACATCTGCCCCAACGCGCTTAGCTTGCCGGCCTGAACTAGGTCCTCCTGGGCACGGGTCAGCGCTGCTTCGGCTTCCATCCGCTCGGCCACTTCGCGGCGCAGGACGGCATTGGTCTGCGACAGTTCCGCCGTGCGGTTCGCAACACGCGTCTCAAGCTGGGCGTTGGAGATGGCAAGCGCGCGACGGCGTTCGGCGAACAGCAACAACACGGCGCCGAAGGCAAGGCACGTCGCGGCAAAGACAGCTGCTTGCAGCATCGCCAAGCGAGACGCGGGGGCCGCGTCCATCAGCGCATGACCGGTCATTCCGATCACCGGCTTGGGGGTGGCCAGGTGCAAGGCACGCTTTGGCAGATAGCTGCCGTGATCGAGCGTCCAGATATCCGGATCTTTCCTGCGTGCGCCACCTTCCGCCTCGGCGGCACCGGGCGGGGCCAGACCTGCAGCGGAGGGTCGGATGCGCCAACCCAGTATCTCTTCCCTGTTGGAGATAAACACGCGATCGTCATTGTCGGTAAAGAAAACCACCGGCTGGCCGCCGATCCAGCCCCATTCGATTTCGGAAATGTCGACGACGGCGATGAGACTGCCACGGATTGCGCCATCTTCGGCGAAAGAGGGTGCGGCATAGGCGTAAACGCGTCGTCCCTCGGGGCCGAGCCGTCCGAAGAAGGACCCGAGCGCCCCATGCATGGCGCGGCGAAAGTAGCTGCTGCCGGCGGGATCAAGAGAGACCTCGCCCGCCTGCGCAAGTACCGTACCGTTGGCATCGGTAAATATCAGCCCGGCGGCCCCGCTTTTGTCGACGGCCTCCTGCAAAAGCTGGGTGGCCGCGGGGACGTCCGGGCTGGCACTTGTCAACGCCGCCAACCTGGGATGATCGGACATGAGAACCGCGAGTTCGCGAAAGCGGCGCATCTCGCCGGTAAAACGGTCGGCCGCCAACGCAAGATCGGCACGCCCCTGCTTGGCCAGCTGTGTCAGTCCCTGGCTATGGCCATAGCGCCAAACGGTTGCTGCCGCGGCGGTGACCGCAAGCAGGAAGAACGCGATGACGATCCACCGGGCGCGAAGAAGTGACAACATGCCAAGGTGATAGCAAGCCTGTCCCCTGCTTGACCAGATAAAGCGTGCGCGAGCGCCATGGTCAGTGACCGGCGTCCGAGCGTGGCAGGTCGAAGCGCAGCGAAAGGCCACGCGGGGCGTCCGCCTCAACGATCGCGATCTCGCCGCCCATGGAACGCACGATTTTCCGTGCTATCGCAAGACCGACGCCGACGCGCCCGGTCTCGCTTTTGGGGCGCAGGGTGGCGAGGGGTTTGAACACCGCCTCCCGGTGAGCGGGTGGAATTCCGGGCCCGTCGTCGGAGACGGTGACCTGAACCCGGCCATTCCAGTGGGTGGCGGCGATCCGCAGGTTGCCGAAATCCCGGTCATGATGCACAGCCGCATTGCCGATCACCGCATCGAACAGTCGGCGCAGATCGTTTTTTGCCCCCCTGACGCTCAGCCCCAGGCACTGGAGATCGCAGGTCAGCTTGGGCACCGCTGGCAGTTCGGCGCAACTGCTGGCGACAAGCGCGTGAAGGTCATGCGTGGCAGGCGGATCCGCCAATCGCCCGACCCGCGACAACTCGGTCAAAGCGTTCAGCGTATCGTCCAGCCGATGCGCGTAGTCACGCAACATGGCCAAGTTTTCCGCGGAGTCCGCCGGCAGCGCAAATCCCTGAGCGGCAAGATCGTCAGCGATCCAATCGGGGATGGTGCGCATGGCACGGGCGAATGCCTTGAGGTCATGTGTCAGGATATACAGGAATTCTTCGGCCTCTCGGACCGGTCCAGGACTGTCAGAGGTGAACGAGCGTGACACGTGTCTCCCCTTTTCATCTTTGTTCGCGCGTCGGGCAAACCTGACAGGCACATGTTTCCAACCGGTGAACGGCGGCCGCCGGATGCCGACGAAACTTTTAAAATCAGCAACACCGGGCGCGTCGACGGTAACGCTCTGGTAACAATCACGGCCCTAGCATCGCACCACGAATTCTGGGTGTTTTCGTAGGAAAGGAAACGAAATGGCGTCTATCTCTCCAATCCCGGCCGAGCAAATGGTCGCTCAGGCGCTGCCCGCGGCCAACCTGCACGGCGCCCGTCGCGGCGACTGCTTTGACGTACTTATCCTTGACGATGACCCGTTCGACCAGAAACGTTTATTGCGAACGCTGGAGTCGACTGGCCTGCCCGTGAACACGGTCAGTGCCGCGACGATCCGTGAATTCGACGCCGCGCTCGACGCCGGCAGCTTCGACGTGGTGCTGATAGATTACCTGCTGCCGGACAGCGACGGCCTTGCCGCGCAAAAGATGGTACAAAGCCACCCGGCGAACTTTGCGGCCGCCGTGGTCATGATGTCGAACAAGATGCGCACCGACGTCGCCATCGAGTCGATCAAGCAGGGCTCTCTGGACTGTCTCGACAAGGTCGAGTTGAGCACCGACAAGCTGCGGGAGCTGATGATGGCCTCCGTCAAGGTGCTTGCGGAAACCTCGCGCCACTGGATCGGGGAACTTCTGGCACAACAGCGGACGCTGATCGCGCAGGACGTCGCCAAGTTGGTACGCGACGAGATGGAGTTCGGACGCCTGATCGACACGATCGACAAGCGCATTCTGGACATGTTGGCGGCCCGCGGGTTGACGCTGGCCGATCGTTGGGATGCCGACGGCGTCATGGACCCGGACCCTCCCTTCGCCTTTCGCTGAACCAGCGGGCGGTCACGCCACCAGTTGCCAAGCTGGTGCGGGTCGGCGAGACTGGTCGCGAACAGCGAATGAGGAAGATCATGACCGCGAACACCCCGCCCGTGTGCGACTTCAACTGGCCTGCGCCGGATTTCGATCTGCCGGGGACGGACGGCAAGCGCTACACGCTGAGCGATGTGTCCGGCCCGCGCGGCACGCTGATCATGTTCATCTGCAACCATTGCCCTTACGTTCTGGCGGTGCTGGACCGGATCGTGCGCGACGGCAAGGATTTGCAAGCGCTGGGGATCGGCGTTGCGGCGATCTGTTCCAACGATGCCGAGACGTATCCGGACGACAGTTTCGACAACATGGTGAAACTGGCCGAGAAAGCCGGGCTGCCCTTTCCCTATCTGCACGACGAGGATCAGTCCGTGGCGCGGGCCTATCACGCCTCCTGCACGCCGGATTTCTTTGGTTTCGACGCAAAAGGCGGGCTGCAATACCGTGGCCGGCTGGATGCGTCACGCATGTCGCCTGCGCCGGCGGACGCGCCGCGCGAATTGTTCGATGCGATGAAACAGGTCGCGGAAACCGGCGAGGGTCCGCGCGACCAGGTCGCGTCGGTCGGCTGTTCGATCAAGTGGAAACCGGCGGCGTGAGAGCCGGCGCTTTGCGGAAAATGATGCCATTCCGAGCTGAGCGCCGTTCAAGACGCGCTGATGACAAGAACCAGCGGCCGAAGAAAATCTCGGGAGCTGGTTGAGATGAGTTTCGGCCATGCTGACTTTGCTGCCGTTCACGACGGAGGCAAACGTCAGCCCATGGGGTGGCGACCCGACGGCAATTTCAAAGCACTTTATGCCTGCCAGGTACATCCCCAGAAAGATCGTTGCGCCCAGCCTCAGCCAAATCGCCAGCCCTTGGGAGGGGCTGACGATGGCCGGGCCGCTCCGCGGCTGTTAACCGGCTGAGTGCTCGACACGGATGTTTCACAAGGGACGGCGCTTGCGCGACTCGAAACATTCGCACATATTCCTATAAGAGAATTTCTGGGAGGAATACCATGCGAATGACCCGACGCCACCTGATGGCGACCGGTGCGGCCCTGCCCCTTGCCGCGGCCCTGCCGCGCTGGAGCCTGGCGGAAATGTCCCTTGGCGATGCGACAGTCACGACCGTCAGCGACGGCAACCTCGTGCTGCCGGGCGATTTCCTGTTCGAGCCGATGCCGCAAGACGAGCTGATGCCGATCCTCGAGGCCACCGGCCAGAGCCGCGACGAGTTGCGCCCCGAATGCAACCTGACGCTTTACCGCGACGGCACCAATACCGTGCTGTTCGATGCCGGCGCCGGGTCGAATTTCATGCCGAGTGCGGGCGAGTTGCCGGCCAGCCTTGAGGCCGCGGGGCTGTCGCCCGAAGACATCACCCACGTCGTTTTCACCCACGCGCATCCCGATCATATCTGGGGCGTCCTGGACGATTTTGGAGACCCGTTGTTCGCGCAAGCGGTGCACATGATGGGCCGCGCCGAGTGGGATTACTGGTGGAACCCCGAGACCGTGAACACCATCGGCAAGGCGCGCGCCGCGTTCGCCGTAGGCGCCAAGAACCGGATGGAGGCGATCGAGGACATGGTCGCGTTTTTCGACGACGGCGAGGAGGTGCTGCCGGGCATCGCCGCGGTCTCGACCCCGGGCCACACGCCCGGACACATGAGTTTCGAACTGCGCAGCGGAAGCGAGGCGGCGATGGTCATCGGCGACGCGATCGGCAATCACCACGTCGCCTTCGCCCGGCCAGACTGGCCCAGCGGATCGGACCAGGACCCGGACATGGCGGTGGCCACGCGCAAGACGCTGTTCGACCGCCTGACCGCCGACGACATGACCCTGATCGGGTTCCACCTGCCGGGGGGCGGTGTGGGCCGGGCCGAGGCGTCAGAGACCGGATACCGTTTTGTCGGAAAGGATGCGTGATGCGTGCGCTTGCTGCCTGCCTTGTTGCCCTGTGCACGAGCCCCGCACTGGCCGATGAAAACATACCCGACCAGTATCCCGGTTCGCCGCTCTATTCCAAGCCGGTCGAGGTGATCCCGCATGTCTGGTCGGCCATCGGCGCGACCGCGCCGCCGACCTATGAAAACACCGGGCATAACAACAACCTGAGCTTCATCGTGACGGGTGATGGCGTTGTCGTGGTGAATGGCGGGGCGGCCTATATCCTGGCCGAAGCGCTGCACGACGAAATCAAGCGCATCACCGATCAGCCGGTGAAGCTGGTGATCAATGAGAACGGCCAGGGCCATGCGATGCTGGGCAACGCCTATTGGTCCGAACAAGGCGTGCCGATCCTGGCGCATTTGGATGCCGCCGAGGAATTCGAGGAATACGGTGCCCAGATCCTGCGGCGGATGGAGGAATACAACCGCGACAAGGCCGAGGGCACGGTGTTGGCCGGGCCGACGGAAACCTTCGAGGATGAGAAGATCATCGAGATGGGCGAGTTCCGGATCGAGGTTCTGCACCTTGGGCCGGCGCACAGTCCCGGTGATATCTCGGTCTGGTTGCCCGAGCAGAGCCTGGTGATTGCGGGCGACATGGCGTTTCACGAACGGATGCTGCCGATCTTCGAGGATACGATCACGAAAGACTGGCTGGAAACATGGGAGACCGCGTTCGAGCCGCTGGAGGCAACGTATGTGATCCCCGGCCACGGGCATCCGACCAACATGGCGCAGGTGCGGCGGTACACGCATGACTACCTGGTTTACCTGCGGGAACAGGTGGGCGCGCACCTGGAGGAAGGCGGCAGCCTGGCCAACGCCTATTACGTCGACCAGACGCCATATAAGCACCTGCATACATTTGAAGAACTGGCCACCAAGAATGCGGGCCGGGTGTTTGAGCAGATGGAGTTCGAGTAGGGCTTACTCGGCGGGAACGGCAACACCGCGAGGTGCCAGCACGCCGCGGGCCGCGACCGCGCCCAGCACGATGAACCCGAGCGCCAGCAGGGCGGCGATGCTAAGGTTCGCGCCGCCGCTGAGGCCCGCGCCGATGGTGCAGCCCCCGGCCAGCACGCCGCCGAAGCCCATCAGCACGGCGCCGGCGCTGTAGCGCAGGGTCTGCACGGGGGACGAGAAGCTTTGCAAGGCCAGTTCACCGCGCGCGGCGGCGCTGAGGAAGCTGCCGACGATGACGCCGCCGATCACACCGACACCGAAGCCTGCGGGCACAGCGGTGGACGCGATGGCGTAGAACAGAGTGTCGGTCCACGGCAAGGTGAAGGCCATCGACTGGGCGGGCAACGGATCGAAGTCATCCAACAGCAGAACGGAGGTTCCGGCCCAGCCGGCCACGACCACGAGGCCGATCACCGCGCCCATGACAAGGTGCAGGACGCGCGCGCCGGAGCGGTGTGCGAGCAGCACGGCGATGGCCAGCAACACCAGCGCCACGGCCGGGGCAACACCCGGAATGGACGCGAGGCTGCCGATGCCGAAATCGTACTGGACCGCGCCGAGCGAAGTGCGGACCGGGGCCAGAACGCCCTTCAGCGTTGCGTGGGCGACGATGGCAAAGAGGGCGATGACACTGACCGCGCGCAGGTTGCCCGTACCGGCCAGCACCGTCAGGCGGGACATGCAGCCCCGCGTCAGGACCATGCCGATGCCGAAGGCGAGCCCACCGAGGGCGATCGCGGCGACCGGCACGCTGCTGGACAGGTAGCGATGGTCGCCAAGCTCGACAAAGCCCATGCCACCGGCCAGGGCCACCCCGCCGATGGCCACGGCCAGCGCGACCAGCCAGACCGAGAGGGCCGAGCGGTCCATGCCATCCTCGCCCGCCACGGCCCGCCGCAGGCAGAAGCGCGAGATCTGGGCGGCAATGCCGAAGGCAAGGCCCAGAAGTGCGCCCAGCAGCAGGTGCAGGGTTTGTGCAGGCAGGTCGAACGGCAGGGAGTCAAGCAGCATGGGTCATGTCCTGATTCAAGTAATCCGCCCTTATCTGGTGCGTTTTCGCGCGAGTCAAAGCCCGGCGGAAAGAGCATTGTTCCATGTTCTACAGCGAATGCGAAACAACGTTCCGGAACGCGGACAACGTTGCAACGCCGGACCATCGCGGGACGGTCCGGCGAAACGGATTTTCCTATTTTTCGCGTTGGCGGGAAATTTTTCCGATTACTGCGCCGCGATGGGCAGCCGGGCAAGCTGGCACTGCGCCCAGAGTTCTTCGAGGGCGGATATCAACCGATCGACATCCTCGGCGGAGTGCACCGGGGAGGGCGTGATGCGCAGCCGTTCGGTGCCCTTGGGCACGGTCGGATAGTTGATCGGCTGGATGTAGATCCCGTGGTCGCGCATCAGCACGTCCGAGATGTATTTGCACTTGACCGGGTCGCCCACCATCACCGGGATGATGTGGCTGGGGTTCTCGATATGCGGCAGGCCGATCGCGTCGAGCCGAGCGCGCACCTCAGCCACGCGGGCCTGTTGCTGGCTGCGTTCCTCGTTGCTGTGCTTGAGGTGGCGCACGGCAGCGGCGGCACCGGCGGCGACGCAGGGTGGCAGGGCGGTGGTGAAGATGAAGCCCGAGGCAAAGGAGCGGACAAAGTCGCACAGCTCGGTCGAGGCGGCGATATAGCCGCCCATGACGCCGAACGCCTTGCCCAGCGTGCCCTCGATCACGGTCAAGCGGTCCATCAGCCCCTCGCGCTCGGCAATGCCGCCGCCGCGCGGGCCGTACAGGCCGACCGCGTGCACCTCGTCGAGATAGGTCATGGCGCCGTATTTATCCGCCAGATCGCAGATCTCCTTGATCGGGGCGATGTCGCCGTCCATCGAATAGACGCTCTCGAACGCGATCATCTTCGGGGCGTTGGCGGGCAGGGCCGCCAGCTTGGTCTCGAGATCGGCGAGGTCGTTGTGTTTCCAGATCACTTTCTGGGCGCGACTGTGCCGGATGCCTTCGATCATCGACGCATGGTTCAGAGCATCGGACAAAACCACCAGCCCCGGAATGCGCGACGCCAATGTGCCAAGCGCGGCCCAGTTCGACACGTAGCCGGAGGTGAAGAGCAGCGCACTGTCCTTGCCGTGCAGGTCGGCCAGTTCCGCCTCGAGCTGCACATGGGCGTGGGTCGTGCCGGAAATGTTGCGCGTGCCCCCTGCCCCGGCGCCGGTGGTGTCGAGGGCGTCGTGCATCGCGTCGAGCACGACCGGGTGCTGGCCCATGCCGAGGTAGTCGTTCGAACACCATACCGTCACGTTCTCGGGGCCGTTGTAGCAATGCGCCTTCGGAAACTGCCCGCGCCGCCGCTCGAGTTCGGCGAATTCGCGATAGTTGCCTTCGGCCCGCAACCCATCGAGTTCGGAGCGGAAAAATTCCTGGTAGTTCATCAGTTCTCTGTCGCCTCTTTCACGATCTCGGCCAGCAAAGCCTCGACCTTTTCCATCGGGCCATCGGGGTAGTCGCGGTAGCCTATCGTCACGGCACCTTCCGCGTCCTCGGCCACGAAAATGCCGTAGGGGCAGTGCGCGATGTTCATCGGATCGGCCTCCATCACTTCGCGCGACACGACGGCCGAGCAGAAGAGGAAGATATCCGCTTCCTTGAAGATCATGACATCGCTGCCCACGTCCTCGCCCGTGCGGTTTAGCATTTCTCCCACGTGGCTGACATAGTCGATGACCAGCCCCTGCCCCACGATCGCCGTTTCCACGGCAAAGGCCGCGTCGTCGAACGACCCCTCGTAGGGCGTGGTGATCGGGGCCTCGGCATGGGCTGCTGTGGCAAATGTCAGGGCAGCCGTCAGAATCACGGGTTTCATGGTGGGTCCTCCTAGGTGTCGGTTTGTTTTCGCACGGGGGCATCGCCCCGGTCTTTGAGCGAGATCAAAGCCGGGACGGCGCGTTGGCTTAGCCGAACATGTCGGTGGTGATGCCGGTGTACCAGCCTTCGGACTCTTCGTAGGTCGCCTTGCGCAGGGCGGAATCCTCGCCGGTTTCGCTGATGAAGCCGTCGACCTTGGCGATTTTTTCCTCGGTCGCCTCGTAGGTCGCACCCACCTTGACGCCGTCATCGGTGGCGATGAGCGACCAACAGGTGTTCGAGAACTTGGCCGGGAACACCTTGGAGCCCGTGAGCGCACCGCGCACCGCGTTGGCGCAGACCTTGGCCTGGCTGTTGGCGGCAAAGCCCGATTTCGGCATGTCGCCCTGTGCAGCGGCGTCGCCCAGCACGTAGACATCCGCGTCGGCCTTGGTGGACATGTCGGCGGCATTCACCGGCGCCCAGTTGCCGTCGGTCACGCCCGCCATGTCGGCGATGCGGCCCGCCTTTTGCGCAGGTATGACGTTGCAGACGTCGACGCTGGTTTCCTCGCCGTCGATGGTGACGGTCATGTTCGCCGTGTCGACCGAGACGTTGCCGCCGCCGAATTCCTCGCCGATCCAGTCGACCACGCCCGGGTAATGCTTGTTCCAGCCTTCCTGGAACAGGGCCATCTTGGAGAATTTCGGCTTGGGGTCGGCCACGATGATCTTCGCGGTCGGGTTATTTTCCTTCATGAAATGCGCGACCATCGAGACTCGTTCATAGGGCCCCGGGGGACAGCGATAGGGGTTCGGCGGGGCCACCATGGCAAAGGTGCCGCCTTCTGGCATCGCTTCCAATTGGGCGCGCAGCAGTTCGGATTGCGAGCCGGCCTTGTAGGCGTGTGGCATGGCGTTCTGGGCCTCGATGCTCCAGCCTTCGACGGCGCCATCGACGAAATCGATGCCGGGGCTGAGGATCAGCTTGTCATAGGGCAGCGTGGACCCACCTGCGAGCGTCACGGTCTTGGCGTCGCGGTCGACATCGACGGCCCAGTCGTGGATCACGTTCACGCCGCTGGCCGCGATGGTGCCGTAGGTGTGGCCGATATCGCTGAACTCCTTGAAGCCACCAAGGTAGAGGTTGGAGAAGAAGCAGGTGAAATAGGTGCGCGTGGGCTCCACGAGCGTCACGTCGATGGCGCCGTCGCTGTCCTTGGCGATATAGCGGGCCGCCGTGGCCCCGCCTGCCCCGCCGCCGATAACGACGACGCGCGGTTTGCCCGCGCCTTGCGCCAGCACGGTCGGCGCTGCGAGCGTCGTGGCCGCGGCGGCCGTCGTTCCAAGGAACGTCCGTCTGTTGAGTGTCATTTCTTGTCCTCCCTAAGATAATTTATTTTTATTCTGTCGTCAGTTGGCCGAAATAGGCGGCCAGTGCGGCGATCTCCTCATCGCCCAGGCGCCCGGCGACCATCTGCATCACCGGATGATTGCGTTGCTTGTTCTTGTAGGCGTGCATGGCGACGACGAAATCCTCCTCCGGCCAGAGCACGATAGACGGAATCCCGTCATTGGCGCCACCCGCCTGATGGCACGACACGCATTCGCCGCTGAGATATTCGCCATATTCCGGGTCGCCCACAAGCGCGAGGATTTCCGAATCGAGGTCATGGTCCATGCCCTGGATGGTCGGGTCCGCCTCGGGGATGTCGCGGGGATTGTCGGAAAAGCGCCGCAGGTAGGCGATCAGGTCCAGACGCTCTTGCGGGTCCTCCAACCCGTCAAAGCTCATCCTTGTGCCCGAGGCGATCGCGGTGGGGTTCTCGAGGAAAACATCGAGGGTTTCGGCGTGCCATTCCAGGCCGCCTGTACCAGCGCGCTTGAAGCTTTCGGAATAAGGGAAGCCTTCTTGCGTGGCCGCTTGCCGGCCGAAAAGGCCATTGAGGTGCGGGCCGATGCCATGCTCGGCCCCCTTGCCCACTTCATGGCAGCCGGAGCAATAGGCGAACACCTCCTTGCCGGCTTCCGGGTCGCCCTCTTCAGCCGCCACAGAGGTGGCGCAGGCCAAAAGGCCTGACGCCAGGGCGAAGGGGAGCGCGCGGAAGCCGACCGTCACGCGGTCAGTCTCCGAAGCTTTGCAGATAGGCGATGATCGCCTCGATATCCTCGTCCTTCTTGAGACCGGCAAAGCTCATCTTGGTGCCTTTCATGTAGCTTTTCGGCGCGGCAAGGAATTCGGCCATGGCGGCCTCGTCCCATTTGCGGCCTGCTTCGGCGGCTTCCTCGAAAACGCTGGAATACTTGAAGTCGTCGTGGCCGCCGATGGTCGCGCCCATGACGCCGTTCAGCACCGGACCGACGCGGTTCTTGGCACCGTCGCCAACCATGTGGCAGGCCTTGCACTTGCGGAAGACCTTTTCGCCCGCCGCGACCAGCTCGGGATCGGGGCCAGCGGAGGCCTCAGCCGCTGGCGCGGCCGTCTCGGTGGGTTCGGGGTCTGCGGCGGCCATCTCGACCTCCTCCGCCGCTTCTTCGGCGGCGGGTTCGGCGGCGGCTTCTTCCTCGGCGCCCTCTTCCTCGGGCGTCACGTCGACGACGGAGGCGCGCATGGTGATCTCGACGCTGTCCTTGCAGCCTTCCATGCAGGGCTCGGTACGCCAGATGGTGTATTCGGTTTCGGGACGGTCATCGACGATGAAGCCATCCGCGTTGGGCATCTCGAACTCGGCGAAGTTTTCGTGGCTGAGCTCGAAATCGTCTTCGACCAGGTAGTTTGAATAGAGGATGTAGGCGGTGATCGCGTAGACCTCATCGGGGCTGAGCGACTGCGCGTTCCCGAAGGGCATTGAGCGGTGCACGTAATCCCAGACGGTCGACAGGTACGGCCAGTATGAGCCGACGGTTTTCACAGGGTCCTTGTTGTCGAGCGTGTCGAAGCCGCCCGCCAGCACCGGCCAGTTGCCGACGCCCTCGGCGAAGTCGCCGTGACAGACGGCGCAGGCCTCGGCGAAGACCTGTTCGCCGGTTTCCACGTCGCCGCGGCCTTCGGGCAGGCCGATGCCGCCGGGGCGCACGTCGACGTTCCAGGCGGCGATTTCCTCGGGCAGTGCTTCGCGGCCCAGGCCGAAGCCGCCTTCGGGTGTTTCGGTTGCGGGGGGTTGGGTTTCGTCCGTGGTGCTGTCGCTTGCCGCATCGGTCGAGGCGGCATTGGCCTGTGACACGAGCACTGGGGCAATCGAGGGGATGTCCACGACGAACTGGTCGGCCAGCACGTAGGCCATCGTCAGGACGCCCGCGGCGCCACCGGCGGCGGGTGCGAATATCTTAAGAAACTTCGACATTTTCGGCCTCCCCGTTGGCTTTGACGTGCCAGGTCTGGATGCAGTTATTGTGGTAGATCGAGTTTTCGCCGCGCACCTCGCGCAGTTGCGCCTTGGTCGGCTGGACATAGCCCGTCTCGTCCATCGCGCGGGCCTGGAGCAGCATTTCCCCGCCGTCCCAGGTGGTGTCGAGGTAGAAGCGGGTCAGCGCCTTGGCATCACCCTGGGTGCCGAGGCGGGCGGTTTCCCACGTGACGCCGCCATCGCGGGAGACATCGACACGGGTGATCTTGCCGTGGCCAGACCAGGCGAGGCCCGAGATGACCAGCGGGCCAGGACCGTGGCTGATAGGCGATTGCGGGCTGGGGGAGGTGATGACCGACTTGGCATCCATCACCCAGGTCCATTTGCGGGCCGTGCCGTCGGCCAGAACGTCGGTGTATTTCGACGTCTCCTCGCGGCTTTCCACGGGGCCGTCCATGACCTCGATCCGGCGCAGCCACTTGACCCACATGTTGCCTTCCCAGCCCGGCACGACAAGGCGCACCGGGTAGCCGTGTTCCTTGCGCAGCGCCTCGCCATTGGCCTTGAAGGCGACGAGGCAGTCGTCCAAAGCCTTTTCCATTGGAATGGACCGACCGTTCGAGGACGCGTCGGCGCCTTCGACATAGACCCACTTGTCCGAAAGGTCGCCGGCGGCATCGAGACCCGCCTCTTCCAGCAGGGTGCGCAGGGTGACGCCGGAATATTCCATGTTGTGGATCATGCCGTGGGTGAACTGCACGCCGTTCAGCTGTGCGCCCGCCCATTCCATGCCGGTATTGGCCGCGCATTCACAGAAATAGACGTGGTTTTCGCGCGGGAAGCGCTCGAGATCGGCGTAGTGAAAGACCAGGGGCTTATCCACCAGGCCGTTGATCATCAGGCGGTAATCGTCCTTGGCCAGTTCGATCGCGCCGGAATGGTGCCGCTCGAACGCGCAGCCCTGCGGGGTGATCGTGCCGTCCAGCGCATGGATCGGTGTGAAGTTGATCGAGCTGATCGGGTCGGCGGTCAGCCACGGCACGTTGCGGCGCACCACGTCGTCCTCGAACCGGATCGGCAGGCCATAGGGGGTTTCGTCGACGCCCTCGCCGGTGATCGCGGCCCAGTCCTGAACCTCGGTGATCAGCGGATCGGGATCTTGTGCCGAGGCCGCGCCGGCCACGGAGCCTGCGACCGCCGCCGCGCTGCCACGCAGGAAGGCGCGGCGAGACGGTGATTTGAAAAGATCATTCATGGCTGAACGCTCCCTTGATGAATGCTCAGACGCCGGTCACTTCGACGCTGTCGTTTTCCTGCACCGTGACGGTGCCCATTTTCCTGATGTGGCTTTCGACCACGTCCCAGATCTGCGGCCCTTCTGTGCCCTCGTTGACCGAGGCCCAGCCCGCGATGACGTAGTTGCGCGAGGGGTCGATCGGCTCGCCGCTGCTGAGCAGGGTCATGTTGCTGATCCGCTCGCCCTGCGGTGCACTGACGTCGATGCTGTAACCAAGACCGCCGGTGCGAACCATGTCGCCGCCCTGCTGGTAATAGGGATCGGGGTTGAAGATGTTGTCGGCCACGTCTTCCAGAACGACCTTGAGGAATTCACCCGTCATTTCGGTGCGATACGCCTCGCCATAGGTCATGGAGGTGACGTTCCAAATATCCTCGCGGGTGATGTCCTGGCCGGGGATCAGGGACGGGCCCCAGCGGACGCCGGGGCTGAGCGCGATTTCGGCATCGCGCTCGGACAGGAGTGCGTCGCAAATGAGGTCGTCCCAGCTGCCGTTGAAGTTGCCGCGACGGTAAAGCAGGCTTTCGGTCTGGCCGATGACCTCTGAAAGCTTGTCCTCGTAGGGCGCGCGCTCAGCGTCGATCAGGGTGGTCATCTCGGCGTCGGGTTCGATCACGTCCGAGAAGATCGGGATCAGCTTGTGGCGGTAGCCCATCATCCGGCCGTCGCGGATATCGAGGTCGACGCGGCTGACGAACTTGCCGTTGCTGCCCGAGGCGATGATGAGCGTCTCGCCCGACAGGACAGGTTCCGGCAGCGCGTCGTGCGTGTGGCCCGACAGGATCACGTCGATGCCGCTGACCACGGTTGCCATCTTCTTGTCCACGTCAAAGCCGTTATGGCTGAGCACGACGACGCATTCCGCGCCTTCGTTGCGGACCTGGTCGACGATTTCCTGCATGTTCTCATCCCGGATGCCAAAGGCGTATTCCGGGAACATCCAGCCCGGGTTGGCGATGGGCATGTAGGGGAAGGCCTGGCCGATCACCGCGATCTTGGTGCCGCCGCGTTCGAACATCGTGTAGGGCGGGAAGAGATCGGTGGGTTCGTCCCACTCGGCGTCGAAGATATTCTGGCCGAGCGCGGCAAACGGGAGAGAGGAGACGAGCTCGGCCACGCGATCGGACCCCAACGTGAATTCCCAGTGGAATGTCATCGCATCCGGTTTGAGCGCGTTCATCACGTTGACCATGTCCTGGCCCTGGGTGTGATAGCAGGTGTAGGAGCCGTGCCACGTGTCGCCACCATCGAGCAGGATGGCGTCGGGGCGGTCGGCGCGAATGGCGTTCACGACGGTCGCGACGCGGTCGAGCCCGCCGACGCGGCCGTATTCACGGGCGAGCGACGTGAAGTCGCCGCTGCTGAGCGCATAGTGGCTGGGGCTGCCATCCTCGATCCCGTAAAGGCGGCGGAAATCGGCGCCGGTGACATGCGGCACCTCGCCCTTGTTCTCGCCCACGCCGATATTGACCGAAGGTTCGCGGAAATAGATCGGCTTCAGTTGCGCGTGGATGTCGGTGACGTGGATCAGGGACACGTTGCCGAACGTGTCGAACTGCAAGAGCTGGTCCTGGGTCAGTGATTGTTGTGCGGCCAGCTTGGCCCAGTTGCCGAAGCCCGAGGCCCCGACCAAGGCCGATGCCGCCATGCCGACCTGTAGAAAATCCCTGCGCGAAATCATGTGTAGCTCACCCTTTGAGACATATGCGCATATTTGAATATAGCGCGAATGAAAAAGGCCCCGCCGTTATGACGGAGCCTTGAATTGAGTCTAGTTGCGGACCGAAGGTCCTTCGACGCTGAGGCCGTTGCCGCGCGAGGCGACATAAAGCTCGAGCGCCACGAACTCCGGGCTGCCGGGCGAGAAGGTGTGTGCCCGGGTGTCGCGGATGCAGCCCTTGAATCGGGACTGCACGGCGTTCAGCTTGGTGTTCTTCAAACGGTAGGTCGGAAAGCCGTTGATCTGACCCTGGCTGAGATGGTCCGCGCGGATCATGTTGCCCCAGTTGTCCTCGTGACAATTGGCGCAGCTGAGTTCCAGCTGCCCGAACCGGGTATAGTAGATCTCCTTGCCCTTTTCCCAGGTGGACTGGGCGGGACCGTCGATGGCCACGTTCACGGGCATGCCGCGCGACACCGACGCCAGAAGGGCTGACATGTTGGTCATGTCGCCGCCGGCATATTTCCACGGCTCGGCGCCCATGCGGTTCTCGCGGCAGTCGTTGACCTGCATCTCGATCGTGCGGACTTCGCCGGCATCCTCGTTCCACTTGGGATAGACCGCCTTGACGCCAGCCATGCTGTCGACCTCGTTGTGGCACGACGCGCAGGACTTGCCCTCGGACCCTTCCGCGGTGTTCCAGACCTCGGCGGCCTGTTCCACCCAGAGCATCGCCGGGTTGTCGAAATCGTCCGCTTGCACCGCCTGCGTTTCGTCCGAGCGGAACCGCCAGCCCGAATAGATCGTGTCGATGGCATCCATATGATCGGGCGCATCGGTCTTGGTGACCATCTCGATATCGCCGTTGACGACCAGTTCGTCATCGTCGGGCCCGGCATAGGCAGCCAGCGCGAACACGCTGGCGGCTGCTGCCATGATCAAACGTCCACCCGTTACAGTCGTTCTTGTCATGTTATCCTCCCTGACGCCGGGGCGCCTTATCCGACCGTAACCGTCTTGGTCTCTTCGTAGACGGACCCGTCATCGTCGTACCAGGTGAACTTGAAGTCACCGGTTTCGGGCACGGTCGCCTCGAACTCGAAGAAGGGGTTGGTCGAGATCGCCGGCTCCATCGCGACGTCGATCACGTTCTCGCCGTTGAAGTCGACAACGAAGCGGTTGATGATCGAGCGCGGGATGGTGTTGCCGTCATCATCCTTGCGCTGACCGCTTTCCATCTGGTGGCTGATCAGCGTCTTGATGGTGATCGTATCACCGGCGCTTGCCTTGCTCGGGACCTTGACGCGGGGTTTCACACCTTCGGCCATGTTCTAATCTCCTTGTCCTCTACTCAGCCGCCGCAGCCGCCGATGGTGACTTTGACGTTTGCCGATGCCTGCTTGAACGAGCCATCTTCCATCTGGGCGACGGCGATGACGTTCTGCGTGCCGGCAAGGCGGATACGGGTCGACGCGAATTGCGACGCGGCCAGCGGGCCGAACTTGAACGTCGCCACGGGCGGCGTCGGGTTGCCATCGGCGAAGATCGAGATCGCCACCGCACCCGGGGCGCTGACCTCGATCGGCACGGTGTTGCCGTTCTCGGCGATTTCAGGCGCGGTCAGTTCGACACCACCCTCGCCCACATCGGCGCCGCCAGTGAACTTCGCGATTGCGTCTTCGGTGGCCGACGCGAAGGCCGGCAGCGCGCCGAAGGCCGTCACGGCTGCGCCTGCGGTGCCCAGCACCAGCATCTTTCGGCGATTCAGTTCCATCTTGTCCTCCAGAATCTGAGTTATTCGTATTTGAGCGTCATCAGGTAGGCGACGACGTCTTCGATTTGCTGTCCGGTCAGAAGCGGCTCGACCTCACCTTCGTGCGCTTCGCCGGTATAGGCGTCGCCCAGACGCGTGAAGCCGTCGACCTTGTAGAAGGCCGGCATCATCGTGCCCTCGAACATGACCTTGGCGTTGGCCACGATACCGCGGATCTCGGCCTCGCTCCAGCGGTCGGCGACGCCATCGAGCGGCGGGCCGATTTCGCCGTGAAACTGAAGATGCGACTGATCAGAGACCATGTGGCAGGCGATGCAGTTGCCCGCCCCCTTGTTCATCAGCACGGCGCCCGCCTCGGGGTCACCGGGCTGGCCGGTCAGCGAAGTTTCAACCGCACCATCGACGTATTCGACGTCTTGCGGTGCGATGGTTTCCGCAGCCGCAACGGTCGCGAATAGCGCGGCCGCGGATACAAAAGCAGTTAGACGTGTCATGTGCCCTCCCGTATGACAGTTACTGTATACTTGCACACACAAAAGCGATTCACGCAACAACAAATTCAATTAAGCGAATTTTTAAATTTGTTCGCGTTCGCAGAAAATGAGGCGGATCACCTTGCTTGTGCAGCGTAAATTCATTCGGCCAACTTGCGCGCAAGGTATTTCTGAAACGGCTCGTCACCTTCATAGCCCTTTTCGACGACCCAGCGCAGCAGGTTCAGCGTGGTTCCCTTCTCGAACGCGCCGGGCATGGTGACAACCGCCAGCTCGTCGGCAGGCAGTTCGCCTTCGGTTTCCTCCGGGAAGAACATCATCGTCGGCGTGAACATGGCGTTCCAGCGGCGCACGGCATCTTTCTCGGCCATCGCCTCGCCGTCGAAATCGGTCACTTCGACATCGCCGAACATGTTGATCTGCACCACGAAATAGTTCTCCTCGATGAACTGCTCGATCTCGGGGACGACGAACACTTCCTCGTGCATCTTGGTGCAGTAGATGCAACCGCGCTGTTCGATCAGGACAAGCAGGCGCTTGCCCTCGGCGGTGGCCTCTTCGAGGTCGTCGCCAAGATCCTTGAAGGTGTCGCGCATCCACGGGGCCTTGTGCAGGCCGTCGTCACCCAACTCGGCCGCGAAGACCGGCAGCGCGATCAGCGTGGCTATTATGAAAGCTAAAATTCTGGTCATCTGACTGTGTCCTGTGATTTATCCGATTGTGCTGAACCAGGGGACATTTTCAAGCATCCACTGGGCGATGATGTTCACCGAGTTGGTCGCGATCAGGACGCCGAACAGGATAAGCAGCGCGCCCATGATCTTTTCGACAAGGCCGAGGTGGCGGCGGAACCGCGCCATGAACCGCATGAATGGCCCGATGAACAGCGCCGCCGCGATGAAGGGCAGCGTCATGCCGAGGCCGTAGACGAAAAGAAGCGTGGCGCCCTGCGCCGCGGAGTCCTGCCCCGCCGCCGTGAACAGGATCGCCGCCAGCACCGGCCCGACGCAGGGCGTCCAGCCGAAGGCGAAGGCAAGGCCGATCACGAAGGCGCCAGCAAGGCCGACATTGCTGGTATCGCCGGCATCCGCCCGGAACTGGCGGTAGAGGATGCCGATGCGAACCACGCCGAGGAAATGCAGGCCCATCGCGATGATGATCGCCGCGGCGACCCAGCGCAGGATGTCGAAATACTCCTGCACCAGCTGGCCGAAGGCGGTGGCGGAGGCCCCCAGCCCGACGAAGACGGTGATCACGCCAAGCGCGAAGAAACACGCCGCGAGAAAGGCGCGCACGCGGACCCCGCGCGAGATTTCGGCCTCTGCCGTGATCTGGTTCATGCCCACACCGGCAAGGTAGCTGAGGTAGAACGGCACGATCGGCAGGATGCAGGGCGACAGGAAGGACAACAGCCCCGCGATCAATGCCCCGTAGATCGTTACGTCAAACATGCCTTCACCCGTTGCATTCTCTTGAAATATTCGAATATTAGATTATGATCGGTTTTAGCAAGCCGTCAATCGGAGTTTCACGTGGCAGCGATCAGAGCATTCCTGCTCGTTTTCCTGACCTGGCTTCCCGCGCCCATGCTGGCAGAGACCTATCTGCTCATGGCCGAGGAAGACGGGTGTTATTGGTGTGCCCAGTGGAACGAGGAGGTTTCGGCGAAATATCCGAAAACCCCCGAAGGACAAGCCGCGCCACTGCGCCGCTATGATCTTTACAGCGAATCGCCGGACGTGGAATTCGACCGGCGCGTCCGCTTCACGCCGACCTTCATCCTGGTCCGGGACGGAGCCGAACTGGGCCGGATCGAAGGATACCCCGGAGAAGATTTCTTCTGGGGTCTGCTTGGCATGATGCTGGAAGAGGCGCGCATCGACCCCGACAAAACAGGCTGAAGAACCCCATGACACTCGATCCCCAGAATTCTTCCGACGCATCAGAGCCCGAAACGCGGTTGCCGGTGCTCGACGCCGACATGCGCGCCGAGGACATGGAAAAGATGATGAAAAACGCCCAGCGCGCGTCGAACTTCCTGAAGGCGATCAGCCACGAGGGGCGGCTGATGATCCTGTGCCATCTCGCCTCGGGCGAGAAGTCGGTGACGGAACTGGAAGACCTGCTGTCGGCCCGCCAGGCGGCGGTGTCGCAGCAGCTGACACGCCTGCGACTGGAGGGTCTGGTGACCCCGCGGCGAGACGGCAAGGCAATCTACTATAGCTTGACAGACGACAGGCCGCGGCAAATCATGGAGGTCGTCTATGACCTCTTTTGCAGGGAAGACTGACCGGGATTGAGGAGAGGTTCCGGTCGTTTAACGGGAACCAAAATGCTGGACGTTCTGGGCGAAGCCAATAGCGCAGCCTTGATCGGGCTGTTGGGTGGCCTGGCCTTGGGGCTGGCCGCGCGGCTGGGGAGATTCTGCACGCTCGGCGCGATCGAGGACGTGCTCTATTCCTCGGATGATCGCCGGATCCGCATGTGGGGCATCGCAATCGGCGTGGCCATCATGGGCACGCATTTCGCCATGGCCGGCGGCTTGATGGACGGAACCGCCACCGCGTATCTCGATAGGGTCTGGAACCCTTTGGGCACCATCGTCGGCGGGCTGATGTTCGGCTATGGCATGGCGCTGTCGGGCAATTGCGGCTACGGCGCGCTGGCGCGGCTGGGGGGTGGCGACCTGCGCTCTTTCGTGATCGTGATCGTGATGGGGCTGTCGGCCTACCTGGTGATGTCCGGCCCGCTGGCCCATTTCCGCGTCTGGCTTTTCACTGTCGAGGAAGGTGCGACATCGCCCCAGGGGTTCAGCCAGTTGGCGCAGGTACATTTGGGCATCGGCCCCGCGCTGACCGGTCTTCTTCTGGGCGGGACCATCCTGGTATTTTCCCTCGCCAGCGCCCGGATGCTGCGCTCGCTGAATATGGTGTTCTGGGCCGCCGTGGTGGGCATGGCCATCGTGCTTGGCTGGGTCGGCACCTACTGGGTGGCCATGACGGGGTTCGAGGCCGAACCGATCGAGACCCATTCCTTTGCCGCGCCCATCGGAGACACGATCTATTACGCGATGACTGCCTCGGGCAACAGCCTGTCGTTCAGCGTGGGGTCCGTGCTGGGCGTCGTGATCGGGGCCTTCATCGGGTCCTGCTTCAAGGGGCATTTCCGCTGGGAAGCCTGCGAGGACCCGCGCGAATTGAAGCGGCAGATCTTCGGTGCGGCGTTGATGGGGCCGGGTGCGATTTTGGCGGTGGGGTGCAGCATCGGACAGGGGGTTTCGGCCTTCTCGGTGCTGGCCTTTTCCGCGCCGGTGGCGTTTCTGGCGATCTTCGCCGGGGCGGCGCTGGGGCTGAAACAGCTGATCACCGGGTTCGCGCCGGCGGAATAACCAAGCCGGCGGAACAACCAAGCCGGCGGACAAAAAAAGGCCGCGCCGGGATGGCGCGGCCTTGATTGATTGCGACAGGACGGTCTCAGCCCAGCACGTTTTTCACGACCTTGCCCAGCTTGGTGGCCACTTCGTCTGCCTCTTCGCGGGTCATGCAGAAGGGCGGCGCAAAGCCAAGGATATCGCCCTGCGGCATGGCGCGTGAAATCACGCCTTCCTTGACCAGTTCACCGGCCAGCCGTGCGCCGACCTTCTCGGAGGCGTCGAAGAACACGCGGTCATCGCGGTCCTTGACGAACTCGACAGCACAGAGAAGGCCCTCGCCGCGCACTTCGCCAACGTGAACGTGGTCGCCCACGGCCTCGGTCAGCGCCTTCTTGAAGTAGGCCCCAACCTCGCCGGCGTTTTGCACGAGCTTCAGGTCGTCGATCAGCTTGAGGTTGGCGACACCGGCGGCGGCCCCGATCGGGTGCGCCGAGTAGGTCCAGCCGTGGCCGATGGGGCCGTTCTCATCCGTGCCTTGTTCCAGCACTTTCCAGACCTTGTCGGACACGATGGACCCGGACAGGGGCGCATAAGCCGAGGTCAGGCCCTTGGCGATGGTGATGATGTCGGGCTTGATGCCGTAATGATCGGAGCCCATCATGCTGCCCAGGCGGCCAAAGCCGGTGACGACCTCGTCGGCGATCAGCAGGATGTCGTGCTTAGCCAGCACTTCCTGGATCGCGGCCCAGTAGCCTGCCGGCGGCGGCACGAGGCCCCCGGTACCCAGCGCGGGCTCGCCGATGAAGGCGCCGATGGTGTCGGCCCCCTCGCGTTCGATCAGCGCCTCCAGCTCGGCCACGCAATGAGCGACGAACTGTTCCTCGGTCTGGTTCACATCGGCGCGGCGATAGTAATAGGGCGCCTCGGTGTGCAGCACCTGCGCCAGCGGCAGGTCGAACTTCTGGTGAAAGAGGTGCAGCCCGGTCAGCGAGCCGGTCATCAGGCCCGAGCCGTGATAGCCGCGCCAGCGCGAGATGATCTTTTTCTTCTGCGGAAGCCCACGGATGTTGTTGTAGTACCAGACCAGCTTGATGTTGGTCTCGTTGGCGTCCGAGCCCGACAGGCCGAAATAGACTTTCGACATGTGGTCCGGCGCGCGGTCCAGCACCATCTTGGCGAGCGTGATCGCCGCCTCGGTGCCGTGGCCGACATAGGCGTGGTAATAGGCCAGCTCGCGGGCCTGTTCGGCGATGGCGTCGGCAATCTCGGGCCGGCCATAGCCCACGTTCACGCAGTAAAGCCCCGCAAAAGCGTCGAGCAGACGGTTGCCGTCGCGGTCCTCGATATGACAGCCGGAGCCACCGGTCACGATGCGCTGCGGCGCCTCACCCCGGGCGAATTCCGCCAGGTGGGTCGAGGGATGGAAAAAGTTCTCGCGGTCCCACTGGTCAAGTTGATCGTTCTTCAGCATTCGTACTCTCCTTAGCCCCAATCGCGGCAGACGTATTTGATTTCCATGAACTCTTCCATTCCCTTTCGGGCGCCCTCGCGGCCAAGGCCGGATTGCTTGACCCCGCCGAACGGGATCGGCGCGCCGGTGACCTTGGTGCGGTTGACCGCGACCATGCCGAACTGCAGCGCACGGCTCAGCCGGTAGATGCGGCGCGGGTCGTGGGCGTGGACGTAAGCCACAAGGCCGTATTCGGTGTCGTTGGCACGGCGGATGGCTTCGTCCTCGGTCTCGAACGGCGTGATCGGCGCGACGGGCCCAAAGGTTTCCTCTCGCATGATCTCGGCCTCGTCCGGAACATCGGTCAGCACGGTCGCGTCGTAGAACAGCCGCCCGAGCGGATTACGCTTGCCGCCGCAGGCCAGTTTCGCGCCTTTTTCCAAGGCGTCGGCGACATGCGCCTCCTGCTTGGCGACGGCGCCTTCGTTCATCAGCGGGCCGAGATCGCAGTCATCCATGCCGACGCCAATCGTCAGCGCCTGTGTCGCGTTGGTGAAACGCGTGCAGAATTCATCGTAGATGCCGCGCTGGACATAGATGCGGTTCGCGCCCAGGCAGTCCTGACCGGACGTGGCGAACTTGGCCTTGATGGTCTCGGCGACGGCATGATCGAGGTCGCAATCGTCGAACACGATCACCGGGGCATGACCGCCCAGTTCCATCACCAGCTTCTTCACGGTTTCCGCCGACGCGCGGTAGAGCAGCCGCCCGACCTCGGTCGAGCCGGTGAAGGACAGGGCCCGCACCCGCGAGTCGTCGGTCCATGGCGGCACCACGGTCGAGGCGCGGCCCGTGACGACGTTGAATACCCCCGGCGCGACGCCCGCGCGTTCGGCCAATTCGGCCAGTGCCAGCGCCGAGAACGGTGTTTCATGGCTGGGGTGCGCAACGATGGTGCAGCCGGCGGCAAGGGCCGCGGCAGCCTTGCGCGTCAGCATGGCCGAGGGGAAGTTCCACGGCGTGATCAGCGCCACGACGCCCACGGGTTCAAGCCACAGTTCGACCTCGGCGGTGTTCAGATGGCTGGTGACGCCCTCGATGTTGGGGCGCTTTGCCTCTTCAGCGTAGAATTCGACGAAGGACGCGGCGTAGTCGATCTCGCCCCGCGCCTCGGACAGGGGTTTGCCCTGTTCGGCGACCATCAGCTTGGCGAGGTCCTCTCGGTTCTCGATGATCAGGTCGAACCACCGGCGCAGGATCGCGGAGCGGTCCTGTGGCAGCATGGACGACCACTTCGGAAAGGCGTGCTGGGCGACGGTGACGGCCTCGGCGCTTTCATCGGCAGAAAGGCTGGCAACCTCGCCAACGACCGCGCCATCGGCGGGATCTGTCACGGTCAGGGTGCTGCCATCGGCGGCGGCGACCCATTTGCCACCAACATAGGAAAAGTTGCGCACGAGGCGCAGGTCTTCGATCAGGCGCAAAGACGTGTCGGGCATTGTGTCCTCCTTTGACTTGCGGAGGTTTTATATGGTTTGGGCAATGGGTGAGCCTGAATGAACCTGCCGTGGAAGTGGATTTTTCTGCAAATTGCAGCAGGCACAGAAGAATCTACTGCGCACCCAGAATCACGTCGATGGGCGGGGCGGTCAGGCCCTTGACCGGCTTGGTCACGACATAGCTGAAATACCGCGCCATCCCGATCCGGTCGTTGAGCATCTGGTCGACAAGCCGCTGATAGGCATTGATGTCGGGGGTCACGATCTGCATCAGGTAATCATAGCCGCCGCCGATGCCCCAGCAGGCGACGATCTGCGGATACTGCTGCACGGCATCCTCGAAAATGCGGAATGTCGCGGCGGTATGATCGGTCAGTTCCACGGCCACGAAGACCGTCACGTGCGGGCCGATTTTCCGCAAAGCGATCTCGGCGCGGTAGCCGCTTATCAGACCCGCCTTTTCCAGTCGCTTCAGTCTTTCCCAGCACGGCGAGGCTGACAAGCCCACACGCTCGGCAAGCGCGGCTTTCGTGATCCGTCCGTCCTCGGCCAGGACCTTGAGGATCTCGATATCGCGCGCGTCCAGCCGTGTCATGGTCGGGTCAGGTCCGAATACGCGTGCCCGCATCGGGCAGTGCCGCGCGGACGTGACTGGCGATAGCGGTATCCTGCGCCCCGGTGCCGGTGAGATCGCAGATGGTGATGTCCTGCGCCGACTGTCGGCCCCGGGCCTTTCCGGCAATGATGTCTCCCAGCTCCGGCGGGGTGGCGCCCGTCAGAACCCCCGCGGCCCGGGCGGCTTCCAGCTCGCCGCTGGTTTCGCATTGGCTGACCCGATCACAGGCGTAAAGGTCCGCGGCCGCGATGGCCTGCGGGTCGATCTCGTTCTTGCCTTCCTGGTCCGAGCCCATGGCGGTGATGTGAAGACCGGGATGAAGCCAGTCGGCCATCAGCACCGGGGATCGCGCTGGCGTGGTGGTGACGACAAGCTGGCTGTCGGCCACCAGCGCGGCGGGATCGGTGACGGCCTCAGCCTCGATTTCCAGTGCCGCGGCAAGATCCTCGGCACAGGCGGCGGCCTTGTCGGCGTCTCGCCCGTGCACGAGCACGCGCTTGAAAGGACGGACCAGATGTGCGGCCTGCATCTGAAGCCGGGCCTGCACGCCGGTTCCGATGACGCCTGCTGTCTCAATCGTGTCCGGGGCGAGGTGCCGCGCGGCCACCGCACCCGCGGCCGCCGTGCGGATGTCGGTCAGATAGCCGTTGTCCAGGTAGACCGCTTCGACCAGGCCCGTCTTGGCCGAGAAGAGGATCATCAGGCCGTTAAGGCTGGCAAGGCCCAGTGCCGGGTTGTCGAAAAAGCCGGGGCTGACCTTGATGGCGAAACCGTCGAAGCCGGGGATATACGCGGTTTTCACGTCGACTTCGGCGTTGACCTGCGGCAGGTCCATGGAAAGGATTGGCGGCATCACGACATCGCCGCCCGCCAGCGCGGCGAAGGCGCGTTCGATGACACCGACCATGTCCACGTCAAGCCGGATCGCCGCGCGCAATTCGGCCTCGGTCACGATCTGGATTTCATGTGACATAGGTGTTCCCTTTCACCAGCGTGTCGCCAAGCTGAATGTCCTCACCGGCCATGATTCGGTGAAACATTCCCATATCGAGGTTGCGGCCCGTGATAATCGTACCGATCGGCCCCGGCATCTCTGGTAATTTGCCAGCCAGAAGCGCGGCGATTCCGACAACGCACGCCCCTTCCGCCACGATCCGGTCCTCGTAGAACAGCACCTGCATGGCGTGATAGATCTCTTCCTCGGTCACCAGCACGGTGTCATCGAGGTAATCGCGGCACAGGGCGAAAGACAGCTTGTTGTTCATCCCGATCCCGCCTCCAAGGCTATCCGCGAGGCTTGCGACCTCTTCGACCTCGACAGGCCGACCCTCGGCAATGGAAGCATGCATGGCGGCGCCTCGATCCATGCTGACGCCGATGACCTTGATCTGCGGGTTGATCGTTTTTGCCGCGACGGCAACGCCCGCCGCCAACCCGCCGCCTGACAATGGCACAAGGATCGTGCCCAGATCGGGACGCGCCTGCAACATTTCCAGCCCGATGGTCCCCTGCCCTGCGATGACATGCGGATCGTCGAAGGGTGAAATTTCCACCAGACCCTCGGCCTCGACCAGCCTCAGACTTTCGGCCAAGGCGTCGTCCTGGCTTTTACCGCAGGTCCGCACCTCGGCGCCCAGGGCCTTTATGCCGTCCACCTTGGCCTGCGGCACCAGGTTCGACATGCAGACCACGGCGCGCAGTCCGCGGTGCGCGGCGGCATAGGCCACGCCGCGCCCGTGGTTCCCGGTCGAACAGCACGTGACGCCTTCAACATCCTCCGGCAGGTTCATCACCGCATTCACCGCGCCGCGCAGCTTGAACGCGCCGATAGGCTGCATGTTCTCGAGCTTCATCAGGAATTCTGCGCCCGACTTCTGCGTCATGAAGGGGGACGGCACGAACGGGGTGTTGTCGGCAATTCCCGCAATCGTCCGTCGCGCGGCAAGGATGTTGGACAACGCAAATGCCAAGTGGAAACTCCTCTGGCTGTTAGCTTTGCAGACCCGGAAGTGCTGAGACCCGGTCCCTTTTGGAACAAGATGCGGGATGCGATGGGTCAAACGCAACCGGAATGCGCCGCGGCGCGGTCAGTGGGGCGGATTCCCTGGGCGATTACACGCTTTCGGTTGGTGCCGGCCCGAGCACGGGTGACGGACAGACCGATCGGTTTGAACCGGACAAACGCCTTTGGCTTTGCGACCAGAAAGGCCATTGGCTTGCAGCTCAGGTTGGGTCCCTAAAAGACACGTCACCGTCCTGGCTGGCTGAACCCGGCCCAAAAACAAGACCGCCCCGGTGACACACATCACGGGGCGGTCCAGTTGCCTTCAGTTCGGGAAAGTCAGGCGGCCGCCTTGCGCCGGTTTTCCGCCAGCCGGGTATCAATGATCTCGGCGGTCTCGTCGGCTTCTGCCATTGGCTGCCCCATCTGGTCCGCAATCAGCTTGACCAGCAGATCCACGCGCTCGATCTCCTCGGCACCGCTTTCGATGGCACGCGCGGCGGAGGATGGCTTCAAGAGGCCGTTCGCGGCATTCGCGTATTTTTCGAAGGGAACCTGATCCTCTTCGTCTGCCCCAAGCGCCGTGACAAGGTCGCATACCTTTTTGTAGATCGACTGCGACTCCAGAAGGTCGCCGTGCACGGCTTCCTTGATGGGACGCGCGCCGTCGCGCTGAACGCAACGGTAGTTGCCGGTCAGAAGCATGGCCCATTTCGCGAACGGCACGAACAGCGAGTCGAACAGCCGAAGCTTGACGGGCACATCTTTACCATCCACGCGCACCGCTTCGATCTTCTCCTCCAACTCGCGCACGATGGCGGTATGCGCCGGGTCTTCGAAAGGTGCAGCCTTGAAGTTGGTGGGCAGACCGACGTGCAGCACGTTGGGGCCCTCCTCGGGCGGGCGGAACGCCTGCGGGTCGGGGCTGCAAAGCGAGACGAGGCCCGGCTTGAAACCCTCCCACGGCTCAATGCTGTTGAATGCGGGCCGCAGCGCGTCGGCATCCAGCTTTTCGATGCGCTTCAGATACGGCAGCGGCGGCATGTTCATGATCGACATGCAGGGCCGCTCGGCCGCCGCAATCCGCTTCATCAGCTTCGAGATCTCGTCGTTGCCGTATTGCGGTTCGGACATGGCGAGGGCCACGAGGTCATAGTCTTCGGGGATCACGTCGCCAGGTGCCTTTGCATCCAGCGTGCCGGGCAGGTCGCCGGATTTGAACGCGCGGTGCTCGTCTTCGTCGCGAAGTTTGATGCGCACTTCGGTGCCGTGCTCGTTGATGATGTCGGCCGTCGCCTGGCGACAGACCAGCGTGACGTCCTGGCCGGCCATCAACAGTTTCGTGCCCAGCAGCGAGCCGTAGGATGCGCCCAGAATAAGAACCTTGCGAGCCATGATGCGATCTCCTTGTTATTCACTGCGCAACATAATTGCGTGAACAGATTCTTCTACAAAATTCGTGTAAATGTGTTATTGATAATACTTACACTCCACTATTCTGTAATTTTGTAAAGTTTACCCCATGTCAAAGACTTTCATCGGACCAAAGCTGCGCCAGATGCGCATCGCTCGCGATATGACCCAAGCAGAAGTCGCCGAGCGTATCGGGATCAGCCCGGCCTATGTTAACCTCCTGGAAAACAACCAGAGAAGCCTCTCGGTCAAAATGCTTCTGGCCATTTCCGAGACGTTCGAAGTGGACGTCAAGGAACTGACAAAAGACGATAGCGCCCATATGCTGGCCGACCTGCGCAACGCCTTCGGCGACACCACGCTGGAAGGCGATCCGCCGGACGTGCAGGAGCTGCGCAGCGCGATCGACCGCGCCCCCGCGCTTGTCGATCATTTCCTGCAACTGCACCGGGCGCATCGCGCTGCGCTGAGACTTATCATGCGCGGCGGGATGGATGGCCGGGATGAACAGATGCTGAACGCCTCGCCCGAAAACGCGATCCACGATTTTTTCCGCAAGAACAGCAATTATTTCGCCGTGCTCGAGGTGGCCGCCGAAAATGCCCGGCGCGAGATTCCGGTCGCGCCCGAATCGCTCTTTGTGGACATGCGCGCGGGGCTCAGGAAACACCACGGTGTGTCCGCCGAGGTCCGACCGCTGGAAGAAATGGGCGAATCGCTTCGGATCTACGACGAGAAGAGTCGGACGCTGCATCTGTCGCAAGCGCTCAATACAGAGAACCGCGCATTCCAGATGGCGCATGTGCTGGCTTTCCTGACCGAGGGCCGGATGATTGCCAGGATGGCCCGGAACGCCCAGGCCGATCCCGAACGGGTCCAGCCCCGGCTTGAGGTCGAGCTTGGCAATTATTTCGCCGCCGCGTTCCTGATGCCCTACGAGCCGTTCCTGAAGACCGCCGAGGAGACGGGCTATGACATCGACCGCATCGCGCTGGCCTTCGGCGTGACGTTCGAGCAGGTCTGCCACCGCCTGACGACAATGCAGCGCGACAAGGCGCAGGGGATACCGTTCTTCCTGTTGCGGCTGGACCGTGCGGGCAACGTGACCAAGCGGTTCAATGCGACGTCGTTCGATCTGGCGGAATATGGCGGGGCCTGCCCGGTGTGGAACGTGCACGCCGCCTTTTCGGTGCCCGGCGTGATCTTTCCGCAATTCGTCGAGATGCCGGACGGGCAGCAGTTCTTCTCGATCAGCCGGACGGTCCACCGGCCCGTGTTCAGCGCGGAAACCCAGGATCGGCGCCTGACGCTGACGCTGGGATGCGAGGCCCGGCACGCGCACCGCCTCCGCTATGCCGCCAGCTTCAAGATCGACGATCCGACGCTTTATCAGCCGATCGGCATCAACTGTCAGCTTTGTCCGCGCCAGGCCTGTTCGCAGCGCGCGCACCAACCGTTGTTCATCAACCTGCCGATCGACGCCAACCGGCGCGGCTCCACCCGCTACGAAAGCTGACGGCGTAAAAAAGCCTGCCCCCCGGGAGATCAGGGGGCAGGCGTTGGGCGTCGCGGTAAGCTGCGTGGCCCGTATCAGGCCTGGCTTTCCGCCGCCTTCTTGCGCTTGCGCATGATGCGCTGCACGACCGGGAACAAGACCAGCGCCAGTGCAAGGCAGATGCAGACCAGCGAGATCGGTCGGGTGATGAACGTGGTCGCGTCACCCTGAGCCGAGATCAGCGACTGGCGCAGCGACCGTTCGGCCAAGGGCCCCAGAACGATGGCCAGTACCGCCGGCGCCACCGGGTAGTTCAACTTCCGCATCAGGTAGCCCACCACGCCGATGATCAGCATGATCCAGGTGTCGAACATCCGGTCGGTCGTGGCGAAGACCCCCAGCACGCAGAGCGTGAAGATGATCGGCGTCAGCAGGGTGAACGGCATCGCAAGAACCCGGATGAAGATCGGGATAAGCGCGATGTTCAGGATCACCGTCACCGCGTTGGCCACGTACATCGAGCCGATCAGGCCCCAGACGAAATCCGGGCTTTCGGTGAACAGCAGCGGCCCGGGGCGCAAGCCCCAGATGATCATGCCGCCCAGCAGGATCGCCGTGGTGGGCGAGCCGGGAATGCCCAGCGTGATCATCGGCAGCATCGAGCCCGTCGAGGCCGCGTTGTTGGCCGATTCAGGCGCGGCCACACCGGCCACGTTACCCTTGCCGAAGCTGTCGGGATCCTTCGAGAAGGTCTTGCTGAGACCATAGGACATCAGCGCCGCAGGGGTGGCCCCCGCCGCGGGCAGCGTGCCCACGAAGAAGCCGAGGAACGAGCCGACCCAGGTCGAGTTGATGTATTCCCGGATCTGCTTGAAGTTGGCCTTCATCCGCGACATCGAGATCTTGACGTTGTGCATCTGGACCTTGCCGCTGGTGGATTCCAGCGTCCAGAGCATCTCGCCCACACCGTAGATGCCGATCGCCAGCACGAGGAAGCCGATGCCGCGCTGGAATTCGACCATGTCGAAGAAGATCAGGCGCGGGCTGCCCGAGATGATGTCGAAGCCGACCGCGGCCAGCACGAGGCCCAGAAGGATCGAGAAGATCGTCTTGGGTATGTCGTCCCCGCCCAGACCGATGAAGGTGGCGAAGGCCAACAGCATCAGCGCGAACTCCTCCTGTGGTCCGAACTTCAGCGCGAAGGCAGCCAGAGGCGGCGCGAAAAGCGTGAAGAGGATGATCGAGACCGTGCCGCCGATGAACGACGCGATGGCCGCGGCCATGAGCGCCTGGTCGGCCTTGCCGGCCTGGGCCATAGGTCGCCCGTCGAACACCGTCGCCACGGCCGTCGAGGCCCCTGGAATGCCCAGGGTGATCGAACTGATCGCCCCGCCGTACATCGCCCCGTAATAGAGCGCGGCAAGGAAGATGATCGCCGTCGTCGGCGGCACCAGGAAGGTGATGGGCAGCAGGATCGCCACCCCGTTGACCGAGCCGAGGCCCGGCATACAGCCCACGAACAGCCCCGCAAGGCAGCCCGCGAAAATCATCATCAGGTTCAGGGGCTGAAACGCCTCAAGAAGGCCTGCTGTCAATGATACAAGTATCGTTTCCATTTGTCGTCAGACCTCTCAGTAGAACCATTCGTAGCGGAAGTTGTCGATCCAGAGGAAACCGTCCTCGAAGATCGGCAGACCCTTCGGCAAATACTTCGTCAGGGCCACCTCGAAGAGCAGGTAGACGAAGATCGGTGTGCCGATTGCGAATGCCAGGGTCATCGGCCAGGAATGCCGCCCCATGAAGCGCACGAAGAAGAGCATGAAGACGATCAGCGCCAGGTAGGTGCCGATGAACGTCATCATGATCAGCAGTGCCAGGATCGACCCCGCCGAGATCGACACGAGGAAAATCGTGTCTTTCGAGATGTAGGGATCGGTGCTGCGCGACTCGGGCGTCTTTTTCTGCGCCCACCGCACGAGTGTGGCGACGGAAGCCAAGGCCATCCCCGCCGACAACCAGAACGGCCACATGCCTGCACCGGGACCTCTGCCCCTGACCCAGCCGATACTGAGGTCGTCTGTGTATACGTTTAGCATCAGGCCGAGCGACACTATCAGTGTCGTGATGGCCATCAGAAGTTCCGCTGTCCGGACCGTCATTCTCTTTGGCTCCGTATAAATCGTTTGCGATCTTTCGAGGGGGCGTGTCCCTGCCGGACGAATCTGCCCGCGCCCGGATCGTCAGGCATCCAGGTGCAGGGCCCGGTACATCCGGACCCCGCTGTTTTCAGGACTGTCTTATTCGCCGGTGATAGACGCGGCGCCGACCTTTTCGATCAGCTTCTCGTGCGCGACCTTCTGGTTCGCGTGGAACGTGGCAAGGTCCTCGCCTTTCATCATCGTCTCGCAGGTCAAACCATCGGACTTGCAGAACGCCTGCCATTCCTCGCTGTCGAACAGCTCCTGGAACAGGTTCACGTACCATTCCACCGCTTCCGGATCCATGTCCGGCGGGCCGTTGACCGAGCGCTGCATGTAGTACTCGATCTCCACGCCCAGCTCCTTGGCCGTCGGCACGTCCGGGAAGGCAGCCATCCGCTCGGCCGAGAACTGCACGAGCGGCTTGGTGTTGCCCGCGCGCCAGAACTCCATCTGCTCGGCGGGGTTGTTCACCGTGCTGTCGATCTGGTTGCCCACGAGGTTCTTGGCCACCGTGCCACCGCCCGGGAACGGGATGTAGGTCACGTCATAGCCGAACTCGGCTTCCATCATCGCGGTCAGAACGCTGTCTTCCTGGCCCGACCCGGTGCCGCCGACTTTCCAGTCCTTGCCCGCTTCGGACACGGCCGCGTTGAAGCTGTCGAGATCGGTGATGTCCTCGCGGTCGGTGTTGACCCACAGCAGGAACGTGTCCATCGCCATCAGGCCGATCGGCGTGAACTCGGTCACGTCGATGCCAAGGTCCTCTTGGATGATCGGCGTGGTGTAGAAGCTGTTCAGCGTCATCATGACGGTGTGGTTGTCGCCCGTCTTGTCCTGCATGTAGCGCAGCGCCTCGGCGCCCGACCCGCCCGGCTTGTTGATCGGGATGAACGGCCGCGGGCTCAGGTCCTTCTTCTGGATCAGGCCTTGCAGCAGGCGTGCGATCTGGTCCGCGCCACCGCCGGTGCCGGCCATGATGATGAACTCGACCGGTTTTTTCGGCTGCCATTCCGCCAGCGCCGCCGGCGCCGTCAATGCCAGAGCCGATGCACTCGCAACGAGTAGTTTAAACGTATTCATGGTTATCCTCCCTATGGTCTCCATGTGTGTCGAGGCTGGTGCGCGCTGTTTCTTGATATGGTTGGCGCCTGCCCCATTCTTGGTACTGCAGTCAGTCTTCGCCTGTCCTCCCTTCTCTCCTCAATGAACCATGACGACGGGAAAATCCGCCTCGGCGACAACGACTTGCGAGTTGCCACCGAACAGGGATTCCCGTTCGTAACTGTCGTGATAGGCGCCGATGATCAGCATGCCGGCGCCCGCCGCGCGGGTTTCCGACAGAAGCTGCCGGCCCACGTTGCGCCCCTCCGCCTTGAACATCCGGATCTCGGACGCAACGCCGCGCAGTTCGAGATAGCGCTGCAACTGATCCGCCCCGGGATGTTCGTCCTTGGGGCTGTCACCGGTGTGCAGGATCGTGACCTTCTTGGCGCTGGAAATCAGCGGCATCGCCATGGCCACGGCCCGCGTCGCCTCGAGCGACCCGTTCCAGCCGATGGCCACGTGATCCGCGAAATCCGCGTCCGACACGTCGTTATCGGGGCACATCATCACCGGGCGACCGGACGAAAACAGCGCCGATTTCAGCGTGTTGACCCCGAGGTTCATCTCCTGGTCCGGCTTGGCCACGCAGACAATGTCGCACAGGCGACCGTATCTTTGCACCGCGTCGACCTGTTTGCCCTCGTATTCGATGAACCGCGTCGTCGGCTTGTCCATCTCGTGATCAGCGATCTCGAGCCCGAGTTTCTTGGCTTGCTTCTCGAACTCACCGTAGAGCTGGTCGCGGGTCACGTCGGCATTGGCATGCGCCGCATCCTCGATCTGGCGGCGCAGCATGGTCGGGATCACGACGCCGTACGGCATCATGTCCTCGGTTTTCGGATGACAATGCACCACGCGGACCCGGGCACCGAAGCGCCGCGCCAGGGCGGCGGCGTGGGCAAAGACGTTGTCGCCTTTGCCGTCGCCCCGCACCGGAAGCATGATGCTGTGGATGGAGTCGTAAGCCATGGCTTAGAACAATCCTTCGATTTCGCCCTGGTCGTTCAGGCGGATGGATTCGGACGCGGGGCGGCTGGGCAGGCCCGGCATGGTCATGATCTCGCCGCAGACGACGACGACGAAGCCCGCGCCGGCCGAC
>NZ_PPFE01000019.1 GCF_002917925.1 Roseovarius confluentis | reverse complement strand
AGACGGGGCCGTCAAGCTCTCCCGCCGCCGTCTTCGCCTCTTCCGCGCGCAAAACGACACGCCCGTCCGATACAGGCGCCCCGTAAGAGCGCAGCAAGGCCTTCGCCTGGTATTCATGGATGTTCATTGTCTCAAAGCTCCTCCCGATGCTTTTACTTACTTGATGAGATGCAACATGTTCTTGAATTGCGGTGTCCCGGCTTTGCCAAGCCACTCGAAAACGACCATTTCCGTGGTGACGATCCCGGCGCCATAGGCGTTGAGCCGGGCGATGCAGGCCGCTTCGCTTTCCAGCGTGCGCGAGGCCGTGGCGTCGGAGACCACGAAAACCTCGTAGCCCTCCTCTATCAGGCTGGCGGCGGTCTGGACCACGCAGATATGCGCCTCCATTCCCGCGATCACGGCCTGTTTACGATCAAGGCTGCGGAAATGCGCGGCGAAATCCTCGTCCTCCATGCAGGAGAAATGCATCTTCGGAAGCACCGTGGCTTCCGGCGTCTCCAGCTCGGACACGGTATTGCCAAGACCCTTGGGGTATTGTTCGGTCATCACGATGGGGATGTTCATTTCTCGTGCGCCGGCACAGAGCGTTCTCGTGTTGCGAATCGTACGGGCCGGCGCCTGCATTGCGGGCACCAGTCGCTCTTGCATGTCGATGACAATGAGGGCTGATTCGTCGGCGCGGATAAGCAAAAACAGGTCCTTTCATGCACTTGGTGATGACCTCGTGGAATACCAGATACCAACTATTTCACAGTATCGCAACCTGCGAGATTCGCGCCTTTGATCACCTTGATTGATCGTTCGGGCAGATTTTTTTCGTGTGAAAAAAGTTCAATATAAATAGAAGTTTAGCTTGAATTTTCGGGCTGGAATCATGCCGGATTTCGGCGATTTTTCGAGCAGAACTGAAAAATCGTTTGTCGTGTTAGGTATGCTGTGTATGGTATACCAACGTCGCAAACGACGCCGCGCAACACGAGATCGGAGAGGGCGCATGAAGCTGAAACCTGTGCCTTCGAATTTCACGCTGAAGGATCACGTCTACGAAATGCTTCGGACAGCGATAACTGATATGAACATCTACGACAGCGCGACAGATCTGCGTCTGGACGAGCGTGATCTGGCCGAGCAGCTGGGCGTCTCGCGGACACCGCTGCGCGAGGCCGTGGCCCGGCTGGAGCGTGATGGTCTTGTCGAGGTTCAGCCGCGCAAGGGCGTGTTCGTGCAGCGCAAGAGCCTGGCCGATATTCTGGATATGATCATCGCGTGGGCTGCGCTGGAAAGCATGGCGGCGCGTTTGGCTTGCGAACACGCGACGGATCGCGAAATCGCCAGCCTGCGCACCATAGCGGCGAAGTACAACGACGAGATCGCCAACACGCGTATCTCGGAATACTCCGACGACAATATCCGCTTTCATCAGCGCATCCTCGAGATCTCGCGCTGTAAACTTCTGCGGAAAATGGCGGATGGTCTGTTCCTGCACATGAACGCGGTGCGGGTTCGGGCGATGGGCGAGGGCAACCGCGTGCGGTGGTCGGTCGTCGATCATGCAGAAATCATCGAAGCGATCGAAGCGCGGGATGCCGATCTGTCGGAGCGCCTCGTTCGCGAGCACACGATGCGGTTGCACACGCACGTCAATCGCACCTGGAGCAGTTTCGAACTGGCCGTCGGCGCGGGAGGCGCCAGGGTCAGCTAACAAGGAATGAGTACTAGAAAGGGGCCGAACGGGGCCCCGAACAGGGAGGAAGACTATGGGTGTGACCCAGATGACCGATGACCTCGTCGCGCGGACCGAGACGGATCCCGAAACGCTGACCGACGGGTTTCATCTTCTGATCGATGCGCTGAAGTTGAACGGCGTCGAGACGATCTACAACGTACCGGGTATCCCGATTACCGATCTCGGACGTTACGCACAGGCGCAGGGAATGCGGGTCCTGTCCTTCCGCCACGAACAGCATGCCGGATACGCGGCCGCCGCCGCCGGTTTCCTGACCAAGAAGCCAGGTGTCTGCATGACGGTATCAGCCCCTGGCTTCCTGAACGGCCTGACCGCGCTTGCCCATGCCACGACGAACTGCTGGCCGATGATCCTGATCTCTGGTTCATCCGAGCGTGAAGTCGTCGACCTTCAGCGTGGCGATTACGAAGAGATGGACCAGTTGGCTATCGCGCGGCCCCATGCCAAGGCGGCCTACCGCATCCTGCACGCCGAGGATATCGGCCTCGGCGTCGCCCGTGCCGTCCGCGCCGCCCTGACGGGCCGCCCCGGCGGTGTCTACCTTGACGTCCCCGGTGCCCTTCTTGGGCAAGTCATGGACGAAGTCGAGGGCAGTAAGTCCTTGATCAAGGTCGTGGATCCGTCCCCCGCCAGTGTCCCCAGCCCCGAGGCGGTGGATCGCGCGCTGGACGTGATGAAGAATGCCAAGAAACCGCTGATCATCATCGGCAAGGGCGCCGCCTATGCGCAGGCAGACGAAAAGGTGAAGGAACTGGTGGAAACCCTGGGCTTCCCCTACCTGCCGATGTCGATGGCCAAGGGTCTTCTGCCCGACACGCACCCGCAATGCGCCTCGGCGGCCCGATCACTGGTGCTCAAGGAAAGCGACTGCGTCTTTCTGATCGGCGCGCGCCTGAACTGGCTGCTCAGCCACGGTGAGGGCAAGGCCTGGGGCGAGAAGGGCGCAAAGCAGTTTGTGCAGATCGACATCGAACCCAACGAGATGGACAGCAACCAGCCCATCGCGGCGCCACTGATCGGTGACATCGGCAGCTGTGCCGGCGCTCTGCTGGAAAAGATCCGTGGCAACTGGGAAAAACCGTCCGAGGACTGGACCGGCGCCGTGCGCTCCAAGGTCGAGGCCAATATCGAACGGATGGCCCCGCGCCTCAAGAACAACAACTCTCCGATGGACTACCAGGGCTCTCTGGGCGTCATCAAGGACCTGATCGCAGAGAACCCGGATACGGTTCTGGTCAACGAAGGCGCCAATGCGCTGGACCAGTGTCGCTCGATCGTGGACATCCACAAGCCCCGCAAGCGGCTGGACGTGGGCACCTGGGGTATCATGGGGGTCGGCATGGGCTCTGCTATTGCCGCTGCCGTGGAAACCGGCGACCAGGTTCTCGCGGTTGAAGGCGACAGCGCGTTCGGCTTCTGCGGGATGGAGATCGAGACGGTCTGCCGCTACAACCTGCCCGTGTGCATCGTCATCATGAACAACAACGGCATCTATCGCGGTGACGGCGAAAACTGGTCCGGCGGCGAAGATCCCTCGACCACGGTGTTCGTCAAGGACAGCAAATACGAGTTGATGATGCAGGCCTTCGGTGGGGTCGGTGTGACCGCCGACAACCCCGACGAGCTTCGGCAGGCGATCAAGGAAGCTTTCGCAAGCCGCAAGCCGACGCTCATCAACGCGATCATCGCCGAAGATGCCGGCAAGGAGAGCGGCAACATCGGCAACCTGAACCCGTCTTCGGTGGTAGCGCAGAACCGTTACCCCCAAGCCAAGAATATCTGAGCGGGAGAGAACTCATGAAAGCATTGGATGGCATCAAGATTCTGGACTTCACGCATGTTCAGTCGGGTCCGACCTGCACGCAGCTTCTTGCGTGGTTCGGGGCGGATGTTCTGAAGGTGGAGCGGCCGGGCGTGGGCGACGCCACGCGGCAGCAGC
>NZ_PPFE01000018.1 GCF_002917925.1 Roseovarius confluentis | reverse complement strand
CAACTTCTCAAAGGTTGCCACCAACGCTAATCGCTTGATCTGCTTTCGCAGAACCCGCTGCCCCGAATGATCGAAACCCACCAAATGGAATGTGTCCTTGCCGATATCGACACCAATCGACATCAGTCCATCAAAGCCTGTCTTCGCCATGCTACTTCTCCTATCTGCAGAAATAGGCAGAGCCTAACCTGCTGGGTGAAGCAGCCGGTACATCCCATTAGCTGAAGTTCCTTGGTTTCTGTTTGCCGCAAAGCAGCTACGTCAGAGCCGACATTGATGCGCGCCGCACTTCGAAAACACCTGCAGTTGCCCAAAATTTGAACGCGAAGTCCCTATCGATCCTCCAAAGCGAACTGACTCGCCGGAAAAGAAATCTGTTCTCTTGAGTGTTGTGCGTTTCATCAGCTTGACCAAAAGCCGCTTTGCTGCGCGCTTGTCTCGCTTCGATTGAAGGATTTCTTCAAGAACAACGCCGTTTTGATCGACTGCGCGCCAGAGCCAGTATGGCCGGCCCGCGATCTTCACAACGACTTCGTCCAGATGCCAGACATCGCCAGGGCGCGGCTGCCGTCGCCGTAGAGCGTGGGCGATCAGGGGGCCGAACTTGACGGTCCAGCGCCGGATCATCTCATAGGAAACGTCCACGCCACGTTCCAGCATCAGCTCCTCTACCTCCCGCAGGCTCAAGTTGAACCGGACGTAGAGCCAGACAACATGAGCGATGATCTGAGGCGGAAACCGGTGGCGTTTGTAGCTGATCTGCTGTGCCTGCATCGACTCCGCCTATGCCCAGATCAATGAACGAGAAACCTCAGGCCCGTTAACCTCACAACACCCAAAGGACAGTTTCGCGCGGCTTGATCCCCAGTTTTTTCTCCACTCCCCCGTGCCACCCGCTAAAGCGGGTCCGACTGAAAGTCGGATGGTTGAGGCCAAAGAGTCGATACCAGACGGTTAGAAATCAGTATTGTTCGAGTTCTCCGAGAATTTCCTCTGTATGTTGCCCCAAGATCGGGGCTGGCCTTGCGGGAAGCTGCGCTACACCCAGAAACTTGACGGGTTGCCGGATGATCGGGATTTCACCAAGCATGGGATGGTTGACCCGCGTGACCAGTTCTCGAGCTGCTGCGTGAGCACTGGCGAGAACGCCGTCGATGCCCAGAACTGGAGAAGCAGGAATGCTGTGCTCGGAAAGCAGCGAAACTGCGGCTTCAACCGACAAGTCCGTGGACCAACTTTCAATGATGTTCTTGAGCTCGGCTTCGTTGGACTTGCGATGTGAATCTGTCTTGAAGCGTGGATCTTCAATCAGTTCAGGATGTCCGATCGCGTTGGCGAAGCGCATGAAAAGGCTGTCGCTGGCAATGGCAATAATCAGTTGTCCGTCTCGAGCCTCAAAGCTGTCGAGCGGGGCGGAAAGCGGGTGTGCGTTTCCGGTGGGGCGCGCCACGACACCGCCGTAAAGGCATTGGGACAAGACTGTCAGCATCATCGAGAAAAGGGAATCCACCATCGCGACATCCAAGTGCTGTCCTTTACCCTCCCGCTGCGACGCGATCAGCGCCGCGAGAATCGACCAGGTAGCCTGCAGGCCTGCCACGAGGTCGCCCATCGACTCTCCGACGCGCGTGGGACTTCCCCCGAGTTCGCCGTTGACGCTCATCAGGCCGCTCATGGCCTGGGCAATGATGTCATAAGCCGGGCGCTCGGACAGAGGGCCAGTCTGTCCGAACCCCGAAATCGAAGCGTAAACCAAGCGCGGATTTAGTGCGCAGAGCGTCTCGTAATCGATCCCTAGGCGCCGGGTCACGCCGGGTTTGAAGTTTTCAACCACGATATCAGCACGGCGCGCGAGTTTGTGAGCGGTTTGCAAACCTTCCTCGGTTTTCAAGTCGAGCACGATCGACCGCTTGTTTCGGTTGATAAGTTGGAAATACCCGCTGTCACCCCGGAACCTGGGCTCAAACGCGCGAGTGTCGTCACCTTGGGGCGCTTCGACCTTGATGACATCCGCGCCAACATCGGCGAGGAGCGCCGTGCAGAACGGCCCCGCCAAAACGCGAGAAAAGTCGAGGACACGGATTCCATGCAGAGGTGTCGAAGCTGTAGTCATGAATCGGGCGCTTTCCTTGTTGATTTCTCGTGGCGGTGGCCTGAGGGCAGCAGGGACCGGACCGAGGATACGGTCTCGACGCCCCAAAGAGTGTTCAGCAATTCCGTTGCGAGCGACTTGCCCGTTACCGGCGCAACGCAGGCGAGAAACTTGTCGTCGATCTCGCTTTTGGACAGCGGCATGTTACGACCGCCCCGCGCCTTGTCACAGGCCGCGCAGAAGGATCTGCCATCTGCCGTGCGTAACCGGATGCGGGCACCCTCGGCAGCTTTCGCCTTGCGCTCTGGCGTGTTCCATTCAGTCGTCGAAAGAGGTACGGTCCGCTGCATAATCTGCTTGATGCAAGGATCGTCAAAGCGCTCTAGCGTGTCCAATGTGATCCGCCCGAAGCAAACGGTCGCCGCCAGCGCAAAAGGCATGGAGAACTGAGCCTCCCGGCTGTTTGCTGGGTCGGGATGGATGAGGTTGGACCAGATAAGAGGGGGCGCATCGACTTCGATCTGCGCGATTTCATCCGGGCAGATGTCGTGTTGTTCAATAATGAACTCAAGCGCGTCTATCGCCGCGTGACTGGACAGGCAGACTGGAAAACGCTTGATGTCGATACCGGGACACAAAATGCGCCACCCGCAATCTTCGGGACCGCCGGCACGACCGTGGCTCAACCCGTCGACCCCAATCAAATCTGCCAGACCAGCTTTTTTCTCGACCACGGAAGCCGGCCCGCCGGCTCCGGCCATCGCAAGCCAAGCGGATTCCACGCCGATCTTTGCGGCGCGCCCCAAGAGCAACGGTTTGGCATCAGTTCCGAAGGAAACCTTTCCGCCGCCGGCATCCGCAAGGGCGAGTCCCAAAGCGCAGGTCATGCAGCCTGCATCACCTCCTCCGGCAACGACCGAAGCCACCGCCGCGCCCGCCCGGCCCAGAAGGGCCGAGGTCCACCAGCCGCGGTGATAGATGTCCGGGCCCAACACCTCGGACAAGGCGAATTGGGCCTCCAACCCGGCGGCGAGCGCGCCAATAAGGGCATCTCCGTCACCGTTGACGGCTTGGACCGAAGCAAGTGCTGCAGGAAGAACTGCCGCCGAGGCGTGGACCACGCCGGCATCGCAGTTATCGTCGAAATCTAGCGCATGGGCAGAGGTTGCGTTGACCATTGCCGCGCCGGCGCCTGCCAGAGCTCCACCGGTGACAAGCTGGCAGTCCCCTGGTGCACAGGTCTCCATGGCCACCCGGTGGGCAAAGCCTGCCGGCCGCGTGTCCGCACCCGCAATCATGACGCCGACAGTATCGACAATCGCGGTCACTGCTGCGCTGCGAACCTCGTCAGGGAGGTCTGCGGCCCGGATTTCCGACGCCCATGAAGCTATCCGCGCGCTTATGCTTGCGTCGTTATGTTCAGGCACGAGGGAAGGTCGCACTCTCGTATGGACGCCAGATACATTCATCGCGCGCCGTCTTTGCGGCTTGCTCATAGCCGGCATCCGCATGACGGAAAATCGCAACGGAGGAGTCATTTCCCAGCACGCGCGCGATCCGGCGAGCCGCCGCTTCCGAGCCATCTGCGACGCAGGCGAACCCGGCATGTTGCGAGTAACCGATGCCGACACCGCCGCCGTGATGAAGAGACATCCATGTCGCACCACTCGCACAGGCCGACAGCGCGTTGAGCATTGGCCAGTCGGCAATCGCATCCGACCCGTCCAGCATACCCTCGCTTTCACGGTTCGGGCTGGCCACGGAACCCGAGCTGATATGGTCCCGCGTGACCACAATCGGGGCGGCAACCTTGCCCTCGGCAACCATCCGGTTGAGGGCCAGACCGGCGGCAACCCTGTCCTGAAGTCCCATCCAATAGCTGCGCGATGGCAGCCCTTGGAACTTGATCCGAGATTCCGCCATATCTATCCAGCGAGTGAAGGCCTGATCCTTGACGACATTCTTGAGCTCCGCCGAGGTGACGCGGATATCTTCGACTTCGCCCGACAGGGCCACCCAACGAAACTGGGTCCGCCCTCGACAGAATTGTGGTCGGATATACTGCTGAATGAAGCCAGGAAAGTCGAAGGCGTTCTCAATGCCACTTTCAAGCGCCATCTGCCTGATATTGTTCCCGTAATCAAAGACCGGAATACCCCGGTCGCGAAAGGCGAGCATCGCACGAACCTGTCGCGCCATTGTCGCTTTCGCGGCCTTGATCGTCCCGGTAGGATCGTTTTCGCGTTGCTTTTCCCATTCCGCAAGGGTCCAGCCCGCCGGAATGTACCCGTGAAGCGGATCATGGGCGGCAGTCTGGTCGGTGACGAGGTCCGGCAACATGTCTCCTTCGAGAATCTGCTCGTAAACCTCGGCCGCATTCCCGACGATCCCCACAGAAACCGCTTCGCCGCGCGCCTTGGCCTGCCGGATCATCTCCAGAGCATCGCCCAGGGTCTCGGCCTGACGTTCCAGATAGCCACTCTCGATTCTGCGCGCGATACGCGAAGCTCGCATCTCGACCGCCAGAACAGAACAGCCCGCCATCACGCCGGCAAGCGGTTGGGCCCCACCCATGCCGCCAAGACCTCCGGTAAGCAGCCATTTTCCCGACAGGTCTCCTCCGAAGTGCTGCCGTCCCGCTTCGACGAAGGTTTCAAAAGTACCACCGACAATGCCTTGCGAACCGATGAAGGTCCAAGAACCTGCTGTCATCTGACCGAACATGATCAAGCCTTGGCGCTCGAGTTCGTCGAATACCTCAGTCGTCGCCCATTTCCCGACGAGATTGCTGTTGGCAATCATGACCCGGGGGGCGTCTGCATGTGTCTTCAGCACGCCAACCGGTTTGCCAGACTGGATCAAGAGGGTTTCTTCATCGGACATCTCGCGCAAGGTTCCGACAATCCGGTCGAACGCTTCCCAGTTTCTGGCGGCGCGGCCGCGCCCGCCATAGACAATCAGTTCCTCGGGATTTTCAGCGACTTCGGGGTCCAGATTGTTCATGAGCATCCGCAAGGGCGCCTCGGTCTGCCAGCTCCGCGCTGTACACTCGGGTCCCCGCGCGGCTCGGACAATACGTTGATTTGCTTTCTTAGATATCATTGGACCTCCGGACATAACGGTCAGAAGCTCGATGGCCGATACGACACACCGCACTGTTCGGAAGGAGAAGAACAACAATTTTCGGAAATAAAAACTATTGTTTTTGGATTGTCTGGATAAGGTAATCCTATAATTCGGGGCGACGCTGTCTCCAGTCGCCTGCATTTCCCGTATCTTTGGACAGAGACGCAAACCAGTCTCGGGCGACGCTGATGAACGCCTGCATCGCCGGCGTGACCGGCACGCCGGGCAAGGCCAGGATAACCCGGTGCGGCGGCACGGGATTAACAAGAGGCCGGTAGACCAGAGGCAAACCGTCATGGCTGAGGGAATGGCTCGGACGCGTCACCAGCACTGAAACGCCAAAGCCATTCGCCACCATCCCGCGCAATGTCTCGATCGAGTTGCAGTTGATGACATCCTCGGGGATGGCATCGACCTGGCGGAATAGCGAAATGAAATAGTCCCGGCTCTGCGGCAAATTTATCAGGACCAAGGGATAATCAGCCAATTCACGCAGGTCCACGACCTCTTTTTCAGCCAGTGGATGCCCGGCGGGAAGCACCGCGTATGGCCAGAAATCGGCCAACGGAAGGCTCTCGAAACCGCCGCCGAGTTCAAGCTGATAAAGCAGCGCAAGTTCGATCCGGCCCAGCGAAAGATTCCCCTGGATCTGTTCGAGGTCCATCTCTCGCATTCGTACCCGGATCTGTGGATATGCCTTTCTGAAAGCCGACAAAAGGCCCGGAGCATAGGCCGGGGCCAGCGTCGAGAACACGCCAAGCTCCAGTTCCCCGGACAGAACCTCGCCTTCACCCGACTCGTTAAACGCATTGGCCTGCGCCATCAATTCCCGGGCCGAGTTGAGCTTGCGGCGGCCATAAGGGGTTAAATCTACCCCCTGGCTATGGCGCCGGATAAAGAGTTTCTGCCCAAATATTTCCTCAAGCTGGCCAATAGCGACAGAGATCGCCGGTTGGCTGACATTGAGTTTCTGCGCCGCGCGGAGTGTGGACCCAGCCTCGGCTGCGGCTATGAAGTATTTAAGCTGGCGCAGCGTGAAGCGTATCAACAATTCTTATTCCACTTATTCCAAAGGAATATTTTGGTTATTCATGCGGGAATGTCAATTTGCGAGGAAACCCAGATTGATGGAAATCCGACGATGACCCTAAGCCCAGCCTTTGACCTGCCACCAAGCGCCACCCCTTTCGCAAGCGCTGACGACATCGCCGTCGCCGCCGAAGTGAACCGCTTCGCACGCGAGGTGCTTGCGCCGGACTCTGGCCGAATAGATCGCGAGGCAGTTTTTTCGGCATTCAACATGCATGCCCTCGGTGAAATGGGCCTGGCTGGCATGAACCTGCCCGAGCGCTGGGGTGGAGCCGGGGTTTCTCCGATCGCGCTCTATCTCTCCATCGAGGAGGTTGCCGGGGCCTGTGCCTCGACCTGCTCGATGCTGACGGCGCATTTCCTCGCCACGGACGCAATCCTGATTGGCGGCAGCGACGAGCAGAAAGCGCATTGGCTGCCCGACGCGGCCTCTGGCCGTACGCTTGGTGCATTCGCTCTGACGGAACCTGCAGCGGGATCGAACCCGGCCGACATGACCACCCACGCACGACGTAGTGCCGAAGGCTACGTTCTGTCGGGCCTGAAACATTTTATCTCCAACGCCGGTGTCGCCGATTTTATAGTGGTCTTCGCGGTCACCGACCCGCACGCGGCCAACCGCGGTATGTCCGCGTTCATTGTACCGAAAGATACTCCGGGGCTGAAAGTCGGTCCTCCAGAGCCGACTATGGGCATAAGGGGCGGACAAATATTCGAGGTAACGCTCGATGCCGTTGCCGTTCCGGAAAGCGCACGTCTGGGGCCAGAGGGTACCGGCTTCAAAACCGCGATGAAGGTTCTCGACAATGGCCGTGTCGAAATTGCTGCCACGGCGACCGGAATCGCCCGAGTGGCCCTGGGCGCCTCCCGAGACTGGATGCAGGAGCGCAAGGTGGGCGGCGGACCCATCGCTAGGTTTCAGGGCTTGCAGTGGATGCTTGCAGATATGGCCACCGATCTGGAAGCTGCGCGGCTCATGGGCCTGAACGCGGCGAGGATACGTGCCTGCGGAAAACGATTTTCGCGCGAGGCTTCGCTCGCGAAACTTTACGCGTCAGAAGCGGTGGGGCGCATTACGGACAAAGCGTTGCAGATACATGGGGGCTATGGCTTCGCCACCTCGACCGGCATCGAGCGCCTGGTACGAGACGCCAGGATTCTGCGCATCTACGAGGGCTCATCCGAAGTTCAGCGCAACATAATAGCCGGCACCATGCTGGCTTGAGATCTCGGCTGCATCTGCTCAAGACAATAGGGCCCGGCGGTATCTTTGGGCCAGGCCCTGCCCTTGGCTCCAACCGATTACGGGGTGGCAGGTTTGTGCCCCGCGTCTGGAAAATAATCCGCCTTGATCGCCGCGCCGATCAGATTCACGAACAACCTGCAGGCCGCGATTGCGCTGAACCGGTTCACGTCCTTGGCCGGTGTGATCTCGACCACATCCATGCCAACGACACGGCCTTTTCCAACAAGGCCATGAATCAACTGCCAGGCCTGCATGTATGTAACTCCGCCAAAAGCCGGGCCGTTCACTCCTGGCATGACAGACGGGTCCATTCCATCCGCATCGATGGAGATGTAATAGCGACCGCCGTCGGGAATACGGTCAAGAATTGCCGGCATGCCCTTTTCGTGAAGCTCCCATGCTGTCACTATATTCGCGCCGTATGCTTGGGCGATGTCGATTTCTTCTTGACGAGCAGATCCCTGGGCACGAATTCCGATCTGGAAAATATCGCCGATATGATTCATCTCAGACGCACGCCGGATCGGGCTGGAATAGCCATCCGGCACGCCTTCGACCTCGTCACGCCAGTCAAGATGCGCGTCGATATGTATCAGGGTGATCGGACCTTCCTCTTGGTCGAACGCACGCAGGACCGGTATCGGCACGCCGTGATCCCCGCCGATAACGAGTGGGAGAGCACCCGCCGCAAGGATTTTCCGCATGGTGCTTTCCGCATTCTCGTAGGACGAGCCTGGCTGGTCTGGATATGCGGCAGCATCTCCGCAATCGACGAACTTGATATCCCTATTCATCAAAAGCGGACCACCAGTGTCGAAATCATACCGCTCCGGAGACCTCACGGCTCGATCACTGGCCTGGCGCACATGGGTCGGCGCATTCGACTGATCGTTGGAAACTTCGGCTTGGGTATAAGCAGAGCCGTAAGGGATTCCCAGCACGGCAATGTCTGCGACGAGAGTGTCGAGGTCATGACAAACCTCAGAGAATAGGAGACTTCCATGCCCGTTTTTGGGTGCCGTCACTGAGGGTCGCTGCGCTTTACTGACTGTCACTTGTTCTGTCCTTTTCGCTTTCGGGATATTGAGGCGACCGCACCAGATCGTCCGGACTGATATGGCAGGCGATAGTGTGCCCGCCATCGAAGGTCCTTAGGGGCGGAGCGGTCTCTTCGCAGATCGTTCCGATCTTGCGCGGGCATCGGGCCGCGAACGCGCAACCGGCAGGGCTTCGTGACACCGTATCGCCGCGCATTTGCAACTTGTTTTCTCGGCGAACTGCCGAGGGTCGAGGATCAGGCGCAGATTCCAAAAGCACCTCTGTATAAGGGTGGAACGGCGGCGCCTGTACCTGGCTGGCTTGCCCGATTTCGACGATCCTGCCGGCATACATGACGGCAACCCGGTCAGAGAGATGCCCAACCACGGCGAGGTCGTGCGAGATGAAGACATAACTCAGTCCCAACTCGTCACGGAGTTCCTCCAGCAAGTTCAGGATCGTCGCCTGAACCGAAACGTCGAGGCCCGAGACAGGCTCGTCACACACGATGAATTCCGGCCCCGTAGCCAGAGCGCGCGCAATGCCGATCCGTTGCTTTTCGCCGCCCGAAAGCTGACTTGGATACCGGTCGTAATAACCTTGCGGCAATCCGACCCTTTCAATCAGCCGCTCCACGTCCTCGCGGGTACCGCCGCCCACTTTGTCATGCAGGCGCATGGCACGGGCAATGGCCTCGCCAACCCTCCGTCGCGGGTTGAGCGAACTATCCGGGTTCTGAAAAACCATTTGCGTCTTGCTGCGCAGATCTGTCAGCTCAGCCTCGGTCAGATTGGTCACGTCGCCGTTGTTGAACAGAACCTGGCCGGAATATGCACCGTTCAGTTGCAAGATGGTGCGCCCAAAGCTGCTCTTGCCCGACCCGCTTTCACCGACGATGCCGAGTATTTCACCACGTTCCAAGCGCAGGTCAATGCCATCGACCGCGGCCAGCGCTTCGGTCTGCAACGTCGGCAAAGGCAGAATGCCTGCCTTCCATTCCCAGGTGACGCCCCCTCCGGGAACCCGACGATGATAGACTTTGCGCAGACCCCGAGCTTCGAGAATGGGCGTATCACTGGCAACCGGGCGAGCGCGCGTGCCCTTGCGCTTCACCTCTGGCCACGCTCCGGTACTCTCGGATTTCCAACACCTTACCTCGTGCCCAGGTCGGAGCGCCCGCAAACTCTGGCGTGTCGAGGTACAGTCCGCCTCAGCGAATGGGCACCTGTCGGCGAAAATGCAGCCCGACGGACGTGTCCGAAGATCCGGAAATCCGCCAGGGATTGGCGCGATGCGCCGGCGTTCACCTCTCAACAGCGGCAACGAAGCCAAAAGCCCCCGGGTATAAGGATGCGAAGGATTTCCCAGAACCTTGTCTTTCGGGCCGATTTCGATCACCTCACCGGCATACAGCACGCATACATCGTCCGCGATCCGGTTCACCACGCCCAGATTGTGGGTAATGAACAACATCGAAAGATTGCGGTCATTTCGGGTCTGCTCAAGCAGCTCCAGAATCCGCGCCTCGACCGTCACGTCCAGCGCAGTGGTAGGCTCGTCCAGGATCAGCAGTTTGGGGTCGCAGATCAGCGCCCCCGCGATCAGCGCTCGCTGCTGCATCCCGCCGGACAATTGGTGCGGATAAGCAGTCGCCACCTGCTCCGGATCCGGCATTCCCATCGCTGCAAGAGCCGCCACAGTACGCCGCATCGCCTCTTCAGGGTCCGCGCCGTAGTGCCAGATCAGTGGCTCCGCGATTTGCTGACCCACCCGCATCCCTGGGTTCAAAGACGTGAAAGGATCCTGGAACACGATGCCGATGTCACGGCCACGGAACTGCACGTGCTGTTCTTCGGGCAGGCTCAGCAAGTCGGTTCCGAGCAACTTGGCACGTCCCTTGAGAGACGCGTTTGAACCCAGCAGCCCCATAAGAGCCTTGGCAACCGAGGATTTTCCCGAACCGGACTCGCCCACCAGAGCCATCGTGCGCCCCGCTTTCAGGTCGAAACTTACGGATGACAGGGCAGAGATGCGTCCGGCGTCGCTGTCATAGGCGAGGGACATTTCCTCGACTGAGAGCAAGGTCGCGCCTTTGTCAACTTTGGTCTGTTCCTTCACCCAATGGGCGGAATCGGAGGTGAAATCTCGGAGTGTTCGCATGGTTCAGCCATATCTAGGGGTGAGGAGGGTTCAGTTATGCCGCCGCAATTTGGGGTCGAACGTCGCGCGCAGACCGTCTCCCAAAAGATTGACGGCGATTACTGTCAGACCCATGGCGAATCCCGGAGCCAGGGCAATCCAAGGAGCACTATCCAGCAAGGGGCGAGCTTCCGAGATCATCAGTCCCCAATCCGACGAAGGAGGTTGCGCTCCCAGTCCGATGAAGGACAATGCAGCGCCGAGCAGGATCGCGAATGTCACACGCAGGCTTGCCTCGACCACGATCGGGGCCATCGCATTCGGCAGGATCTCCTTGAGAAGGATGTAACTGTTGCGCTCGCCACGCACGCGCGCTGCCAGGATAAACTCTTCCGAGACTATTTCGAGCGTAACCGCTCTGGTAAGCCGCACCGTGGCCGGGACGTAGACAATGCCAACGGCGATGATCAGTTTCCACATTGCCGGTGGCGTCACGGCCAGAATGAGCAGCCCGAGCATGATTGGGGGGAAGGACATCAGAACGTCGCAACCGCGCAGGATCAGTTCTTCATAGCGCCCGCCGCGGTATCCGGCCCACAGCCCCAGCGGCACGCCCAGCAAGAGGCTTACCGCGGTCGCCGCGAAACCAAGTCCCAATGACAACTTTCCGCCCATGAGAATCCGGCTGAGAACGTCCCTGCCGTATTCGTCGGTTCCAAGCCAGTGAGCTGTCGACGGCGGCTGCAACCGGGACGTAATATCAAGCGCGACCGGATCATAGGGGATTATGAAAGGAGCCAGCAGCGAAAGGGCAATGAGTACACCAAGCATCGCACCGCCCACCAAGAGCTTGCCGTCAGCTCGACGCAGGCGCCGCGCTATTTGAACCGCCGTGCTACCGCCGAAACGGGCTTGGCGGGCAGGAACTGGGTTTTCAGAGTTGGCCATATCGAATCTTCGGATTGAGGAAAGCATAAAGGAGGTCGGCAGCGAGATTGGCGAGGCAATAGACCAACGCGATCACGAGAATTCCCGCTTGGATCAGCGGCAAGTCGTGCCGCTCGATCGCAAATAACAGTAGCCGGCCGAGCCCAGGATAGGAGAACACCGCCTCGACAACGACAATGTTGCCAAGCAGCCAGCCGACATCGATCGCAAGAACCGTGATGGAGGGAAGCAGGGCATTGCGAAGCGCATGACCGCGCACGATGTGCCGCTCTGGCAATCCCTTGGCCCGGGCGTTCAGAACGTATTGGCTGTCAAGTGCCTCGATCATTGAAGACCGTGTTAGTCGTGAAACGTGCGCAACCAAGGTGAAGGTCAGCGTCAGAACGGGCAGCACGAGATGGGCGGACCACCCCAACAGCCCATCTTCGCTCAGGTTTCCGGCTCCGCCGGAGGGTAACCAGCCAAGCAGCCGCGCGAAGAGCAGGACGCAGACGATCCCCCAGAAGAATTCCGGAACGGAGATGCCGAGATAGGAGAACATCGACAGCGCGTGATCGGTCGGTTTGTCCCTGCGAACGGCTGACCAGACCCCGATGCCGATCCCGAAGATGACAACCAGAATGAATGCGAAGAATGCCAGCACCAGAGATCGGCCAAACGCTTCGGCGATCATCGGGGAAACCGGCTGCTCCATGACCATCGACTCGCCGAAGTCACCTTGAAGCGCGGAAACGGCCCAGTTGAAATATTGTACGTAGAACGGATCCTTGAGACCCAGGCGCTCTTCGATCGCGGCGATCGTAGCATCATCGGCAAACTGCCCCGCCAGCACGTTCGCAACGTCACCGGGCATGATCTGGGTGATCGCGAAAACGAGCATGGAGATCACGACCAATACCCCTGTGATCCCCATAAGTCGTCGAAGAATGTAGATCGACATCGTTTTGCTCCTGAGTGCGCTGCTCGGTCGGTAGAAGAATTGAATGGGTCAGCGGGACGCCGAAACGCCCCGCGACATGAATGGAGTTACTCGCTGATCGAAACTTCGCGCAAATCAAGCCAAAGCATCGCGGACGAAGAGAACCCGTCCACCTCGGTCCGAACGGCATTCATGTGATCCTGAACATAGGCGATTGCGCCGGCGGGCGTTTCGTTGGCAAGAGCCTGGAACTCTTTGTAGAGTTGTGTCCGCTCTTCCTCGCTGGTCGCGGCGCGCGCTGCATCCAGAACCGAATCGATCTCCTCGTTCGAATAGTGCCAAAGCTGGGTGTTCCAACTCCCTTCGGAATGAAACCAGGGATAGATCGAGGCATCGATGGTCGGACGCGAATAGAACCCGTCAGCGAAGAAAGCAGCTTTACCCTCAATTTCCTTGATGAACTGATCCCAGGGCACTCGCTGCAGTTCCGCGTTAATACCGATCTCTGCCAAGTATTGCTGCGCGGCGACACCCAATCGTTCGCGCGTCGGTCGCCCGACGGGCAGGTAAAGCGTTATGTCGAAGCCATCTTCGTATCCGGCTTCTGCAAGCAGCGCTCGAGCGCCTTCGACATCTGGCCCGGAAATTGCGATTTCATCGTTGAAATAGGGATGTGTCGGCGGGATCATCGAATGGGTCGGCGTGCCGTTCCCGAAAAGGGCGAACTCAACAAGTGCCTGCTTGTCCAATGACATGAGCACCGCTTTGCGAACCCTCGGATCATCGAAGGGCGGCTCCGACGCATTCATGATGAGCCCGTCCCACGTCGAGGTGGCGATTGAGTCGATACGGACATCCTCGTTTTCGCCCAGACCTTCTACCGCTTCCATCGGAACCGACCAGATGAGATCGAGTTCGCCAGTCTCGATCGCTGAGATCTTGGCGGCACTTTCGGGCATAATGCGAAGATTTACTTCATCTAGCTGCGGTTGGCCTTGCTTGTAATAACTATCGAACTTTTCCAGAGCGATGTTGTCGCCGGGTGTGTAGGAGACAAACTTGAAGGGGCCGGTCCCGATGGGCTCGGAGGCCAGCATGTCGACCTTGTCCCGGGGGACGATCCTTGCCTGACGGTCTCCCAGCAATTCCGGAAAGCCCGAATAAGGCTGAGACAGGTGGAACGTCACGGTTCGAGGATCATCGATTGTGATCTCGTCGACGATTGAGAAATTGACCCGGATGGTAGAGCCGACCGCTTCGTCCATGATACGCTCGAAGGTGGCTTTGACATCCTCCGGTTCGAAAGCGCTTCCGTCATGGAAAGTGACTCCTTCGCGCAGCGTAAACGTCCAGACGGTCTGATCTTCGCTTGCCGACCAGTCTTCGGCAAGATCGGGAAACACACCGCCCTGACCGTCAATTTCCGTCAGGCCGGAATAGACGAGGAAATCGATGATATATTCCTCACCAATCTTCGTCCTGGCAGGATCGAATGTGTTGACGTTCGAGGCGACACCCACATCCAGAACTTGCTGGGACAGCGCGGGCGCTCCGGCCAGACAAGTTGCCGAGATTGCGAAAACCGAGGTTAAGTTGCAGAAACGCATTTAATTCTCCTTGTTGGAAGACCGTCACGAAGACTGTCGGTCGTGTTCCTTTCAGCGAGACGTCTTCGCGCCTCTGAAGGCAACGCAAGCGGGTTTCCCTGAATTACTCAAATGTTGGTTTTAGATTTTCTGGATAAACTTTTTTAATTCATGGTGTTTTTTAAAGCTCCGGTTTCGAGGGAGAGCAATGGCGCGAACTGGCTGCACGCATTTTGGGCGGTTTCACTGCAATTTTTGGCTATCTGGAGGTTTGTTTCCGGGGAGCGCCTGGCCTGCTCGGAAACCGTGATCCGGGACTGTCAACTTGTTCTTCGCTGCCCGTCAGCGCTCCATCTGACTTTGATCACGTGGTCATTTTGAGGGCATAGCTCTGCTACAGATCAAAGGCATCGGATCTGGCGTGGCGGTATGAGGTGGCGGAAAGACGATAGCGTCGAGGTCAGAGTATCGTATTGATCTGGTCATGGGCGGACAGGAAACGCTGCGCCTGCCTTGGCGATTTGAACCGGCCCATGGGCTTCTCTCGCTTCCGCGTCGGTCGGTGCGAGCCCTCGATCCGGTTAGACGGTCAACACGAAAAAATCCGCCTTGCCAAGAGCTATGGCCGCAATGGTTATCGCAAGGTCGCCGAACTGCTGCGGATTGAAGGCTGGCGGGTGAATCATAAGAAGGTGGAGCGCCTCTGGAGCGAGGAAGGGCTGCAGCAACCTCAGCGCCACAAGAAGCGCAAGCGTCTCTACC
>NZ_PPFE01000017.1 GCF_002917925.1 Roseovarius confluentis | reverse complement strand
CGCCCGCGATCAAACGCCTCACCTTCACCGATTGCTGCTACCATCGCTGTTGAGATCATTGGACCGATACCGGGCACCGTCATGACATTCACGCAGTTCTCTTCGGTTCGACTGATCTCTTCGATCTCCTGCGTCACCTTCTCGATCCGATCATCCATCCACATCCAGTCACCGTAGAGACCGATCAGAATAGACCGCATACGCGGCGATATTTCGTCTTTGCGTTCTTCCAGGATCGTCTCGAACGAGTTCTTCAAGGCGCGCAGCCCCTTTCGAACAGTAATGCCTTGCTCAATCAGAAACGCGCGGATCTGATTGATCGTCGCTGTTCGACGAGACACCAGCCGTGATCTGACGCGGTGCAGTGCTTGCAGGTCGAGCTGGTCCTGGCTCTTCTCGGAAACCGTCTGCAGGTTGGGCCGAAGCGCGGCTTCGGCGATTGCCTCAGCGTCGTTGTAGTCGTTCTTCTGCCCTTTGTTGAAAGGCTTCACATAGATCGCAGGGATGATCCTTGGCTCAAAGCCCATCTCGCGCAATGTCCGGCTCACAAAGTGTGCGCTCAGGCATGCCTCCATGCCCACAATACAACGTGGCAACTTCTCAAAGGTTGCCACCAACGCTAATCGCTTGATCTGCTTTCGCAGAACCCGCTGCCCCAAATGATCGAAACCCACCAAATGGAATGTGTCCTTGCCGATATCGACACCAATCGACATCAGTCCATCAAAGCCTATCTTCGCCATGCTACTTCTCCTATCTGCAGAAATAGGCAGAGCCTAACCTGCTGGGTGAAGCAGCCGGTACATCCCATTAGCGGACATTCATGGTATATGTTGCGAAGGTCCGGTCAGCTCCAATCCAGTGCAGGCATCACGACCGGACCCCCAATTCCACGGCGTTCGGTTGTACCGCTCCGGGCAACAAGTCGCGTCAGGGAATTATTTCCAACTCAGCTATTTTGTCTCCTTCCAGACGGAACAGATACCGCAGATCGACCGGACTCCCCGGGAAATTGCCAACGAGATGGCTGGTTACGATAATGCGATCTCCTTCCTCGGTCAGCGAGAATGGTTCCACGGTGTAGGTATATTGCGTCGAGGCGTTGGCCATCCACTGCCGTATCGCCTCCCGACCCTTGTACGTATTGCCTTCATCGACAACGATCGCGTTATCGGTAAAGCATTCCGCTAGCGCGTGCGCGTTGCCCTTTTTGTCGGCCGAGAAATATTGGGCGATCACTGCCGGTAGTTCGAGCTTCATCATCATTCTCCTGTTGCGGTCCAAGGCGCGACAACCCTCTGACGGCCGCGCCAACAGGTAACCTAAGTGAAGATGAAAATTCGATAATAGGGATAAAACTACACGCCGAATTCCAGAATTCAGGATAATCAGTCTGCCGTAACCTCCCGGACATTATCCCGGTTTTCAAGACAGCGCATGCCATTTAATCCATATTTTCCAAACACACGACGTCCCTTAAATTTTCCAGAAAGAAACATTCAGCAATAAATCTGGAGCTCAGATCATGACCGATTTTCTCAACCTTACTGGTAAGCGCGCACTCGTGACCGGGGGCACCCAAGGTGCCGGAGCCGCGACTGTTGAACTGCTGCAAACGCTCGGCGCAAAAGTCCTGACGACCGCGCGCTCGCGCCCTGAGCTGATGAATGCAGACGCATTCGTCGCCGCAGACCTGACGACACCGAAAGGCTGCAAGACGGTTGCCGATGCGGTCCGGGAAGAACTGGGCGGCATCGACATCGTCGTCCACATGGTCGGCGGGTCATCCGCGCCGGGCGGCGGCCACGCGGCGCTCGATGACGATCAGTGGCAAACAGAGCTCGACCTGAACCTCTTTCCTTCGGTTCGGCTTGACCGAGTGTTGGTGCCCGAGATGGTGGCCCAAGGCCATGGTGTCGTCATCCACGTCACCTCGATCCAACGCGTCCTGCCTCTGCCGGAGGCGACGACAGCCTATGCCGCGGCCAAAGCCGCTCTTTCCGCCTACAGCAAAAGTCTGTCCAAGGAGGTCTCTCCGAAAGGCGTCCGGGTCCTGCGCGTTTCTCCCGGCTGGATCGAAACCGAGGCATCGGTGCGTCTCGCCCAGCGCCTCGCCGAAGAGCAAGGAACCGACTTCGAAGGCGGCAAGCAGATCATCATGCAGTCGCTCGGTGGCATTCCCATCGGCCGCCCGACCAAACCGCAAGAGGTCGCAAGCCTGATCGCCTTCCTGGCGTCGGACCGCGCGGCCACGATCACGGGCGCCGAGTACACCATCGACGGCGGTACCGTTCCGACCGTTTGAGCGCCCGTCTCTTTGCGCGTCGGAACCCATAACCCCGGCGCCGGGCCGAATGGCCAACTTGCGGCGTCGCATCGTCCATTCCGGTGAACGGTGAAACCACCGATGGTGGTCTGTTCGCTGTGTGCCGCAACAACCACCACAGCCATCCCACGGAGAACCCTGCATGGACACCAATCCGACCCTGACGCGGCACGACCTCGCCGTCTTGGACAACCAGAAAGCCCTGCGCCGAGCGCTTCGCCCCGAATATGACTTCATCGTCTGTGGCGCCGGGTCCAGCGGCTCGGTCGTCGCGGCTCGGCTGGCCGAACAGCCGGAAGTCAGCGTTCTCCTGCTCGAGGCCGGCGGCGACGATACGGCAGACACGGTCTCCAACCCGGCCCTGTGGCCCCTGAACCTCGGCAGCCAGCGCGACTGGGGGTTCTCGGGCGAACCCTGCCCGACCCTCAATGGCCGCAGGCTTCCGCTCAGCATGGGCAAGGGCCTGGGCGGTGGATCGAGTATCAACGTCATGGTCTGGGCCCGGGGCCACAAGGAAGACTGGGATCACTTCGCCGCCAAATCCGGCGACGCCGCCTGGGGGTACCGGTCCATCCTCGGCTACTACCGCCGCATCGAGGATTGGCAAGGCGCGCCCGACGCCGAACGGCGCGGCACGGGTGGCCCTGTCCACGTCGAACAACCCGCCTCGCCCCAGCCCGTCGCCCGCGCGATGCTCGAGGCTGCCAGGCACATGGGCATCCCGGTCTTCGACAGCCCGAATGGGGCGATGATGGAAGGCGTCGGCGGGGCCGCTATCGCGGATCTTCGCATCCGCGACGGCTGGCGCCAGTCGGTGTTCCTCTCCTACACCCACCGCGTGATGCACCAGCCCAACCTGACCGTTCTGCCTGGCGCCCTCGTCTACCGCATCCTGCTGGATGGCACGTCGGCCACAGGCGTCGAAGTCCTGCTCGACGGCAAGCCCCGGCAGTTCCGCGCGCGCTGCGAGACCATCCTGTCGCTTGGCGCCATCCAGACCCCGAAAGTCCTAATGCAATCGGGCATCGGCCCCGAGGACGAGCTTGCCGCTCATGGCATCCGGACCGTGCGCGACCTTCCCGGCGTCGGCCGCAACCACCAGGACCACCTCGCCTTCGGCTGCACCTGGGCCTATCACAAGCCCGAGGGCGTCGGCGGCGGCGGGTGCGAGGCCACGCTCTACTGGCAAAGTTCTGCGCGCCTCCAACAGCCCGATATCCTGCAATGCCAGCTCGAATTCCCGGTGCCCGCGCCAGATGAAGCGGGCATCGAAACGCCGCCCCATGGCTGGACCATGTTCGCGGGCCTGGCCCAGCCGAAAAGCCGGGGCCGCCTGCGGCTGTCGGGGCCAGATGCCGACGATCCGCTCCTGATCGAGCCGAATGCGCTCAGCGAACCCGAGGACCTCGAAACCGCATTTGCCGCCGTCGAGATGTGCCGCGAGATTGGCAACCACGCGGCCTTTAGTCCGCTCGTTCGGCAGGAGGTCGCGCCCGGCGGCCGAAATCGAAAGGCGATGGCCGATTTCATCCGCAAATCGGCAGTCACATACTGGCACCAGTCCTGCACCGCCAAGATGGGACGGGACGAGATGTCGGTCGTCGACCATCAGCTCAAGGTCTATGGCATCGACAACCTGCGCATCGCTGATGCCTCGATCATGCCCCGCATCACCACCGGCAACACGATGGCCCCCTGCGTGGTGATCGGAGAGCGTGCCGCCGACATGATCCGCCAGCAACACGGTCTGGCGCGAGCCGAACTACCCCTGGCAGCCGGGGCATGAACAATCCCCGCCGCGGATCGGGGGCACGACATCCTCCGGTCCGCATGATCCGGCGCATCCAAATCAAACGTACAATGACACCGCCTGAGTCCGGACTGCGCCAGCCGACATCGCCCTCCATGCCGCAAGGCCACGCACCGACAACCCGCTTTCTTCGAATCCGGAACTGTGCCTTAGATGATGCAGCAAGGCGCATCAGAACGCCCGAGACCTGCGGAAACCCGAACAATGCCGGAAGATTCTTTTAGCCCGGACCTCGATCGGATCGATCGAAACATTATGCGTGCGCTTCAGAAAGATGCGCGGATGGCCAATTCAGACCTGGCTCGACTGGTGAACGTCAGCGCCGCGACATGCCACCGCCGCACCCAGCGTCTGATCGAACAGAAATACATCTCGTCCGCCCGCGCGCAGATAGCTCCGGCCTGCGTGGGGCTCGGGACGCTCGTGATGGTCGGAGTCGTGCTGGACCGGTCCACCCCCGAAAGCTTTTCCGAGTTCGAGAAGACCGTCGGAGGAATGAAAGAGGTCCTGGATTGCAACCTGGTAGCCGGGGATTTCGACTATCTGCTCAAGATCAGGACACGGGACATGGAAGGTTTCAACCTGTTGCACGGCCGCAAACTCATCACCCTGCCGGGCGTTCGCCAGATCCGCACTTTTTTCGTGCTGAAAGAGGTCAAGGACAACGCGCCCTTGGCATTCTGAAAGAGCCCCCCGTGGCCGGCGTCCCGCAACGCTGGCGACCCGGCGGCCACCGGATCGCACGCCCACCGTCACGCCGCCCTGACCCGACGCACCACCTGCGCCCATGTGGCCATCCGCGCCCCCTGGTGCCTTGCCGCATGCAACGTCGTCTCGGGAAGGGGCGCACCTTGTCCGTCGGTGAAGCTGGTGCCGTACGGGTTTCCCCCGGCGGCATGAATCGCAGGATCCGTATACCCCGGAGGCACCATGATTGCGCCCCAGTGATAGAACACGTTGTGCAGCGCCAGAAGGGTGGATTCCTGCCCACCATGCACGTTCCCGGCCCCTGTGAAGGCACTCACGACCTTGTCGGTCAGCTTCCCGTTCATCCACAGGCCGCCGCAGGTATCCAGGAACTGCTTCAACTGCGCCGCCGGCAGGCCGAAACGCGTCGGCGTGCCGAAAACGAAGCCATCCGCCCATTCCAGATCCGAGTGGGTGGCAACGGGAACTTCACGCGTTGCCTCAAGGTGTTTCCGCCATGCCGGGGTGGCATCTATTGCCGCGTCGGGTGCCAGTTCCGCCACCCGCCGTATCCTGACCGCGGCGCCGAGCTTTTCGGCGCCGGCGGCGATTTCCTGTGCTATCGTGAATGTGTTGCCGGTACTGCTGTAATAGACGATTGCCAGCCGGACGGGATCTTGATCTGTCATGTCGCTTTCCTTTGTTTGACGCGTGGAAAGCTATGTGCGCGCACCAGTCTGCACTACGGCGTCAAATTTCATTTCACTGTCTGCCCGGATGGACAATCACATGTCTAAGACGCCCAGCCTCGATGACCTCGCCCGCTTCAGGAAAGTCGTCGACAAAGGCTCTTTCGCAGCCGCCGCCCGGGATCTCGGCATTCCCAAAAGCACCCTCAGCAAAGCCATCGCACGGCTGGAGCAGGATCTGGGCGTGCGCCTGCTCGAGCGAACGACGCGCAACATGCGGCCCACCGAAACCGGGCGGATCGTGGCGGATCACGGCAAGACGATGGTCGACGCATTCGATGCGGCCCGGCACGCGGCAAGCGACACCGACGGGCCGTCGGGCCGCATCCGCGTCGGGTGTCCGCCGGGCCTGTTGGATGATCTGCTGGATGAAGTCGTAGCCGATTTTCTCATCGACTTTCCCAAGGTCCGGATCGAACTGGTCGCGATGGCGGGCCCGCTCGACCTCGTCAGGGACGATGTGGATATTACGATCCGCGCGCGGTCGCAGGTCGAGGCCGGCGCCTCTCACGTCGTGCGGCGGCTCGGCGTGTCGCGTGGCATCCTTGTTGCCGCGCCGTCCCTTGCCGGTACGAGCCAACTGCGGACGCCTCGGGATCTGCAGACCATACCGACCTTGTGCCTGCCCGGCGACAACCGCGTATGGGAGCTTTTCGACCGGGATGGCACAGCCCATACCATCGACGTCTCTCCACGGCTGGTCACGAGCGACATCGCCACCCTGCGGCACGCTGCAATCAGGGGGCTGGGCGTCGCGCTGCTGCCCGAACATGCCTGTATGCCGGATATTGTAGGCGGCCAGCTGATGCGAGTGTTGCCCGACATCTCGACCGTCGAGGGCACGATCTACGCCGTGTTCTCACGCGACACCGCAAGGGCCTCGGCGCTTCGCGCCTTCATCGACCACCTTGCCAGCGCCTTCGCCATCGCCCCATTCCGGCGATAGCCCGGCCAATCTTCACACCGCCCGGGCCGAGCGGGCCAGCTCGCGTGCAAGATCAACGAATACCTTGAACGCGGCCGGCGGGTTGCGCCGGCTGGGGTAATACAGGCACAGCGGCGCAACCGGCGGGGTCCAATCGTCTAGGATCCGCACCAGTCGGCCCGCCGCGATATCCGCGCGCACGTTCGACTCCATGAAATAGCCGATGCCCACTCCATCGAGGACCGCGGTGCGCGCCAGGCTGGCCTCGTCCAGAGTCAGTGGCCCGTCCACGTCCACATGCACCGGCTGGCCCTCGGATTCGAACTGCCAGCGATACAGCGCGCCGTTCGGCAGGCGGACGCGAATACAGGTATGCGCCTTCAGGTCGGCCGGAACGCGCGGCACATCCCGGTTCGCAAAATAGGACGGTGCGGCGACGACGGCATGCCGCCGCGCTGGCCCCAATGGAATCGCGATCATGTCCGACGGTACGAGGGTTTTGCTGCGCACCCCGAAATCGAACCCGTCCGCCACGATGTCCACAAGACTCCCTTCGGTCACGAGATCGACCTGAACTTGGGGAAACCGCTTCAGGAACTCCAGGATCAGTGGTTCAAGAATCTCCTGCGCAGCGGTGACGAAGGTGTTGATACGCACGGTGCCGGAAGGTGTTTCCTGTTGCGATCGGACCGTGTCCAGAGCCTGGTGGATATCCCGCACCGCCGGGCTGACCTGATCGACAAACCTGTGCCCCGCCTCGGTCAGTGAGACACTGCGCGTCGTGCGATTGAACAGGCGCACGCCCAGTTGTCCTTCCAGCTTGGAAATCGCATTGCTGAGCGCGCTCGTTGACATTCCCATGTCGAGTGCCGCAGCCCGGAACGATCCTCTGCGGCTGATCGCGAGCACGGCATCGAAGTCGGTCAGCTTGTAGTTTTTCATTGTCCTGAATTCCGCAATTCAACATCTCACTTTATCCTAATTATCAAAACGGCGTCAAAAGCATAATTTACGGTCACGCATCAACTGACCGAAAGGAGCAGACAGCACAAAAGCTTACCCGAACCGGCGCTGATTCGAGCGAGCCGGACATGAAATATTCTTTCAAATATTGGGTAAGCCTTGGCCGAAAAAACGCCAATCTTCAATCATGCTGCAGCGTATCCAGCAAACCATACGCCAAAGTTGCAAGCACCCGTCAGCGTCAAAACGCTACGATGCCGACGCCTGCGACAGGGATGCCATCCAGTAAAACAGACCGGAGAGCCGCCCTCCCACGGCCTTTATGGACCTCTGCCAATATCAACCAAAGGAACATTCAAATGTCCAAGAAACTCAGAACTGCCGTCGCCGCCGCTGCCGCCGCCGCGACCATCACGACCAGCGCAAACGCGCAAGAGACGATCCTGTCTGAACAGCCGGTCAAATCCGTCGTCCTCGTTCACGGCGCCTTTGCAGACGGGTCGGGCTGGCGCGGCGTGTACGACATCCTCACCGCGCGCGGCTACCGTGTCAGCATCGTTCAGAACCCGCTGACCTCTCTCGCAGATGACGTGGCTGCCACCGACCGCATCCTTGACCGTCAGGACGGTCCGGCTATACTCGTCGGGCATTCCTACGGCGGAACGGTCATCACCGAGGCGGGCATCAACCCCAAGGTTGCAGGCCTCGTCTATGTCTCCGCGCTGGCCCCAGACGTGGGCGAGACCACGGGCGACCAATTCTCTGACATCCCCGCCCCGCCAGAATTCATCATCGAGACCGGCGATGACGGGTTCGGCTTCGTCAACCTCGAAGAGTTCAAGATTGGCTTTGCCGGCGACACCGCCGATGCGGACGCTGCCTTCCTGCGGGACAGCCAGGTGCCCATCAACATGGAAATCTTCGGAACGCCGGTGAAACACGCTGCGTGGAAGGAAAAGCCGAGCTGGGCCGTAATCGCAAGCGAGGACAAGGCCATCGACCCGAAACTGCTGCGCCACACCGCCGACCGGATCGGAGCTGTGTCTGTCGACGTACCCGGCAGCCATGTCGTGTTTCTGACCAAGCCCGACGAAGTCGCCGACGTGATCGATACGGCGGCCCGCGCCGCCGGCGGCAGCTGATTTGGCAATCTCCTGCGGCAGGGCCCGCTTCGCCGCAGGAACCCGAAACCTGTTCACAGAAAATCTCACTTGGGGAAATCACCCCAGCAATGGAGCCAACCATGTCCCATGTGAAAGTGAAATCCATACTTTCTTGGAGCGCGATCCTATTTCTCATCTCGGTCGCGGCCGTTGCCGTCGCCTCTTGGATCATCAATGTAGACAGTTTCACCGGCGGTCACGTCCAGGCCAACCGTACCTGCAAGCTCCCAAAATCCGACCCGTGTCAATTGGTCATCTCGGGAAATCGCCATGTCCGGACCTGAACCAATCCGGCTCACCCGTCGCTGCGCGATTGCCGGTGGCACGGGCCTGTTGATTGCAGCGACCACACCGCTGCTGACCGCTTCGGGCCTGCGGGCCGAAACATCTCCCTCCATCAAAGGACCTCAGACCATGACCTACATTTCCGCCGACGACGGCACGCAGATTTTCTACCGCGACTGGGGCCCGCGCGACGCGCAACCCATCGTGTTCCACCACGGCTGGCCCCTGACGGCCGACGAATGGGACGCCCAGATGCTCTATTTCCTCGACAAGGATTTTCGCGTGATCGCCTTCGACCGGCGCGGACACGGCCGCTCGGACCAGACCGAAACCGGTAACGAAATGGACACCTATGCCGCCGATGTCATCGCCCTGACCGACGCGCTGGACCTCAAGGCGGCCGTGCATGTGGGCCATTCCACCGGCGGTGGAGAGGTCGTGCACTACGCCGCCCGTGCCAAGCCCGGACGCGTCTCGAAGCTGGTGCTGATCGGTGCCGTGCCGCCGGTCATGGTGAAGAAGAACAGCAACCCCGACGGCACGCCGCTGGACGTGTTCGACGGCTTCCGCGAGGCGCTTGCCGCGAACCGGCCGCAATTCTACCTCGACGTGGCATCGGGCCCGTTCTATGGCTTCAACCGCCCGGACGCGGAGGTCAGCGAAGGCTTGATCCGCAACTGGTGGCGGCAGGGGATGCAGGGCTGCGCCAAGGCGCACTTCGACTGCATCAAGGCCTTCTCCGAAACCGACTTCACCGAGGACCTCAAGGCGATCCAACTGCCGACGCTGGTGATGCATGGCAGCGACGATCAGGTCGTGCCCAAAAAGTCCTCTGCCGCGAGGACGGTCGAGATCATGCCTAACGCCACGCTCAAGGTCTATGACGGCGCCTCTCATGGCATGGCGGCGACGATGGCTGAAGCGATCAACGCGGACATCTTGGGCTATTTGCAGTCCAGTTAACGAACCGCACCGATCTGGCGCAAAACGCGCCAGTTCGGGCCTCGCTTGTCAAGCTTTCCCCAACTCTCCCCAGGGGAAGCTATTGAAAGTTCAACCCGTATTGAGCCCATTTCATTGAAACGCTGTGCCTTTGAGCCACCGATCGGTACTGGAAGAGCATTAGAAACTCCCACTCCAACTGACCGATGGCATCCAGACAGGCTGTAACTACCTTTCTACATTTGATCGACTGCACTTTTACATACATGTCGGACGTTGGAGCTACGTGCAGAGAACGACGGCTTCCCGCCCTTTTCGACCAAGTCGGTTCCAGGCCCTTGCCGGCCATTCAAGAGTCTGGCGACCAACGGCGGCTTAGGGCCGATGCTACCCTGAGCATGCAATCATGACACTCACGCCTTCCCGGGCGGCGTCGCACGGTATACATGATTGCGGCACTTAGGGGCAGACGAACGCATGACCTGTAATTGAGCGAAGCCTATTCAGCTTTTTCAGTTTCATCGGAATCTCCAGCCGGTCGCAATGTCGCATGCGTTCGTTCCGCTTGGCGTTCCAAATTATGCCCGCGTCTCACTTCAGGACCACGCCTCAGGGTCGAGTCGCATCTTTCAGAACATCTCTGAGCCCCTCTTCGGCCAAAAGACCCTCCGCTATAGCGATCTGAGCCAGTGATTTTTTCTCTTTCAGAGAGCGTTTGGCAAGTTGCGCGACCTTTTCGTACCCAAGACGGTGCAGGAATACGGTAGAAACACCGAATGACGAGGCGAGGTTTTCGTAGGATCGGTCCTGGTCAATACTAAGCCCGGACACACACGTGCGCGCAAAAACAGTGCTGGCGCGGGTCAGCAGCCCGAACTGGTCGAACAGCGATTGCGCAATGACCGTTTCGAAATGGTTGATTTCCATCTGTCCCGCCTGGCAGGCCATCGTGATGGTGCCGTTCAACCCGTGAACCTGGAACGAGACCTGCTGAACCTGCATCGGGATGACCGGGTTGACCTTTCCGGCCATGATGGACGACCCCGGCTGGACCGGCGGAAGGTGAATCTCGCCGATCCCGGACGCCGCATCGCTGCTGAGGATGACCAGGTCGGCGGCGATGCGGCCGAGATTGGTGGCAAGCCCTGCCAGTTCACCCGACAGGCGCTGGAACCCGTCTGTGCCCTGCATTGCAGCGAACATATCGCTTGGTCCTCGAACATCGAAGCCGAAGCTTTCCTTTAGCGCGGGTAAGATTTCCGCTTCATAGCCATCAACACGGCCAAGCCCCGTGCCGATGGCAGTGCCGCCCATCGGCACCGTCTGGAGATCGTCGACCGCACGCTCCAGCGTCCTCAGGGCGCCTTCCAAAAGCGCCGCATAGCCGTCGAACAACTGGCCATATGTCATCGGTTGCGCGGCCTGCATACAGGTCCGGCCTGTTCTCAGCACGTCCCGTGACACCTCCGCTTGTGCGCGAAACGCCGAGACGAGTTCCCCCACCGAGGATTTCAGACCCGGCAACAGAAGGACGGCAGCCAGTTTGATCGCGGTAGGGATCACGTCATTGGTCGACTGGCTGCGGTTGACGTGATCGTTGGACCGGATCGGTCCAGTCCGCTCGTCGCCCAGTATCTGGTTCGCGCGGCTCGCTATCACCTCGTTGAAGTTCATGTTCAGCGACGTGCCGCCAGAGCCTTCCGCCATCGGAACAACGAATTGCGACCAGTGTTCTCCGGCCGCAATTTCATCGCATGCCGCTATAATGGCGTCTGCCTCGCGCACGGGCAAACCGGACGCCCGGCGATTGGCCAGTGCGGCGGCCCGCTTGACCTTGGCCATGGCGCATATGAATTCCGGATAGGCCGACAGGGCCGGACCGAACCCGCGGAAATTCTCCGCTCCACGCGCAGCGTTCGCTCCGTAGAGCGCATCTGCGGGCACTTCGAGCCGACCGAGACTGTCGGCGACCTCTTTCATGATCACATCACGTTCCAGCATTTGATCGTCCGTCAGAGAATTTGGCTGAGGAACTCGCGGGTGCGCGGGTCTTTTGCCTGGTCAAAGAAAGTGGCCGGCGGACCGGACTCGACGATCACGCCCTTGTCCGTGAAATAGACACAGTCCGCAATCTCGCGGGCGAAGCCCATTTCGTGCGTGACGAGGATGCAGGTCATACCTTCCGATGCGAGTGTCTTGATGGTCTGGAGGACTTCCTTGACCGTCTCGGGATCCAATGCCGCGGTGACCTCGTCGAACAGCATCACGTCCGGGTTCATGGCAAGTGAGCGTGCGATCGCCACCCGCTGCTGCTGCCCCCCTGAAAGCTCTCCTGGAAAACTGTCTTCCTTGCCTTCAAGACGCACCTTCTTGAGCAGGGCTCGCGCACGTTCCTCGACTGCCTTGCGATCCTGTTTGAGCACCTTGATCGGCGCCATCATGACATTCTGAAGCGCCGTCTTGTGTGGAAACAGGTTGTATTGCTGGAACACCATGCCGACCTTCTTGCGAAGCTCGAGCTTGTCCAGCTTCGGGTCACTGACCTCCTGGCCCTCGACGGAGATAGATCCCGACTGAATGTCGTTGAGCGCGTTGATGCACCGGATGAGGGTCGACTTGCCCGAGCCGGATGGCCCGATGATGCAGACGACTTCGCCCTTTCGAACGTCCATCGTGATTCCACGAAGGACTTCGGTGTTCCCGAAAGATTTGTGAACGTCCTTCAGGGAAATGATCGGTTGATCACTTGTCCAGGCCATGAGTTCCTCGCTTCAGAGTTGCACGGAAAATTTGCGTTCCAGCCGCCGGGTGAACGCGCTGATTGGATAGCAATAGATAAAGAACCAGCAGAGGATGTAGAGGTACATCGGTATCAGCAGGTCCACGCGGCCTTCGGCACTGAGCGCAGCGCGCGTCAGCGCCATCACGTCATTCACGCCGACGATCGAAACCAGCGGTGTCGCCATGGTCAGAACGGCATAAAGGTTCATCCAGGAGGGCAGGATTCGCTTGACGGTTTGCGGAAGGATGATCTCCCGCATCGTCTGTGCCCGGTTGAACCCCAGAGATTCCGCCGACTCCCACTGACCCTCCGGGATCGACATGATGGCACCCCGGACATATTCCGACATGTAGGCCATGACCGGAAGGGAAAGCCCCAACACAGCCTTGATCCAGCCCGGAAACGGCACTTCGGTACCGAATATCTCTATCTGGAACGGGATCAACAGAATGCAGTAGAACAACAGGACCAGCCAGGGCGAATTCCGAAAGAACTGCGTGATGGCCCAGGAGACCTGGCGCACGAACCGCAACGGAGAGACCTGCAGGATACCCAGCCCGACGCCAAGCACCGTTCCGACGGCCATCGAGCAGATCGAGATCAGCACGTTGAAGGCGAAGCCGGACCCAATCGTCGGCGTCCATTCCAGAAGAATTTCAATAATGCTGCGTTGGCTTTCACCGTCCTGCTGCGCGAGCGCCGGAGTCACAAGCGCGACTGCACATGCCACGAACAGAAGAGCGGCCGTCCAGAGATTGAATACCCTGTCGGTCAGCGGCAGCGGCTCTCCGGTACTGCGCATCGGGAGAAGTACGGGCAGATGCCCTTTGACGGGTACGGTGGGTCTTGTCGGATACAGCATGATTACCTCCCGTAGCCCGGAATGCGCAGCTTCTTCTCCCAATGGTGCAGCACCCAGACGAGTACGGCGACAATTCCCACGTAGGAGAGCAGCAGAACGTTCATCATTTCCTGGACGTTCAGGTCTTCCGACCAGATCTGGGCAGCCACGTAAAGGAGTTCGGGGACCGCGATGGCATAGGCAAGCGTGGTCGTCTTGACCAGGTTCACGAGGTTCGTGCCAAGCGCGGGCAGCGAAATGCGCACCGCCAGAGGCAGCACGATGTCCTTGTAGATCTGCAGCCTCTTGTATCCCAGTGCCTCTGCGGCCTCGATTGTGGACTTCGGAACAGCCTCGATGCCGGCCCGGAAAATCTCGACGTTCAAAGCGCCGGCAAAGAGCGACAGAGAAATGATCGCCCAACCGAAATTGCTGACCAGTGGTTCAGGCCGCCCATCGTCGCCCGTGATCTGAAGGACCGTGCCGATGGCGAAATAGAAAAAGTAGAGCTGGACCAGCGGCGGCGTGTTCCGAAAGAAGGCCACGAAGAAACCTACAAGCACCCGCACGGTACGGGACTGCGCGCCTTGCGCTGCCGCACCCACAGCGCCGACGACCAGCGACAGGACGATTGAGATGACCGAAAGTTGAACGGTCATCCACAAACCTGCCAGGTACCGCCCGCGGTTGTATTCATCGCTGACAACCGTGAGGTTGAAAAACCAGTCCGGTCGCAACCACTCTATGACACTTGTAGAATCCATTGCTCGTCGTCGTCCTGAAATGGAACCGGCGGCGAAGCGCTCGCCGCCGGAAAGTCAAATGGCGAAAAGGGTTATTTGAACTTTTCGTGCATTTCCTGAAGGAACGGGCTCGGTGCGATACCATTCGCCTCGTTCCGCTCGATGAGGAAACCGGTCTTGTGCCAGTCCGTGACGATCTCGCTCATTTTCTCGCCATAGGCTCCGTCCAGTTCTTCAAGCGGAACGGCGATGGACCAGGCCTGCGGATCCTCGGTCTCGAATGGCATCTCGTAATCTGCCCATTGTTCGTCCGACGCCAGCTGCGACTCGATCCACGTGTTGTCGTAAAGGAACGCCACGCAGTTGCCGTTCTGCAAGGCCGAGGTAACCTCGGGAATACCGGCGAACGCCACGAGGTTCGGGCCGTAAAGCTGCGTCACGCGCTTGTTGTAATAGGAGCCCTGAAGCGCGCAGACGTCACGCCCCTCCAGGTCCGACCACTCTTCGAGCCCGACGGACTTCGGTGCCAGAACATTGGTGCCCCCGGCGTAGTAGTTCGGCTGGATCATACCGACGACCTCGCGGCGATCCTCGTTGTCACCCATCGTTGCAATGATCAGGTCGATGCGGCCCTGGCTGAGAAACTGCATCCTGTTCGATGCAACCACGGGGACGAGTTCCAGTTCGACCCCGAGACGCTCGGCCACGTCGCGGGCCAGGTCAATCTCCAGCCCGGCCAGTTCACCGTCGGACGTCAGGTAGCCCCAGGGCTTGTAGTCCTGCTTTACGCCGACGACGATTTCGCCGTCTTCCTTGATGTCTTCCAGCTGATCGGCCTGCACCTGACCACAGACCAGCGCCAGCGCCGCGCTGGCCAACGTCGTTGTGATGTAACGACTCATTGTACGTCCTCCTGTTGTGTTTGAGCACGGTCGATGCCGTGATATTTGAAGCACTGAAGGTGATTTCGAATGTTTTGTCTACCCATCTCGTGAAACAAATGTAATAATTTTGGTGGAAAAAATTACTTTGTATTTTTTCGCATCAAGAGAGGCCGAAGTTGGACAACCCGAAGGATACCATTCGCGACCGTCTACCCGATTTGTCGAAGAAGCTGACGCATGTCGCCCGCTTCGCGCTCGACAACCCTGACAGAATTGCATTCGATTCGATGCGCGCAATTGCGTCAGATTGCGATGTTTCTCCGGCAACGCTGCAAAGACTGGCCAAGGCACTGGATTACGAGAGCTACGCCGCATTGAGAGCCGCGTTTCAGGCCAGCGTTTCCAACGGCAGGGGGTTTGGTGCCCGGGTGGGCAGGCTCCGGAACTCTTTCGGCGACAGCTCAAGCAGCGAACTGATCCGAGACCTGACAGAGTCGGTGCACGGCAACCTCGCGACAACGGCCGACCTTCTCGATGCGGAAGCGATCGACGCTTTCGCCAAATCGGTACACCAAAGCAGGTGCACCTATCTTCTTGCGTCCGGATCGCTGTATTGGCTTTCGGGACTTATGGAAGTCACCGGCAGCATGGCGCTTCCGAATTTCGTGGCATTGCACGGGGGCCTTGTCGATTTGACCGAACGCTTGGCCGTCATTGACGAGGCGGACAGCATGTTGGTGTTTTCAGTTTCCCCCTACGCCGTTCAGACGACGCGCGCCGTTCAATATGCACACTCGAAAGGTGCAAAGATATTTGCCGTGACCGATCGGCCCAGTTCACCGCTCGTGCCATATGCCGATACGACATTCTACGCACCGACAACGAGCCCGCACTATTACCCGTCTCTGGTTTCCGTTCTGTTCATGATCGAAACTTTGCTTGCGGCAGCAGCGTCCGTTGCCGACGTAAGTTCAGATGCTCGGCTAAGAGAGATTGAAAAAATACGCGATGAAAGCGGTCTCTACCTCGATTGAAGAACGAAAGCACTTCCTGCCGATTGCAGGCAATCAACCATGCCACAGTGTCTGCAAGGACGTGGAGCTCTTGCCGTGACAGGAACCACAAGGCGGACCCTTGTAAGTGGTTTTCTTAAATACGTGCTCGAGAACCGCGTCCGTCCTGAATGCGTGGCGGTCGCAGTCTCCTCTTGCGCAAACCTGATGCAGCCGGCATGCCCGATCCGCTTGCCTGGCCTGCGCGGAGACCGGGATCGTTCAGACCCCGGCCCCCTTGCTCGAATGCCTCCTGCCCGCATTGGCTACCTTGTCCCGTCTGACCTTCCGCCATAGCAGAGCGCATCGTGACCAGCGAAGCGCGGACATATTCGTGACTGGGTTGCCTATTCTTGCTCTCCACTTTTTTAGTGGAGCTTCGTTGGATCGGGGTGGTCGATCGGTGTCGGCAACGTGGCCGGATGGTAACCTGACATGCCCATCATGCGCCGCAGTGTCAGGCCGAACTCCTGCGCAAGCGCCACAATGACAGCGGCCATATCGGGCCGGACAAGGTTCGCAGCCATCAAAAACGCATCCTCGCGCTCGCCATCCGCAGCGTGGGCCACGATGTTGGCGAACGTCGCCTCGTCGCCGCCCAGGCACCTGCACTGCGCGTGGTGCCGCACCAATGGGCGGCGGCCATGCTTGGCACACATGCTGCACAGCTGTTCAAAATTCTGCAATTCCCTGCGTCCCGCCCTGGGGCCGAGAGCCGTTGCGAAATCATTCCAGACAAGGCTTTGCGCTTCCGGCCCGTCGCACCACATGCGCAAATAGATTACGGCGCTCGCCTCGACCGGATCGAGATCTTGAAGGATACCGACGGGTGCGCCGCCACGGCGTTCAGATGGATTCATCATTTCGTAAGGATCAATTTGCCGGCGCGCGTGATGCGCAGCGTGTAAACCTGATCATAGAGCTGGATATGCGCCAGCCCGCCGCCATCGGTCAGCTTGCTCGCATAGTGCAGCGGGATCGTATCGACCTCGGTCGCGCCGATGAGCAATTTGTTGTCTAAGGCACCCATTCCGCCCTCCTGTTTTCCGTGGTTTCCGCGCCCTGTAAATGCTGCCGGGCACGACGTCGGAGGATCGGGATGCTTCGACCTGGTTGCCAAAGCGGTTCCGGTGCCCCTCCTGAAACTCGAATGTATCGGGCGGTCCCTCGGACAAGCCTTCGGGATTGGCTGGATTTGTCTAATCTGACTTTTTTAGTCGGAATTGTCAATCCACTGGAATCGTAGCCCTCACAAGTACTTAAATATTTCCCCGATGTTCTCCGGGATTCTCGCCGTACTTACCCTGGAGGTGCTGGTTCCGATGATTCGACATGCAGGTCTCGAAAGGTCCGGTCTATTCCGGCGACCCGGATACGGCAGGCACCCGGCGATGCAAGTGCGGAGCGGCCCCGGTACAGGACCGTCGGTCAAGGACAGTTGATAATCTTTCCGGATGAGAATAGTTTACGGGTAGCGAGGCAGTGCCCAGCCAATACGTATCAATGGCGGAGCGATGTCCTTTCATCCCAGAATGTATGCTGCTGTCCGCGGGTTCGACCCGCTGGACGAAATGCGCTGCCTACGGTTCGACGACATGGTCGTCGACTATTGGCATGTGCAAGGACAGTCCCGCGCCACCGGACGGTATGTCTCGATGTACCCACGCCTTGTTCTTGTCCTCGATGACCGTGCACTGTCCCTCTCACGCGGGAAAGACGCCGCATCCAGCGCCGCCGCCGCATGCTACATTCCGGCAGGCGTGCAGGTCTGGGCCAGCCTCGACGAACCTGGCGATCTCAGACACATCGACATTCATCTTTCGATGCCGCGCCTCAAGTCGCTTGCAGGGGCCGGCGCGCCCCTCGACAGGATGCTCGTTTTCCCATCGCTCGGGCCGCTGGCCCCGCTCGTGCGCGTCCTACAGGACGAATGCGTGTCGATCCGCCCGTCCATGCACCGCGTCGACAGGCTGGTCAGCGCCATCGTACAAGAGGTATGCCTGATCGACCGGGCCGGCCTTGGCGATGGCGACAAGGGGGACGCCTGGCTCCACGCCATGCGCGCGCATGTCTTCGAACGAATGGAAAATCGGATCGCTGTGGATGATCTGGCCGCGTTGTCCGGCCTGTCCCGGACGCATTTCAACCGGGTCTTCCGCAAACGCACAGCCATGTCGCCACATGCTTGGGTCACAGGGATCAAGATCGATTACGCCAAGCGCCTCCTGTGCCGCGGACTGCCGCTTGCCGAGGTGACAAACGTAACCGGGTTCGCCGACCAGGCCCACTTTTCCCGCAGTTTCAAGCTGGGAACCGGCCAATCACCGGGAGCATGGGCAAAGGCGAATCCGCCCGGGCAGGATGGTCCGATTATTCAAGACAATTCTTCCTGATAATTTTAATCGGGTATCCTGAAGCACTTTGCGCGCTCCCTCTTCCCCGCCCGGGAGGATGGGTGACCCGACGTGACATCTGAAAGAGAAGGATGCCGATATGGCCAAAACGATAAACCGCCGCCTTGGCATGGCCAGGCTCAGCAGCGCAGCGCTGATGCTGCTGGGAACCGCTGCGGTTTCAAACGCCCAGCCCGCTGATGAAACGCTGGATCTCGGGACGATCACCCTGCGCAACCAGGAAGACGCCACCGGTCCCGTGGGCGAGGACAAGAACCCGCCAACCGTCACGGGCAGCAAGGTACCGCTCACCGTGAACGAGATACCGCAGTCGGTCTCTGTTCTCGGGCGCGAGAAGATCGAGCGTTTCGGCGCCAACCGCGTCAGCGAGGCCCTGCGCTATTCCGCGGGTGTGACAGCGGACGTGTTCGGCGACGACAATGACTATGACTGGCTGCGCATTCGAGGCTTCCAGGCCGACCAGACCGGGATCTATCTCGACAACGCGCAGAACCTCTCATTCGCCTTCGGCTCCTTCTTCATCGACCCCTACACGCTGGAACGCGTCGAGGTCCTGCGTGGCGCATCCTCGGCTCTCTACGGTGGCTCGAACCCGGGCGGCATCGTCAATTACGTGTCCAAGCGCCCGGGCGGCCGGATCCGGGAACTGACATTCGGCGTCAACGACGCGACCGCCGGCTGGGTCGAGTTCGACTACGGCGACGACATCGGCGACTCGAGCTCTTATCGCCTGACCGGGCGCCTCGAAGGCGGCGACAAGTACGATGCGTTCAATGATGGCGTGCGCGGCACCTTCGCGCCGGCCTATCGGTTCAGGACCGATGGTGGCACCGAGGTCACCCTGCTGGCCAACATCCACATCGCCGACGAACACCACAACGGAAGCACGTTCCTGCCCTATCAGGGCACGGTCGTGCCCACCCCGCAATTCGGCTATATCGATCCCGACGCGAACTTCTCGGACCCGGACTGGGACAAGTACGAACGGCGGCAAGCCTCGTTTTCTGCCATCGTGGAACGCGAACTCGACAACGGCTTTACCTTCACCGGCATCGGGCGCCTGGGCTATGCCGATGTCCACGAGCGCTACTACTATCCCTTCGGGTACAATGGGTTTGCCACCGCGCCCAGTGATCCGCAGGGCACGCTCAGCCTCATAGCTTTCGAGCACGACACGCAGGTCTACACCGCCCAGACCGATCTGCGCTACTACGGAACGGTCTCGACCGGGTCGGTCGATCATGACCTCCTCTTCGGCCTTGACGCTCGTTACTACGAGATCGACGAAATCCAGGCCTCGGGCCTTGGCAGCAATACCGTGGTCAATCCGACGCCCCCCGGAACGCCGGTCATCGGCGCGCCCTACCAGGACGCCACGACCACCCAGCGTCAGATCGGTTTCTACGTGCAGGATCAGATGCGCTGGGGCAGTGGATGGATCGGCACACTCAACCTGCGGCATGACTTCGTTGAAACCAAGCAGCGTGGCTCGACCAACTTCAGCCGCAGCGACAGCGAAACGTCCGGGCGCGTGGCCATCTCCTATGAAGCCGCGTCGGGCTTCACACCTTATCTCTCCTACTCGACGTTCTTCAATCCGCTGATCGCATCGCCCGCCGCCGGCGTGACCCGCCCGGAAACCGGCGACCAGGTCGAGCTCGGGTTCAAATGGGCGCCTCTGGACGGCAATTTCTCGTTCACCGGCGCGGCGTTCCAGATCGATCGCGAAGGGGTTGTCGTCGGTGTCGCGCCCAACCAGACACAGCTGGGCGAGGTGCGCTCGCGCGGCCTCGAGTTCGAGGCGGAATACGACTTCGGCAACGGGCTTTACCTCCAGGCTGCCGCAAGCTTCATCGACGCGGAAATCCGCGAGGACGCGAACCCGGCCCTTGTCGGCACGACACCGACGCTCATTCCCGAGACCGAGCTGTCGCTCTTTGCCAGCTACGATTTCGCGGGTCCGCTTGACGGCCTGAAAGTCGGGGCCGGCGTGCGTCACCAGGGCGAAAGCTTTGCCGACCCGACCAACACGTTCAAGGTGTCCAGCGCAACCCTCTACGACGCTTTCGCAACCTACCAGGTACGCGACGGACTCGAAGCCAATCTTGCCGTCACCAATATCGGCGACAAGCGCTACGTCACCGGCTGCCAGGATCTCTATACCTGCTCCTACGGCTCCGGGCGCGAGATCAGCCTGTCGGTCACCTCCCGCTTCTGAGAACCGGAACCGAATCCGAAGGATGGAGATGCGGCAGCGATGCCGCATCTTTTTTCATTCCGCGCTCGGGCGGAGGTCACACTCCAGCGGAGAGGACAGGCTCTGCCGGCTCCAGCGGCACAACCATCGGCGTCCCCGTCACCGGATCCGGAATGACCCGTGCCTCCAGATCGAAAGCCGACAACAGGTTATCAGGCGTCAGGACCTGCTCGGGCGCGCCCGAAGCGACCACCTGACCGTTCGCCAACAGCACAAGGTTGTCCGAATAGCGGGCCGCAAGGTTCAGATCGTGAAGCACGCTGACGATCGTTTGCCCGGACTGCCGGTTCTGCCGCCGCAGCAGGGCCAGAACGTCCATCTGGTGCGTCAGGTCCAGATAGGTCGTCGGCTCGTCCAACAGCAGGCAAGGCGTCTGCTGCGCGAGCACAAGGCTCAGCCACGCCCGCTGCCGCTGCCCGCCCGACAGCTCCGACAGTTCCCGGTCGGCAAACCCGGTCATTCCGACCGCCTCCAGCGCGGCCTCGCAGGCCGTCTTGTCCGCCTCGTTCCACGGGCTCAGGAACGTGCGCCACGGGATTCGGCCCCGCATGACAAGATCCGAAACCCTGATCCCGTCCGGCGCGCGCAATGTTTGCGGCAGGATGGCCAATTGCCGCGCCAGGCGCTTGGGCGGAATGCGGTTGATGTCCTCGCCGTTCAGCGTCACCCGGCCGGATGCCGGCGGCATCAGCCGCGCCAGCGCACGCAGCAACGTGGATTTCCCGCAGCCGTTCGGACCGATGATCGCGGTGACACGCCCGCAGGGCAGCTCCAGGTCCAGGTCGCTGATGACGGGCACATCGTCATAAGACAGGCTCAGCGCCTCCGTTCTCAGCATCACAAGTCTCCTCGTTCCATTTCCCGCGACAGCCGCCACAGCAGGTAGGGCGCGCCCAGAAGGCCGGTCGCGACCCCGGCGGGCAATTGCAGGCCGGGCACGGCCACGCGCGCCAGAAGGTCCGACAACACCAACACCAGTGCGCCGGCCCCTGCACCCGAGACCATGCGCCCCGCCGACGTAAGGGCACCGGTCAAACGCATCCCCAGGGGCCCGGCCATCAGCGCCACGAAGGGCACCGGCCCCGCCACGGCCACGCCCGTGGCGGCCAGCAACACGCCCGTTGCCGAAAGCCACCACCGGGCCGCCTCGGGCCTTTGCCCCAGCCCTGCCGCCAGCCCGTCGCCCAGTTCCAGCGCCGACAGGATCCGTGCCTGCCCGAGGGCCAGGCTTGCCAGCATCGCCCCGATGCCCAGAACTTGCGCGGCATGGCTCCAATCGCGCGCCGCGAGCGAGCCCGTCAACCAGCGCTGCGCCTCGGACGCGGTCGTTCCCGGCAAGATCGTCATCAGGAAGGTCGACACCGCCGTCGCCGTGAAACCCGCGCCAATTCCGATCAGGATGATCGTCAACACCGGCGTCCCACCGCCTCCGCGAAAGGCCAGCCCACCGATCACCAGCGCCATCGCCACGCCGCCAAGCGCCGCCATCACCGCTGTCGGCATCGCAATGCCGAATGCGATGCCGGCGATGATCGCCAATCCCGCACCGGCGTTGAATCCAAGGATATCCGGTGACGCCAGCGGGTTCCGAAAGAGCATCTGGAAAAGCGCCCCCGACATCCCCAGCACCGCGCCCGCCCCCAGCGCGGTCGCCACCCGTGGCCCCCGGATCGTGTCCAGGATCAGCGCCCCGGGCCCTTCACCTGTCACCAGGCCGGACCACAACACACCGGGGCTCGCATCCACCTGGCCGGTCAAGAGCGCCGCGCTCGTGGCGAGAAAGATCAGAAGAGACAACGGCACGTACCCCTTCATGCCATCGCACCCGGTCTCAGCCTGCGCGCGACCCAGATGAAGACCGGCCCCCCGATCATCGCCACGACGATCCCGGCGCGCACTTCTCCACTGCTCAGAACCAGCCGTCCCACCGTATCCGCCAACGTCAGTGTCAGGGCGCCATAGGCCGCCGACACCGCCAGCCGCGGCCGCAGCGCATATCCTGTCGACATCCGAGCCAGGTGCGGCGCCATCAGCCCCAGGAAAGCGATCGGTCCGGCAATGGCCACCGCCGCCCCGGTCGCCAAGGTGACCACCGTCAGCGCGCCGGCCTGCGCTCTCAACGGCCGGGTTCCAAGCCCCCGCGCAAGGTCGGAACCAAGCGACAGCGCCTCGATCAGCGGAGCGATGGCAAACGCGAGCACAGCGGCCAACCCGATGACCAGCGTCATTTCCACAACCGGCCTGAAGGCCGCGTCGGTCAGCGAGCCGGCCACCCAGAACCGCAGGACATCCAGCGACTCCTGCCGGACGAGGACAACCGCCGTGACCAGGGATAACAGCAGCGCGTTCAGGGCGGCCCCCGCCAGCGTCAGGCGCACCGGTCCGGAATCGCCCCGGAACCCGCCACCCAAGGCAAACACCGCCAGCGCCGCCAGCGCGGCCCCGGGAAAGGCGAACAAAGCCACCGCCGCCTGGTCGGATCGTCCGAACAGCGTAACCCCGAGGATAAGCGCAAAGGCAGCACCCGCGTTGATCCCCAGAATGCCCGGATCGGCCAGCGGGTTGCGGGTCAGCGACTGCATCACCGTCCCCGCGATGCCCAGCGCCGCACCCGCCGCCAGGCCCGCCACAGTGCGCGGCAACCGGATCGCCGCGATCGTCACATGGGCCGGGTCGCGCGGATCGTATCCCAGCAACGCCTCCAGGAACACGCCGGGCGCAACCGGTCTGACGCCAACGCCCAGCGACATGGCCACGGCTCCGATCAGAAGGCAGGCGAGGAACAGCCCCCGCATCAGCGCACCAGCCCCGCCTTCAGCGCCGAGGGCACGACCGTCTCCGGTCTCCCGTCGAGCGCCAGCTCGAACTCCCCGACCAGGCGTTCAAGCGCATAGGGCAGCGACAGCGCGCTGCCGAAGGACAACGCTCCGGAGATCAGGGTGTCGGCATAGACCTCCCGCCCTTCCTGCTCGGCACGCAAGGTCCGCCGCATCGGTAGCCGGGCGATTTCCCGCGCCCCGCCGATAGACGAGATCCACAGCAGGAGATCCGCATCTATCGGCGAAATGTCCTCAGGTGAAAACGTGGTGTAGAATCCGTCTGCAGCCGCCGTGTCGCGCAGCTTTTCCGGCATCTGGAACCCGAGGTTATGCAGAAACCGCGCCCGGTTGTCCTGGGCCATGAAGGCGCCGGTCTCGCTGCCGTTCTGCCAGGCCGCCGCCGCCGTCTTGCCCTGCCAATCCGGATGCGCGGCCCTTACGCTCTCGAATTGCCCTTCGACGTCCCCGATCAACGCCTCGGCCCGCTGCGGCGTGCCCAATGCGCGCGCGATGCGCCTGGTATCGGTCTGCCAAGGCGTGCCAAAGACGGGGTCGTCGGCCCCCTGCATCAGCACCGGCGCGATCTCACTCAGCAACGCGTATTCGGCCCGTGAGATACCCGACCCGATGGCAACGATCAGATCGGGCGACAACCCCGCGACGAGTTCCATCGACACTTCGCCGGTCAGAACGGTCGGCTCCGCGTGGCCCAGTCGCTCCCGCGCCCATGGCCAGACTGCATGCGGCTGGTCTCCGAACCAGTAACGGACTGCCAGCGGCACCACCCCGAGTGCCAGCAACGGGTCCTGAGTGGTGTATCCCAAGGACACGACCCGCTCGGCCGGACGCTCTAGAACCGTTTCGCCCCAGACATGGGGAATCCTGATTGCCTGACGTGCTCTGGCGACGCGCGGCGCCACCAGCGTCGCAAAGCTTCCGAGAATAAAGCTGCGACGCGTGGCGCCGAAAGAACTCTTGGTGAACGGAATCATGACAGGAGATCGCAGCCCCATAGGATTAGTCTTTCAAGCGCGAGAAACGGCTTAGGGTTCGGTGCTGCGGGTTTCAGGGGCCAGCCTGATGCCTAGTATTCCACCAGTGCGCCGAGCTTATCCAACGATCTGTCGTCCTACAAGCGTCGTCGCCCGAAAGGCGTTGTCTCAATGCAGAGCGCCTGTGCAAGGTCATCGTGGTCGAGGCTGTCAGGCCTGGTGATCTCCCGCATCAAAACGGTTCAGTCCATCATTGAGAAGTAATTCGCCTGTCGATCCACCAGTTCTTCATGCGTGCCCGCCTCCACAATCCGGCCTTCGTCCAGAACGACGATGCGGTCGGCGTGACGGATGGTCTGTAGGCGGTGCGCGATGATGAGCGTCGTGCGCCCCTTCGATAACGTATCCAGCGCCGCCTGCACCTTGCGCTCGGTGCCCCGGTCCAACGCCGAGGTCGCCTCGTCCAGAAGCAGAATCGGTGGGTCGCGCAGGAAGACACGCGCGATGGCCACGCGCTGTTTCTGTCCTCCCGAGAGCATGACGCCACGTTCGCCCACCATCGTGTCGAGACCATCGGGCAGCTCCGACACCATCTCGGACAACTGTGCCTGCTGAACGGCGTGCAGTATCTCCTCGTCTGATGCGTCAAGCCGCCCGTAGGCGATGTTGTCGCGCAGGGTGCCGCCGAACAGGAAGACATCCTGCGATACCAATCCCACCTGCCGCCGCAGGCTGTCCAGGGTCATGTCCGCGACGGCCTGGCCGTCGATCCGGACTTCGCCCGACGTCGGTGCATAAAAGCGTGGAAGCAAGGCCATCAGCGTACTTTTGCCCGCGCCGGACGGCCCCACAAGCGCGACCGTCTGGCCCGGCTCGACGGAGAGGGACACGCCATGCAGTACGCCGCGCGCGCCGTCGTAGGTAAAGGTCACGTCGTCGAACTCGATCCGTCCGGTCAGGTCCGGCGCTGGCCTGGCGTCCGGCGCGTCGGCAATCTCGGCCCGCTCTGCCAGCAGCGCCTGGAACCTCTGGAACCCGGCGATGCCGCGCGGATAGGTCTCGACCACCGCCGCGATCTTTTCCAGCGGGCGGAAGAACACGCCCACCAGCAGCAGGAAGGCCACGAAGCTGCCCGTCGACAGCGAGCCGGAAAAGACATAGCCCGCGCCCGCCACCATCACGATCACCTGAACCGAGCGCAGGCCCATGTAATGCAGCGTCGTCAGCGCCGCCATGATGCGGTAGGCCTCCAGCTTGGTCTTGCGATACCCGCGGTTGGCATCCGCGAAAAGTTCGCGTTCATGCGCCTCGTTGGTAAAGGCCTGCACCACGCGAATACCGCCCAGCGTTTCTTCCAGCCGCACGTTGAACTGGCCCACCCGGCCATAGATCGCCTGCCATGCCCGGGTCATACGCCCACCATAGACGGCCAGTAGCACGACCATCACCGGCACGATCACGGCTGTCATCAACGCCAGCGGCACATGCAGCCACAGCATCAGGGCGAAGGCCCCGATGAAGGTCATGATCGCGATGAACAGATCCTCGGGGCCGTGATGCGCCACCTCGCCGATCTCTTCGAGGTCGCGGGTGACGCGCGCCACCAGCTTGCCGGTCTCTGCCTTGTCAAACCAGCCCCAGTTCAGGCGTGTCAGGTGGTCGAAGGCCTTCGCCCGCATCTCGGTCTCGATGTTAATGCCCAACTTGTGACCCCAGTAGATCACCACGGCCATGAGGCCCGCGTTGATCAGGTACACCACCACCAGCCCTACTGCGGCCCACATGGTCAGCGCCCACTCACCGCGCGGCAGCAGATGGTCGATGAATCCCGCCACGGCCAGCGGAAAGGCCAGTTCCAGCAAGCCCGAGATCACCGCGCAGCCGAAGTCCAGCCAAAAGAGGCCCATATGCGGGCGGTAATACTCGAAAAACTGACGCAGCATGGGAATTTCCTTCAGAGCGTTTTTGCCGGTGAGCCGCCCGGCAGATTGCCTCGGCAAATACCGTTTAGGAGAGGTGCTCGCCGCCGTCCAGCAAGGCGGAGTTTGAGGACCTTGTGGAGCCGTGGCTTGTGATCGCGCAGTTTGCACCTCATAATGCGATCTCAAGCCATTCTGGCATGCGTGACGGCCCGGCCCTTTCGCACCGGATAGCCACATCCTGACATCTCGCACGCGGAGCCTGATACGCATGGGCTATAGTCACGACTTTTCCGGGCACACAGAAAAGCTGCATTGCATCCGCCCGGTCCAGTGGCGCCAGTTCGACAACGCCCTGGTCGCGCATTGGGAAGCCAGCGGCGACCAGGGCGCCACTGGGCGCTATGTCTCGGCCAATCCACGACTGAGCATCTTCTTCGATGATATGAGCTCGATCTCGACCACGACGGGGAAAGGCACCGGCAGCTTGGCCCGCGCCATCTTCGTGCCGGCGGGCATGGAACTTCGCACCCGTTTCTCCAAACCTCTCAGGTTTACCCATGTCGATATTCACATGGATTACGCCTGGGCGATCCAGTTCCTGTCCAGTGCGATCCCCCGGTCCACCGCGATCGAGGTGTTGGAAAATCCGGTCGAGCGCGACGATGTCACGGATATCGAGCCGCTGGCGCGACTGCTGGTCACGGAAATATCCAGTCCCACCCGGCATGCACTGTTTGTCGAAAGCCTGGTCAATTGCCTGATTACAGCTCTGCTGGACATGGACCGGCGCAGCACGCAAACCGGCAACGCCCGACTGACCGCCGCGCAGATGCGCCGGGTCGCGCTGCGCCTCGAGGAAGCGCGCGGTCACAGGCTCAGCATTGCGCAGATGGCCGAGTCGGTGAACCTGTCGGAAAGCTGGTTCTCGCTGGTGTTCAAGAATACGACCGGTATGTCGCCGCACCAGTGGCAGCTGAACAAGCGGCTTGAACAGGCGCGGACCCTTCTGGCCGACACCGATCTCAGCGTGGCGGACATCGCGGATCGGCTGGGCTTTTCCGACCAGGCTCATCTGACCCGCGCGTTCCGCCAGCTTGTCGGCAGAACACCCGGAAGCTGGCGGCGGGATCAGAAGAGGCGCTGACGGCCGAAGCCAACTGCGGCAGGGAGCCGGACCCTGCCGCCGATGTGCTTGACCGATTACCAACTGCGGCGCAGGGCAGCCGTGATTGTCCGGCCCTGGTTGTAGAAATCCGCCGTCCCTCGTCCCACGACATACTGCTCGTCAAAGATGTTGCTGAGATTGACCTGCAGTTCCGTGTTCTCCGCCAACTCGTATGAGTAGGACGCATCGAACAGGAACTGGTCGGGGCTTTTGCCATTGTTGTTGTAGGCATTGTAATAGTAGCTGCCCACGTAGCGCGCCCCTAGGCCAACAGACATGTCCCCCAGCGATCCGCCGGTCGGAATGTCATAGGTCAGCCACAGCGAGGCCATGTGCTCGGGCACAGAAGCGAACTGGTTCCCGTCCACCGTCACGCCACGGACATTGCCGCGCACGAACTCGGAATCCTGATAGCTGTATCCGCCGGAAAGGGTCAGGCCCTGCGTCAGCTCGGCGCGCGCTTCCAGTTCCAGACCGCGAACGCGGGATTCGCCGATGGTCTGTCGCTCGATCACGCCGCTGGGCAGGACAACCGGCACCACGACGTTCTTCTTGGTCAAATCATAAAGCGATGCGGTGAACAGCGCGTTGATGCTCTGCGGCTGGTACTTGACCCCGATCTCGTATTGCTCGCCACGTTCGGGCTCGGTGCCGATGGCGGGCGGTGCGACCGACTGGACATAGCTCGCATAGGTCGAAATCTGGTCCGTAATCTTGTAGGTCAGCGCCCCCCGCCATGAGGTTTCCGAGAAATCGGCACTGGTGGTCGTCGCTGTCAGGCGGTCGGTGTTGGTGATGTCCAGCCAGTCATGACGCACGCCCGCGGTCACGATGAACCGGTCCGCGAACGACAGGTTCTGCTGCAGAAACACCGATTGGGTGGCAAAATCGTTGGCCTCGCCGCTGTAGGGTACAAACCCGGTCGGCGCACCGGAATAGACCGGGTTGCTGACGTCGATCGGCGTGTAGGCCCCGAAGATCGACGCGCTGGTGGTCGACGCGTCACGAAACTCCAGCCCTGCCAGCGTGCTGCTGTCGACACTGCCGAAGCTGGTGTCGTATTGCAGGATCACGTTGCCGATCACCTCTTCCGCGGTGCTGTCAGTGCCGAAATAGAAGCGATCGACCATGGTACCGACGCGCGCCGCGTTGTCGGAGATGTAGACATATCCGAAGTCGTCGGTGAGGTCGCTGTAGCGCAGGTTTGCGTTCAGCCGCAGACCGTTGCGGAAATCGTGCTGGAACCCCGCCGACACCGTCAGTCGCTCTACATCGTGATAATTGAAACCCGGCTCACCGAAGAACTGGCTGCGGTCGTATTCCCGGTCTATCGGGTAACCGCCGCTGTTCGGTGTGGAGTCGCGGTCGAGATAATCCACCGTGAAGGTCAGCTTGGTATCCTCGCTTGGCGACCACGCGAAAGATCCGAGCAAGAACGTCTCGTCGTCCCGAGAGAAATCATAATCCAGCTCTGAGTCTTGCACCTTCCCGACGAAACGGTAGGCCAGCGTCCGGTCCTCGTTCAGGACATCGCCGAAGTCGAAGCCCAACTCGGTGTGATTGTTGGTGCCGTAAGAGCCGTAGACCTCGCCGAACCGTTCGAATTTCGGTGTCTTGGTCACGAAATTGAGTGTGCCGCCGGGATCGGACGTGCCGAACAAGGTGGAGTTGCCGCCCTTCATCACCTCGGCCCGCTCGAACGCGTATGGTTCCTCGCGGACGCCGCGCATCGATCCGAGGGTCAGGCCGTCGCGATAGGTGGAGGCTTGGAAACCGCGCACGAGGTAGTAGTCATTGCGATCGTCGGTCCCGAAATAATCGGTGACGATGCCGGGGGTATATTCCAGCAGGTCTTCCACCTTGTCGACGTTGCGTTCTTCGAATTCCTTCTGCGTGATGACCGACACCGACGCGGGCGTGTCAAGAACGCTGGTCGCGACCTTGCCGCCAGTCCAAAGCTCCTTGGCGATGGTTGAATTGGCGTCGTCATCCGCCTCGGCGCCGGCATCGACGAAGATCGTTCCAAGCCGGTAGGGTTCGCCGCCAGTGCCGTCCTGCGCCGTGGCTGCTAACGGGAACGCCACCAGCGCCGTGCAGCCAAGGAGTGCCGCGGTCACACGTGCCGGGCGTGGAAAAGATGATCGATGTGTTCTCAAAAGTGCCCCCATAACGTGCTTCCATTCTTCTGACGTTTCTTGCGTGCTGGCGTGCTGTGCACCGCGACGTTGCGATGGTGCTGCAGGCACCCAAGGACGTGCCCGGAGTCCCGCTGGCTGTTCTTTGCCAAACCCCAGCCCGGATGCATCCGGCCGGGTCAGGCGTCGATGGCACATAGAGCAGGATAGTGCGGAGGTGTATTGTATTTTCCGATTGTTTTTGTCAGATTCTCTGCAAAATTGACAGAATTTGTCGGATTTGCGGCTTCAGACCACGTGCTCTGCTTGACGGCACGAAGCGGAAACGACTAGCCGAAGGCAGTTCTCGTCCCCTGACTGCAGCGACCGGAGGCTTAGCAATCCAATGCTCAGACGTATGAAAATCGGTGTCGCCGTGCTTGCCCTATGGCTTGCCGCAGCCCTGGTGCCGCCCGCGGCCGCGCAGGAGTTTCCTGTCACGATCGACCATGCCTTCGGCACGACTACCGTGCCGTCGCGGCCCGAGCGTGTTGCAACTGTCGCCTGGGCCAATCACGAAGTGCCCCTGGCATTGGGCATCGTTCCGGTCGGGTTCGCCCGGGCGAATTTCGGGGATGACGACGGAGACGGGATCCTGCCTTGGGTCGCCAAGCGGTTGGAGGCGTTGGGCGCCGATACGCCAAAGTTGTTCGACGAAGGCGACGGCATCGACTTCGAGGCGGTGGCGGCCACTCGCCCCGACATCATCCTGGCAGCCTATTCCGGCCTGTCGCAATCCGAGTATGACATCCTGAGCAGGATCGCCCCGACCGTCGCCTATACGGACGGACCCTGGTCGACCGGCTGGCGCGAAATGATCCGCCTGAATGCCGCCGGACTTGGCATGGCGACCGAAGGGGACGCGCTCGTCGCCGATCTCGAGGCGCGCATCGCCGAGGTGTCCGCACGCCACCCCGAAATCGCAGGGAAGAGCGCGATGTTCGTCACGCATCTAGATGTCCGGGACCTAAGCGTGATCCGCTTCTATTCCGCGAACGATCCGCGTGTCCGCTTCCTCGAAGACCTCGGCCTGACCTCGCCGCAGGCGGTCGCGGATGCCACCGAACCCGGGCGCTATGCGGGAGAGGTGAGCGCCGAGAAGATCGACATGTTTGATGACGTCGATATCCTTGTCACCTACGGCGGCGAGACCCTGATGGCGCGCGTCGCGGAAAACACGCTGACCTCGCGCATGAAGACCATCAAGACCGGAGCGGCCGTGCTTCTGGGGAACGATCCGGTGGGGACGGCCGCCAACCCCACGCCCCTGTCGATTCCCTTCGTGCTGGAGGACTACGTTGCACGGCTGGCAGACGCAGCGCGCAAGGCGGAATGACCGACGCAGTCCCCAAAGAGACGACCCTTGACGCCTTGCGGCGCCCCCGGAGCACCCGGCTTGCCTGGCTGATCGTCGTTCTGGCGGTGCTTGGAATGGCCTGCCTCGTATCGATCAGCCTCGGCACGCGCGCGGTTGGATGGGCCGACATCCTGGCGGGCGTGACCGGCTCGACCGAAACGATTGCGCAGGCGGTAGTCGCCGTGCGCGTGCCCCGCACGGTGCTTGCGGTCCTCGCCGGGGCGGCGCTTGGGCTGGCCGGTGCCGTCATGCAGGGCGTCACTCGCAATCCGCTGGCCGATCCCGGCATACTGGGCGTCAACGCGGGTGCCGCAATGGCCGTGGTGATCGGCATCGCGTGGTTCGGGATGCAGACGCTCGACGCGTTTCTCTGGACCGCGATCCTCGGGGCCGGACTGGCGGCCTGTTTCGTCTACGCTATCGGGTCGCTCGGGCGGGGCGGCGCGACACCGCTGAAACTGGCGTTGGCCGGGGCGGCGACGGCCATCGCAACATCCTCGTTCACGATCGCGATCATCCTGCCACGCAACGATATTGCCGGAGGCGTGCGGTCCTGGCAGGTCGGCGGCATCGGCGGGGCCAGCTTCGACGCCATCCTGCCGTGCCTGCCCGTTCTGCTGGCCGGCCTGATCCTGTGCCTCTTGTCGGCTCGCAGCCTGAACCTGCTGGCCCTGGGCGACGACGCGGCGGCCGGCCTGGGCGCGAATGTTGTTGTAGCGCGGGCCAGCGCGGCACTTGGGGCTGTGCTGCTTTGCGGGGCGACCACAGCGATCTGCGGGCCGATCGGTTTCGTCGGGCTGGTCGTGCCGCACGTCTGCCGGTTGCTTGTGGGCGTGGACCACCGCTGGCTCCTGCCCTTCGCGGCCCTGACCGGTGCGATTCTTCTGATCGGTGCGGACGTCATCGGACGCATCGTGGCGCGTCCGTCCGAGATGGATGTGGGCATTGTCACCGCATTTATCGGCGCGCCTGTCTTCATCTGGATCGTGCGCAAGCGGCGAGTTCGGGACTTATGAGCAACCTCGCGCATACCGACGCGGCCGCGTGGGTCGGGGCGTTGCGCGCGTCGCGGCGCAAAGCCCGCCTGCGGCTTGTTGCGATCATGCTGGGGATCGTCGTCGCGGGCGTCGGGCTGACGCTGGTCACCGGGCCGACCATGACCCCGCCCTCGGACCTTTTGCGCGTGCTGACCGGGCACGATGTGCCGGGCGCAAGTTTCAGCATCCTCGAACTGCGCCTGCCCCGGGCGGTGCTGTCGATCCTTGCCGGAATGAGCTTCGGACTTGGCGGTGTGATTTTCCAGACGTTGCTGCGCAACCCACTGGCGAGCCCCGACATCATCGGAATCAGCGCCGGCGCCAGCGCGGCGGCCGTGTTTACCATCGTCGTTCTCGGTTGGAGCGGGCTGGCCGTCTCGGTCGCCGCAGTCGTTGCCGGGATGATCGTAGCGCTGCTGATTTATCTGCTGGCCTGGCGTGACGGGGTGTCGGGCGCACGATTGATACTGATCGGCATCGGGATCTCTGCCATGGTCGACAGCATGATCGCCTATGTCCTGTCGCGCGCGCCGGCGTGGTCGCTGCAGGATGCCTTGCGCTGGCTGACCGGGAGCGTCAACGGCGCGACCTTGTCCGAAGCGATGCCTGTTCTGCTGTCGCTGGTCCTGCTGGGCGGACCGCTTTTGGTCCGGCGCGACAATCTCGAGGCGATGCGACTTGGAGATGACACCGCCGCGGCGCTTGGCGTGCCTCTGCGTTTCGAAAAGCTCGTGTTCGTCATGGCCGCTGTCGGGCTGATCGCGGTGGCGACGGCCGTGTCCGGTCCGATCGCCTTCGTCGCGTTCCTGTCGGGCCCGATTGCCGCGAGAATTGCAGGCACCGGCCGGACACCCTTACTGGCTTCCGCCATTGTGGGCTCTTTGCTAGTCCTGCTGGGCGATTACGCAGGCCAGCACCTTCTGTCGGGGCGCTATCCCGTGGGCGTAGTCACCGGGGCCCTGGGCGCGCCATACCTCGTATATCTGATCATCCGATCCCATCGCAGCGGAGGCGGTTCATGAGCACTTTAAACGTGGCAGGACTGGAGGCCGGATACGGCACGCGAAAGATTCTGACCGGTCTCGATGTCGCGGTGCCCCCGGGGGGCATTTCTGCGATTGTCGGGGCCAATGCGTGCGGTAAATCCACGCTGCTGCGATGCCTTTCGCGGCTGCTGCGACCGAGCGCCGGGCGGGTCATGCTTGATGGCCGCTCGGTGCGCGACATCCCGACACGCGAATTGGCCCGCCGCATGGGCCTTTTGCCGCAATCGCCCATCGCCCCGGACGGGATCACCGTGGCGGATCTCGTCAGTCATGGCCGCCATCCCCATCAGGGCCTCCTGTCGCGCTGGACACATGCCGATGACAGGGCAATCGCCGCCGCGTTGGATGCGACCCGGACCACCGATATTGCCGAGCGGGAGGTCGACCAACTGTCCGGCGGACAGCGCCAGCGGGTCTGGATCGCCATGGCGCTGGCACAGGAAACGGATATCCTGCTGCTCGACGAACCAACGACTTTTCTGGATGTCGCGCACCAGATCGAAGTCCTCGATCTGCTGGTCGATCTGAACCAGGCCCGCGGCACGACCATTATCATGGTCCTGCATGACCTCAATCTCGCCGCCCGCTATGCCGACCACCTGATCGCAATGCGCGGCGGCAATGTATACGCCGCGGGCGCACCGGACACCGTTCTGACGGAACGCATGGTACAGGAGGTTTTCGGCGTGGCCTGCCGGGTCATGCCCGACCCCACCTCGGGCAAGCCGATGATGCTGCCAGTGGGCCGCCACCGGGCCAGCCCCGCACCGGAACGTCAAGAGGTCGCATCATGAGTAAAATCCTGCACGCCAACGCGCTGTTCCGGGGCACCTTGCCGGACGATGCCATTCCGCACATCTCGGCCCATGCCCGCGAGGTCGAACTTCCCGTGGAAGAGACCGAGGCCGGCCTGCTGGTGAGACCACCTCTCGCATCCGTATCGCTCGAGGTTAACCGCGCGGGCCTGCAGGTACATGTCGAGGCCGCGGACGCGGCGGCATTGCAAAACATTCGCGATTACTTGCATCACATTCTGGATCACGTCGCGCCCGGCCTGACCCAATCCGCAAAGTGGGAAGGCGATATCCAGCGCAACCGCGCACCGCTCAACTTCTGCAAGGCCACGGTTCAAGATGTCCGGCGCGTCGGACCGCATTTCCTGCGGGTCACGCTCGACTGCGCCGACACCTTGCGCCTGTCGGAGGAAAGAGGAATGCATTTCTCCCTTCTTCTGCCTCCGGAGGGCCGCACGCCCATCTGGCCGCACCTCGACGCCAATGGACGTACAAGGATGCCCGTCGGCGACGATCAGTTGCATCGCGCGGCCTATACCTTCGTCGAGCTCGATCCGGGCAAGGGGCAGTTCACGTTCGACGTGTTCGAGCACGACGGCGGACGGGCGACACGTTGGGCCCGAACGGCGCGGCCCGGCCACATTGTCGGCATCAGTGGCCCCGGCAGTGGCGGGTTTCCGAACGGGCGGAACATCTTGATCGCCGGGGACGAGACGGCTCTTCCGGCGATCCGCCGTATCCTGAAGACATCGGCACCCGACCGGCGGGGTCACGCCATCCTCGAAGTCGGCACGGACGACGACATCTGCGACCTGGCCCGGCCCGACGGGATCGACCTGACCTGGTGCGTCAGACAGCGACGCGAGAGGCTGTGGGATCATCTGTCGCAAGCGCCCTTGCCCCCGGGACCCGACCGGTATGTCTGGGTCGCCGCCGAAAAATCCCTTGTCCGAGATGCGAAAGCAAGGTTTCGACACAAGCTCGGGCTTGATGCGGACCAGGGATATTTCGCGTACTACTGGGAGGTCTGATTCAGTGTTGCAAAGATGGAGTGGCAAGTACCCGTTACTTTACAAAGATCCTCCAACAACTTTGACTCGCCAGTGAATTAGTGTCGTTGACCCTGTGACTGACGGCCTGCGCAAATGGCTAAATCAATGACATTCGAAACGTGCGTACGGGCAAACGGCGCTACATGAGATGAGCCCGGCAACGTGCGCATCGGATCGCTCTCCCACGCGCGACTGCGTATCTTTTTTTGGGATTGCTGCCTGATCACCGGAATTTCCCCCACTGCGATTTTTGGCCGAACCTATTCATTTTTACAGTCGTCCGCAGCCTTCGGAAGACGAGAGCATGCCGACTGGAAAGAGACGATGCAGACTTGGAGCGACAAGCGAGTCTCATCCTTTGACCACTCACTTACCGTCCCACTGATTCAAGCCTGCTGATCTCTCTGTTTCTGGAGAATTCGGAGTCCACTCGGGAATAGGTGGCGCGAAGGCCGGCCACCTTTGGAAACTTTCCTGGCTTTCTGCATCCGGACGCCCTCGCTGGGCCAAGGAGCCAAGCGCCAGAGAACGAAAGCAGCAAAGACGGCTTACATCGAGCCAGGCAGCCTCTGGGAGAACGGATATTGCGAACGCTTCAATGCCCGGGTCCGCGATGAGTTCTTGAACGGTGAGGTCTTCTACAGCCTGCGAGAAGCCCAAATCCTGATCGAAGAGGGAGGAAACATTACAAAAAAACGCCCTCACAATGCTCCGGGCTGCCGACCACCGGCCCCTGAAACCATCGTCCAGATGGATCCAAGTCCAGTCATGCACTAACAATCAAATCAGCCCACTCAGGTGGGCTGATCAGGTGCATGCTCTTTCTCAAGATTTCGTATGGCTTGAAGAATTTGCCGGGAGCTACAGCCGCGTTTTTCGAGTCACCTGTAAACGAACCCTTGCATTCCATCGGATGTCCGCTGATCCAAGATCTGGGCATATGTCACCGAACCACCGGCGTAGGGCATGAATACCTGCGCTTTCCCGTCAACATTGGCCCCCATGTACCAAGACGCGGCCTCGCGCATCAGGGACTTGCGCGAGACGGCGTCGACCTCCGCCATCCAATCCTGTTGCGCAGCGCGCACCGGTTCAAGTTCGCTCTCGTTCCGGTCGTGAAGGTCTCCTATGGTATCAGTAATCCACTCGACATGTTCTTCGATCGACGGAACCATGTTGGACAGAACCGAGGGGCTGCCCGGCCCCGTCACCAGGAACATGTTGGGGAACCCGGCCACCATGAGACCCAGATAGGTCTGCGGCCCGGCATCCCACTCCTGCGATAACGTCCGCCCCTCGCGACCACTGATGTCAATACGATTGAGCGCTCCGGTCATCGCGTCGTACCCGGTTGCCAGGATCATCGTATCAAGCTCGATCTCCTGTCCGCTTTTCAGTTTCAGACCATTCGCTGTGGCGGTCTCGACCGGATCGGCGCGAATATCGACCAGGTCGACATTGTCCCGGTTGAATATCTCGTAATAGCCGGTGTCCACGCAGATGCGCTTGGCTCCGATCGGGTAGTCTCCGGGGGACAGCACCTCGGCCGTTTGCGGATCCTCGACGGTCTCCCGGATCTTGCGCCGTACAAAGTCGGCCACCGCCGTGTTGACCTCACGGTCCTTCGTCGTGTCATTGAACGTATAGATGAAACCGATGCCCCCGATCTGCCATTCGGCCTCCAGAAGCGCTTTCTGCTGACACTCTGTCAGCTCCTGACCGGACCGCATGCCGGGGTTGTTGTACAGCGTGTAATTCCGACTCTGGCGCAGCGCGGCACGGCGTTCGGGATAGTTGGATTTCCATGACTCCACGTAATGCGCGCTCATTGGGCGGTTGTTGGCCGGGACCGAGTAATTCGGCGTACGCTGAAAAACCGTCAGGTTGCCGCAACCGGGCGCGATCGTGGTCGATGTCTGAATGCCCGATGACCCGGTACCGATCAACCCTACACGCTCATCCAGAAAATCGGGCTCTTCCGCAGGCCAGTCGGAGGTCTTCAGAAGACGCCCCTTGTAGTCCTCCAAACCGGAAATGTCGGGCTCTTTCGCCACGGACAGGCAACCGGTCGCCATGATGCAATAGCGTGCGCGCACTTTGCGCCCGTCACTGAACGTCGCGGTCCACAGCGACGCATCGTCATCCCAGTTGAGCGCATCAACCCTTGTATTGAAGGTAATGTGCTGACGTAATTCCAGGCGGTCGGCGACAAACTTTATGTAGGAAAGTATCTCGGGCTGCGCCGCGTAGAGTTCCGTCCATTCCCATTCCTGCTGAATCTCTTCAGAGAACGAATAGGAATATTGCATGCTCTCGGTGTCACACCGCGCACCCGGATATCGATTCCAGTACCACGTGCCGCCAACGTCGGCCCCCGCTTCAACCGTACACACCTCCAGGCCCATTTTGCGAAGCCTGTGCAGCGCGTAGATACCGGCAAATCCGGCGCCCACGATCAAGGCGTCAAATTGGGCTACATCGTCAGTCATTAAGTTACTCCCGTTTGATTATTGATGAATCGCAGAACCCCGGTCAGCGCATCGGCTGCGGCAGGGCTGTCCGGCGTCACGGTCATGAACCCATGCAACTCGCCGGGATAATGTAGATGGACGCAGTTGGCGGTCTCCATGCCCCGCTCGCGGCGCAGGCGGACATATGATGCCCCCTCATCCCGCAGGGGATCGTAGCCCGCGGTGATCACCAACGCCGGCGGCCCTTCCAGCCCTCCTCGAAGAGGCGAGACCGCCGGATCGGCCCGATCTGTGTCGGCATGGAAATAGTGGTCCCGGAACCATTCCATCGTGCGCCCGGTGAGCGCCATGCCGGGCTCTTCTATCCGGTGCGACGGATAGGCGCCCGCCTGATCAAGGGCGGGATAGATCAGGATCTGGCCAAGCGGCGCGGGACACCCTGCCCCCGCGCCCGACTTCTCCGCGGCCATCGCGGCTGCCAACCCCGCTCCGGCACTGTCACCGGCCAGGAACATGCGCGACGGGTCCAGCCCCATCGCGGGGCCGTTCTTCACGACCCAGGAAATGGCGCGCTGGCAATCCTCCAGTTGCGCGGGACATCGGTTCTCCGGCGCAAGCCGGTAATCGACCGACAGCACCGCGCAATTGGCCCCCGCCGCCATGCGGGCACATAGCAGCCTGTGCGACGCAAGCTCGCCGAACACCCAGCCGCCACCGTGAACGTAGACAACCACGGGCAAGGCCCCACCGGCGGCGTCTCCGGCGTACGGACGAAAAAGAAATCCGGCAACGTCCCCGTCCGGGCCGAGGCGCTGGACCACGCCATCGGCCCAGCCTTCCGCCGGATCGGTCAGGCCGGGCATCTTGCGCTCGACCATCGCCCTTGCCTCGGCCACGGAATACGCCTCGAACGGGCCAAGCCCTTCGGCAATGCGATAGTCGAGTACGGCGCTACTTGCTTCACTCAGCATCGCGATCCCCTCAGACCGTAAGCCCGCCATCAACCGTCAGTTCGGCGCCCGTCATGTACCGGCTGCCGTCGGACAGCAGAAAGATCACCACATCGACGACGTCTTCCGGCTGGCCACGGCGCCCCATGGGAATCGTGGCAGTACGCTCTTCCAGGCGATCGGCCGGAATTGCCTCCATCATGCTCGTGTCGATCAGACCTGGATGAACAGAGTTCACGCGCACGCCTTTCGGTCCGAGCTCCTTGGCGGCCATCTTGGTCATTCCGCGCACGGCCCACTTGGCCCCGACATAGGCGATGCCGCCATTGCCCCGAAGCCCCGATACCGAGGACATGTTCACCACCGAAAGCTGCCTTGCACCGGCGCGCTCCGCCGCAAATCGAATACCAAGGAACGTCCCGAGCTGGTTCACGGCGACCGTCTTGTTGAAAAATTCGACATCCGTTTCGTCTATGATGCGCGGATCAAATATCCCGGCGTTGTTCACGATCCCGTCGAAACGCCCAAGCGCATCCACAGCCTCGCCAATCCCGTTCCACCCTTCCGGATCGGTCACGTCATGCGTCACGTAAGTGCAGGCGCTTCCGATCTCCTCGGCAAGGCGGGCGCCTTCATCCGCGCGCAGGTCGCCTACGACGACACGGGCACCGCGCGCAACCAGCCGTCTTGCCATCTCGGCACCCATGCCGCGCGCCCCGCCGGTGATGACAAACACGCGTCCGTCGATAGAATTTTGATCAGACACTGGCTTTCTCCCGGTTCCAATGAGCAGCAAGGACATCGACATCATCGCAGCGTCCATCGCTGCGCGTCGCAGCGGCCAGTTCGTATTCGATGGTCCTGTTGCGGTTGGCCACGACACCGGCATACTCACCATGTGTCAAAAGATAGAAATGGTCGGCTTCCACCCCGTCGAGCGCGATCCGCGCTATATCTTCGGGGGCCATACCGTTTTCCAGCGCCGCATGGTTGGTCGCCGCGGCGTCGCCCGCGCTGCCCGCCAATCCGGTACGAACGAAGCCTGGGCAAAGCACCGATACGCCGACGTCGCTGTCTTCCAGGTCGAACCTCAGCGCTTCGCTGAGGCCCAGCACCGCGAATTTCGACGCAATATAGGCGCCACTACCAGCGCAGGTCACCAGCCCACAGATCGATGCCGTGTTGACGATATTCCCCCGGCCTCCGCCGTGCAGGCGCGACATGAAGTAATGAATCCCGTTGTAAACACCGTCGAGGTTTACCGCCCTCAGCCGGTCCCATTGCTCGGGCGGCAGTTCGCTCAGCGCCGTCTTGGGGACAGTCACACCGGCATTGTTGAAAATGATGTCGACATGCCCGACTTTGCCCAGGATCTCGTCGCAGGCACCCGCCCAGCTTTTCCGGTCGGCGACATCGAGGGATATCGCCAGCGCGCGGCCGCCGTCGGCGCGGATCGACGTGACGGTTTCTTCCGCGCTCTCCTGGTTCATGTCGGCGCAAATCGCTGTTGCTCCGCGTGCGGCGACCTCCCGGGCAAGGGAGCGGCCGATGCCGCTCCCCCCACCTGTGACCAGGGCCACCGTGTTCTCTTCTATTCGCATGGAAGCTCTCCTTGTTGCGCGATCATCACGCGAAGACCGCCGGCAGGGTCAGCAAGGCGATCGAGACCACCGCGAAGGACACGAGCATGAGCGCCGCGGTGTACCCGAGGATGTCACGCGCCTTCAGCGCCGTGACCCCGAGCAGAGGCAGCATCCACATGGGCTGAATTCCATTCGTCAGCTGATCGCCATAGGAAAACGCCATGACCACGGTCGAGATGTCGGCCTCGAGCATCTGTGCCGCCTCGACCAGCATCGGCCCCTGCACGGCCCATTGGCCACCGTTCGAGGGTACCATCAGGTTCACGAATGCCGAGCTGAGCATGCTGGTGAAAGGCAGGGTGTACGCGTTGGATATACTCGCCAGTCCGCTGGCAAACAGGGCAAGCAGGCCCGAGGCGCTCATCATCCCCATGATCCCGGCATAGAACGGGAACTGCAAAATGATCTGGCTACAGGTGCGGATGCCGCGGTCGATGGCACGGACATAGGCGATAGGCGTCCCGTAGGCCAGAAGCCCCAACAGCAGGAAGGTCAGGTTCAGGACGTTGAGGTTCAGGTCCAGCCCGTTCTGCAGAATGAAGTTCCCGACATAGGTAAAGCCGATGGCCAGGATCACCCCGGTCAGAATGCGGGAGTTCTCGATCCGCTCGGCAACGGTCGGTGCGGTTTCCGGTACTGCGGCGGCACTTAGCGAGGCTTTGCCGGGCGCGGTGGCAACAACGGGTTCGTCCTCCGGCGCATCGTCGGCGTCCAGCCCTGCTTCCCTGTCGCTGATCTCGCGCACCTTTTCGGCCGGATGCATGCGCGCCGCCGCCACTGGCAGCAGGATCATGAACGTCGCGCCAACGATCAGGTTCAGCGGCGAAAATATCGTTTCGACGAGCGGGATCAAGCCAATCTGATCTGCCAGGAAATGGCCTTCCGTATTAACCAGCAACGACGCGCTGGACGTAAGCCCGCCCTGCGACGTCGTACCCCCGGCAAAGCCGGCGGCGACAGTCAGCGGATAGTGCACCTGGATGCCCCGGTCCCGCGCCTGGCGACAGAATTCCCGCGCCGCGACGGCGCCGACGATCAGGCCAAGCCCCCAGTTCAGGAAAGACAGGCTGATGGACAGTGCGCAGACCATGGCGACGACGCCCGTTGCACTTTTGGGCAGGCTGCCAAGCGCCAGGATGGCCCGTTTCATGGGCGGCGCTTCTGCGAAGACATAGCCGAAAAGCAGGATGGCAACCATCTGCGTGGTGAAGCGTAACAATCCCCAGAAGCCATCGTACCAGTAGTCGACCATCTGCATCGGGCTTGAGGGCGTCAACGCGACACCGAGCCCGAACACCAACCCGGTCAGGATGATAGCGAAGGCGAATGGCGTTGGCATGAATTGCCGGGCAAAGCCCGCGAATATCTCTGCAAGTCTTTGCAGCATTTTTTTCCTCCCTGATTATCGGCGTCCTCCTCAAAACGCCGGATCTTGGTCCTGACTTTGTTCACACATAGTGAACACAGGTCCAATAGATAGAACGCTCCCACAATGCACATTTTCCGTCAAGGTCTCGAGGCCGCAGATTGAGAAGAAAATTTCTATCCTATGAATTTTGTTCACCTAAATTGAACGCGCGGATCCGAATTTTCGCGTTAGACAAGCCGAGAGGTGCGGCGTCCGCACAACTCGCAGCTCACTTCCATATTTCATCCGAACTGAATTTCGGGCTGCGACCTGCAGAACAGCCGACCGGTTTCCGCTTCCTCACGGACAAGGCCTGCAGGCCTCGCAAGACGCATCAGGCCGAACGAGTGCGGCCCGGCGGGGTCATCCCCCACCGGGCGCCTTGCCCGCTTCGGGCAAAACAAGCTGAAAAAGACGGCGAAGCGTCCCCGCTTAGGCGGCCTCAGTCACGAATTTCGTGTTGAGATAGCTTTCGAAGGTTTCCGCCCCGCCTTCGCGGCCCATGCCGCTGTCCTTGACGCCACCGAACGGCGTTTCCGAAAGCGACATGCCGAAATGGTTGATATTCATCATCCCCACCTCGATCTCGTCCGCCAGCCGCCGCACGATCGCGTTGTCCCGCGCAAAAGCATAGGCCGCCAGCCCATATGGCGAGCGATTGGCTCTCTCGATGACCTCATCCAGCGTACGATAGCTGACCAAGGGAAGAATGGGTCCGAAGGTTTCCTCACTCATAACCCGCGAGTCGTCGTCGAGATCGGTGACGATGGCGGGGCTGAAAAAGTTTCCGGGCGACTGGATCGCTTCCCCGCCAACGGCCACCTTGCCGCCGCGCTGGACAGAATCCGCGATGAAATCGGTCATGGCAGACAGCCGGCGCCCATGTGCAAGAGGTCCCATGCCCGACTCGGAGTCCAGACCGTCACCGACACGCACCTTCTCGAACTTGGCGACCATCCGATCGACCAGCTCACCATGAAGGCTTTCATGCGTGAACACCCGCGTGGGGGCGACGCACACCTGCCCCGCATTCCGCAGCTTCAACGCGCTCAGAAGGTCCGCTGCCTTGTCCAGGTCCGCGTCCTCAGAAATAATAAAGGGCGCTTGCCCGCCCAGTTCCATCGTCGCGCGCTTCATGTGCTTGCCTGCCAGCGATGCCAGCGACTTGCCGACCGCGCTGGACCCGGTGAAGGAAACCTTGCGCACGCGGGGCGATTCAATCAGTCGGGTCGACACCTCTGCCGGCACACCCCAGACAATGTTCAAAACCCCGTCGGGAAGTCCGGCATCCTTGAAAAGCTGCGCCAGCGCCGTAACCGCACTTGGAGAGTCCTCGGGACCTTTCAACACGATCGTACAACCGGCGCCGATCGCGGCGACCATCTTGCGGATCGCCTGGTTGAACGGAAAGTTCCACGGCGTGAAGGCGGCGCAAACGCCGACCGGCTCGTGCATCACGTACTGGCGCACATTGGAAAATCGCGGAGGAATCACACGCCCATAGATGCGGCGGCACTCCTCGGCGTGCCATTCTGCATGTTCCGCGCAAGCCATGACCTCGGCCCGCGCCTCAGCCAGCAGCTTGCCCTGGTCCAGTGTCATGTTGCGCGCAATGTCCTCGACACGCTCTCGGGCCAGCTGCCCCACGCGACGCAGTATCTCGCTGCGCAACATCGGCGACGTGGTGCGCCATTCGTTGAAGGCGCGTTCGGCCGCGTCTACGGCGCGATCCAGCTCGGCTTCCGTCACATGGGGAAGCTGACCCAGCACCTCGCCGGTAGCGGGGTTGAGGATATCTTCCCCCTTGCGCGAGCTGCTCGGACCGATGAACTCACCATCGATGAATAGGCTTTGAGTAGGATACATGTTCTCTCCTCAGGCTGATTTGCGAAGATTTACGTCGGCGAGGATCATGTCGCTGGCCTTTTCGGCGATCATCATCGTCGGCGCGTTGGTGTTGCCGGAGATCAACGTCGGCATGATTGAGCAATCGACGACGCGAAGTCCCTCCAGCCCGTGAACCCGGAGCTGGGAATCGACAACGGCATCGGCGTCCTGCCCCATCTTGCAGGTCCCCGAAGGGTGAAAGATCGTCCCCGCCGTCTCGCGGATGAAATCCAGAAGCGCGGCATCGTCCTGCACGGACTCGCCGGGCTGGTATTCCTCGACGATATGCGAAGCCAACGGTTCTGTCCGCGCCAGGCGGCGGGACAGCTTGAGGCCTTCCAGCATGCAGATACGGTCGGTTTCCGTCGACAGGTAGTTCGGGCGGATATCCGGCTGGGCCTTGGGGTCGGGAGAGGACAGCCGCACCGTGCCGCGCGACTCGGGCCGAAGCTGGCAGGTATAAAGCGTGATGCCTGAGAAATCGTGCGGCTTGTAGCGCACCTGCTCGGCCGAAAGCATACCGCAGTGAAACTGGATGTCCGGTGTTTCCGAATTGGGAAGAACCTTGGCAAATATCCCCGCCGGGGTGGCCGAACAGGCCAGCGGCCCCTTGCGGAACAGGGCATAGTCCAAGCCCAGCTTCATCCGGCCATACAAGCTCTTCATGCTGTCATTGATGGTGATCGGCTTGTTCACCTTGTAGACGTTGCGTGCGTTCAGATGGTCTTGCAGGTTCCCTCCGACGCCGCGCAGCTCATGCGTGACCTCGACCCCTTTCGAACGCAATTCCTCGCCCGGGCCGATCCCCGAAAGCTGAAGGATGTGCGGCGACTGGATCGCGCCCGCCGACAGGATCACCTCGCCATTGGCATGCGCTATCCGGGCCTGGCCATTCTTGCGATAGGCGACACCGCTCACGCGGCCGTTCTTCACGATGACCCGCTCGGCATAGGCGCTACTGATGACCGTCAGGTTGGCACGGCTGCGCGCCGGCCTCAGATAGGCCACGGCTGCGCTGCACCGGCGCGCATTGCGGATGAAGAACTGATAGTATCCGCATCCTTCCTGGTCCCCATCGTTGAAATCCGGGTTCCGCGGGATCCCGAGCGCCTCGGACGCGGAAAACACATCCTCGAAAAACGGGATCTGCCCGGCCGGGTCGGAGATCGTGACCGGCCCCTCGCCGCCATGAAAGTCGTCGGCGCCCCGCGTATTGGTTTCCATGCGCTTGAAATAGGGCAGCACGTCATCCCAGCCCCAGCCGGTGTTGCCCGCCTGCGCCCAGCGGTCATAGTCCTGCGACTGGCCGCGGATACAAATCAGCCCGTTGATCGAACTCGAACCGCCGATGCAGACGCCGCGCGGCCAAACCATTTCGCGCCCGGCCATCGAAACCTCTGGCGCCGTCGTGAACTGGCGCGCGATCCGCTCGTCGTAGACGGCCTTTCCATATCCTAGGGGAACATGGATCCAGGGCGACTTGTCCTCCGGTCCGGCCTCCAGAAGCAACACGGAATGACGCCCATTTTCGCTCAGACGATTGGCCAGCACGCATCCGGCAGAGCCCGCACCTACAATTATGAAGTCGTATTCCTGGGTCATCTCCCCCCCCTTTGCTTGCGCAGCGACAATTTCCGACACCGTGAGGCCGGGATCATCACTGCATATGACACGTTGCTGTTTTCACCCGGAGGCGCAGGCGCCATCCCGACCAGGGAAAGGCCGGTCAAATACCGAAAGAAAATCTGCCACGCTTGCTCCTCTCTGTAGCGCGTCTCGCCGAGGCATATCCGCAGCCGAAGTATGCGCCAGAAACTCCCTTCACTCCCGTTCCCATATACAGATCGCTATTCATGTATGGGATATTTACAATTGGATATGCCGTCAAGGTGATTGTGACCGCATCAAACTTTCCAGCGGCGCCACCCCGTGCGGAGCTTTAAAAAACAGACGTTCGCGCGCTTGACATGGGACAAATAGGGTGACTAGTATCCGTAATGCCTGAATGGCGTTTCCATATAGTGAACGCCAATCGATCAAAGTGGTTTGAGGAGACCGCTTTCATAACTTGCATATTGGGAGGACGCGGGAAATGACGGACAGCTATACGGACAAGACACAACCCAAGCCATTCAGGGAACGCCTTCAGTTGCGGGCCCAGTCCTTGGGCGAGAAATCCGCCGAAATCAGCATTCGCTGGATGCCAGAAACATTCACCTTCGCGGTACTGGTAACGGTGATCGTGTTTCTCTGCGCCTGGCTTGGCACCGAGACCCGACCCGTTCAGATCGTCGAGTATTGGTACGGCGGGTTCTGGTCGCTTCTGACATTCGGGATGCAAATGGTCCTGATCGTCGTGACTGGTTATGCCCTGGCCGTCGCGCCCCCCGTCAAGCGCGTTCTGGCGCGCATCGCGGCACAGCTCGGCTCGGCAAGCGCGGCGATCGCGGTCACCGCCCTTCTTTCGGGAGTCATTTCCTACGTCCACTGGGGCCTCGGGACGATCCTGTCCTGCCTGTTCGCCGTCGAAATCGCGAAGTCTTTCAAGACCCGCGGCATCCGCTGCCACTTTCCTTTGCTGGTCGCCTCGGCCTACAGCGGGACGGCTGTCGCAATGGTCGGCCTGTCCAGTTCGGCAGCCCTGCTGATGAACACGCCCGGACATTTTCTCGAAGACTCGATCGGCCTCGTTCCACTTACGGACACCATTTTCCGGCCACAGTACATCATGATCGTCGTGGCCGCGACGCTCACGGCGGCCATCGTGCTCACCTATCTCCATCCCAGTCAGAAGAACACGCAGGAAATGGACGAGAACGCATCGTCGCCCTTCGGCGGTGACGAAACGCGCGAAACGGCCCGGACGCCCGGCCAACGGCTCGACAATATGCCAATGCTCGCTTGGCTCATAGGTCTCGTGGGTATCGTGTTCATCCTGCAGGAAATGATGGAACAGGGCATCATCGGGATTCAGTTGAACGTATTGAACTTCTTCTTCCTGATGCTGGGGATACTGCTGCACGGCTCCCTGAAAAGCTATTCCAACGCCCTGACCAAAGGCGCCCTCGCGGCGGCAGGCATTGTCCTGCTCTTCCCGTTCTACGGCGGCGTCCTCGGGGTGATGCGCGACAGCGGGCTGGTCGACATCGTCGCAAGCGGGTTTGTGGCGATCTCGACCGAAAACACATTCGCTCTCTGGCAGATGATCAGCGCCGGCGTCCTGAATTTCGCGATCCCGTCCGCCGGCGGCCAGTGGGCTGTCCAGGGGCCGATTGCGGTCACGGCATCACAGGAACTCGGACTGCCCATCGACGTCCCGGCAATGAGCGTCATGCTGGGCGAGTCTCTGACAAACCTCGCGCAACCGCTCTGGCTGATCCCGCTTCTCGGAATTTCAGGTCTGCGCGCAGGGCAGGTCCTTGGCTACACGATCGTACTGATGGCCTTCCTGTTCGTGGTGTTTGGCGGCGGTCTGCTGCTCCTGTAGGATAACAGTCATGCCCCGCGGCGGCTCTTTCCAAGGCCGCCGCGGGGACAATTTGCCAAACACCCAGTATCGCCTTGGATGCACCCTTGACGCCATTCAAGCCGCTATGCGGACTCATCCCTTGAGAGTATCCGTAGAGCCCGCCCCGATCCGCAAGCCGTCAGAGCAGGGATACGCCCCTTCAGGACCCCTCTCCCCTGTTCCATGGGCTTCGGACGCCATCGTCAGCGACCTGCGCCCAGGGACCCGAACACGGACGGTGGTCAGCCCTGCCCACCTCAGCCAGTGACGTCCCAGACCGCCAGACCGAACCCGACCACCGCGATGAAGATCCAGGCCGCCGCTCCCAGCAACAGCGCTATACCTAGCAGACTGAGCGCCGCGATCCCGCCGCCCGCTGCAGGGTAGTCGCAATCAGCGTGATCAGCGCCACCAGCCCCAAGCCGGTAAGATGTCTGCCAAAGCGGTTCCTGAAGATTGCCTCGCGGCCTGCAAATATCGCGTAGGACTGCATTGTGTTGTCTCGCTTTCAGGGATTTCCGCCTTTTTCGCGCCTGCACAGCGACAACAAATCCACTGACTTTGATTAAACCAATTGAAAGAATTTATTGATGCCCCTGGACCAACTGCAGGTTTCCCTGGCCGTGGCGGAACGAAACCGCATGACCCGGGCGGCCGAGGCGCTGCGGCCGACGTGGGCATTCAAGGTTCTTCCGCATCCCGAACGGCACCGCACCCGCGCCGTGGAAGCCCTGCTTGCAGTGATCGACGGCATATGACGCCCGGACCGGTCGCTAGCCGGTCCGCAATTCCTGCGCGTTCACCCGACGCGCCATCTCTGCGGTCAGGGATTTGCGATCGATCTTGCCGACATGGTTTTCCGGTAGCCGCTCCAGTACCTCGATACCCGAGATGCAGTGCGAACGTCCCAGCACTTCGGTGATACGGGCGTTAAGATCACTGAGCTCAGCAATCTGGCCCGATTTCTCGACAAAGGCAAAAGGTACCTCGCCCAGGTCGGCATGCGGCGCCGGTACGACACAGGCCGCCTCGATGCCACCACAGGCCAGCAGGACATCCTCAATCTGCACGGGCGCCAGGTTTTCACCGCCCCGGATGATGATCTCCTTCAGACGTCCGGTCAGAAACAGGTACCCCCTCTCGTCGAGATACCCGATATCGCCCGACCGCACCCATCCGTCCCGGTCGAACGGCGGATGGCCGACATATCCAAGGGCGGTCGAAGGACCGCGAAAGGCAACCTCACCGCGTTGACCCGTGGGCAGTATATCCTCGCCGCCAGGCGACAGAATCGCGACCTCGCCCCCCGGAAGCGCACGCCCGACCGAACCGCGCACCGCTGCGTCCGGCGGATTTGCCGTCGACGTGCAGGTGAATTCGGTCTGGCCATAGCTCACAAGGACAGGGCACCCCCAGTGGGCCTCGATCCGGTCCTGAATCTCCACCGGAAGCGCCGCCGAGCCACAGCGCAGCATCCGCAATCTATCGGTCGCTCCCGCGGGCACCGGATGATCCAGCAACCGCTGGAACATCGTGGGCACACCGGTAACGACCGTTGGCCGCAGCAACGCGATTGCCTCCATCGCGATCTCTGGCGTGAACCTCGGCAACAAGGTCACCTGCGCTCCCTGCGACAGCGGGTAAAGCAGCTGGTTCAGAATGCCATTGGTATGACTTAACGGCATCATGTGCAGGTAGTGGTCATCGGCCCCCACCGGCGTAAGAGCGGCCAGCCCGTCGGTATTTGCCGCGATGTTGCGGTGACACAGGCGAACGGCCTTGGGGCGTCCGCTCGATCCGGAGGTGAAGATCAGCAGCGCCTCGTCGTCAGGCGACGGCGCCGAGCCGGAAAATTTCCGCGAGGTAAGCGCGCTCCGGCGCACAACCGCTTGTGCACCCGACTGCGCAAGCGCATCCGCGGCCGATGCGTTGGCATCATCCGCGAGAATGTAAGAAAAACCAGTATCTTTCAGCTTGTCCATGACCGATCTGGGCGCCTCGCTGCGGCTCAGCACGGTAACCGGTAGACCAGCCACAAGGCAGGCCAGAAGGTCGGTACAGAGACCGACGTGGCGATCCTGCAGCAGCGCGACCCTTTGTCCCGATCGCGCCCCGGCATCCAGCAGGCCCCCAGCTTGGTTTAGGACGGCCGTGAACAGTTCGGAAAAGGTCAGTGATTGCCCTTCGGCACTCAAGGCGCATGCATTCGGGCGGAGTCGTGCCTGTTCGGCGAGGTCGGTAACGAAATCACTCATGCGGCCAGCTCCGGCATTCGGACCGCGGCATCCGCTTCGAATGTGCCATCGGGATCCAGCGCCCTCAGCGCCGCCAGTTCCGCCGCGGTGGGTTCGGGGGTTGGACCG
>NZ_PPFE01000016.1 GCF_002917925.1 Roseovarius confluentis | reverse complement strand
CGCCGATGTTGCACGCAAGATCGCCGAGGGCGACCCGGCGGCAGCGGGCGAGGCGTCGGACAAGCTGATCGACTATATCTCCGAGTTCACCCGCGCGACCCTTTGAGGCGCTGCGCGCCGAGCTGGCATGCGAACACGTCATCGACGGCGAACCCCGCGAATGCGCCCGCCTCATGATCAAATGGTTGGCCATTTCGAAGCGCGGCGCCTGGCCGAGTATTTTGGCCTCAATCAGCAGATCCACGAAGGCATCCTGATCGTTGCCCGCAACGAGATATTGATGGTGCAGTATCGCTCGCTGGCCACTCAGGTGCGGCGCGCATGGTTCGTCGCCGACATGACAGCTAGGCGTTGTAACAAATAGCCACCGAAGAGAATTAAGTGATCATGCCCTTCCTTGAAGCCCGCGAGGGCGACGGATTGGCCTCGACCCTGCACAAGCACCTTCAGCACAAGCTTGAAACGCTGCGTGCCAAAACCGTCCGCGCGCGCCTTGCACTTCATGTTCTGATAAAATATATCTAAGGTATATCAATTGTGGCGGGGGAGGCAGGCTTTGAATGATATGAGTTGGGGAACCCTGGCGGACGACAAGGCCGCGCGGCTCGATGAAGCCGCCCGAAACGGTCTCGGAAAGATCGTCGCCGCCGATCAGGCCGAGACATTGCTTGTGTCCGTGCTGCGTCCGAATGACCGTATCTGCATCGAGGGCAACAACCAGAAACACGCCGATTTCATTTCGGAAGTGCTCAGTGACGTTGACCCCGAGGTGATTCACGACCTGCATGTCGTGCAGTCGAACCTGGCATTGCCGCAGCACCTTGACCTTTTCGAGCACGGCGTCGCGAAGCGACTGGATTTCTGCTACGCGGGGCCGCAGGGCATTCGCATGGCGCAGCTGATCGAGGACGGCGTCATCGAAATCGGCGCCATTCACACCTATCTGGAGCTTTACGCGCGCTACTTCGTGGACCTGACGCCGCGCGTCAGCGTCGTCGCGGTCGAGGCCGCCGACCGCGAGGGCAACCTGTACACCGGCCCAAACACCGAGGACACGCCGCCCATCGTGGAGGCGACCGCCTTTAAGAGCGGCATCGTCATTGCCCAGGCGAACCGGATCGTCGATCGGGTGCCGCGTGTCGACGTGCCCGCGGACTGGACCGATTTCGTGGTCGAGGCGCCGCGGCCGCACTACATCGAGCCGATCTTTACCCGCGATCCCGCCGCTATCACGGAAATCCAGATCCTGATGGCGATGATGGTGATTCGAGGCATTTACGAACCCTATGGCATCCAGCGCCTGAACCACGGCATCGGGTTTGGCACGGCCGCGATAGAGCTGATCCTGCCGACCTATGCCCGTGACCTCGGTTTGCTGGGCAAGATCTGCAACTACATGTCGGTCAATCCGTGCCCCACGCTGATCCCGGCGCTGGAGAGCGGGTTCATCACCTCGATCCATTCCGCCGGGTCGGAGCTGGGTATGGAAGACTATGTTGCCGCACGCTCGGACGTTTTCTTCTGCGGGCCGGACGGGTCGCTGCGGTCGAACCGGGCGTTCTGCCAGCTTGCGGGCCATTTCTCGGATCTCTTCATCGGCTCGACCCTGCAGATCGACACCGCCGGCAATTCCTCGACCGCGACGAGCGACCGGATCACCGGCTTTGGCGGCGCACCCAATTTCGGCTGCGACAGCCGCGCACGGCGCCACGCATCGGACCCGTTCCTGCAGGCCGCCCGGGAGGAAACAGGGCAGGAATCGCCGCAGCGCGGCCGCAAGCTTGTCGTACAACTGGTCGAGACCTTCCGCGAGGGTGGCCAGCCCGTATTCACGGAGCGTCTGGACGCATGGGACATCCAGAAACGTTTCGGTATGGACCTGCCGCCGATCATGATTCACGGCGACGATGTCACCCATATCGTGACCGAGGAAGGCATCGCGAACCTTCTTCTCTGCCGCGGCCCGGACGAGCGAGAGCAAGCCATTCGCGCGGTGGCGGGCTATACCGAGGTAGGCCGCAGGCGTGATCCGAAACGCGTTGCCGATCTCCGCCGCCGGGGCGCTGTGCGCTATCCTTCCGATATCGGGATCGACACGCGGCTGGCCTCCCGCTCGTTGCTGGCGGCAAGGTCTGTGCGTGACCTCGTACGCTGGTCGGGCGGGCTTTACGATCCTCCGGCACGCTTCAGAAATTGGTGAGTGGCATGACGACATTACTTGAATTCGAGTTTGACAACGTGAAGCGCGGCAACACCCGGCGCGCGGCACAGATCGTCGGTGTGGTCGGCTCAGGGCAGCTGGAAGTGCTGATCGAACCGGCCGAGCTGGACGGGAAATGCGAAATCGTGGTCGAAACCTCGGCCCAGGGCTTTGACGAGATATGGCGCTCCGTGCTGGACGATTTCGCCGCGCAATACCCAGTGGCCGATCTGCGCATCTCGATCAATGACGGCGGCGCGACGCCCGCGGTGGTGAACCTGCGCCTGCAACAGGCAATTGCGGAGGTGCTCGATGTCTGATGTGCTGCCCATCCCCCAGGAAAGCTATCTGGAACTCAGCGCCCGCCAGCGCATCGCACGCATCTGCGACAAGGGAACCTTTACGGAGATCTGCGGCCCGGAGGCGCGGCGCAAGAGCCCGCACCTGGCCACCTTCGGGATGCCCAGCGCCTTTGATGACGGGCTGATCGTGGGCGAGGCGCGGCTTGACGGGCGGAACATCATGGTCGCGGCACAGGAAGGCGCGTTCATGGGCGGCGCCGTGGGCGAGGTGCATGGCGCCAAGCTGACCGGGCTGTTGCTGCGCGCCGCCGACAGGGCCCCCGACGCGGTCGTGATCCTCGCCGATTCCGGCGGCGTCCGCCTGCACGAGGCGAATGCCGGGCTGGTTGCTGTGGGCGAGATACAGCGTGCAATCTTCACAGCGCGCGATGCGGGCGTGCCGGTGATCGCAGTGATTGGGTCGGCGAACGGCTGTTATGGCGGTATGTCCATCGCCGCGCGGTCCTGCGACTGGGTTGTGATGAGCGGGGAAGGCCGGCTTTCGGTATCCGGTCCCGAGGTTATTGAAAGCGCACAGGGCGCGGGTGAATTCGACGCCCGCGACCGGGCGCTGGTCTGGCGCACGATGGGCGGGCGGCACCGCTATCTGATGGGTGACGCGGACCGTCTGGTGGCGGACGACCCGGGCGCCTTCCGATCGGAAATCGTATCCCTCCTGGGCCAATCCCGCGCGATCACGCTCGAGACGCTGCGCGCCCGGAATACCGAGTTGAAACAGCGGATCGATACGTTCGGCGCGGCCCGCGACGGCACCGAGATATGGCAGGCGATGGGCCATTCGGATCCCTGGCGGCTGCCCGAACTTGAACCCGACCCGTTCCAAGCCGCGGTCGACGGTAAACGGAGAAAACGGGCATGAAGGCAACCGAAACCTTGCTGCAGCAATTGTTCGGATCGGACTGGACACTGGAGCACGAGGGCAACGTGGTCTTTGGCCGTGGGCGCCTGAACGACCGGGACCTGCGGATCATCGGCACGGTGAACCAGTGCGAGATTGGGATTGACGAGGCGACCAGGCTCGCCGGCGCCGTGCTGGACGTGCTGGCAGAGGCGGAGCCTGGCAGCAAACCCGCCGATATTCTCTTTCTGGTCGACAATTCGGGCCAACGGCTCAGCCTGCGCGACGAGCTTCTGGGAAATGTCGCTGCGCTCGCCCATTTGGCCGAAGTCCTTCACTTGGCACGCCGTGAAGGTGCGCGGGTGCTGGGCCTCGTGCACAGGCTGGCGCTATCGGGCGGGTTCATGGCGACCGGAATGGCCGCGACGCGCTGTGACGCGCTGGCCGAGGCAGAGGTTCGGGTGATGCGCCTCGACGCGATGTCGCGGATCATGAAGGTGCCGAAGGACCGCTTGACCGAACTGGTCGAGGGAACTGCGATCCTCGGCCCCGGCGTGCGCAATTACCATGCGATCGGCGCGCTGACCGAGCTGTGGGAAAGTCCGACATCCGACAGGCTAGAGGCGGCGTTCGACGCCATGTCCCAAGCGAACTCCGATGACACGCGAGGCGACATGGGCCGCGCCCGGGGCGGGCGGACCCTGGCCGCCTGCGTGGCAGAGCTGGTGCGTCAAGCATGAAATCGCGCTCGCCTCAGCGACACGACCTTGTCTTCGTCGATCCCAAGTTTTTCGGCGGGACCCCGATGGACAGGGAACTGGCGGCATGGGCCGGGGCAGGCTTTCCCTTTGTTCAGCGGATGCAGCCGGGGCAGGCCGTCGCGTGCCAGTTGGGCTGGCCCCGTCCCTTGGGTGCACCGCAGCGCCGTTTCGGCTTTTCCGTACCATTCGATGCGGTAGTCTGGCGCAGCCGCCCGCCGCGCCTGCGCGATGTGGCCGCCGCCGCGCCTGATGGATGGACGCAGGCGCTGAGGCGTGCCTTCACCCTCGAACAGGCTTTCAATCTCCGGATCCGTGTCTACGGATCGCTGGCATGGCAGGGCCTTACCGGTTTGCGCTACGTTCATGCGAACTCCGACCTCGACCTGCTCGTCGAAGGCCTGGACGGACTTGCACCCGGCGATCGGCAGGCCGCCATCTCGCGGCTGATCGCCGGCGCGACGCCGCGGGTCGACGGCGAAGCGGTGCTTGCCGACCGGGCCGCGATTTCTTTGCGCGAATTCCTGAAAGAGAGCTCGCAGGTTTTGGTTCGCCACCTCCAGGGCCCGCGCCTGGAACCGCATCCCTTGGGCGGGATCGCCTGATGTTGCAAGTGGTACCCATGCCTGCCCCACATTGCGTGGCGGCGGTCCGGATCGGAAGGCTTGCTTCCCTGGCGCTCTTTCTGGAGCTTGCCTGCTATCCAAAGCCGGGCCTTGTCAGTTTTGTCGACAACGGGGCCCATCGCGACATGGACGCGCAGACCCTTCTGGCTTCGATCGACGCGCTCTCGGGCTATTTTCCCGAGATCGCCGAGGCCGGCGCGGATCATGCCCCGCTGGCGGAGTTGCGGGATCTGGGGCGCGCCGCGGAAATACGGATGCTGACGGCCACACAAGGCGTCAACACGCATCGGGGTGCGATTTTTGCCATCGGGCTGTTATGTGCCGCCGCCGGGCGGAGAATGGCCATCGGCACAGCGCCGGATCCCGTCGACATTGCGTGCGATGTCGGGCAGCTCTGGGGAGCGACGCTCGGTACAGACCGCTCTGCCGCGCCCATCACGCACGGACAAAAGGTGCGCCACCGCTACGGCGCCAATGGCGCGCGCGGAGAGGCCGCGGCGGGGTTTCCCACCATCCGACGCGCGGTGCTGCCGCGCCTCGAGACGTTTCGAAGACACCCGCGCGCGGCCGCATCGGACGCGCTTTTCGCCAGCCTGGCTGTTCTGGAGGATACCAACCTGCTGCACCGGGGCGGGACCGAAGGGCTTAGCTTCGTCCGTCAGGAGGCGCGGCAGGTGCTGCGGCTGGGCGGCGTGCGGACCGGACCGGGCCATCGCCGCGCAGTCGCACTGCACAAGGAATGCATCCGCCGCAATCTCAGTCCGGGCGGTACGGCCGACATGCTGTCCGCCGGGCTTTTCCTGAAGTTGCTGGCGATCTGAGATGGGCATCGGGATCATGTTCTCGGGGCAGGGAACGCAGCATCCGGAAATGTTCGCTGGTCTGCCTGACGATGACACCGTGGCGTCGCTGGTCCGCGAAGCCTGCGACGCCGCAGGCCTTTCTCTGCAGGACCGGCACTTGCCGGACGATGCCTGCATCTTTGACAATCGCTGCGCGCAGCCACTGATCGTGGGACATGCGCTTGCCTGCTGGGCGGTACTCAGGGAGTCGCTGCCGTCCCCGTCTGCCTTTGTGGGTTACAGCGTCGGTGAGGTGTCGGCGATATCCGCAGCCGGCGCCTTGCCTGCCGAGGCCGCGATCCGGCTCGCGGCAGTCCGGGCGGAGCTGATGGAGGAGGCCGTGGACGTTCCGCAATCCATGTTCGCGGTGCGTGGCCGGGTCTCCGATCTTGACGCGCTATGCCGCGATCACGGCGCTTGGGTCTCCATCGACAACGGACCCGAACACCAGGTCATCTCTGGGCCGGTCACCAATCTGGCGGCGCTCAAGTACGCCCTGCAGGATCGACCGGCCTCGGTACGCGACATCGACGTGACCGTCGCTTCGCATTGTCCGCTGATGGAAGCCGCTCTGCCGCCCTTTCGCGTCGCACTGGACGCTGCGCTGGAAAGGCCCGCGCGCCGCTTTGTCTCTGCCTGGAGCGGCAAGGCTCCCCGGGACATCCCGGCCTTGGCCGAGGCGCTGACCGCTCAGATCAGCGCGCCGCTGCGATGGTCCTACACGATGCAGGCCGTGCGGGAGCGTGGTGTCAACGTCTGGCTGGAGGTCGGCTGCGGCAATGCGCTGGCGCGGATTGCGACCGAGCTGTCGCCCGATGTGCCGGCGCGGTCGATTGCCGATTTCCGGTCGCTGGACGAGGCCATCGCCTGGGCGCAACGCCATGACTAGGCGTCGCGCGTTTCTTAAGTGCCCGGCGGAAGACGTTTAACTACCAGATAAACATGGAATTCCATCACTCGGGTCATGCTACGTGTTTTAAACCTTGATTGGTATATAAAGCACATGCTATTGATATATCAATTGTTAGGGAGGAGAGAACAATTGCGACAGACCATGCTTAAACGCACCCTGATGGCCCTGGGCCTCGCCGCCGGTACGGCCCTTGCGCCGATCTCGGCAACCGCTGAGGATTATCCCTCGGGTTCCATGGAAGTGGTGCATCAGTTCGGGCCCGGCGGCGGCACCGATCGCTTTATTCGTGCCATCGGTGAACCGTTCAAGAGTATCTCCGGCGCGTCGCTCGTGCCGATCTCGGTTTCGGGCGGGGCAGGGATCCCGGCCTCGGTCAATTTCGAACAGCGCCCGGGCGATGGTAGCAGCCTGATGGCGATCGGCCCGGAGCAGGTCATCAATCACGCGCTCGGCCGGATCGACCTGTCGAAATACCAGCCCGTCGCACGCATCCAGTACGACCAAGGGTTGTTCTATGTGGCCCCGGATAGCGAATATCAGAACATCGAGGACCTGATTGCGCATCTCAAGGACAATCCGGGCGACCTGAAACTGGGCGTCACCGGCGCTGCCGGCTTTGACGCGATGCTGGCCGGCCTGTGGAACACGACCACCGGCGCTGAACTGACTCTGATCCCGTTCGAGAAGTCATCCGAAGCGATGGCGGCGGTGCTGGGCGGTCATATCGACGTGCTTTACGAGGAATACGGCCCTGTCCGCGGCGCGCTTGAGTCGAATGAACTTGTCCCGCTGGTCGTCTTTTCCGAGGAGCGTCTGCCAGTGTTGCCGGACGTGCCCACGGCTGAGGAACTGGGCTATGACGTGACCCTGGGTCGCTGGCGCGGTGTCGCCATTGCATCCGAGGCGGCACCGGAAAAGGCCGAGAAACTCTACAGCATCTTCGAGGAGGCTGTCGATGCCGACAGCTACAAGAAGATCGAAGAGCAGAGCGGCCTTCAATATCGCTCGGAGTTGATTGGTCCCGAGGCGTTCCAGGAGTTCCTGGAAAACGAGGTCCAGGTATATACCGAAGTGCTGAAGTCGCTGGGCCAGATCTGACCTGGCTTGCGCCGGACGCAGAGGAAAAACATGGCAGCGGCAGTCAATGATTGCCGCTGCCTGACCGGCAGGTGTCTTTCGGACAGTGAGGAACCATGAAAGAGACGTTTACGGAGCTCGCCGTAACTGTAGGGATGCTCGTGGGCACGCTCTACCTTCTGAGCGCTACGCAAGCCATCCGCCTCATCGGCGTGCCGCGCCCGGTCGATGCGCGCACCTGGCCGCAATGGGTGCTGGGCGGCATCGCGTTGCTCTGCCTGCTGCAGATCGCGCAACTGGGGCTTCGCCTGTGGCGCGCCCGCACCGCGGAGGGCGCCGAGGCCATCAGCGCGGCCGACAGCCGCGCCCCGGCGCAGGTGCTTCTGACCGCCCTGATGGCCGCACTCATACTCGCGTATTTCTGGGCGTTGCAGATCGTGGGCTTTGCCATCGCAACGCTTGCCTTCCTCTATTGTGCGCTGCCGCTGCTGCCCTATCGCAACCGGATGGTGAAGCTGATCTTTCCGCCTGTCTTCACGGCCGTGCTCATCGGCTTTTTTTCCTACGGACTGTCGCTGCCGCTGCCGCGCGGAACCGGGTTTTTCTATAGCCTCAGCAGTTATCTGTTCTGAGCGCCGGGTAACTGAAAGGACGTACCATGCTTGAAGGTTTCTCGGACGCTCTGCTGTACATGCTGGGGTCGCCAATTTCTTTCGTCATGATCATCTTCGCGGTGATCTGGGGAATTGCCTTCGGATCGATCCCCGGCCTGACCGGGATCGTCGGTGTCGCGCTGCTGATCCCGTTCACGTTTGTCTTCGAGCCGATCGAGGGACTTTTGCTTCTGGGCGGCGTCTATGTTGGATCGACCTTCGGGGGCTCCATTTCGGCGATTCTGTTCAACACGCCGGGCAGCCCGGAGGCTGCTTGCACTGCGCTAGATGGCTACCCGATGGCGCGTAAGGGGCAGGCGGGTCGGGCCCTGGGCCTGGCTCTCGCCGCCTCGGCAATCGGCGGGCTTCTGGGCACGACGGTGCTGATGTTCGCCGCACCGCCACTTGCCCGCGCAGCGCTCAGCTTTGGCCCGCCGGAATATTTCGCGCTGGCCATCCTGGGGGTGACGGCCATCTCCTCGATCGGTTCGGGTTCGACGACAAAGGCGCTGATCGCCGGTCTGGCCGGTCTGGCGCTCGCCACGGTCGGGCTGGACCCCATCACCGGGACAGAGCGCTTCACCTTCGGCAGCGCCACGCTGCTTTCGGGTATCAGCTTTGTTCCAGCAATCATCGGTATCTTCGCCATGGCCGAGGTGCTGCAGCGCTATTCCGAGGGCAATACCGAGGGGCAGGTGATCAAGAATGTTTCGACCGAGTTGCCCAGCTTGTCCGAGTTCATGCGGATGAAGTTTACGCTTCTGCGGTCGTCGGCCATCGGCACGGCCGTGGGTGCGCTGCCGGGCGTGGGAGCGACCACCGCCGCTTTCATCAGCTATTCCGAGGCTGTTCGCTGGTCGAAGAACCCCCGCGCCTTCGGCACCGGCGAACCTGAGGGAATCGCGGCCCCCGAAAGCGCCAACAACTCGGCTGTCGGCGGTTCGATGATCCCTCTGCTGGCGCTTGGCATCCCGGGCAGTGCCACGACCGCGGTGATGCTTGGCGGGCTGACAATCCACGGGATCATCCCCGGACCGCTTATGATGACCGAGAACCGGGATCTCGTCTATTCGGTATTCATCGGCATGTTCTTCGCCAATATCCTGATGCTGGTTTTCGGCTTGCGCGCGGCCCGGTATTTTGCACGCATTCTCGATCTTCCCTACACGCTTGTCGGTCCGGCGATCGTGGTGTTGTGCATGACCGGCGTCTTCGCGTTGGAAAACAACGTTGGGAATGTCGCGATCATGCTGGTCTTCGGGGCGGTGGGCTTTGGCCTGCGGCGCTTCGGCTATCCCATTGCGCCGCTGATAATCGGTCTGGTCATGGGCCCCATCGCCGAGAAGAGCCTGCGACAGGGGCTGTTGCTTACCGATTACAATGTGATCGATATGATCAGTCGTCCGATCACAGCGGTTTTGCTGACCTTCAGCCTGTTGTCCCTGATCTATGGCTTCTACGGGCAGTTCAGAAAACCGAAGAGCTGATCGTGCAGGTAGGGGTCACCAAGCGAGCCCGACCACGGACCTAAGTGTAATTTATATGCTAAAGTATGTATATCGCAGTTGGTGGCGATGGATGCGCGTCAAAAATTCAAAATTAAAACAATAACTTAGAGTCGAATAGGTTAAGTGCTCGAGCATTTCCCTTGGCCGGCAATGTGGTGGTTCAGAGCTTGTCGGGGGCCGAATTTACCTAATGGATGTATCCAACATACTAAATTATGCTTTTCTCCACTGCATTTCGCTGTATACTGCCAAGTGGTGTAGTGTGTAGTAGTTCTATCTGCTTTTGTATAATGTTCCTTGTGACGCCTGCAGGTAAGTGCCTGCAGGCGGTGCGGGATCACTCGGAGGCCTGAGGGCGTGGTGGCGAAAAAGGGTAAGCACGAATCGGTTGAGCGCGTCGGAGAGAACGGTACGCCGTCTTTCTCGGTGAGTGTGCCCGAGTCCTATCGGCAGGGGCCTCTGTCCAGCCTGAACGGGGCCGCGGCCAGCGCCATTGGCATGGGTCTGGTCCTGCAGAGCGGCCGGGCCGAGGCGCGTACCACCGAAAGTGGCGAGGCCGTGGTGCCGGACGAGGCGGTCCGCACCGAGGAACGTCAGAACATCATGGTCGAGGATGTCGAGACCGTACCCGAAGCGCCCGATTTGCAAGTGATGGCGCAGGCGTCTTCAGGAGAGATCGTGGAGGAGCCGGAGTCGGAACCGCCGGTCGAGGTTGCCGAGCTTCCGCCGTCCGGACCTGTCGCCGCTTCGGGCCGCACGTCAGAGATCGAGGATGCCGGCGAGGCCGCCGAGTCCGCCGCTGCCATGCTGGCGGAAGGCGACGAAGAAGAGTCCGGTATCCCGCGCGCTCAGGCCCCCACCGAGCCGCCGGACGTTTATGTCGAGATCGAACCAACGGACGAGGAGGACGGCCTGTTGGGGTCGGTCCTCGATCCGGTGCTTGACCCGGTTCTAGGCGAGGACGGAGTCGTTGACAGCTTGTTGGGCGCGATTGCCGGTGAAGGCGGTATCCTGGACAGCCTGCTTGGCGAAGGAAGTGTCATTGACGATGTGATCGGTACCGTTGTCGGCGAGGGTGGCCTGCTGGACCTCGACGTGCTGGAAGACCTGCTGGGCGAGGACGGCTACCTTGGAGGCGCCATCGATATCGTGCTCGGCGACGAGGGACTGGTCGCGGATATCCTTGGCGAAGACGGGGTCGTGGACGACCTGCTGGACCCGCTGGTCGGGGATGAGGGCGTGCTGGACAGTATCCTGAGCCCGGTGCTCGGCGATGGCGCGGTCGATGACCTGCTGGGCGAGGACGGGGTCGTTCCGGGCCTCGTCGAGGACCTGATCGGTGACGACGGCCTTGTGGATGAGATCGTCGGAGATATTCCTGTGGTGGGCGACCTGCTTGGGTCAGACGGGTTGCTCGGGTCGGTGCTTGGAGAGGACGGCGCGCTGGGCGGGCTGCTTGGGCTGGGCGGTGGTGGCGACGATGGGTCGTCCGGCGACGGCTCTGGCTCCGACGGCTTGCTGGGTGGCGTGCTTGGCGATGATGGCCTGCTGGGCGGTGTGCTGGGATCCGGCGGTGGCGATGACGGGTCTGGCGACGGCTCCGGCTCCGACGGCTTGCTGGGTGGCGTGCTTGGAGATGATGGCCTGCTGGGCGGTGTGCTGGGATCTGGCGGTGGCGATGACGGGTCCGGCGACGGCTCCGGCTCCGACGGCTTGCTGGGCGGCGTGCTTGGCGATGATGGCCTGCTGGGCGGTGTGCTGGGATCCGGCGGTGGCGATGACGGGTCCGGCGACGGCTCCGGTTCCGACGGCTTGCTGGATGGCGTGCTTGGCAACGAAGGTCTGGTTGGTGGCCTGCTGGGTGCGGGCGGCGATGATGGCGCAGACGAGTCTGGTGGCGGGTCGGCGTCTGGGTCTGGCGGTGCGGGTGCGGATGGCAGTGACGACGCAGATTCAACTGGTGACGGTTCCGGTGGTCTGCTGGGCAGCGTACTGGGCGAAGACGGCCTGGTGGGCGGCTTGTTGGGAGCGGGCGGCGATGATGGCGCAGATACGTCCGATGCCCAGTTGGCCGACGGCTCGGATACGGATGGCGACGACGACGGACAAGACGATTCCGATGGTGATGCTGTGTCCGCAGGTGGCGGCGACGATGATGCCGCGCCTTCGGATGATAACGAGTCCGGTACGGGTGCCAGTGGTCTTCTGGGGTCGCTGACCGGGAGCGCAGGGCTGCTTGGCAGCTTGTCCGGCTTGGTTGCTGACAGTGGAGCCGATGGCGATAACGCCGATATCGGCGATGATGGTGTCATCGATGAAGGTGCGGATGATGTTGCCGCGTCTGGCGCCGGGGAAGGCGACAGCGCGGATGACGCCTCGGCGGAGGCTGGTGCATCTGACGTGCTGGACGCGAGCGCGGGTGCTACTGATCCCCAGCCCGGACCGGACACGGTTTCTGACGCTGACACGGACGTACCGCAGGACATTGCGGAAGAGTCGGGAGATGATGGCTTTCTCGACAGCCTTGTCGGAGCGGGTGACGATGTTATCGCGGATCTGCCCGATAACCTGACGCAGATTGGCGGGAACATTTCGCTCGACGGGATGGATGATGTCCTGGCCGGGCTCCTTGGGGACGACGACACGTTCGGTGTCGAGGTCCCCGACAGCGAGATCGATGGCTTTGACGACCTTTTTGCCGGCCTTGTCGGTGACAGCAGCCTGACCGGCACGCTGGTTGGGACGGGCGGTGACTTGTTGGCTGATGGCGAGGTCGACGACCTTCTGAGCGAGATACTCGGGCCTGCGAGCGCGGATGTCACCGGCGGGGACGGCGACGTGATCGGGGCCCTGCTGGGCGATGCGGATGCCGATGGCGGGGTTTCGCAGGTTGGCGGTCTGCTGGCCGATATGGGCGGCCTGTTCGCCGACGCTGCCGGTGGCATGAATGCGGACAGTACGCTTCTGGATGACCTGTTCTCGGGCCAAGACGACAGCGTCTGATAGAACACAACCAACGGGCTCTGTTCTATTGAGACTTAAAAGTATGGTGCGCTACATCCAATTTGGTGCTAATTGTTATTTGTAGTTCTTTCGGCTGTAGGAGATCTTTCTTTTGCGGTTGAATCGTGTAACGTGGCTGAGTGTGGGGGTTGAATTTCAGGGAGGTGCCGTCCTTTTTGCAGGGGTCGGCGCTAGTGGTGTTTTGGTATGAGCAAGCAGCGCGAGCTGTTATTTCGTAGGGTGGGTGCTTTTGAAAGCAATGACCGGGGCTTTTCCGCGGTGGCGGTCTTCGATGCATTGAACTGGCCGGTTGCGGCCATTGCCCTGTCTTTCCTTTTCATTCTTGCCATTGCCAGCCCGGCGCGGGCGCAGATGTCGTTGCAGGAGGCGGTTCTGCTGGCTGCGCAGACGGATCCGGGCGTCGAGGCGCTGCGGCAGGAGGTTGCGATAAAGAGCGTGGATATCGATGCCGCGCGCGACGCGTATTTTCCTGCGATCAGTCTGTCCGGTGAAACCAGCACGACCGCCAGCGACGGGCCCGGCCTGGTGCTGAGCGTCACGCAGCTGCTTTTCGACTGGGGAAAGACGAAGGCGGAGATCGAGCAGGCCTCGCAGGTGCGGGTGCAGGCGATGGCGGACCTGAAGATGGCGGTCGAGGACCTGTCCTTCGAGATCGCGGGCTATTTCCTTGATGTCGAGGTGCTGGATCGCAAGATTGCCTATACTCGCGAATACATGAGCTTTTCCCGTCGCCTGGCGGGGCAGGCGCAGGACCGTGCCAGGGGCGGTGTCGGCGATAACAGCGAGGTCGCGCGCGCCCGGTTGGAGATCGCGCGGGCGGAAGAGCAGATGTCGCAGCTCATGGCGAACCGGCAGATTGCGCTGGCGCAGCTGGAATATCTGGTGGGCCGGCCGCTGGGCGATGTGCGCACGCCGCCATCGATCGGGTTTGCGCAGCACTACGGGACGGTCGAGAAGATCCGGGCCGCCATCCGGATCGCGCCGGAATACACTGCGGCCCGGGCCGAGGTGGCCGAGGCCGAGGCGGGAATCGATACCGCGAAGGCGCAGCGCTTTCCCACTATCAACCTGCAGGCGCAGGGGCGCGCGGACCTGAATGGCGGAGATACGCAGACCGCGCTTGGAATCTCGGCCGGGGTCGATCTGAATTCGCGCGGCTTCGGTCAGCGACAAATCCAGAGCGCGCGGCTGGAGCTGGAAGGTGCAAAGGCTTCGATGCGCGGGGTGGAGCGCGAGTTGCTGAACACTACGACGACCGCGCTGGAGCGGCTGCAGCTGCTGCGGACGAGCGAACGCTCGAAGGCAGCGCAGTTGGTGGAATCGGAAAAGGTTCTGGCCTCGTACGAAGAGCAGTTCATCGCGGGACAGCGGGAGATCCTGGATCTGCTGACCACGGGGCGTGACCTTTACGACGCGCAGATCGACGAGATCGATACCTATGACGAGAGAAAGAGGACCGAGTACGAGTCCGCCAAGGAGCTTGGTGTCCTTGGCACGATGCTGTCGGCGGGCACGGTTGCAAGATGACGGGCAGAACAATCAGGGAAGAACGCGATGACTGACGTGGAAATGCACGATCCGCTTGTACTGGGGCTGCTGCAGCTGTGCCGGATCCAGGGCGTTACCACCTCTTCGGCACAGCTGACGGAGGGACTTCCGCGGGAGGCAGGCAGCCAGCTGTCCGCGGACCTTGCCCCGCTGGCTCTGAGGCGGGCAAACATGAGCTGCCGGACGACCCGAGAGCCGCTGCAGTCACTGCCGGAGCACAGCTTTCCGGTCCTGGTTTTCCTGAAGAACGGCCGCACGGTCATCGTGGAGGCCTACAACGAGGGTCGGGCCAAGGTCATACTTCCGGAATCCGGTGGTGGCAGGGCCGTCTGGACCGCCGAGGAACTGGACCGGTTGCGCGACGACAGGGTCCTGATCTCGAAACCCATCGACATCGTGTCGGGCCGCCTGGATGGCAAGAAAGAAGGGCGCGGGCACTGGTTGCTGGGCCCGGTCTGGGAAAACTGGTGGATCTATCGCGACGTGATGATCGCCTCGATGGCGGCAAATATCCTTGCGGTGGCCACGGCGCTGTTCTCGATGCAGGTTTATGACCGCGTGGTGCCGAACAACGCGATGGATACGCTTTGGATCCTGGCCAGCGGTGTCGGGATCGCCATCGTTCTGGAGCTGGTTCTGCGCCTGATGCGGTCATCGCTGGTGGACGTGTCAGGACGGGACCTGGACCTGCGTTTGTCGGCGCAGCTATTTGACAAGGTCGCGAATATGCGGCTGATCAACCAGCCTGCCTCGACCGGGGTGTTTGCCAACCAGGTGCGGGATTTCGGCACGGTGCGGGAGTTCTTTACCTCGAACACCGTCACGGCGATCTGCGACCTGCCCTTCGTGATCATCTTTCTTGGCGTGATCTGGTTCATCGGCGGACCCATCGCACTGGTTGTGTTGGCGGGCGTGATCCTGACCGTGCTGCCGGGGCTGCTGATGCAGAAGAAACTGGCAAACGCCTCGCGCGAGAACACCAGGGAGGCGGCGGCGCTGAACGGCCTGCTGCTGGAGACGATCTCGAATCTGGAGACGGTCAAGGCGGCCCGGGCCGAGGGCCGGCTGCAGCGGTCGCACGCGCAGCTGACGGCGACCATGGCGACCACGGCGGTCAAGACCCGCAACCTGACCGCGCTGATGACGCAGCTGGTCAGCACGGTGCAGCGGTTGGCCTATGCCGGTGTGGTGATTGTCGGCGTCTACCTGATCAGCGCCGGCGAACTGACCGTGGGCAGCCTGATCGCCTGCACGCTGTTGTCCACCCGCGCGATGTCCCCGATGGGGCAGGTCGCAGGCCTGCTGGCGAAATGGCAGCAGGTGCGCGCGGCGATGGAAGGTCTGAACGAGATCATGGCGTTGCCGGTCGAACGGCCAACGGACCGTCATTTCGTACGCGCCACGGACATGAGGGGCGAGTACCACATCCAGGATGTGGTGTTCCGCCACGATCCGCAGGCGCCGCCCGTGCTGGCCATTCCCGAACTGAAGATCGACGCGGGCGAGCGCATTGCAATGCTGGGCGGAAACGGGGCGGGGAAATCCACGCTGCTGAGACTGCTGGCCGGTCTGACAGATCCGCAGGCAGGGAGCGTCCTGGTCGACAACCTTGCGCTGAGCCAGGTCGACCCGATCGATCGCCGGCGCCAGATCGGTTACCTGCCGCAGAGCGTCGCGCTGTTTCAGGGGACGTTGCGGGAGAACCTGCTGCTCGACCACGGGCTGCATTCGGACGAGGAACTGCTCGAGGCGCTGGACGCGGTAGGGCTTGGCACCTTTGTCCGGCAACATGTGCGGGGTCTCGACCTGCAGATCCAGAGCAACGCGAATGTCTCGGGCGGCCAGCGGCAGTCCATCGGGCTGGCCCGCGTGCTGCTGCAGGATCCCAAGCTGGTCTTGCTGGACGAGCCGACCTCTGCCTTCGACCACGTGACCGAGGCGAAAGTGATCAGCTATCTGAAGGAGTGGTTGAAGGGGCGCACGACGATCATCGCCACGCACAAGCGCGAGCTTCTGGGGCTTACGGAACGGGCGCTGGTTCTCAAGGACGGAAGGGTCGCGCGTGACGGTGACCTGTTGGAGATCTTGAACGCGGCACGCGCCAACACGGCACAGAAGAAACCGGTGCAGGCAGTGACATGAGCCACGCGGACCTGGAAACCACGAGCCACCTGGACGGCACCTATCGTCGCCAGACGCTACGGCGGGCGCGCTGGGTGATCCGCACGGTCGTTCTTTCGCTGATCATCGCCGTGGCTTGGGCGGCGATGGCCGAAATCAACGAGATTACGCGCGGCGATGGACGCGTGGTTCCCTTGCGGCGCTTGCAGTCGATCCAGAGTCTGGAGGGCGGTATCCTGTCGGAGCTGCATGTCAGCGAAGGCGACATGGTGGAGGAGGGGCAGCTGATCGCGCGGCTTGATCCGACGCGGTCGGAGACGGCCTTCAATTCGACCCAGGCCGAGATCACCGCGCTGACGGCAGAGGTCAAGCGGTTGGAATCGGAGGTTCTGGAAGTGCCAGAACTGGATTTCGGACCGAACCCGAGTGAGACCGAAGCCACCGAATTGCGCCTGTTTGAAGCGCGGCGCAAGAAGCTGGATGCCTCGCTGGCGTCGCTGGAGCAGGAGCGCGAGACGGTCCAGAGTCAGATCGACATCACCAGCCCGCTGGCGGCTGGCGGCTCGGTCAGCCAGATCGACCTGTTGCAGTTGCGCCAGCAGAAGGCCGAGCTGGACGGGAAGATCAACGAGGTGCGCAATGCCTATGTGCAGGAAGCCTACAAGGACCTTGCCACGCGGCGCGCCAAGCTGACGACCTTGCGGCAGGACCTGATCCAGAAGCGCGACGAGTTCCAGCGGACGGAAATCAAGTCGCCGGTGTCGGGGCGGGTGAACAACATCAAGATCACCACGCTGGGCGGCGTCGTACAGCCGGGCGAGCCGATCATGGAAATCACCCCGACCGACGATCAACTGCTGATCGAGACCAAGGTCAAGCCGCAGGACGTGGCCTTTGTCGCGCCAGGGATGCCGGCGAGCGTCAAGATCACGGCGTATGATTTCGCGACGTATGGCGACCTGCTTGGTGTTGTCGAACAGATTTCCGAGGATACGGTCGAGGAGGAAACCGCGCAGGGGATGCAGGATTTCTACCGGGTGATGGTGCGGACCGAGAGCAGCTTCCTGGAGAGCTTCGGCGAGGAGTACGCCATCCGTCCGGGGATGGTCGCGCAGGTCGATATCGAAAGCGGGAAGCGTTCCATCCTGAGTTACCTGACGCGGCCGCTGACCCGTGCTAGGCTGAGATAGACGCCCGGAGGGGGCAGGCCGAAGCGTGCGGCAGGGGAGCCGCCGCGTGATGGCTTACTGAAAAGAAAGACGAATATGCTGCCGCCAGAAACCAGTTCTTCCCGGCGATGTCCGGGGGCACGCCTATGTTTTGCCGTTTTCTTCGCTTTTTTGATGTCGCTGACACCGGCGGCCTTTGCGCAATCGGTCCGGACGTTTGACACGGTCGAGGTGCGCGGTGCGGAATTCATCCCGGAACAGGACATAAAGGATACCTGCGGCGCAGTTCCGAACGTGCCTTACCTGGAGCTTGAGTTGCGGGCGATCGAGGAATGCCTGATGTCGACGGGCGTGTTCGAGAGTGTCGCGCTGATCCCCGAGGGGGACACGCTGGTGATCCAAGTCGAGGAATTGAACACGCGTCCCGGACGGATCGAGGGATCAATCGCATATGCATCCGATGACGGTCTGATCGCCGGCCTGTTCTTTGAGCGGTACAATCTCTTTCCCGACACTTACGGCTCGGCCCGCCTGGAAGTGAACGAGGATGTCAGGCGCGTGCTGGGACGGCTTTATCGTGCGGACGTCTTCGGTGATTCCATCGACCTGGGTTTCAAGGCGGGCTGGGAAGACACGTCCTATGACGACAACGCGTTTTCGCAGGAAACCTATCAGGCGGAAGCCTATTTGGCCTGGACGCCGAACGACACGACGCGGCTCGAGGCCGGGCTGGGGTACCGGGATCACCGGCTTTACGACGTGGCGCCGGCGACCAGCGCGCTGTTGCTGAAAGAACGGACGTCGGGCATCGAGGCGCCGTACCTGCGGCTGGGACTGGAGCACAGTTCGCTGACCGCGGAAGAGACCGGCTGGTCTTCCATGGAGTACAGCGTGGGAGTGGATCACTACTTCTGGAACATCGGCACCAGCGACCGTCTGTCGGATTTCAGGCTTGAAACGCGGTCCTACGTGCCGTTGACATCGAAGATGCGTCTTGTCTTCGGCCTGGACGCGGGGAAGGTTTCGAGCCTGGGCAGCAATCCGACCCGGGCGATCGACCGGTTCGCCTCCGGCGCCAACGGGTTCCGCGGTTTTGCGCCCCGGGGGATCGGCCCGCGCGACCAGGGGGCTGCACTGGGCGGGCAGAATTACCTTTTATCGACCATTGAATTGCAGCGAAACCTGGAGGACGTGTTCGAGGCGCCGCTGGTCGGGGGAGTGTTCTGGCAGACCGGTGGGGTCTGGGATCTTGACGACACGCTTGGCGGCTCGATCGATGACAGTTTTCATCAACGCAGTTCCGTGGGGATGTCGGTCTCTTTCGAAGTGGGTGAGACGCCGGTGTCGGTGTTCGTCGCCGTACCGGTCGAGAAGGAGCCGGGCGACAAGGAACAATTGTTTGGTCTGAGCCTGACCACGAGGTTCTGATTACGGGACAGCGGCGGCGGTGAGATACAAGGACGGAAACTGTCTGTCCGGGGCAAGGCATGCAGCCGTAGTCTGGCGTGCGAATCATCCTGAGTTTCAAGACGTTGTCAGCGTGTCCGCATGCAGGAACGCGCCGGGCCGTCCCGTTTGCCGGGGCGCTCAGCGCTTTGGACGGCACACGAGGTGCCTGGATTTACGGCAGTATCCGAACCCTTTTATACAAGGGGATTGCACGCTGGAATGCGACCGGCATCTTAAGTGATATATACTAAAGAATGTATTATCAATAAATTAACTAGGCAAAAGTACGTCCATGGTGTAAAAAGTATGTAGTCCGTGGTGTTTGAAAAGCTGCCGTTTTTACAAGACGCCGGGAATAATTTTTATCTGGTTTCGGTTCGATCCGAAGCCTCAGGGATGTTGATATTAGGATGAAATGGCTTCGATCCGCTCGGGCGAAATATGGGCCCTCTTCGGCACCCAGTCTTGCTGACCGCATTTTTCACCGCACCGAAGTCGAGATGGAGAGCGCGTGCTGCCTGCGCGCGGATGTCATCGGGCTGCTGCGTGTGAACCCGGATGCTGCCATTTCTGCGTGTACTGATCGAAAGAACAGGCCGACATCAACATCCGTCGACTGGATTTCCCGGGTTGGTTCCGGAGCGGTCAAAGACCTCGCGTGGGGTTCGTGACAGAGAATTTCGGAGGGGATGTTTCATGCTGCTGCACAATTTTGAAATGGAAACCGCGATACCCGTCGCCGGAAAGCCCCAGCAGGAGGAGCGGCGGGTCCTGGCCTTTCTCGACTGGGACCATCTGCCCTACGAGCTGAGCCGGCCCGGGCAGGGGTTTCGGATGTGGCTTTTGCGCGGGGAGGATTCGGACCGCGCGATGGGCCTTTTGAGAAAGTGCCAGGCGCCGCTGGACGTGTTGATCGTAGACGAAGATTTCTTCGGCTTTCCCGATGATGCCGCCGACATTTGCCTGCAGATCCGCCGCATCTATCCGGATATCCGCATCGTCGCGGTCGAAAGCGAGATGTCCGAGGGCGACTCGGTGCTGGTGTCGCTTGGGCTGTGCGACCGGACGTTGCCGGCGGCCCCGGATGCCGGGGCAATCGCCGGCGCGTTGCAGACGCCGGACACAAGCCGCCCGCGCGCGGCCGCCGACGGACGTCAGATGTAATTCATGTCGCGCGCCACGATGACCGCCTGCGTCCGGTTGCTGGCGCCCAGCTTGGTGCAGATTGATTTGACGTGCATCTTGACCGTCGCCTCGGCCAGCGACAGCGCCTCGGCGATCTCGCGGTTCGGGCGACCTTCGGTCAGAAGGCCGAGAACGTCCATCTCGCGATCCGACAGCGGGGCCTTGGTGGTGCCGCGCGACTTGAGCCGCTGCTGGTCGATCAGTTCGACCGGAACATATCGGCCCCCCGCGGCCATGAAGCGGATCTCGTTGGCCAAGTCCTTGAGCGAGGCGGTCTTAAGAATCACGCCGGAGCTGCCCATCTGAAGAATTTCCGAGATTACCTGTGCCGCCGGGTCACTGGTGAGAAGGCCGGTCGGGCGACCGCCATTCGCTTCCATCGCCCGGGCAAGACCCTCGGTGCCGTCCATCCCGGGCATGTTGAGGTCCACGAGGACCAGATCAAACGGATCTTCACTATCGATGATCGAAAGGGCCGTATCGAGATCGGGGGCCGTGGTGACCTCGAAACCGGGCAAGTTGGAAAAGAAATGCTCGAACATTTCGAGCACCAATGCATGGTCATCGGCTATTAACACACGAATGATCGACGTCTGGAAACTTCCAGATGATGCAGCTGTCGTCACGTGCTTTTTCCTCTACGCTGTTACTCGCCTTTCGGCATCACTGATGCGCCACCGGGCGCGATGGCGGCGACGTTTACATGCAATGAACTAAGGCTTCATAAAGAAAATCATGTCACAAATACGATACGCGCGGAAGTGTGCGCTTTTTGAGACTCTGGAATGCAGAAGACTCTCAATCAAGTCTTTCAAGAGCGGCTTTCGTCTCCACGATCGCGGATTCTAGCTGACCGATGCCCGGTTCAGTTGATTGCTGATTCTCCAGCGCTAGCTCCAAGGCCCGCAGTGCGGCCTCGACCATCGAAAGTCCGGTCAGCGTACACGCTCCGGTGGCCGCGTGTAACATGCGGCCCGTATCCGGGCCGATGCCGTCGTCGCGCAGGCGGGACAGAACATCGGAAGCCTCGTTGAGGGCGCGTTGCATGAAGGAGATGGCTCCGGACTTCCCGAATTGCTCTAGCAGGTCGTTGACGATGTAGCTGTTGAGCGGGATTGGCTGCTCCTGCGGTGCGCTGGCGGACGTAAGGGCCGCGGGTGCCGCGTCGGCGCCATCCGCGCGATTGGAGTCGATCACATTCAGGATGACTTCGCGCAGGATCGCGGGGCGTACGGGCTTCTCGAGGACCTTCTCGATGCCGCCGGCGTGACAGGCATCGACGATCTTCTGGCCGACATGCGCGGTCAGGGCGATGATCGGGCCGGTCCAGGGCACGCTGATCTCTTTACGGGCGCGATGTGCGAATTCGACACCGGTCATATAGGGCAAGGTCATGTCGGTGATGATGAGGTTCAGTTTGTCCCGAACGTCCGGACAGTCCAGCAGCGACAGCGCCTCGGCCCCGTTCCCGGCCGCCCAGACCCGGGCGCCCGCGATTCTGAGGACCTGTCCGATCCAGTCACGGCTCGAGGGGCTGTCCTCGACGAGGATGATGCCGATGCCGGACAATTCCCTGTCTTCGGTCCCTGCTTGGTGTGCCGATGCTTCGGGGGGGATCTCCCTTTTGCCCCTCAGCATAGGAAACGTGACCTCGATCACGGTGCCGGTCACCGCGCCGTCCGGGTCGTCCCGGACGTGGCGGTCTTCGAGGTCAAGCTTTTCGCCGAGCTGACGTAGGGCATGGGCCAGCACGTTCAGGCCGGCCGAAGGTCGATCGGGCGGGTTGGCGGCGCTACCGCCCAGGGACCTGGTCTGACCCACGGCCTTGAACAGACGCGCCTTCTGGTCTTCGGGAAGGCCGCCGCCAAGGTCCTTGACGGTCAGGGATATCCTGAGGCTGTCGTCCGTGCCGTCGGTCGAGGGCAGGGCACGGCAGGTCAGGCTGATCTCGACCTCGGTGCCGCCGTGCTTGGCCGCGTTGTCGATCACGTTCTGGAACAGGGCGCGCACGAACTGCACCGGCCCGTGGACCCAGATATCCTCGTGCGGGTCGAGTCGCAGTTTCAGTTCAAGGCCGCGTTGCCGGGCGATCGGGCCGATCACCACGAGCATCGACCTGAGTTCCTCGGTGATGTTGAAGGTCTCGTCAGGGCGGATTCCCGCCAGGCTCTGGTCTCCGCGAATGACGCCGAGAACGTTGCTGATGTGGTCGAGAGCGACCTCTGAAGAGTGCCTCAACTGATCGCGGTCCTGCTTCCTTTCCGCTTCGGTTGCGTGCTCGGTCTCGATCATCTTTTCAGCGGTTGCCACGAGCGACTGAATTGGCGTGCGCAGGTCGTGCGCGACGCGCAGCAGGGTGGCCGAGCGGGAGCGATTGCGCAGCCAAGACGCCTCGTGGTCGTTCTCGGCCAGGCGCAGAAGGTAGCCGTCGCGCGCGCCGAGGGAAATATGCACCACCTCTCCTTCGAGCTCCATCGTGCCGAGCGAAAGGGAGGCTGCAGTGCTGCCGGCGCGGTAGGCCTGCGTGCACAGAGTAGGCCAATCGAACTTCTCCCGCAGGGCCGCCTGGTTGAGGCCGAGCCGTTGCGCGGGCGGGTTGGCGAGGAGGACCTTGCCGCTGTCGCTGGCCAGCAGAGACGCGCGGCGGTCCGTGGCGATCATGCGCGCGATTGTCTGGATCACCGGTCGCATGCCGAACACCGGCTTGCTGGATGACCTGGGCGTGTCGGACGTCATGCGCGTGCTTTCATCCCGGTACGATAGTTGAAATGGCGGATCGAAGGCACTGCGACCTTATGCGGAGCCGCCGGATCTGTCGCGTGCAATCTTGCCGAAAGGCCAGCGCCGAGAAACATGTGCGCCTACTTTTTGGTGAGGTTCTTCGGAAACTGGCAAAGGTGCAACGCTGAAGGATATAAAAACTAGACAAAAGGTTTTATCTAATACATACCTTTGATAGTTAAATTGCCGTGGGGGCAATCCTAAGTTTGTGATTCTGGCCTCAGGGGGCCTTTTTAAAAGGATGTAAGATATGGCGACGAGTGGACAGATGGCGGGTGACGCCGTGAACGTTCAAATTTCGGTCAACAAAGACAGCGTAAGCCGATTCACGCGGTCCGGCGACGACCTGATGGTCGAACTGACGAATGGAGACACCATCCGCGTCAGTGAGTTCTACGGCGGCGCCGCGAACGGAGAGGCGCATCGCCTTATTTACGCGGACGGCAGCTATAGTGGCGTTGAAGGCGTGATGGGCGAGGAAGCCGTTGCAGGCCTAGGCGAGGGTTTCGGGATGAACGGTCTCGGGGCAGGGCTGGCGGCCGGGGCGGGAATCGGGGGTATTGCCCTGGCGTCGCACCTGGACGACAGCGACGGCGGCGTGGCGCTCGATCCCGATCCGGACCCTGATCCGGACCCTGACCCCGATCCGGACCCTGATCCCGATCCCGGCCCTGATCCAGATCCCGAGCCGGAGCAAACGACCGGTGTGCTCGATTCAGTTATTGCCGACGATGGTATTCTTGGCGCAATCACTGGCAACGAGGGCGGGCTAGGCGCGATCACCGGCTCGGAAGGTTTGCTGGGCACGCTTGTCGGCGACGACGGCCTGCTGAGTGCGGTCACCGGCAGTGACGGTCTTGTTGGTTCCCTGCTGGGCGCGGGACTGATCGGTGACGGTTCGATGTCGGACGACCCGCTGGACAGCGTGACGGACGGATTGCTGGGGGACGAATCCCTTCTGGGCGGGCTGCTCGGGACGACGGGACTGACCTCTGGCCTTGTCGAACCGGACGGTCTTGTGGGTAGCCTGCTGACGGAGGACGGACTGGTCGGCGGCTTGCTGACGGAAGACGGCCTTGTCGGTGGCCTGTTGGCCGAAGACGGCCTTGCAGGCGGATTGCTGGGGGGCGACGGCCCCGTGGGCGGTCTTCTGGGCACTGACGGCTTGGCAGGCGGCCTGCTGGGCGAGGACGGTCTTGTCGGTGGGCTGCTTGGCGACGATGGGTTGCTGGGTGCCGTGACCGGAGACGAGGGTCTGCTGGGCGGCGTGACTGGCGACGAGGGGCTGCTGGGTGGACTGCTTGGCGGCGACGATGGCCTGCTGGGCGGCGTGACTGGCGACGAGGGGCTGCTGGGTGGACTGCTTGGCGGCGACGATGGCCTGCTGGGCGGCGTGACTGGCGACGAGGGGCTGCTGGGTGGCCTGCTTGGCGGCGACGAGGGCCTGTTAGGCGGCGTGACCGGGGGCGACGGCCTGTTGAGTGGCGTCACAGGTGATGATGGTCTGCTCGGCGGCCTGACCGGGGGATTGCTCGGTGGCGAGGGCGACGGATTGCTCGATCCGGCACTTGCCGATGGCGGCCTGTTGGGCGACGTGACCGGGAACAGTGGCGTGCTGGGTGATGTGACTGGAAACGACGGTGTTCTCGGTGAAGTGATCGGCGACGAAGGGGTCGTGGCGGAAGCGACCGATCTCGTTCTGCTGACGGACGGAGATCCATCGGGCTCCGGCGGCCTGCTCGGGGGATTGACCGATGGCCTGCTGGGAGGAGATGACGGCTTGCTCGGCGGTCTTCTCGGAGGAGAAGACTCCCTCATCTGATCCGCCTTGCCGGATCGGCACCTTGACGCCCCGCCTTTTGGTGGGGCGTTCCTTATTCCGGGGGACTGAAACCGACCCGGCCTGTCCGGGGCTTCGGCAGCGGGCGCTGGAAAATTACCTTTGATGGCGCGGTCATGGCTTGACTTTTAGTGCTTAAGGTCGTCTGATACATACTTAAGACTTTCGCACATACTTAAGGCTGTATATTTCAGGGGCCTGTGCGAGGGGGGTTAAATAGGAGTGGAGAATATGGCGAATAGAACAATTCAAGCGTCCCCGACCGAGGTGCGCGTCTTTCTGGATGTCGATCAGACTGGGCAGGAAGTCTATACGCGGTCCGGCAACGATCTTGTCATCGACTTGGGCACCGGAGACACGGTGACGGTCAAGGATTATTATGTCGAGACCCAGAGCGGATCGCTGCATAGTATCGTGTATAACAATGGCCCGGTCGTCGATGGCGACCCCACCGAAGGCGGAGGCCTTGGTGCTGGCTTTTCGGAAGAAGGTATTGCCGCGGCCGTGCTCGGTGGGAAGAAGGTATTGCCGCGGCCGTGCTCGGTGGCCTGGGCCTTGCGGCGGTGGCCTCAAGCGGCGGCAGCAGCGCGCCTGTTGATGATACAGACGCAGACGCGGATGCGGACGCCGATGCAGATGCTGACGCAGACGCAGACGCTGATGCGGATGCTGACGCAGACGCCGATGCAGATGCTGACGCAGACGCAGATGCAGATGCGGACGCTGATGCCGATGCTGACGCGGACGCCGATGCTGACGCAGATGCAGATGCGGACGCTGATGCCGATGCTGACGCGGACGCCGATGCTGACGCTGACGCAGATGCCGATGCTGACGCAGATGCGGATGCTGACGCAGATGCGGATGCTGATGCCGATGCTGACGCAGACGCCGATGCAGACGCCGATGCTGACGCAGACGCCGATGCAGACGCCGATGCAGACGCGGATGCGGATGCTGACGCAGATGCTGATGCTGATGCTGATGCCGACGCGGACGCAGACGCCGATGCTGACGCAGACGCCGATGCTGACGCCGATGCTGACGCAGACGCCGATGCAGACGCCGATGCAGACGCGGATGTTCAAGGGTTGCTCGATCCGCTGATCGGTGCTGGCGGATTGCTGGCCGGCGTGACCGACGATGATGGTCTCCTCGGCGACGTCACCGGCTCGCAAGGGTTGCTTGGTGACCTGGTTGGTGCAGACGGCGCGCTTGGCGACCTTGGCAACGACCTGTTCGGTCAGCCGATCCTGGGGGATGGTGTTCAGGGCGACGATACCGGCCTTCTGGATGGCGTGGTCTCGGATGGCGGCCTGCTGGGCGACGTGACCGGCGACAACGGCATTCTGGGCGATGTCACCGGATCCGACGGCCTGCTGGGTGACCTCCTGCTGAACGACGGGGCCCTGGGCGACGTGACCGGCTCGGACGGGCTGGTCGGCGACCTGATCGGCACCGGTTCGCTGGGCGAGGACGGTATGCCGGATGACGGCATGGGAGGCGACGACGGCCTGCTGGGTGGTCTTCTTGGCGACAACGGCGGCTTGCTGGACGGGCTGACCGGCGACGAGGGCCTGCTGGGTGGTCTGCTCGGCGGCGAGGGAAGTCCCCTCGATGGTCTTCTTGGCGGCGAAGGCAGCCCGCTTGACGGCCTGCTGGGCGGCGACGGTGGATTGCTGGATGGTCTGACCGGTGAAGCCGGCCTGCTGGGTGGTCTGACGGATGGTCTGCTGGGCGGCGAAGGCAGTCCGCTGGATGGCTTGCTGGGCGGCGAAGGCAGCCCGCTGGATGGCTTGCTTGGAGGAGAAAGCAGCCCGCTGGATGGAGTGCTGTCGGGGCTAACTGGTCCGGATACCGGGCTGCTGGATGACGTGGTGTCGGACGGCGGTCTGCTGGGCGACGTCACCGGCAACAGCGGTGTCCTCGGCGACGTGACCGGCAATGACGGCGTGCTGGGCGATGTGATCGGCGACGAAGGGCTGGTGGCCGAGGCCACGGACGTGGTGCTGATCACCGACGGCGATCCGTCGGGCGGCGGTGACGTGCTGGGCGGCCTGACTGACGGCCTGCTGGATGGCGGCCTGCTGGACGGGCTGACCGGCGGCGGCGACGATACACCGGTCTAGGACCGGAAGGTCAAGCTTCCGGGCGGATCTGCCGCCCGGAAGCAATCCGAAAGGGGCGTGGATACGCGCAGACGAGAACCCGGAATCGCTGACCTGGCTGACAGGAAGGCGTAGGAGGAGGCCCCCTGAAAGCCTTCTTCGAGCGCTGGGACGCCCCGTACTGGAGGCGCCCCAGCAGAGAGGCGGATTGTGCCACCCCCCACCACCACTCACCTAGCATGGTCCGCCTCTCTCCATCGAAAGAAGGGAATTACCAAGTGAGTGATACGTGGCAGTGTTGTGCGAATGATCGCTCAAGTCCAGAGAAATAGGGCGGAAATTCATTCCGATGGAGAGATGCGGTGGGGCCTTCGGGGGCGTTGTCGGTCTACGTGGTTCGGCCTGCAGTCCTGAGCGGAACGGCAAAAGCATTACATACCAAAGGCTTGCGGGATCTGACAACATGGAGGTTCAGGCGCAAACGGATGGCTGGGACTGTGACGAGACTGCGACAGAAGCATTCGGTGATTAATATTTAACCATACGAAAGGTTATTAAATACATACTAAAATATTGACAACATGCTTATAGCGTTGAAATACATCCATAAGCTCTGGGTGAGGGTGAGGCCCATATTGGGCCGCTGATAAATGGGAGTGTGAGAGAAGATGGCTAACAAGACAATTCAAGCGTCTCCGGACGAGCCCCGTGTTTTCCTGAATGTGGATCAGACCGGCCAGGAGAAATATGTACGGATGGGCGATGACCTGGTCATCGACTTCGGCAATGGCGACATGGTGACGGTCAAGGACTACTACGTTCCGACCGAAAACGGGTCGCTGCACAGCATCGTTTACGGCAACGGTCCGGTTGTCGATGGCGACCCGACGGAAGAGGGCGGGCTTGGCGCCGGCTTTTCTGAAGAGGGGGTCGCGGCGGCCGTGCTTGGTGGCCTGGGTCTTGCCGCGGTGGCCGCGAGCGGCGGCGGCAGTTCGCCGGTGGATGATACAGATGCGGACGCTGACGCAGACGCGGACGCCGATGCTGACGCCGATGCGGATGCTGACGCCGATGCGGATGCCGACGCCGATGCGGATGCCGATGCGGATGCTGATGCAGACGCCGATGCAGATGCAGATGCCGATGCAGATGCCGATGCAGATGCTGACGCCGATGCGGACGCCGACGCCGACGCTGATGCCGATGCGGATGCCGACGCGGATGCAGACGCAGACGCAGACGCGGACGCGGACGCTGATGCCGATGTTCAAGGGTTGCTCGATCCGCTGATCGGCGCTGGCGGGTTGCTGGCCGGCGTGACCGACGATGATGGTCTCCTCGGCGACGTCACCGGCTCGCAAGGGCTGCTTGGTGACCTGGTTGGTGCAGACGGCGCGCTTGGCGACCTTGGCAACGAACTTCTGGGGCAGCCGATCCTGGGGGATGGTGTTCAGGGCGACGATACCGGCCTTCTGGACGGCGTGGTGTCCGATGGCGGCCTGCTGGGAGACCTGACGGGCAACAACGGCGTTCTGGGCGATGTCACCGGATCCGACGGCCTGCTGGGTGACCTCCTGCTGAACGACGGGGCCCTGGGCGACGTGACCGGCTCGGGCGGTCTGGTCGGTGACCTGACCGGCACCGGCGCGCTGGGCGAAAGCGGCACGCCGGACGACGGTACCGGTGGTGGCGGCCTTCTGGATGGCCTGCTGGGCGGTGAGGGCGGTCTGCTGGAGGGCCTGACCGGCGACGAAGGTCTGCTGGGCGGTCTTCTCGGCGGCGAAGGCAGCCCGCTTGACGGCCTGCTTGGCGGCGACGGTGGATTGCTGGATGGGCTGACCGGTGAAGCCGGCCTGCTGGGTGGTCTGACGGATGGTCTGCTGGGCGGCGAAGGCAGTCCTCTGGACGGTCTCCTCGGCGGCGACGGCAGCCCTCTGGATGGTGTGCTGGGCGGCGAAACCAGCCCGCTTGATGGTCTGCTGTCGGGGCTGACGGGCTCGGATGCCGGACTGCTGGATGACGTGGTGTCGGACGGCGGTTTGCTTGGCGATGTCACCGGCAACAGCGGTGTCCTTGGCGACGTGACTGGCAATGACGGGGTGCTGGGCGATGTGATCGGCGACCAGGGCTTGCTAGCGGATGCGACAGACCTTGTGCTGATCACCGACGGCGACCCGTCGAGCGGCGGTGGTGTTCTTGGCGGTCTGACTGACGGCCTGCTGGATGGCGGGCTGCTGGACGGGCTGACCGGCGGAACCGACGACACGGCGATGTAGTCCGACCCGACCCCGGCCCCGGAGCAGATGTTGCCCGGGGCCGGAGGGCCTTCGGCCCATGCGCGCGCAACTGTCATGCTGCTTTCCGGGGAAGGGAGACGCCTGCATGCCTGACTGGATATTGAGCAAGGTCGCCTCGATCCTGCCCGACTCGGCCTGGGTGCACGTCGAGAACGAACAACGCGTCGTTTCGGGTATTTCGACCTATTTCCCGACCTACCGACCTGGCGATATCGTTTTCCTTAGAACCGGCGAGATGGCATTCGGCATTACGCAGGAGACGCTGGCACGCGAAAATGTGCGCCCGCGGCTGGTGGTCGTTTCAGGTGAGGTGCCGGCGGCGTTTGAGGCGGAGGCGATCCTGAAAGTGCCCGACCCGATGACGGCGCTGATGCGGATGGCGAAAGATGCGCGTGGCCGGATCACGGCGCCGGTCGTGGCGATCACGGGCAGTTCGGGCAAGACATCAACCACGGATCTGACCGCCCATGCGCTGCGGGCGTTCGGTCCGGTCTACGCCACGCGTGAGAGCGGGAACCGACCGCGAGGCGTGGCCTGGAACCTGGGCTGTGCGTCGGAGCGCGACCGGTTCGTGGTGCTGGAGCTTGCAATCGGTGGCATGGCGGACAATTCCAAACTGGCACGGCCTGACGTCGCGGTGTTTACCAATATCCAGCTGGCACACGTCCTCTATCATCAGAACCTGCGCACGATTGCCGAACGCAAGGCGCGGATCTTTGACGGGATGCGCCGCGGTGCCCCGGTGATTCTCAACAGCGGAATGCACGAGGGTGCGTATCTGCAGAAGGTTGCCCGCAAGAAGGGGCTGGAGGTGATCCACTACGGACGACGGGCACAGGACCACGTCGTGTTGCTGGGGTTCGACGCGCGGCGTGGCGTGGCGACGATCGGCGTGGACGACAGGCGCCTGCAACTGGCGCAATGTCTGCGGCACGGGCCGCACATGCTGGAGAATTTCATGGCGACTTGCGCGGTGTATCACGCCCTGGGCCTGCCGCTGGACCAACTGGCGGAGCGTTTCGCGAGTTTTCGTGTCACCAGCGGAAGAGGCGAGGTGCATCGACTGCCGGTGCAGTCCGGGGCTTGCGTGCTGCTGAACCATTCCTACAACGCCAATCCGGCGTCGATGCGGGCGGCATTGATCCACCTGCGCAATACGCCCACACAGGGCCGGAGGATTGCGGTGCTGGGGGCGATGGCGGAGCTGGGCGATGTCAGCGCGCAGGAGCACGCCAAGCTGGTGGCCTATCTGGGCCAGCTAAAGCTGGACCGTATCTATACGCTGGGCCCGGAGTTCGAAGGCATCGATAAGCTGTCCGGCCACCAGGCGCTGGATGGACCAGAGGACCTTCTGAATATTCTTGAGTCAGAGGTGCGGGCGGATGACGTCGTCATGGTCAAGGGCTCGAACGCAACTGGACTCAATCGCGTGGTGACCACCCTGCTGAACGAATACACGTGCGAGACGTCTGCGGATGTGCCGTCAGGCGCCGATGCGACGTACGCCCGTGTTCAGGCCGGTAACTGAACCGGGATGGGCCGCGGAAAGAGATAGCACTCTGTGTTGGGTCTGCGGCCGAGGACTCTCAGTTCGAGCTGTAGCGCTCCGGGCGCGATATGTTCCAGAGCGGGCGGGCGCAGGCCGCAATGGTCATAGTAGATCGCTCCCGGCTGCCAGCGGGTGGTGGGCTGCATCCAGTCGCAGGGATCGTGATCGGTCCCTTTGCCCCATTCGGCCGCGTGCCGTGATCCAAGCGGGATGGCGAGAACGCTGAGTCGAAGATCTTCGGGGACAGGTTTCGGGCTTGACCACCAGGTTTCTATCCAGAGCATCTGGCGGCCGGTGATTACTGGGGGTTTTACCCTCATTCCCAGAAGCTGAAGCCCGTTCAGCGTCACCGGTGCGATGCGGGCATCGCCGGGAACGAAGCCTGCCTGTCCCAAGGCGGCATCGGGCGTGTAACGGGCCAGGAGGTCGTGACGGTAGCGGTCGGAGGGCCTGATGGCTGGTGCAGCGGTGCTGACGGAACGCGGTGCCGAGGGGGCGAGCTGGACGAAGGCCTGTTCCGCGGTGCGGGTGAGCGTTGTACCCAGCGCCTGACAGGCGCCATCGAAGCTGTCGATTGCCCGAGTTGCCGCTTCGCCGTCGAGACGCTGGCTGAAGCCGTCGCCGATACCAACGGGCACGTATTCGACCCAAGTGATCCCGGTCTTGCACAGGCCCAGGCGGAATAGCCCGCCGGGTCGGAACCACGCGCGCGGGGTGTCCGACAGCAGGGAGCCGGTGCCGTGGATGATCGGTTTCCCGTGATAGAGTTCGATCCCGTGGAGATGCGGGCCGGTCGTGCCGAGCACACCGTCGGCGCCGACATCGACAAGGGCGTGGGACAGTGTGCGAATGTCGCTGTCCCGGGTAGGAGTGCTTCGCGCGGCCCAATGCACCGCAACGAGGACGATATCGGCCTCGTTGCGGGCTGCCGCGATCCGTTCCGCCATCACGCGGCGCCATGCCCGGGGATCCGTGGGTGACAGGTAGGCGGTGCCGAAGCCATCATCGCCGGCGGCGAAGCGATGCTGGGTCGTGTCCACGCTGAGAAGGGCCACGCGCATGTCGCCCGCGCGGCAGACGACGGGGTTGAAAGCGTCTTGTCGGTCTGCGCCGCTGCCTGTGCTGGCGATTCCGAGCGCGTCGAGAATTTCGTGCTGCTGTTGCAGGGCGGTCGGCCCGTAATCGCCGCTATGGGCGTTGGCCACGGTGACGGCATCGACACCGGCGGCGGTCAGGACACGCAGCAACTCGGGGCGGGCGCGACAGTAGAAAGGACCGTCCTCGCCCTTGTCGGTGCCTTGCTTGCCAAGGGTGCTGACGACGCAGTCCAGGTTCACGACCGCAAGGTCGGCGGCCCGTAATTCGGGGATGTCGAGGACATTTTGTGCCCCGAGCTGGGCCGTACGCATGTGCTGGCGCCGGCTGAGGTTGACCGCACCGCCGCAGGCCAGCACCGCGTCGGCAGGCCGCGGCAGATCCCGCGCCGGGGCCGGGGCGGGCGACGGGAGCGTCGGTGCCACTTCGCGGTGCAGGTAGTGGCGGAGATAGGCCACGAAGCCGGAGAGGTAATGTTCCACGTCGTCGATGCGGACCCGGAACGCGTGATGGCGGATGAAGAAGCTCCCCAGAATGCGTTGCGGATTGCGGAAATACATCGCCGTTTCAGGCCAGAAGAACCCGTTCAGCATGTAGCGCGCCCGGGTCTCCAGCGCGCGGTAGAACTTGTCACGGTCGAGATGCTTGAGAAGGTGTCGGTGCGCCTCGCTCTGCTCCAGCCGGAGGATCATCTTGTGTGCCGCCATCATCAGTTCCAGCAGCGTCGGGAAGGTCGTGATCCTGTCGATGACGAAGTCGAGATGGGTGGCGACGTTTTGCAGACCGAAGCGGAAATAACGCTCTTCCGGGCGGTAGAGCGTTAGTTCGTTGACGCAGTAGCCGAGCCAGTGATCGTTGGTGCGCCAGTGTTCCTGCGCGATGAAGTAGTCGAAGGCCTTTTCCACGAGAGCCAGCCAGCGCGGGTCCTTCGTCAGGCCGTAAAGGCGCATCAGGCCGAAGGCGGCTTCACCGTCGTAATAGATGATGCGGAAGCGTTCCTTGACGGACAGGTCTTCGGCATGGAGCACATGCGACAGCTGCCCGGAGTCCGGGTCCTGCATGAGCGCGATGCCCTGCGCCAGTTGTTCCAGAAGCGGCAGGTGGCGTTCGTCGCCGGTGAGTTCGGTATAGGTGACGAGGGCGAGAAGGCAGACCGCGCTGCCGCCCAGTTTCACCTCGTTGTTAACGTCGAGGAGATAGGCCACGCGTTCGCCACCCGGGACGGTGTATTGCCGGATGAGCCCCTCGGTCAGCAGGCGCAGGGCGCGGTCGATCGCGGCCTTGAGCCCGGCGTCGCGGGTGACCTGCCACGCTTCGAGCATGGCATAGACTGTGCTGGCGTGGCGCAGGGTGTTGTAGGACTTTATCTCACGGTCGAAGCAGGGGTGGACGCCGTAGACGAACTGGCCTTCCGGATCCACCTGGGCCGCGAGGAATCGGCTGGACTGGTCCACCATGTTCTCGACCGTGGCCGCGTCAAGCGGATCGACCTGGCGGCGCCCGGTGTCGCGGCCCTCGGTGCCGCCGCTGAACCCGTGCAAGGGCACCGGGGGCCGGTCCGGCTGAAGAAGAAAGGCATCGGTGGCGAAGAGGCGCACCGGATCGGTCGGTGCCTCGGGCAGGTGAAAGCCCCGGCCGAAGCGACGCTGACCGTAGATCTGCGTGTTTTTCGCATTCAGTCCGCCCTCGTGCCGGTCCTTGCCGAGGTAGAGCATGGCGTTGGCGTTCAGTTCCTGTTCGAGGAATGCCTGGCGAAAGTCGGGGTCGAGAGCGATGCCGTAGCGAAAATAATTGCGCTTGCTGCTCCGGATGGCGAGCTGGCACTGCTCCCATGTCAGGTTCCAGGTGCGGGTCACCCAATCGATACGCAGCCAGCGGACTTGCGGATCCGGTTCGGGCCAGGCGCTGCGCCACTCGTCGAACCGGCGCCAGATCGTTTCGGAATCCGGACCGTCGACATGCACGACTCGGGCGCGGGTTTTGCCGTCGCAGATCGAAAAGAATACGCGCAGGGGCGCATCCTGTTCGGCCGAGGCTAGCGCGTAGGTCAGCGCTGACCGTGCCTGTGGCAGAAGGGATGACAGGGGGGCCTCGGGATGGGCTGCGATGGGCGGAACGAGATCCTTGATGCCGAGGCTCTCGAAGGGCGCGTGTGCGTTTTTCATGATGATCCAAAATACCGCATGGCCGTTGATCAGGGCAAGCTTGCGCTATGGAACCGTGGCAGCCTTACCGCGCAGCAGGCTGCGCCCTGCGACCGGATGCCGCTCGGACCCACCCGCGCATGTGATGCGATGCTGGATATCAATATCCTTCGGGCCGGCGCAGGACCAAGCCGGAAGCATCTTTGCGCTTTGCGGAGGAACGTATCATTTGGACCGCCGGCACGAGCAGCCCTGAAGCTGAGCCAACCAGCGAATAGAGGAGCAGCATGGTCCACAGACTAGCGCCGAAAAGGAACGCGGTGATCGCGGCCGTCGTTCCGCAGATCATGCTTATGAGGATGATGCCTATGATGTTCCCACTCTCGCGCTCTGCGCCGCCAGGACCCGATCTATGGTGTTCGATGCTGTCGTGCCGTTCAAGTGCCGCCATAGCTTCCCACGTTTATTATCAATGGTATGTAGCTTATAATATTAAGTATATGCGTAACATACAAATGTTTTCCCTTCAAGGGCCAGCCGCAAGCGAAGACAGGTATACTTCTCGAACCGAGCCTAATCCGCGGGGCTGCGCCGCTTTTTGTGAAATCAAAAGAAGAGACCCGAGTGCCTGTCGCAGATGTTTGAAGAAGAGCGCGACGAGCTGCTGAAGCATATCGAAGCTGAGGATGACGCCGAAGTGCGCGTTTGCATGGAAGAAGACTTGCAACAGGTCGCCCGGGTGCTCGAGATCGTCGAGAAGCTGGTCGAGAGGATTGGGTACTGGAAGGATCGGGATTCGCGCTTCGGAAGTCTTTCTTCGATTGCGGATTCCAGCTGGTACTAAGGGCGGAAACCCGGACCACCCGATGGGGGCAGATCAACCTGGATGGAAGAGAGAGGCCTGATCCGAGAAGTGACGCAACAAGGACGCTTCAGGATGTGGCGGATCAGGTACTAGACCGTTGTGGGCAGAGCCGGCGGCAAGGGGCTTGGCAGGAGATGATGAAGGGTACGATCCGCTGCTTCTTAAACCTCCTTTGTAGACCAGTAAGGCCGATGCCTATGCCTTGGAGCCGATGAGGGAGAAGCGAGCGGAAATCCATCGGAGCTCGCGGCGACGATGTACCAGGCCGCTCAGAGAAGCCGGAAATACGCCAGTAATCGTGATCACCAAACCCGACCCAACCGGACCGTTGCAATCAGGTGGGATCAAAATACTTCCACGCATGACCTCACCGCCCGGTCGAATGCAGCGGCTTTTGGATGGCACATCCAACTAGGCAAGGTATTTGACATGACCCTACTGATTGCCGAGGTGCCGGCAGTATATTGCGCGATGTATGAGCGCCGCGCCATCAAGACCATGCTGACAGTCGAGGAATAAACGCGACCTGACGAAAAGCGGGGGCGCGAGTGGCCATTTGACCGGCCGTTTGCGCTGCTGTCACGTTTTAGGGACAGAGCGTCGCCTGCCCCTGATCCCCCCCCTGATTGGCGAAGTGAGTCGCTTCATGCCCCAAATGTTCCGGGCAATCCGCCTCATTCAGCTCCTTTTGGGCCCGTTTAGGCCCAAATAACCGACCCCTATTCCACCAACACTTCACCTTTACGACCCTGAAATGTATTCATAAAAAATTTTAGTGCACCTTGGGTATTGACCTAAAATACGTTTGAGTGTGCAATGCGTATACTGAAAATGCATTCAATACCCGGATCCTGCGACTTGACCAGTACCGTCAACAAAATCGAAGGCATCGTTAGTGCCACACCCACGCCTATCGACGCAGAGGGTGGCATTGACCGCACCGCTGTCAGCGATATGATCGAGAACCTGATTGCCGCAAATACCGCAGGCATTGCGCCCATCGGCGGTACGGGTGAGGCAACGGCCCTCAGCCGGCGGCAAAAGCGTGGGATGCTGGATGCAACGCTAGAGGCGGTCGCGGGTCGGGTGCCTGTCATCCCGGGGCTTCTGTCGCCGGGGCTTGGCGACACGCTGGAAGAGGCCGCAGAATACGCCGCCGCCGGCGCCGACATGCTGATGCTGGTGACGCCATATTACGCACGCCCGACCGAGCAGGGCTTCGTCGACTATTTCAAGCGCGTCTCCGACAGTGTCGACCTGCCTCTGATGCTCTATGAAATCCCCTATCGCACCGGCATCCAGCTGTCGCTGGAGACCGTGGTGCGCCTGGCCGACGAGACTCGCGTAACCGCGATGAAGGCCTGCAGCCTCGACACGCGCTACCAGATGCAGACGGTGGAGCTGGTGGGGGACCGGGTCAGCATCCTGACCGGGCAGGAAGATGTCTTCCCGCTGCATATGGCGATGGGCGCGAGGGGCGGCATGCTGGCCGGCTCCTGCATCATCCCGAACCTTTGGAACAAGGTCTACAAGCTCTGCGCCGACGGCAAGAACGCCGAAGCGCTGGCCCTCCACCAGGAGATCATGCCCTTCATCTCGATGCTGTACCGGGAACATAACCCGGGGCCGATCAAGGCCGCGCTAGAGCTAATGGGCCTTTCGCATGGCGGCTGTCTGCCCCCCCTCCGCTCCGCCAGCCCAGAGGTTGTCGAAGCCCTGAAACTCGCCCTGCCTGCGATCCTGGAAAAGGAAAAATCGGCAGCAAACCAGAACTAACCTTCACTTGCCAACTGGGAGCTAACCAAAGATGAAGAAACACGTCACTCTGTCGCGCCGCAAGGTGCTTGCGGGCCTGACCGGCGCGGTTGCCGCGCCGATGATCATTCGCCCGGGCTCTGCGCTGGCGCAGTCCAACTCGATGACCTTCGTGACCTGGGGCGGCGCATATCGCGACTCCGTCGTGAAAGGCGTGATCGAGCCCTTCACCGCCGAAACCGGCATCGAAGTGAACATCGTCGATACGCCGGACCTTGCCAAGGTCAAGGCGCAGGTCATGACCGGCAACGTGGAATGGGACGTGTTCGACGCACCGGGCGCCATGGGCGCCTCCGGCGAGAAGGAAGGCTATTGGGAGCCGCTCGACGAGTCGATGCTTGACGTGGACGACATGACCCTCGCGCCGACCGAGACGCTGATGCCCTTCTACACTTGGGCCGGCGGCATCGCATGGGATGCGGACCGCTTCGGCGAGGGCGAGCACCCGACTACCTTTGCCGAGTATTTCGACCTTGAGAAATTCCCCGGCCTGCGCACCTTCCGCGACCGTCCGAGCGAAACGCTGGAAGCGGCGCTGCTGGCCGATGGCGTGGCCCCGGCCGATGTCTACCCGCTGGACGTGGAGCGCGCCTTTGCCAAGCTGGACGAGATCAAATCGCAAGTCGCCTCCTGGGTCAGCGCCACGCCGCAGACCATCGCGCTGCTGCGCACCGGCGAGGTCGATTTCAGCTACACCTATGCCAGCCGCGTGCGCACCACCGGCGCGCAAAGCGAAAGCGGCAACATCCAGTTCTCCTTTGACCAGACCCTGAACGGTCTTGAATATCTTGCCGTCGTGAAAGGCGCGCCGAACAAGGAAAACGCGATGCGGTTCCTCGAATTCGCCATGCGCCCCGAAATTCAGGCGGCGACGATGGAACTTCTCGGCAATGCGCCGGTCTCCAAGTCTGCTGTTCCCATGCTCACGGAAGACAGCCAGTCCTGGCTGCCCGATCTCAGCGACCCGGACCACCTTGTCCTGAACGACGCTTGGTGGGCCGATAATTTCGAAGAAGTTTCCCGGCGCTTCAAGGAGTGGGTCCTTATCTGACCCGCTCGCGGTCGGCGGCCTCGCCCGCCGACCGTTCCCGTGGCCTCGAATTTTTCGATCTGTCCGTAACCTCTTGAAGCAGGGGAATGATCCGTCATGCGCGACTTCCGCCAAGCGTCGATCTTCGTAACGCCGGCAGCGATCATTGCGATCTGCATCTCGGCGTTGCCGTTGCTCTACATCTTCTACACCTCGGTCGAGGGGCCGGACTTTTCGCTGGGGTCCTATATCTCGATCATTAAGAGCACGCTGTTCCACCGCACGCTGTCGACCACGATGGTCATCGCAGTCTCCTCCAGCGCGCTGAGCCTGCTGATTGGCTACGTGATCGCGCTACACCTTGCGCGCCAGCCCGCGAAGCGCCGGGCCTTCCTGCTCATTCTGGTGTTGCTGCCGTTCTGGACCAGCGTTCTTGTCAAGTGCTACGCCTTCACGATCATCCTTGGCCGCACAGGCATCATCAATTCGGCGCTGGACGCGATCAGCGGCGGGCAGCTGTCCATGTCGCTGCTGCTGAACCGCACCGGCGTGCTGATCGGCATGACCAACTACCTCACGCCCTTCGTCGTATTCCCGGTTCTGGCTAGCCTGCTGGCGATCGACCCTGCGGTCTATCGCTCCGCCTCGATCATGGGGGCGCGCCCGGCGCGGATCTTCTGGACCGTGACCCTGCCGATGAGCGTGCCCGGCATCATCGCCGCGTTGGCCAGCGTCTTCGTGATGGCGCTGTCCTTCTTCATCATTCCCGCCCTGCTTGGTGGCCCGCGTGACGCGATGCTGTCGAACCTGGTGGATTTCTACACCCGCGAAGCCCTGGACTGGAACACGGCTGCCGCCATCGGGATGATCCTGCTCGGGATGACCCTGATCGTCGTCGGGACCGTCTATGCCCGCAACCGCCGCGCCGCCCTGTGAGGACCGATCATGTCTGAGAAAATCAAGGATCCAATCCAAGCGCGCCTGAGCAGGTTCGGCACGTTGCTGGCCACCCTCGGCTATCTCTTCCTGCTCGCGCCGATTTTCGTCGTGGTGCCCATCGCTTTCGGCCCTCCGGGCGATCTGAATTTCCCGCCAGAGGAATTCTCGGTGGAACTGTTCCGGATCTTCTTCTCCTCCTCCGACTGGACAGACCCGGTGCTGATGAGCGCCAAGGTCTCGGTCATCACCACCATCGTGGTGCTGCTGACGGCCGTGCCCGCCGCCTACGGGGTCGCGCGCTACAACTTCCCGGGCAAAAGCCTGATCTCCGGCCTGATGATGAGCTCGCTTGTCGTGCCGACCATCGTGACGGCGCTGGGACTGTATCTCTACTTTTCCTATCTGCGGATCACCGGCAGCACTTTCGCACTGGTGCTGGGCCACGTGATCTACACCACACCTTACGTGATGGTCATGATCATCGCCGGCATCCAGAAGCTGGACCGCAACCTGGAATTCGGCGCCCAGCTGATGGGGGCCAGCGCCATGCGGATGTTCTTTACCGTGGTGCTCCCGCAACTCGTTCCGTCGCTGATCGCGGCCGGTCTCTTCGCCTTCCTGATTTCCTTCGACGAGGTGGTGATCGCATGGTTCCTGTCCGGCTCGGACACGGTGACCCTGCCGGTGAAGATGTTCAGCTCGATTCGCTGGGAGATTTCCCCGGTGATCGCGGCAGTCTCCACTCTTCTTACGGCCATGTCGCTGGTCGTCTCGCTCATCGTGGCGGGGCTGCGCAAATCGACGCCGATGGCTGGCTAAACTCTCTGAACCAAAAGGACTGTATTGATGAAACAGGTCAAGAAAGACGAAACCTTCGCGGAGCTGAGCGAACGAACCGCTCTGGCAGGTGGCGTCGCATGGATGATGGTGTCCGGCATCACCGCCATGTGCTACCGCGAGAAGGGCGAGGATACGCTGGTCCAGATCTGGCGCCGCCTGCTGTCGTCAGAGCAGAAGGAACGGTTCATCGAGGCGCTCGACAAGCTGGAGATCAAGGACAACCCGCCGGCGGTGACCGCGGCCCTCTATCATTATCACTCCAACTCGATCGGCGGCCTGAACATGCAGATTGTGGTCGAGAGTGATCGCAAGGCTTGGATCCGCTACATGGCGCCCTGGGGCTCCTATCCCGGGATCGCGGCCCTTGCCGTGCCGCCCGCGGTGCGCCGCACGATCCTGTCGACCTGGCACCCGCGCAATGGCGAGTTGCTGGATTGCCCGCGCCTTGGATGGGTGGCCACCAAGTTCGTGGCGGACGGCCATCCCTATGACGAGGGCTACTTCTACGAATATGATCACGACCTGAGCCCCGAAGAGCGCTTTTGTGTCGAGCATGTGGAAACCTCGCCGGAATTCGACCCGGAGACCGCGCCCAAGCTGAACCCCGAGCTGTGGAGTGAAGCCCGCGTTCTGAAAGGTGGCTACAACTACAGCACCGACTACGTGCGCCACGTCGTCTCGATCCTGTACGAACTGCTCGGCGTGCACAGCGCGTCTTACGTCATCTCGATGGCGATGCGCATGCTTGGCGCTCAGTTCTCCGGTGATCTCGCCGCCAAGACCGGCTGCGAGGACAATGACCCGGAAAGCATCGTCAAGCTCTTCGCGACGATCTTCACCGCCTTCCGCAACGATGTCTCCGTCGAGACTGGCGAGAGGTCGGCCACTGTGGTGCTCGACGGCCTCGTGCCCTTCACCGACCAGCCCGATCCGGCGCTGCGCGAGGCGGTGTTCGAATTCGCCAAGATGGTGGTGCGCCAGCGCAATGGCCATTGCTCCATCACGCGGGAGTTCGACGAGACCACCTGCATCGAGCGCTGGACCGTGACGGATGAAGGGAAATGGCTTTGGTAACCCTCGCACAACATGCGGGACCACCGTACTTCGACGAGGAGGAGACGGTTGCGTCCCTCCTCGAGACGGCGGCGCGGGACAATCCGGACCATGTCTACCTGTCGTGGGATGACGGCCAGCTGACCTATGCCGGCCTTGACGCCGCGGCGGGGGAGATGGCCGGCCGGCTTGCAGGCGCGGGGATCAAATCCGGTGACCGCGTGGGCGTGATGCTCAGCCATCACCCGGACCATGTCATCACCTTCTTCGCACTGGCGAAGATGGGCGCGGTGCTTGTGCCGATCAACGTGGCGCTGCGCGGCAAGAGTCTGAGCTACCAGCTCTCCCATTCACAAGCGGCGCTGCTGATCGCCGATCGCATGTACGAAGAAGCCCTGGCCGAGGCAGAGGCGCCCCGCGTGTTGTGGCGCGACGGGGCGGGGGAGTTCGCCTTCTCCGATGGCGCCACTTACGGCGCCAAAATCGCCGACTTCACCGGCGCGGCGCGGCATTGGTCCGACCTGCGGATCATCCTCTACACCTCCGGCACGACCGGCATGCCCAAGGGCGTGCAGATGTCCGATCGGATGGTGCAGGCCAGCGCGCTCAGCTCTGCTTGGCTGTCGGATGTGCAGCAGAGCGATGTGCTGCATTTCTGGGATCCGATCTACCATGTCTTCGGCACCGAGGTGCTGGTCATGGCGCTGATGGTGCCCGTGCGGCTCCACATGGTGCCCCGCTTCAGCGCTTCGCGCTTCTGGCACGAGGTGAAGGAATGCGGCGCGACCCATGTGCATTTCGTGGGTGGCATGCTGCAGCTTCTGCTCAAGCAGCCCGAGGCCGAGATCGACAAGACCCATGGCGCGCGCATTGCATGGGGCGGGGGATGCCCCGTTGAAGTGTGGGAAGATTTCGCGCGCCGCTACGCGGTGGAAATCCGTGAGGGCTATGGCATGACCGAAACCTCCAGCTTCTCGACCATCAATATCGGCGGACCGGTCGGCTCTGTCGGCAAGGCAGCAGATTTTTTCGACGTCGAGGTGATGGCCGAGGATGGCACCCCCTGCGTAGATGGCGAGACTGGCGAGATCTGCGTGCGCGAGCGGGAGCCGGGCGTGTTGACCGTGGGCTATTACAACAACGACGCGGCCACCGCCGAGGCGCGCCGGGGCGACTGGTTCCTGACCGGTGATTTCGGGGTGCGCAATGCGGACGGCTATATCAGCTTCAAGGGCCGCAAGAAGCACAGCATCCGTCGCCGGGGGGAGAATATCTCTTCCGCGCAGGTGGAGATGGCGATCAACGATCACCCGCAGGTGTCCGAGACGGCCGTGATTGGCGTCAAGGACGACATGGGCGACGAGGAGCTGAAGGTCTACGTGCTGCCCGCCGATCCGGCGGATCTGGACATCCCGGCGATTGCCGAGTGGTGCAAGGGCCAGATGGCCGCCTTCCAGGTGCCGCGGTTCTGGGCCGTGGTGGACAGCTTCCCGAAGACACCGACACAGCGGATTCAGAAGCACTTGCTTCCGCAAACACAGGAGGCCGGCGATTTCGACACGGCTTGCACCAAGAACACCGAAAGGAGCTGACATGAAGCTTGAAGGCAAGACCGCCATCGTGACCGGCGCGGCGCAGGGTATCGGCGAAGGTATCGCGCGCGAATACGTGGCAGAGGGCGCCCGCGTGATGATCGCGGATATCCAGGATGAAAAAGGCCAGGCCTTGGCGGAAGAGCTGGGCACGGATGTCTGCGGCTACACCCATTGCGACGTGACAAAATCCATAGATGTAGCAGCGCTGATCGCTGCCACGGAAAAGGCCTTCGGGTCGATCGACATCGCCGTGTGCAACAGCGGGATCAACCACAACGCCACCATCCTCGAAATCGAGGAAGAGGATTTCGACCGCGTCATGGCCGTCAACCTCAAGGGCGCGTTCCTTGTGGGGCAGGCCGCCGCGCGCTGGATGGTCGCCCATGAAGTGAAGGGCTCAATCGTCAACATGAGCTCGATCAACGCAGAGGTTTGCAGCCCCACCATCGTGCCCTACGCGGTGTCGAAGGGCGGCATCAACCAGCTCACATCCGTTATGTCGCTCGGCCTTGCGCCGCATGGCATCCGGGTGAACGGCGTCGGCCCCGGCTCGATCGAAACCGAGCTGCTCAGCAAGATCTTCAGCACCGATCCCTCGGCGATGAAGGGCATCCTTGCCCGGACCCCGATGGGCCGGCTCGGAACCGCGCGGGAAATCGGCCGGGCCTGCGTGTTCCTTGCCTCCGACGATGCCAGCTACATGACCGGACAGACGATGTATGTGGACGGTGGCCGCCTGCGGCTTGCCTATACCGTGCCGGTAAAAGACTGACCGTGAAAGGGCCAACCATGACCGACAGCCAAGCGCCGATCAGCATTTCCCTTGAAGGGCTTTCCAAGTCCTTCGGGAATGCCGTGGCCCTGCAACCCACCGATCTCGCGGTGCGGCAGGGCGAATTCCTGACCCTGCTGGGGCCGTCCGGCTCCGGCAAGAGTACGCTTCTAAACCTGATCGCTGGCGCCATCGCGCCCAGCTCTGGCAAGATCATGCTGGACGGTCGCGACCTGACCAATGTGCCGCCGCGCGACCGGGGCATCGGCATGGTGTTCCAGAACTACGCGCTCATGCCGCATATGACCGTGTTCGACAACGTGGCCTATCCGCTGCGCACCCGCCGCGTGCCCTCGGCGGAGATCAAGACGCGGGTGATGGAATCCATTGAGCGTGTCGGTCTGAAAGGCTTCGAGGACCGCAAGCCGCGCCAGCTTTCTGGGGGGCAGCAGCAGCGGGTCGGCATCGCGCGCTGCATCGTCTACTCGCCCGAGATCATCATGATGGACGAACCGCTGGGCGCGCTCGACAAGAAGCTTCGCGAGCAGATGCAGGGCGAGATCAAGCGCCTTCACCAGGAGATGGGCACCACCTTCATCTATGTGACCCACGACCAGGAAGAGGCGCTGAACCTTTCCGACCGGGTCTGCCTGATGAATGTGGGTGAGATCGCCCAGCTCGGCACCCCGGACGAGCTTTATTTCGAGCCGAACAGCAAATACGTGGCCGGGTTCATCGGTGAATCCAACATGATGGAAGGCACCGCGCAGGACGGCAACACTCTGAAGATCGACAGCGGCGACGTGATCCACGTGCCGACCTTCGCGCAGGCCGCCGGCACGCGTCTTGCCGCCATGGTCCGCCCGGAACGCCTGCACCTCGTGCATGCTGGGGCCGCGGATGCGGCATCGACCGAGAACAGGATCACTGGCAAGGTGACCGAAATCGCCTTTGTCGGCAGCACCACGCGTCTCACGGTTCAGGCTGCGGGCGGGATGGAGATGCTCGTGGCCACGATTTCCGAAACCTCCACCACGCGGGCGGCAATCGGGGATGAGGTCACCGTGGGCTGGCTGCCGGAAAACACGGTCATTCTCGACAAGTAACGGATTGAAATCATGACGGATCACGCAAGCACCCTGGGGCATATCAAGGATGTCACCGTTCTGACTGCGGCTCTGGACATGGCGCCGCACCTGATCGACTGGCGCAAGCGCCATACCGGCCAGGCGGAGTGCGTCGTGTTTCCGTCAACCACACAAGCCGTGTCGGAGGTGATGGCCTATTGCCACGCCAACCGCATCCGGGTCTTCCCGCAGGGCGGCAATACCAGCGTCTGCGGCGGCTCGGTGCCGGACGGGCAGGGCGGCTCCATCGTGCTGAACCTGTCCCGCATGAACCGCTTGCGGGAGATCAATCCCGACGATGACAGCATGGTCGTCGACGCAGGCTGCATCCTTGCCAATGTTCAGCAGGCCGCGGCGGATGTAGACCGGCTCTTCCCGCTCCGCCTCGGGGCTGAAGGCTCCTGCCAGATCGGCGGCAATATAGCGACCAATGCGGGCGGCACCGCCGCCGTGCGCTATGGCGTGATGCGCGACCTGGTACTGGGGCTGGAGGTGGTGCTGCCCGACGGCACCATCATCGACGCGATCAAGACCGTCCGGAAGGACAATTCCGGCTTTGACCTCAAGCATCTCTTCATCGGCTCCGAAGGAACGATCGGCATCATCACCGGCGCCGCGCTGAAGCTTTTCGCCCGGCCCCGCGGCATGACCACGGCGGCGCTGGCGATCCGGGATATCGACACGGCCCTTTACATCGCGCGCGATCTGCGCGGCGCGCTGCCCGGCGAGATTTCCGCGCTGGAGCTTCTGTCGGATAGCGAGATGGAGATCGTCCGAGAGTTCCGAGCCGAAGGCGCTCTGCGTATGCGGCAGGCGCCCTGGTACCTGATCGTAGAGGTCGGCGGGCGCAGCACCGAGGCGGAGTATCGCGATATCCTTGAAACCCTGCTCATGCCGGAGCTGGAAAGCGGCGCTCTGACCGATGCGATCCTGGCCGAAAACGAGCGCCAGCGGGGCGAGATATGGGGCGTGCGCCATTCGGTGACCGAGTGCAACATGCATGCCGGCATGGGCCTGACCCATGACATTGCGGTGCCGATCGGCAAGCTGGACCAGTACATCAAACAGGCCGAGGCCGAGCTGGCGGAGGCCTATCCGGACGCGGTTCCGGTGGTCGTGGGCCATATCGGCGACGGCAACCTGCATTACATCGCTATGTTCACGCATGAGGCATGGGCCGCGCAGACCGCGCAGGAAGCCGTGCGCGATCATGTCGGCCACATGTTCTACGACATTGCCGTGGGCCTTGGCGGCACCTTCAGCGCAGAGCATGGCGTGGGCTCGATCCACACCGGCGACATGGAGCGGTACAAGTCCTCCTCGTCCTTGCGCATGATGCGCGACATGAAGGCGGCATTCGACCCGCTCGGGATTGCGAACCCGGGCCGGATGCTGAAATTTTCCATTGATGAAAATGCTTTAGGCGGGGAGATCGAAAATGAATGAGACCAAGGGCAAATCGAACCGGGGGGGTGAAAAGGTCTATAGCGGCCTGCGCGAGGACATCCTGCGCCTCAACCTCAAACCAGGCAGCGTGCTGGACGAGGCCGCGATTGCCGCGCGCTATTCCGTGTCGCGCACGCCGATCCGAGAGGCGTTCATCCACCTGATCTCCGAAGGACTTGTGGTCCGCGACGGGCGCGTGGCGCTGGTGGCGCCGCTTAACTTCGACAATCTGTCCTCGATCTTCGACGCGCTTTTGCTGTCGAGTCGCGTGGTCAACAGCGCCGCCGCGAAGAACCGCACCGAGGCGGATCTGGAGAAGATCCGCGTGCAAATGCTGAAATTCGACGAGCTGTGCCCGAACGGCACCGGCATCCAGCGGCAGGACGTGAACCTCGAATTCCACATGGCCATCGCAGAGGCGGGCCGGAACGAGTATTTCTCCAACTTCTACGAGCGGATGCTGCTGACGGCGAGCCGCCTGCACCAAGCCTGTTTCTCCAACCGGATCGACCTAGAGCGCCGCTCGGAAGAGCAGAAATCGCTCGAACAGCACCTCACCGAGACCAGCAAGCAGCACCACAGCATGTTCGAGGCGATCCGCGACCGCGATTCCGACCTCGCCGACCATCTGGCTGTGGAACACCAGCGCCTGTCACGCACCCGGCTTCAGCAGGCCGTCTTCGGTCACAACAGCGACGCCTTCGACGCCTTCCCGCTTGAGGCCGCAACATCTGACCGGAACGGCTGACCGCCCGAACTCCGCGACAGCGGATCGACTTAAACCAGGCGTCCGGATCCCCTCCCGGGAGGGCGCTGCAAGAACCAAGAAGGAATATAGGAAATGTGGCAGTTCTGGGTTGATCGCGGTGGTACTTTCACCGACATCGTTGCGCGTTCACCCGAAGGCGACTTCAAGACCCACAAGCTGCTGTCCGAGAACCCGGAACGCTACCAGGACGCTGCCGTGTACGGCATCCGGCAACTGCTTGAGTTGGGCGAGGGTGACGCCATCCCGCAGGACACGATCGAGACGGTCCGCATGGGCACGACCGTGGCCACAAACGCGCTGCTGGAGCGCAAGGGCGACCGCACCGTTTTCGTCACCACCAAAGGGATGCGCGACGTGCTGCGCATCGGCTACCAGAACCGCCCGCGCCTGTTCGATCTCAACATCGTGTTGCCGGAACTGCTGTATGATGCCGTCATCGAGGTGAACGAGCGTGTCGGCGCCCGGGGCGAGAAGATCGCCGCGCCGGATCCGGTCCTAATCCGGACCGAGCTGCAGAAAGTCTATGACAGCGGCGTGCGCGCGCTGGCCGTGGCCTTCATGCATTCCTACCGCTTCCCCGAGCACGAGCAGCTGGTCGGCCGCATCGCCGAGGAAGTCGGCTTCGAACAGATCTCTCTGAGCCACAAGGTCAGCTCTCTCATCAAACTGGTGGGCCGGGGCGATACCGCCGTGGTGGATGCCTATCTCTCCCCGATCCTGCGCCGCTACGTGGAGCAGGTGAGCGATGCGCTCGACGCCGATAGCGGGGCCTGCAAGGCGCTGATGTTCATGCAGTCGAATGGCGGGCTGACCGATGCGCGGCTGTTTCAGGGCAAGGACGCGATCCTGTCCGGTCCGGCGGGCGGCGTCGTGGGCATGGTCCGCACCGCCGAGATGGCGGGGCAGGACAAGCTGATCGGCTTCGACATGGGCGGCACCTCTACCGATGTGTGCCACTATGCGGGCGAATATGAACGCTCCTTCGAGACGGAAGTGGCCGGCGTGCGGATGCGCGCTCCGATGATGAGTATTCACACGGTCGCCGCTGGTGGTGGCTCCATCCTGAGCTATCGCAATGGCCGTATGCAGGCCGGCCCGGAAAGCGCCGGGGCCAATCCCGGCCCGGCCAGCTACCGCCGAGGCGGTCCGCTGACGGTGACCGATTGCAACGTCATGCTGGGCAAGCTGCAGCCTGACGCCTTCCCGCATGTTTTCGGGCCGGAGGCGAACGAGCCGCTGGACGTGGATGTGGTGCGCGAGAAGTTCCTCGCCCTGTCGCAGCAGATCGCCGAGGAAAGCGGCCAGCCGGCCAAGACACCGGAAGAGCTGGCCGAGGGTTACCTGCGCATCGCGGTGGAGAATATGGCCAACGCGATCAAGAAGATCTCGGTCCAGCGTGGCTATGATGTCAGCCAGTACACGATTAACTGCTTCGGCGGCGCGGGCGGGCAACATGCCTGTCTGGTGGCCGACGTGCTGGGGGTCGAGAAGATCTTCGTTCACCCCTTCGCCGGTGTCCTTTCGGCCTTCGGCATGGGCCTTGCCGATGTGCGCGCCCTGCGCGAGCAGCAATTTGGTGAGCCGATCGATGCCACTTGCGCCGCCGAGACCGCGCTGGCCGCGTTGGGGGAGGATGCGCGGGGCGAGGTGATCTCACAGGGGATCGACGCGTCGATCGTCGAGGTGAAGCGCATGGCGCATATCCGCACCTCCGGCGCGCACCAGACCATCGAGGTGCCCTTCGACGGTGCCGAGATCATGACTGCGTCTTTCCACGAGGCGCATAAGCAGCGCTTTGGCTACACCCCGACCGGCGCCGATCTGATTATCGAGCTGCTGACGGTGGAGGCTATCGGCGCAGCCGGTGCGGTGCCCGAGGCGGGCGGCATGGAGCCGAGCGGTCACTGTATGACCGAGGCGCAGATGTACACCCAAGGCAGCCGTCGCACCGTGCCGATCGTGGACCGGGCCAATATCGCCCCCGGCGCCACCGTCGACGGTCCGGCGATCATCACCGAGCCGACCGGCACCAACGTCGTCGAACATGGCTGGCAAGCGGAGGCGATGGCCGACGGCAACCTGATGCTGCGCCGCGTCATCGCCCTTACCCGGTCGGAGGCGATCGGCACGCAGGTCGATCCGCTGATGCTTGAAGTGTTCAACAACCTCTTCATGAATATTGCCGAGCAGATGGGCGCGACGCTCGCCAATACCGCCTATTCGGTGAACATCAAGGAGCGGCTGGATTTCTCCTGTGCGATCTTCGATCCCGAAGGCGGGCTGGTGGCCAACGCGCCGCACGTGCCGGTGCATCTTGGCTCCATGGGCGAAAGCGTGGCTACCGTGCTGCGCCAGAACGAGGGCAAGCTGAAGCCCGGCGACGTTGTGATGATGAACAACCCGTTCAACGGCGGCACCCACCTGCCGGATGTCACGATCATCACCCCGGTCTTCGACACGGCGGGGGAGAATATCCTCTTCGTGGTGGCCTCTCGCGGGCACCATGCAGATATCGGTGGCAAGACGCCGGGCTCCGCCCCGCCGGACAGCAGCCATATCGACGAGGAAGGCGTTCTGATCGACAATTTCTTCGTGGTGCAAGGCGGCGCCTTCCAGGAAACGGCCACGCGCCAGCTTCTGGCCTCCGGCCCGTACCCGTGCCGCAATATCGACCAGAACATCGCCGACCTGTCCGCCCAGATCGCGGCCAACGCGACCGGCGTGCGGGAGCTGCTGCGCATCGTCGATCAGTTTGGCAAGGACGTGGTGCATGCCTATATGGGCCACGTGCAGGACAATGCCGAGGAATGTGTGCGCCGGGTGATCGACGTGCTCAAGGACAGTCAATTCACATACACTCTGGATTCCGGCGCGCAGATCGCTGTTAGCATCTCCATCGACCATGCCAGCCGCTCGGCCAAGGTGGATTTTACCGGCACGTCCAAGCAGGATCCGGGCAACTACAACGCGCCTCTGGCGATCTGCCGCGCCGCTGTTCTGTACGTCTTCCGCACGCTTGTCGGCTCTGACATCCCGCTGAACGAAGGCTGCCTGAAACCGATCGAGATGACGGTGCCCGACGGCTCGATGATCAATCCGGTCTACCCGGCCGCGGTGATCGCCGGAAATACGGAAGTCAGCCAGTCCATCACCGAAACGCTCTATGGCGCGCTGGGTGTGGTCGCGGGCTCGCAAGGGACGATGAACAACTTCGTCTACGGCAATGACGCGCACCAGAACTACGAAACCATCTGCGGCGGCACTGGCGCCGGCGATGGCTTCGTAGGCGCAAGCGGAGTGCATTCGCACATGACCAACACCCGCATGACCGACCCTGAGGTTCTGGAAGACCGCTACCCGGTTCGGCTGGAGCATTTTGGTCTCCGCGCAGGATCCGGCGGGGCAGGTCTGTTCCCCGGTGGTGAAGGTGTGGTGCGCAAGATGCACTTCCTCGAGCCGATGACGGCGACGGTTCTCTCCTCGCACCGACAAACCGCACCCTTTGGCCTTGCCGGTGGGGCCGATGGCCTGCCGGGCCAAAACCGGGTGATCCGCGCCGACGGTACCGAAGAGGCGCTTTTGGGAAATGATTCCAGAGAGATGGCCGTGGGCGATATCTTCATTCTGGAAACACCGGGGGGAGGTGGCTTCGGGCCATGCAAGTCAAAGTGAGAGCCTGTCCGTCGTCAGATGATTTGGAACAGGGCGGCCTAATCGGTAGCGGAGGATCTGGCTCGTTGTGGTTTCAGTCTATGCCGCTGTCTGTCGGTGCAGCAAGCGGCGTTTCCAGATTGTCTTTGCCTTGATCTCCTTTCGTCGTGCGAGGATGGTTTTTGCCCGGCCGCAGTAGACATCGGCCGGGGTCAGGTTGCCTAGGCTCTCGTGGTAGCGCTGGTTGTTGTAGTGCTCGATGAAGTCACCGATCGCCTGCTCGAGCGCCCCAGGCAGATAATGGTTTTCCAGCAGGATGCGGTTCTTCAGGGTCTGGTGCCAGCGCTCGATCTTGCCTTGGGTTTGCGGGTGGTTCGGCGCACCGCGGACGTGATCCATGCGCTGTTCCTCGAGCCATTTCGCGAGATCGCCAGAGATGTAACTGCTGCCGTTATCGCTGAGCCGCCTCGGCCGGTACGCCACCGTTGCCCGGTCACATCCCGAGGCCGCTAAGGCCTCCTCGAGAGTGGCGGTCACATCGTCTGCTCTCAAGGTGGTACACAGTCGCCATGCCACGTCGTATCGGCTGTAATCATCGAGGACGGTGCTGAGATAGAACCATCAGCTGTGGCTGTTTGTCATTCAGGTAGGCAGCTACAAGCTTCAAGCTTCAGAGTGACCGTATGGCCTAACCTGTATCGCGGTTCTAGGACATTATAAGATTAGATATTCACAAATATGAAACCATTGCTTCAAACGTATAAATCGCACGCGCTAGCCAGCCAAACGGTCTTCATTCTGCTCCATCGCGGTGAACTCCAGATGAAAATTCGTGCCAACGCCCATGGCGCTTTCATAGGTCAAGTCGCCTTGCATCTGACAGGCCAGCCGTTTGGAAATGTGCAAGCCTAGGCCCGAGCCTTGCGTCGAATGCTGGCTCTGGTTGGCGACCTGTTCGAAGCGCCCGAAAACGCGGTCTTCCATCCCCTCAGGAATGCCGTGGCCGGCATCCTTGATCGACAAGCGCAGCTTGCCGTTAGTCATATGCAACGTGCCTTCGACAGTGCCGTTCTCATGCGAGAACTTGATGGCGTTGGACAGAAGGTTGTCGATGATCTGGCGAATGGCGAAGGCATCGCCCTGAACTAACGCGTGCGAGACAGTGGACTTCTTCACAAGCGTTATCTTGCGCTCTGAGGCGAAGACGCGGTTTTCCTCGATGCTGTCTGTGAGCAGGCGATCGAGATCGACAGCGTCTTCCTCGAGTTGAAGCGCTCCGATGTCCATCTTCTGCGCCAGGAGAATCTGGTCGATCAGGCGCGAGAGGCGAATACCGTTGCGGTGGGAAATTTCCAGCAAAGAGCGCATCTGGTCGCTCATCTCGCCGACACGACCGCTAAGGGCGATCGCAAGACCGCCTTTAAGAGAAGTCAGCGGCGTGCGCATCTCGTGGCTGACCACAGAGACGAACTCGTCCTTGGCGCGATTGGCGGCGTCGGCGGTCCTGAGGGCCTCCTGCAACGACGCGTTAATCGCCATGCGATCGGTGACGTCGACCAGGGTCACGCTCCATCCCAGAATTTCGGCGGATGGGTTCAGAGGGTTACGGACCTTCTGTATTCGAGGTTCGTAGGCCTGGTCGCCAATGCGCAGATGAGAGCCATCGGCCGCAGTGGCCAAGTCATCATGCCCGTCGAAGAGGTCGCGCAGCACTTGATTGTTGCCATGGCTCAGCCCGCGCTTGCGGGCAGCGGCGTTCATCAGCACGATGTTTCGCTTGCGGTCGATCAGGACGACCGGTTCGCTGCTCGTATCGAAGAGGACCGACTGACCGATTGCGGCCATGTCCATGGTTTTGCTCACCAGCAGCATCCAGGAGAACGCCAGCACGCCCAGCGAGAACATGAAGGCGGTGGGGTCGAGACCGAAGAAGGTGAAGTCCAGACCGATGTAGGCGGCGTTCACGACCAGCGGGGACAAGGTGATGGCGGTCAGCATGCTCAGCAGTGGCCAGGCGCTCCGCTTGGCGCGGACAACACCCCTTATCAGGCAAACGAAGGTGGCCATGACGAAGGTGTAGAGTAAGGCGATGATCGTGTAGAAGCCCGGCCCGTGAACGTATTCGATCTGATTGCTGCCGACCGGAAGCATCGTGTCCTCGGTATAGACGAGATGGTGCAACGAATTTGTGGCGACCAGGGCGAATATTCCCAGCGTAGTGCCAAGCAGAAGCGCAGTTGCGCGACGTGTGCGGACCCAATCGGCGTTTCCGACGTAATTGAAGACAAAGTAACACCACGAGGTGGTCACCAATCCGTGCCCCAGCCAAGCGACCGTCGCCCATTGCATATTGCAGGCATAAGTCGCTGACGCAGCTTCGAGACCAACGCTGAGAAGAGTCCACATGACACCGATGAAGGTGAGCGCGTAGAAACGCTTTCCGTTGAAATCCTGCGATTTCAGGGTCCAAATCATGGTCAAGGCAGCAAGTGCGATCACCGCCGCGGCCACTAGAAAGACCGGGCTTGAGAATGCTCCTTCAAAGCAAGTCATGAATCCCCCAACTGCAAGATACTACAGAGATAAATCATTTGAATTTGCCTATAATACGGCGTCAAGGTGGCCTTTTGAATCAGCGCACGTGAAGTGGGTCGAAATGACGTCATTCGCGTTACGTTTCCGTTAATATCAAAGATTTGCGAAAATGCAGTTACTTACGACTAAGGATCCATGCGAGGTTCCGCGTGAGTTGTGGATATTTCGACATGCGGAGGCAATCGGTCCCATCGCAAGGCAAGGTCCTGCCGGTAATTCGTATGGAGCGAATCAACTTGACCGATTGCTTCAAGCCTACGGCCAAGGATTTCGCATCGCCGTGGCCCTGAGCAGGCGACTGCGTCTGTCCGGTCTGCTGACGCGCCTGACTGTAGGCCGCCTGGAACCTCTACTGTCACAACGACTGATCTTGCGTGACCTTGGCACCTGCATCGACTGGCGCATTCACCGAAAGCGCATGGCCGAACTGTTGCACGTGCAATACAACCGTGTGGCGCTCGTCGATTACAATCTACGACGTCGAAGAGGAAAGGCGGTTTCGACATCGCGTGCTGGGGTTTGGTCAATGAGATAGCCAACGCTCGCATGGCCAAAAAACGCCGGGTGCTTTGGTCCCCGCAGGGCGCACATCCGGTGGCAACGGTCAGAGCCGCGGTCTTGGACGGAAGGCTTGACGAAGGGCATCTCCGAGCCGCTTTATCTCCAGGTCCTTCCACTCCCCAGCGACATTCGGTCAGGTGCAACGCTTCCTGTCCGTCCATGATCAAACCGCCGCCCTGTTTCGCCCGAACGCCACCGTCTTTCCGCAAGATCATATCGCCACGCTCGCAGCGATGCCTTCGCACTCTGGAGCGAATACACAAGCAAACTGACTGTATAGAACCCTCGCCCTTGCGAAACAATTCGCGGAGGCAAAACAACCTGACAAATCCGCCCCGCGCCCTTCGGCTGCTACCTACCGTTCACAGCCCACGTCAGCTTTGCGTGCAAACCGGCCGCCAGCAGGCATCAACCGGTGCCCTTGTCACGTAAGGACCCTTTCGGTGTACCGCGTCCGAACCTGAACAATCTGGTCACGATCACGAAGAACAGCGGCACGAAAATGACCCCAAGAACCGTGCCGGATATCGTCCCGCCCAGAACGCCCGAACCAATCGCGTTGCGCCCGCCCGACCCGGCGCCGGAACTCAGCACCAGAGGCAGCACCCCAAGCGAGAACGCCATCGAGGTCATGATGATCGGACGAAAGCGTTGCCTTGCCGCCTCCACCACCGCGTCGATGACACGCTCACCCGCCACGTGCCTGTCGCGCGCAAACTCCACGATCAGGATCGCGTTCTTGCCGGTCAGGCCGATCACCGTCAGCAACCCAACCTGGAAGAAGACGCCGTTGTCAAATCCACCGAAATAGGCCGCCGACAATGCTCCTACCACGCCAATCGGCATGGCCAGCATGACTGCGAATGGGATTGACCAGCTTTCATACAAGGCCGCAAGCGACAGGAACACCGCCGCAAGCGATAGCGCATATAGTAGCGGTGCCTGGTTGCCCGATTGCCGTTCCTCTAGGGACAGCCCGGTCCACGACAGCGCGAAGCCCGGCGGCAATTGTTCAGCCAGCCGCTCCATCTCGGCCATTGCGGCACCGGTGGACACGCCGGGGGCCGGCGCGCCCTGCAATTGCATCGAGGGGATGCCGTTGAAGCGATAGAGGCCCTGCGGCCCGTAGTTCCACGAGCCTTTTGCGAAATTCGAGAACGGCACCAGACCGCCACTAGCATTGCGGACCCGCCACTTGTCGATGTCCGACGGGATCGAACGATCTGGCGCGTCGCCCTGCACGTAGACACGCTTGATCCGGCCTTGGTCGATAAAGTCGTTCACGTAGGATCCGGCCCAGGCCACCGTCAGCAACTGGCCCACGTCGTTGGCCGTCACGCCCATCGCGCCCGCCTTGCGCCAGTCGATATCCAGATTGAACTGTGACGCGTCCTCCAGCCCGTTGGGCCGGGCCGACGCGATCAGTTCGCTTTGCGCCGCCAGCCCCAGCAACTGGTTTCTCGCCTGAAGCAATTCCTCGTGGGTTTGCCCCCCACGCGCCTGAAGATAGACGTCAAACCCCGACACGTTACCAAGCTCGATCACCGAGGGCGGCACAATGGGAAACACCATCGCGTCGCGTATTCCGCTCAGCGCCCCGAAGGCGCGCCCGGCAAGGGCCTGCACGCTTTGCCCGGGCGATTTGCGTTCGTCCCAGTCCTTCAACTGGACAAAGGCGATGCCCATGTTCTGGCCCTGGCCAGCAAAGCTGAACCCGACCACTCCGAACATGGATTTCACCGTGTCGGTCTCCTGGGTCAGATAATAGTCCTCGACCTGTTCCAGCACGTCTAGCGTCCGCTCGGCCGTTGCGCCGGTCGGTGTCTGGATCAGAGTGAACAGGATGCCCTGGTCCTCGTCCGGCAGAAACGCGGTCGGCGTGCGTGTGAACAGAAACGCCATCGCTACGGCCAGCGCAAGATAAACCAGCCCCACCCGGAACGGACGTTTGACGCTCCAGGCGACCGTGCCGGAATACCGGCTCAGGACCGCATCGAACCCGCGGTTGAACCAACCAAAGGCGCCTTTCTTCTTGTCGCGATCTTTGTGTTTGAGGATCGTCGCACACAGCGCGGGCGTCAGGGTCAGCGCGACCACCACCGACAGCGCCATCGCCGACACGATCGTTATCGCGAACTGCTTGTAGATCACGCCGGTCGAGCCCGGAAAGAACGCCATCGGCACGAACACCGCCGACAGCACCAGTGCAATCCCGATCAGCGCACCGGTGATCTGGCCCATGGATTTGTAGGTCGCCTCGCGAGGGGGCAAGCCTTCTTCCTCCATGATCCGCTCGACATTCTCGACCACGACGATCGCGTCGTCGACCAGCAGTCCGATCGCCAGTACCATGGCCAGCATCGTCAGCGTGTTGATCGTGAAGCCGGCCGCCGCAAGAACGCCAAACGTGCCCAGTAGAACCACCGGCACCGCCAGCGTCGGAATAAGCGTCGCGCGCAGGTTCTGCATGAAGAGGAACATCACCAGGAAGACCAGGATGATCGCCTCGAACAGGGTCTTGATGACCTCCTCGATCGAGATCAGCACGAAGGGCGTGGTGTCGTAGGGAATGACGTATTCCACGCCTTCGGGAAAGAACTCCGCGAATTCGGCCATCCGCGCCTTCACGGCCTCGGCGGTGTCCAGCGCGTTGGCCCCAGGTGCTAGGCTGACAGCAAGGCCCGCCGCCGGATCCTGATTGAAGCGCGCGATGGTGGCATAGTTCTCCGCGCCGATCTCCACACGCGCCACATCGTCCAAAAGCACCAGCCCGCCATCAGTCTCGGCCCGCAGGACGATCTGCCGGAAGTCCTCGGGCGAGTTCAGAAGCGACTGCGCGGTGATCGTGGCATTCAGCTGCTGCCCCTCGACCGTCGGCCGCGAGCCAAACGCCCCCGCCGAGATCTGGGCGTTTTGTGCCGACACGGCGTTCACAACATCTGCAGGCGTCAGCTCGAAGGCCGCGAGCTTGGAGGGATCCAGCCAGATCCGCATAGCGTATTGCGCGCCGAAGACCTGGACCGACCCGACTCCCTCGACCCGGCTCAGTTCGTCGACAAGGTTGGTGACCATGTAATCCGACAGGTCCACCTGGTCGAACCCGTTCGCGCGCGAGATCATCCCGATAACCATCAGGAAGCCGGCCGAGGATTTCTCGACCGTGACACCCTGCCGCTGCACGGTTTCCGGCAGCAGCGGCGTGGCGCGCGACAGCTTGTTCTGCACCTGCACCTGCGCGATATCGGCATCCGTGCCGGTCTCGAAGGTCAGCGTGATGCTCGACTGGCCCGCCGATGTCGAGTTGGACGAGAAATACCGCAACCCGTCCAGCCCGGTCATCTGCTGTTCGATCACCTGCGTCACCGTGTTGGCGACCGTCTCGGCCGACGCGCCGGGATAATTCGCACTGATGGTGACCGAGGGCGGCGCGATTTCCGGATACTGCGCAATTGGCAGGATCCGGATTGCCAGCACCCCGATTCCCATGATCAGGATCGCGATAACCCAGGCAAACACCGGGCGATCAATGAAAAAGCGCGCCATGGGAGTGGTTCCTTATGGGGATTTCTGGTCGTCCGCCTCGGCGGGGTCTTCGTTTGCGTCGCCGGTCGCCTCGGCTTGGGGCGCCTCGCGCTCCTCCGGGGCGACGGTCGCACCGACCCCGGTCTTCTGGAACCCGGCGACGATCACCCGGTCGCCGTCCTGCAACCCACCGCTGACCACCCAGTCGGCGCCGCGGTCCTGAAGGATGGTCACCTGGCGCTCCTCGACGACATTCTCTGCAGTCACCACCCAGGTAAACGGGCGGCCGCGCCTGTCGCGCTGCACCGCTTCCTGCGGCACCAACAGAACGTTCTCGGCGGTGCCCACAGGCATCTCAACCTGCACGTACATCCCCGGCAAGAGCAACCGGTCGGGATTGTCGAACTGCATGCGCAGCACCACCACGCCGGTCTGCGGGTCAACGTTTGGCTCCGCGGCGGTGATCGTGCCTGTCTCATCGAAATCCGATCCGTCCGCCAGCGTCAGACGCACCGTCGTGTCGGCATTGGTCAATTGGTCCTCGGTCTGTCCGCGGGTCCACCGCAGCAGATCCGCCGCCGACTGTGTCACGTCCACGTAAACCGGGTCGATGTCCCGGATAACCGCCAGGGGCTCGGCCTGGCTGGCCGTCACCAGCGCGCCCGGACTGGTCCGCGCCAGGCCGATCTCGCCCGAAAGGCGTGCGCGGATCGTGGTGCGTTCCAGCTCGATCTCGGCCGACCGCAACTGCGCCTCGGCCACCTCGACCGCAGCCGCCGCGGTGTCGCGCACCGCCTTGGCCTCGTCAAAGGCCCGCTCGCTCGTCACGTTGCGCTCTCGCAACTCCACCAGCCGATCGGCCTCGACCTCCGCCGCATCCAGCTGGACCCTGGCCTGCGTCACCGCGGCCTGCCCCTGTTCGACCGCGGCGGAATAGGTGGCGGAGTCGATGCGGTAAAGCGCGTCGCCCTCCTCGACAAAGCCCCCCTCCCGAAACAGCCGCTCCGTGATGATTCCGTTGACCTGCGGACGCACCTCTGCCTCCGCCGAGGCTGCAACCCGGCCGGGCAACGTCGAAGTCAGCGTAACCGTCTGCGCCTGTAACTTGACAACCACGACCGGCGTCGGCTCTTGCGCCTGCTGAGCCAGTGCCCGCCCGGCAAACATGCCCGATACGGCCAGACCCAAGCTCACTGTCGCGATGGCTAGGATTGAACGGTTCATCATGCGTTTTGACCCCCGATGGCGGATGCTTGCCAAGTTACATATACACTGCATGCCTCATAGCCTCTTCGCTCCGGGGTATCCATAGAAACCATTACTGATGGTGATAACTTCAGCCTAATCGACTGATAAATTGGGCACTGAACTTCTTGCCTAAGCTGCCGAGCCATTGTTTCCGAAACGGACAATTGTGACCTCTCCAAAGGAGCAATGCAGCAACGAAAGCCGGATCCGCTCCGGCTGACTGCATTTTCGTGCCTCCGGCTATCTTGTAAACTCCGCAAACGCGACAAGTGTGACAGGATAAGCCGATGTTCAATCTCAAGGCCAGCAACGGCCAAGTCGTTGGAACCAGCGAATCCTATAGCAGCGCGTCGGGACGCGAAAATGGAATCACGTCAGTGAAATCCAATGCACCCGGTGCGCGGGTCGACGACCAGACAAGCTGAAGTCGGGGACTTCAGCTTCTAGCTGTCGAAAATCTTCGAAACAAAATCCGTGTCGATTACGGCCTAGAGTTCCAAAAATTGGGGCTCGACAGTGGGCTTGCCTGGGCACTGGAGCTTATCCCCAATTTCCGGGGATAGCTGCCGGGACCGATAAGGAGGGCCATTATCGTTACCGGCAGGAACGGCCCAAAACCGATTTTCGCCTCTCTTGCAACGAATGACGGCTTGGTGATCATAATGATCACCTGCCAAGGTGCCCGCTACCGGTGCCAAGCGATTGCAGTGCTCTAATAGTATCGGCTCTGAATACGGCTGAGCGCATGCGAGAGCTGCTCACTTTCGCGGCTGGAATTGAATTCCTCCGGATAAGGTTCCTTGCCATCTGCTATCTCTCGGGCGGTCTCGGACAGGCGCTCCAGCGGGCGCACGAAATGCCGTGTGAACAGGATCGAAAACGCTCCCAAGACACCGAGCAAGCTGAGCAGACTGATCCACATTGCGACCGACAGGTCCGATACATCCTGACCGAAAGAAGCCGGCGGAACGCGCGCAACCAGAGAGAGGCCAGTGGGGGGCGCGTTGCCGACCGTGAGCTCGGGCGCAACGGCGTAGATGTTTCTCACGCCGTTTGCATCCTCGACGACCTGTGCGGATTCGATATTGAGAGAAAGGGAACTGAGACTGGCTGGTGTAAGGTCCACGCTGGTCTGCTGTTGCGTCGGAAAGATTGAGCGGCCGCGCTTGTCGACGACATAAGCCAGCAAGCCAAGGTCGTCCGCAGCAGCCTGAACGTAATCCTGAAGCCAACTTGCTTTCAGACTGTATACATATACTCCAGTAACATCTCCATCGGCGGATTTGACTGGCACGGCAATGTTCAACACATCGTTCTGCTCATGCGCCGCGGTGGGGTTGGACGATGTTATGTCACCAAAAAACGGACCGCGAAGACCCTGTCGATACCAGTCTGTGCTTGATACGGAGGTGCCCACGCGGCTCCCATTGGAGCCGACTCTGATGGTGCCGGAAAGATCGGCGAGCCCAGCCCAGGCGACACGTCCACCGGCGACGAGTACAGCGTCGGTGAATGCGCGGATCTCTTCGTTTTCCATTGGAGCGATCTGTCCTGCGACGGCTTGAAGGCTTTCCCATTCCCGTTCAACCGCCCGGGAAACCGCGAGCCGAAGTGCCTTCACTCCGCGGATGGCATTCTCGGATTCGACCCGTGTTTCGAAGCTTCGCGCGTGCTGATGTATAGGCCACCAAATTGCAACCATGCCCAGCAGGCCGCAAATCATGACAAAGCCGAAGATAGATGTTGCTAGTCGTGGAGCGTGAACGTTTTCCCTGCCGGAACTTGTCAAATCAGGCTTAACCATTTGTCGAATTCCACTTACTTTTACTCATGAACGGGGTGCGCTCTGACTCTCACCACGGACATCCAAGACGACCACCCGATACTTTTCACAGCCGCATAACTTCGAATTCTGGCAGCAGTATGTGCAACTTTCCAAATTTCGTTCCACAACAGGAGCAAAGATGGAGTTGCATACACAACTCACAGACGAGCGAAATCTTCCTACACCATAGTATCGTTAATTTGGTTGTGCGTATAAAGGTTAAACTATGCTTGTAATTGCAAGAGGGGCCGACATTGCGGTATCTTCGCCTGTGTATTGGTTTTTTTCTCCTGTTTGGGGCGCTCTACGTCATTGTCGTGGAGCAGATGACCGGGGCCAGCGCGAATGCATTTGTTAACGCGCCTCTCTTGACCGCGCGTGCTCCCGTCGCCGGGGACGTTGATCTTCCGGATCGCGCGCCTGGTGCTTTTATCAAAGAGGGCTCAACACTCTTCTCCGTCGAAGATGCGAGGGCCGACCAGGTGCGCCTGAACGACCTGCAATTGGAACGAGACCTTCTGGCTGCGGATCTGACAAGCTACAAAACCGAACGCGATGCACGACGGGAAGCGTTGCGCTGGATCGAATCGACGGCCGGAAAGTACGCGGCTGCACGAACTCGGGAACTTGAGATCACCGCAGGTGGAGCACCGTCCGATCCAGACACCTCGCCAAATCGGGACCAGCCACCCTCGGAATCTGGCAGCCTTACCGTCGACGAGAACAAGCTGGCGCCCGATGAAAACGACCCCGATCGCTTTCTCGAACTTTCAGGCGCGTTTCTGGATGGCGCCATCGAGGACTTCGCCGGTTTGGAGGCTCTGCAACTGCTCGCAGCGCGGCGCGCGATATATCTTGACGACTCCGCAGGCGCGGCATGGAATATGGCACTGAGGCAGCGCGAAGCAGAGACCTCGTTGACACTTGTCGAGGCAAATATCGCCCGGACCGAAGAACAGCTGACGGCTTACGAAATCCGCATAGAGCGGGAGTTGTCGCGTCTCGTCAAGCTGCGCGGAGATACGCTTTCTTCGCCGGTCAACGGCGTTCTCTGGCAGGAATTGACTGCAAACGGCGTGAACGTCCAACGGGGTGATCCTATCATGAACATCGCCGACTGCGCCTCGGTGCTGGTCACGTTGTCGGTGTCGGAAACCATCTATAATTCGCTTTCCACCGGCGACACCGCGACGTTCCGCCCGCTTGGCGGCGACGAGGCGATGCAGGGGACGGTCGCCCGCCTCGCGGGCTCCGGCGCGGCCTCTGTATACGAAGGCATGGCGGTGGCTCCGAGCGAAGAACACCTGCAACGCTACGATGTAGCGCTCGTCGTTCCGGAACTGAGGACGGATCCGGTGGACGGTTGCAGCATAGGCAGAACGGGCCGCGTGTTCTTTGATGACCGCCCACTCGATATATTGTGGAAGTTCTGGGAGTAATGCTGCCTAACCTTTACCTCGGCGATATGGGCGCGAGCCTGGTGCACGTGGTTCCGATACTCGGCTTGGCACTGATTCTGCCGTATGTCATCGACCGTCAGGACACCCATCACCGTATCTTCCTGTTCGTGATCGCGATCATTTTCGCGATCAGGTACGCATGGTGGCGAACGACCGAAACGATCGCCCCGGTGGGCTGGACCATTGATTTCCTGGCAAGTGGGCTGCTGCTGGGGCTGGAGTTGATGGCAATCGTAAGTTCGATCAGCGCTTTCTTCATCCTCATGCGTCACCGTGACCGAAGCCCCGACGCCGACCGCAACGCCGGCTGGTGGGGGGACACGCCGCCGAAGGTTGCGATCCTGATCGCGACATATAACGAGGAACTGGAGGTGCTTGAACGTACCATCATTGGTTCCAAGGCTCTGCGCCATCCCGCCAAGGAAGTCATGGTTCTCGATGACGGACGCCGCGACTGGTTGCGTGATTATTGCGAGAAAGAGGGCGTCACCTACATGCGGCGCCCCGACAACAAGCACGCAAAGGCCGGCAACATCAACCACACGCTTCAGGTTCTCTGGGCGCGGGAGACGCCCCCGGATTACGTGGCCGTTCTGGATGCCGATTTCGTGCCGCATCGCGGATTCCTCTCACGCACGCTGGCCCTTTTTCACGATCCGGCGGTGGGTCTTGTCCAGACCCCGCAGCACTTCTTCAACGCCGATCCTATACAGCACAACCTCGGGATAAGCCGGTCCTATCCCGACGAGCAGCGCTTCTTCTTCGACGACATGCAGCCCTCGCGCGATGGCTGGGGCGTCGCCTTCTGCTGTGGGACATCCTCGATCATGCGGCTGAACGCCTTGAAAGATATCGGCGGCTTCCCCACCGACAGCATCACCGAGGACTACATGATCACGCTGTGCCTGCAGAACGCGGGCTGGCACACCGCCTATCTCAACGAGCCGCTGACCGAGGGGCTCGCCCCGGAAGGCTTGAAGGAATACGTCACGCAACGCTCGCGCTGGTGCCTGGGAATGATGCAGATCGCGCGCAGCCGGGTCGGACCGTTCCGCAATAACGGGCTGCGCCTGCGCGACCGCTGGAGCGTCATCGACGCCAGCCTCTACTGGATCACGACATTTCCCTTCCGGGTCGCAGCCATGGTTTTCCCGTTGCTCTACTGGTACGGGAACATCACCGTCGTGGATGCCAGTCCGGCCGATGTGATAACTTATTTCGGCTGTTTCTTCGCCTGGAACCTGATGGCCATCAACCTGATGTCGCGCGGCAACGTGGTGCCGATCCTGACCGATGTCAGCCAGTTGCTGGGCGCTCTGCCGATCACCCGCGCGGCGTTCACCGGGCTGGTGCAGCCAAGGGGCCACCCTTTTAGCGTGACGGCCAAGGGTGGGGACCGCAGCCGCATCGTGGTGCAATGGAACATGCTGGCCCCTTTCGCCATCCTGCTTGGACTTACGATTGTCGGGCTTCTGATGGGTATCGTGACCGACCGTTTTGCCTTCAACGACGCGGGCGAAGGCAAATGGGTCATACTGTTCTGGACGATCTACAACATGATCGTGCTGGCACTGACGATCATCGCCTGTGTAGAACTGCCCCGGCGCGAACGCCATGTTGCCGACACGCCCGAGCGCGTCACCTTCACCTCGGGCAAGGTTTCACAGCGCATGTGGGTGACCAGCCTGACGCAGGACACCGCACGGTTGCGGGGCGGACAATTCGACGCCGGCACCTACGGAATGATCGACCTGCCGGGGGTTGGTGAACTGTCGGTGTTCGTACTTGCGCCGACAGCCGACGGAATGCGCGTGGAACTGATGCCCGACGAAGAACAGCGCGACGCGCTTTTCATGAGGTTCTATACCGAAGACAATACACCCGGTATCAGCGTCGTGAACACCTGGAACATGCTAGGTGACATGGCGCGGCGCATATCGCGCATCAGCCGGGACAGGACAGCCAGGAAAGGAACAACACTTGACGGCAGGGAATAAGACCATGCGCTACGCCGCCGCGATGCTTGTGTTCGCGGCCCCGGCGGCACAGGCCGACGGAGAGTTCTATCAACTGGATCTCGGCGAAGACACCACGACGGCCGTGATCTCGGTCGAGCGCGACCGCCTGTCATACGGCATGGTGTTCAGCGATTACACCGGGCCGGAGGATCTGAACCTGACGGCCAGTTACAAGTTCTCGCTAGGGACGCCGGTCACCTTCCGCGCCGGACCGGCAATCCAGCTTGAGGGGCTCGAAACGGTCAAGGGCGGGATACGGTTCGTGGCCGAGCATTACCAGCCCACAAGTTTCGGCAGCGTCTTCCTGCTCGGCGAGGCAACGACGATCGATCGAGGTTACTTCGCCCTTGCCGCCATCGGCTTCGACAAGCCGGATGTGACTTTCGAGTTCAGCTATCTCGGGGACGACGACGGCTTCCGCGACAAGGTCGCGGCCGTGGCATTCGGGATCCCGAATACCAAGGCGAGTTTCCGTGCCGGCTACAAGCTCGATTCCGAGGAAAGTTTTATTGGGATTTCGATCAATACCTTCTGAGTTTAAAGATCGTGACAATCCGGTTGCTCAACCCGCAAAGCCGACATTCTTGACCTGAGCAGCGAACGGCAGCGCTCCGCCGAACCTACTATTTTTGACTGCAAAATTCCCGCCTTTCCGACTGGACTTCGACTGGCGACAGAGTGGTACTGTCTCCACCGACGCGCTCAAGCCGCCCGCGTCACGATTCCTCACCGATGGGCGCGTCGCGATAGCTTCCAATCCAAGGCGAACCAGCCCCGCGCGCCGCGATACCCATTTCCTGCAACGTGAATGATCTTGGTTGTCGGCCGAGAGGATCGCCCAGGAACCTCAGGAAGCATTTTGAGGCGAGGTTCATGTGCACCGTATTGTCAGTATTTTCCGAGGAGTATCAAATTTCGGACAGCGGGGAACCTTGTGGGACGCATTTGAAGCGCAGATAAACGCCAGCTTGTTGCATACGTGTCAGAAATTGGGGCGACGGGACGATCGACGAGGATGGGGTGGAGAACTGCCTTTCGCTGCATTAAACTTTAGTGTCGGCTAAGGTGGGTATGGATTTTCGTGCAAGCGATTTTCTTGAGATTGGCGAATAGAAGAATGCCTGATCTACATAGAGCTCTATCCAACTCTTTTTTCATATTCCCACTAAACTCCACAATTTCAGCGTGGATCGAGGCCTTTTACCAGTCCTGTCCGTCTTCAGAGTTTTTCGGACAAGTCGTTTGTTTTGGTAACGGAGGCTCTGGTTCGGTTTCTGTTTGAGTTTAGGCGGCCGCGGCTTTGTGCTGCAACCGGCGCTTTCGGATTGTCTGTTTC
>NZ_PPFE01000015.1 GCF_002917925.1 Roseovarius confluentis | reverse complement strand
TGATGGAGACGTTCCCGTAGGTGTAATCGACATCCTTCACTTTCGAGTAAGGCTTGATCCAGTCGACGCGCTTGCCCTCCTTGCCCCAGAACGCCTCGGGGTCCTTGATCGAGGCGGCGTACATCTCCTCGTACTTCGCCGCGTCGACATGGGCATTCGCCGCGAAATCGGCACTGGGCGGGTACGTGGACGCACCTGTTTCCGGTTGATTTGTCATATGTCTCCTCCTCCGCACGGAATGGTCCTCGACTTCGAGGCATATATCAATTCGCGCATTGGCGGCGTTATAAAACCTTCAGTAAAATTTTACACTTAGCCGTTGGGATCATTGACTTTTATTTGTAAATACTTTCCCCATCGCATCCGACGACGAGTAAATTTATTTACGAATGCAAAAATTTCCCAGTGATTCCCGCGCTCTAGTATTCCGCGACTCTCGGCGAATGTATGCCGGTGTGTGCAGAAAGCGGCCGGGACGGGCGCAAAGGGGGCCTGTGACATGTTGTCAGGGCTGCTACGGAACAGTGCGGACAGAGGGGTGAATCACGCGCCCTGCGGCGCGGCGGAAGACCGCGTGTTTCAGGCCAAGGCAGGTGGCGGCCAGCGCCAGGATGGGTTCCTGACGGCCGGGCGGCCGTCGCGCACCAGGGTTCCGATGGCGGGGCTGCTGCTTCTGAAGGTCGTGCGCCGAGGTTTCGGGCGCGTTCGGCAATGGGGTGCACGCTGTCGGCAACGAGGCTTGACCGCAGGCCGCGTGCGGGCAATCTGGGTGCGGCAACAGGAGCGTGATCATGACCCAGTGGACAGGAGAGGCGGAACCGGGCCGCCCGTGGTGGTGGGAGGCGGTGGCGCCGGAAGCCACGCAGGACGCTTTGCCGAAGCATTGCGACGTGCTGGTGATCGGTGCGGGCTACACCGGGTTGTCGGCGGCGATTGCCTCCCATGACAGCGGTGCCAGGGTCGCGGTGGTCGAGGCGGGCGTGCCGGGAGAAGGCGCATCGAGCCGCAATGGCGGGATGGTGGGCGCGCATCCGCGGCTAAGTTGGGACAAGATGGCCGCAGCATTCGGAGCTGATGTGGCGGACGCGCTTTTGGCCGAGGCGGCCCCTGCGCTGGACTGGGCGCGGGAGTTCATCAAGCACGAGAAGATCGACTGTGACTTTCAGCAGACCGGGCGCGTACAGCTGGCCTACACGGCGTCGCATTTCGAAGGGCAGAAGCGGCTGGCGGAAAAGGTGCGTGACAAGAGCCGGGTGAAGGTCGAGCTGCTGGAGCGCGAGGGGCTGGGGCGCGAAATCGACACCGGGATTTATCACGGCGGTATCCTGTTTCCCGAGCATGGCGCGCTGCATCCGGCGAAGTATCATCGCGGAATGCTGGAGGCGGTGCGGCGGCGCGGGGTGCCGGTGGTCAGCCATGCCCGCGTCGAGGCGATGGAGCGCGACGGCACCCGGCATGTGGCGCGCACGCCCAAGGGGCGCATCCGGGCCGACAAGGTGGTGTTGGCGACCAATGGATATACCACGCGGCCTTTCGGCTGGCACGTGAAGCGGGTGTTCCCGCTGCCCAGTTTCATCATCGCCACCGAGGAATTGCCGGAGAACCTGATCGGGCACCTGGCGCCGGGGCGGCGGATGATGGTCGAGACGCGGGCGCGGCACAGTTACTTCCGCATTTCGCCGGACGGCAAGCGAATCCTGTTCGGCGGACGAGCCGCGATGCGGGACGTGCCGCTGGCGGTCGCGGCGGAGCGGCAGAGGCAGACGATGGTGGAGGTCTGGCCGGAACTGGCCGAGGCCAAACTGAGCCATGTCTGGAGCGGCTATACCGGGTTCAGTTTCGCGCAGATGCCGCATGTGGGAGCGCGCGACGGCATCAGTTTCGCCATGGGCTTCAGCGGGTCGGGCACGGTGATGGCGCCTTACCTGGGGGCCAAGGCGGGATGGCTGGCGGTAGGCGACGCGCGGTCCGAGACGGCCTATGCGAAAACGCACCTGCCGCGGCATATGCTGCACCTGTTCGACAAGCCGCATTTCCTGAAGGCGGCGGATGTGGTTTATCGCTACTGGGTCGACCGGGTGGAGGCATGGCAGGCACGGCGTGGGTAGGGACCCGGCACCTGCCCTGGGCGTCGGCGGAATTCCGCCGTACAAGCTATACGCTAGTAGCCTCACTCGATCCGGAGGCGTAGCCTTTCCGCAAAAGTGGGCAGGGCAGAATATCGATGAAAAGCAGAGGGATGCCCCTTGGTCGTGCGGTCACGGTAATGGCCGCCGCGATCGGTGTGGCCGGCACAGGAGCGGCGGCGGCCACGGACCAGGAAGACGGTGGATGGACGGCCCGGAAGTGCAGCCTTTACGAAGTGTCGGTGCGTGATGCGATCAGCTTGCAAGGGTCAGAGGGGCTGCGGATGGAGTTCCTGACCGAGAACCAGGTTTTCATCGACGAAGGCTGTACCGCAAAGGCCGAAATCTGTCCGATGACCGACGAGGAATGGCGGTTGGCCGAGACGCTTCTGAAGATGACGATGAACGAGGGAATGGCGAGCACCTTCGTACCGTTCGGCTGTCCCTGACACGGTGGGGCTGCGCTGCGCGACTCAGGTGTCGCGGGCGCGCACCAGCATCAGGAGGCCGATGGTCACCAGCGCGATGCCGGTCCATTCCAGCGGGCCTGGGATTTCCGACAGGACCGGAATGGCCAGCAAGGCCGCCGAGGCCGGAACTGCGGCGGAAAAGCCCGCGGTGTGCGTGGGGCCAAGGTGATTGGCTGCCAGCGCAAAGCACACCATGGCCAGGAGGCCGGGGCCAAGCCCCTGGTAGGCGGCCTGGAAGAGGATCGTGCCGGTCTCGGCCTGCGCCAAACCCGAGGGCAGGAAGAAGTACCAAAGTGGCAGGAAGACCAAGGCGTTCGGAATGTTGATCGTCACCAGTGCCTGTCGCGGGGTGAGCCGCCAGCGGCGCACGCCGAAGATATAGATCGACTGGATCGCCGCGGCGGTCAGGAAGAACACGATGCCGAGCGCCGCGCCCTCGCCGGTGGACCGCAGGCCTGTGACGGCGACCAGCACGGCGCCCACGGTCACGATCACCAGGCTGACGATTTGCAGGCGGTTGGGCAGGGTGCCGGTGAAGGCGGTCACCAGCAGCACGGTGAAGAAGGGCAGCGCCCCATTGGTGAAAACCCCGGCATAGGCCGCCGACGTGTAGCGCAGGCCCATGTAGACCAGCATTGCGTAAAGGGCCCCCGACCCGCAGAGCACGATCAGCACGATTGGAACCGGGCCGAGGTGCCGGGGCCACCACGCCCAGGCGAAGGGCGCCAACAGGACCCCCGTCACCATGAACCGCAGCGCGGTGATGTCGCCGGGGGTCAGCGCCGTCTGCACGCCCGCGCGGGAAAAAACGATGAAACCCGACCAGATCACCAGCAGGCCCAGGGCCGCGGCAAGCCCGATCGAGCGGTTCTGGACGTCTTCGGGCATGGGGGTCTGGACGGTCATGGCGCGATCAGTGGCAGAGGGCCGCAGGCGTGTCCATAGCGGCAGATGCAAGGCCGGTATTCCCCGAGGCGTGAAACAAAGAACGCCGGCCCGAAGACCGGCGTTCAAGGCGCGCGGAAGAGGTCTTACTCCCGCGCCTCGTCCTCGAATACCCGCGCTATGCGTTCTTGACTGTGGGCCGCCGCCTCGTCGGCGTCGAGTTCACGGCGTTCGATCCTGGCTTGCAGGACGTGGAACGCCAACCAGAACAGGAGGCCGACGATCACGAGTATCATCTCGGTGCCGACCATGGGATAGATCGGGCCGATCTGGGACAGGTCGGCGCCTGCCCAGGTTTCTACAGCTGTCGTTGACATTTCGTGACCCTCCTCAAGTCAGCAGGCCAAGGCGCTTGGCCTCGGCGATGTCGGCTTCGGACACCTCTATGGCGTCCATTTCCTCGGCGATCTCCTCGGACATGTCGAGCCCGACGAGTTCGACCGCGGGCGGGACGCGCAACATGCCCATGCCCATCAGGATCTTGGACACGATGAAAGCGGGCAGAAAGCCCAGCACGCCGAACATGATGATCGCACCTGCGAACTGACCCCAGGGCGTGATGACCGCGACGGTTTCATGATAGGCCGCCGTCGCCGGATGGCCCCAGAGCATGAAGCCGCAGATCACCAGGCCGATGAAGCCCGCATAGCCGTGCACGGCCACCGCGCCCACCGGATCGTCGATCTTGAAGCGGCGCTCGACCCAGAAGTGAAGTTTGTACGCGCAGGCCGCCCCCACGGCGCCGATCAGCATCGCCTGGATCGGGTGGTAGAGGTCGTTGCCCGCGGAAGCGGTAATAACGCCGGCAAGGCCCGCCGAGTATGTCCAGAACGCCTCGCCCTTGGACACCACGTAGCCTGCCAGCAGGCCGCCCGACAGCGACATCAGGAAGTTGAACACGATGGCCGACAGGGTTGTGGGGGTGAGATAGATCGTCGTGGCCGTGAAGTTCACCACGCCTTCGGCACCGCCCAGCGTGCCATGGTCGATGATCGGCACGTTGCAGGCCACGTAGAAGCCCCAGAAGCCGCAATAGATCAGGAAGAGCCCGATCGTCACCAGCCACTTGTTGTGCGGGTTGATGTTGCGCGGTGTTCCGTCGGGAGCGAACTTGCCGATCCGCGGTCCCAGCACGACGATCACGCCGAGGGCAAAGCCACCCGCAATGGCGTGGATCACGCCCGAGGCATAGGCATCGTGATAGCCCAGCTGGGTGACCATCCAGCCGTCGGGGTGCCAGCCCCAGGCCGCGTCGATGATCCATGTGCCCGAGCCGATGACCACGGCCAAAATCCAGAAGGCGGTGGGCCGGATGCGTTCGATTGTGGCGCCCGATACGATCGAGGCCGCGGTCCAGCTGAACAGCAGGAAAGCCGCCCAGAACACACCGTTCAGGCGGTTCCAGAAGCCGTTGCCCAGTTCGGCGCCGTAGCCCTGCGCGCTTTCGAGCGCCGGTCCGGGGCCGCCCAGGTGGGTGCCCATCAGTTCGGACCATGGCACGGCATTGTCGGATTGCGTGATGCCGCCGGTGATGCCGGGACCGTTGGGGAAGGCGAAGTAGATCCACCATCCGAAGAAGAAGAAGGTGATGGTCACCAGCGGCATGAGCATGGTGTTCTTCATAACGGTATGCATGTGGTTCTTGTGGCGGCTGGCGCCGACCTCGTACATACAGAAGCCCACGTGGATCAGGAACATGAGTGGCACGGTCACCCAATAATAGAACTCGGTGAAGATCACCGTCAGTGCACCGATATCGGTATCCAATTTACTGTCCTCCCAGTGTGGTGCGACCCGTAAGGCGACAGGAGGATGGCGCCGACCGGGTGCACCTATTTTCATTTGCCGGCCGCTCTTGCGCGGGGCCGGTGTCCGGGTGGAGCTTTACCTTGAGACTGCCCGGATAAGGGCAGAATGCTTAATTGTTAGGCTGTTTGCCAACAACAAATTAACGCAGTGAATAAAAAATTCCCGCTAAGAAATAAATTCTGCCGAATTGTCGCGGGGTTGCAGCAATTGCTCCGGGAAGCGGAGCACGGCGGACGCTCCGACGGGTGTCGCTTTTGGGTCAAATTTTGTCGGATTCTATCGCCTTGCGAAGAATCGGGCGCCCGCGCGTTGCAAAATCATTTGAGCTCCACCTCGACAAAGCTCATCGCCACGGGGCCGGCGTTGATGACGTTGTGTTCCACGCCCTGTGCGCGGGCATAGGCGGTCCCGGCGGGCACGGTCACCTCGCGCGTCTGTCCATCGGGCTCCTCAAGGCGCATGTGGCAGTCGGTGATCGCGGTGATGACATAGTCGTGGTCATGGATGTGCCAGCCGGTCTGCTGATCCGGGGCGAAGTCGAACCGGGTGACACGGGTACGGGCGTCGTCGATGAGCACGGTTGCCGTGCAGGTCATGGTCATGGAGCGTCCCTTGTACTGGAAGCCGGACACGGGGGCTTGCGCGTGGCGGCAGGCCCCGTCACCAATATGATACGCCCCGAGCGAAAGGAAGACGGGATGACGGATGCACGACAGGCAAAGAGCGTGAGCGAGGTCGTGGAGTCCGGCCTGTGCATCGGCTGCGGTCTGTGTGAAGCGCTCGCCACGACGCGATGGGTCATGGTGATGAACCGGCACGGACGCCTGCGGCCTGCGCCGGTGTCCGCCGAGGATCCGGACGCCGACGCGGAAATCCTGGCCGCCTGTCCCGGTGTGGTTGCCGAGGCGCAGGCGCGAGGGGGCCGGGAAGATCCCGTCTGGGGCAGCTATACGCATATGGGCGAGGCATGGGCCGGGGACCCGGACATCCGGTTTCGCGCGGCGACGGGCGGGGTGCTGACGGCGCTGGGCGTGCACCTTTTACGCACGGGCAAGGCCGCGTTTGTCCTGCATTGCGCCGCGGACCCGGAGCGGCCGATGCGGTCGCGCTGGGTGATGTCCGAGACGCCCGAGCAGGTCGCGGCACGCGCCGGGTCGCGCTATGGCCCGACAGATACGCTGGCAGGGCTGGAGGCGGCGCTGGCGCGGGGAGAGCCCTTTGCCATTATCGCCAAGCCCTGCGATGCGGGGGCTGTGCGGGCCCGGGCCAAGGCGGATGCGCGGCTGGACAGCTTGCTGGTGGCCGTCCTTGTCATGGTCTGCGGCGGGGCGTCGGACCTGGGCAAGTCGCAGGCGGTGCTGGACGAGTTGGGCGTGGCGGAGGATGACCTGACGCTTTTTCGCTATCGCGGGCATGGCAACCCGGGGCCGACCCGGATCGAGACGCGGGACGGACGGCATTTCGAGAAGACCTATAATGAGATGTGGGCGGACGAGGCGGGCTGGCGCATCCAGAGCCGCTGCAAGCTGTGCCCCGACGCGATCGGGGAGGCGGCGGACGTGGCGGCCGCCGATATCTGGCCCGGAGCAGAGCCCGAGGGGGAAGACGAGGGGTTCAACGGCGTGATCATGCGTTCGCCCGAGGGCCAGGCGCTGTTCGATGCCGCCGTCGCGGCCGGAGACCTTGTGTGCGGCGCCGATCTTGCGCCGCGCGACTATGACGGGTTTCAGCCGCACCAGGTGCACCGCAAGCGGGCGATGGCCGCGCGGTTGCGGGGCCTGGCGGCGGCGGGGCGGCCCATTTATGCCCACGCGGGCCTGAGACTGGAGGCGCTGGATTCCAAGGACCCGGATGAAGAGGCGGGTGCCTTGCGCCGCGCCAGGATTGGCCGGTTCGATGACGAGGTTCCCGAAATATGATGCAGAAAGCCTTTAGCGAAGACGAGGCCATCGGGATGCTGGTGGGGCTGGCCGTGGGCGACGCGGTGGGCACCACGCTGGAGTTCCGCGCGCGCGGAAGTTTCGAGCCGATCACGGACATGGTGGGCGGCGGGCCGTTCAACCTGGCGCCCGGCAAGTGGACCGACGACACCTCGATGGCGATGTGCCTGGCGCAGATGCTGCGCTCGGCCAATGGCTGGGACGCCGAGGATGCGATGAGGCGCTTCGTGAACTGGCGCGACAACGGGTACCTGTCGTCGACGCGGGTGTGTTTCGACATCGGCAACCAGACCGACGCCGCGCTGACCCGGTTTCAGCAGACCGGCAACCCCTATGCCGGGCCGGTTGAGGATGAATATAGCGGCAATGGTGGACTCATGCGGCTGGCGCCGGTGGTGATCGCCTATGGCGCATCAAAGGAAAGCGCCATGGCGGTGGCGCAGCTGCAAAGCCGGCTGACCCATGCCAGCCCCCTTTGCCAGAGAGCGGCGGCGAATATGGCGGAGTTCCTTGTGACTGGGGATGTCGGGCTTTTGCCGCGCCCCGAGGCGCCGCCGGAGGAGGCCAGCGGTTACGTGGTGCACACGTTGCACGCGGCCTTCTGGGCGCTGACGCAGGGCGACACGTTTCGCGACGTGATTCTGGCCGGGGTGAACCTGGGCGGGGATGCTGACACGGTGGGCGCCGTGGTGGGGCAGCTGGCCGGGCGCATTTACGGATATGGCGGCATTCCCGAAGAGTGGCGCGCCCGGCTATACGACCATGACAAGATCAGGACCGCGGCGGAGGATCTTTATGCCCTGCGCCCGATCGACATCTAATAGAGAGGAAAACTCATGAGCCTGTTCGACGAAGACCTGTTCCTGAAAGGGCTGGAGCAGCGCAAGGCCACGCTGGGGGCCGAATACGTGGAAAAGAACCTGGCGGCGGCGGATGAGTTCACCCGGCCGTTCCAGGAAGCGATGACGGCCTGGTGCTGGGGATTCGGCTGGGGCGACGAGGTGATCGACGCCAAGACGCGCAGCATGATGAACCTGAGCATGATCGGGGCGCTGGGCAAGATGAACGAGTTCGAGATCCATTGCCGCGGCGCGCTGAACAACGGCGTCACGAAAGAAGAGATTCGGGCGATCGTGCACGTCGTGGCGATTTACTGCGGGGTACCGCAGGGGCTGGAATGCTTCCGTCACGCGCGCAAGGTGCTGGAGGAGCGCGGGCTTTGAGGGGGCAGCCGCCGATCCAAACGCGGGAACCGCGCGTTGTGCCGGACGTGCCGTCGGGATATGGCGCGGCGTTGGTCACCGTCGCGCGCCCTCAGGGCCAGCCGGGGGATGGGACGGCCGGTTGCCTGAAAATAGTGTGACGGAAATGTCGCGGGCCCGCGACGACTCGCATTGCGCGTCGCGACGCGAGTCGCCTGAAGGTGCTGGCAGGGCCCGTGCGCCCGCTGCAAACCGCAGCCTGCGGTTGTAGGAAACCCCTTAAAAACCGGGGGATTTTCCGTTTTTCAGCGCGATTGCCCCGGCCCGTGAGAGATCTGTGTGTGAAATACGTCACAGAGCGTCCAACAACACGGCGCAAGGGGGGCGGTTCGTTGACAGTGAGGGGGCATTTACAGCATTCATCCTCCCAAGCCGTGTCCTGGATCGGGGGCGGTGGAACTTGTAACTTTCCTGCTTTAAGGAGGGATAACCTTGAAAAAGCAACTTCTCTGCACCAGCGCAATCGCCCTCGGCGTCGCTGCTGCCCCTGCCTCGGCCCAGGACTGGAACCTGGATTGGGGTGGTTTCTTCCAACAGCACGTGGCTTACACTGAAGTCAGCGGCCTCGGTGTTGGTGTTGACCTCGACGGCGTTCAGATGTTCACGAACGCTGAAATCATCTTCACCCCGAACATCACGCTGGACAACGGCATGACCTTCGGCGTGAACGTCCAGCTCGAAGCCCTGAACTCGGGCAACGCACAAATCGACGAATCGTACATGTCGATCTCGAGCGACACGTTTGGCCGCATCGACGCCGGTTACGAAAACTCGGCCGGTTACAAGATGATGGTTGGCGCACCGCAAGTCGGCTCCATGGCGATCAACTCGCCGTCCGCTTCGGCCTTCATCCCGTTCGTGACCGGTGCCGGCGCACCCGGCGCGTTCCGTCAGGCTGCTCTGTCCTCCTACACTGAGGTTGCAGGCAACAACGACATCGCACGGATCACCTACTACACGCCGAGCTTCAGCGGCTTCACTGCAGGTATTTCGTACGCTCCGGGCACAACCGGCAACGTTGCGGGCATCCTCGCTAACCGCGCTGCTGGTGGTACTGCCGTTACCGACATCTTCGACCTTGGTGTGAACTACAGCCAGTCCTTCGGCACCACCGACATCACTGTGGCCGCCCGTTGGGGTACCGGCGACAGCAACATTGCAGGCGTTTCGGATCCCGAAACCTGGGGTGTCGGCTTCCAAGTCGGCTTCAGCGGCTTCACCTTCGGTGCATCCTACGCTGAAAACGACAACGGTATTGCAGGCGGCGTTGGTGACCAAGAAGGTTACAGCGTTGGTGTGGCATACGATGCCGCTGGTCCCTGGACCTTTGGCCTCGAAGCCTACATCGGTGAAGTCGACAACGGCGCAGGCAATCCCGACGGCGAATACGAGTACTACAAACTCGCCGCCAACCGGGACCTGGGACCGGGCGTCAGCTGGACCACCTACCTGCTTCAGGGTCAAACCCAAGACGCAGTTGGTGGCGACATCGACGGTACCGCGATCGGCACCGCGATCAACCTGAGCTTCTAAGCTTAGCTTGAACGACTTTGAACGGCGGGGGAGTGTACTCTCCCGCCGTTTTCTTTTAGGGAACGGGAAACCGTTCCCTTTTTGATGTGCCTCGAAGGATGGACATGAAACGAAGTATTGTCTGGCTGGCCTCTTACCCGAAATCCGGAAATACGTGGATGCGGATTTTCCTGGCCAACTATCTTTCCGATGCGAAGAAACCGTTGGAAATCAACCAGATCCAGCGTTTTGGATTTGGGGATTCCAAGCCGAATCGATACATGGCGGCGGCAGGCCGAAAGATTGACATTACCGATCCCGAAGCAACGCTGCGCGTGCGTGATCGGGTCCTCCAGGGGATCGTGGCGAATAATGCGGATGTGAATTTCGTCAAAACGCACAACTGTCGGAACCAGGCGTTTGGTGTTGAGCTTATCCCGGCGCGCTATACCAGGCAGGCGATCTACATTCTGCGCAATCCTTTGGATATGGTTTTGTCCTACGCGCGCCATTACGGCATGACACATGAGCAAACCGTTGAGTTCATCGGTCGAGCGGACAGTGCCAACCAGGCCGATGCGACAACCACCTGGCAGTTCCTGGGCAATTGGAGCGATCACGTCAAGGATTGGACCCAGGGCGGGGCCTTTCCGGTATTGGCACTGCGCTACGAGGACCTGCTGGACGACCCGCAGACGCATTTCGCCAAGACGCTGGAGTTCATGGGGGTGCCGATCGTGCCCGAGAGGCTGGACCGGGCGATCCGCTTTGCCAGTTTTGATGAGCTGAAAAAGCAGGAAGACAAATCGGGATTCCAGGAAAAGTCGCCTCATTCCGAACGGTTTTTTGCCAAGGGTCAGGCAGGGCAGTGGAAAGATGACCTGGATCCCGCGTTGGTCGCGAAGGTCCGGCGGGACCATAAGCGGATGATGAAGAAATACGGGTATTACAGTGTCTGACCTGAGACGGATCATCTGGCTGGCCTCGTTTCCGAAATCGGGCAATACGTGGCTGCGCAGCCTTTTGGCGCATTATTTCATGCCGCCGGGAATGGCGCCTGATATCAATAACTTGCGCCAGTTCACCACTGCCGATATTCGGCAGGATTTCTTTGACGCCGCCAACGGAGCGCCGTTCCGAGGCAAGAGCGTGGACGATTGGCTGAAGGTGCGCACCAAGGCGCTGCACATGATCGCGGGGGCCAAGCCGGGCAAGCATTTCGTCAAGACCCATTGCACGCCGATCCGGGTGGGCCCGGTGGACCTGATTCCGCCAGAGGTCACGGCGGGAGCGCTTTACATCATGCGCAATCCGTTCGACGTGGCGCCGTCCTTTGCCCGGCATACCTCCGTTTCGCTGGACGAGGCGATTGCCAAGATGTGCGACCCGGACAACGTGATGGGCACCGAAAGCGGCATTCTGGATGCGCTGGGGCGCTGGGACGATCACGTAAACCGGTGGGCCACGGTGCCGGGAATGCCGCGGCATTTGATCCGGTACGAAGACCTGCTGGAAAAGCCGGCCAAGAGCATGGAGCGGTTGCTGGATTTCCTGAGCGTCAAGCCGGACCGGCCGAAGTTGGCCAAGGCGATCAAGGCCACCAGTTTCGAGGCGATGAAGAAACAGGAAGAAAAGCACGGTTTCACGGAGCGGCCCGAGGGCATGAAAAGCTTCTTCGCCAAGGGCAAGGCTGGCGGGTGGAAGGACGATTTGACGCCGGCGCAGGTGGGCCGTATCCGCGAGGCTTTCGCGTCGGTGCTGGAACGCTGGTATCCCGAGATGATGGACGAAACAGCTCAATTCGCCGCCTCGGCCTGACGCCGCCCGCATCAGGAGCGGGTGGCAACGCCATGTCAGATAACGAAATTTCGCGCTCGCGGCCTTTGGTCCGCCCGCCGGGTCAGTCCATCCGCATCGCTTCGGTCTCGATCATTATGTCGACCGTATCGCCCACCAACCCGTTCTCGACCCCGTAGGTCATGCCGAATTCGCTGCGCTGGATGCTGGTCTGCATCGACAGGCCCAATACGAAACGCTCGTGGCCGAACGGATACTCGGCGGCCTTGTTGAGCGTGACATTCAACGTCACCGGGCGGGTTTCGCCCAGGATCGTCAATTCGCCCTCGACGGTGCCTTCGGTGTCGGAGGTGGCGGTGCCGCCATTTGCGGTGAAGGTGATCTCGGGGTGGTTGGAGACGTCGAGGAAATCCGCCTTGCGGACATGCTCGTTACGGCCTTCGTGAAAGGTGTCGACACTGGTGGAGGCGATGGTGACGCTGACCTCGCCCAGTTCCCGGGTTTCGCTGTCGTAGTCGAAGCTGCCCTCGACGCCGGGAAAGATGCCGAGGGTTTTGGCATAGCCGATGTGTTCGACGGTGAAAAAGACGGTAGTGTGGCTGGCATCGAGCTCGTACCGGGCCATTTCTGCGTGGGCGGTGACCGGAACGGCGGCGAGCGTGATCGCGGCCAAAGCGCAAGTCGGGAATTGAAGTCGCATGAGGTCTCCTGTCATTGAAAGAATATGAAAGGTTATCACGGAAAGGTAACGCAACAGGTGAGCCCAGCAAGATGGAAATGCCGATGAGCGGCCCGCGCCTGAGGTGTGCCAGCTGGAATGTGCACCGTGCGAAGGGCACCGATGGGCGTGTCGATCCCGGCCGGGTGCGTGCGGCCATCGCGTCGGCGCTGGCGCCCGGGGGGCTGGATGTGCTCGCGTTGCAGGAGGCGGACGCGGAGTGCCGCCCGCACGGGCGTATCCTGGATGTGGCGGGAATTTCAGCCGATACCGGTCTGATCTGGCAGCATGAGCGGCCCGAACTGCGCTGGGGTGCGCAGAGCGACGGGTTCCTGGGGACGATCCTGTTCCTGGCCCCCCGTCTGGAGGTCGGGTTTCGCGACGTCATCGACCTGCCGGGGCATTGTCATCGCGGCGCGGTGGTGGTTGAGGCGCGCGCGGAAGCGGTGCCGGTGCGGATCATGTCGATGCACCTGTCGCTGTCGCAGCCGTTGCGGGTGGTGCAGATGCGCATTATCGGCCAATACCTGCGCCGCAGGCCCGAGATGCAGACGATCCTGCTGGGCGATTTCAACGAATGGCGGCCCTGGGGCGGGCTGATGTTCAACGCGCGGCTTCTGGGGCGGCGCTTTCATGGTCCGGCGCGGCGCAGCTTTCCCTCGACCCGGCCATTGTTGCCGCTGGACCGGATCCTGACGGACAGGGCGGGGGCGCTGTCGGATATCGAGGTGGTCGACACGGGCCCGGTACGTGCGGCGTCCGATCACCTGCCGGTACGCGGTGACGTGCGTCTGCCGCGGCAGGGCTAAACCTCCGGCGTTGAACGATTTGTGATCTGGTCGCCGGTTCCGTGCGTTCTATCTAGTGCGGAACGCGCAAGGATACTAAATGGTCGACATAACCCAGCAGAAACGAACCGCGATGCCGTCGGCGCGACCGCCGATGGCGGAGGTCGTTGTAATCGCGGCAGTGCTTGCGCTTGCGCTGGCCGCGTTCGGCGCAGCGGTGCTGCCGTCACCGGGCTGGGCGATGGCGATGTTCGGGCTCTCCGTGGCGCTGGTGGTGCCGGGGGTTTGGCGCAGCTATCCGCACGCGGTGTTCGGCCTGTGCAACACCGTCACGCTTGGGCGTGCCGCGCTGCTGTCGTTGTTGGCCGGGGCGTTGTTCGATGCCGGGGCCGTGTCGCCGTGGCTGGTGTTCTGGGTCGGATTGACCATTCTGTCGCTGGACGGGGTGGACGGTTGGCTGGCGCGGCGGTCGCAGCTGAAATCCGACTTCGGGGCGCGGTTCGACATGGAAGTGGACGCGGCGCTGGGCGCGGTGCTTGCAATGTGGCTGCTGCTGACGGGCAGGACGGGTGCGGAGATCCTGGTGCTGGGGTTCATGCGTTATGCGTTCGTACTGGCCGGACTGATGTGGCCCGCGCTGCGCCGGGAGTTGCCCGAGTCGATGCGCCGCAAGACGATTTGCGTCGTGCAGATCGGCACGCTGATCGCATTGGCCTGCCCGCTCTTCCCGGTGGCGCTTGCGCCATGGGTCGCGGGACTGGCATCGGCGCTGCTGGTGCTGTCGTTCGGCGTCGACACGGCATGGCTGGTGCGGCACAGTCGATGATCCGAACCGTGACCCTGTTCGCTTCGGCGGGCGTGATGCTCGCCGTGCTGGCGCTGCCCAACCATCCGGGGCAGATGAATTACAACGGGCTGGTCTATTGGCCGATCGAGTTGTCGGTGCTGCTGTTCGCGATGCTGGCGCTGGGGCGGACCCGCGGCGTGGCGTCGGTTCTGGCGCTGGTTCTGGTGGCGGTCACACTGCTGAAGCTGGCGGACCTGGCGAGTTTCGCGGCCTACAACCGGGCCTTCAACCCGGTGTCGGACCTGTTCCTGGTCGAGGCGGGGGTCGGACTGCTGAGTGACAGCGTGGGAGCGGCGAGCGCTTATTTCGTGGTAGCGAGCTGCGTCGTGGCGACCGGGTTCCTGTACATGCTGTTGCGCGGAGGGCTGAAGGCGTGGGAGCGCGTGGCGTTGCCCGGACCGGCGCGGGTCGTGGCGCTGGCGGCGGCATTGGCCACGGGCGGCTGGGCGGTGGCGGATACCGGGCACCACCTGGGCTATTGGACGTTCGAGAAAAGCCCGCCGGGATCGGCCCGGACCACCCGCGTGGCCGTGGCCCGGATTGGCGACGTCCGCGAGACGGTGGCGGATCTCGAGCGGTTCCGGCAGGCGGCGCAGGTCGATCCGATGCGCGATATTGTCGGCGCGTTCGACCGTCTGGAGGGGCGCGACATCCTTCTCATATGGATCGAAAGTTATGGCCGCGCCAGCATCGACAACCCGGAATATGCCCCGACGCATCTGGACACTCTGCGCCGCGCCGAACGGCAGATCGCCGGGGCGGGGCTTGAGATGAAAAGCGGGTGGGTGACCTCGCCCACGGCGGGCGGGCAAAGCTGGCTGGCGCATGGGGCGCTCGGCAGCGGGCTTTGGACTGCGGACAATGCGCGCTACAGGGCGATGATCGCAAGCGGGCAGAAATGGCTGTTTCACCTGGCCGCCGAGGCGGGCTATCGCACGGCGGCTGTGATGCCGGCGATCACGATGGCCTGGCCGGAAAGCGCGGCGATGGGATTCGAGCATGTGTTCGAGGCCAAGGACATTCCCTACGCGGGCGAGCCGTTCAACTGGGTCACGATGCCCGACCAGTTCACGCTGGCCGCCTATGACGCCCTTTTGCCCGACGATCCCCGCCCGGATTTCATCCAGGTCGCTCTGATCTCGTCGCACGCGCCGTGGACGCCGGTGCCGGAGATGCTGCCATGGGACGAGATCGGAAACGGGACGGAATTCAACGAGATGGCGGCACGCGGCCCGACGCCCCGCGACCTCTGGAAGGACCGGGATGCGGTGCGCGACGCCTATCGCCGGTCGGTGGACTATTCCCTGAACGCGGTTTTTTCCCACGTGGCGCGGCTGGGCGAGGATGCGCCGCTGGTGATCGTGGCGGGTGACCACCAGGCGGCGGGTCTCATAGCGGGCAGCGACAACCGCGATGTGCCGGTGCATATGATCGCGCCGCCCGGCGTGCTGTCGTTGATCGACGGCTGGGGCTGGACCGGGGGCATGATCCCGGCACCCGAGCTTGAGGCGCAGCGCATGGACGGGTTCCGCAACGCGTTCATCCGAGCGTTCTCGTCGGTCGAGCAGGTGGCGGAGGTTGCGCCATGAAGGTGTGGGCGATCAAGCTTCTGGCCTCGGCGGGGCTGATGGCGGCAATGTTGTGGTGGACCGACACCGCCGAAGTGGGCGCCCGGCTGGCGCGGGCCGACTGGCCTTGGCTGGCGGTGAGCCTTGTGGCGCTGACGCTGGCCACGCTGTCGATGGCGCGGCGCTGGCAATTGACGGCGCAGGCGCTGGAGATACCGATCGGGTTCGGCGCGGCGGTGCGGGAATATTACCTGGCGCAGCTGATCAATTCGGTCTTGCCGGGTGGCGTGCTGGGCGATGTGGGCCGCGCGGTACGGGTGCGGCGGCAGGCCGACCTTGCGCGGGCCGGGCAATCGGTGGCGGCAGAGCGGCTGATGGGGCAGGTGGCGATGTTCGCGCTGTTGGCGCTGGGGCTGATCGGGGCGGTGCTGGTGCCGGGCGGAATCGCCTGGCCCGGCGGGGTGTGGGCGCTGCTGGCGGCCCTACCGGTTCTGGGTGCGGTGGTCGTGTGGGTGACGCGCCGGTTCGAGGCAACGCGGTCCTTTCCCGGGCTGGTGTGGCGGCTGATCGGGCACGGGCCAATCTTGATGCACGCGCTTTTGGGGGCAGTGTTGCTGATCGGCGGGCTTTATGCGGCGGCGCGGGCGACCGGGTCGGTCATTCCGCCGGAAGGCCTGTTGACGGTGCTGCCGCTGGTGTTCTGCGCGATGCTGGTGCCGCTGTCGGTCGCGGGCTGGGGCTGGCGCGAGGGGGCCGCGGCGGCGCTGTTTCCGGTCATCGGGCTGGACGCGAATGCGGGCGTGGCGATGGGGATTTGCTATGGCGCGATAATGCTGGTGTCGGCCCTGCCGGGCCTTGCGTTCCTGTGGGTGCCGGGGACCGTGCACGCGGCGCCGGAAGGGGCGGGCCCGTCATGAGCCGCGCGGTGTTTGCCATTCCCGGAGACAAGGACCAGCGCACCGGCGGGTACGTCTATGACGCGACGGTGCTGGACCGGCTGAACGCGCTGGGGCACGAGACGGCGCATTTGGAATTGCCGGACAGTTTCCCCGCGCCGTCGGACGCGGACATGCAGGCCACCTTCGACGCGCTGGCGGCTGTGCCGCGCGGGCGGCCGATCATCGTGGACGGGCTGGCGCTGGGGGCGATGGACCCCGCGCGAATGGACCGGGTCGAGGCGCCGGTGGTGGGCATGGTGCACCATCCGCTGGGTTTGGAAAGTGGGCTGGAGGCCGGGCACGCGCGGGCGCTGTTGCGCAACGAGGCCGCGGTGCTGGGTCGGGTGGCGCATGTCATCGTGCCGAGTGAGCATATCGCGGCGACCGTTGTGCGGGATCTTGGCGTCGCGCGTGACAAGGTCACGGTCGCGCATCCGGGCTTCGAGCGGACCGCGGACGGGACGCGGCCCGCCGCAAAGAAGGCGCATCCGCCGCTGATCCTGTCGGTGGGACTGTTGGCGCGGCGCAAGGGGCATGACGTGTTGCTGAAGGCGCTGGGCCGGCTGACCGGGCTGGACTGGCAGGCCGAGATCGTGGGCAAGGCGCATGACGCATCCATCGCAGGAGCGCTGGAGGTGCAGGTCGCCAAGCTGGGGTTGCAGGACCGCATGAGTTTTGCCGGAGAGATCGGCGCGGAGGCCTTGAAGGACGCCTATGCCCGCGCCAGCCTGTTTGCGCTGGCCACGCGGTATGAAGGCTATGGCATGGTCCTGAGCGAGGCGATGCTGCACGGTTTGCCCGTGGTGTCGTGCCGGGTGGGTGCGGTGCCCGAGACGGTCGGAGAGGCCGCAGTGCTGGTGGCGCCGGATGATCCCGACGCGCTGGCCGGGGCAATCGAACGCCTGCTGACGGACCCCGGCTCGTCGGAGCGGTATGCCGCCGCCGCGCGGCAGCGCGCGAAGGCCCTGACCGACTGGGATCATACCGCCCGCATTTTCGCCGGCGTTCTGGAACGGATCACCTCATGAGCCGGTTGACCCATCGGATAAACGCGGGGTTTGCCCCGCATCACCCCAAGAAATGGAAGTGTTATGTTCGCTGTTGAAGTTCGTGATCACATCATGATCGCACATTCCCTGCCATCGCCTGTCTTCGGACCGGCACAGGGCCTGCACGGCGCGACCTTTGTCGTCGATGCCGCCTTTTACACCGAAGATCTGGACGAGAATGGTCTGGTCGTGGATATCGGGCTGGCGACCGAGGCCTTGAACGCCGCGCTGGAGCCGTTGAAATACGGTAACCTGGACGACAAGCCCGAGTTCGCGGGCAAGATCACCACGACCGAGTTCCTGTGCCAACACATCTGGGCGCAGTTGCGGGACCACACGAAAACCGAAGGGCTGGGCGATGGCGGGCGCGTGAAACGCATCCGCGTCCAGCTTCATGAAAGCCATGTGGCGCGTGGGTGGTATGAATCAGATATCTGACACCCAGTTCCAGGCCGACTGGCTGAGCCTGCGCGAGGCGGCGGATCACGCCGCGCGGGATGCCGTTCTTCTGGCGCGGGCGGCGCAATGCGTGCCGCCGGGTATGCGGGTGCTGGACCTTGGCAGCGGCACCGGATCGACCGCGCGGGCCTTTAACGGGGCAGGGTATGACAGGGTGCAGTGGTGGTTTCTCGATACGGACGAGGCGCATTTGCAGGTGGCCAAGGCGCGCCATCCCATGGCCGATTGCGTGATGGGCAGCGTGACCGATGTGGAGGCCCTGCCATTGGAACATGTGGGGCTGGTGACGGCCTCGGCCCTCTTGGACCTGATGAGCACGGCCTGGGTCGATGCGCTGGCGGCCCGGCTGGGGCAGGCGGGTATCCCGTTCTACGCCGCGCTGAGTTTTGACGGCCGGATGCGGTGGGAGCCGCCCATCGCGGCGGATGCGGACGTGACCGAGGCGTTCAACCGCCACCAGCGGGGCGACAAGGGCGGTCAGGCCGCGATGGGCCCCGATGCCGCGGCACTGACCGCGAAAGGGTTCGAGGCGCGCGGGTTCGCAGTGACTTTGGCCGGGAGCGACTGGGTGCTGGGACCGGACGATGCCGCCTTGCAGGATGAATTCGTGGCCGGCGTCGCCCGGGCGGCCGCGGAGGCCGGGGAGGCGCAGGCAGAAAGCTGGGCCGGCGTCCGACGCAAGGCGGCGGGGCATACCGCGTTGCGGGTGGGGCACAAGGACCTGCTGGCGGTGCCCGCGGGACACGAGGCCACAGCAGGATGATCGGAGATGAGCATGGAACTGATTGATGTCACCCCCAGGGCCTGGGCCCGTATCCTGGCCGCGCGCAACGACGAGGCCTGTCTGTGCTGCGGCGACTGGAGTTCCGGCGAACGCGCCGCGCTGACGCTGTATGGCGGCATGACGCGCACGGTGTCGGGGCAAAGCGTGATCGCCCAGATCGGGCAGTCGCTTGATGGACGTGTCGCCACGGAGTCGGGCGATGCGCAGGAAATCTCTGGCAAGGACGGGCTGGCGCATCTTCACCGGCTGCGGGCACTGGCGGACGCGGTGGTGATCGGCGTGAAGACGGCGCTGCACGACAACCCGCGCCTGACGGTGCGCCTGGCCAAGGGGCGCAATCCGGCGCGGGTGGTGATCGATCCGAATGGCCGCTTGCCCAACGATGCCGGCCTGCTGCGCGACGCAAGCGCCCGGCGGATCGTGATCCAGGCGGTGGACAAGCCCCGGCCCGATGACGTGGAGGTGATCCGCCTGCCGCGCGGCGAATGGATTTCGCCGGCGCAGATCCTGGCCGCGCTGCGGGGGCTGGGCCTTGACCACGTGCTGATCGAGGGCGGCGGGATCACCATCGCGCAGTTCCTGGAGGCGGGGTTGCTGACGCGGTTGCACGTGGCCGTGGCGCCGCTGTTGATCGGGGCCGGGCCGACGGGGCTGAAAACTTCGCCGGTGCCGTGCCTGGCCGAAGCGTTGCGACCCAAGACCGAGGTGTATGGCCTGGGGTCGGACGTGCTGTTCGATTGTGCGCTGGCGCCCGAGCCCCCGGCGCAGGTGCTGTGGCCGCATCGCGTGCGGGAACGCCCCGCACTGCGGCACTGAGTGAAGCCTGCCCAATGCCAGATACCCTGTCCGTTCATCCGAAAGAGTCCCCAATGTCCCGAGTTGCCGAAAGCCTTCTTCCCAATGTCGCCGAACGTCTGAGCCGGGTGCAGTCCGACCTGCGGCTGGGTCTGCCATGCCTTCTGACGGATGGACCGGACCGCGCCGTGGCGGTGGCGGTCGAGACGCTGAGCCAGGCGCGGCTGGACGGGTTGCGGGAGCTCTTCGGCGTGCCGGAGCTGGTTCTGACCAGCAACCGGGCGCGGGCCGCGATGGCGCCGGTCCAAAGCGCGGATATTTCGGACCTGCCGGTGCGGATCTGCCCGCCGAAGCACGCCGACATGGGCTGGTTCCTGCGGCTCGCCGATGCCGGGCAGGATGCTGCGGGGCCGGTGGCGCCACTGCACCGGATCCGCGACCGGGAGGTGCGTCTGCACGGGCTGGCGCTGAGCCTGGTGAAGTCGTCCGAATTGCTGCCTGCCGCGCTGATCTTCGGGCTGGCCGGGAATGCGGCACTGCCGGAGGGGCTGAGCATGGCGGCGGTGGAACATTCCGACGCGCTGGAGCACTTCGCGCAGACACCGGCGCTGTCGCCGGTGGCGGTGGCCGGCCTGCCGGTGGAGGCGCATGACGCCGGAAAGCTGCACGTATTCCGCGACCCAGATGGCCGGACCGAGCATTACGCCTTCGAGATCGGCACGCCCGATCCCGCGCGCCCGGTGCTGGCGCGGCTGCATTCGGCGTGCTTTACCGGGGACGTGCTGGGCAGTCTGAAATGCGATTGCGGTCCGCAACTTCGCGCGGCGATGCTGCGGATGGGCGAGGAGGGCGCGGGCCTGCTGCTTTACCTCAACCAGGAAGGGCGCGGGATCGGGCTAGCCAACAAGATGCGGGTCTATGACCTGCAATCGCGGGGGCTGGACACGGTGGACGCGAACCATGCGCTGGGGTTCGAGGATGACGAGCGGGATTTCCGCGTGGCGGCGGTGATGCTGCGCAACCTCGGGTTCGGGGCGGTGCGGCTGCTGACCAACAATCCCGCCAAGGTGCACACGTTCCGGGCGCAGGGGATCGAGGTGGTCGAGCAATTGCCGCTGCGGGTGGGCAAGAACATTCACAACAGCGGCTACCTGGCGGTGAAGGCGCTGAAATCCGGGCACGCGTTGTGAGGGAAGGCGTGGCGCAGGCCCTGTGGATCACCGGCCCGGGTGCGGTCGAGATACGCGAGACGGCGTTCGGTGCCGGGTCGGGTATGGTCGAGGTTGAGACGCTCTACACGGGGATCAGCCGGGGTACGGAACGGCTGGTCTGGAGCGGCGGTGTGCCGGAGAGCGAGCACGAGACGATGAAGGCGCCGTTCCAAGAGGGGGAGTTCAGCTTTCCGGTGAAATATGGCTATGCCGCCGTGGGCCGCGTGGCGGGCGGAGAGCGCGAGGGCGAGACCGTGTTTGCCCTGCACCCGCATCAGGATCGGTTCGCCGTGCCGCAGGAAGCCGCCGTGCCGGTCCCGGCGCCTGTGCCGCCCAAGCGCGCCGTGCTGGCCGCCAACATGGAAACCGCCCTGAATATCGTCTGGGACGCGGGCGTTTCCGCCGGGGACAGGATAACGGTGGTTGGCGCAGGTATCGTCGGGGCGTTGGCCGGATACCTGTGCGCGCGGATGCCGGGCACGGAAGTGTGCCTTGTGGATGTTGATGAGCAAAAGGCTGCACTGGCAGAGGCCATGGGCTGCGAGTTCGCGGCACCGCGGCAAGCGGCGGGCGAGCGTGACGTGGTGATCCACGCCTCGGCCAGTTCGGACGGTCTGGCGACCGCGATCGGGCTGGCGGGTATGGAGGCGACGATCGTCGAGGCCAGCTGGTTCGGGACGCATCGCCCCGCGGTGCCGTTGGGAGGAGCGTTTCACCAGCGCCGGCTGCGGATCGTCGGCAGCCAGGTGGGACAGGTGCCGCCCGGGCGGCGGGCGCGGTGGAGTTATCGTCGGCGACTGGAGAAGGCGTTGAGTCTGCTGGCGGACCCTGCGCTGGACGTGCTGATTTCGGGCGAGACGCCGTTCGATGGGCTTGCGACGAAGTACGGCTCGATCCTCGAGGATTCGGCGACGCTGTGTCACCGGATTCGGTACGCGTCGGTGCGGGCTTGAGACGCGGTATCAGGCGCGCAGGCCGCGCAGTCCGCTGGTGAACGCAAAGAGGATTGCCGCAACGCAGACGATGGACGGCCCAGCGGGCGTATCCAGCACGTAGGCCGATTGCAGCCCCGCCACGGCCGAAACCGCACCGAGGGCCGCGGCGAAGAGGGCCATTTGCTCAGGCGTGCGCGACAAGGGGCGGGCGGCGGCGGCCGGAATGATCAGCATTGCGGCGATGAGCAGGACGCCGACCACCTTGATGGCGACGGCCACGGTGATGGCGAGGGCCAGCGTGAGGATCAGCTGTTCGCGGCGCGGGTCGATGCCGCTGGCATGGGCCAGGTCCTGGCTGAGGGTCGAGGTCAGCAGCGCCGACCAGCGCCAGCCGATCAGGCCGACCACCAGCGCCGCGCCGCCCCAGATCACCGCGAGATCGCCGCGTGAGACCGCGAGGATATCCCCGAAGAGATAAGCCATCAGGTCGATCCGGATGCCCGAGAGGAACGACACCGCCACCAGCCCGAAGGCCAGGGCGGAATGCGCCAGCACGCCCAGGAGCGTGTCCATCGCATAGCCGCGTCCGGTCAACAGGGTCACGGTCAGGGCCATGGCCAGAGCCACGGCCACGGCACCGGCGAAGATCGAGATCTGCAAGGCCAGCGACAGCGCCACGCCAAGGATCGCGGCATGGGCGGTGGCGTCGCCGAAATAGGCCATGCGCCGCCAGACGACGAAGCTGCCCAAGGGGGCGGCGGCGCAGGCCACGCCGATGCCGGCCAGCGTGGCGCGGGTCATGAAATCATCCAGCATCATTCGGCGGCCTTCGTCGTCGTGTCGTCGTGGGAATGGTCGTGCGCGTGATCATGCCCGCAGGTGGCGTCGTGGCTGTGGTCATGGTCGTGCCGGTAGAGCGCCAGCGCGCCCCCGGTGCCGGTGCCGAACAGGGCCTGGTATTCCGGGGCCGCCGACACGATTTCGGGCGTGCCTTCGCAGCAGACATGGCCGTTGAGGCAGATCACCCGGTCGGACGCGCTCATCACCACGTGCAATTCGTGGCTGATCATGACCACGCCGCAGCCGGTCGCGGCGCGGACCTCTTCGATCTGGCGGTAGAAGGCGGCGGAGCCGGGCTGGTCGAGGCCTTGCGTCGCCTCGTCGAGCAGGAGCAGGTTGGGTTGGCCGATCAGGGCGCGGGCCAGCAGGATGCGTTGCATCTGTCCGCCCGAGAGGCCCGACATCTGCCGGTCCGACAGGTCAGGTACGCCGGCGCGGTCGAGGGCGGCGGCGATCTGGGTCGGGGTCGCGCCGCCCGGCAGGCGCAGAAAGCGCGACACGGTCATCGGCAGGGTCGGGTCGATATGTAGCTTTTGCGGTACGTAGCCGATGCGCAGCCCGGCGTCACGGTCGATCCGGCCCACGCTTGGCGTGACCGCGCCGATAAGTGCGCGCAGCAAGGTCGTCTTGCCCGATCCGTTGGGGCCGACGATGGTGACGATCTCGCCCGCCTCGATCGCGAGGGTCACGTCGCGCAAAACCCGCGTGGCGCCGTAACCGACGCTGATATTCTGGACCGAGACAAGGCTCATGTGTCGGCCTTGTCCGAGCAGGTGGGGCAGAGGCCCTCGGCCTCGACGACGGTACGTTCGATCTGGAAACCGGCGGCGCGGGCGGCCGCGCCAAGGGCGCCTCGGGCGGGTGTTGCCTGTGCCTCGGCGACCGAATCGCAGGCGCGGCAGATCATGAAGGCGGGCGAGTGATGCGCGCCGGGATGGGCGCAGGCGATGAAGGCGTTGAGCCGCTCGATCTTGTGGGCAAAGCCGTTGCCGACGAGGAACTCCAGCGCGCGGTAGGCGACGGGCGGCTGCGAGCCGAACCCGGCCTCGCGCAGGGCGTCGAGCATCTCGTAGGCGCCCAGGGCGCGATGTTCGCGCAGCAGGATTTCCAACGCCTTGCGCCGGACGGGCGTGAAGCGTAGGCCTTCGCGGGCGCAATGCGCCTCGGCCTCGGCAATGGCGGCGGCGATGCAACTGGCGTGGTCATGCGACTCGAAGCCGACCGGATCGGTCGGATGCTCATCTTCTGGTCGGGAGGTGCTTGTCATATTATAACAGTTCGTGTATCCGTTGTGGAATGTTATATAATCACAAGAGGTCACCCATGTCCAGAAACCTTGTTCCATGTTTTCTCGCGTCCACCATCCTGGCCGGACCGGCCTTGGCAGAGGTGCCGCAGGTGGCGGTGGACATCGCGCCGGTGCATTCGCTGGTGGCGCGTGTGATGGACGGGGTGGGCGCGCCCGCGCTGATCGTGGCGCCGGGCGCCAGCCCGCATGAGTACAGCCTGCGCCCCTCGGAAGCGGCGGCGATGCAGGACGCGGACCTGGTGTTCTGGATCGGCCCGGACCTGACGCCCTGGCTGGAGGATGCGCTGGGCACGCTGTCGGGCGAGGCGCAGGTGGTGGGGCTGATGGAGGCCGATGGCACGGTCGCGTTGCCGATCCGGGAAAACGCGCTGTTCGAGGCGCATGATCACGGCGGGCACGGGGACGACGGTCATGATGATCACGCGGATCATGAGGAGCATGCGGATGATCATGACGACCATGCGCATAGTGACCATGATGACGATGAACATGCAGATCACGACCACGCCGACCATGACCACGCGGATCATGAAGGTCACGAAACGCACGAAGAGGACCACGCCGGCCACGGGCACGATCATGGGCATCAGGACCCGCACGCGTGGCTGTCGCCCGACAACGCGGAGACCTGGTTGAACGCGATTGCCGCGGCGCTGTCGTCGGCCGATCCGGACAATGCCGGCGCCTACTTCGCCAATGCCGCGGAGGGACGCGAGGAGATTGCCAGCCTCAGGGCCGAGATCGACGGCATTCTGGAGCCGGCGCGGGAAGGCAACTTTATCGTCTTCCACGATGCCTACCAGTATTTCGAGTCGGCGTTCGATTTTCCGGCCTCGGGGGCAATCTCGGTCTCCGACGCGTCCGATCCCAGCCCGGCGCGGGTTGCGGAAATCCAGGAGCGGGTGAGCGCGCAAGGGGTGACCTGCGTGATGTCTGAGCCCCAGTTCGATCCGGGTATCGTGGCCGCCGTTACGGACGGGGCCGATGTCAAAACCGGCGTGATGGACCCGATGGGGTCGGATCTGGAGCCCGGCGCCGGGCTTTATCCGCAGCTTTTGCGCAACCTTGCGACGGCCCTGGCGGAGTGCCTGTAGCCCGGATCAGGTGCCTGTCAGAAGCTGGTAGCCGGGGGTGGTGATCGCCTTGACCGTGGTGATCGGGGCCTCGTCGACCCAGGTGGTGCGTTCGATGACCAGGAGCGCCGCGCCCGGCTCGGTGTCCAGCAGGTCGGCCTGACGGGGATTGGCCGAGATGGCGTAGAATCGCAGGTCCAGGCGGGTGTAGGGCTTGTTCAGAACGAGCCATTCATTCGCGCTCTGCCCGGTGAAATCGAGGTCGCGCACCTCGGGCGAGGTTTCGGGGCAGATCCAGCGATCCTCGAAAATATAGGGGCGTCCGTCGGAAAGGTGCAGCGCCTCGACGCGAAGCATCGGGCGGGACCTGCTGAGCCCGAAGGCGGCGAGAACGCCGCGTGGTGCCGGCGCGGTGCGGCGGCTGATCAGCTGATAGTCATAGCGCGCGCCACGTTGTTCCACCTCGCGCCGTGTGATGGGAATGTCGAGCGTGGCGCGGGTGACGGGTTCGGCCCTGACCCGCGTACCGCCCTTGCGGCGGCGCTCAACGAGACCGCTGTCTGAAAGATCCTGCATGGCACGCTGGACCGTGGAGCGGGCGCAGCTGAGGTCTTCGGCGATGTCGGCGTCGCGGGGCAGGCGGTCTCCGGGGCCGTAGCGACCGGTGAGGATCTGTTCGTGGATACGGTCGCGCACATCCTTCCACGACAGGCGGGAGTCGGAGGTCATATGTCCTGTCCCAGCGTGGTGACGACGTCGAGGAAAGCCCGCGTGATGCGGTCGCGGTCGGCGTGGCGGCCGTCCTTGACCATGTGACGGCCCGCGCTCCAGACATCTGTGACGCAAGCGCGCCCGCGCCCGGAGAAGATCAGGCTGTCGAGAACCACGTCGCCGGTACGGTTGCAGAGGAACTCGTTGTCGGTGGAGACCGCGATGAGATCGGCCAGCTGGCCCTCGGCGACCTGGCCCGAGGCGCGGCCGGCCGCCTGTGCCCCGGCGCGGGTGGCCGCGTCGAAAAGCACGCGGCCGGTGGAGTGGTCCGCCGTGGCCATCGCCGCGCGGCTGCGGTCGCGCAGGCGTTGGGAATAGTCGAGCGTGGCCAGTTCCTCCCACAGGGCGATGTGGATGTTGGAATCCGAGCCGATGCCGAACCTTCCGCCAGCGTCGCGATATGCGGTGCCGTTGAAGATACCGTCGCCGAGACTGGATTCGGTGATGGGGCAGAGCCCGGCCACGGCGCCGGTTTGCGCTAGGGCGCGGGTTTCGGCGTCGGTCATCTGGGTGCAGTGGATCAGGCACCATTTGTCGTCGATCGGGGCTGTGTCGAGCAGCCATTCGACCGGGCGGGCGCCGTGATGGGCCTCGACCTCCTCGACCTCGGCCACCTGTTCGGCAAGGTGCATGTGGATCGGGCCATCGGGGCAGATGGACTGCGCCTGGGCCAGCGCCTCGGGCGGGACGGCGCGCAGGGAATGGGGCGCGACGCCGATGGCGAAATCGTCCGGCCCGTTGGCCACCAATGCGGCACTGTCGGCGTGCAGCCGCGCGAAAAGGTCGAGGTCGCTGCCGAAGCGGCGCTGGCCGCCTTCGAGCGCGCGCCCGTCGCAGCCGCCTTGCATGTAGTGCACGGGCAGGAGGGTGAGGCCGATGCCGGTATCCTGCGCCGCCTGGGTGATACGCCCGGCCATTTCGGCCAGGTCGGTATAGGGGGCGCCGCCGATATCGTGGTGCAGGTAGTGGAATTCGGCCACCGCGCCGTAACCGGCCTCGAGCATTTCCATGAATACAAGTTCCGCGATGGCCTGCACGTGGTCGGGCGTGAGGCGGTCGAGGAAACGGTACATCAGTTTCCGCCATGTCCAGAAACTGTCGCGCGGGTCGGGGCCGCGGGTTTCGGTCAGTCCGGCCATGGCGCGTTGAAAGGCGTGGCTGTGCAGGTTGACCGGGGCAGGCAGCAGCAGGTCGACGCACTGTGCGTCCGGCGAAGGCGTGCGGGAGATTCGCGTGATGCGTCCCTGCTCGATGGTGAGGCAAAGGTCGCTGACCCAGCCATCCGGAGTAAGGGTCTGGCGAGACTGGATTTCCTGCACGGGCGATCTCCGTTGACAAAATATGTACATACATATTAACGTTATGTCGGCCACATTGCAAGGAAAGTACGAATGCCCGATCACCTGACGATCACCAACGCCACGATTGCCTGCATGAATGCGTCGGAGGACGGCTATGGCCTGCGGCGTGATGCGGCGCTGCGGGTGCAGGGTGAGCGGATCGACTGGGTCGGCCCGATGGCCGACTTGGAAGAGCTTCCGAAGGATGCACAGGTGATCGACGCCGAAGGTCGGTTGCTGACGCCGGGTCTGATCGACTGTCACACGCATATCGTGCATGGCGGCAACCGCGCGCGGGAATTCGAGATGCGGCTCGAGGGGGCGAGCTATGAAGAGGTGGCGCGCGCCGGGGGCGGGATCGTTTCGACCGTGACGGCGACGCGGGAGGCGGACGAAAGCCTGCTGCTTGCGCAGGCGCTGCGCCGCGCGGATGCGCTGATCGCAGAAGGGGTGACGACGATCGAGATCAAGTCGGGCTATGGTCTTGATATCGAAACGGAACTCAAGATGTTGCGCGTGGCGCGCGCGGTGGGCGAGGCACGTCCGGTGCGGGTGGTGACCTCGTTCCTGGGCGCGCACGCGGTGCCCAAGGGCGCGGATGCGGACAGTTATATCGACGAGGTTTGCCTGCCCGCGCTGGAGGCGGCCCATGCCCAGGGGCTGGTCGATGCCGTGGACGGGTTTTGCGAGGGGATCGCCTTTGACACCGCCCAGATTGCGCGGGTGTTCGACAAGGCCGCGGCGCTGGGCCTGCCGGTCAAGCTTCATGCCGAGCAGTTGAGCAATATCGGCGGGACGAAGCTGGCGGCGGAGCGCGGCGCGCTGTCGGCGGATCATGTGGAATATGCGAGCGGGGCCGACGCCAAGGCGTTGGCCGAAGGGGGCAGCGTGGCGGTCTTGCTGCCCGGGGCATTCTACACGCTGCACGAGACGCAAAAGCCGCCGGTTGCGGCGTTCCGCGCGCAGGGCGTGCCGATGGCGGTGGCGACGGATTGGAACCCCGGGTCGTCGCCGATGGGCTCGGTCCTGCTGGCGATGAACATGGCTTGCACGCTGTTCGGCCTGACCCCGGCCGAGGCGCTGGCGGGCACGACGCACCATGCCGCGCAGGCGCTGGGGCTGTATGACCGGGGCGAGATCGCGCCGGGGATGCGGGCGGACCTGGCCATCTGGGATGTCGAGGAACCGGCGGAGCTGAGCTATCGCATCGGGGTGAATCCACTGCACAAACGAATATTCGGAGGCCGAGCATGACCCTGACGCTGGTGCCGGGAGAGACCCGGCTGGAGACGCTGGAGCGGGTGTGGCGCGAGGGTGTGGCGGCGACGCTGGTGCCGGACGCGCGGGCGGCAATCGAGGCGGCGGCGGAAAAGGTCGCCGAGGCGGCGCGGGGCGACGTGCCGGTTTACGGGGTGAACACCGGCTTTGGCAAGCTGGCCTCGGTGCGCATTCCGCCCGAGGATGTGGAAACGTTGCAGCGCAACCTGATCCTCAGCCATTGCTGCGGTGTAGGCGAGGTTATGGAAGCCGAGACCACGCGCCTGATGATGGCGCTGAAGCTCTTGTCGCTGGGGCGTGGCGCCTCGGGCGTGCGGTGGGAGATCTGTGCGCTGATCGAGGGAATGCTGGCGAACGGCGTGGTTCCGGTGATCCCGTCGCAAGGATCGGTTGGCGCGTCAGGCGACCTTGCGCCGCTGGCGCATATGGCCGCCACGATGATCGGTGAAGGCGAGGCGTTGCTGGACGGTGTGCGGATGCCCGCCGGCGAGGCGCTGAAGACGGCCGGGCTGAAGCCCGTGGTGCTGGGGGCCAAGGAGGGGCTGGCCCTGATCAACGGCACTCAGTTTTCGACCGCCTGCGCATTGGCGGCGTTGTTCGACGGCGTCCGCGCACTCAGGGCGTCGATCGTGACCTCGGCACTTTCGACGGATGCCATCATGGGCTCGACCCAGCCATTGCAGCCAGAGATCCACACCCTGCGCGGCCATGCGGGGCAGATCGACGTGGCCACGGCCATGTCGGCCCTGATGGCGGGCAGCGAGATCCGCGAAAGCCACCGCGAAGGCGACAGCCGCGTGCAGGATCCGTATTGCATCCGCTGCCAGCCGCAGGTGGCGGGGGCGGCGCTGGACCTGTTGCGCTTTGCCGCGAAAACGCTGGAGATCGAGGCGAATGCCGTCACGGATAATCCGCTGGTGATCGAGGCCGGGATCGTCTCGGGCGGGAATTTCCATGCCGAGCCGGTGGCCTTTGCCGCCGACCAGATCGCGTTGGCGCTGTCGGAAATCGGGGCCATCGCGCAGCGGCGCGTGGCGCTGATGGTGGACCCGGCCTTGAGCCATGACCTGCCGCCCTTCCTGACGCCGGTGCCGGGTCTGAACTCGGGCTTCATGATCGCCGAGGTGACGACGGCGGCGCTGATGAGCGAGAACAAGCATCTGGCGAACCCGTGTTCGACCGATAGCACGCCGACCTCTGCCAACCAGGAGGATCATGTGAGCATGGCCGCTCATGGCGCGCGGCGGCTGCGCCGGATGAATGTGAACCTGTCGATGATCCTTGGTGTCGAGGCGCTGTGCGCCGCGCAAGGGATCGAGGCGCGCGCGCCGCTGGTGACATCGGACGCGTTGCGGCGTGCAATTGCGACGATCCGGGCGGAGGTGCCGCGGCTGGAAGAAGACCGGATGATGGCGCCAGATATGGAAAAAGCCGCAGCGCTGGTGCGCGAGGACGCGCTGGCACGCGAGACGGGCGTGGAGGTCAGGCTGTGAGTTTTGTCGAGGTGACGCGCGGGCAGAGCCCGCTGGTTCTGGGCCTGCCCCATACGGGCACGGATGTTCCCGGTGATATCGCGGAAGGATTTAACGAGACCGGGCGTGAGCTGGCCGATACGGATTGGCATATTCACGAGCTTTACGCCGGGATGGTGGGCGACGTGACCACGGTGCGCACGACCATCCACCGCTATGTCATCGATGTGAACCGCGACCCGGAGGGCGCGAGTCTCTATCCCGGTCAGAACACCACGTCGCTGTGTCCGGTGACCGACTTTGATGGACAGCCTATCTGGCGCGAGGGGGCGGAACCCGACGCGGCCGAGATCGCGCGGAGGCGAACGGCGTATCATGCGCCTTATCACGCGGCGCTTTCGGCGGAGCTGGAGCGCGTGCGCGGGATTCACGGGTTCGCGGTGCTCTATGACTGCCACTCGATCCGCTCGGAAATTCCGTTCCTGTTCGAGGGTGTCTTACCTGACTTCAACGTGGGCACGGATGAAGGCCGGACCTGCGCGGCGTCGATCAAAGACAGCGTTTACGGCACGTGCGAGGCCGCCGAGGGGTACAGCGCCATCCTGAACGGACGTTTCAAGGGGGGCTGGACAACGCGGCACTACGGCCGGCCGGACGAGGGACTGCACGCGATCCAGATGGAACTGGCGCAGTCCACCTACATGCTCGAAAGCCCGCCATGGGATTATGCGCCTGAGCGTGCGGACCTGTTGCGCGCTCACCTGAAAACCATTCTAGACGACCTGATCCGTTGGAGGCCCGAATGACCAATCCCCGCCATAACCTGCGCGACATTTACCCGCCGACCGGCACCGAGATCAGCGCGAAAAGCTGGCAGACCGAGGCGGCGATGCGGATGCTGATGAACAATCTGCACCCTGACGTGGCCGAGAACCCGCATGAACTGGTGGTTTATGGCGGCATCGGGCGTGCCGCGCGGACATGGGATGATTTCGACCGGATCGTTGCCGGGCTGAAGGACCTGGAGGCGGACGAGACGCTGGTGGTGCAGTCCGGCAAGCCCGTCGCCATCGTGAAAACCCATGCGGACGCGCCGCGCGTTCTGATCGCCAATTCCAATATCGTGCCGCATTGGGCCAACTGGGACCATTTTAACGCGCTCGATAAGAAGGGCCTGATGATGTACGGCCAGATGACGGCCGGGTCGTGGATCTATATCGGGTCGCAGGGCATCGTGCAGGGCACCTACGAGACCTTTGCCGAAGCCGGGCGTCAGCATTACGACGGAGACTTGACCGGCAAGTGGATCCTGACGGGAGGCCTGGGCGGCATGGGCGGGGCACAGCCCTTGGCCGCGGTGATGGCGGGGGCGTGCTGTCTGGCGGTGGAGTGCAACCCGGACAGCATAGATTTCCGTCTGCGCACGCGGTACGTGGACGAGAAGACCGACAGCCTTGATGAGGCGCTGGAAATGATCGAGCGCTGGACCAAGGCGGGCGAGGCGAAGTCGGTGGCGCTCTTGGGCAATGCGGCGGACATCTTTCCCGAGATCCACAAGCGGGGCGTGCGGCCCGATATCGTGACCGACCAGACCAGCGCGCATGACCCGGTGAACGGCTACCTGCCGCAGGGGTGGAGCATGGCCGAGTGGCGCGACAAGCGGGAGAGCGACCCCAAGGCGGTCGAAAAGGCCTCGCGCGCGTCGATGAAGGTGCATGTGAAAGCGATGGTGGATTTCTGGAACGATGGTGCTCCGACGCTGGATTACGGAAACAACATCCGGCAGGTGGCGCAAGAGGAAGGGCTGGAGAACGCCTTTGCCTTTCCCGGCTTCGTGCCGGCCTATATCCGGCCTTTGTTCTGCAAGGGGATCGGGCCGTTCCGCTGGTGTGCGTTGTCGGGTGATCCCGAGGATATCTACAAGACCGACCAGGCGATGAAGGAACTGTTTCCCGAGAACGAGAAGCTGCACACGTGGCTGGACATGGCGCGCGAGAGGATTTCCTTTCAGGGGTTGCCCGCGCGGATCTGCTGGATCGGGCTGGGCGACCGGCATCGTGCCGGGCTGAAGTTCAACGAGATGGTGGCCAGTGGCGAGTTGAAGGCGCCCGTGGTGATCGGGCGGGACCACCTCGACAGCGGCTCGGTGGCCAGCCCGAACCGCGAGACGGAAGCGATGAAGGACGGATCGGACGCGGTGAGCGACTGGCCCTTGCTGAACGCGCTGGTGAATACCGCGAGCGGCGCGACCTGGGTCAGCCTGCATCACGGCGGCGGCGTCGGTATGGGGTTCAGCCAGCATGCGGGCGTTGTGATCGTGGCCGATGGCACCGACGAGGCCGCGAAACGGTTGGAGCGGGTGCTGTGGAATGACCCGGCCTCGGGTGTGTGGCGGCATGCGGATGCGGGGTACGAGACCGCGATCGACTGCGCCAAGGATCATGGCTTGCGCTTGCCCGGCATCCTGGGGAACTGAGTCATGGACAGGGCCGCCAGCGCTGTGGAGGCGGCTTGCCAAGTTTGGCCATGTGCGTGCCGAGGCCTGAAATTTAGTCAGACGGGTTCCGGATCGGATTGCCGAGCGGGGCCGCTTGCTGCAAACCGCTTTGCAGCCTTGAAAAACCGCAGCTTCGGCGCGACTGCTAAGACAACGTGCGCGGCGCCGCGATGAAACAATACGAAACACCAGCAACCAACAAGGAGAGACTCATGGACAGACGCAAATTTTTGACGACCGCCGCCATTGGCACTGCAGCCGCGCCGCTGGCCACCCCGGCCATCGCGCAGGACGTGCAGCAGTGGAAGATGGTCACCGCATGGCCCAAGAACCTGCCTGGCCCCGGTGTGGCCGCGCAAATGCTGGCCGACCGGATCACCACGCTGTCGGGCGGGCGGATCGAGGTGAAGCTGTTCGCCGCCGGCGAACTGGTGCCCGGGCGCGGCGTGTTCGATGCCGTCAGCGAAGGCACGGCGGAACTTTACCACGCGGTGCCGGCCTATTGGGGCTCGAAATCCAAGGGTATCCTTCTGTTCGGCTCGCAACCCTTCGGATTGCGCGCGGACGAGCAGGTGGGTTGGCTTTACCACGGCGGCGGCCAGGCGCTTTATGACGAGATGTACGGCCAGTTCGGCATCAAACCGTTCCTGTGCGGCAACTCGGGCCCGCAATGGGGCGGCTGGTTCCGCAACGAGATCAACTCGGTCGAGGACCTGAAGGGTCTGAAATTCCGCACCACGGGCCTTGCGTCCGAGATGTGTGCCAAGCTGGGCATGGCGGCCGAGGCCATGGGCGGGCCGGACATGTTCCAGGCGTTGCAGACCGGCGCATTGGATGCGGGCGAGTTCATCGGGCCGTGGACCGACAGCGCGCTGGGCTATCAGCAGGTGGCCAAGAACTATTACTGGCCCGGCGTGGGCGAGCCGTCCTCTGCCGAGGAATGCGGTGTGAATGCCGAGGTCTTCGGCGCGTTGCCCGACGACCTGAAAGAGGTCGTTTCGGTGGCTTGCGAAAGCCTCTACAACCCGGTCTGGACGGAATACACCACCAAGCACGCGGCATCGCTGAAGAAGCTGGTCGAGGAAGACGGCGTGCAGGTCAAGAAGTTCCCGCAGGAGGTGATCGACGCCATGGGCGAGGCGGCCAAGGAAGTGATCGACGAGCTGCGCCAGGACAGCGACGACCTGGTCAAGCGGATCACCGAAAGCTTTGTCGCCTATCGCGACAGCGTCGGGGCCTACATGACCTATGCCGACAACGGGCAGATGAATGCTCGCGCGGCAGTGATGGGCTACTGAGAAAGCGGGCGCGCGGGGGTGGCCTCGCGCGCCATGACCAAAGGGGCAGGGAAGGCCGGAAAATGCTGGCACTCGCAGGGATCATCGACGCGATCAATCGCGGTATCGCGTCGGCCGTGCGCTGGTTTGCGCTGGTGATGGTGCTGGTTCAGTTCGGCATCGTGATCGGGCGCTATGTGTTCGGCGTCAATTCGATCTGGGTGCAGGAAAGCGTGCTGTACCTGCATGCCACTTTGTTCATGCTGGCCGCCGGCTACACCCTGCTGGTGGACAAGCATGTGCGGGTCGACATTTTCTATGCCAAGGCCGCGCCCGCCACGCGGCGGTGGATCGACATGGCCGGGCACCTTTTTCTGCTGTTGCCCGCGATGGTGGCGCTGGTCTGGTGGTCGTGGCCCTCGGTGCGCAATTCTTGGAAAATTCTTGAAGGGCCGATCTCGGTCGGAGGCATCGAGGCGGTTTTCCTGCTGAAATCGCTGATCCCGGTGTTCTGCGTGCTGGTGGCGTTGCAATCCATCGCGATCCTGCTGCGGCTCTTCGCAGGTGAGGAGCCGGCGTGACGGACTATCTTGACCTTCTGATGTTCGTGGCCCTCGTGGTGGCGATACTGTCGGGCTTTCCAGTGGCGTTCAGCATCGCCGGGATCGCGGTGCTGTTCGCCTACCTGGGCTGGGCCGTGGGGGCGATGGACATCTCGCTTTTGGGGGCGTTCGGGCAACGGGTGTTCGGGCTGATCTCGAACCAGGTGCTGATCGCGATACCGCTGTTCGTGCTGATGGGCGCATTGCTGGAAAAGAGCCGCATCGCCGAGGAGTTGCTGGACACAATGGGCCGGGCCTGCGGGTCATTGCGCGGCGGACTTGGCATTTCCGTGATCCTGGTGGGGGCGCTGTTGGCGGCGTCGACCGGGATCGTGGGTGCGACGGTGGTGGCGATGGGGATGATCGCGCTGCCGACGATGCTACGCTCGGGGTACAATCCGAGCGTGTCGGCCGGGATCGTATGCACGGCGGGCACGCTGGGGCAGATCATTCCGCCGTCGACCCTGCTGATCATCCTCGCCGACGTGATGTCGAATGCCTATCAGCAGGCGCAGTACGAGCAGGGCAAGTTCTCGGTCGAGGCGCTTTCGGTGGGGCAGTTCTTTGCCGCTGCATTGATCCCAGGGTTGGTGCTTGTGTCGCTCTACCTGATCTACGTGCTGGTGCGCGGCGCGTTGCGCCCGCAAGACATGCCGCCCGCCGACGCGACGATGCCCCGCCCGAGCGGGCGTGAAGTGCTGGGGGCCATCGTGCCGCCCGTCCTGCTGATTTTCGCGGTGCTGGGCTCGATCCTGGGTGGGTTGGCCACACCGACCGAGGCCGCCGCCGTGGGGGCGGTGGGGGCGCTTTTGATGTCAGGTGCGCGGCTGGGCAGGTCCCGGGGCCTTATCCTGATCGCCGCCGCCGCGCTGATCGTGCTGGCCATCGCGGCGGGGGTCTTTCCGGTTCGGCTTCAGCGGGGGGATCTTGGCGTCGGATCCTACATTGCCGGTGGGATTTACATCGCGCTGGCGGTTCTCGGGCTGATCGGCGTTCTGGCCGCGCTGCGCAACGTGCTGGCCGAGCGCGTCGCGCATGATGCGGTCACGTCCACCATGACCATGACGGCGATGATCTTTGCCACGATCCTGGCTGCCGGTATGTTCTCGCTCGTCTTCATCGGATTGGGTGGAGAAGATCGCGTGGCCTATTGGCTGGCGAACCTGCCGGGCGGGGCGACCGGGGCGCTGATCGTCACGATGATCATCGTCTTCTTCATGGGGTTCTTCCTTGATTTCGTGGAAATCTCGGTGATCGTGCTGCCACTGGTGACGCCGTCGCTGATCCTGCTGGGGCATGATCCGATCTGGCTGGGGATCATTCTGGCGATCAACCTGCAAACCTCGTTCCTGACGCCGCCCTTCGGGTTCTCGTTGTTCTACCTGCGGGGCGCTGCGCCGCCGGAGATCACGACCGGCCATATCTATCGCGGCGTCATGCCCTTTATCGGCTTGCAAGCCGTGGGCGTGGCCGTGGTGTGGTTCTGGCCGTCGCTGGCGACATGGCTGCCGCGCGTGATGTTCTGAGACGCGGTGCCGCCCGGGGCAGCGCGGATCTCTGCCATGGCTGGCGGTGGTGGTGGCCTCAGGGTCTGCAGAAGGCATCGTTGGAAGGTCACGAAGCGATACTTGCAGGCCGCGCGCAGCAAAAAGCCCGGGTGGCAGGGATGTGCCATCCGGGCTGAAAGCAAAGTTTAACGACCGACCGGCCGGCCAGCGCGCCGGGCTTTGACGGCGCGCAGCCTATTATTTCAAGTGAGCGCGCAGCATCCAGGCGAATTTCTCGTGGGTCTGACCGCGGGCGATGCACAGGTCCTCGGTCAGCGTGTCACCATGCTTGGCGGCCAGTTCCCCGGCGCCCGCGATGGTTTCGGCCAGGGTTTCCTGCGCCTCTTTCAGAAGGCGGATCATCTCTTCGGCGGCGGGCGTGCCTTCGGCCTCGGGAACCTTGGAGCGCTTGATCATACCGGCAAGCACACCTTCGGCGTGTCCGTCGAGCGCCTTGATCCGCTCGGCCAAGTCATCCTGGGCCACGAAGTGATCTTCGTAGATGGTCTGGAACAGCTCGTGCAGCGGGCCGAAGGCCATGCCGGTGACGTTCCAGTGAAAATTCTGCGCCAGCATCGTGGTCACGGCGGTCTCGGCAACGCATTGGTTGAGAGCCTCGGAAATCTGGGCGTTGGCGTCGGTGGAAAGAGATTGTGCCGTTTCGGTCATACTCGCCTCCTTGGTTGTGTGGAAATGTCTGTTCGGAGCTATGCTGGCTGGCGATTGGCTGGCTTGCAGGCTCAAAATAGGGCCTGCACCAGCGTTCGGCAAGACAATTTAGAATCTTTCTAAATCTGAGGGAAATTGTCAGCCACGTTGCCCAGAAGAAAGACGAGATTGCGGTGTGCGTGTTTGGGAACGCGGGAATGCAGCAGGAAGGTGCAACTGGCCGTGTCTTCTCTCCGTATGCTGCGGGCAAGGGCCAGGAGCCAGTCCTCGTCGAATGAGATTTCGGGTTCGCCGGCGCGGAACAGGATCGGCCGACGGCCGAGCGCCTGCGACAGGCAGCGCATCAGCACGTCCGAGGCCGCTTGCCTGGCGATATCGCGATTTACAGACAGCGAGGCGCAGGCGCCGAAGAGGTCGACATAGCTTTTGCACCGCGCGTCACGCGCGGCGTGGCGCAGGTGGTCGAGCAGGGGCGTGTGGCCTGTCTCGATCCGGTTGTCATGCAGGCCGTCATAGTGTGGGAGGCGCAGTGCTGAGGTCATGAGGGGTCGGTTGTCCTACGATCTGGTCTAGTGTCTTTCGCGGTGTTGGGCGTGGGGAGATCCCGCGTCAGGCGGCCTTGCCGCCCTCGATCGCGGTGAGCGTCACTTTCTTCTTGCGGCATTTCTTTGCATAGGCGGCGTCCCAGTGCTTGTAGCGGCCCATCATGGCCTGCTGCGCCACCAGAAGTTCGACGAAGGCTTCGCGCTGCTTGTCCTTTTTCAGTTGCTTGAACAGGTTTTTCTGGGCCTTTGTCATCGAGCAGCCGATACAGTGACCCTCGCGCTTGAACTTGCAGACGTCGATGCAGGGACTTGGAACTTTCGGCATGGGGCCTCGCTGGAGTGCGGCTGGGACTGGCTTGGGATTGGATCGGGGGTCACTTGGTCAGGATCAGGTTGCCGGCTTGGGTGATGCGCAAGGTGTACACCTGGCCATCGAGCGCGATGTTGGCCGTGACACCGTTCGGAACCAGATCGCGGGCATCGTGGGTGGCAATGCCCTCCGTGTCCGGGGCGGGGCGTGAGGCGGGTTCAGATGTTGTCATTCAGCAACCTTTCCGGTGGCCTTGGCAGTACCGCGGGCGGTGTGCGGCTGCGCAGAGTTGGGCCAGAAGAAACCCGACTTTTCGAGTCGGGATTAAGGTTGTGATATCTTATTCCGATTGTTTCAGTCAAGAAATGTTCGCGGCAGGGTGGGCCCGGTCAAGATGCGATTAAGTGCCATCCGCTTGATCCAGGAACCGAAGGCGGTTTCCGAACGGGTCGGTCACTTCCATCTGAAGCCCCCACGGCAGCGGCTCCAGCCCGGGGCGCATGTACGGATTTGCGGGCAGGGTGGCGTGCCAGTCGCGCAGGTTGTCGACATGGACCATGGCGGTCGAACCCGGCGTGGCGTCGCCGTGGTGTTCGGTCAGATGAAGGTGGAATGCTCCCAATCGCAGGAACGCATAGAGCGGAGCGCCGTCGAACACGCGGACCTGACCCGTCCAGTCGAAGCCCAGCCAGTCGACGTAGAACGCACGCGCGCGGGCCTCGTCGAAGCTGCGGAACACGGGTGCGGTGCGCGTGACCTGCGGGGTCATGCCGGGGCGTCGGCGTCGATTTTCTGGATCGCGCGAAACCCTTCGAAACGCGGCGTGCCTTCGTGCAGTTTGCGGCTTTGGCCGGCACGGGCGTGGGAGGCGCGGAACTCCTCGCTGGTCGTCCAGGCGCGGAAATGCGCCTCGCTTTCCCAGACGGTGTGCGAAGCATAGAGCACGCGGCCGTCTTCCTCGGGGCCCTTGAGCATGTGGAACGACACGAAGCCGGCCATGTCCTTGAGGCGGCTTTCGCGGCTGAGCCACAGATCCTCGAACTCGGCGGCGTTCTCAAGGGGCACGGTGAAGCGGTTCATGGCAAGATACATCCTGGGGTCCTTACTGGTTGGTGAGCGAAGCACAGGGGTCGTCCCGCTGGGCCGTGGGCACGGTGCGGGTTTCATCGAAGGGCGTGTCGGTCCCGGCCTCGACAAAGCCGATGGAGTGCGTGCTGACGTCGGGTGCGGCCCGGGCGATCATCGCGGGGATGCCCCAGTCGGTGCGGGCGTGGCCGTTTCCGGCGATCACGACGATAGGCGCGCCGTGGGTGTCGAGCGCGTCGAGTGCTGCGCGGGCGAACACCGCGTCGCGGTAGCGTTGCACGGCGACCATCCCGGCCATCATGTCGCGTGGCATGGCCTCGCAATGGGCGGAGAATTGCATCTCTTCGCGCAAGGCCTGTTGATCGTCGGGCAGGACCGTGTCCAGGCCAAAACGCGCGGCGTCGGTGCCGAAGATCTTGGCGGCACCCTCGGTATAGACCGTGCGCACGCTGTCGCGTGGGGCGGCGGCGCCGATGATCGTTACGCCCTCCAGCGCGTCGAAGATGGGGGCGTAGAGGTCGAAATCGCTCCAGCCGCTGGCTGTCCATGCCTCTTCGGCCAACGACCGGTCGGTATTGACGCGGGCACCCTCGCCAGCGGTCAGCATCTCGAAGACGACCGCGCTGGGCTGCAATTCGGAAATCGCCGCGGCCTGGCCCAGATGGGCGTCGGGATTGTCATGAACTTCGCCCAGAATGACGATATCCGCAGCGGGCTGGGCCAGCGCGGGCGCCGCGAAGCAGGAAAAGAGAATGGCAAGGCGCACCGGGTATCCTTTCAGGCAGAGGCCGCGTGCGGCAGTATATAGGGCACACCGGCGGGCGGTGGAGAGCAAACACGCAGCTCGCAGCCATACGCCAGCGAGAGGGTTTCATCGGTCAGCACCTCGGCGGGCGTGCCGAAGGCCAGGCGCTGCCCTTCGGACAGGACGGCGACGCGGTCGGCAAAAAGGGCCGTCAGGTTCAGGTCGTGCATGACGGCAATCACGCCGCCGCCGGCGCGGGCGAAGGTACGGGCGATCTCCATCACCTGCAACTGGTGCGCGATATCGAGGCTGCTGACGGGTTCGTCCAGCAACAGCCAGCGGGGGCGACCATGCTCGACCGGGCTCCAGACCTGGGCCAGAACGCGGGCCAGCATGACGCGCTGCGCCTCGCCGCCGGACAGCTCTTGAAAGGTGCGGTTGGCGTAATGAGCGAGGCCGACGCGGGAGAGGGCCTGCATCGGCACCTCGGGGCGGTCGCCGGCGGTGCCCGATTGCAGGCCGAGGCGCACCACCTCGATTACCGTGAACGGGAAGGCCAGGCGCGCCGCTTGAGGCAGGACCGCACGTTCGGAGGCCAGTTCCCACGGTTTCATCGCCGCTATGTCGCGGCCGTTCAAGCGGACCGCGCCGGTATGGGGCAGGGAGGCCGTCATCGCCCCCAGCAGCGTGGACTTGCCCGAGCCGTTGGGGCCGACGATGGCAGTGAACGCGCCGGGATCGGCGTTGAAGGAAACGCCGCGCAGGGCCTCGCGGTTGCCATAGGAGACGCGGATGTTCTCGGCGATGAAGCTCATAGATCGGCAAGCCCCCGGCGTGTCAGCAGGATCCACAGGAAGACCGGCGCCCCGAGCACCGCCGTGACGATCCCGATGGGCAGTTCGGCAGGGGCGATCACGACCCGTGCGATGACATCCGCGAGGATCAGCAGGATGGCGCCAAGCAGCGCTGAGTTCAGAAGCAGCGTGCGGTGGTCCGGGCCGGAGGCGAGCCGCAGAAGGTGCGGTACGACGATGCCGACGAAGCCGATGCCGCCAGAAACCGCGACGGCGGCACCGGTGGCCGCCGCGACAGCGAGGATCGCGATGGTTTTCAGGCGCTGGACGCTGACGCCGATATGGGCCGCCGTCGCCTCGCCCAGGGCCAGCCCGTTCAGGCCGCGCCCCAGCGTCAGCGCGGCGCCTGGCGCCAGCAGGATCATCGGCCCCGCCGTCAGCACCTTGGCCCAGCTGGCCCCTGCCAGAGAGCCCAAGCCCCAGAAGGTCAGGTCGCGCAATTGCGTGTCGTCGGCGATATAGACCAGAATGCCCGACACCGCGCCGGCCAGCGCCCCGAGCGCGATGCCCGCCAGCAGCATCGTGGCCACAGACGTGTGTCCGTGGCTCGTGGCGACGCGGTAGAGCAGGAGGGTCGAGCCCCATCCACCGAGAAACGCGGCGAAGGGCGTCAACTGGTTGCCGGTGAGGGTATTGACCCACGGCGGCAGGAGCCCGCCCAGCACGATGGCGAGGATGGCCCCCAGCCCGGCGCCGGCACCCACGCCGACGATACCGGGATCGGCCAACGGGTTGCGAAAGAGCCCCTGCATCGCGGCCCCCGACACCGCAAGTGCCGCACCGACAAGGCCGCCCATGGCAAGGCGCGGCAGGCGGATATCCCACAGCACGACGCGATCCATCCGGGTCAGCGCCTCGCCCTGCGCCAGCTTGGCCGCGAGGTTCGAGAGGCTCACGTCGGTCGCGCCGACCTGAAGGCTGGCGAGGGACACGAGGATCAGCGCGGCCGCCAGCGCCCAATGCAGGGCGCGCGCGCGGGATGCGCGGTCACGTGGGGCGGCGTCGATATCGGTGACGGCGGCCATGGTCTAGCTGTCCGTGCCGTAAAGCGCGGCGTTGAGCTGGCGGATACCAGTCGCGGTGCGGGGGCCGAAGCCCAGCAGCAGAAGGCCGTCCATGCGCACCACTGTACGGTCCTGTGCCGCGGGCGTCAGGCGGATCGCGGGCATGGCAAAGAGCGTATCATCGTCGGCTGCATGATCGCCGGTGCGGTCCATCATCAGGATCACGTCAGGTGCGGCCGTGCCTATCGCCTCGTCGGTGACCTGCTTGTAGCCTTCGAATTCAGAGATCGCATTCACGCCGCCGGCCATGCGGATGATCGCGTCGGCGGCGGTGCCGGTGCCCGAGGTGTTGATCCGGCCGCCTTGGGTCGACAGCACGAAAAGCACGCGCTTCTTGTCGGCCTCGGGGCGGCGGGCGTCCTCGATGGCCGCCTGCATCTCGGCCTCGACCTCGGCGGCGAGCGCATCGGCCTGCTCGGGCACGCCAAGCGCGTCGCCCACGATGTCGATCTTGCGCAGGATGCCGTCGGTGGTCAGGGCGTCGGGCACCTCGACGAACTCGACATCGGCGGCACGGATCACGTCCAGCGCCTCGGGCGGGCCGGCGCCTTCGCCTGCGATGATGAGGGAGGGGCCAACCGACAGAACGCCCTCGGGCGAGAGCGCGCGCATGTAGCCCACGTCGGGCAGGTCCTGCACCGAGGGCGGGTAGGTCGAGGTGGTGTCGCGCGCCTTCAGCCGGTGGTCCTGCCCCAGCGCGACGACGATCTCGGTCACCGCGCTGCCGATGGACAGGATCTCGGCATGTGGATTGGCGGGGGTCTCGGCCTGCTGCGCGCTGACGGCCAGCGCAACGAAGGCACCGACCATCGACGTGCAGAGCGTGGCGATCGCGACGCTTTTCGACTTTCCGCACATCATGCCGGCACCTCCTCGAGCGAAGGCAGGTCCGCGACGATCCGGCCCCATTCGGGCCGCGAATCGCGTCCTTCCTTGCCCAGCCCGAAGGTCTGGAAGATCAGGCCGCCTTCGGCATCGAAAGCCTCGACCGAGATGGCGGGGCCGCGTTGGGTGGGTTTTTCGACCGCCCAGACCTCGGCCACCTTGTCACGCCGCAGGTGCAGGTTGAATCCGGGATCCATCACGTTCTGCCACGGTCCCATCGGGCGCAGGTTGCGGATCGGGCCGGAATGGATCTGGATGCAGCCGCGGTTGCCGACGAAAAGCATGATCTCGATCCCGGAATCGCGTACGGCGTGCAGCATCGCATCGACCGCGGTGGGATCGAGCTGTCGCACGAAGGGCGCGCCCGCGATGCGATAAGCGCCCAGCCGGTTCATCTTCAGCTTCGAGCACAGGCGCAGGAATTGGTGCGTGTCGGTCAGGCGCGCCCATTCCTCGCGCAGGATGTCGAGCTTGTCGGGCCGCGATTTTGGTGCTTCGACGGGTTGTCGCTGCGCGACTGTCTGACCTTCGGCCTGAGTCTCGTGCGCGAGGCCGCCCGTGATGCCTGCCCAGGCATCATGATGCGAGGTGTCACGCAGGTGGATCTTGTGCACGGCGTCGCCGGCGGCGTCGAACACCTGGAGCGACCGGCGCGGGCCTTCATCCGACGGGGTTTCCACGGCGAAGGCGTGAACCCAGTGCGACTGGAAAATCCGCAGGTCGATATCCTCGGTCAGGGTCATCGCGGCATGTTCGCCGGGATGGTAGTTGCCGTATTCGCCCACCTTTTCGTGCACGCAGGCCTCGACCCGGGTCAGGGCCATGACCTCGCCCAGCTTCTCGGCGGCGGGGATGATCCGGTCGGGATGCGCGGCAACCCGCACCGTGCCGCGACCGACATGGGCGGCGACAAGCTCGGCCTCGGACATCCCGAGCGCGTCGGCCTGATCGCGGGTGCGCATCTTGGGGTTCTCGGCCTGGAAGGCGCGTATCGAAGCGGGGGTGGGGGCAGATCGCTCGCTCATTGGGCATCCTCGGAGTGAAGGTGGGTCCGATGGCTTGGCTCGCGATGCTTTGGAGCGTGGCTGTCGATAAATTACTTGACTGTTTTACTTGGTTATGAGTAACGGTGCAACCCATCGTGGTGACCTTCACCGCAAACCAATCAATCTACCGCGCCAGCCCTTCGCAAGCACCGGTTACAAACGTGCAACAAGGATGGCGTTCATGCTTACCACATTCATGCGTGGGACGACCGCGCTCGTCTGCCTGTCCCTGGCCGGAACGGCCATGGCGCAGGACGAGCCCGGCTTTCTGGGGACCCTGGTCCTGACACCCGGCAAACGGGACCTGACATTCGGCACCGCGCTGCCGCGGACCGTTGTCGACGAAGAGGAAATCAAGGACCGGCAGGCCAGCACCGTCGCGCAGCTGATCGACTCGGTTCCCGGTGTGACGTTGGTGAACGGCACCACGCCGCAGGGGTCGGGGATCAACATTCGCGGGTTCGGGGCCAACACCACTTACGGTTCGGACCAGAAGATCGCCGTGCAGATCGACGGCGCCTCGGTCGGTTCGGAAGAGATCTATCGGCTGGGCACGCAGCTCTTCACCGATCCGCTGCTCTACAAGGAAGTCGAGGTGATCCGCGGCACGATCGGCAGTTTCGCCTATGGCTCCGGCATCGTGGGGGGCGTCGTGAAGCTGGAGACGAAAGACGCGTCGGATTTCACCGGCGGGGTGCCCGGGTTTGGCGGGTCGCAGACGCTGGAGTTCAGCTCGAACGGACATGGGTTCACCAGTTCGACGAACCTTGCGTGGATGCCCGCCGAGGGGGCCGAGTTCCTGTTGAACTACACCTGGCGCGAGCAGGGCACGCTGGAGGCCGGGGACGGCACGAAGATCGGCAACAGTTCGTTCGAGACGCCGTCCTTCCTGGCCAAGGCCCGGTTCACCTTTGGTCAGGACGATGCGCATTCGCTGATGTTCAGCCATTCACGGACCGAGGCCGACGACAAGGACGTGCCCTATGACCAGTTCCAGACGACATCGGGCGACTTTGGCCGGGTCGACCGCATCACCGACACGAAACAGACGACCGTCGAATACCGGTTCAACCCGGTCAACGACCTGATCGACCTGCGGGCGAACCTGTCCTATGCCGACCAGAAGATCGACACGACCTATATCGACGGAAGCTCGCCCTTCCAGGGCGGACAGCCCGTGGCGGTGTTCTGCGCCAATCCGTTCTTTGGCGTGATCTGTGCCGACAACCGTTACGAGACGACAAAGCTGACCCTCTCGAACCGGGCGCTGTTCACGACGGGGCAGGTCGAGCATGACATGCTGGCCGGGATCGAAGGTATTCACAAAAAGCGCCTTGACGCGGCCGCGGCACCGGGCGGCACGGATGACCGGTTTGCCGCCTTCGTGGTGAACGAGATGACGATCGGCCCGGTGACGGTAACGCCGGCGCTGCGCTATGAAAGCTCAAGGATCGAAAGTTCGGCGCCGCTGGCCGGGGTGCCCGACAGCTACAGCAACGATGCGCTGATGGGGGGGCTGGCGCTGGCCTATGATTTCGGCAACGGGATCTCGGTGTTCGGCAGCGCCGCTTATACCGAAGGCCTGCCGCTTATCGATGACCTTGATTCCACGCCCACCTCGCAGCGCCGGCTGGCCATGACGGAAAAGTCGCACACGTTCGAGATCGGTGCCGCCTATACCGGCACCGACGTGTTCGCAGGAGGCGACTCGTTCACCGTGCGCGGCAACCTTTACCAGACGAAGCTGTGGGACATCACCACCTATACGGTGGCCGGAGCGACGGGGACCGACCTTGACGGCGTGACGACCGAGGGGCTGGAGCTTGAGGCGTCCTATGGCACGGCGGGCGGTTTCTATGTCGATTTCGCCGGGCATGTCGGCGAGGGGCGGGAATACAACCCCGACGGCACCTCCGATACCTGGCGCAATAGTGCGGCGGACCGGCTGCAACTGACGGTCGGCCAGCGGGTCGGTGACGACCTCGACCTCAGCTGGGAGATTGTGCATGTCGCCGACCGTTTCGACGCGCTGGGCGCGGATCTGGGCGACACGACGGTGCATAATCTGCGCGCCACCTGGAAGCCCGAGACAAACTGGCTGGAAGATACCGAGGTGCGGTTCGGGATCGAGAACGCGTTCGACAAGAATTATGTCGGGCATCTGTCCTCGCCCACGCGCAAGGCGCCGGGGCGGACGTTCAGGGTCTCGCTCACGCAGGCATTCTGAGGCGGCGCTTGGTGCTTTGCCTCCGACACCTATCGAAAAGGGCCGGTTCGCGCAGGATCGGCCCATCGTGGCAAACAACCATTCGCAAGAGGGGCCACTGTTCGCTGTCCTTCCCAAGCGTCACTCACGGCCCAAGCTGGACTATGCAAAGTCTTCCGAACTCTTTTGAGCGTCTTGCCGGGACTGACGTCTCAGTCCGCGCAGCCGCTCCAATCCACAAGTGCGCCGGGGTTCATGATGTTTTTCGGGTCGATGGCCTGCTTGATCTGTCGGAGGAGGACCATCTTGCTGGCACTTGCATGCCGCTTCAGATCATTCCGTTTCAGGCGACCGATCCCGTGTTCGGCACTGATCGATCCGCCCAGTGCCAAAGTCGCTTCGTTGATCGCCTCCCGTACGCGGTTGGCGATGGCGGGGTGAGCTTGCAAAAAGTCGGCCTTGGCGATGCCCTCCGGCGGAAAGACGTTGTGGTGAATGTTCCCGTCGCCGATGTGACCATAGCTGTTCGTCCGCAGCCCTTCGTGAACGCCGGTGATCGCCGCATGCGTCCCCGACACGAACGCCTCGATCTGGCCGATCGGCACCGCGGTATCGCTGCTGCAAAACGCGCCGGTCTTGCGGTTGGCGTCGGGCGTATGCTCGCGCAGCGACCAGAGTGCGCTGCGCTGAGCTTCGGATTCGGCCATCACGACGTCGAGCATGAACCCCTTCTCGATACAGTCCGCCAGCGCCGCCTCGGTCTCATCCCGCACGCCCGGGTTCCCCGCGGCATCGATCAGCAGGTACCAATGATGATCCTCGGCAAAGGGTTTCCTCAGCGTCGGGAAATGCGCGCAAACGAGGTCCACGCCGAAACCGCTCATCAACTCCATCCCGTTCATGCGATTGCCGATGGCCCTGCGCAGGGTGCGCAGGGTCCGCAACGCATCCGCCGGTGACGAGATGGCGCAAAAGGCGGTCACGGCCTCCGGGTCGAGCGGTTTCAAGGTCAGGCTGGCGGCGGTGATGATGCCAAGGGTGCCTTCGCTGCCGATCAAAAGGTGCCGCAGGTCATAGCCTGTGTTGTTCTTGCGCAGGGGGCTCAACTCCTCCAACACGTCGCCCGACGGCATTACCGCCTCGATCCCCAGGCAAAGGTCGCGGGCATTGCCATGGCGCAGCACCTGGATGCCGCCCGCGTTGGTGGCCAGGTTTCCGCCGATGGTGCAACTGCCCTTCGACGCCATACTGAGCGGGAACATCAGGTCGTGTCGTGCGGCCTCGGCGTGGATGTTTTCCAGCACGCAGCCGGCCTCGGCGACCATCACGAAATCATCCGGCGACACGCTGCGCACCCGGTTCATCCGCTCCAGCGACAGGATGATGGCCGCGTCGCTGTCCAGCGAAAGCTGTCCTGCGACCACGCCTGTGCCTCCGCCATAGGGAATGATCGCGATGCCGGCGGCGTTGCACAGCCGGACGATCTGTGACACCTGGTCGGTGGTTTCGGGCAGGACGACAACACAATCCTTGCCGGTGAAGCTGCCGCGTGGGTCTTCGTAATAGCGCGCGGCATCCTGACCGGACTTGCAGGCGGTCTCCCCGACGATCGCCCTGATATCATTCAGTGTTCTGTCATCCACGGTCTTGAACGCCACCAACTGCCCGGTGCTCCTGTCGTCTGATCCTCGTTCGGGCTCATTCTGTGGCAAAAGCGGCCTTTAGCAAGGCAAGATAATTTGCGATTATCTAAGCCATCTCTTTAGAAACCGTCCGCCCGCCATGGGCCTCGACAGTCTCGATGAGTTCGTCGAGGAACCGCTCGACCAGCCGGTATTTCGAGCAATCCGCCCGGCTCAGAATGCCTAATGTCCGAGACGGCGCCGTGGGCCCCAGCGACAGCTTGCGAAGGCTGCCGAAGATCGGGTCCGGAACGCAGAAATCCGGGCCGATCGACACGCCCAGATCATGCGCCACCATGCTCGCGATCGTGTCGAGAGAGCTCATCTCCATCATGTCGCGCACCTTCAGCCTGCGTCGCGCCAGCCAATCCTCGGCCATCACCCCGATGGCCGACAGCGCGCTGTGCCGGATGAAGGGTTTGGCGGACAGGATGCGCTCGGGGTCGGTTTCGGTTACTTCCACCGAGGTAAGCAGCACAAGCTTTTCCACCGCGAACGGCATCCAGGTCATCGTGGCCGGCGTCCGGCTTGGCTCGCTGACCAGCGCGGCGTCGACGGTGCCGGTCTCGACCATCTCCTGCAAGGTCGGGCTCAGCCCCGGCACCAACCGGATGCGCAGGTCCGGATACTGTCCAATCAGCCCCTTCATCGCCTTGGGCACAAGCCCGCGCAGTGTCGACGGCACCGCCCCCAGCACGATATCCCCGATCAGGCGCGGATCGCCGGTCAGGTCGTCGAGGATCGTCTCGTAGGAGGCGACGACCTCCTTGGCCTTGGGCACCATGGCGCGCCCCAGCTGGTTCAGGCGCGGGGACTTCTGCGAGCGGTCGAAGAGCGCCACGCCCAGCGTCTCTTCCAGTCGCTTCATCTGCTGGCCCACCGCCGCATGGGTGACGCAGACGCGGTCTGCCGCGGCATTGAAGCTGCCTTCCTCGGCGACGGCGATAAGGGTCTTGAATAGCGTGATCGACATGGCAGAACGCTTTCATAGCAGGACCAAAGGCGCGCTTTACTAAAGCAGAGATTTACAAATGAGAAAAGAATGTTGGTTTGTTAAAGCTTCTCTTATCGCGCAAGATCGTGGAACATGAACGCATCGAGGGGGAGGCCTGCGCGTGAGCATCGACGCAAAGATCGTCGCGGATCTGGTCAAGAACGACGTCAAACTGGTCACGACGGTCCCGTGCAAACAGCTTGCCGGTGTAATTGCCGAAATTGACCAATGCGAGGACATCCATCACATCCCCGCGAACAAGGAAGACGAAGGCATCGGCATCTGCGCCGGCGCCTTCATGGGCGGCAAGCGGTCCGCGATCATCATGCAGAACACCGCCCTGGGGGTGACGATCAACACGCTGGTGACGCTGACACAGTTCTACCGCATGCCGCTGCCCATGCTGATCTCCTATCGCGGAGAGTTGGGCGAGCCGGTGGCCTGCCAGGTGGAAATGGCGGTGCACACCAAGGCGCTGCTGAATCAGCTTCACATCCCGACCTATCACTTCCATCATGAATCCGACGCCGAAGAACTGGACCGGATCCTGGAATATACCTTCATGTGCAACAAACCGGTCGCGATCCTGACGGATGCCACCTTTTGGAAAGGGTACTGACATGATCCGATCTGACGTCCTGCGCACGCTGGTCCCGCTGATCTCGGATCATTTCGTGGTCTGCAATATCGGCCTGCCCAGCCAGGAATTGCACATGCTGGATGACCAGCCGACGAATTTCTACATGTTGGGCACCATGGGTCTCGCCTCGTCCATCGGGCTGGGCGTGGCCCTGGCCCAGTCGAAAAAGGTGATCTCGATCGACGGTGACGGCTCGGTCCTGACCAATTTCGGCACGCTGCCCACCATCGCCAACAACGTGGCCGACAATTTCATCCTGCTGATCATCGACAATGGCAGTTATGGCTCCACCGGCGACCAGCCGACTTATGCCGGCATGAAGACGTCGCTGGCCAGGGTGGCGGAGGCCTGCGGGTGCGAAAACGTCATCGAGTGCCAGGCCGAAGACTGCGCAGCCGTCATGAAAGACGCGCTGGACGGTGACAAGATGACCATAATCGTGTGCAAATGCGAAAGCGGGAACATCCCGGTTTCGGTCATCACGACCGATCCGGTGGTGATCCGCGACCGGTTCATGAACGCGTTGAAGGAGGCCAACGCATAATCAAGACGGCGAAAACGCCGATAGTAGGCAACTCTGGGAGGAATACATGCTGAAGAGAACATTTCTGAAGATGAGCGCGGCGCTGGCCGTGACCGCATCGCTGGCAACTGGTGCCGCTGCCGCCGAACTCAACGGGCCGGTCAACTATATCATCCCGTTCGGACCCGGGGGAGAGTCCGACATTTCCGCACGCTTTCAGCAACCGTTCTTCAAGGACACGTTCGGCCAGGACATGGTGATCTCGTACCAGCCCGGCGGCGGTGGCGCGGTCGCCTGGGCCACGCTTAACGGCCTCAGCGATGACGGTCAGACAATCATGGGCGTCAACCTGCCCCATATCATCATCAAGCCGGCGCAGAAGGATGTGGGGTTCAAGACCGAAGACCTGAACGTCTTCCACATGTTCCACTTCACGCCGGATGCGATCATCGTGCGGGCCGACAGCCCCTACCAGACGCTTGAAGACCTGGTCGAGGACGCCAAGGCGAATCCGGCGCAGGTCACCATGTCGGGCTCGGGCAAGGCCACAGCGAACCACCTTGCGCATATCAAGTTCGACAAGATGGCCGAAATCCAGACCACCTACGTTCCCTTCAAGGGCACCGGCGCGGCCGTGACGGCTCTGCTTGGCAACCAGGTCAAGGCGGAGTGGGGCTATTCCACCGTCGCCGCGACGCAGGGCGAAGAAGTTCGCATGCTGGCCGTCGCGATGGAAGAACGTCATCCGCTTTTCCCGGATGTTCCGACTTTCAAGGAGCTGGGCTATGACATGGTGGGCGGCGCCTATCGCGGGATCGCCTTGCCCAATTCCGCCAGCGACGAGGTCACCAAAATGTGGTCTGACATGATCGCCGAAATCAACAACGACCCCGAGTTCCGTCAGCAGATGCTGGATAACGGCTTTGCGATGCTGGATGTCGAGGCGGACGGCATGGACGATTTCATGGCCGCGCGCAGCGAGGAATATCTCAGCGATGCGCGCGAAGCGGGACTGATCGAATAAGCTGACCGCGCAAAGGCCCGACACATGGAATTCGGTCACTTCCTGTCCGCCCTGACACCCTTCAACCTGGTCCTGGCGTTGTTCGGTGTCGTGGCGGGCACGATCGTCGGCTCGATTCCGGGCCTTACCGCAACGATGGCGCTGGCCGTGCTGGTGCCGATCACGTTCAGCATGGATCCCGCCTCGGCGCTGATCCTGCTGGGGGCGATTTATACCGGGGCAATCTATGGCGGGGCCTACGCGGCGATCCTGCTGAACACGCCCGGCACGCCCTCGGCAATCGCCACCACGTTTGACGGCTACCCCATGGCGAAGCGCGGGGACGGCGACCTCGCGGTGGCACTCGCCTGCTTCGCCTCGGTTGTCGGTGGGCTTGTTGGGGCGTTCTCGCTCCTGCTGCTGGCGCCGCCCCTGTCGAAGGTGGCGCTGGCCTTCGGGCCGATCGAGTATTTCTGGCTGTCGATCTTCGGTCTCTCACTGATCGCGTCGCTGTCCACCGGGAACCTGATGAAGGGGCTGGCGGGTGGCGCCTTCGGCATGCTGCTTTCCACCGTCGGCGTGGCCGAGGTTTCGGCCGATATCCGGCTTACCTTCGGCAGCCAGATGCTGGTCGGCGGCTTCGGCGTTATCGGCGCGCTGATCGGGCTTTACTGTATCCCGGTGCTGATCGACCTTGTTGCGACGCCCGACCGCCACCTCAAGATGGAAGAGGACGTGCGCTCGGTCCGCATCGGCGAGGCGTTCCGCATCGCGACGCGCTCCAAGTTCAACCTGATCCGGTCGTCGGTCATCGGGACCCTGATCGGCATCCTGCCCGGCGCGGGCGGCTCGGTCGCTGGGCTCGTCGCCTATTCCGAGGCCAAGCGCACCGGCAAGCCCGACCAGAAATTCGGCGAGGGCGAACCCGACGGCATCCTCGCGACCGAATCCGCCAACAACGCCACCGTGGGCGGCGGCTTTATCCCGACGCTGGTTCTGGGCATTCCCGGCACGCCGCCCGATGCCATCGTGCTTGGTGCCCTGCTGGTGCAGGGTGTACGTACCGGCCCCACGATGTTCACCCAGAGCGGCTCTATCGTCTTTACCTTCATCTACGGCCTGCTGATCGCCACCGTCCTGATGCTGCCCGCGGGCCTTCTGATCGGGCGCTACGCTTACAAGTCGATCGTGAATATCCCCAAGGCCGTGCTCGTGCCGACGGTGGGTTTCATGACCATCATCGGCACCTTCTCGATCCGCAACAGCGTCACTGACGTGATCCTGATGCTGGGCCTCGGCGTCTTTGGCTGGGTCGTGGGACGCTTCGGCTTCGCCGCCTCGCCCATCGTGCTGGGCTTGATCCTGGGCCCCATTGCAGAACAGGGTTTCGTACAGGGCTGGACCATCGGTTCGGCCACGGGCAACCTCTTCGGCATGTTTTTCGGGCGTCCCATCTCGCAGGGGATTATCGCATTCACGCTGATCACCCTGTTTCTGCCGCTCTACACGGCCAGGCGGCGCCGCAAGAAAGCACGGGAGCAGACCTGATGCCAGACCAGCAACGCCACCGGGAAGGCCATATCGGATCGCTGGTGATTTCCGCGCTTTTCGTGATCATGGGGATCGTCGCGCTCTATGACACCACGGGGTATTCCGACCGTGACAGCCAGGTGTTTCCCCGCACCGTCGCGATCCTGATGATCCTGACGGCCGGGCTGTCGCTGGTCACGCGCTTCCTGCATCCGAGCGATAGCGGCGGCTTCGGAACCGGCACCTGGTGGCGCAGGGTCTTGTTGATGGTGGCCATGTTCGCGGGATGCCTCGCCATCCCTCATATCGGCTTTCTGGCCAGTGGCGCCATCGCCTTCGCGGGCGGCCTCGTCGCGGCGATGCATGACAAATGGACGCCGATGACTGCAATGCTCTACGCTGGCAGTGGCGCGGCGGTCATGATCGCGTTCTTCGCTCTTTTCCGCTACGTTCTGCACGTTCCGCTGCCGTGATATTAGGCCTCCGCTTACCAAGCGTACGTGCCAGAAACCAAGGCGACAGCAAGCCCGAACAAGGAACACGCCCATGAAAATCGTTGATATCCGTGAGGTGACCAAGCCGATCTCGTCACCCATCCGCAATGCCTATATCGACTTCAGCAAGATGACGGCGAGCCTGGTGGCCGTCGTGACGGACGTGGTCAGGGATGGACGCCGGGTGGTCGGCTATGGCTTCAACTCCAATGGCCGTTACGGCCAGGGCGGTCTCATCCGCGAGCGCTTCCGCGACCGCATCCTCGAGGCAGAACCCGCATCGCTCCTGAACGACGAGGGCAGCAATCTGGACGCGCACAAGGTCTGGGCGGCCATGATGCAGAACGAAAAGCCGGGCGGCCACGGCGAACGCTCGGTCGCGGTTGGCACCATCGACATGGCCGTCTGGGACGCAATTGCCAAGATCGAGGAAAAGCCCCTGTTCCGCCTGCTGGCCGACCGCAAGGGGCGCGAGGCGGACCCGCGCGTCTTCGTCTATGCCGCCGGTGGCTACTACTATCCGGGCAAGGACGACACCGCGCTTTGCAATGAGATGCGCGGCTACGTCAACCGCGGCTACAACGTCGTGAAGATGAAAATCGGGGGCGCGTCCATCGACGAAGACCAGCGCCGGATCGAAGCGGTGCTGACGGAGATCGGAACCGAGGCGCAACTGGCCGTGGATGCCAACGGGCGCTTCGATCTCGAGACCGCGATCTCCTATGCCAAGATGCTGCGGCAATACCCGCTCTTCTGGTTCGAGGAAATCGGTGATCCGCTTGACTATCAGCTTCAGGCCGCGATGGCTGAATTCTATCCCGGTCCCATGGCGACCGGTGAGAACCTGTTCTCGCATCAGGATGCGCGCAACCTGTTACGCCATGGCGGGATGCGGCCCGACCGGGACTGGCTGCAATTCGACTGTGCGCTGTCCTACGGGCTTGTCGAATACCTGCGTACGCTCGATGTTCTAAACGAACTCGGATGGTCGCCGTCGCGCTGCATCCCGCACGGCGGCCACCAGATGTCACTGAACATCGCGGCTGGGCTCGGTCTGGGCGGCAACGAAAGCTACCCGGATCTCTTCCAGCCCTACGGCGGCTTCCCAGACGGGGTGCAGGTCGAAAAGGGGCACATCCTCATGCCTGAACTGCCCGGTATCGGCTTTGAAGGCAAATCCGACCTGATAGAAGTGATGCGCGCGCTGGCAGAATGAATTCATTCAGGCGTTCAGCCAAATTAAGTTTAGACCGCATACCAATCGCACTCCCGTGAGTGCCGTGGCCACAGTGCCATAGCCTACATCGATGAGCGAAAGATTTAGCCGATGCCACTGCGCCATGTGAACCATCAGTATCCACGGGCGACGAAGATGAGGCCCATACCCATCCCGGCAACCCCAGGGGCAGGTTCGATGCTGTGCAGCACCCATAGAGCAAAACCGTATAGAGCGAGCGGGGCCGCGTAAGGCATCGCGGAATGGTGCCGTTCGCATGTTCCGCCCGGGCCCCCGAGCCGCGGCCTCTTGCCAAGAGACGTAAGAGGTCCCGGGTCTGGCCCGGGACGGGTGTTCGGAGAGGTATTCCCGGAACGCTGAAGGTTGGGTGCAGGTCGAGACGGGGATGTGCCGTCAGCGGTCGGCGGGTTCGAGGATTTCCGCGAGTTTCAGTCGCTGGATCTTGCCCGAGGGGCCTTTGGGCAGTTCGTCGAGGAAGTGGATCTCGTCGGGGGATTTGAACGCGCCGAGACGGTCGCGGCAGATATCGATCAGGTCGGCGCTCTTGAGGGTGGAGCCGTCGCGAACGCGCACCGCCGCCTCGACGGTTTCGCCATAGGTGGTGCAGGGCCTGGCGAAGGCGGCGGCCTCGATCACATCGGGATGGGTGTAAAGCGCCTCGTCCACTTCGCGGGGGGCGATGTTTTCGCCGCCCTTGATGATTAGTTCCTTGAGGCGCCCGGTGACGAAGACGTAGCCTTCGGCGTCCATGCGGGCGAGGTCGCCGGTGCGCAGCCAGCCGTTGCGGAACGTGTCGCGGGTGGCTTGCGCGTTTTTGAGATAGCCCTGCATCACGTTGGCGCCGCGCACGGTGATTTCGCCCTCCGTATCCGCGGGTACGGGGGCGCCGGTCGTGTCCTGGATCTGGATGTCGCAGCCATAGGCGATGCCCGAGGAGCCGATCTTGCGTGTGGCGGGGGGCAGTGGGTTGGAGAGGATCTGGGCGGCGGTTTCGGTGAGGCCCATGGTTTCAATGAGGGGCACGGAAAAGCGGCTCTCGAAGGCGGATTGCGTCTCGACCGCCAGCGCCGAGGAGGCGGAGCGACCGAAGCGAAGGCGGTTGCGGACCTCCGGGCTGGGCTCGTCAGTGCCGTGCAGCAGGTGCGAGATGATGGTTGGTACGGCGGAGAACCACGTGACCTGGGCCTGTGCCGCCTGATGCCAGAAGCGGGAGGCGGAGAACTTCGACGTGACGGCGAGGGAGCCGCCTGAGACAAGGCTGCCCATGACGGTCACGCAGAGGCCGTTGATGTGGTAGATCGGCAGAATGCAGAAGCCGCGGTCCGCCTGGGAGAGGTCGTGGGCGATGGCGGTGGTCCAGCCCCCGGCCAGAAGGCTGGCATGGGTGTGCAGCACACCCTTGGGGCGGCCCGTGGTGCCCGAGGTGTACATCAGGAGAGCATGGTTGTGGGGGGCGACATCGTGCAGGTCGGCGTCAGCCTGTTCGGAAAGGGCGACGGGAATGACGCTGGTGGCGTTGGCGGCGGCGAATTGATCGGCACAGGCGTCGTGAACGAAGCCGAAGCGGGCCTCGGAATGCTCGAGCGCGTAGGCTATGGCATCGCGGCCTGCCGCGAGGTTGATCATGGTGGCGCGGAAGCCCCCCGCAAGCGCGCCGTAAAGGGCGGTGAGCCCGTCGCGGCTGTTGGGGGCGACGATGGCGACGCTTTCGCCGCGGGCCGCGCCACGGGCTGTCAGTGCCCGGGCGAAGGCGAGGGCGGCGTCCCGCAGGGCAGGCCAGTCGAGGCGGGTTCCGTCCTCGGGGAAGACGATTGCGGTGCCGCCCCGATCCGCGCGGGCGGCAAGCCAGTCACGAACGGTGCCTTCGGGCGGTGTGTCGCAGCGCAGCTTCATTGGCCGGTGGCTTTCCAGTAGTCGGAGAAGATATCCTCGAGCGTGGGCTCGTTGGCTGGAATTTCGCGCACGATCTTGGTCGATTGCAGGAAATGCTTCCAATGGACGTTCTCGTCTATGGAGTTGCCGCCCCAGCTGCCACAGCCCATGGAGAGCGAGAAGGGCATGCCGTTGGTGAAGGCGCCTCCGGTGGCGAAGGTATGAGCCTGGTTGACGATGATGCGGCTGGTGGGGATGGCGCGGGCCAGCGTCATAGGGCGCGTGTCGTCCGTGCTGTGCAGGCCGACGGAGTGGCCCGCGCCCTGAAACAGCTGGATGTCGCGCGTGATGCGGAGGGCGTCGCCGAAATCCTTCGCTGAATAGAGCGCAAGCACGCGGCTGAGTTTCTCACCCGAGAGCGGGTTTTCCGGGCCGATGCGGGCGGTGGGCACGGCGATATACTCGGTGCCCTCGGGGACCTTGCCCGACAGTCCCAGCGCGTCGATCATCTTGTCGGCGTCCTGGGCGATGACCTCGCGGTTGAGATGCCCGTCGGGCCAGAGGGCGGCGAGGACGGCGGCCTCGTCCTCGACCGTAGCGCCGCCCGCGCGTGCCATGGCGGCGAGGAAGGCGTCGCGCACGGCCTCGACCACAACGACCGAGTTCTCGGACGAGCAGGACGTGGCGTTGTCGAAGGTCTTGGACGCGCGGATCTTTTCGGCGGCGGCGTCGAGATCGGCGGTTTCATCGACGATGACGGTGACGTTGCCCGCCCCCACGGCGACGGCGGGTGTGCCGGAGGTCTGGGCGCGGTGCACGTTGTTCTGGCTGCCGGTGGCGACGACCATGTCGCAGGTTTCCATGAGGCGCTGTGTTTTGTCCTTGGAGCCGGGCGCGGGGACCATGCCGACAAGGTCGGGATCCTCGCCGATCTTGGCGAACTCGGCGTGGATGAATTCGAGCAGTTTCTCGCAGCTGGGCACGCCCTTGGGCGAGGGGGCCACGACGATGGCGTTGCCGCATTTCAGCGCGTTGATGATGTTGTTGGCGGGCGTGGCGGCGGGGTTGGTCGAGGGCACGATAGCGGCAACCACGCCCTTGGGGCGGGCGATTTCTGTGATGCCGGTGGCGGCGTCGTCGCGGATGACGCCATAGGTGGTGACGCCCTTTATGTCGCGCATTAGACCCAGAGTCTTGCGGTGGTTCTTGGTGATCTTGTCGGGCACGTTCCCGAGCCCCGTGGTTTTCACGGCGAGTTCGGCCAGTTCCCGGTTGCGGTCCGGTTCCATGATCGCCCATGCGACGGCCTTTGCGGCGCGGTCGTAGCGCTGTTGGCTGCCTTCGGCCTCGTACCGGCCTTGGGCGGCGCGGGCGCGGGCTATGATGGCATCCAGGTCTGCGATGGGGTCAGGGGCGTTCATGATGCAAAACCTTTCTGGTGAGGGGCGCGCAATTGATGGCGCGCGCCCCGGTGGCATGGGGGGTCAGAGACCGGAGAGCAGTTCCTTGAGAGTTTCCTCGCGGGCGGCCCACATCTCGATCACCTCGTCGCGGGTCATGACGTGCATGGGCGAACCGCCCGCTTCCATCTTTCCCTTCACGCGATCGTTCTCGAACATGGTGGGGACGATCTCGGCCAGCTTGTCGATGATCGGCTGGGGCGTGCCCTTCGGCACCATCACGCCGCGGAAATTGACCGAGGCGTTGTCGATGTCATAGCCCTGTTCCTTCATCGTCGGAACATCGGGCAGGAAGTCGCTGCGCTCGTTGTCGAAGACGCCGAGGATCTTGACGTTGCCGGCCTTTTCGGCGCGAAACGCGTCGGACAGGTTGTTGACCCCGCCCAGCACGTCGCCGGCGATGACGGCCTTCATGGCGCCCGCACCACCCGCGTTGTTGGGGATGTAGGCCAGCTTGACGCCCGCGGCCTTTTCAAGCTGAAGCGCCGCGATGTGGTGGCCGACATAGAGCCCGGCGCCGGAAAAGGTGAGGCCGCCGGGATTTTCCTTGGCGTAGTTCACCACGTCTTCCATGGAGTTGAACTGGCTGTCGGCACCGACGACGAAGACCGCCGGGTCGGCGCCCCAGTTGGCGATGGGCTCGAAGCTGTCGGTGCTGTATTCGACACCGCCCTCGATGGACTGGGCGATGAAGTGGGGCACGTTGTAGGCGCCCAGGGTGTAGCCGTCGGCATCGACCTGCGTCGCGAGCCAGTTCCAGCCGACGCGGCCGCCCGCGCCGGGCTTGTTGACGATGGCGATGGGCATCCCCAGAGCGTCTTCGTTGCCGGCCGTCATTGTGACGATGCGGGCCTGGAAGTCGGTGGCGCCGCCGGCGCCGTAGCTGACCATCATCATGACGGGGCGCTCGGGGTAGTTGTCCTGTGCCGGAGCGGCGCCGGCCAGGCCCATGAGCGCGATGGATGCGGCTGCAATCAGTTTCTTCATTGGTGGTTCCTCCCTTGGAAAGTTGTCTTTCGCTTCTTGGTTTTCAGAATAGGATCTCTCGCGGGGTGAAGACCCCGAGCAACAGCGCGAAGAGACCGTACATCACGGCCAGGAAACCGGCCGTGATCAGCACCCGTTTGACCCATGTGCGGATCTCGCCGTGTGGGGCGGGGTCGTAGAGGGACAGCAGGATGAAAAAGGCGATGGTGGACGCAGTGTAAAAGCCCAGTGTCTGCGCTGCCCAGAACACGTAGATCAGCATGACCACGATTCCGGGCAGTATGTTCAGGGTCGCGATGCGGCTGAGGCCGGGGCCCACCTTGGTCTTGCCCAGGAGCGCCTTGCCGAAGGTCCAGACGGCCAGCGCCACGAAGACCACCGAGATGATGCGCGGAAATAGGAAGGCGCGGGCGGGCTCGCCGGTGAAGCTGAGCCAGGCAACCCAGATTCCGACAAGCGCGACCAGACCGCTGGCGAGGATGTGCTGGGTGCGGGGCAGGTTGGTCATGACGGCTGCTCCTCGCGTTCGAGTGTGTCTTCCTTGCTGAGGTAGCGCCGTTGGCGCAGCTCCATCCAGACCGAGTAGGCGATGGAGGCCAAGACGATGGTGATCAGCGTGAGGTTCAGCGCGCCGGTAAAGAAATAGCCGGCCATGCTGGAGGTGGCGTTGGCGATCATGGCGCCTTGCACGAAATTGGCCTCGGCGATGGGGCCGAGGATGAGGCCAAGCACTAGCGGCGCGGCCGAGAAGCCGAAGCGTTCGAGGAAGTACATCCCGGTGCCGAGGGCGGCCATGATGTAGACATCGCCCATGGAGTTCTGGACCGAGTAGCTGCCGAAGACGGCGAGGGCCAGCACCACGGCGGCCATAACCGCGTTGGGCACTTGGGCCACGCGGGCGGCCAGCCCGGCCACGTAAAGCCCGAATATGCACATCAGTATCTGGCCGATCAGCATCGAGTTGATGAAGGTCCAGGCGACATCGGGATAGTTCTCGAACAGGTCGCTGCCCGGGAAGATGCCGTGGATCAGCAGGCCGCCCAGCAGCACCGCAGCGGTCGGCGAGCCGGGGATAGACAAGGTCAGCAAAGGCACCAGAGAGGGGCCGACCATAGCGTTGTTGGCGCTTTCGGCGGCGATCACGCCTTCGCTGTGGCCGGTGCCGAATTTCTTTTGCTCGCGGCTGGTCTTCCGGGCCTGGTCATAGGCGACAAGCCCCGCGATCTGGCCACCGACGCCGGGGATGAGCCCGATGAACGAGCCGGTCATCGTGCCGATACCGAGGGCGCGGGTGCGGCGGAAAACCTCGCGGATGGACTCCATGATCGGGCTTTTTTCGACTTTTATGACCTCGGCCCCATGCTGCTGCCGGCCTCTGGCGAACATGGTAATGACCTGCGGGATGGCGAAGAGGCCGATAAGAGCCGGGATGATGTTGATTCCTCCCGACACGCTGGAATGAAAGATGAAGCGCTGCGCACCCATCACGTCGTCAAAGCCGATGGTTGCGAGCCACAGCCCGATGCACCCCGACAGGAGACCCTTGACCACGGAGCTAGAATCGAGCGAGCCGATGACCGTGACGCCGAGGATAGCCAGCCAGAAGAGATGCGACGGTCCGAAGGCCAGCGCCCATTGGGCCAGCACTGGCGTCAGGAAAATCAACAGCATCACGCCGAAGACGCCGCCAATCGCCGAGGAGATGAAGGACAGTTGCAGCGCGCGGGCGCCTTGGCCGTTCTTGGCCATGGTATGCCCGTCGAGAGTGGTCGCGATGTTGGCCGGGGCGCCGGGAATCTTGAGCAGGATAGCACTGACCGCGCCGCCGGCGACCGTCGAGGTATAGGCTGCCCCCAGCAGGATCAGACCCTGCGTTGCGTCGAGCTTGAACGTGAAGGGGATCAGCAAGGCAACGGCCATGGTCGGCGACAGGCCCGGCGTGGCACCCAGGATCAGCCCGCCAATCGTGCCGATCAGCAGAAGCATGAAGTTGAATGGCGAGAATACGTCGCCGAAGTAGAGCAGGAACTCCAAGCCGTCACCTCCCAGTGGCTTGTCGCGTGAGGATTGAAAGGGTATGGAATGAAAATAATATTGCAAATGTTTTCATTTCTCCCTGCTGAAATCGACATATGTGTTTGAAAAAATGAAAAAAAAGACAGATATCATCGCCGTGGCAAGGGCCGCGCGGGTGTCGCCTTCGACAGTGTCTCGCAGCTTCAACCACCCTGATCTGGTGAAGGCGTCGACTCGGAAGAAGATAGATGCCGCGGTGCGGCAATTGGGCTATATCCGCAACCGCGCCGCACAGACGATCCACGGCATTCGCAGCGGCACAATCGGGCTGATCGTGCCCACGGTGGACCAGGCGATCTTTGCCGAACTGATCCAGAGTTTTTCCGAGGCGGTGGAAAATCTGGGGTTTACCATCCTGCTAGCCTCGCACGGGTTCGACCTGGACCGGGAATATGCGCTGACGCGCAAGATGCTGGAGCATCGGGTTGACGGCGTGGCCCTGATCGGGATCGAGCACGCGCAGGACACGCTGGAACTGCTTGCGCAGCAGGACATGCCGACGCTGTTGCTTTGGAGCTTCTCGCCGGACGCGGCGTTTCCCTGCGTGGGGGCGGACAATTACCAGGCTGGATACCTGATCGGGGCGCATGTTGCTGCCCTGGGACACAAGCGCGTTGCCGCGATTTTTCCGCCGCTTGGCGGCAATGACCGTGCGTCGCTGCGGTTTGCCGGCGTGACTGACGCGCTGGAGGCTGTGGGCTGTACCATACCCGAGGCGTGGCGGCTGGTGGCGCCCTACAGCGTGGCGACAGCGAAAAGCGCGGTGGAGGCGCTGATTGCAGAAGGCGACCTGCCGACGGCGATCGTCTGCGGCAATGACGTGTTGGCCTGGGGCGCACTGCACGCGCTGATGCGCGGCGGGATTGCGGTGCCGGGGCAGATGACGGTCACGGGGATTGGGGATTTCAACGGCTCGAAGGAGTTTGAACCGTCGCTGACCACGGTGCGCATCCCGGCGCGCACCATCGGCGCGAAGGCGGCAGAGGCCATCGTGCGGCTCACGACCTCGGAAGAGGAGGTCGACACGGGCGCGCTTATCCCGACGGAGATAATGGTTCGAGGGACCAGCGGCCCACCGGGCAAGGCCTGAGGCGCGCGGGCGTCGCGCGCTGCGCGTGCGCCGAGAGGAACGTGCTGGTCAAGACGAAGACACCCCTGGCCGCCAGCGAAATGAGCATGAAGGCCATGTTGTACTTGCGCAGCATCGGGACGGTTCAATTTATGAGCCTCCATCTATCCGACTCGTGCACGGTTATAGGTAAATTGCGCAAACTCATGGGGACCGCGCATGTTTGTGCGCGATCCTCCTTGTGTGGTGAAATGAGTACGCCGGTCCAATGGTCGCCGTTCCGGCAAAGAAGCGCATTCCATGTGGATGGAAACATTGCTGGTCGGCTTGGTAGGGCACAGTTCGGCTGAACCCGTGCTATCTGGTCCGGATTTTCGATTTACAGCTTCTACGCGGAACGGAGCAGGGGCGGTGCCTACGCTGCCCGTTTGCGGCTTGCCTCTTGTTTGCCTTGTCGCAATCCGAGTGAGCTTGCAGGGAATGCTTGCGAGCTATTGATCCCGACACTCGACCGTATTTGACGGCCCGGATACGTTTGCAAGGCAACTGGAAGACTGTATTTGACATAAACATATTTCTAATATATCACACATCGAGAAATGGTATATCGGAGGCTGACCATGGAACTTCAAGACACCAACATGACCGAACGCCAGCGCCAGTACCGGGCCAACTACCGGCAGCGCGTGGCGGGCTGGTACAACGGTTTCCTGCATATCGTGATCATCTACACGATCGGGCTGACCGCGCTTTACATCTATACCGCGAACCTCAACCAGGTGACGCCGCTGGAATGGCTTACGGTGCCGCTGGTCTTCCTGTTCTGCAACTTCTTCGAGTGGTGGCTGCACCGCTACGTGATGCATCGGCCGTCGAAGAACCCGGTCGCACGCGCGGTCTACAATCGGCACACCCTGCAACATCACCAGTTCTTTACCGAAGTGGAGATGCGGTTCGCGGACCAGAAAGACTACCGCGTGACCTTTTTCCCGCCCTATGCGCTGGCGGCCTTCACGTTGATCTCGATCCCCGGTGCCATCGTGATGGGCTGGCTGTTCACGGCCAATGTGGGCTGGTTGTTCATCGCCACCACGACCTCGATCTACATGATCTACGAATTCATGCATTTCTGCTGTCACGTCGAGGAAAACTGGTTCGTGCGCAACATGCCCTTCATCAACACCAATCGTCGCCACCACACGGCGCATCACGACCAGTCGCTGATGATGGAGCGCAACATGAACCTCACGTTCCCGATCATGGACTGGCTGTTCGGCACGTCGGACCTGAATCGTGGCCTGATCGGGCACCTGTTCAACGGCTATGACACCAAGCACCTCCGCCAGGACATGCGCAAGGTGTCCCGCACGCCGGTGCGCGGCAAGGATGAGACGACGAACGCGACCCCCGCCGAGTAAGTGACTTCCGCCCGGGCCCGCGTGACGGGCCCGGGCACGACCAAGACATCCCGGAGCAAACGGAGCGACCTCATGGCCAATATCGAGCCGAATATCACCGCAGCCTTCATCTTTGCGCTGTTCGCCTGCGTGGCCAGCCTGGCCGCCATCGTGTTGACCGGCGTCTTCCCGCTGTCGACACGGCCCGAACTGAAGCGGCCGCTGGGCTTTGCGCTGGTGGTGGCGAACTGCGTCCTGCTGGGCGCGGTGCTGTACCTGACCTTTGGCTTTGGCCTGGCCGAACTGCGTTGGACCAGCGTGGTTATCATCGCCGGGTTCGCCCTGCTGTTCATGCCTGGCCTGTTCAACCTGTGGCCGAGCCGTTGGCGCGACGGGACCGTGGGCCTGACCGTGGTTCTGGCCGGGCTTGGCGCATCGGCCTGGACGCTGGTCGGCATGGCCTGAGCCAAGATCGCGGGTCCCGATTGACCCCGCAAACACTATCAGAAGGAGGAGGCTGAGATGCCAGTCATGATCAAAATCGCGCTGTCCACGATGGTGGCGCTCGCGGCCATCGGGGGATGGTTCTACATGGGACACCTGGGGCAGACCGGACCGCAATGGGCCATTGTCTTTCTCGGTCCGTTCAGCGTCGGATCGCTGTGGATTTTCCCGGAAGTGATGCGCTCGAAAGCCGATGCACGGGGGAAATCATGAAGACGTATCTTGGAGACAGGACGATCGACGGTGTTGTCGTGACCGTCGACGGAAAGGATCTGCCGGACTATGCGGAGGTCTGCAAGTTCACCAACGCGGGCTTTGAATGGAGCTTCGAGGGCGTGGCGGCGACACAGCTGGCCTTTGCGCTGATCTATGACGTTACCGGCGATGCGGGCCTTGCCAAGCGCCTGGCCGAGCCGTTCATGCGCGAAGTCACCGCGAATTTCGGCAACGACTGGGAAATGACCGAGGCGGACGTTCGTGCCGCCGTGGTCCAGGTTCAGCCAGAGCAGGCATGACGGCCCCACTCGACGACACGAAGACGGCACCCGCGGCGGAGGGCCCCGGGATGCCGAAGACGTTCCGGGCCGCCGTGCTGCGCGCCCCGGGCGAGGCGATGACGATCGAGGATGTCGAGCCTGGCGCGCTCGGGTCGCGCGATGTGATGGTCAAGATCCGCGCCGCGGGGCTTTGTCATACGGACCTGGAGGTGATCGACGGCTCGCTGCGGCTGGGAATGCCAGCCGTGCTGGGCCACGAGGCGGCCGGTGTGGTCACGGCCTGCGGTCCCGAAGCGAAGGGCGTGGCGGTGGGAGATCATGTGATCCTGTCGTGGAACCCCAAGTGCGGCGACTGTTTCTACTGCGACCAGAGCCTGTCGATCCTGTGCGAGACCTTCGTGGCCAATGGCCCTGCGGGGTTTGCCTTTGACGGGCGCCCGCGGGCGCGGCTGGCCGGTGGACAGGACCTGCACCAGTTGATGTATCTCGGGGCGTTCGGGGAATATTGCGTGGTCGAGGACCAGCAGGCGATCCCGGTGCCCAAGGAAATGCCATTCGACCGGGCCGCGTTGATCGGCTGCGGTGTGATGACCGGCGTCGGTGCTGCGCTGAACGTTGCCGATATCCGCGCTGGAAGTACCGCGATGGTGATCGGCTGTGGCGCGGTAGGTCTTGCGGCCGTGCAGGGCGCGGTGATGGGCGGGGCGCAGAACGTCGTTGCCGTAGACCTGAACGAGGCGCGTCTGGATGCGGCCTGCCGGATGGGGGCGACCCACCGGATCAACCCGAAGACGGGTAGCGTGGAAGAACTCGCCCGCTCCCTGACAGGCGGGCGGGGCGCGGACGTCGTGTTGGAAAGCGCCGGTAACGAGCCGGCCTTTCGCCTGAGCGTCGAGGCGGTGCGCCCGGGCGGCGAGGTGATCTGGCTGGGCAAGGTGGATGTCGAGAAGGATGTCGGTTTCCGCTGGGGCTCGCTTATGCAGGAGAAGCGTATCCGCCGGTCGAGCTATGGCGACACGCGGCCGCGAAGGGATTTCCCGATGCTGTGCCGGAAATATCTGGACAGTCAACTGGACCTCGACGGGCTGATCACCGACCGGATCACCCTGAACGAGATCAATGCCGGTTTCGAGAAGCTGCGCCGGGGCGAGAGCATCCGCAGCGTGATCGAATTCGGACCATGAGCGGCATTCGCAAAGAGTGGGTGGTGACGCCGCACGGTCCGATCGAGGTGTCTGTCGCGGGACGCGTTGTCGCCGACCGGCCCACCCTGATGCTGGTGCACGGGATACAGGGCACGAAAGCAATATGGGATGCCGTGATCCCGGTGCTTGCGCAGGACTGGCACGTGATCGCGCCGAACCTGCGGGGCCGGGGCGGATCTTTCGTGTTAAAAGAAGCCGGGCGTTATCGCATGACGGATTTCGCAGACGATTTGGCCGCAGTGATGGACGGTGTCGCGGGCGACGTCGTGCTCGTTGGCTGGAGCATGGGCGGGCTTGTTGCGCTGGAACATTTTCAGAGGCGCGGGCCGGACCGGATGGCAGGGCTTGCGCTGGTCAGCACCAGCGCCTGCCTGCACGCCGAGGGGCTTGAGCCGGCGGTTTGGTTCCGCGGGGACACGCCCGATAAACTCGTCGAGGAGGCGCGGGGCCGGGCGCAGCGGTTGAAGCTGACAGACACGGCGGTGGATATCGCGGTGGCCGGGGCGTGGTTGAGCGCCGCACAGGTCGATTATCGTCCTGTTCTGGACAGCATCGACGTGCCGGTGCTGGTTCTGCACGGCACTGCCGATCCCGAGTGCCCGCCAGATCATGGCAAGGCGCTAGCGGCTGGTCTGGCCACGTCGAGGCTGGAGTTGTGGCAGGGGTGCGGGCATGTGCCGATGGCAGAGCGGCCCGGAGTCCTCGCCGAGACGCTGGCAGCCTTCGCCTCCGGATGCTGCGCCGCCGTCGCGTCGTGACCCGCCGGCAACGCGTCCAAGCCTTGCGGCATGGAGCGAAGCACCTTAGATTTCCACATGGCGAGGAAGTATCCACCTCCGACGGCCGCAGTAAAGGTCACAGACAGGCAGAATATGAACAAAGACACAGAGAACGTGTTGGATAATGCTTCTCCGCGCGCGCGAAAGATCGACAATATAACGCTGACCGACCGTGCCTACGAGATGATCGAGACACGGATTGTGGCGCTGGACCTGGAGCCGGGGCAGGTGCTGTCTGAATCGCAACTGGTCGAGGAACTGGGCATAGGCCGCACCCCTGTGCGCGAGGCGTTGCAGCGGCTGGCGGCCGAGGGTC
>NZ_PPFE01000014.1 GCF_002917925.1 Roseovarius confluentis | reverse complement strand
GACCCTCGGCCGCCAGCCGCTGCAACGCCTCGCGCACAGGGGTGCGGCCTATGCCCAGTTCCTCGACCAGTTGCGATTCAGACAGCACCTGCCCCGGCTCCAGGTCCAGCGCCACAATCCGTGTCTCAATCATCTCGTAGGCACGGTCGGTCAGGGTCATGTCGTCGGCCTTGCGAGTTCGGGACGCCGCGCGCGCGGTACCTGTCTGTGCTTCGTTGACCATTTACTGCCCGTTTCTGGCCGTCCTATTACGGTCGGCGGATGGTATATCACCTATACCTTATAGATACGGTGGTTCCCGACTTGTCGCAAGACATCCCCGCCTCGCAAGACGCTCATGCTTTTTCTCTGCCATACATGCGGCTGCGAAGGCCTTGAGAGTTTCGGAAGAGACAGCCGGACACTCGACCATCGGCCCATGCCCCACACGTTCCCACAGCTTCAGGCGCGCGCCGTCGATACAAGCTGCGAGCGCGTTGCCATCATCTGGCGGGCACTCGGGACTGGCGGTGCCGTGCTAAACCAGTACCGGCACGTCGATGCTGTCCAGAACAGGGCGATAGCTTGTTGGACTGCTCTTGCAGTTCATGCGCCAGACAATCTCTTAGCTCACGACACCACCTGACCCTAAAATATCTGAAGGCTGACAACCAGCAGAACGGTCGGCCACCTCACAGCAGGAACCGGACCAAAAGCCACGCGCCGACCGCATAGGGCAGCATCGCAAACAGGAACACCACGCCGTCGCGGGTCAGCATCGCCATCACCAGCAGGCAAACGCCCGTGGCCGCGATCGATCCCGAGAACGGAATGAACTCAAGAAACGGCATTGCCATCCCGCTCAGCAGGCAGATCCCCTGCGGCACCCAAAGCAGCGGGCGGTGAAACAGGAATGACAGGCGTTGGCCAGTATGGCGCTCGACCCACTCCATCATCGGTGTGATCCGCGCCATCGCATGGTCAAGCTTGTTGCCGTCTATGGTCTTACGCTTCAACCGGTCCGGCAGATAAAATTCCTTCATCCCCAGGATCAACTCGGCAGAGAAAAGCGCGATCAGCACGCCGCACACCATCGACACACCCGGTATCCCTGAAAGCGGCGTCGCCGCGATAAGCGCCGGCACGAAGATCAGGGGCAGCACCCCGGCCTGACCTGCGGCCTCCAGGATCCTGCCGACCGACACCTCGGGCTGGTCAGCCACCGAGCGAATTCGGGATATCACGTCGGTCAAAGGATGGAATGTCTGTGACTCGGTAGGGCGCTTCATGTCGCGCGCGTTCCCGACGGGTCTTGCCCGCTGACGAATCTGCCGACCGCACCACCGGGTCCGGGGCACGGTCCCGGTTCAGGAAGTCTCGCGTATTGTCTGTGATGCATCTTCGACCTTCTTGTATCGCAGATACAACGTCGATGCCTTGGATCGGTTCCCGCGAATGGCTGCCCATCCGTCGTTATCTGCCCAGCACCCCGGCCCGCGTGACAGCTTGTGCCCAGCGCTCAGAGTCTCCGATTGATCAAGACGCTCAACGCCAGACAAACCGGCAATCGTAAAGCACGCCGAACACGCCACGCTTGCATACCCGCACGCGCTCGCCATTGCGCTCGGGCTCTGGCTTCGGCTGGCTTTGCAGATATGCCTGGTACTCGGTCTCGCTTTGATCGCGCAGGGCGGTGATTTGCAGGTCGTCGAGATATCCGCTGGCCGGAAAGCCCTGTTCCGTCTGCCACGAAGAGATAGCCGTGCGGGTGTTCGGGCCGAACACGCCGTCAGCCCCGCCCGGATCATGCGCGACCAGGCGCAACCGGTTCTGGATTTCTTGCCGTTCGCTGCGCGACAGCTCCAGCGCGGCCTCTTTCTCTTCGGTGGCGAGTGCCGAGGGGGCCACCCGCGCCGTCCCAAGGTCCTCCGGCTCCGTCGCGAGCGGTTCGGACGCCACGATGGTGATCTCGCCCACCGTCGTGGTCGAAAACGTGGCCTCATAGGTGGTTTCGGTCCCGCTTACCGAATAGGGCGCGCACTCTTCCAGAGCCACGGCGGCATCCAGAAACAGCCGCCGCTGGACTGCCGACTGCGCCTCGTCGCCCACATGCCGGGGTATTCCCACCAGCAGCCCCGCACTGTCCAGAACGAAGCTTATGGTAACGTCTTCGTCGCTCTGGGTCTCCGAAGTGGCTTGGAAGCAGGCGGCGATCTGCTCCCGAAGCGGCGGTGCCGCCTCGGGCATGTCGTTCCCCGGCGAGGCGTCGGTCTGGGCGGAGTCTGCCTGGGGCGTCACCGGCTCTGGCAATACATCTCTCGGCGGCACTTGGGCCGTTGGTTCACGGTCCTCGCCATCCGCCGCACCGGCGGCGGGGTCGGCGCGATCCGCATCGGAGCCTGTCACGCCGCTCCCGTCACTCCCTTGCCCGTCCACCACCGGCTCATCCAGCGGCGTGGTGGTCGTCGCTGGCGGCTCCGGCAGCGGCTCGGTGCCTTGCGTCTGTCCCGTCGCGCTGCCTGCCGAAAACAGCAGCACCGCGCAGACCGAAATCATGGCCCGGCCTCGACAATTCAATGTACCGCGTGCGCCTTTCACGACATCATCCTCCATGAAACCTTTCGCAGAATAAGGCGTGCGACCGACAAAAGGTCAAGGCGGGGCGCGAAAATCAGCCAACCCGGCGGCGGCACAGTGCCACCTGCCAATGCCAACGCATCAGGCCCACCGCCTGCCGGACTTCGCCAGTTTCGGCATCACCCGTTGCAGCAGCCGCACAGCTGATCTATCAATGGGCCAACACGACGCCCCAAGCAGCACCATATGCGGGGGCCATGAATTCATCCGTCGGGGGGCCCAACAGGGCTGAGAGGTGCGCGCACCGACCCGTCGAACCTGATCCGGGCAATACCGGCGTAGGGAACGGGTAGAGTGTGCAACCAAGGCACAGGCTCATTCTTACGTTGGTACGCCCCAAGACATGGAGACGCACCAGTGAATCGGCTTTCGAAAACACCCAGCCTTTCGGGGTCCGCATGACCGCGGTGACCGTCATAGGGGCCGGTGTCGCCGGTCTCTGCGTGGCCCGCACGCTTCTCGATCGCGGCGCCGAGGTGACGCTGGTAGATCGCCACGCCACACCCGGCTCGCACGCCTGCTCATGGTGGGCCGGCGGCATGCTCGCCCCCAACTGTGAAGGCGAAAGCGCCGAGGAGCCGGTCGTGCGCCTTGGGGCCGAGGCCGCCGATTGGTGGGCCGCGCAGACAGACTGCGTCCAGCGGCGCGGCTCTCTCGTGGTCTCGCCCGGGCGCGACCGCGCCGACCTTGCGCGCTTTGCCCGCCTGACGACCGGCCACCGCCCCCTTACCGGCCCCCAGATCACCGAGATGGAACCCGACCTCGGCACCCGCTTCACCCGCGGGCTTCATTTCGAGAATGAGGCGCATCTTGCCCCCCGCGCGGCACTGGACGCGCTTCGCGACAGTCTGATCGCCGACGGTGCCACCTTCCGGCAACAAGAAGCCGATCCCGACGCCCTTGCGACACAGGGCCTGACGGTTGACTGCCGCGGCTTTGCCGCGCGCGACGCCCTGCCCGATCTGCGCGGCGTGAAGGGCGAGATGCTGATCCTCTCCTGCCCCGACGTGACCCTGTCGCGTCCGATCCGCGTACTGCACCCCCGCGTGCCGATCTACATCGTGCCGCGCGGCGACGGGATGTTCATGCTGGGTGCCACGATGGTCGAGGGCCGCGCCGGGCGCCACGTCACCGCCCGCGCCATGCTGGAACTGCTCAGCACGGCCTACGCGCTAAACCCGGCCTTCGGCGAGGCCGAAGTGGTCGAGATCGGCGTCGACAGCCGCCCGGCCTTTCCCGACAACCTGCCCCGCATCCGCCGCGACGGCAACCTGATCCGCGCCAACGGGCTTTACCGCCACGGCTTCCTGCTAGCGCCCGCCCTCGCGCGCATGGTCGCGGACCTGATCCTTCACGACAAGACACCGGAGGTTTCCGATGAGATTGCAGCTTAACGGCACATCCGTGGACGCCGAGGTCGCCACCTTGGCCGACCTTCTTACGGCCCGGGGCTACGGCGAGGCCAAGGTGGCGACAGCCGTCAACGGCACGTTCGTGCCCGCGCCTTTGCGCGCCGACCACGCGCTTGCCGAGGGCGACAGCATCGAAGTGCTGGCCCCCATGCAGGGCGGCTGAGCCATGCGCGACTTTTACGGCACCACGCTTGCCAACGGCTTCATGCTGGGCACCGCGCAATACCCCTCACCCGCCATCCTGGCCGAGGCGTTCCGGCGCAGCGGTGCCAGCGTCGCCACCGTGTCCCTGCGCCGCGAAAGCGGGCAGGACCGCGCAGGCCAGGATTTCTGGAACCTGATCCGCGATCTCGGCGTGCATATCCTGCCCAACACCGCTGGCTGCCACAGCGTCAAGGAAGCCGTGACCACCGCACACATGGCGCGCGAGGTGTTCGACACGCCCTGGATCAAGCTGGAGGTCATCGGCGAGGAAGACACCCTGCAACCCGATGTGTTCGGCCTGGTCGAGGCCGCGCGCATCCTGACCGAGGACGGCTTCCAGGTTTTTCCCTACACCACCGAGGATCTCGTCGTGGCGGACCGCCTGCTCGACGCCGGTTGCGAAGTGCTGATGCCCTGGGGCTCGCCCATCGGCTCGGGTCTGGGCCTGAACAACATCTTCGGCCTGCGCGCGCTGCGGGCGCATTTCCCCGACGTGCCGCTGGTGATCGACGCAGGTCTGGGTCTGCCCTCGCAGGCAACGACCGCGATGGAGCTGGGCTATGACGCCATCCTCCTCAACACCGCCGTGGCCAAGGCGGGCGACCCGGCGGCGATGGCCGAAGCCTTCGCTCTTGCCCTCAAGGCCGGGAAACTCGCCCAATCCGCCGACCCGATGGAGCCGCGCGACATGGCCGCCCCCTCGACCCCCGTGATCGGCAAGGCCTTCCTCGAATGAGGCTCGACCCGTTCTATCCCATATTCGACAGCGCCGACTGGATCGAACGCCTCGTGCCTCTTGGCATCAAGCTGGTGCAACTGCGCGTAAAGGATGCCGCACCCGATACCCTGCGCGACCATATCCTGCGGTCCAAGGCGGTCTGCGACGCCCATGGCTGCACGCTCATCGTCAACGACCATTGGAGCGAAGCCATCGAAACCGGCTGCGCCTACATTCACCTCGGGCAGGAAGACCTTGATACTGCTGACATTTCCGCCATCCGCGAGGCCGGCCTGCGCCTTGGCATAAGCACCCATGACAAGACCGAGCTCAACCGTGCCCTGGCATTAAAGCCCGACTATATCGCGCTCGGCCCGATCTATCCCACGATCCTGAAAAAGATGAGGTGGCACGAACAGGGCCTCGACCGTCTGACACAATGGCGCGGCCTGATCGGCGACCTGCCCCTGATCGCCATCGGCGGCATGTCCGTCGACCGCGCGCCCGGCGCCTTTGCCGCCGGCGCCGACGTTGTGGCGGCGGTCACCGATATCACCCTCAACGACAGCCCCGAGACGCGGGTGCGCGAATGGCTGGCGGCGACAAGATGAACCGCTACGCCCGCCAGACCTGCCTGCCCGGGATGGGTGAGGCCGGACAGGCCGCATTGGAGGCGGCGCATGTGCTGGTGGTCGGCGCTGGCGGGCTGGGCGCGCCTGTCCTGCAATACCTGGCCGGTGCCGGCGTGGGGAGGCTGACGCTGGTTGATGGCGATACGGTTTCGCTCACGAACCTGCACCGCCAGACGCTCTTTCGCGAGACTGATATCGACCGTCCCAAGGTCGAGGCAGCCGCCGGCACCCTGCGCCGCCTCAACACCGACTGTAACATCGACACCGTCTTCGCCCCGCTCGATCCGGTCAACGTGTCCGACCTTGTGGCGCAGGCGACACTTGTGCTGGATTGCGCCGACAGTTTCGCGGTCAGCTATATCCTGTCCGACACCTGCCTCGCCGCGGGCGTGCCGCTCATCAGCGCCTCGGTCTTGGGCGTATCGGGCTATGCGGGCGGGTTCTGCGGCACTGCGCCCTCGTTGCGCGCCATCTTCCCCGACCTGCCCGACCGTGCTGCCAGCTGTGCCACGGCGGGCGTCATGGGCCCGGTCGTCGGCATGATCGGTGCGGCGCAAGCGCAGATGGCTCTGGCCTGTCTGACCGGTCAAGTGCCCTCGCCCCTGGGCCAAGTCGTGACGGTCGACATGCAGACCTATCGGAGCAGCAGCTTTCGCTTCGATGCGGCGCCCGAGCCCGTTGCCGACCTGCGTTTCATCGCCGCCGACCAGATCACAGCAAGCGATCTCGTGGTCGAGTTGCGCCCCCCGGATGAATCGCCCGCGCCGGTCTGCCCCCACGCGCGGCGTATCGGACTCGAGGCGTTCAGAAACGGCCCCGGCCTCACCCCGCCCGTCGGCGTCCGGACCGTCTTTGCCTGCCGCTCCGGCCTGCGCGCCTGGCAAGCGGCGACCCATCTGCGACGCAACTGGACCGGCGAAATCGCCCTCGTCGCCGCCGGCGATACGCCCGGCACCTGAGCCAGGGAACAGGTGCGGCCTCCGCGACACTTAAACGCGAAAAGTTTAAGAAAAATCATCTTTCTCCGTGAACGCGACAAACTTTTGCCCGAATTGGTTATGAACAATCAGAACGCGAGCAGAAAACTGATCAGGAATGAGTGACAATGCGTATACTTGCGATAGATGACGAGCCGATTTTCTGCGATCTTCTCAGAGCACGGCTTGAACAGCTTGGATATCAAAACGTCGAAACCGCTTTCACCGGCCCCGAGGCGCTGGATATCGCGGCGGCCCGGACCAACCCGGTCGAATGCTTCATCGTCGACATTCGCATGATGCCGATGGATGGTATCGAACTGGTCCGTAGACTGCGCGCCATCCCGCATCATCAGGCAACGCCCATCGTGATGCTCTCGGCCCTGACCGACAAGGCGTCGATCGACGCCGCCTTCATGGCCGGCGCGAACGACTACATCACCAAGCCGCTCGAAATGGTCGAATTGAAGATCCGTCTCGAGATGGCCCGCAACATTCAAGCCGAACGCGCCCAGGCCCGCCTGCTCCACGAACACGTGCTCAAGCAGGAAGCCATCCTCTTCCCCTCCGCCGAATTCGGCGGCGAGATCATCCTCGACGACGTGCCCGGCGCCGTCAGCGTGATGTCGATGGAGAACTTTCTTCTCAAGCAAGGCAATATCCGCCTTCGCCAGTCCTCGGCGATCGGCTTCAGCCTGCAGCAGGCGGACCGCTATTTCCAGAAGATGGACCCCACCTATTACGCCGTTCTGATCGGCGACATGGCACAGGCCGTGTCGCGGGCGCTGTCGGCCTTTCCACACATGCTTACCTGCCCCGGCAACGGCGATATCGTGGCCCTGCTGGTCGACCGGGCGCATGTCGATATCGATCAGATCAAGGAGAACCTCGCGCACGAGCTCGAAGCTCTTCGCCTGCGCTTCTCGGCCATCGACATGACCCTGCCGCAGCTGGAAACCGGCGCACCCGTGCGCACCGGGCTGTTTCGGACTCACTGCCCGACCACCCTGATCGCGCGCGCGCGCGCTGCCGCGCGGGGGTCTGAAGGCACCCGTGCCGCGCACAACCTGCAGGCCATCGCATGACCGCGCCCGTCCGCCGCACCTTGCCGGAAAATGACGCGACCCGCTCCAAGATGGAACAGGCTCTTGCCGTGATGCGCCGCGATTTCTGCGCCGGGCTCGACGAGCGTATCTGCCGGATCGAGACGGCCCGACTGGCGTTTGCCTCGGCCAGCGATACGGCGCTCGACACCCTGAAATTCGAAGCGCACCGCATCTGCGGCGTCGCCGGAAGCCTTGGTCTGGACGAGGTCTCGACCCGCGCCCGCACTCTGGAAGAGCACGCTGGGTGGGCCGAGGGCCGGGCGCTCTCGCCGAAAGACCGGGCCGAACTTGACCGCCGGATCGAGGATTTCCTCGACCTGCTGGAAGATCACCTGACCGAAACCTGATGCACCCCGCGGCGCCCGGCGCCGCAGACTCCATAGTCAAGAATTAGCGCACAAAAGGGGTTTGAAGTGCCAAGCCATGCCGCAAGACTGAAGAAGGTTTTCAAACTCCGCGAATTTCCGATCGCGGTGGGCCTTACGATCATCGCGGTGCTGGTCTCGACCGCGCTCGTCGCCACCCAGGCCAATACCCGCTTTCTGGAGCTGGCCCGGCAGGCGGCCAAGGACGACGTGGGCAAGAACGCCGACGCCATCGCAGGCGCCTTGCAACGCGAGTTGACCAAGGTCGACGTGATCGCCCGTGCGATCCGCTACGCGATCGAACAAAAGCCCGACCTCACGCAGCAGGAGTATCAGGACCTGGTCGCACCTCTGATCGGGACGACCCCTGAGATCCTGCTCGTCGGACGATCCCGCGGTTACGTCATCGAGCAAGTTTACCCCATGGCCGGAAACGAAAAGGCGATTGGCCTCGACTATCGCTTGGTACCCACGCAGTTCATGGCCGTGCGCGACGCTCTGCGCACGGGCAAGGCATCTTTGGAAGGCCCGGTCAATCTCGTTCAAGGGGGCACAGCATTCATCCAGCGCACCCCGTACTACCCAAAGTCTCGCGAAGATAAGTCCCGCATCGCGTCCGGTATCATCTCGGTCGTTGTCAACCGCGAGCAACTGATAACCCAGATATATCAAGATCACGGCATTGAGACCCATGACATCGCGATCCGCAGCCTGACCTCGGACCTTTCGCCAGGCAAAATGAAATACGGCGCGAAAGGCATCTTTGACGACAACCCAATCTTGCGCGAAGTGCCGACAGACAGCAGCATCTGGCAAATCGGTCTTGTGCCGTCTTTGGGCTGGCCCGAACAGCATCGGATGGAACACTATGTCTGGGTGCTGAGCTTACTGGGCAGCTCGGCCCTTGGAGCGATGTTCTTGGCGCTCTGGTCGATGTACCGCTCCAAACGCATCGCCGAAGGCCAGCTGCGCTCGGCCATCAACTCCATCGACGACGGTTTCGCGCTTTTCGACCAGCAAGACCGCCTGGTCTTCGCGAATGAAAAATACCTGTCTTACTATGACCTCTCGCGCAACGCGATATTCCCGGGCAACACCTTTGAGAACATTCTGCGCGAGGGGCTCAGGAACGGCCAGTACAAGGACGCCATCGGTCGCGAGGATGCGTGGCTGAAAGAACGGCTTGCCAAGCATTTCAACCCCACCGAACCGATCGAGCAGAAACTGGGCGATGGTCGCTGGCTCAAGGTGGCCGAAGCCCGTTCGCCGGATGGCAACACAGTGGGGTTCCGTGTGGACATTACCGAACTCAAGCAGTCGCGCGAACGCGCCGAGGCGGCCAACCGCGCCAAGAACAACTTCCTCAACATCATAAGCCACGAATTGCGCACGCCGCTTACCTCGGTCATCGGTTATGCCCGCTTCCTGGAAAACATCGAAATCCTGCCCGGCTTCAAGGCACTCAAACAGGCCCTGCGCACAGGCGCGGGCGAGGCCGAATGCAACCGCGCGCTCGACTTGCTGCGCAACGACGTGGCCGGTATGTCGGGCCGCATCACCAGCTCCAGCGATCACCTTCTTGGCCTGATCAACGACGTGCTCGACCGCGCCAAGCTCGAGGCCGAAACCGTCGACCTTCGCATTGAGCCGCTCGATCTCAAGGACATGGTCAAGTCCGTCACTTCGAATCTCGGGATCAAGGCCGCCGAAAAGGGCATTTCGCTGACCTCGGATGTCGCCCCCCTTCCCATCGCCGCCGACGCCAAGCGCCTGCGACAGTCCCTGATCAACGTCGTCGGCAACGCGATCAAGTTCACCGAAACCGGCGGGGTCCACCTGTCATCGGACAGTGACGATACCCATGTACGGATCACAGTGTGCGACACCGGCTGTGGGATACCCGCCGACCAGCTGGACCAAATCTTCGATCAGTTCGTGCAAGTCGACACCTCTGTCACCCGGCGCAACTCCGGCACTGGGTTGGGTTTGGCCATCACCCGCGAACTCGTGGAACTTCACGGTGGGTCCATCTCGGTCGAAAGCGAGTTGGGACACGGCAGCTCATTCATTATCACCCTTCCCATCAAATCTCAGAAACTGGAACTGGCCGCCTGACCCGTCAGGTCAGACCAGTTGTCCTGCCAATTGCCTAAAGTTTTCCTTTTTCCAGCCCAAACAAGACCACGTCCTCCATTCACTGTTTTACTGTCGGCATTCAGCACGGCACGAAAGGGCATCAATGCAACAAAATGCACACGCTCAAGAATGTAACGCCAAAGGATCCGGGCCCGCCGAGACCGGGATCGACAGTAACGGCCTGACCGATCTGCCGTTTCTCGAAAAGGTACTCGAGACCCTCCAGGACGGCGTCTACGTCTATGCCACTGACACACTCCGCATAAGGTACATGAATGCCGCCGCCTGCGCCCGCCACGGCTGGACCCTGGACGAGGCTCGCGCGAAATGCATCAGCGACACCTCCGCGACATTCGACACCAAGTCCTTTTCACGTGCTGCCGCCCCCCTTCTGCTCGGTGAGCAGGATGCGATCACACTCGAACTCGTTCACCATACCGGCCCAATCGAAGTCTCCACGCGCCTTTTGCGCACCCCCGACGAGGGCGATTTCTTCGTCTCCGTCCTGCGCGACATCTCGACCCGCAAAAGCTCGCAGGCGGAAAAGGTGCAGACAGTCTCGACGGTCAGCCACGAATTGCGAACGCCGCTCACTTCGATCCACGGCGCGCTGCGCCTGCTGAAGGCCGGCGCGGTGTCCGAACTGGATTCCAACACCCAAAGCGTGATCGACATTGCTGCCCGGAACACCGACCGCCTTCTGTCGATCGTCAACGACATTCTCGATCTCGAGAAGATAAACAGCAACAAGATGGACTTTTCGAGCAGCGAGATGGACATCGTCGAATGCGTCAACGATACCGTCGAACTGATCGCCGGCGCGGCGCTTGAAAACGACGTCCGGCTCGATATCGAAAGCGATTTGCAGAACGCCGTGGTGATGGGCAACCCCGAGCGTATCGCCCAGATCGTCACCAATTTTGCTTCCAATGCGATCAAGTATTCGCCGAAAGGCGCCAGCGTGCGCATAGGCATTTCCGGGACCGAGGACGGCATCGTCATTTCCGTGACCGACCAGGGCCCCGGCATCTCGGAAGACCAGAACCGGATGTTGTTCAAGCCATTTTCGCAAGCGCGCGCCGGCGACGGAACCAAGCGGCCCGGCACCGGCCTCGGTCTCGCCATCGTGTCGGCCATTGCCCAGCGCCTCGACTATACAGTCGCTTTCAAATCCGAGGTGGGCCAAGGCAGTACGTTCCAATTTCGTGTGCCCTCCCACCTTGTCCTCTGTACAGATTCGCGTGACACTGCAACTGTGGCGGCGAGTTAGACATGGCTCACGTAGTGACCTTTCCCAACGCCCCCAAAAGCGAGACAGGCGTGATGCGGCAACCTTTGCAAACGATCCTTCATGTCGATGACGACGACGATATTCGCGTGATCATAAAGATGGCGCTTGAAATTGTCGGGTCCTTTGACGTGCACCAGTTTGCAACCGGCCAGGACGCGGTCGAGGCCGCGGCCGGGGTCAATCCACAGATGCTCTTGCTGGATGTGATGATGCCCGACATGTCGGGCGAGGATGTCTGGCACGCGATTACCGCCACGCCGGGACTGGCGGACATACCCACCGTTTTCCTGACCGCGAAGGCCGAGGATTCCTTTTCAAAACAATTGCGTGAAAAAGGTGCCGTCGCCGTGATAACGAAGCCGGTGGACCCAATGATGCTCGGCACCCAGATCGAGCAAATCTGGCAAAGCATAGACCACGTCTGACACCCAATGTGGCCAGAGTGGTCAAGTGACGTGTCGCGCCTCAGCCGTCACCAAGTTGCTTGAAGTCGCCTGAATCCAGCACCGGCGCGGCATCAAGTTCGTCCGCGTCCAGCATCGCCGCCACACGTTCAAGGCTCGACACGAGCATCGCCTGCTCCCAATCTTCCATGACCGAAAATTTGCGCACGAAGCGCTGTTGCAGGGGATCTGGCGCCTTGGCCAGCGTATCACGCCCCTTTGCGGTCAGGTGAATGTTGGTCTGACGCCGATCCCGTTGGGATTTTTCACGCAGCACCATGCCCTCGTTCACCAGCTTGTCCACCAGCGAGGTCACGGTCGCCTGTGTGACACGCATTCGCGATGATATCGCGGTCGCCGTTGCCTGTCCGGTCTCGCCTATGATCTGCAAAACCCGGAACTGCGCGGGGGTAACCCCGGCGGACTGCTTAACCTCGCGACCGAACAGATCGGTCGCGCGAAGAATGCGTCTGAGTGCGACTAAAGAGGTATCGATGCGGTCCATTCCTACCTTTAGCGTTTCGTTAGAATAGCTAAACATATACACTCTAAATTGGTTTGTGAAGCCCCCTTTAATTAGGGTTCTTAACCAGACAGTACTGAAATCACTGCTATAAGCAAAGCATTTCACCACTAAAAATAAGGGTTTTTTTGGAAAATTAGTAAGCCTAACAAAAAATATACTTAGTCACTTGAAGTACCACCACACCGATGCTACTTAGTAAGCCAAAGCAAATCGGAGATACAAACATGCCCCGCGACCTTGCAAAAGAAATCGTTCCGACCCTTCGCGAGCCTGAACCGACGGACGGCTCGGAAATCTGGGAGCTCGTGCGCGAATGCAAGCCGCTCGACGAGAACTCGATGTACTGCAACCTGATTCAGTGCGATCACTTTTCGGACACTTGCGTTCTGGCCGAAATCGAAGGCAAGCCCGTTGGCTGGGTCTCCGGTCACGTGATTCCGAGCGACCCCGAAACGCTGTTCATCTGGCAGGTCGCGGTATCTGAGGATGCGCGCGGTATGGGCCTTGGCTCACTGATGCTGAAAGAAGCATTGCAGCGCGAGGCGTGCGCGGACGTCAACAAGATCCAGACGACGATCACGTCGGACAACGACGCGTCCTGGGCACTATTCCGGAAATTTGCCGAAGAGTGTGGAACCGATCTCGATGCTGAGGCGTATTATGAGAAAGACGAGCACTTCAACGGCCAAAGCAAGACGGAGAACCTCGTGACGATTCCGCTGGCTGAAGAGCTGGCAAAGGTGGCCTGAAACGGGGCCACCTCCCCAACTCCCCTCAAATTCTGACACTGAAAGAGAGGTCGTATGTCTACGAACACCTCCCATAAACCTGTATTTGAACGTCGTGAATCCGAGGCCCGCAGCTACTGCCGCGGGTTCGACACCGTATTCACCTCCGCATCCGGCGCCGAGATGACCGATGTGGACGGTCGCACTTATATCGACTTTCTGGCCGGCTGTTCTTCACTGAACTACGGTCACAACGACCCCGACATGAAGGCGGCCCTGCTCGAGCACATCTCGAATGACGGTATCGCCCACGGGCTCGACATGATGTCCGATACCAAGGCGCAGTTCCTTGAGACCTTCGAGAAATTGATCCTTGAGCCGCGTGGCATGGACCACAAAATCATGATGACAGGTCCGACCGGCACAAACGCCGTCGAGTCCGCGCTGAAACTCGCGCGCAAGGTCACCGGCCGCCGCGACATCATCGCCTTCACCAACGGCTTCCACGGCATGACCATGGGCGCATTGGCAGCGACCGGCAATGCCGGGAAACGTGGTGGCGCGGGGGGCGTGTCGCTTCCCGATGTGAACCGGATGCCCTACGAAGGCGCGTTCGGCGACGACGTCGACACGATCGCACAGATGGAAATGATGCTCGACAACCCGTCGTCAGGCATCGACGCCCCCGCGGCTTTCCTGGTTGAACTGGTTCAGGGCGAAGGCGGTCTCAACGCCGCCTCCAAGGAGTGGGTCGAACGTCTTGGCCGTCTCGCCAAGAAGCACGAAATTCTTTTGATCGTCGACGATATCCAGGCCGGCATCGGCCGCGCGGGTAGCTTTTTCAGCTTCGACGACATGGACGTGCAGCCCGACATGATCCCGCTGGCGAAATCGCTGTCCGGCTTCGGCCTGCCCTTCGCCGCGCTGCTGATCCGCCGCGAACTCGACATCTGGAAACCGGCCGAACACAACGGCACGTTCCGGGGCAACACGCATGCCTTCGTCACCGCGCGCGTCGCGCTTGAGAAGTTCTGGTCGGACGACACCTTCAAGAACGAGATCGCCGAAAAGGCCAAGATCCTCGAGACGCGCCTTCAACGCATCGCGGACATGGTGCCGGGCGCCAGGCTCAAGGGCCGCGGCATGATGCGCGGCGTGGATGTCGGCTCGGGCGAGCTGGCCGAGCAGATATGCGGCGAAGCGTTCCGCAACGGTCTCATCATCGAGACCTCGGGCAGCTTCGACGAAGTCGTCAAGGTACTCGCGCCGCTGACCATCCCGGTCGAGCTGTTCGAAAAGGGCCTCGATATCCTGGAAAAAGCTGCCTCGACCTGCGTCGAAGGCCACAACATCGCTGCGGAGTAACCGAAATGATCGTCAGAGACTTCAACAAGATCACCGAGAACGAAAAAGACCGCGTCGTTTCGGACGCCAACTGGACAAGCGTGCGGATGCTGCTGGCCGATGACAACATGGGCTTTTCGTTCCACATCACCTTCCTTGAGGCCGGTTCCGAACATACGTTCGAATACAAGAACCACTTCGAGAGCGTCTATTGCATGCAAGGCACCGGCTCGATCACCGACATCGCCACCGGCGAAACCCACGAGATCAAGCCCGGCGTCATGTATGCCTTGGACAAGCATGACCGCCACATCCTGCGCGCCACCGAAGAGCTGGTCATGGCCTGCTGCTTCAACCCGCCGGTCACCGGCAACGAGGTCCATCGCGAAGATGGCTCTTACGCGGCGCCCGAAGCCGCCGAGGCGTGAACCAATGACCCACACAGTGGAAAAAATCGGCGGGACGTCCATGTCCCGCCTGCACGAACTGCGTGATACGCTGTTCATCAAGGACGGAGAGCCGCAATACGGACGCATCTTCGTCGTTTCGGCCTTCGGTGGCATCACAGACATGCTGCTGGAGCACAAGAAATCGGGCGAGGATGGAGCCTATGCCGCTTTCGCGGACGCCGAAGACGATCACGGCTGGCACGATGCACTGACACGGGCCTGCCGCGCCATGATCAAGGCGCATGAAGACGTGCTGGAGCACCCGGGCGACATCGCCCAGGCAACCGCCTTCGTCAATGAGCGTATCGAAGGCGCGCGCAACTGTCTGATCGACCTGCAGCGCCTGTGCTCCTACGGTCATTTCCGGCTGAACGCGCACCTGATGCATATCCGCGAATTGCTTTCGGGCCTTGGCGAAGCGCACAGCGCGCACGTGGCCGCACTGGTGCTGAAACGGGCCGGTGTCAACGCCCGCGCGGTAGACCTGACAGGCTGGCGCGAAGATGGCGAAGTGAATCTGGACGAGCGCATCAACAACGCCATGGCCAGCGTCGACCCGGCCACCGAGATGCCCATCGTCACCGGCTACGCCCAGTGCCGCGAGGGCTTGATGAAGGAATTCGACCGCGGCTATTCCGAGGTCACGTTCTCGCAGATGGCGGCCCTCACAGGCGCCCGCGAGGCGATTATCCACAAGGAGTTCCACCTTTCCTCCGCCGATCCCAAGCTGGTCGGCGCCGAGAACGTGCGCACCCTGGGGCACACCAACTATGACGTGGCCGACCAGATGGCGAACCTCGGGATGGAAGCGATCCACCCCTCTGCCGCCAAGACCCTGCGCCAGGCCGGCGTGCCCTTGCGCGTTACCAACGCATTCGAGCCCGAAGAGCCCGGCACGGTCATTGACGATCAACCCGCCGAAACCCCGGCGGTCGAGATGGTCACCGGCCTCGACATCATCGCGCTGGAAGTGTTCGAACAGGACATGGTCGGCGTCAAAGGCTACGACGCCGCGATTCTGGACGCCCTGACGCGTCATGACGTGCGCATCGTGTCGAAGGCATCCAACGCCAACACCATCACGCACTATGTCGACGCTTCAGTCAAAGCCATGCGAAAGGTAGCCGACGATCTGGCGGAGAAATATCCGCAGTCCGAGATCCGCAATCGCAAGCTTGCACTGGTCTCCGTTATCGGCCGCGATCTCGATGGGCTCAGCACGCTGCAGCGTGGCCTGCAGGCACTGGACGACAACGGCATGGCCTCGCTGGGAGCCACCCAAGGCCCGCGACACGTCGATACGCAGTTCATCCTGGAACGCGAAGACCGCGATCCGGCGATCAAGGCGCTCCACGACACGTTCTTCGGCAAGGCGTCTAAGAATGGAAAAAAGTCGGACATGACGATCGCTGCCTGATAGCGCCCTCGCCGTAGATGACAAAAAAACGCGCGTGCCGGCATTCCGGCACGCGCGTTTTGCATCATGAAGGTCAAGCCTTGGTCAGCCGTCCAGCGATTTCGGCAAGGTGCTTTCGAACACGTTACCCTCGGTATCCATGGCCTTCACAGTCAAGTCGGTCGATCCGTTGTCATTGTAGAAAAACCGAAATGACGGGTTTTCCGAGATCGAAATCCCGCCCGTCATCGAGAAGAGCATTTCGTCACCCTGCCGCACCTCGATCGTGTCGATGAAATGCGCCGGGATGAACAGTTGCGTAATCTGATCCCGCTGAAGCCCCGAATAATTCGGATGCCGGATCATGATCTGCGCCTCGCGCCGCGGCGTCGATACCGCCGCCGTCTCACCAAAGCTCCGCAGCTTCATCCGGCCCATGTCCGCCAGCGCCTGCTCGGGATCCTTCGAGGCCGGGGCCGAACAGCCGCCAGATGCCTTGACGAACCGCCCGGTCATATAGAGGCCATCCTCGGTCTCGGTAATCACCCGTACGTTGGAATATTGGTTCACCCGAACACGCATCTCGAAATCGAGCTGCCCCATACCGGACCCGAACGTGAACTCCCCTGCCACCGGCGCGGGGTTCTCGTCAATCACTACGATGGCCGACTTGATCTGCGCCTCCGGATCGGTTTGTTTCAGGTGCACCGGCACGGTCGCCGCGTCATGGGCACGGTACGGCGCCTCAACGCTGAGCGGGCCCTGCGCCTCCTCCAGCGTGGCCTCGCCCAGCACGTCATAGCGCAAATCCTGCCAGGTCGGGCTTTCGGTCAAGGGGTTATTGACCGCCTCCTCAGCCCACACAGGCGAGGCCGCAAGACCCAGCGCCAGAACGGATGCGATTGCATGTCTCATACGGTCTCCTCCCGCAGTGCGCCCGCTTTATGCCACGAAACAGCGGCAAAATCCACTTATACGAAATGGGGCATGGACCTCACAATCGCGTGTGGCAAGATCCGGCCATGTTCGAGGTCGTCGTCACAGCCTGTATTGCGCTTGCCTCTGAGGGGGGCGAACCGGCCTGCCGCGACATGCTTCTGGCGAATTACGAGGCTCCCACACAGGCCGAGTGCGAGGCGCAACTGCCCGAACTTTCAAAGGCATACGAAGAACCACGCTGTGCCCCCGTTGGCCCGGCGCTCGAGATGACCGAGATCGCACAAGGCGTTTTCGCCCATTTGGGGCGGATCGAAGAACCAGACACGGACAATCGCGGTGACGTCGCGAATCTCGGCTTTATCGTCGGCCAAGACAGCGTCGCCGTGATCGACACCGGCTCTGCCCGCTGGATCGGCGAGACGCTCTGGCGCGCCATCCGCCAACAGACCGACAAGCCCGTCAGCCATGTGATCCTGACCCACATGCACCCCGATCACGTGCTGGGCACAGATGCCTTCAGCACCACCGCGGCACAGGTTGCCTCCCACGCCGCACTGCCTCGCGCGCTCGCCGACAGGCAGGCCAATTACGCGGAAAGCCTGACGCGCCTGATCGGTCCCACCTTCATAGGCTCGACCGCGCCAAAGCCCGACATCACCGTGCCGCCCGATACGCCCATGCAGATCGACCTAGGCGGGCGCACCCTTACCCTTCACGCATGGCCGGTGGCCCATACCGGCAATGACCTTACGGTGCTGGACGAAGCGACCGGCACGCTCTTTACCGGCGACCTCGTCTTTCACACGCACACCCCCGCGCTCGATGGCAGCGTCCTCGGGTGGCTCGACGTTCTGGACCAACTGCAAAAGTGGGAGGTCAGCCGCATCGTCCCGGGGCATGGCGGCCCGGTTCTGGACTGGCCGCAAGGCGCCGAGGACCAACGCCGCTATCTGGAAACCCTGCGCGACGACACCCGCGCGGCCATTGCAAGAGGCACCCGTCTGGGCGAGGCCGTCACCACGATCGCGGAAAGCGAGGCGGACAAGTGGCAGCTTTTCGAGGCCTACAACCCGCGCAACGCCACCGTCGCCTTCACCGAATTGGAGTGGGAATAGCGCCTATTCCTTTTCCTTCGCCACGCCCTGCAGCATCTGCGCGATGGCAAAGAGCCGCTTTTCAATCAGCTGCGGCGTCTCGCAAAGATACGTGATCGACTGCTGCCGGTCGGAATAGATCACCTGGTCCCAATCCAGCTTTTCCTCCAATTCATCGACGCGGTCAAAATCCGGGTTCTCCGCTTCCAGCGCCGTGTCCATCTCCAGCCGCATCTCGTCGATCTTCTCGGCCAGTGCGATCTGCCCCAGAGAGAAATCCGCGATTCCGTTGATGATCTGCGACCGTCGCGTGTTGAGCGACTTGAATGTCTGCGCGAAGGCCCGGCCAAGGTTGGCTTCCGTGTCCTCGGGCCAGCGATCCGTAAACTCTTCGGCCGCCTGCCGCAGCGTGTCCATCTCCAGCCGCCGCACGGCCAAAGTGCCTGCAAGGTCCCTGATTCCCGCCGCCAGCGCCGGATCCTCGACCTCGTCTTCCGGCAACGCGATGGGCCACATCAGCCCCAGCGACAAGGTTTCGACCTTGCGCTGCACGCAAGGCCATGTCGGATCCGAGAAATCTTCCGCCATTGCCGGGGCGGCGGCGCCCAAAAAGCCGGCAAATGCCGTTAAAACAAACGTCCTCATACGATCCTCCCTTGGTCCCATGGGAACACGCCCATCCATCCCCGGCAAGGGTTCACAATGGAATACCAACCAAGGTACTAATTGTGCCGCGGCATTGCCGCCCCCTACCATAGCTTTGAATCACGTGCCTGTCTGCGGCGCGAACGGGAGGAAATACACTATCATGCGCACTAAAGCTGCCGTGGCCCTCGAGGCCGGCAAACCACTGGAAATTATGGAAGTCGAACTCGAAGGCCCCAAGGCCGGCGAGGTTCTGGTGGAAATCAAGGCCACTGGCCTTTGTCACACCGACGAATTTACCCGCTCGGGCGACGACCCCGAAGGCATCTTCCCCGCCATCCTGGGCCACGAGGGCGCCGGCGTGGTGATGGAAGTCGGCGAAGGCGTCACCACGCTCAAGCCCGGCGATCACGTGATCCCGCTTTACACGCCCGAATGCCGTGAATGCGCGTCCTGCCTCTCGGGCAAGACGAATCTCTGCACGGCGATCCGCAATACCCAGGGCCAGGGCCTGATGCCCGACGGCACCACGCGGTTCAAGATGCTGGATGGTACGCCCATCCACCATTACATGGGCTGCTCGACCTTCGCCAACCACACGGTCATGCCCGAAATCGCGCTGGCCAAGGTGCGCGACGACGCGCCCTTCGACAAGATCTGCTATATCGGCTGCGGCGTGACCACCGGCATCGGCGCGGTGATCAACACCGCCGGCGTCGAAATCGGCTCGACCGCCGCGGTGTTCGGTCTCGGCGGCATCGGCCTCAACGTGATCCAGGGCCTGCGCATGGCGGGCTGTGACATGATCATCGGCGTCGACCTGAACGACGACAAGGCCGAGATGGCCAAGAAGTTCGGCATGACCCATTTCGTGAACCCCACCAAGGTCGACAACACGGTCCAGGAGATCGTGAACATGACCAAGCGGGGCAATGATCAGATCGGCGGCGTGGACTATTCCTTTGATGCCACCGGCAACGTGAAGGTGATGCGCGACGCGCTGGAATGCTCGCACCGCGGCTGGGGCTGCTCGGTCATCATCGGCGTGGCCCCCGCGGGCGCCGAGATCTCCACCCGTCCCTTCCAGCTGGTCACCGGTCGGGTCTGGAAAGGCACCGCGTTCGGCGGCGCCAAGGGCCGCACCGACGTTCCGAAATTCGTCGACTGGTACATGGACGGCAAGATCGAGATCGACCCCATGATCACTCACAAGCTGACGCTTGACGAGATCAACCACGGGTTCGAACTGATGCACGAAGGCAAATCGATCCGCGCCGTGGTGGAGTTCTGATTTGTCCCACGAGGTCGTCTCTCAGAACAGGAGCTTCGGCGGCGAACAGATCGTCTACAAGCACAGTTCCAACACATGTGCCTGCGAGATGACCTACGCTGTCTACCAGCCTCCGCAGGCCAAGGATGGCCCGGTTCCGGTGCTTTGGTACCTTTCGGGCCTGACCTGCAACCACGAAAACGCCATGACCAAGGGCGGTTTCCAGGAACACGCAGCGCGGGAAGGCATCGCGCTGGTGTTCCCCGACACCTCGCCCCGGGGCGAGAACGTGGCGGATGACGAGGCGTATGATCTGGGCCAGGGGGCTGGCTTTTACGTCAACGCCACCTGCGACCCGTGGCGGCAGCATTACCGCATGTACGACTACATCGTGAACGAGCTCTACTCGATCATCATGGAAACCCAACCGGTGCAGGACCGTCACGGTATCACCGGGCACTCCATGGGTGGGCACGGTGCCATGACCATCGCCATGCGCAACCCCGACAAGTTCGAGTCGCTCTCGGCCTTCGCGCCCATCGCCAATCCGACCCGCTCGGATTGGGGGCGCAAGCAGCTCAGTGCCTATCTGGGCGACGACGAAAGCACCTGGGCGCAACACGATTCCACGCTGCTGCTGGAAGAACACGGCTGGAAAGGCGACGTGCTGATCGACCAGGGATCGAGCGACCAGTTCCTCGACCTGCTGAAACCCGAGGCGCTGGCCGACACGATGGCCAAACGCCGCCAGCCGGGCCAGATCCGGATCCAACCGGGCTATGACCACTCTTACTTTTTCGTGCAGACCTTCGCTGCCGACCATGTTTCGTGGCACGCCGAACGCCTGCTGCAATGATGTGTGTACTGACACTGTTGACTAGGGAGACATCAACTTGACCATTCGTACCATCCTCGCCGCCAGCATCCTGGCCACCACGCCCGCACTGGGCTTTGCGCAAGACGTCGAAGGCGACGCCGAAGCCGGTGAAAAAGTGTTCCGCAAATGCATGGCCTGCCACGCCGTGGGCGAAGGCGCCAAGAACAAGGTCGGCCCGGTGCTGACCGGCATCGTCGGCTCACCCGTCGCGGCGAATGAAGATTTCGACTATTCCGACGTGCTCGCCGAGATGGGCGCCGAGGGCAAGGAGTGGACGCCGGAAGAACTGGCGGCCTTCCTCGAAAAACCGCGCGACTATGCCAAGGGCACCAAGATGGCCTTCGCCGGTCTGCGCAAGGAAGAAGAAAGAATGAACGTGATCGCGTACCTCGCCTCGACCGGCGAATAACGCGGCACGTCCGAGACGCGGGGGCTCCTCGAAGGAGAGAGCTTGGGACCCCCGCTTTAACGGTCGATAAATCGGCCATTCCAATGCGGCGGAAGACCGCTGCTTTCATGGGAGGACTACAATGAAGAAGCTTATGCTTTTAACTTCGGGTCTGGCGCTCTGCGCTGGCATGGCCGTCGCCAATGACGACCTTGTCACGCAGATGGACGACCCCAGCCAATGGGCGATCCAGACGGGCGACTACAAGAACCAGCGCCATTCCAAGCTGGATACGATCAACAAGGAAAACGTGGGTGACCTGCAGGTCGCGTGGACCTTCTCGACCGGCGTTCTGCGCGGTCACGAAGGCTCGCCGCTCGTCGTGGGCGACACCATGTATGTCCACACGCCCTTCCCGAACATCGTCTACGCGCTCGACCTGGCCGACGAAGGCAAGATCAAGTGGAAGTACGAGCCCAAGCAGGATCCGGACGTCATTCCGGTGATGTGCTGTGACACCGTGAACCGCGGTGTGGCCTATGCCGACGGCAAGATCTTCCTGCACCAGGCCGACACCAAGGTCGTGGCTCTCAATGCCGACGACGGTTCGGTCGAATGGGAAGTCGTCAACGGCGACCCGTCCATCGGCGAGACCAACACCGCGACCGTTCTTCCGGTCAAGGACAAGGTCATCGTCGGCATCTCGGGCGGTGAGTTCGGCGTGCGTGGTCACGTGACCGCCTACAACATGTCGGACGGCAGCCAAGCCTGGCGCGCCTACTCGATGGGCCCTGACGAGGACATCCTCGTGGACCCCGAGAACACGACCCACCTGGGTGAGCCTGTCGGTGAAAACTCCGGCACCAACACCTGGGAAGGCGACCAGTGGCAAATCGGCGGCGGCACCACCTGGGGCTGGTACTCGGCGGATCTCGAAGAGAACCTGATGTACTACGGCACCGGCAACCCGTCGACGTGGAACCCCTCGCAGCGTCCCGGCGACAACCGCTGGTCCATGACCGTCATGGCCCGCGACATCGACACGGGCGAGGCCAAGTGGTTCTACCAGATGACCCCGCATGACGAGTGGGATTACGACGGCGTCAACGAAATGATCCTCACGGAGCAGGAAATTGACGGCGAGGAGCGCAAGCTTCTGACCCACTTCGACCGTAACGGTCTGGCCTACACGATGGACCGTGTGTCGGGTGAACTTCTGGTCGCCGAAAAGTACGACCCGGTCGTGAACTGGACCTCCGGCGTCGACATGGACCCCGACTCCGACACCTACGGTCGTCCCGAAGTGGTGGCGCAATACTCCACCGAGCAGAACGGCGAAGACGTCAACTCCACCGGCATCTGCCCGGCGGCGCTTGGCACCAAGGACCAACAGCCCGCGGCCTATGACCCGGAAACCCAGCTGTTCCTGGTCCCGACCAACCACGTCTGCATGGACTACGAACCGTTCCGCGTCAGCTACACCGCAGGTCAGCCCTATGTGGGCGCGACCCTGTCGATGTACCCTGCCCCGGATAGCCATGGCGGCATGGGCAACTTCATCGCCTGGGATAACATCAACGGCGAAATCAAGTGGTCCAACCCCGAGCAGTTCTCGGTCTGGTCCGGTGCTCTGACCACCGCCGGTGGCATCACCTTCTACGGTACGCTCGAGGGCTACCTGAAGGCGGTCGACACCTCCACGGGTGAGGAACTCTACAAGTTCCGCACACCCTCGGGCATCATCGGCAACGTGATGACCTACGAGCGTGAAGGCAAACAGTATGTCGCCGTCCTCTCGGGCGTCGGTGGCTGGGCCGGCATCGGTCTCGCGGCCGGTCTGACCAACCCCAATGACGGTCTGGGCGCCGTGGGTGGCTACGCCGCTCTCAGCGACTACACTGCACTGGGTGGCCAGCTGACCGTGTTCGCTCTGCCGGACTAAGGTTTACGCAACAGCCGGGGCCGGTCCTCCTTCGGGAAGGCCGGCCCCGTGCCCAAGATAAACAACGCATTATCAGTACCCGAAACAGGAAAGGTATGACCGCATCATGAGCACCGGACTCCGCTTGACACTCGCCTCGGCCCTGGTCGCACTGCCGATCACCGCCTCGGCTCAGAACTGGAGCGATCAGCCGGTCGATCCTGCAAACCACGATGAGACCGTCGCCTACGAAGAAGGCGGGCGCTACTTCAACGAGGAAGATCTGCCCACATACAACGTGGCCGAAGACGGCACCGTCGACTGGCTGACCTTCTCGGGCTTCCGCCGCTATCACGCCGAATGCCACGTCTGCCACGGCCCCGATGGCGAAGGCTCGTCCTACGCCCCCAAAGTCAAGAATTCCGCCGTCCACATGGGCTATTACGACTTCTACGATGTTGTCGTGAACGGCCGTGGCAACGGCAACTCCGTCATGCCCCACTTCGGCGACAACCCGAACGTGATGTGCTATCTCGACGACATCTACGTCTATCTCAAGGCTCGCGGCATGGAGGCCGTCCCGCGCGGACGCCCCGGCTCGAAAGAAGCCAAGTCAGAATCGATCCAAGAGGATGAAGATGCCTGCATGGGCTAAATCCGCAGCATTGCGCGCCGCCGCCCGCCTCACCGGGTCGGCGGCGCTTTGCTTTTCGGCGCTGATGATGTCCGGGCCGGCGACGGCCCAGACTTCCGATCTCGTTTCGCAGAACGCCCTGCGCGTCTGCGCGGATCCGGCCAATTACCCCATGTCCACCAAGGAGGGCACGGGGTACGAGAACAAGCTGGCCGAGCTGATCGCGTCCAAGCTGGACCTGCCGGTGCAATACACCTGGTATCCGCAGGCCACGGGATTCATCCGCAACACGCTGAAGGTCAAGCGCTGCGACATCGTGATGGGCTACGCCCAGGGCCACGAACTGGTGCTGAACACCAACCACTACTTCAGCTCGGTCTACACCCTGATCGTCCCGCAGGACAGCCCGCTCGCCTCGGTCGAGACCCTCACCGACGACGCTCTGAAGGGCGCCCGCATCGGCATCATCGCCGGCACGCCGCCGTCTGCGCATCTCGCCCGGCACGGGCTGATCGGCAAGGCCAAGCCTTACAACCTCGTCGTCGACCGCCGGCACGAGAACCCGGCGATCAACATGCTCGACGATCTCAAGGCCGGCGACACCGACGCCGCCATCCTCTGGGGCCCGCTCGGCGGCCCGCTGGTCAAGGCGGATTACCCCGACATGAAGGTGATCCCCCTCATCAACGAGGAACTGCCCCCGCGCCTGTTTTTCCGCATCACGATGGGCGTGCGCCAGGGCGAAAAGGTCTGGCAGCGCGAGCTGAATTCGCTCATCCGCCGTCACCAGGACGAGATCAATGCGCTTCTGGTCGAGGCCGGCGTGCCGCTGGTCAGCGACATGGGCAATGAGATGCTGGAATCGGGCCAGTGAAACAGCTCCTGGTGGCCCTCGCCCTCGCGGCCGGGGCCGCCAGCGCAGCCACCGCCCAGGACGTGGCTGAACCTTCCGACTACCGCATGGACCACTACCGCGCCCCGGTGCCTGCCACGCTTGAGGGCGGCACCGTCATCGACGCGGAAGAGGCGCACGCCCTGTGGGAAACAGGCGAAGCCGCCTTCATCGACGTCCTCCCCCGCGCGCCGAAACCCGAGAACCTGCCCGAAGGCACCATCTGGCGCGACAAGCCCCGCCCCAGCATCCCGGGCGCGGTCTGGTTGCCCAATGTAGGCTACGGTGCGCTGGCCGACGTCACCGCCACCTATTTCCGCGACGGGCTGGATCACGCCACCGGGGGCGACCCCGACCGCCCGGTCGTTTTCTTCTGCCTCGCCGAGTGCTGGATGAGCTGGAACGCCGCGAAACGCGCAATCGAATGGAACCATTCGCAGGTCTATTGGTTCCCCGATGGTACGGACGGGTGGGCGTTTCAGGATTTTCCATTGGAAGAAGTTGAGCCGTTCCCCAACCCCTGACGGGCGAATACGCGCCGGAAATTTGCCGTTTGGCCGGGTCGTCCCATATGGTTTGAAAGCGACTCGCGCATCGAAATTACTAAGACCTGGGAGTGGAAACATTGAATGACAAGTTGATTTACGGGGTTCTGATCGCGGCCGTGGCCGTGCTTTTGGCCGTTGCCGCCCTGCGCCCGAGACCCGAACCGCTGGGCGATCAGACAGCCCAAGCCAGCACCGAAACCTCCGAGGAGGAGACCGCGTCTGCCGAAGGTGACAGCGAAACCTCCGGGGAAGAAACCGCAGCCGCTGAAGGCGAAAGTTCCCAGGAAGAAGCTGCTTCTGCCGAAGGCGACAGCGCAGGTTCCGAAGAACAGGCCGCATCCTCAGAGAGCGACAGCGAAGGCTCTGAAGAGCAAGCCGCCTCCTCCGAGAGTGACAGCGAAGGCTCCGAAGAGCAGGCAGCCTCCTCCGAGAGCGACAGCGAAGGCTCTGAAGAGCAGACCGCATCTTCCGAGAGCGACAGCGAAGGCTCAGAGGAGCAAGCCGCCTCTTCCGAGAGCGACAGCGAAGGCTCTGAAGAGCAGGCTGCCTCTTCCGAGAGCGACAGCGAAGGCTCAGAGGAGCAAGCCGCCTCTTCCGAGAGCGACAGCGAAGGTTCCGAAGAGCAAGCCGCCTCTTCCGAGAGCGACAGCGACGGCTCCGAAGAGCAGGCAGCCTCCTCCGAGAGCGACAGCGAAGGCGCCGAAGAGCAGGCAGCCTCCTCCGAGAGCGACAGCGAAGGCTCTGAAGAGCAGGCAGCCTCCTCCGAGAGCGACAGCGAAGGCGCCGAAGAGCAGGCAGCCTCCTCCGAGAGCGGCAGCGAAGGCTCTGAAGAGCAGACCGCATCTTCCGAGAGCGGCAGCGATGGTTCCGAAGAGCAGGCCGCATCCTCCGAGAGCGGCAGCGAACGCTCTGAAGAGCAGGCAGCCTCTTCCGAGAGCGACAGCGAAGGCTCCGAGGAGCAAACCGCATCCTCCGAAAGCGACAGCGAAGGCTCCGAAGAGCAGACCGCATCTTCCGAGAGTGGCAGCGAAGGTTCCGAAGAGCAGGCCGCATCCTCCGAGAGCGGCAGCGAAGGTTCCGAAGGCACGCAATCCAGCGCAGACAAGATCGCCGCGCTTGAGGAACGTGTGGCCGCGCTCGAGGCTCAGCTCAGCGAAGGTGGCTCAGGCTCCAGCGACAGTGGCTCTTCGTCGGGTGAAGACACCGAAACCTTCGGCGTCGGCTCTACCGCGATGCTGAACGACGGCGACATCCGCATCTTCGTCAGTTCGATTGCCGACGATACCGTGCGCTTCGCCGTAAATGGTTTCAACGTGCAATCCGCAGAATCCGGCTCCGAAGTCGAGCTTGAGAACGGCTGCACGCTGAGCGTCGAAAGCGTCGAGAACAAGACCGCGCGCTTCGCCGCGGCCTGCGAGTAAAGACAAAAGACAGGCCCCGGGCGCATCATGTGCCCGGGGCCGCCCTTTCTTAATATCCGGTCAGTTTCTTGTGCGCGTGGGTCACGGTGCCATCGGTGTCCGTCATCGTCACATCCACCGCCTGCGCCCGGCTCGGCACCGATAGCGCCACCTGCGGGTTTTCCGACAGAGATATCGACCCCGTCATCTCGACATATCCCGCACCGTCCAGGTCGATCTCCACCGTCTCGACATAGCGCATGGGCAAGAACAGCAGCGTGATCTGGTCCATCTGCATCCCCGAATGCGACGGGTGCGAAATGTCCACGTCCATCCGGTTCAGCCGATTGGCCAGCTTGTCCGCCGCACTTTGCCCCAGACCGGTCAACCGCCCGGCCAGTTCGATCTCCATCTGTCCCAGCGTTTCAAGCGCCAGCTTCGGATCGGTCCCCGGCGGGGCCGCACAGGCGCCCTGCCCCGACGTCTTGACGAAGGCCTCAGAGACGAAGAGCCGCCCATCGGTCGTCTCGGCCACGACATGCATCGGCGTCGGCCCATTGATCCGCATGGTCACGTCGAAAAAGAACGCCGGCAGCGGCGCATCCAGGTCAAAGACGGCCGACACCGGCATCGGGTTCTCGTCGATCACCAGCGTCACGCTGGCAATCTCGGCCCCTTCCGGCGCCACCACCTGCGCCCCCAGCTGCGTGCGCGCATCGTTGCCCGTCCGGTAAGGCGCGTCGATGGCGATCACTTCGGCGCCGTCCAAGAGCGCCCGCTCGCCATACATCTCGGCGCTCAGATCCTCCCAGGTGCCCGCCAGCGCCGGCACAGCCATCACGCATAGCGCACTCAACGCGCGTATGGGTGTTCCAATCATTCCGTGTCTCCTCCCGACAGGAATATGCCAAAGGCCCGCGGCCCGTCGCATGTCTCGACGTCATATACCACGTCCAGAGTTTGTGCGTCCATCACGGTCACCGTGTTCTCGAACCAGTTGGCAAAGACCACATGTGCGCCGTCCGCCGTGGCGTCGATCCCTTCGGGATATTCCCCGACGCTGACCTCCTCGACCGGCTCCAGCGTGTCCAGGTCGATCACGCTCAGGGTGTTGGCATACTGGTTGGTCACAAAGGCCCGCCCGCTTGCAAAGGCGACGCCGTAAGGCCGTTCTCCCACCGGTACCGTGGCCAGAACCTTGCCCACGGACGCATCCACGACGCTCACGTCATTGCTGCCCACGTTACCCACCAACAGCCGCCCATCGGGTGCAAAGCCAAGCCCGTAGGGCCGCACGCCCACGCCGACACGGTGCAACAACTCCAAAGTCTCTGCATCCCAGACCGACACCCTGTCGGCATCCTTCTCGGCACTGGCCAGAAACCGCCCATCTTCCGACAGCGCGATCCCCGCCGGCTCCGCCCCGGTCTCGAGCTCCTGCAAGACCTCGAGGCTTTCGGCGTCCAAAACCCAAAGCCGCGCATTGTACCAGTCCGACACGAACAGCCGCCCGCGCGCCGCGTCCAGCGCCACGCCGGTCGGTCCGCCATCCAGCACCGTTTCGGTCAAAAGCCTGCCGGTGAGCGTGAAACGCCGCACGGTCTTGGTATCCGGGGAGACGGAATAGACCGCATCACCACCAACGGCGACCCCGGCAGGCTTGCCCGCCACGTCCCAGCGATCAACCTCGACCCCTCGGGCCACGTCGATCACGCTCAACGCATCAGCAGGCTGACAGGTGACAAAGGCGGTCTGCCCGGCCACCGGCGTGGCCAGGCAAAGCGCCAGCGCATTAAGAGCCCGGCGCACCGAACCGCTCGGTCAGGGCATCCAGCCCCGCCTGGTAGACGCCGCTGACAGCTGCAATCGCCGCCTCGTCATTCAGTTCGGGCGGCGGATCGTTGTTCGGATAGCCGCGATAGAACGCGCCCCGCCATTCCACGATCGACCCGCCCCCGTCACGCGGCTTCACCGTCAGGTGCGACGAGTAATTCGTCACCGGCAGCGTCTCGACCGCCACCTCGGTGATCCGGTAGGAATAGCTCATCTTCTCGTCGCTGTACTTGTAGAGGATCTCGTCGATGGTCGGCCCACCGTCCTCGCCCAGCGTCAGAACCCGCGTGGCGTCGATCTCGTTGCCGCCCTCGCCTTCCGTCGAGTGCACCGCCGGGTGCCAGGACATGTCCTGGAAATTCCCGATCGCCTCCCAGACCTCGGCCGGGTCCGCCGCCACCTCGGTGGTCAGCGTCACCTTCTGCCGCGTCGGCCCGTGCGCCAGCGCCATACCCGGCAGCATCAGCGCCGTCAGGCTGGCCATGAACACTCGTCTTCTCATGTATCTTCCTCCCTGAAGATTCGGTTTTTCAAGATTTGTCGCATCCCCCGCGCCCAGATCTCGTCGGTGCTGCCGCGCACGCTGACGCTGCCGCCCTTCACGATCTCGCCACTGGTGCCATCCTTCAACTGCACCGCGATGGACACAAGAACAGGCGACACCATGTTGACCTCGCCCACCAGGATGAACTCCGCGCCCAGCGTCTTGGCCATGCGAATATCGCATCCGTAACAGCTCGCCGGGTTGCTCACGCGCTCCAACTCCTCCGCCACCGGCGCAAGGTCCAAAAGCGTATAACCTTCCGCCTCGAATCGCTCCGTCAGCATCCCTTCCAGCATCTCCACGCGGGCCAGGTCGGCATCATCCGGCCCAGCGGCCATCAGCGACGAAGATTGTGTCGTCTGGTCCGAACTGTCCTCTAGATGAAGCCCGAAAAAGGCCACCTCGCCTTGCGCGTACGCAGCCGGGGCGAAAGCCAGGAACAGGAACAATATCAATCGCATACGGACGTTCTTAGAAGTTAAGAGTCGCCCTTCATTCTGCGTTGCGTACAGTGATTGCGAAACACGGCAATTGGTATTGGTCGGGCCGCGAGAGGCAATCTGGCGGTAAGGGAGGATAAAAGTGCTGAACCGTTTTGCGACGCTTTTCGCGGCCGCGCTGCTCTGCGCCGCCACGCTGATTTTCACCGCAGGATCTGCCGCCGCGATCGACGTGCGCGCCGCCGTCCTAAGAGTCGACTACCAGGTCCAGCGCCCCATTTCGCGCTTCGACGAGGCGCCCGAGGACCTGGGCTTCGCCGGCGCCGCGCTGGCCGATCAGGACAATAACAGCACCGGCAGCTTCATGGGCCATACCTACGAGACGGTACAGAAATCAGCCACGCCCGACGCCGCCGATGCCGCTCTCGATGAAATTCTCGCCGACGGCATCCGCCTGATCGTCATCCACGCCCGGGAAGAGGACGTTCTGCGCCTCGCCGACCGTGCTGCCGAGGATGGCGCGCTGGTCTTCAACACCCGCGCCGGCGACATGGCCATGCGCAACGAGGAATGCCGCGCCAACCTCCTGCACACCGCCACCAGCTATGCCCAGCAGGCCGACGCCATCGCGCAATTCGCCATCTGGAAGAAATGGCCGCGCTGGGTGCTCATCTCCGGCTCCAACCCCGCCGACATGGCGCTGGCAGACGCCTATCGCCGCGCCGCCACCAAGTTCGGCGCCAATATTGTCGAGGAACGCACATTCGAGGACACCGGCGGCGCCCGCCGCACCGACTCTGGGCACGTTCTCGTCCAGCGCCAACTGCCCAGCTTCATGCAGGGCCTGCCCGAGCATGACGTGGTCATCACCGCGGATGAGACCGACTATTTCGCCGCCTACCTCACCTATCACCTGTGGGATCCGCGCCCCGTGATGGGATCGTCCGGCCTGCGCCCCGTGCAAATGCATGGCGGGCACGAAGCCTACGGCGCAACCCAGCTTCAGACCCGGTTCGAGGAACTGGCGAACCGCTACATCAAGGACGCCGATTACAACGTCTGGATCGCCCTGCGCGCAGTGGGCGAGGCCGTGACCCGCGCAGAAACCGCCGAACCCGACGGGGTGAAAGACTACCTGCTTTCCGACCAATTCGAACTGGCCGGTTTCAAGGGGCAGGAAGTCACCTTCCGCGACTGGAACGGCCAGATGCGCCAGCAGGTCATGCTCTATGACGACCGCGTCACAATCAGCGTCAGCCCGCAGGAAGGCTTCCTGCATCAGAACGCCGTGCAGGACACGCTCGGCCTCGACCGCCCGGAATCGGCCTGCACGGCCTTCAGCAACTAAGGGGAACACATGAAACTCAAGGCACTCCTTCTGACCTCCGCCCTGGCGCTCGCCGCCGGGCCCGCGCTGGCCGGCAAGGCCTTCGTGACCAACGAACGCGGCAACACCATCACCGTGGTCGATACCGAAACATGGGAAGTGACCGACGAATTCTTCGCCGGCAATCGCCCCCGCGGCATCACCGCCAGCCCCGACGGCACCAAGATCTATGTCTGCGCGTCCGACGATAACCTCGTCCGGGTGTTCGATTCGGAAACCTACGAGGAACTGCCCTCGCTCCCCTCTGGTCCCGACCCGGAACTGTTCATCATCGAACCCTCCGGCAAGCGGCTCTATATCGCCAACGAGGATGACAACCTGGTGACCGTCACCGACACCGACAGCCGCACCGTGCTGGCCGAGGTCCCCGTGGGGGTGGAGCCCGAAGGCATGGGCATGAGCCCCGACGCCAAGTGGGTGGTGAACACCTCCGAGACGACCAACATGGCGCATTTCATCTCGACCGAGGATTACGAGATCAAGCACAACGTGCTGGTCGATCAGCGCCCGCGCTACGCCCAGTATACCGCCGACGGCACCCGCCTCTTCGTCACATCCGAGATCGGCGGCACCGTCAGCGTCATGGACATCGCCGAGGACGGCACGCCCACCCTGATCGAGAAGATCAGCTTCGAGGTTCCCAACGTCCAGCCCGAATGGCTGCAACCCGTGGGCGCCAAGGTCACTTCCGACGGCAAGCGCCTCTTCGTGGCGCTCGGCCCCTCCAACCGCGTCGCCGTGGTCGATGCCCAAAGCCTCGAGGTGCTCGACTACATCCTCGTGGGTCAGCGCGTCTGGCAGCTCGATTTCACACCGGACGAGAAATACCTGCTGACGACAAACGGCAATTCCAACGACATCACCGTCATCGACGTGGCCAAGGAAGAGGCCGTGCGCTCCATCCAGGTTGGCGAACAGCCCTGGGGCGTGGTGACCATCGAATAATGAAGGAGACAGAAAAGATGAAGAAACTGATGATGGCCGCGGCCACCGCCGCCACCTGCCTCACCGGCCCCGCCGCCGCCGCACCGCTCTGCGACGACCTCGGCTTTGCTGGTCTGCTGGCCGCCTGCAATCGCGGTGACGACATCCCGATCACCCTCGCCTCGGGCCAGCCCCTGCACGAGACCGGCAGCGTGAACCTGCAATCAGGCGCCTATTACACGCTTGAAATCACCGCCGACGGCTCCGCCGAGCTGGCCGTCACCGGCAGCGATTTCTTCCGCGCGATCTGGATGAACGAAATCGTCATCAACCAGATCGAGATCCGCCCCATGGCCGTCGATTCGCTCGAATTCGACAAGGCGGGCGTGGCCACGATCTCGTTCATCGCCATCAAGCCGGGCAGCCACACGCTGCGCATCCCCGGCTCCACCGGCGAAACCCAACAAGTTACCTTCAACATCCAGTAACGGAGCCCTGAAAATGAAACGTATTTTCGCAATCGCGGCGCTTGTCGCCTCGCCCGCCCTCGCCGACGACCACGTAGACGCCGAAACGGTCGAAAAGATCGAGGCCTATCTCGCCTCCATCGAATGCCAGATGGACCCCGCCGATATCGAAGCCGAAGATGACGGCGGCTACGAGCTTGACGACGTGATCTGCAAGGGCGGCAACCAGTTCGACATCGAACTCGACGCCGACCTGAACGAGGTCGAACGCCGCGCCGAGTAAATTGACCGTTCTCCCATGGAGTAAAGGCCCGCCATGTTGCGCATCATAGCATCTCTCTCCTTCTTGCTAAGCAGCATGGCGGCCTACGCCCAAGAGCCCCCCACGATCCGTGCCGCAACCCTCAAGATCGGCACCGTCAACTGGGAGCTTCAGACCATCGTCGATGAAGGCCTCGACGAAAAATACGGCTTCACCCTCGACATTCAGCCCTATGCCGACAATGGCGCCACCCGCATCGCGGTCGAAGGCAACGAAGCCGACATGGCCGTCGCCGACTGGATCTGGGTTGCCCGCCAGCGCGCCGCGGGCAAACCTTACGTGTTTATCCCCTATTCCCGCGCAGTGGGCGGCGTGGTCGTTCCCGCAGATTCCACCGCCGAAACCCTTGCAGACCTTGCCGGGCAGAAACTCGGCATCGCCGGCGGCCCGCTCGACAAGTCCTGGCTCATCCTGCGCGCGTATGCGCAGCAGGCCCATGACCTCGACCTGGAGGCGGAAACCGAACAGGTCTTCGGCGCCCCGCCCCTCGTTTTCCGCACCGCCCTTGACGGCAGCCTCGCCGGGGCCATCAATTACTGGCACTACCTCGCCAAGATGAAGGCCGCCGGCATGCACGAACTCATTTCCGTCGACACCGCCGCCCGCGAGCTGGGCCTCGACCCCGAAACGCCGCTGCTGGGCTATTATTTCAAGGAAGGTTTCCTGTCGGAGAACCCCGGCCTCGCCCAGTCCTTCTTCGAGGCCAGCCGCGAGGCCAAAACCCTGCTCATGTCCTCCGACGAGATCTGGCAAGACCTGCGCCCGATGATGAATGCCGACAGCGACGCCGAATTCGAGCAACTGCGCACCGACTGGATCGCCGGCATTCCGGCGCGCAAGCCGATCGACACCGACGCCGCCCAGGCCCTTCTCAGCCTGATGCACGACCTCGGCGGCGCCGAGCTGGTGGGCGAGGCCGACACACTCCCCGACGGCCTATTTGCCGACGTCCAGTAAATGCAGACCAAGCTGACGCCGCTCCTCTCCATCGCGGGGCTTCTGGCCCTTTGGGTCGTGGCGTCAACGCTCAAGGCCGACCCGCAGGTCCTGCCCACCCCCTGGGCCCTCGCGCCCCTCTTTGCACAGGAAATCGCCAGCGGCGAACTCTGGACCCACCTCTCCGCCACCCTCCTGCGCGTGCTTTGGGCCTTCTGCCTCGCCATGACGCTGGGCGGGATCATCGGCCTCGCGATGGGTCGCTCCCCCGCGCTCAACCGCTGGCTCGACCCGTGGCTGGTGATCTTCCTCAACCTGCCCGCGCTGGTACTGATCGTGCTCTGCTACCTCTGGATCGGCCTGACCGAGGCCGCCGCCATCGCCGCCGTCACGCTCAACAAGGTGCCCAACGTCGCCATCGTCATCCGCGAAGGCGCCCGTGCGCTGGACCCGCAGCTTGACGCGCTGGCCCGCGTCTACCGCATGTCGGGCTGGACGCGCCTGCGCCACGTGATCCTGCCGCAACTCGGCCCCTTCATCGCCGCTGCCGCCCGTGGCGGCGTGGCCGTCATCTGGAAAATCGTGCTCGTGGTCGAATTCCTCGGCCGCTCCTCCGGCGTGGGCTTCCAGATCCACCTTTATTTCCAGCTATTCGACGTATCCATGGTGCTGGTCTACGCATTCTCCTTCATCGCGGTCATGCTGCTCGTGGAATGGGCGCTGCTGCAACCGTGGGAACGCCACGCAACCCGGTGGCGCCGCGCATGATCACCGTCTCGATCTCTGAGAAACGCTTCGGCGACGACCTCGTGCTCGGCCCCATCGCCTTCGGGATCGCGCAGGGCGAAACCGTCGCCCTTGTCGGCCCCTCCGGCATCGGCAAGTCCACCCTTTTGCGGTTGGTCTCGGGTATCGACACCGATTTCACCGGCCACATTGACCGGCCTCAGGCGATGGCCATGGTCTTCCAGGAACCCACCTTGCTGCCGTGGCGCTCCGCCCTCGACAACCTTACGCTCCTGCATCCCGAGTTGCCGCGCGAACGCGCCCTCGCCGCACTCGATGAGGTCGGCCTCACCGGCAAGGAAACTCTCTTTCCCGGTCAACTCTCCCTCGGCCAACAGCGACGCCTCGCCCTCGCCCGCGCCTTTGCGGGCCAGCCCGACCTGCTGATCATGGACGAGCCGTTCGTGTCGCTCGACGCCGCCGCCGCCGACCGGATGCTGACCCTGACCGAAGAGCTCATCGCCCGCCACCAGCCCGCGACCCTTTTCGTGACCCACGACATGGCCGAGGCGACACGGCTTGCACACCGGACCCTGACACTGGAAGGTGGGCCAGACGGCGCACAGCTCGCCGGAACGACAAAGGACCAGACCACGTGACCACAGGCCTGACCGTCAACAACCTCAGCTTCAACTACGGCGCCAAGCAGGCGCTGGACGACGTGGCGTTCGACGTCGCCCCCGGCACCTTCTGCGCGCTTCTCGGCCCCAACGGCGCCGGCAAATCCACGCTCATTGCCCTGCTGACCCGCCTGCTGGTGGCCCCCCAAGGCGATATCACCGTCGCGGGCCACGACATGCGCCGCGAGCCCCGCAAGGCGCTCGGAAAGCTAGGCGTCGTCTTCCAGCAATCGACGCTCGATCTCAACCTGTCAGTCCGCCAGAACCTTGCCTATTTCGCCGCCCTGCAAGGCCTGCCGAAATCCGAGATCCCCGGCCGCATCGACGCCGCCCTCGACCAGCTCGACATGCGCCAGCGCGCCGACGAAAAGGCCCGCGACCTCAACGGCGGCCACCGCCGCCGCACCGAGCTTGCGCGGTCCCTCATTCACGACCCACACGTGCTCTTGCTGGACGAGCCCACCGTCGGCCTCGACGCCGCCTCGCGACAAGGCATAACGGACCACGTTCACGAACTCACGAAAACCGGCCTCTGCGTCCTCTGGACCACCCACCTCACGGACGAGGTGCGCGATGGCGACGACCTCGTCGTTCTGCACAAGGGCCAAATCATCCACCGCGGCACCGCCGGGGCCGCCCGCGGCGATCAAAGCCTGTCGGACTGGTTCCTGTCGCGCACGGGGGAGGTCGCATGACCGGCACCTTCCGCGTCGCCAAGGCGATCATCGCCCGCGAATTCCTGCGCTTCGTACACCAGCGCGAGCGCTTCATCGCCGCGCTCGTGCGCCCTCTCGTCTGGCTGCTGATCTTCGCCGCAGGCTTCCGCGCGGCCCTCGGCCTGTCGATCATCCCGCCCTACCAGACCTACGTCACCTACGAGACTTATATCGTGCCCGGACTTTGCGCGATGGTGCTGCTCTTCAACGGGATGCAATCCTCGCTCAGCCTCGTCTACGACCGCGAAATGGGCTCGATGCGCCTTCTGCTGACCAGCCCCTTCCCGCGATGGTGGCTGCTGATCTGCCGCCTGTTCGGCGCGACGATCATCTCGGTGCTGCAGGTCTACACCTTCCTCGCCATCGCGGCGGCCTTCGGCATCACAATGCCCACATGGGGCTACCTCGCCGTGCTGCCCAGCCTGATCCTCGGCGGCCTCATGCTCGGCGGCCTCGGGCTGGTCCTTTCGAGCTTCATCAAGCAACTGGAGAACTTCGCGGGCGTGATGAACTTCGTCATCTTCCCGATGTTCTTCATGTCCTCGGCCCTCTACCCCTTGTGGAAAATGGCAGAAAGCTCACCGCTCCTGCGCGACATCTGCGCGCTCAACCCCTTCACCTACGCGGTCGAGCTCATCCGCTTCTCGCTTTATCTCCAGATCAACTGGACCGCGCTCGCCTGGGTCACAGGCAGCACTCTGGTCTTCTGCGCGCTGGCCATCTGGGGCTACGACCCCGCCCGCGGCCTGATGAAGCGCAAGACCTGAGGGGACCTCAGATGTCGAACTCGGTATCGTTCACTGTCCGGCACCGCCAGCTTCGTACACGTTCGTTGGGATGGGTCGACACCCAGCGCGCCAGTTCCGGCTGCGCCCCGGCAAGGCACTGCATCGGTGTTACATCGGAGAACACAAGGCTGCGCTCTCGGCATTGGGTTGGATCTGTCGCCAGGCAGGCGACGAACAGGAGCTCTATCATAATCGTTCCTTACGCGTTGCGTTGGTCCTCGCTCCCGTGCCTCCAGTCATCCAACAGCAATTCCCCTAAGAAAAGCGTAACCGGACCCTGCGCACCGCGTCACGCCAGAATTTGTGCAAAAGAATGCGGCACTTCATCGCAAATGCCCGCGAAAAAGGCGGTCCTGCCATGTCGCTGAAGACCCTTCTCGGCCTCGGCGCCCTCGCCTTGGGGGTCGGCACATGGGTCACCGCGCTGATCCTGTGGCTGGGGCTGCTGGCCGTGTCCGACCGTCTGGATGCCACGCTCAAGGCCGAACAGCGCATGTCGGGCTATGCGGGCCTCTCGACCCAGGCCGCCACCTTTCTCGTCGTCGCGACCGAGGCGGTGCAGCGCGAATTGCCCGCCGACACCCGGTCCGAGCGGCTAGAGCCCGTGGTCGAAAACCTACGCGCGTCTTTCGGGCGCCTGCAACAAAACGTGGCCCAGGCCGTGCAGGAGGCCGAGGACCTCGGCATCGACGCCCAGTCCCGCTTCGGCACCCAATCCCTCGGCCTCGCCAGGATGGAAGCCCTCCTGAACAGCACCATGCGCGGCCTTGGCGACGACGACGTCGACAGACCCCGCCTGCAGGCCCATATCGACAGTTTCGCCACTGGCTTCGACCCTCTGCTCAGCCAGGCGGTTCAGACCGAACAGCTTTTCCGCGCCGACATCCGCGCCGATATCGTAAGCCTGCGCCAAAAGCTGACGCTGGCCGCCATCGCCATCGCGGTGGCCGCGGTCGTGATGGTGCTGGCCTTCTATTTCGGCCTCATCCGCCCGCAATTCGCCCGGCTGGACCGCCTGCGCGACGCGGCACAGAAGATCGGGCAGGAGGATTTCGCAATCGACCTGCCCGAAACCCGCCGGGACGAAATCGGCGGGCTTTACGCCGAGACCAACCGCATGGCCCACGCGCTCGCCGCCCGCAAATCCGCGGTCGAGCAGGACCGTGCACAACTGAACAGCATCATCGCCGCCCGCACCGAGGAATTGCGCGCCGCCAACGAAACCCTCGCCGAAATCGACGAGAATCGCCGCCGCTTCTTTGCCGATGTCAGCCACGAATTGCGCACGCCGCTCACCGTCATCCTGATGGAGGCCCAGATCGGTCGGGCGGCAGGCGGGTCTGAGGCCGACGCCTTCGCCACGATCGAGACCCGCGCCGCGCGTCTCAATCGCCGGATCGACGACCTTCTGCGCGTCGCGCGCTCCGACAGCGGGCAGCTGGCGCTCGAACACGCCGCTGTCGGCCTGCCCGACCTGATGACCGAAGTGCACGAAGAAGTCCGCGCCGAGGCCGACAACGCAGGCATGACCCTCACGCTCTCGGACGTTCCCCACGCCACGCTCACCTGCGATCGCAACTGGATTCGTCAGGTGTTGGTGGGGCTTGTCCGCAACGCCATCCGCCACGCCCGCGACGGCGGGCATGTCCGCCTAGACGCACGATCGGACGACCAGACCGCCGAAATCGCCGTCATTGACAACGGCCCCGGCATCGCAGCCAAAGACCAGACGGGCATCTTCGAACGCTTCTCCCAAGCCGGCAGCGCCTCGGCCCAGGGCTTCGGCATCGGCCTGGCCCTGGCCCGCTGGGTGGTCGAGACCCATGACGGCACCATCACCCTCGAAAGCCCCGTCCCCCCCGCCGACGCCCTCGGCGACGCACCCGGGACAAAGATCGCGGTTCGCCTTCCCCTTTCATCCGGCTAAAACGGCGCTATCCTCACCGTCGCAGCCGCGAAAGAGACCGCATCACCATGACCCGCCTCCTGATCGTCGACGACGACCCGGAAATCACCTCCGCCCTGGCGCGGGGGCTGGGTCTGCACGGCTATCAGGCCGAAACGGTCAACCGCTACGACCACGCGCTAGACAAACTGCGCGCCGAGACCTTCTCGGGCGCCATCATCGACGTCATGCTGGGCGCCGACAGCGGCCTCGACCTCGTGCGCCGCGCCCGCGAAGACGGCGCCACCCTGCCCATCCTGATGCTCTCGGCACTCTCTGACGTCGAACACCGCACCGCGGGTCTCGAGGCCGGGGCCGACGATTACGTGGTCAAACCCTTCAGCTTCGAAGAGCTGGTCGCCCGCCTGCGCGTGCAGGAACGCCGCGCCACGTCGCAGCGCCCGCAGCCCGCCACGCTGAACGCCGACCGCGTCCTGCAGACCGAGACCGCCAAGGTCTCTCTGACCGAGCGCGAAGACGACCTTCTGCGCCTTCTGATCGCCCACGACGGCACCCCCCTGCCACGCGGCGACATCTTCGATGCGCTTTGGCAGGCCGAGGGCTCGGGTAACGAAAACGTGGTGGACGTCTATATCGGCTATTTGCGGAAGAAACTCCGCGACGCCGATTTTGCTTTCGAGATCAAGACAGTACGCAACCAGGGCTTCGTCATAGACGGCCTTGCACCACGTACCGACGCCGGGAACCGGGACTAAAGTCTAAGCGTTTCACAGAAATTAAGAGTCGCAATAACGCGGCCGACTTGTCATCTTTAAACTGTCATTCAAAGGAGGATACCATCATGGCATGGGCAAAACCGATCATCCGCGAAATCGAATGCGGCATGGAAATCAACATGTACGGACCTGACTTCGACGAAGAGCGCGAAGTCCTGATCTAAGACTGCTTGCGCGCGGGAGGATACTTGATGTCATTCCGCGCGCAAATACTCGGCGCTGCTGCCGGGGGCGGCCTGCCCCAGTGGAATTGTGGTTGTGACAACTGCAACCTTGCACGTTCAGGCGACATACCCTCACAATCGCAATCGTCCCTCGCCGTCACCGGAAACGGTGTTGATTGGGCAATTCTGAACGCCTCTCCGGACATTCGGGAGCAGATGTCGCACACGCCCGCGCTTTATCCGACGGACCTGCGCAAACTGCCGCTCACGTCCGTGCTGGTAACCAATGGCGATATCGACCACGTGGCCGGCCTGCTTACCTTACGCGAGATGCAGCCCTTCACGCTGTTCGCAACCAAGGGCATTCACGAGGTGCTGGCTGCCAATCCCATATTCGACGCGCTCAATGCCGACGTCGTGACCCGCACCAACATCGCCCTCGACGCGCCGTTCGAACTGGCCCCCGACCTCACCGCGACGCTTTTCGCTGTCCCCGGCAAGGTGCCGCTCTACATGGAGGGCGAGACGGTCGAGACCGACCTGATGGGCGAACAGACCGTCGGCGTCGTTCTGGAAAACGGCGACACGACGGCCTTCTACATCCCCGGCTGCGCCCGCCTCACCGACGACCTGCGCGAGCGCCTTCAGGGGGCCGACATGGTCTTTTTCGACGGCACGCTCTGGCGCGACGATGAAATGGTCCGCGCCGGGCTGGGAAAGAAGACGGGCCAGCGCATGGGCCACATGTCCATGTCCGGTCCCGACGGCTCCATCGCCGCCTTCGCGGGGGTGGATATCGGCAAGAAGGTCTTCGTGCACATGAACAACACCAACCCGGTGCTGCGCCCCAATTCGGCGGAAAAGGCCGAGGCACAGGCAGCGGGCTGGATCATCGGACAGGACGGAATGGAGATCACCCCATGACGCAAAGCCGCGAAGAGTTCGAAGCCCGCCTGCGCAAGATCGGCGCCGAGCGGTATCACGACCTGCACCCGTTCCACGACCGCCTGCATGGCGGCGACTGCACGCCCGACCAGGTCCGCGCCTGGGTTCTGAACCGCTACTACTACCAGCACACGATCCCGATGAAGGACGCCGCCTTCATGAGCCGCGTCGAAGACCCCGACCTGCGCCGCGCCTGGCGCAGCCGGATCGAGGATCACGACGGCACCGCAGAGAACGAAGGCGGCATCAAGCGCTGGCTCCGGCTGGCCGAGGCCGTGGGCCTCGACCCGGCCTATGTCGCCTCCCGCGAGGGCGTCCTGCCGGCCACCAAATTCGCCTGCGACGCCTATGTCCGCTTCGTCCGCGACAAGACCCTGCTGGAGGCCGTTGCCTCGTCCCTCACCGAGCTCTTCGCCCCCAAGATCCACGCCAACCGGATCGAGGGCCTCTTGAAGAACTACGACTTCGCTGACGACAGTTCGCTCAGCTACTTCAAGACCCGTTTGAAAGAAGCACCCAAGGACGTCGCCTTCGGCCTCGCCTGGGTGCTCGACCACGCCGACACGCAGGAAAAGCAGGACGCCGCCGCGAACGCGCTGATCTTCAAGACAGACGTGCTCTGGTCCCAGCTCGACGCCCTCTGGAGCGCCTATGTCGAACCCGCCCGCATTCCGCCCGGCGGCTGGCAACCGGGCGAAGGGCTGCTGCTCGAAAGGGCCTCCTGATGATCGCTTCCGACATTCCCTCCCTGCCCCGCGGCGTGCGCCTGCATTTCGACAAGGTGCGCGACACGTGGGTTCTTCTCGCGCCCGAACGCGCCATCACCCTCGACCAGATCGGCCACGCCATCCTGACCGAGGTCGATGGGCAGCGCAGCTTCGGCGAGATCACGCAGGCCCTGTCGGACAAGTACAACGCCCCGGTCGAGCAGATCACCGAGGACAGCAACGGCTTCCTTACGGCCCTGCGCGACCGCAGATTTCTGGACGTAGCGCAATGAAAATACCCGCCCCAATCGCCATGCTCGCCGAGCTGACACACCGCTGTCCGCTCTCCTGCCCCTATTGTTCCAACCCCGTGGAACTGGCCCGGCAGGACAGCGAACTGGACACCGAAACCTGGGTCCGCGTCTTCGACGAGGCGGCAAGGCTCGGCGTGCTGCAACTCCACCTCTCGGGCGGCGAGCCCGCCTCCCGCCGCGATCTCGTTCCGCTCGTACAGGCCGCCCGCGATGCGGGGCTCTATACCAACCTCATCACCTCCGGCATCGGCCTGACCGAGCGCCGGCTGAAAGAACTGGACGAGGCCGGCCTCGACCACATCCAGCTGTCCCTGCAAGGCACCACGCCCGAAATGGCCGACGAAATCGGCGGCTATAACGGCGGCTACAAGCGCAAGATGCAGGTGGCCGAGTGGATCGGCCAGATCGGCTTTCCCCTGACGCTCAACGCCGTCCTGCACCGGCGCAACCTGCACCAGCTGCCCCGCGCCATCGAGATGGCACAGGAAATGGGCGCCCGCCGGATCGAGGTTGCGACCGTGCAATTCCACGGCTGGGCCCTCAAGAACCTCGACACCCTCATGCCGACCAAGGAACAGGCCCGCGAGGCCACCCGCATCGTCGCCGAATCCCGCGCCGCCCTCAAAGGCAAACTGGTGATCGACTACGTGCCCGCGGATTATCACGACGATTACCCCAAGCGCTGCATGGGCGGCTGGGGCAGCACGGGCCTCAACGTCGCCCCAGACGGGCAGGTTCTGCCCTGCCACGCCGCGCAATCCATCCCGCATCTCGAATTCGAAAACGTGCGCGACAAGCCGCTGGACGAGATCTGGTACCAGAGCAGCGCCTTCAACGCCTATCGCGGCACCGACTGGATGCAGGAGCCTTGCAAGTCCTGCGACCGCAAGCTGGTGGATTTCGGCGGCTGCCGGTGCCAGGCCATGGCCATCGTCGGCGACCCCGCCGCAACAGATCCGGTCTGCATCAAGTCGCCGCATCACGGGGCGCTACAAGCACAGGCGGACACCCACGCGTCCAACACCGACGCGCCCTTGGTCTACCGCACCATGCCCGGCAAGAAAGAGGTCGAACCGACCAGCTGAGGTCGGTTCAGAAGCAGACGATCTCTGCCTCGGCCTGCGCCCGGCGCAGCTCCGCCACCAGGTTCGCCGCGGCGGCCGAGCTGTTAAACACCGCCATGCGCTCGCCGCCCACCCGGCGCATCGACAACACCGTCTCGGCTTCCAGGTATTCCTCGTAGGACAGGATCTGCGCCACCTCGTCCACCGAGCACGAACATTTCTGCAGCATCTCGCGCGTCGTACCGTTCGTGGACATGCAGGCAAAGACGTAATCCGCCCGCGCCGCGGTGGGGAAATCGTTCAAGCGTTCGGCGGCGGTCTGGCCCAGCGCCAGGCCCGGCACTGCAATCAGCATCGACGCCAGAACAGCACCAGCCATCCGCCCTACGCCGCCCCGGCCCCCGAGCCGGGGCCTCCCGGCCTTCGCGCGCAGAGGTCCCGGGTCAAGCCCGGGACGGGGGGGACTGAACTCAAACGGCTGTCTCATTGCGTCGCCTCCTCCAGCGTTTCGAATGTCACTTCCGAACGGTACCCCTCACCGCCCTCCGGCCCCGGCGCCTCGGCCAAGAGGCTCAGATACCAGCCCGGCACGTCCTCGGACATCGTGACCGTCAGCTCCAAATCACCAAAGCCGCGCATCTGGGCGCGGTTCGGGTCCTCGGCAAAGGGCTGCATCGTCACCGTCTGCGTCTCGACCGTCGCACCGTCATACTCGGCCTCGCCCATCGTCACCTCGTTCGGCTGCACCAGCGCCTCCTTCACCCGGTTGCGGATGTAGAACTTGCTGCCGCCGGCACTCTCGGCCATGTCGCGCACCGTGCTCTCGTAGAAGAACATGATCATCGGGTTGCCCACGCTTGCCGGGAACTGTCCCAGCTTGCGGTACTTCTCGCCCTGCCGCAGTTCCAGCACCGCCATCGGGCTCTCGCCCTCGCCCACGGTCAGCGCCACCTTGCCGCTGTCACGCTCCGCCGCATCGGGCGCCAGCGCGTTACTGACCTCCCTCTGGTAAACCAGGGACGTGTCACGCGACACCTCGTCCAGCGTGCCGTTCTTGAACAACAGGTCATATGTTTCCTGCCCGTTCAGCGGGGCGGCCACAGCCGTGGCACAGCTCAGGGCAACCCCGATCAGGGCGCTTGTCAGACGCGTCATCATGCTCAATCTCCTCCCTATTCGGACCAGACACTAAAGGCTCCGGCAGCGCTGTCACCGGCCACTTTCGTATCACCCTGTCCCTCGGCATCCCCTTGCTGACCGATCTTCCACGCCATCAGCGGCCGCAACCGGTTCAGCTTCACCGGCTTGTAGATCACCGAGATGTCATAGGTCAGCCCCGCCGCCCGCACCCTGGGGCTGCGGTCGGCGGTGATCAGGATCGCCGGCACATGCACGCCGGTCAGCTTGCGCACCTTCGCTATGGCATCCACGCCGGTCTCGTCATCGTCCAGCGTGTAATCCGCCAGGATGATGTCGGGCGCCATGCCCATATCCTCGACACAGGTCACCGCCTCGTCGATCGATCGGCAGGCCAGCACGTCGGCCCCCCATTGCTCCAACCGCTTGGTGGTGCCGAACAGAACATCCTCGTCGTTCTCGATCAGCAGCACGATCTGGTTTTCCAGCAGGTCATCGGCGTTGGATGCAAGGCTCAGCGGCTCATTGACCGCCGGCGCATCCACGACCGTCTCCAACTCGATCCGAAAGACCGACCCAACGCCGGGCTTGGATTTCACCGACAGCTTGTGCCCCAGCAGGCGACAGGCCCGCTCCACCACCGACAGGCCCAGGCCGACGCCCGCGGCCAGCTTCTCGCCATCGGCGCGCGCGAACTCCTCGAACACCCGCTGCTGGTCGCGCTTGGGGATCCCGATGCCGGTGTCCCACACCTCCAGCACAACGCGCCCCTTGCGCCGGCGGCACCCGACCAGCACGCGCCCCCCGGGCTGGGTATACTGGATCGCGTTCACCACCAGGTTCTGGATCGACCGCAACAGGTACACCGGGTCCGACCGCACCAGCACCGAACAGGGCACCATCTTCAGCCGGACGTTCTTCTGCTCGGCCACCAGGCTCTGGTCGGCATGGATACTGTTCATCATCGCCGTCAGGTTCACCACCAGCGGCGACACGGTGTCAGGCGCCGCACTTTCCAGCCGCGAGATGTCCAAGAGCAAGTGCAGCAGTTGCTCGGTCGAGCGAAACGACCCTTCCAGCCGCTCGACCAGCCCGTGCATGTCGGTGTGCCGCGACGTCTCCAGCAGGGTCGAGATCAACAGCTTCGCGGCATTGATCGGCTGCAACAGGTCATGAGACGCGGCGGCCAGAAAGCGCGTCTTCGACGACACAGCCTTCTCCGCCTTGTCCTTGGCATCGCGCAATGCTTCCTCGACCCGCGCCTTCTTCTCGTATTCCTCGGTCAGCTTCTCGTTGGCACGGGTCAGCTCGGCCGTGCGTTCCATCACCCGGCGCTCCAGCGTTTCGGTCGCCTGCGCCTCCAGCGTGACGTCCTCGACCTCCACCAGGTATCCGCTGTCGGGCATCTCGTGCATGTGCAGTTCCAGCACCCGCATCGGGCCCAGCCGCACGCGCTGTCGAAACGCACCCTGCTTGACCAGCTTGCGATACATCCCCTCGATGCTCGTATCACCGCCTTCCACGGTCAGGCCGGTGTCGAAAAGATAATCCACCAGCGCCGTCACCGGCTCACCTTCCGCGACATGGGACGCCGGCACGTTCAAAAGCTCCCGGAACTGCGCGTTATGCATCAGCACGCGCCCCCGGGACGTAAACGTGCATACCCCCGAAGTCAGCGTCTGGAACACCGCCTTCAGGTAATCCTCCTGCCGGTCGATCAGGCTTTCCTTTTCCGACCGGTTGCGCCGCACGAAATCGGTGATCTCGGTCAACAGAAGCACGACGTTGTCGCCCGACGTGTGCTGCGCGCTCAGCTGGAACCAGCGGTCGTCGGCCATCTCGATCATGACCGAGGTGATCACGCCTTCGTCGCGCCGCTTCTCAAGCGTGGTGGGCAGCGTGGCCAGGTTACGGTCGGCCGAGCGGAAGAACTTGCTCGACACCAGCCGCGCAAAGAACCGGCCGATCGACAGCCCCGTGTCGATCTTGTTCGAGATATCCGGGAAAAGCTGCAAAAACAGGTGATTGCAAAGCTCCAGCTTGCCGTCGATAAACAGGGCAAAGCCACCCTCCATCGACGACAGCGCCGCCACCAGGCTCTTGCGCATCCGCTCCTGCTCGCCGCGCACCGTCTCCAGCTCCGACACCGCGCGCGCCAGGTCGCGGCCCTGCGCCTGCATCTTCTCCTGCAACTCGATGGCGGACTGGAACGCACGAAACGCCGAGGGGCGCACATCGTCCTGCCGGTTCGCCCGCCGCATCAGCGCGTCGATGATCCGCGCCTGGCGCTCGACCTGTACATCCAGCGGCTCGTCGGGGTTCACCAGCATCAGTTCAGCACCCGCGCTTCGGGTTTGAAGAACGCCACGCCCACGAAGGTCTGGTTCATGTGCAGGCCGGATTTCTGCTCTCCATAGGTGTTGAACCCGATCACCCGGTGGGCGCGCAGGATATTCGACACCTCATGCGTCAGCTGCTTGTGTTCGAATTCCAGCCGCCGCAGGAAACAGTCGAAGCCAAGGATGAAATCCGGCTCGCGCCCCGCCGCATCCCGCGTTGACAGACCCGCGTGCAGCGCATCCAGGCTGCCTTGCGCCTTGCCCAGCGTCAGGATCAACCCGTCGTCGATGGCCGCCAGCAACGACAGAGCACCGCCCGGCTTGGCATCGCTGATCGCACGGGCGTAATGCGTCAGGTTGTGGCGCAGCATCATCGGGTTTTCTGCAAACACCTCCGGGCTCAGCGCCTCGGGCGGGCAGCCCACCAGCCGCGCGTATTCCTCCGCCGCCGGCGCCCCGTTGATCTCGTAGACCAGCCGGTCCTCGGGATCGGCCGAGGTGATGACGATCTGCGCGCCCTCGGGCTGAAAATGATCGAAGGCCACGCCCTGGAACTGCAGGTCGGTCTCGATCAGCAACAGCATCGCGGCATTGGAATGCGTCTCACCGTCATGCAGAACGAAGGTCCGCTCGAACTTCAGCCCGTCTCCCGCCGAGCCGCCGAAAATCGGCACGTCGCCCAGAACCGCGTCAAGCGTCGAGACCAGCAGATCCTCCTGCTTGGACAACCCGTCCGCCACGATCAGCGCGAACCGGTTCCAGCCGGCGGTGTGCCGGAACCGCTCCGCCTGTTTTTGCGCCTCGGCGGCAAAGGCCGTGGCGTGGTCCGGGTGCAGGTCCCGGAACAGCATCGAGGCACAGCGGAAGTTCCTGCGCGGGAAGCCCATCAACAACAGCGCCTGATCGTCATACCCGTCGGTGGTGATCTGCCCGGCAGAACTGCACCCGAAGACCGGCACGCCCTGGAACGCCTCGGACAGAATCGCGCTGGTTTCCTGCACATCAAGACTGTCGGGCAGGACCGCAAATACGAAACAAAGCCCCTTGCCCGCCAGCCCCTCGGCCGCCTCGGCGACGGCGCTCGCGGGATCCGGGGCCCGGGATTCCCCGATCATGACAAATTCAGGGGGGGCAGGCTTCACGTGCCCGCGCCTAGTGCTGCAAAAAGGCGCGCGCCTCGGGTTCGGCATGACGCGCCATCACCGACTCCACGAACACCACCGCCTGGGTCCGGTTGCGCACGTCCAGCCGGCGCAACAGCGCGGTGATATGCGCCTTGACCGTGGCTTCCGCCAGCGACAGCTCGTAAGCGATCTGCTTGTTGGGCTTGCCCGCGCAAATCAGCTTCAGGATATTAACCTGCTGCGGCGTCAGGATGCTCAGCTCGGGCGTCGTCTTGAACAGATCGTCCTCGCCGCCTGCCTCCTCGACATTGACGTACTCGGCGGGAATGTAACGCCGCCCGGCGGTGATCTCGGACACCGCGAATTGCAGCGTTTTGGCCGAGGCGTCCTTTGGCAGGAATCCCATCGCGCCCGATCGCAAAAGCGTGTGCACCAGTTCGCTCGACGCCAGCGACGAGATCACAAGCACGCGCGCCTCGGGCAACCGCTCGCGCAATTTCTCGAAACCCGACACCCCGGTCACGTCCGGCAACTTCAGGTCGAACATCACCAGATCGGGGTGAAACTCCTGGTCCAACAGGTCGAAGCACGCCTGAAGACTGCCCGCCTTGCGGATTTTGCACTCGGGGAATCCCAGCGTCAGCGCCGTTTCCAGCGCGTCGCTGTACAGCGGATGGTCGTCCACGATCATCACCGACGACACAGGCTGCGCGTCCGCGCATTCATCTCTTGCTGCCAACATGCCGATCCTCCCAAATGGAAACCTAGCACCAAATCGAGAATGATCAACCATTTGGCGCAGGCCTGTCCGAACCGGCAATGCTTGGCCAATCGCACAGCGGGCAAGTTCCCCGCGAAATCGGAAACAGCCGGGGGCGCCCGTGTGCAACTAGCGGGCGAACCGCGTCACGTCGCCCGGCGGGGCCGCGCCGGAATAGACCGCCCGATCCAGTTCCGCCAACCGCTTGCGGTACGTCTCGGCTCCCGGATCCGCTCCTGAAAGTGCCACCAGAGCCTTCCGCACCTCACCGACCCGCCCGGCCCGCGCCGCACGGCGCAGCGCACGTCGCTGAGGGTGCCACCCCGGCACCCAGTCCGATAGCCGCGGCACGCCCGACCACGCCCGACCGCGCAGCCCCAGCGCCAGCGCCGCCGCGAAAACCGCCAGTGCAGCAGCCAGCGCCGGACCGCCCGGCAACACCGCCTCGGCGGGTTCGGGCACGGCCTGCGCGGTCGCCTGGGCACCGGGCGCACTTGCCCTCACGCGTGCGCCATAGGCCACCCGCTGCGCGTTGATCTCCACCGTCCGCTTTTCGCGCATGGTTGTGTCGTAATAGTCAAAGCTCAAGGGCTCCACGACCGCCGACACGTCATTGCCCGGCCGGATCGTCCAGCGCCAGAAGGCGATGGTCTTCGGTCCCTCCGGCGTCAGTTGGATAAGCCGCTTTTCCGGGTGGGCAAAAATCATGCCCGAAGGCGAGCTAAGCTCCGGCATCGGCGGGATCATCTCGGGCGTGGCGCCCAGCGCCTCGACGCGGATCACCCGCAACACGCCTTCTCCCGGCGTCAGCTGGTCGGGCGCGTTCGACCACTGGTCCGACACTTCCAGTTGCCGCACCGGGAACCACCAGTCGCCATCCGCCGGCGCCGGGTCCACCTTGATCGTGATCGGCTCGGACGCGACGTCGTGCTCGAACCAGTCGTCGCCCTCGTCGGTCAGCGTCAGCCGGTGCCGAAACGCCCCGATGGTCAGTTCGCCGGGCCGTTCCGGGTAAACCGCCATGCGCCGGATAAAGACCTTGACCTTACGCCCGTCCACGCGCTCATCGCGCCAGGTGTCGGGTCCCAGCTGTGACCAGTTGAACCCCTCCAGCTCCGGCTGCACCAGTTTTTCCCGGGTGATATAGCGCCGATAGGTGCCGCGGATGGTCAAAAGCACCATTTCCTGCGTGTAGGGCGTCGCTTGCCGCTCTTCCACGCTGACCTCCAGCGCCAATTCCCCCGGCCGCACTTCGCGCGACTGCCCGAACGCCACTGCCGGCATCAGCAGCACGAGCATCGCAAGCGCCAACACGCCGAGCGCAAACACATGAACCTCCCGTCCCGGACCTGATCCGGGACCTCTCGCCTTCCCCGGCGACGGGCCCCGGCTCGAGGGCCGGGGCGGAACCGAGGCGCGCGTCTCACAAACACTCATCATCCCGGATCCTCCGGATCGGGCGGCGACAGTCCCAGTTTCCTGCGCCGCTTGTGTTCCTGCAAGATCCGCTCGGACATGAATTCCCCCGGCACGTCCTCCAACTGCAAGAGCCAGCGCTCGTCGGCCACCATGAAGTAATCCTTGAACACGCGCCGTACGCCCAGCTTGCCACGGCTTTCCAGCTCCGCCATGCCCAGCACCGCGCCGGTATTGCTGACCCCGTCGCCGGTCGAGGCCGCACGCGCGTCGCCCTGCCCCACCTCAGCGTCGGCAGTAGACCCACGCTTGCGGTCAGGCAGCACGGCCAGCGCCTCGGGGTCGATCGCAAGGCCCGCGTAATAGGCCGCGACCACATCGAAATTCGCCCGCGCCCGCGGATCCCCAGCTGCAATGGCAAGATCATAGGATTCCAAAGCCTGCGCATACTCCCCCTCGAAAGCCCGCGCATTTCCGAGGTTATAGTCCTGCCCGGCCGCCGCGAAGGCCTCCGCCGCCGCGCCGTATTCGCCCGCGCGGAACCGCGCCACGCCCCGCCAGTCCGGCGCGTCGAACACCTCCGCCGCCCATCCCGGCAACCCGACCGCCAACAACACGCGCCCGAACGACGCCGTCCCGCCCAGGCTCAGGCCGGCCAGCAGGAACACCGCCGTTATCAGCGCCAGCCCCCTCATGCGGCCTGCCTGCGGAACATCAGCAGCATCGGCACGGCGGCCAGTAATAGCAGGTACCGACCCATGTCGCTCCAGAAAATCAGCGGATAATCCTGCCGCTCCAGCCGCGCCGCCATGTCCTGCCCCAGCCAGCCGGCCAGCGCCTCCGCGTCGTTCAGCCCAAAGACCCGCCCGCCGCCTGCCTGCGCATGGGTCACGAGCGCCGGTGCGTCGCCCATCCCAACCAACGACAGCCTTGCCCCGATCTCCGACAGCCGTGCCGCCAGCCGCAAACTCTCCGGCCCCAACCCCGCCCCATCTGTGAAAAGCACCACGTCCCCCGCGATGATCTCGGCCTCTTCCAGCCGCGCCACCGCCAGCGCCAATGCGCGCGCGGGCCTTGTGCCGGGGTCGGGCACCAGCTCCGGCCCGATCAACGAAAACGTCTGCCCAAGCTGCAAATGATCCAGCGTCATGCCCGTCGCCAGATAGGCGTCCCCGCCATAGACCACGATTCCCCCGGGCCGCGTTCCCAGGTTGGCCAGCCCGAACCGCCCCAGCGCCTGCATCTGCGGCCAGCGGTCATCCTCCGTCACACTGCTCGAGGCATCGACCACGAACAGCACCCCGTCGAGGTTGCGAAAACTGGGCGTGTCCCGCCGCTCCACCGCCGGTCCCGCCAGCGCCAGCACCGCGATCACCAGCACCGCCATCCCGGCCCACAGCCCCGACCGCCCCGACTGCGCCTCGACCCGGCCCAGCGCCGCCATCGCGCGGATCATGCCCGGGTCCGCCGCCCGCTGCCAGTCGCCCAACCCCTGCCGCTGCGACCAAAGCCACCACGCCAGCCCCGCCAGCACGGGCAGCGCCAACAGCCACAGGGGCCGCAGCAGGGTGACGTCCAGGCTCATGCCGGGTCCCTCGCGATCACGAATAGGCACAGCAACGCAGCCGCCGCGGCGGGCCAGGGCCAGTAATCTCGATAGATTTCGGCAGCCAGCCCGTCGCTGTCATTCGCCTCCAGCCGGTCCAGCGCATCCGCCACCTGCTGCAGATCCTCGGTCGTGCGCACCCGGAAACTCTCGCCGCCCGAGACCTCCGCAATCGCCCGCAAGCTCCGCGCATCCACCACGCCGCGCTCGCCTTCCTCGGCACTCTCCAGGTCTTTGGGTCCCAGCGCGATGGTATGCACCCGCACCCCCATCCGGGCGGCCAGCTCGGCCACGCCCAGCGGCTTCGTCGCGCCCGCGTTGTTCACCCCGTCCGACAGCAGGATCACCACCTTGCTCGCCGCATCGCTGTCCTTCATCCGTTTCAGCGCAAGGCCCAGACCGTCCGAGACGTTCGTCGCCCGCCCCGAGATGCCGATCACCGAGGTCTCGATCTCCTGCGCCACCGCCTCGATGTCGAACGTGAAGGGCGTCGCGTAATAGGCCTCCGAGCCAAACACGATCAGCGCCAGCCGGTCGCCGCCCCGCCGCCGGGCAAACTCCGCGCCGACGGTCTGCACCGCCTCCAGCCGCGTCACCTGCCGGCCGTCGAGGTCGAAATCGTCCCGCACCATCGAGCCGGACAGATCCAGCGCAATTGCCAGGTCCCGTCCCGACACCTTCAGCGCCGACACCGGCGCAAGATCCCTCGGACCGGACAACGCCACCACCAGCAGCGCCCAGGCCATCCACAACGCTCCATCGCGCAGCGGCACGCCCGCCACGCCCACGCCGCCGCGTCGCGCTCGATCCAGCAGATCCTCGCCGACACGGCGTGGCAGCACCAAGGCCCGTCCCCCCGCACTCCGCGCCGCCACGAACCGCTGCACCAACCACGGCAGCGGCAGCAGCAACAGCGCCAGCGGCTGCGCGAGCTCAAACATGCGCCCTCACCTCCGCCTCCACGTCGATCTCCGCCTCCCGCCGGTACAGAGTGGGGCGCAACGCATCATACCGCTCCGGCGCAACCTCCTTCAGCAAGTGCAGCAAACCCACGCGCCGTGCGTCCTCGGGCAACTCCGCCAGCGCGGCAATACGCGCCTCAACCCCCGGTGTCGCGCCGCTGCGCCGTCGCGTAAATGCCAGCCGCAACCCTCCGATCACCAGTAGCGCAGCACACCCCGCCAGCCCCGCCGACACCAGGACGTCCGCCACGGCCTCCACCGCGCCTCCCGGCGGCAACCTTATATCCAGCAGGCTGTCGCGCATCGCCGCTTCGGAAAGGGGCGCGCCGCTCATGCCGCATGCTCATCGTGATAGCGGATCAAGACCCGCGCCGTCTCGCGTGGGTCGGCCCCGGCATCCACCACCAGCGCCTCGCGCCCCGCGATGCGTACCATTGTCGGAACCGAGTCATTCACACCGATCCGCAAATTCGCCCGTCGCCCATCGGCCAGCCGTACCGGGTACCGGCCCGCCGGCAACGCGTCGGTGTTCGACACCAAAAGCAGCCGGATTGCCCGCCTTTGCCCCAACCCGTCCAGCACCTTCACCAGTTCCTCGCCCGGCGCGTCGAACCCCGAGGCGATCACGATCTCCGCCCCCGATGGCGCCAGCCGCTCCAGCCGGTGCAGCGCCCGGTCCAGCGACAGCGCCCCGCCGGTCGAGCCCTTGTCCTGCGCCGCATCCTCCAGCGCCCGTGCATGGGCCTCCACCAGCCCGCCGATCACGTCCAGCATCCCGCGGATGCGCCCGCGTGGCGGCACCACGGTCACATCCCGGTCCGTCACCGCCAAGAGCCCGACACGCCCGCCCTGCTCGATCAGCGGCCAGGCATCCAGAACCAGCGCCTCGGCGGCCGCCACCGACAACAGCGCCCGGCGCAAGCCCCACAGCATCTCGCTGCGCATATCGGCCACAAGGTACCGCACCCGGTCTCGCTCCGCCTGAAACTGCCGCACATGCAGCTTGCCGGTCCGCGCCGTGCTCGCCCGGTCCAGATGCCGGATGTCGTCGCCGGGCAGGTAGTCCCGGATATCCGCCACCTCGATCCCCTGCCCCTTGACCCGTGTCGCATGGCCTCCGGGCAGCGTGGCGCATTGCTCCGCGCCGCCCGGCCCGGTCAGCGCATGGGCGCGCAGCGCGATCAGGTCCCCGGCGGCAAGCCGGACCCCCGGCTGCTCCAACGCGGCACTCACAGCGGCTCCACCGCTTTGACGATATCCGCCACCACGTCCCTTGCCCGGCGCCCCTCGGCCATCGCCCGCCAGCTCAGCACCATCCGGTGCGCCAGCGCATCGGGTGCCAAGGCCGCCACGTCCTCGGGCAGCGCATGGTCGCGCCCCTTCAGAAACGCCCGCGCCCGCGCCGCCGCCGCCAGCGCGAGCGTGCCGCGCGGCGACACCGCGTGCTGGATATCCCCGGCCAAATCCCCGCCCCGCGTCGCCATCACCAGCCGCACGATATAGTCACGCAACTCCGCGGCCAGATGCACGTCCGCCACCGCCTTGCGCGCCTCCTTCAGGCTTTGCTGGCTGATCGTTGCGTCCGACGCCACCGCCTCGCCATGCGTCTCGGCCTCGACAAGGTTCAGGATCGCCCGCTCGGTCTCGAGATCCGGCAAGTCGAGCACCACGTGTAGCAGGAACCGGTCCAGCTGCGCCTCGGGCAGCGGAAAGGTCCCCTCGTGCTCGATCGGGTTCTGCGTCGCCACCACCAGGAACGGATCGGGCAAACCGTGCGTCTCGCTGCCTGCCGTGACCTGTCCTTCGCCCATCGCCTCCAGCAGGGCCGACTGCACCTTGGGCGGCGCCCGGTTGATCTCGTCCACCAAGACGAGGTTGTGAAAGACCGGCCCTTTGACGAACTCGAAACTGCCATCGCCGGGCTTGTAGACTGGCGTACCGGTCAGGTCGGCCGGCATCAGGTCGGGCGTGCATTGAATACGCGCGAACGACCCTTCCACCGCCTTCGCAAGGCATTTCACCGCCCGCGTCTTGGCCAGCCCCGGCGCCCCTTCGACCAGCAGATGCCCCCCGGTCAACAGCGCGATCGTCATTCGCTCGATCAGGCTCTCATGCCCGATCAGCCCATCTCCCAACTGCTGCAACAATCCCGCGATATCGCGCTGGCCGGCCTCTTTCAGCACATCCTGTCCTCCCGAAACACACCGTTTGACAGCACCCCGCAGCCTCTCCCACCGCGCGGCGCATCACATCAACGCTAGGGCAAGCGGCCAGTCGCCGCCTACCTAACCGAAAGTCGTAATCCCTAACGCACCGTCCGGTCGGCCGCGCAGTCCGGGTCCATCAGTGGCGCAAACCGCGCATCGGCAAAACTTTCCGCGCTCAGCGCATCCAGTCGCTCGTAGTTCACGTCGATGAAATCTATGAATTCCGGCGCGTTTGTCTCGGCCCCCGGCGACTGCGCCACCGCATGCAGCATGAAAACGTCAAACCGGCACAGCCCTACCGGGTTCGACCCCAGGATCGCCCGCATGAACCCGCGTGAGCTCCACGGCATCCTGCCCATGTTCACGGGAAATTCCTGCAGTTTTGACACGAACCGCGCGTCGCGGTCGAACTTCAGCACATCCATCCCGAAGGTGAACGACTGGAACAACTCTTCCACAAGGATCGAGCGATAGAATTTGCGCTCCAGCTTTCCGGGCGTCGACGGCCCCGGCTGCTTGACCATGATATGCGTCACCTGCCCAAGGTGGCCAAAGAACGTCTGCGCCATCGCCGGCGACATCGCCGCATAGTCCCGCCCCCGCGGCAGGCCCAGACCGAAAGCGCTGTTCATCCAGTCCACGTCCTGCGACAGCGCCCGGTTCGGCGGCCGCCCGGAATACAGCCGCAACAACACGACCCGCCCCGCCCCACAGCCCTGCGCCGTGTCCCCGGCAAACCGCATCGGCAGCGGCTTGCCGTAAACGTCTCCGATCAGGCCCCGGAACGCATCGAGCACCGCGCGGGTCTCGGGGTGGGGCTTCTCGCCCACCACGCACAGCGCGGCCCCCGCCATGTCGCGCCCGTTGATCCGTACCGGGATTTCCATGTCCCGCCCGATCATCGTGGTACGCAGCTCGTAACTCCAGCCGCGCTGCGCCATGTCAAGGTAGTCCTCGCGCTGATCCGCCTGCGCGGCCAGCCCGGCAAAGATCAGCATGAAAGCAAGTCGAACAACGCGCATGGCACCTCCCTGATCGCGCAACATAGACCGGTCACGTCGGCGTTTCCACAAATCCGGGCGGTCCCGCGATCACGTTCGCGCAAACAGCACCACGCGCGCGCGCCCGCCGCGTCGTTTTGACAGCCCGCCGCCCCGTCTCTATTGCTGGGAAAACCGTCAGGAGAGACCCATGCAAGCCCATTCCGATACCGGCACCGTGATCCCGTCCGACACATTTGCACTGACCGTCGCCCCCGACGGCACCTGCGAAATCCTGATGCCCGTTGGCAGCCCGGACGACGACATGCCCGCAGCGGTCGCCGCGCTGACGGCAGTCTTCATCCGCATGGAAACCGACCCGAACTTCATTCGTGACCAGATCGCCTGGCTCGACGCGCGACCCAACGCCTGAACGCCCCCAAAGGAGCTTTGATGACCCAACTCAAGACAACCGCCGCCCAGATGGTCGCCGACGCCCGCGCCCGCATCCAAGAGGTCGAAACGAAGGACCTGATCGCGCAGCACGAAGACCCCGATCTCGTGATCGTCGATATCCGCGACGTGCGCGAACGCCAGCGCAGCGGCTTCATCCCCGGCAGTGTTCATGCCCCGCGCGGGATGCTCGAATTCTGGGTCGACCCCGAAAGCCCCTATCACCGCGACGTCTTCGCCCAACCCGGCAAGCGCTACGTGCTGCATTGCGCGTCCGGTTGGCGCTCGGCGCTGGCCACAGCCGCGCTTCAGGACATGGGGTTCGAGGCTTCGCACCTGCGCGAGGGCTTCTCCACCTGGGCCGACCAGGGCGGTCCGGTCGAATTCCCAGAAGACAAGAAAGCCTGATCCACGAGGGCCGCAGGGCGATCTTCGGCGGCGCATCCCCGCCCCCGTCAGGCCGCCCAGTCCGTCCTCAGATCAGGTCTTCCAACTGCCGCGCCGCCTCGCGCAGGCGCGGCAGGTAAGCCTCTAGGTCCGACAGGCTGCACCGCTGGATCGGAGAGTGCAGCGACAAGGTCGTCACCAGCCGGTTCTGATCGTCCCGGATCGGCACCGCAACGGCGGTCATGTCGTCCATGAATTCCTCGTTGTCGGTCGAATAATTCCGCTCCCTGATGCGCGCCAGCTCCGCCATAAGCGCATCCGCATCGGTCAGCGACCGTTCGGTCCGCCGCGGCATGTCCAGGTTCTGCAACAGCCGGGACAGCTTGTCGGTGCGCAGCGATGACAGGTACATCTTGCCGCTGGCGGTACAATTGAACGGCACCTGCGTGCCCACCGGCAACTGGATGCGCAGCGGCCAATGCGTCTCGACCCGGTCGAGATACACCATCCCGTACCGTCCCGGCGCCGCCAGGTTGCAGGTCTCGCCCACATCCTCGGCCAGCCCCTTCATGATCATCAGCCGCTCGGTGCGGATGCGCTGCGACGACAGCGTGTTGATCGCCAGTGTCCGCAACCTCTTGCCCGGCCCGAACGAGCGCCCGTCGACATCGCGCTGCAAATACCCCTCCGCCTCCGCCGTGCTCAGCAACCTATGCACCGTCGGCTTCGGCAGGCCCAGCGCCGCGACCAGCGTCGACGGCGCCACCGGTACGCCCGCCTTCGCCACCTCTTCAAGCAGCACCAGCAGGCGCAGGTTGGTAGGGATCAGGTACTTTCCGTCTTCTGATTGATCGTCGGGCATGTCACGTCTTTCCTACCTGTTCGGCAACAAGACCAGCGCAAGTTCGGGGACAACAGACACCAGAACCCAGACACTGATCAAGGCGACAAGATACGGCACGGTATACTTCAGCAAGCGGAAGTACGGCACCCCCGTCACGCCGGATGCGACGTAAAGGTTAAGCCCATAGGGCGGCGTAATGAACCCGATCGACGCGCCCACCAGGAAGATCACCGAGAAATGCACCGGATCGACACCCACGCTGGCCGCAATCGGCGCAAGAATAGGCGCCAGGATGATCGTGACCGGCAGCGATTCCAGGATCATGCCCGAAAAGAACACGATCAGCATCGCGGTGAACAGCACCGGGTAATAGCCGCCCATCGAGGTCAGGAACGTGCCGATCACTTCCTGCGCACCCAACAGCGACAGGATCTGTTGCATCACCACCGAGATGGCGATGAGCGGCGCGAGGATTCCCGTGATCTGGGCCGAGCGCATGACGATGCCCGGGATTTCAGGAATGGTGAACCCTTCAACCACCAACATCGACGCATAGGACCGTTCCTCCCACGGCCTGTCGCTCCTGACCCGGAAGATCCGGCTCACCACCCAGCTCAGCAGGCCCGCGATGATGCAGAAGCCAACCGTCACGCCCGCCGCCTCGGTCGGAGAGAACTTGCCGGTATAGATGCCCCACAGCACCAGCCCGATCGCAAAAAACCCCAGCCATGCGCCGAACGCCGTCTTCAGCACCCGGTTCAGTTGGAGCGGGATCAGGTAGCCCCAGCCGTTCATCCGGCAGATGATCCAGCAGGCGAACTGCATGCCGAACACCATCAGCGCGCCGGGCAGGATCCCCGCCACGAACAGGTCCGAGATCGGCAGGTTCATCAGAAAGCCGTAGACGATGAAGATGATCGACGGCGGGATGATGATCCCCACCGTACCACCTGCGGCGGCGGTGGCCGCCGAGAACCGCTCGTCATAGCCGCCTTTCACCATCTCGGGATGCAGCATCGAACCGATGGTCGCCGTGGTGGCCGAGTTCGACCCCGAAATCGCGGCGAACAGCCCGCAGGCCCCAAGGCTCGCCATGGCCAGACCGCCGCGTAACCACCCAAGACAGGCATAGGCGAAATCGGACAATCGTCGTGCGATCCCCGACTTGTTGATCAGGTCCCCGGTCAGGATGAACAGCGGCATCGCCAACAGGGCAAACCCCTTGTTGAAGACGTTGAGCAGTTCAGCGCCAAGGTTGTCCAGCGTCAGGTTCAGCACGAAGCTGCACCCGATCACCCAGTAGGCGATCACCAGGAACACCGGCACGCCCAGCATGAACAGGAACGTCACGCCCAGTGAAATCAGCGTAATGAGGGTGCCATCGGTCATCATACGTCCCCCCCGATCACGGCTTGCTTGATCAGCGGCCGGCCCGACCGCCAGTTGGCGATATCCTCGAACAGGTTCTGAAACGTCCGCGCCGCCATCAGCAGAAACGCGATGGGCGCGGTGATCAGGAACCACCATTGCAGGGTATTGTCCGTGCCCAGCACGATCTGGAAATTCGACGCCGACAGGGCCGCGGCCCGCGCCGTTGTGACCATCACGATCACCGAGAATGTGAACCACAGCACCGCGTCCAGCATCAGGCAGGCGAACTGCGCAGGCCGCGGCATCCGGCTGCGGAATTCGGAAAAACTCAGATGCGTGCGCAGCGCGACGTTATAGGTCGCACCGAACCACGCCATGATCATGAACAGCAAGGGCGGGATCGTCGTCGACCACGGCTGCTGGTTGGAAAAGATAAAGCGGTCGATCACGCCCCAGAAAATGATGAACGCCACCGCCAGGTAAGCCACCACCATGATCGTGCGCTCCAGGTGCCGCTCGACGAAAGGCAGCGCGCGGTACATCCCCGCCAGAGCCAGCCCCCCGACCAAGGCCACCGCCGTTCCAAGGTACCACGCCGCATCGGCACTCAGCGCTTCCCGGATCATCCACGCATCGTTCGATGCGACAGCAGAGAAAATTGCTCCCACGTCGGACAAGATCGACATGACGCCCTCCCATTTTCGTTGACTTCCGGCCTATCACGCCGGTCCTGACCGCATATCGCCGGCCCGGGTCAGGGGGCCGGCGATATTTTTCTTAAGTCAGTATCAGGATTTCCACCAGCGACGCGGCTCGACATTCTCGGGCAGCATGTCCGCGGGGACCTCGCGTGCGATGTCATAGATTTCCTGATAGGTATCGATGCCACCGGCCCAGTTGTTCAGGCGCTCGCGCCAGTCGGCCCACAGGTCCGGCTGGTATTCCGGCGAACACATTTCCTCGGCCATCTTGATCTGGTCGTCTGCCAGGAACGCGTTGCGCACGTTGTTCTCGGCAAAGATCGTGTTCGGCAGCTGCGGGTCCGAGAATCCGACGGTCTTGACCAAAGCCGCCTCGTTCGCCGCCTGCACATGGGTCTGCGCCCAGTAGGCGCTTTCCATCACGGCCTCCTGCAGATGCGCGTCCAGCCCGTCGAAGACGCTCGCGCTCATCGACGTGTGCTCGGTCCCGCAGAAAAACTTCAGGTCGACACACTGGCTGACCACCGGAGACATGTTGGCATAAGCCACGGCCGAGGCCCAGGTCTCCGCCCCGTCGATCAGGCCCTGCTTCAGCCCGTCCAGCGTCTCTTCCCATGCCACCGGCACCGGGTTGAGGTTCAGCGCCTGCATGGCGATCCGGCCCAGCTGCGTGCCCGTGACCCGGTTCTTGGTGCCGAAAAGCTCCTCCAGCTTGGTCACCGTCGGCTTGTCCTCCCATGACAGACCCAACTGGATGCCCCGCAATTCACAGTGCGAGAACAGGAATTTCAGCCCGTGCCGCTTTTCCAGCGGGTCGCGCAGGATGCGCTGAGACTCGGGACTGTAAAGGAAGTGGTACTGCGACGCCCGGCCGGGGAACATGTAGGCATAATCCAGCACGTTCAGATAGGGCGCGCCGCCGGCCGAGTTCTGGGTCGACGCGGCATAGATGTCGATGATGCCCTGCTGGGTCTTCTCGACACAGCTCAGCTGGCCGCAGATCTGGTTGTTGCCGATAAACTCGACGCGAATCTCGCCGTCCGTGCGGCTTTCAAGGTCACGCGCGAATTCAAGCGCGCCCGCCCGCTCGATCAGCAGGTTCTGCGGGTTGAAACCCGACGCACCGAACTTCAGCGTGTGCTTGGCCTCTTTCGAGAATCGCCTCTCGTAGGTCGATTCCGCCGCACGGGCCAAGTTCGCCGACGTCATCGCGCCACCAAAGGCACCCGCCGCCAAGAGCGTCGAGCTCATGCCGTAAGTCCCTGCTATCTTGAAAAAATCCCGGCGCGAAACGCCCTTCACTCGGTCATAAATTGCCATTTAATCCTCCCATTTTGACAACTTTTGAGACGTATCGTTTCAAAAAACACTAGAATAGCTTTCCCGTTCTGCATAGAGTTTTTTCGTGAAATGGGAGGAAAACTGGTGAATACCGATTACGTGATCGTTGGCGCGGGCTCTGCGGGCTGCGTCCTGGCCAACCGGCTCAGCAAGGACCCCAAGGTGCGCGTGACGCTGCTCGAGGCAGGCCCGCCCGACCGAAATCCGTGGATCCACATCCCCGTCGGGTACTTCAAGACGATGCACAACCCCACGGTCGACTGGTGCTACCGGACGGAACCCGACCCGGGCCTCAACGGTCGCGCCATCGACTGGCCGCGCGGCAAGGTGCTGGGCGGGTCGTCCTCGCTCAACGGGCTTCTCTACGTCCGCGGCCAGCCGCAGGACTACGACCGCTGGCGCCAGATGGGCAACACCGGCTGGGGCTGGGACGATGTCCTTCCCCTTTTCAAACGGGCCGAAAACAACGAGCGCGGCGCCGACGCGTACCACGGCGACGCCGGGCCGCTTTCGGTGTCCAACATGCGCATCCAGCGCCCCATCTGCGACGCCTGGGTCGCCGCCGCCCAGACGGCAGGCTACCCGTTCAACCCCGATTACAACGGCGAAGATCAAGAGGGCGTGGGCTATTTCCAGCTCACCACCCGCAACGGCCGCCGATGCAGCGCGGCGGTGGCCTACCTGCGCCCCATCCGCGACCGCAAGAACCTGAACATCGTCACCCACGCGCAAGTCACCCGCGTGCTTCTCGACGGCAAGCGCGTCACCGGCGTCGAGTACCGCGACAAGGGCGGCCAGTTGCAGACCATCGGCGCAACCCGCGAGGTCATCCTGTCGGGCGGCGCCATCAACAGTCCGCAGATCCTCATGCTGTCGGGCCTCGGCGACCCCGACCACCTCAAGGAAAACGGCATCACGCCGCACCACGCCCTGCCCGGCGTGGGTCGCAACCTGCAGGACCACCTGCAAGCCCGCCTTGTCTTCAAGTGCAACGAACCCACGCTGAACGACGAGGTCCGCAGCCTCGCCTCGCAGGCCCGAATCGCGCTGAAATACGCGCTGTTCCGCGCCGGCCCGATGACCATGGCCGCCAGCCTCGCCACCGGCTTTCTCAAGACGCGCCCCGACGTGGAAACCCCCGACATCCAGTTCCATGTCCAGCCGTGGTCCGCCGACAGCCCCGGTGAGGGCGTGCATCCCTTCTCGGCCTTCACCATGTCAGTCTGCCAGTTGCGGCCCGAAAGCCGCGGCGAGATCCGTCTGAACGGCCCCGACCCCAAGACCTATCCCAAGATCCACCCGCATTACCTGTCGACCGACCTCGACTGCCGCACCCTCACCGAGGGCGTCAAGATCGCCCGCAGAATCGCCCGCCACGCGCCCCTGTCGACCAAGATCGCCGAGGAATTCCGGCCCTCGGGTGACCTCGGCATGGACGACGACGCCGCCACGCTCGACTGGGCGCGCAACAATTCGGTCTCGATCTACCATCCCACCGGCACCTGCAAGATGGGCGACGATGCGAATGCCGTCGTCGATGCCCGCCTGCGCGTGCATGGGCTGACGGGCCTGCGCGTGGCCGATTGCTCCATCATGCCGGAAATCGTCTCGGGCAACACCAACGCCCCCGCGATCATGATCGGAGAGAAATGCGCCGAACTCGTGCTGGAAGACGCCTGAGCCCGCCGACCGGGCAAAAAACAAGGGACACCGCCCTACGCGCCACCCGTCCCGGGCCTGACCCGGGACCTCAACCCCAGGGTGTCTCAAAGCCCACGCTTTGCGGAAATCGCCGCTGTCAGGCCATCGGTTTGAAAGACGATGTCCGGGACCTATGCTATCTCCCCGATATGGCGAACAAGAAATCCCGTCTGGAATACTGGCGCGAAACCAGCCCGATCGACATCCTCAAGGATATCGGAAGCTTCTTCTATTTCGCCATGCGCCGCTTCGTGAATGACGGCCTGACCCAGGCGGCGGGCGCGCTCACCTACTCCACCCTGTTGGCGCTGGTGCCGCTTCTCGTCATCGCCTTCGCCGTGCTCTCGGGCTTTCCCGCCTTCGATCCGGTCAAGATCCGCATGCAGGAAATGTTCTTCGGCATCCTCATCCCCGAAGTCGGTTCGGACGTGCGCACCTACATCTCGGATTTCACCAGCAACGCCAGTGACTTGACCGTGGCGGGCATCATTGCCCTGCCGGTCACCGCCGTGCTGCTTCTGGCCACCATCGAGGCCACGCTCAACAGCATCTGGCGCGTCGCCCGGCCCCGTCCCCTGCATGTGCGGCTGCTGACCTTCTGGGCGGTCCTGACCATGGGGCCGCTCCTGATCGGGGCCAGCTTCACGCTGACCACCGACGTCATGCGCCCGCTTCAGGACTGGGCCAAGGACACGGGCTACCTGCCGTCGCTCAACCTGCGCTCGGACTGGCCCCGCACGGTGCTCGCGGTGGTCAACACGACCTTCGTCTTCACCCTGCTCTACTGCGTCGTGCCCGCCGTGCAGGTCAAGGTCCGCAACGCGCTCATCGGCGGCGCCTTCGCCGCGGTCGCCTTCCAACTGCTGCAATGGGGGTTCAACACCTTCGTTACCTCTTCCGCGACCTATTCCACGATCTACGGCGCCGTCGCGGTATTCCCGATCTTCCTGATCTGGATCTATTCTTCCTGGACGGTGATCATCCTCGGTGCCGTGCTCACCGCCTCCTTTCCCGACTGGTGGCGCCGCCGCGACTCGCTCTCGGGCGGTCCGCTCACCCCCGCCGAAACGCTGCAAGTCGCCGTCGCCCTTCTTGCCGCGCTGGTCCGGCTGGCGCCGAATGGCCAGTCGCTCAGCCATGACGACCTCGCCGAAGCCGTGCCGCTCTTGGCGCGTGACTCCACGGTGGAGGCCCTGCTCGAGGCCAACTACATCGTCGAAACCGAGGACGGCGAACTTTGTCTCTCGCGCGACCTGCACCGGGTCACCGTGGCCGAACTGGCCCGCGACATCGGGCTCAGCCTCGGTCGCACCCGCGACATGAGCGACCGCCCCTCGCTGGAGCAGGTGGCGGGCACCACCGGCACCCTGCCCGACCTGCTGACCCGCCTGCGCAAGGCCGAGGACGATATCCTCGACCAGTCCGTCGCCTCGGTCATCGCCGGAAAAACGCCCGAGCCGGACGAAACCTCCGGCGCGATCAAGCTCTACTGAACGCTGCGTAGGGTGGGGTTCCACCCCACCACGTCCGCACGCTCTACCCCTTGGGCCGCTTCACCTTCATCCGCTCCATGTCGTCCGTGATGGGGATGAACTCGTCAGCATCCCCCGGCGGTAGCCTGAACGGTCCGCCGTCCCAATCCGCCGCCTTCCACGCTTTCTTTGCCGCCTCGATCTTCTCGACATCGGACGACACGAAATTCCACCAGATATACCTTGGCCCGTTAAACGTCTCACCGCCCAGCGCCATCACCCGCGCGCCTTGCGGCCCCGCCTTCACGCTCATCCGGTCGCCGGGGCGGAACACCATCATCCGGCCTGCCTCGAACACCTCGCCCGCGATCTCCACGCTGCCTTGCGTCACGTACAGCCCTCGGTCCTCGTGCTCGTCGGGCAGCGGAAAAGTCGCCCCCGGCGCCAGCACCGCATCGGCATAGAAGATCTCCGACTGCATCGTCACCGGGCTCTTTTCACCCCAGCCCGTGCCCAGGATCAACCGCACCTCCGCGCCGCCATCGTTCAGGAACGGCAGCGCCGCCTCCTTGTGATGCTCGAAATCCGGCGCCATGTCCTCGCGGTCCTCTGGCAAGGCAATCCATGTCTGGATGCCAAAGAGGTTATGCCGCGTGCCCCGCGTCTCCTCGCTGGTGCGTTCCGAGTGGGTCACGCCCTGCCCCGCCAGCATCCAGTTCACCTCGCCGGGATAGATCATCTGGTGCGTGCCCAAACTGTCGCGATGTTCGAACTCGCCCTGGTACAGATACGTCACTGTCCCCAGCCCGATATGCGGATGCGGCCGCACGTCGATCCCGCCCTCGGTGATGAACTCCGCCGGCCCCATCTGGTCGAAAAAGATGAACGGGCCGACCATCTGCCGCTCGGGGCTCGGCAACGCGCGCCGCACCTCGAAGCCGCCCAGGTCCCGCGCGCGCGGGATGATCAGCGTTTCTATGCCCTCCAGCCCAGCGGCATCGGGACAATCGGGGTTCTGCGTCGGGTTCCAACTCATCTCGCTCTCCTGTTTCAGGTCAAATGACGCGCCAGCGCCTGCACTTCCTCGGGCCGTATCTCGTGCCCGCCATCATGGATTACTGTCTCGACGTCCGCACCCTGCGCCGCCAGCCATTCGATGAGCCGCGCACTAAGCGGCCAGGGACAGATCGGATCCTGCCGCCCCGCCGTGACAAGCACGCGTCGCCCGTCCAGCCCCGTGACCGGCGCTGGCTCCCACGGGATCAGCGGGTGCAGCAGCCCCACCCGGTCGAACAGCTCCGGCCGCGCCATCATCACCGAGGCCAGTATATTCGCCCCGTTGGAATAGCCGAAGCCATATGTTTGCACGCCCGGAAACGCGGCTTTCCGCGCCTCGACGAAGCGCACCATCGCCTCCGTGCGCCTGGCCAGGTCGTCCATGTCATAGACCCCCTCGCCCGTGCGCCGGAAAAACCGCGCCGCGCCATGTTCCGACACGTCCCCGCGAGGCGAAACGATCCCCGCCCGTGGGTTCACCTGCCGGACAACGTCAAAGAACTGCGACTCGTCCCCGCCCGTGCCGTGAAAGGCAAAGACCAGCGGTGCGCCCGCATCGGGCGCCCGCGTCTTGGCATGGTACAGATCCAGCGCCATCGCCTCACTCCACCAGCTGCGGCAGATGCGCCTCGATCTTCGCACGGTGCGGCTCGTACCGGTCCGGCAGCTTCAGCGCCGATCCCAGGTTCGCCGTATCCTCGTCCCGGTCGAACCCGGGCTCGTTGGTGGCCACCTCGAACAGCACACCGCCCGGCGTGCGGAAATAGATCGACCAGAAATAGTCGCGGTCGATCACCGGCGTCACGTCATACCCTGTGTCCACCAGCCGCTTGCGCACGTCCAGCTGCGTCGCCCGATCCTCGACCGAGAACGCGATATGGTGCACCGACCCCGCGCCCTGGTGGGCCGGTTTGGCACTCGGCGCCTCCTGCAGGTCGATCGTGTCGGCCGCATTGCCACCCTCGATCACGTATCGCGTCAGGTCGCCCTGGGTGTCCATCTTCTGATACCCCATGAAGCGCAACAGCTCGCCCGTGGCATCCGCATCGCGCAGCGCAAAGCGCGCGCCGTGAAAGCCCAGGATCGCGGCACTTTCCGGCACGTCCGCCCCGGTCCAGGGCGTGCGCCCGCGCACGTCCGTTTCGACCAGCGCGAAACCATCGCCATCAGGCCCGTCAAAGCCCAGACGCTTCTCGCCAAAGGCTTCGTCCTCGGCCAGCCCGGTCACGCCTGCGGCGGCCAGCCGGTCTTTCCAATAGCCCAGCGCGCCATGTGGCACGGCGAACTCGGTCACGCCCACTTCGCCCACGCCCCGCGTGCCGCGCGGCATCTGGCCGAAGGGGAAGGTCGTCATCACCGCCCCCGGCGTGCCCACCTCGTCGCCGAAATAAAGGTGATAGACCTCCGGCGCGTCGAAATTCACCGTGATCTTCACCCGGCGCAATCCCAGCACCTTGGTAAAGAACGCGTTGTTGTCATTGGCGTCGCCCGCCATCGACGTCACGTGATGCAGACCCTTGATCTCGGTAATCATGCTGTCGCCCTTTCGGTTGAAGAACTGTTACCGTGCAATCTGGGGCAAAGACCCTCGCAGGGGAATAGCAACAAACTTGCATAGACTATTGCACATGGGGCAATAATGCTCTCATGCAGGATATCAAACCCATCCGCGTCTTCCTCGAAGTGGCCGAGCGGCGCAGCTTCGCCGCCGCCGCCCGCGCGCTCGACATGACCCCCTCCAGCGTCACGCGCATTGTCGCGCGGCTCGAAGACAGCCTTGGCCAGCAGCTTCTCCTGCGCACCACCCGCAAGGTCTCGCTCACCGATGCCGGCGCCGTGGTGGCGGCCCGCTATCGCCCCCTTCTGGCGGAACTCGATGCCACCACCGACGCGCTGATGCACGCCGCCCATCCCGACGCCGGCCGCCTGCGCCTCAACGCGCCCATGTCGCTGGGCCTGCGCCTGATGCCGGGCCTGATCGCCGCCTTCCGCGACGCCTACCCCCGGGTCGATCTCAGCGTCACCCTGACCGACCGCTTCGTCGACATCATCGAAGACCCCTATGACCTGTCGATCCGCATCTCCGGCCCACCGTCGGACAAGTCCACCATCTGGCGCAAGATCTGCGAGGTACCACGCCACGCCGTCGCCGCCCCGTCGCTCTTTGCGGGCACCGCCGCACCCACCGACCCCGCCGACCTGCCGCGCGAGATGTGCCTCTCCTACAGCGCCACCGGCACGCCGGAGACCTGGGAGTTCACCCGCGAGCAGGCCCATCGCAGCGTCCAGGCGGGAAGCAGCCTCATCACCAACAATGGCGACCTGCTCTATCAACTGGCCAGCCACGGCCAGGGCATCACCGTCCTGCCGGACTTTCTCGTGGCCGACGGGCTTGCCTCGGGCGATGTCACGATCCTTCTGCCTGACTGGCAGGTCACACCGCTCTGGCTCACGCTTTTCTACCCGCCCTACGAGGCGTTTCCGCCGCCTGTGGCCACCTTCACCACCTTCTTCGAGGACTATATCCGCCGCACCGCGCCGGTCTTCTTCCGCTTCGCCTGACAAGGCCCTGCACAAAAATCCAGCAGTTCCGGCCCCTTAGCCCAACCCACTCAGCCTCCGGCAATGCACTATCTTGCCAGCTTCGCGCCTGCCTGCTTCTATGAAACGCCGGAGGTGAACATGTCATCAGAACCTTTCTTCGACGAAATGTGGGGCACCAGCCAAACCCTGCGTGATCCCTATGCCAGCTTCCACGAGTGGTTCGACTCCGAAGACCCCGCCCGCCTGCGCGCCAAACAGCGCGAGGCCGAAGACCTCTTTCGGCTCACCGGCATCACCTTCAACGTCTACGGCCGGGCCGAGGCCGAAGAACGGCTGATCCCCTTCGACATCATTCCGCGCATCCTGTCCGGCAACGAATGGTTCAAGCTGTCGCGCGGCATCGAACAGCGCGTGCGCGCGATCAACGCCTTCCTGCACGACATCTATCACAAGCAGGAAATCGTGAAGGCCGGACGCCTGCCCGCCGAGATGATCGCCAAGAACGAGGCGTTTCTGCCCCACATGATCGGGGTCGAGCCGCCCGGCAGCGTCTACACCCATATCGTCGGCATCGACGTGGTGCGCACCGGCCCGGGCGAGTTCTTCGTGCTCGAGGACAACGCCCGCACGCCATCAGGCGTCAGCTACATGCTGGAAAACCGCGAAACCATGCTCCAGATGTTCCCCGAGCTGTTTTCGCGCAACCGCGTCCAGCCGGTGCAGAACTACCCCACCAACCTGCGCCGCTCGCTCGCCGCCTGCGCGCCCGCAGGCACCAAGGACGCGCCCGTCGTGGCCGTGCTGACCCCCGGCATCTACAACTCCGCCTATTTCGAACACGCCTTCCTGGCCGACCAAATGGGCGTCGACCTCGTCGAGGGCCACGACCTGCGCGTGGTCGACGGCCGCGTGGCGATGCGCACCACCCGCGGCTACAAACCCATCGACGTGCTTTACCGCCGCGTCGACGACGACTTCATCGATCCGCTCAATTTCAATCCCGACAGCCAGCTTGGCGTCGCGGGCATCATGGATGTCTACCGCGCCGGCGGCATCACCATCGCCAACGCGCCGGGCACCGGCATCGCCGACGACAAGGCGATCTATTCCTACATGCCCGATATCGTCGAGTTCTACACCGGCGAACAGCCCTTGTTGCCCAACGTCCCCACCTGGCGCTGCTCCGAGGCCGACGACTACGCCTATGTCCGCGAGCACCTCGCCGAACTGGTGGTGAAAGAGGTCCACGGCTCGGGCGGCTACGGCATGCTCGTGGGCCCCGCCGCGTCGAAAAAGGAGATCGCCGACTTCGCCAAGAAACTCGACGCCAAGCCCTCGAACTACATCGCCCAGCCCACGCTCAGCCTGTCGACCGTGCCCACTTTCACGAACAAGGGTCTCAGCCCGCGCCACGTCGACCTGCGCCCCTTCGTGCTGGTCAATCCCGACGGCATCCAGATCACCCCCGGCGGTCTGACGCGCGTTGCTCTCAAGAAAGGCTCGCTGGTGGTGAACTCGTCGCAGGGCGGCGGCACCAAGGACACCTGGGTGCTGGAGGACTGATGCGATGCTAGGCAAAACCGCAAACGGCCTCTTCTGGCTTTTCCGCTACCTCGAACGGGCCGAAAACACCGCCCGCCTGATCGAAACCGGCCAGCGCATCGCGCTGACACGCATGGGTGACAGCGCGGCAGAATGGCGCTCGGTGCTGCAATCCGCCGGCGTCTGGCCCGCTTTCGAGGCGGCAAAGGGCGAGGTCACCAAGGAGGCCGCGATCAACTGGCTTCTGCGCGACCGCAACAACGGGTCATCCGTCTATTCCTGCATCTGCGCCGCCCGCCAGAACGCGCGACTGGTGCGCACCGCCCTTACCGGCGACATGTGGGAAGCGATCAACAGCGCCTACATGAACGCACAGGAAAACCTTGCCCGCCAGGTGGCCGAACGCGACCTGCCCGGCTGCCTGCGCACCCTGCGCCAGAACACCTCGCTGGTGCGCGGCATGACCCACGGCACCATGCTGCGTGGCGAACGCTATGATTTCGCCCGGCTCGGCACCTTCCTTGAACGCGCCGACAACACCGCGCGTATCCTCGACGTGAAATACTACGTCCTTCTGCCATCGGCGCGCGCCGTGGGCTCGGCGCTCGACAACGTGCAATGGGAAACCATCCTGCGCTCCGTCGCGGCGCGCGGCGGCTTCCGCATGGAATACGGCGCCGATTCCGGCCCTCGCGACATCACCCATTTCCTCATTCTCGACCAGCGCCTGCCGCGCAGTCTCGCCTTCTGCGCCGCCCAGCTTCAGGAAAACCTGCGCAGCCTCAATGCCGGCAACGCGCATCCCTCCGACGCCATGAAGAAGCTCGACTTCATCAACCGCAAGTACCTCGCCCACGAGGTCGACGCGATCTTCGACTACGGCCTGCACGAATTCATCACCGAGATCATCGCCCTCCTCGCCGACCTTGCGCAGGAAATCGAGCGCGAATACCGCTTCTACGAGTGACCCACACCCATGCATCTGCAAATCAAGCACATCACCCGCTACCGCTTTTCCGGCCCCGTGACCTATGGCCTGCAACAGCTGCGCAAGACGCCCAAGACCACGCGCGCCCAGCACATCCTGAACTGGACCACCAGCATCGAGAATGGCCGTAAGGAACTGGACTTCACCGACCACCACAACAACGCCGTCGAGCTCATCAGCTTCGACCGCGACACGACCGAGCTCACAGTCAGCAGCGAAGGTGAGGTCGTACTCGAGGATGTCAGCGGCATCCTGGGGCGGCACCTCGGCCCCGCGCCGCTCTGGCTCTATGAACAGCCCACCAAGCGGACCGAGGCCAAATCCGGAGCCCGCGCCCTGATCCGCAAGGTCGACGAGCCGGACCCGCTCGACCGCCTGCACGCGCTCAGCAAGACGATCCGCGACAGCGTGCCCTTCGAGGTCGGCGCGTCCGAGCCCAGCTGGTCCGCCGAGGATGCCATCACCCACGGCAAGGGCGTCTGCCAGGACCACACCCACATCTTCCTGGCCTGCGCCCGCGCCATGGGTTTTCCGGCCCGCTACGTCTCGGGCTACCTCATGCTCGACGACCGCACCGCGCAGGAGGCGATGCACGCCTGGGCCGAGGCGCATGTCGACGCGCTGGGGTGGGTCGGCTTCGACATATCCAACGGAATTTCGCCCGACACACGCTACGTCCGCGTTGCAACGGGCCTCGATTACGCCGATGCTGCGCCCATCACAGGCACCAGAATCGGCGGCCCCGAGGAACAGCTCGAGGTCGAGATCGACGTTACCCAACAATAGCGAAGGACGGGCATGACATATTGCGTGGGAATGGTTCTCGACCGGGGCCTCGTTTTCATGTCGGACACCCGCACCAATGCCGGGCTGGACAACATCTCGACCTTCAAGAAGCTGACAAGCTGGGAAAGCCCCGGCGAGCGGATGATCACGCTACTGTCCGCAGGCAACCTCGCCACCACGCAATCCGTCATCAGCCTGCTGGACGAGCGCGCCAAGTCCCCCGGCGACCGCACGCCCTCCCTGCTGGGCGTCCCCTCGCTGTTCCAGGCCGCGCGCATGGTCGCCGACACCCTGCGCGAGGTGATCGAGCGCACGGGCGAATCCGGCCAGCGCGCCGAAGGCACGTTCAACGCCACCATCATGCTGGGCGGCCAGATCGCCGGCAGCCCGCCCCGCCTCTTCCTGATCTACCCCGAGGGCAATTTCATCGAGGCGGGCGACGACACGCCCTTCTTTCAGATGGGCGAAACCAAGTACGGCCGCCCCATCCTGGTGCGCGCCTTCGATCCGGATCTCAGCTTCGAGGCCGCGATGAAGCTCCTGCTGGTCAGCTTCGATTCCACGCTCAAGGCCAACCTGACCGTGGGCGCGCCCTTCGATTACCACATCTACGAAACCGACAGCCTGACAATCGGCCAGACTGGCCGGATCGAGGCCGACAGCCCCTATTTCCAGGCCGTCTCCGAGGGCTGGGGCGAGGCGCTGAAGAACGCCCTCGACAGCCTGCCCGATGTGGACTTGTCAGAACTCGGCTAGCCGCCTCTCGTAGGGTGGGTGAAAACCCACCATCCCGGCCAATCCGGTTGAAACCCCTCGCATTAAATGCACATTCAGGGTCAAGCTCAAGAAAAGGACGACCCAAATGCTGCCCGAGACGATGAAAACCGTGGAAATGCGCGAACCCGGCAAACCCGAGGTGCTGGAGATAGGCGAACGCCCCGTCCCCGAACCCGCGCCGTCCGAGGTGCTCATCAAGGTCACCGCCACGGGCGTCAACGGCCCCGATCTCGTCCAGCGCCGTGGCCACTACCCGCCGCCCAAGGGGGCCTCCGACCTTCTGGGGCTCGAGGTCTCGGGCGAGGTCGCCGCCGTGGGCGACAACGTGACCGGCTGGGCCGTGGGCGATGCGATCTGCGGGCTGACCAATGGCGGCGGCTATGCCGAATACGTGGCCGTCGACGCCACCCATTGCCTGCCCATTCCAACGGGCATGGATGCAACCGATGCCGCCGGCCTTTGCGAGACGTATTTCACCGTCTGGTCCAACCTCTTCCTCGACAGGCCCCCGGCCCCCAAGGACCTCCTGCTTGTCCATGGCGGCGCCGGCGGCATCGGCTCCACCGCAATCCAGTTGGGCCGCGCCCTGGACATGCGCGTCTTCACCACCTGCACCGGCAAGGACGACGCCGACTATGTAACGCAGCTCGGCGCCGAACGCGCCATCGACTTCAAGACCGAGGATTTCGTGCCCATCGTCCGCGAGGCCGGCGGTGCCAATCTCATCCTCGACATCATCGGCGGCGATTACGTGGCCCGCAACATCAAGGCCGCCCATGCCGATGCCCGCATCGTGCAACTCGCGTTCAACGGCGGCTCGAAGATGGAAATCGACCTGATGCCCGTGATGCTCAAGCGGCTCACCTATACCGGCTCCACCCTGCGGTCGCGCCCCGACACGTTCAAGACCCGCGTGGCGCAAGATCTCCTGGAAAAAGTCTGGCCGCTTCTGGCCGAGGGCACGGTCGGCACCTACACTCACAAGGTATTCCCGTTCGAGGAAGCGACGGCGGCACACGAGTTGATGGAATCCGCCACCCACCGCGGCAAGATCCTGCTCCGCCCCTGACCCCCGTTCCACAGGCCAAGACTTTTGCAGCGCACGTTCCGTTAAATCGCGCGGAGTTTGAAATGCGTACCGATGCAGTACCTCCAGCGATACCGACGCGATACCGACGTGCCATTTTCGAAGAATCCGGCACCGTTAACCTGATCGACCACTGAAAAGGGCGACGCATCACCTGCGCCGCCCTTGACCTTCAACCACCGTTAATTCTTCGGTGATATCCCTTGTTTTACTCGCCGGTGATGGACGCGGCGCCGACCTTTTCGATCAGCTTCTCGTGCGCGACCTTCTGGTTCGCGTGGAACGTGGCAAGGTCCTCGCCTTTCATCATCGTCTCGCAGGTCAAACCATCGGACTTGCAGAACGCCTGCCATTCCTCGCTGTCGAACAGCTCCTGGAACAGGTTCACGTACCACTCGACCGCCTCGGGATCCATGTCCGGCGGGCCGTTGACCGAGCGCTGCATGTAGTACTCGATCTCCACGCCCAGCTCCTTGGCCGTCGGCACGTCCGGGAAGGCCGGCATACGCTCGGCGGTGAACTGCACCAGCGGCTTG
>NZ_PPFE01000013.1 GCF_002917925.1 Roseovarius confluentis | reverse complement strand
CGACGAGACACCAGCCGTGATCTGACGCGGTGCAGTGCTTGCAGGTCGAGCTGGTCCTGGCTCTTCTCGGAAACCGTCTGCAGGTTGGGCCGAAGCGCGGCTTCGGCGATTGCCTCAGCGTCGTTGTCGTCGTTCTTCTGCCCTTTGTTGAAAGGCTTCACATAGATCGCAGGGATGATCCTTGGCTCAAAGCCCATCTCGCGCAATGTCCGGCTCACAAAGCGTGCGCTCAGGCATGCCTCCATGCCCACAATACAACGTGGCAACTTCTCAAAGGTTGCCACCAACGCTAATCGCTTGATCTGCTTTCGCAGAACCCGCTGCCCCGAATGATCGAAACCCACCAAATGGAATGTGTCCTTGCCGATATCGACACCAATCGACATCAGTTCATCAAAGCCTGTCTTCGCCATGCTACTTCTCCTATCTGCAGAAATAGGCAGAGCCTAACCCGCTGGGTGAAGCAGCCGGTACATCCCATTAGCGGACATCGAAGCACTGAGAACTCGCTGCGGTGCAACATCACCAAACCAGACGTTCCTGGACCATCGTCACTGGCTCATAATTCTCACTTGCCTTTCGAAGCGTTCAGAAAATGTCGGTCTGAACTCGGGAGCCGGCTCAGGCACCGTCCCGGTCGTTTGGCAGCAGGCCCGCCGGATCAACCCCGCGCTTCTCGGCACTCGAACGAACTGCCTCGCGAAGAGCTTGGCTGCGCTCCAGCAATCGCCGAAATCGGTCCTCGTCCAGAACAAGCAGCGTCGTCGGCGCGATGGCGCGCACATCGGCACGACGTGCCTTGTTTGTCAGGATGGCCATCTGGCCAAACATCTCTCCGCGTCCCAAACGCCATGTCTGACCCGCGCTCTCCAGTTCGACAGCCCCGGACGCGATAAAAAAAACGCTCTTTGCGAAATTTTCCTTGCGCAAAAGAACTTCGCCGGCATCGACATAGCGAGTGACAAGTGACCGCCCCAGGCGCTTCATGACACTATCCTCGAGATCGGCAAAAAGCGGAAACTGGCGAACGAACGCTGCGCGCTGAACCGCGACATCAAGAGGAGGTCGTTCCTCCGCCGCCATTCGACGCGTGGCGAGTTCCTGCATCAGCGCCGTGTAGACCTCGGCACCGATCAGGCCGTCTTCTCGCATCGCGACATACTCCCGTTCCTCCATGCGGAGAGCTGTGCGGCGGATGAAGCGCCGTTCAAGTTCTTCAGCATAGCCGGGATATTGCAGTCTCAGACCTTCCAATGCGGTTGCGACTGCCTCAATCCGTCTGGACAGCAATTCATGCAACAGTTCGGCCACCCGTCGGCCATGGATGCGCCTGATGCGACCGTCGATGAATGATCCGAGATCGCGCAGGATCAGGCGTTGCGACAACATCAGTTCGAACCGGTCAGCGGTCATTCGAGCGAGCGGAGCAGAAAACCCAAGACGGCCATGTAGCAGAACCGCGGCCCGAAAAGCCCGGCCATATGCAACGCTTCGGCGCGCCGCGCGCTGGTAGCCGCTGCGGCCCTGCGTTCGGGCACCCTCGATCATCCTGTCAGCATCCGACAGGACCAGTTCCGCCATGCGGGCCGAGATCGTCCGCTCCCGTACCCGGGCCAGAATCGTGTCGCGTTCGTGGCCAGCCAGCGCGATGAGCCCCAGGGCGATGCGGTCGCGATCCAGAATATCCGAATTCTCTTCGGCCGATTTCACCGCGATGTCCAAGCGTTCACCAAATCGCTTGGCTTCGGAGCGCACTGTGTCCCGATGTAGATCGTAGTTGTCTGTGGTTCGAGCCACATCCTCGCGAACGGTCTGCAACGCGACAGCGACGACCTGCCGGGAAAGGGCCTCATCAATAGGAGAAAGCTGGTCAAGGCCGAGACGTCCGATGATCCAGCGCAGGGTCGTGCCCTGAACCAGAAGCGTGAACAGTGTGAAGCCGGTGGCGAGAATGCCAACCACCCGCTGAATATCGGCCGGGACGCGGGCACTTTCGGTCACAGCGAGGGCCAAGGCGAGAGTCACAGCCCCTCTGAGTCCACCCCACAGTATGGCAACCCTGTAGGGCCGCTCGACATCAGGAGAAAGCTTCAACTTTCTCAGAACCGGCATCAGACCGAACAGGATCGCCGCTCTCGCGATAATCGCTGCAATGGTGACGACACCGACCAAAAGAAAGTCCTCAATCCGGACTTCTTCAAGCAGCCGGGGGATCAAAAGCGCGGCGAGGATGAAGATGAGCGCGCCGGCCCAGTGGGCGAGCACGCCCCAGAGTTCCCGCAGGTTCGCCCATGACTGTGGCGGCAGCCGCCCAGGAGCTGTCAGGTTGAGGGTCAGCCCGGCGGCGACTACGGCTATCACGCCCGACGCTCCAATGCTCTGCTCCGCCACGATATACGAAAGATAAGGCAATGCCACGGAGACGGAGATCTGAGCCAGTTCGTGACGGTTGAATAGCGCCATCACCCAAACCGCGATGCGCGCCGCCAGCCAGCCGCTCGCCGCCCCGCCTGCAATGAGGATCGGAAACCGTGCCAGTGCATCTCCGAGGTCAGGGTCCGGGAGTCCCAGCATCACGAAGCCCATGAACAGACCGAACAAAGCAATGGCTGCGGCGTCGTTCAGAAGGCTCTCGCCCTCGATGATCCGTGCCAGACGCCGCGGTGCCGAGATGGAACGAAAGATCGAGACCACCGCCGACGGGTCAGTCGTCGATACGATTGCCCCAATCAGCAGGCAGGCCGCCAAGGGAAGCGCGCTCGCCCAGAAGAGGGCATACCCGACGGACACCGTAGCAACCACAACGGCAACCACCGCCAGCACCAAGATCGGCACCCAATCGTCCAGCATCCGACGCAGGTTCATTCCCAGTGTGGCCTGAAACAAAAGCGTAGGCAAAAAGACATAGAGGAAGACATTGGACCTGATCGGCAGACCGAGGATCGCCTCGGCGATCGGGTTGAGCGCGTCGGTCAATTCCGTTCTCAAAAAGAAGGTCGCACCGGCCCCGATAAGACTGCCGAGGACTGCAAGTATCACGCTATAGGGTAGTCGCACACGTGCAGCGAAAGGCTCGGCCGCGCCGATGATGAGGAAGAACGATGTAATAACGGTCGTAACGAGAATGATGTCCATGGATCGGGAATACCAGAAGATTCCCCGGACGCACGTGCGTTCTCATCTTTGGAAGCCGAGAAGCTCGACCCTACGAAGTGCAACAATCCGGTCATAAGCCCAAGATCGAGGCTATCTGCTGCGGTATTTCACATGTCACGCAAAACGTGCTGTGCACATGCGTCACCTTAGGTGATGACCATCAATGCGACCGACATGGTTTGGCGAGAACTTGCGACTGCCACACTGCACCGAGCTCAAACCGTTTTCTGCCCCCTTGCGGTGCGATTTAGCGCTGCCGTCCGCCCGCCATCGGTGCCGAGCACATCGATCATAACGATGCAGGCTTGGCAGAATGTCCGCTTCCGCAGTGGAACTCAGACCGGTTCCCGTTTGCAACGAACTTCCGGAATCCGCGCTTCCTGCATGTTGTGGCGAACGGCCCATTGCCGACATCGACAACTCCTCGGATAAATGTCCGCTTTTTTGTTTACAGAGTTCATCGTTTGGCCGACTACTTCGGGTTTGGTGCCGGCAGCGCAATGAGTTTCCGTTGCTCGTCATTGTCTCTTACCGTTCCTGCGATACAGCGAGCATCGTACGTACCTCTCAGAGGAACACCACTGTACGAGATGCGCGAATCCTGGTCCACCACCGAGATTAAATTCCACCTTTGGATTGTAGCTTCACCGTCATTCCCTCAAGCATGAGACAGGAAGGGGAACGGCCTGTCGCAATACGGCTTATGCAAAAACGGATGCCCCATACCTGCCTACAAGCTACCGGATGCAACATGCTTAAGGTTTTCCAGTCCATTGGAAATGTCAATGTTTGTTGATCGCAGCGACCAGAATGCACCGAACCAGTCAATGATCATGACACGTGCGATCGTTGAGGAGAAAAAATGCTCTCTTGACCCGGAAAAGCATCATGATGTCCTGGAGAACTTCACGATCGACAGTCCGGTCCCCTTCGATATCAATGCCGTCCTGAAGAGGCTTCAGCACCTAGATGAAGAAATGGTGCCCGGAGCGAAGGCGGATAAGCAGGGCCCCTATCACGGCAAGCTCAGCCGTCTAATCGGTCGCTTGGAAGCCAAGAGGAATGATCGCCGTTTAGCCTTCCTGTTCCAGCCTCCACCTGAATGTATGGACATGGCTTGGCTCGAACGGATGGTGCATGCCATCTCCGCGGGTCGTGGTGCCCAAGAAGACAGTCAGGGTGGCATAAAGATTATCGACTTTTCAGAGGTGCCATCTGATGTGTTGCCATTAATGGTAAGTCTCTTGGCTCAAATTATCTTCTCCACGAGCCTTTGGACGAAATCTGAAAAGCGCCATCCGATTGCAATCATGTGTGACGAAGCCCATCTATATATCCCGGAGCGTTTGCAGGCGGATAGTCCTGACGCCGTTGCTGTCGAGATATTCGAGCGGATCGCAAAAGAGGGCCGAAAATATGGTATCGGTCTCGTTGTAATTAGTCAGCGGCCTTCAGAAGTGAATCGGACCGTACTCAGTCAGTGTAATAATGTGGTCGCCATGCGCCTCACCAATGGAGACGACCAGAGCGTCATTCGCCGCCTCTTGCCGGATAGCCTTGGCAGCTTTGGTGACTTTCTGCCCGTCCTAGATATCGGTGAGGCACTAGTTGTTGGCGATGCCAGCCTTCTGCCAACTCGAATTCGAATAGCTGAGCCAAATATGAAGCCAGACAGTCAAACTGTTGCCTTCTGGGATCGGTGGAATGAAAATACCCCAATATCCGATACCGAGGCCTCTATTAGATCTTGGCGCAAGCAAAGTGCGTCTTGAGTTTGGCAAAATAGAGACGAGGCGCCCAGAGCTAATCTAGGTGAAGCCCGAAGTCGCCACACCTAGGCGTGCTCACATATTGCTGGATGAACCAATCAATCAAATTGGCTTCGGGGCACCGGATAGATAGAAGTCAATAGCGTGACTCTCTTTAGTTAAAATTGCAAGGCAAGGCCAGTGCCAAGAATCAGAACCAAAATCCTCAAAAGCGCCTTCTCTAAGGCGCTCGAGAAATTTCTACTGTCGGAATCTAGGAACATAGAGAGCGGAACAAGTGAGCGAAACCTATGCGCTAGGCTCGCCATGCACATGGAGGCGGAGGCAACTAGTTCCAACATCACCGGTTACTATGCTGACGTAGAGTACAACAGGAAGCAGGAAGGCCGAGTGAAGACCATACTGGATGAGAATATGGAAGAGGTGGCGATCACTTGCGACTTAATCTTACACAGCCGAGGGGAGTCTGTACTCGAGGATAACCTAATAGCTATAGAGATGAAACGCAGTACACACTCAACCGAAGCGACGGATTCTGACAGAAGACGCCTAAGAGCGATGACTAAATCTTCATTTGATGATGTCTGGTCCGCAGATGGCATAGCTCACCCTGAACACGTATGTGGATATCGAATAGGATATCTATTGGTGCTCAATATACCCCAAAGAACTGTTGCTGTTGAAGAATATGCAGGTGGCGAATTCGTTGGTATAAGCTCCATGTCATTCTAGAGAATTCTGGATGCGGCCCCAATGTGATCGCCTGGAAACGCAAGATATATATCATTCTAGCGTCCAGCATATTTACCCCCCCCCTGCTAGAAGATCTGGACTTAGGCGGGGTAGATTGAACGATTGAATGGGATTGCAAGTTTTGTCCGCTTTCCCGACTTTGGCGGGTCGGGCCAAGCGGTGTGATGCCACTGATGCCGCTTTGGGGAAGCCCCTCAGTAGAGATGCCACCCCGGAACGGCAGGTCATGGCCGAACTATCCCGACAAACTAAGATCCGCTGAACGCGGAACCGCATCCACATACTGCCCGGCCTTCCCTCATACGATTACACCGGTCGACTTGGCCTTCTGCACCCGCGGAGTACGGCTGGCATCGCCACAGCCAGACATGCAAACGGCCCCGGGTACTCCCCGGGGCCGATTTTTTATCGTCTCAGCCAAAATGGCCTTGTGAGACGGTTAGGTCATGTCGCCTGACCCGCCACAAGAACAACGACACCCTATAGCATCACGCGCACTTTGAGTGCCCGCAGGACGCACAGGTCAGGCACCCTTCGACCTTGCGCATGTCATAGCTGCCACAAGACGGGCAGGCCGGGCCGCGCGGCGCGTCCAGATTCACCACATTGGCCGTCGGATCTTCCTTCAGGCCCAGCCCTTCGCCTTCGAGAAAGCCGATATTGATCATGTGGTTCTCCAGCACGCCACCGATCGCGGCCAGCATCGAGGGGATATACTTCCCGTTCATCCATGCGCCGCCGCGCGGATCAAACACTGCCTTCAGCTCCTCGACCACGAAAGACACGTCGCCGCCCCGCCGGAACACCGCGCTGATCATCCGCGTCAGTGCCACGGTCCAAGCGAAATGCTCCATGTTCTTGGAGTTGATGAACACCTCGAAGGGCCGCCGGCGCCCTTCCAGCACGATATCGTTCACCGTCACGTAAATCGCGTGGCTGCTGTCCGGCCATTTCAGCTTGTACGTCGCGCCTTCCAACTCTGTCGGCCGATCCAGCGGCTCGGACATGTAAACCACCTCGCCGCCCTCCACCGGCATCGGCACCTTTTCTTCCGACTCCACGCTCAGCACGCTGCCGGTGATGTCGTTGGGCCGGTACGTGGTGCACCCCTTGCAACCGGTATCCCAGGCCTGCATGTAGACTTCCTTGAACGCCTCGAACCCGATATCGGCGGGCACGTTGATCGTCTTGGAAATGCTGCTGTCGACCCATTTCTGCGCCGCCGCCTGCATCTTCACATGCGCCTGCGGCTCCAGCGTCTGCGCATTGACGAAATAGTCCGGCAATTCCCTGTCGCCGAACCGCTCGCGCCACATCTGCACGGCGTAATCCACCACCTCTTCCTCGGTGCGGCTGCCATCCTTCTGCAACACCTTGCGGGTATAGGAATACGCAAAGACCGGCTCGATCCCGCTACTGACGTTGCCGGCATAAAGGCTGATCGTACCCGTGGGCGCGACACTGGTCAGCAACGCATTGCGGATGCCATGTTCGGCGACCGCCGCACGCACATCCTCGTCCATCGCCTGCATCATGCCACTCTGCAAATAGGGCTCCGCCTCGAACAGCGGAAACGCTCCCTTCTCCCTTGCCAGTTCCACGGACGCCAGGTAAGCCGCCCGCGCAATCGCCTTCATCCAGGCCTCGCATTGCGCCGCCGCTTCGTCGTCGCCATAGCGCAACCCGCACATCAAGAGCGCATCGGCCAGCCCCGTGACCCCCAGTCCGATCCGCCGCTTGGCCTGCGCCTCGGCGCGCTGCTCGGGCAGAGGAAATTTCGACACGTCCACAACGTTGTCCATCATCCGCACCGCGGTCGCGACCAGATCGGCCAGCGCGTCCGCGTCTATCCCTGCACCCTCCTCGAACGGTTCCGTCACCAGCCGCGCCAGGTTGATCGACCCCAAAAGGCACGCACCATACGGCGGCAACGGCTGCTCGCCACAGGGGTTGGTCGCTGCGATCGTCTCGGCGTAATGCAGGTTGTTGGCGGTGTTGATCCGGTCGATGAAGATCACGCCCGGCTCGGCAAAATCATAGGTCGCCTGCATGATCCGGTTCCACAGGTGCCGCGCCTCGACCGTCTTATAAACCTTGTCGCCAAAGACCAGCTCCCACGGCCCGTCCGCTTTCACGGCCTCCATGAAATCATCCGTCACCAGAACGCTCAGGTTGAACATCCGCAGCCGCGCCGCGTCGCTCTTCACCGCGATGAAATCCTCGATATCCGGATGATCGCACCGCATCGTCGCCATCATCGCGCCGCGCCGGCTACCGGCACTCATGATCGTGCGGCACATCGCATCCCACACATCCATGAAGCTCAAAGGCCCACTGGCGTCCGCCGCCACCCCCTCGACCAACGCGCCTTTGGGCCGGATGGTCGAGAAATCGTACCCGATCCCGCCCCCCTGCTGCATGGTCAGCGCCGCCTCGCGCAGCCCTTCGAATATCCCGCTCATGCTGTCGGGGATCGTCCCCATCACGAAACAGTTGAACAGCGTCACCGCCCGGCCCGTCCCGGCCCCCGCCGTGATCCGACCGGCGGGCAGGAACCTGAAGTCCTCCAGCGCGTGATAGAACCGCTCCTCCCACGCATCGGGCTCGGCCTCGGCCTGCGCCACCGCCCGCGCAATCCGGCGCCAGCTGTCTTCCACCGTACCATCCACCGGCGTGCCGTCCGCCTCTTTAAGGCGATATTTCATATCCCAGATAGCCTCGGCGATGGGGGCAGCGAATCGAGTCATGGCAGCACACTTATGGTAGAGGAACAGACCGAAGACACTACAGATTGCGCTCGCCCCGGTCAATCCGGCCATGCCGCACAATCCCCCGGCCACCGCCTTTTTCTTGCACCATACACTCCGGGGGTCTGGGGGCAGCGCCCCCAGGGCCTGCGTGGCCCGAACGGAACTGAAACTGCGTGCCAGGGGCACCCCACAAGGTCGCATCCGCTTGAAATCCCCCGCCCCGGCCATAGGATATGGATCGGTGGAAATGGGGGCAGTCGTGGCAGACCCGAAAATACATCTCGTCAAGCTTTCGGTCGGCACGGAAACCGTCGAGAGCCTTATCGCCTGGCAATCCAGCAAACAGGCGCAGGGCCCCGACGGCCTGGCGCGCCACGTAACCCGCATGTGGCCCCGGCGCGAGGCCGAGCTGCTCGAAGGCGGCTCGATCTACTGGGTGATCCAGGGATTGATCCAGTGCCGCCAGCGCATCCTGCGCCTCGACGAGGTGATCCGCGCCGACGGCATCCGCCGCTGCGGCATCGTGCTGGAGCCCCAGATCATCCGCACCACCACCGCCCGCAAGCGCCCGTTCCAGGGCTGGCGCTATCTTTCCCCCGCTGACGCGCCGGCCGACCTGCCTGAAAACCGCCAGGACGAAGACGCGCTGCCCGCGGATCTCAGCGCCGCGCTGGCCGATATCGGCGTGCTCTGACCGCGCCGTCTCGGCGCGCTTGCACGACGCATGACCAAACGCGCCCTGCACAGGCGCACACCCACTTGATCGTTTGCAAACCAAACGCCCCGGAACAGGCAAATTTCCGCGCTCAAGCATTGAAAAGCGGGAGGTATTCAGCGGCTTTCCGCCTGAAACCGGTCCCGTTTCGAGCGCCGCGCCGCCACTCACGCGCAGGTGATCCTGCGTGTGCCGGCACCCCCCTTGTGGCGCGCCCGGCGCGGACCATATCTGCCCAACACAGCGCCAAGAAGACGCGCTGCGGAACGAAACAGACATGCCGAAAGGACAGCATGATGAAACGAGCAACACCGATCCTCGCGGCCGCCCTCGCCGTTGGCGCCGCCCCCGCATTTGCAGGCAACACGTCGGCCCCGGTCGACGATACGATCGTTGCCGCGCCGCAACCCGCACCTGTGCCGACCAATAATTTTGGCCCCAACTGGACCGGCGCCTATGGCGGTGTCCAACTTGGTTACGGTGACGTCGACACGAACGTGTCGGGCAATGACGATGGCGTGATCGGCGGTCTGACCGCGGGTTACGACTATGACCTCGGTAATTTCGTGGTCGGTGGCGGCCTTGACTATGACTTCGCCGATATCGGCGTGGCCAACAACGCGGCGACGCTGGAAAACGTGTTCCGCGCCAAGGTCCGCGGCGGCTACAAGCTGGGTGATGGCCTGCTTTATGCCACCGGCGGTTACGCCCAGGCCGACACCGACAACCTCGGCAGCGACGATGGCTATTTCATCGGCGGCGGCTACGAGCACATGATCACCCAGAACTTCTCGATGGGTGGCGAACTGCTCTATCACGAGTTCGACGATTACAACAACACCGCGGTCGACGTCGAAGCGACGACCCTGCAAGTTCGCGGCACCTACCGCTTCTAGTTCCGACTGCCAGGGCGTTTCCGCATGCTGGCGACGGACGAACGGAAAACCAAGGCCCGGGCGCGCAACTTGCCTGCCCGGGCCTAACCTTTTGTAGCGTTTCAGGCCTCCAAAAGTTCCAATCACAAAACCGCGAGAGCAGAATAAAGCGGATTCCCGCTCAAGGTGTATCCCGCGCGCATCGCCTTTGGGAATTAGTCTCCGCAAATTCCGTCTTTCAGGTACAATCCCTTGCACAGGCGGGGCATCAGACCATATGCCCAGCACAACGGCGCATCTGCAACCTTGCCGCGTCTTAATGTAAGTAAATGGTCCTGAAAGGATAAGAACATGAAACGAGCAACGCCCCTTCTCGCGGCCGCCTTCGCGCTTGGTGCCGCGCCCGCATTCGCCGGCAACCTGACGCCGGTGGAGGACGACGTCGTCGCACCGCCGCCGCCGGCGCCGGTCGCAACGACCCCGAACTGGACCGGCCTCTATGGCGGTGCGCAGTTGGGTTACAACAACCTCGATTCCAACATCTCCGGCGGCGACGATGCCGTGATCGGCGGTCTTTTCGTCGGTTACGACTACGACTTCGGCAACTTCGTGCTGGGCAGCAGCCTCGACTACGACTTCACCGACGCCGAAATCTCGACCGCGCCCAATCCGCAGGTCGACCTCGAGAACATCTTCCGCGCCAAGCTGCGCGCCGGCTACAAGCTGGGCAATGGCCTGATCTACGGCACCGGCGGCTACGCCAAGGCGTTCACGGACAACCTCGGCGACGATGACGGCTACTTCGTCGGCGCAGGCTATGAGACGATGGTCACCGACAGCTTCTCGCTCGGCGGGGAACTGCTCTACCACGAGTTCGACAATTTCAACGGCTCCAATGCCGATGTCGAGCCGACCACGGTTCAACTGCGCGGCACGTTCCGCTTCTGATCCGAGACATTGGGTCTTGCCGCCCGGTGCACCGGGCGGGCTCTGTCACAGGCGGGTTCCCGAAATGCCGGGGACCCGCTTTTTTCGTACTGGATGTCCGGTACACGGGATGCGGGCACCGCGCGGTCTCTTCATTTCTGGGTCTCCGACCACGGCACCGTCGCGATACCACTCGAATACCGACGCGATACCGACGCGGTTTTCGGGCTTTCGTCCGGATTAACGATCGAGTCGAAATACGCCGGCTACAGGATGTCCAGAACCGCTTCGGGTGGTCGTCCGATGGCGGCCTTGTCCCCGGCGAACACGATGGGCCGCTCGATCAGGATCGGATGCGCCGCCATGGCCGCCAGCAGCGCCGCATCGTCGCTGTCCTTGCCCAGGCCCAGCTCGCGATACATCGTTTCCTTGTTTCGGATCAACGCGCTAGCTGTCATGCCCAAGGCCGACAGCGCCGCCCGCAGCTCCACCTCATCCGGCGCATCCTCCAGGTAGCGCCGCACCTTCGGTGCGATCCCGCGCTCTTCCAGCAGGGCCAGCGTCTGCCGTGATTTCGAACAGCGCGGATTGTGCCATATCTCGATCACAGCCATGCCTCCCGCCCCGTGCCAACCGCATCGCTCACGTTGGAAAATCCCTTTTCTTCCAAAAGCTTGTCCAGGTCTCGCGCAATCCGTTCAACAAGGCCGATGCCCTCGAAAACCATCGCCGAATAGAGCTGCACCGCGCTTGCCCCGGCCCGGATCTTTTCCAGCGCCTGTTCGGCACTTCCGACCCCGCCTACGCCAATTAACGGCATCGTCCCCCCGGTCAGCTGCGCCATCCGCGCCAACACCCGTGTCGACCGCTCGAACAGCGGCGCCCCGGACAGCCCGCCCGCCTGCTCTCTCATCGGGCTTTGCAGCCCGTCCCGGTTGAGCGTGGTGTTCGTCGCAATGATCGCCGCAACGCCGCCCGCCTGAGCGACGTCTGCCAGCTCTGACATCTCCAAGTCACTGAGATCAGGCGAGATTTTCAAAAAGATCGGGATCGGTTTTTCCAGCCAGTTCCGAGCCTCCATCACGCCTTTCAGCAGCGCCGCCAGCGCCTCTGCCCCTTGCAGGTCGCGCAGCTTTTCGGTGTTGGGGCTCGAGACATTCACGGTCGCGAAATCAAGGTGCGGCCCGCAGCGCGACAGTACCCTGGCAAAATCCTCGGCCCGGTCCGCGCTGTCCTTGTTGGCGCCAAGATTCAGCCCGATCACCGCGTCCCTGGGACGCGTCGCCAGCCTTTGCACCACGTCCTCCATCCCGTTGTTGTTAAAGCCGAAACGGTTAATCACGGCCCGATCGCCTGTCAGCCGGAACAGCCGTGGCTTCGGGTTGCCCGCCTGCGCCTTCGGCGTCACCGCGCCGGCCTCGATGAACCCGAATCCAGCTCTCGACAGAGCGGACAACGCCACCACGTTCTTGTCGAACCCCGCCGCCAGCCCGATCGGATTGGCCAGCCGAAGACCCGCCACCTCACAGCGCAATCGGTCCGAGGTCACCAGCCCCGGCAACGGCACCAGCCCCGCACGCAACGCCTGCAAGGCAAGGCCATGCGCCCGCTCCGGCTCCAGCCGGTGCATCAGGCCAAGGCCAATCCTGTCGCTCAGTCTCATACCGCGCCGACCGGGAACTGATGCACCCCGTCAACCAACGGCAGCGGCTGTGCCCAGACGACATCGTCCAGTCGCAAAACCCTGTAAAGATGTGGGAATTTCTCGCCCCCGCGCGACACCTCCCATGCCAGGTCATCGCCCAGCCGGTCAGTTTCCACCGCCACCAGAAAAAGGTCCTCTGCCCCCTCGAAATGCTTCGCCGCCGTTTCAGGCGCCTGCATCGGCGTCGAGAAATGGATGTAGCCATCCGCCAAGTCCACGGGCGCGCCGCGCGTTTCCTCTTCGGACCGCAGCGCGGCCCACTCCTCTGCCCGGAAGATCTTGTAAATCAGCATGCCTTGGTGATGCCCCGCCACACGCGCTTGGTCAAGAGGATTGCCTTTGACGCATCGCGCGACATCCTGCAATCTTTGCGCATTCGTCAGGAGGCACATCCATGAGAGTCATTGCCCTTACCCTTTCCGGCCTGTTGACGGCCACTGCGGCACAGGCCGACTACACGCTCAACATATTGCACACGAACGATTTTCACGCCCGGTTCGAACCCATCAGCAAGTACAATTCGACCTGCGCGCCCGAAGATAACGATGTCGGCGAATGCTTCGGCGGCTCCGCGCGTCTCGCCACGGCCATCGAAGAGGCCCGCGCCGACTCCCCGAACCCGGTGCTGGTCGATGGCGGTGATCAGTTCCAGGGAACGCTTTTCTACAACTATTACAAGGGCAAGCTGGCCGCCGAAATGATGAACCGGCTGGGCTATGACGCGATGACCGTGGGCAACCACGAGTTCGACGACGGCCCCGAGGTGTTGCGCGGTTTCATGGACGCCGTCGAGTTTCCCGTGCTGATGTCCAACGCCGATACCAGCCGCGAACCCCTGCTTGCCGACGTCATCCGGAAATCAACCGTTATCGAGCGTGACGGCGAGAAGATCGGCCTGATCGGCCTGACCCCGCAGGACACAGACGAACTGGCCAGCCCGGGACCCAACATCATCTTCACCCCACCCGCCGATGCCGTGCAGCACGAGGTCGACAAGCTGACCGAACAGGGCGTCGACAAGATCATCGTGCTGTCGCATTCCGGCTACGGGGTGGATCAGCACGTGGCCGAAACCACCACCGGCGTCGATGTCATCGTCGGCGGGCATTCCAACACCTACCTCTCCAACAACGACCCCGACGCCGCCGGCCCCTACCCCACGATGGTGGGTGACACGGCCATCGTGCAGGCCTATGCCTACGGCAAGTTCCTGGGCCGTCTCGACGTTGTTTTCAACGACGCGGGCGAGGTCACCTCCGCCACCGGCAATCCGCTGATCATGGACGCCGCCGTGGCCGAGGATGCAGAGATCGTCTCGCGCATCCAGGAGGCCGCAAAGCCCCTCGACGAAATCCGCAACAAGGTCGTCGCCGAGGCAGCGGACGCCATCAGCGGCGACCGCGACGCCTGCCGCGCGGGCGAATGCGCCATGGGCAATGCCGTGACCGATGCGATGCTGGCCCGCGTCGCGGACCAGGGCGTCGAGATCGCGCTGATGAACGGCGGCGGCGTGCGCGCCTCGATTGACGCAGGGCCCGTCACCATGGGCGAGGTGCTGACCGTGCTGCCCTTCCAGAACACGCTTTCCACTTTCCGCATCGACGGTGCCACGCTGAAAGAAGCGCTGGAGAACGGCGTCAGCCAGTTCAGCGAAGGCGCGGGCCGCTTCCCGCAGGTGGCCGGGCTGACCTTCGTGTTCGACCCCTCTGCCGAAGTGGGCAGCCGCATCACGGAGGTCACCGTTGGGGGCGAACCGCTTGATCCTGAACGCGATTATCTGGCCGTGTCGAACGATTACCTGCGCAATGGCGGCGACGGCTACTCCATGCTGCGCGACGCCGCCGACGCCTATGATTTCGGGCCCGACGTGGCCGATGTGCTGGCCGAGTACCTGGCGCAGAACTCGCCCGTCTCGCCCATGACGGACGGCCGCATTCGCCAAGCCGGACAGTGACAGCGCAACGCGCGGCACGGGCTTTGCAATCGCGCTGCCGCGCGGCATAAAGGCGCCATGACCACGGTGCGCGACCAGTACGAGGCCTTTCCCTATCCCGAGCGGGATCCGCGGGATGAGAAAAAGCGACTGATCCTCGGCTCGCCTTCTCTGCCGCAGGAGATCGACCATTACGTCTTCGGCGGACAGCGCGACTGGTCACAGCCCCTGCGCATCCTCGTGGCAGGCGGCGGCACTGGCGACGGGCTGATTCAGTTGACCGCCCTTCTGACCCAGTACGGCAAGCCCTACACGGCCACCTATATCGACCTCTCCACCGCCTCGCGAAAGGTGGCCGAGGCACGGGCAGAGACGCGGGGCCTGAAGAACATCACCTTCATCACCGGCAGCCTACTGGACGCTCCGAATTATGGCCCATTCGATTACATCGACTGCTGCGGCGTGCTGCACCATCTGCCCGATCCTGACGCCGGATTCCGGGCCCTGCGCACGGCGCTTGCGCCCGGCGGCGGCATGGGTTTCATGGTCTATGCGCCCTATGGCCGCTCGGGCGTCTATCCCTTGCAAGAGGCCTTTGCCGCGCTTTACGCCGACACGCCGCCGAAAGACCGGCTGAAGGCCGCAAGGCAGGTCATGGAGAACTTGCCCGCGGGCCACCCGTTCAAGTCCAACCCCAACCTAAACGATCACAAAAGCGGCGACGCGGGCTTTTACGACCTGCTCTTGCACAGCACCGACCGCGCCTATGACGTGCAGACGCTGACCGACACGCTCGGTCGCACCGGCTGGTCCTTCGCGGGCTTCACCGTCCCAATCCTCTATGACCTCGCCCGTCTGGCCCCCGTCCCCGACGGAATGAGCCCTGTACAGGCGATGGCCGTGGCCGAGAAACTGAACGGCACGATCCGCACGCACACCGGCTATGCCACCGACACGCCGCGCGCGCCGGCCACAGGCAAGACCCGCACGCTGGTGCCACACATCAAGGGCCTGCAAGCCGCGCAACTGGCCCGCGCCGTGGCACAGGGGCAAGCACCCGCGCTCGACACGGACGGCATCAAGGGCAAGCTCGCCCTGCCGAAACAGGCCGCGCCTGTGATTGCCGCCATCGACGGGCGCCGCAATCTGCAACAGATAGCCGCGCAGACCGGCCTTGATCCGATCAGCTTCGGCGGGCTCTGGACCAAGGTCGAGAAGACCCTCCTGCCCTGGGGCTTGCTGGTCTACTCGAACGTGCTGAGGTAACCCCATGTGCGGACGTTTCGCCGTCACTCTGCCGCAGGACGCCATGGCACAACTCTTTGCCGCGCGCCCCGTTAACGATTTGCCGATGGTTCCCAACTTCAACGTCTGCCCGACCAACGATGTGCACGTGGTGACCTCGGACGGCACCGACAGGCAGCTTGGGTCGATGCGCTGGGGCTTCATCCCGCACTGGTACAAGACGCCCGCTGACGGCCCGTTGCTGATCAACGCGCGGGCCGAAACCATCGCGGAAAAGCCCGCCTTTCGCGCGGCGGCCCGCGACCGGCGCTGTCTCATTCCGGCCAGCGGCTTTTATGAATGGACCAAGGACGAGGACGGAAATCGCCTGCCCTGGTTCATCCATCCGGCCGAAGGTGACGCGCTGGCCTTCGCCGGAATCTACCAGTCCTGGGACAAGGGTGATGCGCCGATGACCACCTGTGCCATCGTCACGACCGGGTCGAACGAGCCGATGCGAAAGATCCATCACCGGATGCCGGTGATCCTGGCCGAAAAGGACTGGCCGCTCTGGCTGGGCGAGGCGGGCCACGGTGCGGCCACGTTGATGACAGCGGCACCGGATGACACGCTGCGGCTCTACCGCGTGGACCCGAAGGTCAATTCCAACCGGGCCTCCGGGCCTGGCTTGATCGAGCCGCTCGACGACTGATTATTCGTAAAAATAATCAGCAGGTTACACGACGCATCCCCGTGCCCGAGATTATTCGTACGAATAATCTCGTCACCGCGCCGCCATCAGCCGCGCCATGTCGAGCATTCGGCAGGAAAAGCCCCACTCGTTGTCGTACCAGCCGAAGACGCGCAGGAGGCCGCCCGCAGACACACTCGTCTCGGGTCCGACGAGGATCAGGGATTCCGGTCGTCCGCGCAGGTCGGAGCTGACCAGCGGCTGCTCGGTCCAGCCGAACACACCGCCGGGCCGCACCGCCCCTTGAAGGACGGAATTCACCGTTGCAGCGTTTACCGTCTCGCGCGTCTGCACGGTCAGGTCGATGCAGGACACGCTGGCCGTGGGCACGCGGATCGCCCGCGCCTCGATCCGGCCTTTAAGATGCGGCAGGACAAGCCCGGTCTGATCTTGCGCGCTGGTCGTCGTGGGCACCATCGACAAAGCCGCAGCGCGGCTGCGCTCCGGCGCGGCGCGGGGCTTGTCCACCGTCGGCTGGCTGCCGGTATAGCAGTGCACCGTCGTCATCTGCCCGCTGACCAATCCGAACGCCTCGTCCAGAAGCCGCGCGAGCGGGGCCAGCGCATTGGTCGTGCAGGAAGCGTTGGAGACGATCCGGTGATCGGACAGATCGCCTTCGTTCGCTCCCATCACGAGCGTCACGTCCGCCTCGGGCGACGGTCCGGACACCAGCACCTTGCGCGCACCCGCTGCCAGCCCGCGTTCGGCGACGGCCCGCTTGCCGCCCATGCCGGTGCATTCCAAAACGATATCCACCCCTTGCAGATCAAGGCTGCGCAGGTCCGGTTCGGCATGAAACGGGATGCGCCGTCCGCCCACGATCAGGGTGGCATCGCCCGTGCCGACCTCTTCCGGCCACGGGCCGAAGACGCTGTCGAACTGAAAGAGATAGGCGCAGGTGCTCAGCGGCTCGATATCGTTGATCGCGACGAGTTCGAAATCTCGTGTGTCGCGCAGCAGGATCCGCAGCAGGGTCCGTCCAATGCGGCCAAAGCCGTTTATCGCAACACGGATCGGCGGGTTCGACATTTCGGTGCCTCCTGAGACGTCATTTCTGTTTCGGACAATTGCCGCGACCGGGGACGTTTGCCAACCGTGAAACAATACTTGATCAAATTATGCATCCGCCGCCGTGGTCGCCGGCGGTGCACCCGGAGCGACCGAATCCTCGAGCGCGGGATACCGCAGCCAGAGCGTCACACCCCGCGCCACGAAGCTGATCAGAAGCGCCAGCCACAGCCCGTGATTGCCCAGCCACGGCACCAACACCAAGACGGCGGCGACATAGATCACAAGGCTCAGCGCCATCATGTTGCGCATGTCCCCGGCCCGTGTCGCGCCGATGAATATCCCGTCCAGCATGAAAGGTGCCACGCCGACCACCGGCGCGATACAGACGTAGACCAGAAAGGCCCGCGCTTCGGTCTGCACCTCGGGCGCCTTCGCCATCAGGTCAATGATCGTCCCGCCCCATAGAGCGAAGGCGCAGGCCATAAGAACCACGATTGTCAAGGCCCAGACACTGGCCAAGATAGCCCCCCGGCGCAGACGCGCGACACTGCGCCGCCCGAACGCTTGACCGACCAGCGCCTCGGCGGCGAACGCGAAGCCATCCAGCGCATGCGCCGAGATGTTCAGGAACTGCAACAGGACCTGGTTCGCGGCCAGCGTAACGTCTCCAAAGTCGCCGCCGATCAGCAGGAAGGAAATGAAAATCGCCTGCAGCATCAGTGACCGCAGCAGGATATCGCGATTCACCGACATCATTCGCGCCAGCTGCACCCTGTCAAACACCCGGCCCCAGTCGCGCCAGGCGTCCACGCGCCAGACGTCGCGGCACAGCCACAGACCAAGAATCAGGCCCGACCATTCGGCAATAAAGGTCGCCCAGGCCACCCCGGTCACACCAAGGTCCAGCCCTAGCACGAACCATATGTCCAACAGAATGTTGATCCCGTTCATCGCGACTTGAAGCACCAGCACCGCGCGGGTCCGCTCCAACGCGATCAGCCAGCCGGTGACACCATACAGGGCGATTAAGGCAGGCGCGCTCCAGACCCGGATCGCCATGTAGTCCCGCGCCAGCGCCTCGACCTCCGCGCTGGCGGGCGACACGAGAAAGGCCCCCGCGAACAACGGCAGTTGAAGAACGATTATGCCCACGCCTGCCGTGATGCCGATCATCAGCGACCGGGTCAGCATGGCGGCCACCTCGCCGGTCTGTCCCGCCCCGTGCGCCTGGCTCGTGAGGCCCGTCGTGCCCATCCGCAGAAAACCGAAGACCCAGTAAAGCCCGGTCAGAATGATCGCGCCGATACCGACTGCGCCGATGGGCACGGCCTCGCCCAACTGCCCCACGACGCCTGTATCCACCGCGCCCAGGATCGGGACTGTGGCATTCGACAGCACGATCGGTATGGCGATGTTGAGCACGCGTTTATGCGTGATCTCCGCCGGTGTCTCAGCCATCGCGGCGCGGCATCAGGAAGTGCCCGGTTGCCTGTGCAAAGGGACGGGCCCGGTTGTCTTGCCACGCCTCGGCCCGAACAGACGCATAGCGCCGGCCCGACCGTGTAACCACCGCGCGGGCATAGGCATCCCGCGGCAGGCCCGAACGCAGGTAATCCACGGTGAAATCAATCGTCTTGGGCAGGCGCGGCAAGTCGCCGGCTTCGAACGCCTCTACCGCCAGCTCGCCGGATTCCATCTCGTCCCACAGCATCGCCCAGCTCAGCGTGATGATCGACGTCACCTCCAGAAACGCCGAGGTGGCACCGCCATGCAACGCGGGCAAGAGCGGGTTGCCGATCAGCTTTTCATCAAAGGGCATCACCCCGGTAAGTTCGTCCCCGCGACGGTCGAATTCGATCCCCATGAAACGGATATAGGGCACGTGATCCACAAGGGCGTGAAGCGCCGCGTCGCGGCGTTGCTTGATGACCTGCACGGGTTCGGGACGCGAGCGGCTCATGATTTGCGCGCCACTGTGAAGGTGCCGGTGGCCTGCGCCACGGGGCGGTCGGCATCGTCGTCCAGCGTCTGCGCCCGGACGAAGGCGACCGAACGAGTGATGTGATAGCACTCCGCCCGCGCCCGTATCGTCTGGCCGGGCTTTGCCGGTCGCATGTAGTCGATGCGCAGGTCGATCGTGGCCGTGGCCCCGGGCGAGTCCGGGTGACTCATCACCGCCGCTCCGCAACACGTGTCCATCAGCGCCGACACAGCGCCACCGTGGATCACGCCGGTTTCCGGGTCTCCCACCAGGTGATCGGCATAGTCCATCTTCATCTCGGCCACACCGTCACCGACATGCGTGATCTCCATCCCCAGCGCCTTGGCATGCGGAATGGCGCCCATGAACTGCGCGGCGATCTTGTTGTTGTCGGTCATGAAAAGTCCTGCGGCTTGCTCGCCTCTTTATGGTCTCTAATGCCCGCGCGCTGCAAGGGTGCCTGTTGCGCGATCCGCCCTAAGTCTCTTAAGTAGACTTCAGGAGGACCCGCGATGTCAGAGCAACGCCTGTCATTCAAGGAGATGTGCGCCAAGTTCGACGTGACGCCGCGCACGCTGCGGTACTACGAGTATATCGAGTTACTCAGTCCGACACGTGAAGGGCGCTCGCGCTACTATGGTCCGCGCGAAGTGGCTCGCATGACACTGATCCTGCGCGGTCGCCGCTGGGGCTTTGCCCTCGAAGACATTCGGCAGTGGCTGGAAATCTACGAGGAAAAGGGCACCGAGACGCAGTTGCGTACCTGGATCGACCTTGCCGACCGCCAGTTGGAAGAACTGCGCACCCAGAAGGAACAGCTGGAACAGTCCATCGCGGAGCTGAAAGAGGCCCGCGATTCGACCGAAAAGTCGCTCGGCTAGACCTTCGGCCGTTCGGCTACCCTCGATATTTCCGCAAAATAATTGCGCGGGTCACAGGTTGACCTTGCCTGATCTTACGTAAAGCACAAAGTGACGTTACGTAGTGGTTACGTAAACCTGCTTACGTGTTGTACCGATAGCCATCGCCTCACATGTTCCGGCCACGCAACGAGATTTACGGAAACCGACATGACCGACGAAACGATGACCATTCGCGAGATGTGCGACGCGTACAACGTGACGCCGCGGACCCTGCGTTTCTACGAGGCGAAAGAACTGCTCTTCCCGCGCCGGGAAGGTCAGAAGCGGCTGTTCACCAAAAGCGACCGCGCGCGGCTCAAGCTGATCCTGCGCGGCAAGCGCTTTGGCTTCAGCCTCGAGGAAATCCGCCAGCTTCTCAACCTCTATGACCGGGGCGACCAGCAACTGACGCAGTTGGAAAGCACATATGAAATCGCCAAGGACCGGCTGGAAGAGCTTGAACGCCAACGCGACGAGCTGACCGCGGCCATCGACGACCTGCGCGACCAGATGAAATGGGGCGAGAAGATGATCTCCTCGCTCCGCCAGACACCGAAAGCCGCGGAATGATCCCCGGCCCGACACTGTGATGATGTAGGGAGACCACCACATGCCGAGCTACACCCCGCCCACCAAGGACATGCAGTTCATCCTTCACGATGTTCTGAAGGTCAGCACCACCGACACCCCCGGCTATGCCGAACTGGACCGCGACTTTACCAGCGCCGTTCTGGAAGAGGCCGGCAAGATCTCATCCGAAGTTCTGGCACCCTTGAACGTGGTCGGCGATACCGAGGGCTGCAAACTGGAAAACGGTGTGGTCCGCACGCCTACAGGTTTCAAGGATGCCTTCGACCAGGTGCGCGAGGGCGGCTGGACCGCGCTCGACCTGCCCGAGGAATTCGGTGGCCAGAACATGCCCTATATCCTCGGCACCGCGGTGGGCGAAATGTTCTCGGCCGCCAACCAGGCCTTCACAATGTACCAGGGCCTGACCCACGGCGCGGCTTCGGCGATCTTGGCGCACGGGTCCGAGGATCAGAAGGCCACGTACCTGCCCAAGATGGCGTCCTGCGACTGGACCGGCACGATGAACCTGACCGAGCCGCATTGCGGCACCGACCTGGGCCTGATGCGCACCAAGGCGGAACCGCAGGGCGACGGCAGCTACAAGATCACCGGCCAGAAGATCTTCATCTCGTCGGGCGAACACGACATGGCCGACAACATCATCCACCTCGTGCTGGCCAAGATCCCCGGCGGCCCCGAGGGCATCAAGGGCGTCAGCCTCTTCATCGTGCCCAAGTTCCTCGTGAAAGAAGACGGCACCCTGGGTGAACGCAACGGCGTCGCCTGCGGCAAGATCGAGGAGAAGATGGGCATCCACGGCAACTCGACCTGCGTCATGAACTATGACGAGGCGACGGGTTACCTGCTGGGTGAGGAACACAAGGGCATGCGCGCCATGTTCACCATGATGAACGAGGCCCGTATCGGCGTCGGCATGCAGGGCCTCGCGCAGGCCGACGTGGCCTATCAGAACGCGCTCGAATATGCCAGGGACCGGCTGCAAGGCCGCGACGTCACCGGCGTGAAAAACCCCGACGGCCCAGCCGACCCGCTGATCGTCCACCCGGACATCCGCCGCGCGCTCCTGGACCAGAAAAGCTTTGTCGAAGGCGCCCGCGCGTTCCTTCTGTGGGGCAGCCAGATGATCGACCAGTCGCATCGCGGCAATGACGCCGCCGCAGAAGGCATGGTCAGCCTGCTGACCCCGATCATCAAGGGCTTCCTGACCGACGAGGGTTTCGACATGACGATCCTCGCCCAGCAGGTCTATGGCGGCCATGGCTATATCGAGGAATGGGGCATGTCCCAGTTCGCCCGCGACGCCCGGATCGCCATGATCTACGAAGGCGCCAACGGCGTTCAGGCGCTCGACCTCGTCGGCCGCAAGCTGGCGCAGGATGGCGGCAAGCACGTCATGGCCTTCTTCGACATGGTCAAGGCGTTCATCAAGGAGAACGAAGGGCACCCGGCGCTGAAGCAGGACTTCCTCGATCCGCTCAAGGAAAGCTCGAAGCACCTTCAACAGGCCGGCATGTTCTTCATGCAGAACGGCATGAAGAACCCCAACGCGGCGCTATCGGGGTCCTATGACTTCATGCACCTTTTCGGGCATGTCTGCCTGGGCCTGATGTGGGCACAGATGGCCAAGGCCGCGCACGCGGCGATCGAGGCCGGTGATGGCGACACGGCCTTCTACAAGACCAAGATCGCCACGGGCCGCTTCTACATGAAGCGCCGCCTGCCCGCGACCGGGATGCACCTTGCGCGCATCGAATCCGGCGCCGAGCCCGTGATGGAGCTTGAAGCCGAGGCATTCTGAACACCTTGGGGTGGGTTTCAAACCCACCCTACGCACGCCACGATGACTGGGAGGACATCATGCCGAAACGCTTTCGCCTGACCCGCCGCTTCAACGCCGCGATGACCGAGGACGGTTATCGCCGGCTGCGGAAATTCGCGCAGGACTCCGGGCTCGACGAAGGCGAGGCGCTGTCCTTCCTCTTCGAGAATTTCGACAGCGTGATCGACGATGACACGTTCGGTCACCGGCTGCGTATTTTTAATTCAGAACTCGACGCCCGCAAACGCTAGGGAGGCACCTCATGTCCGCATGGATGACCGACGAGCACGAAATGCTCACCGAGATGACGGCCAAGTTCATCACCGAGGAGTGGGGCCCGCATTTCGAACGCTGGCGCAAGGCCGGCATCATGGACCGCGAGATCTGGCAGCAGGCCGGCGCGCTGGGCCTGCTCTGCCCCTCGATCCCCGAGGAATACGGCGGCGCGGGCGGCGATTTCGGCCACGAAGCGGTGATCTGCATCGAGCAAAGCCGAGCCAACCTTGCGAGCTGGGGCAACCCGATCCATTCCGGCATCGTGGCGCACTACCTGCTGGCCTATGGCAGCGAAGAACAAAAGAAGCGCTGGCTGCCCAAGATGGTCTCCGGCGATCTGGTCGGCGCGCTGGCCATGACCGAACCCGGCGCGGGCTCGGACCTGCAAGGCATGAAAACCAAGGCCCTGCGCGAGGGGAATTCCTATCGCCTGACGGGGCAAAAAACGTTCATCACCAACGGCCAGCACGCCGACCTGGTCATCGTCGCCGCCAAGACCGATCCCAAGCAGGGCGCAAAAGGCATCTCGCTCGTCGTGGTCGAAACCGAGGACGCCGAGGGCTTCACCCGCGGCCGCAACCTGGAAAAGAACGGGCTCAAGGCCGGCGACACCTCCGAGCTTTTCTTCGACAATGTCGAGATCCCGCCGGAAAACATCCTTGGCGGCGAAGAGGGCCGCGGCTTCTACCAGATGATGGAGCAATTGCCACAGGAACGGCTGATCATCGCGTGCGGGGCACAGGGCGCGCTGGAGGGCGGCGTCGCTCGCACCATTGCCTACACAAAGGAACGCGAGGCATTCGGCGCGCCGATCTTCGACAAGTTCCAGACCATTCGCTTTACCCTGACCGAGTGCCTGACCAAGACCAAGGTCTGCCGCGCATTCCTCGACGAGTGCATCGAGGAACACCTGCATGGGCGCCTGAGCGTCGAGAAAGCCGCGATGGCCAAATACTGGCTGACGGACACGCAGTTCGAAGTGCTGGACGCCTGCGTTCAACTGCATGGCGGCTACGGCTACATGGCCGAGTACGACATCGCCGAAATGTGGGCCGACGCGCGGGTGCAACGCATTTACGGTGGCACCAACGAGATCATGAAAGAACTGATTTCGAGGTCGCTATGAAAATTCGGCCCGCGCGTCTGCCGCAAATCGCCGGACGCCTTCGGCGAGAGTATTTGGGGAACAGTGAAAGAGCACCCCGCCTTTCATCGTTCCAAAAATACTCAAATCCGACGCCTGCCAAGAGAACGAAACTGGGAGTTAGGACATGACGATCAAGCTGCACTGCTTCGGCGAAAGCGGCAACGCCTACAAGGCGGCGCTGGCGCTGGAACTTTCCGGTCTGGACTGGGAGCCGGTGAAGGTCGATTTCTTCGGCGGCGAAACCCGTGGCGACGCGTATCGCCGTGACGTCAACGAAATGGGCGAAGCGCCGGTGATGATCGACGGCGATATCCGCCTGACCCAGTCGGGCGTGATCCAGCAATACGTCACCGACCAGACGGGCAAGTTCGGCGGTCGCGATCAGGCCGAGAAATACGAGGTTCTGCGCTGGGTCCTGTGGGACAATCACAAGCTTTCCAGCCAAGCCGGGATGACCCGCTTTCTGATGAACTTCCTGCCCGAGGACAAGCGCCCGGCAGAGGTCATCAGCTTTACCCAAGGCCGCCTGAAAGCCGCCTACACCACCCTGAACGACCGGCTTGAGGGGCGCGACTGGATCGTCGCTGACGGGCTGACCAATGCCGACATTTCCTGCTGCGCTTACCTTTTTTACCCCGAGCCCTTCGGCTTCGACCGCGCCGAATGGCCCAATATCGACAGATGGCTTTCCAGCATCGAGGCGCTGCCCGGCTGGAAACATCCCTATGACCTGATGCCGGGCTCTCCGGCAGACCGCGCCTGAACAAACCATCGGCGCACACGAAAAACAATCCGACACGACAGGACAACTAAAGGAGTCCGGACATGACCGAAGCCTATATCTATGACGCGGTCCGCACGCCGCGCGGCAAGGGCCGCAAGGACGGCGCGCTGCACGAAGTGACCGCCGTGCGCCTCAGCACCCATGTGCTGAACGCGCTCAAAGACCGCAACGGCCTTGACGGTCACGCCGTCGAAGACGTGATCTGGGGCAACGTCACGCAGGTTATGGAACAGGGCGGCTGCCTTGCGCGGACCGCCGTGCTGGCCTCCGACCTCGACGAATCCATCCCCGGCCTGGCCATAAACCGCTTCTGCGCGAGTGGAATGGAAGCCGTGAACCTGGCCGCGAACCAGGTCAAGGGCGGCGCGGGCGAGGCCTATATTGCAGGCGGCGTCGAGATGATGGGCCGCGTGGCCATGGGCAGCGACGGTGCGGCGATTGCCGTTGACCCCAGCGTGGCCATGGACAGCTACTTCGTCCCGCAAGGCATCAGCGCGGACATCATCGCCACCGAATACGGTTTCAATCGCGACCAAGCCGATGCGCTGGCGGTTGAGAGCCAGAACCGTGCGGCGGCGGCGTGGAAGGACAACCGTTTTAAGAAATCCATAATAGAGGTGAAAGACCAGAATGGCCTGACCATCCTTGACCATGACGAATACATGCGCCCTGGCACCGACATGCAGGCGCTTGGCGCGCTGAACGCCAGCTTCCAGCAGATGGGCGAGGTGATGCCCGGCTTCGATGCCGTGGCAAAGCTGAAATACCCGCACCTGGAAAAGATCAACCACATCCACCACGCCGGCAACAGCTCTGGCATCGTGGACGGCTCTGCCGGTGTGCTGATCGGCTCCAAGGAATTCGGCGAGAAATGGGGCCTGAAGCCCCGCGCGCGTATTCGGCAGACCTGCAAGATCGGCACCGACCCGACGATCATGCTGACCGGGCCTGTTCCGGCGACACAGAAGATCCTGGCGGATTCCGGCATGAACATCGGCGACATAGACCTTTTCGAGGTGAACGAGGCCTTCGCCTCGGTCGTGCTGCGCTTCATGCAGGCCTTTGATGTCGATCCCGAGATGGTCAACGTCAACGGCGGCTCCATCGCCATGGGCCACCCTCTGGGCGCCACCGGTGCCATCATCATTGGCACGCTGCTGGATGAACTGGAGCGCTCGGACAAGGAAGTCGGGCTCGCCACGCTCTGCATCGCGTCCGGCATGGGCGCAGCCACGATCATCGAACGCGTGTAACCCGGGATACGAGGATTAGAGACATGACTGACTTCACGATGGAAAAAGGCGCCGACGGCGTCGCGATCATCACCTGGGACACCCAAGGTAAGTCCATGAACGTGATGAACATGGAAGGCTGGCCCCTGCTGGAAAGCCTGGTGGACGACGCGCTGGCGGACGATGCGGTCAAGGGCATCGTAATCACCTCCGGCAAGGAAGGCACCTTCGCCGGGGGCATGGACCTCAACGTGATCGCCAAGATGAAGGAAATGGCCGGCGACAATCCGGCGCAGGGCCTGATGGACGGGCTGATGAACATGCACTCCATCCTGCGCAAGATCGAGCGCGGCGGCATGGACGACAAGAACAAGGGCGGCAAGCCCATCGCCGCCGCCCTGCCCGGCACCGCGCTTGGGATTGGCCTTGAGATCCCGCTGGCCTGCCACCGCATCTTTGCCGCCGACAATCCCAAGGCCAAGATCGGCCTGCCCGAGATCATGGTCGGCATTTTCCCCGGCGCGGGCGGCACCACCCGCCTTGTCCGCAAGTTGGGCGCGATGGGCGCCTCGCCCCTGCTGCTCGAAGGCAAGCTGAACGATCCCAAGAAAGCCAAGTCCGCCGGCGTGGTGGACGAGGTCGTGCCCGCCGATGAGCTGATTGCCAAGGCCAAGGAATGGGTCCTTTCCGAGCCCAGCTTCGTCAAGCCGTGGGACGAGAAAGGCTACAAGATGCCCGGCGGCGCGCCCTACCACCCGGCGGGGTTCATGACCTTCGTCGGTGCCTCGGCCATGGTCAACGGCAAGACGCAAGGCGCCTTCCCGGCGGCCAAGGCGCTGCTAAGCGCGGTCTATGAAGGCGCGCTCGTACCCTTCGACACCGCGCTCAAGATCGAGGCGCGCTGGTTCACCAACGTCTTGATGAACCCCTCCTCGGCGGCCATGATCCGCAGCCTTTTCATCAACAAGGAAGCGCTGGAAAAAGGCGCCAACCGGCCCGACGTGCCCGACCAGAAGGTCAAGAAGGTCGGTGTCATGGGTGCCGGCATGATGGGCGCGGGCATCGCGCTCGTCTCGGCCATGGCAGGGATGGAGGTCGTGCTGATCGACCAGAAACAGGAAGCCGCCGACAAGGGCAAGGCCTACACCGCCGACTACATGGACAAGGGCATCAAGCGCGGCAAGGCCACCGAGGACAAGAAGGCGGCGACGCTGGACCTCATCACCGCGACCACCGATTACAACGCGCTGAAAGGCGCGGACCTGATCATCGAGGCCGTGTTCGAGGATCCGGGCGTCAAGGCCGAGGTCACCAAGGAAGTGCTGAAAGTCGTCGGCGACGATTGCATCTTCGCCACCAACACCTCGACTCTGCCGATCACGGAACTGGCCAAGGCGTCGGACAATCCCGAGCAGTTCATCGGCATCCACTTCTTCTCGCCCGTCGAGAAGATGATGCTGGTCGAGATCATCAAGGGTGCGGAAACCGGCCCAAGGGCAGTGGCGAAAGCACTGGATTACGTCCGGCAAATCCGCAAGACGCCCATCGTGGTGAATGACGCGCGGTTCTTCTACTGCAACCGCTGCATCATCCCCTACATCAACGAGGGCATCCGGATGGTAGCCGAGGGCGTGACGCCCGCACTGATAGACAACGCCGCGCGTCAGCTGGGCTTCCCGGTGGGACCGCTGCAACTGGTCGACGAGACCTCGATCGACCTCGGCGCCAAGATCGCCCGCGCGACCAAGGCCGCGATGGGCGACCACTACCCAGATGCTGCCGTGGACGAGGTGATCTTCTGGATGGAAGAACAAGGCCGCTTGGGCCGCAAATCAAACGCGGGCTTCTTCGACTATGACGAGAAGGGCAAGCGGCAGGGCTATTGGCACGGGTTGGAAGAGAAATACCCCCATGCCGAAGACCAGCCCGACCTGATCGAAGTGCAGCATCGCCTGATGTTCGCGCAGGTGCTGGAGGCCGTCCGCGCACTGGAAGAAGGCGTGCTGGAAGACATCCGCGAAGGCGACGTGGGCGCGATCCTGGCCTGGGGCTTTGCGCCGTGGTCAGGTGGTCCGTTCTCGTGGCTCGACATCATCGGCACGCCTTACGCGGCCGAGCGTTGCGACGAACTGACAGCCAAATTCGGCGAGCGCTTCGCCACGCCTGACTTGCTGCGCGAGATGGCGGGCAAGAACCAGTCCTTCTACGGACGCTTCGGCACCCAGGCAAAAGCGGCATAACCGCGACCTTTAGAGCACAAGCGAAACCCGCGCGGCCAGACAACCGCGCGGGTTTCTTCGTTCCGGTGCGAAAAGCCGCAAGCCGCTATGCCGGAACAGCCGCAGCCCAAATGTCCTGGGAGGAATTGGAGCAAGCGGTGCCAATCTCTTCTTTGATCTGCACGGCCAGGAACCGCGCCTCGTCCATCGACAGGACCGAGTAGAACGGGCGGGCCTCTTCGGCGAAGGCCGCATCGACCATGTCGGCGAATGCGGGGCAGAAAAACAACGCCCCGTTTTCCGCGAACACCACCTGGTCGGCGGCGAAAAGCAGGACCACGACTTCGACATCGCACTCTGGCGGCGTGCGGGCGACACCGTAAAGCCCCTCGATCGCCTCGGCGGGCATCAAGGTGAAGGGATCGCCGTAGAGGTCCTCGGCGGCATCACTTTCCACCATGATATTCTGGCCCGGCAACACGCGCATCACCTCGCGGTTGCCCAGCGCACCGGCGGGCACCTCCAGCGGCCAGAACTGGCGCGGGCAATGATCCTGCCCACTCCACAGGCCAACGCGACTTACTTTCGTAATCGTCTGAAGTCCGCCGTCGAAGGTCAGCACCTTGTCGCCCGCCGCAATCGCCTCGACCGGGCGCCAGCCCATGCCGGTTGCCACTTTCGTGCCCGAAATCAGCCCCGATTTGACTGCCGTTGCGTTCGCGTTCTCGAAAATATCGCGCTTCCCAAGCGTGGACTTCCATCCGAACATTGATCTTTTCCCCTCTTGTGCCGTTGGCAGACGGCGTCAGCAGACAAGATCCATGTGCCGTGATTCTCGGGACGCTCCTTGGTCGGAAAAGTGTCACGATTTGGGCATTGTTTCAGCAACGTGACCAGTCGGGAGCTCTTCAGAAAACAAGCCTAAGACTTGAAACGAAAGCCGTTCAAAATTGGTAGCCGAACCTTTCGATATCGACCGCACACAGGCGCGACACCACATCAGCGTCAGCCTCGTTGTAGTAGCTGCGATAGTCCTGCACGCGGGCCGACCGGTTCTCATGCGGCAGGTCAAGGCGGAATCCCAGATGATCCCATAGCGGCCCGGCCTCCTCCTCGAAATGCTCCAGCCGGATGAAAAGCCCGGCGTGATCCTGCCCATCCGCCCTGCGCATGTAGCGGGCATAGTCCCAGGCGCGGATTGCGTCCTGCATGTCCGTCGCATTGAGAAACCCGGTGAAATCGGCGGTCTTGGCCCTGGCGACGGCCGGATGATCGAAGGCCTGGATCCGCAACCAGTGATAGTAGCTGACGATTCTGTCCCACGGGTTGCGCACCAAGGTGAAGCACAAGGCCTGCGCCACGAAGCCGGTTGAGACCAGCCCGTCGATATCGGCCAGCGTGGAATGTTTCCACAACCGGCCGGCGCTTTTCACATCCTTGATCCGCCCCCGCCGCTTTTTCGCTTTCGGCGTGTCCCCGATCAGGATGTCGTCCCGCATCGCACGTCCTTCCAGCGCCAGCGCCAGGGACGTGCCGCCTGTCTTGGGGATATGCACGAAGATATAATTGCGTCCGGGCGAGATGATCATGGAGGAACGCTAGGCCAACGCGCGGGGCTTGGAAAGATTGCCGCAAGTGCGAAACAGCTTTGCGTTCGGCCCGGAAATACGCGATACCTCCTGCCGATCAGGACATACGCTTTCACGAAAGGACGTCTGGCATGGGTTGGATGAAGGATGAAACCGGTCTCGAAAGAACCGCCGCGAATTACGTCCCGCTGACGCCACTGTCGCACCTGCGGCGCGCGGCCCACGTGTTTCCCGACCATGACGCGGTTGTCTATGGCACGTTTTGCAAGACCTATGCCGAGTATTTCGAACGCGCGACCCGCCTTGCCTCCGCCCTTCAGAAGCTGGGCATCGTCCCCGGTGACGTTGTGGCCACGCTCCTGCCCAACATCCCCGCCCATGCCGAGGCGCATTTCGGCGTGCCAGCCTGCGGTGCCGTGCTGAACACGATCAATACCCGTCTGGAACCTGACACCATCGCCTATATCCTCGACCACGGCGAGGCCAAGGTCGTTCTGGTCGATCCGCAATTTCTGCCCGCCTGTGCCGCAGCAATCGAGATGATGGAGGGCCCTGCCCCCACCCTGATCGAGGTCCCGGATGACGAGGCCGGTGTAAAGGCTTACGGCGACTACACGCTCTACGAGGATTTCCTCGCCACCGGCGATCCGGCCTTCAAGTGGATCATGCCCGAGGACGAATGGGAAAGCCTTGCGCTCAACTACACCTCCGGCACAACCGGGCGGCCCAAGGGGGTGGTCTACAGCCATCGCGGCGCCTACCTGCTGACCACGGGCGTCGCGGTCACCTGGCCGATGCCGCGCCACGCGCGCTATCTGACCATCGTGCCGCTGTTTCACTGCAACAACTGGAACCACACCTGGATGATGCCGATGGTCGGCGGCACGGTCGTGTGCTGCCGCGACATCACCGCGGCCAATATCTACAACGCCATCGCGGACAAGGGTGTCACCCACTTCGGTGCGGCCCCCATCGTGCTCAACATGATCGTCAACGCCAAAGACGAAGAACGGCGCGAGTTCGACCACGCGGTCAATGTCTTCACCGCGGGCGCCCCGCCGCCCGCCGCGACCCTGCGCGCGATCGAGCCGCTGGGGTTCGACGTAACGCAGGTCTACGGCCTGACCGAAACTTACGGCCACGTCACCGAATGCATGTGGCACGACCGCTGGGACGATCTGCCCGAAGAGGAGCGCTATGCGATCAAGGCCCGCACCGGCATCCTCATGCCCTTCATGGAGGATATCACCGCCCTCGACCCCGAGACCATGGAACAGGTCCCGATGGACGGCGAAACGCAGGGCGAGGTCATGATCAAGGGCAACGCCGTGATGAAAGGCTACCTCAAGAACCCCAAGGCCACCGAGGAGGCTTTCCGCGGTGGGTATTTCCACTCCGGCGACATCGCCTACCAGCACGAGGACGGCTATCTCAAGATCGCCGACCGCGCCAAGGACATCATCATCTCGGGGGGCGAGAACATCAGCTCGGTCGAGATCGAAGGCGCGCTGATGATGCACCCCGCCGTGCTCTTGTGCGCCGTGGTGGCCATGCCGGACGAGAAATGGGGCGAGGTGCCCTGCGCTTTCGTCGAGGTCAAGGAAACAGCAACAGTGACCGAACAAGACCTGATCGCCTTCTGCCGCGAGCGGCTGGCCGGGTTCAAATGCCCCAAGAAGATCGTGTTCGAGGAACTGCCCAAGACGTCCACTGGCAAAATTCAGAAATTCGAATTGCGCAAGGCGTTCAAATAGAGCATCTCGCCTTCAATCCGAGGCCACGGCTAAAGCCACAACCCGTGCAACGGCTGTGTGCCGCGTCATCGGCAATTGCCCGTTCACAGCTCGTCGTGATACACTGGCCCGAACGCGCTAACGAGGCAGAGCAGGCCCCCGCGACATGACGGCGTTAAGCGAATACGAACGGCTGGAGGCATCCGGCCTGTGGCGGGAGTCCCCGGACGCGCAGCGCGTTGATGTCTACGTCTCCCTTGGTGACGCCACCCTCACCATTCTCGACCGGCGCGAACAGCCGCTGACCCATTGGTCGCTTGCCGCCATCGCCCGGGCCAATCCGGGCAAGCGCCCGGCGCTCTATCATCCCGACGGCGACGCGGGCGAAGTGCTTGAACTGGGCGACGACGCATCCGAGGTGATCGATGCCATCGAAAAGCTGCGCACCGCCGTCGACCGGGCCCGCCCGCATCCGGGGCGGCTTCGGCTGGTCATGTTCCTGGGCAGCCTTGCCGCTGTCGCCGCGCTGGCAACCCTGTGGCTGCCAGGGGCGTTGCGCGATCACGCCACCAAGGTCCTGCCAGACGTAAAACGTGACGAGATCGGCCAGGCCCTGCGCCGCCATATTGAACGGGTTACCGGACCGGCCTGTGACGGCCCCGACGGGCGCCGCGCCCTGTCGGAACTGGCCAGCCGGCTTCCGGCCGGGGACAGCCCCGGCTCGCTCGACGTGATGCGCGACGGCGTGAAGGGCGCGGTCGCCCTCCCCGGCAAGACCATCCTGCTGGACCGCGCCTTGGTCGAAGATTTCGAAGAGCCCGACGTGCTGGCCGGCTTCGTCATCGAACAACGCCTTCGCGCCAGTGTCCACGACCCGATCGACGCCCTTCTGCAATACGCCGGAACCTGGGACAGCATTCGCCTGCTGACCACTGGAGAGTTGTCCGAGGATGTTTTGTCGAACTATGCCCGTCACCTGCTGACGCAAGACGAAGAGCCGCTACCGGACGAAACGCTGCTGAACGGTTTCGAAAGCTGGTCCGTGCGCTCCACGCCCTACGCCTACGCGCTGGATGTGACCGGCGAGTCCACGCTTGGGCTGATCGAGGCTGACCCCTTCGCCAGCGAAGCGCCGCCACCGATCCTCAGCGATGCGGACTGGCTGCGGCTGCAAGGCATCTGCGGCGGCTGAGGCCGCAGATCTGCCGGGTCACTTACGGAAATAGGCGTTGGGATAACCCGCGCGGCGCACGGCCCGCATACCCGATTGAAGCTGTGATTGCGTCCCGAACGGGCCGACGACAACCGAAGTGTAGGGTTGCCCCTCGTGCGTCGTCTTGCCCATCCGCGCGGGAAGCCCGGCATTGGCCAGCCGCTGTGCCGCGCTGCGGGCCAGGTCCGGCGCGCTGAAGATCCCGACCTGCACATAGCGGTGGCTGGCCGCCTTGGCCGGCGCCTTGGGCGCCGAGGACCGTGTCGACACGGTTGGTTTCACGGTCTCCCTGGGGGGTGCGGTCTTGGCGACGTTGCGGGTCCGCTTGACAGTGCGGACCTGCCCGTCGCGGCCACGCACGAAGGTGATCGGGTCGGGCACCATCTGGCCCCGCGTCGCTACAATCACGCCCGCCGCCCGCTGCTGTTCAAAACTGGTATAGGGATACTGCAACCCGGGATAGTTATGCGTCACTTCACGCCCAGTGCGGCGGTCGATCAGGCGGCGCGGTACGGTCTTGGTCCAGGCGACCTCCATCATCGCCTTGCCGGCGAAGGTCTGGTGCGCGCGCTGCGGGTTCAGACGATCGTCTTCCCAGACAGGCTGATAGCCTTCGGGCACGAACACGCTACGCGTACTGCTGACTTGCCGCTCGTAGACGTGGCGCGGCGCCACGCGCACGGGCGGCGACGGCACATCCCTTGGGGTCACCACCTGCCCGGGCCGTACCACCGACGTGGGCGCGGGCCGCGTCTGCGGCGCCGGGGTTGCTGTGACGACGCGGATGGCAGTGCCGGTCCCGGACCCGCCTGAAATCACGTTGGCATGCGGCGTGGTTTGCGGACCGCACCGCACCGCAAGGCCGGGCCTGCTCTGGACGTAGCGTTGCGAGATCGCGCTCGCGCCGGGACAGGCGGGCTGGCTCTGCACCACGCGCCGGGTTTTCGGGGCCGGCTTCGGCGCGGCCGCCGTTCTGGGCGAGACCGTGATGATCTTGGGCGAGGTCGCGGCCGTGCTGGGCGCGGCGGGCTTCGACGCCGGTGCCGGGCGTACGACTTTCTTCGGCGCAGTCGCCACACGCCTGGTCGTCGGGGCCGCCTTCGACGCCGCGGCGGGCTGTTGCGGTACGGTAATGACCTCGGGCTCGGGTTGCGCCGGGGCGGGCCGCGCGGCTGCGGTGGCGGTTCCCTGTGTCTGTGACGGCTTGAACCCGCAGATCACCTTGCGCCCCCGCGTCACACGCGGCACCCAGGTTGTCTGACCGTCGATCCCGGCGCGGATGAACACGCACCCCCGGCTGTCGACATATTGGCGTCCGGTGTAACTGGACGGTGGAAACTCCGCCGGAACTCTTGCCCCTGAATCACTCTGCGCCACGGCTCCGCCGTGGACGACAGTTGTGGCGATTGCAGCTATCGCCAGAACACGCGTCAGTTTCATTTTGCCCCCAAGACAGTTGGGGAAAGATTGCCTTATTATTTTCACTGAGTAAACAGCATTTAGCCTATTTAGTGCCGAACATCCGGTCACCCGCATCACCTAGACCAGGCAGAATGTATCCGATGTCATTCAGACGCTCGTCCAGCGCCGCCGTCACGATCGGCACGTCCGGGTGCGCCTCCTTCATCCGGGCCACGCCTTCGGGGGCGGCCAGCAAGCAAAGGAACCGGATATCGGTCGCGCCCGCCTCTTTCACCATATCGACCGCCGCCGCCGAGGAATTGCCGGTGGCCAGCATCGGATCGACGAGGATGGTCAGCCGTTTGTCCAACTGCTCCGGCACCTTGAAGTAATACTTTACCGGCTTCAGCGTTTCCTCGTCGCGGTACAGCCCGACGAACCCGACCCGGGCGGAGGGGATCAGCTCCAGCATCCCGTCAAGCAACCCATTGCCCGCCCGCAGGATCGAGATCAACGCCAGCTTGCGCCCCGCCAGAACCGGTGCGTCCATCTCCTGCAACGGTGTCTCGATGGTCTGCGTGGTCATCTTCAGCTCATGCGTAACCTCGTAGGCCAGCAATTGGCTGATCTCTCGCAGAAGCTGCCGAAAGACGGCGGTCGGGGTATGCTTGTCGCGCATCAGGGTCAGCTTGTGCTGCACCAGTGGGTGGGTCACGACGGTCAGGTGCTCTTTCATCTCGGCTCCGTTCGGCAAGGCAGGTATGGCTAGAGCGTTCTTTCCAGAAAAACCCGCAAAGGGCAACGCAGAGCTCAGGGAAGGAAAGACCGCCCCGGTCCGCACTCGACCAGCCCAAGATGCGCGGCCACGCTCGCGGCCACATCGACGAAATCCACGATCCCCGCCTCATGCGGCCCGACCCCGGCCGCCAGCACCGGCACCCGCTCGCGCGTGTGGTCGGTGCCGGGCCAGGTGGGGTCGTTGCCATGGTCGGCGGTGATCATCATCAGATCTCCGGGCCGCAGGCACGCCAGGCACCGGCCGATGCCAGCATCGAACCTCTCCAGTGCCTCGGCGTAGCCTTTCACGTCCCGCCGATGCCCGTATTTGCTGTCGAACTCGACGAAATTGGCGAATGTCAGGCTGCCCTCTTCGGCCCCGGCCACCGCCTGTTCCAGCGCCTCCATTAGCGTCGCATCGCTGCCGGTCACGACGTCGTCGATCCCCTGCATCGAAAAGATGTCGCCGATTTTGCCGATCCCGTGCACCCCGCGCCCCTCTGCACTGGCCCAGTCGCACAAGGTCGGCGCAGGCGGGGCCATGGCGTAATCCCTGCGCCTGCCCGTGCGCTCGAACCCCTCGGAGGCGGACCCGACGAAGGGCCGCGCGATCACCCGCCCGACGCCCATCTCGTGCAAGCGCGGTGCGATCGTGCGGCAAAGCTCCAGCAACCGATCCAGCCCGAACCGCTCTTCGTGCGCGGCGACCTGGAACACGCTATCGGTCGACGTATAACAAATCGGCCAGCCCGTACGCATGTGCTCAGCCCCCAGCGCCTTCAGGATCTCTGTACCCGACGCGTGGCAGTTCCCGAGAATCCCATCGACCCCTGCCGCCTCTTGGACCGCCGCCACCAGCGCCTCTGGAAAGGCCGGTATCGTCTGGGGAAAGACGTGCCAGGCAAACGGCATCGGCACCCCGGCCAGCTCCCAATGACCCGTCGGCGTATCCTTACCCGGCGAGATTTCCTGTGCCGCACCCCAGCATCCTTCGGGCGTCGCGCCCAGCCCCGGCGCCACCGCGCCCGATGCCAGCGTCACCGCCGCCCCAAGCCCAAGCCGGTCAAGGTTGGGCAATCTCAGCCCACCAGCCCGCGCCTGCGCGATGTGGGCAAGCGTGTTGGCGCCGGTATCGGGAACAGGCCCGTTGAAAAACCTGTCGGCATCGGGCGCCCCGCCGATTCCCACCGAGTCCATCACCACCAGAAACGCACGGGTCATGGACCGACATGCTCGATCACCAGGGGTTTCTCGGCAGGGGCCGACGGACCGATGGCCATCGCGTCGCGCACGATGGCCTCGGCGGCATCGGCATGGGCCGCACGGCTGGCGTGGATGCGCAACAAGGGCTGTCCCGCGATCACCTCCGTGCCCAAGGGCAGGATGTCGGACAGACCCACCGCCGGGTCGATCCGGTCGGTTTCAAGCTTCCGCCCGCCGCCCAGCGCGATCACCGCATGGCCAAGAGCCTCGCCATTTATGGAGGCGACAAAACCCGGCGCTTCGGCCGGGACCTCGCGGATGATCGTCGCCTCGGGCAGGAAACGCTGCCACGTATCGACGAACTGCACCGGCCCGCCCAACGCACGCAGCATCCGTCCAAAGACTTCTGCCGCCTGCCCGTTCTTCAAAACTTTCAGCACCTCGCGCGCGCCGCTTTCCGGGCTTGCGCAAAGCCCGCCATGATAAAGCGCCTCGCCGCCCAGATAGCAGGTCAGCTTCGCCAGCCGCCCCTCGACCGTTCCGGACAGGACGCGCATCGCCTCGGCCACTTCCACGGCATTGCCCGCCGACGGCGCCAATGGCTGGCTCATATCAGTGATCAACGCACTGCACCGGCATCCCGCCGCATTCGCCGTCTCCACCAGTGACTCGGCCAGCGCCCGCGCCGCGCCGATGTCCTTCATGAACGCGCCCGAGCCCTGCTTGACGTCCAGAACCAGGCCTGTCAGCCCCGCCGCAAGCTTCTTGGATAGGATCGAGGCAGTGATTAGATCGACGCTTTCCACCGTCCCCGACACGTCCCGCACCGCGTAAAGACGCCGATCCGCCGGGGCGATCTCGGCGCTGGCGGAAGCGATCACGACGCCGATTTCCTCGACGACCCTCTGCAACCGCCCGGTCTCCAACTCGGTCGAAACGCCTGGAATGGCCTCCAGCTTGTCCAGCGTGCCCCCGGTATGGCCCAGGCCGCGCCCCGAGATCATCGGCACAGCCGCGCCGCAGGCCGCCAACGCCGGCGCCAGCACCAGGCTGATGCAATCCCCGATACCACCGGTCGAGTGCTTGTCGAGGACAGGGCGGTCGGTGCGCCACCGCAAGATCTGCCCGCTGTCTCGCATCGCCAGCGTCAGTGCACGGCGGCTTTCGGGCGCAAGCGATTTCAGCAAAACCGCCATGGCAAAGGCCCCGGCTTGCGCATCGCTCACTCCGCCATCGGTCAGACCTTGCACGAAACTCGTGATCGCCTCACCGGACAGCGCGTCCCCGTCGCGTATCGCCGCTATGACCTGTCGTGCCTCCAAGGGTCAGCCATTCGCCATGTGATGTGTTGTAAAGGCACCGGGCAGCAATTCCTTCAACGTCCGCGTGACGGTGACACCGCCGAGCGTTGCCATGGTGACGAGCATCTCGCCGCTGCCGAACTCCGCCAGCTTTTGCCGACACCCGCCGCAAGGCGTCACAGGCTCGGGGCTGTCGGCGACGACCACGATCTCGGCAATTTCTGTTTCGCCGGCCGCGACCATCGCGGCGATCGCCCCGGCCTCGGCGCAGGTGCCTTCGGGATAGGCCACGTTCTCGACGTTGCACCCGGCGAACACCCGGCCCGTGCGCGTCGTCAGTGCCGCCCCGACCTTGAAGCCCGAATACGGGGCATGGGCATTCTTCCGCACACGCTGCGCCTCGTCCAGCAAACTCATTCGGCCTCCCGGCATGCTGCCTGCCTCCTCGCTCATTTGAGATTGCGTCGCCACGCCCTGATATGCAAGCTAACTGTGGCCCGGCATCAACAGGGCTGGAACATCCGGTCGATCGGATATAGTTTACCCTTAAACTAATTCTTGCAGAGGACCTCATGGCAGACAACGCGAACGAAAGCCTTCGCCAGGCGGCATTGACCTATCACGAGTTTCCCAAGCCCGGAAAACTCGAGATTCGTGCGACGAAACCGCTGGCCAACGGGCGCGACCTGGCCCGCGCCTATTCGCCCGGCGTCGCCGAGGCCTGTCTCGAAATCAAGGCCAATCCCACCGACGCCAGCCGCTATACCAGCCGCGCCAACCAGGTGGCCGTTGTCACCAATGGCACCGCCGTGCTGGGTCTTGGCAACATCGGCGCCCTCGCTTCCAAGCCGGTGATGGAGGGCAAGGCAGTCCTGTTCAAGAAATTTGCCAATATCGACTGCTTCGATCTCGAACTGGACGAGCAGGACCCCGAGCGCCTCGCCGAGATCGTCTGCGCGCTGGAGCCGTCCTTCGGCGCCATCAACCTTGAGGATATCAAGGCGCCCGACTGCTTCATCGTGGAAAAGATCTGCCGCGAGCGCATGAACATTCCCGTCTTCCACGACGACCAGCACGGCACCGCCATCGTCGTCGGCGCCGCCGCCACCAACGCGCTGCACGTGGCGGGCAAATCCTTCGAGGATATCAAGATCGTCTCGACCGGGGGCGGGGCCGCCGGCATCGCCTGCCTCAACCTGCTGCTGAAACTCGGCGTGAAACGCGAAAACATCTGGCTCTGCGACATTCACGGTCTGGTCTACGAAGGCCGCACCGAAGACATGAACCCGCAAAAGGCCGCCTTCGCCCAGAAAACCGATCTGCGCACGCTCGGCGATGTGATCGAGGGCGCAGACCTCTTCCTCGGCCTTTCTGGCGCGGGCGTGCTGAAACCCGAACATGTCGCCCGGATGTCCGACAGCCCAATCATCCTCGCGCTGGCCAACCCGATGCCGGAAATCATGCCCGACGAAGTGCGCAAGATCGCGCCCAACGCGATCATCGCGACGGGCCGAAGCGACTTTCCGAACCAGGTCAACAACGTGCTCTGCTTTCCGTTCATCTTCCGCGGGGCGCTCGACGTGGGCGCCACGGACATCAACGACGCCATGCAGATCGCCTGCGTCGAGGCCATTGCCGAGTTGGCCCGCGCCACCACGTCAGCCGAGGCTGCCGCCGCCTACCAGGGCGAGCAGATGAATTTCGGGCCCGACTACCTGATCCCGAAACCTTTCGATCCGCGTCTGTCCAGCGTCGTGCCCACCGCCGTGGCCAAGGCTGCGATGGAGTCGGGCGTTGCCGCGCGGCCCATCGAGGATCTCAACGCCTATTCGGCCAACCTTCAGGCGTCTGTTTTCAAATCCGCCCTCCTGATGCGCCCGGTCTTCGAGGCCGCGGCCACGGCCGCCCGGCGGATCGTCTTTGCCGAGGGCGAGGACGAGCGCGTATTGCGCGCCGCTCAGGCCATCCTCGAGGAAACGACCGAACTGCCAATCCTCATTGGCCGTCCTGACGTGATCGCCGCGCGTTGCGAACGCATCGGCCTGGAAATCCGCCCCGACAAGGATTTCAGCATCGTGAACCCGGAGCGTGACCACCGGTACCGCGACTACTGGGCCACCTATCACGACATCATGAAACGCCGCGGCGTCACGCCTGACCTTGCCAAGGCGATCATGCGCACCAACACCACCGCCATCGGCGCGATCATGGTATACCGCGAAGAGGCGGACTCGCTCATTTGCGGCACCTTCGGCGAATACCGCTGGCACATGAATTACGTCTCACAGGTGCTGGGCGACGCCGAACATCACCCGCACGGCGCCCTGTCGATGATGATCCTCGAGGACGGCCCGCTTTTCATCGCCGACACCCATGTGCGCATCCGCCCGACACCCGAGGAACTGGCCGAAACCGCCATCGGCGCGGCTCGCCACGTCAAGCGCTTCGGCCTCGAGCCCAGCGTCGCCTTTTGCTCGCAGTCGCAATTCGGCAACCAGGGCAGCGATTCCGGCAACCGTCTGCGCGAGGCACTTCAGATCCTCGACCGCGAGCCGCGCAATTTCTGCTACGAAGGCGAGATGAACCTCGACGCCGCGCTTGACCCGGACCTGCGCCAACGGCTCCTGCCCGACAACCGCATGGAAGGCGCCGCCAACGTGCTTCTCTTTTCCAATGGCGACACCGCTTCGGGCGTGCGCAACATCCTGAAAATGAAGGCCGGCGGGCTCGAGGTCGGGCCGATCCTGATGGGCATGGGCAATCGGGCACATATCGTGACACCGTCGATCACCGCACGCGGATTGCTCAACATGGCCGCCATCGCCGGCACCCCGGTGGCCCATTACGGCTGACGCATCCGGGATATTCCCTTATCCGGGCGGCTTGCGGTATTGTGCCACGGGCCGTCCGGACAGCCTTGTCTTGGCGCATTGCCCTGGCGTAAACGAGGCGCGAGGACCGTGGAGGGGATACAATGGCATACAATGATGTTTACGAAGGCTGGAAAAGCGATCCTGAAGGCTTCTGGATGCAGGCCGCCGAAGCTATCGACTGGGACGAAAAACCCTCCAAGGCGCTTTTCGATGACAAGGCTCCTTTCTATGAGTGGTACAGCGACGGCAAGGTGAACGGCTGCTACAACGCAGTTGATCGTCATGTCGAGGCCGGACGCGGCGATCAGGTGGCAATCATCCACGACAGCCCGATCACCGACAGTATCTCCAAGATCACCTATGCCGAACTCAAGGACCGTGTCGCCAGCCTTGCCGGGGCGCTGCGGGCCAAGGGCGTGCAAAAGGGCGACCGCGTCATCATCTACATGCCCATGGTCCCCGAGGCGCTGGAGGCGATGCTGGCCTGCGCCCGCATCGGCGCGATCCACTCGGTTGTATTCGGCGGCTTCGCGGCCCACGAGCTGGCCGTACGTATCGACGACGCCAAGCCGAAATGCATTATCGCCGCCTCCTGCGGGCTGGAGCCCGGCCGCGTCGTCCACTACAAGCCCCTGCTTGACGGCGCAGTGGACCAGGCTACACACAAGCCCGATTTCTGCGTGATCTTTCAACGCGAACAGGAGACGGCCACCCTGACCGAGGGGCGCGATGTCGACTGGCACGACTTCCAGAAAGGCACCGAACCCGCCGATTGCCTGCCGGTCGAGGGCAACCACCCCGCCTATATCCTCTACACCTCCGGTACCACCGGCGCACCCAAGGGGGTTGTCCGGGCCACGGGCGGCCACCTTGTGGCGCTGAACTGGAGCATGAAGAACATCTACAATGTCGATCCGGGCGACGTGTTCTGGGCCGCGTCCGATGTGGGCTGGGTCGTGGGACACAGCTATATCTGCTACGCGCCGCTCATTCACGGCAACACCACCATCGTGTTCGAGGGCAAACCCGTCGGCACGCCTGACGCCGGCACGTTCTGGCGGGTGATCGAGGAGCACAAGGTGAAGTCCTTCTTCACCGCGCCCACCGCCTTCCGCGCGGTAAAGCGCGAGGACCCGCATGGCGAATACCTCAAGAAATACGACTTGTCAGGTCTGGGCGCCATCTACCTCGCTGGCGAACGCGCCGACCCCGATACCATTGAATGGACGCATAAAATGACCGGAAAGCCGGTCTATGACCACTGGTGGCAAACCGAAACCGGCTGGACCATCGCGGGCATGCCGGCGGGGATCGAGGCGCTGCCGGTCAAGATCGGCTCGCCCACCGTGGCGATGCCCGGCTACGACATCCAGATCCTCGACGATGCGGGGCACCCCGTGGCCCCCGGCACACTGGGCGCCATCGCCATCAAGCTGCCCCTGCCCCCGGGCACCCTGCCCACGCTCTGGAACGCCGAGGACCGTTTTCGAAAAAGCTACCTCGACCATTTCCCAGGCTATTATGAGACCGGCGACGCCGGGATGGTCGACGAAGACGGCTATGTCTGGATCATGGCGCGCACCGATGACGTCATCAACGTCGCGGGTCACCGCCTCTCGACCGGCGGGATGGAGGAAGTTCTGGCCAGCCACCCCGACGTGGCCGAATGCGCGGTGATCGGTGTCAGCGACGAACTCAAGGGGCAACTTCCCGTGGGCTTCGTTTGCCTGACCAAGGGCGTCGACCGCCCGCATGAAGAGATCACTGCCGAATGCGTCAAGCTGGTGCGCGACCAGATCGGCCCCGTCGCGGCCTTCAAGCTGGCCGTGGTCGTGGACCGTCTGCCCAAGACCCGCTCGGGCAAGATCCTGCGCGCCACCATGGTCAAAATTGCCGACAATCAGGACTACAAGATGCCAGCGACGATCGACGATCCCGCCATCCTGGACGAGATCCGCGACGCGCTGCAAACCATCGGCCTGGCGAAGTAGGGCTTAGCTGAACTGCTCCCGCAGCAGCCGTTCCTCCAGCCCGTGTCCCGGATCGAACAATATCCGGTGCTGAATGGTAGGATCGGACCGCACCTCGACCGACAGGACATTTCGGATGGAACTGCTGTCCGCATCCGCCATCACCGGCCGCTTTTCGGGGTCCAACACGTCGAACCGCACATGCGCGTTCTTGGGCAAGAGCGCCCCGCGCCACCGCCTGGGCCGGAACGCCGCCACCGCGGTCAGCGCCAGAACGTCCGACCCGATCGGCAGGATCGGTCCGTGCGCGCTGTAGTTATAGGCCGTGGACCCGGCAGGCGTCGCCAACAAGCAGCCGTCGCAGCTCAGTTCTTCCAAGCGCAACCGCCCGTCCACCGTGATCCGCAGCTTGGCCGCCTGCGGTCCCGCCCGCAGCAGAGACACCTCGTTGATCGCCAGCGCCTCATGCGTTTGCCCGTTTTTATCCGTGGCAGACATGCACAGCGGGTTGATGACTTCTTCTTCGGCCTCTTCCAACCGCTCAAGCAGATCCGATTCGCTGTATTCGTTCATCAGGAAGCCGACAGTACCGCGATTCATCCCGTAAACCGGCTTTCCCAGCTTCTGTACCGCGTGCAGCGTCTCGAGCATGAACCCGTCGCCGCCCAGCGCCACAATCAGATCCGCGTCCTCGGGCGTGGCATCGCCGAACCGCGCAGCAAGCGCCGCTCGGGCGGTCTGTGCAATGGGCACGTTGCTGGCGACAAAGGCGATTTTGTGCGGATTGCCCATTTTGGCTACCTTGATTTGTTCCGAAAGTTGATCGAAGCATAAAATGCGCCTTCGTACCAGCGATGCCGGTCCGCAGGTGACATGTGTCGCATTACCGCCTTTCAAAAAGACGGTGTATCCGATACGAAATCGCTTGGCTCGCAATGTGGAGGACATCAAAAATGGCGCACGACGGAAATCAAGAATTTGTTTCAGAAGGCTTTTTCACGGAATCGCTGACGTCTCGCGACCCCGATATCGCCGAAGCCATCCAGAAAGAGCTCGGTCGTCAACGCGACGAAATCGAGCTTATCGCATCGGAAAACATCGTCTCTGCCGCCGTGATGGAAGCGCAAGGCAGCGTGATGACCAACAAATACGCCGAAGGTTACGCCGGCCGGCGCTACTATGGCGGCTGCCAGTTCGTCGACATTGCCGAGAATCTGGCCATCGAGCGCGCATGCAAGCTTTTCGACTGCGGCTTTGCCAACGTGCAGCCCAATTCGGGCAGCCAGGCGAACCAGGGCGTGTTCACCGCCCTTCTGCAACCGGGCGACACGATCCTGGGCATGAGCCTCGACGCAGGCGGCCACCTGACCCACGGCGCGGCCCCCAACCAATCGGGTAAGTGGTTCAACGCCGTGCAATACGGCGTCCGCAAGGAAGACAACCTGATCGACTACGACCAGGTCGAGGCGCTGGCAAAGGAACACCAGCCCAAGATGCTGATCGCCGGTGGCTCCGCCGTACCGCGCCAGATCGACTTTGCCCGCATGCGCGAGATCGCCGACATGGTCGGCGCCTACCTGCACGTGGATATGGCCCACTTTGCCGGCCTGGTGGCCGCAGGCCTGCACCCCTCGCCCTTCCCGCACGCGCATGTCGCCACGACCACAACGCACAAGACACTGCGCGGCCCGCGCGGCGGCATGATCCTGACCAATGACGAGGCGCTGGCGAAGAAGTTCAACTCCGCCATCTTCCCCGGCATCCAGGGCGGTCCCTTGATGCACGTGATCGCCGCCAAGGCCGTCGCCTTTGGCGAGGCCCTGCGGCCCGAGTTCAAGTCCTATATCCAGCAGGTCATCACCAACGCGCAGGCGATGAGCGACCAACTGATCAAGGGCGGGCTGGATACCGTGACCCACGGCACCGACACCCACGTCCTGCTGGTCGACCTGCGGCCCAAGGGCGTCAAAGGCAACGCGACCGAGAAGTCGCTGGGCCGTGCCCACATCACCTGCAACAAGAACGGCGTTCCCTTCGACCCCGAGAAGCCCACCGTCACCAGCGGCATCCGTCTCGGCTCGCCCGCCGGAACGACCCGTGGTTTCGGCGAGGCGGAATTCCGCCAGATCGCCGACTGGATCGTCGAGGTGGTCGACGGGCTTGCAGCCAACGGTGAGGACGGGAACGGCGATGCCGAGGCCAAAGTCAAAGCCGAGGTCGCGGACCTTTGCGCCCGCTTCCCGCTTTACCCGAACCTCTGATCTCGGTCTGATCGATCCTGGAAACCCGCGTAAGCCATTGCTTGCGCGGGTTTTTATATGACGCCCTGCCAGCGCAGCGCGACAAGTACCAGCGCGCCAAGGATCAACAGGTTGAACACCAAACCGGCCAGCCAGTGGATCAGTCGACTGCGCCGCCGGTCGGCCGCGTCGATGGCTTTCAGGTGCGTCTCCAAAGCCTCGAAAGCCTTCTCGACACGCGCCTCATCGACCTGGGTGGCCAACCGCGGATGCGCCAATTTCCGCTCCGCGTCCACCAGGAACCGGCCTTCGTCCCGAAGGCGCTTGGGCAAAAGCCGCCCGGCGCGGCGCAGCCGCGTAGCAAGCGTCTTGCCCCGAAGCCCCAGCTTTTCGTGAAGCTGCTTTTCAAGCGCCTCGCGCCGTGTGCCAAATTGTTTGCGATCAATCACTTAAGCCACCTCTCGGCGGCGCACACTAGGCGCAATTGATTGCGGGGGCAATGGCGTGTATTGGCTTGTGCCATGCTGAACGTCATTCACCACGCGTCCCAAGGCACGAAGCCGCCGCTTCTCATCGCTCACGGCCTTTATGGTTCGGGCCGCAACTGGGGAGTCATCGCCAAGCGGCTGTCCGACAGGGGCCCGGTCATGGCCGTCGACATGCGCAATCACGGCACAAGCCCTTGGTTTTCCGAGCATTCCTACGAGGACATGGCCGCTGACCTCGCCGAGGTGATCGAGGCCAAAACTGACGGTCCGATTGACGTGCTCGGGCATTCCATGGGCGGCAAGGCGGCGATGGTGCTGGCATTGACCCGGCCCGACCTTGTGCACCGCCTGATCGTGGCCGACATCGCGCCGGTCAGCTATGGTCACAGCCAGGCGCAGTATATCGACGCGATGCGCAGCGTGGACCTGTCGGCGATCACCAAGCGGTCGGATGCGGAGGCGCAGTTGAAAGGCGTCGTCGATGATCCGGCGCTCATTCCCTTCTTCACGCAATCGCTTGATGTGAAAGAAAAAAAATGGCGCCTCAACCTCGATACGCTCGAGGCCGAGATGCCGAAGATCCTCAGCTTTCCCGACTTGGACGGCCGGTTCGACGGCAAGACGCTGTTTCTGTCCGGTGCGAATTCCGACTACGTCGCGCGAGAGTACCGCGCCCGTATCAAGGACCTGTTCCCCGACGCGACCTTCATCAAGATCAAGGACGCGGGCCACTGGCTGCACGCCGAGCGGCCGCGCGAATTTGAATCCGCCGTGCGCGGATGGCTGGAAAATACCGCATCGGTATAGCGTCGGTATCCGGGTGGCATCGCGTCGGTGCGATATCCCCGGCGTCAGCGGGCCTGATAAAGCTGTTTCGCCACGATCCACGATACCGGAAATGCCACGACGAACCCCGCCGCCGCTGTGACCAGGATCGGCGTCAGCGTGTCATAGCCCATGGCCAGCGCCGCGATGACGAACGAGCCGGCTAGGGTGGATCCGATGAAAACGTGCAAGATAACCATCAACCAGATCATGATGGGTCTCCTCAGTCAGGATGTTGCGCAGCCGGACCATAGCGCGACAGCGGCGCAGCAACCTTGATCTGGGTCACGTGATCTGTGACCAAATTGCGCAGATATGGTGAATTTTGCAATCCGAGCCGCCAGATCTGGTTGACCGCCGACAAAGCGCGCTATATCGCGATGGTACAGGTGTTAGACGCGGTAGCATCAACTGACAGCGGGGTCCGGCGGCCATTGGCCACGGACCCCGTTCGCGTTCCGACCTACTGCCATTCGGCGCATCGGAAGAAATAAAGGCGCCAGGTGCTCAGACGCGGTCTTTGCATCGCGGGGGTCACCCCGCACCCTGACGCCTTTGCCGAACTGACCACCCCGAGGGGCATCCGGCCCGGCTTTGCCGCCGGCCTCTAAGAGACCCTTGGCGATCCCGCCACCCGAAGGCAACGACATCGTACCATCCCCGTCGCCGGACATGGCCGCCTTGGCACCCGAAGGCGCCTTGGCCACGAACACGGGGCAGGCCCCGGTCCGTTTGCATCGACCCGGCGCGACACGCGGCTTGTCCTTCTCTCGAAAGCGACGGACATCCCGGGCATCGGCCTGAACTGGCTTGAGCGGTCGCTAAGGCCCTGCGGCCCCCGGTTCCGCCCGCGCCGGTCCCGAGGGGCCTTTGCGGCGCTGCGTTGGGTCAGCGACCCGTTGCAGTCATTGGAATGACACACCCGAAACCGCCGTCGGGCAAGAAAAAAGCACTGCGGCATCAAAACTTCTTGGGGATAACCTGTTGATATCCCAATGGGAATTTCTGTGGATAAGTCAGAAAACGCTTGTGATCCAGCACACTTGGTCGGGGACAAACGCAATCATTCGGAGAGCGCGTGCACCGGCAAGGATTCTGCAGTTGCAAATTAACCTTTCTCGCAAAATTGACTCAGAGAAGAACGACTCACGTGATATGTTGGTGAGACACTACACCAGGGTGGGGACCCATGCTTAAAACAACATTATGCGCCGCGACAGCGGCATTTCTGGTCATGGCCGACACGGCCAAGGCGGACTCGTATATCTTGGTCAGCTGCTATCGCGGCCCGTGGAATGAGGTGATCTGGGACAAGGCGAACCCGAACTTCGTCCAGTCACTGATCGACGCGGGCTACAATACGACCGAGGCCACCAGCATCGCCGACTATATCTGCCGCGACCCGAGGCTGGTGGACAACCCGATCGCACTGGCGAAGGAAGTGCGGGCAGCGGTGAGAGCCGCACCGCGGGGGTGAGGTATAAGGCCGGGTGGTGACGCCCGGTTTCAATTTCCTGCATTCGTAGGGTGGGTGAAAACCCACGAAGCAAAACGCGTCATCGCGCGTGGGTTATCACCCACCCTACATGGTTTATTAACCTTGTCGCGGAATTATGGGCGTATGCCCAGATACCGACGCCTTCATGTTCCAGCTGGGACATACTTCTTCACTGTCACACTTGCAGACAGGTCCGCGACGACCCTCACCGATGAAATAGATCTTCTGCGGTCGGTCTATGCCTCGGTCACAGCGCAACACCCTGTGCACTGCGACGCGATGGTCATTCTTCCCGATCATATCCATGCGGTCTGGACGTTGCCGCCCGACGACGCTGATTTCTCGATACGGTGGAAAAAGATCAAGTCCGTGTTTTCACGGCACTGCGTGGCCAGCGGATATGCCAACCGAAGCCGAATGCGCAAAGATGAGAAAGGGATCTGGCAGCGGCGATTCTGGGAACACGCGATCCGCGATGACGCGGACTTTGTCGCGCATGTGAACTATTGCCATTTCAACCCGGTAAAACACGGATTGGTCGAGCACCCTGAGGATTGGCCTTATTCGACGATACATCGAACTATCCGCGCAGCTGCGTAGGGTGGGTGATAACCCACGCGCTAAGGAACGTCGCGCCGCGTGGGTTATCACCCACCCTACGCCGATTTTTCACCGGGATGGGCGCCCTCAGCTGTCCATTTTCAATGCGCTGATAAACGCTTCCTGCGGGATATCCACTTTCCCGAACTGGCGCATCTTCTTCTTGCCGGCCTTCTGCTTGTCCAAGAGCTTGCGCTTCCGGCTGGCGTCGCCGCCATAGCACTTGGCGGTCACGTCCTTGCGCAGGGCCGACAACGTCTCTCGCGCGATCACCTTGCCGCCGATGGCCGCCTGGATCGGGATCTTGAACATGTGGCGCGGGATCAGGTCCTTCAATTTTTCGCACATCGCTCGACCGCGCATCTCGGCCCGGTCGCGGTGCACCATCATCGACAGCGCGTCCACAGGCTCGTCATTCACCAGCACGGACATCTTCACCAGGTTGTCCTCGCGGTAGCCTTCCAACTGGTAATCGAAGGACGCATAGCCGCGCGTCACCGATTTCAGCCGGTCGTAGAAGTCGAACACCACCTCGTTGAGCGGCAGGTCATAGACCGCCATCGCGCGGCTGCCGGCATAGGTCAGGTCAAGCTGGATGCCCCGCCGGTCCTGGCACAGCTTCAGCACATCGCCCAGGAATTCGTCTGGCACCAGGATCGTCGCCTTGATGCGCGGCTCCTCCACATGGGCCACGACCGACGAGTCGGGCATGTCGGCCGGGTTGTGCAGGTCGATCTGCGTGCCGTCCTTCATGTAGACGTGGTAGATCACCGAGGGCGCGGTGGTGATCAGTTCGATATCGTATTCCCGTTCGATCCGGTCGCGGACCACCTCGAGGTGCAGAAGGCCAAGGAAACCGCAGCGGAACCCGAAGCCCAGCGCGGTGGAGCTTTCCATCTCGTAGCTGAATGACGCGTCGTTGAGCGCCAGCTTCTCGATGGCGTCGCGCAGGTCCTCGAACTCTGCCGAATCCACCGGGAAAAGCCCGCAGAAGACCACGGGTTGCGACGGGTTGAAGCCCGGCAGCGGCTCGGGCGTCTGGTTCTTTTCCAGCGTGATGGTGTCGCCCACACGGGTGTCGCGCACCTGCTTGATCGAGGCGTTGAGATAGCCGATCTCGCCCGGTCCCAGTTCCTTGACCGCCTTCATCGACGGGCGGTAGACGCCGATATCGTCCACGTCATAGATGCCGCCGGTCTTCATCATGCGGATGCGGTCGCCCTTTTTCAGCACGCCGTCGACGATGCGTATGATACAGATCACGCCCAGGTACTGGTCGTACTTGCTGTCCACCAGCATGGCCTTCAGCGGCGCGTCGCGGGTGCCCGTGGGCGGAGGCAGCAATTTGACGATGGCTTCCAGCACCTCGCGGATGCCCTCGCCCGTCTTGGCCGACACCGGGATCGCGCCCGAGGCGTCGATGCCGATGACATCCTCGACCTGCTCGGCCACGCGGCTGATATCCGAGGCGGGCAGGTCGATCTTGTTGAACACCGGAACGATCTCGTGATCGGCGTCGATCGCCTGGTACACGTTGGCCAGGGTCTGCGCCTCGACACCTTGGGTGGAATCCACGACCAGCAGCGAGCCCTCGACCGCCCGCATGGAGCGCGAGACCTCGTAGGCGAAATCGACATGGCCGGGCGTGTCGATCAGGTTCAACACGTAATCCTCGCCATCGAGCGCGGTATACTCGATGCGCACCGTGTTGGCCTTGATGGTGATGCCGCGCTCGCGCTCGATATCCATCGCGTCCAGAAGCTGTTCCTTCATGTCCCGGTCCGGCACCGTGTCGGTGGCCTGGATCAGCCTGTCGGCCAGCGTCGATTTCCCGTGGTCGATATGCGCCACGATGGAGAAATTGCGGATATGCGAAAGCGGTGTCATGGGCAGGGTATGTAGCGGAAATCAAAGGTGGTCAAGGTGGCTTGAGCACGCGGGACACGAGCGCGAAACGCCCTATGTCATTCCCGAGAACAGGAGGCGACCATGCATAACGAGACGACACTGACCGGAGTTCTGGTCACCGGCAAGGTGCAGGGCGTGAATTACCGCGCTTGGACGCAGGAAGAGGCGCGGTCACGCGGTCTGCGCGGCTGGGTCAAGAACGAGGCGGACGGGTCGGTCCGGGCCGTTCTGTCAGGTCCGGAAGAGGCCGTGGCGGACATGCTGCGCGCGATGGAAAAGGGCCCACCGGCGGCAAATGTCGCGCGGGTGGAGCCGGAGCCCGCCGAGGCACCGGATCAGGACGGGTTCGAGATCCTGCGCTGACGGCGCGTCCTTGGCGCGACGTCATCCCGGACTTGATCCGGGATCTCCTGCTCGTGGGCACGACGCGACGGCCAACGCGCCATCGATATGCTTCTGAAACAGGCATTGCACCACACCGTGCAGCGTCGCCGCCCGCGTATAGCTGACTTTCGCGCCCCATGCGCTACACTTCTCGGCAGGAGGTACTGCCGATGGTCCGACTCGCCATTTTGCTCGCCACGCTTGCAACGTCAGTCTTGGTCCAGGACGTCGTGGCGCAAGAGGCCGAGCGCAAGCCCAGCCATTGTCTGTCGATCGCCCAGTCCGCGCCGGGGCTTGAGTATATCCAACAGGCCAGTTTTCGTGATCCGGTGCCGCAGGACCGCGTGCGCCTGCATTACATCGCCCACGCCTCTTTCCTGATCCAGGCTCATACCGGCACCAGTGCCATCACCGATTTCACAGGCTTTATCGGCAACGTGGATTTCCTGCCGGATGTCGTGACGATGAACCACGCCCACGAAACCCACTGGACGCCCTTTCCCGACCCCGCCATCCCCAACGTCCTGCCCGGCTGGGGCGAAGAGCATGGCGCAGGGGTCGATCATTATGTCGATCTGGGCGACATGGTGATCCGCAATGTCTCGACCGATATCCGCTCGCGCTATGGCGCGCCGGCCGAGCCCGAGGGCAACTCGATCTTCGTGTTCGAAACGGCGGGGCTGTGCATCGGCCACTTGGGCCACCTGCACCACATGCCGACGGATGAGCAATTCGCGGCCCTGGGCCGGGTGGATGTGCTGCTGGCGCCGGTCGACGGGGGCTACACGCTGCCCCTGCCCCGGATGATCGAGACGGTCAAACGCCTGCGGTCGTCCATCGTCATCCCGATGCACTGGTTCGGCGACGGCACGCTTCAGGCGTTTCTGGCCGCGATGGAAGAGGAGTTCGCCGTGGTGCGCACCGAGGACAGCGCGCTGACCGTGTCGCTGGATACACTTCCGGGGCAGCCCACCGTCATGGTGCTGCGGCCCCGGTGGCTGTCAGAGCCGGACTAATGCCTAGCGTTTCCGGTCGCGGCGCGAGCTCATGGGCTGGAAGGCGACGCCGACATGGGCCTCGCAATAGGGCTTGCCGGATTTCACAGGCAGACCGCAGAACCAGAAATCCGGCGTCGCCGGGTCGCCCACGGGCCATTTGCAGGTCCGCTCGGTCAGTTCCATCAGCGACAGCTTCTTCGCCTTCTTCTCGATTTCGCTGACCTTGGCCAGCGCCTCGGGGTCGATCTCGTTCGCGGACGGCTGCGGCGGCAGGGGTTGGCCCGCCGGGATGATCGCCTTGATGCGGCTTGCCGCGGCGGTCGGCGCCGGCTCTTCCTTGGGCTCGGGCGCCTTCGGTTCAGCCTTCGGAGCGGCGGCCTTGGGCTTGGGAGCGGGCTTGGCCTTGGCGGCGGGCTTGGCCTTGGCCGTGCTGTCCGAGGCCGCGGCCCCGTTGCCCGACCCGCTGCGGTTCGACAGGCCAAGGCGGTGCACCTTGCCGATCACCGCGTTGCGGGTCACGCCGCCCAGTTCCTTGGCGATCTGGCTGGCCGACTGGCCCTCGCCCCACATCTTCTTCAGCAGTTCGACGCGCTCGTCACTCCAGGACATGAGCCACCTTTCATTGGTTCGTCACGCCGCCGATGCATCGGGGGCGTGGTCTTTTTTCCAGTTGCCCTATTCTAATCACTGGGCGTTGAGTTACAAGGCGTCCGAAGGCGACAATCGAGGCAGAGATGCAGGAATTCCACGAAATGGGCAGCCGCCGCTTCGGGCGGGTCAACTGGCTTGGCCTGGCCACGCTGGCCAAGCGCGAGACGCAGCGGTTTCTCGCCGTCTGGACGCAGACGCTGATGGCGCCGCTGGCAACGGCGGGGCTTTTCATGGTGATCTTTTCCATCGCCATCGGAGAGCGCCGGGGCGACGTGATGGGCGTGGATTTCACCACCTTCATCGCGCCCGGCATCCTGATGATGACGGTGATCCAGAACAGCTTCGCCAACACGTCGTCCTCGATCGTGATTTCCAAGGTGCAGGGCAATATCGTCGACACGCTGATGCCGCCCCTGTCGCCGGCCGAGCTGGTGTTGGGCTACCTGGCCGGGGCCGTGGCGCGAGGCGTACTGGTGGCGCTGGCCATCGCGGTGGGGCTGGCGCTGTTCCTGGGGATCGTACCGGCGCATCCGCTAATCTGGCTGGGCTTCGTGACGCTGGGCGCGGCGTTTCTGGGCGCGCTTGGTATGGTCGCGGGCATCTTCGCGCAGAAGTTCGACCAGATGGCGGCGATCACCAACTTCATCGTCACGCCGCTCGCGTTCCTGTCCGGCACGTTCTACTCGGTCGAGGCGCTGCCCGGCGCGCTTTACACGATCAGCCACGTGAACCCGGTTTTCTACCTGATGGACGGGGGGCGCTACGGCATGATCGGCGTGTCGGACAGCAGCGTGTCGCTGGGCGCGGTGATCGTGCTGGGCTCGACACTGGTCGTCTCGGCCCTGGCCTGGGCGCTCTTTCGCAAAGGGTACCGCCTGAAGGCCTGAGCCTATCGCGGGCTCAGCGCGCAGACATGGCGCACCTTGCGGCCGTCGCGGAAATAGTCGTGCATGCCCCGCCGGTCCTCGCCCAGGATCAATTCGTGGTCGATCCAGGTCGTCTCGTAATCCAGCGCCTCGGCCATAAAATCGGTGGCCTTGCGCGACGGCACGCCAACCACGGTATGGCTGCGCCCCTCGACCTCGGTCACGGCGTTCAGCGGGTTCGAGACTTCTTCCTTCAGCACCTGGATCATGGCGTTGTCCAGGACGATGAACTCGCTGTCGATGACGACCAGCCCGGGCGCCAGCGCGCGAATGAGCGACAACAGGCGGAAGTGGTCCATCACGTGGTAAAAGATACCGTAAAGCGCCACCACGTCGAACCGCTCGCCCGCCGCGCCCCGCGCCTCCAAATCGGCGAAAAGATCGCCGCAGGTCAGCCGCACGCGCGGCTTGAAGTCGGTGTCCGGGAAGGCGTCGAACCGCGCCACCAGTTCGGACCGCGCCTCGACCCCCACGACCTCGGACGCGCCGGCGGCGGCCAGCGCGTAGGACCACCGCCCGTCATGGGCGGCGATGTCCAGCACGCGGGCGCCTTCGATCTGCGGCCGGAACGGCTCGATGATCAGCTTGTGACGCTGGTTCAGCCGGTAGATCGTGGTTGCGTTGTCGTCATAGGGGGGGAGCTCGGCCAGAAAGTCGAACAATCCGCTCATCGGCACAGGCGCTCGGCGCGTTCTCCATAGGCGCGGTACGCCTTCCAGAAGCTTTCATCCCGGGTCCGGCTCGACTGGCGGATTTCCTGTGCCTTGTGCGGGTCGCGATAGAACGCCGCCGCACGGCGCTGGTCGGAACCGTTCAGTGTCTGGTCCGCCGCCGCCTGGATACAGCCGCAGAGCGCGCGCGACCGGCCCTTTCGGTCCGACGCCATGCATGCATTGGCGATCGGGCCGGACGCCATCGGCGCGGCCCGGCTGACCGTGCCGCTGCGCCCGTCGAAGCGGTCTGGTTGGCCACAGCCGGCAAGACCGAGCGCCATGAGAGTCATCAATAATTTTTTCATCAGGACTGTCCTGCTCTGTCCTCGAGGTGGCGGCGGGATCGCGGGTTTGCCCCGTCTTGGCCGCACCGTTTCGTTAACCTTCAATGAGGTTGATATTGCCCCATCGCCCGGGGTTTTTCAATCGGGATGACGCGGGCCGCGACGCTCAGTCCTGCGACGGGTTCTCTTCGGGGCGCGTGGTCTCGTACTGATCGCCGGGCGAGGTAAAGCGTGTCCACCGCGCCGGCAGGATCGAGCCCGAAGTGAGCGCCAGGTTTTCGCCGTTGGCCGGCATGAACCAGATCTCGGCCCCGATGCCGTCGCTGTCGCGCTCGCGCACCACGGCGCGGCGCGGAATGCGGATTTCCACGCGGACACCATCGCGATACGGCTGGCCCGTGCCCATGCAGGTGGCCGAGGCGCCGACATAGCTTTCGGCCGGCGCAACCTCGTTGAACACCCTGAGATCGTGCAGCACCACCTGCCCGTCCACGGCCAACGATCCGGGCGCCAGAAGGTCGCGCACATGCGGGCGCACATAGGCTGTCAGCCGCTCGCTTTGCGCCCAGACACCGCAAAGCGCCAACTGCCCGTCGATGGCCCGGCGCGGCTCGACCGCCACGGTGATGCCGCCGCCGGTGCTGAAATCGCCGCCGCCCAGCGTGATATCGTCGGTCAACGGCACGGTGTCGGGCGCGGCCATGGCGCTCCCAGACACGCTGAACGCGGCCAACGCGGCAGTTAGAAAGGCGCGGAATGACATGATGCAGCTCTCCGTTGTGAGTTGCCCAACGCTACACAGCCTTTGCATGCGCTTCAACAGGACCGTCAACACCCCTGCGTGAAACCGCGAACGTGTAGTGCCGAAAAAAAATTGTGCGCACTGAAACTTCTCTCGATCACGGTCCGTGTTTCTGATCAAGCGCCGGCCAGGAAGGCTGGTTGCGCAAGCTAAGAAAGAGAGAGGATTACAATGTATACTCGTACCATTACCGCTGTTTCCGCCCTGTCGATGCTGGGGGGTGCCGCTCTTGCAGACGATCATGCCGCAGATATGGGCTTTGCCCTTGCCAATGACGGCATGACCCTTGTTTCCATGGCCGACATCACGTCGCCGACCGACGTGCAGACCATGGACCTGAGCGAGGCGCTGGATGCCATCGCATGGCGCCCCGTCACCGGCGAACTTCTGGGCTTCAAGAACGGCATGGTCGTCACCATCGACCCCGCGAGCGGTGAAATGACCGATCTCGAAGCGTCGTTCAACGAAGACGCCATGGTCGCTGACGGCTCCAAGGTCGCGTTCGACTTCAACAACAAGATCGACGCCGTCCGCGCCGTGTCTTCGGAAGAAGACAACCTGGTCTATTTTCCCAAGGATTTCAGCGCCGAGGACAAGGCCGGCAAGGTCGTTCGCGTGGATGATCTGGCCTATGCCGAAGGCGACGCCAATGCCGGCGCCGACCCGGTGATCTATGCCAACGCCTATACCAACGCGATCAACGGCGAGACCGCCGGCAGCACGTTCCAGTACGCGCTGGATGCCGAGACGGATTCGCTGGTCAGCCTCGCCAACAACGAAGGCACGCTGGAAACCATCGCGGAAGTCACCGTCGACGGCGAAGCCGTGGACCTGAGCGACTGGGGCGGCTTCGACATCATGTCGCCGTCCGAGGGCGAGGACATGGCCTATGCCATCCTGCAGATGGAAGGCGCAGACAGCGCCGGCTTCTACACCATCAACCTGGAAACGGGTGAAGCCATGATGCAGGCCGATCTGGGCATGGGCGGCTTCACCGCGCTGGCCATCGCACAGGCGCGCTAAGCCAAGACTTGCGTAACGAGTTCTCTGTTGGGTTCGTAACGAGTGATGAGGGGGGTCTTCGGGCTCCCCTCTTTTTATGCTTACGTCTTAAGTGTAGCCGCGGGATTGCCAGACCGCGGGGTGGCGAACCAACTGGTATTCAGAGCACTTTATCGCAGCCAAATCCGCAAAAACTCAATCGGAGCACCAACGTTAAACAATCGCCAGCCCGGGGGGCGGTCTGGCGATCGCGCGGCTGCGCGTCTACGCCGCGCCTTTATTCCGCGCGAAGGATCAGTTAGTCGTCGCGGCGGGGTGAAACCCCGCCCTACCCCACATCCGTCCGCCCGCGCCGGTCGCCGCGCAGCGCGGCATACAGAACATGCGTCCGCCAGCGCCCTGCGATCTGCAAGTAACTCTGCGCCACGCCCTCGTACTTGAACCCGCAGCTTTCCAAAAGCCTCCGAGACGGCGCGTTTTCCGGCAGGCAGGCCGCCTCCAGCCGTGACAGGTCCAACCGCTCGAACGCATAATGCGACATCGCCTGCAATGCCTCGCGCATGTAACCCATCCGCGCATAGGGCTGGCCTGTCCAGTAACCCAGCGTCCCCGATTGAGCCGGGCCACGGCGGATATTGTCCAGCGTGATCGCGCCCACCAGCGCATCATCTTCGCGCCGGAACAGGAACAGCGGCACCGCCGACCCCGAGGAGATTGACCGCTGCGACCAGTAGACCCGGTTCGCAAATCCCTTGCGCGACAGGTGGTCGGCGGCCCATTGCGGCTCCCACGGGGTCAGGAAATCGGCGCTGCCTTCGCGCAAGGAAGACCACTCGCGGAAGTCGGTCAGGACGGGCTCGCGCAAGGTCAGGCGTTCCGTCTCGATCCGGATCTTCCGGCGCGGCAGGAACATCAGGCCGCGCGCCTTTCCTGCAAGGTCTGCAGTGACGGTGCATGGCTCACGGGCCCGTAAAGCGCCAGCGCGGCAGGCGCTTGCGTCGCGATCACCTCGGCATGGGATTTGAGATCTGCAAGCGTGACCGCGTCGATCCGCTCGACCACTTCGTCGAGGTCGGGCACCCGGCCCCAGATCTGCATCATGCGCGCCGACCGCTCGGCCCGGTTCGACGGGCTTTCCAGCCCCATCAGCAACCCGGCCTTCATCTGCGCGCGCGCCCGGTCCAGCTCGGCCTGGCTGAAATCCTCGGCTGCGCGCTTCATCTCGTCCACCGTCAGCCAGCCAAGGCTTGCCATCTCGTCCGCCGAGGTCCCGGCATAGATCGTCAGCATCCCGGTATCCGAATAGGCCCCGGCCTGCGCGAAGATCGTATAGCACAGCCCCCGCCGCTCGCGGATCTCCTGGAACAGGCGCGAGGACATCGAGCCGCCCAGCGCCGAGGCATAGATCTGCGCGGTGTGAATGTCCGGGCTGGAATAGTTCGAGCTTTCGAACGCCATGGCGAAATGCGCCTGCTCCAGCGTGCGCACGGTGCGCGTCTCGCCACCGGCGAACTTGGCAGTCGGCGGCGCGATGGTTTTGGAGGGCTGCATGTCGCCGAACGCCTCTTCGGCCAGTTTGACCAGCGCATCGTGATCCACGGCACCGGCAGCGGACAGGATCATCTGCCCCGGACGATAGCGCTGATCGACGAACCGCGTCAGGTCATCCCGCGAAAAGCTGCGCACCCGTTCCTCGGGGCCAAGGATGGTGCGGCCCAGCGGATGGTTGGGATAGGCCTGCTCCTGCAACCAGTCGAAAATGATGTCGTCAGGCGTGTCCAGCGCCTGCCCGATCTCCTGCAGGATCACGCCCCGCTCCACCTCGATCTCGCGCGCGTCAAACACCGGGTTACGCAGAATGTCAGACACCACGTCCAGCGCCAGCGGCACGTCATCGGCCAGAACGCGGGCATAATAGGCCGTCACCTCGCGGCTGGTATAGGCATTGATATAGCCGCCCACATCCTCGATCGCCTCTGCGATTTCCAGCGCGTTGCGCCGCTTGGTGCCCTTGAAGGCCATGTGTTCGAGGAAATGCGCGATACCGTTCTGCGCGGCGTCCTCGTGCCGGGCGCCAGCCAGAACCCACACGCCGATGGCCGCCGATTGCAGGCCGGGCATATGTTCGGTGACGATGCGAAATCCGTTGTCGAGAGTGGTCAGGTTGACGGTCAATTCGGGATGCGGTCCTTGATGAGGGTTTCGATGGCGGCAAGGTCGTTCTCGACCCGCGTCACGCGTTCCGACCGCTCATACAGGTCGGCCATACGTTCCGGCAAGGGGGGATGTTGGCCGCTGGCCTCTTCCACCGCCGCCGGGAATTTCGCCGGGTGCGCCGTCGCCAGCGTGATCATCGGGGTGGCCGCGTCGCGCATTTCCTCGGCCACCTTCACGCCCACGGCGGAATGCGGGCACAGCAGTTCCCCGGCGGCGTTCCACGTCTCCAAGATCGTCGCGCGGGTCTCGTCCTCAGCGCAGCGGCCCGAGGCGAAGCTCTCCTGCAAGGCCTCCAGCGCGCCCTGGCTGACCGAGAAGCCGCCGGCCTTCAGCTCGTCCATCAGCTGCGCCACGGCCGCGCCGTCCTGATCGTAGGCATAGTAAAGCGCCCGCTCGAAATTGGAGCTGACCTGGATATCCATCGACGGGCTGATCGACGGGATCACGCCGTCGGGCCGGTATTCCGACGTGGTCAGGCAGCGATGCAGGATGTCGTTCTGGTTGGTGGCGACGATCAGCTGATCGATCGGCAGGCCCATGCGCTTGGCGATGTAGCCTGCGAAGATGTCGCCGAAATTGCCCGTGGGCACGGTGAAACTGACCTTGCGCTCCGGCGCGCCCAGCGACACGGCGGAGGTGAAATAGTACACCACCTGCGCCAGAACCCGCGCCCAGTTGATCGAGTTCACCCCGGCCAGGCCGACCGCATCGCGGAACTGAAAATCGTTGAACATGTCCTTCACCCGCGCCTGGCAGGCGTCGAAATCGCCGTCCACGGCGATGGCGTGCACGTTGTCCTCGGTGGGCGTGGTCATCTGCCGCCGCTGCACCTCGCTGACCCGACCATGGGGGTAGAGGATGAAGACATCCACCTTGTTCAGCCCCCGGAACGCTTCGATCGCGGCCGAGCCGGTATCGCCCGAGGTCGCGCCCACGATGCACACCCGGTCGCCCGAGCGTTTGAGCGACGCCTCGAAAAGCTGACCGATGAGTTGCATCGCAAAGTCCTTGAACGCGAGCGTGGGGCCGTGAAACAGCTCCAGCAGGAAATGCCCGGCGTCCAGTTGCTTCAACGGCGCGCGTGCGGCGTGGCCGAACCCGGCATAGGTCTTGGCGATGATGGTGCGGAACTCGTCATCGGTGAAGGCGTCGCCAATGAAGGGCCGCATGATGCTAAACGCCGCCTCTTCATAGCTGACGCCGTGCAGCGCCTTGATGTCGTCCGCCGAAAGCGCCGGGATGCTCTCGGGCAGGTAGAGCCCCCCGTCCCGCGCCAGCCCGGTCAGCATGGCTTCCTCGAAACTCAAGACGGGCGCGTTGCCCCGGGTCGAGATGTATTTCATCGGTCCAGTCCTTTTGCGGCGCCACGGCCGCGGAAGATATAGAATGCGGTCATCCCCAGCCAGATGGCGGCCAGCGAGAACCAGGTGATCGCATATTGCAAGTGATCGTTCGGAATGTGCGCGGTGTCCACCGGCAAGGGCGTCACGGCGTCCTCAGGTTGCGACAATTCACGTGCCACCAGCAACACCGGCTCGGTGTCCAGCACGTCGGCCATCTGGCCCAGGTCCCTTGCGAACCACGTGTTGCCCGCGACATCGTTCTCGGGCGTCGAGCTGTTGCGGTCTTCGGGCCAGTGCAGGTTGCCGGCGACGGTCAGTTCGCTGTCGGGCGCAGGCTCCAGCGTGTCACTTTGCCGGATAAAGCCGCGATCCACCAGGATGCGCCGCCCCGTCGCGGTCTCGAACGGCGAGATCACCAGGTATCCCGCCCCCACCTGCTTGCGGCTGACCAGAACCCGCAGCGCGCCCTCGCCGAATTGCCCGGTCACGGTAACCGGCAGGTACCTGTCGGCCTCGGGATCGAAACTCTCGGGCAGGGCCACAGGCTCAGCGGCGATCCGCGTCTCGATCTGCGACAGGATGCCTTCCTTCCACTCCAGCCGCTGCATTTGCCACACGCCCAGCCAGCTCAGCACGGCCGCACCGGCCAGGCCGAAGATCAGCGGAAGTAACAGGTTTCTCTGCATGACGCCCCATCTGACGCGAAATTGCGGAAGGCACCCCCTCCGCATCTTCCTCTGGCTTCAAGTATCCCCGCCGGAGGCAGAGAATTTTCGTACGAAAATTCTTCAGCCGCCCCAGATGTAGACCGCGGCGAACAGGAACAGCCACACCACGTCGACGAAGTGCCAGTACCAGGCGGCGGCCTCGAAGCCGATGTGGTTTTCCGGGGTGAAATGGCCCTTCAGCACCCGCATCAGGCAGACGAACAGGAAGATCGTGCCGATCACCACGTGCGCCCCGTGAAAGCCCGTCGCCATGAAGAAGTTGGCGCCGTAGATGTTGCCGGAGAAGCCGAAGGCCGCGTGGCTGTATTCATAGGCTTGCAACACGGTAAAGATCGCGCCCAGCGCAATGGCGATGGTCAGGCCCCACTTGATGTCGTCGCGGTTGTCCTCGTGCACCAGCGCGTGGTGCGCCCAGGTCGCCGCCATCCCAGAGCACAGCAGGATCAGCGTGTTGATCAGCGGCAGGTGCCAGGGGTCGAACGTCTCGATCCCCGCCGGAGGCCAGACGCCGTCCTGGATCGGGGACATCTCGCCCATCGGGTAGATCGCGTGCTTGAAGAAGCTCCAGAACCAGGCCGCGAAGAACATGACCTCGGACATGATGAACATGATGAAGCCGTAGCGCAGGCCGATCCGCACCACCGGCGTGTGATCGCCTGCGTGGTTCTCCTTGATCGTGTCGGCCCACCAGCCGAACATCACGTAGGCGACGCCCACGAAGCCGGCCAGCAGCATCCACGGCCCGCTGCCGTGGAAGAACAGCACCGCGCCGAACAGCATGACAAACCCGGCAAGTGCGCCCAGCAAGGGCCAGATTGAGGGGTTCAGAATGTGGTAGTCGTGATTTTTTTCATGTGCCATCTGGCTTGGTCCCTCGTCGGTGGCTCTCAGTTCACGTTATTATCAGGTGTCTCGCCCTTGTCGAGCGCGGCCTGCGTTTCGTCTTCGGGCATCTCCGTCTCGTAGAACGTGTAGCCCAAAGTAATTGTCTTGGTGTACTTGGCGTCGCGGTCGTCGACAATCTCGGGGTCGACGAAAAACGTCACCGGCATCTGCACGCGTTCGCCCGGTTGCAGAACCTGCTGCGTAAAGCAGAAGCAATCGATCTTGGTAAAGAAGCCGCCGGCCTCGAACGGGGTGACATTATAGGTGGCCGATCCCGCAATCGGACGATCGGTCGGGTTATACGCCTCGTAGAAGGCAAGGCCCGTCTCGCCGATGCGGATCTCCATCTCGCGCTGCACCGGCTTGAACTCCCACGGGAAGCCGCGCTCGTTGCTGGCGTCGAACCGCACCTTGATCGTCCGGTCCAGGATCTCGTCCGAGCCGAGATCCGCCACGTTGGTCTCGCCGCCATAGCCGGTGACCCGGCAGAACCAGTCGTACAGCGGCACTGACGCCCAGGCCAGCGCCCCCATCGTGACGCCCACCGCCACCAGCCGCATCACCGTCTTGGTATTCCGGTCCATCGCCATCAGCTTGCCTCCTCCGTCGTCACCGCGAAATCGTCGTCAGAAACCTTGGCAATGGTCAGCCCGAACACAAGTGCGACAAAAGCGGCCAGCACGAGGCCAAGGCCAAGGTTCCGCGAAAAGCGGCGCTTGTGCATTTCGTGTTGGCGCGACAGGGACATGGCTTACCAGCCTCCCAATCCGTAGGGCGCCAGCAGCGCCTCGGCGGCAATTGCGCCGAAATGGGCGAAAAGGTACAGCAGCGACGCCTTGAAGAACTTGCGCTCGGCCAGATATTTGTCGGCCTCCGAGGCGGCCTCGTCCCGGCGCCAGATGTCCACGGCCCCTTTCAGGAAGTTGAGGTTCAGCACCACGGCAACGGCCAGGTAAAGCGGGCCGCCCACGCTGGTAAAGCCCAGCCCGATGGCCAGCGCGGCCAGCAGGATGGTATAGACCAGGATGTGCACGCGGGTCGACCGGCGGCCGTGGGTCACGGTCAGCATCGGCACCTGCGCGTTGTCGTAATCCATCTTGGTGAAAAGCGCCAAGGCCCAGAAATGCGGCGGCGTCCACATGAAGGTCAGGCAGAACATCAGCACCGCCTCGACCGAGACCGAGCCAGTGGCCGCGGCCCAGCCGATCATCGGGGGGAAGGCGCCCGCCGCGCCACCGATCACGATGTTCTGCGGTGTCCAGCGTTTCAGCCACATGGTGTAGATCACGATGTAGAAAAAGATGGTAAAGGCCAGCAGACCGGCCGCCAGCAGGTTGGTCGCCAGCCCCAGCATGACCACCGAGAAGCCCGACAGCGCCACGCCGAAGGCGAACGCCTCGTCCCGCGTGACCTTGCCCGCCGGGATGGGGCGCTTGGCGGTGCGTTTCATCACCGCGTCGATATCGGCATCCCACCACATGTTGAGCGCGCCCGACGCACCGCCGCCCACGGCGATGAACAGGATCGCGGCAAAGCCCACCACCGGGTGCACCGACACGGGCGCGGCGATCAGTCCGACAAAGGCGGTGAATACCACCAGCGTCATCACGCGCGGCTTCAGCAACGCGAAGAAATCGCCGAAGGTGGCCTCGTCCTCGAGGCTCTTCACACTGGTGGTGTTCAGACTTGCGTCGCTCATGTCGTCTCCGAAACACGGGATGCGCCCGGGGGCGCATCCTGCGGGGGATGGCATGGGGCGCGCGTGCTGCGCGCCCCGGCTGTCTTTTACTCGGCGGAGGCCAGCTTCACGCGGTCGGGCAGCGTCGAGGGGTCGCCGGCGTATTCGTCGATCGCGCCTTCCAGCCACGCGTCATACTCTTCCTGGCTGACGACCTTGACCGTGATCGGCATGTAGGCATGCGCCTGGCCGCACAGTTCCGAGCACTGGCCGAAATAGATGCCTTCCTTCTCGGCGGTGAACCAAAGCTGCGCGATCCGGCCCGGAACCGCATCCTGCTTCACGCCGAAGGCGGGGATGGTCCAGCTGTGGATCACGTCCGCGCCGGTGACCTGCATCACGACCGTCTGGCCCACGGGCACGACGACGGCGGTGTCGGTGGCCAGCAGGAACTCGTCCTCGGAGTAACCTGCCTCTTCCAGCTGCGCGCGCACGTCGTCGGTCAGGCGGTTGTCGCCGCCCGTGGCCGGTGCACCGATCATGTAGCTGTCGAAGGCAAAGTCGTGGTCCATGTATTCATAGCCCCAGTACCACTGGTAGCCGGTGACCTTGATGTTGACGTCGCCCTCGGGGATTTCCTGCTGCTTGAACAGCACCGGCAGCGAGAACGCCGCGATGAAGACCAGGATCACGATCGGCACGACGGTCCACGCCACCTCGATCGGCGAGTTGTGGGTAAAGCTGGCCGGTTTCGGGTTGGCTTTCGCATTGTAGCGCACGATGCAATAGCCCAGCAGGCCGCAGACGAAGATGGTGATCGCGGTGATGATCACCAGCACCATGCCGTCCAGCCATTGCAGGTCCCGCGCAAGCTCGGTTGCCGCCGGTTGAAAACCAATCCCGCCCGTTTCGGGCTTGCCGATGATTTCAAGATTTTCCTGAGCCATCGCCGGAAGCGCCGTTGCGGCGGCCATCATGGTCGCCAGAAAGCTGGTGAATTTGCGCATGTTGCACCCTGATCCCGTTAGTTCGGTTTTGTCTTTGCAGAACGTTCCAAGGCGCAGGCCATGGAATCCCGTTGTTCGCGGTGTAAATAACAATATTCTTACGGGGCGTACAAGGAAATGCGTTGCGGCAAACGGACGCTTTTGAAACCGTTAAAATATTGGCGTTTCAGCCGCCAGGAGCAGGAGCAAGCAGATGACAGCAGACGTTTTTCGCCCCTTCGAGACCCAGATCGAGCGCGAGGCGGCCCTGACCAAGCTGCGCGAGGCGGTGGCCGGCGCGGACGATGGCGAGCTTTTCCTGGAACGCCGCCGGGCGGAATCGCTGGTCTTCGACGATGGCCGGGTCAAGACCGCCTCCTACGACGCCGCGCAAGGTTTCGGCCTGCGCGCCGTGCGGGGCGAGGTGGCGGGCTATGCCCATTCGTCCGAGATTTCCGAGGCCGCTATGGGCCGCGCGGTGGAAACCGCGCGCCTTGCCGTGGGTGATGGCGGCGGCACGATGGCCGACGCCCCTTCGCCTACCAACAAGCGGCTTTATTCCGACGCCGACCCCATTGCCGGGCATGAATTCCCGGTAAAGCTCGACACCCTGCGCGAGATCGACGCCTACCTGCGCGACATGGACCCGCGCGTGGTGCAGGTCACCGCCACCATCGCCGCCTCTCTGCAGGAGGTCGTGATCCTGCGGGCAGACGGGCACGAGGTCTCCGACACCCGGCCCATGACGCGCCTCAATATAAGTGTCATCGTCGAAAAGGACGGCCGCCGCGACACCGGCAGTGTCGGCGGCGGCGGGCGCGTCATGCTCGACGGGCTCATCGCCCCCGAAGACTGGCAGGCCAAGGCCCGCGAGGCGCTGCGCGTGGCGCTGGTCAACCTCGAGGCCGAAGCCGCGCCCGCAGGCGTGATGGACGTGGTCCTTGGCCCCGGCTGGCCCGGTATCCTGCTGCACGAGGCCATCGGCCACGGGCTGGAAGGCGATTTCAACCGCAAGGGCAGTTCGGCCTTTGCCGGTCTGATGGGCCAGCGCATCGCCGCGCCGGGCGTCACGGTATTGGACGACGGCACCATTCCCGACCGGCGCGGCAGCATCACCGTGGATGACGAGGGCACGCCCTCGGGCAAGAACGTCCTGATCGAGGATGGCATATTGGTGGGCTACATGCAGGACCGCCAGAACGCCCGCCTGATGGGGGTCGAGGCCACCGGCAACGGCCGCCGCCAAAGCTATGCCCACGCACCGATGCCGCGCATGACCAACACCTACATGCTGGGCGGCGAGGCGACGCGGGACGAGATCGTGTCGAACCTCAAGGACGGCATCTATGCCGTGGGCTTCGGCGGCGGGCAGGTCGACATCACCAACGGCAAGTTCGTCTTTTCCTGCACCGAGGCCTACCGCGTGAAGAACGGCAAGATCGGCGCGCCGGTCAAGGGCGCCACGCTGATCGGCGACGGCGCCACGGCGCTGCAACAGATCAGGGCGCTTGGCAACGACATGGCGCTCGATCCCGGCATGGGCAATTGCGGCAAGCAGGGGCAATGGGTTCCGGTGGGCGTGGGCCAGCCCACGGTGATGATCGGCGGGCTGACCGTGGGCGGCTCGCAGGCGGGGAGTTGAGCCAAGGACTGCAAGGAGCCGCGCGATTGCCAGACCGCGGGCTGGCGACCCAATAGTGGTTTAGCGCGCTTTATGGCAGCCACATCCGCAAGACTTCAAATCGAAGCGCCGACATTCCCAAATCGCCAGCCCGGGGGGCGGTCTGGCGATCGCGCGGCGGCCTCCGGCCTTTATTCCGCGCGAACCAAGCTCCGAAAGCACGTACTAAAATGACAGACCCGACCCAAAACCTCGACACCGGTGCCCTCCGCGCCTTCGGCAGGGACGTCGATTTCGGCCGCACCGCGACAGACTATGCCACCCATCGCGCCGGCTTCCCGCTTGCCTTCTTCGACCTTCTCGCAGAGCGCGGCTGGGCCAGCCCCGGCCAGACCGCCATCGACCTGGGCTGCGGCACCGGCACCGTCGCGCGCGGACTGGCGGCGTGCGGGCTTCAGGTCACCGGCATAGACCCGGCGCAGCCGCTTCTCGACGAAGCGGCGAGGCTGGACACAGCTGCGGATGTCGAAATCACCTACAAGATGGGCAAGGCCGAGGCGACAGGACTTGCCGCCGCCTCGGCCGACCTCGTCACTGCGGGCCAATGCTGGCACTGGTTCGACCGTCCCGCCGCCGCGGCAGAGGTCGTGCGCCTGCTGCGCCCCGGCGGGCGGGTCGTGATTGCCCATTTCGACTGGCTTCCTCTGCCCGGCAACGTGGTGGCGGCGACCGAGGCGCTGATCCTGCACTACACTCCCGGCTGGGCCGGGGCGGGCGGCACAGGTCTTTATCCCGCGTGGCTGACGGATCTTGCCAGCGCAGGCTTCACCGCGTTGGAAACCGCCTCCTTCGATGTGTTGCAGCCTTACACGCATACCGCCTGGCGCGGGCGCATCCGGGCAAGCGCCGGCGTCGCCGCTTCGCTTGACGCCGAGGCGACGGCGCGATTCGACGCCGACCTCGCGGCCCTGCTGGCGCGCGACTTCCCCGACGGCACCTTGCAGGTGCCGCACCGGGTCTGGCTAGTGACCGGTACTCTTGGCGGTGTATGAACCGATCATTCGGCGCGAATGAACCTTGATGCGTATGCAATCAAAATTTCTTCAACCAGAATGGTTTTGGTTTACTCCCTATTAACCAACCGCGCGTATCACTGACCCTGCAGCTAGGCGAAGTCACGATGTCCGAGGAAACACATCCTTCCACTCACCCCCCACTCCCACCCACCACGGAAGATGATCGGGTAGCGTGGCTTCGTCTGTTGCGCTCTCGCCGGGTCGGCCCGGCGACGTTCCACAGGCTGATGAACGAACACGGCAGCGCCCAAGCGGCGCTGGAGGCCTTGCCCGAGGTCGCCCGTGCCGCGGGCGTCGAGAAATATACCCCCTGCCCCATCGGCGTGGCCGAGGCTGAACTGAAGGCCGGCGCCGCCATTGGCGCCCGGCTGATCTTCATGGGCAGCCCCGATTACCCCGACTTTCTGGCAGGCATCCCCGATGCGCCGCCCTTCCTGTGGGCCGCCGGACAGGGCATGCAACTGCTGCACCGCCCCATGGTGGCGCTTGTCGGCGCACGCAACGCGTCTTCGCTGGGCTTGCGCATGGCCAAGGCACTGGCGGGCGCGCTGTCCGAGCAGGGTCATGTCGTTGTCTCCGGCCTCGCCCGGGGAATCGACGCGGCATCGCATCTGGCCGCGCTGGATCACGGAACGCTGTCAGTCGTCGCGGGCGGCGTCGACGTCATGTACCCCGCCGAGAACACCAAGCTGGCAGAGGATATCGCCCGGACCGGCCTGCGCCTGTCGGAACAACCCATCGCCATGACCCCGCAGGCGCGGCACTTCCCGGCCCGCAACCGCATCATCAGCGGCCTCGTGCAGGCCGTCGTGGTGGTCGAGGCCGCGGCCAAGTCCGGATCGCTCATCACCGCCCGCAACGCGCTGGATCAGGGGCGCGACGTGCTGGCGGTGCCGGGACATCCTTTCGACGCCCGCGCCGCGGGCTGCAACATGCTGATCCGCGACGGGGCCACACTGGTACGCAACGCAGATGACGTGCTCGCCGCCCTGCCCGCCCTTTCGGACACGGCGCCACCGCCGCAGCCCGAACTTCGGCTGGCCCCGCCGCCGGAAAAGCGCAGCCTGACCGAAACCGCCCGGCTTCATACCGACATCCTGAACCGCCTCGGCCCCGCCCCGCTGGCCGAGGATCAGCTGATCCGCGACCTCTCGGCCCCCGCCGCGCAAGTGTCGCCGGTGCTCACCGATCTCGAGGTCGACGGCAAGATCCGGCGCCATCCCGGCGGGCTCGTCTCGCTGAACTGAGACGAAGCGCCCCGACAACCACGCGTTCCGCGCCGCATTGACAATCCCCGCACAGACACCACATGTTGCGCCGCCATGGGGCCGGGCCGAGTCGCCCGCCCCGTTTTTCAGACCATAGGAGTGTTCATGCCAGTCGTTGTTGTCGAATCCCCGGCCAAGGCCAAGACGATCAACAAGTACCTGGGCAAGGACTACACCGTGTTGGCCTCCTACGGGCATGTGCGCGACCTTCCGGCCAAGAACGGCTCGGTCGATCCCGACCAGGATTTCGAGATGACCTGGGAGGTCGGCAACGACAGCAAGAAACATATCAAGGCCATCGCCGACGCGCTGAAGGACGACAATTCCCTGATCCTCGCCACCGACCCCGACCGCGAGGGCGAGGCGATCAGCTGGCACCTGGAAGAGGCCCTGCGCAAGCGCCGCGCCATCAAGAAGGACACCGACGTCAAGCGCGTGGTGTTCAACGCCATCACCAAGACCGCCGTCACCGAGGCGATGCAGAACCCGCGCGACGTGGACGGCCCGCTGGTCGAGGCGTATCTGGCCCGCCGCGCGCTGGACTATCTGGTGGGCTTCAACCTGTCTCCCGTGCTCTGGCGCAAACTGCCCGGCGCACGCAGCGCGGGCCGGGTGCAATCGGTCTGCCTGCGCCTGATCGTAGAACGCGAGATGGAGATCGAGGCGTTCAATCCCCGCGAATACTGGAGCGTGAAGGCCCTGCTCACCACGCCCCGCGGGCAAGAGTTCGAGGCGCGGCTGGTCAGCCTGGCCGGTGACAAGCTCGACAAGTATGACCTTGAGAACGCCACGCAGGCGGAGATGGCGCAACAGGCAATCGAGAGCCGCGACCTCACGGTCACGAGCGTCGAGGCCAAGCCGGGCAGCCGCAACCCCAGCCCGCCTTTCATGACCTCGACCCTGCAACAAGAGGCCAGCCGCAAGTTCGGCATGGGTGCCCGGCAATGCATGAGCGCGGCCCAGCGTCTGTATGAGGCGGGACACATTACATATATGCGGACAGATGGCATCGACATGGCGCCCGAGGCGGTCGAGGCCGCCCGCGACGCCATCGGCGAGCGCTTCGGCAAGGATTACGTTCCGTCCAGCCCCCGCATCTACAAGAACAAGGCCAAGAACGCGCAGGAAGCGCACGAGTGCATCCGTCCCACCGAGATGACGCGCGACGTGGACAGCCTGAAACTCAGCGAGCCGGATCAGCGCAAGCTCTATGACCTGATCTGGAAGCGTACGCTGGCCTGCCAGATGGAAGGCGCGCGGCTGGAACGCACCACGGTCGAGATCGGCTCGAAGGACGGCCAGGTCGGCCTGCGCGCAACGGGGCAGGTCGTGCTGTTCGACGGCTTCCTGCGAGTCTACGAGGAAGGCCGTGACGACGCCGTCGTCGATGACGACGACAAGCGCCTGCCGCAACTGGCCGAGGGTGACAAGACCGACAAGCGCTCGGTCACCCCCGAACAGCATTTCACCCAGCCCCCGCCCCGCTATACCGAGGCGACGCTGGTGAAACAGATGGAAGAGCTGGGCATCGGCCGCCCCTCGACCTATGCCAGTATCGTCACCACGATCCAGGAGCGTGAATATGTCCGCAAGGACAAGAACCGCCTGATCCCCGAGGACAAGGGCCGGATCGTCACGATCTTCCTGCTGAACTTCTTCCGAAAATACGTGGGCTACGAGTTCACCGCCAACCTCGAGGAAGAGCTGGATGTCATCTCGGCCGGCGACGCGGACTATAAAAAGGTGCTGGCCGAGTTCTGGCGCGATTTCCACGCCGCGGTCGAGGAAGCGTCGGAATTGCGCATCGCCGAGGTGCTCGACAAGCTGGACGAGGTGCTGGCGCCGCAGCTTTATCCCCCGCGCGAGGATGGGTCCGATCCGCGCATCTGCCCCAAATGCGGCGAAGGACGCCTGCATCTGAAGACCTCTCGCACCGGCGGCTTCGTGGGCTGCGGCAACTATCCTGAATGCACCTATACCCGCCCCATCGCCGGTGAAGGCGCCGAGGGTGACGAGCGTCTGCTGGGCGAGGATCAGGGCGACGAGATCTGGCTGAAGTCCGGGCGCTTCGGGCCTTACGTGCAGCGCGGCGAGCCGACGCCAGAGAACAAGAAACCGCCACGCGCGTCGCTGCCCAAGGGCTGGGACAAGGACGAGATGACGCTGGAAAAGGCGCTGACCCTGCTCAGCCTGCCGCGTATCGTGGGCGAACATCCCGACGGCGGCGAGGTCAAATCCAATTTCGGGCGGTTCGGACCTTATGTCATGCACCAGGCCGAGGACGAGGCGAAGCCGGTCTACGTGAACCTCAAGGATCCTGCGGACGTCTTCGAGATCGGCATGAACCGCGCGGTCGAACTTCTGGCCGAAAAGCGCGCCAACCCGGGGCGCGGACGCGGGCGCACCGCCGCCAAACCGCTCAAGGAACTGGGCGAGCACCCCGAAAGCGGCGGGCCGGTCAATGTCATGGAAGGCCGCTATGGCCCCTACGTGAAATGGGACAAGGTCAATGCCACCCTGCCCAAGGATGTGGAGCCAGCCAACGTGACCATGGATATGGCCGTGGAACTCATCGCCGAGAAGGCCGCGAAAAAGGGCACGAAGAAGGGAACAAGCCGCGCCAAGAAGAAAGCGTGACGCCGGTTCTCAGTAAGACGCCAGCGTCAGCGCGCAGGCATCGGTGATCAGTTCGGGCTGCGTCTTGCACAACCCGCTGGCCACCTTGAAGGCCGCCAGAACCTTGGGCACGTAATCGCGGGTCTCGGCATAGGGCGGCACGCCTTCGTGCTTCTTCACCGCGTTCTCGCCCGCGTTGTAGCCCGCCAACGCCAGCACCGCGTCGCCGCGGAATTCCTTCATCAGCCAGTCGAGGTAGGCCACCCCGCCCTTGATGTTCTGCCCCGCCTGCAGCGAGTCCGCCACGCCGAAACGCTCCGCCGTGGCCGGGATCAGCTGCATAAGTCCCTGGGCACCGGCGCCGCTGACAGCATCCGTGCGGCCGCCCGATTCCACCGAGATCACCGCCAGCACCAGCGCCGGCGACACCTCGGTCCCGATCGTGGCGCGCAGGATGTCGGCGCCGTGGACACGGGCGATCTCCTGCATGTGCTGCAACCGTGGCCCCTTGACCGACGCACCGCCGGGCCCGTCCCGCAGGTTCTCGAACGCGAGGCGCAGCCGGTCCGGCCCGCTGGTCTCGTCATCGGTGGGCACTTTCGTCCAGAACCAGCCATAGGCGGCGGTTACGCTCGGCACGACGGGAATGTCCGCGGCCCCGTCGTCGCCGCTCTTGCTTTTGCCGGTGGGTTTCAGGTGGGCCTGGTCTTCGGGATCGATCTGCACCGTGATCAGCTTGCCACCGCCTTTCTTGGGCGGCTTGCCTTTCTTGAACGTGAACTCCGGAAACGGCGGCGGATCGCCTGCATGAACGGGGAATGCACACGCCAGACACACGCCGAGGGCGAGAAGTCGTTTGAATCGCATGGTCGGGCCTGCTCTGCCTCGGTTGATTTTTTGCCAGTATGACACCAATCGCGCCATTTGCCTATAATTGTCGTTCTATAACGAACGCCAAACCCGGCCTTTCGGCAGGAAAAGCCCCGATCAAACGAATGATTCAAAAAATTTAACCTTTTTTAAACATTGCAAATCAATGCCTTAGGCAAGCTCTTCGCGGAAAAGTTAACGCGGTCCAAAAACGCTCAAATGCCGCCCAAATCTTGCCGGAATCGGACGGCTATATTCTCCCCATACCGCAACGCAGCGGGCCAAAGAGAGAGGCGGCCCACTCAACTGCAAGCGGTTGCAACTTGAGTAAAACTGATCCTTTGGAGGGACCAACCATGATCAAATTCATCAAAAAATTCCGCAAGGACGAAGAAGGTGCCGTGACTGTTGACTGGGTCGTGCTGACCGCAGCTGTCGTGGGCCTGGGCGTTGCTGGCGTTACTGCCGTTTCCGGTGGCGTGAACAGCCTGGCCCAAGCGATCTCGAGCGGCGTTGAGGGCCAAGATGTCGGTACCGCCGCGCCCGCCGACGACGGCAGCACCTAACAAGTCAGTCTCGTGACTTGCAAAACGCCGCATACCACAAGTTATGCGGCGTTTTGTCATTGGGTTAAGGAGAAATCCGGCGAAATTGCCGATCCTGAGCCTAACTAAGGCCACATTCATTAAGCAATGTCGGACTATCAAGAAGCGAGTGAGGTCTAAAATGTTGAAGATGCTGAAGCACTTCTCGAATTCGGAAGCCGGCGCTGTCACCGTGGACTGGGTTGTTCTGACAGCGGCAATCGTCGGCTTGGCTGCGGGTACCATTCAAACTATCGGTAGCGCCAACGAAGCACTCGGAACGTCCACTTCCCAAAGGATTGCTGAACAGACAGTGGGCGAAGAATGAAGCTTGAAGAGGCTCATCAACATGCGGTGGCATGAGGGTGCGCAATTCCAGTTCAAAGGCGTTTCCGGTGTCAATCCGGTGAGGCTATACACTGTGATCTTTGCTTGAAGACATTGGATTGCGCTTAGAAAGCATAAGGCGCTCGAAACGCCACGAGAGCAGCACAACTTGAAAGGACACGCCATGCGTTTGGTGTTTGGACTTGTACTCATTCTGGGCATTGGATTGGCGGGTTTTGCCGTCTACATGGCCAAGAATTACATCCAGGGCTATCAGGCCCAGCTTGCACAGGAACGTGCCAAGAGCGCCCCTGCCTTTGAAACGGTCGACGTCTACGTGGCCACGCAGAAGCTGGAATACGGTCAGCGCCTGCTGAAGGATCACGTATCGCTGGTGACCTACCCCGTCGGCTCGCTGCCCAAGGGCACATATTCCACCGAGGAAGACCTTTTCCCCGAGGGCGAGGACGAACCACGCACGGTGCTGCGCACGATGGAACCCAAGGAAGCGATCCTTGATGTCAAGGTCACCGGACCGGGTGAAGATGCCGGCATCACCTCGCAGCTCCAGCGCGGCATGCGTGCATTTGCCATCAAGGTGGACGTGGCCAGCGGCGTGTCGGGCTTTTTGCGTCCCGGCGACCGCGTGGATGTCTACTGGACCGGCAGAGACGCTTCCGAACGGGGAATTGACGGCCGCCGCGGTGGCCGCGAGATCACCAAGCTGATCGAGACCGGAGTCCGCCTGATCGCGGTCGATCAGGAGGCCAACGGCGACACCACCGAGGCGATGATCGCCCGCACCGTCACCGTCGCCGTCAACCCGCAGCAGGTCGCTGCCCTGGCGCAGGCCCAATCCACCGGAAGCCTGTCGCTGTCGCTGGTCGGAGCGAACGACGAATCCGTGGCCGAGGTGATCGAGGTCGACCAGAACATGCTGCTGGGGATCGAACAGGCCGCCGCCCCCACGCCGCAGGTAAAGGAAGAGATCTGCACGATCAAAACCCGCCGCGGCGGTGAAGTGATCTCGACACCGATCCCCTGCGCCACGAACTGATCAACACAACATCTTGTATACCCGAGGCGCCCCCACCACAGGGCGCCTCGTTTCTTTCCGGCAACTGTCCCCAAAAATCCACAGCAACAGCGCCTCGAAAGTGGTTGATTCTTGAAAAAATTTTTGAACTGGCCCACAGTCTTGCCAATTCTGGGCGAAAAGACCCGATTAATGAGGCGTGATCGGAAAGGCAGGTCACATGAAAAATTCGAGCTTGTGTAAGGCTGCCCTGTTGGGGCTGGCTGTATTGATTTCTCCCCTCGCGGAAATGGCCATGGCGGAATCCATCACCGTGATCCGCAAGGGCGCAAACCGTGATCTCAGCATCCCGATGAACCGGGCCGTCGTCGTAGAAAGTGACGTGCCCTTCGCGGAACTGAGCATCGCGAACCCCTCCATCGCGGACTTTTCGACATTGTCGGACCGCACCGTATACGTGCTGGGCAAGGCGCCCGGGCGCACCACCCTGACCCTTCTGGATGCGACGGGCCGGCTGATCACCAACGTGGAGGTGCATGTCAGCCCCGATATCTCCGAGTTCAAGGAACGGCTGCAACAGATCATGCCGGGCGAAAAGATCGAGGTCCGGTCGGCCAATGACGGCATCGTTCTGTCGGGCACCGTCACCAGCGCCGGCAAGATGGACCGCGCGCTTGAACTGGCCAACCGCTACGCGCCCGAGCGCGTGTCGAACCTGATGTCTGTCTCGGGCAAACAGCAGGTCATGCTGAAAGTCCGCTTTGCCGAGATGCAGCGCACCGTGTCCAAGGCACTGGGCACCTCGCTGTCTCTGGATGGCCGGTCCGGGGGCAACACCGGCGCGATCGGCGGCTCGGGCACCACCAACACCCAGGGCGGCGTCCTGGGCACGCTGGCGGGCGCGATCCCGAACGTTCAGAACAATTTCGGCGCACTTGCCATCGGCTTCGACATCGGCTCGACCGAGGTTGGTATCCTGTTGGAAGCCTTGGAAGAAAAAGGCGTCGTGCGCACGCTGGCCGAGCCCAACCTGACCGCCCTTTCGGGCCAGGAGGCGAAGTTCCTCGCAGGCGGCGAATTCCCGATCCCGGTGGCCCAGGAAAACGGCACCACCACGATCGAGTTCAAGCCCTTCGGCGTCGAGCTCAACTTCACCCCGCGCGTGCTGGACGACGAGGTCATCAACTTGGAAATGGCCGCCGCCGTCTCCTCGCTCGACCCCGCCAACGGCCTGACGACAAACGGTCTGAACGTCGCCGCCTTCCGCCGCCGCGACGCCTCGACCACCGTTGTCATGCGGGACGGGCAAAGCTTTGCCATCGCGGGCCTGCTGCAGGACGACTTCCGCGACAATGCGGGCCAGATCCCGTGGCTGGGTGACATCCCGATCCTCGGCGCGCTTTTCCGCAGCGCGGAATACGAACGCGCCCAGACCGAGCTGGTGATCATCGTCACCGCGCATCTCGTGACCCCGACCAGCGGCACGGTTCTTGCCCTGCCGACCGACCGGGTCAAGCTGCCGACGGAAAAAGACCTGTTCCTGAACGGCCGCGTCGCCAAGGACGTGCGCCAGTCAGGCGGCTCGACTGGCGAAGTCGCCCGGCAGGATTTCAACGGGTCCTACGGCTACGTGATGGACTGAGGAGAGACGAGGCCATGAAAAAGTTTCTTATAACAGCGTCGGTTCTCGCCCTCGCCGGGTGTTCGCAGCAGGGGCAGGTCTACAAGTCCTACTTCGGCGAAGCGGGCAGCCTCGTCGACGGCGGCAACTTCGGCAATGCCACCGTCCACAACCAATTGGTGATGCGCGGCGAGAAAGGCTACGTCTACGATCTGGCCAACCGCTTCTCTAACGAGGTTCTGAGCACGGTCAACTTCGCCTTCAACAGCGCAAAACTCGATGCCGGCGCCCGTGACACGCTGCGCGAGCAGGCCCGCTGGATCAGGCAGTTCCCCGAGGTCCGCTTCCGGGTCTACGGCCACACCGACCTTGTCGGGTCCGCCGGCTATAACAAGAGCCTCGGACAGCAACGCGCCAACGCGGTGGTCAACTTCCTTGTATCGCAAGGCATCAGCCGCAGCCGCCTCGAGGCCGTCGTCTCCTTCGGTGAGGCACAGCCGCTGGTCGTCACGCAAGGCCGCGAACGCCGCAACCGCCGCACCGTGACCGAGGTCACCGGCTTTGTCGCGTCGCATCCCATCGTGATGGACGGCAAATATGCCGAGGTGGTCTACCGCGAATACGTCGCCAGCGCCGTACCGCGCTCGGAACTGATCATGGTCCAAGAAGGTGGTGAAGTCACCAGCGGTAGTTCGGAATGATCTGAATTCTCCCTGTCCGGCCACAGGCCGGGCCACCTCAAGAACCCGCCCGAAACAATCTGTTGGGCGGGTTTTTTTTGTCCTGAGATATCGCACAATTACGATCTTTTGGCCCAATTATTGCCCAGATTTTCCAGCAGTTTCAGCGCATGGCAATGGGTCCGTGCGTGTATGCGCATCGTCCCGAAGTCCGAAAGATAACGGTTTCCGACGCATCGACGTCGCAACAAGCATGGGGCCGACCTGAGATGAGTAGTGTGCAAAAACAACCCGAGTCCAGCCCGATCACGGCCTGCACCGTCAGCCGTGACGTGCAGGATTTCGACCTGTTGATCGAGGACATGGAAACCGCCCTGGGCGAGGCTTGGGGCGATCTTGGCTTTGCCGAGGCGCTGGCCTTCTTCAACCAGCCCGAAGCCGACGGTCTGGAATTCGTGGCGCTGGCGATCGACGCCAGCGACGAGGACGAGATCGGCCTGCTCAGCGAAATCATCACCATGGCCAAGGCACGCGGGATCAAGGTGATCCTGATCGCCGAGGATGTCAGCCCCTCATCCCTGCACCAGCTTTTGCGGCAGGGCGCGGATGAATTCGTCCCCTACCCTCTGCCCGAGAACGAGCTGCAGGCCGCGATCGACCGCCTGCAGCGCACCGATATCTCTGCCTCTGCCGCCGCCGCCGCCCCATTCGGCAATTCGAGCAGCCCGGGCGACGGTGTTCTGCTGGCGGTTCAGAGCCTTGCCGGCGGCACCGGCGCCACGACCCTGGCGGTGAACCTTGCATGGGAACTGGCCACGGTCACCAAGAACGACGCCCCGCGCGTCTGCATCCTGGACCTCGGCCTGCAAACCGGCTCGGTCGCCACCTATCTCGACCTGCCGCGCAAGGATGTCGTCTATGAAATGTGGGCCGACACCGACTCGATGGACGAGGATATCTTCAAGCAGGCGCTGGTCTCCTACGAGGACAAGCTTTGGGTTCTGACCGCACCCACCGACATCCTGCCGCTCGACATGATCACGCCCGAGGATGTACAGCGTGTGCTGGACATGGCCCGCGCCAAGTTCGACTATGTCATCGTCGACATGCCCGGCACATTGGTCCAGTGGACCGAAACCGTGCTGCATTCCGCGCAGATCTACTTCACCACGCTGGAGCTCGACATGCGCTCGGCCCAGAACGCCCTGCGCCTCAAGCGGGCGCTGCGCTCCGAGGACCTGCCGGTCGAGAAGCTGCGCTATTGCCTGAACCGCGCGCCGAAGTTCACCGACCTGAACGGCAAAAGCCGGGTCAAGCGCATGGCCGAAAGCCTGGAAATCAGCATCGAGGTGCAGCTGCCCGACGGCGGCAAGCCGGTGATGCAGGCGGGCGACCACGGCACGCCGCTGGCAAGCGCCGCCGGCAAGAACCCGCTGCGCAAGGAAATCGCCAAGCTGGCGGTCTCGCTGCACGCGCTTGGCCAAAGCGACGCCGATCAGGCCGCATAAAGGAAGTTAACCAATGTTCTCGCGATACAAGAAGACGACCGAAGGCGCCCAGCCGGTCAAGGCCAACAAGACGCCCGTCGCCGAAGCACCCCGGACCGCCCCCGTGGAAGAGGCGCAAAGCGTCTCGCTGCGCAAACCGCTTCAGAAAGCGGCGGCAACTACGTCGCCGCAGGACAAGGACCGCAAGCGCAAGGAACGTTTGTCCGAGATCAAGATCGAACTGCACCGCGCGCTTCTGGACAACCTGAACCTCGGCGCGTTGGAAAGTGCGACGGAGGCTGACCTGCGCGCGGAGATCGCGTCGATTGCAGGCGAGGCGCTGGAAGAACGCAGCATCGTTCTGAATCGCGAGGACCGGTCCACGCTGACACAGGACCTCTATGACGAGGTGCGCGGCCTTGGCCCGCTGGAACCGCTCCTGAAGGACGACACCGTCAACGATATTCTGGTCAACGGCCCGCAGCAGGTGTTCGTGGAACGTGCGGGCAGGCTGGAACTGACCGACACGACCTTCAAGGATGAAAAGCACCTTCTGCGGATCATCGACAAGATCGTGTCGGCCGTGGGCCGGCGCGTCGACGAATCCAACCCCTACGTCGACGCCCGCCTGCAGGATGGCTCGCGTTTCAACGCCATGGTCCCGCCCGTCGCGGTGGATGGCAGCCTGGTGTCCATTCGTAAGTTCAAGAAGGACAAGCTGGGCATCGACGACCTGGTGAATTTCGGCGCCTTTTCCGAGGAAATGGCGGCCTATCTTCAGGCCGCCGTTGCCACGCGCCTCAACGTGATCGTCTCGGGCGGTACCGGTTCGGGCAAGACGACCACGCTCAACGCGCTGTCGTCCTTCATCGACAATGCCGAACGCATCCTGACGATCGAGGATACCGCGGAACTTCAGCTGCAGCAGATCCACGTGGGCCGAATGGAAAGCCGCCCGCCCAACGTCGAGGGCAAAGGCGAAGTTTCCCCGCGCGACTGTCTGAAAAACGCCCTGCGGATGCGCCCCGACCGCATCATCGTCGGCGAGACGCGCGGCGAGGAAGTGATCGACATGCTGCAGGCCATGAACACCGGCCACGACGGCTCGATGACCACGATCCACGCAAACAACCCGCGCGACGGGATCAGCCGCCTGGAAAACATGGTCGCCATGGCCGGGATCGAGATGCCGCTCAAGGCGGTGCGCTCGCAGATCGCGTCGGCCGTGAACCTTCTGGTGCAGGCCAGCCGCCTTCAGGACGGCTCGCGCCGGATGACCTCGATCACCGAGATCACCGGCATGGAGGGCGACGTGATTTCCATGCAGGAGATCTTCCGCTTCCAGCGCGTCGGCCTGTCGCCCGACAACAAGATCATCGGCCATTTCACCGGCACAGGTGTGCGGTCGAATTTTTCAGAACGGTTCCGCTTGTGGGGGTATGACCTGCCGCCCAGCATCTATGAACCCGTGGGAGAGTAAACGCTATGTCTATCAGTGCAGAGCCAATCATTTACGGCCTGATCTTCATCGGGATCATGGTCCTCGTTCAGGGTCTTTACCTGACCGTCTTCGGACGCTCCATCAGCCTCAACAACCGCGTGAACCGCCGGCTGGAGATGCTCGACAAGGGCGGAAATCGCGAGGAGGTGATGGAAAAGCTGCGCAAGGAGATGGAACAGCATCTCAAGGCGCGCAAGATCCCGCTTTACTCGATCCTCGCCACCAAGGCCCAGATGGGGGCCATCGCGTTCTCGCCCAAGCAGCTGATGATGCTGATGGTGGCCTGCGGCTTCATCGCCTTTATCGGCCTGTCGGTCGGCACCAGCACCGCCTTACCCGTGCGCATTCTCGTCTCCGTCGCGATGGGCGTCGGCGGCATCTTTGTCTGGGTCAACATGAAGGCCAGCAAACGCATGGCCATGCTGGAAGAACAGCTGCCCGACGCCATCGAACTCATGGTGCGCAGTTTGCGTGTCGGCCACCCGTTCAGCTCGGCCATTTCCATCGTCGCCAACGAGGTCGCCGACCCGCTGGCCACCGAATTCGGCGTCATCGCCGACGAGGCCGCCTATGGCCGCGACATGGGCGAGGCGCTTAAGGACATGGCCGAACGGCTGGACATGCAGGATTTGCGCTTCCTCGCCGTGGCCGTGACCATCCAGCAGCAATCGGGTGGTAACCTGGCCGAGATCCTCGATGGTCTGGCCAAGGTGATCCGCGCCCGCTTCCGCCTGTTCCGCCGCGTCAAGGCCATCACCGCCGAGGCCAAGTGGTCGGGCAAGTTCCTGTCGGGCTTCCCGATCCTGGCGCTGATCGCGATCCAGATGATCAAGCCCAACTATTACGACGAGGCGATGGAACACCCCTACTTCATCCCGGCCTGCCTGGCCGTGGGCTTCTTCCTCGTGGCGAACCTCTTCGTGATGCGCGCCCTCGTGAACATCAAAGTGTAAGGCCACGATCATGCTCGATACCCTGACACAACTCATGACAGATACGCTGGGACCCTTCGGCCCGCTGATCGCGGTCGGCACGCTGGGCCTGCTCTTGGTCCTGCTGACGATCCCGATCCTGATCCGCGAGTCGAAAGACCCTCTGGACAAGATCAAGAAGGCGTCGCGCTCGGGCGTGTCGCAGGAAGAGCAGAAGAAGAAACTTCGCTCGGGCCAGCGCAACGCGAAGCTGGACAAATATGCGAAGTTCCTCGAACCCGAGGATGAAAAGCAGCTCAGCCAGATCCGCCTGACCTTGATGCAGGCCGGCTATCGCAGCCGCGACGCCGTGCGCTATTTCCACTTCGCGCAGTTCGCGCTCGGCATCGGGTTTCTGATCCTCGGCGTGCTGTACTTCCTGGTGTTCCTGGCGGGTGCCGAGGACACGACCACGACGCAAACGATGATGTATATCCTCGGCCCTGGCGGGATCGGCTACCTGATACCGAAATACTGGGTGACCAAGCGCCAGCAGCAGCGCCAGCAGGAAATCGAGGAAGGCTTCCCCGACAGCCTCGACATGATGCTGACCTGCGTCGAGGCGGGCCAGTCGCTCGACCAGGCAATCATCCGGGTGTCCAAGGAAATCCGCGCCTCTTATCCTGCGTTGTCCGAGGAATTCGAGATCGTCTCCCACCAGGTCAAGGCCGGACGGGACAAACCCTCGGTCCTGAACGAAATGGCCGAACGCTGCGGCGTGCAGGATATCTCCAGCTTCGTGACCGTGCTGGTGCAATCACAATCCTTCGGCACCTCGATCGCCGACGCCCTGCGCGTCTATGCCGGCGAGATGCGTGACAAACGGGTCATGCGGGCCGAAGAAAAGGCCAACAAGCTGCCGACGAAGATGACATTGGCCACGATGATGCTTACAGTGCCGCCATTGCTGATCATTCTGGTCGGCCCGTCGGTGCTGGGGATCATGGAACTCTTCACGATGGCGGGCCAGTAACGGCCGGACCAACGAAAGGCAGGTCCCGCGCGGGCCTGCCGCCACAACGAAGAGGCGACATAACCGGCATGGCACGAGCAGGTGTCTGGCTTCTGGTTTCCTTCGCTCTCGTCGCGGGCTGCGGCGAAGGCGCTTCGCGTGATCCCGACAGCCCCTACGCCCCCGGCGTCGCAAAGGATGGCGAGGCCGTCGACTCCAAGCTGGTCGGTCACCGCCTCGTGGCCGCCGGCGAGTACGAACTGGCCATCGACGCCTTTTCCCGCGCCGCCCTCGACGAGGGCATGAGCGCCGATGTGCTTGGCGGCCTGGGCACCGCCAATCTCGGCCTGGGGCGTCTGCACACCGCCGAACGCCTACTGCGACAGGCCATCGAAAAAGACGAATTCTCGCCCGAAGTCTGGAACAACCTTGGCGTTGTCCTGCTGGAAAAGGGCGAAAACGGCGAGGCCGAACAGGTGTTCAAAAAGGCCTACGCGCTCGACAATGGCCAAAGTGACTCAATCCGAGACAATTTGCGGTTAGTTCTCGCAAAATCGGAAAATTCTCTTTATAGTGAAGAGTTAGAGCAAGATTATAAACTGGTGCGGCGCGGGAGCAGCGACTACCTGATCCGCAGTATACCAGGCTGAGGCAAAGGCAGTAAAAGGACGCAAAAAATGCGCCACCCTATTCTTATGTGCATCTGCGTGGGCAGCGCATTTGCCCTTTCCGCTTGTGATGAAAAGGCCGGCAAGGCCGATGTGGACCGGGCCTTGTCCGATCTCAACGTCGTCGACGAAAGCAATCTCGGCGATGTCATGCTGACCGTGGCAGACCCAAACGAGTCCGTGAAATATTTCCAGCGCACTCTGGGCGAAAAGCCCGACCGCATCGACGTGCGCCGCGGCCTCGCGCTATCGCTCATTCGCGCCAAGCGCCACACCGAGGCCGTCGCGGCCTGGCAAAACGTGGTCGAGCATGAAAAGTCCACCAATGACGACCAGGTGGAATACGCCGACGCGCTCATTCGCAACAACGAATGGAAACGCGCCGACGAGGTGCTGGATTCCGTCCCGCCGACCCATGAGACCTTCAAGCGCTACCGGCTCGAGGCGATGATCGCCGACAGCAACCAGAACTGGCAGAAGGCCGACAGCTTCTACGAGACCGCCGTCGGCCTCACGACCCAGCCCGCCAGCGTCATGAACAACTGGGGCTATTCCAAGCTGACCCGCGGCGACTTCGCCGCCGCCGAGCGCCTGTTCACCGACGCGATCCGACAGGATGACAGCCTGTTCACCGCCAAGAACAACCTTGTCCTGGCGCGCGGCGCGCAAAAGAAATATTCCATGCCTGTCCTGCAGACCAGCCAGGAAGAGCGCGCGCAACTGCTCTACACGCTGGGTCTTTCGGCCATCAAGCAGGGCGACACCAATATCGGCAAGGGCCTTCTGCGCGACGCCATCGACACGCATCCCCAGCATTTCGAGGCCGCCGCGCGCAGCCTGAATGCGCTGGAAAACAACGTCGAATAAAAGACGTGCGAGGCGCGGGTCATGCCCCTTGAAATCACCAGTTGGGCGGCGCTCTGGTTCCTGCCCTTCGTCACTCCGGTCTGCCTCTGGGTGATGTGGAGTGACCTCAAGGCCATGCGCATTCCCAACACCTCGGTGCTGACGCTGGCGGGGATCTTCGTGATCGTCGGCCTTTGGGCCGTCACCCCGTTCTGGCCCGACTACGCATGGCGCATCGCGATCATGTTCATCGCCCTCGTGATCGGCTTCATCGCCAATGCCGGCGGGCTCATGGGCGCGGGCGACAGCAAGTTCATCGCCGCCGCGGCGCCCTTCATCGCCCCAGCCGACTGGCGGATCATCATGTTTCTCTTTACCGCCAACCTTTTGGCCTGTTTCGTCACGCACCGGCTGGCGAAACACACGCCGCTGCGCCGGCTCGCCCCCGACTGGATCAGCTGGGACCGCGGCAAGAAGTTTCCCATGGGCTTCGCCCTGGGCGCGACACTCGTGATTTATCTCGGCCTCGGCGCCGCCTACGGCGCCTGAGGCGCCTGCCCCAACCACGCCCGCGCGCGACCACAATTTCCGCATGATTTGATGCCATCCTGCCCCGGATTGCGCCGCAGTATGCGGTGCCTGAGACATGTCAACTTGTCGAAGAAAACGGGCAGAAAACCATGAATATGCAAGTGACCAACGGCGTTCAGCCGCCCCCGCCACCCTCCGGGCTCGACGAAATGCAGCTCCCCATCGTCATGATGCGGGACATCCTGCTGAAGACCATGTTCCGCAAGAACCTCGACATGGTCAGCGAAATCTCCGAGGCGATCTGCCTGCCTCGCGCCGTCACGCAGGAACTGGTGGACATGGCGCGCCAGCAACGCCTGCTCGAGGCGACCGGCACGCTCAACGCCAATTCGGGCGGCGAGATGGGCTTTCAGCTGACCGACGCGGGCAAGTCCCGCGCCCTCGACGCGCTGTCGCAATCGGAATATTTCGGCGCCATGCCCGTGCCGCTGGCGGTTTACCGTGAACAGGTCAAGCGCCAGTCGATCCGCAACATCCAGATCACCCGGGACGAGCTGACCGGCGCCATGGGCCACCTCGTGCTGCCCAACGATCTGCTCGATCACCTCGGCCCTGCCGTGTCGGCCGGCCGCTCGATCCTGATGTACGGCCCGCCCGGCAACGGGAAATCCTCGATCTCGAACGGCATCCGCGACGCCATGGGCGACAAGATCTATGTCCCCCGCGCCATCGAATACGCGGGCCAGGTCATCACCGTCTACGACCCGATCGTCCATTCCAAGGCCGAGGTCGAGGTCGACGACCCCAACTCCCTGCGCCGCAAGCGCACCTTCGACACGCGTTACGTGCGCTGCGAACGGCCCACGGTCATCACCGGGGGCGAGCTCAGCCTGTCGATGCTCGACCTGGTCTACAACCCGACCGCGCGAACCTACCAGGCACCGCTGCAGTTGAAATCGACGGGCGGCATCTTCATCGTCGACGACCTTGGCCGCCAGGCAGAGCCGCCGCAAAGCCTCGTCAACCGCTGGATCGTCCCGCTCGAGGAATCCAAGGACATCCTCGCGCTGCAATCGGGCGAAAAGTTCGAGGTGCCGTTCGACACGCTGGTGATCTTCTCGACCAACTTCCACCCCAACGAGATCTTCGACCAGGCCGCCCTGCGCCGGATCTTCTTCAAGATCAAGATCGACGGCCCGAACCAGCAGGACTTCCTCAAGATCTTCGCCATGGTGGCCAAGAAACGCGGCATGCCGCTGGACGAGGACACCTTGTTGCATCTGCTCAAGGTCAAGTACCCGACGATCAACAACGTCTACGCCAACTACCAGCCGATCTTCCTGATCGACCAGATGATTTCGATCTGCGAATTCGAGGGCATTCCCTACCAGATGCGTCCCGACCTCTTGGACCGTGCCTGGGCGAACATGTTCGTCAAGGACGAGACCATCGTGAAGTAAGCGCCGCCCGGAGTTTTTGAAAACTCCGGGCAAAACTTTTCCTGAAAAGTTTTGCGGTTCCGCCTACATCTGGCGGATGACGTCGTTACCCCCCGTGTTCACTGAATGGTTCGCCTCGCGCGGCTGGTCCATCCACCCGCACCAGCAGGCGATGCTGGACCGCGCCGATGACCCCGCCCTGCTGCTCATCGCCCCCACCGGCGGCGGCAAGACACTGGCGGGCTTCCTTCCCACGCTGGTGGACATCGCCGAGCACGGCCACGAGGGGCTGCACACGCTCTACATCTCGCCACTCAAGGCGCTCGCGGCCGACATCAAGCGCAACCTCACCACGCCTGTGTCAGAGATGGACCTGCCCATCCGCATCGAGGACCGCACCGGCGACACGTCCTCGTCGGCCAAGCGCCGCCAGCGCGCCGACCCGCCGCATATCCTGCTGACGACGCCCGAAAGCCTGGCACTCCTCACGTCCTACGAAGATGCCCCGCGCATCTTTGCAGGGCTGAAACGCATCGTCGTCGACGAGATCCACGCGCTGGCCGAGTCGAAGCGCGGCGACCAGCTTTTCCTCGCCCTCAGCCGCCTTCAGGCCATGTGTCCCGGCCTGCGCCGCGTGGGCCTCTCGGCCACGGTCGAGGACCCCGCCGCCATCGCGCGCCTGCTCGCCCGCCACCCCGACCCTTGTGAAATCCTCATGGCCGATCCCGGCCCCGAGCCCGATATCGCCATGCTGCAAACCGATGCCACCCCACCTTGGTCCGGGGGTGGTGCGGCCTATTCGATCCCCGCCGTTTTGGAAGAGGTGAAACGCCACCGCATCACCCTCATCTTCCACAACACCCGCGCCCAGGCCGAGATCTTCTTTCACAACCTCTGGCTCGCCAATGAAGACGCCCTGCCGATCGGCATCCACCACGGCTCGCTCGACCGGGCACAGCGCGAGCGGGTCGAGGCCGCCATGCAGCGCGGCGAGCTGCGCGCCGTGGTCTGCACCGGCAGTCTGGACCTCGGCATCGACTGGGGCGACGTCGACCTCGTGATCCAGGTCGGCGCGCCCAAGAACGTCAAGCGGCTGGTGCAGCGCATCGGCCGCGCCAACCACCGTTACAACGCGCCATCAAAGGCGCTGCTCGTCCCCGCCAACCGGTTCGAGGTCATCGAATGCCATGCCGCGTTGGAGGCCGTCCGTGACCACGACCTCGACGGCGAGCCACGCGGCCCCGGCCCCCGCGACGTGCTCTGCCAGCACATCCTCATCCGCGCCTGCGCCGGACCGTTCGATGCAGATGCATTGTTCGAGGAAATCAAGACCGTCGGCGCCTATGCCACCCTCACCCGCGCCCAGTTCGACGCCTGCCTCGATTTTTGCGCAACCGGCGGCTATGCCCTGCGCGCCTATGACCAATGGCAGCGCCTGCTCAATCGCGACGGCCTGTCGCAGTTGCGCGATCCACGCAGCGCCCGCCTGATCCGCATGAACATAGGCACCATCCAGGACGCCGATCTGCTGAAGGTCCGGATGCGCCGCAACCGCGGCGGCAAGCCGCTGGGCGAGGTCGAGGAAGGCTTCGCCGCCTCCCTCACCCCCGGCGACACGTTCCTGATCGGCGGGCAGATCGTGAAATACGAAGGCCTGCGCGAAACCGTGGTCGAGGTCAGCCGCGACGCCGCGAAGAAACCCAAGATCGCCACCTTCGCCGGGACGAAGTTCGCCACCTCCACCCAGCTCAGCCAGCGCATCCTGTCGCTCTTGCATTCCGGCGACCACTCCGCCCTTCCGGCCCATACCGCCGACTGGATTGCGCTCCAGCAAGACGTGTCGCAACTGCCCAAGGTAGGCCGCCTGCTCATCGAAAGCTTCCCCCATGACGGGCGCGAACATGCCTGCATCTACGGCTTCGCCGGCCGCAACGCGCAACAGACGCTGGGCCTGATCCTCAGCAAACGCATGGAGGAGATGCGTCTTGCCCCCATGGGTTTCGTCTCGACCGATTACGCCACCCTCATCTGGGGGCTGGAACCGCTGACCGACGCCACCGGCCTTCTGGACCGCGCCGCCCTGCGCGAAGGCCTCGACAAGTGGCTGGCCGGTAACCAGCTGATAAAACGTACCTTTCGCGCCTCCGCCACCATCGCGGGCCTGATCCAGCGCAACCTGCCCCAGGTCCGCAAATCCGGGCGGCAGGCCACGTTTTCCTCCGATATCCTTTACGACACGCTGGCCAAATACGACCCCGATCACCTGCTCCTGGACATCACAAGGCAAGAGGCAATGCGCGGCCTGATCGACTTTGGCCGGATCGAGGAGATGCTCGACCGCATCGGCAACCGCGTCGACCTTGTCCGCCTGCCCCGCGTCACGCCCTTTGCAGCGCCGTTGTTCCTCGAGGCCGGACGCACCCCCGTCGAAGGCAGCGCACAGGACCGCCTGATTGAGGAAGAAACCCAACGCCTGATGCAGGCTGCCGGTCTCGCCTGACACCCGGAAAAGCCCTTGCAAAATCAGTCGCCCCGCGTGATGAACGAAGCATGAACGGCTACGAGTTCACATTGGCAGGCGCCCGTCTCACCGCCCTCGGCTCCGGCGCGCTTTTCTGGCGTGACCTGAACCTGCTTTGCGTGTCGGACATGCACCTGGGCAAGACCGAACGCCGGGCCCGCCTGGGCGAGGCGCAACTGCCCCCCTACGAGACCCACGACACCCTGTCGCGGCTGCAGGCCGACCTGGAAGCCACCGGTGCCCATACCGTCATCTGCCTCGGCGACAGCTTCGACGACGCGCTGGCCGCCCGCGCCCTTCTCGATGCCGAAAAACTCTGGATCAGCCGCCTTCAGGCCGGCCGCCGCTGGGTCTGGATCGAGGGCAACCACGATCCCGGCCCCGTCGACCTTGGCGGCGCGCATCTGTTCGAGTTGCCTGTCCCGCCGCTCACCTTCCGCCACATCGCGCAACAGGGCTTTTCCGGCGAGGTGTCAGGGCACTATCACCCCAAGGTCACCCTGCCTGTCCGGGGCCGCGCCATCACCCGGCCCGCCTTCCTGCTCGACAGCGACCGGCTGGTGATGCCCGCCTACGGCACCTATACCGGCGGCCTGCGCAGCCACGACACCGCGCTCTGCGATCTCATGCGCCCCGAGGCGCTGGCGATCCTGACGGGCAAGACCCCCCATCCCGCGCCCATGCCGCGCGGCGCAAAGGCATGACCGGCGCGGTTCCTATTCACACGCGCACGGCCTAGACTGTCCGGACACCCTACGGAGACCCCAGCCCCATGTCTGCTCCCTTCGAGACCCGCATCCGCGACAGCTTTGCCCGGCAATCCATGATGCAGACGCTGGGCGCCACGCTCACCGGCATCGCCGAAGGCCGGGTCGAGATCACCGCCCCCATCCTCGAGGGCAGCCGCCAGCAGCAGGGGGTCGCCCATGCCGGCCTGACCTTCGCCATCGGCGACAGTGCCGCGGGCTATTCCGCGCTGACCCTGATCCCCGAGGGGATGGAGGTGATGACCACTGAGATGAAGATCAACCTGCTGGCTCCCGGCGCGGGCGACACCCTTGTGGCCCGGGGCCGGGTGATCAAGCCGGGCCGCCGCCTGATGGTGGTGCAATCGGATATTTTTGCCGTGACCGACGGTGCGGAACGCCACATCGCCATGATGGTCGGCACCATGATCCCGGTGGACCTTTAGCGACGTGCGCAAGACCTGCGACAAGGCCGAAAAGAAATGAGGGCAGTCCCCGACCGAGGGTGGGGGTGAAGCCCCCGCCCGTGGGGGCGGTCGGGGGCTGCCCGGCGGGGGCCGCCGGGCAAGAGGTCTTACGCCGTCAAGCCTTCCGGCTCCGACAACCCGTTGGCACGGCAGCAGGCCGTCACCGTGTTGGCCAGCAGGCACGCGATGGTCATCGGCCCGACGCCGCCGGGAACGGGCGTAATCGCCCCCGCGCGCGCCGCGCAGCTCTCGTAATCGGCATCGCCCACCAGCTTGTTCTTGCCGTCGCGCTCGACCCGGTTGATGCCCACGTCGATCACGGTGGCCCCTTCCTTGATCCAGTCACCCGGCACCATCTCGGGCCGGCCCACGGCGGCCACCACGATATCGGCGCGGCGCACGACCTCGGGCAGGTCCTTGGTGCGGCTGTGCGCGATGGTCACGGTGCAGCTGTCGCCCAGCAAAAGCTGCGCCATCGGCTTGCCCACGATGTTCGAGCGCCCGACAACCACCGCGTCCATGCCGGAAAGGCTCCCGTGGTGTTCGCGCAGCATCATCAGACAGCCCAGCGGCGTGCAGGGCACCATGCTTTTCTGTCCCGTGCCCAGCAGGCCCACGTTCGAGATGTGAAACCCGTCCACGTCTTTCGCCGGGTCGATCGAGTTGATCACCAGGTCGGAATCCAGGTGGTCCGGCAACGGCAGCTGCACAAGGATGCCATGCACGTCCTTGTCGTTGTTCAGCTTGTCGATCAGCGCCAGCAGATCCTCTTCCGAGGTGTCCGCCTCCAGCTTGTGCTCGTAGGAATTCATGCCGACCTCGACGGTCTGCTTGCCCTTCGAGCGGACGTAGACCTGGCTTGCCGGGTCCTCGCCCACCAGCACCACGGCCAGCCCCGGCGTGATGCCGTGTTCTTCCTTCAGGCGGTCCACGTGGCCCGCCACCTTCTCGCGCACTTTTGCGGCAAACGCCTTGCCGTCGATAATCTCTGCCGTCATGTCTTTCCTCCCGGCCCGAAAATGGTCCCCCACCCTATACCGCTCGCATGGGGTGGGGAAAACCGGTCCTTTAGAACAATCCTTCGATTTCGCCCTGGTCGTTCAGGCGGATGGATTCGGACGCGGGGCGGCTGGGCAGGCCCGGCATGGTCATGATCTCGCCGCAGACGACGACGACGAAGCCCGCGCCGGCCGAC
>NZ_PPFE01000012.1 GCF_002917925.1 Roseovarius confluentis | reverse complement strand
TGCGCTGCGACGTGATCGCCGAGGGCGTGGTCGCGGCCGTGAAAGAGGTCGGGCTTCAGGTCCCGCTGGTCGTGCGCCTCGAGGGCACCAATGTCGAGAAGGGCAAGGAGATCATCAACAACTCCGACGTTGACGTGATCGCCGCCGACGACCTCAAGGACGGCGCCCAGAAGATCGTGAAAGCCGTCAAGGGCTGAGCCTTCGTAGGGTGGGTTTCAACCCACCTTACCTTCCCAAAGATTGTATTAAGGAGAACGCCACAATGGCTGTCCTCGTCGACAAAGACACCAAAGTCATCTGCCAGGGCCTGACTGGCTCGCAAGGCACTTTTCACTCCGAACAGGCCATCGCCTACGGCACGCAAATGGTCGGGGGCGTCACCCCCGGCAAAGGCGGCCAGACGCACCTGGACCTGCCGGTCTTCAACTCGGTCCATGAAGCGGTGGACAAGACGGGCGCCAACGCCTCGGTCATCTACGTGCCGCCGCCCTTCGCCGCCGACTCGATCCTCGAGGCAATCGACGCGGAGGTTCCGCTGATCGTCGCGATCACCGAGGGCGTGCCGGTCCTAGACATGATGCGCGTCAAGCGCGCGCTCGAAGGCAGCAGCTCTGTCCTCATCGGCCCCAACTGCCCCGGCATCATCACGCCCGACGCGTGCAAGATCGGCATCATGCCCGGCCACATCCACAAGCGCGGCAGCGTCGGCGTGGTCAGCCGCTCCGGCACGTTGACCTACGAGGCCGTGAAGCAGACGAGCGACGTGGGCCTGGGCCAGTCGACCTGCGTCGGCATCGGCGGCGACCCCATCAAGGGCACCGAGCATATCGACGTGCTGGAATGGTTCCTGGCCGATGACGAGACGGAATCGATCATCATGATCGGCGAGATCGGCGGCAGCGCCGAGGAAGACGCGGCGCAGTTCCTCAAGGACGAGGCCAAGAAAGGCCGCTCCAAGCCCTGCGCCGGGTTCATCGCGGGCCGCACCGCCCCTCCGGGCCGCCGCATGGGCCACGCCGGCGCCATCGTCGCCGGCGGCAAGGGCGGCGCCGACGACAAGATCGAGGCGATGAAATCCGCCGGTATCGTTGTCGCCGAATCCCCCGCGGGATTGGGTGAGGCGGTGCTCGAGGCGATCGGAAAATAAGACATCAAGCGTCGGGCCGGGAGCATTTCCCGGCCCACGCAGTCCGCGGCAGCCCCGCCATACGGACGCGTGTTCATACCAAGGTCTAGCCTTCAAGGGGGCTGGCGCCATAGGAGAACACAACGCATACTCACCTCATTGACACGACTGTTAGTCTTGGCATACCAAATACCAAGAGCCATCGCCGAGGGGAGGCCGCGCATGCTGCTTGCAGAATACCAGTCCAAGGAATTGCTGGCCCAGTACGGCGTGTCCGTGCCGCCGGGCAAGATGGCCCGCACGCCTGACGAGGCCGAGGCCGCCTGCGCCAACATTCCGGCCCGCAAGTTCGTGGTGAAGGCGCAGATCACCTCGGGCGCGCGCGGCCTTGCCGGCGGCATCAAGTTCGCCGCCACCGCCTCTGCGGTAAAGGACGAGGCTGCCAGGCTTCTGGGAAAGCAACTGATCACGAACCAGACCGGCGCCACCGGTGAAACGGTGCATGCCGTCTATGTCGAAGCCGACGTCAAGCATGACGCCCAGTATTACATTGCCTTCGCACTAGACCCCGACACTGGCGCACCGCTACTCGTCGCCTCCCCCGATGGTGGGGTGGAATTCGAGCAGAAGGCGCAGATGAACGCCAGCGAAGTCGCCAAGCACAGCCTGACCGGCAGCATTGATGCGGACCGCGCCGGTCTGACCGAGTTTCTGTCCGGCATCGGGATGGAGGACGAGAAGGCTGTCGAGCAACTGCTATCGGCCTGCGAAGCGTTCATCGAGAACGACATGGCGCTGCTGGAGATCAACCCGTTCGTCCGCACGCCCGACGGCACCTGGATGGCCATCGACGCCAAGGTCGCGCTGGATGCCAGTGCCGCGTTCCGGCACCCGGAATGGGATTCGATGGTCTCGGGCGAGGGTCTGCCCGCCGTGGAAACCGCAGCGCAGAAAAGCAACATCAACTTCGTCAAGCTGACCGGCAACCTCGGGGTCGTGGTCAACGGCGCGGGGCTGGGCCTGGCCACGAACGACATGATCATCGATGCGGGCGGCAAGCCCGCGAACTTCATGGATATCCGCACGACCGCCACCAGCATGGACATCGCCCGCGGCGTCGAACTGCTGCTGCAGGAGCCTTCGGTCACTGCCATCCTGCTGAATGTGCATGGTGGCGGCATGACGGTCTGCGATACCATCGCCGAGGGCGTGAACTTCGCCTATTCGCGCAACAAGGGCACCAAGCCCGTTATCGCCCGTCTGGCCGGCCAGAACGCCGAATGGGGCCAGCGCATTCTCGTCGACCGAAAGGTGCCGGTCGAGATTTGCGGCACCATGTCCGAGGCCGTCAACCGCGCGGTCGAAATCGCATCCAAGGGGGCACGCTGATGGCAATTCTGGTCAACGAGAACACCCGACTCCTGGTTCAGGGCATGACCGGTCGCGCCGGCACGTTCTATACCGACCAGGCGATGCGTTACGGAACGAACTGCGTTGCGGGCGTACGTCCCGGGCGTGGCGGCACCTCGCATCTCGGCTTGCCGGTCTTTCACACCTGCGCCGAAGCGGTCAAGGAAACGAAGGCCAATGCCAGCCTTGTCACCGTGCCCGCCCCCAAAGCCGCCGACGCCATGATCGAGGCGATCGAAGCCGAGATAGAGGTGGTCGTCTGCATCACCGAACGGGTGCCGCAACACGACATGCGCAGGGTCAAGGAGGCGCTCGAAGGGTCGCAGACAATGCTGATCGGCCCGAACAGCCAGGGAATCCTGACGCCCGGACAATGCAAGATAGGGGTGATGCCGACCGTCGACGCGAAGCCGGGCCAGATCGGCATCGCGTCGCGCTCGGCCTCGCTCACGTCCGAGGTTCTGGCCAGTTGCAGCGCCGCCAATCTGGGCCAGTCCACAACCGTCGGTGTCGGAGGCGACGTGCTGCACGGGATCGGCTTTGTCGGCTGCCTGGAAAAGTTCCGTGACGACCCGGATACGAAGGCCGTGGTGCTGATCGGCGAAATGGGCGGACGCGAAGAGGAACTGGCCGCCGAGTATCTCTCTTCGGTCGATTACGGCAAGCCCGTGGTGGGTCTGGTGGTGGGGCGCCACGCGCCGGTCGGCCGCCGGATGGGCCACGCCGGCACATTGTCGGTCTTCGGCAACCTGTCGGCTGATGACAAGGTTTCGCTTCTGCGCGATGCGGGCGTCGTGATTGCCCGCGACGCAGGAACCGTGGTGGAAACCGTCCAATCCTGCCTGTCCTGATTTCGGGAAATTCTCGAACGACCTGTCGCGTCGTACCCGAAGGCAGGCCAGGACACTCAAGAAAACCGCTCAGGCACCGGATGAACTTACGGATTCGGTTTCCTGGGCCGACGACCGTGCGACGCAGGTCGAAACCCAGACCAAATTGACACGGCAAGACGTCAGCCGGTCCCGCGTTGGGATTTTCTCTTTCCTCACCCAACGTCATGCACTAACACTCGAGTCGCTTCGGTTCCTGTCGGCTTTCCGGCGGGAGAATAGGGAATGCGGTGCGACGCGCCAGGCGTCAACTCCGCAACTGCCCCCGCAACTGTAGGCGGAGAGCGAGGCCGGACCATGTCACTGTCATGCGGCGCATGATGGGAAGACCCGGCCAAGCGTTGACCCGCAAGTCAGGAGACCTGCCGAGGTGATCACCCTGTCCGAACGCGGGGCGCGTTTCGACAACGGATCTTCCGTAGCGGTGACACTTGCACCGTCTGCGAAGAGTTTCCTTCCAGGCATGAACCAAAAAATCAGCGCATCAAGCGCGCCCCGGAGGGACAATCCATGTCACGCCCGTTCAAGTCCGTCCTTGCGGCAACCACCGCCCTTTTCATCCAGCCTGCCGTCGCGCAGGATGAACCCTATGACCTCGGCACGATCTTCGTCTCCGGCGGTCTGACGCCCATCGAAGGCAGCGCGTATGGCCGGGCCGGTAGCGTCATCACCGAGGAAGAAATCGAGGACCGCAACGCGGTCTACGTCGCGGACCTGCTGCGGTCGCTGCCGGGTGTTTCCGTATCCCGCACCGGCGCCTATGGCAGCGTCACCCAGGTGCGTCTGCGCGGTCACGAAGGCAACCACACGCTCGTTCTGATCGACGGGATCGAGGTCGCCGCCCCCAATACCGGCGAGTACGACTTTTCCGGCCTTCTGGCCGCCGATATCGAGCGCATCGAGGTCATTCGCGGACCGCAATCGGCGCTTTACGGCTCCAACGCCATCGGCGGGGTCATTTCGATCACCACCAAGACGGCGCAAGAGCCGGGTTTCTCTGGCAACGTCGGTTTTGAAGTGGGATCGGACGGCACCACCGAGGGCCGCCTCGGCCTGCGCCTGAATACCGAACGCGGTCAACTCAGCTTTTCCGCTGCGCGGCGCGAAACCGGCGGATTCGACATTTCCGGCACGCCCGGCGGCGAGGATGACGGCGATCTGAACCGCACCTACAACCTCAAGGGCCGCTACCGTGTGAACGAGGTTCTGACGATCGGCGGCAGTATCCGCCATGTCGACCGCACCGGCGACAGCGACAGCGGCGTGTTCGGCGCCCCGACCCGCGCAGGTCTTGTCGTCGATGACCTGTCGGGCACATCGCTTCAGGAAACCTATGGTGGCCTTTACGCAGAACTCGATACGCTTGGCGGGCGGCTCCTGAACCGGGTTGACCTGTCTTTCGGCACGATCGACCGCCAGGGTGTGAGCGGCGCCGGCGTGCGCAATTCAGACAATTCCGGCACCCGCGCAAAAGTCGCCTATCGCGGCACGGTCGCGCTGGACGCGCCCACCCTCAACAGCGCCAACCATACCCGTAGCTTCGCCGCCGAATGGGAGCGTCTGACCTACAAGGAAAACGATCCCACGATCGTCTTCGCGCCGGGACAGCTCGTCAAACGTTCGCGTGAACAGACGGCCATCGCGCTCGAATACCAGGGCGATTTCGGAAATGGCTTTGCGCTACAGGGCAGCGTGCGGCACGATTTCAATGACAAATTCGAGGATTTCACGACCTACGCGATCGGTGCCTCCTACCAGTTGCCCAACCAGACGACGCGCCTGCATGCCTCTTATGGCACCGGCGTCCAGAACCCGACGCTGATCGAGCAATTCGGCTTCTTCGCCAACTTCGCCGGCAACCCGAACCTTGAACCCGAACAGAGCAAAGGCTGGGATTTCGGTGTCGAGCAGCAATTCCTGAACGGTCGTGGCCTGATCGACGTGACCTATTTCAACGAGGAACTGACGGACGAGATCACGTCGGTCTTCGACCCTGGCACGGGGATCTCGACACCAGTCAACCAGACCGGCACAAGCGACCGGCAAGGCATCGAGGTCGCCGCCAGCGCCGCCCTGACCGACCGGCTGGACATGTCGCTCAGCTATACTTGGCTCGACGCCGAAAACCCTGACGGCAGCGTCGAGGTCCGGCGCCCCGAGCACGAGGCGCTGTTGCGGCTGGGCTACCTGATGCCGAATGACCGCACCCGCCTGAACCTCGAGGTGCAGCATGTCGCCGGTCTCTTCGACAGCGACTTCACCGCGGCGTCGCTCGGTGCGAATGTGGTAGAGCTTCAGGACTATACGCTTGTGAATGTCGGCTTCAGCCACGAAGTTACCGATGACATCCAGGTCTACGGACGGATCCATAACGTGACGGACGAAAGCTACGAAGAACTGGACGGATACTCGACCCAAGGCCGCACCGCGTTCTTCGGCGTGACCGCGAACTTCTGACATGGCGGCGCGGCGCTTTCATATCGTCGCGACCCGGCTCGCCCTCGCAGTGATCCTGTGTTGGGCGGGCCTTGCCTCCGCCGACGCGCCGCGCCGCGTCGTGTCGATGAATCTCTGCACCGATCAGCTTGCCATGCTGCTTGCCGGGCCGGGGCAGTTGCATTCGGTTTCCGACATCTCGCTCGACCCGCGGATGTCGGCGATGACCGAAGAGGCGCGGGACTACGTGATAAACCAGGGCCTGGCCGAAGAAATCTACCTGATGAAGCCCGACCTGGTTCTGGCGGGCAATTTCACGACGCGCGCCAGTGTCGCCATGCTGCGCCGGCTGGGCGTCGAGGTGGTCGAGTTCGAGCAGGCTCGATCCCTGCCAGAGATCCGCAGTAACATTCTTCGCATGGGTGAGATTCTGCACCGGCAGTCCGCCGCACGCGAGATGGTCGCCCATTTCGATGCGCGCCTTGCCGCGCTGCAACAGGACAGCGGCGACCGGCCCGACGCGATGCTGTACTACGCCAGCGGGTATACGTCGCCGGCAGGCACGTTGTCGGATCAGATCCTTCAGGCCGCGGGCTTCGACAACGCGGCGGTCAAGGCCGGGCTCGGCACTCAGATGAAAATCCAGCTGGAAACGCTGGCGATGCTTGATCCCGACATCGTCATCACTTCGCAGCCATATCCCGGCGCCTCGCGCTCCGAGGCGATCATGCAGCATCCGGTGGTCGAGGCGCTGCGCGCCGAATTGCCCTTTGCCACGGTCACGGACAGCGACTGGGTCTGTGGCACGCCCCACGTGCTGCGCGCCATAGAATCGCTGGCCGAGACCCGTCATCGGCTGACGAAAAACACGCCATGACCCGTCTGGCGATCATCCTGTGCGTTCTGGTCGTCGGGCTGTTCTTCGGATCCCTGCTGATTGGCCCCGCCGAGATCGGCATCACCGACAGCCTTTCAGCGCTCTTCGTCGACGACGGCGGCGCGATGACGCTTGTCATGCGCGAAATCCGCCTGCCCCGAGCCTTGCTGGCCCTGATGATCGGCGCCAGCCTCGGTCTTGCCGGTGCCGCGATGCAGGGCTACCTGCGCAATCCGCTGGCGGAACCGGGGCTGATCGGCGTGTCCGGCTCCGCGGCGTTCGGCGCGGTGCTGGCCATCCACACCGGCGTGGCCGCGTCCTTCGCGCTGGCCCTGCCCTTCTCGGCCCTGGCCGGTGCGCTTTGCGGCGTGTTCCTGATCATGGCGCTGGCCGGGTCGCGCGGCACGTCGCTGACCCTGATACTGGCCGGGATCGCCGTTTCGGCGCTGGCGGCCGCGCTGACGTCGCTCGTGCTGAACCTGTCGCCCAACCCCTTCGCCGCAAGCGAGATCGTCTTCTGGATGATGGGCTCGCTCGCCGACCGATCCATGACCCACGTCTGGCTTGCCGCGCCGTTCATGGCGGTGGGCTTTGCCCTGCTGGGCGGCCTTGGCCGCGGGCTCGACGCGCTGACCCTGGGCGAGGATTCGGCGCAGGCCATGGGGATCGGCCTGACCCGTCTGCGCCTGATGCTGGTGCTGGGGACCGCCTGTGTCGTCGGCGCGGGCACGGCCGTGGCCGGCGCAATCGGATTTGTCGGCCTCGTGGTGCCGCACCTGTTGCGGCCCCTGGTCGGCGCGCATCCGTCGCGCTTGCTCTGGGCCTCGGCCCTGGGCGGTGCGGCGATGGTGCTGACCGCCGACATCGCCGTGCGGGTGGTCCTTCCGTCGCGCGACCTCAAGCTGGGCGTGCTCACGGCCCTCGTCGGCGCACCGCTCTTCCTGCACCTGATCCTGAAACTGCGGCGGGAACGGATATGACGCTTCTCTCGGTCAAGGACCTGTCGGTGTCGCTCAAGGGGCGGGACGTTCTGCGCGACGTCACCTTCGATATCGGACCGGGCGAGTTCGTGGGGCTTATCGGCCCCAACGGCGCCGGCAAGACCACGCTGATGCGCGCGGCACTGGGTCTTCTGCCGTTCACCGGAACATGCAGTCTTGCGGCGCTGTCCGAGAACGCGCGGGCCCGGCAAGCGGCATGGATGCCGCAAGCGCGCGAGATCGCCTGGCCCGTCACCGTGGAAACCGTGGTCACGCTGGGCCGGACACCGCACCTGAAGTCGATCCAGAACCCCGCCGACCACGATCGCAAGGCTGTCGACACCGCGCTGGACCGGATGGAACTCGGCGGCATGCGCCACCGCGATGCCACCCAGCTTTCGGGCGGCGAACAGGCCCGGGTCCTGATCGCGCGCGCACTTGCGCAGGAGACGCCGCTGCTGCTGGCCGATGAGCCCATCGCGGGCCTTGACCCCGCACACCAGATCTCGACCATGCAGACCTTTGCGGCGCTGGCACGAAGTGGCAAATCCTCACTGGTTTCGCTGCATGACCTGGGGCTTGCAGCACGCCACTGCACCCGGCTCATCCTGCTCGGCGGTAAGGGCCTGGTTGCCGATGGTCCACCGCAGGATGTTCTGACCTCCCGGCGCCTGGCCGATGTGTTCGGCGTCACCGCCTGGTTCCAGGAGACGCCCAGCGGCATGGTGTTCCAGCTTTTGGACACGCTCAGCTGACGCGCCAGCTCTCGGGTTCCGGCCCCCCTCTGCCGGAACATCGCGCAAAATGCTATGATGCAGGTCTCATCCGAATGCGCTGTCGGTCTTGCCGACCGCGCGCGAACGGAACTTTTGCTCAAGCCCGCACGTTTTGTGCCGAAAGGAGTTCCCGCATGTCCAGCTTCCGCGCACGCGCGATCACCAAGCCCGTCTTCAAATGGGCCAAGGGCGTTTTGCCCGGGATGTCCAAGACCGAAAGCGAAGCGCTGAACGCCGGCGAAGTCTGGTGGGAGGCCGAGCTTTTCTCGGGGAACCCGGACTGGTCCAAGCTGCGCGCGGTCAAGACGCCGAAACTGTCGGACGAAGAACAGGCCTTTTTCGACGGTCCCGTGCAACAGCTGTGCGAGATGATCGACGATTGGAAGATCAACCACGAAACCGGCGACCTTGCCCCGGAGGTCTGGCAGTTTCTGCGCGACAACAAGTTCTTCGGGATGATCATTCCCAAGGCGCATGGCGGGCTGGAGTTCTCAGCCTTCGCCCATTCCGAGATCGTTCGCTATATCTCGACGCGCTCTGTCGCCGCCGCCGTGACCGTCATGGTGCCCAACTCGCTTGGCCCCGGCGAGCTGATCCACCAGTTCGGCACCGACGAACAGAAAGACTACTGGCTGCCCCGCCTTGCCGACGGGCGCGAACTGCCCGCCTTCGGCCTGACCAGCGCCGAGGCCGGGTCAGACGCAGGCGCGATGGTCGATGACGGGGTCGTCTGCAAGGGCCAGTGGAAAGGCGAGGAAGTGCTGGGCATCCGCTTGAACTGGGCCAAGCGGTACATCACGCTGTCGCCGGTCTGCACCGTGCTGGGTCTGGCCTTCAAGCTGCGGGACCCCGATGGCCTTTTGGGTGAAACGCCCGATATCGGCATCACTTGTGCGCTCGTTCCGACCGACCTCGAGGGTGTCGAAACCGGTCGCCGCCACATCCCGTCCTCCACGATGTTCATGAACGGCCCGACCACGGGCAAGGATGTGTTCATCCCGCTCGAAAACATCATCGGCGGGCAGGAGTATGCCGGCGAAGGCTGGATGATGCTGATGAGCGCGCTTGCCGCCGGGCGTGGCATCTCGTTGCCCTCCATGGGTTGCGCCGCCATTGCCCTGTCGGCCCACACGACCGGCGCCTACGCCCGTATACGCGAACAGTTCAACCTGCCCATCGGCAAGTTCGGCGGCGTGCAGGCGCGACTTGGACGCCTTGCCGCCGACGCCTATTCGATGGATGCCGCACGCCACCTGACCTGCGCCGGGCTGGACGAAGGGCGCGCGCTGTCGGTGATCTCGGCGATCATGAAGGCCCATGCGACCTTCCGCATGCGCGAGGCGCTGAATGATGCGATGGACGTGCATTCCGGCAAGGCGGTGATCGACGGGCCGTCGAATTACCTGCTGCCACTCTACCGCGCCGTGCCCATCGGCATCACGGTCGAGGGGGCGAACATCGTCACCCGCAGCCTCATCATTTTCGGGCAGGGCTCGATCCGCGCCCATCCCCATATGCTCGACAACATGCTGGCCTTGGAAGAGGACGACCCCGACAAGGCGCTTGAGATGTTCGACAAGTCCCTGTGGGCCCATGTCGGGCACAGCACCCGCACCCTGTTCCGCAGCTGGGGCCGGGCCTTGACCGGCGGCCGCTTCGCACCGGCCCCCGCGGCGGGCGATGCAACCGATATCTACAAGCAGCTGTCGCGCTGGTCCGCGGCCTATGCGCTGACCGCCGACATGCTCTTCCTGTCGCTGGGGGGAGAGCTCAAGCGCAAGGAAATGATCTCGGGCCGCATGGGCGACATCCTGTCCGAGATGTACATTCTCTCCGCCGCGCTCAAACGGTGGGAGGACGAAGGCCGCCAAAAGGCCGACCTGCCGGTTCTACGCTATGTGGCCGCCGACGCGTTCCACAACATCCAGACCGCCCTGGACGAGGTCATCGCCAACCTGCCGGCCCGCTGGGCGGCATGGCTGCTGCGTGTCTTCACCCTGCCGGGCATGGCCCAGCGCAAGCCCGGCGACAAGCTGACCGCACAGTGCAGCGACCTTCTGTACGATCAGTCCGAGGCCCGCGACCGCATCGTCGGCCGTATCGCCGGTGGATGTAACCGCGACGGTGTGCAGGTGCTGAACGAATGCTACGCCAAGGTCACCCAGATGGCGCCGGTCATGAAACGCCTGCGCGATGCGAAAAAGACCCCGCAGGAGGCTCTGGAGGCTGGCATTCTGAGCGATGCCGAGATGGCCGATATCGAGGAGATGTCGCGCCTGGTCGACGAGGTCGTCGCCGTGGAGGACTACGCGCCCGAAGATTTCGCCGCGCTTTTCCCCGCGCCGCAGCAACATGAGCGCACCCAGCGCGAGGCGGCGGAATGACGGCAACGAGTGGCAACCGCGTCTTTCTCGTAGACGGCGCCCGCACGCCTTTCCTGAAGGCGCAAGCCGGCCCCGGGCCGTTCACGCCCGTGGATCTTGCCGTGCAATGCGGCAGGCCGCTGCTGGCACGTCAGCCCTTCGACCGCGCCGCGCTCGACCTCGTGATCCTTGGATGCGTCAACGTCATCGCCGACGAGATGAACCCGGCGCGCGTCGCCGGATTGCGTCTTGGCCTGCCGGAGGCGACCGTGGCGTTCACGGTTCAGATCAACTGCGGCTCGGGGATGCAAAGCATCGACACTGCCTATCGTTACATCCGCGACGGCAGCCACCAGATGATCCTTGCCGGCGGGGCCGAGGCCCTCAGCCACGCGCCCCTGACCCTGCGCCAGTCCGCTGTCGAATGGTTCGGCCGGATGAGCACAGCCAAGGGACCGCTGGAGCAGGCCAAGAACATGGCTGGGATAAGACCTGAGTTCTTCAAGCCCGTCATCGGCCTGGAACGCGGCCTGACAGACCCCATCACCACGCTCAGCATGGGCCAGACCGCCGAGGTGCTTGCGCATCATTTCGGCATCGACCGCGAAACCGCCGATGCCTACGCCATGCAAAGCCACCACCGCCTTGCCGCCGCTCACGAGGAAGGCCGGCTGAAGGGCGAACTGATGCCCGCCTTCGCCAAGGACGGCACGGTTTATGACCACGACAACGGCGTGCGCCCCGACAGTGACATGGACGGCCTGGCAAAGCCCAAGCCGGTGTTCGAGCCGCCATACGGCAAGGTCACGGCGGGCAATTCCAGCCAGATCACCGACGGTGCAAGCTGGTGCATCCTGGCCTCCGAAAAGGCCGTCGACGCGCACGGCCTTGAACCGCTGGCCGAGATCACCGACAGCGAATGGGCCGGGCTCGATCCGTCGATCATGGGCCTCGGTCCGGTCATGTCCGCCACCCCGATTGTAAAGCGCCACGGCTTCGGCATCGGGGATATCGAGCTGTGGGAACTGAACGAGGCCTTCGCGGCCCAGGTGCTGTCCTGTCTCGCCGCCTGGAACGACGAAGACTTCTGCCGCGAGGTGCTGGGGCTCGACGGCGCCTTTGGCCGGATCGACCGCGATCAACTGAATGTCGATGGCGGTGCCATATCGCTGGGCCACCCTGTCGGCACCAGTGGCAACCGCATCGTGCTGCACCTTGCCAACGCCATGAAGACGCGCGGTGCGAAACGCGGCATCGCGACGGAATGCATCGGCGGCGGGCTTGGCGGCGCGATGCTGCTGGAGGCTGTGCAATGACCGGACATGTTCTGAATTTCCTCGGCGAGACCAAGCTGGAACTCGGCCCGGTCGGGGAAGCCGACGGCAACTGGCGCACGGCACGGGACGGCGACAACGTGCTTTGGCTCGTCCTCGACAAGGCCGGCAGCAGCGTCAACACGATCTCCGAAGACGTGATCCGCGAACTGGACGACCACATCGCCGCCGCCGAGGCGGACAAGCCCGCCGCCCTTGTCATTCGCTCGGCCAAGAAGGCCGGTTTTGCCGCCGGGGCCGACATCACCGGGTTCGAGTCCATGACCGATCAGGGCGCCGCGGACATGCTGAGACAGGCGCATGACGTGCTTGACCGGATCGAGGCTCTGCCCTGCCCCACCATCTGCGTCGTCCACGGAGCAGCTTTGGGGGCCGGCTTCGAACTGGCGCTCGCCTGCGACTACCGCATCGCCACGCCGGGCGCATCCTTCGGCTTTCCCGAGGTACAGCTTGGCCTGCATCCCGGGCTTGGCGGCACGTTTCGCCTGCCCGCCCTGATCGACCCGACCGACGCCATGACCATGATGCTGACCGGCAAGACCTCTCATACCAAGCGGGCCAAGTCACAAGGCATCGCCGACAAGATCGTCGAGGAACGCCACGTTGCCGCCGCGATCACTGCGGCCAGGAACGGCAAGATCGAGCGTCAGTCGCCAGGCCTCAAGTCCCGCGCTTTTTCTTTCGACCAGGCGCGCGGCCTCTCCGCCCGCCAGATGCGCAGCAAGACGGAAGAGAAAGCCCCGAAAGAGCATTACCCGGCGCCCTACGCCCTGATCGACCTGTGGGAAGAGCATGGCGACGATCGCGATGCGATGCAGCAGGCCGAGATCGACAGCTTCGCGCGGCTTCTCGATACGGACACCTCGAAGAACCTGCGTCGTGTTTTCTTCCTCCAGCAATCGCTGAAGGACGCCGGGCGCGGCGACGACGGCATCGCGCATGTCCACGTCATTGGCGCCGGCGCCATGGGCGCAGAAATTGCCGCCATCGCCGCCATCAAGGGCAAGAGCGTGACCTTGGGGGACATTCAAACCGATCCACTGGGCCAGGCGATCAAGACCGCCGCGAAGATCTGCGAAGACAAGCACCTTAGCGGAACCGAAACGCGCGATGCACTCGACCGCCTTATGCCGGACCCGCACGGCTACGGCCTTGCCCATGCAGATCTGGTGATCGAGGCGGCCAGCGAAGAACAGGACGTCAAGCAGAAGATCTTCAAAGGGCTGAAGGGCGCCTTGAAGAAGGACGCGATTCTTGCCACGAACACGTCCAGCTTGTCGGTCGATGACCTCGCCACCGCCGCGCCAGCCAAGTCTCGCTTCGCCGGGCTTCATTACTTCAACCCGGTCTCGAAAATCGACCTCGTCGAGGTCGTCAAGGGCGCCGCCACGAATGACAAGACCGCCAGCCGCCTTGCCGCGTTCTGCGGTGCGACCGGCAAGCTGCCCGCATTGGTGACCGACTATCCCGGCTTTGTCGTCAATCGCGCGCTCGTGCCTTACATGCTCGAAGCTATGGTGCTTATGGACGAGGGCGTCTCCAAGGAGGTCATCGACACCGCCGCGATCAGGTTCGGCATGCCCATGGGGCCGGTCACGCTGGCGGATCAGGTGGGGCTGGATATCGGCCTGCACGTGGCCGAAAGCCTGGCTGACAGTCTCGACACCGCCATGCCGCCGATCAGCGACGACTTGCGTCTGCGCGTTGAAAATGGCGAGCTTGGCAAGAAGACCGGAAAAGGCTTCTATGACTGGTCCGAGGGCACGCCGCACCCCGATGCCGACATGGACAACGCCCCCGACGGCCTGACAGACCGCTTGATCCTTCCCATGCTCAACGCCTGCGTCGAAGTCCTGCGCAAGGGTGTGGCGAAAGATGCCGACCAACTGGATGCCGCAATGATCTTCGCCACGGGATGGGCGCCCTTTCGCGGCGGCCCCATGCACTATGCCAAGACCCGCGGCATCGCCGACATAAAGAAACGACTGACGGACCTCGAGTCCGCCCACGGCCCGCGCTTCGCCCCTGATCCCGGCTGGTCAAACCTTGGCTGAAAGGCCTAAGGTCCATACCGACGCCGACGCGATGGCGCGGGCCACCTATGACGCGACGGGCGGCGAGATCCGCCTGGCGCTTCCGCTTGGGCTTGGCAAACCCGTCACCTTCGTCAACGCGCTGGTGCGTGCTGCCGTCGATGACCCGTCGCTGACGCTCAAGATCTTCACGGCGCTGACCCTGCAGCGCCCAGAGCCGTCCTCGGACATCGAGGCGCGCTTCCTCAATCCCGCGATGGATCGCTTTTTCGGCTCCGCGCCGTCGCTGGCCTATGCCGACCTGATCAAGCAAGGCGCCCTGCCCGACAACATCGAAGTCTCCGAGTTCTTCTTTCAGGCCGGAACATGGCTCGGCAACGATTACGCCCAGCGCAAGTATATCTCCGCCAACTACACCCATGCCCGCGATGTCCTGATCGCACAGAACCCCAACGTCCTGGCCCAGCTCATGCCGCGCGAGGGCGACCGCTTCAGCATGTCATGCAACACGGATATCTCTGCCGATCTCTTTGCGCGCCGCGCGGCGGGCCGGATGGATTTCATCGCGGTGGCCGAATTGAACGAAGCGCTGCCCTTCATGAGTGGTCCCGCGGCGCTTGATGCCGGCGAATTCGCCATGGTGCTGGAGCCGCCGGAACAGATCGACCTCTTTTCCGCCCTGCGCCGCCCCGTGGCCGATGCGCAGCATGCCATTGCCCTGCACGTGTCGCGCCTCGTTCCCGATGGCGGCACGCTTCAGATCGGCATCGGCGCCATCGGGGATGCCGTGGCCAACGCCCTGATCGCCCGCGACCGTGCATCCCTTCACGAGGTCTGGCGTCAATCACCGCTCCCGCTTCAGGGCGCCGAGGAAGGGCCGTTCCGCACAGGCCTCTACGCGGTCACCGAAATGCTGGTCGGTGGCCTGGTCGCCCTGTTCGAAGCCGATATCCTGAAACGCGAAGTGGAGGGCGCGGTGATCCACGCGGGCTTTTTTGTCGATGCCCGCGACATGTATGAACGTCTGCGCGCTCTGCCGCCCGACCGCCGTGACAAAATTCAGATGATGCCGGTCAGCTTCACCAACGCGCTCTACGGTGACGAAGCGGCCAAGCGCACCGCGCGGCAGGACGCCCGTTTCGTCAATGGCGCCATGCAAGTCAGCCTCCTGGGCGACGCGATGTCCGACGCCGCCAAACCCGGCCAGGTGGTCAGCGGCGTCGGCGGCCAGTTCAATTTCTTCGAACAGGCGTTTGCCCTCGAAGACGCCCATGCCATTCTCACCTTGCCTGCGACGCGGCAAAGCGGTGGCTCGCTCACCTCGAACATCGTCTGGCAGCTGCCTGTCACGACGGTTCCCCGCCACATGCGCGATATCGTCGTCACCGAGTACGGCGCGGCCTTTCTGCGCGGTCTGCCCGACGAAGAAGTCATCAAGCGCCTTATCTGCATCGCAGACAGCCGGTTCCAGCCCGGCCTCCTGGAAAAGGCCCACAAGGCCGGCAAGCTTGATCCGGACTGGACGATTCCCGACGCGCACACGCGAAACACACCCGAAACAATTGCCAGATGGCTTGCCCCCTACCGGGACACCCTGTTGCCCGACTATCCCTTGGGCACCGACTTCACCGACACCGAGAAGGTCGTTGTCCGTGCCCTCTCTCACCTGAAAGACGCGTCTGACAGCAAACTGGGTCTGCTGTCTCTGGTATGGTCAGGCCTAGCCCACGCACCACATCCGCACGAAGGCCCGGCGATGGAGCGCATGGGCTACGCCGCCAAACCCAGCTTGACCGAACCGCTTCAGGCGCGCGCCCTGCGCGGGGCGTTGCGCGACATCGCCTGAGTCTCGCGTCGACAACCTTCGGGTTCGCATTACCTCTCTGACCGACTGGCAGAACAGGCGTGCAATGACCGATGATATCTCCACTCCGGACTGGCCCACCCCGACACGCGAGGCCGCCGAGCAGCATCTCGCCGCCGTTCTGCCGCGCCTTGGGGTCCGCTACGCCCACCGGCGCAATGTCGACCATGGACAGGGAGAGCACCACCACGTCTCGCAACTCTCTCCCTTCCTGCGCCGGCGCCTGCTTTTGGAAACCGATGTCATGGCTGCGGCCCTCGCGCAGCACGGCGCTGAAGGTGCCGAGAAATTCCTGCAGGAAATCCTGTGGCGCAGTTACTTCAAGGGTTGGCTCGAACGCCGCCCGCAGATCTGGCACAGCTACCGCGACGGGCTTCGCGCCGACCTGGACCGCCTCGACGACGATCCCGACCTGCGCGATGCCGTCGAGCGCGTCCAAGCGGGTGAAACCGATCTCGACTGCATGAACGCCTGGGCGCGGGAATTGACCGAGACCGGCTATCTTCACAATCACGCCCGCATGTGGTTTGCCTCGATCTGGGTGTTCACCTTGCGCCTTCCCTGGCGGCTGGGCGCGGATTTCTTCTATCGCCACCTGCTTGACGGCGACCCGGCCTCGAACACGCTCAGCTGGAGATGGGTCTGCGGGCTTCACACCCGGGGCAAGTTCTACGAGGCGCAGGCGTGGAACATTGCCAAGTTTACCGATCATCGCTTCACACCCGATGCGTCCGACCTCGCCGAGGTGACGGCCGGACTGGAAGATCACGAACCCGACAGCCTGCCGGACCTTCAGCCCTTGCGCAGCCCCAACGCGCCCGATCCCGACACGCCGACCGCCCTGCTTGTGACCGAAGAAGACTGCCGGCCCGACGACTTTCCACTGGACCGTTTCGATATCCGCGCCACGGCCACGCTCGCCGCAAGCGCCCTGCGCGCGCCCGGCCCGGTGGGCGAAAAGGTGGTGGAATTCGAAGCAGCGGCACTGGCCGACACGGCCCAACGCATCGCGCGCAAGGCCGACAACCTGCAGGCGGGCGATCCAGACATGCTGGCCCACTGGGCCACGGAGGCGGGCGCGTCCCAGATCGTCACACCCTACGTGCCAACGGGACCCTTGCGCGACTGGCTCGACGCCGCCGAACCCGCGCTTGAAAAGGCCGGCATCACGCTGTGCGAATGGCGCCGCGATTGGGATGCGCTTGTCTGGCCCCACGCGACGACAGGCTATTTCAAGGTCCGCAAGAAACTGCCGGACCTTTTGCACCAAGCCGGTCTGGCCTAGGCCGTCAGGCGGCCGTGAACAGGTCCTTGAACTCGTCCCGCAGCAGGTTCTTCTGCACTTTCCCCATGGAATTGCGCGGCAACTCGTCCCTGACGATCAGTTTCCGGGGATGTTTGAACCGCGCAAGCGCCTTGGACGTCGCCTCGCCGATCGCATCAAGGTCCGGCTGCGCCCCGGCCTCGGGCACGATGACGCCCACCACCGTCTCGCCGAAATCCGCATGCGGCACACCGATCACCGCGCTTTCCAGCACGCCGGGCTGCTCGTCCAGCACCAGTTCGATCTCTTTTGGATAGATGTTGTATCCGCCCGAGATGATCAGGTCCTTGTTGCGCCCCACGATCTGGACATAGCCGCGATCGTCGATAATGCCGAGGTCGCCGGTGATGAAAAACCCGTTCTCCCGCAGCTCCGCCGCGGTCTTCTCCGGCATCTGCCAATACCCCTGGAACACGTTCGGCCCGCGCACCTCGATCTGGCCGACCTCGCCCTGCGCCACCTCCACGCCCGTCTCGGGGTCGGTGATCTTCAGCTCCACCCCCGGCAGCGGAAAGCCCACGGTGCCGGCGCGCCGGTCCCCGTCATAGGGGTTCGACGTGTTCATGTTGGTTTCGGTCATGCCATAGCGTTCAAGGATGCGATGGCCCGTGCGTTTTTCGAACTGCGTATGCGTCTCGGCCAGAAGCGGGGCACTGCCCGACACGAACAGCCGCATATGCGCCACAAGATCCCTGTCGAACCGCGCATCGTCCAGAAGGCGCGTATAGAATGTCGGCACCCCCATCATCGCGGTGGCATCCGGCAAAAGGTCGATGACCGTGTCCAGATCGAATTTCGGCAGGAATATCATCGCGCCACCCGCCACCAGCGTGATGTTGGTGGCCACAAACAGACCATGCGTGTGAAAGATCGGCAGCGCGTGCAGCAGGACATCGTCACTGGTGAACCGCCAGTGCTCCGCCAATGTCTCGGCGTTCGATAGCAGGTTCTCCTGGCTCAGCATTGCGCCTTTTGACCGCCCCGTGGTCCCCGAGGTGTAGAGCAGCGCAGCCAGGTCATCTTCCTTGCGGCTTACGGTCTCGAACGTCTCGGACGCGTCCGCCGCCTTCTCCGACAGACTGCCAGAGCCATCTTCGTCCAGTGTCTCCAGCGCCGCGCCGTGCTCCGACGTGATAGGCTGTAGCGCACTGCGCCTGTCTCCCTTGCAAATCATCATCGACGCGCCACTGTCTTCGATGAAATAGCTCAGTTCCTCCACCGTATAGCCGGTGTTCAGCGGCAGGAACACCAGCCCTGCCTGCACGCAGGCGGCATATGCGGCCAGGGCATAGTGCGACTTCTCGACCTGCGCGGCCACCCGGGCACCGGGCTGAAGCCCTGCCGCCGCGAATGCGTTGGCATATTGCGCGGTCAGCCGCAGAAACTGGTCGTGGGTCAGCGTGTCACCGTCTGGCAGATAAAGGAACGGCGTGTCTTTGCCCACGTGATCTCCGAACAGGGCATCGAAAAGGGGATTGGTCATGCGTGTCCCTCCTCCGGCATTGTTTTTGCGGCACTTGCGGCCAGCGATTTGATTTCGCTCGACGTCGCGACCCTCTGTTCGGCCGCGAAGCGTTCATGGTTCTGGGACACCTTGCTCAGGTCATAGAGGTAATTCACCATCACCCCCGCGGATTGCTTAATCCCGTTGGTCGACACGTCCGCCCCGGCATGAACCTTGTGAACCTGCGCCCCGTTGCCAAGGTGGAACCGCGCCACCGGGTCCAGCGGCAGGCCATCGTCGCGCTTGGCCTGCGTCAGGTAATAGGCGGCGTATTCGCACAGCGCATCGGGTTGCTGCGCCCCGGGGTTGATGTCGAGGCTTTCCATCCAACGGGTCAGGCCGGGGATCGGCGACAAGGTGACGAAATTCCTCAGCGCCGGATTCTCCAGCGCAAGATCCGCCGCCACCTGCTTGATCAGCGAGTTTCCGAAAGAGATCTGCGCCAAGCCGGATTGGCAGTTCGAGATCGAGTAAAACACGGCGGTGTTGGCCCGTTCGACGTCGATCTGGTCGCGTTCTTCGGCCAGAACCTCCTGGATCGAGCCCGGGATGCCATCGGTCAGCGCCACTTCCACGAAAATCAAAGGCTCGTCCGGCATGGCCGGGTGAAAGAACGCGAAACAGCGCCGGTCCGCCGGCTCCAGCCGCCGGCGCAGGTCGTTCCAGCTGTCGATCGCGTGCACGGCCTCGTAGGCGATGATCTTTTCCAGGATATGCGCCGGGCTTTCCCAGCTGATCGGGCGCAGAACAAGGAACCCGCGATTGAACCAGCTTGCGAACAAATGCCGGAAATCCAGGTCCAGAGCCTGCAACTCGTCATCGCCCCGGCCCAGCCGCAGCAGGTCCGTGCGCATCCCGACCAGCCGCTTGGTGGCGCCCGGCACCTGGTTCATCCGCCGGATCAACTCCTGCCGCGGCGATTCCGAGGCGTTCAGGAAGGCGCGGTAGGTGGCCTTGGACTGGCCGCGCTCGTACGCGTCCAGCGCGTCACGCACCTGCTCTGGGTTGATAACCATATCCCGCGCGAGGTGCCGGAAAAACTCCAGCTTCGCGGCATCGTCCCAGCCTTCGTACCGGCCCAGGATCTGCCGCGCCACGGCCTGTCCAGAGACCTCGCCGGTGGCCCCGATCAGGTCGGCGGTCAGTTCCTCGATGGGCCGATCGTCGCGCGGCACCCCCCGGGACGCGCCGTAGCGACGCTCGAAAACCGTGGACAAGAGGTCGGCCAGCAAGGTCATAGCTCCGCTCCCATCACCATATCGGGCAGCCACGTGGCGATACCCGGAAACAGGCACAGCAGGATGATCGCGATCACCATGCAGGCCACGAAGGGCAGTGACCCGGTCAGGATCGTCTTCAGCGAGATATCCGGCGCAATGCCGTTGATCACGTAAAGGTTCAGGCCCACCGGCGGCGAGATCAGCCCGATTTCCATGTTGATCGTCAGCACGACGGCAAACCAGATCGGGTCGAACCCGGCGGTGGTGATGATCGGCAGCAGGATCGGCGCGGCCATCAGGATCACCGCCACCGGCGGCAGGAAGAAGCCCGCGATCAGCAGGAAGACGTTGATCGCGCCCATCAGCACCCAGCGGTTCACGTCCAGCGTGCCGATCCATTCGGCGATGGATTGCGTGATGAAGAGCGACGACAGCATGTAGGAGAACACGCCGGCCGCCGCGATGATGAACAGGATCATCACGCTTTCCCGCGTACTGTCGCGCAGCACCGTCCAGATCTGGCGTGGGTCCCACAGGCGATAGATCACCATGGCGATCAACATGCACATCAGCGCGCCGACGGCCGCCGTTTCCGATGGCGTGGCGATGCCGCCATACATGGCGTAAAGCACGCCAAGGATGATGAACAGGAACGGCAGGACACGCGGCAGGATCTCCACCCGTTCCTTCCAGGTGTAGCTGCCCGCCGACAGCACGCTCGCGTTGCCCGACTTCCAAGTGGAATAGAGCGACCACGCCATGAACAGGCCCACCAGCAGCAGCCCCGGGAACACGCCCGCAAGGAACAACCGCCCGATCGAGGTCTCGGTGGCAATGCCGTAGACGATCATCGTAACCGACGGCGGGATCAGGATCCCCAGCGTCCCGCCCGCGGCGATGGACCCCGCGGCGACGCCATCGGGATAGCCCCGCTTGCGCATTTCGGGGATGCCCATCTTGCCGATGGCCGCACAGGTGGCCGGGCTCGACCCCGACATCGCGGCAAACAGCGCACAGGCCCCGAGGTTCGACACCACCAGCCCGCCCGGCACGCGGGTCAGCCAGCGTTCCAGCGCCTCGTACAGGTCCGCACCCGCGCGGGTCGAGGCGATGGACGCGCCCATGATGATGAACATCGGAATCGACAGCAGCGCGAAATTGTCCAGCTTGCCGAAAAAGATCTCCGGCATCAGCGACAGCGAGCTCATCCCGTCGAAGATGATCAGGAATCCGGCCGAGACGACCAGCAGACCCGCGGCCACGGAGATGCCCGAAAACAGGACAACGATGGTGATGATGGCAACCAGGCCACCCAGTGCAAGCGGATCCATCAGACGTCCTCCAGCCCGAAGGGCTTGTCGATGCCCGTGGTCATTGCAAAAAGGTCAGCCGCCAGTTGCAGCGCATAAAGGCCAAAGCCCAGCGGCAGCGCAAGATACGGCACCCAAAGCTTGGGGTTCCACGGCGTGTTCGACGTCTCGCCCCAGTCCCAGGCCTCGTGCCAGAAATGATACCCGTGCCAGAGCATCATGCCGACCACGGCCAGGGTCAGCGCCATGACGATCCCGGCCAGCACCCGCCGCGCCTTGTTGGGGATCATGATCGGCAGCAGGTCAACGTTCACGTGACCCCGCACGTATTGCACGTAGGGCAGGCCCAGCATGGTCGCGCCGATCATCAGGTACGTCACACCCTCGGTGTGCCAGATCGTGGACTGGTTCAGCACGAACCGGATGAAAATCATCTGACAGACGATCAACACGGACGCGACGATCATCAGCGCGGCGACGACGCCGCAAATCTGGCTGATCCAGCCGATGATCCGCAGAACGGGGTTGCCACCATGGCGGGCGGCCGCTGTGGCGTGGGCGGAACCGGACATCGCTCGGCCTCCGTTGAAAAAGTGGAAATGGTACGCGGCGTCGGGCCCGGCGCGGTGCCGGGCCCGATGATGGGTTCAGCGGATCACTCGACGGCCAGCGCCTTGTCCAGCAGTTCCTGACCTTCGGGCGAGCCTTCCAGGAACGCCTTGTAGGCCGTTTCCTGTGCGATCTCGCGCCAAGCGTCGAACTCTTCCTGGCTCATCTCGGCGATCTCGACACCGTTCTCGGCAAAGACGTCACGCGCATTGCCGTCCTGGCTCTTGGCCTCTTCGAGGTAGAACGCCTCGGCCTTCTCGGCGGCCTCCATCAGCGCGGTCTGCTGTTCCTCGCTCAGGCTTTCGAACTTGGATTTGTTCATCAGAAGCGGCTGGTACATGAACCACAGCGCATAGTCGCCCGCCGGGGTAAAGCACGACACCTGCTCGTAGATGCGGTAGCTGACAAAGGACGAGGACGAGGTGTTGGCGGCGTCCAGAACGCCGGTCTGCATCGCGTTATAGATCTCGGCCGAGCTCATCGACGCGATCGACGCACCGGCCCCCGCCAGCATCTGCTCGAACGCCTTGCCTGCGGCACGGGTCTGCAGGCCTTCCACGTCCTCGGGCGCGGTAATGCACTGCTCCTTGCCGGCAAAGCCACCGGCCAGGTAGCCGTGGACCAGCACCATGATGTCATCCTCGGCCATGATGGCCTCGATATCGCCCATGAACTCGGATTCGTTCAAACGCGCGGCGTGGTCGTGGTTCTTCACCAGCCCGGGCATCAGGGTCAGGTTGTAGGCGTTGCGCAGGCCGCCTGCATAGGACAGCGGAAAGACGATCATGTCGACCTGCCCACGGGCCAGCGGCTTGTATTGCTCGCGCGCCTTGAACAGCGATTGCGACGGGAAAATCTGGATATCCAGATCGACATCCGCCGCCGCGACCTCGTCGGCAACCATCTGCGCCACCTTGTGACGCACGTCGCTCGTGGACCATTGGTGCGACAGGCGCAGATCTTCGGCACTTGCCGTCAGGCTGCCTGCGAATAGCGCTGCTGCCGCGACTGCGGCTGTGAAATTCAGTTTCATATGTTCCTCCCAAAACGTCCTGATTCGTACTCGGACTGCCCCGCACCCTAACGAGATTGTGTCACCAGTCAAATTCTTTGTATACAAGAATGGATTTCTTGCGCTCTAGACTGCGGTGTGCTAGCGGATTGAAATGGAACGCAAGCGCGCAGATCTCATCGCGGACGCCATCGAGGAGTTGATCCTCGACGGAACCTTCGACGATGGGGACAGGCTTGACGAGGTCCAGCTGGCCGAACGCTTCAACGTCTCCAGAACCCCGATAAGAGAGGCGCTTCAAAGGCTTATCCTGTCCGGCCTGGTGGAACAGCTGCCACGCCGCGGGGTCTTCGTGCGCCAGCCAGGCCCCGTCGAACTGATCGAGATGTTCGAGGTCATGGCCGAACTTGAAGCGGTTTGCGCCCGGCTGGCCGCGTCACGCATTTCCGACGCGGCCCTTGCCCAGTTGCGCGCCATAAACGAGCGATGCCGCACCGCGACCGAGGCGCAGGACGCCGATGGCAACTACGACCAGAACGATCTTTTCCACGCCACGCTCTACGCCCAGACCGGCAACGCGTTCCTCGAACAGGAGTGTCTGCGGCTGCAGCGCCGCCTGCGCCCGTTCCGCCGCCTGCAACTGCGCTGGCGCGGACGCATGGCGCAATCGGTGGCCGAACATGACGCCATTCTGGCCGCGATCGAGGCCGGAGACGGCGATCAGGCCGGCAATCTGCTACGCCAGCACGTCGCTGTCCAGGGCGAGAAATTCCACCGCCTGATGTCCAGCCTGAAGCCCGCCGCCGAGTGACCCCGGCGATCAGGCCAGCGCAGTCTCCACTGCCTGGCCCAGCTTGTCGACCAACTCGTCCAGCTGGTCTTCGGTCAGGATGAAGGGCGGCGCCAACAGCACGTGATCGCCGCGCTGCCCGTCCACGGTGCCGCCCATCGGATAACAGATCAGCCCCGCCTCGAACGCCGCTGCCTTGACCCTCGCGTGCAGCTTCCGGCCCGGATCGAACGGCGCTTTCGTCTCGCGATCCTCGACCAGTTCGATCCCCTGGAACAACCCGCGCCCGCGAATGTCGCCCACATGCGGGTGCTGCCCGAACCTGTCGACCAGCCGCTCCCGCAGCGCCTTGCTCAGCGGTGCCACCCGCGCCGCCACGCCATCGTCCAGCAAACGGTCCAGCACCGCCCCCGCCGCCGCGCAGGCGGTCGGATGGCCCAGATAGGTATGGCCGTGCTGGAAAAATCCGGACCCTTCGGCGATCGTGTCGTGGATCAAGGCCGTGCACATCATCGCGCCGATCGGCTGATACCCGGCCCCCAGCCCCTTGGCGATGGCGCAAATATCCGGCGCGATCCTGTCCTGTTCGCAGGCGAACAGCGTGCCGGTGCGTCCCATCCCGCACATCACCTCGTCGAGGATCAGCAGGATGCCATGCCGGTCACAGACCTCCCGTACCGCACGGTAATACCCCTCGACCGGCGGGACCGCGCCCAGCGTCGCCCCCACCACGGGCTCGGCCACGAAGGCCATGATCGTCTCTGCACCGTGCTGCTGGATCTCGGCCTCCAGCTCTGCCACCAGCCGCGCGGCATAGCCCTGCGCGGTCTCGCCCTCCTGCATGCCCCGATAGGCATAGCAGGGCGAGACATGGCTCACCTCCATCAAGAGCGGCGCGAACGGCGCGCGCCGCCACGCGTTGCCGCCCGTCGCCAGCGCCCCCAGCGTATTGCCGTGATAGCTTTGCCGCCGCGCGATCACCCGGCTGCGCTGTGGCTGTCCCGCCTCGATGAAATACTGCCGCGCCAGTTTCAGCGCCGCTTCCATCGCCTCGGACCCGCCGGACACGAAGTAAACCCGCTCCAGACCCTTGGGCGCCACGGCCACCAATCGATCCGCCAGGGCCTCCGCCGGCTCGGACGACAGGAACCCGGTATGCGCAAAGGCAACCTTGTCCAACTGCGCCTTGATCGCCGCCGTCACATGCGGGTCGCCATGCCCCAGGCACGACACCGCCGCACCGCCGGAACCATCGAGATACGCCTTGCCCGATGTGTCGTAGAGGTAGGCCCCTTCGCCCCGTGACACGGTCGGCGGCGCAGCGCGGCTGTTGCGGTGAAACACGCGGCTCATTCGGCTAACACCTTGAATTCAATAATTTGTCGCCCGATGGCCTTGCAAGCGAGGCAAGTTCTGGCTCTACTGTGCCCATCGACTCATCCCAGGATGATGTTCGCAACAGAGGGAGAACACCATGAAAAACTACCTTCTCGGCGCGTTTGCCGCCGCAGGAATCGCCATTTCCGCCTCCGCATCGGCGCAGGAGTTCATCTCCATTGGCACCGGTGGCGTGACGGGCGTCTATTATCCCACCGGCGGCGCGATCTGCCGTCTTGTCAACAAGTCCCGCAAGGATCACGGCATCCGCTGCGCCGTGGAATCCACCGGCGGCTCGGTCTACAACATCAACACGATCAAGGCAGGCGAGCTGGAATTCGGCGTCGCGCAGTCCGACTGGCAGTACCACGCCTATAACGGCACCTCGACCTTCTCGGACAACCCCTTTCCGGAAATCCGTTCGGTCTTCTCGGTCCACCCCGAACCCTTCACGCTGATCGCCCGGTCCGATGCCGGCATCGAAAGCTTCGAGGACCTCAAGGGCAAGCGCTTCAACGTGGGCAACGCCGGTTCCGGCCTGCGCGCCACGACCGAGGTGCTGATGGCCGAATACGGCATGACCATGGACGATTTCGCGCTGGCGACCGAGTACAAAGGCTCGGAAATGTCGCAACAGCTTTGCGACGGCAACATCGACGCCATGGTCTACGTCGTGGGTCACCCGGCCGCCGCCATCCAGGAAGCGGCGACCACCTGTGACGTCACGCTCGTGAACGTCACCGGCGACGTGATCGACAAGCTGATCGACGAAAACCCCTATTACCGTACCGCCACGGTTCCCGGCGGCATGTACGCCGGCAACGACGAGGACGTCACCACCTTCGGCGTAGGCGCAACCCTCGTGACCTCCGCCGACGTGTCGGAAGACACGGTCTACGTGCTTGCGAAGGGAGTGATGGAGAACATCGACGACTTCCGCCAGCTGCACCCGGCCTTCGCCAACCTCGAGCCTTCCGAGATGGTTCAGGACGCTCTGTCGGCCCCGCTGCACCCCGGCGCGGAAAAGGCCTACAAGGAACTGGACCTGATGGAATAAGCCTCTGACACCCAAAGGGCGCCCCGATGCGGGCGCCCTTTTCACGACGACGAGACTTGCTTGAGGGGGCATGACAGTGAGCGATCAAACCGAGAATACACGCAGTGCCGATGATATGGTGGCCGAGGCCGATACCGGCGCGCGCAACCCGTCCGCCGCATGGCAGACAAGGCTGATCATCGGCACGTGCATCGTCTGGTCCTTGTTTCAGCTCTACATCGCTTCCCGCGTGCCGGGCATCGTGGCGCAGGCCACCGGCATGTCGATCTTCGCCAATATCGTCGCACAGGCCCGCTACGTGCACCTGGCCTTTGCCATCATGCTGGCGACGCTCGCCTTTCCGCTGTTCAAGACCTCGCCGCGCGACCGCATCCCCCTCTATGACTGGGCGCTCATCATCCTTGGCGTGTCCGCCTGTCTCTACCTCGTGGTGTTCCGGTTCGAGATCGCCGACCGTCCGGGGCTGTGGAACACGACCGACGTCACCATGTCCGCCATCGGCATGACCGTGCTGATGATCTCGGTCTACCGCTCGCTCGGGCTTCCACTGGTGATCATCGCGTCCTGCTTCATCCTGTTCGCCTTTTTCGGCGGGTATTCGGAATGGGCTCGCAACATCACCAATTACGGCGGCGCGTCCCTGTCCAAGGCGCTTGGTCACTACTGGATGCAGACCGAGGGTGTCTTTGGCGTGGCCCTTGGCGTGTCGACCACGATGATCTTCCTCTTCGTGCTGTTCGGCGCCCTGCTGGACCGTGCCGGCGGCGGCAACTGGTTCATCAAGGTGGCCATCGCCCTTCTGGGCGCCCTGCGCGGCGGCCCGGCCAAGGCCTCGGTCCTGTCGTCCATGATGACCGGCATGATCTCCGGCTCGTCCATCGCCAATACCGTCACCACCGGGACCTTCACCATCCCTCTGATGAAGCGCATCGGTTTCCCCGCGGAAAAGGCCGGCGCGGTCGAGGTCGCCTCGTCCACCAACGGCCAGCTGACCCCGCCAGTCATGGGCGCTGCGGCCTTCCTGATGGTCGAATACGTCAACATCCCCTATATCGACGTGGTCAAGCACGCCTTTCTTCCGGCTGTGATCTCCTACATCGCGCTTCTTTACATCGTGCATCTCGAAAGCCTGAAAATGGGCCTCAAGGGGCTGGAGAAACCGGGCCGCCGCATCGGCGTGCTGATGATCCTGATCCTGTTCCTCTCCGGCTTCATCTTCCTCGGCATCTGCACCTTCCTGATGATCGGCCTGCGCACCGTTCTCGAGCCGATCATGGGCAATTCCATCTATGCGGCGGTCGCGCTCGTGGCCGTGCTCTACATCGTGCTCGTCGCCATCGCCGCGCGTTATCCCGACCTCAAGATGGACAAGGACGAAGATGGCCCGCCCGAGGCGCCGCGTCTGACACCGACGCTGATCGGCGGGCTTTATTTCGCCATTCCGATCTTCATCCTGGTGTGGAACCTGATGGTGCGCACCGACACGCTCGACCGCCTGTCGCCTGCACTCTCGGCCTTCTGGGCGACGATCTTCATGATCATCATCGCGCTGACACACCGCCCTTTGAAGGCGATGTTCCGGGGTGAGGGCTTTGCCGGCGAAACATGGCAGGGCTGGCGCGATTTCATCGACGGGCTGATCCTGGGGGCGCGCAACATGATCGGCATCGGCGTCGCCACGGGCGCCGCCGGCATCATCGTCGGCACGATCTCCCTGACCGGCGCGCACCAGGTCATCGGCCAGGTGATCGAGGTCATCTCCGGCGGGAATATCTGGGCATTGCTGATCCTCGTCGCGATCCTGTCACTGATCCTCGGCATGGGCCTGCCGACCACCGCGAACTACATCGTGGTCTCGTCCCTGATGGCCCCGGTGATCATCTCGGTCGGCGCCACGGCGGGCTATCAGTTCGAGCTCATCGCCGTGCATCTGTTCGTCTTCTACTTCGGCATTCTGGCGGATGATACGCCACCCGTGGGCCTCGCGGCCTACGCGGCGGCGGCAATCTCACGCGGCGACCCGATCAAGACCGGTGTGCAGGGCTTTGGCTACGATATCCGCACGGCGCTCCTGCCGTTCCTGTTCATCTTCAACACCGACTTGCTTCTGATGGACGTGGGGCTGCTCAAGGGCATTATGGTGTTCTTCATATCACTGATCGCCATGCTGCTCTTCGCGGCTGCCACGCAGGGCTATTTCATCGCCAAATCGCGCAAGTGGGAAAGCGCGATGCTCCTCGTCATCGCCTTCATGCTGTTCCGGCCCGGCGTCTTCCTCGACCAGATATCAGAGCCGTACCAGACCGCCACAGGCAGCGAGGTGTTTGCGCTGATGGACACGGTCGACACCGGTCAGGACATTCGCCTGACCATCGAGGGGCCGGACTTCGACACCGCCGAGATCCGGCCAACCACCATCGTGGTCCCCGGTATCGCCGGCGACGGCACCGCGGCGCTCTCCGAACAGGGGCTCAATGTCATCGAAGAAGACGGCGTGCTCAAGCTCGAAGAACCCTTCCCCGGCACCCCGCATTTCGAAGCCATCGGCATCGAGTACGACTTTTACGGCGACAGCCCCGTTGTCCTGGACAAGGTCGAGGTCGAGAATGACCGCATGCCGAAGGAGCTGTTCTTCATCCCCGCCCTGATCCTGCTGGCAGGTATCGTCCTGATCCAGCGGCCCCGTGCCACCCAACCGGCCTTCTGAGGAGGACACGCCATGTTCCGGAAACTGCTTCTGGCCGTCGACATCAACGCGATGGAAGGCGCCGACCGCCTGGCGCAAGCGGCCAAGCTGCTGGCCGCAGGCGACGGTGCCGAAATCCACGTTATCAACGTGGTCCCGGGCAGCGGCATGAACATGGTCGGTGCCGCCTTCGAGGGCGACTACAACCGCGAAGCCAAAGCCGCCGCCGAGAAAGCGCTGAAAGACTGGTCTGATGGCGCCTTCGACGGCAAGGCGCAGGTGCACGTGACCGAGGGGACGATCTATGACAGCGTGCTGCGCATGGCCGACAAGATCGGCGCGGACGTGATCGTCGTAGGGGCGCATCGCCCCGAGCTTCGCGATTACCTCGTCGGCCCGAACGCCGCGCGGATCACCCGCCACGCCAACCAGTCCGTGATCGTCATCCGCTAGGATTTGTTGGCGGTCACCCGCGCCAGCAAGGCTTTTGCGGCCGACTGCTCCGCCTGCCGCTTGGCCCCGGCGGTGGCCTCTTCGGCCTCGCCGTTTTCCAGCCGCGCCTCGATGGTGAATTGCGGCGCGTGATCCGGCCCGCTGCGCGCCGTCTCCGCGTAGACCGGCGGGGCCAGCCCCTGCGCCTGGGCCCATTCCTGCAACGCGGTCTTGGCATCCCGCGCGTCGGCCTTGACGGATGTCACCCGGTCCCCCCACAGCCGCAGGATCACCTCCTGCGCCGCGTCGAACCCGGCATCGCGGTAGACGGCGGCGATCACCGCCTCCATCGCATCGCCCAGAAGTGCCTGCTTGCGCCGCCCGCCCGACATCATCTCGGACCGGCCCAGCTTCAGCACCTGGCCAAGGTCGATCTGCCGCGCCACCTCGGCGCAGGTTTCCTTGCGGACCAGCGCATTGTAGCGCGGCGCAAGCTGCCCTTCGGCGGCCCCCTTGTCGCTTTCCAGCAGCGCCTCGGCAATGACCAGCCCCAGAACCCTGTCGCCCAGGAATTCCAGCCGCTGGTTATCGTCCCGGTTGGCCGTGGTCATCGACCCGTGGGTGACCGCCCTGACCAGCAATTCGGGCCGCCCGAATTCATGCCCCAGGCGGCTCTCGAACGCTTTGAGATCGCCCGACAGCTTCATTCCTGCCTCAGTCCAGCTTCTCGAAAAAGCGGTCGCCGCGCCATGTCCAGAAGAACAGCATCGACCGGCCCGCCGACGAAAAGATCACCCGGTCCGCCCGGCCGATCAGGTTCTCGAACGGAACGTATCCCACCCCGCCCGGCGCCGTCAGCGGCGCGCGGCTGTCGGTGGAATTGTCCCGGTTGTCGCCCATGAAGAAATAATGCCCCTCGGGCACCTCGTAGACGCCGGTGCTGTCGTACCTTTGCGAGCCCACATTCAGAATGCTGTGCGACACGCCGTTGGGCAGGGTTTCGATCTGCCGCTCTTTCTCGCAGATGCCTCCCACGCCCACGGCCCCGTTGGCACAGCGCGGCGTCTTGCCCAGCGGGCCCTGCGCTTCCAGCACTTCCTCGAAGTTTCCGGCATCTTCGAGTTCGACCGGCTCGCCGTTGATGTTCAGCACGCCGCCTTTCATCTGGATACGGTCGCCCGGCAGGCCCACGACCCGCTTGATGTAATCCGTGCCGTTACTGGGGTGACGGAACACGATGATATCGCCCCGCTCGGGTTCCGAGCCGAAAAGACGCGTGTTGTCGTTATCCAGAAAGCCGCAGATGTTCTTGGCGTCGATGTCGATCCCGAGCCGCTCCATCTTGATGTTCGGGCAGGACGCATAGGAATAGCCATAAGCGAACTTGTTGACGAACAGGAAATCCCCGATCAACAGGGTATCTTTCATCGACCCGGACGGAATCCAGAACGGCTGGAACAGGATCGTGCGGAAAATACCGGCGATCAGCAGCGCCCAGAAGACCGTCTTGACGGTTTCCCAGATCGTGCTCGATGTCTTGGATTCTTCGGCCATGCCTGCCTCCGCTTGCTCTTCTGCGCTACATGCGGGGCGGGGTGACGAGTGTCAAGCCACGCTCACGTGCGCAGCCGGCGTTGCAGCCAGCCACAAAGTCGCACCGCATAACAATTTCACGCCGCCTGTCGCGCCTCGATCACCACAAAGGCCTGCGCCCAGGGATGATCGTCGGTCAACGTCACGTGGATAATCGCCTCGTATCCCTCGGGCGTCATCTCCGCCAGACGCTCGGCGGCCCAGCCCGTGACCTTCATCACCGGCTGCCCGGTCTCCAGGTTGCTGACCGCCATGTCCTTCCACGCGATCCCCATGCGCAGGCCCGTGCCCAGCGCCTTGGAACAGGCCTCCTTGGCCGCCCAACGCTTGGCATAGGTGCCCGCCACATCGCGGCGGCGTTCGGCCTTGCGCTGCTCGATTGGCGTGAACACCCGGTTGCGGAACCGGTCACCGAACCGCTCCAGCGTGCCCGCGATCCGGTCTATGTTGGCCAGGTCCGTGCCGATCCCCAGGATCATGAATGCGCCCCTTATCCGGCTGAAAACAGGGGGAAACTTACACCCAAAGCCCAGGCAAGCGCCAGCCCCAGACCGACACCCGGGCCAACCGCGCCAAAGCGCGTCGCGGCCATGCGCCCAATCCAGCCGAAGCTGAGGAAGAACAAAACGATCACCGGCGCGATCAGAAGCAGGAAGAAAAGCCCCTCGACATCCAGTGCTACGGCGAGGCCCAGCGATACCAGAAAGCCCAGCCTTGCCAGCACTCTGCGCCCCAGACCTGCGCCCTGAACCGCCCACGCGTCGGCCAGCATGAACGGTACGGCCCCCAGCGCCAGCGCCGCGATGATCCCGTACCGCTCGGGCACGGGCCAGAAGTTGGCGCCGTAGCGATCCAGCGCGAAGCCGAAGACGCCCACGGTCCAGACCAGCACCAGCACCCCGCCCAAGATGCTGATCGGCCCCGGCCGCGCCCCAGTGGCCCAAAGCGCGCCAAGCTGCACCAAACCGTATATCAGCAGGTGCAGCGCCAGGTAATCCGCCACCAGAACCGGCAGGACTTGCGTATCCACAGGCGCGGCCAGCGTTGGGGCCGCAAGCATCGGCGCCGCCACGATTGCAGCGAACCATCGCCACGACAGCTCATCGGGCAATCCCCCGGCCGCCGGGAACAGCCGTGCGACGGGCGCAAACAGCATCGTGATCGCCGCCAGCAATCCGATCAGCGCCCAACCGGTCGGGCGCACCTGCGCCTTTCCATCCCGTCCGTAATAAGCGTTCAGCCAGTCCAGTGCCGCGGTCCGGCCCGCCCGCGAATGCAGGATCGCCACATGGTCCACCGCCGGTACCACGATCGCCTCCCGCCGCACGCCTTCGGCCGCGTCAGCCACCGCGTCAGCGGCAAAGCCTTGCAAACGCGGCTCCCACGCGCCGGTGATCATCAGCATGTTATCCGGCGCCTGCGCCGTCACCGCGCCCGAAAACGTGGCCAACAGGACCAGCGGCCCAATGCCCTCGGTCTCCATCGTCGCCCGGACCAGCACATCGGTCGCCATCGAATGCCCGACCAGCGCCACGTCTCCGGCATCGGCCCGCGCCGCCGCGATCACCTCCAGCGTCTCGTTCACCAACAACCGCGTTGTGCCGTCCACGGCCGTGACATCGCCCGACATCGGTACGGGATGCCGCCCGTGCCCTTCGAAATCATAGGCATGGACGCGGTACCCCGCCTGCGCCAACAGCAGGCCATACCCCTGCATCATCTGCCGCGACCCGGCAAAGCCATGCGCCATGACCACCGCCGGCCCGTCCTCGGACCCGGCCCAGACGGTCACAGGCGTCGGCCCCACACTCATCTCTTCGAACGTGACCCCTGAACGCGCGCTTTCCAGCGTCCAAAGCGCCCAACAGCCCAAAAGCAGCGCCGCCACGGCCAGCCACCGATGCCATTGCACCGTCACCGAAAGCTGGCCTCGATCGCACCGCTGGCCTGGTTCAGGGTAAAGCGAAGCGCGCGACCCTCGGCCTCGATCGGCCCCATAACCCGCACCGTAAGCTCGAAGATCAGCCCGATTGAAGGATCATAGTCCGCCTCAAGCGAACCGAAATCGACGTCCGCGAACCCGCGCGTGCCCTCGACGCTCAGGATCCGGCACTGCCGTGCGCCCAGCTCGTCATAGGGCGGTGACAGGATCAGGATATGCAAAGGCGACGCGCCCGGCTCGATCCGGTCCAACAGTGCGATCCGCACCTTCCCGTCCGAGAACGTCCGCGTGTAATCCTCCCAGGGTTCGATCAGCCCTTCGGCACCGCTGCGCCAGTCGCAAGGACCGACGTCTTGCGCGTGCCCCTTGCCGCCCAACGCGACAAGGCCAACCGCCAGTGCAGCCAATGTCTTCCTCATGGCTCCGCCCCCGCATACCGCGTAGGGTGGGTGAAAACCCACCGCCGCCCCCGCACATCGCTCGCGCCCATCACTCGCCTCCCCGTTCCTCGCGGGCCTTGTCGCGGCTCATCGTGTTGCCCGCACCGATCCCGTAGAAGAACCGGTTGGCCAACAGGTAGCCGCCCGCATACATCAGCAGCAACGTCACGAATTGCTGAGATCCCGGCGCGGCAATGGCCAGCTTGGCAAATTCCGGCGCCACCTGCGGTCCGGCATAGGCCAGCGCCACGTTCAACACCGTTGCCGCACCCATCCCGATGAAGCCAAAGCGCCAGGCCCGGCTCGACCCGGGCAGGCCGGCGTGACGGCGCACATATTGCTGCCCTTCGATCAGCGCGGCGATCATCGCCGGCACCATGATCTGCGCGGCCGAGCCCAGCATCTCGTCCTTCGTGATCCCCAACAATCGCACCACCTGCGCCACGCCGATGGCCACGGCCAGAAAAACGGCGCTGTAGCGCAGCCAGATCATCCCGCCGAACGCAGCGTGTCGCCCCGCGCCTCGTCCATCAGCCGCCGCATCTCCTCGATCGCGGGCCCAAGGCCGCGAAAGATCGACTCCCCGATCAGGAAATGCCCGATATTCAGTTCCATCACCTCGGGGAACGCAGCGACCGGCTTCACCGTGTCATAGGTCAGCCCGTGACCCGCATGCACCTCCAGCCCCAGCGACTGCGCGAAAGCCGACATTTCCCGCAGGCTGTCCAGTTCCCGGTCGCGCTCTTCGAAATGGCCCTCGGCATGGGCATCGCAATAGGCGCCGGTATGCAGTTCGATCACCTCGGCGCCGATCCTGTGCGCGGCCTCGATCTGACGCTTGTCGGCGGCGATGAAAATCGACACCCGGCACCCCGCCTCGCGCAAGGGCGCGATGAAATGCGCCAGCCGGTTTTCCTCGCGCGCCACTTCCAGACCGCCTTCGGTTGTGCGTTCCTCGCGCTTCTCGGGCACGATGCAGACCGCGTGCGGCTTGTGGCGCAGGGCGATCTTCTGCATCTCGTCGGTCGCGGCCATCTCGAAGTTCAATGGCCCCTTCAGCGCCGCCATCAGCCCGTCGATATCCGCGTCCGAGATATGCCGCCGGTCCTCGCGCAGATGCGCCGTGATCCCGTCCGCCCCGGCCGCCTCGGCCAGCTTGGCGGCCCGGACCGGGTCGGGATAGGCCCCGCCGCGCGCATTCCGCACCGTCGCGACGTGGTCGATATTCACGCCAAGGCGCAGTTTTCCGGCATCGCTCATGAAATTCTCCAGCTTGTGATCGGCGACTCGGCCTTGACCCTAAAGCGTTTCGCGAAAAACCTGAATCACAGATTCTCGCGGAATGCGGTGCACCGTTCACTCGTTGCGCGCGTTCTGCCTTTCGCTGATGTCTCAGGTTAAAGGCAGAACGCTTTAGTGCTTCTCGGGCTCCGCGTCAGCCTTGTCCTTGTTCCCGGTCCTGGCCTCCTTGGCCGCGGCCTTTTCTGCGGCCTTCTCCGCCGCCTTCTCGCGAATCGCGGCCAGCTTGGCCTTGATCCGGCCCTTGCGACGGTTCTGATAAGCTTGGATCAATGGCAGGCTGATGTAATAGCAGGTCAGGCCCGCAATCGTGCCCGGGATCAACGCGCCGATCATGTAGGGAAAGAACACTTCGTCGTAAAAGACTGTCAGCCGGCTCCAATCCGCGCTCTGCTCGTTGAAGATCGCCCAAAGGTTATCCTTAAGGTCTCGCCCCGCATCGACGAACTTGCTGCCAAGGGTGCCATGCGCCTCCAGCTCGGGATTGTTGCGCAACCCCAGCATGAAATACCCGGTCTGAAGCGAAGACGCCCCGATAAATACGAAAGTGAGGGGATTGCCGAAAAACGTCGACAACAACGCCGCAACAATATTCGCACGCAAGATCCATGCGAGCGTGACCGCCAGCACAAAGTGCAGCCCGAAGAACGGCGTGAAGCTGACGAAGACTCCGGCAAAAATGCCGCGCGCGATCCGGTGCGGCGGATCCGGCAGGCGTCTGACCCGGTGCTTGACGTAGTGGAACGCCCGCGTCCAACCCGATCGTGGCCAAAGGAACCGTAACGTGGCCTTCCACCAAGGCAGTCTGTCACGGCGTTTGAAAACCACGGGGCGCGGCTCCTTCGGGTCAGCTCTGTTCCGTTCCGCTACTGGCCGCCAGCCGGCCGGGATCACGGAACCGTTCCACCGTGGCCACGTCGCTTTCTGCATCCAGAACCGAGATCACGCCGTGCAGATGTTCTGCATCACGCAACTCGACATCTATCAGCAGCCGGTAAAAATCCGGTTTGCGGTCCACGAATGTCAGGTCCGAGATATTGGCCTTCTGCTCTCCGATCAACGTGCAAATACGTCCCAGCACCCCGGCGTCATTGCCGATGGTCACATCCAGCGTCGCCTCGTAGACGGCCGCGTGCGTGCCGCCGTGCCATTGCAGGTCCATCCAGCGCTCTGGCTGTTCCTCGTAACGTTGCAGGTTCTCGCAGTCGATCGTGTGCACCACCACGCCCTTGCCGCGATAGGTGATGCCGACGATTCGCTCCCCCGGCAGCGGCTGACAGCATGGCGCACGGTCGAATCGCTGGTCCGGCTCCAGACCGATAACGGCACGGTCCAGCCCCACCTCGTTGCCGGTATCCGGCGCCAGGTCCGGGTAGACCGCGTTCAGAACCCGGCTGGTGGTCAGTTCGGCACTGCCCAGCCGCGCCAGGACCTCGTCACGGCCTTTCAGGCGCAGGGTCTTGGCCGCGCGTTCCAGCGCCTTGTCCGTGGGTTTCTTGCCCACATGCTCGAACGCCGCCCGCGCCAGCTCCCGGCCCAGCCGGATATAGCGGTCACGATCGACCTCGCGCAGCGCCCGGCGAATTGCCGCTCGCGCCTTGCCCGTGGTGGCGATATCCAGCCAAGTGGCCTGCGGCGTCTGCCCGTCGGCGGTGATCACCTCGACCGACTGGCCATTCTTGATCCGGGTCCACAAAGGCACCCGCATCCCGTCCACCTTGGCGCCCACGCAGCCATTGCCGATCCGCGTGTGAATCGCATAGCCGAAATCAATCGGCGTCGCCCCGCGCGGCAACTTCACCACGTCCCCCTTGGGCGTGAAGCAGAACACCTGGTCGGCATACATCTCCAGCTTCACCGCCTCGAGGAATTCGTCGTGGTCCTCCTCGCTGTCGAACTGCTCGGTCAGGCTGGAAATCCACTTGGCCGGGTCCACGGCAAAGGGGTTCTCGGCCGGCACGCCGTCACGATACGACCAATGCGCCGCCACGCCGGTTTCGGCCACCTCGTGCATCTGGCGGGTGCGCAGCTGCACCTCGACCAGCTTGCCGTCACGTCCCGACACCGTGGTGTGGATCGACCGATACCCGTTCGATTTGGGCTGGCTGATGTAATCCTTGAAACGCCCCGGCACCGCGCGCCAGCGCCGGTGGATCACGCCCAGCGTGCGGTAACAATCATCCTCGGCGGCCGTGATGATGCGAAACCCGTAGATGTCGCTCAGCCGGGAAAAGCCCATCTCCTTTTCCTGCATCTTGCGCCAGATCGAATAGGGCTTCTTCGCCCGGCCCAGGATCTCGGCCTTGATCCCCGCCTCCTGCAGCTCCAGCCGCATGTCGCCGGTGATCCGCTCGATCACGTCACCCGCCTCGCGCTGCAAGGTGATGAACCGCCGCATGATCGACGCCCGCGCCTCGGGGTTGATGACGCGAAAGGCCAGGTCTTCCAGTTCCTCGCGCATCCACTGCATGCCCATCCGGCCCGCCAGCGGCGCGAAGATATCCATCGTCTCGCGCGCTTTCTTCAGCTGCTTTTCGGGCCGCATCGCGCGGATCGTGCGCATGTTGTGCAGCCGGTCCGCCAGCTTCACCAGGATCACGCGCATGTCCTTCGACATGGCCATGAACAGCTTGCGAAAGTTTTCCGCCTGCTGGGTCTCGGTGCTGGACAGTTGCAGGTTGGTCAGCTTGGTGACGCCATCCACCAGGTCGGCGATTTCGCCGCCAAACCGTTCAGCCACGGCGTTGTACGACGCGCGCGTGTCCTCGATCGTATCATGCAGCAGGGCCGTGATGATCGTCGCATCGTCCAGCCGCTGTTCCGTCAGAATGGCGGCGACCGCCACGGGATGGCTGAAATAGGGCTCCCCGGAATGCCGGGTCTGGCCCTCGTGCATTTCCATTCCGAACGCATAGGCGTCGCGGATCAGGTCGCTATGACTTCTCGGGTTATAGGCGCGGACAAGATCGACAAGCGTATCTGCACCAATCATCTGGTCCGCGTCCCATCACCTGCCCGGAGGCCAGGGTCTCAGCCCTGGCCCTGCGCCTCCATCAGCGCGCGCAGCAGTTTCTCTTCGGACATATCGTCCTCGGCAGGCTTCTCGGCTTCTTCGCCCATCAGCAGCGCCATGGAATCGTCTTCCGGCTCGTCGACCTCGATCTGGCTCTGGTTCGATTCGATCAGACGCTCGCGCAGATCGTCTGCGGCTTGCGTTTCCTCTGCGATCTCGCGCAGCGCCACGACCGGGTTCTTGTCGTTGTCGCGGTCCACGGTGACCGGCGAGCCCGACGAAATCTCGCGCGCACGGTGTGCCGCCAGCATCACCAGGTCAAAGCGGTTCGGGACTTTGTCAACGCAGTCTTCAGTGGTTACGCGCGCCATGGGGCCTCCGGATAGGGCAGATATCTAAAGAAGCCCTTCATTTAAAGCGTCTCCCTAGGCTTTACAAGCAGAGAATCAGTCCAGCGCCACAACCTCCGCAACCGCATCGGCCGGCAGATCCGACAGCATTTCGGCCACGGTCCTCTTCAGAACCGGATGCACCCAGTCTGACGCGACGTCATTCAATGGCACCAGCACGAAGGCCCGCTCGTGCAACCGCGGGTGCGGCAGGATAAGGCGGTCGGGCGCATCCCGCATCTGCCGCTCAAGCGGCAAGCCTTGCCATGCGGTGTATGTCTCTTCGTCCGGCACCACGCGCGCCCCCGCAGCCAAAAGATCAAGGTCCAGCGTCCGCTGCCCCCAGCGTTGGTCCCGCGCGCGCCCGAACGCGCCCTCCAATTCGTGCAAAAGTTGTAGCAATTCGGCAGGACTGGCCTCTACCGCAAGCACAGCAGCCGCATTGACGTAGTCCGGTCCTGCGCCTGCGGGAAAGCAAGGTGTGCGGTACATCCGGCTTGCCTGCACCACGCGCGCACCCATCTGCGGCAACCGGTCCAACGCGGCCCGCAAGGTCGCCTCCGGCGCCCCGGCCTCGGACGGCAAGTTCCCGCCCAAAGCGATCAGGTAGTTTTGCTCAGGCATCGCTCGGCCTTATCCTCGTATATAGGTGTAGCGGTCTTGCGGAGGTCAGACTAAACTTTTAGGTACAGCTTCTGTCCTGCCGAGTTTCAAATCCACTCACAGGTTTATCGTCTAGTACATCGTCGCGGCAGGGCAAACACATTCGGAAGGACATTTTATGTTTTACAAGGACGAACGGCTCGCGCTGTTCATCGACGGCTCAAACTTATACGCAGCGGCCAAGGCACTGGGCTTTGACATCGATTACAAGCTTCTGCGGACTGAGTTCATGCGCCGTGGCAAGCTGCTCCGTGCGTTTTACTACACGGCGCTGCTGGAGAACGAGGAATACTCACCGATCCGCCCGCTGGTCGACTGGCTCAATTACAACGGCTACACCATGGTCACGAAACCGGCCAAGGAATATACCGACAGTCAGGGCCGTCGTAAGGTCAAAGGCAACATGGACATCGAACTGACCGTGGACGCCATGGAACTCGCGCCCCGGATCGACCATATCGTCCTGTTCTCCGGCGACGGCGATTTCCGCCCGCTCGTGGAAAGCCTTCAGCGCCAGGGCGTGCGTGTGTCGGTCGTCTCGACCATCCGCAGCCAGCCGCCAATGATCTCCGACGACCTGCGTCGTCAGGCCGATAATTTCATCGAGCTTGAAGACCTCAAGGAAGTCATCGGTCGCCCTCCGCGCGAGGACGCGCCCGAACGCCAGCAGGCCTCCGCCTGACGTAGCGCAGAGCTTGAGAACGGTGCGGGACGCGCATCATGCCAACGTCCCGCGCCGCCAAGCCAGTGCGACCGATATTCCCACCCCCTCTGGACGCAGCCTGTCACAGTCTTTACGTCTAAGGGTGAACAGGAGTGTCCATGACCAAGCCGCCCCTCACCCTCTATCTCGCAGCCCCGCGCGGCTTCTGCGCCGGCGTCGACCGCGCCATCAAGATCGTCGAGATGGCGCTCGAGAAATGGGGCGCCCCGGTCTATGTCCGCCACGAGATCGTGCATAACAAGTACGTGGTCGATGATCTGCGGGCCAAGGGCGCGGTGTTCGTCGAGGAACTCGACGAATGCCCGGATGACCGCCCCGTGATCTTTTCCGCCCACGGCGTCCCCAAATCGGTCCCGGCCGAGGCCGCCTCGCGCGAGATGGTCTATGTCGACGCCACCTGCCCGCTCGTGTCCAAGGTCCATATCGAGGCCGAGCGTCACGCCGTGAACGGCCTTCAGATCATCATGATCGGCCATGCCGGCCACCCCGAGACCGTCGGCACCATGGGCCAGCTGCCGGACGGTGACGTCCTGCTGGTCGAAACGCCCGAGGATGTGGCGCATGTCGAGGTCCGCGACCCCGGCAAGCTCGCCTTCGTCACGCAGACCACCCTTTCGGTGGACGACACCGCCGATATCGTCACCGCCCTTCAGGCCCGTTTCCCCGACATCACCGGCCCGCACAAGGAAGACATCTGCTACGCCACCACCAACCGGCAGGAGGCCGTCAAGGCCATGGCTGAAAAGGCCGACGCGATGCTTGTGGTCGGCGCCCCCAATTCGTCCAACTCCAGGCGGCTGGTCGAGGTCGGCGCCCGCGCCGGCTGTTCCTACTCCCAGCTTGTGCAACGCGCCGCCGACATCGACTGGCGCGCGCTCGACGGCATCACCACAATGGGGATCACCGCCGGCGCCTCGGCCCCCGAGGTGCTGATCAACGAGGTGATAGATGCGTTCCGCGACCGCTATGACGTCACCGTCGAACAGGTGGAAACCGCGCAGGAAAACGTCGAATTCAAGGTGCCCCGGGTTCTGCGCGAACCAGCCTGATGCCATGGCCCGCGACGGTATTTCCTGGCGCACGTATTTTGACCCGTCCCGATGCTGCCAGCGCCACGCCACTCGAAACGAAGCAAAGGCACCACCCGCGCGACCCGTCCCGGGCCTGACCCGGAACCTCTCTCTGCGAGTCAGGTTTTCCTGTCTTTTCAAATTCCACCGTGACTGTAGGCTCTCCCGAAAGACGGGAACTCAACTTGACACGCGACATCCTTGCCCGGCTCACCGGCAGCGCCATCACCACCTTCGCGCGGCTCATCACCGCCGTTCGTGCCATCTGGGACGGCTCAGATCCCGAACCGGTCCAGCGGGTCTATTTCGCCAACCACACCTCCAACGGCGATTTCATCCTGATCTGGACGGTCCTGCCGCCCAACCTGCGGCGCCGGACGCGCCCGGTGGCCGGGGCCGATTACTGGCTCAAATCCCCGCTCAAGACATTCATCGGCCGCGATGTCTTCAACGCGGTCCTGATCGACCGCGACACCGAGACCCGCACCCAGGACCCGATAAAGCTCATCCTCGACGGGCTTGATGCCGGCGCCTCGCTCATCCTCTTCCCCGAGGGCACCCGGAACACCACGGACAAGCCTCTTCTGCCGTTCAAAAGCGGGCTCTACAACATCTCCGATGCCCGCCCCGAGGTGGATCTGGTGCCGGTCTGGATCGACAATCTCAACGACGTCATGCCCAAGGGCAAGCTGGTGCCGATCCCGCTTCTGTGCACCGTCACCTTTGGCGCACCGATCCGCGTCGAACCCGGCGAGGACCGCAAGGATTTCCTCAATCGGGCCGAAACCGCCCTGCAGGCGCTTGCCCCAGCCGACGACAGTCCGGCAGAGAAGGCCACAGCATGACCGACACGCACGCGGATTTTCTCACCCTGCTGGCCGGTATCATCGGCGTCCTCATCGTCGCCAGCGGCATCGGCTACGTGCTCAAGCAGCGCGTCGCACCGGATGGCTCCAACGCGACGATCGAAAACCTCAATGCCCGCATCATCGCCTGGTGGGGCATGACGGCGTTTCTCGCCGTGGCGTTCCTCGCCGGGCGCGGCGGCGTCATCGCGCTTTTCGCCTTCACCTCCTTCGCGGCCCTGCGCGAATTCGTGACGCTGACAACCCGCCGCGCGTCCGATCACTGGGCCATCGCCTGCGCCTTCTTCGTGATCCTTCCCCTGCAATACTGGCTCATCTGGTACGAATGGTACGGCATGTGGTCGCTCTTGATCCCGGTCTATGCCTTCCTCATCCTGCCCATCATCGCGGTGCTGCAAGGCGACAGCCGCAACTTCCTCGTCCGCATCTCACAGATGCAATGGGCCCTGATGATCTGCGTTTTCTGCGCCAGCCACGTGCCCGCGCTCCTCTTCCTCGAAATCCCCGGCTTCGAGGCCCGCAACGTCCTGCTGATCGCCTTCCTCATCGTCGTGGTCCAGCTGTCGGACGTGCTGCAATACACGTGGGGCAAGCTCTTCGGACGCCACCCGGTCGCGCCCTCGCTCTCGCCGTCGAAGACATGGGAAGGACTGATCGGCGGCGTCGCCTCGGCCACGCTGATCGGCACGGCGCTGTTCTGGATCACGCCCTTCACCCCGCTTCAGGCCGCCGGCATGTCGCTCGTCATCACACTCGCGGGCTTTTTCGGCGGGCTGGTGATGTCCGCGATCAAGCGCGACCGGGGCGTCAAGGACTGGGGCCACATGATCGCAGGCCACGGCGGCTTCATCGACCGGCTCGATTCGGTGGTGTTCTCGGCCCCGCTCTTCTTCCACCTGACGCGGTATTACTGGTCGCTCACATGAGCCTCTTGCGCTCGAACCTCGTGCATATGGCCGGTGGCTTCGTCCTGATGGGCGGCTGGGCGGTCCTTGCCAACGCGGGCCACCCGACGCCGGCGCCGGTGATCGCCGGCATCGTTCAGGGCGCACTGTCCGCCGGCATCACGCTGGTGCTGAAATCGGTGATCGAACGCCTGCTGCCGCGCATCTCCGAAACCCCCGGCCTGATCCTGCCGCCGCTCGCCTGTGCCGCGGTGTCGATCACGGTGCTGTTCCTCGTGCATCGCACCGTCGGCACGCCGGAAATCGCGGCGACCCTCGCCCTGCCCGTCACCGTCGCCACCTGTTACGCCGCACTCTACAATTACCGCCTGAGGCACACCCCATGACCGACACCCGCCGCCCCCTGAACAGCCGAGACACCGGCTGGGCCCGCCGCATCGCGCGCTGGCTCAGCCGCACGTCGCTCACACCCAACCGCATCAGCCAGGGCTCGATCCTCTTCTCGGCCCTCGCCTGCCTCGCGTTCTGGGCCTCCGCGCACACCGGCACGACCGCCGCCATCGTCCTGCTGCTGATTGCCGCGCTCGGCTGTCAGGTGCGCCTGCTCTGCAATCTTTTCGACGGCATGGTCGCCGTCGAAGGCGGCAAGTCCGAACCCGACGGCCCCTTCTGGAACGAGGCCCCCGACCGCGCCGCCGATCTGCTGATCCTGACCGGCGCGGGGCTGGCCACCGGACAACTCGCGCTCGGCCTGCTGGCCGGAGCATTGGCCATCGCCACCGCCTATATCCGCGAACTGGGCCGGGCCGAGGGGCTGGGCCCGGATTTCTCGGGCCCCTTCGCCAAACCGCAGCGCATGGCCGCGATCACCGCCGGCGCAGTCCTGACCGCGATCGAACTGGCGCTATTCGACACGCGCTACGCCTTGCTTGTCGCGCTGATCGTGACCGCTCTCGGCACGGGCACCACCGCCCTCGCCCGCTCCGCCCGCATGATCCGCGCCATGAAACACCAGGCGCGCGACATGTCTGACACTTGATCCCGCCGGGGCGGCCTTCTAAACCAAGTCCGACGCTTGCAGCCAAGGACCGCCCCGCCCCGTGAACGAGATTCCCCGCACACCCCTGATCCTTGCACTGGCCGGCCTGCTGCCGTTCCTGTGGAGCGCCGCGACCGTGCTCTGGCCCGATCTGGCGATCTGGACCCAGCGCGTGGTCGGGCCGCGCTTCGTCGGGCCTTACGTGGGGCTGTTCTACGGCGCGGTGATCCTCAGCTTCATGTCCGGCGTGCTCTGGGGGTTCGCCACGCGCATGACCGGCCCTTCGGCCACCACCGGCTACGTGCTCTCGGTCATTCCCGCGCTCTGGGTGTTCTTCACCCAAGGCGGCGGCGCCTACAAGGCCGGGATCATGCTGATCGTCGGCTTCGCCGGTATCCTCGCGCTCGACTGGCTGTTCTGGCGCGACGGGGTGACGCCGAACTGGTGGATGCACCTGCGCCTGATCATCACCGCCGTTGTCGTGCTCTGCCTCGTGATCGGCCTCACGCAATGAGCCATGACGACGAGACCATCCGGGTCTACGGGTCCGAGGCCGCGCGCTATGCCGACATGACGAAGAATGCGGGCAAGGACCCGGCGCTGCGTCTCTTTCTCGACCATCTCGCCCCCGGCAGCCGCATTCTCGATCTCGGCTGCGGCCCCGGCATCGCCTCGGGCATCATGGCGTCCGAGGGACACGCGGTCACCGCCACCGACGCCACGCCGGAAATGGTCGCCCTCGCCGAGGCGCGACCGGGCGTCACCGCCCGGCGCGCCACTTTCGACGAGATCGACGAGGTCGCGGCCTATGACGCGGTCTGGGCCAATTTCTCGCTCCTGCACGCGCCCCGCGCCGACCTGCCCCGGTATATTGCGGCACTGGCGACCGCGCTGAAACCCGGCGGGCTGCTGCATATCGGCATGAAAACCGGCACCGGCGAACATCGCGACACGCTCGGACGGCTCTATACCTATGTCACCGAGGCCGAGCTTTCCGACCTTCTGACCGCGGCGGGCCTGCACCCGTTCAAGACGCGCACCGGCGCCGACAAAGGCCTTGATGGCAGTCTGGCCGAGTGGGTGACCCTCCTTGCAAGAAAGCCCGCTGATGACTGAGCTTTTCGCCTATACCGATGGCGCCTGTTCCGGCAATCCCGGCCCCGGCGGCTGGGGGGCGCTGCTCCAGGCCAAGGACGGCGACGACATCGTCAAGGAACGCGAACTCAGCGGCGGCGAGGCCGAGACCACGAACAACCGGATGGAATTGCTGGCGGCCATCACCGCGCTCGAGACGCTGTCAAAGCCCACGCAGATCACCATCGTCACCGACAGCGCCTATGTGAAGAACGGCGTCACCGGCTGGATTCACGGCTGGAAGCGGAACGGCTGGAAAACCTCGAACAAGAAGCCGGTCAAGAATGTCGATCTGTGGCAAAGGCTCGACGCCGCGGCCAACCGCCATGACGTGACCTGGGAATGGGTCAAGGGCCATGCCGGCCACCCGGAAAACGAACGCGCCGACGAACTCGCCCGCGCCGGCATGGCCCCCTTCAAGCCCGGCAAAGCCAAGTCATGACGGCGCTTTTCCTGCTGGACCACGCCTCGGTTCTGATCTTCGCGCTGACCGGGGCGCTGGTGGCGTCGCGGGCGCAGCTCGACGTGGTGGGCTTCGCCTTCATCGCCTGCCTGACGGCGGTGGGCGGCGGCACCGTTCGCGATGTGCTTCTTGATCGCAACCCGGTCTTCTGGATCGCCAACCCCAGCTTCATCGCCACCGCCTGCGCCGCCGCGATCCTGATCTTCTTCACTGCGCATCTGTTCGAGAGCCGGTACCGCCTCCTGCTCTGGCTCGACAGCCTTGCGCTGGCCGTGGCGGTTCCGGCCGGGGTCGCCACTGCGCTGGCCATGGCGCAACCGCTGCCCATCGTGGTGATCATGGGCATGGTCACAGGCTGCCTCGGCGGGTTGATGCGCGACGTTGTGTGCAACGAGCTGCCTCTGGTGTTGAAGCAAGGCGAACTCTACGTCACCGCCGCCTTCGCAGGGTCGCTGGCCGCCGTGGCGGTATCGCTGATCACGCGGCAGGAGATCTTTATCCTGATCGCCTGCGCCGGCGTCACCTGGGCCTTGCGCGCGGGGTCATTGGCTTTCGGCTGGCGCCTTCCGGTCTACCGCTCGCGCCCGCCGCGGGCGTAAGCTATTTCCGCGCCTTGTACGCCTGGTAGCCCCAGATCAGCACGAGCGCCCCCAGCACCGCGCCAATGATACCGCCCAGCAGGCCAAGGAAGGCCAGGATACCTTGCAGGATCAGCCCACCCAGCAGCGCCCCGGCCACACCAATGCCGATCGTCACCAGCGGGTCGGCGTCGATGCGCATGATCCGTGTCGCAAGATAGCCCGCAACGGCCCCGATGACGATGAGATAGATCAGTCCCATGCTGCGCCTCCCTCTCAGCGGCCTCTACGCCAGTGCGTCGGAATTATGATCAGCGCCCCGATGGACGAGATGATCGCATCCACCCCCGGCGCACCGAAACGAAAGCCGAACATGATGCGGATGAAGTAGAACAAAAAGGCCCCACCGACGCAGATGATGATCGATTGCAGGATCCCGTTGCGGGTGAAGCCGGATTTCTCGCTGAGATAGCCGACGATCCCGGCGATCACCACGGTGCCGAACAGTTGCAGATACATGAGACCTCGTTGCTCTGGTTGGCGCGATGCTGGCCTGTTTCCGGACCGGACGCAAGCGCGGGTCACTGGGATATTCTTGGCCAGAGGAAAAGGAGGGTCAAAGGCGGGTTCCCTTGGGGAGCGCCATGCCGCGCAGAAAGTCCTCCGTCCCCTGCGGCCCACGTCCGGCCTTTTGCAAACGCAGGACTTTCACCGCGCCGCTGCCACACGCGATGGTCAGCGCGTCGTCGAGCACCTCGCCGGGCGTCCCGTTGCCCGCGCCAATTTGCGAGGCAAGGAACTTGATCCGCGTGCCCTCGTGGTCGATCCACGCGCCGGGAAAGGGTGAAAGGCCACGGATCTGGCGGTCGACAGCTTCAGCAGGACGGGTCCAGTCGATCCGCGCCTCCGCCTTGTCGATCTTGTCGGCATAGGTGACGCCGTCCTCCGGCTGCGGCTCGGGCGTCAGCGTATCGAGCTGTGCCAGAGCCTCGGTAATCGCCTCCGCACCCAAACGCGACAGGCGATCATGCAGCGCTCCGGTTGTCTCCTCCGCGCCGATCGGTGTCTCGCGACGCAACAGCACCGGCCCGGTGTCCAGACCCGCCTCCATCTGCATGATGCAGACGCCGGTCTTGTCATCCCCCGCCATGATCGCGCGGTGGATCGGCGCCGCCCCGCGCCAGCGCGGCAGCAGGCTGGCGTGGATATTCAGGCAGCCTCGCTTCGGCGCGTCCAGAATGGCTTGCGGCAGGATCAGCCCATAGGCGACCACCACCGCCGCGTCGGCGTTCAGTGCGGCAAAATCCGCCTGCTCGGCCTCGCCTTTCAGACTGACGGGATGGCGCACGGCCAGACCCAGCGCCTCGGCCCGCGCCTGGACCGGGCTGGGGCGGTCCTTCTTGCCGCGCCCTGCCGGGCGGGGCGGCTGGCAATAGACCGCCGCGATCTCGTGCCCGGCATCCACCAGCGCGTCCAGCACCGGCACCGAAAATTCGGGCGTTCCCATGAAGATCAGGCGCATGACACTCTCCTGCTGGCGCCTCAGCGCTGTTTGCGGGCGCGGCGCAGCAGCATGTCGCGCTTCACCTTGCTCAATCGGTCGAAATACATGCGCCCGTTCAGATGATCGACCTGGTGTTGCACGCTGGTCGCCCAAAGCCCGACGAAATCCCGCTCCTCGACCTCACCTTCAGCGTTCAGGAACCGCACCGTCACGGCGCGCGGGCGACTGATCCTGGCATGCACGCCGGGCAGGTTCGGGCTGGCCTCGTCATGCTCGCGCATCTGGGCGCTGGCGTGCAGGATCTCGGGGTTCGCCAAGCGCACCGCCTGACCGCGCGCATCGCTGGCATCGACCACGGCCAGCCGCTTCATCACGCCGATCTGCACGGCGGCCAGCCCCACGCCCGGCATCGCGTCCATCGTCTCGATCATGTCGTCCCAGATCGCGCGCTCGGCATCGGTGACCGCAGCGACCGGCGCCGCGGGCGTGCGCAACCGCTTGTCCGGCCAGGGCACGAAGGGGCGCACGGCCACGCGGCTAGCCCCGCGCCTTTTCGCGCTTCAGCTTCTGCATTTTACGCGTGATCAGCTGGCGTTTCATCGGGCCCAGGTAGTCGATGAACAGCTTGCCGTTCAGGTGGTCGATCTCGTGCTGCACGCAAGTAGCCCACAGCCCGTCGAACGTGTCGGACTGTTCGTTCCCGTCCCGGTCGATCCACGTCACGTCCACCACCTTTGGCCGCGTCACCTCGGCGAACTGGTCGGGGATCGACAGGCAGCCTTCCTCGTAGACGTTCGTCTCGTCCGACGACGCCACCACCTCGGGGTTGAACATCACCAGCGGACGCGGCGGCTCGCCGGCCTCCTCGTCCTTGGCGCAATCCAGCACGATCAGCCGGTCCATCACGCCGATCTGCGGCGCGGCGAGGCCAATGCCAGGCGCGTCATACATCGTCTCCAGCATGTCGTCGGCCAGCGCGCGCAATTCGTCGCTCAGGTCGGATACCGGGTCGCACACCTTTTTCAGGCGCGGGTCGGGATGGATCAGGATCGGTCGCAGCATGGGCGTCCATTTAGGCGATAGATCAGCGCGGCGCAACGCCCTTGCACCTGCGGCACTTTCCGCTAGCTTCCCGCCCGAGGCACAACCGGAGGACACCATGACCATCCATCCCGATTTCGACCGTCTTATCGACCGGCGCGGTACCAACTGCGCGAAATGGGATGCGATGCAAAAAGCCTACGGAGTCGATCCCGTGGATGGCATTCCGATGTGGGTGGCCGACATGGATTTCTCCGCCGCCGACGTGCTGCAAGAGGCGGTGCAGCAGCTTCTGGAGAAGGCCAATTACGGCTATTTCACCGGCGAGGCCGAAATGAAGACGGCCGTGGCCTGGTGGATGGAGACGCGCCACGGCTGGTCCCCCGACCCGCGCCACATGTTTTCCACCGCCGGTCTCGGCAATGCGATCGCGCTCTGTTTGCAGACCTACAGCGATCCGGGCGACGAGATCATCATCTTCACGCCGGTTTATCACGAGTTTACCAACAAGATCGTGAACGCGGGCCGCACGGTCAAGGAAAGCCCGCTTCTTCGCGACGCGGACGGCATGTATCGCATGGATCTTGAAACGCTCGAAACGGCGATGACGGGACGCGAAAAGATCGTGCTGTTCTGCTCGCCGCACAACCCGGCGGGCCGTGTCTGGTCCGTCGAGGAGCAACAGGCGCTCGCGGCCTTCTGTATCAAGCACGACCTGATCCTGATGTCGGACGAAATCCACCATGACCTTGTGTTTCCCGGCGCCACGCATGTGCCGATGCCGATCGCCGCGCCAGAGATCATTGAGCGGCTGATCATGCTCACCTCGTCGTCCAAGACCTTCAACACTGCCGGGTCGCGGCTTGGCACCGTCACGATCCCGGGCGCCGATCTGCGCGCGCGCTTCGTCGATGCCCTCAAAGCGCTGAACCTGTCGCCCAATCTGCTGGGCTACGTCCTGACACGCGCCGCCTACACCCAGCGGGGCGCTGACTGGGTCGATGCCCTGGTGGGCTACCTCGACCGGAACCGCGTCACGTTTCTCGAGGCGATACGGCAAATTCCCGGCCTGCGCGCGATGCCGATGCAGGCGACGTACCTGGCATGGGTCGATTTCACCGATACCGGCATGGACATGAGCGAGGTGCTGCGCCGGGTCAAATCAGACGCGCGTATCGCGCCGTCCGTCGGCGCCGAGTTCGGCAGCGGGGGCGAAAGCTTCCTGCGTTTCAACATCGCCACGCCGCGTGCGCGTCTGTCGGAGGCGGCAGCACGGCTGCAGGACGCGTTCTCGGACTTGCAGTAGGGTCGCCCTCGGGGATTTCGCATTGCGCGCAGCTCAATGCGAATGATACGAGGGGCCAGCCCCTCGCGCTCCCCGGGATATTTTCGGCCAGAGGAAAAGGCCGGATCAGCCTTCCGCGATCAGCGCCACCGGCGCGTCATCGGGGCGTTCGAAATCCACCGGCTGCTCGCCCGTAGCCTCGTTGACGACCTTCAGCTCAAACCGGATCTCGCGTCCGTCCTCTTCGGACGCCACGATAAGGCACCGCTTGAGGTGCCGCGCCCCATCGTAAAGGTCCACCAGCCCGCGCAGATGCGGCGCCGCCCCGGCAGGCAGGGCAAAACCGTCATTCCAAGCCCGCAGAACGGCGTGCGATTGCGCCCCGGCCTCGACCCTCAAACGGTTGCTTTTCTGCCAGCCACGCATCCGCGCTTCTTCGAGGCCCGCAAGGATCTCCGGGGAAAGAAAAGTCGTCATGGCCAGCACCTGTGCAAAGAATCGTCCCGATAGAATGTAGGGCTAAACCATGACAGTCACGTGAAAATTTCGCCGCATTGCCGCAATGCAGGCGCGGCGCGTCACTCGCCCAGAAGTCCGGTCAGCTGATCGCCCAGATAATAGCAGACAGCCACCTGCCCGCCTGCGCCATGCGGCCCCATGAAAACCCCGTCTGCATCCGAGATGTAGGCGCAGATCGCCTGGAACTCCGCCAGCCGCGCCGCGTCCACCGGCCCGCCCCGGCTCAGCAGGTCCTCGATCTCCTGCCGCTCCCCGAATTGCTGTACCGCCCAGGCCGCCTGCTGCATCGGCAGGGGCACGTCCGGATGACCCCAGGCCCACATCCAACTGCCATCGTCGGAATAGGTGCCGATCACCTGCGCCTGCGCCGCGGTCTCCTGCCCGCCATCGGGGAAGAAAACGATCCGGCCTTTCTTCAGGTTCAGTCGAAACGCGCTCGATCCGTCCCGCGGCGGTGTGAAACGGCCACCGGCCATGCGGGTCTTCAGGAAAAAGCCCGCGTTGACCGCCAGTTGCCGATAGCTCTCCGGCAATTGCGTCGCTCCGGCATCGGCCTGGCGACCGGCGAATTCCAACAGGATCTCGTTCATTCTCTCGTTCCTTTCGGGATGGCGGGTGGGGCGGCGTTGCGCCGCAGCGCAACCAGCGTCACCTGCCATCGTGGTTAACGCTTCACCATGCTCCATTGCATGACCGTCTCCAGTGCGCGCCACCGGATCTCGCCCTCCACCGGCTCGGCCCGCTCGACCGACAGTCTGACAAGATCTCCGCCATGTGCACCATGGAGATCCGACAGCACAGCTTCGGTTTCCGGCGTGTCCGCATTCGCCACCAACCGCCCCAGCGGACGCAGCCGCGACCACGCCGCGTCGAACACCTCGCGGCTCATCCCTCCGCCGATGTACACGGCGTCCGGCGCGGGCAGTCCCTCGAACGCGGCCGGCGCGCTGCCATCGACAAGGTCGAGCTTCGGAACGCCAAGCGCCAGCGCGTTCGCCGCGGCCATCGCCCGCCGGTCGGCCCGTGGCTCGACCCCGATGGCCCGGGCATAGCGCGCGCCGCGCATCCATTCCACGGCGACCGAGCCGCATCCGGTCCCGATATCCCACAGGACCGCGCCGCGCATGGGCATCAGTCTGGCCAGCGTCACGGCACGTACCTCGCTCGGGGTCACTGTGCCGTCATGCTCGAACAACTCGTCCGACAACCCGGGCACGCGCAGCAATAGTGCTGCGTCCGGCGCGGCCACGCAGTCCACCGCCAAGGTGTTGAACGCGGGCACTACGTGATCCCACGTTTCCGCCATGCCATCAAAGCGCATTTCCTGCGCGCCGCCCATCGCGGCAAGCACCGTCATGCGGGACGCGCCGAACCCCCGCTCGGTCAGAAACCGAGCGATCCGGCCCGGTGTGCCAGCGCCTGTGGCCAGGATGATCAACCGCGCCTCCGGCTGGATAAAGGCAATCATCTGTTCCACCGGACGGCCATGCACGGTCAGCGTTTCCACGTCCGGCAAGCTCCAGCCCATCCGGGCGGCAGCCAGTTGAAATGCGCTCACCTGCGGATGATAGGTGATGTCTGCGGGATCGAGAACGCGCCCGATCCGGGCCCCTATTGAAAACCACAGGGGGTCCCCCGCCGCCAGCACCACCACACGCCGCCCGCGCAGGCTGCGCAACAGCGCGATCAGGTCGTCGAACGCCTCGGGCCACGCCAGGCGCTCGGCCTCGCCCGCGCCCTTCAATGCCGGATGACGGTCGCCGCCGATGATGAATTCGGCGGACTCGACCACGGCCCGAGTCGCGGGCAAGAGGCCTTCCATGCCGTCCTCGCCGATGCCTACGACATGCAACCAGGCTGTTTCCATCGCTCGTCCCTCCCTGGCGCGAGGGCCTCGCCGGGCGCTACTCCACCTGTCGCGAAGACACCTACAGCAGGCGTCACGAACGGGCAAACCAAAGCGGGCACATGGTGCCCATTGCGTCGCCCTTGTGTGTGCCTGCACAGCCTCTGCGCGGCGATTGGTCCTGCCCGAAACCATCTGTGCCGCTATGTGTTGACCCAAGGACAAAGGAGGCTCCGATGGGCGAACTGATAGACGGCACCTGGCACACCGGCTGGTACGACACCAAGAAACACGGCGGCGCTTTTAAACGCGAAACGTCGAAATTCCGCAACTGGATCACCTCCGACGGCAGCCCCGGTCCGAGCGGCGAAGGCGGTTTCAAGGCCGAGCCAGGTCGCTATCACCTTTATGTTTCGCTGGCATGCCCTTGGGCGCACCGCGCGCTGATCTTCCGCCGCCTGAAGGCGCTGGCGGACCTGATCGACGTTTCCGTCGTGCATCCCGACATGCTGTCGGATGGCTGGACCTTCGACTCCGAGTACCCCGGCGCGACGGGTGACAAGCTGTTCGGACTCCCCTTTGCGCGCGACCTGTATATCCGCGCGGACCCGAACACGACCGGCCACGTCACTGTCCCGATCCTGTGGGACATGCAGCGCGAAACCATCGTGTCGAACGAAAGCGCCGAGATCATCCGCATGTTCAACACCGCCTTCAACGACATCACCGGCAATACCGACGACTACTATCCCGAGGACCTGCGCGGCGAGATCGACCCGATCAATGAGCGCGTCTACAACACCGTGAACAATGGCGTCTACAAGGCCGGGTTCGCAACCACCCAAGACGCCTATGACGATGCGGTCACACCGCTTTTCGAGTCGCTGGACTGGCTTGAAAACCTGCTGTCAAAGCGGCGCTATCTTGCCGGCGATCGGGTGACCGAAGCCGATTGGCGGCTGTTCACCACGCTCATCCGCTTCGACAAGGTCTATCACGGGCATTTCAAATGCAATCGGGCCCGGATCGTGGACTATCCCAACCTTTGGGGTTTCCTGCGGGAACTCTATCAATGGCCCGAGGTGTCGATGACCGTGAATTTCGACCACATCACCCGGCACTACCATTACAGTCATGACAGCGTGAACCCGCACCGCATCATCCCTATCGGCCCCGATCTCGACCTCACCGCGCCCCACGGGCGCGGCTGACAAGGCCGGTCAGGCGGCGCGCCAGTCACCGGCGTCTGGCTCCGTACCGGCGTTGGCACCTGCTGCGCCTTCGGATTTGCGCCCCTTCAGGCGGAACGCTGTCACCATTCCATGCAGGGTTTCGGCTTCCTTTTTGAGCGAATTCGAGGCTGCTGACGATTCCTCGACCATCGCGGCGTTCTGCTGCGTGACCTGGTCAAGCTGCGCGACGCTGGTGTTCAGTTCCGAAAGGCTGGTCGACTGTTCGTTCGCACCATTGGCAATATCGCCGATCAGGTCCGCGATGTTCCCGACGCGCGTGACGATGTCGGTCAGCGCGTCGCCCGCGCTGTTGACCAATGACACGCCATTCTCCACATGCGCGCCACCCGCCCCAATCAAGCTCTTGATTTCGCGTGCCGATTCCGCACTACGCTGCGCCAGTGCCCGGACCTCGGAGGCGACGACTGCGAAACCGCGTCCCGCATCGCCCGCACGCGCCGCCTCTACCCCGGCGTTCAACGCCAGAAGATTGGTCTGGAAAGCGATGTCGTCGATCACGCCGATGATCTGATTGATTTCGTCCGACGACTTCTTGATCTCGGACATTGCCCCTATCGCGTCACGCACGACGTCTCCACTGGTCTCGGCCTTGCCGCGGGTCTGTTGTACGACCTCCTTGACGCGCGTGGTGCCCTCGGCGGCCGATCGCACGCTGGATGTCATCTCTTCAAGCGCCGCGGCTGTTTCCTCCAGCGTGGCAGCCTGACCTTCCGTCCGTCGGGACAAGTCCAGCGACCCGACGCTCAGCTCTTCGGCGCGCAGATGAATCTCCGTCGCATTCTCGGCGACCGCGCCGATCAGGTCGCGCAGGCTCCTGACCGTGGTGTTGAAGTCCTCTCGCAGGCTTTCATACTCGGGCGGGAACGGATCTTCGATCGTCTCGCTCAGGTCGCCGGCCGCAAGCGTGTTAAGCCGGTCGCGCAGCACACCCACGAGGTCACGCGCCTCCTGGCCCGCCCGCTGCGCCGCCTTCCGCGCGGTGTCCGCCTCTTCCGTCAGCCGCAATGCCTCGCTGCGCTGCTCGATCATCGTCGCGCGACGCCGTTTCGCGTCCAGCATCGACAGGGACAGGATGCCGCCCTCGATAACGACGATCGTACCGTGGATGGCCGTGCGCATCACGTTGCTCAGAAGGTCCGCCGCAGGATAGACCATCGCCGGCAGCGCCAGCGTCAGGCCAAGGTGATGCACCGCCGTCAGCCCGCAGGCCATGATCAACACCCGGATACTGCCCATGGTGGAAACCACCGCCAGCACGGCAAAGAACATCATATGGGTGTCGATCTGCCACGGGTGCCCTGACAGCGCCGCCGTCAGCAGGGCCGATTGCCCCACGAGTCCTGCTGCCAGTATTCCGCGCGTCAGTCTGCTGCGCCCCCGATGCGCCAGCAGGCCCGCTCCGGCGAAACCAAGCGACAGAAGCATGAGCGGCAGGGCGGCATTGCCGACGACCCATGCAGCCGCCGCCGGTAGCGGCATCATCAGCAGCAGCATAAGTGCCGCGAATTTCATGCGCTTCTCATCGTCGTCGCTACCGTACTCTGTCATGTCAGGCTCCCTAGAAACCACAAATTGACGCCAGCGCCGTCGCGTCGAGAACTGCCCACGCGCCGCCCGCGACCGCGTCCTCCGGCCTCTCCAGCACGGCAAGCCGCGCCAATGGCGCCACCACCAGCCCGATTTCCCGGCCTCCGGCCGCCGCGATGATCCGGCCCGGGTCCGCGCCCCATGGCGGCACCAGGACCAGCGCCGGCCGCCCCGCCTTAGCAGGGCCGGACATCATCAATGTCACGGGCAGCGTCGCAAGAAGCTGCACGGCGAGAAACCCTGCAAGGCAGGAATCGATGACAAATGACCGTCGCATATCGCGGGTTTTAGAGGTAGAAACCCTAACAGCAGGTTTAGCCGGCCGGAAAAACCGGCCGCGCATCTGCATGGGGTAACGCAGGCCTGCAAAAAGCGCGCCCGAATCCCTTGACGGCCTGTCCCAATGGCCGTAGATACGCGCAACGGAATTCAGGGCGCTGCCTATGGCGGTGCCCCTTTGCATTGAGTGGGTCCGCCCGTGCGGCCCGACAAACACGAGGATGAACCCATGTCGCGCCGCTGCGAACTGACCGGAAAAGGCCCGATGGTTGGCAACAACTCCAGCCACGCCAACAACAAGACCAAGCGTCGCTACCTGCCCAACCTGAACGACGTGACCCTGCAATCCGAAACGCTGGGCCGCGGCATCAAGCTGCGCATCACCGCCGCAGCCCTGCGCAGCGTCGACCACCGCGGCGGGCTGGACCGCTTCCTGGCCAAGGCCAAGGACACCGAGCTTTCGGACCGCGTGCTCAAGGTCAAGAAAGAGATCGCCAAGGCGCAGGCCGCTAGCGCCTGATCGCCACTCGGCATCCAAAGAGACGAAGGCCCTGCCATTTGGCGGGGCTTTTCTTTTGCGGCCGTCTCTCCGCTTCATGAGCGAAGGCCGGCTTCGAGCCCAAACTCACACCGAGGGCGGGCGCAGCGAATGGTGGCGTCTAAAAGTGCGCAGGACGACGCAGCGTGGTATACTTGCCGAATGATGATCTCGGATATCGAGGACTATTTTTTAAAAGGATGCGGCCGGTGCGAGCGATTCGGCTCATCCAACTGCTCGACGAAGGTTTGGGAGAAGGGACTGGCGAAGCTGCGGGACATCTGCCTATCTGCCGATCTGAAAGAGACGGTCAAATGGGGCCACCCCTGCTATATGCATGCGGATCGCAACATCGTCATCATCGGCGCGTTTCGGGAGAATTTTCGGCTCAGCTTCTTCAACGCTGCGCTGATGCAAGACAGCGAGGGCGTGCTTGAAAAGCAGGGACCGAACACTCGACACGCAGACATGATCCGCTTCACCTCGAACGACGGCCCTGCAAAGCAAGAGAATGTGATCCTCGCCTATCTGGACGAGGCGAAGGCCTATGCTGATGAAGGAAAGAAGCCTTCCAAGACCGAGCACGAACTCGACCTGCCAGAGGAGCTTGTCGAGGCCCTCGATGCGGACCCTGAACTTTCGGAAGCATTCCACGGGCTGACGCCGGGTCGGCAGCGCAGCTATGTCATCAATCTTAATGGCGCAAAGAAGTCAGAAACTCGAGTGAACCGGATCGAGAAGTTCCGAGAGAAGATCATCGACGGGAAAGGGGCCAACGAGCGGTAACGCAGACGTTTGGCAAATGGCAGCTCAGTCCACAAAAAGGACATCGGCCGAAGATGCGATCCACACGGTCCAACCCTATCGGTTGACGGCGTGCGCTTCAGTCCGCCACCGCTGCCCGAATGGCCTGCATGTTCTGCCCGTAAACCTCGGGCTTCTCCACCGAGCCGCCCTTGAACACGGCGGACCCGGCCACCAGCACATCCGCGCCCGCCTCCACCACCAGCGGTGCGGTTTCCGGCGTCACGCCGCCGTCGATCTGGATATGCACCTCGCGGTCCCCGATCATCTGGCGCAGCCGGCGCGTCTTCTCGACCCCGGACGTGATGAACTTCTGCCCGCCAAAGCCGGGGTTCACCGTCATCAGCACCACCATGTCCACCATGTCGAGCACGTATTCGATGCTCTCCAGCGGCGTGCCGGGGTTCACGCAAACCCCCGCCTTGCACCCCGCCCCGCGAATGGCTTGCAAGGTCCGGTGAATATGCGGCCCGGCCTCGACATGGGCGCTGATCATGTCCGCGCCCGCCTCGGCATAGGCGTCGATATACTGATCCACCGGCGCAATCATCAGGTGCACGTCCATGAACGTTTTCACATGCGGACGGAACGCCTTGACCGCCGGGGGGCCGAAGGTGAGGTTCGGCACGAAATGCCCGTCCATCACGTCCACATGCACCCAGTCCGCACCCTGATCCTCGATCGCCCGGATCTCGGCCCCGAAATTGGCGAAATCGGCGGACAGGATGGACGGTGCGATCTTGACGGAACGGTCGAACGGCATGGCAGGCTCTCCTTGGGGTTTGCCCTGCTCTTGCGGGGTTTGGCGCACGCCGTCAAGTCTCGCGCCGCCGGATTGCACCGCACCGCCATTCGTGCCACCAATTGATCCCGCCATTCCGTCAAGGGGGACCCGCGCCATGCTCGGCCAGATGCAACATCGCCCGCTCAGGATCATCGACATCCTGACCTACGCCGCCGAAGCCTTCCCCGAACAGGGGCTGGTCTCGGTCCGCGACGAAGGCGACATTCACCGCACCACCTATCCCCAGACGCTGGCCCGTGTCTGCCAACTGGCCCACGCCCTAGACGCGCTCGGGCTCAAGACCGGCGACCGCATCGCAACGCTCGCCTGGAACGGCTACCGCCATTTCGAGCTTTACTATGCCATCGCCGGGATCGGCGGCGTCTGCCATACGATCAACCCCCGCCTGCCGCCCGACCAGATGCAGTATATCCTCGACCACGCGCAGGACAGCGCGATCTGCGTGGATATCAGCCTCGTGCCGCTGCTGGAAAACGTCACGCTACCAGAGGGTTGCCGCGTCATCATCATGACCGATGCCGCGCACATGCCCGACGCCCCCGACGGCGCCCTCGCCTACGAGACCCTCATGGCGGACCAGCCCACCAGCTATGACTGGCCCAGCTTCCCCGAGGACACCGCCGCCGGTCTCTGCTACACCTCCGGCACCACCGGCAACCCCAAGGGCGCGCTCTATTCGCACCGCTCCACCGTGCTGCACGCGCTTCTGGTCATCGCCGGTCACCCTCAAAGCCTGCGCCACGGGTCGCGCGTGCTGCCCGTGGTCCCGCTCTTTCACGTCAATGCGTGGGGGATGCCCTATACCGCGCCGCTGGCGGGCATGACCATGGTCATGCCGGGGCGCCACCTCGACGGGGCCAGCCTCTATGATCTGATGGACCGCGAAGAGGTCTTCTCCGCCTGGGGCGTGCCCACCGTCTGGGCCGGACTGCAACAGGAGATCGCCAAGCGCGGCACGCCACCAAATGGGTTCAAGGACCTCGTCGTCGGTGGCTCCGCCGCCCCCCGCTCGATGATCGCCGCCTTCGAGGAGATGGGCGTCAACGTCAACCAGGCCTGGGGCATGACCGAGATGAGCCCCATCGGCACGCGCGGGATCCTGCCCAGCCACCTTGCCGATGCGCCTTTCGACGAGCGCGTCGATGCCAAGGTCGGCGCGGGCCGCCGCCTCTTCGGTGTCGAGTTCAAGCTCAAGGACGACGCGGGCAACCTTGTGCCGCACGACGGCGAAAGCCCGGGCGAGCTCTTCGTGCGCGGCAGCACCGTGATCTCGGGCTACTACAACAACGACGACGCCACCGCGGCAGCCATGGACGAAGACGGCTGGTTCGGCACCGGCGACGTCGCCACCGTCGATGACAATGGCCGCCTGATCGTGCGCGACCGCGCCAAGGACCTGGTGAAATCGGGCGGCGAGTGGATCAGCTCCATCGACCTCGAAAACGCCGCCATCTCGCACCCGCTGATCGACACCTGCGCCGTCATCGCCATCCCGCATCCCAAATGGGACGAACGCCCGGTTCTGGTCGTGGTCCCCGCCGGTGCCGAAAAGCCCACGCTGGAAGACATCCACACCCATCTCGAACCGCATTTCGCCACATGGCAGATGCCCGACGACATCCTCTTCACCGATGCCCTGCCGCTCACCGCGACGGCCAAGGTCTCCAAGCTGACCCTGCGCGAACAGTTCTCCGATTACGTCCACCCCGACCTGCGCGAGGACGGCGCGTGAGCCTGTCGCTCGACACCGCTGCGCTCGAGGCCTGGGCCAAGACCCACCTGCCCGCCCTCGGCGGTCCGGTCACGGCCACCAAGTTCTCCGGCGGGCAATCCAACCCCACCTACATGCTCGACACGCCTTCGGGCCGCTTCGTGCTCCGCCGCAAACCCCCCGGCGTGCTGCTCAAATCCGCCCATGCCGTCGACCGCGAATACCGCGTGCAAAAGGCACTGGCGGACACCGACGTGCCGGTGCCGAAGATGCACGCCCTCTGCGAAGACGACAGCGTGATCGGCTCGGCCTTCTACATCATGGACCATGTCGAGGGCCGCAATTTCGATCAGCCGTCCCTGCCAGACGTCGCGCCCGAAGCCCGTGGCCCCCTCATCGACGCCATGAACCGCACCCTGGTGGCCATCCATTCCGTCGACCTCGACGCCAGCGGCCTCGCCGATTACGGCCCCCCCGGCCACTACTGCGAACGCCAGACCGAACGCTGGACCAAGCAATACCGCGCCACCGCGACCGAGGATATCGCCGAGATGGATGCCCTCATCGACTGGCTTTTCGCCAACATGCCTCCCGATGACGGCCAGCGCACGCTGGTCCATGGCGACTACCGCCTCGACAACCTGCTCTTCGCGCCCGACGCCCCCCGCGTCGCCGCCGTTCTGGATTGGGAGCTGTCGACCACCGGCCACCCCTATGCCGATCTGGCAGCGGTCATCATGCAATGGTCCATGCCCGCCACCACCGAAGGGCGCGGGCTGGAGGGGATCGACCGCGCCGCCCACGGCCTCTGGTCCGACAGGCAGTTCATCGATACCTATTGCGAAAGGCGCGGCATCCCCGGCATCGCGGATTTCCACTTCTACCTCGCCTTCACCTATTTCCGCATGGCCGCCATCCTCCAAGGCGTCAAGAAACGCGCCCTCGACGGCAACGCGTCGGACCCCGACCGCGCCCTGAAACTGGGCGCCTATGTTCCCTTCTTTGCCCGCTCGGGCCTGAAAGCAGCCACCCAATGACCGACACGTTCAATCCCAACCTGCGCGAGGCGCCCTCGCCGCTCTCCGCAACCCTCGGCTTCGACATGACCGACTGGTCCGAAGGCTATGCCCGGGTCGAAGCCCCCCTCGCGCCGCACCTGATGAACCGCCAGGGCCTGCCCCACGGGGGCGTCTACGCGGCGATCCTCGATACGGCGATGGGCTTTTGCGGCTGCTTTACCGGCGACCCGAAGGTCAAACAGAATGCCCTGACGCTCAGCATGACGGTCAACTACCTCGCCCGCGCCACCGGCACGCACCTTGTGGCAGAGGCCCGCGTGACGGGCGGCGGCCGCTCCACCTTCTTCGCCAAGGGCGAGGTCCACGACGACACCGGCGCCCTCATCGCCGAGGCCACCGGCGTCTTCAAACTGCGCTCCCGGACATAACCGGCCGCGCCCGCGGGCGCGATCTCACGCACCTCACACATCCCCTGTGCGTAAGGTGGGTGAAAACCCACGCGGCACCCATGTATTTCCTGAAAACCCCCTTGACCTTCCAGTCACTGGAACCCTTATCTACGCCTCATGACAACGCTTCGCCTAGAGATTGACGGCATGTCCTGCGCCGGCTGCGCGGGCCGCGCCGAACGCGCGCTCACGTCCCTGCCGGGCGTGGACGCCGCAACCGTGAACTTCGCCACCGGCACCGCGCAGGTAGACACCGGCACCGCGTCGCTCGACGCCATCACCGGCGCGCTCTCCTCTGCGGGCTATCCTGCCCGCACGGCGCAGACGACCCTCTCGATCGACGGCATGCATTGCGCCTCCTGCGTGGGCCGGGTCGAAGACAGCCTGACGGCAACCCCAGGCGTGCTGACCGCCACCGTCAACCTCGCGACCCAGACGGCGCAGGTCACCTACCTGGCGGGCACCGCCACGCCCGCCGACCTCGCCCGCGTCGTCACGCAGTCCGGCTACCCGGCCCGCCCGTCCGAGGAAGACACGCCCGATCCCGCTGCTTCGCGCCGCGCCGCAGAGATCACCCATGCCCGCCGCATGACCCTGCTCGCCGGGGCGTTGACCCTGCCGGTCTTCGTCACCGAAATGGGCGGGCACCTCATCCCTGCATTCCACCACTGGCTGCACGGCCTGATCGGCCAGCCAACGCTCTGGACCCTGCAATTCATCCTCACCACCCTCGTGCTCGCCTTTCCCGGCCGGCAATTCTTCACCCTCGGCCTGCCCGCGCTCTTTCGCGGCGCGCCCGACATGAACAGCCTCGTCGCCCTCGGCACCCTTGCCGCCTGGGGCTACTCGACCCTCGCGCTCTTCGCGCCGACCGTCCTGCCCCCCGGCACCGTCGCCGTCTATTTCGAGGCCGCCGCCGTCATCGTTACCCTCATCCTTCTGGGCCGCTGGATGGAGGCCCGCGCCCGCGGCCAGACCGGCGCCGCCATCCGCCGCCTCATCGGGCTGCAACCCGACACCGCCCGCGTGATACGAAACGGTGAAACCACCGAAATCCCCGTCGCGCAGGTCGGCGTCGGCGACAGGATCCAACTGCGCCCCGGCGAACGCATCCCCGTCGACGGCACCGTCACCGACGGCACGTCCTACGTGGACGAATCCATGATCTCGGGCGAGCCACTCCCGGTCTCCAAATCCGACGGGGACGCCCTCATCGCCGGCACGATCAACGGCGACGGCGCGTTGACCATGACCGCCACCGGCGTCGGCCGCGACACCATGCTCGCCCGCATCGTCGCCATGGTCCAAGAGGCCCAGGGCGCCAAACTCCCGATCCAGGCGCTGGCCGACCGCGTGGTGCGCATCTTCGTGCCCGTGGTCATCGCCACCGCCGTCCTGACCGTCCTTACATGGCTCACCTTCGGCCCCAATCCCGCCCTCGGTCTCGCCCTCGTGGCAGGCGTCTCGGTCCTGATTATCGCCTGCCCCTGCGCCATGGGCCTCGCCACGCCCACCTCGATCATGGTCGGCACCGGTCGCGCCGCCGAACTCGGCGTGCTCTTCCGCAAGGGCGACGCGCTCCAGACCCTGGCCGAGGCAAAGGTCGTCGCCTTCGACAAGACCGGCACGCTCACGATGGGCCGCCCAAGCCTCACCGCCCTGCACCTCGCCCCCGGCTTCGACCGCGCCGAAACCCTCGCCGCCATCGCCGCGGCAGAGGCACAGTCCGAGCACCCCATCGCCCGCGCCATCGAGGCCGCCGCCCAAGCCGAAGGCCTTACTCTGCCCGCGGTCAAGGCGTTCAAGGCCAAGTCCGGTCACGGTCTCACCGCGACCGTGGACCATCAAGACATTCTGGTCGGCACCGCGCGCCTGATGCAGATGCACGACATCGACACCGCCCCCCTCAAGGCCGAGCTTGATGAGCTTGCCAGCAAAGGCGAAACGCCCGTCTTCGCCGCCATCGACACCCGGATCGCCGCCTTGCTCGCGGTCTCCGATCCAATCAAGGATCAGGCAAGGGATACGATCCAAGCCCTCCATGGCATGGGCCTGCAAACCGCCCTCATCACCGGCGACACGGCAGCCACGGCTCACGCCGTCGCCGCGCGCCTGGGCATCGACCACGTCGAGGCCGAGGTCCTGCCCGGCGACAAGCGCGACACCATCGCCCGCCTGCAAGAGGCGCATGGCGCAACCGCCTTCGTCGGCGACGGCATAAACGATGCGCCCGCGCTGGCACAGGCCGATATCGGCATCGCCATGGGCACCGGCACGGACGTCGCCATCGAAAGCGCCGACGTGGTGCTCGTCTCCGGCAACCCCGCAAACGTGCTGACCGCGCTCCATGTCTCGCGCCGCACCCTGCGCAACATCCGCCAGAACCTGTTCTGGGCCTTCGCCTACAACGCCGCGCTCATCCCCGTCGCCGCCGGCGCGCTCTACCCTGTCACGGGCGCGCTCCTGTCGCCCATGCTCGCCGCCGGCGCCATGGCGCTCTCTTCAGTATTCGTGCTGACCAACGCCCTGCGCCTGCGCCGCCTGACCCCGGAGACCCCGCAATGAACATCTCGCAGATCGCAGACAAGACCGGCCTGCCGCCCAAAACCATCCGTTACTACGAGGAGATCGGCCTCATCACGCCCGACCGTGGCGCCAACGGCTATCGCGTCTTCACCGACAGCCACCTGCACAAGCTGGCCTTCCTGGGCCGCGCCCGGACCTTGGGCTTTTCCATCGAGGATTGCCGCACGCTGCTGGCACTTTACGAGGACGACACCCGCGCCAGCGCCGACGTCAAATCCATCGCCCGCCAGCACCTGGAACAGATCAACGAGAAAATCGCGCAACTGCAATCCATGGCCGACACGCTCGGCCACCTCATCGACTGCTGCGCCGGCGACAACCGCCCCGATTGCCCGATCCTGAACGACCTCGCCCGCCACTGAGCGCCAGAATTTTCGTACGAAAATTCTCACCCAAGATTATTCGCACGAATAATCTTGGGCTACAGCTCCGCCCCCGCCTTCCATTCCCCCCACTTCATCGTGGCATTTGCCCCGACATAGGTGAACGGCAACGGCGGTAGGCGCGACGGCTCCCCCTGCGCCATGACATGCTCCACGATATCGCTCTCGACGCCCGAGGCCAGCTCCGCCATCGCCATCCCATGGAGCGTGCCCCGCGCCGTGCCAAGCCCGTTCTGGCAACAGGCCGAGAACAGCCCCTCCTCCACCTCACCCAGCGCCGGCGCGCCGTTCCAGCTCAGGCACAGCCGCCCACCCCAGCGATACTCCATCTCGACACCCGCAAGCTGGGGAAACCGTGCCGCGAGGGCCCTGTCATGCGACCGGCTCATCCGTGCCACGCGCCCTTGGGAGACCTTCAGTGACGGATCATAAGTCACACGGTTGCGCATGATGATCCGCGTGCCGCCCGTGCCGCTGATCTTGCGCACCGTGCTGCCCATCGGGTCCGCCGGGGTCAGTCCCCAGCGTTCCGCGCCAAGCCGGGCATTCTCGCCGTTGGTCAGCGGCCGCGTCATCGAGGCATACAGGAACAGGTGCAACAGGCGTCCCTTGAACTGCCCGAAACTCTCGGCATGACCATTCACCGCCAGGATCACCTTCGGCGCCGTCACCCGGCCCTTCGGAGTCACGGCCACCCAATCGCCGTCGCGCCGCAATTCGGTCACCGGCGACCCCTCGCAAATGCGCACCCGGTTGCTGACCAGGCCCCGCGCCACGCCGCGCACGAACAGCGCCGGCTGGATCATCGCCGTGCCGGGCGTATAGAGCCCGCTGCGATAATACTCCGATCCGGTCATGTCGTGCATGGCACCAGCATCCAGCAATTCATGCGCCTCGCCCATCGCTTCAAGATGCGCGGCATAATCAAGATTGTGCCGATGCCCTTTCCCGCTCGCCGCCGCGTTGGTCTTTCCCGTCTGCTGCCATGCCTCCGCGCCCAACCCGAAGGCCTCCGCCATCTCTCCGGCGAAACCGATGGCCGTCCGGTTCATCCGCGTCTGCCTGACGTCCTTCTCCAGCGCCCCGCCATAATCCTTCGATGACAGGTCATGCGGCAAATCGATCATGAAGCCCGAGTTCCGCCCCGCAGGCCCCTCCCCGATCCGCTTGGCTTCCAAAAGGACGATCTTCGCCTCGGGGTGCAGCTGGCTCAACCGCCGCACGGCCGCCAGCCCCGCGAACCCGCCGCCGATCACCAGCCAATCCGCCGTCATCGCCCCTTCCAGCGGCTTCGCCGGCTCCGCTTCGGGCAGGATCGCGTTCCACCCGGTCACACCCGGATCACAGGGCAACTGGCGCACCTTCATGGCAGGCTCAACTGGGCCATCCGGCCGCCGTCAATGGTCCAGACCTGTCCCGTCACGAAACTCGCCTCGTCGCTTGCCAGCCAGCAGATCAATTGCGACACTTCCTCGGGTTTGCCCGTCCGCCGCACCGGGTGTATCCCCGCGATCCCGGCGCGAAACGCCGCCGGGTCCGGCATGCTGTCGATGAAACCCTCGTTCAGCGGCGTGTCGATCCACCCCGGCGCCACCGCGTTGCAGCGCACGCCATCCTTGCCGTGGTCCACCGCCACGGACCGTGTCAACCCGTGCAAACCCGCCTTCGATGCACAATAGGCCGGGTGCCGCGGGTTCGCTCCAAGCCCCTCGACCGAGCCGAGATTGACGATCGCGCCACCGCCCTCGCGCAGCATCGCCATTCCGTGACGGATCAGCAGAAACGGCACCGTCAGGTTCATATGCAACTGGATATCCCAGTCCGCCTTCGACGTTTCCTCGACCGTGCCCTCGCGCATCATCCCGGCATTGTTCACCAGGATGTCGAGCGTACCTGCCTTCTGGGCAACCGCCGCCATCACCCGCTCGGGCACGGAGTCATCGCTGAAATCCGCCGCGATATCCTCGTGCGCCGACCCGCCGCGCTGCGCACAGAACACCCGCGCGCCGCCCTCGGCCAGGATCGCCGCAGTGGCCGCGCCCATGCCGCTCGACCCGCCGGTTACCAGCGCGACCTTGCCTTCGAACCTGCTCATATCACGGCTTTTCCACCATTCACTTCGACCAGCGCCCCGCACATGTACCGCGCCGCGTCCGACGCCAGGAACAGCATCACGTCCACGATCTCTTCCGGGCTTGCGATATGCCCCACAGGCACGCTCGCGTTCAGGTCTTTGATCGCCTGCTCCGGGTCCAGCCCGCGTGCCGCAAAGCCCGTGCGCAGCATCGGTGTGTCCACCTCGTTGGGGCAGACCGCGTTCACGCGTATTCCCTGATGCGCATGATCCCGGCCCAGGCATTGCGTCAGGCTGGCAATCGCCGCCTTGCTCGTCACGTAGACCGGATGGTTCGGTCCCGGCCGCAAACCCCAACAGGAAGACGTGTTCACGATCGCCCCGCCGCCCCGCGCGGCCAGGATCGGGATCGCCGCCCGGCAAATCCGAAACGGCGCCTCCACGTTCACCCCAATGGTCAGGCGCCAGTCGTCATCGCGCGTCGTGGTGATATCGCCGCGCGTGATGACGCCGGCATTGTTGAACACCAAGTCCAGACCGCCCAAGGCATTCTCGACCCGCCCGGGCAATGCATCGCAGAAGGCACCATCCAAAAGGTCGCCATCCAGATGCGCCTCCGCCTCGACGGCAGAACTGTCGCGGTCACTCACCGCAAGTCGTGCGCCCTCCGCCCGGAGCGCCCGCACCAGCGCAGCCCCGATGCCGCCTGCGGCCCCCGTGACCAGCGCGACCTTGCCGTCGAATCGCATCACGCGACCTCGTAACGAACGGGCAACCTCAACGCTCCGGTATTGCCGCTATCCGGAAGCCATTCCGGCGCGCCGTCATAGTCCACCGTCCGAAAAGTCTGCCGCAACGCATCCAGTGCGCATCCCGTGTCCGTCCGCGCCACGAAATGCCCGATGCAGTGATGCGCCCCGCCGCCGAACCCGAAATGCCGCTTGCGCTTGACCGTGATGTCAAAGCCCGGGTCCTCGCAAATCTCCGGATCCCGCGCCGACGCATGGACCAGCAGGTTCAGCACCGTGCCCTTGGGGATCATCATCCCGTCCATCTCGACGTCCTCGACCGCCTCGCGCGTGGACCAGGTGGTCGTCGGCCGCGCGCGGATGAACTCTTCCACCGCGTTCGGGATCAGGCTCTCGTCCTCGCACAGCATCTGCCACTGCCCGGGGTTCTCGATGAACAGCGACAGGCCAAGCCCCAGCAACGCCCGCGTCGTATCCACACCCCCGAAGATCGAAATCACGATGGTATTCAGCAATTCCTCATGCGTGCAGTCCCCGTTGCGGTCGAACTCCGCCACCATGCGCGCAACGTAACTCTCGCTATCCTCGCCGCGCCGCACCTTGACCACCAGTTGATCGGCCAGTTGAAACAGCGTCTCGCAGGCCGCGTTGAACCGCTCCTGGTATTTCGGCGCCTCGATCCCCATCGCCAGCCCCAGATCCGCGGCATTATGCGCCACCAGCGGCCACGCCTCGCGCTCCATCCCCAGCAGGGTCGTGATCGCCTGCCCCGCGAAGGGTTCGCAAAACGCCGATTGAAACTCGCAGGAAGATTTGCCGCGCAGGTCAGCACAAAGGTCCCGCGCAATCTCATCAAAGGCCGGGACCAGCGACAGCACGTAGTCCTCGCTCAGCGCCGGCACCGCAAGTGCCCGCAGCTTCTGATGCGCGTCGCCTTCGCGCCCGATCACCGAATCCCGCCAGAAATCCGCGAAGCGCCCTTCGATCCCGACCGTATCCGGCCAGTTATGGCTGCCCTGTCGAAACCGCCGGTCGCGCAGGATCTTGCCCACCTGCCGATACCGCAGCACCGCCAGGCCAAAGGGCGTCTCGGCGCACCAATGGGCCTTGCGCGCCGCGACGACCTCCGCCCCCCGGGTCGAAAACTCCGGGTCTTTCAGGTCCAGATACGGCAGGTTGCCCATGTGCGTCACTCCCCGCGCCGCGGCGCGTTCTCAATACTCCTGGTTCAGCGCATCCGCCGCCGGGATCTCGGCCTCCCGCTTCGCAATATACGCCAGCAGCGCCTCGTTCACACCCTCGTCCAGCTTCGGTTCTTCGTACTCGTTCAGCATCTTGCGCGCATAGGCCTGCGCCCTTGCATTCGCCTCGACCGCACCCTCGGCCTGCCATTGCTCGATCGAGTTGTTGTCGAACAGATCCGGCATGAAGAACGCCCGCTGAAAATTCGCCAACGTATGGGGGTGGCCCAGGTAATGCCCCCCCGGCCCGATATCGCCCACGGCTGCCACAGCCTCGTCGAAATCGTCCCAGCGGATGCCCTCGGCCATCCGGTAGGCCATCGCGCATTGCTCGGCGTCGATCACGAACTTCGCCATCGAACAATGCATCCCGGCCTCGTTCCAACCTGCCGCGTGCCACATGTAATTCGTCCCCGCCATCTGCAACGCCATCAGGGTCGTGGCACTCTCGTACCCCGCCTGCGCGTCCAGCGTCTTGGCCCCACCCAAGTTGGTCGAGGACCGCCACGGCACGCCATAAAACCGCGCCATCTGCCCGATCATCATGTTCATCAGGGAAATTTCCGGCGTCCCCGCCATCGGCGCGCCCGACTTCATGCTGACCGTCGACAGGTAATGCCCATAGATCGCCGGCGCCCCCTTGCGAATGACCTGTGTATAGGCCAGCGCGCTCAGCGCCTCGGCATTCAACTGCGCCACCGCCGGTGCCACGGACGCCGGCGTATTGGCCCCGCCCAGCACGAACGGGCTGCACAGCACCGGCTGGTTACGCTTGCAGAACGCCCGCATCGCGCCCAGCATCGTCTCGTCCCACACAAGCGGGCTGTTGCCGTTGCAGTTCCCCGTCGCCACCGGATGATCCTCAAGGAAGTCTTCTCCGAAGAGGATCGCACACATCTCAATCACGTCCTCGGCGTTCTTGGGGCTGGTCGTCATCCCCATGAACGTCTTGTCCGAATGCTTCATCGACGAATAGGTGATCCGCAAATGCCGCTGGCTGATCGGGTGGTCATAAGGCTCCACGATATGATGCGCGCTGGAATGCAGCGCGGGCGACATCTGCGCCAGCTTGTGGAAGTTCGCCAGGTCGTCCAGCGTCGGGTTCCGCCGCACATCGTCCAGATCCCGCAGGAACGGCGCGCCCGTCATCGGCACGAAAATCGCATGATCCTTGCCGAAGGGCAGGTTATGCGCCGGGTTCCGCGCGTGATAAGTGAACGTCTCGGGGATCGACTTGATCAACTCCCGCACCAGCCCCCGGTCCAGATGCACCCGGTCGCCGTCGCGCACCTCCGCGCCGACCCGCTTCCAGTCGGCAATCGCGATCTCGTCGCGGAACACCACGCCGACAGTCTCAAGGATATCCATGCTCGCAGCGTCAATCCGCTCGATCTCTTCCGCACTCATCGGCTCGGTCAGCGGCAGCCCCCGCTTCAGGCTGGGCAACATCTTCACGTCCCGCACCGCGCGCTGCGCCGTGCGTGCCCCGCGCCCCCGCCTTGCGGACTTCTTTTCCATAACCTCATCCATCGCGTTATTCCTCGTAGGGTGGGTGCCAACCCACCGTTGCTGCGCTGGTGGGTTCACACCCACCCTACCCGACGTTGTCCCCATCCTTGGGATCGCTCAGATCGACCCAGATCGTTTTCACCTCGGTGAACTGGTCATGCGCATGCACGCCATTGTCCCGCCCGCCAAAGCCTGACTGCTTGTACCCACCAAAGGGCGTGGCGATGTCCCCCTCGCCGTAGCAGTTCACCGTCACCGTCCCCGCCCGGATCTCCCGCGCCGCCCGGATCGCGCGGCGCACGTTCCCGGTAAAGACGGACGCCGCCAGCCCATACGCCGTGTCATTGGCCAATTCGATCGCCTCGGCCTCGCTCGCCACCTCGATCACCGACAGGACCGGGCCAAAGATCTCCTCCTTTGCCCGCTTGTCGTCCTTCTTCACCTCGTACACCGTCGGCTCGATGAAATTGCCCTTTGGCTTGCCGCCCCCGGCCACCGCCTTGCCTTTGAGATAGCCGGCCACCTTCTTGCAATGCTCGGCATCCACCAGCGCGCCCAGATGGTTCGCCGGGTCCAACGGATCGCCGGTCTTCCAGTCGCGCATCCGCGCCACGATCCGCTCCATCAGCGGTGCCTTGACGGCCTTGTGCACGATCACCCGGCTGGCCGCCGAACAGTTCTCACCCATGTTCCAGAACGCCGCGTTCACCACGTGCTCGGCCACGTGATCGAGGTTCTCGGCATCCTCCAGGACAACAGCGGGGTTCTTGCCCCCGCATTCCAGCGTGACCTTCTTCATGTTGCTGTCCGCCGCATAGCGCAGGAACCGCTTGCCGGTCTCGGTCGAGCCGGTAAAGCTCACCATGTCCACGCCCATATGCAGGCCCAGCGGCTCGCCCACGCTCGGCCCATCCCCCGGCAGCACCTGCAACACGCCGCGCGGCACGCCCGCCATATGCGCCACTTCCGCCAGCCGCAACGCGGTCAGCGAGGTCTGCTCGGCGGGCTTCACGATCACCGAGTTTCCGGCGGCCAGCGCCGGCCCGATCTTCCACGCCATCATCAGCAGAGGAAAGTTCCACGGCAGCACGCAGGCCACCACGCCCAGCGGCTCCCGCACGATCAGGCTCAGCGCGTCGTCGCCCGACGGCCCCACCTGGTCATAGATCTTGTCGATCAACTCGGCATGCCACTTGATCGTGTGAATGACCTCGGGAATGTCCACGGCCTCGCAATCGCGGATCGGCTTGCCACTATCGAGGCTCTCCATCACCGCGAACTCATGCCGCCGCCGCGTGATCAATTTGGCAAACCGGATCAGCACATCCTTCCGCGCGCTCGGATGCGCCTTCGCCCACTCCCCGCGCTCAAACGCCTGCCGCGCCTTCTCCACCGCGAAATCCACGTCCTTCGTGTTCGCGGTCGAGATCTTCGCCAGCACGTCCCCCGTCGCGGGGTTCACAGTCTCCATCACCGGCCCCGATCCCTTGCGGAACTTGCCATCGACAAAGGGCGCCTTGGGCAGATCGATCTCGGCGGCAATCGCGCCATACTCGTCCCGTGTCAGAAGCTCGCTCATTTCTTGCCCCCTTCGATCGCGGCAATGGCCGTGTTCATCGTGCGGATCACCTCTTCGAGGCTACGCTTGTCATCCTTGTTCAGCGGCAACAGCGGCTTGCGCGGCGGCCCCGCCGGAATGCCCCGCATCGTCACGCCATGCTTGATGCACTGGATGAACTTGCCGCCCTGCTCCAACACCCGCATCAGCGGCATCATCGCACTCATGATCGCCCGCCCCTTGGTGAAATCCCCCTCCACCACGCAGGCCCGGTACAGCGCCACATGCGCCTCGGGCGCGAAATTCGACCCGGCACAGACCCAGCCCTTCGCGCCCCAGGCAAAGAACTCCAGCGCCTGGTCATCCATCCCGCAGAGAAGGCCCAGATGCGGATAGTCCCGCGCGATCAGGTGCAGCCGGTTGATGTCGCCGCTGCTCTCCTTGATGCCGCAGAAATTGGCCGAGCGGCCCAGGCGATCCAAGGTCTCCTCGTCCATGTTCACGCCCATCCGGCCCGGGTAATTGTACAGCATCACCGGCATATCCACCGCCCGGTCGATCGCCAGCGCGTGCAGCGCAATCTCGCGCCCCGTCGGCACCGAATAAGGCGGCGTCGCCACGAGGATCGCATCCGCGCCCACGTCCTTCGCCATTTTCGCGAATTCGATGCTGTCCTCGGTGCGCAACGCGCCCGTGCCCACGACCAGCGGCACACGGCCACGGATCAGCTCATGCGTCTTGGCCGCCAGCCACGCCCGCTCTTCAAAGCTCTGCGCGTAATATTCGCCCGTGGTCCCCGCACTGATGATCCCGGCCACACCACCCGCGATCAACTGCTCCACCACGTCGCCCAACGCGCCCTCGTCCACCGTGAAATCCTCACGATAGGGCGTCACGATGGGCGTCCAGATCCCCTCAAACTGCATCTTCACGATCCTTCATCGGCAAAACGTCAATCGGCAACGGATCCGGGCTCACGAACCGCTCCAGCCGGTCGCGCGACAGGTTCCAGTGCTCGATCGTCAGATCCACCATCAGGCCCGACTCCTGCCGCTCGATGGCCACGATCATCGCGTCATGGTGGTCGCAGGCCTTCACCACCCGCAGCGACTCGTCCGCCGATGCGGGGCGATAGAATGTCTGGCTCAGCCGCGTATGGTCGATCAGCATGCGCTTCAGGCTGGGCAGCAGGTAGGGATTGTGCGCCATCTCCCCCATCGCCAGGTGAAAGCGGTGGTTCTGCAACGCCGCCTTCGCCGCGTCGCCGCTTTGGGTGGCCCGGCGAAACGAGTCCTGGATCTCCTTCAACCCGTCAATCTCGCCTTCGCGTCGGTTCTCCGCGGCCAGCCGCGCCACGTTGGCATAGATCATCGGCGCGGTCTGAAAGAACGTCCGCAGCACCGGCAGGTCCATCGACGCCACCTTGGCTCCGCGATTCTGCGTCAGGTCCACATACCCCTCACCGCCCAGCCGCTGCAGGATCTCCCGCATCGGCGTGCGCGACATGGCATACCGCTCGCACAGCGTCGCCTCGTCCAGGTCGCTGCCCGGCGCGATATCCTGCGTCAGTATGCGCATCCGCAGGTCTTCCAGGCACTGGGTCTTCTTGTCGGCGGTCAAAACGAATCTCCTTGCTGAATACATAATGTATACATTTCGTATTCATACGTCGATTCAATTCGATATCGCCCGACCGATTGCCCCAAGCCTATCTTTTTCTTGCCAAAAATACTCGCGCCGCAGGCCCCCGCCGGCCATACGCGTACCGTCAGGCACAGCGCGTCACGCCGCCCTCACGCCCCCCGAGGCCACAAGGCCGAGACAACCCTGCGCGCGTGATACGCGCTCAATCTGGTTGAAAAATTACCGCCGTGCGCCCACCGGCGGATCGGCCCGGCTCGCGTCCCAGTCGGGCTCGAACCCCAGAACCTCGGTCGCCGGCGGCAGGGCCGGGTTGAACAGGACGTTATGCGCCATCGTCGACTGGTGCAGCAGGTTGTGCGGCGCCAACCGCCAGACCTTGCAAGCCAGCTCGAACTCCTGCCCGTAAGCCGCGAAGCGCAGCGTCGCATGCCCCGCCTCGTGCAGCGCCCTGGCGCCTTCGCTGCCCGGCGGGAACGTCGCGGTCAGGATATCAGAAAATTCCTTGGCCTTCTGGTAATATGTCGCCGACAGGAATTGCAGCGCGGTCTGCCGCCGCTGCGCCGGGTCGTTGGTCTTGGCCGCCATGTGCTGCAACTCGGGCGTCACCGAATACCCCGGCGCCTTGTTCAACAGCGTGATCACAACGCCCATCGGCTGATCATGCCCCTCCGGCGTGACTTCCGGCATGATCGCATCATCCGGCCGCCCATCATTGTTGCGCATCGCCAGCTGCCGCACGTGGCACTGCCACTTCAGGAACCCCAGCCGCAGCGGGTTGTCGGAATAGCTTTGCCCCAGTTGGGCCGCCAAAGATGTCATGCCACGCTCCTCTCGGGGTCTGGCGTTTCCATGTCGAACTCCCGGTCACTCATCAGGCTCGGCACCCGGCCCGCGGCCTTTTCCACGCCATCAAGGTCGATCTCCGCCTGCACCACGCCCGGCTCCGTGCCGCCCTCGGCCAGCACCTCGCCCCACGGTCCGACAATCAGCGAATGGCCAAAGCATTCGCCCCCGCCCGGCACCGGACCTATGGCACAAGGCGACACCACGAACCGCGTAGTCTCGATCGCCCGCGCCCGGTTCAGCACATGCCAATGCGCCTCGCCCGTCTTCCTGGTAAAGGCCGCGGGGCAAATCAGCATCTCCGCCCCGGCCTGCGCCAGGCCGCGCCACAGCATCGGAAACCGCAGATCGTAACAGATCGTGTGCCCGATCCGCCCGAACGGCGTGTCGTGAATGACCGCGCGACTGCCCGGCGCCACCCGCTCGCTTTCGCGATAGACTTCCGTTTCGCTCAGCTGGATGTCGAACATGTGGATCTTGTCATACCGTCCGCGGATCACGCCGGAATCGTCCAGCATGATCCCGCGATTGATGATCCGCCCATCCGGGCCATCGACGGCGATGGAGCCGAGGTTCATCCACACCCCCGCCGCCCGCGCAAAGGCCTGCGCCTCGCGCAGGAACGGTTGCTCGTCCTCCGGGGCAGAGGGCGCCGCCACAGCCGCACCCTCCGTTTTCAACCCACCGCAATATTCCGGCAGGAAAAGAACCTGCGCCCCGTCGGCCACCGCCTGTTCGGCCAAAGGCCGCGCTTCCGCCCAGGCCGATGCGAAATCGGGCATGGGCCGCGTCTGCAGGCAGGCGATGTTGATCGGGCGCGTCATGTCTGGTCCTTTCAAAGTTCCTTCAGAACTTCATATAGGCCTTGCGCAGGTTCACCAAAGGGTGCCGATCCGACATCTGGAACTTGATCAGGAGTTCCCGCGCGATCATGTCCCGGTCCTGCTGGTTGTCGGGCAGCTCGATCGTGTCGGGCACCCGCACCCAGCCGTTGTTGTTGCGGTCGAACACCGCCGGCGAGCCTTCCTCGTAACCCATGTGCACGTCTTCCAGCCAGTTGAGGTCGTCCCAGCCCATGGTCTCGATGTACTTTTCCAGGAACGGCGTGATCCGGTCATAATCCGGCACGAGGTTCACGTCATAGCGATAGCCGATATGCTGGCCGATTTCCTTTTCCCGCTCCGAGCCGAGCCCGTCCTTGTCCTTCAGGAACTGGTCGACATCGGTAATCTCCGAGCCGCGATATTGTGTTCCAGCCATTGTTTTCCCTCCTTATCGGGAGGTGGGGTAAACCCCACCCTACGCCGTACACGTAGGGTGGGTTTCCAACCCACCGTTTAGAAATGGTGATAATCCTCGACGCCAACCGTATGGCCGGTGCCTGCCAGCGGAACCCCCGCCATGGCCGAGGCCTCCATCGTCAACGCGGCCAGGTCCTCCGGCTCCAGCGAGTGCAGGTAGGTCTTGCCGCACGCCCGTGCGAACAACTGCGCCTCGATGGTCAGCGTGTGCAGGAAGTTGTACACGCGCTCCGCCGCCTCGTCCGGGTCCAGCCGCTCGCGCAGCTTGGGATCCTGCGTCGCCACGCCCACCGGGCAGCGCCCCGTGTGACAGTGATAGCAATAGCCCGGCTCGGCCCCGATTTCCTCGGGATAATTGGCCTCGGGGATGTCCTTGTTGCAGTTCAGCGCCATCATGGCCGAGTGACCGATCGCGATGGCATCCGCGCCCAGCGCGATGGCCTTGGCCACGTCCGCGCCGTTCCGGATCCCGCCCGCGTAGACCAGGCTGATCTCGCCGCGCTTGCCAAGGCTGTCGATGGCTTTCCGCGCCTGACGGATCGCCGCCATGCCCGGCACACCGGTATCTTCCGTGGCCAGGTGCGGGCCCGCGCCCGTGCCACCTTCCATCCCGTCGATATAGATCGAATCCGGGTCGCACTTCACCGCCATCCGCACGTCGTCGAACACGCGGGAGGCCCCCAGCTTCAGCTGGATCGGGATCTGCCAGTCGGTCGCCTCGCGGATCTCCTGGATCTTCAGCGCCAGGTCGTCCGGACCCAGCCAGTCGGGGTGCCGCGCCGGCGAGCGTTGGTCGATCCCCGCGGGCAGCGACCGCATCTCGGCCACCTGGTCGGTCACTTTCTGACCCATCAGGTGCCCGCCCAGACCCACCTTGCAGCCCTGCCCGATGAAGAATTCACAGCCATCGGCCAGAACAAGGTGGTTGGGGTTGAAGCCATAGCGCGACTGGATGCACTGGTAGAACCACTTCGAGCTATAGCGCCGCTCGTCGGGGATCATGCCCCCCTCGCCCGAACAGGTCGCCGTGCCCGCCATCGTGGCGCCCCGCGCCAGCGCGGTCTTCGCCTCGTAGGACAATGCGCCGAACGACATGCCCGTGATATAGACTGGGATATCCAGCTCCAGCGGCACCTTGGCGCGCGGACCGATCACTGTCTTGGTCTCGCATTTCTCGCGATACCCTTCGATCACGAACCGCGTCAGCGTGCCGGGCAAAAAGGTCAGGTCATCCCAGTGCGGGATTTTCTTGAACAGCGAGAAGCCCCGCATCCGGTACCGGCCAAGCTCGGACTTGATGTGGATGTCATCCATCACACGCGGCGGGAAGATGAAGCTGTCACCGATGCGGTTTACATCGCGGTCCAGCTGTTTTTTCTGCGGCAGATCACCATCAGCCATGATTGTCTCCTTCGTGCATGGTGAGGTGGGTTGCAAACCCACCCTACACGTCCGGCGTAGGGTGGGGTTTCACCCCACCATTACAAAATCAGTTTCTTCTCGGACGGCTCGAGGTTGTCGTAGTTCCACAGCATCTTGCCGGCGACGACCTTGGTGAAGTGATCCACCCCCTTGTCGGGCATCAGGCCATATTGCGTCAGCTTCCGTGTCAGCCACTTCTTGTCGAGCTCGGTCAACTCCGCCTCGACAGCATCCACGCCCAGGCTCTTGATGTCGCCGCCCACGTAGATCGTGCCGTCATACATCGAGTCGCCCAGGTTCTTGCCCGCGTTGCCGCAGACCACCATCCGGCCCCTTTGCATCATGAAGCCACTCAGCGCGCCGGTATCGCCACCGACGATGATCGTGCCGCCCTTCTGGTCGATCCCCGTGCGCGAGCCCACCGAGCCCCGGCACACAAGGTCGCCGCCCCGGATGGCCGCGCCAAAGGTCGAGCCTGCGTTCTTCTCGATCATGATCGTCCCGGACATCATGTTCTCGCCACAGGACCAGCCCACACGTCCGCTGATGCGCACGTTCGGCCCGTCGATCAGGCCGACGGAAAAGTACCCGGTCGAGCCTTCGATGATCAGGTTCAGCTTGCTCAGGATCCCCACGCCAAGGCTGTGCATGCCCCGCGGGTTCTGCAGCACGATCGTGCCGTAACCTTCCTTCATCAACTCGCGGATGTTCGAGTTCACTTCCGTCACGGTCTTGCCGTCACAGTCGATCTCGGTCCGCTTGTTGAAGTCCACGTCGGGCGCCCACGGATAGGTGAAACGCTCCTCGGCATCCGGGTCGAACTCGACGTAAAGCGACTTGCCCGTCAGCTGTTCGGTCCGCATGCCCAGCGCGGTCACCCGCTCTTCCTGGGTCATCTTCTTCAGTTCTGCGTCGCTTACGCTTGCCATACCCGGACCTCCTCATCATAGGGATCTGTCGTGTCGATTTCCTGCGGAAGGATCGCGCGGATCGCCACCTCTTCGCTCGCCATGGCGATCAGGTCGTCGGATTCGTAAAGAACCAGCGGTTTCGCCGCCATCGTGTCCTTCGCCATGCCCAGCTGATCCTTGGTGGCCACAAGATAGGTGAACACCCCGTCGATCTCCTCGATCGACTTGCGCAGGGACTCTTCCAGCGTGATGCCGTTGGCCAGGTTGTGCGCGGTATAGACCGCCAGCAGTTCGCTGTCGCAGTTCGACATGAACCGGTGGCCCTTGCGCTCCATCTCGCGGCGCATGATCCAGTAGTTGGTGATCTGGCCGTTATGCACCACGCTCACGTCGTTATAGGGAAACGCCCAGTAGGGGTGTGCCGACTTGATGTCGACGTCCGATTCCGTGGCCATCCGCGTATGCCCGATGGCATGCGTGCCCTTGAAATCGTTGAGGCCGTACGCCTTCGACACCACCGACGCATCGCCCAGATCCTTGATCAGCTCCAGGCCGTTGCCCATCGACAGGATCTCGATCCCATCGGTTTCCTCGATATGCTCGGCCATCTCGCCGACATTGTCGGCCCCGCTGAACACGTAGCGCAGCGCGTATTCCAAGGGCGCTTCCTTGGACTTGATCTTGGCGCCATGCTCTTCCATCACCTGTTCGACATAGGCGATGCGGTCCTCGATCACCTTGTGAACGCCACGGCCCTTTTCCATGTCCTCGGCCTCGGCCACCTTTAGGCGCATGATGTAATCGCCCTCGGTCGGTTCACCGTATACCGCGTAGCCGGTGCTGTCCGGCCCACGGTGCTTGAGCGCCAGCAGCATCGAGGTCATCTCCGACCCCACGTCGCTGCTCTTGCCCTTGTAGATTAGTCCAGCAATTCCACACATCTGGAAACGCCTCCTCTGGGTTGCATAGTCGTTAGATCGGCGGCGGGCTCCTCAACCCGCCGCCAGGCGCATGGGATGCCTCAGGGCAGGCATTCCATGTACGTGTCCTTGTCCCAATCCGTCACGGTGGACATGAACCGGGCATATTCATCGTGCTTGTACTCGTCGAACAGGCGGTACATCTCGCCGGGCATCCCGCGCTGCACCACTTCGTCCTTCTTGAGGAAGTCCAGCGCCTCGCCAAGCGACATCGGCAGCTTCTTCACCTGCTTGCCGGCCTCGATCGCGGCGTAGATGTTGCGCTCTTCGGGCTCGCCCGGGTCCAGCTTGTTGTCGATACCGTCGTCCATCGCCGCCAGCAGGGTCGTGCCCATCAGGTACGGGTTCACCATGCTGTCGACCGAGCGGTACTCGAACCGCCCCGGCGCCGAAACGCGCAGGCCCGTGGTGCGGTTCTGGAACCCCCAGTCGGCAAAGACCGGCGCCCAGAAGCCCGTGTCCCACAGACGACGGTAGGAGTTCACCGTCGAACAGCCCACGGCCGTCAGCGCCTGAAGGTGATGCACCACGCCGCCGATCGCCTCCAGGCCTTCCTTGCCGGGCATCTGCGGATCGTCGTCATCGGGCATGAACGTGTTGTCGCCGCCCTTGACGTACATGTAGTTCTCTTTCATCCCCGGCAGATCCTTGGGATCGTTGCCGCACTTGACGAACTCGTCCTCGCCGCCGCGCCACAGGCTCATGTTGTGGTGACAGCCGCTCGCCGACACGCCCATGAACGGCTTGGTCATGAAGCAGGCGAAAATGCCGTTCTCGCGCGCCACCTGCGCACAGATCTGGCGATAGGTGGTCAGACGGTCCGCGTTGCGCAGCACGTCGTCGAACATCCAGTTCAGCTCCAGCTGGCCGGGTGCGTCCTCGTGGTCGCCCTGGATCATGTCCAAGCCCATCATGCGGGCATACTTGATCACCTGCATCGACACCGGGCGCAGGCTTTCGAACTGGTCGATGTGATAGCAATAGGGCTTGGAATAGCCGTCGCGCGGCTTGCCGTTCTCGTCGAACTTCAGCCACATCATCTCGGGTTCGGTCCCGATCCGCAGGCTCCGGCCATGCTTCTTTTTGAAGTCTTCGTGCATCCGGCGCAGGTTGCCCCGGCAATCGCTGGTCAGGAACCCACCCGGATTTTCCTTTTCCTCGCGGTTGCGGAACAGCGTGCAGTAGAAGCGGCCGATCGTCGGCGCCCAGGGCAACTGCATGAAGGTTTCAGGTTCCGGAATGCCCACCAGCTCGGCCGCTTCCGGGCCATAGCCCAGGTACTCGCCCGCGCGGTTGGTGAACAGGTTCACCGTGGCGCCATAGACCAGCTGAAAGCCCTTCTTCGCGACGGTTTCCCAGTGATCGGCAGGAATGCCCTTGCCCATGATCTTGCCGGTCACCGACACGAATTGCAGATAAAGGTACTCGATGCCTTTCGCATCGATCATCTTGCGGACTTCTTTGATTTTCTCGTCGCGCCCGGGGGCCTCGACAAATTTCTCAAGATCCATTTCAGCCACGGTTTAGCTCCCTGATGTTGCGCCGCCTTGCTTGTGTCTGGACCCAAGAAGCGGCTGGTATTTTAGGTGGCATGAGCAGGCATCGCGATGCCGCCCAGCACCTTCACGATTCCGAGGCTCAATCCAAAAGTCAACCGAATTTGATCCAAACATGCAGATTCTGCTGGAAATAGCCGCTATATGGTATATAATTGGTCCAGTTAACGGAGGAATCACAGTGAGCGACGCACAAAGAATGGGCGCGGCGGATATCGCCGGCCTCATCCGGCGCGAAATATCCAAGGGCACGCTGCAACAGCATGACCGCCTGCCACCCGAACGGGTGCTGTCCGAGACATACGGCGCCGCCCGCGGCACCGTGCGCAAGGCGCTCATGCAGTTGGAATCCGAAGGTTTTGTCGAGATCCGGCCAGGCAGCGGCACCTATGTCATGCACAAGACCGAGACAGCCGCGGCCAGCGCCATTGACAACGCTACACCCCTGGAATTGATGGATGCCCGATTCGCGCTCGAGCCGCACAGCTGCCGCCTGTCGGTCCTGCACGGCCGCCACGCCGATTTCGACCGGATGGAAGAGCTCTGCGAGCAGATGGAGGCCAGCGTCGACGACCCCGCCGCGTTCTCCGAGGCCGACACGCAGTTTCACCGCGCCATCGCCGACAGCACCCGCAACGGTCTCCTGGTGTGGATCCTTACCCAGATCGGCAGCGTCCGCGGCCAGGACGACTGGACCCGCATGCGACGCCTGACGCTGGATGAGCCGACCATCAACACCTACAACCGGCAACACCGCCAGATTCTCGAGGCCCTGCGCGCCCGCGAACCCGAACGCGCCGCGACCATCATGAAGGAACACCTGGAAACCGCCCGCCTGTCCCTCACCCGCGCCTCCGAGACGTGAAGCCGTCCCGGGCCTGACCCAGGACCTCTTGACGCGAAGGGACTGCCCACCGCTACCCGCGTAGGGTGGGTGAAACCCCACGCGCCGCGACGCCCGCTACTTCTTGTAAAGCCGCGCCATCTCGTCCCCGAAGAGCCGGTCGAACTCCTCCGGCGGCAACCACCCCACCGGCGCATCCTCCAGCTCCTGCCCCAGGAACAGCTTCACCGCCGCCACCGCGTGCCAGCTCTGGCTGCCCGCCGCGTGATAGGGCCGCATCGGCACGTAGGTCCCATCCTTCAAGAGCAAATGTGGCCGGTCGATCCCGCTATCCGTGCCCTGGGCGCCCACCGTGCCGATCACGGCGGTTTCGACGTCGCTCAACCGCCACTCCCATTCCTTGGCACCCTTGCGGTCCGTCACCGTCAGATGCACCCGGTCCGCCGCCCGGTCGAAGACCAGCACAGACCGCATCTTGCTGCGCTTCCAGTAGACCACCATCCCGACGATCAGCACCGCTCCCGGCAACAGCAACTCGGGAAACCCCTCCCACGCCATGAAGAGGCTCATGCCGGCCACGAACACGCCAGCCAGCGTCAGGCCCAGCTTCTTGTCCTTCTGGTCATCCACCAGGGTCAGGGTGGTGTCGGTCTTGTCCTCGATCCGCATCCATCGACGATGCCCCGCGTCCCGAGTTCCGTCAATCCTGCACGTAGGGTGGGTGACAACCCACGCTTACCACCGCACGCCGCATTAACGACCCGATCTGCCGACGCCCCCACCGCCGCGATACCACCCGGATACCGACGCGATACCGACGTCCCAAATCAGCCAAACAAGGCCGTTAAACTTTTTACTCGCGCCAGTCGAAAAATCCCGGCCCCGCGCGCTCCAGCAATCCGCGCGCCAGCGCGTCGCCCAGCTTGGCCCCGTCCTCGACCGGCGCCTCGCCCTCGTCGCTGAGGCTCTCGCTGCCATCGGGCCGCAGCACTTCGCCGCGCAGCCGGATCCTGTCGCCCTGCAACTCCGCCAGCCCAGCAATCGGCGTCTCGCAGGAACCGTCCAACGTCGCCAGAAAGGCCCGTTCCGCCGCCAGCCGCTTACCCGTCTCGACGTCATGGATCGCCGCCAGCATCTCGGCCGCGCGGCTGTCATCCGCACGCCGCTCGATCCCGATGGCCCCCTGCGCCACGGCGGGCAGCATGTCCTCGGTATCCACCGCACCGACCGCCACCTCGGGCTGCCCAAGACGGTTCAGCCCGGCCATGGCGAGAAACGTGCATTCCGCCACGCCGTCATCCAGTTTCTTCAATCTTGTCTGAACGTTACCGCGAAACTCCACCACCTCAAGATGCGGAAATTTCACCAGCACCTGCGCCTTGCGCCGCAGGCTCGACGTGCCCACCTTGGCGCCCTCGGGCAGCCCCGCCAGCCCCTCGTAGCGCGGCGACACGAACGCATCGCGCACATCCTCGCGCGGCAGGTAGGTGTCCAGCATCAGCCCCTCGGGCTGCAACACAGGCATGTCCTTCATCGAGTGAACCGCGAGGTCGATCTCGCCCGACAGCATCGCCTCCTCGATCTCGCGGGTGAACAACCCCTTGCCGCCGATCTCTTTCAGCGGCCGGTCGATCACCCGGTCGCCGGTTGTCTTGATGACGACGATCTGGAACGCCTCGTGCGGCAGGTCAAAGGCGTCGGCCAGACGGTCGCGCGTCTCGTTCGCCTGCGCCAGCGCAAGCGGGGAACCTCGTGTACCGATCTTCAACGGCGCGGCGGGGGTGGGCATGGTCACAGTCATGCAGACGGTCTAGACGTGTAAATCTGGGCTGACAAGTTTTGGTTGACTTTCCAAGGCTCAAAGGGGACCAAACTCGCAAAAGGGAGACCGGACATGGCGTCACAAAAAACCATCCTCAAGGCCCTCGCCGGCGAGACGCAGGCAACGCCGCCGATCTGGATGATGCGCCAGGCCGGGCGGTATCTACCCGAGTATCGCGCGACGCGCGAACAGGCTGGGGATTTCCTGTCGCTCTGCTACAACCCCGACCTCGCAACCGAGGTCACGCTGCAACCGATCCGCCGCTACGGCTTTGACGGGGCGATCCTTTTTGCCGATATCCTCTTGGTCCCACAGGCCCTCGGCGCCGATCTGTGGTTCGTCACCGGCGAGGGCCCACGCCTGTCGACCGTCACCCAGCAGGCCGATTTCGACAAGCTCGGCCCAGCGGACGAGGTGCACGAGACGCTCAACCCGATCTACCAGACCGTCCGCAATCTCTCCGGCGCCCTGCCGCCCGAGACCACGCTCATCGGCTTCGCCGGCGCGCCTTGGACCGTCGCCACCTACATGATCGCCGGCCGCGGCACGCCCGACCAGGGCCCCGCCCACGCGCTCAAATCCGAAAACCGCCCCCTGTTCGAGGCGCTGATGCAGCGCATCACAGAGGCCACGATCCATTACCTGTCGGCCCAGATCGACGCCGGCGCCGAGGTGGTCAAGGTCTTCGACAGCTGGGCCGGATCGCTCAAGGGCCAAGACTTCGAAGATTTCGCCGTGGCGCCGACCAAGCGCATCATCTCCGCGCTCAAGGAAAAGCACCCCGGCATCCCGGTCATCGCGTTCCCGCGCGAGGCCGGCGACGGCTATATCGGTTTCCATGAAAAGACCGGCGCCGATTGCGTGGCTATCGACAATTCGGTCAGCCCCGAATGGGCCGCGGAACACGTGCAAAAGGACGGCTGCGTGCAGGGCAACCTCGCCTCGTCGCACATGGTCACCGGCGGCGACGCCCTGGTGCGCGAGACGCGCCAAGTGGTCGAGGCGTTCCGCGGCGGCCCGCACATCTTCAACCTCGGGCACGGCATCACGCCCGACGCCGACCCCGACAACGTGCAACTGATGATCGATACGGTCCGCAGCACCTGACCGCGCCTTTCATCGTTCCAAAATACTCAAAGAAAACCCGCCCGACGCACACGCACCGGGCGGCTCTGGCGTGGCTCAGTCCAGCCCCATGCAATTCGCGTAATAGGTCACCGTCGCGGGCCAGTCGCTGAACACACCGACCACGCCGACCTTGTCATGCAGCGCCTGCAGCATGGTGAAATAATCCGCATCGGTGTCGATCGTGTCCGCCACCGATTGGAAATACCATCCGCCACCGCCGGTCAGCGGGCCAGAGCGTTCCAGCGTCCAGGTGATGATGTTCAGCCCGGCCTCGCTGGCCGCCGTGGCATAGGGAGACGGCACGATCTCGTCGCCCTCCAGCGTCACCAGCATCCACATCGGCGGCGCGATGTAATTGACGCCCTGATCCGCCAGTTCCTGCATCGACGGCTCGAACGTCGCCGGGTCCATGTAGTCGAACCCCTCCACGTCATACCGGCCGTCCAGGTACACCGCCTGCGCACCGAACTCCGGCTCGTTCTCGATCCAGTAAAGCACATCGTCCAGGTTGAAACTTTGCGGCCAAACGTCCGAGGCCGGCACGCCCGCCGCCTTGTACTCGTCGATCATCTTCTGCGCATAATCCTGCTGGCTGAACCCGTCATGCGGCATCTCCACCGCCGGGCTCTTCAGCTCGGGCGTGAATTTCGCGCCCAGGTCTCGGAACAGCGCGATCGACTCGGCATGGGTCATCAGCGTTCCGCCCGCGAACGCGTAAAGATCGGTGCGCCAACTGGCCGTGCCGTCCATGTACCCCTCGACCGTCGTGGCCGACGTGTCCGCCGCATCCATCTTGCCGGTCAGCGTGCGGAACTCGGCCAGCGTGACTTCCGAGGCCCGGCATTCCGCCGTCGCGTCCGTCTCGCCATCGGCGGGGCTGAACGGGGTCACGCAGGTCCCCGCCAGGTCCGACGCCAGGATATCGGTCGTCGTGTGCAGATCGTTCTGCGCGTGGCGGCAGACCAGTTCATGATCCTTGGTGAAGGTCACGTCGCACTCCAGGATGCCCGCACCCATCCGCGCCGCCGCCTTGTTGGATTCAACCGTATGTTCCGGAAAGAGCAGCGGCGCCCCCCGGTGTCCGATAGAAAAATCCGACCGCGCCGGCGTCTGGCCCGTGCACCCGGCCAGCTTCTCCTTCAACGGTCCTTCGGCCATCCGGTCGATCAGGTAGCCCGGGCGCGGCCCGTACCCGACCTCTTCGGCGGCCAGCGGCGTCGCCAACCCGGCAATGGCAATAGGCAACGCGGCGAATGTGAAACGGATCATTCTCGATCTCCCATGACGTGTTTTCATCGCCCGGGAGTATCCCTGCTCTTCCAAAAAGATCGTGACGGTTTCGCAAAACCTTTGTGACGCGCCGGCGCAGTTCCGACATTCCCGATGTCGCATTCCGTCGAGCAAATCGCGGCTCGGGCGCCCAATCTTGAACCAGACTCGAAGAGCCCGACGATGAACATCCATTTCCGCGACACACGCAAGATCGACCCCACCCGAGGGCCCGTTCTGGGCGACAACACCCCCAACGACGCCGACCGGATCGAGATCGGCCCGACCCAACTGGCCTTCCGCGAGTGGGAGGCGGCAGATCTTCAACTCCCCGATCTGCAAGCCATGCGCCGCTACCGCTGGGAACGCCTGACCCGCTTCGTCCAGGACCGTGATTATGCCGGGCTGCTGGTCTTCGATCCGCTGAACATCCGCTACGCCACCGACTCGACGAACATGCAGCTCTGGAACACACACAACCCGTTCCGCGCCCTGCTGGTCTGCGCTGACGGCTACATGGTGATGTGGGACTACAAGAACTCACCGTTCCTCAGCACGTTCAACCCGCTGGTGCGCGAACAACGCTCCGGCGCCGATCTGTTCTACTTCGACCGCGGCGACAAGGTGGACGTGGCCGCCGATACCTTCTCGAACGAAGTGCGCGCGCTCTTGGCCGAGCACGCCCCGGGGAACAAACGCCTCGCGGTGGACAAGATCATGCTCCACGGCCTCCGCGCGCTCGAGGCTCAGGGCTTCGAGATCATGGAAGGCGAGGAACTGACGGAAAAGTGCCGCGCCGTCAAAGGCCCCGACGAGATCCTCGCCATGCGCTGCGCCTCCCACGCCTGCGAGGTCGCGGTGACCGAAATGGAGCGCTTCGCGCGCCTCAACGTGCCCTTGGGCAGCACCAGCGAAGACGATATCTGGTCGGTCCTGCACGCCGAGAACATCCGCCGCGGCGGCGAATGGATCGAAACCCGCCTGCTCGCCTCAGGCCCCCGCTCCAACCCGTGGTTCCAGGAATGCGGCCCGCGCATCACCCAGATGAACGAGATCATCTCGTTCGACACCGATCTCGTTGGCAGCTACGGCATCTGCGTCGACATCTCGCGCAGCTGGTGGATCGGTGACGCCAAACCGCGCCCCGACATGATCTACGCCATGCAGCACGCGCATGAGCACATCATGACCAACATGGAAATGCTCAAACCCGGCGTCACGATCCCCGAACTCACCGCCGGCACCCACGTGCTTGACGACCGATACCAGGCGCAGAAATATGGCTGCCTCATGCACGGCGTCGGCCTTTGCGACGAATGGCCCCTCGTCGCCTATCCCGACCAGGCCGTGCCCGGCGCCTTCGACTACCCGCTGGAACCCGGCATGACCCTCTGCGTCGAGGCGCTGGTGGGCGAGGTTGGCGGCGATTTCTCGATCAAGCTCGAAGACCAGGTGTTGATCACCGAGACGGGCTTTGAAAACCTGACGAAGTACCCCTTCGACCCCGCTCTGATGGGTCTCTCCTGACCGCGCTCAACTGTCCGGCGGCATGTCGTAGAACCCAAGCGACTGCACTGTGTAGCTTTCCTTGTCATCGACATCGGGTGTCACCACGAGTTCCAGCGCCAAGGTGAATTTCGGGTCTTCAACATCCTTTTCACCCCGCATCTGAAAGTTGAGCTGCGCCGCTTTCCCGGGGGGCAGCACGGTCGCATATTTCGGATCGCTCGAATTGCAGTATTGCAGGGCGCTTTCGCTGTAGCACGTCCTCAGGCCAGACCAATTGCTTGAGGGTGTCAGGAAGCCGCCACGGCCATCCGCGACGGATATCGATTTCGGCATATAGGCAAGCGCGATCGTTTTCTCCGTCGTGTTCTTGAAGCGCATCGCGAATGTCGTATCGCCCGAGGATTTCGAATAGACGAGGGTCGATACCTCGGCGTCGTAGACATCCGACGCGTATCTGCGCGAGGGTTCCACAAGGCTCTGACCCTGCCCGCTCGGCTGTCCGCCGCCCTCGACCACGACAACCTGTGTTGTCGGCGCCGCTTCAGCGCCGTCCGCCGTCTCGGAGAACCCGCAGGCCGTGCGGCTGCGCTTCGCCATCATCTCGGCCACACTGCCCACGCTGGGAAACTCCGACCTCGCGGTGGCAAACAGCCGGCCGTCCTGTGTGCCGATCATGCGTGCCTGCACCTTCACCTGTTCGCCGAACTGTATCAGCGAGCCGGTCACCAGCGCGTCAACCCCCTCGATCTCGCCCAACCGCTTCGCGGCATCCGGTGCGATGGTCCCGTCGAACACCAACTCCATCTCCCGGAAAATCGCGCTCAGCTGCGACCGCTCGATGATGTCGATCTTGCCCTCGCCCGCATTGAACAGGCTGTCCACCACGAACTCGCTCACGTAATTCGACAGATCGGAACAGGTGCCGTCACTGTGCGTGAAGGTCGAAATGCCGATGGTCGCCGTTCCGTCCGTGCGCGTCCGCTCCACGATCTGGCCCGCGATCTCGTCCAGGCTTTCGTCCACGGACGAGGCCGCCTCCGCAGTCCCCGCTAGACCCGCCATCCCGGTCAGACCCGACAGAAGGCAGGCAATCACCGCTTTTCTCAACCCCATGTTCACTCCCCTTTGCAATTCGCCTTGAAAATTCCGGTCTGCGTCACCTGCTCCTCAAAGCCGCGCAGGGCCATGTCGGTGGCGCCGATTGCTCCCGTCGGGCCCTTTCCCGACCCGACCAGACGCATTCGCTCCGGCCCATCGGACCCGGCCAGAACCACCGCAGCTTCCAGCGTATGGCCCTCGAAACCGTGGGTCGTCTCTTCGTCAGGCACCACAAGCGCCGTTGCCGTGACCTGCTCCACCGCGACACCGGCGCAGTCGTATCTCTGTAGCTGCTGTTCAATCCGCGTGGCCAACTCGCGCTCCAGAACGCTGCGCGTGGGCGCGTCGCGTGTTTCAACGGATGCCGCTTGCCCCCCGCCGCTCTCGCCCCCCGTGGCGCCCGTCTGACTGTTGTCCAGAGCACCCGTAATTGACTGGGTGGTGACCTCGCCATCCTCTTCGGTCGCGACCATGAGCCTGTCGCTGAGTTCAAACAAGCCGACGACCCCACCCACAAGGGCACTCACAAGGATGACCGACTTGGCCATGAAGGAATTTGTGGACATGCGACTGTTATTATTTGACGACAATGCGCCCACCATTGCACAGCGCTCCCAGCCCATCAACGATTCCGCGCAGAATGACGGGAAGGCTGTCACGGGACAAATCTGAAACTCGGCCGCCCCGGGATGCTGACCGTCCGCGCAGGCGCCTCACAATCCCGAGACGACCGTGAAACACTCCTTACGCATGCGATCCGAACTGCCATCTTGAAGGCAACCGAAAGGACCACCCATGCCAAGCGAACGCTTCACTTTCAAAGGCCATGACGGGCATGAGCTCGCCGCCCGGCTCGACCTGCCCGAAGGCCCGCACATGGCCACCGCGCTCTTTGCGCATTGCTTCACCTGCTCCAAGGACATTCCCGCCGCACGCCGGATCGCGGCTCGGCTGGTGGGGGCCGGGATCGCCGTGCTGCGCTTCGATTTCACTGGGTTGGGCCATTCCGAAGGCGAGTTCGAGAACACGTCTTTCACCTCGAATGTCGAGGATCTCGTGTTGGCCGCCAACGCGCTGGCGGCCCGCGACATGCCTCCCAGCCTGCTGATCGGCCACTCGCTCGGCGGCGCCGCCGTTCTGGCGGCCGCGTCGAGTATCGACAGCGCCCGCGCCGTGGCCACCATCGCCGCGCCCTTCGATCCCGGCCACGTCACCCACAATTTCGACGGCGCGCTCGAAAAAATCGCGGCCGACGGCGCCGCCGAAGTCGAACTGGGCGGCCGCCCCATCCGCATCGGCCAGAAATTCGTCGAGGATGTCCGCGCCGAAAACCTCGCTCCACGCATTGCCGGCCTCAAGCGCGCGCTTCTAGTGCTGCACGCCCCGCTTGACGAGACCGTCGGCATCGACAACGCCACCGAGATCTTCAAGGCCGCGAAGCATCCCAAGAGCTTCGTCACCCTCGACAGCGCCGACCACCTGATCACCGATCCCGGCGATGCCGAGTACGCCGCCGGGGTCATCGCCGCCTGGGCACAACGCTATCTCGACCTCAAGCGCCCCGCGCCGCCCCCCGGCGCGCCCGAAGGCGTCGTGCGTGTCTGCGAAGTGGACCCAGACGGCTTTCTGCAGGACATACATGCGGGACCACATCACCATGTCCGCGCCGACGAGCCAGAGGCCTATGGCGGCACCGACCGCGGCATGAGCCCCTACGGCTTTCTCGCCTCGGGTCTCGGCGCCTGCACGTCGATGACCATTCGCATGTATGCCCGTCGCAAAGGCTGGCCGCTGGATCATGTCTCGGTCGACGTCACCCATGACAAGGTCCATGCCCAGGATGCCGATGGCAGCAGCCCGGCCAAGATCGACAGCTTCATTCGCACCATCCGCCTCAAGGGGGATCTCAGCGACGACCAGCGCCAGCGCCTGCTCGAGATTGCGGACAAATGCCCCGTGCACCGGACGCTGGAAAACGCGTCGAAGATCGAAACCCGGCTGGCCGACCCGGACACCAGGCCTCAGCCCGAGCGGGCGTAGTGCTCCACCATCGCCGTCAGGTCTTCCGGCGGCGTCGCGGCATTCACGTAAGCCCGAGCATTGGCGCAATATCCAAAAACCGACCCGTCCGAAAAAAACGAGGTATTCGTGACGAACAGGATCGGGATACCGGGATGACGCGCCTCGGCCGCGTCGGCGATGGAAAAAGAACTGCTGCGCGTCAACAACAGGTTCAGCACGATCAGGTCGAAGGGCCGCAAGTCCAGCGCCTCTATCGCCCCGGCCTGATCATGCTCCAGTCGCACGCGCAAGCCTTGCCGTTCCAGGTGACGCTGCCACAGCTGGCCGAGCGACGCGTCGCTCTCCACGATCAGAACGTTCAGTTGGCTCTTTCTCACTCAAACGACTTCCGTACTTTAACCCAGCACGCACAGCACCTCGGTCTGCATGTCTAGATAAACGCTGAATATGATCAGTTAGTTCTGGAAAAAGAAAACGATATAAGGACTTAACACCTTACGTGACGTCAGTCCAGGCTCCGCCGGACACTCAGTGCACAAGAAACGGTACACCAGACTCCATCAAGTCGTCCAGTTCGACGTCGCCTAGCGCGAACCCGGCAGATGAAACCCCGACGCCCCGGGGGCGTTGCCCCTCCGATATTGAATAACACAATGCCCGAATACAGGTTTTCCGGACTGGCCAAGGCCAATCCGCTGCTGCACTCTCACCCGGAAAAGGAAGTACTGAATGATCCGCTGCCTCGCCCTCGCCCTGTCGCTCTGCACCGCCACCACCGCCTATGGTCAAAGTTGCGGCGGCTCGTTTTCCGGTTTCGTCGACGCGCTGCGGCAAGAGGCGATTGCCCGCGGCCACGCGCCCGACAGCGTGAACAGCTTTTTCGCCTCGGTGCGCCAGGACCAAAGCGTCCTGCAGGCCGACCGTCGCCAGGGTGTTTTCCAGAAACCCTTCACCGACTTTGCCCGTCGCCTGATCAGCGCGAACCGGCTCAACACCGGCCGCGCCAAGTCGCAGCAGTTCGATGCCGTCTTCGACCGGATCGAGGCCGAGTACGGTGTGCCGCGCGGCGTGCTACTGGCCTTCTGGGCGTTCGAGACCGACTACGGCGGCTTTCAAGGGGATTACAACACGCTCAACGCGCTGGTCACCCTGTCGCATGATTGCCGCCGGCCCGAGCTTTTCCGGCCTCAGGTCTTTGCCGCCCTGGAACTCTACGAGATGGGCAATTTCGACCCCATCGGAACCACCGGCGCCTGGGCCGGGGAAATCGGCATGGTCCAAATGCTGCCGCAGGATATCATCGACAACGGCGTCGACGCTGACGGCGACGGCGAGGTCAACCTCAAGACCTCCGCCCCCGACGCGCTGATGTCGGGCGGCAAGATGCTGCAACATCTCGGCTGGCGCGCGGGCGAGCCTTGGTTGCAGGAAATCGACGTGCCCGACAACTTCGACTGGTCCAAGACGGGCCTGCGCACGACGCTGCCCGCCTCCGAATGGGCCGCCATGGGGGTTACCCCCCGCCATGGCCAGATCCGCGGCGACCTGCCCGCGAACATTCTCCTGCCCGAGGGGCGCAAAGGTCCGGCCTTTCTCGCCTACCCCAATTTCAACGTCTATTTCGAATGGAACCAAAGCTACACCTACGTCCTGACCGCCGCCTATTTCGCCAACCGTCTGGAAGGCGCGCCTGTCTTCGACGCGGGCAACCCGGATCCGGGCCTTTCGGGCGATCAGATGAAGCGCTTGCAGGAAAAGCTCGCCGCACGCGGCTATGACGTGGGCGGGGTCGACGGCATCCTCGGCTCCGGCACCCGCGCCGCCGTGCAGGACGTGCAGCAGGAACTCGGCATGCCCGCCGACGCCTGGCCCACGCCCGCGCTTCTGAACGCCCTATGATGCCACGCCGCGCGTTCGAGATCTTTCTCACCGCCCCGCCCGGTCTCGAACTCACCCTCAAGGACGAGGCGCAGGCAGCCGGGTTCGCCAAGCCCAAGGCCACCCCCGGCGGTGTCCGCTTTCGCGGCCACTGGCCGGACGTCTGGCGCGCCAACCTCGCCCTGCGCGGTGCGGGCCGGGTCCTCGCCCGCGTCGCCCGCTTTCAGGCGATGCATCTCGACCAGCTCGAAACCCGCACGCGCGAAGTCGGCTGGGCGGGTCTCCTCCGCCCCGACGTGCCGATCACGGTCGAGGCCACGACCCGCAAATCAAAGATCTACCACCAAGGCGCCGCCGCCGAACGCGTCGCCCGCGCCATCCACGAGGTCACCGGCGCGCCGCTCGAAGGCGACGACCCCGTGCGCGTCCAGCTGCGGATAGAGGGTAACCAGTGCCTGCTCAGCCTCGACACCTCGGGCGAGCCACTCCACCGCCGCGGCCAGAAACCCTTCGTCGGCAAGGCCCCCATGCGCGAGACCCTTGCCGCGCTCTTCCTGCGCCAATGCGGCTACACCGGCACCGAGCCGGTGCTGGACCCGATGTGCGGTTCCGGCACCTTCCTGCTGGAGGCCGCGGGAATGGCCCTCGGCCACGCCCCGGGCCGTGACAGGGACTTCGCCTTCGAGCGTTTCGCCAATTTCGGTGCAAGCGCATGGCAGGACTTGAAAAGCGGCCAAACTGACACCGAAACCACGCTCCGCTTCCACGGCAGCGACCGTGACGCGGGCGCCGTCACCGGCGCGCGGGCCAACGCCGACACCGCCGGCCTCGGCGACCGGGTCACGATCTCGCACCATGCCTTCAGTGATCTCCAACGCCCCGACGGTCCACCCGGCCTCGTCATGGTGAACCCGCCCTACGGCACCCGCATCGGCGAGCGCAAACAGCTCTTCGGCCTCTATGGCGCCCTCGGCAAGACCCTCGCGGAACGGCTCGCAGGCTGGCGCGTCGGCCTCGTGACCACCGACGCCAGCCTTGCCAACGCCACCGGCCTGCCCTTCACCGACCCCGGCCCGCCCGTCGCCCATGGCGGCCTGCGCATCACGCTCTGGCAGACCGGACCGCTGCCGTAAGGCGTTAACCAAGGTCGCGCGCTCGGCTTTACTTTTTGGTAAGAAAAGCGCATCATATTAAGAATGCGGAAGTTGTCTTTCAGGTGAACCACCAAAGACGTGACCCCGCGAAGTTGCTGCTTCGCGGGGTCTTTCTTTGTCAGGGTATCAAAGCCCTATACAAAGTCGAATGATCGTCACGACCAGCGTTCCCGCTGCCAGAACGACCATCCATTTGCGGAAGGTGTTTTCCTTCAGTTGAACCACCTCCTCTCACTGCAAAGGGTTGCAGCGAGACCAGAGATATCGGCTCTATGTTCGTAAAATCTTAACGACGGATGGCTCACGCCACCATCTGCTCCGCCTTCTTGAGATCCACCGACACCAGCTGGCTGACACCCTGCTCGCCCATCGTCACCCCGAAAAGACGGTCCATCCGGCTCATCGTCACCGCGTGGTGCGTGATGATCAGGAACCGCGTCTCGGTCCGGCGGCACATCTCGTCCAGCAGATCACAGAACCGCCCCACATTCGCGTCGTCCAAGGGCGCGTCCACCTCGTCCAGCACGCAGATCGGCGCCGGGTTGGCCAGGAACACGGCAAAGATCAGCGCCAGCGCGGTCAGCGTCTGCTCACCCCCCGACAGCAGGCTCAGCGTCGCAAGTTTCTTGCCCGGCGGCTGGCACATGATCTCCAGCCCAGCCTCCAGCGGGTCGTCGCTCTCGACCATCACGAGGTTCGCCTCGCCGCCGCCGAACAGGTGCTTGAACAGCATCGAGAAGTTCGAATTCACCTGCTCGAACGCCGTCAGCAACCGCTCGCGCCCCTCGCGGTTCAGCGACGCGATACCATTGCGCAGGGTGCGGATCGCTTCCTCGAGATCGGACTTCTCATTGACCAGCGTGTCATGCTCTTCCTGCACCTCACGCGCGTCTTCCTCGGCCCGCAGGTTCACCGCCCCCAGCGCATCGCGCTGACGTTTCAGGCGGTTCACGTCGGCCTCGATCGCCTCCGACGCGGGCATTGTCTCGGGATCGGCCTGCAACGTCTCCAGCAGGTCCTCGGGCGAGCACTCCAGTTCCTCCTCGATCCGCGCCGCCGCCTGTGCCTGGGTTTCCCGCGCTGCTTCCGCCCGCGCCTCGGACCGCGCCCGCGCCTCGCGCGCCTCGCCGGCCAGCCGCTCGGCATCACGCTCGTTCGCCACCGCCTCACGTGCCACGCCCTCGGCGTTCGACAGCGTGTCGGCCGCCTCGGCCCGCCGCGCCTCGGCCTTCGAAATGTCCGCGCTCAATTCCTCGCGCTTGGCCGCCAACTCGCCAGGCTTCGCCCCGGCCTCTGCCAGTTCCGCCTCACTCGCCTCCTTGCGTTCGGCCAGCTCCGCGCTGCGCGTCTTCGCCGTTTCCAGCCGGTGCCGCCAGCCCGACAATTCCTTGGTCACTTCCTGGCTGCGCTTCAGCCGCGCTTCGCCCTCGCGACGCAGCTCATCATGGGCCGAACGCTTGGACATCATCGTCATCCGCGCCGCCTCGACCGTCATCTTGACGTCTTCCACCTCGGCGCGCGCGGTATCCAGATCACCCAGATCGCCCATCGCCTTTTCCGCCTCGGCCAACGTCTTGCGGGCGGCCAGCGCCTCTTCCTCGTGGCGCTTCACCGCCAACCCGAGGCTTTCCAGCTTGGACCCAGCCAGGCTCCGCTCCGCCTCGGCCCGGCTCAGCGCCCGGTTCGCCTCGGCGACCTTGCCATCGGCAGCACGCCGCGCCTCGCGCGCGGCCTTGTCCGCCTCGGTCAACTCCACCAGCCGCGCCTTAAGCGTCTCGTGCGCCCGCTGCGCACCCTCGGCCCGCGCGGTGGCATGCGACAATTGCTGCTTCAACTCTTCCAGCCGGTTCAACTGCTCCAGTCGCAGCGCGGCGGCAGACGGCGCATCCTCGGCCCAGGCACGGTACCCGTCCCAGCGCCACAGGTCACCCTCGACGCTGACCAGCCGCTGCCCCGGTTTCAGAAGCGCCTGCAACCGCGGCCCGTCATCCGGATCCACCAGCCCGATCTGCGCCATCCGCCGCGCCAGCACGCCCGGCACGTTCACATGAGCGCCCAAAGCAACGACACCTTCAGGCAAAGTCTGCGCCTGGGCATACCCGTCCAGCGGAACCCAGCCCGACGGCCCGTCCGCATCGACCTCGGGCGCGCGCAAATCATCGGCCAGCGCCGCGCCCAGCGCCTTTTCATACCCCGGCGCCACCTGCACCGCGTCAAGGATCTGCCCGCCCTCTGCCGTGTCCCGTTCCAGCAGCCGCGCCAGCGCCGACACCTCCGCCGACAGGGCACTCACCTCGCCCTCGGCCTCGGAGCGTTCCGCCCGCGCATCCGCCTCGCGCCCCTGCGCATCGGCCCGCGCGTCGTCGGCCGCGGTCAACGCTGTTTCGGCTGCCTGCGCCGCCTCGGTCGCGTCCTTCTCGGCTGTCTCGGCGGCCTCGAACTCTTCGCTGGCCCGCGTCACCGTGTATTGCGCCGCCTCCACCGCGTCCTTGGCCCGCGCCGCCTCGGCATCGGCCCGGTCGCGGGTCTTGCGGCTGTCCTCGACCAGCCGCTGCGCCGACTGGTGCCGCGCGGCCAGCCGCGCAACATCCTCCGTCAGCTCGGACAGTTCGGTTTCCCGCGCCTGCAAGACCTGGCTGGCGTCCGCCGCCTCGGCGCTCGCCGATTCCAGCTTGCCCTCGTGGCCTTCGGCGGCCTTGGCCAGTTCCTGCGCTTCCCACTCCAGCCGTTCGATCGTCTCGCCCGCGTCGCGGTTCAGGCTGTCCTCGCGCTCCATGTCGCGGGCCAGCTGTTCGATCCGGGATTGCAGCGTCTCGATCCGGTCCTTGGCCGCGGCTTCCTGCTCGGCCAGCGTGTCGCGGCTCACTTGCAACCGCTGCAACACCGCCGCCGCGATGGCCTCTTCCTCGCGCAGGGGCGGCAGTGCCTCGTCCGCCCGCGCCCGCAGCTTTGCCGCCTCGCGCGCCGCCGCCTCGGCCCGCGCCGCGTCGCTGGTCCGCTCGGTCAGCTCGCTCTGCGCATTGGCCCGCGCCAGGTCGGCTTCCTTCCAGCGGCGATACAGCAGCAATCCCTCGGCCTGCCGCAACTCCTCGCCGATCTGGCGATACCGCGCCGCCTGCTTGGCCTGCCGCGCCAACTGCGCCAGCTGCGTCGCCAATTGCTCGATCACGTCATCGACGCGGGCCAGGTTGCTCTCGGCCCCCTTCAGCTTCAACTCCGCCTCGTGTCGCCGCTGGTAGAGGCCGGAAATCCCCGCCGCCTCTTCCAGGATGCGCCGCCGCGCCGTGGGCTTGGCGTTGATCAATTCCGAAATCTGCCCCTGCCGCACCAGCGCCGGCGAATGCGCACCGGTCGAGGCATCGGCAAACAGCATCTGAACGTCCCGCGCCCGCACGTCCTTGCCATTCACCTTGTAGGCGCTGCCGACGTCCCGCGTGATCCGCCGGATGATCTCAAGGTGATCCGCATCGTTGAAACCGGCGGGGGCCAGCCGGTCGGAATTGTCCAGATGGATGCTCACTTCGGCAAAGTTGCGCGCGGGCCGGGTGGCCGCACCGGCAAAGATCACGTCCTCCATGCCGGAGCCACGCATCGAGGTGGGCCGGTTCTCCCCCATCACCCAGCGCAACGCTTCCAGCAGGTTCGACTTGCCACAGCCGTTCGGCCCCACCACCCCGGTCAGACCGTCCTGGATGAAAAGGTCGGTCGGGTCGACGAAGCTCTTGAACCCGGTCAATCTCAGCTTGGTGAACTGCACGGCACGTGTCCCTCTGGTCGGGCCGGCTTGATTATCGGATGTGATTCCGGCCTTGGAAGGACATGCAAGCGCACGACCTTGGGCCCTGTCAACGCAAAACCCCTGCATATGGCGCGATGCCAGCACTTATCCACAATATATTGCGTGATCTCGCGCGGATTCTGAATTCTCCCGATGCAGTTATTGCGGCGCACGCGCCCCAAACATATGCTTCGGCGCAGATCACGCTCACGCCACGGAACGCTTCGTCATGTCAAACCCGATTGCCCTTCTTGTGGCCGGCCTCGCCGCCGGGGCCGGTCTCGGCGCGCTGGTCACGGCCACGGTGATCGACCGCCCGGCCATGTCCAATATGGCCACGTCCAAGGGCATGTCCCATGACCACTCCGCCCATGATCACGGGCAGGACAACGCCATGCACGACCACAAGATGGTCGAGGCCGGCGATCCCGCCCCGACGCTGGCCATCGAGCTTCATCCCGACGGCCCGCAAAGCCGCAACCTGCATATCATGACAACCAACTTCACCTTCGACCCCGAAGGCGTGAACGGCGATCACCGCCCCGGCCACGGCCACGCGCATGTCTATATCAACGGCGTCAAGCAGCCCCGCGCCTACAGCCCGTGGGTGCAACTCGACGCACTGCCCAAGGGCACGCACGACATCCGGGTCACGCTCAACGCCAACACCCACGGTCACCTCGCCACGAACGGCACGCCGATCGAGGCCATGACGACCCTGACAATCGAATAGCCCGCGCCCCATGCTCATCGTCGAAATCGCCAAACCCTCCAGTCCCGGCCCCCGTGCCCTGCTGGAACAAAGCCACGCCATGATGCGCGACCTGTTTCCGCCCGAGGACAACTATTTCCTGGACCTCGAAGAGCTGCGCGGCCCCGATATCCGCTTCTACGCCGCCCGCGACGGGGCCGAGACGCTGGGCACCGGGGCGCTGGCCCTCAAGCGCGGCTATGCCGAGGTGAAATCCATGTTCACCTCAGAGGCCGCCCGCGGCCGGGGCGTGGCCGCCGCGATCCTGCGCGCGCTGGAAGACGAGGCGCGGGGCGAAGACATCACCGTCCTGCGCCTGGAAACGGCCGAAGCGCTCGACGCCGCCATCCGCCTTTACGAACGCCATGGCTTTACCCGGCGCGGCATCTTCGGCGATTACCGCCCGAACACCACCAGCGTCTTCATGGAAAAGATCCTGTCCCCCGTGGCGGCTCAGAACGGGTAACAGATCAACGCGCCGCCATCCGCGTCCAGATCGAACGCGTCGCATTCAAGATACGGCTCGCGCTGTCGTGGCGCCGGGGCGCCCGCCCCGCAATCCAGCGTGGCCCGCATCATTGCCTGGTCCCCGCGCAGCCGGTCCACCCGGCACCCGCTGACCCTCTCGATGGCCAGCACGGCCGGCACGCCCACGCTGGCCAGCCGCATTGCGGGTCGCGGGTTCAGCCGGATCGCTTCGGCGCGCCGCCCCGCCACGCGGATGTCAAAGACCGACTTGCCCAACTTGACGCGCACCGGCGCGACCCCGGCGAACTCCGGGCCGGGCGTCCCGCAGGCCCCCAGCACCAGCAAAATCAAAAGCATCCTGAGCATGGTCCCAGCTTGCCCGCCACAAGGTTAAGAAATCATGAGCAGCGACGCCCGCGCCAAGCGCCCTAACGCACTCCCCCCGCCAAAGGTTTCACGCGCTAAGCCTCAATTTTTCAATAGTTTTTCGGAACGACACGCACCCCCCGCCGCGTTGATCCATCAGAACAGAAATGAACAGGAGACAGATAATGAAACTCTTTGGAACCACCGCCATCGCAATGGCACTCGTAGCCACCACCGCGTTTGCCCAGAGCGACTCGAACACCGAGATGGACACCGACACCCAGAACACCCAAGTCGAATCCAACTCCGAAATGGACACGGCCAATGACACCGCCACCGACAGCAGCAGTGACGCTCAGGACGATCAGTCGGCCATGAACGAAGACTCGTCCAACATGGAAACCGAGCAATCGGCCATGAGTGACGGTGACAGCGACATGGGCTGGGACAAGTCCAGTGAAGAAATGAGCCAGATGCAAGGCGAGCTGATCCGCAGCCGCGACATCACCGGCGGTGCCGTTTACACCACCAACGAAGCCAACGACGAAGGCGAAAGCTGGGACATGACCGAGTATGACGAAGTCAACTCCGAGTGGAACCAGATCGGCGAGATCGAAGACCTCGTGATGTCGCAAGACGGCAAGCTGACCGGCATCATCGTCGAAGTTGGCGGTTTCCTCGACATCGGCGACAAGCACGTCATGCTGTCAGTGAAAGATGCGAAACTCGTGCCCGTCGATGACATGAGCTACACCTTCGTGACCAAGTTCAACGAAGAAGATATCGAAGCCATGAACGGCGTTGACGAAGCCTTCTGGAACTAAGCCGAGAAGTATCTCGCTTTTGCCGCCGCCCTTGCCGGGCGGCGGTTTGCGTTTGCGCAACAGCCGGGCTTAAAAGCTCTTCCAAAGCTGGTGCGCCACGAAACCCGCCCGCATCGCGCCGGTCTTCATCGCCTTGAACGGCACACGCTTCAGATCGCTCATCGGCACCGGCAGGCCCGCCGGATCTCCGCCCGCGATCAGCTCCGCCATGCACTGACCAAACACCGTCCCGGTCGTGATCCCCCGCCCGTTATACCCGATCGGCGTCAGCACACCGGGCGCCAGCCGGATAATCCGCGGCAAATGATCTGGCGTCATCGCGATCTGCCCATGCCAGGCCTCCTCGAAAGCCACCGCCCCAAGCTCCGGGAACAGCCGCTCCAGCCGTTTCGCCGCCCAGCGCCGCGACAAGCCCCGCCCGGCCTTGCCCACAACCGGCCCCATAGACCCGAGAACGATCCGACCTCGCACGTCGCGCCGCAGGCTGGTCATGATAGTCCCGGTGTCCCAGACCCCTTGCCGCTCCAGCAGGACGTGCGCCATCTCCGCCCCCAGCGGCGGCGTCGCCAGTTGAAAGAATTCGATCGGCGTGAATATATCGCGCAGACCCGGCCACAGCGTGTCGGTATAGGCATTCGTCGCCAGAACCACATGCCGCGCCCGCATCGTGCCCTGGTCGGTTTCGACAAGCCATGCCTCCCCGTCGCGTCGCAGCGCCGTCGCCCTCACGCCGGTATGCACCTCCGCGCCGGCCCCCTGCGCCGCCCGCGCCAACCCACGTACGTATCCCATCGGATTCACCGTGCCGGCACGATGATCCAGCAACCCGCCATGAAACGCCCGCGTGCCAGTCCGCTCGGCCACCGCGTCGCGCGACAGCAGTTCCACCGGCGCACCCAGCCGTTGCCACGCGTCGTACCGCGCCCGCAAGCCTCGCATCCCGCCGGGCGCATGGGCCGCATGGATGGTCCCCGTCCGCGTCACCTCGCACCGCATCTGGTGCTTCTCGATCAGGTCGAACACCTGCCCCGGCGCGTTCCCGAACCGCTCGATGAACCGCGGCCCGTAGGTGTCGCCCAACAGCTTGCGCACCTTGTCCGGCGGATACCACACACCGGCGTTCACCAGCCCCACATTGCGCCCCGACCCGCCAAAGCCGATCCGTTCGGACTCCAGCACATGCGCCTCCATCCCCTGTTCGGCACAGTAAAGCGCGGTCGCCAGCCCGGTATAGCCGCCCCCCACGATGGCCACGTCCGTCACCACGTCGCCGCGCATCGACGTGCCGCTCTCCGGCTCCTCCGCCGAATGGTCCCAAAGGGATATGCCGGGTATGTCCCCTGTCACGGTTGTCCTCTCATGGCCCGCCATGCCGCGGCACCGTGAAACGCGGATGCCCCGACGTCAATATCACACCGCCTCCGCGCAGCCTCGCCGCGCTCAACGCACGCGAGAAATAAAAATTGGCCGATTGCCGATTCTGTGAGACGATTTTCTTCTGATGCGCGCGAAACCGGAACAGCGTCCGCACCCAAGGGAGGAATTGCAGATGAACCTGAGACCAGACCCAACCTTCTACCCGACTCCGAAAATGGCGATGGAGGCCCCCGCCGAAAAGCTCGCCTTCACTCTCATGCTCAGCCCCGACGGCAGCCAGCCCGACGGCCTCGCCATCGTCGACGTCGACCCAAGCTCCAAGACCTATTCCCAGATCGTCCATCAGGTGATCATGCCCAACACCGGCGACGAGTTTCACCATTTCGGCTGGAACGCCTGTTCCTCGTCCCTCTCGCCGCTCTCCGGTCACGCCTTCCTCGAACGGCGCTACCTGATCATCCCCGGCATCCGCTCGTCGCGGATCTACGTGATCGACGTCAAGGAACCGCTCAAGGCCAAGATCCACAAGATCATCGAGCCCGAGGAAGTCTTCGCCAAAACCGGCTATTCCCGGCCCCATACCATCCATTGCGGTCCCGAAGGCATCTATGTCTCCACCCTGGGTGGCGGCGGCAAGGACGGCACCGACGGCCCTCCGGGCATCTTCATCATGGATTGCGAAACCTTCGAGATCCTCGGCCGCTACGAGATGGACCGCGGCAAGCAGGATAAGCACTACGATTTCTGGTGGAACCTGCCGCGCGACTACATGGTCAGTTCCGAATGGGGTCTGCCCCCGCAATTCGAGAACGGCATCGTCGCCGAGGATCTGCTGTCGAACAAGTACGGCCATTCGATCCACTTCTGGAACCTGCGCCAGCGCAAGAACGTCCAGACGATCGACCTCGGTGAAAACCACCAGATGGCGCTGGAAATCCGCCCGGCCCACGACCCTGGCAAGGATTACGGCTTCTGCGGCGTCGTGGTGGACACCACAAACCTCCAGGGTTCCATCTTCACGTGGTGGCAAAAGGACGACGGCACGTTCGAGGCCAAGAAGACACTCACCATCGACCCCCGCCCCGAGAAACCGGAAAACCTGCCGCCCCTGCTGCAGGGGTTCGAGGCCGTGCCGCCGCTGGTCACCGATATCGACCTCTCGCTCGACGACCGCTTCCTCTACGTCGCCTGCTGGGGTCTGGGCGAGATGCATCAATACGACGTCTCCGACCCGTTCGCGCCGAAGCTCGCCGGCAAGGTCGAACTCGGCGGCATCGCCCGGGGCACAAAGCACCCCAACGGCCAGCCTTTCGCCTATGGCCCGCAAATGGTCGAGATCAGCCGCGACGGCAAGCGCGTCTACTGGACCAACTCGCTCTATTCCACCTGGGACGATCAGTTCTACCCGGATGACGAAGGCGGCCAGATGGTCATGGCCAATGTCGGCGAAAACGGCGGGCTGGAACTGGACAAGGACTTCTACCTGTCCTTCCCCGAAGGCTATCGCAGCCACCAGATCCGGCTCGAGGGCGGCGACTGCTCCACCGACAGCTTCTGCTACCCCTCGGTCTGATCCATGCAAAACGGCGTCCCGGGCTTGACCCGGGACCTCCCCGGCGCTGACATCGCCCCATGACCGCTGACATTTCCACGACGGCGGCCCTGTGGTGGGCGGTGCTGGCCTCGGGGCTTTATCATGGCATCAATCCCGGCATGGGCTGGCCGCTTGCCGTGTCCTCGGCCCTGATGGAACGCCGCCAGTCCAGCCTCTTCAAGGCACTCGCGGCCCTCGCCCTCGGCCATCTTGCCGCCATGACCGCCATCCTCCTGCCCTTCTCGGCCCTCCTTTGGCTGGCCGAATGGCAGACCGTCCTCCAGACCGGCGCCGCCGTCTTGGTCATCGCCCTCGGGATCTACCTGCTGATCAACCGCCGCCACCCGCGCTTTCTCGCCCGCGTGCCGCCCTCGCGCCTCGCCCTCTGGTCCTTTCTCGTGGCGATGGCTCACGGCGCCGGGCTGATGCTGGTGCCGATCTATCTCGGCATCTGCGAAACAGCCGACGCCGGCCACACCGCCGCCGACACGCTCATGCGCGGCACGCTCTCCACCGCGCTGCTGGTGGCGCTCGCGCACACCGCCGCCATGATCGTCTCCGGCGGCGCACTCGCGCTCGGCACTTACCATTGGCTCGGCCTCAAGTTTCTTCAGAAATCGTGGTTCAACCTCGACATACTCTGGGCGCTCAGCCTCATCCTCGTCGGCGTCCTCGCGCTGCTGCTGACCCACTGACGCCTTGCATTTTCACTGTTCAAAAAATACTCAAATCCCAACGCCACCCATGGGAGCACAGACATGCCCAAAACGCGCCTCCTCACCGAATTCGGCATCGGCTCGTCCCTGCGCCACCGCGATTACACCGCCGCCGCCCGCCGCGCATTGCAGGACGCGCTCTGGCGCAACTCCATCAACCTCGCGGAGCTTTTCGGCCAGCCCAAAGAGGCGATGATGATCGACGTGGAAATCGCCGCGCAGGACCCCGACGCCGTCGACACCACGGCGCTCGCGGACGTCTTCCCCTACGGCCAGGTCACCGTAACCGCCCACAAGGGCGGCCTGGACGTCCCCCGCCCCGACGGTGAGCCTACCGTCATCGTCAACGCCGCCATCAATGTCAGCCTGAACCTGGAGCTCGCCCAATGACCGATCACCGCTTCATCATCGAAATGGGCATGGGCAACGACCAGTACGGGATGGACTACCAAAAGGCCGCCGCCCGCGCGATCGAAAGCGCGATCCGCCGCTCCGCCATCCCGATGTATTCGACCACCGCCCTCGACCCGTCGCAGATGCGCGTGCAGGTCACCATCGGCGTGCAGGACCCCGACAAAATCGACACGGACGCGCTCGCCGCCTGCCTGCCGCGCGGAAACGCCACCGTGACTGCCACCTTCGGCGGGCACAACGTGGTGAACCCCGACACCGGCGACACAATCGTCATCGCCACCGCGGCGGTCGAGGCGTTCCTGCCCGACCAGTCCGGCAACTACACCGCCGGCTGACCCCGAACGGCTCGGCGCTTGCCCCGTATCGCCTCTGGTCATATGATTTGACCAATTCACTCCCGAGGCGCCCATGCCGTTCCAGAAAGTCACGCCCGAAAAACTCTCGCTCGCGGTCACCCGCCAGATCGAGAAACTGATCCTGCGCGGCATCCTGCGCCCCGGCGAACGCCTGCCCTCGGAACGCGAGCTTGCCGACCGCTTCGGAGTCTCCCGCCCCTCCCTGCGCGAGGCGGTGGCCGAGCTTCAGCAGAAGGGACTGCTGACCTCCCGCGCCGGCTCCGGCATCTTCGTGGCCGATGTCCTGGGCAGCGCCTTCTCCCCCGCCCTGATCGAGCTTTTCGCCAGCGACGACGAGGCCGTGTTCGACGTCATCGCCTTTCGCCGCGACATGGAAGGGCTCGCCGCCGAACGCGCCGCCCGGCTGGCCTCGGACACCGACCTGCAGGTCATCGCGTCCACCTTCGACCGCATGGAGCAGGCCAGGGGCCGCGCCAACCCCGAACGCGAGGCCCGGCTCGATGCCGAGTTCCACATGGCCATCCTCGAGGCCAGCCACAACGTCGTGATGCTGCACATGATGCGCTCGATGTTCCAGTTGATGCAGGAAGGCGTGTTCTACAACCGCCAGATCATGTTCAACCAGTCCACCAAGCGGTCCAGCCTGCTGGACCAGCACCGCGCCATCCGCGACGCCATCCTCGCGCGCGACCCCGTCGCGGCCCGCGCGGCCGTCGAAACCCATCTCGATTTCGTCGAACGGGCACTGACCGACCAGCGCAAGGCCGAGGCGCATGAGCATATCGCCCGCCAGCGCCTCGAACACGAGAACCGCCGCTGAATTCATTGCCAACATCGTAGGGTGGGTGGTTCTGCGCGATGCGCAGGTTCACCCACCGTTACACCGCACACCCTGCAAATCACGGGCTTTAGCGCGCCGCGCCGCCGCTTTTCGCGCCGTTCACAAACCGCCTAAATTTTACCAATTGATAAAATTTTGATCTGTGCAATACTTTCTACAAAGCGCACAGCCACTGGAGCCCTCCATGAGCCATTCCGCCCTGACCCCCGGCATCACCTCCGGCCGCCTGTCAGAGGACGACCTCGCCCGGAACTTCTCCGACCTGCACCCACCCCTAGACCCGCACGAGGCGCTGGTGGCCGCCGACCGCTGCTATTTCTGCCACGATGCGCCCTGCATCACGGCCTGCCCCACCGATATCGACATCCCGCTCTTCATCCGCCAGATCGCCACCGGCACGCCCGAGGCCGCCGCCAGGACGATCCTCACCCAGAACATCCTCGGCGGCATGTGCGCCCGCGTCTGCCCGACCGAGACGCTTTGCGAACAGGCCTGTGTGCGCGAGACCGCCGAAGGCAAGCCCGTCCTGATCGGGCAACTACAACGTTACGCAACCGACACCCTCCAGGCCGCGGGCACGCATCCCTTCGCCCGTGCGCCCGAGACGGGCAAGTCGGTCGCCGTGGTGGGCGCGGGACCAGCCGGTCTGGCCTGCGCCCATCGTCTGGCGATGCACGGCCATTCCGTCACGCTCTTTGACGCCCGCCCCAAACCAGGCGGCCTCAACGAATACGGCATCGCCGCCTACAAGACAGTGGACGGCTTCGCCGAACGCGAGGTCGACTGGCTGCTGAAGATCGGCGGCATCACCCTGGAAAACGGCAAGGCCCTTGGCCCCGACCTCAGCCTCGACACCCTGCGCGACCAGTTCGACGCAATCTTCCTCGGCATCGGCCTGGGTGGCGTCAACGCGCTCGGCCTCGACGGCGAGGACAAGACCGGCGTGCTCGACGCGGTCGATTTCATCTCCGACCTGCGCCAGGCCAGTGATCTGCGCGCGCTTCAGGTGGGCCGCGACGTCGTGGTGATCGGCGGCGGCATGACCGCCATCGACGCGGCCGTGCAGGCGAAACTGCTGGGCGCGCTCAACGTCACGCTGGTCTACCGCCGGGGCCGTGACCGCATGAACGCCAGCGTCTATGAACAGAACCTCGCCGCGTCCAAGGGCGTGCGCATCATCACGAATGCCACGCCCCGCGCCATCCACGGCAACGGCACCGTCCGCGAGATCGAGTTCGAATATACCGACGACGCCCTCACCCCGACGGGCGAGACCGTGCGCATCCCCGCCGACCAGGTGTTCAAGGCCATCGGCCAGGCACTCGCGGGCGACGCCCTGCCCGATCTCGATGGCCGCAAGATCGCCATCACGGGCGCGGGCCGCACCTCGGTCACCGGCGTCTGGGCGGGGGGCGATTGCGCCGCGGGCGGCGACGACCTGACGGTGACAGCCGTGGCCGAGGGCCGCGACGCCGCCGAAGACATCCATAAAAGCCTCGTTTCGTGATACACTGCGCACCATCCCGGTTCCGCAGGAGAAGCGCCATGAGCGATGTCGAGTCCCGTGTGTCCACCCATTATTCCACCACCAACCTGATCGACGCGATCCGCGCGGCCCTTGAAAAGGCCGGCGTCGATCCCGACGCGCCCGGTCTTGATGACCTCAAGCCCGTGGACGAATTCCACACCGGCGGCGTCGAGGCCACCGATGCCCTGATCGACCAGCTCAGCATTACGCCCGAGACCCGCGTTCTCGATATCGGCTGCGGCATCGGCGGCGCATCCCGCCACGTCGCTGCCCGCACCGGCGCGCATGTGCGCGGTATCGACCTGACCCCTGATTTCATCGCCGCCGCCAAGGCGCTCAGCGCCGCCACCGACATGGCCGACCGCACCAGTTTCACAACCGGCAGCGCCCTCGACCTGCCCGAGACGGATGCCAGCGCTGACCTCGCCCTCATGTTCCATGTCGGCATGAATATCGAAGACAAGACCCGCCTTTTCTCCGAGGCCGCCCGCGTCCTCGTCCCCGGCGGCACCTTCGCGCTCTTCGACGTGATGCGCGGCTCGGACCGTCCCCTGACCTTTCCGTTCCCCTGGGCGGAACAGGCCGATTTCTCCTTCGTGGCCCCGCCCGAGACCTACCGTCAGGCCGCCGCCGCAGCCGGCTTCTCGCAAGTGGGCGAGCGCGACCGCTCCGAATTTGCAAAGGCCTTCTTCGATCGCGTTTTCAAACGCATCGAAGAGGCCGGCGGCCCGCCGCCCGTCGGCATCCACCTTCTGATGCACGACACCGGGCCCGAAAAGATCAAGAATTACGTGACACACCTGCAGGCGGGCGACATCGCACCGGTGGAAATGATCTTTCGCCGCAACGCGCCCCAGTCCCCGCGACACCAGACAAGGGAAACACGCTCATGGCTGACCTGACGACGAATTTCATCGGCATCACCTCGCCCAACCCGTTCTGGCTGGCCTCCGCCCCGCCCACCGACAAGGAATACAACGTCCGCCGCGCCTTCGAGGCCGGCTGGGGCGGCGTGGTCTGGAAAACCCTGGGCGAAGAGGGCCCACCTGTCGTCAACGTCAACGGGCCCCGCTACGGCGCGATCTGGGGCGCCGACCGCCGCCTTCTGGGGCTGAACAATATCGAGCTGATCACCGACCGCCCGCTGCAAACCAACCTCGACGAGATGACGCGGGTGAAAAAGGACTACCCCGACCGCGCCCTCATCGCCTCGCTCATGGTCCCGGTGAACGAGGACAGCTGGAAGTCCATCCTAGACCGTGTGCTGGAAACCGGTTGCGACGGCGTGGAACTGAACTTCGGCTGTCCGCACGGCATGTCCGAACGCGGCATGGGCTCCGCCGTTGGCCAGGTGCCGGAATACGTGGGCCAGGTCACCGAATGGTGCAAGAAACACTCAAACCTGCCCGTCATCGTGAAACTCACGCCCAACATCACCGACGTGCGCAAACCCGCGCAGGCGGCCAAGGACGGCGGCGCCGACGCGGTGTCACTGATCAACACGATCAACTCGATCACGTCCGTCAACCTCGACAGTTTCGCGCCAGAACCCACCATCGACGGCAAAGGCGCGCATGGCGGTTATTGCGGCCCGGCAGTGAAACCCATAGCGCTCAACATGGTGGCCGAGATCGCTCGCACGCCCTCGCTCGCCGGCCTGCCCATCTCAGGGATAGGCGGCATCACCACATGGCGCGACGCCGCCGAGTTCATGTCGCTCGGCGCAGGCAACGTGCAGGTCTGCACGGCGGCCATGACATACGGCTTCAAGATCGTGCAGGAAATGATCTCGGGCCTGTCCCAGTTCATGGACGAAAAAGGTTTCACCTCCACCGACGACCTCGTTGGCCGCGCCGTCCCGAATCTCAGCGACTGGCAGCACCTCAATCTCAACTACGTGACGAAAGCCCGGATCGACCAGGACCTCTGCATCAAGTGCGGTCGCTGCTATGCCGCCTGCGAGGACACCTCGCACCAGGCGATTTCGATGTCTCCGGAGCGCACCTTCGAGGTGATCGACGAAGAATGCGTCGCCTGCAATCTCTGCGTCAATGTCTGCCCCGTCGAGAATTGCATCACGATGGAGGAACTCAGCCCCGGCACGACAGATCCCCGCACTGGAAAGACGGTCCAGGACGACTACGCCAACTGGACGACCCACCCCAACAATCCGGGGACCTGCGCCGCGGAATGACCGCCCCAGATTCTTCGTACGAAAAATCTGTCCCCCAGAAAATTCGTACGAATTTTCTGGGGACGATCCGCACCGCATCAAAACACGATCCGAATGGGCCCCGCATGGCAGACCACGATCATCTGGTCGCCGGTTTCGATCAGGTGAAAGCCGCGCCGGCGCACTTCGCGCTCAAATTCCTCACGCCCGACTTCGCGCTCCACCCACCGGCGGGACCGCCGCACGACAGAGCCTTTGCGTGCCGATTGGCTCGAAAACAGTTGCGATACCCAAGGGGCGGCCGGAACAGGGCGAATGACATGGGTCATGCTCCAAAGCTGACGCCACCGTGGTAAAGATCAGGTTAAGGCGTCAGGAGGCCTTCCGGTGCCCTGCGCATCGCCACCCACGGTTTCGCGCGCGGTCCTCAGGACCCGTCTTCAACGGCAGGACTGGCTGACGGGCTTGGCGATTGGTCCCCGCCCACCTCGATCTTCAGAACCTCGATCATCTCGCGAAGGTCGGTGATGTCGCGCGCGGCCTGCGACTGTTCCAGTCGCGTGCTGGCCCGCAGAAGATCCTGCTGGCGCCCGACCAACTCGTACTGCGCCGCGACCAGTTGATCGCGCGGAGTCTCTTGGCTCTTGATCCGCGCGTCGAGCATGCTTTCGCCTGACGCCTTGGCCGGCAGCCGCGAGACATCGTCGGCAGCCGGATCACGGGCCGGACGCGCCGTCGCATCCATGCGCGGCCCGTCGCCGCCCGTGGCATTGTCGGAATTGTTGCCGCTCGCACTGCTTTCCGCCGACCCCGCGGCGCTCTTGACGGCGAGTTTCTGAAGGTTCTGCCCGGCGCTGGCTGGCACCGAGGGCAGGAAGGTCACAGGGGCTGGTCCTGTGATGTTCATGTATCCACTCCAAACACGGGGGATCGCTAGATCCGGCGCCCGCACCCAACTGCCTTCATACCACGCAGCGGGCAGGTGCCGCGACCGTATTCTAAGCAGCATTTTATGCGTTTTTGTCCCGCGCGCGCCTCAGATTGCCAGCATCCTGCGATAGAGCGCATCAAGAAACACCACAGCCTCGTCATGCGTATCGCGCCCATCCATCAACGCCTGAACCTGCGCGTCGAAATCAGCGTAATGCTGCGTCGTGGCCCAGATCGAAAAGATCAGGTGCCGCCCGTCCACCGGCTTCAGACGCCCCTCCGCCGCCCAGGTCTCGATCAGCGCCGCGGTCTCATCCACCAGCGGCTTCAAATCCGTCACCAGTCCCGCCCCGATCCTTGGCGCGCCTTGCAGGATCTCGTTCGCGAACAGCCGGCTCTCGCGCGGCAACGTCCGGCTCATCTCCAGCTTGCGATGCACGTAGCGCAGGATTTCCTCCAGCGGCTCGCCGTCGGGGTCGATCTCGCGCATCGGGTCCAGCCACGTGTCCATCAAACCGCTCAGCAGCGTGACGTGGATCTCTTGCTTGCCCGCGAAGTAATACAGGATGTTGGGCTTCGACAGCCCCGACGCCTCGGCGATCTGGTCCAGCGTCGCGCCGCGGAACCCGTGCATCGAAAACACGTCCAGCGCGGCGTCCAATATGCGCTTGCGGTTGCGCAACTGTATCCGGCTCGGCTTGGCGCCGCCCGCCGCCTGCGTCCCGTCTTCCATCGCGCCTCTCATGTTTCACTGCCCGAAGATTTAGCATCACCCGGCCCGAATTGGCCAGCAACAGGTGCAATGCTTGACAGACCCGCCCCGCTTCGCAATCGTGGTTTTACCATTTGGTAAAAAAGTGGCAACCGGGATGGCAGCCAATATCGCGCCCTTCCGTGCTATGATACGTCAGACAAGGGGACAGCGATGACCGCACCGGGCCAAAATCTCAAGATCGACGGCGACCGGCTCTGGGACAGCCTGATGGAAATGGCCAAGATCGGCCCGGGCGTCGCGGGCGGCAACAACCGCCAGACCCTGACCGACGAGGATGCCGAGGGCCGCGCGCTCTTTCAATCCTGGTGCGAGGCGGCGGGCATGACCATGGGCCTCGACACGATGGGCAACATGTTCGCCCGGCGCGAGGGCACAGACCCCGACGCGCTCCCCGTTTATGTCGGCTCCCACCTCGACACGCAGCCCACGGGCGGCAAGTATGATGGCGTGCTCGGGGTGTTGGGGGGGCTGGAAATCATCCGCACTCTCAACGACCTCGGCATCAAGACGAAACACCCCATCGTCGTCACCAACTGGACCAACGAGGAAGGCACGCGCTACGCCCCCGCCATGCTCGCCTCGGGCGTCTTCGCCGGCGTGCACGACCAGCAATGGGCCTACGACCGCGTCGATGCCGACGGCAAGAAATTCGGCGACGAGCTCGATCGCATCGGCTGGAAGGGCGACGAGCCGGTGGGAAGCCGCAAGATGCACGCCTTCTTCGAGCTGCATATCGAACAAGGCCCTATCCTCGAGGCCGAAGGCAAGGATATCGGCGTCGTCACTCACGGCCAGGGCCTGCGCTGGATCGAATGCACCGTCACGGGCAAGGAAAGCCACACCGGCTCGACCCCGATGCACATGCGCAAGAACGCCGGTCGCGGCCTCGCCCGGATCACAGAACTGGTCCACGAGATCGCCATGAAGAACCAGCCCAATGCCGTGGGCGCCATCGGCCAGGCCAACGTCTATCCCAACAGCCGCAACATCATCCCCGGCAAGGCCGTCTTCACCATCGACTTCCGCTCGCCCGACCTGGACAAACTCGAAGGCATGGTTGCCGAACTTCTGGAAAAGGCCCCGAAGCTCTGCGAGGACATCGAGGTCGGCTTTTCCTCCGAGATCGTCGGCCAGTTCAACCCGCCCGCTTTCGACGAGACCTGCGTCAAGGCCGTCCGCGACGCCGCCGAACGGCTGGGCTATTCCCACATGGAGATCGTCTCGGGCGCGGGCCACGACGCCTGCTGGATCAACGACGTCGCGCCGACAGCGATGGTCATGTGCCCCTGCGTCGACGGCCTCAGCCACAACGAGGCCGAGGAAATCTCCAAGGACTGGGCCACGGCGGGCGCGGACGTCCTGATGCACGCGGTGGTCGAGACGGCGGAGATCGTCGAATGATCGTCACACGATCATTCGACGTCCCGGACTTGATCCGGGACCTCCCAGCCACCCGGCGCAACGCAGCCCCGGACTTGATCCGGGACCTCCCAGCCACCCGCGTCCCGCCACAAACACCAAAGCCGCGTTTACATCAAATTAACCATGTTCCCACACCACCGGTCCATGGCGTTCTACACCTACATCATGGCCTGCGGTTCAAACACGGCGATCTACGTTGGAACCACAGGCAACCTGCGCGACCGCGCGGCCCAGCACCGGCTGGAGGCCAGGTCCGTGCACACCTCGAAATACAACATAACCAAGCTCGTCTATTTCGAGACCCACGAGACACTGGATGCCGCCGTCGCCCGCGAACGCAAGTTGAAACGCTTGCGGCGCGAGTGGAAAAACAAGCTGATCGAACACGCAAACCCAAGCTGGTCCGACTTGAGCATGGAGGCCTCGTTTCTCTGAGGTCCCGGATCAAGTCCGGGACTGCGTAGCACCAGGGAGACACCCAATGACCACCAAAGTCATCAAGAACGGCACCGTCTGCACCGCCGACCGCACGTGGAAGGCCGATGTCCTGATCGAGGACGAAAAGATCAAGCAGATCGGCGAGGACCTCAAGGGCGACGAGACCATCGACGCCGAGGGCGCCTATGTCATCCCCGGCGGCATCGACCCGCACACGCATCTGGAAATGCCCTTCATGGGAACCACGGCGGCCGAGACCTTCGAGACCGGCACCTGGGCGGCGGCCTGTGGCGGCACCACGATGCTGGTGGATTTCTGCCTGCCCGGCGCCGACGGCTCGATCAAGAACGCCATCGAGGAATGGCACCGCAAATCCGCCCCCCAGATCTGTTCCGATATCGGCTATCACATGGCGGTCACCGGCTGGAACGAGACCATCTTCAACGAGATGAAGGACGCCGTCGACATGGGCGTCAACTCCTTCAAGCATTTCATGGCCTACAAGGGCGCGCTGATGATCGAGGATGACGAGATGTTCGCCTCCTTCAAGCGCTGCCGCGAGCTGGGCGCGCTGCCCATGGTCCATGCCGAGAACGGCGATCTGGTCGCCGACATGCAGCAGGAGATGCTGTCCAAGGGCATCACCGGCCCCGAGGGCCACGCCTATTCCCGCCCGCCCGAGTTCGAGGGCGAGGCCGCCAACCGCGCCATCACCATCGCCGATGCCGCCGGCGTGCCGCTCTATATCGTGCACGTCTCCTGCGAACAGGCGCACGAGGCCATCCGTCGCGCCCGCCAGAAGGGGATGCGCGTCTATGGCGAGCCTTTGGCGCAATTCCTCACGCTCGACGAAGGCGAATACTTCAACACCGACTGGGACCATGCCGCCCGCCGCGTCATGTCGCCCCCCTTCCGCAACAAGGAACACCAGGACAGCCTCTGGGCGGGCCTTCAGGCCGGTTCCCTGCAGGTCGTCGCCACCGACCACGCGGCCTTCTCGACCGAGCAGAAACGCATGGGCGTGGACGATTTCACCAAGATCCCCAACGGCTCCAACGGGCTCGAGGAACGCATGCCCGTGCTCTGGACCCGCGGCGTTGAAACCGGCCGCCTCACGCCCAACGAATTCGTCGCGGTGACTTCGACCAACGTCGCCAAGATCCTCAACATCTACCCCAAGAAGGGCGCCATCGTCGAAGGGGCCGACGCCGACATCGTGGTCTGGGACCCCAAGATCACCAAGACGATCTCGGCCTCCAACCACCATTCGATCCTCGACTACAACGTGTTCGAGGGCTTCGAGGTCACGGCCAATGCCCGCTACACCATCTCGCGCGGCGAGGTCATCTGGGCCTGGGGCCAAAACTCCCAGCCGCAACCCGGCCGCGGCCGCTTCGTCCCCCGCCCGGCCTTCCCCTCGGCGCATGAGGCGCTGTCGAAATGGAAGGCGCTGACGGCCCCCAAGATGATCGAACGCGATCCGCTCAACATCCCGGCGGGCATCTGACCCCATGCGTCTCGCCCTCACCCTTCTCCTGCTGGCCAGCCCGGCCACGGCCCAGCTGGCCGCGCCACTCGGCAACCCCGACGGCTGCGCTCGCATCCTCGGCGAGGACAGCAACAAGGAAAACGAGGTCGCCATCGTCGCGGGGCACCTCAACCTGCACGGCGCGATCTGCCAGATCACCGCCGTGCAGACCGGCACGCTCATGGCCACCTGCCCCGGCGACGCCGACAGCCGCAAAAAGGTCCTCGGCATCACCCGCAGCGCCGATGGCAGCGGCGTGACGCTGACCCTGCCCGACGGCGCGGTCGAAAACCTGGCCCCCTGCGAATGAACCAAGTCCCCATCCGCCCGCGCCACTGCCCGCAAATTCATCATGTGCCTGCACCACAGGCAGATGACGCCGGGACCTGCCTTGACACCGCCTTGCGGCGTGGGATTGTTCCTTCCACCCGGCCCGGAGACACGACACCGTAATGCAAGACGCCCAAGCCACCTCGACAGCCAGCCCCGTGATCGCCGCCCGCGACCTGTCACTGACCTTCCAGACCAATGACGGCCCGGTGCACGCGCTCAAGGACGTGACGCTGGACGTGCAAAAGGGCGATTTCGTCTCCTTCATCGGCCCATCCGGCTGTGGCAAGACCACCTTCCTGCGCTGCATGGCCGATCTCGAACACCCCACCGGCGGCAGCATTTCCGTCAACGGCATGACCCCCGCCGAGGCCCGTCAGCGCCGCGCCTACGGCTACGTTTTCCAGGCCGCGGGCCTCTACCCATGGCGCACCATCGGCGGCAACATCCGTCTGCCGCTGGAGATCATGGGTTACTCCAAGTCCGATCAAAACGCCCGCATCGCCCGCGTTCTCGAACTGGTCGATCTCGCGGGGTTCGAAAAGAAATTCCCCTGGCAGCTTTCGGGCGGGATGCAGCAACGCGCCTCCATCGCCCGGGCGCTGGCCTTCGACGCCGATATCCTCTTGATGGACGAACCTTTCGGCGCGCTCGATGAGATTGTCCGCGACCACCTAAACGAACAGCTCCTGCACCTCTGGGACCGCACGAACAAGACCATCTGCTTCGTCACCCACTCGATCCCCGAGGCGGTGTACCTGAGCACGAAAATCGTCGTCATGTCCCCGCGCCCCGGCCGCATCGCCGACGTGATCGAAAGCACCCTGCCGCGCGAACGCCCGCTCGATATCCGCGACACGCCGGAATTCCTCGAAATCGCCCATCGCGTCCGCGACGGGCTCCGCTCGGGGCACAGCTATGAGGGCTGAGCTTGCACCGCCCGCCCCGGACCTGATCCGGGGCCTCCTGCTCACCGCGGGCCCAGAGGCCCCGGCTCGGTGGCCGGGGCGGGAGGCGCCCTGATGCGCAATGTCGTTCCCGTCCTGACGGTCGTCGCGACCCTCATCGCGCTCTGGTATGCCGGCGCGGTCGCGCTCAACGCGCCCTGGGCCTATGACAAGGCCGCGCGGGCCGAGGTCACGCTGACCTTCCCCGAACTGGTGGCCGACACCTGGTCCCAGGAAAAGCCCAAGCTGCCCGCGCCGCACCAGGTGGCGACCGAGATCTGGAACACCACCGGCGCGATGATCGCCAGCGGGCGGCCCTTTTCCAAGCGGTCGCTCATTTACCACAGCTGGATCACCTTCAGCTCCACCGCGCTCGGTTTCCTCCTCGGCACCGCGCTCGGCACGCTTCTGGCCATCGGCATCGTCTACAACCGCACCATGGACATGAGCGTCATGCCCTGGGTCATCGCGTCCCAGACCATCCCGATCCTCGCCATCGCGCCCATGATCATCGTCGTGCTGAACGCGGTCGGCATCTCCGGCCTGTTGCCCAAGGCCATGATCTCGATGTACCTGTCGTTTTTCCCGGTCGTCGTCGGCATGGTCAAGGGCCTGCGCAGCCCTAGCCAAATGCAACTCGACCAGATGCGCACCTGGAACGCCAGCCGGTCCCAGACCTTCTGGAAACTGCGCCTGCCGTCCTCCATGCCCTATTTCTTCACCTCGCTGAAAATCGCCATGGCCGCCAGCCTCGTGGGCGCCATCGTGGGTGAGCTGCCCACCGGCGCCGTCGCGGGCCTTGGCGCGCGGCTCCTGGCCGGCAGCTATTACGGCCAGACCATCCAGATCTGGAGCGCGCTGATCATGGCCGCCACCCTCGCCGCCGTTCTGGTGGGCCTGATCGGCCTCATCCAGCGCATCACGCTCAGACGAATGGGGATGGCAGCATGAGCTGGCTGATCGCAGGGGCGCTCATCTGGGCCGTGGGCTGGTGGATCAACACCCGCCTCGCGCGCCACCCGCAGAACACCGCCGCGCAGCTGGCCGCGCCCATCGTCTTCGGGGCCACGCTCATCGCGGTCTGGGAGTGCCTCGTCTGGGGCCTCGGGATCAAGCTCGCCCTCCTGCCCGCCCCCAGCGTCATCGCCGTGACCTTCGCGAACTCTCTCAACATCCTCTGGGGCGATTTCCTACAGACCGCCATCAAGGGCGCGCTCACCGGCTACATCCTCGGCTGCGGCGCCGCGTTCCTGACGGCCATCGCCGTCGACCGCTCCGATTTCCTGAAACGCGGCCTGCTGCCCGTGGGCAACTTCGCCGCCGCGCTTCCCATCATCGGCCTCGCCCCCATCCTCGTCATGTGGTTCGGCTTCGACTGGCAGTCGAAGGCCGCCGTCGTCGTCGTCATGGTGTTCTTCCCCATGCTGGTGAACACCGTCCAGGGCCTCTCCGAGGCCGACGCCATGCAGCGTGACCTGATGCGCACCTACGCCGCAGGCTACTGGACCACGCTCCTGAAACTCCGCCTGCCCGCCGCCATGCCCTTCGTCTTCAACGGGCTCAAGATCGGCACCACGCTCGCCCTCATCGGCGCCATCGTGGCCGAATTCTTCGGCTCGCCCATCCAGGGCATGGGCTTTCGCATTTCCACCTCGGTGGGGCGCCTCGCGATGGATCTCGTCTGGGCCGAGATCGTCGTCGCCGCCCTCGCCGGTTCGGGATTTTACGGCGCGGTCGCCCTCATCGAGCGCGCCGTCACCTTCTGGCACCCGTCCCAACGGGGCCGGACATAACCAAAGCAAACCAGAACAGGGAGAAGACAATGAAACATCTCACCACTACGCTTGGCCTCGCCGCCGCCACCCTCTGGGGTGGCATGGCCCAGGCCGCCGATGACGTCACGCTGCAACTCAAATGGGTGACGCAATCGCAATTCGCCGGCTACTACGTGGCGCAAGACCAGGGCTTCTACGAAGAGGAAGACCTGAACGTCACCATCAAGCCCGGCGGGCCCGACATCGCCCCGGCGCAGGTCATCGCCGGCGGCGGCGCGGACGTCATCATCGACTGGATGCCGTCCGCCCTGGCCAGCCGCGAAAAGGGCCTGCCCCTCGTCAACATCGCCCAGCCCTTCAAAAGCTCCGGCATGATGCTGACCTGCCGCAAGGACACCGGCATCGAAGGCCCCGAGGATTTCCGCGGCAAGACGCTCGGCGTCTGGTTCTTCGGCAACGAATACCCCTTCCTGTCATGGATGAGCCAGCTCGGCATCCCGACCGAGGGCGGCGAGGATGGCGTCACCGTCCTGAAACAGGGCTTCAACGTCGATCCCCTGCTGCAAAACCAGGCCGCCTGCGTCTCGACCATGACCTACAATGAATACTGGCAGGTCATCGACGCCGGACTGACCCCCGACGACCTCGTCGTGTTCAAGTACGAGGACCAGGGCGTCGCCACGCTCGAGGACGGCATGTACGTGCTGGAAGAGAACCTCGAAGATCCCGAGTTCGCCGACAAGATGACCCGCTTCGTGCGCGCCTCGATGAAAGGCTGGAAATGGGCCGAGGAAAACCCCGACGAGGCCGCGATGATCGTGCTCGACAACGACGCCACCGGCGCACAGACCGAGAAGCACCAGAAGCGCATGATGGGTGAGGTCGCCAAGCTGACGGCCGGCTCCAACGGCGCGCTCGACCCGGAAGACTTCCAGCGCACGGTCGACTCGCTGCTCTCGGGCGGCTCCGACCCGGTGATCACCGAGGACCCGGGCGAGGCCGCCTGGACCCACCAGATCACGGACGAAGCCCTGAACTGAGGGCTTTGAAAGCCTGACATCGGAACGCCCTCGCAGGGACCTGCGGGGGCGTTTTGCATTGGGACTCAACCCCGTCCCGGACTTGATTCGGGACCTCCTTCTCCAAGCCGCGCGTGGCTCTGCATCCGCCGTAGGGTGGGTTTCCAACCCACCACGCGCTACCCCAGGAACACCTTGTCGCTCGGATACCGCACCCGGGGCCGGCTCTTCGCTGCCAGGAAGAAGCCCAGCGTCAGCGGTCCCACCCGGCCCAGGAACATCACCGCGATGATCACGGCCCGCCCCAGCCAATTCAACTCGCCCGTCGCCCCGTGCGACAGCCCCACCGTGCCAAAGGCCGAGGCCACCTCGAACGCGAGGTCCCGGAAGGCGATGTTCTGCGTCGCGGTCAGCACGAACAGGCTTGCGAACATCAACAACCCGCTGATCGTCGCCAGCGCCATCACCTTCAGCACCTGGTCCAGCTCCAGGCTCCGCCCGAAGACGTGCAAGGCCGGCCGCCGCTGGAAAAACGCCGCTGTCGCCAGCAGCATCACGATCAGTGACGTCACCTTGATCCCCCCGGCGGTGGAGGTCGACCCGCCCCCGACGATCATCAGCATGATGGTCAGCAGGGTCGTCCCGTCCCCCATCGCCGCGGTGTCGATCGTGTTGAACCCCGCCGTGCGCGGCGTCACCCCCTGGAACCAGCTGGCCCACAGCTTGTCGCCCGTACTCTCCAGCCCGCCCAGGGTGCGCGGGTTGTTCCATTCCAGCAATGCGAAACAGACCACGCCGATCACGATCAGCCACAGCGTCCCCGCGATCATCAGCTTGGAATGCAGCGACAGCTTGCGCCACTTGCGATGCTGATAGACGTCGCCCACCACGATGAAGCCGAGCCCGCCGAGGATGAACATCACCGTGACCGTCAGGTTGACCACCGGGTTCCCGACCCAGTCCGACAGGCTGTCGGGCTGCAGCGCAAAGCCCGCGTTGTTGAAGGCCGAGATGCTGTGAAAAATTGCGTGCCACAGCCCCGTGCCCCAGCCCATCTCGGGCACGAAGACAAAAGCCAGCAGCACCGCGCCCACCGCCTCGCAGCCCAGCGCCACGTACAGGATGATCTTCACCAGCCGACCCAGGTTGCTGATCGTCGCCTGGTTCAGGTCCTCGCGCAGCATCACCTTGTGCGGCATCCCGATGGGAATGCCGAACGCCGTCAGTATCAGGACCGCGAACACCATCAGGCCCAGGCCCCCGAACTGCATCAGGCCGGCGATGATGATCTGCCCCAACAGGGTGAAATCCGCGCCGGTATCGACCACCACCAAACCCGTCACCGTCACCGCCGAGGTCGCGGTAAAGATCGCCTCGCTCAGGCCCACCTTGCCGTGATGCGACACCGGCAGCCATAACAGCAGCGCGCCCAGCGCAACGATAAGCAGATACATCACCGCCAGCACCGCCGGCGGCGACAGGCTCAGCCGGGTCGATCCCAGCTTGATCGACGATCTGCGCGCCACCTCAGAGGCTCGCGGAGAAGTCGCGCAGGTTGTTGCGTTCTCCCAGCATCAGCAGCAGGTCGTCGGTCTTCAGCGTGCAATCGTCACCGTCGCGGCCGATGAACTTCGTCCCGCGCATCACCCCAAGGCAGCGCAGGTCAAACTTGTCCGCGTGGCCCAGCTCGGACAGTTTCCTGTCCTCCATCTCCTCGGGCACCTTCAGGTTCACCACGAAGAACCCGTTGCCCAGGCCCACGTAGTCGCGCACCAGCGGGTTGTGCATCACCTGCGCGATCCGCTGGCCGATCTCGACCTCGGGGTGAATCACCCGGTCCACGCCGATCCGCGACAGGATGCGGTGTTGCGTGCGGCTGGTGGCCTTGGCCCAGACCGCGCCCGCGCCCACCTGCCGCAGGTTCACCGCCGCCAGGATGCTCGACTCCAGGTTGTCGCCGACCGCCACCAGCGCCATGTCGACCTCGCCCAGGCCCGCTTCCTTCAGCGCCTCGTCGTCGCGTGCGTCCAGGATGATCGCCTCGCCCAGCTTGTCGGCGTGGCGGCTGACGCGGGTCTCGTCGATGTCCACGCCGATCACGTGATTCCCGAACCGCTCCAACTCGGTCGCGACCGTGCTGCCGAAATTCCCAAGGCCGATCACGGCGAAACTGCGATGTGACATGAGGTCCCCTTCCTCTTCGCACGCAAACGCGCGGTACCATGCACCAGTTCCGAAGCCGGCATGGAACCCGGTCCCGGTCCCGCCATCAGGGCTGCCATCCGGGCCGCCACAATCCCGCCACAATTGCCGGTTTAGCGGTCACGGTAAATTTAACCACAACATGTGCCGTCAATTCTCGAAGAGTGCCCTCAAAATATTTGAAAATAAACACTTTATTCAAATGACCCCCTGTGCTACCTTTTTCTGCAATAAATAAGGCCAGCCGAACAATCGGCGGTTGAACGAGGCAGAGAAAGAGCAGTTCCATGAGAACGCGGAGCAGGCAGCCCATCCGTTGGGGTCTGGTGGCTATGGCCACTATCTGGATGATGGTTATCGTACCGCTAAGCGCGGTCGCGGCCCCCTACGCAGCTTTGGTGATGGACGCACGATCCGGCGAGGTGCTTCATTCGCGCAACGCCGACACTCGCCTTCACCCGGCGTCGCTGACCAAGATGATGACCCTCTACGTGGTCTTCGAGGCGGTCGAGAACGGCGAGATCACCCTCGACACGCCCGTGCGCATCTCCAAGCACGCCGCCAGCGAACCGCCCTCGAAACTCGGCCTGCGCTCGGGCTCGACGATCAAGCTGCGCTACCTCATCCGTGCCGCCGCGGTGAAATCGGCCAACGACGCCGCCACCGCTTTGGGCGAGGCGATCGAAGGCTCCGAGGCCGCCTTCGCCCGGCGCATGAACCGTACCGCCAAGGCGCTCGGCATGACGCGCACGACCTTCAAGAACGCCCACGGCCTGACCGAGAACGGCCACCTGTCGACGGCCCGCGACATGACCCTCCTGGGCCGGCACCTGTTCTACGACTACCCCGAATACTACAACCTCTTCTCCCGCGTGACCGCCGATGCGGGCATCAAGAAGGTCTACCACACCAACCGCCGCCTTTTGGGCGACTACCGCGGCGCCGACGGCATCAAGACCGGCTACACCCGGGCCGCGGGCTTCAACCTCACGGCCAGCGCGGAACGTGGCGGCGAGCGCATCATCGCCACCGTCTTCGGCGGCCGCTCCACCGCGTCGCGCAACGCCAAGGTGGCCGAACTGCTGGACCTCGGCTTCCGCCAGGCCCCCAGCCGCGTTGCGGTGAACCGCCCCTCGAAACCCGCCTACATGGGCAAGATCGGCCCCGCCGACAATCACTCCGTTCCCGGCGGCAAGGGCCGCACCGTGCGCCTCGCCTCCGCCGCCGCGGTCAAGAAATCCCTCCGCCCACAGCGCCGCCCCGGCGAAGCCGTCGTGGCACAGGCCGCGCCCACTGTCGGCAAGGAAGATATCGAAAAGGCCCTGCTGGCCGCCGCCGAGACCATCACCGAGGACGCAACCCCACCCGCAGCGCAGGGCAGCGCCCTGGCCACGGCGACGCCCAAGGCACGGCCCAAGGACCTCGTCCTGGCGAGCGTCGATGCGAAGGCACAGACCACGCCCAAGGCCAAAGAGCCCGCCAGCGACCCTGTGCAAAAGGTCGTCACCCGGATCTCCACCTCCGGCGGCCGCCACTGGGGCATCAATGTCGGCCGCTACCCGTCGGAATACAAGGCGCGCAAGGTCCTGTTGAAAACCGCCCTGAACGAGATGGAGACGCTCGACGGCTCCCTGCGCAAGGTGGTCAAGCGCTCCACCGGGTTCGAGGCGAATTTCATGGGTATGACCCGCGAAAGCGCCGACCTCGCCTGCCGCCGGCTTCAGGCCAAGCAGATCACCTGTTTCATGATCGACCCCGGCGCGTAACGCCGCGCCCGATCCAGAGAACGCCTGCGCCTCCCTCCGCGCAGGCGTTTGCCGTTCCGGGCCCCACCCCCGGCTTTTTCTTGCTGAAAATACTCAAATCCGACAGGCGCGACCGGGTGCTACCGCTTCGGCTTATCGTCGTAAGTGTCGCTCAGGATGCGCTGCGCGTTGCCCTCGGGGTCGTCATACTGGTTGCTGCGCACCGTCCACACGAAAAACCCCAGCCCCAGCCCACCCAGGATCAGCGAGATCGGGATAAGATAGGCCAGAATGGTCATGCACGCCTCCCCGACAGCCTTAGCGCGTTCAGCGACACGGTAATCGAACTCGCCGACATCGCCAAGGCCGCGATCAGCGGCGTCGCCAGCCCGGCCACGGCCAGCGGCACGGCAATGATGTTGTAAAGCGTCGCCAACCGGAAATTCTCGGTGATCCGCCGCCGCGCTTTCCGCGCCACGACCAGCGCGTCGGCCAGCGGGCTCAGGTCCGTGCCCAAGAGCACCACGTCGCTGGCCACCCGCGCGGCATCCAGCGCCGAGGCGGGCGAGATCGACACATGCGCCGCCGCCAGCGCCGCGGTGTCATTCAGCCCGTCGCCCACCATCAGCACATGGGCGCCTTTGTCCGACAACGCTGCCACGATCCGCGCCTTGTCCTCGGGCAGCACGCCCGCGTGCCAGGCTTCGATCCCCAACCGCTCCGCCAGCGCCTTCACCGCCGGTTCGGTATCCCCCGACACCAGCCAGACGGCCTTGCCCGCGCGCAAGAGCGCCGTCACGGCCTCTTCCGCACCAGGCCGCAACGCATCCTCGAAAGTCAGCGCCACAGGCGCCGCCTTCCCGATCTTCAGATAGGTCGCCGTCTCGGCACGCGGCTCCGCCCCGACCCAGGCCGCCCGGCCCAGCCGTACCTCCAGGTCGCCGACGCGCCCCGACACGCCATAGCCCGGCACCTCGGCAATCCCGGTCACGTCCGCAGGTTTCGCCTCCGCCTCGCCCAGCGCCTTGGCAATCGCCCGCGCCAGCGGATGCGCCGAGCCCCGCGCCAGCGCCAACGCCACGCCCCGCGCCGCATCGTCCAGAACGTCCGGGTTGGTCAGCACCGGCACCCCCGCCGTCAATGTCCCGGTCTTATCGAACACCACCGTGTCGACCTCCGCCAGCCGCTCCAGCGCGGTCTCGTGCTTGATCAGCATCCCCTTGCGGAACAGCCGCCCCGACGCCGCCGTGGTCACCGCCGGCACCGCAAGGCCCAGCGCACAGGGGCAGGTGATGATCAGCACCGCCGCCGCTATATTAAGCGCCGTGCGCATGTCGAACGTGTAAAGAAACCAGCCCGCAAAGGCCAAGGCAGACAGGATATGCACGCCGGGCGCATAGAGCTTCGCCGCCCGGTCCGCCAGCGACGTGTACCGCGACCGTCCCGATTCCGCGATCGCCACCAGATCCGCCATCCGGTGCAGCGACGTCTCCGCGCCCACCGCGCTGGCCCTGATCCGCAGCGGCCCGGTCAGGTTCACTTCGCCCGCCGACACAGCCTGCCCCGGCCCGGCAAAGACCGGCACGGTCTCGCCGGTCAACAGCGACCGGTCCAACTCTGACGTGCCCTCGACGATCTCGCCATCCACCGGCACGCGCCCCCCGGCCCGCACCAGCAGCACGTCGCCCACCGCCAGTTCCGCGATGGGCCGCTCTACCTCTTGGTCGTCCTCGATCCGCCACGCGCGCGGCACTTCCAGCGCCGTCAACTCCTCGGCCGCCGACCGCGCCACGGCCCGTGTCCGGTGATCCAGGTAACGCCCCGCCAACAGGAAAAAGACAAGCGCAATCGCCGCGTCGAAATAGGCGTGATGGCCCGACAGCGCCGTCTCCCAAAGCGACGTCACCACCGCCAGCGCCACGGCCAGCGTGATCGGCACGTCCATGTTCAGCCGCCCCTGCCGCAGCGCACTCCACGCGTTGCGATAGAACGGCACGCCGCAGAACGCGACGGCGGGCAAGGCAATCGCGGCGGAAATCCAGTGGAACATGTCCCGCGTCGCGTCATCCGCGCCGGACCAGACCGACACCGACAGCAGCATCACGTTCATCATCGAGAACCCGGCCACCGCCAGCCGCATAAGCAACTCGCGCCCGGCCTTGTCCGTCGCCGTGGCATTCAGCGTGCCGGGATCCAGCTCATGCGCCTCGTATCCCAGCCCTTCGACCAGCCCCACCATCTCGGCGGGCGTCACGTCGGCCTCGGCGTCGATGCTCGCCCGTTTCAGCGTCAGGTTCACCCGCGCCGAGCGCACACCGGGATGCGCGTTCAGCCCGTCCTCGATCCTGGAAATACACGCGGCACAATGGATCGTCGGCAGTGACAGCGCGATCTGCCATCCCTCCGGCGCGACCTCCACGTCGTCGGCACCGGGGGCCGCCGCACAGGCCGGGCAGCCCATCGCCGCCTGATGCCGCATCGCCACGGTCACGCACCGCTCTCCTTGATCAGCACCACGCGCTGCTGAAACACCGTGCCGTCCTCGGCCCGTGCCTCCATGCGGATGTTCCAGTTGCCCGCGCCCAGCGGCACCGTGGCAAAATAGGCCTCGCCGTCGAAACGGAACGCGGGCGTCACGTCATCCTGCACATGGGTCGCCCGCCCCACCGTTGCGTCCAGCGCCGCCACTTCCACCGGCTGGCCGTCCGCATCGGTGATCTTCAACTCCAGCATGCCCGCCTTGTGTGTCGCCTCCACGCTCCAGCCCAGCGCCTCCTGCGCGTCGCGCCGGTCGTCAAAGCTCTGGCTGGCGACATAGGAATTCTTCGTCTCCAGCCCCGGAAAGGTCTTCACCGCCGAAAAAGCCAAAACCAGGTTGACCGCGATGATGATCGAAAACGCCCCGGCAAACCCGGCAAAGACGTGCCATCCCTTGATCGTGAAGTCGCGCTTCATTCGCCCCTCCCGTTGAACACCGTGTCCTTGTGGGCGCGGTCTCCGTTCGAGATATCCTCGACCCACAGGCGCACGTCCGTCGCATCGCTCCGCGCCGCGTCCGATCCCGGCGGCGCTATCAGGTAGACGCGCTGCAAATAGGTCTCGTTGGCCGGCACATCTACCGTTTCATAGGGGGTCCCTTCAAGCTGCACGCGAATGGCCGGGTCGCCCTTGGCCGAAATCCGCATCGGGCGCGCCTCGCCATGCTTGTTGCGCAGCCGCACCTCGTAGGTGTTGCGGATCGACCCGTCCGACAGCGTGACGAAGGTCGGGTTGCGCACCGGCGCCACCGTCAGGTCGATATCCGCCCGGATGAACAGCGCAAACAACAGCCCCGCCCCCACCAGCGACCACAGCGACGTATACATGATCGTGCGCGGCCGCAGGATATGCTTCATCACCGGCTTCGGTGGCTTGCCTTCGCGCTCGCGCTCCTCGTCGGTCAGCGCCATGTAGTCGATCAGGCCGCGCGGCTTGCCGATCTTGGCCATGATGTCGTCGCAGGCGTCGATGCACAGGCCACACGTGATGCACTCCATCTGCTGCCCGTCGCGGATGTCGATCCCCATGGGGCAAACGTTCACGCAGGCCATGCAGTCGATGCAGTCGCCCGGCCCCTTCGCCGCCGCCGCGGCATCCGGCACCATGTCGCTCTCGTTGTTGGGCACCGGCGTCCGGGCATAGCTGGCCCCCGCGGTTTCCCCCGCCGCATGCGACGCCGCCTCGGCCTTGACCGCGTCCTCGGTCTGCCGCCGCCGCACGTTGCCTTTGCCCCGCGGCTCGCCCCGCCAGTACCGATAGCCGATGGTCAGCGTGTCCTCGTCCATCATCGCCGCCTGGATACGCGGCCACGGACAGGCATAAATGCAGATCTGCTCGCGTGCGAACCCGCCGAAAAAGAACGTCGTCCCGGTCAGGATGGCGATGGTCGTATAGGCGATGGGATGCGCGTTCAGGGTGAAAAGATCCACCAGCAGCGTCGGCGCATCGGTGAAATAGAACACCCACGCGCCCCCCGTGGCCACCGCGATCAGCAGCCACAGCGCCCACTTCGTCAGCCGCAGGCGCACCTTCCGCGCGTCCCATTTCTTCTGCCGGTGCAGGCGCAGCCGCGCATTGCGGTCCCCCTCGACCCAGCGTTCCACCAGGATGAACAGGTCCGTCCACACCGTCTGCGGGCAGGCATAGCCGCACCACACCCGCCCCAGCGCCGAGGTGAACAGGAACAATCCCAGCCCCGCCATCACCAGCAAACCGGCCACGAAATAGAACTCGTGCGGCCAGATCTCGATCCAGAAGAAAAAGAACCGCCGGTTCGCCATGTCCACCAGCACCGCCTGGTCGGGCAGCGACGGCCCCCGGTCCCAGCGGATCCAGGGCGTGACGTAGTAGATCCCTAGCGTCACGATCATGATGATCCACTTGAACCGGCGGAACCAGCCACTCACGCGCTTGGGAAAGACAGGCTCCCGCGCGGCATAGAGGCTCGGCGGGGTCTCGGGAGAATCAGATGTAGAGGACACGGATAGCTCTCGCTCCGATAAAGGTCTGTTGCGCCGGCCCGTTCTGACACGGCGGGTTTTCCAAAACCTTGACTCAGATCAACCCTTTTCGTCGCAGGGCGCTTCCTTCTGACGGCGCAGCCACGTCACGAAGGCCTTGGCCTTTGGGCGCAAAACACCGGGCCGCGTGACGATATGATACCCCGTCTCGCCCGCATCCCGAAACAGCAGCTTCAGCCGCCCCGCATCCACTTCCGCCTGGACCGAGGACATCGCCGTGCTGATGATCCCCTGCCCCGCGCGGGCGCCTTCCAGCATCAGGTTGCCCGGCACCTGCGTCACGCTCTTGGCGCGGCCCTCGGTGACGCCATGCTTGCGCAGCCAGTCGGTGGATTCTGACGTGCCAAGCTCTTCCAGCCACGGATAGTCCAGCAGATGCTCGGGCCGGGTGATCTCGCACGTCCCAACCAGCTTGGGCGCGGCGGTGATCACGATATCCGAGGGCACCAGCATCTCCACCTCCAGCCCCGGCCAGTTGCCGTCGCCAAAGCGCAGCGCAAGGTCATAGCCCCCCGGCGTCAACTCGTGCAGCTCCGCCGACGGGTTGATCATCAGATCGATACCGGGATGCCGCGTCTGGAAATCCATCAGCCGCGGCATCAGCCAGGTGGTCGCGAAAAGCTGCGTGGTCGAGACCTGCACCGCCCGGTCTGCATCCGCCCCGGTCAGCGCGTCGACACTGCGCGCGATGGTGTCGAACCCGGTCTTCAGCGCATCGGCCAGCTCACGCCCCTCGGTGGTCAGCTGCAACTTGCGCCCGCTGCGATCCACCAGCGGCACGCCCATCCGGGCCTCCAGCGCCTTGACCTGCTGGCTGATCGCCGCGTGGCTGACGTTCAGCGCCGCGCCCGCCGCCTGCGCCGAGCCGGTCTCGGCAAGGGCCGCGAACGCGCGCAAGGCCGTCAGGGGCGGGAGGGTCAGCCAATCCGTCATGTAATCTAATCTTACATATCCGAATTTTTCCTGAGTCGCAATAACACGCTATGGCTGTCAGATTGAGGCTATCACACGAACCTCAAAGGAACACGTCATGCTTGGAATTCTTTCAGATAGCTTCCGCACCGCCACCCGCCTGAACGATGCCGATGCCCGGCAGGGCCGCGGCCACTGGGCGCCGAACACGCGCTTCGACAACCGCCGCGACGCCGAGCTTGAGGCGCACCGCATCGGCCGCCTGCCACGCTAGGCCGGGACGATGCTCGAGGCCCGCATCTTTCACCCCAAGCCGGCCTTGCGACCACGGCCCTGGCCCTGGCGTACACGCCGCTGGCCCTACCAGACTCCTGATGTCGGCCCGCGCACAGGTTAGGTGCGCGGGGCGTCTCCCCCGACTGGCCCGTGGTCCCGGCCTTCTGGCCGCGCCACGGGTCTTTTTTCACCGACAGGCTTGCCCTCATGACCTGGAACCTGGATCACACCACAGACACCCCCGCCGGCACCGTCGCCTGGGGCAGCGCCGGATCGGGTCCGCCGCTCGTCCTCGCCCACGGCTGGCCTTGGTCGTCAGTGTCGTGGCACCAGATCATCCCCACGCTGGCGAAAACGCACACTGTTTACTGGCACGACATGCCCGGCTATGGCCGCTCCGAAAAACGCGCCGATCAGCCCACCGGACTGGACGTGCAGGGGCAGGTCTTTGCCCAAATTCTGCGCCATTGGGGCCTCGACCGGCCCCGCGTCGTGGCGCACGACTTCGGCGGCGCGACCAGCTTGCGCGCGCACCTGCTGCACGGGGCCGAATTCGACCGGCTCGTGCTGATGAACGTGGTGGCGATGCGGCCCTGGGGGTCGGAGTTCTTCGACCATGTCGGCCGCCATATCGGCGCCTTCATCGGCTTGCCCCCGCACATCCACGAAGCCATCGTGCGGGCCTATATCGACGGCGCGCTGGTCACTGACCTTGCAGCCGACGACACCGAGGCGCTCGTCGCCCCCTGGCTGGATGAGGCGGGCCGCGCCAGTTTCTACCGCCAGTTCGCCCAGGCCGACGAACGCTTCACCGCCGAGATCGAGCCGCATTACTGCGAGGTCCGCTGCCCGGTCAAAATCATCTGGGGAGAGGCCGATCCGTGGATCCCACTGGACCATGGCCGCGCCTTACACGCGCTGATGCCAGGGGCGGACTTTGAAACGCTGCCCGGCGTCGGCCATCTGCCCCAGCTCGAAGCACCAAAGGCCGTTCTAAGCGCCCTGGCCGATGTGCTCGAAAACTGACCCCTTCCAACGAAAAACACCGGCCCCTCCTGAAATGCGCGAACAGAGGGAGGGGCCGGTGCCTTCCCGGGGGCATTGCAATAGCACCCCCGGGAATCTCTTGTCGGAACGTCAGCTCATTCGCCGCCACCCAACTGATGGACGTAAGCAGACACCGCCCGGATCTCCGCTTCGCTCAGACGCTCCTGCCAAGACGGCATGACGCCAAAGCGCGAATTCCACACCGTCTCGTACAGCGCGTTGTAATCCCCGCCGTAAAGCCAGATCGCGTCGGTCAGGTTCGGCGCACCCTGCTCCTCCATTCCCATGGCGTTCTCGCCATGGCAGGCGGCACAGTTGTATTCGAACACTTCCGCACCTACCTCGGCGGCCTGCGCATCCTGCGGCTCGCCCGACAGGGACATGACGTAGTTCACCACCTGCACGACCTCTTCCTCGGTCAGAAGCTCGTCGCGGCCAAAGGCCGGCATCTGCGAATAGCGCGCGTCGGGGTCCTCGTCGTTGCGGATCCCGTGGGTGACGGTCGTGTGGATCGCCTCCATCGAGCCGCCCCACAGCCAGGCGTCATCCGATAGCGTCGGATAGCCGGTGGCCCCGCCGCCCTCGCGCCCGTGGCACTGCACGCACCAGGTGTTGAACACCGCCTCGCCCGCGGACCGGGCAAAGCCCGCCAACTCGTCGTCGCCCGGAATCGCCGCCAGCTCGACACTGGCCAGCCGCTCGTTGATCTGCGCGTTGGCCGCCTCGGCCGCCTCGATCTCGGTCTGCACGTTGGCCCGGGTCGAATACCCCAGGTAACCTTGCGTCGCGCCCGAGATCATCGGCCAGGCCGGATAGGCGATCGTGTACCAGACGCCCCAGGCGATCGTGGCGTAGAACACCCACAGCCACCAGCGCGGCAACGGGTTGTTGTATTCCTCGATCCCGTCCCATTCGTGGCCGGTCGTTTCGACCTCATGGTTGTCTTGCGGTTTCTTAACCATTTTATTGCTCCTCGTCCGAGGCACGGCGCGCAGCCGGGGCCGGCGCGTCTTCATTGCGGAAGGGAATGTCGGCGACATCCTGGTAGGCGCCCCGTGACCCGGGCCGCATGACCCAGATCACGACGCCGATGAAGAAGGCGAAGAGCGCCAGCAGCATCCAGCTGTCCGCGAACTCCCGCAGCAGGGAATAGGTGTCCATCGTCGTCCCTCCTTACCGGCTGGCCACGGGCGTGAAGGTCGAGAAATCGACCAGCGTGCCCAGCATCTGCAGATAGGCGATCAAGGCGTCGGCTTCGCTGATGCCCGGACGGCCATCGAAATTGGCTACCTGTGCGCTCTCGCCATACCGCTCGATCAACCCGTCATAGTCGCTGTCGGGATCGGCCTGCGCCCGGAAATCCGCCTGCGCGTTCTCCACATGCGCGTCCTCGTAGGGCACACCCACCAGCTTGTGCGTCGCCAGAAGGTCCCCCACGTACTGCCCGTCGATCAGCCGCTCCTCGAGATAGCCGTACTTGGGCATCACCGATTCCGGCACCACCGATTGCGGGTCGCGCAGATGGTCCACATGCCAGGCGTTGGAGTACCGACCGCCCACGCGCGCCAGGTCCGGCCCGGTCCGCTTGGACCCCCATTGGAACGGGTGGTCGTACTGGCTCTCTGCCGCAAGGCTGTAATGCCCGTACCGCTCCACCTCGTCGCGCATCGGGCGGATCATCTGGCTGTGGCAGACATAGCATCCCTCGCGGATGTAGATGTCACGCCCGGTCAGCTCCAGCGGGGTGTAGGGGCGCATCCCCTCCACTTCCTCGATGGTGTTCTCCAGCCAGAACAGCGGTGCGATCTGCACGATGCCGCCGATGGTCACCACCAGGAAGGCAAAGATCGCCAGCAGGGTCACGTTGCGTTCTAGGATCTGGTGCCGGTCCAGGAAGGTCTTCTTCTTGGGCCGGTCCCCCACGCCCGAGGCCGAAGCCGGCATCGGGGGTTTCTGCATTTTATCGTCAGTCATTTTTCCGGCCCTCCTTATTCAGCCGGGACAGCGGAGTTGTCGGTCTGCACCGCCGGGCTCCGTCTGACTGTCATGTAAAGGTTGAAGCACATGACGATCGCACCGGAGAGGAACATGACCCCGCCCAGACCGCGCACCACGTACATCGGCAGCTTCGCACTCACCGTGTCGGCAAAGGAGTTCACCAGGAACCCGTTGGCATCCACTTCACGCCACATCAGGCCTTCCATGATGCCGGTCACCCACATCGACGCCGCGTAGAGAATGATCCCGATCGTCGCCAGCCAGAAGTGCCAGCTCACCAGGCTCAGGCTATACAGCCGCTCGCGGTTCCACAGCTTGGGCACCAGGAAGTACAGGCAGCCAAAGGTGATCATCCCGTTCCAGCCCAGCGCGCCGGAATGCACGTGCCCGATGGTCCAGTCGGTGTAATGCGACAGGCTGTTCACCGCGCGGATCGACATCATCGGTCCTTCAAAGGTGGACATCCCGTAAAAGCCAAGGCTGATCACCATCATCCGGATCACCGGATCGGTCCGCAGCTTGTCCCACGCGCCGCTCAGCGTCATCAGGCCGTTGATCATCCCGCCCCACGAGGGCATCCAGAGGATGATCGAGAACACCATGCCCAGCGTCGAGGCCCAGTCGGGCAGCGCGGTATAGTGCAGGTGGTGCGGACCGGCCCAGATATAAAGAAAGATCAGCGCCCAGAAGTGGATGATCGACAGTTTATAGCTGAACACCGGCCGCCCGGCCTGTTTCGGCACGAAGTAGTACATCATCGCCAGGAACCCCGCCGTCAGGAAGAAGCCCACGGCGTTATGGCCGTACCACCATTGCGTCATCGCATCCTGCACGCCCGAAAAGACCTGCACGGACTTGGAGCCGAAGATGCTCACCGGAATGCTCAGGTTGTTCACCACGTGCAGCATCGCGACCGTGATGATGAACGACAGGTAAAACCAGTTCGCCACGTAGATATGCGGCTCTTTCCGCTTCACCAGCGTGCCGACGAACACGGCCAGGTAGGACACCCAGACGATGGTCAGCCACCAGTCCACGTACCATTCCGGTTCCGCGTATTCCTTGGATTGCGTCGCGCCCAGCAGGTAGCCGGTGGCGGCCAGCACGATCACCAGTTGGAACCCCCAGAACACGAACCACGCCAGGTTCCCGCCCCACAGCCGCGCCGCGCAGGTGCGCTGCACCACGTAGAACGACGTCGCGATCAGCGCGTTGCCGCCAAAGGCGAAGATCACCGCGCTGGTGTGCAAGGGCCGCAGCCGGCCAAAATTCATGTAGCCTTGCGCCCATTCGAAATTGAGCGTCGGAAAGGCCAGCTGGAACGCGATGAACGTCCCCACCAGGAAGCCCACGACCCCCCAAAGCGCCGTGGCGATCACCCCGGCGCGCACGACCCCGTCCATGTATTCCCCGGACAGGTCGACCACGGGGCGGTCCTCGTCCGTGTTGCGCAGCACCCAGATGAACATGCCCGCCGCCACAAGGGCGATGGTCAGCGCATTCACAAGGTACGCGATATCCCGTGCCTGGTTGGCGGCGAACAGCGCGAAAAACGCGATCAGCCCCAACAGGATCAGTTTTACGTAGTTACCCATTTTGCGTCCCTTTGCCGTATGTCCGCGCAGGCCCTGCCGGGGCGCACGGAGTCATTTGACTGGGGCCGCTTATTTCCGATGCCGAGTCACCCCGCTTTGATCTGCATCAAAGGATTGGCGGGAATGGGTTGACCGGCATCAAGGCAGCGTCTCGCCCCGGGGGCCAGATTGCGTTCGAAATGGTTAATGAAAGGCGAATCGCAATGCCCTGGAAAACGATCTTCTGCGCCCTGTCCGATGCCTCACGCGTCGAGCATACCTTGACCCACGCCGCCGAACTGGCTCGCCTGCACGGGGCGCATCTCGACGTGCTCAGCCTCGGCGTCGCCCGCGATCCGGCAACGCATTATTTCTCCGGCGCCGGTGTCAGCGCCGTGATGGTGCAGAACATATTCGAAGGTTGCCACGAGGAAGCCGCCGAGATCGACAGCGCCGCGCGCGCGGTCCTGGGCCGGCAGGACGGCTTCTTCTGGTCCTGCGACAAGGGCGTCGCGCAGCTTGCCGACCTCGGACACCATGTCGCCGACCGCGCCCGCTTTGCCGATCTCGCCGTGCTGCCCATGCCCTATGGCGAGGGGCTGGGCCCCGAGCTTGCCCCCCTGACCGAGGCGATCCTGTTCGACGGGCGCATTCCCGCGATGGTTCTGCCCAACACGCCGGACATCACCCTTGACCCCAAGCGGGTCGTGATCGCCTGGAACGACGGTCAGGAGGCGCTGCGCGCCGCCCGCGACGCGCTGCCGATGCTGCAACGGGCCGAGCGCGTACACGTCGTGGTCGTCGATCCGCCGGTACACGGCCCGAACCGCTCCGATCCGGGCGGTCTGCTATCACAATTCCTGGTGCGTCACGGCGTGGCGGTCGAAATCGACGTGGTCTCCAAAACCCTGCCCCGCATCGCCGACGTGCTCTTGCGCCGCGCGCAGGATATCGACGCCGATGCCGTTGTCATGGGCGCCTACGGCCATTCCCGCGTCCGCGAGGCGGTCTTCGGCGGCGCCACCCGCTACATGCTGGAGCACGCGCCCCTGCCGCTCTTCATGGCGCATTAAAGCGTTTCCGGGTCAGTCTGAAACATGCATCGCTTTTCGCGTCTCAAGAGGCAGCGAAAAGCGATGCAGTGTTTCCCGGAAACGCTCTGAGGTCGGGGCTGGGGTCGCGCAACGGACCAGACACATCGGTTCCTACGCGCGGCCTCAGATCGTCCCGAGGTAATACCCGATGGCCTCTTCCAGCTCCGTTTCCTCGTACCCGAAATGAGAGCGCACGACCTCTTCCAGCTTCCGGTACGTGGCGGCGGCCCGGGCAAAGTTTTCCTCGCTGGGGTCTTCCGCCAACGTGTCTGCCGCGCGCCCAAGACGAACGATCAACTCGTGGACGACCTCGTGCTCTGACACCAGTTTCGCCACGACCTCCCGGAACATTCCCCCGCCCGCTGCCTCGATGCGGGGAAACATGTCGGTGCTCTCGATATCGTGGTGCAGCTTCAACACCTGGCACTCGCGCCCGCACAGGGTCCCGAACACCCGGAAATTCTCGGCCATGTCCAGCGACAGCACGATCTGCCTCAGGTTCTCGGGTGGGGCATCCCGCGCTTCGATCCGCGCCAGCACCGCGCCGATCCGCGCCATCTCCATCAGGTAGTGCCGGTGGATCGCCGCCAACTGTCGGCCCTGGCGCCGATGCCTGTCCGTGGCGTCCGGCACCTTCGGCGCCCGTGGCCGCGCGGCCTCGTCGATGGTGAGGTCATCCAGCGAATAAGTCGAGAGGTCAGCCATGCCCGGTAACAAAGCCCCTCCCGGACCGAAGTCAAGACCATCGGTCACCCCGTAGGGTGGGTAAAAAACCACGCGCCGCGCCTTAACCGCACATTACCCCCGAACGCCCCGTTAACCCCGCCAATTCGGAAAAATCGCACCGTCGCGATACCACTTGAATACCGACGCAATACCGACGTCGAATTTTTCCTGAATTCAAAGGATTAACCTTATTCCCGGGCTCAGGCCAGCATCCCGCCGTCGCTGTCATCCCCCGCCTCTTCCAGCAGGCGGTCGAAATCCGGCACCGTCACATGCCGCTTGCCTTCCAGGTGGATCACCTGGTCACGCTTCAACGCACTGATCTGGCGGCTCACCGTCTCCAGCGTCAGGCCCAGGTAATCGGCCATCGCCTCGCGCGTCAGCGGCAGGTCGAACACCACCTGCCCCGCGGCCTTGGACATGTTCAAGACCGCGTTACGCCGCCCCAGGATCGCCAGGAACGACGCGATCTTCTCCCGCGCCGTCTTGCGCCCCAACAGCAGCATCCATTCGCGCGCCGCATCCAGCTCGTCCAGCGTCATCTCCAACAGGCGCTGGCCGATATGCGGCGTCTTTTCCATCATGTTCTCAAAGGGTTGCTTGCGGAAACAACACATCACCACGTCGCTCACCGCGACCACGTTATAGGCCGCCTTCTCGCGCCCTGGACGGCCCACGAAATCGCTCGGCAACAGCAGGCCCACCATCTGTGTGCGCCCGTCTTCCAGCGTCTGCGTCAGCATCGCGATGCCCGACACGACCGAGCCCACGAAATCCATCCGGTCCCCGGCCCAGATCAGCGTCCGGCCCGCCTCGAAGCTGCGGTAGTACTTGATCTGGTCCAGTTGCTCCAGTTCCTGCGCATCACATCGCGCGCACACGGCCCGGTGCCGAATGGGACACGCATCGCATTCACGGGGGATCAGGTCATGTGCATCTTTGAGCATCGATAATGCTTTCGGTCGAGTTGATCTGCATCAAGGCTTCGCTCTTCCTTGTGAGTATTTTAACGGCATGATTGACCGAGAACAACTCCGCAGACTGGGCCTGTTCGACGCGAATGTACCGCGTTACACAAGCTATCCGACCGCCCCGCATTTCTCCGATTCCGTCGGGTCCTCGACCATGCGGGACTGGATTTCCAACATCGAACCGGGCAGCGCAATCTCGCTCTACCTGCATGTGCCCTTCTGCCGCAGGCTATGCTGGTTCTGCGCCTGCCGCACGCAGGGCACCAAATCCCTTTCACCCGTCGCCGCCTATGTCGAGACGCTCAAGGCGGAATTGGCCCTGCTGAAAGCCACCCTGCCACAGGGCATCACGCTGTCGCGCCTGCATTGGGGCGGCGGCACGCCGACTCTTCTGTCTGCCGACCTTATCACCGATCTGGCCGAATCAGTGCGCGACGCGGTCCCCTTCGGCAGCGACACCGAGTTCTCGGTCGAGATCGACCCGAACGAGATCGACGCCCCCCGGATCGAGGCGCTCTCCGCCGCCGGGATGAACCGCGCTTCCGTGGGCGTGCAGGACTTCGACGACACCATTCAGCAGGCCATCGGCCGCATCCAGACCTTCGACATCACCCGCGACACCATAGACGCGCTGCGCGCCGCTGGCGTGCGCAGTCTGAACGCGGATATCCTTTACGGCCTGCCGCACCAGACCAAGGAGCGCATGGTGGAAAGCGTGCAGAAACTCCTGTCGCTCAACCCCGACCGCGTGGCGCTTTATGGCTATGCCCATGTGCCGTGGATGGCCAAGCGTCAGCAGCTTATCCCGTCCGATGCGCTGCCCACGCCCGAGGAACGGCTGGAGCTCTTTGATGCCGCCCGCCGCCTGTTCGTCTGGGACGGCTACCGGGAAATAGGGATCGACCATTTCGCGACACCCGAGGACGGCTTGAGCATCGCCAAGAAACTTGGCCGCCTGCGCCGCAACTTCCAAGGCTACACCGACGACACGTCCGAGGTGCTCATCGGGCTGGGGGCCTCGTCGATTTCGCGCTTCCCGCAAGGCTATGCCCAGAACGCCCCCGCGACCGGAGCCCATACCGGGGCAATCCGCGAGGGCCGCTTCTCGACCAGCCGGGAGCATGTCTTCAGGGGACAGGATCTTCTGCGGGCCCGCCTTATCGAGGCCGTCATGTGCGACTTCCGCATCGACGCCGGGGAAATCTGCGAAACTTTCAGCATGTCGCGCAAGGCTGTACGTGAAATGCTTGAACCTGCCACACGCGCCTTTGACGGGCTTCTGGACCTAAGCAACGAGGGCCTCTTTATCCCGCACGAGGCACGCCCGCTAACCCGGATGATCGCCCGCAGCCTCGACGCCTACGACCTCAGCCACGCCGGACACAGTTCGGCGATCTGAGCCGGGATCAGGTCAGGCGCTTCTCCAGTACCAGCGCGTCGACCGTCCCGCCATCGGGCCGCTTGTAATACTTCGCGCGCCGCGCAAGCTCGGTGAAGCCGAACGAGCGGTAAAGCCCCAGTGCCGCCGCGTTGTCTGCCGCGACTTCCAGGAACAGGCGCTCGGAGCCGCGCGCACGGGCCTCGGCCTCGAACGCTTGCAACGCCGCCCGCCCGTGTCCTTGCCGCCGCGCGTCGGGATCGGCGGCAAGCGTCAGAAGCTCCGCATCGCCCGCAACCGCCTGTCCGACAGCAAACCCCTTGGTGTCACCGACCACGAAGATATGCGAATGCTCCAGAAGGTCACGGAACTCGCCTGCGTCCCAAGCCCGCCCCTGCCCGTCGAATGCCCGCGCATGCAGCGCGGCCAAGTCGTCAGGCGTCATCAAGGATCACCGGGGGAGCATCGCGCGAGGGCGCCGCGTCGGCGGGCTTGAGGTACAGCGGCGCCGGGGGGGGCGTGTCTTCGCGCCAGCGGGTCGCGGCAATCCGCGCGATGGCAGAGGCCGGCGCAAAGGTCGCCGGAACCGCGGGCGCGCCGATCTGTGCCGCCACCGCCTTGGCCGCCGTGCCGACACATACAAGCCCCGGCTCCATCAGGCCTGTGTCGATCTCGTCGATCGCCATCAGGTCCGGCCCAAGCGGTGTGTCCATGTCAAAACCTTGCACATAAGCCTGTCCACGGGGTGCGTCCCGCGTCGCCAGCACCGGGCTGTCCTGCCCATATGCTGCGGCCTCGAGGATGCTGACGCCAATAGCGGGGATTTCCAGCGACAAAGCCAGCCCCCGCGCCGCGGCGACCGAAATCCGGATGCCGGTGAAATTTCCCGGCCCGATGCCGACCCCAATGGCGTCAAGGTCGCTCCAGCCGGCGCCGCCCTTGGCCAGAGCGTCTTCCAGCGCCGGAAACAACGCCTCGGCCTGTCCTTTTGGCATATCGACATGGTGATCGCTCAGAACGTCCTGCCCCGAAAGCAACAACACCCCCAGCCACGGGCCGGAGGTGTCGAATCCCAATACGAGCGGCGCGTTGGTCACGAGGTCAAACGCCGACGGGGCGGACCTCGGTCACTTCGGGGATGTAGTGCCGCAGCAAGTTCTCGATCCCCATCTTCAGGGTAATGGTCGAGGACGGACAGCCGGCGCACGCACCTTGCATGTGAAGGTAAACCACGCCGCGCTCGAAACCATGGAACGTGATGTCGCCGCCATCCTGTGCCACGGCAGGGCGGACGCGGGTATCCAGCAATTGCTTGATCTGGTCGATGACCTCGGAATCCTCGCCTTCACTGGCGGCGTGGCCCGACTCCGGACCGTCGCCGGTCATGACCGGCTGACCGGACTGGAAATGCTCCATGATCGCGCCCAGAATTGCGGGTTTCACATGGTCCCACTCCACCGCGTCCTGCTTGGTCACGGTCACGAAATCATTGCCCAGAAACACGCCGGTCACACCCTCGACGCCAAAGACGCGCGCAGCAAGCGGCGACTTGTCGGCCGTCTCGGAAGACGGGAAGTCTGCGGTCCCGGCGTCCAATACGGTCTGGCCGGGCAGGAACTTCAGCGTTGCGGGATTCGGTGTCGATTCCGTCTGGATGAACATTGTGCGCGCCCTTTTTGTCAGTTGTGCAAGATATGCGCAGCGAGACTGGCCCTGTCAAGGTTTGGAACGATTCTAAAACTGGGTTCAGGTGATCGCTTCCAGTCGCTCCTTGCTCAGGTCGCCGGGCACGATGGTGATCGGGATGGGCAAGCCACCGGAATTCTTCGACAATTGCGACACGAGCGGCCCGGGCCCCTTTTTGTCGGCGCTGGCGCCCAGCACCAACACGCCGATCTCGGTGTCCTCCTGAACTTGCGCCATGATCTCCGCCACCGGCTCGCCTTCGCGGATCACCAGCTCGGGGTCGATGCCCTGCTTGTCGCGCATCCACTTCGCGAAGACCTCGAAATGCGCGTGAATGCGCTCGCGGGCTTCCTCGCGCATGATGTCGCCCACGCCGATCCAGTGGTTGAATTCGTCGGGCGGAATGACCGCGAGAATCTCAACCCCGGCTTGCGTGTTCTTGGCGCGCATTGCGGCGAACCGCATGGCGTTGAGGCATTCCCGGCTGTCGTCCAGCACCACGAGAAACTTGCGCATGATGTTCCCTTCGTCTTCCGGCGTTCATATTGACGCGTTCCGGGGCGTCCGGCAACAGCCGCTTTCTTGCACGGCTCACACCACGGCAGTATCAGTCAAACGTCCCCGCCACGCGCCCGACCAGCATGAAGGCGCGCGCCGTGCGCGTGTCCGACATCTCGGACATCTCGGCATCCGTCGCCACCTCGGCGAACTGGCTGATCGTGCGGTCGAACAGCCGCAGGAAATGGTGGGCGGCATCGCGAAAGATCATGTCCTGCTTCATGCGAGCGGCCGTCAGCGCCAGCGACGAGCGGTCCCGCACACCGCCCAGCGCGGCTACGGCGCGTCCACGTTCCCCGGCAGCGAACCGGCGCCAAACTTCGGGACGGGCCATGTCTGGGCGCAGGTCGTCCATGTAGATGCCGTCCTGAGACAACAGTGTCAGCACGTCCTGGCTGGCCTGAATCAGTTGCGCGCTATGGCGGACCTTCAGCGCCCGGCGCAGTGCGGCAAAGCCTGCTTTGTCCTCGGCGTTCTCCGGGAAATTCAGCGCCCTTATGAAGTCTTCGGTCGCCAACGGCGGCGCCATCTCTTCGGGCGGGGTGCCCAACGGCAACGCAACCTGGTCCGTGCCCACCTCCTCGTTCTTTGACACTGGCGCGGGCCGCACCTCCACCGGGCTGCGCGACGTCGAGAACGTCGCCAGCGCCGTCTCGGTCTTGCGTTGCGCCGCCGCGATCTCCTCCAGCTTTTTGGCGACCGAGGGCTGTGCGACCTCGTGCGCGGCCTGGCTTTGCGCCACATAGGCCTGCCGGATCGCGTCGATGGCGGTTTGCAGGCGCCGGCTCTCCTCGCGCATCACCTTGCTCGAACGTGCCGCCGTAGCCGCGACCCAGATCATCGCCACCGGCATGAAGATGGCCAGCAGGACCACCACGAATTGCAGCGCCCCGCCGGATTCCGAGAACATGCCCATCGGCTCCAGCACCAGAAAGAACACCGCCGTGCCGACAAGCCACAGAATCGTAAGCGCCAGCGCGATTATCTCGACACCCGTGACCCCGTCCTTTCGGGGCCGGTCATAGACACCAAGCGGTGTCTGCGGTGACTGGTTCGGATCGGTCATGGGCAAACCTGATTGAAAAGGACCGGGTCAGATATATTCGACCTTCAGCACCTCGTAGGCCTTGTCGCCGCCGGGCGTGCGCACTTCTACGCTATCGCCCTCCTCCTTGCCAATCAAAGCCCGCGCAATCGGCGATTTTACGTTCAGCAGGCCCTTCTCGATACTGGCCTCATATTCGCCTACGATCTGATAGGACTTCTCCTCGTCCGTATCCTCGTCCACCAGCGTCACCGTCGCGCCGAACTTGATCGGGCCGGACAGCTTCTTGGGGTCGATCACGTCGGCGAGGCTGATCGCGCCTTCCAGCTCCTTGATGCGTCCCTCGATGAACGACTGTTTTTCCTTGGCGGAATGATACTCGGCATTCTCCGACAGGTCGCCATGCTCGCGCGCCTCGGAAATCGCCTTGATGATGGCCGGGCGCTCGACGGATTTCAGCTGTTTCAGTTCCGCGTTCAGCGCGTCGAAACCGTCCTGCGTCATCGGGATCTTTTCCATGACCTGTCCTTCTTTCTTGTCCCTAGTATCACCAAGGGGCCGCCGTTACGCGACCCCGTTCGTTTTCCAAACCATGCGCGACAGATTGACCCGACCTGCCCCGCCAATGCAAGTAGGTCCAGACCGCCAACCGCACAATCGCGCCGAAACTTGCGCCTTTTTGACGCTTTTGACCGTCTGTTACGTCGTGTTCGAATTGACCTTGCGCAACCCCGCGCGATAACCAGTTGCGAAGTTTCTTACGCGGGCCGGCATGCGACCGGACGACCAGGAGAGGACCAAGATGACCCAAGTCGAACGCGAAGCCATGGAATACGACGTCGTGATCGTCGGCGCAGGGCCCGCAGGCCTGAGCGCCGCGATCCGCCTGAAACAGCTCGACCCCGAGCGCGAGGTCGTGGTGCTGGAAAAAGGCTCCGAAGTGGGCGCGCATATCCTGTCGGGCGCGGTGCTCGATCCCTGCGGTCTCGACGCCCTCATACCCAACTGGAAGGAAAAGGGCGCGCCGCTCAACGTCCCGGTGAAAGAGGACAACTTCTTCATGCTGGGCGAGGCGGGCAAGGTCCGCATACCCAACTTTCCGATGCCGCCGCTGATGAACAACCACGGCAACTATATCGTCAGCATGGGCAATGTCTGCCGCTGGATGGCCGAACAGGCCGAGGCCTTGGGTGTCGAAATCTTCCCCGGCATGGCCTGCTCGGAAATCGTCTATGGTGAAAACGGCGAGGTGAAGGGCGTCGTGGCCGGCGAATTCGGCAAGAACGCCGACGGCACCCCCGGCCCCGGCTACGAGCCCGGCATGGAACTGCACGGCAAATACGTGTTCCTGGGCGAAGGCGTGCGCGGTTCGCTGTCCAAGGAGGTCATCGCGAAATACGACCTTTCCAAGGGCAAGGAGCCGCAGAAATACGGCCTCGGGATGAAGGAAATCTGGGAAATCGACCCGGAAAAGCACCGCGAAGGCACCGTCACCCACACGATGGGCTGGCCCCTGGGCAAAAACGCGGGCGGTGGCTCGTTCATCTACCACCTCGACAACAACCAGGTTTACGTCGGCTTCGTGGTGCACCTGAATTACCGTAACCCGCACCTCTACCCCTACATGGAATTCCAGCGGTTCAAGCATCACCCGGTGGTGGCCGACCTGCTCAAGGGCGGCAAGCGCGTCGCCTACGGCGCCCGCGCCATTTCCGAGGGCGGATACCAGTCGATGCCCAAGATGGTCGCGCCCGGCGTCGCCCTTCTGGGCTGCTCGGTCGGCATGGTCAACGTGCCCCGCATCAAGGGCAACCACAACGCCATGCTGTCGGGTAAGGCCGCGGCAGAAGCCGCGCACGAAGCCATCGAAACCGGTCGGGCCAGCGACGAGCTGTCCAACTATGAGAGCGAAGTGCGTAACGGCGCCATCGGCACGGATCTGAAAAAGGTCCGCAACGTCAAGCCGTTGTGGTCCAAGTACGGCCTCACCGCCTCGCTCACGCTAGGGGGCCTCGACATGTGGACCAACACGCTCGGCTTTTCCTTTTTCGGCACGCTGGGCCACGGCAAGACCGACGCCGAGGCGACCGAAGAAGCCAGCAAGCACGCCGAAATCGACTACCCCAAGCCCGACGGCAAGCTGAGCTTTGACCGCCTGACCAATGTCAGCTTTTCGATGACCAACCATGAGGAAAGCCAGCCCGCGCACCTCAAGCTGAAGGACCCGAATGTTCCGGTCGAGGTGAACCTGCCCAAGTATGCCGGCCCCTCGGCCCGCTACTGCCCGGCAGGGGTCTACGAGTTCGTGGAAAAGGACGGCGAGCAGCAGTTCGTCATCAACTTCCAGAACTGCGTCCACTGCAAGACCTGCGATATCAAGGACCCCGCCCAGAACATCAACTGGACCACGCCACAGGGAGGCGACGGGCCGAACTATCCCAATATGTGAGCGACAGGCGAAATCACGCGGACACCGAGGGCGGCAAATTGGCCGCCCTCATTGCGTTAACGGGCCGCTCATACTACTTTCTCGCAAATCATCGACCATACAGGCAGGGAGCCCAGACCCGTGAAAATCCTGACCGCAGGCGCAATCGCCGCGATTCTGCAGGGCATCGCGTTGCCCGCACTGGCTGATATCAATGTCGGTGCCTACCTTGCCGCACGGCAAGCACGCTACCTCAACGATTTCGACGCCGCCGCGCAGTATTACACTCAGGCGCTGACCCGCGACGCCAGCAACCCCGTCATCCTCGAAAGCACCGCGATTGCTTTCATGGCACTTGGCGAGATCGACCGCGCCGTGCCCGTCGCCCGCCAGATCGAGCAACAGGAGCTGCAAAGCCAGGTCGCCTTCATGGCCCTCATCGCCGAAGATGTGGCAGCCGGCAACCATGACGCCGTGATCGAACGGATCGAGGCCGGCAAGGGCGTGGGCCAACTGGCCGATGGCCTCGTAATGGCCTGGACCGAACTCGCCCGCGGCGATGTCGACGCGGCCCTCGCGCGCTTCGACGAGGTCTCCGAGGAACGCGGCCTTAAGAATTTCGCCCTCTATCACAAGGCGCTGGCTCTCGCCTCCGTTGGCGATTTCGAGGCAGCCGAGGCTATCTTTTCCGGTGGCGACGATGACGCACCCCTGCAACGCACCCGCCGTGGCACCCGCGCCTGGGCCGCCGTGCTCAGCCAGCTGGAACGCAACGACGAGGCCATCGCGCTTCTGGATGACGCCTTCGGCGCCAATGCGGATCCCCAGATCCTCGCCCTCCGGGCCGAGCTTGAAACCGGCCTGCCCGTGGCCTTCGACATGATCTCCGGCCCCAAGGACGGCGTGGCAGAGGTGTTCTTTTCCATCGGTCAAGCCTTGTTGGGCGACATGGGCGATGACTATACCCTGCTTTACGCTCGAGTGGCGCAGTACCTTAACCCCGACCACGTCGATGCTATCCTGATGTCGGCGGAACTGCTGGAATCGCTCGAACGCTACGAGTTGGCCACCGAAACCTACAAGAGCGTCCCGCGCGATCATCCGTCTTTCACCGCCGCCGAGATGGGCCGCGCCGAGGCCCTGCGCCGGGCGGACAAGATGGACGCCGCCATCGAGGTGTTGGAACAGCTGCGCGACTCGCACCCCGAACTGCCCATGGTGCATGTCGCCGCCGCAGACCTTTATCGCCAGAGCGAACAATACGGCAAGGCAGTCACCGCCTATGACAACGCCATCGACCTTCTGGGCGAGGCACAGCCCGGCCATTGGTTCGTATACTATGCCCGCGCTATCAGCCATGAACGGCAGGATGAATGGCCCGAGGCCGAGGCCGATTTCCGCAAGGCGCTGGAACTGAACCCCGAACATCCGCAGGTGCTGAACTACCTCGGCTATTCGCTGGTCGAGAAACAACAGAAGCTGGACGAGGCGCTCGACATGATCGAACGCGCAGTCGAGGCGCAGCCCGAATCTGGCTACATCGTCGACAGCCTCGGCTGGGTCCTTTACCGGCTGGGCCGCTACGAGGAATCCATTGGTCACATGGAACGCGCCGCCGAGCTGATGCCGGTGGACCCGGTGGTCAACGACCACCTCGGCGACGTGCTTTGGGCCGTGGGCCGCGAGGTCGAGGCTCGGTTCCAATGGAGGCGTGCGCTGTCCTTCGTCGACAAGGAAAACCCCTCGCCCGATGTGGATCCCGACCGGATGCGCCGCAAGCTCGAGGTCGGCCTCGACGTTGTCCTGCAGGAAGAAGGCTCGCCCCCGCTGGAGGTCGCGGATGACGGCGGCTGAGGGCTTCGCCCCGGCCAAGGTAAACCTGACGCTGCACATCACCGGGCAGCGCGACGATGGCATGCACCTTCTCGACTCGCTGGTGATGTTCGCCGATGTGGGCGATCACCTGACGGTCTCGCTCTCCGACACGCCGCACCTTTCGCTCAGCGGCCCGATGTCCAAGGGCGTGCCGGACGGGCCAGACAACCTCGTTCTGAAAGCCGCCGACCTGATGGGGGTCAGTGCCGATATCACGCTAAACAAGCTTCTGCCCCATGCCGCGGGCCTTGGTGGCGGCTCGTCGGACGCAGCCGCCACCCTGCGCGTGCTGTCGCGCCTGACCGACACGCCCATGCCCGCCGATGTCACGCCGCTGGGTGCCGACGTGCCCGTCTGCCTCGGCAACAGCGCTGCGCGGATGCAGGGGATCGGCGAAGAGATCACGACGGCGCACGACCTGCCCTGCCTGAACGCGGTCCTGATCAACCCCGGCGTGCCCATGCGCACGCCCGACGTCTTTGCCGCCGTCGGTCAGAAGAACAACACGCCCATGCCCCCGGACCTTCCGGCCAATCTCAGCGCGATCGAATTCATCGACTGGCTGCGGGGCATGCGCAATGATCTGGAATATGCGGCCATCGGGCAGACGCCTGTCATCTCGCAGGTGCTGGGTGCGCTCAGCGTGACGGCGGGCTGCCGCATGGCCCGCATGACAGGCTCGGGCAGCAGCTGCTTCGGCCTCTACACCGGCGAGGAAACCGCCCGCGCCGCCGAGGGCCGCCTGAAAGAGGAAAATCCGGGCTGGTGGATCACCGCCACCCGCCTCAACGCGCATCCCTGAGAATGCGTCCTAGCGGATGCGCGCCACCACGTAATCCGACAGCGCCAGCAGCATCTCCCGCACCGGATGTTCGGGCAGTTGCGCCATCGCCGCATTCGCCTTTGCCGTCCATTCCAGCGCGTCGGCCCGCGTGGCCTCCAACGTGCCGTGCTTGTTGAGCAACCTAAGCGCCTCGTCCAGGTCGCCGTCGCGCTGGTCGCCCTTCTCGATGGTCCGCGCCCAGAACGCCCGCTCGCTCTCGTCGGCCAGCGCCACCGCCTTGATCACCGGCAGGGTCAGCTTGCGCTCCCGGAAATCGTCGCCCACGTTCTTGCCCGTGGCCTTGGCATCACCCTGGTAGTCCAGCAGGTCATCGACGATTTGGAACGCAATGCCCAGCGCGTCACCATAATCGAAAAGCGCCTGCCCCTGGTCGTCCGCTACCCCTGCGATCACGCCGCCCACCTCGGTCGCCGCCGAAAACAGCGCCGCGGTCTTGCCGCGAACGATCTGCAGGTAGATATCCTCATCCGTCTTCAGGCTGCGCGACGCGGTCAGCTGCAGCACCTCGCCTTCGGCAATCGTTGCCGCCGCGTTCGACAGGATGTCCAGCACCGTCAGCGACCCGGTCTCCACCATCAGCTGGAACGCGCGTGCGAACAGGTAATCCCCGGTCAGCACGCTGGACTTGTTGTCGAACAGCAGGTTCGCCGTGGGCCGTCCGCGCCGCTGGGCGCTTTCGTCCACCACGTCGTCGTGCAACAGCGTCGCGGTATGGATGAACTCCACCGTTGCTGCCAGCTTCACGTCGTCCTCGCCGACATAACCGCACAGATCCGCCGCCGCCAGCGTCAGCATCGGGCGCAGGCGTTTGCCCCCCGCCTCGACCAAATGCGCTGTCACCTCGGGGATGCGCGGCGCGTGACGCGACGCCATGCGCGCACGGATCAGGCTGTTCACCGCGTCAAGTTTGTCCTCGAAATGCGAGGCCATTGCTTCGTGCGGTTTGGTAGCGGCGTGGTCCAGTCCCATCAAACTCCCGTCACTCAGGCTCGACAATGCGCGTCCGGTGTCCTTAAGTCATCCCCATGAAGCATCTTCTCAGCACCACCGACCCGACCGTGATGGCTTTCGCCAAGGCTTTGCTTCAGGGCGAGGATATAGACTGCTTTGAATTGGACGTAAACATGAGCATCCTCGAAGGCGGCATCGGGATTTTCCCCCGCCGCTTGATGGTCAGCGAGGAAGATTACTTTCCCGCGCGCCAGACCCTTGAGGACAACGGTATAGAGGTCGAGGCTCGCTCGTGACGCTTGAGACCACCTGCGACGATTTTCTCGGTGGCGGGCTGAAAATCCTGCAGCCCCGGGCCGGCTATCGCGCCGGCATCGATCCCGTGCTGCTGGCCGCCAGCATCCCTGCCAAGCCGGGCGAGACCTTGCTCGATCTCGGCTGCGGCGTCGGCGTCGCGGGGCTTTGTCTGGCCCGGCGCGTGCCCGGCGTTCACCTGGTGGGCCTGGAGCGCCAGCCTGCCTATGCCGAACTCGCCCGGCAAAACGGTGCAGCGAACGCCCTGCCGTTCGAGGTGGTCGAAGGCGACCTGTCCGCCATGCCCGACACTCTGAAAGAGCGCCAGTTTCACCACGTTCTAGCCAACCCGCCCTATTTCGACCGCGCTGCCAGCACGGCGGCCACCGATCCGGGCCGCGAAGGGGCCATGGGCGAGGATACTCCCCTCGCCGACTGGGTCGCCGCCGCCGCCAAACGCACCCGGCCCAAGGGCACCACAACTTTCATCCAGCGCGCCGACCGGCTGCCAGAGCTTCTGTCCCACGCCGCGCGCCACCTCGGCAGCCTCCAGCTTCTGCCACTGATTCCCCGACCCGGCCGCCTTGCGCGGCTGGTCCTTCTGCGCGGCCGACGCGGCGGACGCGCCGCATTTCGGCTGCATGACGGCTGGTGCCTTCATAATGGGCAAAGGCACGTTAACGATTGCGAAAACTACACATCGGCAACGGCTTGCATACTGCGCGACGGCAAGGAAATGCCTTTCCCGGACTAATTTAAGCAAGTTGCAGCTAATTCCCGCCGTCGGATTTTGCGTTCGCAGCGTGACAGACCATATCTTTTATGCTGCACTATCCCGTGCACACCAAAAGAGGAGACGCATTCATGGCTTTGAGTTCACATGTCGAGGAACTGAAAAAGAAACACCAAGCTCTCTCGGAACAGGTCGAAGCGGCACAGCGTGCCCCGGGAATGCCCGACCTAGAAATCTCAAGCATGAAAAAGCAGAAACTCCGACTGAAAGAAGAGATTGAACGACTGACCCATTAGCATGTCACGCAATGACTGATCGGGATGCGCCCTCGCGGCGCATCTCGTCATCAATCGGGCACCAGCGGTACCATTTCCAGCTTCGCCGTCGTCTCGAACCCCTTGGCGGTTTCGGCCAACATCCATTCTCGGAATACCTTGATCTGAGGTTTGTCCTCGGCGCCCCTGCGACAGACAAAGCGAAACTGGGCGCCCGCGCTTACCGCTTTACCGTAGGGCGCAACCAGCCTGCCTTCCATCAGGTCCTTGATCACCAGGGCCCGGCGCCCCAGCACCACGCCGACGCCCGCAAGGGCCGCATCCACCGCGTGGTCACCTTGCGAAAACCTCGGACCGTGCGGCGCGACCGGCGTCATGCCCATCGCACGGAACCATGCCGCCCAATCGGTCGCAGGATCCAGAAAATCGATCGACTGGTCGACGATCAGCACCGCGTCGCGCAGGCTTTCGATCGTCGGATACCGTTCGGCCAGCGCGGGTGTCATCATCGGCGTTACCCACTCCTCGGCCAGCGGCAGCGAATACAACCCTTTGTCCGCCCCGTGACCGAACCGGATCGCCACGTCCACCTCGTCGCGGGCAAAATCCATCAGCCGCAACGACGCCGTGAACCGCAGCTCGATCTCGGGATGCGCTTGGGCAAACTCGTATAACCGTGGCGCCAGCCATTTCGCGGTAAAGGCCGGCCCGGCGGTGACTGTCAGCGTGCTGTTGTCCAGCCCCCGCCGGGTCGCCATCCAGGCCGCCGACAGCGCCGAGAACCCGTCTCGGCACCCCGGCGCCAGTGCCGCGCCCGCCTCGGTCAGTTCCACTGCCCGGTTCAGCCGCCGGAACAGCGCCGCGCCCAGATGCTCCTCCAGCGACTTGATCTGGAACGACAGCGCGGCCGGCGTCACGTTCAATTCCGCCGCCGCCTTCTGAAAGGACATGTGCCGCGCCGCGCATTCGAACGCGCGCAAGGCAGTCAACGGGGGTAGACGATCGCTCATTTCACTAAAGTATTACTTAACTGAAGCCGTGAAAAGTCTCGTTTGCGGTCTTTTCTGCAAAGACGCATATTCAATCCAGTCAAGTTTCCCTGAAAGGATCAGCCATGATCGAAACAGCCACCGATGCCAAGACCCGCGATGCCTATCGCGCCGCGCACTACGAACGAAGCCGTGCTTTTGGCGAGCTACTCAACTGGCTGGGCCGCAAGACACCTTCCAGATGATCGTTGCAGGTCTCTGGAAACAGAAAGGGCCGGTTCCCCTGACCGGCCCTTTCGCTTTTCGTGGATGCATAACCCTCAGACGAAGAATTGCGCCCCGTTGGCCGAGATGGTCGAACCGTTGATGAACCCGGCATCGTCCGACGCCAGGAATGCCACGCAGCGAGCGATCTCTTCCGGCTCACCCAGTCGACCCGCCGGGATCTGACCAATGATCGATTCGCGCACGTTTTCGGGCACCGCCATCACCATTTCCGTCGCGATATAGCCCGGACAGACCGCGTTCGCGGTGATCCCGGCGCGCGCGCCTTCCTGCGCCAGCGACTTGATGATGCCAAGATCACCCGCCTTGGTCGCGGCATAGTTCACCTGCGCGAACTGCCCCTTCTGACCGTTGATCGAGCTGATGACGATCACACGGCCGAACTTGCGCTCGCGCATGCCGGGCCAGACCGGGTGCACGGTGTTGAACACGCCCGTCAGGTTGGTGTCGATCACGTCCTTCCACTGGTCCGGCGTCATCTTGTGGAACGGCGCATCGCGCGTGATGCCCGCATTGGCCACCACCACGTCGATCGGCCCCAACTCGGCCTCGACGGTTTCGATCCCGGCCTTCGAGGCGTCGTAATCGGCCACATTCCACTTGTAGGTCTTGATGCCGGTCTCTTCGGTGAACTTCGCCGCGGCTTCGTCGTTGCCCGCATAGGTGGCAGCAACCACGTAGCCCTCTTCCTTCAGTTTTTTCGAAATGGCCTCGCCGATACCGCGGCTACCGCCGGTCACAAGGGCAACTCTCGCCATGGGAATCCTCCAGTCTTTCTGTCCAGTGTTGGTTCTCTTGGAAACTTTGCTACTCATCATGCGCGCAAAGCGCAACATTGTTGCGCGATTCTTTTTGCCGCGCGGCACTCATCCGCCGTTCAGGTACGCTTCCGCGTCTTGCTCCCCCAGAGCCCACGTATCGCGCAGCTTTTGCGGGTCGGTAAAGTCGATCTTGTCCGCGGGCGTTTCCTCGGACGGCCAGACATAAACGCGGCCCGGCACATCCGGCAGTTTCTTGTAGGGCCGGGTCAATAGCACCAGCGTCTCGCCTTCGTCGGGGTCGGGCAGCGGGGCCTGGTCTGCCATGCCGCCATCAACCACGCGCCGGTCGCCCCAAAGTGGCGGCTCGAACACCGGCGGGATCACCGCAGCGGCATTGATCAGTTCCACCAGCCGCCCGTCGCGAGCCGCCTGGTTGGCATCGACCAGTTGCGAGGTCAGGCCCATTTTCTCGGCCCAGTCGAAATGCGGGCTGCCCACGATATGTAGTTCCGCCTCATAGGCCGCGGCCAGCGCAGTGCCCGTCATTGTCGGATGGTCGGTCGAGGGCGGATGCGCAATCTGGATCTGGAAGGCCGGACCATTCGCGACCCGCTCCTTGGCCGCCTCGTCAAGAACTGTCTCGACCACATCGCAATAAATGCGCTGGTGTGGCGTGATGCCTTCCTCGTCTGCGGCAAACAGATCGAGGTTGTGGTCGCGCTTCTCGAACGCGTCGCACATCACCTCCAGCAGCCGATCTTCGATCCCGGCAATCCACGCCGCGCCGGCCATCGCGCCGCCGCTCACCCCAGTCACCCGCTCGGGCGTAAACTTGCGCACCTGCTCCAGCCGCGTCAGGAAACCGCCCTGCCAGAAACACCGCAACCCACCGCCGGAAAACACGATCTGCGGGGGATTGTCGGGCAGCTTCATGCAAATGGCCTTTCGGGAAATCACATGGAAAAACAGGCCCCGCAGGGCCTGTTTTCTATTTCGGTATCAGGTACTTACGGACGCTCGATGCACATCGCGACACCCATGCCACCACCGATGCACAGCGTGGCGAGGCCCTTCTTGGCGTCGCGGCGCTTCATCTCGAACAGCAGGGTGTTCAGAACGCGGCAGCCCGAGGCCCCGATGGGGTGGCCGATGGCGATGGCGCCGCCGTTCACGTTCACGATCGACGGGTCCCACCCCATGTCCTTGTTCACGGCACAGGCCTGCGCGGCGAACGCCTCGTTGGCTTCCACCAGCTCCAGGTCGTCGACGCTCCAACCCGCCTTTTCCAACGCCTTGCGGCTGGCATGGATCGGGCCCACGCCCATGATCGACGGGTCCAGTCCGGCCGTTGCGTAGGAGGCGATCCGCGCCAGCGGCTCGATCCCGCGCTTCTCGGCATTCTCGGCACTCATCAGCAACACGGCCGCCGCACCGTCATTGAGGCCCGACGCGTTGGCCGCGGTGACCGACCCATCCTGCGTGAAGGCCGGGCGCAGCTTCTGCATGCCCTCTATCGTGGCGCCGTGGCGGATGTATTCGTCCTTGTCGACGACCGTCTCGCCCTTCCGGGTCTTGACGGTGAACGGGATCACCTCGTCATCGAACTTGCCCGCCTTCTGTGCCGCCTCTGCTTTGTTCTGGCTGGCGACGGCGAACTCGTCCTGCTGGTCGCGCGTGATCTGCCACTTGTCGGCGACGTTCTCGGCGGTCTGGCCCATGTGATAGCCGTTGAACGCGTCCCACAGCCCGTCGCGGATCATCGTGTCAATGTATTTCATGTCGCCCATCTTGTGCCCGGCCCGCAGATGCGCGGCGTGGGGGCTGAGGGTCATGTTTTCCTGTCCGCCGGCGGCCACGACATCGGCATCGCCCAACTGGATGTGCTGCGCGCCCAGCGCCACGGCCCGCAGGCCCGAACCGCACACCTGGTTGATGCCCCAGGCCGCGCTTTCGATCGGCAGGCCGGCGTTCACATGCGCCTGGCGTGCGGGGTTCTGGCCCTGCGCCGCGGTCAGGACCTGGCCAAGGATCGTTTCCGAAACCTCGGCCTTGTCGATGCCCGCGCGCTCGACGATGGCTTCCAGAACGGCTGCGCCAAGGTCATGGGCCGGAGTGTTGGCGAACGCCCCGGAGAAAGAGCCGACAGCGGTGCGTGCTGCCGAAGCGATAACTACATTGGTCATAGTGTCCTCCACCAATTCTTTCTGGCCGAGGAAAAAAGGGCAGCATGCCTGATGCGGCCCCCGGATTCCCCGCATTACGCAGGGTGTACCGCAGTCGCCGCAACGCGGCAACTGTAGCCGTTGTCACAGGTCAGGCCGTCGCCGCCGCCTGAGCCGTTGCCAGCCATGGCGGCTGTACCGTGGGCGCACCGAAGTAATAGCCCTGAAGGCAATGCACCCCGATATTCTGCAGGAATACGGCGTCGTTGGGCCGCTCCACGCTTTCGGCCACGGTGACCATGTCGAACTGTTCGGCGATGGCGATCAAGGCCCGCGTCAGAACCTGGTTGTCCGGGTTGTCCGCGATTCCGCGTATAAAATGCCCGTCGATCTTGAGTATGTCGAAATAGAAATCCTTGAGGTACCGGAACGAGGTGAACCCGGCCCCGAAATCGTCCAGCGCGAAACTGATGCCCTTCTTCTGCAGATCCGCCATGAAATTCACCACCAGCTCGGGCACCAGCATCGCCGAGCTTTCGGTGATCTCGAGGATCAGTCGCTCACCCAGCGTCGGGTCTTGCCCCAACCCGCGTTTCAGCGTCCGCATCCAGCGCGGGTAGCCGATGGACCGCGCCGACATGTTGATCGACAGGCGGATATCAGGATACTCGCGCAAGGTGCGGATTCCCTTTTCAAGCGACAGGCAGTCGACGATGCGGCCCGTCTCGGTCGCTTCGATCGCGTCGATGAATTCGCGCGCCGGGATGATCCGGCCCGTTTCGTCCAGCACCCGTGCCAATCCTTCGTAAAACGCCGGCCTGTCCTGCCGCCCGGACGGCACCACGGCCTGATAGGCCAGCATCATTTGGCCGTGTCGCACCGCCTCCTCGACCATCTGGATCACCGACTGGTCCCGCGCCGACACGGCGTAGGACAAGGGGTTGTGATGCCCCGTTGGCACGGTCGCCCACTTCAATCTCTTTTCACCCATGAATCTCTCCGTACTCCACCGCTGCCCAATAAGCGCCACGCAGCCTAAGGAATTGTTAAACCGGGCATTTGAGTCATACTGTCCGCAACAGGCGAAACCGGGGGGCTTGAAGGATGGAAAGATGCGGCTGGGTCGGCACCGATCCGATTTACGAGGCCTACCACGACACCGAGTGGGGCGTACCCGAATGGGACAGCCGCGCGCTGTGGGAAAAACTCATTCTCGACGGCTTCCAGGCCGGTCTCAGCTGGATCACCATCCTGAAGAAGCGCGACAACTTTCGCGCGGCTTTTCAAGGCTTTGATCCGAACCTCATCGCGACCTGGGGCGAGGATGACGTGCAGCGCCTTTTGGACGATGCCGGCATCATCCGCCACCGCGGCAAAATCGAGGCCACGATCACCAACGCCCGCGCCTGGCAGGCAATCGAGGCCGAACAGGGTTTTGATTCCTACCTGTGGTCCTACATGGGCGGGGCCCCGCTTCAGAACCGCTGGGCCAGCCTGGCCGAGGTGCCCACCGAAACCGAAATATCCCGCGCAATTTCGAAAGATTTGAAGAAACGCGGCTTCAAATTCTGCGGCCCCACCATCGTCTATGCCTTCATGCAGGCCGTGGGCATGGTCAACGACCACGTCCTCACCTGCCATCGCCACGTCCCTGTTGCAAAAATGGCCACGTCGCCGCGCTGAACTTTGACCGCGCGAAAGCTTGCCCCCGCCGCCCCTGTGGCCTAGACCGGATCCGAAGATTTCAGGGGAGGCCCAAATGACCAAGTTCGACAAAAGCAAACTGCCCAGCCGCCACGTGACCGAAGGGCCCGCCCGCGCGCCACACCGCTCGTATTACTACGCGATGGGCATGACCGAGGAGGAGATCCACCAGCCCCTCGTCGGCGTCGCCACCTGCTGGAACGAGGCCGCGCCCTGCAACATCGCGCTGAACCGCCAGGCCCAGGCCGTCAAGGGCGGCGTGAAAGAGGCCAAGGGCTCCCCCCGCGAATTCACCACGATCACCGTCACCGACGGCATCGCCATGGGCCACGAGGGGATGCGCTCGTCGCTCGCCTCCCGCGAGGCCATCGCGGATACCGTCGAGCTGACCATGCGCGGCCATTGCTACGACGCCATCGTCGGCCTTGCGGGCTGTGACAAGTCGCTGCCCGGCATGATGATGGCCATGGTCCGCCTCAACGTGCCGTCGGTCTTCATCTACGGCGGATCGATCCTGCCGGGCAAAGCCCCCCAGATCGACGAGATCCCCGAGGAATTCCGCACCCGCGACCTGACCGTGCAAGACATGTTCGAGGCCGTGGGCTGGAACCAGAACGGCACCATGTCCGACAAGGCGCTCGACGCGCTGGAACGCGTCGCCTGCCCCTCCGCCGGCGCCTGCGGCGGGCAGTTCACCGCCAACACCATGGCCTGCGTATCCGAGGCGATCGGCCTTGCCCTGATGAACTCTTCCGGCATGCCCGCGCCGTACGAGTCGCGCGACCAGTATGCCGAAGCCTCCGGTCGCGCCGTAATGGACTTGCTGGAGAAAAACATCCGCGCCCGCGACGTGGTCACCCGCAAGTCGATGGAAAACGCCGCGCGCGTCGTCGCCTGCACCGGCGGCTCCACCAATGCCGGTCTTCACCTGCCCGCCATCGCGCATGAGGCCGGGCTCGAGTTCTACCTCGACGACGTCTGCGAAATCTTCCGCGACACGCCCTATTTCGTCGACCTGAAACCGGGCGGCCAATACGTGGCCAAGGACCTTTACGATGCCGGCGGTATCCCCGTGGTGATGAAGGAGCTGCGCAAGGCGGGCCTCATCCACGAGGACTGCATGACCGCCACCGGGCGCAGCATCGGCGAGGAACTCGACCGCATCGAGCGCGAGGCCGACGGCAAAGTGATCTATTCCATCGATGCGCCCCTCACCAAGACCGGCGGCGTCGTCGGTCTCAAGGGCAACATCGCCCCGCAAGGCGCCATCGTGAAGGTCGCGGGCATCGCCCCCGAGCACCAGGTCTTCACCGGCCCGGCCCGCGTTTTCGAGTGCGAGGAAGACGCGTTTGCCGCCGTGCAAAAGCGCGAATACGAGGAAGGCGAGGTTATCGTCATCCGCAACGAAGGCCCCGCCGGCGGCCCCGGCATGCGCGAGATGCTGGCCACCACCGCCGCGCTTTCGGGCCAAGGCATGGGCAAGAAGGTCGCGCTCATCACCGATGGCCGCTTCTCCGGCGCAACGCGCGGTTTCTGCGTGGGGCACGTGGGCCCCGAAGCGGCCCACGGCGGCCCAATCGCGATGCTGAAAAATGGTGACATGATCACCATCGACGCCATCAAGGGCGAGCTTTCGGTCGATCTCGGCGATGACGAACTTGAGGCACGCAAGAAAGACTGGCCCGGCCCGCGCGAGACGATCTACGCCTCCGGCGCGCTCTGGAAATACGCGCAACTCGTGGGCGAGACCTACAAGGGCGCAGTAACGCACCCCGGCGCCGAGGCCGAGCGTCACGTCTACGCGGACCTCTGACCCTGTCCGTGCGCGCACTCCGACCGGTCTGGCTGGCGGCCCTGCTCTGGCCGCTGGCCGCCTGTGACGACGTGGGGCTCGGCACTGCCGACGAGCCCAACGTGGTCGAGGCGCTGGCACTCTATGACGGCGCGGTCGTGGTGCGCGGCCCCCGCGGCTATTGCGTCGACGCAGGCAACGTCCGCCGCCAGCCTTCCAGCCGTCTCGTCTTCCTCGGCAGTTGTGAATCGCTCAGCGGCGAGCCGGGCGTTACCGTGCCGCTGGCTCTGATCGCGGTCAACGTGGCGGGCAAGCAGCCGGGCCGCGCCCAGCCCACCGCCGCCACCATCGCCGCCAGCGCCGCCCCGAAAAAGCCGTTGGCCGCGGTAGATATCGACGGACTTGCGCTGGTGCACCTCGATGCGGGCGGCGAACTGGCCCTTCCCGGCGGTGACCCGCGCTACTGGCGCGGCGGCATGGTCATCAACGACCATTTCGTCAGCCTCGCGGTCTACGCCCCCGCCGGCAGCAGCCTTGCCGGCGCGTCGGGCCGCCGCTTCATCACCGATCTCGCCCGCACCCTGCGGAGCGCCAGCGCGCAGTAACCCAAGGCAATCAATGGATTGTTTCCAAACGCGGGTTAATGATATGACAATGTCTCAGGGGCAAACTGTGGCAGAACCAACCGGAATCGATCCACGCATATGGGGCTGAAACGTTCAGGACTGGATTGGCTGGCCCATCGGCGCGACCTGCGGCGGTGGCGGCAAACCGTGCGGGACGCCACGTCGATGACGCTGGGACAGCTTCGCGCCGAACGCTCCGAGGCGCGGAAACTGCGCTATCATCTCAACGAGTTGATCAGCCTTGCCGACAACCGCCTTGCGTTGCCGATGATCGGCTCCCACGCGTTTCCCAAGCCGCATGGCACCGACTGGTCCTGGCGCCCCGCGATCTGGCGCGAGCCCTTGGCAGTGCCCGGGCGCTCCTCGGTTCTCAGCAAGACGCAATTGGGACGCGAGCTGACACTGTTTCACGACTGCCAACAGTCCGAACTGTCCCTGCGCCAACTGCGCAACACCCGCGAGGCCGACCTCGCACCCTTCGGCCTGCGCATGGACGTCTTCAGCTTTGACGGCTCCTTCCTGTCGCTCGTTCTGGATCTGCCTGAGGCTGCGGTATCGGGGCTGCAATCGCGCCATCTCATCCGCATGGACACCATCGTCGAGATGGAAAAGCCCCTGGAGATCTTCGCCCGGCTGAACATCAAGCACGGCCCGAACACCGAACAGATCGTGCGTGAATTGCCGCTGCACGAAGAGGAAATCATGGTCGAATTCGACCTCGCCTATTCCAAGCTGAACGAAAAGCGCATCGAACGGGCCTGGGTCGACCTGATTTTCGAGAACCCGCAGATGAGCCAGGTCATCCTGCGCGACCTTACCTTCAGCCGCCGGCCACGCGCGGAATTCTAGGGGGATACGGATGCAAGAGCTGACATTGACCAAGACGCGCCTCTTCGAAGGGGTCTGGGAAGGAGTCATCACCGGCGCCGGCGATCGCCGCCCGGACGTGTCGGTCACGCACCTGCAAGAGACCATCGCCGGGGTCGAGGTCGTCGAGAAACCCGGGGAACAGGCCTGGGTCCTACGGGTGCCCATCCCAGCCGACCGTATTGCCGACGGGGTGCAGACCTTCCTGATCTCCGACACCGAAACCGGCGCCGCCCTGGGCAGCTTCTCAATCGTCTCGGGCGATGCGCTGGCATACGACATCCGCGCCGAGGTGACGCTCCTGCGCGAAGAGCTCGACATGCTCAAACGCGCCTTCCGCCGGCACTGTCTGGAAACGATGTAGGTCCGCTTTGCGGACCTAAAAGACGTTTGATCTAAGGCCCCAGCGCGGAATCAGGCCGCAGGCCCCGCGCCATTGACGGGCCGCCCCCACGGCCCGGCGATTGGGTGAAGTTCGGTGCATCGCTCAATTCTTTTTCGGATTTGGCCTGGATAAAACGCTGCCGAACAACCGTCGGATCGCCGCGCCGCGGCCCGTCAATGGCGCTCGAGGCTATAGATCACACTTGTCTCGCAATGGGCTCGTTTCGAACTTTCGCAGCCATCCCAGACCGCCGGCTAGCCGTCCTTGCCCAGCTTCACTACGTTCACCGGATCCTCCGGCGCCAGTTCCTCGAAGTCGAAATTGTCCAGCTTCGCCGCCCGCTTGCCCGCGCGCTCGGCGGCGGTGGAAATCCCTTCCACGTCCCGCCGCGCCTGGTCGAAATGCGTCTCCAGCTTGCTCGCGCGTTCCAGCACCAGTTCCACGTCGCGGTGCAGCTGCCCCAGCATCTTGCGGATGGCTCCGGCCTGTTCGCGCATCCGGGCATCCTTCAGGATTGCGCGCATCGTGTTCAGCGTGGCCATGCAGGTGGTGGGCGAAACGATCCAGACCTTCTGGGAGAACCCCTCGCGCACCAGTTCCGGGAAATTTGCGTGCAGCTCGGCATAGACAGCCTCGGAGGGCAGGAACATCAGCGCGCCATCCGCGGTCTCGCCATCAAGGATATACTTCTCCGAAATGTCCTTGATGTGCTTCTTCACCGAGGTCCGCAGGAACTTCGCGGCCTCGTTCAGCTCGTAATCGCTCTTGGCGTTGCGCAGCGCCTCGTAGGCTTCCAGCGGGAACTTGCTGTCGATCGCGATCGGCCCCGGTGGGTTCGGCAGGTGGATCAGGCAATCCGCCCGCCGCCCGTTCGACAGCGTCGCCTGCAACGAATAGCTGTCCGACGGCATCGCCTTGCTGACGATATCGGTCAACTGGATCTCGCCAAACGCCCCGCGCGTCTGCTTGTTCGAAAGGATATCCTGAAGCGACAGCACATCCCCCGACAGCTTGGTGATATTGTCCTGCGCCTTGTCGATGGCGCTCAGCCGTTCCTGTAGCGCGGTCAGGCTGTTGGTGGTCTGCTTGGACGAGCCATGCAGCGTCTCGCGCATCCGCTCCTGCATCTCGGTCAGCGCGCGCTGGCTGCGCATCGCATTGTCCGCCAGCCGGTCCTGCATCTGCTGTTGCACGCCCGCCAGCCGCTGTTCCACCATCTGCGCCAGTTGTGTCTGCCCGCTGGTCGCCGTGTCGCTCACCACCTGGATCGAACTGCGCAAGCCCTCCTGCCCATTGGCAAGGCTCTGCACGTTCTGCCCCAGATGCCCCAACTGCTGCGCCAAAGGTTCCGTCGCGCGCGCCGTCCGCGCCGCGGCCCGCAGCGCAAGGATGACCAACAGGAGGATCAGCAGCACCACGGCACCGGCCGCCATCGCGGCCATCACCAGCGGGTCGTCCAACGTGTAAGTTGTCTCGCCAATGGTAATCATGTCCGCCCGAACAGCCGCTCGATATCGCTCAGTTTCAGTTCCACGTAAGTAGGCCGTCCGTGGTTGCACTGCCCCGAATGCGGCGTTGCCTCCATCTCGCGCAACAGCGCGTTCATCTCTTCACCGCTCATGCGCCGCCCCGACCGGATTGAGCCATGACAGGCCACCCGGCTCAGGATCGCCTCGATCTTCGCCTGAACGTTCAGGCTCTCACCCATATCGGCCAACTCGTCCAGCACGTCGCGCAGCATCTTGTCCGCGTCGCACGGCCCCAGGATCGCCGGCGTCTCGCGCACCGCGATGCTGCCCGGCCCGAACGCCTCGATCACCAGCCCCAGCCGCGCCAGGTCCTCGGCCATGTCCAGCAGAATGCCCGCCTCGCCGCTGCTCAACTCCACGATCTCGGGGATCAATAGCGCCTGGCTGGCCACGCCGTTCTCGGCCATCTGCCGCTTCAACTTCTCGTAAACCAGCCGCTCATGCGCCGCGTGCTGATCGACGATCACCATCCCGGTCTCGGTCTGCGCCACGATGTAATTCTCGTGCACCTGCGCCCGCGCCGCCCCCAGCGGCAGCGATTGCGGCGCCACGGCGTCTTCGTGCGTCTCCACCACCTCGGGCTCGACCCGGCCGGAATACGCGCTCTGCATCTCGGCAAAGCCCGCCTCAGGTGCCTGCATCTGGTAACTCGCCGCCCGCGCCGATGCCCCGGGCCGATCCATCTGGTACACCCGTGCGCCGCCCGCCTGCGGCACCGGCTCGGGCCGCATCGCGCCCAGAGTCGCACCCGCCACCGTGGTCGACGCCCGATGTCCCGCCTCCGCCAGCGCGTGACGCAGCCCCGAGACCAGCAGCCCCCGCGCCACGCCCGGATCGCGGAACCGCACCTCGGACTTTGCCGGGTGCACGTTCACATCCACCAATTTCGGGGCGCATTCCAGAAACAGCGCCGCCGCCGGATGCCGGTCCCGGCTAAGGAAATCGTGATAGGCCGCCCGAAGCGCGCCATACAGCATCTTGTCGCGCACCGGCCGCCCGTTAACGAACAAGTACTGCGCCACCGAGGACCCCCGTGAATAGGTCGGCAACGCGGCATAACCCGTCATCGCGATCCCCTCGCGCTCGGCCTCGATCCGCAGGGAGTTCTCGGCGAACTCCCGCCCCAGCACCTGGCTCAGCCGCCCATGCAGCGCATCGAACAGGTCGCCACTCTCGGCATCGGCGCGAAAGACCGTGCGCGGCTCGCGCCCTTCGCTCACGTCCCGCAGGGTAAAGCTGACGAACGGCTCGGCCATCGCCAGCCGCTTGATCACGTCGCCCACCGCCTGCGCCTCGGCCCGGTCGGTGCGCATGAATTTCAGCCGCGCGGGCGTGGCATAAAAGAGGTCCCTCAGCTCCACCACCGTGCCCCGGTTCAGCGCCGCGGGCTTCACCGCGCCGATGCCACCGCCCGACACCGTGATCTCGACCCCGTCAAACCCCTGCGCCCGGCTGGTGATCGTCAGCCGTCCCACCGACCCCAGGCTGGGCAACGCCTCGCCCCGAAACCCGAAGGAATGAATGTTAAGCAGGTCCGAGCCGTCGATCTTCGACGTCGCGTGCCGGCTCAGTGCCAGCGGCAGCTCGTCGCCGGTCATTCCGCAGCCGTCGTCCCGCACCCGGATCAGGGTCTTGCCGCCATCGGCGATATCCACATCGATCCGCCGTGCGCCGGCATCCAGCGCGTTCTCCACCAGTTCCTTGACCGCCGAGGCCGGGCGTTCCACCACCTCACCGGCGGCGATCCGGTTGATCGCCGTCTCCTCCAGCTGGCGGATGACAGGCCGTTCCTGGCCTATATTGGGGCTGATTTCATTCATACCCCAATACCTAGCATGGCCGCGTCCGATTCTGCTAGGTCCGACTGCGCCATTAAATGCGTCCGGCACCGCTTCTCTCGCGATCCCGATCGCCACGGAACCCAAGGCACTGGACCGCTTCGGGAACTCGCAGCGCAACGCCCTAGTTTTCCACCAAACGCCAAGCGCAGGAAAGGCCATCCCATGAAATCCGAAACCATCGGTGCCGCCACTTTCGAGACCTGGACCATCGACGAGGTCGCAGACGCCTTCGCCGCGGATGAGATCGTCCTGATCGACGTCCGCACCATCCCCGAATACGCGTTTCAGCATATCGAGGGCGCCATGCTCTTTCCGATGCCCTTCTTCGACGCGCACAAACTCCCCGGCCAGACCGACAAGCGCATCGTCCTGCATTGCGGGTCCGGCGTCCGGTCCGAAAAGATGGCCCGTGCCGCAATCGAGGCTGGCGTAGACCGCATCGCCCATATGGAAGGCGGCTTCGGCGCCTGGAAAGAGGCCGACAAACCCTACATCGGCACCTCCATGAGCACCGGCGGCCCCGAGCGCGTCAACGCCTGATCCGGGCGGGTCTCTGCCGCGCAGGCGGGCTTTGCGCTTGATGCGGCGCCGCGCCTCGCCTATTCCCGCGCCAAATCCATCGCGAGAGGCACGCGTCCCATGACCCTTTCCACGATCCGGACCATCGACAGGATCCTTCTCGGCATTGTCGTCGCCGTACTGGTCCTCACGGTCGGCATATACTTCTACAGCACGGATTTCTTCTCGCTGACCTACGCCCGCGAGGACGGGTACGTCGAATACGGCACCGCGATCTTCCTTTTCGTGGCCAGCCTCGTCCTGTTGATGAACGCACGGTCGCTCAAGGCCCGCGGGGCCGGTCTCGCCCTCGCCTGCACCGTGTTCTACGCCCTGCTCTTCTTCTTCGCCGCGGGCGAAGAGGTGTCCTGGGGCCAGCGCATCTTCGGCTGGGAAACCGGCGAAACCTTCCAGCAGATCAACAAGCAGCAGGAAACCAACCTGCACAACCTGATCGTGCCTACGCCGTGGGGCGATTTCCATCTGGCCAAGACCCTCTTCGGCCCGATCCTGACGCTAATCCTGTTGCTCTACCTCGCGGTGCTGCCCTTGCTCTACCCGCGCGTGGGCTGGCTCAAGCGCACGCTCGACCGTATCGCCGCGCCAGTCCCCGGCACCCGCCACGCGGTGCTGGCCGTCTCCGCCAGTCTGGTGATCGCCGCTATCGACGTCTCGCGCAAATGGGAGGTCTACGAACTGGTCTTCAGCCTGCTGGCCACGTCCATCTTCCTGCTGCCCCAGAACCGCGACCACACGACCTGAGACCCCGGCTCAGATGATCTCGTCCTCATCGTAAAGCGGGGCCGCCTCCATGTGCGCGGCCACCCCCTCGGCAGCATGTTCCGCCCGCGGCGTCTCGGCGATGTGAAACAGCGCCTCGCCCTCGTAGACCGCCGGCATGTTCGATCGCCCGATCACGATCCCCGCCTCTTCGCACACCACCTCGCAATCGGTCTGGCCCATCGGGTCGCTGACCGCACCCAGCACCGTGCCCGGCGCCACCGCGTCGCCGACCGCCTTGTAGCCGCGAAAGACACCGCCCACCGGGGCCCGGTACCAACTCGAAGAATTCGCCACCACCGGCACGCTGCGCCGCTTCGGCACGCCCTTGGCCCCGATCATGCCCAACCGCCGCATCACCCGCAGACAGCCGCTCACCCCGGCCCGCACCGCCAGCTCGTCGAACCGCAGCGCCTCGCCGCCTTCATATAAAAGGACATCCACGCCCTCCTCCTCGGCGGCCAGCCGCAAGCTGCCCTCGCGCAGCTTCGAGGCCATCATCACCGGCGCGCCGAACGCCTCGCCCAGTGCTCTCAGTTGTTCGTTGTCCGGGGTCAGCCGGATCTGCGGCAGGTTCGTACGATGAATCGCCGCCGAATGCAGGTCGACCCCCACATCCGACCGCCGCACCACTTCTTCCATGAAGATATGCGCCAGCCGTGACGCCATGCTGCCTTCCGCGCCTCCGGGGAAACACCGGTTCAGGTCGCGCCGGTCCGGCAGATAGCGGGAATGATTGTGAAACCCGAACCCGTTGACGATCGGCACCGCCAGCAGCGTACCCGCCATGCCCTTCAGGGGCGCAGCCCGCAACAGCCGCCGCACGATCTCGACCCCGATCACCTCGTCGCCATGAATCGCGGCCGACACGAACAGCACCGGCCCGGGCCGCCGCCCGTGGATCACGTGCACCGCAAGGTTCACCGGCGTGTGGTCCGACAGCGTGCTCACCGGCACATCCACCGTCTCACGCGAGCCGGCCTTCACCACCTGCCCCCCAATCTCGAATGCGTCCCGTTTCGCCATGCCCGGCTATGTCGCGCAAAAAAGGGCCCTGTCCACATCCGAACAGGGCCCTCTTCCTCTGGCTATAAATATCCCGGGGAGTTTGAGGGGCAACGCCCCACATCCCACAGATAGAGCGCGGCGCAGCCGCCCCGCTGGATCAACCCGGCAGCTTCGCCATCCGCAGATAGGGCAGCACCGTGTTGAACTCGCCGAACTTCGCCTTGGCGTCCTCGTCGCTGACCGAGGTGGGGATCACCACGTCCTGCCCCACGGTCCAGTCGGCGGGCGTCGCCACGCCCTGCCCGGCGCTGGTCTGCAACGCATCCAGCGCGCGCAGCACCTCGCCAAAGTTGCGGCCCACCGTCATCGGATAGGTCATGGTCAGCTTCAGCTGCTTGTCCGGCCCGATGATGAAGACCGACCGCACCGTGGCGCTGTCGGCGGGCGTGCGACCGTCAGGCAGATAGGCCTCAGCGGGCAGCATGTCGAAGGCCTTGGACACTTCCAGGCCGTCATCCGCGATGATCGGAAAGCCCGGCTTCGCGCCGCCGGCGGTCTCGATGTCGCCCTTCCATTTCTTGTGATCCTCCACGCCGTCGACGCTCACGCCGATCACCTTGGTGCCGCGTTTCTCCCACTCGTCGGCCAGCCGTGCGACGGCGCCGAACTCGGTGGTGCAGACGGGCGTGAAGTCCTTGGGATGCGAGAACAGGATCGCCCAGCTGTCGCCGATCCAGTCATGCAGGCTGAATTCGCCCTGGTCGGTGGTCACGGTCAGGTCGGGAATGGTATCGTTGATCCGCAGTGCCATGGGGCATCTCCTTCTTTTGCAAATCGGGTTCTTTCGCTCAACATAAGAAGGCTGCGCGAAATTAACAGCCGCCCACTTGCGGCAATCCGCCCCCTATGGTCATGTGCGCGCGAAATGCCCACATATGCGGCTCAGACGAAAGGAATGCGACATGATCGAGAAGAAACAATTCTACATCGATGGCGCCTGGGTCGACCCGGTCGCGGGCACCGATCATCACGTCATCGACCCCTCGACCGAAGACCCCTGCGCCGTGATCTCGCTGGCCGGCGAGGCTGACTGCGATGCCGCCGTCGCCGCCGCCAAATCCGCTTTTCCCGGCTGGATGACCACCCCGGTGTCCGAGCGTATGGCCCTGGTCGAGAAACTGCGCGAAATCTACAAAGCCCGCGCCGAGGACATGGCCCGGGCCATCAGCCTGGAAATGGGCGCCCCCATCGACCTTGCCCGCGCACAGCAGGTCGGCGCCGGGTCGTCGCACATGAAGGCTATCCTCAAGGCCGCGTCGGAATTCGCCTGGATCGAACCCCTGGGCGATCACGCCCCCAATGACCGCATCATTCACGAGGCCGTGGGCGTCGTGACCATGATCACGCCCTGGAACTGGCCGATGAACCAGATTTCGCTCAAGGTCATCGCCGGGTTGCTGGCGGGCTGCACCATGATCCTCAAACCGTCCGAGGAATCGCCTCTCTCGGCCCTGCTCTTCGCCGAGATGATCGACGAGGCGGGCTTTCCCAAGGGCGTCTTCAACCTCGTCAACGGCGACGGCGCGGGCGCAGGCACGGCGCTCACCGGGCATCCGGATGTCGACATGGTCTCCTTCACCGGTTCCTCGCGTGCCGGCAAACTGATCTCCAAGAACGCCGCGGACACGCTCAAGCGCGTTTCGCTGGAGCTGGGCGGCAAGGGCGCCAACCTCATCTTCGCCGACGCCGACGAAAAGGCCGTCAAGCGCGGCGTCCTGCATTGCATGAACAACACCGGCCAGTCCTGCAACGCGCCCACGCGGATGCTGGTCCAGCGCGACATCTACGACCAGGCCGTCGAGACCGCTGCCGAGACGGCAAACAAGGTCGCCGTCGGCCCCGCGTCCGAGGAAGGCCGCCACATGGGACCGGTTGTGAACGAGACCCAGTTCAACAAGATCCAGGACCTGATCCAGAAAGGCATCGACGAAGGTGCCCGCCTCGTCACCGGCGGCACCGGCCGCCCCGACGGGCTCAACCGCGGTTTCTTCGTCAAGCCGACGATCTTTGCCGACGTGACCAACGACATGACCATCGCGCGCGAGGAAATCTTCGGCCCGGTCCTGTCGATCATCCCCTTCGGCACTGAGGAAGAGGGCATCGAAATCGCCAACGACACACCCTACGGCCTGACCAACTATGTCCAGACGCAGGACCCGGCCCGCGCCAACCGCTGTGCCCGCGCCCTGCGCTCGGGCATGGTGGAAATGAACGGCCAAAGCCGCGGCCTCGGCGCGCCCTTCGGCGGCATGAAACAGTCCGGCAACGGGCGCGAAGGCGGCAAATGGGGGCTCGAGGACTTTCTCGAGGTCAAGGCCGTCTCCGGCTGGACCGAAGGCGCCTGACACGGATGGAAGTCCACGCCTTCGTGTTGCATCTCATCCGGGCTTCGGCCCGGCGAGAGAACGCGCAGGCGCTGCTGGCCGACGCCCGCGAAATCGGCGGCATTAAAGGCGAGATATGGCCCGCCGTCGACGGCGGCGCGATGTCCTCCACCGACTTGTCGGCCAGTGTCGGCGCCGCGCTGTTCGATCCGGCATACCGGCCTGCGCCCGGCGATGATCTACCCATCGGGCCTTGTTGATATCGGGGAAGAGCTTGACGGGCCTGACACCCGACCCGACGACCAAGCCTGGACCGAGAAGATCACGCGCGAATATCACCGCGCGAGGTACGCAGCGAGCGTGTCACGACTCTCACGCCTCAGCACGGCCCCCACTAGCGGCGGTTTCGCAAGGGACGCACAGCACGACTGATCCAACCGGATCGACCGCCAACGCCCCACAACCGCGCGTATCATTCACCGTTCAGGGGGCGGCGCAGATACCTTTTCCCCTCCGTCAAAACCCACTACACAGCTCGAATGAACAGCACCCCCGATATCACGCAGGCCGCCTTCGTGCCCGAGACCGTGCACAAGCGCGATATCTTTTCCGAGACCATCTCCGGCCACCTCGAAGGCCACCCCGACATCGCCGTCGTCCTGCGCAAGCTCGACACGGTGCCGCTCTACGCCCGCCCCCTATCGCGTTGGCTCGCCGGCCGCGAAACCCGCGGGTTGCGTGCAGTGCAGGGAATCGAAGGCTGCCCTACCCTGATCCGCGCTGACCGCGTGGGCCTTTTGCGCAGCTGGACGCAAGGCACGCCCCTGCAACTGGCCAAACCCACCGATCCGGAATGGTACCGCGACGCCAAGCGCCTGCTGCGAGAGATGCGGCGCGCCGGCGTGACCCATAACGACATCGCCAAGCCGCAGAACTGGCTGATGACGCCCGAGGGCCGCGCCGCCGTAATCGACTTCCAGCTTGCCTCGGTCCACCCGCGCCGCGGCAAACTCTTCCGCCTCAAGGCCCGTGAGGACCTGCGCCACCTGCTGAAACAGAAACGCGCCTACGCGCCAGACCTGCTCACGCCTTCAGAGCATCGGATGCTGACGCAGAAATCCCTGCCCTCTCGTTTGTGGATGGCCACCGGCAAGCGGCTCTACAATTTCATCACGCGCCGCCTGATGAACTGGTCCGACGGCGAAGGGACCGAGGACCGGCTGGACCGCGACGGTCCCGCCCTGCGCAAGGCTCTCCTTGCCGATCCGCAGATCACCGACATCGCCCTTTGCACCTTCGCCCTGCCCGCCAATGGCGTCGGCCTCTACGCCTTCGTCGAAACGCCGCTTTCGGCGGCCGAGGTCACGAAACTGGCCCCCGCACCAAAGCCCGAGCACATCCAGACCGTGCCGGCCCTGCCCCGCCACGCCGACGGCACCCCCCGTCTCGATGCCCTCACGCTGGTGGCCACCAACCGGCTCGACGAACTGGAACAGCTTCAGACGGGCGACCCGGATCTCGCCACCACGCTCCACCCCATCGTCGCGCAGCGCCTCAACCTGACCGACCGCGTCCTGCGCGCCTGACAATGTGCCGCCCGCCCGATGAGCCGTTATTCTGGCTGACACGTGTGGCGACGTTCCTGTTCGCGATGTGGCTGGCCCGGCGTTGACCGCGTTGCCCTTAGCCCGGTTTCACTGTTCCAAAAATACTCAGGACCAACGGCCCGGTCCGGGCGCACCGCCCGCCTCAGAACGCTGCTTTCTGGCGAAACACCATCCCAGCCCCTCCATCCGGGTGCCGTAGCCGCAGTTCCTCGGAATGCAGCATCAGCCGCTCATGGTCCAGCGCCGCACCCTCGGCATAAAACGGATCCCCCAGGATCGGATTCCCCAAGCTCAGCATATGCACGCGCAGCTGGTGGCTTCGCCCGGTCTTCGGCATCAGCCGCATCCGGGTCTCGCCCTCGCCATATCGCTGCACCCGCCAGTCCGTCACCGCCGCCTTGCCGGTCTCATGGCACACTTTCTGCCGGGGCCGGTTCGGCCAATCCACGATCAACGGCAGGTCAACCGTCCCGGTCCGCTCCTCGACCCGGCCCCAGACCCGCGCGGTGTAGATCTTCTTCACCTGACGTTTTTCGAATTGCAGGCCAAGATGCCGCTGCGCATGGGGCGTCAGGGCAAACACCATCACGCCCGACGTGTCCCGGTCCAGCCGATGCACCAGCAGCGCCATCGGAAACACATCCTGCACCCGGGCCAACAGGCAATCGGCCAGGTGTTCGCCCTTGCCGGGTACGCTCAAAAGGCCGGGCGGCTTCGCCACGACAAGGATCTCGTGATCCTCGTGCAGCACGTCCAGCGGCGTCATCGGCGGGTTGTAATCGGACATGGCCCGCCGCATACACCAGCTCCGCCAGCCATGCCAGCCCAGCCCGCTCTTCGAACCTTCCGACCGCTTTCGCGGTTCTCGAAATACTTCCGCCGGAAGAGATTGCCGAAGCTTGCATCGGTCACGTCAGAACGGGCGATGAAGCTGTCGATGCCTACGAATGTTCAACTTACTTGCCCAAGCGCACACCCTTGATGAAAGAGTGGGCAAACATTCTTACCGGCAATTCCTGAACAAAACGTAAACGTGGCTTAAATCATTCGCTGTTAAGGTGATTGCATCCAACGAAATAGAGGACATGCATGACCGATAAAATATTAAGGCAGAAAGATATTCAGGAACTGACCGGGCTCAGCCGCTCGACGATTTACAGACATTTCAACGCTGGCACATTTCCAGCACCCGTTAAGTTGACCGAGCGCCTTATCGGATGGCGCCACAGCGCGATTTCTGAGTGGGTCGCGGATCGCCAGGCGTTTGCCTTCGTATGTCCCACGAACGTCCGGCATTAAGTGCCGGGCGGCTCTTTACGGCCCATTGCGGCGGTTGGTCAGCCAGTCTGGTGCCGCGGCGCAGCTTCACCGAAGCAGCCATTCGCTGCACGTGCATCATCCCGCTTCAGGTTGACGCTCATATTGCGGCCGAACCCCGCAGTGCGATGCCTTGCTTGCCGTTGCGCGAGACGTCGGGATCCCAGGAACAACTCGTGCGTTGCTCCGGTGATGGCAATCACGAGGAACGGAATGACAAACGACATCGGAAGCCTGACCGCCACGCAACTCGCCCAGGCCTTTCGGGAAGATCGCGCCACTCCGAGCGACGCCGTTCGGGCCGCTCTGGATCTGATCACGCGCTACAACCCGGCGGTGAACGCCTATGTCCACGTCGATTATGCCGGCGCCGAGGAGGCCGCCCATGCCTCGGACCAACGCTGGGCGGACGGCGCTCCGCTGAGCGCAATCGACGGGCTGCCGGTCTCGATGAAGGACCTCACCGAGGTCGCCGGCATGCCCGCCCGGGACGGCTCGCTCCTGACAGGTGACGGGCCCTGCGACACCGACGCCCCGCCCGCACGCATGCTGCGCGAGGCCGGAGCGGTGATCCTCGGCAAGACCAACACGCCGGAATTCGGCTGGAAAGGCGTGACCGACAACCGGGTCTTCGGCGCGACCCGAAACCCGTGGGACACCAAACTGACGCCCGGAGGATCGTCCGGCGGAGCCGCCGCCGCGGCAGCGCTCAACATGGGTGTCCTGCACCAAGGCGGGGACAGCGGCGGGTCGATCCGCATCCCGGCCTCCTTCACCGGCACGTTCGGGTTCAAGCCGACCTTCGGTTGGGCGGCGCAATGGCCGCCGTCCCGGGCACCGACCCTGTCCCAGATCGGCCCCATCACGCGGACTGTCGAGGACGCGGTCTTGATGCTGAACGTGATCGGCCGATACGATCAGGCTGACCCCTATGCGCACCGCGGCCAGCCGACCGACTGGGGCGAAGACTTGGGCCGGGGCCTCGACGGGCTGCGGATCGCCTGGTCGCTCGACCTCGGCTATGCGTCGGTCGATCCCGCGGTGGCGGCGCGCGTTCGCGAGGCCGCCGAGCGCATGGCCGCGCTCGGTGCGGACATGGTCGAGATCGATCCCGGATTCGAAAGCCCGATCGAGATCTTTCAAATGATCTGGTTCACCGCCTCGCTCGATCTCTACCGCCAATGCGACGAGGAAGAGCGTGACATGCTCGATCCTGGCCTCGTGGACAACGCCCTTCGGGCGGAGGCTTGGGACGCGGTCGACTATTTTCGCGCGCAGACCAGAGGTGCCGAGTTCACCCGCCATCTCGAGCGGTTCAACCAGGACTATCACCTGTTGATGACGCCGACCGTGGCGATCCCGCCCTTCGAGGCCGGCCACGATGTTCCTCCCGGCAGCGCCATGACCGACTGGACCGAGTGGTCGCCTTTCACATATCCGTTCAACCTCAGCCAGCAGCCGGCGGTCTCGGTGCCCTGCGGGTTCACGCAAGCGGGCCTCCCAGTGGGTTTCCAGCTGGCGGGCGGCAAGCACGACGACACCCGCGTGCTGCGCGCAGCGCATGCCTACATGGACGCCCACCCGCCGATCCTTCCGGATGCCGCTGACAGCCGCGGCGGGCCGAAAACAGCGAGCTGAAGCCGGCGCTGATCAGGTCAGGGTGACGGATAAGAGACCTCACATTCTGGTTGCTCGGCAAATAGGTGAATGACGGCCCAAATGTATGTACCGGCTGCTGTTCGCAAATGATTTCTGGCATGTTCTCGGAAGTCGCTCATATGTATCCGGCCTGTTGGTCGACACGCGGGTCGTGGCCTTGTTGGGGTTACGCACGCGCCGTGATCTCATTAGCGGACAGGTCGTAGATGACCATTTGGGCCGTCAGATTCTGGGGACGTAGTATTTCCGTTCCATGCTTTTGATCTATCGCGAACTCCTCTGGGTCGTCCCGGCTTAGACGCCGATAGCGACCTCGTCTCGTGGCGCATCTAACGCCGTTTTGTGTCTCAGAATGCTCCATGCCATACGCGCCAACTTGTTGGCGAGCGCGACGGCGGCCTTATTACGATGCATGCGTTCTGATGCGCGCGCCAACCA
>NZ_PPFE01000011.1 GCF_002917925.1 Roseovarius confluentis | reverse complement strand
TTGATATGCCCGCGATGACCATGGTGTTCCGCGCTGACGAAGCAATGATGGCCAAGATGGCGGAGGGTCAGGAAATCGAGTTCGTTGCCGACCGGGTTGAGGGAAAGCTTACTGTCACGCAGGTGAAATAATCACTTAGATGTTCGGGTGGCGCGGTTGCCACCCGAACACTACTACCATCCGAGCGCGAACACTTTAATTGGCATCCAGATGCCCATGAGCATCATCATCAGGTTTTCAGTCAGAGAGATGAAACCCAGTGGCGCATTGCTGTCACCGCCCACACAGGCACATTTAAGCTCGCGTTTATCGACATAGACCGCCTTAAAAACGCTTATCGCTCCCACCATTCCAATAAACAGCGCAACCGGCGCCGAAAGCCAAGTGAGCGCGCCAGCAACCATAAGGATACCAGAGAAAGCTTCCCCAAACGGATAGAGATAGCTGTATCGGACCCAGCGGCGAGCCAGTAGATCGTAATTCAGGAACATTGTAGAGAAGCTCTCGACATCCTGCAGCTTCTGCACGGCGAGAAAGCACATGGAAATGGCGATGAACCATTCCGCCGCGCGCAGCGTGAAGATGCTACCGAAGCTTGCCCAGCTGAGGCCGAGCGCTATGAAAAACGCGACTGAGAAAATCGCAATGACTGGTTGATAACTGGTTTCGTCGCCTTCCGTGTTGTCGTTGTCGAAGTGCACCCGCAAAGCCTCGTAACCACCGATCCGCTCACCGTCGATGAAAGTCTGTGGCGTGGTCTCGACGCTGTGCTGTTCCATGAAGGCATCGGTGTCCTCCCGGGTGGTGAGATGGTGGTCCTCGACCTCATACCCCTCCCTTTCAAGAAGATCCTTCGACTTCAGGCCATAGGGACAGAGATGACCCGGCATCACCATGCGATAGAGCTTCGCCGTGCTCGGAGTTGCCTGCTGGTCCATGTCAGCCCCCGCAGCTGTAGAAGCCGCGGTAGCCGGCGGAGAGACCGGCGTCGAGCTCCAGCGTCATCGTCGCCTCGACCGGCTTGCTGCCCACCGAGTCAAGCGCCGTTCCGTCCTCGGCGGCGGTGAGAAGGATCGCCAGACCCTCGGTGCCTAGTTCCCCGGCCGCACCTTGGTCGATCCGCACGAGGTCGCCGCTCAGCTTGACCAGCCCGACGGCCTCACCATTCACTTCGCCAAGTGCCAGAGAAGCCGGACTGCCAGTGGTGTAGTTGAAGGTGCAGGCCGCGCCATTGGGCAGAAGCTGAGCGATCTCCTCCTCGGTCAGGAAACCGGGATCGAGCACGGCGATGTTCGCGGTAGAAAGGGCTTCGTCGAGGTTCACGATGCGAGGGCTCACAGGTTTCTCAGGCTCGGATACGTCACCCGATGCCTCCATCTCGTTGATGAGATAGCGCATTTCAGCGATTTCCTTGTCCTGCGCATAGATGATCTCGTCCGCCAGTTTTCGAACACGGGGATCAGAGATGTTGGCGCGGCTGGATGTCATTATCGCAATGGAATGGTGCGGGATCATCGCGCGCATGTAGCTGGTGTCCCCCACTGTGGCCTGCCCACGCACCAGCCAGAGAGATCCCGCGAATGCGACGGCAGCGCCGGCGAAGATCGCCGCATTGATCGCCTTGCTGGTATACATCGATAGCATGAAGACCAGCATGATGATCGCCATCGTTGCACCCATCAACAATGCCATGTAAGCCCTTGTTTCGGACCAAAAAATGTGGGAAATCAGATAAGTATTCAAATACATAAGTCCGAACATTACAACCGTGGAGGTCGCAATCATGGCTGCAAATCTCCAATATGACATGTTGTACTCCTTCTGCTTTCACTGTCGTCGCGGACATAGCAACAACAACCATCCAGCGCTGGAGGGTTCCAGATTTTCCGGGCATTAAGTCATCTGACGCTTCTAGTCCTTCCCTCTCGTAACCACGAGAAAGATGGTGGAGGCCGAGCAACTAATTAGGAGAAAGCCATTCAGGGCCTCGGCACCGGCCAGAAAACGCAGATGGTCCGTGGGATAGATATCGCCGAGGCCGAGGGACGAATAGTTGACTAGGGAAAAGTAGAAAACGTCCATAAACGTGTCGACGTTCTCCTGTTCAAAACCGCCGATACCGATGAGTTCACCGAAACTGAAGCCGAGGGCATAAAGTCCGGCTTCAATGATGTGGGCAAGCGCAAGCGTATAAAGAGCAAAAAGGAGACGTGCGGACTGCGTGGACGGCGTCCCACGCGCCTGGTTCATCACAAGGGTCATCGCACGGACGTGCACCAGCCCGCTCGACCCGAATAGAACGACAACCAGAAGGATGGCCCAAACCACGTCTTCGGACCCGACTAAGTTGATTTGCGGCGGTCGTCCTCGTCGCACCGTTTCATGGCCAGATCGGCTAGAATCGGGCAGTCCGGGCGGTGATCTCCGGCACACTCCTGGACGAGATGCGCGAGTGTCGCTCGCATTTCCTTTAACTCGGCGATCTTGCCGTCGATTCGCTCAAGATGTTGCTTGGCGATCTCCTTCACCACGGCGCTGGCACGCTCTTCGTCTTCGTAGAGGGCAAGAAGATTACGGCAATCTTCAATTGTGAAACCGAGCGCACGGGCGCGTCCTAAAAACGCCAGCTTGTGCGCGTCACTTTCACGGAATGTGCGATAACCGTTCGAACTGCGCAAGGGCTTGACCAGTCCGATATCTTCGTAGTAGCGGATCGTCTTGGCGGGCAGCCCGGAAAGGTCGGCCGCATCTCCGATATTCATTGCATGATCCTCCTTATTGAGCAGCGACAGGGGCAGGGGACAGAGAATCCGCCCCTTCAGATTTCAAGCTGCTGGCTTCATCCATGGCCGGCCGGATCCGGCGCAAGCGCAACGCGTTAGTCAGCACAAAAACTGAGCTGAGCGCCATCGCCCCGGCGGCCAGCACCGGCGAGAGCAACAGACCGAAGGCTGGGTAGAGCACGCCCGCCGCGACCGGGATCAGCGCGACATTGTAGCCGAAGGCCCAGAACAGGTTCTGCCGGATGTTGCGCATGGTGCGAGCCGACACCTCGAAGGCGTTGACGACGCCGCGCAGGTTGCCCGACATCAGCACGACGTCCGCGGATTCGATGGCCACGTCTGTCCCGGTGCCTATGGCGATGCCCACATCGGCATGGGCCAGCGCCGGGGCGTCGTTGATCCCGTCACCGACGAAGGCGATCTGCCGGCCCTCCCGCCGCAACGCGTCCAGCGCAGCGACCTTGCCATCGGGCAGAACTCCCGAAATCAAGTCGTCGATGCCGGTCTCATGCGCGATGGCCTCGGCCGTTTCGCGCTTGTCGCCAGTGATCATCGCGACCTTCAGCCCGAGATCATGCAGCGCCTCGATGGCAGCGGCGCTATCGGGCTTCACTGGGTCGGCCACGCCGATGACCGCCGCGATCTTTCCATCAACGGCCGCGAAAAGGGCCGTCCGGCCCTGCTTCGCGAGCCGACGCTCGGTATCGGCCAGCGCCTCGATGCTCAGTTCCTCGCGGGTCATCAGGCGATCCGCGCCGACAATCACGTCGTGCCCCGCGACCTTGGCGCGCACGCCGTAGCCGGTGATCGAGTCAAACCCCTCGACCTCGTGACGCGCCACGCCCTCGGCCTGCGCCGCGCGCATGATTGCCTCGGCAATGGGATGTTCGGACTGCGCCTCGATAGCCGCGACTAGCGCCAGGACCTCGGCCCGCTCAAACCCCTCGGCCAGCACCAGGTCGGTCAGTTCGGGGCGGCCCTCGGTCACGGTTCCGGTCTTGTCGAGCGCGACCAGGTCCACGCCAGTCAGCTGTTGCAAAGCGTCGCCCTTGCGGAAGAGGACACCCATCTCGGCCGCGCGTCCTGTGCCAACCATGATGGAGGTGGGCGTGGCCAGCCCCATCGCGCAAGGACAGGCGATGATCAGCACCGAAACGCCTGCAACGAGCGCGTAGGACAGCACGGGCGCCGGTCCGATCAGCAGCCAGATCAGCACGGCCAGCGCGGCCAATGCCATAACCGCCGGTACAAACCAGAGCGTGATCCGGTCCACCATGCCTTGGATCGGCAGCTTGGCGCCCTGAGCTTCCTCGACCATGCGGATGATCTGCGCCAGCGTCGTGTCCGCCCCCACGCGGGTCGCGCGGTAGCGGAAGCTGCCGCTGCCGTTCACCGTGCCGCCGGTGACGGGATCGCCCTCGGACTTCGCCACGGGCACCGGCTCGCCGGTGATCATGCTCTCGTCGACATTCGCGCTGCCTTGGGTCAATTCACCGTCCACCGCGATGCGCTCGCCCGGCCGGACGACGAGGATGTCGCCGACGCGGATGCGCTCGATCGCCACGTCCTGCGCCTCGCCGTCCACCAGAACCCGGGCCGTGTGGTCCTGAAGGCCCAGCAGTTTCTGGATCGCGGCCCCCGTGCGGCCCTTGGCGCGCGCTTCCATCCAGCGGCCCAGAAGGATTAGCACGACGATCACCGCCGCGGCCTCGAAATAAACGGCACGCGCCGCCTCGGGCAGCACGGTGGGCGCGAAAAGCGCGGTGACCGAATAAAGATAGGCCGCCCCGGTGCCCACCGCGACAAGGCTGTTCATGTCGGGCGCCCCTTTGAATAGGGCCGGAAACCCCTTGGTGTAGAAATGGCGTCCGGGCCAGAACAGCACGACGGTCGTCAGCATGAACTGGATCATCCAGCTGGCCTGATAGCCGATGGTGCGCCCGATCATCTCGTGCATGCCCGGCACGAGATGCGCTCCCATCTCGAGCAGGAAGACAGGCAGGGCCAGTGCCGCCGCGAAAACGGTCCTGCGGGCGAGCGCATGAGCCTCGGCGTCCTTGCGCGCGCCGCGATCCTCTGCAGCATCTTCGATCAACTCGGCCGGGTAGCCCGCCGCCTCGGTGGCCTGCAACAGGTCAGCCGGATCGACAGCGCCTTCGGCATAGGTCACGGTCGCGGTTTCCGACGCGAGGTTCACGTCCACGTCGAGCACGCCCGGCACCGCCGCCAGCGCCTTGTCCACCCGTCCCACGCAGGAGGCGCAGGACATGGACGAGACGTTCAGGCGCACGGTCTGAGTGCGGGCGGGATAGCCGGCATTGTCCAGCGCCCCGATCACCTCGGGGATCCGAGCATCCGAGTCGATCTGGACCTGCGCCGTTTCGGCGGCGAGGTTCACGTTCACTTCGTCGATACCGGGCAATGCTAAAAGCGCACGCTCGACCCGACCGACGCAGGACGCGCAAGACATGTTCTGAACAGAAAAACGCAACTCTCTTGACTCCGGCATGAACGTCTCCTTCATCTCCTGCAAGATATCTATTGGTTCCCCCCGCTGGAAGGTCAACGGCGCCGAGACATTTTTTCGCCCTTGACCTTCCCATGCGGGAGGCATGCATCTAATGCCGAGAACTGGAGGAAACAGATATGCGTAGCTTCAAGGTTTCGGATATGAGTTGCGGCCATTGCACCGCAACGATCGAAAAGGCGATCAAGGCGATAGACCCAACAGCGTCCGTGACCTGCGATACGGGTACGCGGCAAGTCGAGGTTGATAGCGTGCTGAACGAGCACGCCCTGACGGAGGCCATCCGAAATGCCGGTTTCGGTGTTACGGCTGCCTCGACGACCTGAAGACCATTGGCGCCGGACAATTCCGGCGCCGGTTCTCCATCATCGCACTAGTTTCGTTCCCCTTCGCGGGCCTCATCAACCAAGGCTTCCAGTTGGTCTTGTTCGACCAAACCGGGAAGCAGGTGGTCTCCGATCACGAACGACGGTGTGCCGTTGAAGCCCAATGCCTGCGCCAGCCGCATCGATTCGTCGATGTGCCTCTGGACCTCCGGCGCCTCCATGTCCGAACGCAGCTGGTCCACATCAAGGCCGATTTCTTCAGCGATCCGCAGGACAGACGCCTCTTGCGCACGTTCCTCCATGCCCATAAGCGCCCAGTGGAATTCTTCATACTTGTCCTGATTGCGTGCCGCCAGGGCTGCTTTCGCGGCGAAGACGGACCCGTCACCGAGTATCGGCCATTCGCGAAAGACGAGCCGCACATTCGTGTCCGCCTCGATCAAACCTTCAACCTCCGACATGGCCCTGCGGCAATAGGGACAGTTGTAGTCGAAAAACTCCACAACAGTGACGTCCCCATCAGGATTGCCCAGCACCGGCGCGTTCGGATCCTCTTCCAAGAGCTGGCGTTGTTCCTTGAGCACGTCCGCCGCGGCCTCTGCCTGCGCGGTCGCTTCCTGCTGTTCGAGAAGCTGCACCGCTTCCATGATGATCTGGGGGTTTTCTAGAATCGCTTCTAGGGCCAGTTCCTTGACGCGTTCCTCGCTCAGGGCCTGTGCAAATGCGGAAAACGGCAACAGGATACTCAGGGCGAGCATTGCCAATCGAAGCGATATCATTTTCAGTTTCCTCGTTTCTGCTGTTCTGCCTCGCTGCGGGCGGCCTGGACCTCTCTCTGACGGTCGGGCCATGTGGATTTGATGAAGGCGAGGATGTTCCATATCTGCGCATCGGTCAGCTCGTCACCGAAACCGGGCATGCCGCTTTGGAAATCCACACCCTGCTTCGCGAGAGTCTTCTTTCCGCCGAGCTTGGTATAGTCGAACAGAACACTATCAGGATGATGCCAGGTGTGACCGGTTTCGTCATGCGGGGGTGCGGGCAGGATGCCATCCTCTCCGGCCGAGCGCCATCCGACCTGTCCCTCGAGATCGGCGCCGTGGCAAGAGGCGCAATACTCCTGGTAGAGTTTTTCGCCCTCGGCCAGATCGACCGTCTGCCGCAACGTCGCGGTGCCGGATGTGCCACTACCCGCCATCATCCAGGCGCCAACGCTAGCCGCGCCGACCACGAGTAGAAAGAGGACAAGCGAGCGTCGCATCATGTCACCTTCATCCAGGTCATCATGCCCGAGGCCGCGTGGCTGAGCATGTGGCAATGAAACAGCCAATCGCCGGGATTGTCGGCCACGAAACCGATCGTGCGGGTCTGGCCGCCGAACATCAGGATCGTGTCGCGCAAGGGCCCTAGGCCGCCATCCTCGCTGATCTCGCGGAAATGCAGCGCATGCAGATGCATCGCGTGAGGAAAGGACGTTTCGTTGTAGATCTGCAGCTTGACCGTTTCCCCATTCGCGACATCGACAAGCGGGGTATCGTTCATGCCGATTGTCCCGTTGAAAGACCAGAACTGGTTGGCGTCCACCAACTCACGAAAGCTTTTCTTCTCGCCATTCAGAAACGCGCTGTCGAGCGTGCCCATTGCGCCGCCCTGCATGTCGAGCCGCACGGTCCTGGCGTCATCGAGGCCGATCACCTCCATCCCCGGATTGGGTGGCAGCGCGTCCGGTGCATCCCGGCGCGTGGTCGAGGCCTTTCCAGTCACGGTGAAAGCCACCTGCGAGGCCGCCTCCTGATCGTCGAGGCGAACGAGATGGGCGGTTTCCTCGGGCGCGGCGGTCACGTCGACGATCAGATCGGCCCGCTGACCGGGGCCGAGGATCAGCGCCTCAGCGAGCGGCTCGGGCCGGGGCAGTGGCATGCCGTCCAGTGCAACCGTCCAGCCCTCCATGCCATGAAGCGACAGCACGAAAATCCTGGCGTTGGCCGCGTTGACGAGGCGCAGGCGCAGACGTTCGTGTTGGCGCACCTCCAGGGAAAGGTCGTGCCGGCCGTTGGTGGCGATGAAATTGCCGCGCCGCCCGGCATGGCCGCGGTCATGGCGCGAGGTGAAGTCCGGGGCGATCTGCGCCATTTCGGGGTCGAGCAGCCAGTCATCAAGGATCAGTGTCTCTTCCCGATCCAGGTCCGGCGGCTCGGATTCCTCGACGATCAACGCGCCATAGAGCCCGCGCGCCACCTGTTCGGTCGAGCGGTTATGCGCGTGATACCAGTAGGTTCCGGCATCCGGCACGGTAAAATCATAGTCGAAGCTTTGCCCCGGCTCGACCGCGGGCTGGGTCAGCCCGGCAACACCATCCATCGCATTGTCTATGCGAACCCCGTGCCAATGCACCGTGCTTGCCTGGGGCAGTGCGTTCATGAAGCGGCGTTGCAGCCGCGCACCCTGCTGAAGACGCATTTGAGGGCCGGGCATCGCGCCGCCATAGCCCCAGATTTCGGTCTTGGGATAGTCTTCCGGCGCCAATTGAACGCTGGCCGTGCGTGCGTCCAGGGATTGGAACTCTGACGTTGCGGCATAAAGCCGCTTTGGAAGGGCAAGCGCCGCGGCGATAGCCGCCCCCTGCATGAGAAAATCGCGTCGCGTCGGCATGGAGAATCCTGTGTTTCAATCGCGGCAATTATGGCGCCGGCAATCAGATCTGAAAATCGGAAGATCAGGCCGGATAGTGAGAGTGGGCACCCGGAACCTGCCCAAGGCTCAGTTGATCCCGTTCTCCGTCTGCAATTCACGTACATAGCGTGCGATCAACTCGACGTCGCCATCAGTCAAACCTTCGACCGGCGGCATGTTTCCAAAATTCCAGTGATGCGCGCGCACACCGTTTTTCGCGGCCATCACGAACGCCATGTCGGAATGGTGGTTCGGTTCGTAGATCTTGTGCACGAGTGGTGGTGCGACCTCGTTCTGGCCTGCGGCGTTCTTGCCGTGACATTCCGCACATTTCGCCTCGTAGGCCCGCTTGCCCATCTGCGCCTGGTCCGAAAGCTCCGCCGGCAGCGAAACTTCGACCATGGGGGCGCCCGATTCCAGATCACTGGTGTCGGGAGGTACCACCGAATGGCCCATCCCCTGCTGGGGTTGCTGCGCGATTTTCCAGTAGACTACTGCGCCGCCCAACACGAAGAAGGCCAGAATGGCTAGAACTGTCTTGTTCATTTGATCCTTACTTCAGATAAGTTTGACTTGGGTGCCGATTGGAGTCCTGTCGAACACTTCGATGATATCTTCGTTGTAGAGACCGATGCAGCCGCTGGAGGATTTGCGACCGATCTTGCGCGTGTCGCCGGTCCCATGGATGCGGTAGTACTGCCAGGTCAGATGCATGGCGCGCACGCCCAGCGGGTTCTCGGGGCCGGGGGCGACATATGCCGGCAAAGACGGATCGCGCTCGCGCATCGACGTGGTGGGCACCAAATCCGGCGCATCGTCCTTGTAGACGATCTCGCTATAGCCACGCCGCGTGAGTTCGTCGCCCTTAGGAACCGATGTGGGGTAGATGCGCATCTCCCCATCCGCGGTCCAGTGCTGAAGAACTCTGGTGTTGGTATCGGAAAGCAGAATTCCTTTGCCGAGCGCGTCAAAGTGATCCTGCCAGCGATGCAACCGGAATGACGAAATATTCCGGCGAACCGAGTCCGAACTCTTGGGCACGCAACACCGATGGTGCCGCAAGAGCAACGAGCCCTCCAACCGAAAAGAATAGAAAGCCTCGGCGTCTTATTGCCCTGGGGGTCTTGTCTTCCATCGTCCGTCTCCGCGCATTCGATCCTTGAATGGGACTCTTGAACCGCCTTCCCGCACTGGAAGGTCAAGAATGGTCGGGATGAAAACTCCGTGAAATACGTAACGGTTTGTATCGCTCACCTCCCTGCAGGATAAGCCTTTAGCAGGGTTTCGAATTACGGGGCCTCGACATTATGAAAATGGCCAAATCACGAGTAGAGCTTTCCAATTCAAGTAACATGATGAACTTTGGGATATGAGTCTGCTGTGCGGTCACACTTGCGCCGGTTTTGTTTTATGCTGTGGCAGGTCGCGTATCTGTTGGCTTCTCGAGCAACACGTTCATACTCGCGCCTTTGGCATGATGTCTGGGAGGTCATTTCGGCGAAGCGGGAAAGGGCATGATGGCTTAGCCTTGGAGTTCTTGCTTGCGGCGCCGAAACTCATCTTCGTCGATCTCACCGCGTGCATAGCGTTCCTTGAGGATCTCCATCGCATCGCGAGTTTCGCCCAAACGGTTGCTGGTGAGCATACGGAAGAAGAATACGGTAACCGCGATAATCACCCCCCAGAAAAGGATCATGCCGAAACCTCCCCACCAACCATGACCATCTCCCCACATCATGTGTCCAAAGGTGTTATCAGCAATGCCGCCTGGATCCGCGAGGGCCGAGACTGTGCCCGCGAACAGAGCGATTACGCTGGATTTGACCGTCATATAGGCATTCATGATACTGTCTTTTCTTGCTGGTTGGAACTTTGTGAAAACGGCAAATCGAGTCGCGCAAGAAGCCCGCCGTCCGGGTGGTTCTGCAAAGTTATATCGCCGCCATGCGAGCGCAGGATAGTGCGTGCGATTGACAGGCCGAGACCGGTGCCACCCGTCTCGCGTGAGCGTGACGTCTCGACCCGAAAAAATGGTTCGAAAACCTCTTCTAGCTGCGTCTCCGGGATGCCGGGACCATGATCACGAACCCAGATTGATGCCCTGTCATACTCGCGGCTATACGTGACCTCGACATCGTCGCCGTAACGTACTGCATTTTCTATGACGTTCCGCAAAGCTCGGCGCATGGATTGAGGCCGAAGCCTCACCCGAAGCGGTGTGTCCGTTTCGAGTCGGAATGCGTTGAGCATGTCACACTTCAGCTCAGTGAGAAATTCCCCGAATTCTATTGTTTCAGGAGGTTCACTTATTGCCATGCCTCGAGCAAAAGCCAGTGTGCGCTCGACCATTTCCTGCATTTCCTCGATGGATTTCACCAAGGCGTCACGCGTCTCTTCCTCATCCACCATCTCTGCGTGAACCCGCAATGCGGTCAGTGGCGAACGCAAATCGTGACCCAGAGCGGCCATTATACGCGTCTTGTCAGCAACCGTGCGCACCAGTCTCTCCTGCATGTGATTGAAGGTATCCGTCAGTTCTCTGACTTCGCTTGGTCCCGCGACTGGGAGTGGCTTGTTTTCCTCTCCCCTCCCAAGCCTGTCTGCGGCTTGCGCCAAGCGCCTTAACGGCCAGGTCAGGCGAGCAAGCAAGTACCAGCAAGCAACACCGATCAGGAACGCCGCCGTGAAACCAAAACTCACCGCAGAAAAGATTGGCCACTGTAGCGGCGGTCGCTGAAAGCGCGTATCGACATTCAGCCATGTGCCATCTTCAAGCGCGATAGATAATGTTAATTCAAGCCCTGAGATCTTGTCATGCATCATCTGCTTGTGCTCTGCGACTATTTGCGGCGGCACTGAACTCATTGGTGGGAATGCGCGCTCAAACTCATGCAATTCTACTCGGATTTCGCGACTGTCTTCAGGGCTAAACAATGACCTGACGCGCGCTTCGACAGCTCCTCCGGCGCGGTGATCAAGATGATCAACAGCCGCCTGCGGGTTGATCCGAAACCGTGCCAGCGGCGAGTCTGCAGCTCGAAGAATGGAGGCTCGCAAGTCCGTTGGAGCCTGTTCGAGTAGCAGGGCCACATTCGCCGCGCGCCCGGCCGCTTCTGCCCCTATAGCAGCACGCACGGCGAGACTGCGCTCGTCCACGAACAGCCAAATGCTAATCGCCTGGGCGACGGCGAGACTACCGATGATGAGCAACAGAAGCTGGACGCGTAGACTATCCAGCCGCTTGCGGATCACTGCTGCACCTCGACATCCGTTGAAAGGCAATAGCCCCCGTTTCGAACCGTTGTGATGATCTTCGGACGACCTGGGTTGTACTCGATCTTCCGCCTGAGGCGGCTAATCTGGTTGTCAATCGTCCGGTCGAAAGCGGCCGGTGTTCGTCCGACTGTCAGATCAAAAAGCTGTTCTCGGCTCATCACGATACGCGGGCGCTCGAGCAAGATCGTCAGAAGTTTGAATTCTGATGTCGTCAGTACGTCCTCGCGGCCGTCCTCTGCGAAAAGGCGGCGCGTATCGGTTTCGAGCGTCCAGTCCGCGAACCTAACCCTGCTGCCCGTAAGACTCCCGGCGAGCGCTTCCGGTTTCTGCGCGCGGCGCAGAATTGCCTTTATCCGCGCCAGTAGCTCGCGAGGGTTGAAGGGCTTGGGCAAATAGTCATCCGCACCGACTTCGAGGCCGATGATGCGGTCCATTTCCTCGCCAAGCGCTGTCAACATGAGGATTGGGGCCAGCCCTGTGGTGGACAGACGACGACAGACCGATATCCCGTCTTCGCCTGGCATCATCACGTCGAGGACAATAAGGTCATAGCGGCCAATCTTGAGTAGACTATCCATCTGGGAAGCGTCGACCGCCGTCGTCACGCGCATGTCATTCTTTTCCAGGTATCGCGCAACCGCTTTGCGAATTTCGGCGCTGTCATCGACCAGAAGTATGTGCGGAGATTTTATCATCTTTTGTACCTAAGCGATGAAAGGATCGCTGCCGAGAAAATTTGTCACTTAATGTAACAAAGCCACACTTTGCGACAGATTGATACAAACGTGCCGTTAGCAGCGTTCCCAACCCAAGTCATACTTCATCGGCAAACAATTCATGTAGGAGAAAAGGAGAAAGTGAATGAGACGTAAACTGGCACTGATTTTTTGTACAACTGTCGCGGTGTCTGCTGGTGGTATTGTCTTGGCAGACAACGGCTACGGTACCGGGCATCACGAACTGCCCAAGCGAGGTGATGCCACCCATTCGGGAGATACAATGAAAGGCCACTTTCGGCACATAGACCGCAATCAGGACGGCATGGTGTCGCGCGAGGAGGTTGAAGCCCACGATGAACGTGACAAATGGTTCAAGCGAAACGCCCTGCTCGGGGAGTTTGCTGATCCAGGATTTTAGTTGTGAAGAACTCTCACAAAAGGGCAGGGTGGCTTGCTGAACAAGAGCGTGATCGAATTCTCCTCTCGCAGGCTTAGCTTTTGATTGAAGGAAGCTATCTCAAGCAGCTGAGCCGCTACAAGTTTTTCAGAGTTGACTAAACTAGCCACGCCGTCACGGCCCTTATTTCCGGAACGGCGTGGTGCTTTGTTTCAGCCTAGATTGCCAGCAGGGCTGTTGTACACACCGCAGCGTTGCAATTGCTGATTTCGCACTAACTGATCAGCTCAACTATTTCGTCAGCAATCTTGCATAGTGGCGGACCTAAACTGCAGTGTCCGCTTTGGCTGAAATCGTCTGAACCTATGGTATTTGAACGAATTGATGCCCCGTGCTGTCGGTCTTGACAGTCGTGAGAAGATCAAGCGTTTTCGGGTCGAGAACCCATAGCTCGTTCTTGGATGTGCTGCTTACCAGAAGCACATCGTCCACGCGCACCATGTGATAGGGTTCGGGTCCGATGTTGACTTCCACACGCTCACCTGTTGCGCGGTCAATGCGTACCACAAGAATACGCTCGCGTGCACTCGACCAGATTGTATCTTTATCGGCTGCAACGCCGTGCAGGTTTCCTCCAAGTTCAAACGTATCAAGAGTTTCACCACTGTCGGCATCGACAATTGAAACCTTGCCGACGTCAGACTCGCTGACAATCAATTGACGGGCCCCGGCATCCAGCACCATGTGCTTGGGTGGACCTTGCAGTTTGTAGTTGCGCGTAACAATCCCGTCTTTAGGCTCGAGTTCGCTGATCGTGTCATTCCCGGCGTTGGAAACGAAGAAATAGCCCTTCTTTGGATCGGCGATTACATATTCCGGGGTCGGACCCGTGGCGACGGTCGCAGTAACCTCACCGCGTTCCAGGTCGATCAGCGAAACAGGATCGAGTCCAGGATGCGTCACCGCGGCGAAGCGTTCATCCGACGAAACCCCGACATGGTGAACGATTCCGGGAACTTCGATGCGACGCAGGATTTCATGACTGTCCGCGTCGACCAAGGTGATCAGACTCGAAGTGGCCGGGCCGGCATCTTCTCCGCCTCCGTGGTGGGCTGCGTGATCCTCCTCAGAAACTACGGAAGGCTTGGGCACCATGCCGACTTCGGTTTCCGTAAGACTACCGGCAACCAGGATGCCGCGGTTTGTTGCGCCGGCCAGTCCGTGAACGTTGTCGAGACCCTCGATGCGGCCAACAACCTCAAAGGCTTCGTTCAGATGAAGTACTGTTCCGAGTTCTTCTTCCGGAATGTAGACATCGGCTATTGCAGCGCTGCTAGTGAGTACTACTGCACCGATTGCTAGTAACGGCAATCTCATAGGGTCGCTCCTTGTTTTCGCATAGGTTTCCGTGTTGATTTCCGACGCTATCCGAAACCGGAATCGGTGAATCGCGTCGACTTAGCGTTCTCTATCGCGAGGCGAAGCACGGACGAAAAGAAGGCCATAGCCGTTATGAGACTTCAGCTGACTGCGGCGCATTTTGAGCGCCACAGTCGTGTTTAAGCTGCAGAGAATTTGACTTTCCTTTGTCAGCCAGAGCGCCTGTTGTATAGCTTCATTGGCCTCGCTGCGGATTGTCAAAGCGCTCTTCGAACATGCTCTTGAACTCTGATGCAGCCTCCATATGGGCCTCCATCTCCGCGCGCGTGACCTTGCCGTCCTTGTTTTGATCGGCGTGATCGAAATGGCCGCGCATCGTATCGTTCATGTGGATGTTGTTATCGCGGTCGGGCAGATCATGATGCCCGGTTACATATCCCATGTCCGCGAGCGCTGCGCCGCCGAGAGCCGTAGCAAATGCGGTTGCGAGAATGAGCGTGGTGTTGCGTTTCATTGTAAGCCTCCATTTTTGGCGTGTTGTAGGTCCAACATGGCAAACGCGACGTGTCGCGCAACAGGCGCCCGGACTTGTCGTGTAATGGTCTGTCGCAGAAGTCGACCTGGTTACATTTGGTGACAGGTTTCTTCGGTATCTGACGCTTGATCCTGTAGATCGTAGACAGAATGAACGTGAGCCGGTTCGATGAAAGGACCACACATGACACCAGTAGCGGCCCTGAAGATTGTCCTTGCGATGGTGCTCTGGGCCTTGTGCTTCCCGGTCATCGTGGCCGGGCTCGAATACTCGCCTCATTTAACTTTTGCCGCCATGAGGGCGCTCCTCGCAGGCGGCGTGCTTACAGTTTTGGCGTTGATCTTAGGGCGACCGTTTCCGCGAGGGCACCGAGTTTGGTTGACGCTAGCGGGAGTTGGCTTCGGTGCGACGAGTCTTGGCTTTCTCGGGATGTTTCATGCGGCAGAGTTTGTCTCACCGGGACTTGCGACAGTAATAGCGAACACGCAACCTCTTCTGGCAGCTGTCCTCGCGGCGTTCTGGCTCGGGGAAAAGCTGTCCTTAATTGGTAGCGCAGGTTTGTTTGCTGGATTTGCGGGGATTGTGCTAATTGCCCTGCCGGATTTTCTGACAGACGGGAACGAGAGTTATGCCATTGGCGTTTTGTACATCATTCTTGCAGCCGCTGGCGTTACGCTTAGCAACGTCCTGATAAAATCCATTGCAGGAAAGGTGGACAGCCTTTCGGCAATGGGCGTGCAGATGCTGTTAGGTAGCGTACCACTCGTCATTGCGGCGATATCCATGGAGGAGCCAACTACAATTAACTGGGCGCCCGCATTCATCGCGTCGCTTCTCGTCCTGGCGATGGCAGGATCGGCACTTGTCTATTGGCTGTGGTTCTCAGCGCTTGAAACAGTTCCATTGAATCGTGCCAATGCCTTCAGTTTTCTCATTCCGGTTTTTGGACTGACCTTGGGTATCGTGGTCTATGGTGAGTGGCTCTCTGTGTTACAAATTGCAGGCATCGTTATGATATTTTTAGGAATAGCGATGGTTCACTGCGGAAAGGAACGGACACTCAATGAGGTTTGAAGACGCAACCCTCCAAAGCAACCGAGAACCGGTCGTTTATCCGTCACCTTCGATGAACGAACTTGAGTGCCGCGTTTTGTCGAACTTAATGCAATGTGCTCGCATCTCAATGAAATGGAGGGATGAGATATGACGGAGCCAGACAAAGAAACACGGGAACCCGCCCACGACCACGACCCGGCCGAGATCGCGCTTGCAGAGGGTAGGCAAGCCTTTCTGGGATTTCTGGTGCGCCGTTTGGGCAACAAGGCGGATGCGGACGATATTTTGCAGGAATTCTGCGTTCGGGTGCTGACGCGCAAAGACCAGCTGCGAGATGTGGAGCGAATGGATTCCTGGCTCTACGCCATCTTGCGATCGACGATGAACGATCATTTCCGTAAGGTGGCTCGCCGGGGGCGCCTCGCCGAAGCGTATGGCAGTGAACCCGAGGCACTGGCTGATGATGCCCCCGCACAGATGGCGCAGTTTTGCCGTTGCCTGGATGGTCTGATCCCGGCGCTGCGGGATGCAGATGCAGAATTGATTCGTCGGATCGACTTCGGAGAGGAGGACCGTGCTGCGGTCGCCGTCGACATGGACCTGACCCGCAACGCGCTTGGCGTGCGTCTGCATCGTGCCCGCGCGGCCTTGCGCGATGCGCTGACGGGTCATTGTGGCAAGTGTTGCAAGACAGGTTGGGATGACTGCTACTGCCCTCCGATCGGCTGCGAAAACCCCGAGGATCAGACCCACTGTGCTCCCAAGGACGCATCCAACTAATGCTGGGTGAATAGGCCCAGCTTGTAATGGTTTCTGCCAGGAAGCGTCGACTTCCGTGAAAGCCCATATCCGGGCATCATGGCGGGAGACACCAAAATGATCAGCGGAGAGGACAATACATCGGATCCGGCAATCCATAAGCGCCTCGCCGCCTCAACGGAGTTGTTTAGTCTCGTTCACCGGATGGGCTGCGCATGCGCGTCGCATTCGCACCATGCCGATGCGCCGGTTTCCCAAGAACTCTTTCGGCGGATCGAAAGTGACGGCCAGAGTCTGGTTGAAGCGGCCAGAATTTTGGGCCTCGGGCCCAAGGACTGCGCCTACCTCCTTGCCGGATTACGTCGCGATATGGCGACCGAACTCGTGGTTCTGCTGCTAGATACCGAAAGACCGTCTCCTGTTGTTTCAAATGAGACCAGCAATTCAAAGCTACGGAAGTAGCGGCCTGATAGCAGCAAAAACCAAACGAACAGCGCTGCGGCTAATGGCCGTCGTGAACTCGACCAACAGCAAGCGACGGGGAACAAGATGTCCAATTCAAAACAGACAATTGGTGTCCCAAACGCAGCCGTCGGCGAGACTTTCTCTACTATGCCGCTGCAGCCACCGGAGTAGTCGCAAGGGCCGCTGCGGTCTGACCGCTGATCAATTCCATGAACCCTTCGGTAGATGTCATCAGCCAATCGACCAGTATCTTCGATCTGACGGACGTAGCGGTAGGGTCCAGGATCACGGATGACTGGGCAGGCAAGCCCGCCTTCATATGGCGGCGTTCGCCTGAGGTGATTTCCGGGGCGCGCGCGACAGATCTCGAAGAGCTAGTTGATCCGATTGATGCCATTGAGGATAACTCCAACAAAGACCGGGTGATGCTGGCGCGCGATCAAAAGAGGTCGGCTGGCGAGGGAGGTGAGTGGGTGGTCGTGATAGTTGTGTACACCCAATTGGGGTGTGTGCCGGTCGGTCAGGATAGCTCTAGCGCTTGAGGGTTCGGCGGATGGTTTGGCCCTTGCCACGGATCGCATTGCGATCAGTCGGACCGAACTCGAAAAGATGCCGCGCCGCGAAATCTCGATATTCCGCCCTAAAGCCTCGCGCCCGATCTGTTGCTGAAAAGCGGAACGAAGTGACCCGCTGGATCGGTCGCGAAATCCACCGATTTCCCTGTAATGAAATGACGTGGCAGGCGTCTTCAATATGAAACCAGGATTGAAGGAGAAAAAGATGGCTCAAAATACCATCCAAAACGATAAAACCCAAACCGCAAAGCCCGGTGGGTGCTGTGGCGGCAGTTCTGTCAGTCTAGCCACCGAAGTCCGGCCCGAGGCCCGATCGACCGCTGCACGCTGCGGGAGATGCTGCTGCAGCAATAATTGAGATCGACCGCGTCACGGTCTCGCGTAGCGAGAAGGTTAGGCCGGTAACTTTTCAACATTCATCCAAAAGAAGGACAACATAGTCATGATTTCGCTAAGCGCCTTTGCAGGACTCTGTGCCCTGTTTCTCGCCCACTCGTCTTACGCATGGGGAAATCGCGATATAGCCATCCGGATTCCCCTCGAACAAGATCACACATCGGGAGCCATCTTCGGCACCCATCGTGACAAAACGATACAGGAAACCTCGTGACACCTCTTTGGCTGTGGGTGCAGTCATCTCCCCAGCGAGACATCCCCAAAGAGTTTGGAAGGAGAAATTATGTCTGATCGCACACCTGTTCGCATCTATCCCTTAGGCATGGCCCTTGGGACTCTGTTGGCGATCAGCTTCGTGCTTTGCGTTATCTTCGGCCTGCTGTTCCCGACCGCCACCATGTATCAAGCCTGGCTACCACTTCTGCCCGGCGTGGCCTGGATCAGCTGGTCGAGCGCCTTTCTGGGGCTGGTCGAGAGCTTTGCCTATGGCTGGTACATCGCCGTGATCTTCGTGCCGACGTTCAACTTCTTTTCGGGAAGGAAAAGGACATGAATTGCCGATGTTGTCCGGCCCGCTCCGGCATGGGTCATAGCCGAAGAATGTGGCAGCGAGGCAGATGGAAGAGCTGAAAAACATGCCTGTCTGAAAACAGGTCAGCGAAGACACCTGATTTCAGCCGGCCACGGGCACATTTTTGAGATCTCGGATCGGGGATAGACAGCATCTCGACGGAACGGGACAGGAAAGGACGCAAAATGAACGACAGCAAAGGCCAGCCAGTAAGGGAGGCTGACGACCCGGAAACTTTCAACACGGTTCCGGAAGGCCACACCGGCACAGTCTACACCTGCCCGATGCACCCCGAGATACGTGGCACCGAAGAAGGGAAATGCCCGAAATGCGGCATGTTCCTGGTCCCCGAGGGCGAGGCCGCGGACCACGCCCATCACGGCCATGATCACTCCGGCCACAGTCACGCCCACGGCGCCGCAACAGCGGGGGTCAAGGGGGGTGAATACGACACCGTGCCCGAAGGCTACGCCGGCACGGTGTATACCTGCCCGATGCACGCCGAAGTCAGACATCCCGGCCCCGGCTCCTGTCCGATCTGCGGTATGGGGCTGGAGCCCGAGACCGTCAGCGCAGAGGACGAAGGCCCTAACCCCGAACTGGTCGATTTCACCCGGCGGTTCTGGGTCGGTGCCGTTCTAACCATCCCGGTCCTGGTCCTCGCGATGGGGCCGTTCGTCGGTTTCACCTATTTCATGGAATTGCTGGGCGAACGGACATCTCTCTGGCTGGAACTTGCCTTGTCGACGCCGGTGATTTTGTGGTCGGGCTGGCCGTTCTTCGTGCGCGGTTACCACTCCTTCCGAACGATGAACCTGAACATGTTCAGTCTGATCGGGATGGGCGTGGGCGCGGCCTACATATTCAGTATCCTTGCGGTCATTGCGCCCCAGATATTCCCAGCGGGTTTCCGCGATGAGAACGGCAACGTCGGTGTCTACTTCGAGGCCGCCGCCGTGATCGTCACGCTGGTTCTTCTTGGGCAGGTCATGGAACTGCGCGCCCGCGAAGGTACCGGAAAGGCGATTCGCGCCCTCTTGGACATGGCTGCGAAGACAGCGGTGGTGATCCGCCCCGATGGAACCGAGGAAGAGATCGAGCTCGAGCAGGTGCAACTGGGCGATCACCTGCGTGTCCGGCCCGGCGATAAGGTGCCGGTCGATGGGGTCGTCGTCGAAGGGCGCTCCTCGGTGGACGAGTCGATGATCAGCGGCGAGCCTGTTCCCGTCGAGAAAGTCGCCGGCGAACCCGTCACCGGCGCCACGATCAACGGCACCGGCAGCCTCGTGATCGAAGCCACGCGCGTCGGCGCTGACACGATGCTCAGCCAGATCGTGCAGATGGTCGCCGATGCGCAGCGCAGCCGCGCGCCGATCCAGAAATATGCCGATCAGGTGGCAGGCATGTTCGTGCCGGCTGTCATAGCGGTCGCCATCGTGTCTTTCGTCGTCTGGTCGATCTGGGGACCGGACCCGGCCATGGCCTATGGCCTTGTTTCGGCGGTGGCGGTGCTCATCATCGCGTGCCCCTGCGCGCTTGGCCTTGCCACGCCGATGTCGATCATGACCGCGACGGGTACGGGGGCGCAGTTGGGTGTGCTGATTAAGAACGCCGAAGCACTGGAACGGTTCGAGAAGATCGACACACTGATCGTGGACAAGACGGGAACCCTGACCGAAGGCAAGCCCAGGCTGGTGGCGGTATTGCCCGAAGACGGCCATGACGAGGCCGAGGTGCTGCGTCTCGCCGCTTCGCTCGAACGTGGGTCGGAACACCCACTGGCCGAGGCTATCGTGCGTGGTGCAGAGGAACGCGGCGTGGATTTCGCAAAGGCCGAGGATTTCGAGGCGGTGACCGGCAAGGGCGTCAAGGGCCGCGTCGATGGCAAGGCAGTTGCCTTGGGTAATGCGGCGCTGATCCGAGACATGGGGCTGGATAGCGGTGCCCTGGTGGATGCCGCCAATGCGCGGCGCGACGAGGGTGAGACCGTCATGTTCATCGTGTTCGACAGCACGATCGCCGGGCTCGTCTGCGTGGCCGACCCGGTGAAGGAGACCACGCCCACCGCCCTCGAGGCGCTGCACGAACTGGGGTTCCGCATCATCATGGCCACCGGCGATAACGAGCGCACCGCGCTGGCCGTCGCGAACCGCCTTGGCATTGACGAAATCCGCGCCGATGTCCTTCCCGAGGACAAGGCCCGGATCATCAAGGAATTGCAGGAGCAGGGTCGGAAAGTCGCGATGGCGGGCGACGGGGTCAATGATGCCCCGGCGCTGGCACAGGCCGATGTCGGCATTGCCATGGGCACCGGCGCAGACGTCGCTATCAAGAGCGCGGGCTTCACTCTGGTCAAAGGCAACCTGGACGGCATCGTGCGCGCCCGAAAGCTGAGCCAGGCCACGATGCGCAACATCCGCCAGAACCTGTTCTTCGCGCTTATCTACAACGCCTCGGGCGTGCCGATCGCCGCGGGCGTACTCTATCCATTCTTCGGCATCCTGATCGGCCCCATCTTCGCCGCTTTCGCGATGAGTGCGTCATCGCTGTCGGTTGTGCTGAACTCCTTGAGGCTGAGACGACTGAAGTTCTGAGCCAATGACGGCAGACAATTTCTCCCTTCGACAGCAACAGGATCAAAGTAAATGACTGAGCACAATCATAACCACGACAATCAGGAAAAGGGCTTTTGGAAATCTCGCACAGGCGTCTTTCTTCTGATTGCTCTGGGGATTGGAGCGTTCCTCCTCGCATTCGAACATCGTGTCCATATTTTCGGCGGCAATGGGTTTCTCGCGCTGCTTCTTCTTGGATGCGTCGTAATGCATCTCTTCATGCATGGTGGGCACGGGGGTCATGGCGGAGGTGACAAGTCATGATGCATGATTCAGGATATGGGCTGTGGATATTTGCCCTGCTGAATGCGGCCATTTTCATCATTTTTGCATTCAGCTTCTTCAAGCCGCAAACGGCGCGCGACTGGCGCAGCTTTGGAGCTTTCAGCGCGTTTCTCGTTGCGCTGTTTACTGAAATGTATGGCTTTCCTTTCACGATTTATCTGCTGTCCGGTTGGTTGCAGACCTCATATCCGGGCATTGACTGGTTTTCGCACGATGCCGGCCACCTTCCGGAAATGCTCTTCGGCTGGCAGGCGAATCCCCATTTTGGTCCTTTCCACATCCTGAGCTTCGTTCTGATCGGGCTTGGGTTCTGGATGATCTCGGCTGCCTGGCGAGTGCTCTACCAAGCCCAACGGAACGGCACGCTGGCTACCAGTGGTCCCTATTCGCGCGTCCGACATCCGCAATACGTGGGCTTCATCCTCGTTTTGAACGGCTTTCTGGTCCAGTGGCCGACATTGCTGACACTGGCAATGTATCCGGTGTTGATCTGGATGTACGTGCGGCTTGCTCGCGCAGAGGAGCGGGAAACCCGGGCCGCGTTCGGAGACAGGTTCGACGCGTATGCCGCGCGTGTTCCCGCCTTCTTGCCAAACCTCACGCAGACACATGACGCAACTCAATGACAAGACGGGAGCGGACCCATGAGCGACAATCCAACCGATAGGGAATCACACAGTGATGGCGTATCGTCATGGTTTCCGACCGCGTACTCGATCCTTTTTGTCTTAATCATCATTGTCGCAGCCCTGACCTGGATCATCCCCGCAGGACAATATGATCGTGCGATGAACGAAGAGGTCGGGCGTGAAGTCGCCGTGCCGGGAACCTACCAGACCGTCGATCCCAATCCGCAGGGCTTTGTCGAAGTCATGCTAGCTCCCGTGGCAGGATTCTATGACCCGGACAGTTATGCGGCGAACGCAATTGATGTAGCGCTGTTTGTGCTCCTGCTGGGTGGGTTTCTTGGCGTAGTCAACGCCACCAAAGCCATCGATACTGGCATTCAGACGGCGATGGGTCGCATGAAAGGGCGCGAGATCTGGATGATTGTAAGGTGCGGTTACTCGTGGGACATCCCGTTTGTTGATTATAGCTTCTCTCTGAGCGCTTCGTAAGGCGTCTTTCCGTTATGTGCGCCATGCGGCCTGTGGAAGTTGTAGAAGCGCTCCCATTCGCCCAACTTTGCTTCAAGATCGACATCGCCTTTGTAGCTCAGCAACTGGTAGAATTCCTGCCCATCCGACCTGTGTGACCGTTCCACCTTACCGTTCAGCTGCGGCGTCCCGCGCTTGATGTAAGCATGGCGGATGCCAAGATCCTCGACATGCCAATGGAATTTGGCCTGGAACTCATGGCCATTATCCGTCCTGATTTCGCGGATGCGGAACGGGAACTTTTCAACGACGTGGTCAACAAAGTTGATTGCATTGGCTTGGGTGTGCTTTTCGTAAATCTTCAGCGCCCGAACCCGCGTTGCGTCATCGATGGCGGTGTATTGGAACCGGCGTACCTTCTCACCTTTCTAGTCAATGAAGGTCAGGAACTTAACATCCATCTGGATGTGATGGCCGGGTACCTGCTTCTGATAACGTTTGGTGTGAACCTTGCGCATGCGAGTGCCGCGAGGGAGGCGGTTCAGCCCATGGCGGCGCAGGATGCGCGAAACCGTGGCGTCAGACAGTTTGATGTCGTGATAGCGCTCCAAGTACCAGACGATCCGCATCGGGCCGAGGTGATACTTGCGCCGAAGATAAAGTACCTTGTTCTCGCGCTCAGGCGGCGTCCGATTGGCATGCCACTTGGGAATGGGCGGCGCGTTGATCAGGCCAGCTTCGCCACGCTCCGCATAGGCTTGACGCCAACGGTAGAAGCTGGATCGACCTATCCCGAAATAGCGGCAAGTCCTCGCGACGTGACCGATCTCCTCCGCATGTCGCAGTATCCGCAACTTGCGTTGGATCTCGCGTTGATCTTTGGTCATGAACATCTCCTTCTTCCCAAACCTGGGAGGTTAAAGAAAATGTCCCGCGAGTAACGGCATATCTACAAGCCAGACTCGCTTACATCAATTTCGTCGTCGAAGGAAGTCGTAAGGATGTTTGGGGTTTTGCAGGTTTGAACGCCGAAGAAAATGCCGAGTCAAGCAGTCGCGACATCTGAGCTTGTTGATTGCTGTGCACTACCTTTCCACGCCCCCCGGAATACCGTTCAGGCCGGTAGCGATACAGTCTGTTACAAGAATCTGCTTGAGCTTCCAGTGCTGAAATCCCCTAAGAGGAGCTACGACAAAGTCTATTGACCATGCAGAGCGACGCGATTTCCTATATTATGCAACTGCCGGGGCAGGGGCCGTAGTCACGGGCGCGGCCATCTGGCCGCTTGTTAACCAGATGAACCCTGCCGCTGATGTCAGAGCTTTGCTCAGTATCCGCGTGGATATTTCCAAGCTGACACCCGGCACGCAACTCACTTTGAAGTGGCGGGGAAAACCGGTGTTCATCCGCTATCGAACTGAAGAGGAAATTTCTGCGGCGCGTTCCGAAAGTGTCGCCGACCTACCTGATGCGATCGCAAGAAACCCCAACTTCGACGGGGACGTGCCGGCGACCGATGAGCACCGGGCAGTTCCCGGCCGCGAAGAGTATTTGGTCATGATTGGCGTTTGCACTCACTTGGGATGCGTTCCGCTTGGAAACGGCTCCGGCGATTTTGGAGGTTGGTTTTGCCCTTGCCACGGCTCGCATTATGACACCGCCGGGCGCATCAGAAAAGGACCCGCACCAGAGAACCTTCACATTCCGGACCTTTCGCTGTCGGATGACTTGATTCTCGTTTTGGGATAAACGGCGCGCAGCGTTTCATTGCATAGGTTCGAGCGGATCGAAACTTACAATGTCTCGGTTGTCTTCTGGTCGCGATCTCGCTGTTGCATGCGAAAAGCCCAACAGATCAATGCCAGTCCGGCAAAGATCATTGGCAGCGACAACGCCTGCCCCATCGTTAGTCCCCAGGTTCCGAAATGCAGGGCGTGTCCGATTGGGTTATCCTCACTTACGAATTGCAAATCCGGCTGCCTGAAGAACTCGACGAAGGCCCTGGACATGCCATAGCCCGCAAGAAACACCCCTGTCAGGGCACCGGGCCTTTTCAGCCAGCCCTTTCGCCATGCCAGAACCAGCATAAGGATGCACAGCACCATTCCTTCGAGCAACGCTTCGTAAAGCTGCGACGGGTGCCTCGCGCAGAGCCCCTCGATGCCGGGGCTGGTCTGCGCGGCTTCGCCCGGAAAGACGACCCCCCAGGGCATTGTGGTGGGGCGGCCCCAAAGCTCGTTATTCGTGAAGTTCGCGAGACGCCCGAGAAAGAGCCCCGGCGGCGTCGCCAGCGCCAAGAGATCCGCCGTGCTCAGTAATGGCAAACGCCAGCGCAGACAATAAACGAGAGCCGCAACCGTCACCCCGAGAAACCCGCCGTGGAAGGACATGCCACCCTGCCACACCATCAGGATCTCTGACGGGTTTTGCAGGTAGTATTGCGGCTGGTAGAATAGGACATAGCCGAGGCGCCCCCCGATGATGACGCCGAGGATGATCCATGTCAGAAGGTCGTCGACCTGTGCGGGCTTCATCGGCGCCCCCGCGCTCGGCCAGATTGCGGGCCGCCTGGCGGCCCGAACGCAAATACGCCAGCCAATGAGTATGCCGACGATATACGCGAGCGCATACCAGCGCAGCGCGAGGTGGAATCCGAAGATATCGAACGAAAAGACTTCGTGGCCGATGTCGGGAAAGGGCAATGCGGCGGTCAGCATCGGATTCTCTCCTACATTTTCGAGTGAGATTGGGAGTGTGCCTCCTGCGGCGGGCGGCGGCGGAGAAAGAGCCCCACGAAGGCAAAGACAGCTGCCATCATCCCGACGGACACCAGCACGATCAGCGGATCGCTCTGCCATTTCAGAGCGGCAAACGCCGCTAGCACGACGATGTCGAGCGCGATCGCGCTGAGCAGAATAGCCCCCACGGCACCAATTTCCTGTCGCAGGTGCCGAAACACGCCCCAATGGATGATGATGTCCATCACCAGATAGAAGAACGCACCGAGCGAGGCGATCCGGCTGAGATCGAAGAACACCGCTAGGAAACTGGCGATAACCACGGTGTAGACCAAAGTATGGTCTCGGATCGCACCCGGCATGCCGAAGTGGCTGTGGGGGATCAGTTTCATGTCGGTCAGCATGGCAAGCATTCGAGAGACCGCGAAAATGCTCGCGATCAGTCCTGAGGACGTGGCGACGATGGCCAGTAGGACAGTCAGGTAGAAGCCCTTGCGGCCCAAGGTCGGCCCTGCGGCTTCAGCAAGGGCATAGTCTTTTGCAGCGATGATCTCTTCAAGGTTAAGACTGGAACCGACGGCGAAGGCGACGAGAAGATAAACGATAACGCAGATGCCGATGGACGCAACGATGGCCCGACCGATATTACGGTTCGGATTGGTCACTTCGGCACCGCTATTGGTGATCGTGGTGAACCCTTTGAAAGCGAGGATCGAAAGCGCAACGGAGGCCACGAAGCCGGTGATTTGCGTCGATTGCCCGTCCGTCGCCGCCTCGAACGAAATACCGCCTGCCCAGAGCGCCGCCGCCCCGAAAAGCGTGATACCTCCCACCTTTAGGATAGCCATGACGATCGAGAACAACCCAACCGACCGGTTGCCGGCAGCGTTGATGAGATAGGCAAACACAATCAGACCCACACCGAGGGTAGAAACCAACCAGTTGGTCTGCTCGACGCCTAATCCCTCCAAAGAATATGTGGCGAAAGTCCGCGCAACGAGGCTTTCGTTGATGACCATCGATAGGGCCATGAGCAACGCGGCCCCCGCGGCGACGGTCGTCGGGCCATAGGCCTTCTGCAGAATCATCGCGATGCCTCCGGCCGAAGGGTAGACATTGGACATCTTGACGTAGGTAGATGCGCTGAACGCAGTGACAAGCGCACCGGCGATGAAGGACAGCGGAAAGAGCGGTCCGGCAAGCTGTGCGATCTGTCCGGTCAGCGCGAATATACCGGCACCGATCATCACGCCCGTCCCCATCGCGATGGCATCCGCGAGGCTTATACTGTTCGCCTTGTATTCAGATTTCATCTAGACATTTCCCTTTTTGGATGCGCGTGCCTTCCCGGCCGAGAGCGTCTGCGGTCTGCGGGAATGCCCCCGCTTGCCATCCCCGGCGATGAGATTAGCGCCGGGCCGGTCGTTGAGGCTCCAACTTTCGCGAAAGGCTTCCAGCAGTTCGGGCTCCGCGCGATGCGCTGCGGCCGCCCGGGCAAATGTTTGCGGCGGGCATGTGCGAAATGCGTTTGCAGGTCGTCGCCATCGCGAAAGACGCGCGCAGCAAGGCCCGGGGCGCCGACCGGGTGGAAGGGAAACACCAGCAGCGCCCGGATCGTCCAGCGCAGCCTGCGCCCGGGATCGCGGCTGAAGAGTCGCGCGGACAGCGACGACAGGCGCAGCATCCGGCGGTAGAGTTCCCAACCGACATCGGTGACGACCGCGTGCGCGCACCCCGTCTCGGCCCCGGGGCGCCGCAGAGCGCGCATCGGCGGCGACGGTGTAGATGGCAAGCTCCACCATCAGCCGGCTGCCGCAATCGGGCAGGGTCTGCAATCCGGCAATCTCCCGCATCTCTTCCGCTGCACGATCGAGCGTGACGAGAAAACGCTCGATGTCTTCAGGCAGCCAGCGCACCTTTTCGCCATCCGCAAGGTGCAATGCCCGATTGCCCAGTTGCCAGCGGCAAGTCCGCAACAGCTCGCGGCGGATCAGCGCGCGAACGGCTCTCCAGCCCGGGGACGGGCGCGCGTCGGGCCTGGGGGTCGCGGTCATGAGCGAGCCTTCCTTCCGCGCTGCTCGCGGATCGCCCCGACGATAAGGGGGGTCAGCGTCAGTGCCCCCAGCCCGACAGCGGCCCAGGCGGCTCGCCCGGGCTCGCCGCTCACCGCCTCGTTACCGAAATGCGCGAGAACGAAACTGGCTGGGATGATGCCGGCAAGCGTCGCTACAGCGAAACGCCAGAAATGCAGGCAGCTGAGACCGGCAGCGTAGCTGACGATGTCGAACGAGATAAACGGCATCAGCCGGCTGGCGAACACGGTCAGGGCCAGCGCGTTCTGCGATCCGAGCCAGCCCTTGTCCACCGTCTCGCCCAACCTTCTGGTCAGCACATCGCGCCCCAGGAACCGTGCCAGAGCGAAGGCCGCCAAGGCGCCGAGTTCGGCGCCGATGACGATGTAAATGGTGCCGATCGTATGTCCGTATGCGGCACCTGCCGCCAAGGCGATAGGTGCGCTTGGGATCGGCGTGGCGACGATGGCGATCGTCATGAGGGCGATGATGACGATCGGCCCCCATGCGCCGGCGGCGCTCACAGAGGCCGATATCCGCTCGCCGCTGAGGTCTTCCTCGAAGCCTGATAAGGGCCCAAGGAACAGCGCCGCCGCAGCGGCCACGAGCGCGACCGCGAGGACGATTTTTGCGCCTGTTCCAACCGTGATGCCCTGTGCCACCTGACCGCCCTCACGGTAGATAAAGGATGAGGAGAAAACCGGCGGCCAGCAGATCGAAGACCACGCAGTAGGGAATGTACCATTTCGGCACCGGTGCACCGAAGGCGCTAATACTGTGCAGCAGGTCCCAGGCCGCATGCGCCGCCAGTCCCAGCGGCAACGCGAGCGGGGACCAGAGCAGACCAACAAGCGCCACAAACGCGTAGAAGGCAGCGGCCCCGAATTCCAACCAGAACTGCCGGGCCAAGCCAGAGGAGGCGCCGAAACCGATATAGGCGCCCCCGATCACGGCCAGTGTCAGGGCCGCGATTGCGACCGAGACCTGTTCGGGCACCCAAAGGTGAACGGGCGCAAATACGAGGAACAACCCCGAACCGATGGCACTCGGACCCAGCGTATCTGTAGTGATCCAGCCGACTTGGCTTCTATCGTTCGACATGGTGCGGTGCGTCCTCGTATCTGGCGGGATTGCGTCCGGGTCGCTACGACCCTAGGGCTTCCAGCTGATGGAAGCTCAAGACGTAATCGTAGAATCTCCATTTCACGCGGCGTCGACGGCCTGGCCCATCATCTCGCGCACATCGACAGCGACCTCGTTAAGCTGAAATTGCCATGCTGCGTCCGCTCTACCGCATGTGACCCGCGTGTCCCCGTCCACTCATCACGGTTTCGTTTCAAGTTTGGCTGTTAATCTCTCACGCTCCCTTTGGGGATTGCATAGTTTGAAAGTCGCCCGGGCTTGCAGCCGGGGCGACAAAATTTTCAGAACATTAGGCGCGTACCGAAGACGATCGAAAATGCATCAGTATCTTCACCATTTGCTTTGACGATGTCCTTCGTGTCGCCATAAGAGGCCTCGTAGTTAACGCCGACATAAGGAGAAAAAGCGCGGTCGATGACGTCATAGCTGAGCCGCGCTCCGATCTCCACTATAGCACCGCCAGCGCCGCGTTCGCGCGCCAGATCATCCTTCAGGGGCATATCAACTTCGATGCTCGGCGTGAAAATCAGGCGGTTGGTCAACAGTGCCTCATACTCTGCCTCGAAACGGAAGAATGGGTGATCAGACACGAAAAGATCGGCATCGATCTCGAACCACTGCGGCGCGAGGCCTTTGAGGCCTACCACACCAGCGTAGCGGTCAGGTGCCCCACCCGGCGTATCCGCATAAGCCCCCACTACGGCATCAAAGAAAGGCGAAACTGGAAACTGAAGTCGCGCCTGGTTTTCCAATTTTTCGAAATCATCCGATGTGAGGCCAAGCTCGGCTTCGCTTCTCCAGACGAATTTCAACTCATCCGATCCCGCCAGAGCATCAAAATCCCATACGAAGGCATCCTCACCATCCATCGCGCGATATTCGAACTGCTCCGCTTGGAAACCCCAGATAAGCGGCTCGGCGTATGTGACCTGAGCCCATGGCAGAAAGAGGCCGGCAAGTCCGGCCAGTTTGAAACGTTTCATCTTGATTTTCCTTTTACTGACTGGTTCAGGCTGGGCGCCCTCTGACTACGACTTTGCGGAACATGCCACCGTCAGCGTGGTAAGAGAGGTGACAATGGAAAGCCCACTGTCCAGGGGCATCGACCTCTACCTCTATGTCGGTTGTCGTGCCGGGTTGGACGCTCACCGTGTGCTTGATGGGGTTACGCGCGCCCTGACCGGTATCGATGATCGACCACATCCCGTGCAGGTGCATTGGATGCGCCATCATTGTCTCATTGATGAAGCGGATGCGCACCCGTTCGCCATAATTCAGCACGATTGGGTCGGCATCCTCGTATTTTACTCCGTTGATCGACCAGATGTAACGCTCCATGTTGCCCGTCAGACGCAGTTCAATGGTGCGCGAGGCAGCGCGGTTCCGGTAAAGCGGCCGCGCAGCGCGCAGATCCGTGTAGGACAGGAACTTGCCGCCGTTATAGGCCTTGGGTGTCAGCCCGCTCCCTGGCGCATAGAATGGGTCGTGATTGCCTGACATATTCATGCCAGAGTTCTCCATGCCGTTCATGCCGGGCTTATTCATACCCTGCATTTTTGAGTGCTCCATTCCACTCATGGTCTGCATGCCACTTGCGTTCTGCATGACGTGGTCACCCATATCCATCCCCATCATGCCGCTCATGTCGGCCATTGTGAGCAATGGCTTGGACCTGAGCCGCGGCACGGCCCCGGCATAACCTTTTTTTGGCGATAGAGTCCCACGAACGAGCGCAGTGCGACCCATTGATTCGGCAATGATGCTATAAACTTTGTTTTCCCGCGGCTGGATGATGACGTCATACGTTTCGGCTACGGCGACACGCAACTCGTCAACCGTGACTGGCTTGACGTCATTGCCATCAGCCTGGACCACGGTCATTTTCAGGCCAGGAATACGCATATCGAAATAGGTCATGGCCGAAGAATTGATGATCCGTAGGCGGATCTTCTCACCTGGCCGGAATAGTCCTGTCCAGTTTTGCGAGGTGCTTCGTCCGTTGATGAGCGCCGTGTATCCCTGCACATCCTCGATGTCGGTTGGCATCATTCGCATCCGGCCCCACATTCCGCGGTCCTTGAGGGCTGCCTTTAGGCCGTCCTGACGCGAATCCTTGATCAGGGTCTGCAACGTGCGTTGCGAGCGGTTGTAATAATCCGGCATCCTCTTGAGATTCCGCATGATCCGGCTGCCCGGATGCGGGTGTTTGTCGGCCAGTTGCACGACATAATCGCGATTTGCCCCAAGCCGTTCACCATCGCGCGGCTCGATCACAATGGCACCGTAAGCACCATCGGGTTCCTGAAAGCCTGAGTGGCTGTGAAACCAATACGTGCCCGCCTGCTGAATCGGAAAGCGGTAGGTGAAGGTTTCACCCGGGGCGATACCGTTGAAGCTGATGCCAGGGACGCCGTCCTGCCGGAATGGCAGGACAAGCCCGTGCCAATGTATAGAAGTGCTCTCGCGAAGATTATTGGTCACATTAATGGTGACTTCCTCGCCTTCCCTGAAACGCAGGATCGTTGGAATCTGGCTCTTGTTGTAACCGACGCCCATTTTCCGAAAGTTTCCAGTGTTGATCCGAACCCGGTCGACAGTGACATCATAGGTCCCTTTCGATGTGATTTTTGGTGATCCGTGCGCGCGCAATACCGTCGGCATGGCAAGCGCGGCAGCCGCGGTCAAACCGAACTGACGCCGGGACAGACCTTTTGCCAGATGTTCCGAAGAACTGAGTGCTGTTTCGGAAAGCGCACACTGTTTTGCTTTGAAGAGTCGCATACTCTTCTCCTTTGTGATGATTGAGTCGAAGGTTCGCCCGACTAAGGCAGACCTCGAGTAGTTTCCAAGGAGTGACCCCGCGAGTACCCGAGGTGTTTCAGGACCACCCCAACAGGCGAGCCAGTCACACGTTCACGCCGTTTCTTCTTTGGACGAGACCGGAAACCTTAGCCGTATGATGCAGGGATGAGAATCGAAGCCCGTTCACACTCGCGGAGGGGGCGAAGACGCTTCCGGCGTCAAGCTTTCCGCGTAGACCGCGCGCGAGCCATGATAAACGTGAACGATAAGGAGCTTTGGTTCGGCTAGCGCATGATCGCCGTTAGAAAAAGTGACGCAATGCACCATCATACCACGGCAACCGGGGATAGTATCGTCCGACACAAGATGTCCGCCACAGTCACGAACGTCCATTGCGGCGACGTGGCTCCAATCTTGTTGCGGCGAGTCAGCTTCAGATCCGATAAAAGGCATGGCCGCTACCATCAAGGCGATGAGCGACAGAATATGAGCCATTCGTGTCAATTTGAAAAAACGCATACGTCTCGTACCTTTCACAATTAAAAAAGCGCGATTGCCAACAAAGATCAAGGATACATTTCGTTACAAAAATTATGCTTCTAAAGCATTGGTTTTTATTGACCTTCCAGCGCGGGAGCATAGCTTGCTCGGCTAGGTACCCACGTTTCAAAAGGCTGAATATGCTATTTTTTGAAAGACACAGGTTTCATTCGACCGCTAAGGCAGTCGCGGCGAGCCGCAAGTTTTTGCAAGCGCAGCCGGTGGAGAACATGCGGCAGGCGAAACCAGTCCGTCGCATAGATTTATCGTTCATACTGATCGACCGGGCTGCACACGCGGCGGCTGGGTGTCGCCTGAAGCGCAATGGCCAGAGGTGAGCATCGACATCCCCGTGGGCGCGATGCGCGCCTATGAGTTCGTCGCGGACCATCTGGGTGACTGGGCGATCCACTGTCACAAGTCACACCACACGATGAACGCCATGGGCCATGACGTGCCGACGTTCATCGGTGTCAACAAGAAGCCGCTGACGCAGAAGATCCGTCAGTTCCAGCCGGAATACATGCCTATGGGTACGAACGGGATGGGCGAGATGGCGAAAATGGAAATGCCGCTGCCCGACAATACCATCCCGATGATGACGGGTTGGGGCCCTTACGGCCCCATCGAGATGGGCGGCATGTTTTCGGTCGTAAAGGTGCGGGACGGCATCGACGCGGACGATTACTCCGATCCCGGCTGGTACGAGAACCCCCCGGGCGAGATGGCCTACGAATGGACCGGCGAGTTGCCTGAATTCGCCTCCAACAACAGCCCCAGGACCATTCTCACACAGAAACCAGCCTCGAAGGGCTGAGCAGCCCTTCGTCATCTCTAACCAAACCAACCTACAGGAAAATGAAATGAAAAACCTTCTTCTGACAACAAGCCTCGCGATCGCGCTTTCCACACAGGCCTATGCTACAGGCACGCACGGCGGTGGACATGATGAAAACCAGCCTACCGAACAGACAGAAATGATGGTCGGCATGCCAGGTGACCCCGCCAAGGTGGATCGCACAATCGACGTCACTTTGCTCGAAAACGATGAGGGCCAGATGCTGATCGAGAGCGAAGAGATGACCATCAAGGAGGGTGAAACCATCCGCTTCAACATCACCAACAAGGGTGAGTTGGAGCATGAGTTCGTACTCGACACGGTCGAGCGCAATGCCGAGCACAAGATCGAAATGGCCAAGATGGACATGGAACACGACGATCCGAACCGTATCCGTCTCGATGCGGGCGCGTCGGGTGAGGTTGTCTGGACTTTCGCGAATTCCGGTACGTTCGAAGCAGCATGCCTGATCCCGGGCCACTACGAAGCCGGCATGCACCGTGAGGTCGCGGTCGGTGACCAGATAGCTCAGGCTGACGTGGAGTACACGAGCGGGACCATCAAGAAAATCGACGCGGAGGCCGGCAAAGTCACAATCATTCACGGCCCTCTCGTCAACCTTGATATGCCCGCGATGACCATGGTGTTCCGCGCTGACGAAGCAATGATGGCCAAGATGGCGGAGGGTCAGGAAATCGAGTTCGTTGCCGACCGGGTTGAGGGAAAGCTTACTGTCACGCAGGTGAAGTGAAGATAGACAATGGGGCCGAGGCGAACACGCCCGGCCCCAACGATTTGAGGCAATAAAATCAAGCGCTACGGAGGTAGCCGAGCAATGTAGATATGCCGTTACTCGCGGGACATTTTCTTTAACCTCCGAGGTTTGGGACGAAGGAGATGTTCATGACCAAGGACCAACGCGAGATCCAACGCAAGTTGCGGATACTTCGACATGCGGAGGAGATCGGTCACGTCGCAGGACTTGCCGCTATTTCGGGATAGATCGATCCAGCTTCTACCGTTGGCGTCAAGACGTCTTACGAAGCGCTCAGAGAGAAGCTATAATCAACAAACGGGATGTCCCACGAGTAACCGCACCTTACACCCTCCAACAGGCCGTTCTTCAGAGACAACCCGGATCAGGCCTGGTGCTTCACTCGGATCGCGGATCGCAATTGCTGTCCATTCGCTATACCGAGCGACTCGCAGAGGCGGGGGTAGAACCTTCCGTGGGAAGCGTTTGCGACAGTTATGACAATGCCCTGGCCGAGACGGCCAATGGCCTGTTCAATGCTGAGGTCATCCACCGACGCGGGCCATGGCGCAGTTTCGATGCAGTCGAATACGCGACCCTGTATTGGGTGAATTGGTTCAACAACCGCCGTCTTCTCGAACCCATCGTATACATTCCGCCAAGAGAGGTCGAAGCAAACTATTACGCGACTCTGGAAACATCAGACATGGCCGCGTAGCTAAGATCAATCAGCCTCCGGCAAACCCGGCGCGGTTCATATCACGCCTCCAAGAAAGTCGTGTGTTTACTGTTCTGCGGCAGGAGGAAGATCGAGGTTGCCAGGAGCGAGAAGACCAACTCGTAGACCTCCCATTTGCGAGGAACGTCGATGACCGCAATCACCAGGCTTGCTGCAACGGCGAGCATTGCGTGACGTGTGCCGGGCACCGGGGCGGCAATGTGATTGGCGGCACGTTTGATCCAGCTGACGCGCGAGTAGAGCAGTGGCAGCACGGTAATGTAGACCAGCACGATTAACGTTAGGATCGGACCGAAGAGCGTCTTGGCGAGGTGGAAATCGCCCCAAGGCGTGGGCACAATCAGGTTGTGCAGGTTCGTTTCCTGCTGCTTGTTCATCTCCTCGAAGGTCTCGCCGGTTTCCCAGCCGATTATACGTTGGCCCCAGGAAATCTCCTCGCCCGCGGCAAAGAAGAAGAGAAGCGCATAGAACAGCGTGCAGGCGAAGGCGAGGCCCGCGCCGCGCGCCTTTAGCGACCGCGCGTTCATCACCAGGACGACGCTGGCCACGCAGAGAAAGAGAGCAGTGCCGTACTCCACCAAGCCGTCTTCACGCGCGTAGGTGAGCGAGAAATAGTCGGTGCTGTAGAAATAAATACCGACCGAAAGTAACAGCACGGCGGCGACAATGCCGAGCAGGATTTTGTCGATACGCAGGATTGCGGACAGAGTCATATAAGGCGTGCCTTTCTCAGCAGATTTGGCGCCGGAATATGCGAGGCGGGACCGCGCATCAAGCGCCAAGCTTTTTACTGAGTCGAACCTACGTTCGGCTCAGGTGTGAAACCACATCTTGACGCTGGACTCACGATAGGTTGAAGCAATATCCAACCTTCGAAAAGTCATCGTTCACACGTCGTGGGCTTTCCAGTAGCTCTCACTCGCGATTTGGATGCAAATCAGGAGCAAGTTGACGAACACGTTTCTATCGAAGTACTTAAGCGTCTCGCCGCTATCGCCCGTGACCGAGGAGGCAAGATTGTATCACGCTGGAGAGCGGTGTTGTGGATTGCCGCGCAGATATCCAATACGCGCTCGGCATGCTTTGGTCAAATCTCCCTTCGGAAAGTTCGGATCGTACCCTCGGAGCAACAATCGAACTGCTCGCAGTTGTGAACACACGATCGTGAGTTCTACTTATCGAGGCGATGTGTTCGCAATTTCATGTAACTCAATTTAGTGGGGTACATCGAAATGAAAAACTTTAGCAGGCGAATGTTCGTATCTACCAGTGCAGCCAGCGTGTTGGTTCCTATGACTGGTGCAGCAAGTCAACCCTCTTTTCCAGAACGTTTTCTTCCTCAACTGGTAAACGCACGTCGGACGGATTGGCTGCCCGGAGATCTGCATTTAGTACCGGATGATTTTTTTTTGTATTTCATGCTCGAAGAAGGTATGGCGATCCGCTACGGAGTAGGAGTTGGACGCAAGGATTTGTACGAATCAGGCGTGTTCACAGTAGCGCGCAAAGCCAAATGGCCGTGGTGGCGGCCGACCAACGCCATGATCCAAAGAGAGCCGAATAAGTATGCACGATTTAGAAACGGTTTGAAGGGAGGACCGAATAATCCTCTCGGCGCGCGAGCGATCTATTTATACGATGATGACGGCCGAGACACCTATCTTCGAATCCATGGAACCAACGCACCAGAAACCATCGGGTCGGCCGTTTCGAACGGATGTGCCCGCCTCACCAATAAGCACGTAAAGGACCTGTACGATCGTGTTGCGATAGGTGCACGCGTTTATCTTTACCCCAAACTGAACGGCATTTGAAAAAGTCGTTTGCAACTTGAGGTCAGCGAAACGAATGTACGCGGCGCATGTCTCACCCCGTGAGGTTTTGATACCCACATGAATGATGCAATCGTATCCTGTTCGCATGCAGAATTTGGACCAATGTTTTACGTCGAAGCCTACTTTCGCAAGGATCAACCAATTGTTAGCCTGTCTGACCCTGACTGGAGGCTGTGGCTCGGAAATAGGCTGAAAAAAGCTTCGTCTGCCCCTTGAGAAGTAATTGGATCAGCTGGCTTTTCACGCGACGAGGCTGGGTTAGTGGGAATCGTGTTCGCAGAACTTTTTCCTTGAACGTTTAGGAGCTTTAGGAGTTACAACGAAAATGTACTGAACTAGACCTTGGGAAGGTTGCTGACGATGCCTCATTCCTTCCTGGGCAAGTAGAGACGCGTTAAGGATATATTTTATCCTTTAGTAAAATCTTGCGAAGGAAACAGAAAAATGCTGACGAGACGCCACTTCATCCAGACAACGACTGCGCTATTCTCGGCCTCAATCGCTCAGCCGCTCTTTGCCGATACGTGGCCAACAGAATCACAAAAGGCGGCTTGGGACACGCAAGTCACACCGTTCGGCTACGAGCCAGCCACGACTAACCCATGGGGTCTGCATCCAAGGTTTTTGCCGCAGCGCGTCGTTGCGAAGCGCAATCTCGTGCCGGGCGACATCCACGTGGACGCAGTGGCGCGATACCTCTACCACATCGAAAAAGGTGGAACTGCAATGCGCTACGGCGTGGCCATTGCAAAGGGCGACCTTTATGAGCCGGGAACTTATACGATTAAGCGGAAGGTGAAATGGCCTCATTGGACGCCAACCAAAAACATGATTGAACGCAATCCGGAGTACGAGCAATACGCAGATGGTATGGAACCTGGCCCGACCAACGCACTTGGGTCACGTGCGCTTTATCTTTTTGTCGGCAGTAGGGATAGCTATCTACGTATCCATGGCACACCGTATCCAAAAAGCATCGGCGGTCGCGCAAGTTCTGGCTGCGTCCGGATGGTCATGGCTCACATCAACGAACTTTATCCCAACGTCAAGATAGGTTCGACAGCGTTTCTTTACTCGGCCGAGGATAGTGTGACAGCGCAAAGTTGAAGGCGTGCACTGAACTCGACGCATCCGCGACCCTCTGGACAAGCAAATCAAGACTGGAGAGACGTGCAGATTGGTCCGCCGCCGGCCGCGCGAAGAGGTACCAAAGTGGTCTCTACTGGTCCACTGTGCTGATACCAGTAGCACCCATCTTCCGGAAGTCGACGAGCCGACGTGAGATCCTGACCGGGTGCAGCAAGTGCCGCTACAGACGCGGGAACATTGCCAACCTTGTTCTGAGCGCCATCATCTGTCGGCGGCACCGCGCAGCCGGCGAGTACCAGAATTGCTGCAATGATAGGCGCTTGTCGTTTTTGCATTTTTAACCCGCTCTTTCTGATTTCATCGCGCCTTAGTGGTGCGGTGAACGTTCGGACGCTGCAATTTTCTGCATGAAACGTCCTATTCTAACTCTTGATGCTCTAGTTGCTTTAGGAGCTATAGCAATGTGGAATCAATGAATCCCGAGGTCAATCCATGTCTTTTGATGGCAACCGCAACGATCACAGCCACCGGAGTGATCAAAAGCAACCTCACGCAACAGGCAAATCCTGTTGCGATGCGAACAGTGATGTTGCGTCGGCTGGGCTAGCGCCGTCCGGCGGAAGGAGCTTTCAGGTCTCCGGGCTCGATTGCGCCGAAGAGGTGGCGATCCTGAACCGGGTTGTCGGGCCGAAAGTGGGCGGAACCGAACACCTGGCATTCGACGTTATCAACGGGCGAATGACCATCCTCGATAGCGCCAAGAGGATACCAGACGACGAGGTCACGCAGTTGGTCGCAACGACCGGCATGAGCGCGAAGCCTTGGGATGCCGACAACGCAGCAGAGGACCAGGCCGCGCATCTGGCACGTCAGAAGCGCTTTACCTCGTTGAGCGGCGGCTTCTGGGGGGCGGGATTCCTTTTTCACATGGTCGAGACCGGCATGGGTGGCGCGCTCGGGCTCTTTGCGGGCCATGGCGATGTGCCGATGCCCATGGCGGAAGCAGGGATCTTCGCCCTCGCGATTCTTTTCGGAGTTTGGCTTGTCGCGCCCAAGGCCTGGTCTTCGGCGCGGAGGCTTAGCCCCGACATGAACCTGCTCATGGTGCTGGCCGTCGCCGGCGCCATCAGCCTCGGAGAGTTTTTTGAGGCTGCGACGGTCGCCTTCTTTTTTTCGCTCTCTCTCTATCTTGAGAGCTGGAGCGTGGGGCGGGCGCGTAACGCGGTTTCCGCGCTCCTCGATCTGGCGCCGCCAACGGCGCGGGTCCTTTACGAAGACGGATCGGAATCCGACGTTCCGGCTGCGGCTGTGGCAGTCAATGCAAGGTTTATCGTGCGCGGCGGCGACCGGATCCCCCTCGACGGTGAGGTCGTGGACGGGGCAGGGGCCGTCGATCAGGCCCCAATTACTGGGGAAAGCGCGCTAGTACCCAAGGAACCCGGCGAAGAGGTCTATGCCGGCACGATCAACGGCGAAGGCACACTGACGGTGCGGGCGACGAAGGCCGCCTCGGATACGGTGCTCGCGAAAATCATTCGCATGGTAGGCGATGCCCATGCCCGCCGCGCGCCGGTCGAACAGTGGGTGGCCAAGTTCGCGCGCATCTACACACCAATCGTGATGGCTCTGGCGATCACCATCGCGCTGGTGCCACCACTCCTGCTCGGCGGCGCCTGGGACTACTGGTTCTACAATGCCCTGGTCCTTCTGGTCATCGCATGTCCTTGCGCGTTGGTCATTTCTACGCCGGTTTCCATCGTTGCGGCGCTGACCGCGTCGGCACGGGCGGGGGTGCTCATCAAGGGCGGCGCCTATGTCGAAGCGCCGGGGCGGACCACGGCACTGGCGATGGACAAGACCGGGACGATCACCATGGGAGAGCCTGAGGTGGCGGCGGTTCACCCACTGGTCGGTGTTTCCGCACGCGATCTCATGGCGCTGGCAGCAAGCCTGGAGGTGCGGTCTTCACACCCGCTGGCACGCGCCATACTCTCGCGCGCCAAAGCCGATGGTGTTTCCGTGTCTGCCGCAGAGGACACCCGCACCGTGCCCGGGCGCGGTCTGGAAGGACGCGCCGACGGGCGCGCTATCTGGCTCGGCTCGGATCGGTTCGCCGAAGAGAAAGGGTTCGGCAATGCCATTCCGGCGGATCTGCGGGATCAGATCGGGGAGACAGGGAGCACCCTCGTTGCCGTGGGTGACAAGGCCGGCGTGACCGGCGTACTGGAGCTTCGCGACCGCATCCGCCCAGATGCAAAGGGTATCGTTGCGCGCCTGCATGCGCAGGGTGTGGATACCATCGTGATGTTGACGGGCGACAACGAACGCACCGCGCGCGCGGTGGCAGCCGAAGTCGGCATCGACGAGGTGCGCGCCGAACTTTTGCCGGAAGACAAGGTGACGGCCATTGAGGAACTCGTCGAAAGCCACGACATGGTAGCGATGATCGGCGACGGTGTGAACGACGCACCGGCCATGGCGCGGGCGCATTATGCCATCGCCATGGGCGCTGTCGGATCGGATGCCGCTATCGAGACGGCCGACATCGCGCTTATGACCGACGACATCGGCAAGGTACCCTGGCTTATTGGCCATTCGCGCCGGGCCATGACGATCATCCACCAGAATATCGGCATATCGCTGGCGACCAAGGCGCTGTTCGTCGGGCTGACCGCGTTCGGGATGGCCTCAATGTGGGGCGCCATTGCTGCGGATGTAGGCGTGTCTCTGCTTGTCGTGGCCAACGCGCTTCGGCTCCTGAACGGCCACCGGGTCGAAGCGGGGCCCTCGGGCGGTGAACCGATTGGCGAGCGGATGGCGAAGGGAGCACTCGCGCACGGTCATTGATCCGGCGGTTTCGGTAGGGTAACGTCTGACATCATCCAGACCTCGCAAAAGGGGCGTCGAGCAGTGGTGAATACCAGAATTTCACGGCGGGTCTTGCTGTTGGGCGGTTTGGCCGCCTTCCTTTCAGGCTGTGCCAGCAAGTTCCGGTCGTACAACGGACCACAAGTGACCCGGTTACGCATGTACAAGGCGCAGCGGCTGTTAGTTCTTGACGGCGCGGATGACGTCTTGCGGACCTATCCCATCGGATTGGGCTTCGCGCCCGAAGGCCACAAGCAGTTTGAGGGGGACGGCCGCACGCCGGAGGGCTCCTACCTGATTGACCGGCGCAACCCAAACAGCCTCTTCCACCTCTCCATCGGCATCTCATATCCCAATGAAGCCGACATCGCGTTTGCAGAGGCGCAAGGAAAATCGCCGGGTGGCGACATCTTCATCCACGGGGGGCCCCGCAAGGGGATCGACCCGATGAACAAACGCGACTGGACCGCGGGCTGCATCTCCGTCACGGACCGGCAGATCGAGGATATCTACGCCATGGTCAGGGACGGGACACCGATCGACATCTATGCCTGAAGGTCAGGCAAAACGACGGCGCAGCGCGACGTTGATAGCTTCGATGGCGATGACCATGACGACGACGGCAATCGTGACGCTGGCCGCCTTGTCATACTGGAAAGAGCGCACGTAGGTCTGGATGTAAAAGCCGATCCCGCCCGCGCCGACAATGCCGAGGATCAGCGACTCGCGCAGGTTCAACTCGAACCGGAAAATCGTGTCGCGGGCGACGACCGGCGCCATCTGCGGCCAGATCGCGTATCTGAGCCGCACGAGCGGCCCGGCGCCCGCGCTTTCCAGCGCGGCGATCGGCGCGCGGGACACGCCGTCGATCGCCTCGGCATAGAACTTGGCGAGCATCCCCGTTGCATGAAAGGCGACCGCGATGATGCCGGGCAGCGGCCCGAGCCCGACAGCGCCCACCATGAGCATGGCCACGAGGATCAGCGGAATCGCCCGTATGAAGGCAAGCAGCGTTCGGATCGACCGGAACACCGCAGGCGATACCATCGTCTCGGACGCGAGAATGCCGAAGGGAACGGACAGGATCACAGCACCGAGGGAGCCGAGGATCGCTATTCTCAGCGTTTCCGCGCTGCCCTTCTTGATCTCGGCCATCACCGTCGGGTCAGGCGGAAACATCCGACCGAGGAAATCGGCAATGCGCGGGCCGGCCGACATGAGACGCGACAACTCGACATCGGTATTCGCGAAGGACCACAGGATCGCCGCGGCGATCAGACCACTCGTCGCAAAGCCGCCAAACCCGCGGAACGCCATCAGGACACCGCCCTGAGGCCGATTCCGGGGATTGGCTCAACCTCCCGATAGAGCTCCGCTGTCGCATCCTCGTTCAACTCGGAGGTCGGCACATCAAAGGCGATCCGCCCGCCACGAATGCCAATGATACGCTGCGCAAAACGCCGCGCCAGGTCGGGTTGGTGAGACGCAAACAGCGCCGTCGCGCCGCGCGCTTGCGCCGCCCCGGTCAGCAGCGCCAAGATCTCACCTGCACGCGCAGGGTCGAGGTTGCTCACCGGTTCATCGGCCAGAATAAGCCGTGGTTCCTGCGCCAGACACCGCGCGATGGCGACGCGCTGCCGCTGCCCGCCGCTGAGGCTGTCGACCCTGCGATCGGCAAGATCGGAAATGCCGCAATCGGCAAGTGCCGTGCGCGCAATCTCCAGATCGTGCTTGGTCGGTGATCCCATCAGGGCCCGCAGCGGCGACATGCGCCCCAGGCGGCCATTCAGGACGTTACGCAGAACAGTGGAGCGTTCGACCAACGCGAACTCTTGAAAAACGAAACCGGTATCCGGGCGGCGCGAGCGCATTGGCGGATGATCGGGATCGAGCGGTGCGCCCAAGATCGAAACCTGCCCGCGCCAGCCAAAGAGCCTGCCATCAAGCAGTGCCAGCAGGGTCGTCTTGCCCGCCCCGGACGGGCCGAGCAGAGCCACGCTTTCGCCCGTCGGAATCTTAAGCGAAACCCGCTCCAGCGCCGGGACGTCCGCGCCCGTATGGGCAAAACTCAGGTCGTCGATTTGGATAGCAGTGCTCATTCCAACAGCCCGTATCGCCGCGCCATGTCGCGCACGCCGTTATAGGCGGCGCCGTCGGCCCTGACGTAGCCGTCCGGTCCATAAAGATAGCGCAGCTTGTTGCGGTGCTCTGGCTCGTTGAGCCGCAGCATTGCGCCGACAAAACGGTCCCGCAGAGCGGCATCGAGCCCAGGGCGAGCGATCACCAAATGGCTCGGGATCGGTGCGCTTTCCGCGATCCAGGTTACCTCCGCCTGTTGCTGCGGTGTCAGAAGCAGGTCGGCATACTGGCTGGCGCCCGCGGCATCGACCAAGCCTTCGGCGATTGCCTGCATGGCTTGTTGGTAGCCCCCCGCGAAAAAGACGCGGCCGAAAAATTCCTCCGCTGCGCCGGGACCTTTAACCAGCCCGGCCTCTACGAATTCGGCGAGCGGATAGAGATAGCCCGATTCCGAGATCGGATCCGCGAATGCGATGTCGCGTCCGCGCAGGTCTGCGAGCGCGCCGATACCGCTGTCGCGCCGCACGAAAATGCGGCCCGTATAATTCGGCGCGTCGCGGTAGACCTCGGACAGGAGTGGCACGGCACCGATCTCGGCCTCGGCCAGAACGAAGGGCAGGGCGCCCATGAAGGAGACATCCGCGTCGCCGTTTCGCAGCGCCTCGACCGCCGCTGCGTGGTCGATGGTAACGAACCCCTCGACCGGGACGCCGATCTCACTGGCCAGCCAGCCGGTGATAGCCTCGATATCGCCAAGCAGCTTCTCCGGGTTCTCCTGCGGGATGAAAGCCAGCCGCAACGCAGTGTCCTGCGCGGCGAGAGGTGTCGCCAACGACACCGCGCCCGCGCCGACCAAGGTCAGTATCGCTCTACGGGTCAGTTGAACTGGCATCAGAATGCCCTCTCTTCAATTGCGGCGGCTTCGGACTTGAACGCGGTCCAGCTTGCTTCGGCGGCCGCCCAGTCATCGGCACGGACGGCGGCGCCGACCGCGGCCAGCCGCTCAGCCAACGCGTAGACCTCGGGCCGCGCAGCAAGGTTCGACATGGTGCTGGCGTCCGCCGAGAGGTCCGCGGCCACGGTGTCAGTTAGCAGCAGGATGTGCTCTGCGTCCCGCCGCGGCAGTAACGTGTCGAGTGTCGAGGCGAAGGTCGTCAATTCGGCGAATGCCAGCCGGAAAGCGGTATTCTCGGTGTCGAACGTCTCGTAGGGTTCGTCCGCCGCACCCACGGTCTTGAGATAGGCGGTCAGGGACGCGCGGTCTTCCCCGGTCAACCCGAGCGCTTTCGTTTCGTCGAACCAGTCCACGACAGCGGCCAGCGTCGGCAGAGATCCGTCATGGAAGTAGGGCGCGGTATAGGCCGTGCCGAGCAGCGTGGGCGTGTCCAGCGCACCGGCACGGGCACCTTCATAGGCCGGCGCAACGGAGCCTATGTCGTGGGCCTGCCGGTCGAGGAAGTTCGCGTCTGGCTCGTGGCAACTGGCGCAGGAGCGGTCGCCGAGCCCGGCAAAGGGCGTGTTGAAGATCTCCTCGCCGCGCCGGGCGGCCTCTGGGGCCGCGTCGGTCAGGCGGCCATCACTCGTCAGCATGGAATTCGGCAGGAAGTCGAACTCGAGCATGTAGGCGACGAGAGCGTCCAGCACGAAGGGCGTCGGTTCATCCCCGCCGAACTCGTTGACGATCACGTTGCGGGTGAAATCGCGAAGGGAGGCGAAGCGGCCATCGCGGCCATAGGGTCCGGTGAAGCGCAGCCCGCGCAGGCTGGGAATGTCGAGCGGGTCGTCGCGCCGGTCGTTGAAGATCGGGTTGAAAAAGGCGCCGTCGACATCGATCGCGCCTGGCTGGTGGCTTGCGCCCGGAACGAAAAGCCGCTGGTTTATGTCCGAGCGGTTGTGACACGTCGAGCAGGTGATCCCGAGATCGCGCGCGGGGCTTCCGAAGATCTGCGCGCTGTCGAACAGCATGTCGCCGTAAGCGACGAGCGGCAGGTCGGTCTCGTCGATGCCCTGCTCCTCGAAATTGAGGACGAGCAGTGGCAACGGGTTCTGATCGAAGATGTCGGAGCCCGGTGGCAGGCTTGGTGGCACCTCGATGGCGCGACCGCTGAGCACGGCGGTTTCCGGCAGGGCGCTTAACGCCCTACGCGGAGCGAAGCTGTCCAAAAGATAGTTTTCCGCAAGATAGCTGGAGATCACTGCGCGCGCCGCTTCCATGGTCTCGCGATCCGCAGATGTCGAGCCTGCGCCAAGTACGCCAGAGAACCCGGTGCTGCTATTGAGCTCCAGCCAAGCCAGGCCGATCCGTCTCGCAGCCTCCGAATCGGCGGCCGCAACGCCGTCCTCGAACGCGCGGTAGAGTTCGCGTGCCGTTCGTACGGCCTGCTGTGCCGTCGCCGATTCTTCGGCCGCGAGAGCCCGGTCCAGTTCCTCTTCGATCCTGAGCGCGATGAGCCGCGTCGCCTCGGCAAAAACCGCCTGCCGGTCTTCGCGCATCATGGCCTTCAAGAGACCTGCGGGCTCGATTTCGCTTTCGCGGTCCAGCCACGCCAGCGCGCCGACAGAGAATTCTGAACCCCGGTAGGGTTCCGTCCAGGCGGTATCGGTGATGTCCCAGGGCCGAGGCTCGAGATTTAAAAGAAAGAGCGTCAGACGGTAGGCCGCTGCCTCGGGAAGCCAAGGCGCCTCCTTGGCCGGCGTCGCGGCGACAGGTCCAGACAGGAGGAGCGCAATTGCGAGTGTGGCCAGCAGCACTCTCATAATATTTCGCATGACCACGGTCTCCAAGGCAAAAGTTAGACATGGCTAATTTATCTACCCGAAGCAAACAAGTTGTCAATCCCGCTGTTTCGCTGCAAAGTCCGGACATGACGAAGCTACAATCACAAGGGCGTGAGCCATTCGAAGCGGTCGACCGGGCTCCCGAGGCGCAGGCCGATGGCTTTGCGACCGTGCGTCAGGCACATGAAAGCGAGATGGCGGAGGATTACGTCGAACTGATCGCGGAACTGATCGAGACGCGCGGGGAGGCCAGACCGGTCGAGATCGCCGAGCGGCTTGGCGTGAAGCCGCCAACCGTGACCAAGAACATCTCGCGGCTCAAGGCTGCTGGCTTGGTGCGGCGGGAACCTTACCGCGCGATTTTCCTCACCGATGCCGGGCGGGAGTTGGCCGAGGCCTGCCGTCGACGCCACAGGATCGTAGTCGCGTTTCTCCTGAGCCTTGGGATCGACGAAGGGACCGCGGAACGCGATGCGGAGGGTATTGAACACCACGTCAGCGAGATAACGCTGAAAGCATTCGAACAAGCGCTCGTGCTTTCCCAGAGTGATACTTAACGCCGCAATAGGTTCTGCGCGAAAATGAAACAACAGCCTCAAAAATATTACACCAAAGATCGAGTTACGATCGCTGCAAGCGAAAACTTACGACCAACTCATATTACAGTGATCTGCAACTGGGACGGTGCGATAGCGACAGAGCTATGCGGAGGCTTGGCCTGCGGCTGATCATTGGCCGATCATCACCTCAGGCTCTGACAGGGCGGGCACACAAATTGCCACATACTTGTTTCTTGCGTTGCGTCTTCCAATCGATCAAAAGACCATCGCGACCATGACCATTCAGAAACTCGAAGCCAATGCCTTGCCAAGCGACACTTTGGCCTATGGCAGTATCGTGCTGCTTGGCGCGGCTCTCTGGGCGCTAACCACCTACTTTCCGGCGCAGATGCCGGCGATCCTGCCCTATCAATTCTCTTGGCTGATCTATCTCGCGGTGACGCTGTCGGGGCTCTGGTTCGCGCGCGGGCTCCGGCGGACCGCGCCGGGAGACCGCCCGAGCCGATTGCGGCAGGCGGCCTTCTGGACGGGGTTGGTGTTGCTGTGGGGCGCTACGCAGACCGGGTTCGAATATCTCGCACAACGCATGTTCTTCACCAATCGGTTGCAGCACGTCGCCATGCATCATGTAGGCCCGGTCCTGCTGGCGCTCAGCGCGGGTGGCCCGGTGCTGCTGGCGGGGGCGCCGGAATGGTCGCGCGCGCTCTGTGCCAGCCGCTTGGTGATTGTTATCTATCGCACGATCCAGCAGCCCGTCATAGCGGTGATACTCTTCGTCGGTCTGTTCTGGTTCTGGCTGATCCCGCCGGTGCATTTCGCCGCCATGCTTGACCCGGTTCTGTACCAGATGATGAACTGGTCGATGGCGGTGGATGGTATCCTGTTCTGGGCGCTGGTGCTGGACACCCGTCCCGCGCCGCCCGCGCGGCTGCGCTTCGGCTGGCGCGCGGCGCTGGCCGTGGGCGTGATGTTCCCGCAGATCATTCTGGGCGCACTGATCTCTTTCGCCACGGTGGACCTGTTTCCCTATTACGCCTTCTGTGGACGGTATTTCCCTTCGATCTCGGCAGTGACCGACCAGCAGATCGGCGGCATCGTCATCTGGATTCCTCCCGCGATGATGAGCGTTCTGGGCCTCTTGGTGGTGGTGCGCAACATGCGCGCCGCCAACGCAGACCTTTAGCCTTCAGGCGCTCATCACGCGACGGATGTCGCCGGTGGCCCCAGCGATGTCGGCCTGTAGCGTATCGAAACCGGGCCATATGACGCGCGCGTCGCCTTGCGCATCGAAAACATAGACAGACTTGCCGTGCGATACATCATAGGTCAAGTCGTCCGGCTGATGTGATTCGATCTTGTAGGTGACTTTGAGGCGCCGGGCAAGACGGGCCAGTTGGTTGGGCGTGCCGATCAGCCCGTCAACGCACGGCGTGAAGGCGGCGGCGTATTCCGTCATCACCTCGGGCGTATCGCGCTCGGGGTCCACTGTAACGAAGAGTATCGACAGTTTCGCGGCGTCCTCGCCCAGCTGATCGACCACAGCGGACAGGTTGGAGAGTGTCATCGGGCAGATATCGGGGCAGAAGCTAAAGCCAAAGAACAGCGCGACGACCTGTCCTTCATAATCGGCCTGTGTCACGCGCGTCCCGTCCTGAGCCCGGGTCATGGTGAAAGACAGGTCGGGTAAAAGCCCGCTTACATCCTCGCCATACCATCCAGCCTCGTTACAGGCGGCCAGCGGCACGACCAGTCCTGCGGACCCCATGCGCCGGAGCAGCGCTCGGCGGGTCATCGTCGCGTCAGTACGGGCCATATTTTACCAATATCGCCACGCCAAAGGCCGTTGCGAAAAAGAGACCGGCAACGCACAGCAAAATCCAGAGCACCATTCGATTGCTCGATCTGGTCGTTCGCTTGACATCGCTCGCCGTAGGGTCCGACGTCTCGGTTGCTTCGGTCCCCTCATCCATACCGGTTTGCTATATCATTTCGGCGCGTATCACAACGTGCCAAGCCGCAAGCGGGATGCGACAAGGTGCCTCGTGAACAGTTCTCGTCATGCCTGCGCATTGCGTGCTGGCGGGATGGCAACGATCACAGTGCATACACAATCGTCACCACCGTTATCATGACGATCAAGAACATGACCAACGCGCCCAGGGCGAGCGTCCGGCCCATGTCACGATTTGGCTTTGCAACCTTCAGACGCAACTCTTCGGCCGTTTCCGGAAATTCGAGCGCGGCGGAGTTCGAGGCGCGCGTCAGTTCGTATCGCGCATCCCAGCGACGCACTTCCGCAGCGTTCCAGCCGTTCATGACCAGAATGATCGCGGCGATCATCACCATCGAGGATGGGACCCAGATCACGTAGCCACCAATCGTTTCATCGGATAAAGTTGCAGATAAGCCGGTGCCTGTCGTTTGGTAGGAGGCATAAAGGGCCACCTCCTTAAGTGTCGTGAGGGAACCCAGAAAAATGTTTGAAACAATCACCACAAAACCGGAGATCAGCCTCGCTCCGCGTCGCGCACCGGCAGGGGGATCCCTCCAGTCGAAAAGCATGCCGAAATACCAGATCCCTGCCAGCACCATCGCCAGATGTGCGAGCAGCTCGACCGCCGCGATGCGCTGCGCAAGTCCGTAAAGGACCGGTATCTGCCAGACGAAGAGCGAAGCGATGAGCAAGGCAGTGGCGGTTGCCGGATGCGCCATGAACCGCACGAACCAGGCGTTCGCCAGCGCGCCGAGGTATCGACGCCACCGACTTTCCAAACCGGCTTGCAGGATGCGCCACGGCTGCGAAACAGCGATGAGCAGTGGTCCTGCAAGGCGAAGGAGAAGATGTTCCACCTGGTGCACCGAAAAGAGGCTGTGCCCCAATGAAGCCAGAGACGCATTCGTGGCCACGAAAATGCAGGTCAAGCCAGCGAAGAACATAGCCTGCCGCCAAAGAGAAACCGTCCCGCGAATACGAGCGGATCGCGCGAGGCCGCGCATGTAGTACCATGCGGCCAAGCTGACGGAAACAAGGGACACTGGCGAAATCGCATATCCAAACGGGTCGAAAAGGAGGAAATATGTGATTATCGGCTCCTCCCTTGTTTTACTGCCCGGCTGTAGGCGGATAAGGGTGAAAGTCGCGAAGTTCCTACTGCGCCACCCCGGGCCAAAGATAGATCGGTTGACATCACGAGGTATTTGCTCTGCATCCACCTAGGAAACAGGTTGTCGTAGAAACGTGACAGCGGATGGCCGGACTGACCGGCAGGCGTGATGAAATAGGAGAGGCTTTCATCCGAAAACGACATGACTGCCTGAAAATTAGTGCCGACGCTGGAGGCGACCGGGCGGTCATTGTCAGAAGCGATCAGTGTATAAGGGTCACCCGAGTATGGCGCTTCGAGAGACAACAAATCGCTGATAATCCCGTTCGACTGGATTGGCGACCACTGCATATTCAGTGTGTGTTCCGCGCCCCAGAACCAGACTGAAGGATCGCTTCCGTACCGGTCAACAAGCTTGGCAATGGCATCATCCAGAGCTGCACGAGCCTGATCCTGGCAGGTCTCAATGCGGGCGGACGGGCGGATGTCGCACCAGATTGCGCTCCCTCTTCGATCTGAAAGGACCGCGGATAGGAAATCAGGATTCGGTCTGGTCCAGACCGCAGTTGCAGATGGAAACTCATCTTGAAGTATGCGTCTTTGCAAAGCACGTACCCATGTCCAGAACACGAGCGGTTCCAGTGAGTAGCGACCCATCTCGCCATTCCATTGAGAAAGCTCGTCCAAAACTTCTTCGCGAAGCTTTCCGACTTTGTTCTCATTGATGTCGCTTGCGGAACTCACGAACCAGAGCTCTTTTGCCATCAGCGGAAGAAGGGTACGCGCGACAGCGCTGACCGTGTCGCGTTGAACCGCAATCGCGCTCTCGACAGTGAATACGGGCCGGCGATCATCGAGAACTGCAAGTCTGGCGTCTTGAAATGATCCAGGACGCTTGACCTCGCTTTCAGGCCAAACCGCCAGAGTTGTCCGGTCGACCGCTAGGACCTCCAATCCATCTGGCACCTTGTTCATGGTTGCGTTCAGAGCATAGTTCACACCGGCGGACTTGGCCAGACGGTCGAGCATCATCAAGAAATCACTTGTCTGCGCAGCTTTGGAAACTTCTGGTTCTTCTATTTCATTTGGCGAAAAAGATCTGAACGCCCAGGCGACGCGCTCGTTGTGACCAACGACAATGAAAGGCACGCCTGGCATCGTAGCGCCAATCGCGACCCCTTCCGGCGTTTGAAGGTCTGCCAAGTACCATTCGGACGGCAGTGACAAAGGACCACTGATATCCGCCGCAAGCATCGGTGCTCCGGTAGTAGTCCGATCTTCGGGCAACGCCCACGCAGTCAGTTTGACCCTTGGAGAAGCGGCAAACAACTCGGGTGTCGCGGGTCGATCTGACGGAATCTGGTTATCTGGGAATCCAGACAGTTCGTTCTGAAGTTTATCGGGGCGAAGATCGTTCAGAAATGCGTTTGCGACATTGATGCTATCAACGGGCCTCCACGCCGCGATCGTTCTCTCATCCGCGATCAACAGTTCAGGTGCGCCTCTGCCGCGCCCGCCTTCGGACACCAGCCCAAGCCAGGCGTTAACACCTGCGGCATATGCTTCGAGTGCATCCGATGTCGACGGTTCAAGTTCAGCTATCTGCTCAAGTGGCAATAAACCTTGCGCTGTCCGCCTTGCCCTCAATAATTGCCCCAGCCGGTCTTGCGCGTGAACGAACCCGAGCGCGAAATAGCTGTCTGCAGCGGAGCCGGCGGAAATGTGTGGTATAGCTGAAGCATCTCTCAGGACGTTAACCGGGCCTTCTATACCCGCAACGCTAAAGTTCTCTTCATAGTCAGGAACGGAGGCACTGAGCAGAAAGTAGCCAGCACCCCAAACGAACAAGCCTGATGCAAAAATCGACAGGAACAAATATAGTGAAATGAGGATCAGCCGTCTCAATTCGTCGCCCGTACAAAACTAGTTTCAGGATATGATGCGCAAGAAGATCAACGAGGCGAAATAGGCGAGCAAGCCGAAGACAATGCCGGAGCTTGTCGCATATTGAAGCATATCCAGGCGGTCCCCTTTCCGTCGCCGCGCCAGATAGCCACCCCAAATCGTACCTCCGACAAATCCCGCGAGCACCAGCATCACAATTCCTCCGATCTTGTATTTTCGCGATTGAAACGTTGACATATGAATCCGACGGCAAAGGCTATGCCCCAGGCCGCACAGATGAGCGCTAGCGACGTCCAATCACCGAAACGTGCGTAAGGCGTGGGCGCATGCGCTGCCGGAAGCCTGGCATCTATGACACCAGTTTGCCCGATGTCGAGACGGGCGACGATCTCTCCGCTGGCATCGATAATCGCGGATATCCCAGTGTTGGCCGCGCGGACCACGGGAAGCCCTTCCTCGACCGCGCGCATGCGCGCGGAAGCGAGGTGTTGCTCAGGTCCAATGCTGGTTCCGAACCATGCATCATTTGTACCGTTGAATATCCAGTCAGGACGGAGAAGCTCATCGACCACCTGGCCCGGAAAAATGATCTCGTAACAGATCGCCACCCCGACCAGAGGTGCCCCAGGGATCGCCAGTGTGTGTGGCCCTGGTCCTGGCGTAAAATCGCCTAACCCTTCTGTCAGCCGCTCAAAGGGCAGCAAGCCTTTCAGGGGCACATATTCCCCGAACGGAACGAGATGATGTTTTGCATATCCCGCCAGAATCTCACCGCTGCCGTCATAGGCTTGTACAGTGTTGAAATATCTGGTTGCCCCATCTCCCTCTACGCGGTCCGGCGCACCTGTCAAAAGGACCCTGCCGTCTGGCAAAGCCGCAGATATTTGCGTGCGCGCAATGGCGTCCTCGTCCAGAAAACCGGGGAAAGCCGTTTCCGGCCAAAGCAGCAGATCGAAACGGCCGGGTCGCACAGACAATCTCAGGTATTTTTCCAAGGTTCGCTTGCGGCTGCCCGGTGCCCACTTCTCGACTTGCGGCACATTGCCTTGAACAATGCGCAATGTAATGTCTGTCGGCGGAACGTCTTGACTTGACCAAAGTGTACCGCCACCCCAGAGACCCGTCATCGCAACGGAAAAGAGCGCGAAAACGGACAGACGTCTCTTTGGCGCTACCGCAATCAAAACACTTGGCAAGGTGCCGATGAAGACCGTGAGAAAGCTCATGCCGTAGCTTCCAACCCAGGCCGCTGGCTGTCGCAGCGCGGCGTGATCGACCAAAGCATATGCAGCAAGGTTCCACGGAAATCCTGTCAGAACATGACCCCGCAGCCATTCCGTGGCCATCCAGCAGGTCGCAAGCAAAAGGCCCGCCTTAATACCATGGAGAACTCGATGCTGCATTATGGCGGCAAAAAGCATAGCTGCGCTGGCCGGGAAAATCGCTAGCCCGGCGGACAGTCCCACTACTGCTGGGATCGCCAGTGCGCCGAAACGTTCGGCATCGACGTAAAAGCTCTCGGCGATCCAGGAAATTCCAATCCCGAATTGGCCCAGTCCGAAAGCCCAACCGACAAGGAAAGCGCGCGAGGTTGAGATGTTCCGGAGAACAATAAAGAGCACGGAGAAGGAGACAGGGACCGCGATGAGCCAAGAAAACGGCGGAAGGGTCAAAACCGTCAATCCGCCGGCAACAAGGGCAAGACCTATGCGCGGGAAGAGGTTTGGGTCCTCACTAACGAACTGCGGCAAACCTGGCTTCATGAATCGGTCTGAAGTCGAGCGCCAACCCACGGCGCACTGAGCAGCACCACGCCGCCAACCACAAAAATATCGGCCATGTTGAAGGCAGGCCAATGCGCCGTCCCGATGTAGAAATCGAAGAAATCCGTCACTGCACGAAAGCGCAGGCGGTCCAGAATATTGCCAAGAGCACCGCCGATGATCGCACCATAGGCAATGGCCTCGACCCGGCTGCTGGAACGGATCAGCATGGCCGCCAACCAGACGCAGATGCCAAGCGCCAATACGACAAGGCTCCACCATGGCGCACCGCCGAGAAGCCCGAAGGTCACCCCGTCATTGCGCAGGTAGATGAGATTGAAGCCGGGAAAGACCGATACACCGGAACTAAGTACAGTCGCATTGGAAACAACGATTGCCTTCGTTGCCTGATCGACAAGAAAGGCGATTAGAGCAGCAAGCAGACCGACGAAGAGGCAAGTTCTCATACGCTTATCCCAGCCAGACGTCGAGGAACAACATGATCACAAGACCAACCGCGAGGCCGAGCGTCGCCCTGTTCTGATGGCCGGACCGGTGGGTTTCCGGAATGATCTCGTGGCTGATGACGTAGAGCATCGCACCTGCTGCGAAGGCGAGACCCCAAGGCAGCAGCGGTTGCGAAAGACTGATAATGCCCGCGCCGAGAAGCCCACCGAAAGGCTCGACGAGACCGGTCAGAGCGGCGATGCCCCAGGCGCGAAACCTGGAATAGCCCTCGCCGAGCAACGAAACCGCCACCGCCAGACCTTCGGGGGCATTCTGTAATCCAATACCGATAGCAAGTGGCAACCCGCCCGACAAACCGTCAGCCCCGAACCCGACGCCGACGGCAAGCCCTTCGGGAAAATTGTGGATCGTGATCGCGATGATGAAAAGCCAGACGCGGCGCAGCGATGCGGCGTCTGGGCCTTCCCGCCCCGACTTGAAATGCTCATGCGGTAGCCGTTCGTTCATCAGAGCAACGGCGCCCATGCCAAGCAGAATCGCAACGCAAACGATGGCCGCCGGGAGAGCACCGTTGTCGAACTGTCCTTCGGCTGCGTCGAGAGCCGGAATGATCAGCGAAAAAAACGAAGCAGCGAGCATGACACCCGCTGCGAAGCCAAGCAGCAGATCGCGCGTAGCCCGGGACGGGATGCGCCCAAAAAGAACTGGGACCGCCCCGACCGCAGTCAGCGATCCGGCGGCCAGGCTTCCAAGAAAGCCAAGGGTAATTGGAGAGAAGGGTTCCAAGCGCTGAAGTCTCGGCGATACGTCAGTCAGCGGCCGAATAGCTGCTAAAGATCTCGGTCGATCCATCGCCGCGGATCAGGAAGACGTCATAAGCCTCACGATCGTCTTCCGGTCCCATGCCCGGCGAGCCATAGGGCATTCCCGGCAACGCCAGCCCCACTGCATCAGGACGCTCATCCAGAAAACGCTGAATGTCTGATGCCGGCACATGACCTTCGATCACGTAGGCGTCGACCAAAGCCGTATGGCAGGACACCATGCGCTGAGGCACGCCATTGTCGAGTTTGAAGCGCACAAGAGATCCGCCGAACATGTCCTCGCCTGTCGGCGCGAATCCGCTTTCCTCCAGATGCTTCATCCAGGAGTGACAACAGCCGCAGCCGTTTGTCTTTCGGACGTCAATCTGGATCGCAACGGCGACAGCTTGCCCCGCGGGAAACAAGGCCAGCGTGACTGCAAGGGCGGGAGCCAATCGTTTCATGGATCAAAGCCTTTCGGTTGTCGTTTCGGCAAATTCGCTGGCGAGCCTCTCAGCCAGAAGTGAACGCGCCTCACTCAGTCGCTCAAGCGCGGCCGTGTCGTCCGCTTCACGCTCGGCCGCCTCTGCTAGTCGGTCGTCAGAGAGAGGATCGGTCGGGCGACCGTCGACCAGAACCTCATAATGCAGATTTGGGCCGGTTGCGGTGCCAGTTGCACCGACGCGGCCGATCAAATCTCCGGCCATCACTCGCTGCCCTTGTTCGAGTGTGTCCGGCACCTCGCTGAGATGTGCGTATCGTGTCAAGGTGTCGGATCCATGCGCTATCTCCACCACCCGGCCATATCCACCACGACGTCCGATAAAGCTCACGCGTCCGGGCGCCGTTGCTTTTACCGGCGTACCGCTTGCCGCGGCAAAGTCGACGCCGGTGTGCATGCGCACATTCCCATAGACTGGGTGTGTGCGACGGCCAAAGACGGAACTCAGCCGCGCTCCTTCCACCGGTTGCGCAAACACGCGCAGCACTTCTCCGTCGACATAGATCGTCGCTTGACCGCTGCCGTCGTCCGGCCAGACGATCTCGTAGACCGATCCACCAAGATCCAGCTCAGCGAAGGCAAGCTCAGGCTGACCAATCCTCTTGTTCCCGTCTCGGGCCTCGCGCCAAAGGAGGCGCATCGTCTCGCCACCCGCGAGATCACGACGGAAATCCACGGTGCCGCCCAGCATCTGCGCCAGGTCCACCGCAAAACGGGCGGGGATGTCTGCCGTGTCCAGGGCAGCGAAAATCGAGCTCTCGATCACCGCCTTGCCGGCGAAAGTCACCAATTCGGGGTCCGGCTCCAACACGCGAGCGGCAAGCAGTTCGCCGAAGACCGCCTCTATCCGGACACCGTCTTCGACGGCGAGTTCTACACGACGCGGGTTGTCGTCCGTTGTGGAAACCACGGTAACGATGTGACCCGGACGCAGACGGCGCAAATCGTATTCCGCGCCAATCGCCAAGGCGATTTCGGCGCGATCCGAAGCATCCAGCCCCGCATCGGAGAGGACCGCATCAAGCGTCTCGCCCGACGCAATCTCGCGCGACCAGGTGACCAGCGAGGGCTCGATAGATGGCAAGGAGGTATCTGTGGGGGAAACGGTCAGGAGGGGCACGGGTCTGAACTCGAATGCGATATCCGCCTGGGCGAGTGTAGGGCGGACCGAATTGATTTCGGCAATCCGGGGCGGCGTGAGCGGATCGGGAGTCCAGAGGGTCGCTTCAGCAATCGAAGGGGGCACCGGTTCTTTGGACAGAACGCCAGAGATGGCGATGCCGGCAACCGAAATCGCGCCTGCGACCGCCACGGCCGCCAAGACAGTTCCTATCTTCATTTTGCCCCCTCTACGTTTTCTGTCAGTGCGCGCCGGATCTTTGGCACCGCGAATTCTCTTGGTTCGTGATAGTCGATCATCGTGACGAGCTCACCCTCGGCATCGAACAGGAATACGCTTGCCGTATGGTTCATCGTATAGCCGCCGCCCTCAGTCGGGACGCGCTCAAATGAGGCACGAAACCCTTCTGTGACGCGGGCAATCTGGTCTTCCGGCCCCGTCCAGCCACGAATGACCGGATGAAAATAGCCGACATATTCGGCCATGGCCTCAACCGTGTCCCGCTCCGGATCGACCGTGATGAAGACAACGTTCATCTCTGATGCTTCGTCGCCCAGTTCCTCAAGCCAGCCGGAAATATCCGATAGGGTCGTCGGGCAGATGTCCGGGCAGTAGGTGAACCCGAAGAATACCATTGTCGGACGACCGATCAGGGTGCCAGGCCCTACCTCATTTCCCTCGTGGTCGGTCAGCCGAAACTCCATCGCCGATAGGGGCAGGGGCCGCTGCCCTTTTGGTTCAGGCGCACCAAGCCCGTCCACCCGCCACCAGCCCACGAAGAGCGTCATGCCAAGGACGCCGGCACCGGCTGCGCCGTATAGAAGGAGCTGCCGACGTTGCATCAGCCCTCTGGTCCACGCGCGGCGATCCCGAGGATTGGGACCTCGACCGTCACCTTGCCGCCATCCGAGAAGGTCAGTGTCAGCGGGAAAGTCTCGCCTTCGGCCATCGGCTCTTGCAGCTTCATGAGCATGGCGTGCAGCCCGCCCGGCTCCAATGCCACGCTTTGGCCGGGCTCAATCGTGATCTCGCCTGCAGGCGCCATGGAACTGAGGCCAGCGGAGTCGGTTTTCGTCTCATGGATCTGGGGCATCATTGCCAGCGGTGTCGCAATTTTGGTCAGGGTAACGACGTCGTCACCCCTGTTGCGCACGGTCATGTAGGCAGCCCCCGGACGGCTCGTGCCGATCGAGGCGCGGGACCACGCGCTCTCGACGACGACATCCTCCGAGCCGGCAAATCCCGGGGCCGACAGGCCCGTGAGCAGCAAGAGAAAGGCCAATCCCTTGATGTGTGGAAGTTTTTTCACGACAATTTCTCCTGCATCTGACCGCGTATCAACTTTGGCTGGCCGCAACTTCCGTCGCCACCAGCCGCCGTAGTTCCGCCTCACCGAACGGGTCTAGCGGTTTGGCATTTACGTAAAACGTGGGCGTTTGTCGCACGCGAAACGTTTTGACATCGGCACGGTCTTGGTTCAGCACCGCTACAACATCGGGGGCCAGCATCTGCGTCTGGGCAGCTTCGACATCCAGACCTCCGCTTGCGGCAATCTCAAGGAGCAAACCCGGCTCCGGCGCACCATGGGACGCCCATCGGGGCTGCTCTTGCAAGACCGCTTCGAGCACCGGTTCGAACACGTCCTGCATCCGCGCAGCTTCAAGAACACGGATCGCTTCCACCGAAGCGTCCCCGTGAAAGGCAGTGTATCTAATTACGACACGTACCGCATTACCGTGCCCAGCCATGATATCCTTGACCACGGGATAGAATGCGCGGCACGCCTCGCAAGCTGGATCGAAAAACTCGACAATCGTGACAGGCGCCGTCTCGGGGCCGAGGATCGGGGAATAGGGCCGGATCAGCCCATCGGCCAATTGCGGGTCGACGGGGGCGGCCTCGGCAATCGCCTCGGGGCGGGTTGCGTACCATGCGGCACCGCCGAAACCGGCGGCACCGAGAGCGAGAACGGACAGGATGAGGCCGCGTCGTTTCATTTTTGTGTTTCCTTCAGTGAGACAGCCGACAGCAGACCGATCATCGCGAAGGCGACGAGCGCCATCAGTGGGATAGGAATGCCGAAGAACAATTGATTGTCGTCGGTACAGGATGGGCCGCTCGCAGTGCAGGGCTGGATGCGTTCGGGAATCAGCCCGAAATAGAGGCCGAGGTGCCAAAGTGCTATGGCGGCGCCACCGATAGCCAGCGCGATCGCGTAGCGACCGACGCGCCGGTCCTGCCACCACAGCCCAAGCCCGAGAATTATGGCCAAGGGGAACATGAAAGTGCGTTGAACCCAGCAGAGTAAGCAAGGAGTCTGCCCCAGCACCTCCCCGATGAAGAGTACGGCGAGAGATGCGTTTAGCGCGATGAACCAAGCCAGGCCGAGAGCAGTCTCTCCGGAAAGTCGGGTCATAAAATCAGAGCCTCTCTCTTAGGTCGGCGAGGATATCTTGAGCGGGGGTGCCATAGGGCCAAGATTTTGCGAAGCCTGCTTGCGTGTCGAAAAGGAAAAGATGTGATGTATGCCCCATTGTATAGCCGTCTGGTGCTGCAGCTTCCTCGATCCGCTCGTAGAAGATTGGAAAGGTTTCGGATGTCTCATCGATCTGTTCCGGTGTGCCTGTGAGCCCGATGATGCCCGCGTCGAACTTTGGCACATACTGCGCCAGTGCGGTCGGGTTGTCTCGTTGGGGATCTATCGTGATGAAGATTGGTTGGACTTTTGACGCGTCATCTCCCAAACCCTCCATCACCGCTGCGACCTCTGAGAGCGTCGTTGGACAGATGTCAGGACAATTTGTGAAGCCGAAGAAAACCAGCATCCACTGGCCTTCGAAGTCCTCTTCTGTAAAAACCATTCCATTGTGCCCTGTTAGTTCGAACTCCGCAAAAAACGGCGGTTCACTTACATCTCGCCAGCTGGCGGCACGGTAGTCAGCCGATAACAAAAACCCGATAAAGGCGAACGATGCCGCACCCGCCAGCATCCACAATATCTTCTGAAGACCTGAAAGCACCACGCAGCTTTGCACAATTTCTGCTCCGATTTTTTCTTTCTCGTACATCCTGCAGCAGCTGTAGGTTCAAGCTCTTTTATCCTTCTGAGACGGGACGTCACGCGACTGTGAATGGGAAGTTGCCATCCGTTTTGAATGACTGCCCAGATTGTCATTTGTCGTATTGGTTAGGTTCGCGATCGACGTCACGCTGGTGACGATCTGCAAGCATCCACGGTGCCAAGGTCCGTGCAAAGCGTTTTAAATATTAAAAGATAGCAATCAGCGGATCTGAGAGCCAAAGCAAAAATTAAAACGTTTGAACCTACAGCTGCTTCAGGAACTACGATGAAGTCGAATCAACACAGTGGCTCCAATCGCGACTTGGACACAGAAAGTTTCCGGTTGGGTCGATGTCAATAATTCGCGAAACCGTTCTCGACTGGCCGAAGTAGATCGAAATGATAAGAAATCTCGTTGACCAATGCCATAGTGGAGAAGTCGTTCTCCGTGATCCGAGAGCGCTCGTCGGGAACATGCAACATGACGCCTGAGATTGGACAGTTTGCGCTAGTCTTGGCGCTTGCAGTCGCAATTGTTCAAAGTGTCCTGCCAATTGTAGGGGCGAACACGGGGCGCGTGCTCTGGATGGAAAGTGCGAAGACGACAGCCGCGATTCAGGTGACATTGGTTGCAATTGCGTTTGGCGCACTCATGCGCTCATTTGTTGTCAGTGATTTCACTGTTCAAAACGTAGTGGAAAATTCCCACTCGCTAAAGCCGATGATCTTCAAGGTTGCGGGCACTTGGGGCAGCCACGAAGGGTCCCTGCTTCTCTGGACCCTTATTCTCGTACTTTTCGGGGCTGGGGTCGCGCTGCTGGGCAGAAACATTCCGGTTGGTCTCAAAGCGCGAACGTTATCGGTTCAAGCCTGGATTAGTGTCGGTTTCCTGAGCTTCATGCTCTTTACATCCAATCCGTTCGAGCGGGTTTTCCCGCCGCCTCTGGATGGCACGGATCTTAACCCGCTTCTGCAGGACATCGGGTTGGCGATGCACCCCCCGCTCTTGTATTTTGGGTATGTCGGCTTCTCGATCGTCTTCTCCTTCGCGGTCGCGGCTCTGATAGAGGGCCGGGTGGATCCCGCATGGGCGCGTTGGGTGCGGCCATGGACTCTGACGGCCTGGATCAGCCTCACTGCGGGGATCGCACTCGGCTCTTGGTGGGCCTATTACGAACTTGGCTGGGGCGGCTGGTGGTTTTGGGACCCGGTTGAAAACGCATCCTTCATGCCTTGGCTTCTCGGCACGGCACTCCTGCACTCGGCTATTGTCACGGAAAAGCGGGATACGTTCAAAAGCTGGACCATTCTTTTAGCCATCCTGACCTTTTCTCTGTCACTTCTTGGGACATTTATCGTCAGATCCGGCATTTTGACATCCGTTCACGCGTTCGCGGTCGACCCAGCGCGCGGCGTGTACATTCTCGGCCTTCTTGGTGTGACAATTGTCGGCTCACTGACACTTTACGCATGGCGCGCGCCTCAGCTTGGATCGGTTGGCGTCTTTCGGCCAATCAGCCGCGAGGCTGGGCTTTTGCTCAATAATCTTCTGCTCGCGACCGCAACGGCGACCGTCCTTTTTGGAACACTCTATCCATTGTTTGTGGAAGCGGTGACTGAAGAAAAGATCTCTGTAGGACCACCGTATTTCAACGCGACTTTTATCCCTTTCATGCTGCCGCTCGTCATAATAATGGGAGTTGGCCCATTCCTGTCTTGGAAACGGGCCGATCTTCCCGGTATCTGGCAACGGCTGCGTTTGATTTTTGGTATCGCGATTGGTGTCGCGGGGATCGTTTGGTACCTTCAGACAAACGGGCCCCTGCTCGCTGTGGTCTCAATAGGGATTGCAGCCTGGGTTTTTTTTGCGACTTTGCGCGAATGGGCGCTGCGTATCAAGCTCTTTGATCTACCGCTTTCTCAGTCGCTGCGTCGCGCGCGGAACCTGCCGCGCTCCGCGCACGGTATGACGCTCGCGCATCTTGGCGTTGCAATGCTTGTGCTTGGATTCGTAGGTTCAACAGCCTGGAAGGAAGAACGTGTTCTTTTCGCAGAACCGGGGTCGACCGTGGACATCGCAGGTTTTGAGGTAATATTCGACGGCGTCGAACGGTTCCGTGGTCCAAACTACATCGCACAACAAGGCCAGCTTCGCGTCTTGAAAGATGGACGGGAGATTACGCTTCTTCGTCCGGAGCGCAGAAGCTATCCAGTTGCGGGGACGTCCACAACCGAATCTGCAATCCGATCAACGCTAAGCGGTGATCTCTACGTCACCATCAGTGAACCTGCGGCCGAAACGGCGTCGGGCCAGTGGAATTTGCGCATCCTCTACGAACCACTGGTTAATTGGATATGGATCGGAGCGACGATGCTGGTGCTTGGCGGGTCCCTCTCGCTATCGGACCGGAGATTGCGGGTGGGTGCGCCGTCGCCAAAGAGCCGGTCGTCAGCGCTTCAACCGGCGGAATGATACGATGAAGAAAATCATTCTCGCGCTGCCAGCGCTGATCGCAGTAGTCTTGGGTGGATTTTTGTTCTGGGGGCTCAACCCAGACCGTGATCCTAACGCAATCCCTTCCGCTTTGGTCTCCGAACCAGTTCCGGATTTTGAACTCCCACCGGTAGAGGGTACTCAGACACCCGGACTGTCGTCCGCAGCCCTTCGTAGCGTTGGCGAGCCGGTTTTGGTCAATGTATTCGCTTCATGGTGCGTGCCCTGTCGTGCTGAGCATGTGGTGCTCACAAGGTTTGTCGAACAGGACGGTGTTCGGCTGATGGGGATCAACTACATGGACAAATCAGCAGATGCAGCCAATTGGCTGGAGGAGCTTGGCAACCCCTATGAGAGGATCGGATCAGACAGCGAAGGCCGCGTCGGGATTGAGTGGGGTATCTCCGGCGTACCGGAGACTTTCGTGATCGATGGAACGGGGATCGTAGTCTATCGCTATGTTGGTCCCATTGTGACGCCAGAGGCACAGGATGAAATTCGTGCTGCGTTGGCCGCAGCAGGTGGTCAATCATGAAGGGTTGGCTCTATTCACTGGTGCTGGTGCTTGCCGCGACAACCGCGGCCTGGGCTGTGGAGCCAGATGAGTTGCTGGATGATCCGGTGCTTGAGTCGCGCGCCCGGCAGCTTTCAAAGCAGTTACGCTGCGTTGTCTGCCAAAATCAGGATATCGATAGCTCGAATGCTGGTGTTGCCCGAACGATGCGCACCTTGCTGCGCGAACGTCTGATTGCAGGTGAAACAGATGACGAGATCATTGCGTTTTTCGTGGATCGCTACGGTGACTTCGTCCTTTTCAAGCCGCGACTGAAACCCGCCACATATTTGTTGTGGTTCGGACCTGCGGTTCTTCTTGCCGTTGGGATTAGCGTTGTCTTTGTCACAATCAGGCGCCGAAGCAGGGCGGTTCTTGATGGCACTGCTGATCCACTGAGCCCCGATGAAGAGCGTGAGTTCGAGGCCATTTTTAAGGAGAATGAAGGACGGAGAGGCCCATGATTTGGTTGGTGTTAGGCGCAATGGCATCCATCACCGCCCTCCTGTTCTTGTCCTGTCTCTATCGAACGGGTGAAGTCCTGAATAGAAAGGATGGAGCGTTGGTTATCCTCAAGGATCAGCTTTCCGAAATTGATATTGATCAAGAGCGGAATCTGATATCCGTTACCGAGGGGGACGCGGCCAGGGTTGAAATCAAACGCCGCATTCTGGCTGCCGGTCGGCTTGCGACACTTGAGTCGTCGCGCGCAAGTGGGCGAAGCACCATCTTCGCGTCCGCCATTGCTACGCCATTGGTAGCCTTTGCTTTGTATTCTCAAATCGGCTCGCCAAAGATCGACAGCCAGCCTCTGGCGTCTCGCGCATCTGAAATCCAGAAAGCCGCAAACCTCTCAGAGTTAACCCAGAGATTAAAAACCCGGCTTGAAGCTGACCAGTCGGGTGGACCAAGTGATGGTTGGGTTCTGCTCGGTCAGACCTATATGCGTACAGCTCGTTACGATGATGCCGCCGATGCATTCGAACGCGTCACAGTTCGCGACAATGTAGATATCTCAACCCTACTGCTATTTGCCGAGGCCTTGATCGCAGCCGAGAACGGGATCGTGACGCCGCAAGCGAAAAGCGTGATCGAACGTGCATCAGAGATGGACCCTGATGATCCAGGCCCAATTTTCTATAGGGCCCGGATCCTCGAACAGGACGGGGTTCCAGAGGAAGCGAGGGCGCTTTTGATCGAGCGTCTCAAGAGAGCGGATCGCGCCTATCCGTGGATGGAACTTTTTCTGTCTGTCGCCAACCGATTGGGGGAACAGGTCGGAGAGACCCCTGTCACTCTAGCTGATTTAATTCCGGATCCACAGGACGCACGGGGCCCCCGTGCGGTCGATATCGAGGCCGCCCAAGATATGTCAGTCGAGGAGCGCAGCACTTTTGTCCGCTCCATGGTTGACCGCTTGGCGGCGCGATTGTTGAATGACCCAGCCAATCTTGAAGGATGGCTTCGGCTAGCGGAGGCGTACAGTGTGTTGGGTGACTTTGATGCTGCCCAGAAAGCCGCCGACAAAGCGCGCAGCTTGGCCGAAAGCCTTCCGGAAACCGACCCGACGCGTGCCGCCGCCACGGCCCGATTGGATCGGATCAAAAAATAAATTGAGGCTGCGAATTCTCAGATACATAACAGCTTCCCTTCACCTGAAACTGAACCATTGCAGGTTCTGCCTCTCTTGAGCGATGCAACGGCACTATTTCATCGTTTTCGGACAGCGCTGAGATCGGCAGCCGACAGCGCTTCGAGAACCGCATCCACGGATAGCAATTCAGATAGAATGATACCTTCAGGCGCATCTGGACCGTAGACGATGTTGAACGGAATTGCGTATCTGCCGTGTGCCTCGAGATAGGATTGGATTCTCGCGTCCGGTCGCGTCCAATCCGCGCGCATCGCAATCACCCCTTCCTCGCCAAGTGCTCCCAAAACTGGTTCACGATCTAGGACCAGGGTTTTGTTTGCTTTACAAGTGATACACCAATCCGCAGTGACGTCCACGAATACGGTTTTGCCTTGCGACACTTCACGCGCGATCCGGGACCGGTCGAACTCGACCCAGTAAGAATTGATCGAGTCTGTTACATCATCGGAGCCTTTTGGCAGCAGTGCAGGGGCCGCCAATGTCATGCCCAAAACCGCAGTCATTCCCCACAGCAAACCGTTATTGGGCTGGGCCTGATAGGCTCTCGTAGCCAGTACGATGAACCCAAGACCCAGCAGCACCAAGCCTGTGAGGGTTGGCGACGTCACACCGATCAAGACCCAGCATAGCCATGCAACGGTTCCGGCAAGCAGCAATCCGAGAACAATTTTCAATCTTATCATCCAAGGTCCCGGTTTGGGCAGTCGGGACAGAAAACCAGGCCAAGCGGCAACCAGAATATATGGCAGTGCAAGCCCAATCCCCATCGCTGTGAAAACCGCAAGTATATCGCCTGTCGTGCCGGAAAGCGCGAAGGCAATGGCTGTCCCCAGCAACGGGGCGGAACAAGGCGTTGCAAGTATCGCAGCCAGAGCGCCGGTGGAGAAGTCTTCGGCATACCCCCGCCCAAAGCGGCCAGATAGCCTCGCCATCCAACTGCTGGGCAAAGAAATTTCAAAAACTCCAAACAAATTAGTCGCGAAGAGTCCGACAACGAGAATGAGTGCTGTCAAGAAATATGCATTCTGAAATTGCATACCCCATCCAACGGCATATCCGAGCATCTGCAGCGCTATGACCGCTAAGGCCAGTACCCACATGAAAGCAACAGTTCCCCCAGCCGTAGCGACAAACCCCGCGCGCAATTGTGAAACGGAGCGATTCTTCATTCGAAGCGCCGATCCGAATTTGATCGATAGAACCGGCAAGACGCATGGCATTACGTTCAGTATCAACCCTCCCAGGAAGGACAGGAAGAGAATCGGGAAAAACTGACCGCTATCCTGGCCGGTTTCGGATGCGTAAGGTGGAGCAGGTACAATGTCGGTGGTGTTCACATCATCGAATGTAACCGCGACATCGTCGTCCACGACAGTAATTCGAAGGGAGGATTGTTCCTCGCTTAACGCGAGAATCGGAATACTTGCCCAAAGACCGGTACGATCATTTGTAATGCGGATATCGGGCGCACCGAATGCAGAGCCTGCATCAGACTCCGGAAAAATATCGGGATTGTTCCAGCCAGAAGGCCGCGTCATGTGAATAACCAAAGATTGACCCTGCTTCAGCGCTGCGCCCGAGATCGCTATTGCGCTTTCTGTTCCTACGACAGGTACGCGAGCGGCCCATGTCGCGATTTCGGTCGCGGCTCTAGCGTCGACGCCGGATCCCAATGGAACAGGGAGAGTCAGTTCAAACCTTTCCGGGACGCACACATTGGAGCAGATCAGCAGATTGACGATTGCCTTCAGCTCGGCTGACTTATCAGAATCCATAAGCTGCAATTGTAACGGAAATGTAACTTTCTTGCCGTAGCCAAAGTTTTCAATTCCGAAGGCGCGAAAACGCGTGGGTGCGGGCCAAAGCATGTCGACGGATTCAAGGTTTGTGGACCCTTCCCAGTCGATCTCCGGCGGCAGGCCAACCTCGCCGGGTGACCGCCAGTACGCTTTCCATCCTTCCTCCAATTCAATCTTCAAACCCGCCGAAAGAAACAGCGATCCCGGGGCGATTCCCGCTTCCGCGACGATCAAGCGCGCCGTCAGTGCTTCGGACCGATATGCATTGGACTCCAAGGCGCGAACAGGACTTGCCACTAAAACCAGAAAGATTGCAAAACTCACAAGCAACCCGCGATACCAAGCCAAGGCTATACGCATTCTCTGACCTCTTTATCTAAGCGTTCTGTCTGGGCAAGATGACGCACTGTGCAATGTCCTGACGCCTTGCGATGCCTTCAACCTGTCAAGCAGGGAGCATAGCCAATTGTCCAACCGACTGGTCAACAGCGATGCCTGTTCGGGCTTCGTGCAAAACAGCAGTTCTTTCGAATACAGATTTGGCCCGCGTCCCATGATGCCGCAGTTATTGGCTAGTGCCTTGCAAAAATTGATCCTGTTCCGGATCCTCACCACGCGCCAAGACCCCAAAATAAACTCTGAAGACTTGAAAATCTAGCGCTACTCCTTGAGTTCCGATTCTTGATATCTAACATGCGTACATCCTCTAGCCGCTGTAGGTGCAAGCATCATTGGCACTTCTCGATTGGTCACTCACCGGTCTGCGAGACCCAGTTGGAGCTTGCGATACGCGCCGCGTAAATCTACACTGACTGTAGGTAACATGGGGAACCTGCAATGCTGACAATAGGGACGCTCGCGAAGAAGACTGGAACGAAAGTGCAGACCATCAGATACTACGAGCAGATCGGCCTTATGCCTGAACCCGGCAGGTCCCAAGGCGGCCAACGGCGCTATGGCCTCGACGAACTCGACCGTCTATCTTTCGTCCGGCACGCACGGCAACTAGGATTTTCTCTGGACGCGATCCGTGAACTCCTCGATCTCAGCGATCATCCGGAAAAGTCCTGCGCGGAAGCCGATGCAATCGCCCGCCGGCAGCTAAAGCAAGTCGAGCAAAGATTAGCCCGTCTAGAGGCTCTTCGTACTGAATTAAAAAGAATGGTGCGCGAATGCAGCGGCGGGCAAATGTCGGATTGTCGCGTGCTGGAGGTGCTTCGAGACCATTCCGAGTGCTTAACCGATCACCAAGAAATTGGCGCTTGATATTCCCGCCGCAAAAGCCCATCCGCTAACGATTTTGGCCTGAATTTAAGGTTGTTTTACGACGTGCGCTTGAGTGCTACTTGGGGGTTCGATACTTGAAAATTTTACTGAGCGCGTGCAACACGCTAGTTGGATGGCAGCTAGCAAAGATGGTGTTCGGCGAGGAGCTATTTGACGCTCGATCTGCTGGTGCAGGAACCGCTGACACCCACGGCATCTGGAAGAACTGCTCCGCGACTTGTTGACCGTTATTTAGCATGCGGCTGACGCGAAAAAGGCCTGCAGGGGGGTATACTGTCCAGCCCTTGTGTGGGGCCGAGAAGTGGAAGACTTTGCAGCTGCACAGGCCAGCATCAATAGTTGAAAAAGTCGAACGGTCCTGAACCTCCCCCTCTAAATTGGTCCACCGTTATGTTTAGGAAACGGAGGACAGAGAATGGCAAACAAGTGACACAAGCCCGACGAAATAGTTCAGCTGTTGCGGCAGGTTGACGTTCTTGTCGGAAAAAGGATGCCGCGTGCGGATGCGATCCACGAGGTGCGCATAGGTTTGGGGTTGAAGCTATAGCCACTGTAGCAACTATTGTTCCGGACATGCTAGTCTTGGAGAGATTCTATGACGAAGGTCGAGCCTTATCTAAAAAAAACGCGATTGCTGAATTATGACGCAACTTCAATTCGGCAGTTGACCAACGGCCGCCACTGGAAAGCTCTTGCAGAACATGATCGCATTGGCGCTGCCTACAACTTCGTTAGGGACGAAATTGCCTTTGGTTATAACCGTTCTGACGACATTCAAGCCTCCGAGGTGCTGGAGGATGGCTACGGTCAGTGCAACACCAAGGGTACACTCCTCATGGCTTTGCTTCGCAGTGTCGGCATACGTTGCAGGCTTCATGGGTTTACCATTCACAAGGCACTTCAGAGGGGCATCGTGCCAGAACTTGTCTACCCGCTCGCACCTTCTGAAATTTTACATTCTTGGGTCGAGGTCGAAACAGTTGAGGGTTGGGTGAATCTTGAGGGTTTCATTCTAGACACTTCTTTTTTGCAAACGCTTCAACGGAAATTCGGCGATGAGGAGGTGCTATGCGGTTTCGGTGTTGCGACGGAATGCCTGAGTGCACCGCCTATCGGTTGGAACGGTACCGACACTTACATCCAGGACAATGGTATTGTCCGTGATCTAGGCACGTTCGATGAGCCAGACGAGTTTTTCTCAGAGTATCGTCAAGACTTCGGTTTTTTGCGCAACTGGCTCTTTCGCCGCTTCATACGGCACTGGATGAACGCGCGAGTACGTGCGATTCGGAGCGGAAAACTACCAAGAGACTCCCAGTCCAGTCGACGAAATCACAGTCACGAGGAGGCAGACCGTGCCGCATGATCACGGCCACGCGCAAACTGACCCAGCAACAGGCGACCGACGCGTATTTATTGCCATCTGGGCTAATGGCCTTCTGACATTCGCGCAGATTATCGGTGGGATACTATCCGGAAGCCTCGCGTTGATCGCGGATGCGCTGCACAATTTCTCAGACATGGCATCGTTGGTTATTGCCTTCGCCGCGCGAAAGATTGCTCGTCGGCCCGCGGACGATCGCATGACATTCGGCTACGGAAGAGTCGAGATCGTCGCGGCTTTAATCAACTATACAACCCTTATCTTGATTGGATTGTATCTCATCTATGAAGGTGGCATACGTTTGATTGATCCTACAGAAGTCCAAGGCTGGACAGTGGTAGTTCTGGGTGGTGTGGCACTGGTGGTCGACACTTTGACAGCGCTGCTCACCTATTCGATGCAAAAGGGCAGCGTGAACATTCGTGCGCTCTTTTTGCACAACCTGTCCGACGCCTTGGCTTCTGTAGCGGTAGTCATTGGCGGCTCTTTAATCATTATTTACGACATGCGATGGGTCGATCCGGCGATCACCATCGGCATCGCTTTTTATATCCTCTATCTGGCTATTATCGAGATAGGCGAACCTATCCGGACATTGATGCTCGGTAGCCCACCCAGCATCGACAACGACGCTGTCCTCGAGGCTTTGCGGAGTGCGGAAGGTGTCGAGGACGTGCACCATGTTCATTTATGGCAGATGCAAGAGCACGAAGTGGCACTCGATTGTCACATCGTTTTGACGGCAGATGGATGGAGCAAGACAGAAAATGTCAAGGCCACACTCAAAAGCCTTCTGAGAGGTGATTTTGGCATTCGTCATTCTAGCCTGGAGTTCGAGCATGTGGATCGCGCACATAAAAACGCCGCCCTTTATGGCCACGGCAACATCGCAGAAGCAGAGTAGATTAAGAGTCACCGAAACGCACGTAACTGGGACGGATTTCTTAGTTTCCGCCGAAGTTGGCACGCGGGTCAAAAACGAATTGTGCCGGTTCTTGTGACTTCAGACCCGACTCTCCCGCGTCTCTGTGAGACCCTTGATCCGCCTCTCGACGGCATCCAAATCCGTTCGACGGGCACGTGTCAAAGCAGATGGACCCTTCAGACTTCAGGATCGACACACTTCAAACTACGTACATCCTGGTAACAACCTCGCGTAAACAGCGAGCCTGCAAAGCTTTCGGACAATGACATCCTGAAGCTTTTTCGATCCAGTGTCAGGTCCGTCACGATCTTCTTCAGGCGAGTGTTTTCGTGCTCAAGTGCCTTCAACCGGCGCATCTCTGTAACCGCCGGACGTAATTTGCCCAAACCGCCGTTTGAATTTTCCCCGGACGTAAGGGTCAGGGCCAAATCCGAACCTCATATATTCGGAATTGGCGCTGGCGCGGGACACAGGCCTGATGCTCCGAACAGAAAGCGACGGGGGCAGGCAGGTGAAAGGACTGAGGGAGATCGTGGTGGCGTCGCCGTGCAGGCGCTCGGGCGCCAGAGAATGGGTCCGGATCAGGGCGTGGATCGGCTCGAGCGCGGCAGCACAGGCCCCGACCTTATCATCCAGGGTCGATAGACTGAGATCTACACCCTGCCTGGCGTAGCGCTCGGCCTAGCGGATGGGCGGTTGGTCCGGTCGGAACTTCTCGAACAGAACCATCGTCGGCAAGTTCGGCTCAGCCCATACCCATGGCGTCGGATGGAATGGGGCGGGTAGCTGATTGATCTTCTCGCGGACGGTCTGGGCCACCTTCCATTGCCGGGGGATGACCTCAAGCGTCTCGGTGATGCCTTCGTCCAATTTCACGATGCGGTCCGACCCGCAGAAGGAGCAGGTGGTAGGCGCTTCGATGACCATGCGCTCGCGCGGTAGATGGTCCAGTAAATGCTTGCGCGTCGGGCGTCGGCGTTCGAGGCCGTCGACGGTCGAGGTTTTCGCCACATTCAGGGCTTCAATCTCGTCTTCGGTGGTGGCCGCCTCGAGCTCTTCGAGCTGCAGCTCCAACTGGTCGATCAGCCGGGCTCGGCGTTCCGAGCTGTGGCCAAATTGCTCTCTCCTGAGTTTGGCGAGTCCAGCTTCAGATGCTTGATCATCGCTTTCGAGGTCGAGACCACGGCCCAGGTCTACGCCAGCTCGCTCCCGGCAGCCTCGGCGCGGGGCTCCGAAGCGGCAAGCGCGGCGTACAGCCTGGCGATCTCGGTGGCGGCATCTGGCATGGCTAAAGCGTACCATGCGAGCAAGCATACTCCCAAAAATATGGGTTTGGAGGCGGCCTATCCGGCTTTTTTCGTGCTCAAACTCACGTTTTCTTGAGTTGAACCTAAAGCAACTAGAGCATGCAAAACTGTCTTATGGAAGCGGCAAAGGAACGCTCAAGAAATGGTACAATTCCTCAATAGAAGAATGGCTTTGCGCTCGATCATGGGAGCTGGATTATCAATTTCGGCCGGCCCCGGCTTGTCTCAGAACAATGCAGAGCCGGATACAGTTAAACGGAATATCTCTTCATTTTCGATAGACGAGTGGCAAGATCACTTCGACAATCTTCAGAACGGAGCGATATTGTGCGATACGGTTTCCAGAGCGCTGCAGTTCTGGTCTGAAGACGAAAGCATTTACAAACTTTATCCAACGAGCGTACCCATGAGCGAAGAGCTCACACGCCGCGGGTATACTCGCGTAGTCTACAAGGATCCTGCGCCCGATTGGCGACCAACACCTTCAATGCTTGAGCGCGACCCAACCTTACCAAAATATGTGGCGCCAGGGCCAGAGAACCCGCTAGGTATCAGGGCGCTGCGTCTTAGTTGGCAATACTATAGAATCCATGGCACCCAGGACACACGAAAAATTGGCAGGAGGTCCTCCAGCGGATGCATTGGTCTCTATAACGAACATATCGTGGAATTGTTTGATTTAGCCAAAGTCGGCACGCAGGTAAAAATAATCTAACTTGCATCTCTGAAATTAACATAAGATAAATTATGCGCCACGGAGTTGTACCCGGGAGCGCGCTACCCTGAAGTGCGACTCCTATTAGAAAACAATGAGTTATCTAATGGGAGATCATGGCATGGGAGCCGTTTACACGCAACTATCACTACAAGAACGCCGTAAGATTGAGAGCTGGTGGCATGCAAAGGTGCCCGTCAGAGAGATGGCACGCGTTCTGAAACGCCACAAATCGACGATCTTTCGCGAGATCAAACGCAACTTCTGGGCCGATGATGCCTTCCCGAAGAAGTACGCGGGCTACTTCGGCCACGCGGCGCAATTGCAGACGAACAAGCGTCGATCTGTGGAGCGCAAGCTGATCCGGCATCCTGAGCTGTGCAAGACGGTTGTGCAGCGGATCAAACAAGGTTGGACGCCCGAGCAGATTGGCAACCGTATGATCTATGAAGGCGCAAAACTGCGCGTCTGTCAGGAGACGATCTATCGCTATATCTATTCCAAAGAAGGCATGGCGCAGGAACTCTGGTGGTACCTGCCCGAGCACCGGAAAGCCCGTCGGCCGCGCCGTGCCAGAAAGCGCCAGAAACCCAAGTTCGACCGTGATGTCGGTATCCTGTTCCGCCCGGACGATGTGGCGCATCGGCGTCAGTTCGGGCACTGGGAGGCCGATCTTGTCTTGTTCAAACAACGCTTCGGTCAGTCAAACGTGACCTCCCTCGTGGAGCGCATGAGCCGCTTCACAGTTCTGCTGAAGAACCCGAACAAGCGCACGAAACCAGTCATGGGCAAGATCATGAAAGCCGTGCGGGATCTGCCCTACGTCGCGCGTCGTTCCATCACCTTCGACCGCGGCACCGAGTTCGTCAGCTGGCCCCACCTTCAGGCCGAGATCGGGACGCAAACCTGGTTCTGCGATCCATCTAGCCCGTGGCAGAAAGGCACCGTGGAAAACACCAATCGCCGCGCCCGAAGATGGCTACCAAGGAAGCGCGACATCACGGCGGTCTCAGATCATGAATTGAAAATGATCTGCGACCGCCTCAACGCGACACCTCGAAAGTGCCTCGGGTGGAAGACACCCGCAGAGGTCTTCCGGGAAAAGATGATGGAAGAGATGGGACGATCCCCCTACCCTCAGAAGCAATAGGAGTCGCGGTTCAGGTATCGCTCACAACCGAATTGATCGCCCTTCCGTCTCCCGTTGGGCGATCCTGTAGCGACACCGGCATCGCCGGTGTCGCCTTTTCTAAGGGCGCCGTGTGAAACCGAAAGTCAACGCGAAACCACGTAAGACCTTGATATTTAGGTAATATACTGGGCTTATCTCAGAATTTTACAACTCTTTAAGATTTCGGACCCAAGTGCTTTCCATAACAACAATGGAGACGCAAATGGCCTGCCACTTTACTCAATTTTCAAGCAGCCTAGTACTGAATTCGGAAGCTCAGGCTTCGTACGCTTTAACTCTTCTGGACGCGCTACGCGATGACGAAACAACGTGCACGGGTATGCTCAGTTTCGATGTTTCAGTGCTCGAGGCAGAGGACGCATCGAATGTTCTGTGGTTGCGCGACGCCTAGGCGATTAGCAGGACCGATCCTTATTTGACTGCTGCCCTATCCTCTTGGTGGTGCAAACCTGCGGTTCACTTCGTTTCTGGAGCATTGGGATTCCACTCGGGAATAGGTGGCGCGGAGGCCGGCCAACTTTGGAAGCTTTCCTGGCTTTCGGCATCCGGACGCCCTCGCTGGGCCAAGCGCCAGAGAACGAAAGCGGCGAAGAAGCTTGCTTCCGCCAGGAAGAACGCCCAAAGCCCTGACGTACCGGCAAACTCAAGAGCCGCGGTCGCCACCGCCGGACCAATTGTTGCTCCGCTCGCCCACATAATTAGAATCGTGGATGAAACCATCACGTGATCGGCCGGATCCGTGTGGTCATTGGTGTGAGCGGTTGAGATCGTGTAGAGCGACTCCGCGAGCCCACCCCAAATTGCGAACAGCACGAGAAGTGCCCAAAAACCATCGCCGCTGAGTGCTGCGCCGCCACCCGCAATCACAATCGACACTGCTGAGACGCCAAGCCCTGCGCCAAGAATGACTTTCCGTCGATCCATACTGTCGCTGAGCCAGCCCAGTGGCCATTGTATAACCATGTTACCCCCCTGAAGGGCTGCAATCAGAAGAGCGATGTCGCCCGGCTCCAGTCCGACCTCGGTGCCATACATTGGGCCAACGCCCATCATCGTCATGCCAAGCCCGCCCGAAACGAACGCCCCTATCAGGCCGACGGGAGAAATTCGGTAAACTGCAATCGGTCGGACCGCTATGCGCTCGGGCGGCGCTGGCTGCTGCAACCGCGTAAGCCCGACCGGGATCACGGCCGCTGCGTAAAGACCCGCAAGCAGCATCAGGGCCGCCGTTCCTTCGATATCCACCGCCCGCATAAGAAGTGCGCCGCCGGCGAGTCCAAGCGTGTAGCTTATGTAAAACAGTGCCATGACCCGCCCGCGCCAATTCGAGATGGTCACGGCGTTCAGCCAGCTTTGAGCCACCATGAACATTCCGGTCGTGCAGAACCCGCCCAATACCCGCAGTCCGCCCCAGGAATATAAACCTACGTCGAGGGCCAGCAAAAGCGCCGAAATCGTGCCGATGGCCGCCAGCGATGTGAATGCACGCACGTGACCGCTGCGACGCACCATATGCCCCGACAGAAGGCATCCAAGCAACATGCCCGCAGCATACGCCGTCACAACGAGCCCAACATTGCGCTGCCCGAGTCCCGCCTGATCGAGGCGTACCGGCACGTAAGTTGCCATCAGTCCGTTACCAAGCGCAATTAACGCCATTCCGGCGACGAGCCCTCCAACCTGAACATAAGGACTCGGCCACGGTCGCTTGGCTTCGGTTACGTCGTGCGTTTTAGTCATTTCGCTCCCGATTTGACTGCAAGTTGGGGCCAATTCTCCATAGTCGCGTTCCACTGACGCGGCCTCCGCCATCGCCCGATCCATTGAGTTGATCAAGTACTTTTACCGCAACCGAACTCCGTAGCCACACATCTACCTAATTCGGGTTTGTTCGCACGACGTTTCTCGCCAGCGCCGCGACAAGGTCCGTTCGTGTAACGATGCCAATGATCTTGTCTTTTTCCAGAACAGGAACCGCATCCGTCCCCCGTCGGCCATCATCGGCAGCAACGCCCCGATGGGCGTATCGGCCATCGCACGGGGACCGGCGACACTCATGATGTCTCCGGCCCTTGACGGATTTTCTCGGCTTCGGTCCAGCAGGCGTCGCAAGGCGGCTGCGTATCCGCGGTCAAGACGCAAGGCATCCTCTCTTGCCTGGCGGATCAAGTGGATCTGGAAGATGACTCCAAGGAACTTCTCGCCCTGCTCGACGACAGGAAGGGACGTGAAACGATGCTGCCGGAACAGGTCCGCGACATCGCTCAGCGGCGTTTCGGGGTGGGTCGTGACAAGGTCCCGAGACATGATGTCCTGCGCCGTCATCGGAACGGAGTGATGTGCCGCGGCCTGCATCTCCGCTGCCCCGATCAGGCGCGCCAGGTCCTCGACCCCAAGGTTGAAGGACTGGCTGTAGCGCTCCAGGATGTTTGTCAGTTCTTCCTCGGACAGCCCTAGCCGTTCGGTCGGATTTCGGTCGCCAGTCCCGTGCTGGCTTGGGTCATCGAACTGCCGAAACGGGTAGTGCCGCCCCGTCAATCGCGCATAGATCGTCGCAAAAACCACAAGCGCCACGGTACCCACGCCAATCGGCGCAATCGCGAACCAGAACCCCAGATGCGCGATGGCATCGGGCGACAGGGCCGCCGTCATGGCCACCGCACCCGCCGGCGGGTGGACGGCGCGACACAGCATCGTCGCGGTTACGGCCAGTCCCACGGCAAGGCCGACCCTCAAGGCGGGGTCGTCGACCCATAGGCAAACGGCGACTCCGACCAGTGCTGCTATCGTATTGCCGACAATCGCGGACCAAGGTTGCGCGAGCGGGCTGTTCGGGATCGCGAACAACAGAACGGACGTGGCGCTGAAGGGGGCGACAAGGTACAGCCCCAGTTCCAGGTCGACAGTCGGCGACAGCACGAGCAGTCCGGTCAGCCCCAGCCCGATCAGGGCACCAAGCCCTGCCCGCAAGGCCTCGACGCCGGAAACACGCGCAACCGCAGGGCCAAGTGATTTCAAAATGTGCAAAGAACCGCCTCCCGGCAAGTTGCGCACAAACTTTCATCGCTTGGCGAAAGGTTCAACAGAGCAAATGACCGAACCGGAAATCCGGCCGTCCCATCATCGGAAGGCTCGAACCTCCGCGAGGATCGGATCGATCACGTCAAAGTCCCGCTCCTCGCGGATCAGCACCCAGGCGGGAAGGTCGAAAACCGGCGCGCGCGCCACCGTTTGCAAGTTGCCTTTCCGGAGGTGTCGCTCGACCAGCCTCTCCGGGAAATAGCCGCAGCCACGGCGCACCAGCAGATGCTGCAACCCCAGCCAGCCGATATTGACGGACAGAACCGGGCTGGGAAAACCCGGGAACCCCGCACTAAACTGATCCGAGAATTCCGGCCCCCAATCGACATGGATATAGGCGTCGGGGGTCATCGCGCCCTCGGGGTCAGAGGTCACCATGACAAGGCGTTCGGTGAACAATGGCAGCAGGTCCAGGTTTGGCCGCCGCTGCGGTGTATACATAGCCGCGATATCCAAACGGCCATCCACGATGCCCTGCATCAGTTCCGGCTCGAATCCGATCTCCGCGCGCAATGACAGATCGGGTCGGGCCACGCTGATGTCCGCAAGCCATGGAGTCAGGAATGCTTCCCACAGACCTATCCGGGCACCTATGTTGATGCGGGCGGAAAATCTCCGGGGCAAGCCGATCTCTCGCTGCGCTTGCTCCAGCGCGCGCACCATCTGCCCCGCGTGGATCAGGAACCGTTCACCGTCATGCGTCAGAACCGCGCCCGCCTTGCTGCGGTTGAACAGCCGCCGGCCCAGCAACTGCTCCAGCGCGTGGATCCGGGCACTGACCGTCGATTGCGTGATGTGCAGCAGGTCGGCCGCGGCTACGAAGCTGCCGCTGTCGGACACCGCAAGGAACGTGCGTGCATGTTCAATGTTCATACCTAACCATAGTATCGCGAATCGCGATTTGAAATATTGATTAAATTCGTTTTCGCGATTTCACAATGTGGCCGATAGTGGCGTTGACGCTGCAAGGTTCGCCTCGTGCGGCACACGACCCGCTCGAAGGGGCTTTTTCACGCCCCACATCAGACGGAGACCGAAATGACCGACAGAGGATACGCATCCTCCCCTTGTTACATGCACGAGTTCGACGACAGTGCGCGTGCCGTGTCGCCGCCCGACCCCGGGAACTGGTCGGAAATCGCACGCTGGCGCAAGCTTCAGCGTGAAGACCTGATCGAGAAACGCCTCGAACTTTCGGTCCGCACCAGACAGGCAACATCGCGCCGCATCGCCGCGACCCTGGACTCGACGGTGGATCTCGCGTCGAAACCCGTCATCGGCATCTACTGGCCGTTTCGCGGCGAACCCGACCTGCGCGACTGGATGCGCAGTGTGACCGAGCGCGGCGGTCGGATCGGGCTGCCCGAAGTCGTCGACAAGGCAAAGCCCCTCGTGTTCCGGGAATGGATCCCGGGCTGTTCCATGCGGCGCGGTGTCTGGAAAATCCCGGTTCCGGACAATAACACGTGCCTTCTGCCGGACATCGTGATCTCGCCAGTGGTCGGCGCCGATGCGGCAGGGTTCCGGCTGGGATACGGTGGCGGCTTCTACGACCGGACGTTGGCCAGTCTCTCACCGAGGGTCCGCGCAATTGGTGTCGGGCACGTTGTCTCGACACTCCGCACGATCTATCCGCAACCCCACGACATCGCGATGGACGACATGATCCTCGTCGACCCGGCCCGGGACCAAGCGCAATGACGCAGATCTGGACCAAGCGCGCCTATGCCGAGGCGCATGCGAATGACGGCACGCGCATTCTGGTCGACCGGGTCTGGCCGCGCGGCGTGTCCAAGGCGGCCCTGGATATCGCGGCATGCGAAAAGGACGTCGCACCGAGCAAGGACCTGCGCCAGTGGTTCGACCACGACCCCGGCAAATGGGATGAGTTCCGCGACGCGTATTTCGCGGAACTCGACAAACGGCGCGACGCGGTCGAACGGATTGCCGGTCAGGTGCGCGAAGGCCGGGTCACGCTGATCTATGGCGCAAAGGACGAGCGTCACAACAACGCCGTCGCGCTCAAGGACTATCTCGAACGAAGATCCGTTACCTGATGCGCGGCATACTGCACCAACCAATCTGCGACATTCTTGGCTGCGATTACCCCGTCCTTCAGGCGGGCATGGGCGGCGTCGCACGCGCCGAACTGGCGGCGGCGGTCTCCGGTGCGGGCGGGTTCGGATGCCTCGGCATGGTGCGCGAGCCTTGCGACCTGATAAAGCGGGAAATCGCGGAGGTGCGACACCGAACCGACCGCGCATTCGGGGTGAACCTCATTCCGGCTGCGACCGCCCCCGACCTCTTCACCGAACAGCTGAAGACCTGCAAGGACGAAGGCATCGAAACTCTGGTCTTCTTCTGGGATGTCATGCCCGAGGCCGTCGCGCACGGCAACGACCTTGGCATGCAGGTCATCTACCAGGTAGGCTCAGTCAGCCAGGCCCGCGCCGCGGAAGCGGCCGGCGCGGTCGCGATCATCGCCCAGGGCGTCGAGGCCGGCGGGCATGTGCACGGCACTGTATCCTCGCTTGTTCTGGTGCCGCAGGTGGCAGCCGCAACCCACTTGCCTGTCATCGCTTCGGGCGGTTTCGCAACCGGACGCGGCCTCGTTGCGGCCATGGCACTCGGTGCGCAGGGCATCCACTGCGGCACGGCCTTCCTCGCGGCAACGGAAGCCTTTGCCCATGAACTTCACAAACAGCGCGTCGTTCAGGCGACCTCGGACGAGACGGTCCATACGGACGCCTTCGTCATCAACTGGCCCAAGGGCGCCGCGGTCAGGGTCCTGCGCTCCGCCGTCACCGACAGTCTGGGCGACCGGCTGTTCGGCCACGACCCCGACGCGATCCCCCGCCACCGGATCGCCGACGAGGACGGCAAGCCGATATATCGCTGGAGCACGGACTCCCCGCTGCGCTCGATGCAGGGCGATCTGGATGAACTCGCACTCTTTGCCGGTCAGTGCGTTGGAGACGTACACGCCATCCGCCCCGCTGCCGAGATCGTGGCGGATATCCTTGAAGAGGCCCGCGAACAGATTGCCCTGATCCAAGCGAGATGACACGTTTGCGGCGCAGACCGCCATGGCCCGGCACCGCCCCCTCGGCCGAGCCAAAGAATGTGGCGGTCAACGCACCCGGATGCGGCGTGTTCTGCGACGACCCGGCAAGATGCTGCCCCGGTTCGAAGGCACCTGTTCACGCCAGAAGACATACAGTCCAGACGCCAGGATGATCGCGACACCGACCCACGTCAACTCGTCGGGAAAGTCACCGAACACAATGTAGCCGACAATGGTCGCCCCAATGATTTCCAGGTACTGGAACGGCGCCAGCATACCGGCCTCCGCACGGCGGAACGCCTCTGCAATCAGAATGAAGCTCACAGCCGCGAACAGACCGGATGCGGCGATGGCACCCCAACCCCAATCCGGCAGCGTTGCGAAGTCTGGCTGGATCCAGCCGGCGGCAGCCAGGATAATGCACAGGGATGTCATGCCAACGCACGCATACGCCGTCGCGCCACACTGCACGGTCAGGCCCGAGCGGATACCGGACGCGCGGCGCAGCACGATCATGTTCAGCGCATAGGCCGTCGCCGCCACAAGCGGCAGCAGCGCGGCGAGCCCTAGGTCGCCGCCGGGGCGCACCACGAGCAGCACCCCGATAAGGCCGACGCCCACGGCCACCAAACGCCGCGGCCCAACGCGCTCTCCAAGCAGCGGACCGACCAGCAATGTCAAAATCAGCGGCTCGGCAAAGAAAATCGCAATGGCCGTGGCGATGGGCATGACGGAGAACGCCCAGACGAGACTGGTCAACGTTATCATGACAAGGCCGCCCGAAAGCACTACGATGGGGGAAAACATCGGACCACGCAGCCGATGCCGCAGCACTACAGCAATCGGCATCATCACTAGGCCCTGCGCCAGCAGGCGCGCAGTCGTCACTTCCACCGCCCCCAAATGCGAGGTCAGCAGCTTGGCAAAGGTGTCGCCCACTGGCAGAAGCAGCATCGCCATCGCCATGCAGATCATCCCGACGAGAGGTCCGGTTGCAGCACCCCGCGATCCGGTCAGTACATGCGTCATGGTCATCACTCCATAAATCCAGAGGCCCGGCGCGAACAGGGCAGGAGATGTCCGGGCGTCCAGGACATGAAACGAATTGTGGGAAACAGCCTTGCAATACGGCGCCACCGCCAAGGCCTGTGATCCGTTTCTAGACCCCGATGCCTGGTTCGGTCAAGCGGTGTTCACAAGCTATTACCAACCCGTGATCGATGTTGCCCTTCGGCACTCGGAAGACCTGTCAGCCTGTCTTGCGGCTCGGCATGGCGTCGGCCCGGGTGCCCGCCTTGTAGTTGCCATAGCCCTCCAGACTCTGAGCTAATGGAATGAACTGGGACTGTTGCATTAATTGAATGTCCTGACAATTGACGAAGATTCCAGCCCATATTTAGGTGTAGAAATTCTCAACTCTTCAAAATGTGGCACGGATCTATGCATCATCTCGGTCGATTTGGGGCCAAACTAGGTTAATGCAACAGTCCCGTGCACTCAAATGCAAATGCCCGCCTTGTGGCGGGCATTCGACTTAGCACCATTCGAGGAAGTCAGCCTGCGCAGTCTCTCAGTGCGGCAACGTCCGGGCCGTTGGGCGTGCGCCCGAGGTTGAACGGGGCGGAGGCGTCGCGCCATTGGGCATAGTCCTCGAGATATTCCACCATGCTGAGATAGACCTTGGCCGAGTTCGGGTTCTCGCAGGCAGTCTCGACGATCACCTCATTCGCCATCTGCTGGACTTGCTCCAGAGTTTCGTCGTCATAGCGGTTGATCTCGACCGCTTCGTCGAACTTGGCATAGGCCTCAGTGGCGCGTTTTTCTGTGAAGGCCAGCGACCACAGCAGTGTCGCGTCTGCCGCGATCTGCAGTTTCTCCTGGGTCTCGGGGCTCAGCGCGTCCCAGGCAGTCTTGTTGATCATCACGCCGAACACGGAGGCCGATTGGTGCCAGCCAGGTGTCGCCCAGTATTGGGTGACCTGTTGAAAGCCGCCCGACCAGTCGACATTGGGAGTCGAGAACTCGGCACCGTCGATCACGCCGCGCTCGAGCGACTGATAGATTTCGCCGCCGGCCATCGACACCTGGTTACCGCCGAGCCGCTCGAGCAGCTTGCCTTGCTCCAGGCCGGAAAGACGCAGGCGCTTGCCCTGCAGGTCTTCCAGATTAACGATCGGCTCGTTGGTGCGGAAGCCGGATTCGTTGTTGGTCACGCCGTAAGGCAGGTAGACCATTTCAAATTGTCCGTAGATCTCGTTATAGAGCTCTGCGCCGCCCCATTGCTGAATCCAGTTCACGTAGTCGACAGCATTGAAGAGGCTGGGGGTGGTCGCCAGCGGCGAAAAGGCGGCGTCGCGTCCGGCCCAGTAGCCGGGCCAGTCTGCGCCGGCCTGGATCGTGCCGGATTCGACAGCACCGAACACCTCGCCCGAGGGGACGAGAGCTCCGCCCTCAAAGAACTCGATGGTCAGCTCGCCTTGCGTCAGCTTGTTGGCCAGGTCGACAAAGTGCTTGTCGGTTTCGATCAGTTCCAGAGACGAGGGCCAGGTGGTGGTCATCGTCCAGTTTTCCTGCGCCGTGGCATGGCTGGCCACCGCTGTCGCGGCCGCGGCCGCAAATGTTATCACCTTCATAGTCATGGTCTCTCCCTTTTCCATGGTTGAGGTTACTGGGTATAGAGGACGTCCGGCAGCCATGTGACCAGGGCCGGGAACAGGGCGACGAGCAGACACATCACCACGATCAGCGCGATGAACGGCAGAACGCCGCGGATGATCGCGCCTGTGCGCAATTCCTTGGGCGCAATGGCCCTGAGGTAGAACAGCGCATATCCGAACGGTGGTGTCAGGAACGAGGTCTGAAGGACAACCGCCATCAGCACGACGAACCACAACAGGTTCACATCGGGCATTTCCTGGATGATGGGCAGGAAGATCGGGAAGGACAAGAGCACGATCCCGGTCCAGTCGAGGAACGCGCCCAGGATGAACACGATCACCATCATCATGGTGATCAGCATCCACGGTTCCATGTCCAGGGTCCGGATGATCTCCTGTGTTGCTCGCAGACCGCCGGTAATATTGAAGACGCCGGTGAACGCGGTCGCCCCCACCACGATGAAGAGGATCATCGCAGAGGTCCGCCCGGTTTCGAGCATCGCGCCGTAGAAACTGCCAAGCCGGAACCGGCCACGCGCAATGACGATGAGGAGCGCCAATGCTGCGCCGAGGGCCGACGCTTCGGTCGCGGTTGCGATCCCCGCCAGAAGTGATCCGAGAATGCCGAAGATCAGAACCAGCGGCGGCAGCGCCTCGACCACCAGCATACGCAGGAGCGTGGCGCGTTCGACCTTCTCTTCGGGCTCGACCGCCGGGGCCAAGTCCGGTCTTATCACGGAAATGAAGTAGACATACACGGCATAGCTGAGCCCGAGCATAACACCGGGGATCATCGAGCCAGCAAAGAGTTCGCCCACCGACAGTGGCGAATAGCTGGCCATCAGGATGAGCATGATGGACGGCGGTATGAGGATGCCGAGACAGCCCGATGCGGCGATAACCCCGGCGGTGAGCGAAGGCGCGTAGCCGTATTGCAGCATCGGGCGCAGGGCCATGACGCCCATAACCGTGATCGAGGCACCGATGATGCCCGTCGTCGCGGCCAGAAGAATCGAGATGAAAACGACTGCAAGGGCAAGTCCGCCCCGAACCTGGCTGAGCAGAAGGCGCAGGGTTTCGAACATTCGGTCCGTTACGCCTGAATCCGACAGGAACCGCGCCATGAGGACGAAAAGCGGAATGGCGATAAGGGTGTAGTTGTCCAGAACGTCGCCGAAAATCCGGTTGATGACGATGCCCAAGACCATCGGCTTGCCCGCGATTATCGCAGTCAACACGGCCGTGCCGCCCAGGACGAATGCCAGCGGATGCCCTAGGAACAAGCCCGCCAGTAGCAGGCCGAACATCAGAACCGCGATAAATTCGGGATTCATTCAGAGACCTCCTGCCGGTCGAAAATGATTTTCAGAACCTCCGAGATCCCTTGAAGCAGCAAGAGCCCCGCTGCCACGCACATGGCCATCTTGAGTGGATAGACTGGCATCTGAATGGCGCCGTATGTCACTTCGCCCTGCGACCAGGAGCGCATGGCGAACTCCCAAGACCGGGTCAGAAAGACCCACGCGAAAGGGAAGAAGAAGATTACATAACCCAGAACGCTCACGATACGCTGCGCATTGTGGCCAAATCTTTCTGTCAGGATGTCGACACGGACATGCGCATTGTGCCGCAATGCGTATCCCCCGAGCAGCACGAAATAGAAGCCGAATAACTGCTTGGAAACATCAAAGGCCCAGCGTGTCGGCTCGCTGAATACGTAGCGCAAAACAACATCATATATGATGATTGCCGCGAATATGATGGCCAGAACAGAGACGATCCTGCCGACTATTTCGTTCAAGCCGTCGATTGCACGCACCAGAACCACTGCGAAGTCTCCTCCCTGGTGATCCGCGAATGTCATGGTGCCCTGCAACCACGATCCCCGTCTCCGGCACGACCATCGGGCAATTCGCATGGAAGTGCAAGCGATCGAGGAAAGCTGTATAAGCCTATGCTTTTATTGGGTCTGTTGCATTAACATGAGAGCCGCACACTAGGAGGCGGAACCCCATCCTTCAGGCAGCTTCCGGGAAGAGCTTGGCGACGAAGTCGATCTCGTTTGCAACTCCGGTCTTGCAGTTCTCGAATTGGCCCTTTCGGATCGTGCGGAAGGTTTCGATCCCAGCGAGGGCAGCCTTCGCTCCGGCCATGGTTCGGAAACCACGCATCGGTCGCAGTCGCTGCTTCAGGGCAGCATGATCGCTCTCGATCCGGTTGTTCAGGTACTTTCGATCGACGTGCCGGATCACATCCTCCGGCCCGAGCCGGTCATTGATCTCACCGATCACCTTCGCATAGCTGTGCGCCTTGTCAGTGACGATCGTCAGCGGGTGGTAGAGTCGTACCGTCTCTCGGGCCTGCCGCAAGAAGGCTCTTACAGCCTTGGCATTTCGCCGCGCGGTTATCCGAAAATCGATCAACTGGCCGAACTGATCGACGGCGCGCCATAGATAACACCAGCGTCCGCCGACGCGGATGTCGATCTCATCGACATGCCATTGCAACCCACGCCAGGAACGATGACCACTGTAGGCCCGTTCGCGGATCTCGAGGCCGAACTTCCTGACCCAGCGGTGGATCGTGGAGGCGTCGACCGTCACCCCGCGCTCGCCCAGCATGTCGCGGACGTCTCAGCACGACAGCGGATAACGACATTACCAGCGCACCGCCAAAAGGATGATCTCTCGCGGAAACCGATGCCGCTTGAACGGGTTCTTGCGCTGCGCCATCGGCTCCCCCATCATCAACAACACGCGGAACCTGCGCAATCGAAGAGGTTAATGCAACAGACCCGAATAGACTAATTGCAAGCCTATCCGTTTCGGATACGCCAGACCGCTGGATGACCAACAGGTTGGACGCCATCAACTTACGAGTTTTTTCGAATCAAGAAACTTGGAGCCAGACCTCGTGATCACCACGCGTCCGAATTCGCCGATTCTGACGAGACCGCAGTCGATTAAAGGCTCCACTTTCGTTCTATCGAAATATGGCTGACCGCCAGATTTGATCTTTCGAAGAAGATCAAGGGATCGGCCCTCAAGGTGCACACGGTTTCTTTCCATAGCACTAACCTCCCGACCTTAGGATCTGCGCTATTCTTGGAGACGTCAACGTGCGAATTCAGCGCCGTGATTTTGCGCTAACTCTGGCTTAATTTATAGTTCACGTGCACTTTGAATGGCCCGCGCTGACGGGATTTGCGCATAGGCGCGGGCGACACCGCCTCTTGAACCCTACGGCGTGAAACCCCGGTGGTTGTCTCCGTCTCGCCTGCGGAACCTTTCGGACGCGCCGGAGTTTCGCGCGGATTCCGCGCGTTATTCGCCCGCGCTTCCCAAAGTTCTTTCCGCTTGGCGAGGTGCTCGGCCAATCTGCGTCGTAGCAACGGTTTATTAACTTTTTGATGCGACACTCCCTGCACAGGAGGGTTGCAGATGACCAAAGAACGACTGGAAGAAGCAGAGCGGGTCCTTGCTGCCTACGCGGCGCAATACGGCCTAAATGACGAAGCCAGGAGGTATTTCGCAAAGTGGGGAACGGCGAAAAAGCTGCTGTCCGTTGGCGTGGAACAACCGAGTGAAAGGCACAAATAGCCACAAGACTGCCTGTAAATTGCCAGTGTGAGCGACAAGTCACTCTGCTACGAGCACAACACCCAAAACGAACGTCAGGAAAAACGCGTATCCAATGTACGCGTGGGTCTACTTTATTCTGCTGTCCCTTGGCTTGAGCCTAATGCGGGTTGAACTGAATGCCCGCCGCTTTTGTTCCGATTTGCGCTGCCGTACCTGCCAGGCCCCCGAGACGGTCCAAGGTCTGCGACGCGGTGAAAGTCGCGTGCAGCGCGATCAGATTCAGCCCGACAGCAAAAGCGTGGAGTTAGTGGTCGCGCTTGCGGGAAAGTCGATGAATGACATCTATCACACTAAGGCATCCAAGGAAAAAGCCGACAGCAATTACTCCGGTTGGGTGAGCGATTTTATCCTTTCCTGATAAAGCTACCAAGAGACCTCCGCAGAAGAAGAAGATAACCTGCGTCCACTGATAACACGCCATCCATTTCTCTTTCTTGGACGCAGGCGGATATGCAAACTCTCGGTTCACTTGACTGTTAAAGATCAGTTTTTCCTTGTTCCAGCCCATATGTGCCAAGGTCAAAAATGATCCCACCAAAAATGCAGCAACCGCTGTCAATTGAAGCCCCAAAATGGATGAGCTGAAAAGAACAACAGTCAATGCTATAGAAAGCAGACAGAGTTGAACCGCAATTATGGTTCCAAACCTTCCGCGAAGTGACACTATGAACATGATGCTTTCAACTCCAAGATAATCGGTTTTTTTAGGTATTGAAACTGACATGATTAAGGCAAGGCCGTCTCCCACCCAATAATATTCAGGCAGGGATGGGCTCCTTCCAGACGTCCGCCGCAAGCTGCGTGAATGTCGGCTGTGCGGACAAAGCTGCCTGTTTAGGTTGGTAGGGCGACGTCTGCTTTTACCACCGCCAGGGCTGAGACTCGTCGGGGCGAGGTCCGAATACACTCGCAATTTCCACGAAGCCACTCGATAAAAGCAAAATGCGCAGCACGAAAACAATCCATGTGGTTTCCTGCCACGCCGAGGGCGAGGTGGGGGATGTTATTGTCGGTGGGGTCTCTCCGCCTCCGGGCGAGACGCTGTGGGATCAGCGGACGTGGATCGCCCAAGACCAAACGCTCCGGAATTTCGTCTTGAACGAACCACGCGGCGGCGTTTTCCGCCATGTGAACCTGCTGGTGCCGCCTAAGCATCCCGAAGCTCAGGCGGCCTGGATCATCATGGAGCCCGAGGACACTCCGCCCATGTCCGGCTCCAATTCCATCTGCGTTTCCACGGTGCTTTTGGATAGCGGCATCGTTCCCATGACAGAACCCGAGACGCATATGGTGCTAGAAGCCCCCGGCGGGCTGGTGCGTGTCCGCGCCGAATGCAAGGGAGGGAAGGCCGAGCGCATAAATGTGCAGAACGTGCCCTCCTTTGCTGGCGAGCGAGGTATCAAACTCGATGTACCGGGTTTTGGTGCCGTCACGGTGGACACGGCCTATGGTGGTGATAGTTTTGTAGTGGTCGATGCGGCGGCGTTGGGCGTGGAGTTCAAGCCCGAAGAGGCACGCAAGCTTGCCGAGCTCGGCGTCAAGATCACCAACGCCTTCAACGCCAGCCACAACTTCCACCACCCCACGAACCCGGAATGGACCCATGTATCCTTCTGCCTCTTTGCCGGTCCACTGCGCAATAAGGCGGGCCGACTCAAGGCGGCTTCTGCCGTGGCAATTCAACCCGGCAAGATCGACCGATCGCCGACGGGCACCTCGGTTTCGGCGCGGATGGCCTTGCTTCATGCGGCGAAGGAGATGGGAGTCGGCGACGACTTCGAAGCAACCTCGCTTATCGGCTCGACGTTTACCGGCAAGATCGTCGCAGAAGTCCAAGTGGGCAACACCAAGGCGATCATTCCCGAGATTTCCGGCCGCGGCTGGATCACCGGCACGCATCAATACATGCTAGACCCCTCCGACCCGTGGCCCGAGGGCTACCGACTGAGCGATACGTGGCCGGACCTAAAGTAGGGCGTCAGAGAAGCGGTCATACGTGAAAGTTGCAGCAACTTTCAGTTTGGGCTCATCGCATACCTCCGCTACGAGAGCATGAAGGTCTGCTATGCGTTTTTTCCGTCATTCGCTAAGTTCGCTGGAATAGCGATTTTGGGCGTCATTCGCCATTCTCGACCGGTTCAAAATATTGAGGGGCCTCAGCACGGTCGTACATTCCGTAGTCTCTTGACACGCGGGCGAGGAGCGCAGTCAAGACGTTGCCACCATTGAGTGCTTCGTCGATCTTTGATCGCCCGTCGCCTTCGTTGCCAACTTCAATAATACTTAGGTAAGATTTTGTTTCTGTCACACTGGCGAAGGTTTCGCCTTCCTGTGTCGCTAGCTGATTTGGGCGCCTGAGAATAACGACAAAACGGTCTGTTGTCCGGTGCGATGTAGTATATGAACCGTCATTGCTCCATTCTTCAGCCTCGGAATTCGGTTCCTGATAACGCAACGTATGCGAAATTCGAATGCGGTAGTCTTTGAAATGCTCGAACCGTCCTGCCTTCTGAGATTTGTGGTGCTCCCTGTCCGTTCTCCATCGCGCAATTGATGCCTCATCGCGCCAGAGTGAATGAGAGAGGATGACCTTCGGGCGGGACAGAGACTTGAACCGCTCAATATAAATCAAGCCGTCATGTTGCATCAAAATAGGACGGAGTTTTGTTGCGTGCCGGAAATAGTGATCTTCATGGCCGTCGCGTGGCTCCATCTCAAAAAGTAGTGCCTGCATGTTTCAAACGCATCCTTTGTGATTCGTACACGTGAAGACAAAGATGGGCTGCTCGTCCCGTCCCGATCCTATTCCTACACGCCCAGAGCTTGGTGAAAGCGTCTATAGGTCCAGTCATGTCGCTTTTGCTTCATCGGAACATTATGCAGGTTCGATTGCCTATGTCAGCATCAGTGCCCGAAAAAACAGAAGACATGAAATTTCACGCAAATGATGGCAGCATGTGCGGGCTCTGTTGAGTTCCGCCTGCAATTTAGGTTGCATAACACACATTGCCACCATTTGAACAAACTGAAGCACCGGTCAAATTAGGCTCAACCCCGACTTTCGCCGTAAGGTGCATTAAGGTCGGCAAGGCGGACAAATCTGCCTCTAGCTTCATCACAGCGTTGTACTTCATGCCTGGTGACCGCTCTACGGGCAGACCGAAAGTTAGCGAATTCGATCTCCATCTCGTGTTACGCAAGATCAATCGGTGAGCCCCATGAGGCGGTCGATCGGCGCAAAATCGTCGGTCAAAACCCGGCCATGTCGGTCCGCCATTTCTGCGACCATTTCGTCTGAAAGCGCGCCGAAAGCTTTTTGGTTGGGCGCGCTTGCGAGGAAGCTATCGCTTTGAGTTGGCACATCGCCGCCCACGACCACAAACACCATACGTTGGCCGGGCGTTGGCTGAACTTGCTCCGCCCAAACCTCGACCACTGGGAAAACGGTCTGCATCGTCACGACAATCGAGGCGAGGGCGCCAAGCCTGTCCTCGTGGTCAATCACGTTCATCAGGAAACTGCCGCCATCTGACAGCCGTTTCGCTGCAAGCTCAAAGAACTCGCGTGTCACAAGATGGACCGGCACCACGACATCCGTGAAGGCATCTCCAATGATGATGTCAAAGCGCGCCTCTGGCCTTGTGAGCAATGCGTGACGCCCGTCTTCATGCAGGACCGTGGCGGAGGCTGGATCGAACCAGAAAGACTCAGCAGCCATCTGTGTGACCGCAGGGTCGATCTCGGCCACGGTTATCTCTCCGGTCCCGCGTGCCGCAAAGGCGCGCGGAACGGCATAATTGCCGCCGCCAATATGAAAACTGGTGAACTCGGCCCGAGTAGCACGGAGTATCGAAAGCCTGTCGAGCATTGCGGTGTGTTCCGTAAACTGGACCTCCGGCAGCCTCGCCGCGCTGATACCATGCGCCAGATGGTCGATGACCATTAGGCGCACCGGGTCTGACGGATTTGCCGAAATATCTTCGACACGAAGACAGAAGTAACGGCTTTCGCGATCGCAAGGGGCTGGTGCGTTCAAAGCGAGGGTGGCCGTGCCGAGCGCCACGAGTGACGCGAGAAATTCCGCGCCGGTTCCGCTCCATCCTCCCAGACGGAAAAACAGCAGACCTGAGACAAGGTAAACCGCAGTCACGACTACAAGCGTTGCGGACGAGCCGAGCCATGAGATGAAGAAAAAACCGGCGAGGAGGGTTCCGGCGATAGCTCCGATGGCCCCAGAGGCGAACATCGCGCCGAGGGCCGGCCCTGTCCTGTCCGTGCTTGTCACCGCGATCATGGCGAGAACCGGCGCCGGCACTCCTGCGAAGAAGGAAGGCAGGAAGAACACCAGTGCCGTGAGTGCCGTAATGCTCCAAATCTGCTGCGGCACCACGTGGAGCACCCAACCCGCCACGGCGGGCAGTAACAGGACAGCACCGCCCGTCGTGATTGCACCGGCAAGCATAGCACCGCCGGTCCATCTGAGGGACACTGGCGCCGGTTTCTCGGCCAGCCGACCGCCCCACCAGTGCCCAGCAGAAAACCCCGCAAGGACGACAGCAATCACCGCGGTCCATGTGTAAAGCGACATACCGACATGCGGCGCCAGCATGCGCCCTGCTACGATTTCCACGACAAGCGATGCCGCGCTGACGACGCCTTGCGCAGTCACCAGAAGACATAAAGGTGTTGTGCGTGTCATGGGGTCTCCTCATGGATCATTCACCTGAAACCATGAACAGTCTTGGATCAAGAGTAGCTTCAGGAAAATTGAGAAGGCGCTGAAACCTAAGAGCGAAGGATCGTGAAGCCACCTTTGGGCTCAGAGCTGCCGTTCGCCGTACCTGCGAAGCTCTCACTTCCCTCCGAGGTCCGCTGTGCGGACTTTTCAGACCTTCGCTGGGTTATGAACGAGGGTCCGCTTCACCTACGGACAACCGCGTTCTGGGTATTATTCGCCAGTCATAAGAATCTTTGACATCCGCTCACGCGCACGTCGCGGCACTGCATCCGGCAGCGGCGTCGCATCGTCGACGTCCCCTACGTCGATAATCATCACCATGCCCATGGCGTAATGCGGTGAGCACTTGATGCCGTAGCGTCCCTTAATCTCGAAGCTGACGGAGATCTCTTCGTCGATTTTTCCAATAAAACTTTGGGCACCTTCGGGTAGCATCTCGGGAATGGGCGTAGATCAATTGAAGGAACTGAAGCGGCTCCAGAAGGAGAATGAGCAGCTGAGACGCGCTGTATCGGATCTGACACTGGACACGCTGATCATGAAGGAGGCGGCCAAACCTACCAACTTGAAGGGGAGTTCATCACCGAAGATGCGCCACGCGAGTTGGTGCACACTTGGAAACCCAGAGATTTCTGAGCTCGAAAAATTCATTGACTCTATTGCCTTGGGAAAGTTTCCGACACCTTTGCCTATTTTTTCATCGTGCCAAAAGTTTCGGCTTAAGTGCTCTGGGCTTACAATTTATAAGTGTCAAGTTATGCGCGACTTATCCCCAGAATCTGTTGGTAACTCTTGCGTCGCCCAAGGATCGACAACTCCCACATGGTAGACGTCCCTCAATCAGCAAGCAGCGAGGCGAACGACGCTAATACGCGACCTGTTCAAACCCGTAGTTACCGTCGAAGTCCCGCCAATCCACAAAGACAGACCGGTTGGAAATCTGCGGGCAGTTTTTTCCCCAGCCTTCCAGTCCGGAGTGAGCTGAGGGCAGTGCCTCCGGAGAAGAAACGTGCCATGAAAAGCCACCTTGGCGACCATACGTACCGAGGTAGACACTTGCATAGCGCCTGCAAACTTCGCCCTCGCCGACCAGCCTTTGTGACGCGTAGCGTACATCGAAGACTCGAATGGACCGCACAAAATCGAATTCCGGTCCACCGATGTCGATATCGGCACGATCCTGAACCAACCGGAGGGAACTACTTTCGGCACCCACCGCGTGCAACAAGGCCGCCCCGCGCGAGAAAGTCCCAAGCTGCGATCGAACCCGCACGGCCTTCAGCGGGGATCGAATAAGGCTAAGGTCCTCAAGCTTCGAGCGGGCCTCTAGAACCTCCAGACCTGATGCCGAACCTGGTTCGGGTTCGAAAGAGGCGCCCATCGGACAACGCCAGATCTGCAGCGGCGGCTCTACAGGCCACGGTGTTATCCTGCGAATGAACTCAGCACGAGCCAGTGCGCATGGTTCGGACGAAGGCCAACCACCAGAGAGGCAAAGAAGAATTGCACAATCGATCGGATAGCTTTGCGCCATCGCACGGTTCGGCAACAGAGAAAACAAAATCCCCAAAGCCGAGATGTGTACAATGGCAATCATTTTCAGTGCTGGAATCACCTGCGCGCTCCGAGTTTTGAAACCACGACAATCCTAGGCAATTATATACTTTTGTCACCTTAAATATACAATAGTTTATAATTTCACGTGGCTGATACATCCGTTAGCGGGCCTCGGGTTCGCTCACTGGAAGAGCGTTTAGGAAGTCTGCGATTTTCAGATCACCAACGGTTCTTGCCTGCGTTAGGACCTCCGGTTCGATGCGCCTGTCGATGTAAGCAACCCGCCGATCCGCACTCGTCCAGAGCAACCCTAGCCCGCCAGTTTCCCAGCGATACAACCAAGCGACGGTTTTCTCAGAGTCTTCGCCAATGAGCCGGGCGATCACCATACCTTCTGCGTTGGTTCCATGCATCTCTCACACTGCACTCTTGTGGATTCGACAGGCCTTTCGCTGACCTTGGCCCGTCCTCCAGTCTGATTAATCGCTATTAGGAAGATCAGTGCGCCGGATGCACCCTTTCCGCAGTGGCTCAAGAATTTCAGGAAACGTATCGCTTTTTCAACTGGCTCCCTGCGGTTGTGTTTGACGCAGCTTCGCTTTGCTTGACGACAGCCCAACCTTGGCTTGTACGATGTTAACCTCTCTCGCCCTATGCGGCGGCGCATGCCAATTCCACAAGTTTTTTATGAAAGGCAATAGCTGGAAAGCCGATTGTAGAATATATTGCGTGGTGAAATGTTCTACATCGTGGCTCTGCCTATGGCATGACGCTGCGGATACAACTTGGTTTGAACATTCAGGAGATCCGCCGCTCCAAGGGGATCAGCCAGGAAATGCTTGCACACATAGCCGATATTGATCGCGGCTATATCGGCAAGATCGAGAATGCAAAACATGCGGCGACGATCGACATGATCGAGGCCATCGCAGCGGCGCTGGACACAGAGCCCATGGACCTTCTTAAACCAAGATACTGATGCTGCCAGAGAGGCATGGCTCAAATCATGGCGCGATCAAATTCAAGAACCGCCCATATGCCGCACTGACCTCCCGCGCTTCCTCGAAGGCCCTTGCCCGTTCGTCATCGAGGCAACGGAAATATAGCTCGATATCGCGAATATAGAGTTCGAAGTCGTTTCGAATGATGTCGCTGTACTCTCGAGCCTCCTCTGGATCGCCAGGAACGAAGGGAGGTTGTGGCGCAATGCAAGTTTCTGCGGCAGCGGAACCGGCAAGAAATGCTGAGAAAATTGCGGCGGAGAACAACCGCGAGAGCGATGATCCAGCGGCACCCAAACCCCTTAATTCCTTGAATGATACCACCGCACGTGCCTAATACCTGAGCAACCGAAAATCGGCCGCTATGACGTTTTTATACCTTGCGGACGTAAATATACTATCGTAACTCTGGGCTTCAAGTAAGAATGCCTGGGGTTGCGCCTTTGTAGAGAGCGTGAGCCAGGCCATGAGCTGGGACATCGAAGCACCAAATGTGGTTACGGAGGCACGTTTCCGCGAACTCGTGGAAAGTGGTTACAGCGCTGAACTCCTCTGCCAGGAGTCGGCACACAAGAAGGGCCCCAGCTACTATGGGGTCTGGATCATGCGCGTTGTGTCTGACGAGGGCGTTGAGAAGCTCCTGGTTACAGCTCGCACCCGCACGACCCATAACGACATCAAGATCCGCGAATTCAAGACGATCACCGGCGTGGTGTCCTTCCTCATTGGAATTGGTTTCTCCCACGCCGATGTGCCACTCGAAAAAGGCCAGCGGACCACGCAAAAGCTGGCTGAAACCGACAAGGGCAGCAGCTAGTAGCCTCTTCCTATTCTGGTTTCTTGCGGGTTCCGCCAATGCACAGATGGTACTGGTCATGGAGAGCGATGGCTCTCTGACCCCGTCCCGCTCCCAGGATGGCTTTGCCCGCAACTACAATGACGGCATTGGTCAGGGGTCCGCTGCTGATGAGCTGGCGATCCTCGGTGAACGAGATGCCGAGTCAGAAAACATTCAATTGGCAGCCATGTCGCGGCCTGCTCCCCTGCCCCGCGCCGATGTTCTCACGGCCATCGAGGCCACCGCACTTCGCTACGCAAGCCATCCCGGGCTGCGCCGCGCGGACCTTTCGGTGCGAGCTTGGCTGACCCTCTACCGCGCCAACGTCGAGGTCGAGAGTGCCTACCGGCAGGACGCGGTCTCAAATAAGGGCGCCATTGGTCTTGGACAATTGATGCCCGCGACTGCGCGCGTTCTGGACGTCGACCCGTATGACCCGCTTCAGAACCTCGACGGGTCTGCCCGCTACCTCGCAATGATGCTGGAGACGTTCGGCGATCCGCGTCTTGCCCTCGCAGCCTACAACGCCGGCCCGGATGCGGTCCGCCAGTACGGCGGCATTCCCCCCTACCGAGAAACCCAGAACCACGTGGCCCGTGTCATGGCCGTCGTGGCCCGATTGGAAGGATCAGATTCATGAGACAGACTTCAAACCTTTTTGTTGCCTCGTTGGCGTTCTTCCTACTCGTTGCAGAGCCTGCCCTTGCCCAAAGCATCGATCTCTCCCCGATCCAGAGCCTCTTACAGGGTATCGTCGATGCGCTGACCGGGCCGCTCGGCGTTGTCATCGCGACACTGGCCGTCCTCGGCGTTTTCCTCAGCTGGTTCTTCAACATCATCGATCTCCGCCAGGCGCTCTGGGTGCTTGTCGGCATCGCCGGGGTCGCCGCCGCTCCCACCATCGTTGCCGCGGTCTTTGGTGGCTGAGGTTTTCCGTGGCTGAACGCTCACCCCTTTTTCTCGGCCTCGTGCGCCCGCCGAAGCTTCTGGGCCTGCCCATCATGTACGCGATGGTCTGGCTCTTCGGCTCGGTGCTCCTGTTCGTTTGGGTCCAGCATATCGCGATACTGGGCGTGGCCGCTCTGCTCTACCCGGTGCTCTGGAAGGCCGCGGACTGGGATCCGCGTTTCATCGACGTGATGATGACGGCACTACAGGAAACCCCACCCACCCGGAACCGCAGTATTCACGGCGGGGACAGTTATGCGCCCTAGTAAAGCCTTGGACGACGCCCTCGATCTCCGCACGATGACGCCGGACTGGTATGCCCGCGAAACCCGCCTCGCGCATATGCTGCCCTATGTCAGTCTGGTCGATGACCGCACCGTGCGGACGCGGGTGAACGAGCTCTTCCAGTGCATCCGGCTCGATGGGGTCAATAGCTACACGACAGACGATGCCTATCTCGACAAGGTGACCGCCCTTTTTGCCCGGATCATCGCGCAGCTGGGGCCGGAGTTCAGCTACTACATCCACAAGGTCTCCAAGTCGATCACGCCGGACCTCGCGTCCGTGCGCGAGGAAAGCTTCGCGGGCGAAGTAGATCGGCTCTGGCGCGAGAAGCTGGAGACCAGCGGCCTGCGCGACAAAACCTTGACGCTCACCATCATTCATCGCCCGCCTCCCAGAAGCGTTCTGCCCTTCCTGAACCGCAGCGCGCCGGACCGGCTGAAGGAAGCTACCGAAAAGCGCCTGCGCCGATTGGGCGAGGCTGTGAATGTGTTCGTGTCGGGCCTGACGGAGCTGAACCCGCGTGTGCTTTCGGCAAAGTCTGGCGAGTTGATCGGCCTTCTGGGCGCGCTGAATACCGGCCAGGAATTGCCGCTTTATCCGGCGAACACCTTTGGCTTCCTGTCCTTCAACGTCGCCAATACGCGCGTGACGTTTCAGGGGGATCACTTTGAGCTCTCCGAAGGAGTCGTCGGCCATCGCTACGGGAAGAGCTTCACCATCGGGGAATATTCCGAGGCCACCTCCTGCACCATGTTTGACATGCTGAACCTGCCGGTCGACATGATCGTCACGCACTCCTTCACACCGATCAATTCGAACCTCATGGCGGGTCGCATCAAGCGGCAAAAACGGCAGATGCAGGCCAGCCAGGACGCCGCCCTCTCGCTGATGGAAGCGCTTGATATCGCCGCCGATGATCTGGAGGCCAAGCGGCAGAGCTTCGGCGAGCACCATATGGTCGTAACGATCTTCTGTGATACGCTCGATGAGCTGCAGACGCTCAGTGCCGAGATCGTGAACGCCGCCGCGACTGAGGGCGTGAAGATGATCGGCGAGCGGGTCGCGGCCAAGGCGCATTACCTGAGCCAGCATCCGGGCAACCAGCCCAAGCGCGTGCGCGCCAGTGCCATCACCAACCGCAACTTCGCGGATTTCGCGGCGTTTCACCGGACGCAGCTCGGCAAACCGGCGGAGAAGACCCCCTGGGGCAAGGTCATCACCTATCTGCCCACGCCTGAGCAGAGCGCCTATCGATTTTCCTATCACGAGCAAGGCAGTCCCGAGAAAGAACCGACCAGCGGGCATACCCTGATTATGGGCAGGCCCGGCTCGGGCAAGTCGGTGCTTTCGGCATTCCTCATGACACAGGCCCGTCGAGCAGGGACGCGGATCTTCGTCTTCGATTATCGTCTCGGTATGGAGATGGCGGTCCGCGCCAATGGCGGGCGCTATGCGTTTCTGAACGCCGGCCAACCCACAGGCCTCAACCCGCTCTGGACGGAGACAGATGCGCGCGGCACGGCATGGCTCTCGGACTGGCTCGCCACCCTGATCTATCGCGCCGACAAGCCGCTCACGCCGGCACAGACCAACCGCATCCAGGAAGTGGTGCGCCAGAACGCGCAGGCTACGAACCCCGCCCTGCGGAACTGGCGGGATTTCGCATCGCTTTTTGTTTCGACCGATGATGGCGGCGATCTGCACCAGCGATTGCTCGAATGGACCGAAGAGGGCCGCTATGGCTGGATCTTCGGACAGACGCTGGAAGACACATTCTCGCTCGAAGGCGATGTGGTGGGTTTCGATCTCACCGGCATTCTCGACAGCGAGTCCGAGAAGGAACGGATGGCCGTCCTCTCCTATCTCTTCCGCCGTGTGGAGCGCGAGATCGAGGATCGCCGCCCCACCATCATCGTGATCGATGAGGCCTGGAAGGCGCTCGACAACGCCTATTTCGCCGAGCGGCTGTCCAACTGGCTCGTGACCGCCCGCAAGCAAAACACCGTCGCGGTGATGATGACGCAATATGCGAGCCAATTGGAGCGCACGCGCACGGGCAAGACCATCGTCGAGGCGGTGCCGACGCAGATCCTGCTGCCCAATATCCGCGCCCATGCGTCCGACTACGCGATGCTGAACCTCTACGAGAAGGAACTCGATGTGCTTCTCAACACTGGGAGTGACAGCCGCCTTGCGCTTATCCGCGATGACCAGGGGTCCATCGTCGTCGATGCCGATCTGAGCGCGCTCGGGCCCAATCTCACCATTCTCGGCGGAATGGAAAAAGGCGAGGCGCTCGTCGGCGCTGATTACCGCGACCGTCCCGACTTCTGGAGGCTTTCATGATCCGCACATTTTTGCTTGTCGCCGCACTCGGCGTGCTGGCCTCCTGCGCCCAGTACCAGGAACCGCAGGCCAATTGCTTCGCTTTCTTCGCCTCGACTGCACCCGTCGCGCAGGATTGCACCTACACACCTCTTGGCGCGCCGGAGGGTGACGTTGAGGTCTAAGCTGCCCCATATCCTCGCGCTTTGCCTGATGCCCGGTCTTTGTCTCGCCCAAGGCGTGCCGACCGATGACAGCGGGCTGACCGCGCGCGATATCGTCGAGACCGGCGATCGCGAGGCCGACCTTTCTGTCCAGGCCGACAAACTTGCCGTGCGCGAACTCATCGCCGAGATCGAACGCGAGCAACTGGCCACCCTGCAGCGCATCCTCGATGCCCAGACCAGCTTTGGCGGTCAGGGCCTGCCGGCCATGGTCTCCGGGCTGGAAAGTGGCAGCGGCGACCCGGACCGTTCCGTCGAGGCCGTCTATGGCAATGCCGAAATCGATCCCAACCCCGGAGGCGCACAGATGTTCGGGGATGCGGCGGAAAACATCGAGCAGCTTATCGTCCGCGTCGCCCAGGAGACGAGCGGCTTTGCCGGCGTTGGCCGCGCCGGCCTCTCCTCAGTTCAATGGCGGGCCCTGCTGCAGGCGCTCATCTGGCAGGAAAGCAGGTTCACCATCGGTGCCCGCTCGCCGGTCGGGGCCTTCGGCCTCACCCAGATCATGCCCGGCACCGCGAGCGATCTCGGCATCAATCCAGAATACTATGACAGCCCCTACCTGCAGGTGCATGGTGGCGCGCGCTATCTCGCCGCCCAGCTCAGCACCTTCGACGGAAACATCATCAACGCGCTCGCGGCCTACAACGCCGGACCCGGCCGGGTGTTCGAATATGGTGGGGTGCCGCCTTTCACTGAGACCCAGCACTACGTCCAGGTCATCCCCGAACGCTACAATCTCTATCTGAGCCGCATCGGTGGGATCGAAGCGCTCGGCACGATCGACCCCGCACTTCTGGCCAATGCGAACCTCTCGATCACCGGACATGGCGCGGCCGTCTATGGCAACAACGCACCCGCCGCGATCCGGCAGGCAGCCCTGCGCACTGCGGACATCGTCGCGCGGATTTCCACGACCGAAGATATGCAGGAAAGCATCGCGCTCAACACCTATGCCCGCGCCGAACTCGTGCGTCTCGTCGCTGCCCGCATCCGGCTTCAGGCGGTGCGAACCCGCGTTCTCTCCGCAGAGGAGCTGGCGCAGGCCAGCGCCCGCATGACCGAAGACACGTTCATGGATTTTACGATCAGGGAGATTGACTGATGAGACGGATTTTTCTGAGAACGGCTTTGGCCACGACACTTGGGATTGGCCTGCATTTCGGCACACCGTCCCCTGCCCTCGCGCAAGGCGTTCCCGTCGTCGATACCCAGAACATCGCGCAAAACATTCAGCAGCTCCGGCAGATGTTCGAGGACGAGATCCTGCAAAACGAGCAGCTGACACAGCTCCGCGAACAGCTTGCGACGCTCACGGACCAACTTGGCGAATTGCAACGCACCTATGAGGCCCTCACCCGCCTTGCCGAACTGCCGGAAATCATCCGCACCGAGATGGAAGACGAGCTCAACGGCCTGCTCGACCAGGAGTTCGGGGACATCCTCGCCACAATCGAGGCCATCAAGACCGGAGACTTCTCCGGCCTGTCCGGTTCCGGCGCGGGCGAGATCGAAACCCAGATGGACCGGGTGCTGGCCGATCTCGGCTTCGATGAAGACACCCTCTCGGAAATGGCGACCAGCGGCAATCCCGGAGCAAACCGTGTGGCGACGCAAGCGACGACGGGCGCGCTCGTATCGGCCGCGGCCCAGAACAGTTACGAGGATACCGGACAATCGCTCGAACGGGTCGACCGTCTCGTCGGGCTGATCGATGACATGGATGAACTGAAGGAAAGCGTCGATCTCAATACGCGCGTGACGGCGGAACTGGCGATCGCGCTCGTCGCCATGTGGCAGCTCGAAGCGGTGCAAACCGTGGGCGACGGCACAGGCGGCGTCATCGATGCCGCCACAATTGCCGAGGAGCAGCGCTTCATGGATTTCACGCTGCCCGAGTTGCGCGCAGACTAAGGCGTTTCGAAATTGACCTGCAAAATCAAAAATCGGTTTTCGCGTTCGCGCGAAGCGAGAGGCAGAGAAGAACCGCTTCGGCTTGTTTCGAAACGCCGATTTGAGGTGTGACGCGTGGCGAGTGAACAGGACATCATCGAAGAAGAGCTGGTCTATGGAGCGCTCAGGCGCGAGCGCCTCTGGCAGCGCCTTGGGCTCATAGGCCTCATTTTCGGCATCTTCGGATGCCTGAGCGCGGCGGCTGTCTCGATCCTCGATGTCGATCCACCGCCTGTGGTCGTGCCCTATGATCCCGAGACTGGCTTTGCCCTGCCCGAAGCCTCGGTGGGCGCGACTTCGGTCACCGCCAACCAGGCGGTCATCGACGCGGAGGTTTTCCGCTATGTGACCGACCGCGAGGTCTACAACCAGCTCGACAATGATCTGCGCATCCGTAGCGTCTTGCGCCGCTCGGACGGGGCGGCCGAGAGCGGATTGCGCCAGATATGGAACAGCGCCAATGAGAACTACCCACCGACGGTCTATGGCCCCAATGCCCGGCTCGATGTGGAAATCCTCAGCATCAATCGCATCGGTTTGAGCCGCGCCACCGTGCGCTTGCGCAAACGTCTCTCGTCCATCAATGGCGTCCAGACCGGTCTTTTCACAGCCACCCTACTATTTCAGTTCCGCCCCGAGACTCGCCGCTCCATCGATGAGGTCTGGACCAATCCCTTCGGCTTCACCGTGCTCGAATATTCCATCCGCTCCGACAGATTGGAAAATTGACTGTGTTTCGCTTCAGCCTGTTCGCTTTCTGGATGGCCCTCCTGCCGGACCTCGCCTTCGCCGAAGCCATCCCGCGCGGCGGGCACAACGACAACCGGGTGCGCTTGGCCACCTACCAGGAAGGTCAGGTCTACCGTCTGAGCGTTTCGCTCACCCATGTCACCACCGTCGAGTTCGGCGAAGGCGAGAGCATCCGCTCGATCATCGCAGGCGACACCGAGGGCTTTGAGATTGACGGCGTACCCGGCGGCCAGGCCTTCGCGATCAAACCCATCGCGCGTGGCGTTCATACCAACGTAACGGTCTACACGAACCGGCGAAGCTATTACTTCAACGTCCAGGAAACCCGCAGCCCAACCTTTTACGTGGTCCAATTCCGTTACCCCGAGAACAACAACCGTCCAACGCGCGCCGTCGCGGCACAAGCGCCGAACTACAACTACGGTGCCAGCGCGCGCACCGAATTCACGCCGTCCCGCATCTGGGATGATGGGACCTTTACGTATTTTGAATTCCCGCGGAACGCGCCGGTGCCCGCGATCTTCCGCTACGCAAACGGCCGCGAGCGCACAGTCAACACGCAGGCCACCGAGGACGGCGTGATCCGGGTCTCCGGTGTGAACAAGCAATGGGTTCTGCGGGTCGGGGAAGAGGTGGTCTGTATCGAGGCCACACCGCCTGTGGGGGTAGGCTCATGAGCGACACCGGAAACGCGGACCTAGAAAAGCGCCTCGCCGCCCTTGAACAAGGCAAAGGAACAGGTCGACTAGCTGCCCCGCGGCGCTCACCGCTGCTCGCTTTGGTCGTCGTCCTCGTGATCGGCGCGGGCGGTGCCCTATTCTATCTCCTCTCCCAACCCGAAGAAGAGGAAGCCCTGCCCACGGCCACGCCGGACGTGTTCCAAAACGAAGGCGACGGGTTCGGGACGCTAGAAACCCTCCCTCCGCCTGATCCTGAGGTGGTGCTGGTCGCACCGGATCCGGTGGAACCCAACGCCGAGCTTCTGGCGCAGCTTGCCGCCCTTCAGGCCCAGATCGAGGAATTGCGCAACGCGCCCAAACCGGTGGTGGAAGAAGATACCGCAGCCGCCGAAGCCATTGATGCGCTGACCACCCAGATCGCCGCTCTACAGTCCGCCTCAAAAGCCGCGCAGAAGCAGTTTCGCGATGAACTCTCGGCGCGCGATCGCGAGCTGGAGCAACTGCGCATGGACCTTGAACTCGCGCAACTCGAAGCCAATCGTCCTGCTCCCGCACCTTTGGGGCCTTCCGAGGACGAGCTACGCGCGCGGGAAGAAGAACGGCTCCGCCGCGAAGAGGAAGCGAAACGGCTCGCGGACCTCGAACGTCGCGCAGCCGCGGAACGTGCGTTTCAGCAAAGCCGCATCACCTCGCCCACCATCGCCTTTGGCGGCACGTCGGGCGCGAATGAGACGGCTTTGACCGAACGCACTTTCGGCGAGGTGACGGATTTTGTGCTGAACGGTGCCCTGCCGACCTCAGTCACGCAGGCCGAGGTTATCGCCAATCCATCGAACACCATTGTCCAGGGCACGATGATCCAGGCCGTCATAGAAACCGCCCTCGACAGCTCCTTGCCCGGCCAGACCCGTGCCGTCGTCTCCGAAGACGTGTTCAGCTTCGACGGTTCCCGGCTTCTGATCCCACGCGGCTCCCGTCTTATCGGGCGCTATCGATCCGGCGTTGATATCGCACAGCGCCGGGTCACCATCGCCTGGGACCGGATCGTCCTGCCCGACAATCAAACCATCCAGATCAGTTCCTTCGGAGGAGACGAACTTGGCCGCTCCGGTGTGACCGGCTTTGTCGATACCAGATTTGACGAGCGTTTCGGCTCTGCCGTGCTGATCTCTCTGATATCCGCCGCGCCGAACGCCGCCGCCTCCAATGTCGAAGGCGAGACTGCCGCCGACGTTCTCGAAGACGTGGGCGATGATCTCGCCGATGCCACCGACAGCGTCATTGGCGACTACCTTTCGATAGGACCCGTCATCTATGTCGACCAGGGGGCCCGCGTGACGGTGATGGTCGACCGCGATCTGGAGATTTTCTGAACCCATGTCGCTGAGCTATCTCCAGACCTCGCTTGACCGGATCGACGCCGCCGCCCGAGACGATGTCATCGAGATCTGCATCAATCCTGACGGAACCTGCTGGGGCGAATTCCAGGGGGATCATTTCATGCGGGCGTTGGACCAAAAGCTCACGGCGATGGAGGTGAAGGACCTCGGAAATCAGATCGCCTCATCCGCCAACACAACCATGAGCAAGGACCGGCCCATCGTATCGGTCTCGATCACCTACAAGGGCCGGCCGATCCGCGCACAGGTCATCACCCCGCCCGCCGTGCTGTCCGCCATGTCGATCAGCCTTCGGTTCTTTTCAAGCTTGCCGCTCGATGGGATCGCGATCGATTTTCTGTATGGCAAGGAACGAAAGCTTGAAGAACTCCGCCTCGAGAAAACCCGGGAACTACGCGAAGTGGTGGCGGCGGGCGTGATCGACGATGCCCTGGCCTTTTGCGTCGGCAACAAGCTGAACATGATCGTCTCGGGCGGCACCTCCACCGGCAAGACCGTTGCCGCGCGGAAGATCCTCTCTCACGTGCCTGCCGAAGAACGCATCGTCACAATAGAGGAAGCCGCCGAGCTTCTGCCGACCCAACCAAATGCAGTTACCCTCATCGCCAATCGTGATGCGGAGTTCCAGACCGCCGATGTGCTGCTCACCGCTACACTACGGATGCGCCCAGACCGGATCATCCTTGGCGAGGTGCGCGGTAAGGAAGCCATGACCTTCCTCGAGGCGATCAACACCGGTCATGGCGGGTCCATGACCACGCTGCACTCCGAAACCCCGCAACTCGCCGTGCAGAGGCTTGCGATCGCGGCACTCAAGACCGAGATCCCAATGACCTATGCCGACATGATCCAATATATCGAGAATTCCATCGACGTGATCATCCAGGCCGGTCGCCACGACGGCAGGCGCGGCATCACCGAATTTTACCTTCCCGGCGCAAAACAGATCGGAGCTTCCCAATGAAGACCTTTGAATATGACATCCTGTTTTTCCAGGTGAAGAAGCAAAAGGACTATGACGCGATGCGAAGCGCCTTGAACGAGCGCGGCGCGGAAGGGTGGGAAGTCATCACTGCCAAGGCTGGCGACTATGGCTACACCACTTTCCTGAAGCGCGAGATTGCTGATACGAAGGCAGCATCAGAATGATGCGAGCCGTTGCAATCGGAAGCCTGCTGGTCGTTCTTGGCGCACCCGCTGGCGTGGCCGAGCGGAACCTGGTCCCAACGCTCGAAAATCAGCCGGATGTCTGCCCTGATCAACCTCCCGAGCCAGAGTGGATGCAAAACATAGATGTGCGCGAGTCCCACAAACGGCTCCTGATCCAACAAATCTATCGGGCGCAGAGTATGCAGCGCATCGTTGAAGCCCAAAGCTGTGAATGTCCCACGCGGTATCCATCTTGGGCAGCAGCCGAACGCGTATACGTCGAGCGTTTCGCCTCGTCTGAATACTGGGACATCGTGGAAGCGACGTCCCAATACCGGCGCCAAGCAAATGAGCTTCGACGCGTAGCCATGCCAATCTGCGAAGCCGCCGGGAACTGGTAGGGTTCCATGAGTGTCGTCACCTACTTCGTGGAAACGGCTGAAGGCTATCTCAATACCGCCGCCGAGACGCAATTCGGTGCGATCGCCGCAACAGTCGGAACGATGCTGGTACTTGGCACAACACTGGTTATCATTCTCGTTTTCATCAACACCATCTACCAGTATCGCGCCATGGACGGGCGCACGGCCTTTTGGCTGGCTGTGAAAGTCGGGCTGATAGGTGTCTTTGCAACGAACTGGGTGCAGTTCAACATCCTTGCCGCGTCGATCCTGGACGGGATCGACAGCATTGCCGGGTCGCTCGTGGCCTCTGTCGGCGGTGGGTCACCGGGCCCATCCGGCACCTTTGCAGAGGAGTTCGATGACCTGATCGCGGCGCTCGGGGAATATTTGAATGCTGCGGGATCTGAACTGAACTGGATGGCCGGTGCCCTGTTGGACACCCTCGGGGTATTGCTGCTCTCGATCCTCGGTGGCCTAGCCGCGTTCATCGTCGTTGCGTCCAGGCTCATGATCGCTCTGCTGATCGGGATAGCACCGATCATGATCTTCCTGACACTTTTCGAAGTGACCAAGGATTATTTCGCGCGCTGGCTTTCGGCGCTGATTTCCTTTGCTATGTACCCGATTGTTGTTGCCGGTGTGTTCGCAACGATCACAGGTGTTTCGCGTGCGCTACTTGCTGAACTGGGCGACCCGGAAGGCGCCTCCAATATCGGCGCTCTCATTCCGTTCTTCATGATGGTGCTGATGGCAAAAGGGTTCATCATAGCTACGCCATTCCTGGTTCGGGCGATCTCTGGAAACATCATGATGCCAGCGCTCTCAGCCGGCTTCGGCGGCAGCTATGCCTTTGCCCGAGGCCTCGCAGGCAGCCAACAAGTATACAACCGGCACGCCATCGGAGGTGCGACTGGCGCGGAATACGCAGCCCTGCGCGCGCGCCAATTCTTCGGTGTGCAAGCGTTGCCAAGCCGACCCAATACTGCGGGAGGGCCAACTGCAGCTCCTTCCGGCACGGCGACCGGCACAGGAGCCCGAATGCTGGCGCAGCTTTCAAGGTTGGGTCGCCTCGGCAGGCGGTGAACGGCCCAGAGCTGCCGCTCAAAACGAAGTCGAGATGCCGCGGTTGCGCCCCCATTGCTGACATTCGCTGCCAGAGCAGATAGTCAGTGATCAGGCGATCTGAGGGTTTTGACGAGCGGATGTTCGTTCGGAGCACTGTCCCGCAGGAGTCAGCCGATGGTTCGCTATGTGGTAGGTCAATGGGGTCAAACCACAATATTTTCTGGATGTCCCGATATATTCCCTGTAGGGAATAGTGGAGATCGTAATTTATGAGGCGGAGTGCCTCGGAGGTGATGTATGGGCGAGCTTAAGGGCAAAGTCGTCGAAGTGCGACCTACACAAGACACCGATGCAACTCGGAAAATCGGTGAGTCTTTGCGAGACATGCGTAAAATGAGCGGTCTGACGCAAGCTCAAATGGCTCAACGACTTGATGTCGGCCAGGCCGCAGTCTCAAAAGTCGAAAGCGGCCGGGCGGACATGCAGGTTTCGACGCTCCAAAAATACGTTGAGGCCTTAGGGGGATCATTGCGCGTAAACGCCGCCTTCTCTTCTGACAGTCCACTATCACTTCGCATGTTGGAACTGTTCGACATTGAGTTGAACAACGATGATCAGCTCATCTTACCCATGTTTTCAGATGACGTATTCCGACCGCATCGTGATGTGGTCCTTAGTATTCGCCCAAAGTATGCGTCGCGCATTCTGGCTGGGGATAAGAAGGTCGAACTACGCCGACGTTTTCCTGCGACGGCACCAAAGGGAACAATTGCTTACCTCTATTCAACGTCTCCTGACAGAGCCATGGTCGGTGTTGCCGAGATCAAAGGCGTGAAGAAGCTGGCTGTTTCAGATATTTGGGATCAGTATTCGTCCGTTGCGTTCATCGAAAAGCCCGATTTTGACGCTTACTTCGAGGGTTTAGATGAAGGGTTTGCCCTGGAGTTTGGCACCGTGAGGCCGTTCGTGTCCCCACTAAGTTTGTCCGATTTGCGTGAGCGTTTCGGGTTTGAGCCGCCGCAATCGTTTTTATACGCAAAGCAGGATTTACGAAGGGCGCTGAAGGATGAGTACACAATCGTACCTCATTGATACAAACGTCATCATCGGCCTTGAAGACAACCACACAGTACAACCGGCCTACGCGAAACTTTCCCAACTTACTGCAAAACACAAAGTGGATGTCTTTGTGCATGAAGCTGCGCGAGATGATATAAAGCGCGACAAGAACACAAAACGGCGAGACATCTCCCTCAGTAAACTACAAAAATTCCAGACCTTGGAGAAAGTGAAAGGCTTGACCAAGCAGGCGCTGGCAGACGAATTCGGGAGGATCAAGAAACACAACGATGAGGTCGATGCCACCCTCCTGCATGCACTCAAGATTGGGGCCGCCGATTTTCTGGTGACCCAGGATCAGGGCCTGCATGACCGCGCTCAAAATCACTCGGCAGATCTTGCTCGTCGTGTACTATTTGTGGCTGATGCGGCTCAACTACTCGAGGTTACTTACGAACCACGAGAGGTTCCAATCCTTCATGTCGACGACGTATCGGCTCACACAATTTCGATAACCGACACCTTCTTTGACAGCCTGCGCGAGGGTTATCCAGAGTTCAACGACTGGTGGCAGAAAAAGTGCATCGCCCAACGTCGACCGTGTTGGGTCGTCTACCACAACGATGTCCTAGCAGGTCTCGTCGTCAGGAAGGATGAAACCGGCGCAGACACAGATGCTACGCAAAAATTCGAAAAGATCCTGAAGATCTGTACCTTCAAGGTCAGTCCGGAACAGCGCGGGATTAAACTTGGCGAGCTTCTTCTAAAGAAGATTCTGTGGCATGCACAACGAAACCAATACGACCTCACATACATCACAGCGTATGCTGAACAGGCGGCTCTGATTGCTCTGTTGGAGTACTTCGGGTTTCAGAAGACAGCGACGAAGGCCGACGGCGAGCTGATCTTCGAACGCGTCCTCTCGACCAAAAAGCTTGAACGTGTTGAGGGTGAAAGTGCCTTTGATACAGATAGGCGGAACTACCCAAGGGTTATCGTCGATAACGAGGTTCGCGGATTTGTCATACCCATCAAAGAAGGATACCACGACGTTCTTTACCCTGATCTGCGGGATGCACGTCAGTCGGACCTATTTGCTGATGCCGACCGCCCTCGGCGCCCAGGTAACACAATTAGAAAGGTCTACCTTTGCCGGGCCCAGTCGAATTTGGACGGTCCCGGCTCAATCTTGTTCTTTTACAAAGGCAAGTCGGACGATACCCCGTCACAAGCACTGACGGCCGTTGGTGTATTGGAAGAGATGTCACTCGCGACATCGACCAAAGAACTCATGCTCCTAACGGGCGGTCGTTCAGTCTATAGTGAAAGGGAACTACTGGATTATTCTGCGACGTCAGAAAATCCTGTGAAGGTTATCAACTATCTCCTGATCGATTACATTGAGCCACCCGTCACGCTGAAAGTGTTGAAAAGCAAAAAGATTTTCGCGGCCCATCCGCCGCAGTCGATCTCCGAGTTGAAAGGCACCAAGCTGCGAGACGCACTCGCACTATGTAGTTTCGGGTTTGAAGTCTGATGCCGCCTATTGTTGTCGTGGCCGGTATCTCAGGTGTCGGAAAGAGCTGGATGCTCAATCGCGCGTTTAGGTCTGAGGATGTACAGGTGCTTTCAGCAAGCAAATTGATATCAGATGAAATCAGGAGAAACGCTGAACTTGACCCCGTTCCACACGACCAGCTTCGCGAGTACGATATCCTGGTGAACCAGCGTGCCTTAACAGATGGACTTGCTCGTTCCATCGACCGGAATGCCTCTGTAGTTGTTCTCGACGGCCATGTTGTGATCGACAGCTCCCAAGGTCTGACCTTCATTCCGGTAGAGGTTTTTGAACGGATCGGACCAGAATTGATTGTCTTCGTCTCCGGCGACGCCGAAGTGATTTCTGCACAAAGAAATGAAGATATAACGCGTCTTAGACCACGCAGATCACCCGCGGAACTCCGTCGACAACAAACAGCCGCTCATGACTGGGCGAAGGAGCTCGCCTCACGTTTGGGAATTTCCTTTAAGATGATCGAAGCAGGCGAAATTGTTGCATTGAAAGACATATTAAACGACATGCAGGGCAAAACTTGATGGCAGACTTGAATTCCATCGCAGCATGGTGCGAGCTAAACGAAGACGCAGCCGGGAGGCCTGAAGAAGAGCGACCTTCCGTTGAATTTCACATTAACCTTTGGCACTTTTCCAATACCGATAATCAGAGTTTTTTTGAGATTGGAATTAAGCCAACCGATCCAGGTGGATTGGAACAGATCAAGCTGTTTTTGCCATTCAAAATCTCGCGGAGCGACATCACTGATCTGGGCCCCAGGTTCAAAGAAATTAGTATCGCGCAAGGGATCTTCAACGAGCCCTTATCGTGCGAGGTCTCGGAGGACGACAAATGCGTTGAGCTCTTCGATGGCAACACGGTTTACTGCGGCGTTCATCAATTCAGTTGTGACGAAGGTGGTATCGACGGCGACGAGCTGGCTTTAGGCCAACAGGCTTCCGGGACGATGGTCACTATCACTCGACAAGCTCTTTTGTCGCTTTCTGGGCAATCAGCGAATGGTTCGCATGGTTACTTCCGGCTGAGGTTCACCCCTTCCAATACGAAAGTCAGACCATTCATTACGGTCATCAAGCCGGCGGACAAAGCTTGGAACAGCGGCTTCGAACAAATTGAATACATCGACTGCAGAATCAACGAAGCTCGCACCGTCTCTCGGGCCTGCCGCAAGTAGGCTCTTGCAGCCTTGGCATTTCGCCGCGCGGTTAGCCGAAAATCGATCAACTGGCCGAACTGATCGACGGCGCGCCATAGATAACACCAGCGTCCGCCGACGCGGATGTAGGTCTCATCGACATGCCATTGCAACCCACGCCAGGAACGATGGCCACTGTAGGCCCGTTCGCGGATCTCGGGGCCGAACTTCCTGACCCAGCGGTGGATCGTGGAGGCGTCGACCGTCACCCCGCGCTCGCTCAGCATGTCGCGGACGTCTCGGCACGACAGCGGATAACGACAGTACCAGCGCACCGCCAAAAGGATGATCTCTCGCGGAAACCGATGCCGATTGAACGGGTTCTTGCGTTGCGCCATCGGCTCCCCCATCATCAACAACACGCGGAACCTGCGCAATCGAAGAGGTTAATGCAACAGACCCCTTTCGTACCACTTTCGCGAGATAGGCTGTTCGCACGTCCTCTTGTCATTCAAGTCAGACTATAGGTCGACCTACCCGACTTCGCTCGGCGGGCATGTCACAATGGAAACAGGCACCTATGTCCACGACCGGCGTCTTTGGTCCAATTCGGCTCTGTTGTGGCGCAGGTTGGGCGCGCCCAAGGGCAGCGCGGGTGAAAATCGCAGCCCGAGGGCCGGTTCACCGGGCTCGGCACCTCGCCGTCCAGCGTCACTCTCTCGTGCCGCGCATCCGGGTCGGGCTCGGGGTTCGCGGCCAGCAACGCCTTGGTATAGGGATGGCGCGGATGGGCGAAAACCCGATCTGTCGGGCCTTTCTCGACGAACCGGCCCAGGTACATGATCGCCATCTTGTCGGTCACATGCCGCACAAGGTTCAGATTGTGCGTGATGATCACTATCGCCACGCCGCTGCGGGCTTGCACATCGGCCAGAAGGTTCAGCACCTCGCCCTGAACAGACATATCGAGGCCGGCGGTAGGCTCGTCCGCGATCAGCAGCTTGGGGTCCAGCGCCAGCGCCCGCGCCACGCCCACGCGCCGCGCCTGCCCGCCCGACAGCTGGTGCGAATAGCGCGTGGCAAATTCGGCCGGCAGGCCCACCAGCCCCAGCAAGCGCTCGGCCTCGTCGCGCCCGGCAGGCCGTCCATTAATGCGCAGCGGTTCGGTCACCAACGACTTCACCGTCAGCCGGGGCGACAGCGAGCCAACCGGGTCCTGCCACATCATCGACATGTCGGTGCGCAGCCGTGCCCACTCGCGGGCCGACGCCTCCGATATTTCCGTTCCGTCAAAGCGGATCGAGCCGGCCGAGGCTTTCTTCAACCCGATCAGCGTGCGCGCGATCGTGGACTTGCCCGACCCGCTTTCACCCACCAGCCCAAGCGTCTCGCCCGCGCCCAGCGTGAAGGACACGCCGCACACCGCCTCGAAATCATATGGCTCGCGGCGCAGCGCGGCCTTCAGACGCCCCTGCCGCGCATACCGGATGCGCAGGTCCTCGACTTCCAGAAGGCTCATGCCCTGTCCTCCGCCGGGTCGTTCAGATGGCATCGCGCCGCCTGCCCCCCGCCGGCATCGTAAAGCGGCGGGTGCTCGGTCTTGCAGCGCTCGAACGCCTTGGGACAGCGCGCGCGAAAGGCGCATCCGGCGGGCGGGCGGCGCAGGTCCGGCAGGGTGCCCGGAATGGTCGGCAACCGACGCGTCGCCTCGCGAATTCGCGCCGGGTCGCACTCGAACAGCGCCTGCGTGTAGGGGTGGCACGGGTCGCGGAACACCTGCGCCACGTCGCCCCGCTCCACCACTTCGCCCGCATACATCACCGCCACCTCGTCGCACAGCTCGGCCACCGTCCCCAAGTGGTGCGACACGAACAGCACCGAGCAGCCGAATTTCTCCTGCAACTCGCGCAGCAGGGTGACGATTTGCATCTCCAGCGTGGCATCCAGCGCCGTCGTCGGCTCGTCCGCGATCAACAGGTCCGGCCGCGTCAGCAGCGCCATGGCGATGCACACCCGCTGGCGCATCCCGCCCGACAACTGGTGCGGATAGGCATCGAGCTTCGACGCCGCATCCGGCAGTTGCACCTGCTCCAAGAATTCGATGGCCCTTGCCCGCTTCTCGGCCCGCCCGCCCTTTTCACGATACTGAATGTCCATCATCTGCTGGCCAATGGTCGTCACCGGGTTGAGCGAGGTCATCGGGTCCTGAAAGATCATCGAGATCCGCCTGCCCCGCAGCGCGCGCCACTCCCTCGGCCTCAAATGCGCAAGGTTCTGGCCGTCCATGTCGATCCGCCCGCCCGCGATCCGCGCATTCTCGGCCAGAAGACCGATCAGCGAATAGGCCAGCGTGGACTTGCCGCACCCGCTTTCGCCGACAAGGCCCAGCACCTTGCCCTTGGGCACGTCGAGCGTGATGTCGCGCAGCGCATGGATCGCCCCGCGCGGCGTGGCGAAATCCACCGACAGCCCGTCGATCCGCACCAGCGGCTCGGCGCCGCCTTCCGTTTGCCGGTCCGGCTCTGTCGCAACGCTGGATACCATCAGCCGGCCTTTCTCAGCTTGGGATCGAAGATGTCGCGCAGCGCCTCGCCCATGAAGGTGAACCCCAGTGTGACCAGGATGATCGGGATCGACCCGCCAATGACAGGCCAGGGCGAGTTGCGGATGAAGTTGTAGCCGTCGTTCAAGATCACGCCCCAGGACGGCGTCGGCGGCCGCACCCCCATGCCAAGGAAACTCAGGCCCGCCTCGGTCGCGATCACCAGCGGCACGTCCATCGACGCCAGGATCAGCAGCGGGCCCAGCACGTTGGGCAGCACATGCACGAACAAAAGGCGCGGCGTGCCCACCCCCATCGCGCGCTCGGCCAGGATGAACTCGGCGTTCTTCAGCGCCATCGTCTGGGTCCGCACGATGCGGGCATAGATCGGCACCGAGGTGATCGCCACCACCAGCATCACCGTGAACAGGCTCGGGCCGATGATGGTCACCACCGCCAGGCCGAAAACGATGGTGGGGAAAGAGCGCAGCGCATCGAAGATCAACAGCAGGATATTGTCCAGCCAGCGCGGCCCCAGCCCCGCTATCAGCCCCAGAAGCAGCCCGATGCTCAGCGCCGCGGCCAGCGAGGCCGCGGCGACCAGCATCGCGATGCGCCCGCCCGCGATGACCCGGCTGAAGGTGTCGCGCCCGATATTGTCGGTGCCCAGCCAGTGCTCGGCCGAGGGCGGCGCCATGCGCGGGCCGGTCATGATGGCGGCGGGGTCATAGGGCACGATCCACGGCGCAAAGATGGCCGAGCCGACGATCAGCGCCACCAGCACGAAACCGATCAGGCCGGTCGGGCTGGCCGACAGAACCCGCCAGGTCCGGCTCAGCACGCCGGGTTCGGAAACGGCCTCTTGCGTGGCGTCGGTCATGTCACATGTCCTCCCGCTGGCGCGGGTCCAGCCAAGCGATCACCAGGTCCGAGATCAGCGTCGCCAGCACGATGATGCCGGTGGTCACCAGCACCGCGCCCAGGACGATGGGATAGTTGCGTTCGTTCACCGCCTGCACGATCAGCGCGCCGATGCCGGGCCGGGCAAAGATCACCTCGACGAACACCGCCGCCGAGAAAAGATGCGCCACTCCCGTGCCGATCAGGGTCACGGCGGGCTGCACCGCGATCTTCAGGATATGCGAGCGGGTGATCCACCCGTCCGGCAGGCCATAGGCGCGCGCCATGCGCACATGCGGCTGGCCCATCACCTCCAGCATCGAGGCCCGCACGATCCGGGACACGTAGCCCACCCATGACACCCCGATGGCAAAGGACGGCAGGATCAGGTGCGTGGCCCCGTCCCAGAACCCCTCGCCCGCGCCGATCGCCGGCAGCCATTGCAACCAGACCGCGAAAACCAGCACCGAGTAGAGCGCCATGACGAAGGCCGGGATCGAGATCGTGCCGACCGACAGCACCCCGGTCAGCGTATCGAGCCACGTGTTGCGCCGCAGCGCCGAATAGCAGCCCAGCGCGATGCCCAGCACCGCGGCCCAGAGGATCGAGACGCTGATCAGGATCAGCGTGTAGGGCAACTGCTCGAACACGATCTGCGACACCTCGCGGCCCGTGAACACGTCCTGCCCCAGGTCCCCGCGCAGGATGTTGCCGAAGAACGTCACGATCTGCACCGGCAGGGGCTTGTCCAACCCCATCGCCTCGCGCGTTTGTTCGATCAGCTCCGGCGTGGCGCGGGGGCCCAGGATCATCACCGCCGGATCGCCCGGCACCACGTGCAGCATGAGCGTCAGGATAGAGACCGCGACCATCACGATCACGACCGAAAGGACAAGCCTTTGGGAGGTGTATAACAGCACTGGTCGCGGTCTCCTTTAGCGTCAGACTTCGCCGTCGAAGTCGATGAACAAGGGCCGCCCGTCGGGCCGCAGCGCCGGCTCCAGTCCTTCGCGGTACATCACCGGGGTGCCTTCATGGGTGATGAACTTGTAGGCCCCGGTCGCTTCCATCAGGTCCTGCATCTTGCGATACATCTCGGCGCGTTTCTCGCCATCCGCCTCGCTCAGCGCAGCGGCGTGCAACTCGTCGAACTCCGCGTTCGAGAACCGCTCCCAGTTCCAGACGCCGACCTGCTCGGTCACGAACCAGCTGGTCGCGTAATAGGGGTCGGGCAGCATCGAGAAGCGGTTCAGCACCAGCTGCATGTCCTTCCAGCGGTCGCCCTCGCTTTCCATGCCCAGCGTCCAGAAAGACCCCGAATCCTGCACGTTGATCTGCGTCTGGATGCCGATCTGCGCCAGCTGCGCCTGGACCACCTCGGCAATCGTCTTCCACACCGTGGCATTGAGCGCGTCGATGGTCAGCGGCTCGGCCGGCGGGCCGCCCGCGGCCTCCAGGTACTCGCGAGCCTTGTCCAGATCGCCCGCCACCGGAACCGACGGGGTCTCGCGGTGGCCCGGCAGGCCGGGGGCGATCATGCCGGTGGCCGGGGCCGCCTCGCCGAAATAGGCCGCGTCGATGATCTGCTCGGCGTTGATGGTGTGCTGGATCGCCTTGCGCAGGTTCTCGTCGCCCAGCGCGGGGTTGTCGAGGTTCATGCCCAGCCAGACATAGTAGAGCGACGGGTATTCCTCGATCACCGTGTTGGCGGGCACGTTGCCGCGATATTGCGCCAGCGACGACAGCGTGATCTCGGTATAATCCAGGTCGCCCGCCTCATAGGCGCGCTCGGCGGTCTTGGTGTCGTCCATCGGCAGGATGCGGATCTCGTCAAACCCGGGCGCCTCGCCCTTCCAGTCGGGGTTGCGCACGAGGTGCACGTACTGGTTCGGCTTCCACGCTTCCAGGATGTAGGGGCCGGAAAAGGCCGGCGGCTCCATCCCGAAATTGCCGCCGTTCTCCGTGGCTTCCATCACCGCCTTCTTCGACACGATATGGCCCGTGCCATAGGGCAGCGTGATGCTCCACAGCGGCTGGAACGGCTCTTTCAGAACGATGGTGCCCTCGTACTTGCCGGTCACCTCGACATGGTCCAGCGGGCCCCAGTCGCTCTTCACCGGGCTGTCATGCTCCAGCACGCGCTCGAACGAGAACTTGACGTCCTCGGCGGTCATCTCGCCATGCCCGCCGGTGAACATCAGCCCCTCTTTAAGCTTGAAGGTGATGTGCGTGTCGTCGACCTGCTCGATCGCCTCGGCGGCCTCCAGTTCCCACTCCCACTCGCGGCCGGGCACATAGCGCACCAGCTTGGAATAGATGCAGTTCATGACATCGACGTTGTAGCCGTTCTGGTAGAAGCCGGGATCGAGCGCGTCGATATCAGCATAGGAACTGACTCGCAGCACCTTGCCCGACTGCGCCCAGATGCGCGAGCCCAAGGGCATGGTGGTGGCGGCAAGCCCGGTCGCGGCGGCCCCGCGCAGGAACGCGCGACGCCCGATGCCGGGTTTGTTGGCGGTCACGTGATCGGTCATTCTTGTTACTCCCAGTTGTTTGGCCGTTTCGGCCTTTCGTGTTCGGCGCCGGAAGATCCCGGCACGGAAAGTGATTGTCCGCGCCACGCAGGGCGCGGAACGCGGGTCAGGCCAGGTCGCGCGGAATCTCGCAGGACCAGGTCTGTTCATGGGCAACCGCATCGCCTTCCCTGGCGACCAGCTTGGCGTTGATGACGAAATGCGTGGTCGTGGCGGTCATCTCGGTTTCCGTGCGGCTGGACATGCGCCAGTCGCCGCGCGACATCTCCAGGTCCCACGCCACGTGCCCCTTGAACGAGCGCCAGTCGGTGCCGGTGAACGAATAAGTTTCGACGCAGGTCGCCCCGCGGGTCAGGTCGTTGTCCTTGATCCGCACCCGGCCATCCGAGTCGACGATCCGCACCTGCGTCTCGCCCGTGCCCAGGTCCTCGCGCACGATCCATTCGGCGTGCTCCGGCTCCAGCACCTCCTTTTCCATCGGCGGCGCGCCCTTGGGCGTGCCCAGATCGCGCGGCTGGGTCACTGCATCCCTGTCGCGCACCGGCAGCACAAGCCGGCTGGCGGCGGTATCGAGCTGCAGCGTCACCGGCTCCGGCGCAGGCCAGGCCACGGGGAAATAGCTGGTCGACACCGACAGGCGCAGCCGGTGCCCGGCGCGGAACGTCTGCGCGACATGCTTGAACGGCACCGTCGCGGTGTAGGTCTCACCCGGCACCAACGCCTCGGGCGTCTCGTGGCTGTCGCGATGGGTCAGGTTCAGCAACCCGTAACTCACGCGCGTCGCCGCACCATCGGGGGCCACGTCCACAAGGCGGGCCGCCACCTGCGCCACCGGCTGATCGACCGAGAAGGTCAGTTCAAGCTGCGCGTCGCCGGCAATCTCCAGCGGCGCCTCCAGCGGCTCCGTCTCGAACACCAGGCTGCCCGCATCGTCCCGGCGCTGGTCCACGGGCTGGTCACCGGGATTGGCATAGGAACACCACTTGCCCCCCACGAGCCCGGTGCCAAGCGGCGAGCGAATCTTGAGCACACCGTTCGGCGCATCGTCCTGCCCCAGCGTCCCGTCGCGGCCCAGCGCGAACGGTGTCCGCGTCACGTTCGGCGAAGGCCAGGACGGCTCTTCCACCCAGCGGCCCTCGCGTTTTGCGTAATAGCTAGCGGGCGCGGCGTGGTCCTGCATGTAAAGCCGCAGCTGCGGCTCGTCCATGATCCCGGTCTCGGCACCCTTCAGCCACTGGTCCCACCACCGCAGCTCCTCGCCCAGCCAGTCGATCGCAGGCCCCGGAACTCCGATATGCGGGTACTTGTGCGACCACGGCCCAACGAGGCCCTTCCTGGGGCATTTCAGGTTCTCCATCAGGCGGAACACCGTCCGGCAATACCCGTCGGCCCAGCCCGACACCGCATAGACCGGCACCTGAATCAGGCTGATATCCTCGCAGACCGATCCGTGTTTCCAGAACGCATCGCGGCGCTGGTGCTCGGCCCAGTTCTTAAGCCACAGGCCAGAGCCGGTCAGCCGCTGCATCCACATCTCGCGCCACTTGTCGCCCACCAGGTCGGGGTCGGGCGGCTGCGTGTTGATGGCGAACATGTGCGACGCCCAGGATATCTGGTCGACCACCATCGTGCCGCCCATGTAATGCACGTCATCCGCATAGCGGTCGTCGGTCGAGGCGACGGACACCACCGCCTTCAGCGCGGGCGGCTGCAGCGCCGCCACCTGCAGGCCGTTGAACCCGCCCCAGGAGATGCCCACCATGCCGACCGCACCGTCGCACCAGTCCTGCGCGGCGATCCACGCGATCACATCGCAGCCATCCTGCAACTCCTGCGCGGTATACTCATCCTCCATCAACCCTTCGGACTCGCCCGTGCCCCGCAAGTCGGCGCGCACATAGGCATAGCCGCGCGCCGCGATGTAGGGCGCGCGCACCGAGTCGCGCGGCAGCGTCACGTCGCCCTTGCGATAGGGCAGAAACTCGAAGATGGCGGGAACCGGCGTGCCATTAGCCGGACGCCAGATGCGCGCCGCCAGGATGCAGCCATCCGGCAAGGGGATCTCGACGTGGCGTTCTTCAATGACGTCGTTGGGCGGTCCAGACTGATTCATGCGGTGCTTCCTTGCGTGATTCAGGCGCATATCGTTGCATGCGCAGGACCTCCTCACAATTTCGCTGGCTGACGCATGTTGACATTGAAAGTGCGTCAGGTAGCGTCATATCATGACCTCCGACCCCCTCTCCACCAATCTCACCTTCGCCTGCTCCTTCCTGCCCTCCATCGCGCTGGTCTGTCGCCGGATCGGCATCAACCGGCAACAGTTCAACAAGTATCTCTCGGGCCGCGTGCGCCCCTCGCGGCACAACATGCGCAAGATCTGCGAGTTCTTCGGCGTCACCGAGGGCGAGCTCTTGATGGAGCCTGCGCGCTTCGCCGACCTGATCGCCCTGCGCCGCCAGCCGGGCGGCGAGGTCGAGGCGACGCCCGTCGGCCCCACCCTGCGGCGGCTGAACCAGTTCTCAGCCCCCCTGGAACGCTACTGCGGCAGCTATTTCAGGTACTTCCATTCGTTCAGCAATCCCGGCCGGATCATGCGCTCCTACGCAAGGATCACCCGCCGGGACGGCTATTACCTTTGGAAGAATATCGAGCGCGACGCGGGTCCGCAGGGCGGCGCCCACGAAGTCTACAAGTACGAAGGGCTGGTGTTCTTCCTCGGCGACCGCATCAATGTCGTGGAAAACGAGGCAACCCTGTCCTCCTCGATCACCCAGATGATCCTCTACCCCTCCTACAGTGCGGGGATCGACTACCTACTCGGAATACAAACCGGCGGACCGCTGCGGCTGGGGCGCAAACCCGCCGCGTCGCGGGTAGTGCTCGACTACCTCGGCCAAAATGTCGATCCGCGCCGCGCGATGGCGCAATGCGGCCTGCTCGAGCCCGACCAGATCGACCCGCGTATCGCGCAGCTCGTGCGCAATGAATTGCCACCGCAAGCCTGGACCTTCGAGGTCGAACAGCTCTGATCGGATTAGCTTCTGTACTCATAATCAAGAATCTCAACCGGGTGAGCCTGTGATTCACTGCTCTGCAACAGGAGGTGGATCATGGCACGTTTTGAATTGAGCGATGCGGAGTGGCGGATCAACTGCTTCAGCTCGTGCCCCTCGGGACAGATGTATCGGTCGTTCTCTGCATCCCACTCGAAGTCGGCGCGGGTCATCCTTCATGCCATCATGAGGGACCGAACCGACTTCAAAGCCGCCTGACATACGTCAATCGAGGGTTCCAACAATCAGTTCCCGGCGGGAACGATGCCCGAGGGAGGGCGTAGGACACCGCGTGTATTCTGTAGCAGCAAGCCAATCATGACTGCGGTTTCAACCTTGCCAGCCTACCTCCAGCCAGCCCGATCGTCAGCCCCGGAGCTCGAAGAGAACGAAGGCAACCTCAGACATCGACGTTCAGGAGAATGACATTGATAGATTAGAGAACCGAATACGCCCTGAATGCATACGGCACCTACGCCTCATCACTGCAGTACGTGACGTCATTGAATACGCGCCCGCAGCTTGTCGGTGATGATCTCCATGACCATGACGATGAGAAAAATCGCAATAATGATCATCGAGGCGTTGCGATACTGGAAGAGGTCGAAGGCGACCTTGAGCTCCTGACCGATCCCGCCCGCGCCCACGAGCCCCAGTACAACTGAAGACCGGACCGCCTTCTCCAGAGCAAAGAGCGACGAATTGATCAGGGACGGCATGATGTCCGGCAGGATTGCGCCCACGAGGATTGAGCCGCGCCCGGCGCCAATCGCGGATAGCGCCTCCTGCGGTTCTTTCTCGGCGTCTTCCATTGCCTCGGCGAAAAAGCGGCCGCAGAAGCCTACAGTGTCGACGACGATGGTCATGGTTCCGGCAACGGCCCCGAGGCCGATCGACGCCACGAAGAGGAGCGCCCACACGAGGTCGGGCACCGTGCGTAGGAAGGACACGAAGGCCTTGATCAAGAAGTGACCACGCCCGAGGGGTGAGACACCGCGCGCGGCGCACCAGGCAATGGGAAGGCTTAGCACGATGCCGATCGCCGCGCCGACGAGCGCGATCTGGAATGTCTCAAGGATGCGCAACCCGATGCGCGACAGGAAAGCGGGCTCTGTATTGGGCGGCAGCATCCGGCCCACAAGGTTCACCATGCCGGGCACGCCATCAGCCAGTTGTCCGGGCGACGGTGCGACCTTGCCCATCGAGGCCAGAATGATCGCGCCCAAGGCCACGAGCAGGGCAAAATTCAGCGGCGAGAAGCCGGTGAAGCGGTCCGGTGCCTTGAGAGCGGGATTAACCATCGAACGTGGCCTTGAGGTGTGCGCCTGACACCTTGCTCGCAGGCCGGTCAAACAGGATCGAACCGTTTCTCAGCGCCAGAACCCGGTCGGCGTAATCGACGGCATGAGACATATCATGCGACGTGTAAAGCAGGGTGATCCCGTGATCCTCGCAAAGACGACAGAAGAGCTCCATCACGTTTCGGCCCGAGACCGGATCGAGGCTTGCGGCGGGTTCATCTGCGATGAGCAGGCGCGGTCGCCGCACGAGCGCGCGCGCGATGGCCACGCGTTGCTGCTGACCTCCGGAGAGCGCATCAGCCCGCTCCATCGCCTTCTCGGCCAGATCGACCTCTTCGAGGGCCTGCATGGCGCGGGCGCGCCAGCTCTCGGGCGCAAAACTGTGCGAGAAGGCGCGCCAGCTGCCGGCCTCGCCGAACAGGCCGTGGATGACGTTGGAGAGCACCGTCCGGCGGCGCACGAGACAGTGTTTCTGGAAGACGAATCCAGTCTGGTGACGCATACGCTGCCTTTGCGCGCGTGTCGCACGATGATCGAGCGGCTCCCCAAAACAACGCAGTGTGCCACCGGTGATGGGATGCAAGCCGATAAGACTCTTGAGTAGGGTGGACTTGCCGCTTCCGTTCGAGCCGATCAGCGCGACGCGTTCGCCAGGAGCGATGACAATATCCACGCCGGTGAGAACGGGCTTGTGCCGCTTGTAGGATTTGGTCAGTCCCTTGGCTTCGATCAGAGGTTCAGTGACCATCTGCCGCGCGTCTACGCGCGGTGAGGTCTTCAGTTCCGTTTCGGCCAGTTCCAGCAAAAACCTGCTCCGCAAAAAAAGAGACATGGCCGGAGGCAGTGCCCCCGGCCACGGGTTCGGAATGATCAGTTTCCGACGAAGTCGTTCGTGTCGACGCCAATGGTCGAATACATCGAGCGGACATAGTCGTATTCGCTGTCTTCCACCTTGGTGAGGAAGAAACCACCCTTGTATTTCTGATTGTCTTCACCGGTCAGGATCGCGGACATCAACTCGGCCGAGTGATCGACGAAGGCGGATTTCACGGCGGCGACGGTGTCTTCGTCAAGATCCGACCGCGCGACAAGGATGTCGTTGGGAAGGTCGCGGCCACGGGCTAACACGGTAAAGGACGTGTCCGGAAACGCCTCGCGGATACGGCTCAGGTGCCCTTCATTCATGCCCACCGCCTGAACGTCGCCGCGGATCAGGGCCTCGATCGCGAGATTGCGCGAGATGATCTGCGGCTGGTAGTCGACATTGTAGCTCAGGCCAAAATCGGCCAGCACCTGTGCCGGCCCGAGATGCTGTGAGGTCGAGCCGACGGAGCCGAAGGTCACAGTCTGGCCTTTGAGGTCCTGAACGGATTTGATCGGACCGTCCGATAGGGACACGATCTGAGCGTAGTAATTCGGGCGCTGCCAGGCGGTCACAATTTCTGCATCGGTTAGCTCGTGGATTACGACGTATTCGGCAGGGCCGGTCAGGACGAGGTCAACCTTGTCCTGGTTCAGCGCCTCGACGGCGGCGGTGCGAGAGCTGACCGGGAAGAGGTCGATCTCGTAGCCGGTCAATTCTTCGAGCTTCGCCTCAAAGGCTCCAAATTCCTGTTGCAACGCTTCGAGACCTTCAATGTCGGTCACGGCGAATTTCAGGGCTTCGGCAGAGGCCGGGGCGCCTGCGGCGACGGAAAGCGCGGCAGCGGCGATCAGGGAACGGATCATTGGTTTCTCCAGCATGTCTATCGTTGTGTACACAGGAAAGTCACACAAGCATCGCATAAGGGATTCGATTAAAGCTTTCGTGACACGGAGACCTTAGAAGACATGACCAGAAGTTGGACACTTAACGGCGGCGACAGGCTTGGGCCCCACGGGTTCGAGCAAACACCCCTGCACGTGGCAGACGGACGGATCGAAACAGCCGCCGCGCCGGACGCAGAGGAATTCGACGCGAGCGGCGCCTGGGTGTTGCCCGGCATCGTCGATTTGCACGGCGACGGGTTCGAGGCCATCGTCCAGCCGCGTCCGGGGGTGCATTTTCCCTATGATATTGCTTTTCAGGAGGCGGACGCGCAGATGATCTCGAATGGGATCACGACAGGGTTTCATGCCCTGACAGTGTCCTGGGAACCGGGCTTGCGGGATATCGCGGTCTCTCGAGCGCTGGTCGCGGCGCTCAACGTGGTGGCGCCCCGGCTGACCTGCGACACGCATTTGAACATCCGGTGGGAGACATTTGCGCTCGATCACGTGGACGAGGTGATTACGTGGCTGGCGAAGCGCTCCGGCGACATCCTGTCGATCAACGATCATACCAGTGCAAATCACAAGCTTGGCGAAGACAGCGCCAAGCTCCAGCGTATGGCCGTGCGGATGGGAATGTCGCCAGCCGACGCCAAGGCGGAGATCGAACGCACGTGGAGCCGTAGGGAAGAGGTGCCTGCTTATCTCGACGAGATCTGCACCGCCGCGACTCGGTTGGGACGGCCAATACTTTCACATGACGACATGACCCGCGAGGATCGGCGCGAGGGCCGCGCCCGCCAGATCACGGTGGCCGAGTTTCCAATGTCTGAGGAGGCTGCGGCAGAGGCTCGAGAGGCCGGTGAGCACGTCGTTCTGGGTGCTCCGAACGCGTTGCGCGGGGAAAGCCATAACGGCGCACTTTGCGCCACGAGTGCCATCGTGCAGGGCCTATGTACGGTGCTTGCTTCTGATTACTACTACCCGGCACCTCTGTATGCAGTGCTTAGACTTGATAAGTCGGGCGTGTTGCCCTTGCATGAGGGATGGAAGCTGGTTTCCGCGAATCCCGCCGCGGCCGCCGGTTTGGCGGATCGCGGCACCTTGGCGCCGGGCCAACGCGCAGACATTGTGGTGCTGGACAAGACCACGCGGAGGATCAGGTCGGTCTTCGTGGACGGAAGAAGGGTATTGAACCGTGAATAATCATGCAGCGCTTCTTCAGGGCGAAACCGAGTTACTTTCGCTTGCAAGACGCCCCTACGACGCGAAGTCGACAAGAGCGATTTGGTTGCAAATATACGATCGTCTCGGCATGGCGATCGAAGACGGCGTTTGCCCGCCAGGCAGCCGCCTGCCCGGCGAGGTACAACTTGCCGAGATGTTCGGCGTGAGTCGCATCACCGTGCGGCGAGCCCTGGCCATGCATCAAAGCGAAGGCACTCTGCAGGCACGCAAAGGCGTCGGCATCTTTGTGCGCCAGAACCGCCGCGCCTTCGTGATCCGCAATGACATGCGGTTTTCAGAGTCCCTGGTTGGGCGGGGGGAGGATACCACCTCACGCATTTTGCGGCTGGACCGCGGGCGGCCAAGCCCGCAGGCGCAAGATCTGTTCGGGTTGGCGCCGGAGGACGAGGTCATCGTGCTACACAGATTGCGTTTGCTGGACAGCGCCCCGATTTACGTCACCCACAAGGAACTGCCTGCGTATCGCTTCCCAGATTTCGAACGGCTGTTTCATGAATGGAATTCTGTCAGCGCGGTTTACGAGGCGTCGGGAATTCCGTGGTTCCGCCGCGCCGAGACGCGCATCAGCGGACGTTTGGCACAGCCCGAAGAGGCGGCGATCCTGGGCATCAGCGCCAAGGCCCCAGTGCAATACGTGACTTCAGTTAACCGCACGCGGGACGGCGAGGCGATCGAGTTCAATCAAGGCTGCTGGCCAATGATGAGCGTCGAGTTCGTCTTTGACAATTCACCCGAGGCCGAATGCTGAATTGAGGGAAGATGTCGACTAGCCAGGGAAGTCAACAAGCATGAAGTGGGCCGATCAGGTTGTGACAATACTGACTGTCGAGATTGCCGATTTTGGCGCCGGTGCGTATGACATTTAGGTAAGCACATGAATTCTCGCAGCTTCTCTTTTGTGAATGTCTTGGAAGGGCACGGAGTCGTCATGTGACGATTCCGAAAAAGCTTCTTGCCTGATCCGCATTGAATTTCGGCTATCATCGAGTCTTGCGGACGCGATGGCCAAGTAAGCCTGCGCGCTCCACCCTATCGAGCAACCTGCTTTTCGCTATCCCCCTCCTGCAGCATCGCTTCCATTTCACTCAAGCCATCGAAAGCGGAGCGCATCTGCGCCTCACCCACGGCGCTCACTGCCCCGGCATCCGTGACTTGGCCCCCAAAATCCATTTCCATCTGTCGCTGTTCCTCGGCGATAACGGCTTGAACGACAGGCGCAGTCTTCGTTCGGGCGACATCGGTTTGCCCTGACGATTGGCCATCAGCAGCCTGGCGTTCGGCCTCAACGTCGGCATTGGGTCTGCCTGACCCGTCCGGTGGCGGAGTCATCGGCATGGCCCGCACACTCAGTGGGAGATTCCCCTGCGCTCCCCCTCCCCCCGGCGCCGGAAAGGGCAACTCGCCCGTCTGCGCCGCATGGATCGCCTTGAACAGCCGATCGTCGAAGTACTGGATGCGCTTTGCACGGACCGGCATTTGCGCATCGATCACCATGACGATCTCATCAAGCGGCAGGCGGCGGGCCTCATCTTCGGGGAGCAAGGAGCTTTCTTCAGTCCTTGTAGACTGGCTACGGCCCTCGAAGGGGTTCTTTCCGATGGACTGCGAGCGGGTGACGACGGTCTTCGTGGTCTTGCCGACCGCCTTGCTCAGCTCCTCGACGGTTTTTTCGTCCGAGGGCGTCAGGTAGAGTTTCACGCCGGCGTTGCCCTGCAGCGCGCGGCGGGTGTTTTCACCGTAGATTTCATCGAGAGCGGGGATGGTCTGGGTGACCACTGCCAGATGACCACGATAGGTCCGCAAGGTCTCGATGCTCTCGACCACGATGGGCATTTTGCCGAGGCGATTGAACTCATCGAGCATGATCATCACCGGCCAGGGCTCGTCGGGGCCGGGATCTTTCTCCTGCATGGCCGAGAGGAGATCGGAAAAGAAGAGGCGGATTAGCGGCGCCAGCGGCTTCACCATCAACGGCTGGACCACGAGATAGACGGAGAAGGGCTTCTTGCGGATTTTCCGGAAATCAAAATCCGAGACCGCCGTCGCCTCATCGATCGCAGGGTTCTGCCATTGATCGAGCCCCGAGGTCATCAGGAGCGAGACGTAGGAGGTCAGCGTGTCGTTGTTGGTGGAGGCGAGCCGCGTGAAGATCAGCTTGGCCGCCCTGTTGTCGACCTCATGGCCCCGCGCGAAATACTCCTTCTGCTTGTTCCCGCCAGACGCGGCGATGCGATAGATCTCGCCCAAGGTGGGGCGCTTGCGTTGGAACGCCAGCAGGCCCGCCGCCACGAAGAGATCGATCCCGCCTTTGAGGAGGCCCTGCACCCGATCGTTGTCGCTTTGCAGAAAGAGCGTCGCCAGAAGCTGCAATTCCATCTGCTGGCGCGCGGGGTCTTTCAGTTGATAGATGCGCAGGAGTGGATTGTAGCGATGCGTGCGCCTGCACTCCCAATCGGTGGGGGCAAAGCGATAGACCTTGTCACCCTGGGCTGCGCGGTAGCGGGCCGTGGCCTCGAAACACTCGCCCTTCACATCGAGCGTCACGGCGGAGCCTTGCCAGGTCAGCAGGTTCGGAATGACAAAGCCCGTGGTTTTGCCGCGGCCCGTGGGGGCCACTATCAGCGCATGGGGAAAGACCTTCGAGCAGATGTATTTCGCGCGGGAGCCCGGCGCCCCAAGCTTGCCGAGGATAAATCCCGTGCCGGGCGCTCCGAAAAACCCGTTGGCCTTCATCTCGCGGGAGGTCTGCCAATGGGTCTGGCCAAAGCGTGTGAGCGCGGACCCCGACAGGGCGAGGCTCAGCATCAGGCCGGCGGCGGCGAAGCTGCCGATGATCAGGTGGATGAGTTGGGCGTCCTCCGGGCGGCGATCGAGGATCGCCAGATAGTTCTGCGCGATATAGGCGAAGTCGATCTCGGCCCCGAAACCGAGGTCCTGGTAGCTCAGCACCGCCGAGGCGATGGTGTAGCCTATGGCGGCGGTCACCAGCGTGACGAGAAGCACGCCGGTCGCGATCCGCGCCTTTCCCATGGCGGCGCTCAATGGATTTGTCCCCGCTCGGTCTCGCCATCCACGTCTGTCGCGCGGTGTTTTTCATACTCGGCGTCGGCGAGTTCATCGGCCACCTGGCGCAAGGCGTCCGTGTTGGCCGTCGCAGCATCCGATTGCAGATAGACCTTGGCGACATAGAGCCGGTCGAGACGGTCCTCGAGAACCTTGTTCAGCGCATCGGCATCGCCAGATGTGAGCCGCTCGATTTGGCGGTTATCCAGTACCCGCGCGATCTCGGTTCGGAAAGCATCCCGCTCCGCCTCGGTCTCGAAGGGCGCGGACAACTCCCCCGCCCGCTCATGCTCCAGAACACGCGTAATCTCGTCTGCAAGGCGGTCGGCACGGTCAGACTGCGGCGCAGTTTCATCTCGGGTCGCTAGACGTTCGTCACGCGTGCCAACCCCAAGCCCCTCGCGCATCTCGGTTTCGCGGCGGACCTGATTGATGGCCTCCGTGTCCCGTATCTCGACGACGGCCGCATAGGTCGCGCCGAGACCACGGGCGAGGTGGGCCGGCATGTCCGGATAGCGCGCGCGCAAGTCATCCGTAACTGCGTCTACAACAGGGGTGCGGGCATCGCGCCCCTCCATGATCCGGTCGACCTCGCGGCTGATTTCGCTGGCGCGGGCCGCATCGGTGATGGTCTCCCTGTAGGGCTCTGACCGGTCGATCACATCGCCAGGACGTGCAAGCAGCTCCGGGTGTGCGTCGAGATACGCGCGCTGCTCCGCTTCAATCCGGCGCTCTGCCTTTGAGACCACCTCCCAGTCCCGGTCCTCGATCTGCTGCGCTGTCAGGCCGTCGGCGCGCATCTCCTGCAGGATTGTCCCTTCCATCGCCCGCACCGCGTCCTCGTGATAATGGAACCGCTCGCTGACCGCTTCCTCCTCAACGACCCCATCCAGGCGCAGCACGTGCTCCCGTTCCAGAAGCGTGCCAAGCTCGACATGCACATCGTTCAGGATGTCGCGCGCCTGTTCCAGATCGGCGCGGCGTTCGAGGTTCAGATCGCGGGCCTCGGCCATCTTGGAGAGGTCATCGGCGATCCATTGATGCTCGAGCGCTGCATTGGAGGCCCCGGTTTCGATCCGGGCCATCACTTCCGATGTGCTGATCCCCGTACCCCGCAGTGCTACGTCAATGCGCGATCTCAGGTCCGGCTCGGCCAAACGCTCAAGCTGGCTGGCGTCGATATTGGCCTCGGAATAGATCCCGCCCTCCGAGGCCGCCTCGGACAGCGTGGATGATCGCAAACCGAGAGGCTGCATGTGCTGGACCTGCGTCTGGATCTCGATGAGGCGTTTTTCCAGCGCGGGACGTTCGGCGTCAGACTTCTCGGCGATCATGCCCTGCACCCTTGCGAGCTTCTCCGCATAGAGGCTTCTCAGGTCTTCGAAATTCTGATCCTCGGCCATGTACACATCTCCTGTTCGATCCACCTGCCCGCCCCGCGCCAGCACCTCGCCCGCGCGGAAGAGGGCTGCGGCAATATCCTCGCGGGCCTCGCGCGAAGCCTCCGCGGCAAGCGAATGGTAGACGGTTCTGGTGTTGGCTATCTCCGCCAGCGTCCGCGTCAGGTCGGCCCCCACACGTTCGCGCTCGCGAGGCGCGCGCCCCTCGTCTTTCGCCGCATAGACCTCGCGGGTCCGGGCGGGGTAATGCACGACACCGCGGTCCACCCGGCGCGTGGCTTCGAGACGCACGCCATACTTTTCCGCCTCCTCCACCATGGCGAGGCGGAAGTCGTCATAGTTGAAGCGGTGGTTGCGCCCCAGAAAGAAGAACTCGCCTTCCTGCGAGCGGCGGTTCAGCACCAGGTGCGCGTGGGGATGATCGCGGTCCTCATGCACCGCGATGATGTAATCGAAATTCCCCGCGTCGGTCTGGAAGAACCGCTCGGCCACATCCGTCGCGATGTCGCGTACATCCTCGCCCCGCGTGCCGATGGGGAAGGACATGAGCATGTGGGTGGTCTGACCAAGCTTGGGTTTGAAGCGCGCGTCCCACCGCTTGGCAAAGCGCTCGGTGAGGTCCTTGATGTCCTTCGCCTCGAGCTTCGTCTTGCCATCGAGGAACCCGCTACTGTCCACGATATGGGTGGACTTGGTGGTCAGATAATCAAGCTGGTTTGCGAGTTGCGATTTGGTGTGCGTGCCCCCACCCCGGATCGCCTTGAAGACCGCCGGCCGGTGCCCTGCAGCCGCGCGCACAAGCTGGCTCTGCTTGGCCACGTGCAGCCCCTGCATCGAGCCCCGGATCCGACTCCACCCGTCCCGGAAAACCTCGCCCGTGACGGCATCGACAGCATCATTCAGCCGCATGGGCAAACTCCCTCAAAGCGGCAGTAGCCTCGAGCTGCATCGCGTCCCGACGGCGGCGCAGAAGCAGATCGATCTCGTCAGCAGAATCCAGAATGAACCGCGCCAACCCGCGCATCTGCGCAAGGCGCAATTCGGAGAACTCGGCACTCGTGCCACCATCAGCCCCCTGCCCCTGCCGGTTGGCCTTCGTCATCTGCTTGGCGATCTGGGCGACACCGTTTCCGACCTCATGCAGCGAGGCCCTGTAGCGTGCCATCTCGGCCGCCATCTGCGCGTCCGGCACGAACACTCCGCCCGCCGCCTGGATGAGCCGCCGCAGCCCCTCGGCCCGGCTCTCGATCCCGGCAGCGGACAGCACCGCGTCGAGGGCTGCAAGCTCCGCGGCCGTCACCTTCACACTGACCGCTGAAACCGGGATCGCAGCATCCGTCTGGCGCTCGGCATCGGCCTTGAGCGTGTATTGGATCGCCCGCGGCGACACGCCGAACCGCTCCGCAAGAGCAGATTTGGTCACACCTTCCGCAGCCTCGCGAACGATCTCCATGCGGTCCGCATCTGTGAGACGTTTTGAGCGCGACATGCGAAGAAAGACCCCCTATTTCCTGCCACCTTCCACCAAGGCTGCCCCACCTTACGATAATATATCAATCTGTCAATTATATACTTATGTTGCTTGCAGTCTCAGGCAGCCTTGGTGTCCGCTTCCCCCGCGGCCCGCAGGGGCGCGGGCCTGACCCTCACCACAAGAACCCCACTTGTCACATGGGGCCCCTTCCCCAGCACCGCCCGAGGTCTGGCCGAACACGCATGTGTTCGGACGGAACCGCGGGCGGGCGCAAACCCCACCGACAGGGCGGACAGGCAGGGTCAAGGAGGGCCAGATTTGGGCACCAGATCTCTGCCGCAAAAACCGGGAGGCCCTGGCCGATAGGTTTTTGCGGATGGCCCCCTTGAGGCTGTCTGCCCGGTCTGTCGCGGCCTGATCATTCCGGGGGAAGAGCGTCCTTTGAATGCGCAGCGACCGGCGGCTTCGTTAGGTCGCCTCGGGCGGTCTGACCGCCGGACCCGGCATCCCTGGAACAGGGATCGGGCCGCCCCAAGATCGTCCTGGGGCGGCCCATCCTCGTCAGAGGATTTAGTCCTGCGGGTCCTTTGCGCTCGGCGGGAACATCACCAGCTCCGAGACCGCGACCGGGAAGTCGAGCTTGAGGCTGAAGAACTCCGAGCCGTCCCCGTTGCGGGTGTTGCGGAACATGGCGCCCACGCGTTGGAAGCGGGTGCGCTCCTGGCCATCGGTATCGGTGAACTTGACGGGGACGGTGGCGACGTAATGGTTGGTCATTTGGCTTACTCCTTGTTGCGATGGGGATCTGCCAGCACGGGGGCGAGAGGCCCGGTCGCAAGCGCAAATGCGGAGGGTCCGCGGCCCGGCCGTGGAAGCCGTATTTGTGCTTGCCGGAGCGTCAGCGGAGGGCACGATTTGGCCGACCCCGTGCGATCCACATGCATAGCAAAAAAGGAGAGACCCGAATGTGTGCCACCACTTTGAAGCCGCCATCGAACCCGTCGATCGTGACCGAAGATGGCCTGGTTCGTTCTGATCCAATGCATCTGGATAGCGATCCGTCACGCTCGCGATGCGGCGGGTCAGCGTTCCGCCGCGCGCGAAGATCCGTCGTCTGTATCGGATGGGCGCGTCTGTTATCGGCACCAAGGTTGAGGGCGTGGGGGACAGCTGGTGCGGCCACAGCGGTACGGCACGGCCAGATCTTCAGCAATGAGCGTGCTGCCGACGTGTTGACCGTCAACGAACAACAAGCCACAGAACCGCCCGAAGTTGCACTGATCCGTACCCTCTGTCCCGGGCCGGCAGGAACAGGCCACGCGCTCAAATTCTATTGACGCCGCACCCCGCACCAATTGACCAAGACGCGCGGTCGCGCGCTCCCCAACCTCACGCTCCGCAGCGCAGGCGGGTCTCCATGTCTCAGGCGCGTTAAATCCAACGAGACGCACGTTTGCTGGCAAGCCTGGAACATCGATTGTGTCACCGTCAATGATCCGAACATCGCTGGCGCGAAGCGACCGGTCCTGTGAGGCGGGTCGCTCTGTTGGCGGCGCGACCAGTGACAGGAAACTGGTCGCCATCCAGCCCGCACCAAAATTGGATCGAATTTCTGTCCACTGCCCTTCTTCGCGAAGCTTTTCGACGCGGGTTCCCTCGCTCAAGACACCCATCACGGCGTTTGAAGTAGACGGTCCAGCACGTTGATTGACACGTGTCCCTGTCACATAGACGTAAGCGGCGTCGGCAGTTTGCGATGAGGGAACCGCTGACGGACTGTAGGGAGTGGATCGCGTGTTAGATGATTCAAACAATGATCCAACCAATGCGAAGAATCCGACAGCGATCACCAACGGCAGCATGATTTGGCGTTGAGCCTTGCGCACGGCACGCCGAGGTGCATTGATCGCGCGGGTCACGGAGACCGGACGGGATCTCGCCTGAACGGTTCCGGTACTACGCTTTAGTGCTGGCTGAGAAGTTCTGTCGTCGGCAGATGACCTTGTCTGGGCCGGTTTTTCCCGTTCCAGTTTCAATACTTTGTGCAGGCTGGCATACTGCGCTTTGCTCAAGCGCGTCTCCGTCCCATACCGCTGAAACCGTTCAGCCATGTTCGTGAGAAAAGACACTTCCCAATCGTTTGCCTGCCCGGACCGCAAACGCGCATCAATGCGCGATTGAATCTCTTTTGTGCGTTCCGGGGAAAAAGGCATCGAGGAAAAACCTGGGCGGGTATTGAACTGCGCAACAGATGTCTTCTGCCACACGGCCACATTAAGCTGTAACTGCATAGAAATACCATCCAGCCACTCCCGAAACCAGATTGGCCGGATTGCGATCACCAAGCCTATCGATGCACATCGCTGGAGCTCACTGTGACACCGCCGAGGTTCGTAAACATCTGGGAAAACGACGAAAAGGCCGCGCCAAGCGCGACCCTCTCTCTTCAATCCTGCGACGCCTTCTTCGCCGGGTCGGCAACTCGCATGACCGTCAGGCCTTTCGCTTCCGCCTTCTGCCCGAGGTTCAGCGCGACCCCGTTGCCACCGAAGAGCACAACTCCCGTCGCCGCGAACTTGTCGTCCAGCATTTCGTCGTTGCACTTGAACGGTGCCGCCCGCCCGTGCGCGGACCAGCGTGGATCGAAGCGCGCCTGCGCGACTCCGCGTGCCCGGGCCCACCGAGCCGCAATCATCTCCGCCCCGTGCTTGCCACCCTTGTGGCAGAGGAAGATTTCCTGATTGCGGTTCTGCTTGATCCGTTCGCGAACCTTGTCGAGCGTATTGAAGATCACATCGACATCGGTCCAGTCGGTGGCACCCGAGACGATCAGGGGCACCCCCTCGACTTTCGACTTCTCGGCGGTTTCCCGATCATGCTGCTCGAGGAGCTGCCGCGCCTCGAAGACCGCCCCGGTCTCTTGCGCCCGGACGCTTGCGCGCGAGCCTGCCGCCGGGATGAAGGCGTGACCGGTCTCGATCTCGTAGCATTCCGCCGCCGCCTCGCTCATCACCTCGATGGCGCTGACGACCTCGCGCAGCTGCAGAAAGCGCGCCTGCGCCTCCTCAATCGCGGTCTCGGCGATCTCCGATCCGTCGTGGGATTTTGCTAGCGCGCCGATCTTGTCGGCGGTGCGGTCGACCTCCTTGCCGAGCGCCACCTTGCGGCGCTGCAGGATCGTGGCGAGCCCATGGGCCAGCGGTTCGATTTCGCCTTCAAGGCCGGTCCCGCGCAGCGGGCCAAGCAGAGCCTCGAAGCTCTCGCGGATGATGTGGTCGGTCAGGATGTAATCCTCCGGGATCGGCAGGTGGGCGCCTTTTTCCGTTAGCCCGAAAAGCTCAATGGTCTCGTAGGTGTTTGCGGTGTCGTAAGCCATGTCTGGTCTCCAGTGTTCGGTTGTGGAGCCACCACGTGAGTGTGGGGGCATGGCCGAATGCCTGGTTTCCGAATCTGCCCGGGTCAGGGACGGCGCAGCCGCCGGCTTGCCGGGCGCAAAAGTTTTCCGCGTGCAACTCCCGACACACGCGCGCGCTCACGCTCGGGACCGCCCGGCGCCACAGGCCCGCCCTCGCCGAAAAGTTTTGCGATCCTTGACGCGGGCTGATTTGGGAGCCATCCGGAGGATATGCTTCCATGCTCATGTGTGTGTGTGTTTTGACGGTAGGATTGCCCGACCCGAGCAGGCAAACGGCCCGACCGGACGCGGAAGACGGATGAAGCGGCGGGATCGTTTTGCCCCGCAAAACAGACCAGAGCGCAATCCGGCGGAGCGGCCGGGGAGGGACGTGCTCGCGAGGCGGGCAAACCGGGATGCCAGGCGCAGCGCCGCGGTGAGGCCGCATGGCCGAATGCGCGACGGACCGAAGGGCCGTTCTCCCCTGCGACACGCGAAGCCGAGCAGGGTAGGCCGCAAGGCTTAGCCCAAGGGTGATGTGCGGGCGACGCCGCTGCCGATTACAGGGATTCCTTGTCCAAGCTTTCGCCGAGATGGGCGGGAAGCAGAAGTTCGCTGCGGGCCGCATGAACGTCTGCTTCGAGGCCAGGTTGGGCGGGCATCTGTTGGTCGCTACCCATTCCCGAAAGGCACCCCAATCCCGACTCCGCGTCTTCTTCTGGGCTGCACAGATCGGAACCGAGCGTGCCCGAACACTGAGCAAGGCAGGATCAATCCACCGGTATCTGACTGTTTCGATCTGCAAGGTAGCCCGCAAGCGCATGTGCCAACTCGCATCTTGCTACATCTGAACGCTCCGAAGCCGGTTGAACGTCCGTCTACCAGCCCCTGCGTGCTTTCACAGCTCCCCTTGAGCGGTCGCCGGCAGCTTCATGTCGGCATCAATGTCTCGGTTTTTGGGAATCTGCACTGGCTCAGCTGGAAGGGCCTTTGCAGGCCGAGCGCGATCAGAGCGTGCGCGGCGCGGTCGCTTGCGAACCAGCACAGCGAGATCATCGGGTTGAGCGAGAAATCGGCGCCCTCGACGGCGCGGTGTACGTTGCGGCCAGCCAGATTTTGCGGAAGTTGCCATGGCCTGGCCGGGTCGTCCCGGTTGTCCGAGCCAGGATTGCTCTCTTGGTTGTGGTAGGTCTTCGTGCATCGGCACGGATTTTATGGAAGCCGGTAACAGATTTGTTGAAAATGCTCGCTCTACATTTCTGTCACCGATTTCAACGCAAAGCGATATCGAATTGAGGAGTAATGGGGATAGAAGCCAAAAATTTTCGGAACCACTCGGATTCTCTAGAGCGCTTCCCGGATCGCGTCGCGCAGTTCACTATGCATCACCCATAAGGCGGCAGTGTCCGTGTCTGTCTCAACACAGTAACCCAGTACTTGGCGCGCATCTTGCCGGTCATTGGCCCTGTCGGACTGTATCTCCACGCCCAGAAAGTCTGAAACCAGAGAACCTGCTCTCTTAAAGGTCCTTAGCACCGTATCTTGCGATTTGTACCCGGCAGCTCTCCCGAGAGCAGCCAATGACATGCCGCGTTCGCCCGCGATTGCGTGGGCTTTGAGCATGGCCACCTGCGGCTCTGTCAGGCTTGTTTGCCGGAGCGCCTCAATGAATTCTTCCTTGCTGGGAACAGCGGTTGCGGACCTTTCCTCCCATCTTCGCTCTTCAGTGTGTTTCTTGGAGCGAGATGTCAGGACTTCTTTCAAAGCCTCGACAGCATCGGCTTCCGAAGTACCGCTTGCTTCGGCTATCAACCCCTGGCTATTGGAACTCGACTTTGGAAATGCGCGCGCAATGAAGTCGCCGTTCAGACGACCGGCGCGGATTCGGTAGTGTCCAAACTCATCCTCTATGATCGTACCAACGTCAGTAGCGCTACGGACGGATTCTTTGCTGCCTCTTTGCTTTCCAGACTTTTTCTTTGACACTTTTCTTTCCTTTTTCCAGTGCGGCTCATGTACCGAAAACGGCGATGACCAAGACACAAAGCACTGTGAGCGACAGAGCGACCAAGAAGCTTCGTTTGAGATTCAACAATCTGTTTTTGTTCCTGCCTTTCCGGAGGCTACTGCCCAATCGGTCATTGAGTGGATCTGGCTGTTTTCTTTCGAAATCAGCGGACGCCTTTTTCCGGGTCATGCTTTGGCCTGTTTGGCCAGAATTGAAAGCAGACATCCAACTCGCTCAAACGGTAACCAATAGCTTCGGAATACCTTGCTCTGTGCATCTATTCGAAAGGACAATCTCGGGCCTCCGAGAGGAACGATATCAATCTGCGCAAGCTCGATGGTCAGCCTTTGGCCCCTTGATCGATAGCAGGCGTACTTGGGGCGCTTGTCTTCGGCTTCACTGGCGCACTGCGCTTACCGAACTTCCGGTAAGGCTGCTTTTTTGCCGGTTCACTCAAAAACTCTTTCAGATCCAGTTGTTTCTTCGGTGTCGAGTAGCCCATTTTGATTTCTTCCATAAAGAATGACGGCGGCACTTTTTGAGCATTGCCCGGCCAGCATCGCCAAGGAGTAGACACGTCTGAATGTATGTCCGCAGCCGACGCCCACGTCTTATGAGGTGCTTGCCCCGGCTGCGCTTCACTAACCGCTCCCGACAATAGTGATTTTGTGTCGGAAGCGTTGGACGCACGATTGAAGGAAGTTGGAACTCAGGTTTCCCGTTATTCCTGGCTTCCAATGTCGCGTGACTCTCGTGCCATCCTAAGCTTCGCAGTCTTGCGCGAACGCTCGCTGGCTTCGGCCTCGATGATCAACTTGGCTGCCGCTGTCGTTTTGTCCAGCCGAGTGGCTGGCGCGGCGGGGACGTCCTTGAATACGCTCGAAGGCGTAAGGTGCCGGCCACCATTGCCAGTCTGCGGTGGAACGGCTTTGAAGACGTCCTCGAGGGAAAAGCTCACGCGAGTTCTAATGCGTTGGCGGACTCGCGCCCGTCGCGGCCGGTCTCGGTCTCGAACTTGACTTTCTGGCCGTCGTCCAGGCTGCTGATGCCAGCACGTTCAAGCTCGGAGATGTGAACGAACACATCCTTGCCGCCGCTATCCGGCTGAATAAATCCAAAGCCCTTGGTTGAGTTGAACCATTTCACGGTGCCATTGGCCATATCCGTGTACTCCTGTTTAGGTGCTGCCCACAGGATGCGGCAGCCCGGCAAAGTCAGACTGAATCGATCAACTGAGAGCCGGATAAACGGAGGCAGCGGTTCGAAGGGAACAACATAAGCTAAAAACACCTATGGTCTCTCTGATCAAAATACAACCTCCAATACTTGATCCCGGCCTGCAAATTGCATCAAGCCGTCAAAAATGCTTCCATAATGCATGACAAGTCGTCGGTGTTCACGGGCTTGCTTAGAAAGCGACTTCGGCAAGGCATTTCTTCTGCGTTCGGTGGCAGATTTCCCGACAGAACAAGAATATGGCACTCTGGCAATTGGCCTCGAACGTCAAACGCAAGCGCAAGACCATTCATTGCGCCAGGCATATTGATGTCTGTCACGAGCAGGTCAATTTTGGTCAACTGCAAGAGCACACTGAGCGCACTACTGGCGTTGCACGCTTCTGAAACGCTATGGCCCCAATCCGTGAGTATGAGGGCCATATCCATGCGGATCAAAGCCTCATCTTCAACAAGAAGTATATTAAGCCTTGGGAATTTCATGGTGTGCGCTCCTCGGCAACCGGCGCATGAATGTGGGGCCATCCGAGACGCGTCTGTTAACTTTCATGTACCATTAATGGTTCCAGACAATCGCAAATCGAGAAATATTCGGGATTAATTAGTGTGGGGCGGATAATCTGGCAGGGCTAAATGTTTATTAACCTTTCGACGCGACTCTCCTCGCACAGGAGCGCTACAGATGACCAAAGACCGACTGAAACAAACAGAACGAATACTTGCGGCCTATGCTTAAAAATATGGCCTCAGTGATGAGGCGAGAGATTGCTTCACGAGTTACGGCCGCCAGACGGATCTGCAAATCGAAAATGCCATACGAGTTAACGGGGAATGATGCGACCTCCTGAATTCGCAAGAGTGGCGTGGCGTACAATCAGCGCGGGACATTTTTACCCAACGTGCCAGTGTGCTGCTGCTTTCTGTCGCCGCTGATGTGCCCCTCCGAGAACTTGCAGTGGCGAATATCTAGAAGACTTTGGACGGTTGGGTGATATGGGGGACAAACCAGCTCTTCGGAACTGTCCCGTCAAATTTACGAGAACCTTAGTTTAAAGGGATGCCGAACTTTTAGCAAATTCACTGTCTAAGTTGCTGCGTCTGTGTTAAAAATTCAAATGCTTGTCAAAAAGGCTTTCCCCATCGCTGAGATTTACATACCCGCGAAGCGCCTAAAGACGCTGGATCAAGAGAAAGTCCAACAGATTGCTGAAAGCATAATTGAAATGGGTCAAACAACGCCCATCCGTCTGCGAGCCGGTAAAGGGCGGTACGTTTTGCTCGAAGGCCTCCACAGGCTAGAGGCGCTTCGAGCACTCGGGGAAGATCATGTGGATGGCTACCTGGTACGGGCGCGCTTACATTAGCCCAGAGCCTTACTTGCCTTTGATCATATCGTCGCATTGGACAGCTTTGTCCCGCACAGCTGACGCTCGCCTTATGTCTGGTATGAGTTCGCTACCGGCCGATTGTGTTGAAAAACTCTCATACAGCGCGTCGGCGCCAAATTTGGCAGAACAAATTTCCGAATTACTCAAATTCCAGCATCATCAAGAGAGGCAATCAGCTCGTTGGCAAATAGTTTCCCACATTCCCGAAATTTGCAGACGCAGCAAAGAGTCTTTCAACGGTATCGGCCCGAAGCGACCGTTCGGTTTCTCTGCGGCGACTGGCTGATGTCGGGTGATCCAGCCTACGAATTCCATAGCGCCGCGGCTCGATGTGGCTTAGTATACGTCGAATTTTTTGGAGGACATTCCACGTGAACGTGCACGCTTCTGATACCGATGGACCTTCACAGGCCGACCTCTCGAGCAATCTGAACGACTATCTTGCTGCAATTGTCGAGAGTTCCGACGATGCGATCATCACCAAGAACCTCGATGGTATCATACAAACGTGGAATCCTGGCGCCGAGCGCCTGTTTGGCTACGCCGCGTCAGAGGCCGTCGGGCAACCGATCCTAATGCTCATACCCGAGGACCGGCAGCACGAGGAAGTTGACATCATCTCGCGGCTTCGCCGCGGTGAGCGCATCAAACACTTCGAAACGCTCCGTCGGCGCAAGGACGGGAAACTCGTACCCATCTCTTTGACCATTTCGCCGGTAAAAAACTCGAACGGTGAGATCATTGGTGCCTCGAAGATCGCCCGCGATATTACTCATATGGTTGACGCGGCCGAACGGCAGAACCTTCTCCTTACGGAGATGCGCCATCGGGTCGGCAACTGCTTTGCGGTTGCCGGAAGCCTCATTTCAGTCAATGCTCGACAGGTGGAGACAGCCAGTGAACTTGCAAGCTTGATGCGGGAGCGCTTGAGCGCGCTCTCAGATGCTCACAGGCTGGCCGTCACTGATCCGAGTGGAAAACCCGCTGGCAGCACCTCATTGCGTAATCTCATCATCTCAGTCGTCGAACCGTTCGCCGGCGATCATCTCTACGAGCTCGATGTCGAAGATATGCATATCGCTCCAGATGCGGTTACGCCGATTGCGCTCGTCTTCTATGAGCTCTGCACCAATGCAGCGAAATATGGCGCTCTTTCCCAGGGTGGTGGCGGTCTTCTGGTCGCGGCACGCCGAAAAGGCGAAAGGTTTCGAATTGACTGGCGGGAGCAATGCTGTCTCGACCCACATGCCACGCAGAAAGAAGGTTTCGGCACACAGATGTGTGACAGCGTCGTGAAAGCCTCTCTCGGAGGCGTGGTTACGCGCCGGTTTGAAGTCTCGGGGATGACTGCAACGATGGATCTCGACCTCAAAATACTCGAGGCCCAATAGCCCCTCAAAAACGCCTTGTTCCTGGAGAGTTCGGCAAAGCGGACATTGGTACACCTACAGCCGAGGTCCGCTTCGTCCGCGTTCCTGCGATTAGCTGCGCCGAGCACCAAAGGCTGCTCAGCGGGACGGAGCCGCCTGATGCTGGCGCAGCGAAAATCACCTTGATTACTCTACCGTGTCACGGAATTGCCCGCGGCGGCGCAGCACGATTTCGCAAAACCGGACACTTAAATCGTGTAAATGGGATAAAACCCAATCCGGCCGTTCGCTGCGCTACCGTTCTATGTCTCAAATACGGACCTGCCTGCCGTTCGCTTCAAGTGCGTGATTGCAGTTCCCTCGCTGGATGCCCGGGAGGAGGTCTAAAAGCAGGCTACTGCGTCATCTGTGCCATTAGCGAACCTGGAAATCCCAGATTAATGCCTCGCGCGCGTGTACATCAGAAACGCGATTAACAGATGTGTGCTTGCTTTGTCCTGATGATACCCATCGCGGTGCGGGCGAAATGCATCGCGCCGTAAATTCCCGTCGTTGCAAGCAGTGTCTTCAGAGACGGCGACCATAGCAAAAGGATCAGCAATGAACATTCCTGAAAGTACCAAACCTGCAATTTGGGGTGCCATCGGCGGCGCCATCGTCGCAATAGTGATTGGTTTCTCTTGGGGCGGATGGGTAACCGGCGGCAAAGCGTCCCAAATGCAGACCTCCAGCGCGGAGTTCGCCATTGTTCAGGCATTTACTCCGCTTTGCGTGGTCAAGGCCGAGCAAGAGCCAGAACAGATCGCATTGTTGAAGGAACAATCAAGCTATCAGCGTGACGACTTCGTAATTGAGGCTGGCTGGGTCAACAACGTGAGTGAAAAGTATCGCTCTGAAGTGGCTGATGCGTGTGGTGACTCGATCGTTGAGGGAATGGAGTAGAACGACCATTCCTAACTAGGCATCTTTCTGACTAAACGTATCCATTTCATCATCCTGCTTTCTGTTAAGCTCCACGTCGGTCATTTCAGCCGATTTGGCAGCTTTAACTTTGGGAGAGCAGAAAGACCGATGTGGATACGCCGCGATCAACGGAGTTCAACCTACAAAGAAAGTACCAATGAGGCATCGCAAAGAACCATCAACACGCCCCCTTGCAAGTCTGATCGCGAGGATTACGGTCGGGCCCGGTGTGATCGCTTTCGTGGCATTCCCTGCCGTTGCGCAGGACGGCATCGGCCTGATGCAGCGGAACGCTCAGTCGCACCGCTATGTTGGCGGCTGACAGAAATTGGTTTTCTTTGCGGCTCTACATCGTAAATCAGCTTGGCAGTGCCCATATAGGTAAGACCGTTGTCAAGCATCCCGGTCCGGTATGGACGAGGAATTGGCGCCGGCCAATCAAAGGATTGATGATATGTCTTTCAAGGACCTGACAGCAAGGGCTGCGGCTGCACTGAAGCCGAAGTCTTCGGAAACCGTGAAGAACCCTGAAAAGAAGACCGAGTCAAAGGCCACCGGCAAGGACGCGCCGGCGAAATCCAAGCCATCCTGAGACAGGCAAAGGTCTCGTGCCCCACTGTTGAAGGGGGCGCGAACCCACTGTTTCAACGAGGAAGAGGAACACGCCAATGGAAGATCTGACGAGCAAGACCATCGCGGTTTTTTCCCAACCTTTTACACTTCCAGACTTCGACGAGACGCTTCCCGCAGGTGAGTACGAGGTCGAAACGGAGCTTGTTTCGCCCCCCAATCAAAGAGATCCGGAAGCTTGGAAAGCCTCCGTTTTGGTGAAGCTTCACTCCCGGTTATCCCATCCTGGTCTTGATAGGACTCTGACCGTTTCCCTTGCTGACCTTGACAACGCACGCGCCATGGACAAGCTGACCGGCAGGACGTTGTCCGATTTTTTCCTAGAGGATATGCTGGCTGATCCGATGATACGCCTCGTGATGGCGGCGGACGGTTTCTCAGAGGCGCAGGTGCGAAATCTCTACTCGCGGAATGAAAAGCCCGACACCGACATTAATGTGCCGACTTCAAAGACGAATGGTCAAAGAGCACGGGACGATGAGTCAATTCGGTGCGCAGAAAACGAAGGCATGCCTTCACGACCGGCCTGACCGTCGGTCCCGTGCAACATCCTTGGAGTTGGACAGAGTCGATGGCGAAAAAAGCCAACGTCGAAAGTTCAACTTAGGACCGCCTGACGAGAAAGGTCTTGTGCGACGTTTTGCAGGACCTTCAATACCAATGACGCCGTGAGTTTTTCCGGAGCGAGAGTTCCGCAGAACCTATTTGCTGGCGTTGCAAAGAGTTGAACACTTGGCGAAACTGCTTGCCTTTCAGCCCGGACACATCTGAAGCAGCTGATGCGCATTGGTGCGCGCAGCATCTCTTCTAACTAGACTGGAAATAGGTATGACCTGCCTCGACGTTGTTCACACCACGACCTACCGATACCTTCAAAAGGTCTCTCTCGGCGCGCACAGGTTAATGCTGCGTCCCCGTGAAAAGCAGGAATTGAGGCTCTTATCGCACAAGCTGTCAATTACCCCGGAGGCAGCCGTCACGTGGGCACATGACGTGCGCGGTAACGCCGTAGCGACCGCCCTCTTTGATGCGCCCACAGATCACCTCGTGATCGAGAGCCGCGTGGTTTTGAAACTGACAGCGCCGGCATGGCCGGTATTTGCTATTTCTGCGTCCGCTATACAGTATCCGTTCCTTTATTCATCTGATGAATGGACCGATTTGGGTTCGCTGACGGCCTCGCAATACACTGACCAGGACGGTCGACTTAGCCGGTGGGTGGAGGGTTTTGTGATGGCGCGTCCAACAGACACGCTTTCTTTGCTGAAGGACATCTGCAATGGAGTATTCGCGCAGATCTTATATGCGGCTCGTGAGACGGAAGGGACTCAGTCGCCGGTCGAGACCCTTGACAGGCGAACGGGTTCATGCCGGGATTTCGCGGTCCTGCTTGCAGAAGCCACGCGCATGCTCGGGCTCGGATCTCGCATCGTCTCCGGCTACCTATCCAATCCGGATGAAGGACTCATCGGCTCGGCAGGTTCCGGATCGACACATGCATGGGTAGAGATATATCTGCCCGGTGCCGGATGGATCGCCTTCGATCCCACAAATCGGAGCGTAGGATCGCAGAATCTGATACCGGTTGCTGTCGCTCGCGACATTCATCAGGTCGTGCCGGTCTCTGGCATTTTCTCAGGGCAACCGGATGCGCTTTCCAATCTTGGAGTTGAAGTATTGGTGCGGCCCTTAACTCACGCTGATCTAGCTCTTCTAGGCTAAGACTGCGACTCTCTTTCCTAGCCAAGGTTTTGTCATAAGAGCCACGTAAAAATCCAGCTAAAGCGATGTTTAGGTTGCGATGTGGTGCCATCGAAAGGGTAAGAACCCGTTCAAACAAGCCGCAACTTGAACGGACCGCCGTAATGCGCTCTATCGTTTTCGGTTGGTATTACCGCTGGAACCAGTCATAGAGAACAATGCTCTCCGTATCCTTGAAATCAGTTCTGCAGCACGCAAAATACTTCCCACTTTGGTCGGCGCTGACCGCTGTGCGGTGGCGCTCATTTGACTCTCGTTCTGGTGGATTGGGAACGACATTCAGAGCGGTCATGCGTTGGTTCCCCCCAGCAAGGAGCCGATTTGACCGCGAAGCCAAACGGGTGTTTCCCGACATGAAGCGCAGTACCCGCGCCAGGCTCGGCCAGGATATGGGCTGGCATATGGGTAGAACTCTGTTCGAGATCTATCACGATGCTGAATTTCAGACCCAACACCACAAGTTCAGGGCTTCCGGTCCTGGCCTGGATGCCCTGAAAGAGGCTCAAAGGGCTGGTAAGGGAGTGATCGTTGTTTCCGGCCATTTCGGACAGTGGGAAGCTGTTCGCGCCGTTATCAAAATGCATGGCCTCGAAAGCGGAGCTGTGTATCGGCCGCACAAGAACAGCCATTACGAGCGCCGCATTCGTGCCGGCATCGAGGCAGGGGGAAAGCCGATTTTGGCGACCGGCCGCGTCGGAACCAGAGCTCTTGTGCGGCATCTACGGTCTGGCGGAATCATGTCAATCTTGCTGGATGAAAAATATTCAGAAGGTGTAAGCATACCGTTTCTCGGGCATAACGCGCTCACATCTCTATCGGCGGCCCAGCTTGCATTGAAATACAATCTGCCCATGATACCTGCATTTGGCATCCGCATTGGTGATGGAAACACATTCCGCGTAGAGTTCGAAGCCCCAATCCCCCATACCGACAGCATCGAAATGACGCGTGCTTTCAATGATAGCCTGTCTAGGCGGATCATGGATGACCCAGAACAGTGGTATTGGATGTTGAAACGGTGGGATGGCGCTTGAAGGAGTGCAGGTCCTGAGCCAATCGTCTACGTTACAGGAATGCCGCGCCCTCGATTAATGGCCGGTTTGGGGCGGTTGCAGTGCAGCGACGGGCAGTCGGCTGAAGGTCCACTCTGGGCCGAAACCGTCAGGCGTAGTGCTTCAGTCCAGATCGACGTCGCCGAGGCGCGGCGCATGGACATGGGTTCGAACCACGAACGCAGCGACCGCGCCGGCGATGGCACCGAAGAGGTGCGCTTCCCACGACACGCCGGGTTGGCCCGGAAGAACGCCCCAGAGAATGGAGCCATAGAGGACACCGACTAAAATTGCCGCGCCCAGCGTGATCGGTGAGCGATCCACGAGGCCGCGCGCGACGAGGAAGCCAAACCAGCCGAAGACGAGCCCTGACGCACCGATATGGATGGCCGAGCTTCCGAAGAGCCAGACAAGACCGCCGCCGATGCCAATCACCAAGGCGTTCACAAGCAGCAAGGCCCGCGTGGTCGTGGCCACCAGCAGCACACCCATCCCCAGGAGCGGCGGCGTATTGGCCATCAGGTGCGCGAAACTTCCATGCAGGAGGGGCATGGCGATGACACCATCCAATCCGCTGACGTGTCGGGGGATCAGGCCGAAGGCCGGGTTCAAGCCGTATCCAGTGATCCAATTGATGATCTGGACCGCCCAGAGCAGGGCGATAACGGCGACAAGCGCCGCGGCGCGCCGCAAGAAGGCCCGCGAGTGATCCCGGTTCATCATGTTGGCGACAGTAGACGTCACCACAGCACCTCCAACGACTTTCGCGCGCTGCACTGGATGTCGCCGTCTGCAACGGAAGTCATGGCGGCGAACCTAGTCACGGCACAGGCCAAGAAAATGGCGTCGCTCTCACACCGTGTTGCCAGGCCGCAGCGGCATGATTTCACGCTCGGGGCGCTTCAGGGCTTCCGCATATTTGCGGGCATTGTCGTCAATCGTGCCGTGCCAAAGCTTCGAGACGAAGACCCAGGCGTCTTGGAGCGTCATGTCCTTCAGCGAAGAGGACAGCGCCATGAACAGCTCATCTTCGCTGATCGCGGCGGCACGATGCATGGCGTCCGTGTAAAATTCGGGATCGTTCAGAACTTGCTCGCTCAGCGGCATCCGGACGAGATTCTCCTCTGGGATCGCCATGAAGATCGTATCCTGCAGGTCGGTCAGAAACGCGCGGCGCGATGTGGACACTGGCTTTCCCGCCGCCTTGGCCTCCAGATATGCCCGCCTTGTCCTGTCGAGCTTTGCCCTTGCATGGGTCATGATGACATCACGCTTGCGTTCTGGCAGTGCAAACCCGGTGCAGCGCTCAATATGGGAGAGGAGGTCTGCAACCTCTGTCTCAAAATCAAAGTTGTCAAACCAAGGAACCGTCCTTGTTCTAGCTGCCATGCGCCCATCCTCGATACTGCGATAATATATTATTGTATCCCATTTGCACTTGATGGCAAGCGGGTGGCATCCTTCAGCCAAACGGACATGGAAAAAGGGGAACCGTGGTCCCACGGCTCCCCTTTCTGTTCACATCGTCTAGTCTCGCGCGCCGATTAGGCGACCAGCGAGAGCCCCGCGCCCGCGTCCTGCTGCGGCTCACCGCTGTCGATGAAAGGGATGATAGAGAAGGTCTGGCCGCCGCGCTGCTCTTCGTTCTGCACGGCGTTGACGCGCAGGTCGCCATCGGGCGTGTTGATCAGCAGCGACAGGTAGTCATTGCCCGTGCGGCTGCTTTTCGCCATCCAGGCCGAGCCGACGCGGATCGGTGTGCCACGGGGCGAGCTGATCTCGATCCGGTAATCGGGGTGGGTCTCCTCGGATTTGTAGCTGTTTTCGATCAGCATGAACTCCAGATCGAACATCATGTTGGCGATGTAGCCGGTTAAGGCGTTATCCGCGTCCATGGCGGTGAGCTCGCCCGAGATCGAGCCGGATTTCATCAGGCCGTTCGAGACCAGCGGGATGATCTCGAACGCGCCGCTTTGGGCCGCGCGCGCCTCTTTTGTCTGCACCGCGTTGACACGGAACGGGCCCAAGCCGACATCGATCTGCATCGAGATGTAGGGGTTGCCGCTGGTATTGCCGGTCTCGTTCCAGGCTGTGCCGATGCGCACCTTGCGGCCTGATTTGTTGACTGCCGTCACGTCAAAATCCGGGCTGCGTTCGGACATCTTGACCCGAGCCTCCAACTGGATGGCGATGTCAAAGCGCGTCGAGTGGATCATGCCGGTGTACTGAGCGGCGGCGGTCTCGACATTGCGGGTGAGGGTTCCTGCGAACATGGGATGGTTCCTTTTTGGTTGGCCGGTGCCTGACGGTCTTGCCAATGCATCCGGGATTGCTTTCTCGACCCCTCATGGGATCACAAACCAGAAAGCCTGCTTTCCTTTCAGCCCCACCCACGGGTCAGAGCTGCCGTCCGAGTGGGAATGCCCCCGCGCCTCCGGGTGCTACGCCCCTCCCCTGCCCGTCTGGTCTTGATTGGCTGCCTGGATTTTCCGCGCCGTCCTCCGATCGCGCGATGAAAAACTCCGCCTCTTTTCCGTTTAACCGATGCCCGCCCCGGTCGGTCAGACCGATGCAGCTGCCGTTCCACACATAGGTGATGAGGTACTGACCGAGCCGGTCCTTGTGGACAACGTAGCCGGTATTGGCCCAATGCACGGTCTGCCCGGCATCGACGGCGGCCTTGATGTCTTCGAGTGTCATGCAATCCTCCTCGCTATTCTGCTGCCATTGAAACGGCGTCTGGCTGCTGCCCCACGATCCGGGCCAGAATGCTTCCCGTGTCGATCCCGTCCCCATGCGGCAGGAATACCCGCAGTTGGAAGGCGATGATCTCGGTGAAGCAGCCGAGGGCCTTGAGGCCTTCGATCATGCCCCGATCCGCACCAGAGAGCTCGAGACGCATCTCGCCTGCAACGCGGCGCCGGATCAGAGTGAGACCCCGGCCAAGATCGACCGGCGCGGAGGTGCCGAGGGCGGCAGTCAACATCTCTTGCGGCGTTTGCGGATTGGAGACGAGGAAGCGGGCGCGGAGCGCCGCCGCACCTTCTTCGCTCAACGTGCGCCCGATCATCGCCGTCGCCCCTTCAGGCGTGACCCGATAGATGCGCTCATTGGTGGTCGGGATGTCCTTCCAGATCGGCAGCAAGAGACCGGTCAGCAGGTAGAGCTTGGTCGTGGTGGTTTTCGGCAGGGACGCGGCCGCGGCATCCCAAAGCCCTGCAAACTCAGGCTTGCCGATCTCTTCCCAGGCCGAGGACGCGAACCGAGCCTCTTCAAGATAGCTCGACCCGTTTGGCCGCACCACCTTGCGCATCAGCGTGACGATGTCCTCGTCGTACATCTGCATGGGCCGCGCCGAGATGAGCGCCGCGCGGCCGGAGGCGCGATTGACCATGGGGAGCTTGTCGGGATTGCGCGACAGGGCGTCATCCGTTGACAGCACACGGACCGGATCCGTCACCTCGAGCCCGATGATCCGCGTCACGGCGCCGGATTTCGGGCAGGTCCAGAGGTCCTCCGTGGAGACCTGCTCGATCTTTTCGCCACGCAAGGTTTCGACGCCGAGATCGAGCGTGCCCGCCACGCGCGCCCGTTCCGTCTGATCAGCGATCCGGTGCATGAACTCCGCGAAGAGCGAATTCTGCATATGGATGGGCAGGGCCAGCACCCGGTTGAGAAACCGCTGGATCGGGGGAAGCTCCTCGAGCAGCACGCCGTCCTTGTCGATCAGTCGCAGGGCTGTCCAGTCGGTGAAGCTCTCGTAGCTCATCGCCTCGGCGCGCCCGGCGGCAAGATCGGCATAGTAGCCACGCAATGCCGCCCGCGCGATCGGGCTTTCGAGATTGTCCTCCTCACGAAACATGCCTTGCGAGCCGGTCTCGCGCTGGCCCTTGGTCAGGGCCCCCAGCTGGTCGAGGCGCTTGGCGATCGTCGAGGTGAAGCGCTTCTCGCCATGCACATCGGAGGTGCAGACCCGGAAGAAGGGCGCTGACACTTGAGCCGATCGATGCGTGCGGCCGAGCCCCTGGATGGCCGCATCGGCACGCCAGCCGGGTTCCAGCAGGTAGTGCCGCCGCCGCTTCTGGTTCTTGGCCGTCTTTGCGGCATGATAGGACCGGCCCGTGCCGCCTGCATCGGAGAAGATCAGGATATCCTTCTCGCCGTCCATGAACGCTTGGGTCTCGGAGGAATTGCTGCTGGCCGAGCGCTTCTCGATGAAGAGATGACCATCCTCGGCCTTGAGGGGCCGGATAGATCGGCCCGTGACTTCTGCCACGGCCTCGTCGCCAAAGGCCCAGAGGACCTGATCGAGCGCCGAAGGGATTGGGGCCAGGGTCATCAACTCCATCATGGCCGCATCGCGCAGGGCGAGCGCCTCGCGCGAGACAACCAGCGCGCCAGTTTCATCGCGGAGCGGCTCGGCCACCATGTTGCCGTCGATCTCCACGAGCTTTTGCGCGTGGATCGGGAAGGCCTGTTCGAGGTAGCCCAGTACATAATCGCGCGGCGTCAAGGCACCCTCGACGAGCTCGTCTTCCGCGTCCATCGTTTCAAGCCGGCGTTTCAGCAGGCTCTCACCCGTCGAGACCACCTGGATGACGCAAGCATTGCCCGCCGCCAGATCGTCCTCGATGGCGCGGATGATGCTCGGGGCCTTCATGCCCATCAGGAGATGGTTGAAGAAGCGCTGCTTCGTGCTCTCGAAGCGGGACTTGGCCGAAGCGCGTGCGGCCGAGGTATTGGTCTCGCCCGAGGCGTCGTTGACGCCAGTCGCGGTGAGTGCCGCCTCGAGATTGTGGTGGATCGTGCGGAAAGCGCCCGCATAGGCGTCGTAGACCTCGATCTGGGCCGGGGTGAGCGCGTGTTCGAGAACGTCATACTCCACGCCATCGAAGCTCAGGGCCCGGGCAGCGTAGAGCCCGAGCGTCTTGAGATCGCGCGCGACCACCTCCATTGCGGCAACGCCGCCGGCTTCCATCGCCGACACGAAACCCTCGCGGCTCGGGAAGGGATATTCGGGGCCCTGCCCCCAGAGCCCCAGCCGCGCGGCATAGGCGAGGTTGTGTACGCTCGTGGCACCCGTGGCCGAGATGTAGAAGACGCGGGCGTGCGGCGCGGCTAGCTGCAGCCGGAGGCCCGCAAGGCCCTGCTGGGAGGGTTTGACCCCCCTACCCTGCTCGGACCCCACCGCGTTCTGCATCGCGTGCGCCTCGTCGAAAGCCAGCACGCCGTCGAAGTCTTCGCCCATCCAGTCGAGGATCTGGCTGAGCCGCGTGGTGCCACATTTGCCCGCGGACCGCAGCGTGGCGTAGGTGACGAAGAGGATCCCGTCGCCCATCGGGACGGGCTGATCCGGTTTCCATTTGGAGAGCGGCTGGATGTCGGCGGGCGAGCCGCCAAGATCGGTCCAGTCGCGGATCGCGTCCTCGATGAGCGTCGCGGATTTGGAGACCCAGATCGCCTTTCTGCGCCCGGCAAGCCAGTTGACAAGGATGAGCCCCGCGCATTCGCGGCCCTTGCCGCAACCGGTGCCGTCGCCGAGGAAATAGCCGAGGCGATAGGCCCGTGCGTCAGGGTCATCATCGGCGCGCGCCAGCTTCGTCTGGTCGTCATCGATGGTAAATCGCCCCGGCAAGTCGCGCCTGTGGGCATCATGGGCCATGATGATGGTCTCGAGCTGCGCCTCGGAGAGATGTCCCTCCTCGATCAGCTTTGCGGGCAGACGCAGTTCCGCAATGGCCGTGTTTGAGGGCATGGGCGGGGCAACCGAGGCCATGGCGATGCTTTCGACGAGCGGCGTGGGATGTTCTTGCGCACCCGCGATCTCGATCCGCTGCGGACGGTAGCGCGCATAGATGTCCGAGATGGGCGTGTTGTCGCGAGGGCTCTCAAAGCTTGTGAAGCTGAGCGGACGGACGGCATTGGACCGGGGTTTGGAGGCGGCAACAGGCACAGCGGCGGTCTTGCGCGGGGCAGATGATGGAACGGTCGGCCGCCCGTGCGGCATCGACGCCACCCTTTGGGCGGGGCGTGCCTCGGGACGGCTCGCGGCGACGGCATCGACAAAAGGAAGGGCTTCATCCAGATCCTGAACCGCGACGCGGATCATCTTGCCGTCCTCCTGCACCTTGTCGAAGACCATCAGCTGGGTTTCCACAGAGGTGCCGAGCTTGCGATAGACCTGTCCCGGCATCGACAGCGCCAGGCGCGGCGTCAGGAGGCCGCAGGCGCGGGACCAATGAGCGGCATCGCGTTCGGAGGTGAATCCCGGCGGCATGATCGCCACCAGCCGCCCACCGGGCGCGAGACGCTTTGCAGCCGCGATGAGATGTTTGGCGGCGATGTGTTTGTCCCGGGAACGATCAACCGAGGAGGCGAAGGGCGGGTTCATCACCACGACGTCGGGTAGAACCGTCGACTGCAGCAGATCGTCGATATGCTCGCCGTCATGGCCCGTCACCTCGCCGCCGAAAACCGCGCGCAGGAGGTGCTGGCGAAAGGGATCGATCTCGTTGAGCAGAAGCGTGGCACCGGCCCGGGCGGCGAAAGCAGCCAGGGCACCTGTGCCAGCCGAGGGCTCCAGCACACTCTCGCCCTTGCGGATCGCCGCGGCCCGCACCGCCAAGGCGGCAAATGGCAGCGGCGTGGAAAACTGCTGCAGTCGGATCTGCTGCTCGGAGCGACGGGTTTCGGTCAGGAGCCGTGAGGCCAGTAGCTCTGCAGCAGCGATGTCACATGCTGCACCGTCCCCACGCAGCAGCGCCTGAACAGCCGCCGCCTGCATCAGGTCATAGGCCATGCGCCAGTCCCAGGCGCCGCCGGCATCGCTGCCATGAAACGTCTCGCGCATGATGCGCGCGAGCGCTGAGCTGCGCAGGGGTTGGTGGTCGATCTCCGTGCCGATCTGCGTCAATGCGCTGGTGAGATCAGGACTAGAGACGGGGCGAGCTAGGTTGTTCGGGTTGGACATGGGGATTTCCTTTGGATCAGGGTCTGAGTTCCAAAGGACAAAAAGCCCGCTCTACACTTTGAAGGCGTAGAGCGGGCAATTTCTTAGCGGGGGGCCTGCACCCCCATCATGGCCACTGCTGCGCAGCATGAAGAACGCGCAAAATGGTCACCATCTCAGGGCTTTCAGCATAAACCACGATGTAGTTCGGCCGAATAACCATCTCCCTAGTCCCGCCCACACGGCCCGCGCGGTACATCTGACGGCGTTCTGGAAGGAGGGACGTCTTGTGTTCAATCTCGTCTTTGAGAACTTGGGCGGCATCGGGGTTGTCGTCAGAGATGTAGTCAATGATTGCCAGCAAGTCGGCGATGGCCGTCGCTTTCCATTCAAGATTTGGCAAGGCGCTTCCCGTCAATCAATGCCTGAGCGTCTTGCATCGCCTTGGCATGGGGCGTTGTGGGCCTTGGATCGTCTAGCGCTTCCTGTACCTTCGCCCGGAACCAGGCGTCATAGGCATCTGGATCAGCTGTCAATCCAGCAGGCAAGCCGCCTTCTGCGGCCACGCGGGTCAGAAGAATACGCACCGCGTCGGAGAGCGTCAGACCGACGCCCGCAAGTGCGTCCGAAGCCTGTGCTTTCAGCTGATCGTCAACACGGACATGAAGCATGGATGTTTGGGCAGGCATGGATGGTCCTCCAGTTGATGGGAGTGATGTATCTCATTTGAGATACGAATTCAAGTCGGCAGTATGTGTGCGCGTGGTCCCGTGGTGTTGTCTCCGCGGGAAACTCAGCCACCCTGCCCCGCGAAATACTCCGCCAACACAGGACTGGCAGCACCTTTCGCGGAGCTGAGCAGCTCCGAACCCGCAAGCGTGGCCTTCGAGAGGCGTACGAGCCCGCCGGTTTCCTCGATGCGGTAGCAGCGACGTTTTTGCCGCCCCCGCTTGTAGTGGGTCGCGGTGACGATCTGGCAGGTGCTGCCATCGGTCAGGGTCACAGGCGCGGCGAGCTTGATCCTGTCGCCCTCCTCGTAGTCCGGGATCGCAGCCCAGTCCCGGCAACGCTGACGCCAGTCCTGGGCGTAGCTGTCGGGGTCTTTCAGGTCGGAGAGATGTTCGATCAGCGCAAGCGGCGCGCGCGACGCGTTCGGGCCAGCGCTTTCCTCCATATCCTTGTAGCCCCAGCAGCCATCGTCGTAGGCGGTGAGGATGACGGCGGCGAAAGTGATCGAGCCGTCAGGATCGGTGATATAGGTCGCGTCCTCGACAGGGGTGCCGTCGCGATTGGTGACCCTTGCCGCCGCATACCAGGTGGAGCCGACTTTGCAGGCCTTGACCAGTTCGGTTCTACTTGTGTCGCCATGAGAGGTGCAGAGCCGGGCGATCTCCGCTTTCTCATCCGCGTAGGTCTGGACGCGACGGTCGGTATAGAAGAGCCATCCCATCAAGCCACCCTCCGGTCATCGATTTCCATCAGCGCATCGAGCGGCACGCGATAGGGCTGCATCGCGTCGAAATCCTCGCAGCGTTTATGGGAATGAGGTGAAGCACCAATACCCTGCCGCGCTGCGCGCTCTCGGGACATTGGTGCTGCTTCATCTTCTTCGTATTCCCAAAACGCCGAATTGCCGCAGTTCTGCACGATCGCGAAGGTGTCGCAGGCATCCTTGAGAATGACCCGGAAGTTGCCGCCGAGGCCCGAGGGCACCTCGTAGGTCCCGCCGATGAGATAGTCCGAGGCCCGGCGCACGAAGACGCGGATGCTGTGACCATCGGTGGCGAGCCGGATCGCCCCCTGCCCCCGGTCGATGAGCACCTGCACATCGTCGAGAATGTCCGTGTAGAACTGGCCAGTCAGATCGCGAAACGCCATGCGGCGCTGCGCCATCCAGTCGGTGTCCCGAAACGGGTTCATGCCGTCGGCGAAGGCAAAGGACGGATCGGCCTGTTCGGTGGTGACAATGCGGGTGGTCGTGCCATCGATGCCGTTTGAGCGCAGATGCACCCCATTTCCGACGATGAGGATGAGGGCGGGCCTGTCCACGGGTCCGTTCCAGTTGGGCAGGAAGGTTTTGCAGGCGCGCGCATGGGCGATCTGCGCCGCAACGGCTGAGGCAGAGAACTTGAGAATAGCCATGGGGATGTCTTTCGATTGAGTGTGGGAAGGGCGACCCGCGCGGGCGAAATGCTTCGCGCGGGTCGCGTGAGGACTCAGGCCGCTTGCGCGACCTCGCTGTCAGGCTCCGGGGTTTCCGCAGTGGGTTCCGCCTCATCACAGGCGACACCGGCGGTCTGCATCATGGGCGGACACCAGGTGGCCACCGCGGCGCGCTGCGCGTCGGTGAGCGTGGCGAAGGGTTCGGCGAAGAGCTTGTCGCAGAAGGCGACGATCTCCTTCTTGCTCGACGAGGCCAGCGTCACCGCCTCCTGGGCCAGACCCAGGTCCTCGCCGAGGATCTTCAGGAGCCAGGCCTTCTTGAAGCGGTTGAAGAGCGCCGCGTTCGGCGTCCAGTGGGCGCGGATATCGGGCATGATCTCGATCTCGAAGTCATGCATAAGGCTGTCGCGCTGTCGGTCCCGGGCAAAGCAGGACTGCGTGGTGCTGGCGGTGGCAAAGGCGACGAGCTTGGCCTTCTCGCCGGCGTCCAGCGCGCGAAACGCCGCGAACTGATCGGCAGGGGAACGGGTGTCATCGAGCCAGGAGAGGTCCAGCGCATCATGCGCCGCCGCCACCTGCTCAAGCGAGGTCTCGTCGATCTCGTCCATCTTGGCATGGCTGCGGTATTCCTTGCGGGCATCGATCTTGATCGCCTGCGTGACGCTCATGCCGGTGCCCAGGACGTCGCTCACCAGCTTGAAGAGCGTCAGATCGAGCGTGGCCTCGGGATGCAGCGCCATCGCGGCACCAAGGGCCATAGCCCGCTCGGTCTTGAGATCCTCGGCCAGCGAAGCCGGGTAGCTGATTTCGCCGGCGTCCGGTGCCTCCTCCCCGGTCGGGTTAGCCGAGGAGCCGCGCGCGCCTTTCTCTTTGACGGTGTCTTCCGGGCGGACGAGGCCAACATGGAGGGTCACCTGCCCGCCCTGCCACGACGCGATCACGCCTGCACGGGCGAGATCCTCGGCGCTGTAGGCCTCCTGCAGATCGCGGGCTTCCTCTTCCAGAGCGTCCACCCGGTCGTAGAGCGCATTGTAAGCGCCGTCTTCGAGCCCCTCATCCTCCATCTCGAGCTGCAGTTTCTCAAGCTCGGCGGTGATCTCGTCGATGCGCTTCTGGGCCGCCTCATCCGGCTCGATCGGGCGAGGATAGACGCGGCCATAGTCGGCCATGGTCGCGTAATCATAGCGCACCACCGCATCGGCCCAGGCAAAGCCCAGCTTTATGCGAGCCGCCTCGGCGGCGGCCCCGAGCTTCTCGAGCAGGATGGTCTCGACCAGTGCGGCGTCTTCCAGCACCGAATGCTCTTCCAGAAGATCGGCCGCGACGGCGCCGCCGCGTGCCTCGTAGTCCGCACGCACGAAGGCCCCGATATCGTCGCTGACCTGCACGCCGCGGGACTTCAATGCCTGACGGACAGTATAGGCCTGCAGATAGCCGCCGTCCTTGGTAAGCGCCTCGTAGACCTCGCGCTGCACCTCCTGGCTCGGATGCTCGGCAAAGGCCTTCATCGTATCGAGCGTGATCACCTTGGCCCGGGCCGCGGCGCGGATATCGGGGTGGATCAGCCCGTAGCGCAGCCGGCCTTTCACGGCGGAAACGGTGGTGCCGAAGGTTTTAGCGATGGTCTCGGGCGTCTGGCCATCGATCTCCATCATCCGGGCGAAAGCTTCGAACTCGTCGATTGCGTTCATCGGCGCCTGGGTGATGTTCTCGGCGAGCGACAGGGCCGTGGTGACATCGCAATCCTCTGGCACGAGGCGGCAATCGATCTTCGTCTTCGCGGTGAACCCCTTTGCGGCCTTTTCCGCGACCAGCTCTTTCAGCGCGGCATGGCGTCGGCCACCGGCGAGCACGGCGTATTTCCCGTCAAGCTTCTGGACCAGGAGCGGCTGGAGCAGACCCAGAACAGCGATGCTGGCCTTCAGATGCGCGATGTTTTCGGGATCGTAGGTTTCCGGCGAGTTGCTGCGCACGTTGGCGGGATGCGGGACCAGATCGCCGATGGCGACGGAAATGGGTTTGAAGCTTGTGGTCATGGGATGTCCTTCTCGGTGGGTGGAATTCGGCCCGCGTGCTCGCGCGTGACCAATCCCCGGCTTCGGGGATCACAAAGACCGAAGGCCCGCTTTGCCTTTTTGGGGGCCGCGGGCCTTCATCGTCTGAGATGTCAGGGGGAGGCGTCCCCTGCCCTACCAGTCGCGCGCCAGCATGATGGTCAGCACGCGCATGGTGGTGGCAGGATTGTCGGGGGTCTCGGCCCCGTAGCGGAAATCCAAGCCTGCTTCATAGAGATCGATTTTCCAGAACACGGTCTCACCCCGGATCTCGACCGTCCCGAAATCGTGCCAGCCTTCCGGGTCATTCTCAGGCTCGAACGCGGCAAACTCACCGGTTGCCTTCACCGCCTCGGCCATGAAGCCGTCACCGGCCTCCATAAGCGAGCGGGTGACATGCATCCGGCCCTGGATGGGCTGCGCGGGCGGCACTCCAAGGCACGCGAGCTTGCGAAACGCGTCGTTCTGCGCGGCGATCACACTCGGATCCGGACGGTCTGGCTGGGGTTGAACGGTCATGGACATGGGGATCTCCTTTGAGAAGTTGAAACACCCTTCCCAAAGCCTGCTTTTTCTTTTCCGCGTGGCGGAAGGACCGAAGCAGAAGGTGCCCTACCCGAACAGCCCTTTGGGTCTGTAATTCGGGTTGGGGATGGTTTCGATCCAGCCGCCTTGTTCTTTGATGCTCTCGAGCGCTGCCGAGAGCGGATAAGCGCCCTCGGCAGCGCTCCACCAATAGGCACCGCGGTTGAAGGTGATGATCTTGCGGCGGCCGTCGTTGAAGCAGGCCACCCGCAGCGTTTTGGGTTCCTTACGTGACATGGGTGTCTCCGTTCTCCGTGCGGTCAGGCGGCCTCGGCACTGCGACCTGCCCTGCCCGTCTCCGATCTGGCGATCAGGTAGTCGCAGGCACGTTGCGCATCGGCGGCGTGCTTGAAGATCGCGTTCTTGTCCGAGCGCAGGACCCGCAGCCAGTTGTGGAGGTAGGCAGCATTCATCTCTAGCGTATGCGCCGTAAAGCCGAGCGTCTGACCCAGGAACACCGAGGTCAATTCCGCGACGATCTCCTCGCGCGCGTAAGCGGTGTTGCCGAACTTCGAGAACCCGAAATCGCGGTTGAGCCGATGCGGGGCTTTCGTGGCATGGGCCAGCTCATGCGCCCAGACTCCGTAGAAATTGCGCGGGTCGTGGAACCGGGTGATCGACGGCATGTAGACCTTGTCCACGGGCGGCAGGTAGTAGGCTTCCGTGCCCGTGAAGACGGTTGTGATGTCGATGGCATCGAAAAACGCCTGCATATGTGGGATGGGCTCGGACGGCGGATGCTCGGGCACGGGCTCCGGGTCAGGGTAGAAACTGTCGGGCAAGCCCTCGATCTGGCAGGCGTTGAATACGCGATAGGATTTCTGGAAACGGAAGACGCGAGGATCGTCTGCATCACCATCGTCATGATCGTCGTCCCCCTGCCCCCGGGTTCGGCTCTGACCATAGTAGACCACCACGGAGGACTTCTCGCCCTTGCGAACCTTTGCATCCAAAGCATTGGCCTGCGGCAGCGTCATCCAGAAAGGTGAGCTGTGGCCTGCCCTCACGGTGCGCATGGTCAGCAGGAAGTTGTTGACCCCCTGGTACGGCTCCCCTCCAACGCGCAGAGGACGCGAGCTGCCACCTGCGGTCCAGGGCTTTCGCCACGGCAGCACGCCGCGCTCAATAATACGGATGATTTCGTTTGTGATGACCTCGGAGGCATCGAATTTGGGCGTGCTGGATCGGGCCATGGCTGGCGTCCTTTCGTGTGTTGGTGAGAAGATTGGGGATCAGGTTGAGCGACGGGGCCGCGGATCGTTGGCGATCTTGGCACCGAGGGCTTCGACCATGTCGATGTAGGTGGTCAGCGAGACGCACTTGCCGGCACCCGAATGCTCAGGGTCGAGCGATCCGTCCCGCGTCACCCGCGGCAGGGTCGCGAAGGCGATGACATCGGTGACGGGTCGGAGATCGATGAAGGGCGTCCCGCGTGCGGCCGCAAGAGCGGCCAAGGGAAAGCGCTCGATCGGCGCGAGGGTCGACACGGTGGTCCAACCGAGATGGATGAATGTCCCGCCCTCGCCGCAGATCACATGCGCATTCGGCAATGTCGCCGCCTGCCTGAGATGGACGAGATCGCGCAACACGGTCTTGCGTTCGAGCCGCCTTGCCAATTCTAGCTGGCCAGTTCGTCGCAGTTCTTTGTGCCGCCACCAAGAGGCAGCGGTCGCGCGCATCACGCGCAAGACACCTGTTTGCATTGGAATGTCCTTGATCGGGAAAGACAGACCGGAACCCGGCCCGGACCCATCTGAGGGACCCCAAAGGCCCTCATCCGTCAGTCACAAAACCCGAAGAACACTTTCCCTTTCCTCGGTCCCTATGGGCACTCAAGAAAACTGAAAGCCCGGCACATCTGCCGAAGCCATTGATTTCATGCAGCAATTCAAGATCGGCAACGCATATCGGCAGAATCCTGCCCTTAATCAAGTAAAATGTCGAAATTTCAATTACTTAGAAGGCGCAGAAGATCGGCAAAAGGCTAGAAACGCCCGCTAGGATCGAACCCTGCTTCTTCGAGGAGCATATTCCTACAGAACTGGCAGACCTTTCGGTCGACATCCAGAGGTAAGCCACCGGGCTGGGACTTGGGTTGCATCCTGACAGCGCAGCCGAACTTGAGGAAGAAACCCGTCCTCTCGCCCTTGAGGCCCGGGCGCACGTCATCGTTCAACGGGCCATCGATGAGATGCATCGCAAGGGCACCCTGCCCCGCCCCACATCTGTCGAACTCCTGACTTGGGTCCATAAGAGCTTCTATGACGAGATGCCTGACGAGTTTCGGGTCCTCGAACATCCCGACGGTACACAGGAGCCCATCGTTCCGGGACGTATGCGCCAGGACGATGATCGAGAAGTTGCGGTCGGGCGCCACCTACCTCCATCATCGTCACGCGTCGCGGCGTTCATGGATCACTTTGACAAACGGTTTCAAATTGCGGAGCGGTCTTCGAGCGGACGGATCATCGCGATCGCGTCTGCACATCACCGGTTGAACTACATCCACCCTTTCCCGGATGGCAACGGGCGCGTCAGCAGACTGATGTCTCATGCCATGGCCCTCACAGCGGGGATTGGTGGCCAAGGGCTTTGGTCCGTATCGCGTGGGCTGGCCCGCGGGCTGACCGATCGGGGCGAGTACAAACGGATGATGGATCTGGCCGACAGCCCACGCCGCGGAGACCGCGACGGACGAGGGAACCTGTCAGAAGCGGCACTGAAGACGTTCAGTGAATGGTTCCTGAAAGTGACGCTTGACCAGATCACCTTCTCCGCAAAACTGTTCGATCTCGGGGGATTGGACCAACTGTATCGTCGTCTTGTTGCAGATACCGTCGATTACAGGTGTGTGCCGGAACTGATCTCAGCGGTTCTTCGGCATGGTGCACTGGAACGAGGTGACGCGCAGATTGTGCTCAAGACGTCCGAGCGTACTGCTCGCAACACGCTCAGCATACTGACCGCCGCCGGATTCCTGACCTCCGCATCTCCGAAGACACCCGTTCGGTTAGCGTTTCCGTTAGATTATCGAGAGCGGCTCTTTCCAAACCTCTTTGGAGGTGGTGACCTGCCGGTGGAGCGCTAGAATTACAACGAAAGAAATCTGATTGTATCCTGCAACAATTGGCGGCCTGAACCACTATGTCCGCGTGGTCTCCATTTTGTCCACCGCGGTGGACATCCTTTGTTCTGAGGCAAGCTGAACGAACGTACATCATTGCTTGGGTCGATCTCGGGGTGACCGGTTTGTAGTGATTGGAGAGACGGCGCTGTCATGAGTGTGGTTCCTGGTCAGATGTCCACCGCGGTGGACACTAGGCGACACTCTCGTTGGTTTTGGACAGGCGTTTGATCAGAGAAACCGGATCAAATTGGGTTTGTCGTTGGCCCAAAGTGATACTGTGAAAGTAGGCTCCAAAATCCCTGATGCGTTGTCCTAGCTGTAGCATGATGAAAATCGCGCACGATGCTTTCCGCGTTCCTACAGCCTTCTTTGCTTTCTCGAACGTTTCTGGGTGTATTCCCATCATTGGAGCAAGATTCCGAGCGTGAGCCTCAATGTCGATCCAATCTCGAAGCTTTTCTGTGGCAAATGCGGTCGCCTGGTCACAGACCGAAGTTAATAATTCTGGTTCCAGTGCTTCTTTGCCCACGTTGCTTTCGAAATCTTTTTTTCCTTCTTCAGACTTAGATTGATGCCGGACAGTTTGTCCGTCATTGGCGGGCAGTTGCGTTGTTTCTGGTGGATCATCCTGGGTGGATAAACTCTGGCATTCTGCGTCTGTGTCGGAGAGCAGTGCGCGGTATTCGGGGAGGCTTAGCTTCCTGCGAAGAGTTTTTCGTGCGTGGTTGATGAATGTGTTGTTGGGATCATGCTCATCCAAATGGGCGAGCTTTGTGAGGATCTGTTTGCGGACAAAAATCCGATCCCGCCGGTTATTCTCCATTTCCTGCGCGATGGTGATAAGCTCGCTCGCACGTTGGAGCAGGGGTGCAAGCGACAATCCATAACTGATGCACTCTCCGCCGGATGAGCGAACGCGGTAGCGCTTTCGGTTCGAGCTGTCATTGCGCCTGATGAATCCGAGCTCGACGAAGCGGTTGATGTGCCTGCGGAGTGTCCGTTCGTCGATCCCGCCAACGCGCTGGCAAATGGAGTAATTTGATGCAAAAACCGTTTCGCCGTGGCCAGGTTTCAAAAAGCTGATCATTGCTTGAAGGGTCTGGATGTGGCCAGGGCGAAGCCCGAACACGCTGCGCGCGTCTCTCAGGGCCCGGAAGATGGTCCAGATATCGATTTCAGATGCGGGAGTTGAGCCGCATGATGCATCTGCACCAGCAGCCTCGATTGATAGTTTTGTAAATGCCATGATTTGATCACGATGACCGTTTGGCCCACAGCTTCCCTGTCTCCTCCCAAGATTTTATCTGGGAAAAGGCAATAAAAATTGGTTCACCGAATCGGTGACTCTTGACCGGTTTGCTGGAGGTTGCTACATCATGGGTGCAAATCGAATGATGAGGGCTCTCCAGGGGAAACTTTGGGGGGCTCTTTTCTTTCTGGTCTTCGCTTTTCTCCTTTGCTCGGGTTCCTCTATGTGGCCTGGGTTAGGACCCAGAGCCGCTCTCATTCCGCCATGTATCGAAGAGTTGCAAAAGCGCAGCTTCCGCACGCTCCTCGAGCCACTGGCCGAATTCTGGGTTGTCCTTTTTGGCGATCTTGATGGCGATCGCTTTCTGATCGACTGTCAGCGTTCCGACAGTGTCGCCGCTCTCATTCTTGACGACGGACGTCACGCCGCGACTGGTCGGTTTCTTGTCTGCACGCGCCTTGTACGAGCAAGCAGAATAGACCGCCTGAAATCTCTCGGGGCTTGGAGTGTCGTCGGGCAGGGTGGCGATCACCTCTTTGGCCGAATTCACCAAGTCTACCTTTCCCGATAGGGCCGCTAAATCACCCCACTGCCGTCTTCCGATGCCATGTGCCGGCCCGATAAGCTGAACAAGCTCATCAGGCAGTTGATCGATAACGACCCGGTGGTTGGACACGCCTTGCCGGGTTAACCCCAAAGCATCCTGAATAACGCCGGGTTTGTACCCAATTTCCTGCATCTCTCTGATAAACAAAGATTTTTCGATGAAAGACGGATCAAGTCGAAGGTTGTTCTCTTGACCCTGTGCGATAAGCGAGGCGTCGTCGTCCAATGTGCGAACGATTGCTTTGACCGTTCCTCCGATTTTGCGGATCGCTGCCAGTCTACGGCGGCCGTAGATGATGCGGTATCTGTCGGGTTGGCCCGATGGGCGGACCATGATCGGCACTTGTTGGCCATGCTTGCTAATGCTCTCGGCCAGCTCGTCGATACTCGTATCTTCCAGCACCAACCGATCGCGAAGGCCATCCATGTCAATCTGATCGGGTTCGATGTCCCGGATCGAATTGGCCGTGATTTCGCGCAAGGAGTCCCGCAAACCGCCAACAGAGCCGGGTAGCTTTGCAGTTTTTTGCAGGGTAGGGGAGGGAGCCGCGCTCTCTTTTTCGTCCTTCGGAGGTTGGTTGAAAATGTTTCTGGCCATCAGCGACGCCCCCATGCCATTTGGATCGTCTGCTCCAGTTCATCGGCAACGCCGTTCACGCTGGTCAGAGCGCGATCAATCGTTTTTCTGATGAACTGTCCGGGATCAACTTCATAGACGGTCTGCTGGGTCATTCCGGCGTCAGAGATTGCGGTAGACTTCAGCATGGGTTCAGTCATGACTTGGCCGGCGAGAATTGATCTCAGGTAGCCAGCCATTTGGGTCTGTGGCCCATCTGACGGCTCATACCTTGTGATCAGGAATTTGACGAAATCCCATGTCACACGGCGTCCAATCGCTTCTTCAACGGCCTTTACCGTTTCTGACGCAAGTTTCAGGAATTGGCTCATGGAAGCGATGTCGAGCATGCCAGGCACGACCGTCACCAGGAGCCCCGTAGAGGCCGCTAATGCCGTGAGAGTCAGAAAGCCGAGTTGAGGAGGACAGTCGATCAATACGATGTCGTAGTTTGCCTCTACCTCCTCGAGCGCCAAGGCGAGGCGCTCCGCAAAAATGGGCTGCATCCGACGGGCGAGCGCATTTGCTGTCTCGGTTTCGTACTCCGAGAGCATCAAGCCGGCCGGAACCATGTCGAGCTTGTGAAAGTAGGTCTTTTGGATCACGTCAGAGAGCGGGACCTGATCCTCATATCTCAGAGCATCATAGATTGTTCCACCTTCGGCGAACTCGAGTTCGGGCCGAAAGCCGAAAAATGTTGTCAAACTTGCTTGCGGATCAAGATCCAAGACCAAAACACGGTAGCCGCGCAAGGCGTACCGCTGTGCAAGATGTATCGTCGCTGTTGTTTTCGACGAGCCACCTTTGAAATTGACGACAGATAGCACCTGAAGTCGGTCGCCATCGCGTCGACCTGGCCGATAAGATTCGGCATTCTTTCCCGTGCGCTCCAAGATATTGCGCAATTCGTCCACTTCTTGGGCTGTGTAGAACCGGTGCCCGCGGTTATCAGTATGCACTTCCGGGAAGCTACCGTCCTTGTGCCGGTTGCGCAGGTTAGACGTGCTTACGCGCAGGAGACCGGCGACTTCGGTCGAGCTGAAACGCCGCAAGGCTTTACGTTCTTCGGGTTCGAAGGCGATCTTCATTTGCCGATCCAAGGACTCGGCCAGATTGTCGGCAAACGTGCCGATGTCAGAAGAGCCTATGCCTTGCGCATATCCAACGTTACGATCATCCATATCCTGCCGCCCGCTCTTGGCCTCTGTTAAGGCTCTTGATCATTTTGACGACGCACAACGTGTCTGACGCAATTTGCCGTCAGAATGGGAATGCCACGATCTAGCGAGTCCGGCAAGAAGAATCTAGATGTAGTGCAAAAGTTATCCACAGCACCAATTAAAGCCAAACTGTCGGATCTTGGTTAAGATATTGAAATTGATAACTAAAAACTCGATCTAATGGAGTGCTTCTTCGAAAAAAGGGAACGTTACCCGCCGAGAAACAGACCAGCGTTATTGGTCGATGGTACCGCTGAATCAGTGCGAACCTAATGATTCTTCAAATTTTTGGACGACAACAGGTTCCGTTGCGATGGCGCATCGTCGCATTTCCGTCGCCGTACCTGCAGGGCTACGGCTTTGCTTGTGGAGCGAGATGGATGTACACTGAACGTTGTTTTATCCATGCCTGAGAGGACAAGATGCAAGTTGCCAAATGGGGAAACTCCCTTGCCGTCCGGCTACCCGCCGAACTTGTGATTGAACTCGGCTTGAAGGAAGGTGATGAGATCGACCTGGTCAATGACGATGGTGCTGTGCGTATTCGGCGTAAGCCTCGCGTGGATGAAATCCTCAAAGCACTGAAGCGGTTTCGGGGCAAGCTGCCCAAGGAGACGCATATGTGTCGCGACGCGGTGCATGAACGCTGAGTTCGCAGATGCGAATGCCGTTTTCTACCTAATGGCAGACGATCCAAAGGCGGATCGGGCCGATGAGATACAAGGGCAGGGGTCCCGGAGCAGTGTCCAGGTACTGAACGCAGCGGTAGTTAAGTATCGGAAGAATGCAGGGTTCAGCCGGGAGGACACCGCATCCTTTCTTCTGGCACGTCATGACAGGGCTGTTTTCCGAAAGACCAAGCCACTCGACGCTCTCGAGCTGCGATCTACACTTGCCTCAAGCATCTGGTCGGAACGCTGTCAGTTGGGCAATATCCAAGAGTGGCACAAATTGGGTTGCGCTAAGCTCGGTCTGTGTGCCATTGACTTATACGTCAACGAAGCATAAGTGGTAACTTACAATGACGCGGTTGCAGACGGTGGTGGAACTGCCCGAATTCCAAAGGCGCGCCAAAGCAATCATGTCGGAACAAGAGCGCGAGGCTGCAATCAACTACATTGCCGGCAATCCTGATGATGGGGTTTCTCTCGGCGGTGGGCTTCGCAAGATTCGCATCCCAAGAGTTGGGGGCGGCAAGAGCGGCGGCTTCAGGACGTTGTATGTATTTGGCGGGAACCATATGCCGATCTTTTTGATCACGGTCTTTGCCAAGAACGAAAAGGCCAACCTGTCCAAGGCTGAACAAGCCGCGGCAGTCGAAATGAGCAAAGCGCTTGTCGCAAGGTACGGAGACGCAACATGACTGCATATGAATCGGTGTCGAAAGGCCTAGAAGAGGCCTTGGCATTCGCAGATGGAAACATGACGGCCGCCAAGGTCCATGAGGTATCCGTTGTCGATGTCGATGTAGCCGAAGTTCGCCAAAGAACTGGTCTCTCACAAGCTGAATTCGCCCGCAGCATAGGAGTAGCAAAGGGTACGCTCTTGAACTGGGAACATGGGCGTCGACACCCGACGGGTCCTGCTCAAGTCCTGCTGGCCTTGATCGCAAAGAAGCCATCGGTGGTGCAGGATTTGCTGCGAGGCGCTTGATACGTGGCGCAACCGGCGATTCCTTCGATGCTCCTGCCGACGATATGCTCAGTGAATTCTGCGGACTGCTGAACTCGTGAACGGGGTGAGTAGTATCTCATCGGCTATGGGACAACGCTGCTCCCTAATCTACTCCAACATTCCTAGCTTTTCCGCCCGTTCCAACAGCATCCTGACGGAGGACGGTTGCCAGCTTGTACGTCCACGAGGCGTGCGCTCACGCATGGATTCTAGCCGGTCGCAGATCGCCTGCAGCGTGATGTTAGGATCTGCACCCTTGATCGCAGCAACAATCGCCGGAAGGCGATCGTCGGTTTCGCGACGTCCAGCGCGGCCAAGCACTTCAGCGGGCAGAAAGCCGTCGCGCACATATGCTTTCACGGCGCGGAGCAGGCGGCTTTGGGTCCAATGGCGATCTGGGGGCAGGGGGCCATTGATAATCCGCAGGACGTCTTCCCAAGCCATATCGGGGCGCAAGCGGCGCACATGGGGCACCCAATCCTGCGCGGTCTCGTTCAGGCGCTCCATGTAGCCATCCTGTCGCGCCAGCCGCACCTTGCGCAGCGCGACGGGATCCTTGGCGCTTAGCCCAGGATTGCCACCAACGCGACCTTTGGCGCGCGCAGAGGCCAGCCCGGCCTTGGTGCGCTCGCGGATCAGGGCACGTTCGAACTCGGCCGCGGCGCCGAGAACCTGCAGCGTGAACTTGCCCTGCGGGGATGCTGTGTCAATAGGGTCCTGCAGGGAGCGGAAGAAGGCGCCCTTGGCCTCCAGCCGCTCAATCACCTCGAGAAGGTGTGACAAAGACCGTGCAAGCCGGTCGATCCGAACGACGACCAGCGTATCGCCGCTCTGGACACGTTCGAGCACGCGCGCAAGCACCGGACGCGCGCGATTGCCGCCAGAGCCGTGTTCTTCGAAGATTTCGGCGCATCCCGCAGACTGAAGGGCCTCAGACTGGGGCAGGGGGGTCTGATCCTCTGTGGATACGCGCGCATAGCCTATGAGGGGCATGAAATCGGGCCGTTTGCAATTTTAGGTATCGCAATTAAACGACCGTTTGGTTCCGTTTGTATGAGCCGTTCTTGCACTTTGGCAAACTTTGTCATACATACTACTAATAAGGAGATCACCATGGGCACCATGAATATTTCGTTGCCGGACCCGATGAAAAACTGGGTCGAAGAACAGGCAAAAACCGGACGGTATGCCAATTCCAGCGACTACGTTCGCGACCTGATCCGGCGTGATCGTGCGCGGAGTGAGGCCATTGCTGAAATCCAGGCTTCTGTCGACGCAGGCCTCTCCAGTGGCCCAGCGACCTCGCTTGATCGCAGCACGTTCAAGTCCCGGATGCACGCCAAATATGCCGGAGAATAGCGGTTGGGTCATTCGACCCGCGGCTGAAACCGACTTGTCCGAGATCTGGCACTACGGCGCAGACAACTGGGGCATCGAGCAGGCAGATCGCTATGCGGATGGCCTTTTTGCACTCTTCGACCTTCTCGCTGACTTTCCAGAGATGGCCCGGGAGCGCAGTGAGTTCACACCTGCGGTACGTATCCATCCCAGCGGAGCGCATCTGGTGATCTACCGGGCGGCGGGGCAGGGGGTCGAGATCATCCGCATATTGCATGCCCACCAGAACCTGACGGCCTATCTGCTAGACGGCTGATCCTCACAATCCCGCAGCCTTGGTCAGGTTTACCCGGAACCGGTCGCGGCGACGCTGATAACGACGGGTCATCTCGGCCGAGGCGTGCCCAAGTTGTCTCTGGACGTAACGCTCGTCGACCTCGGCGGAGCTGGCGAGACCAGCGCGCAGAGAATGTCCGGAAAAGAGCGCCACGCGGTCTTTCTCGGGCAGCTCAGATCGAATGCCAGCGTCCAGGACCGTTCGCTTGATCAGCCGAGCCACATGCTTGTCGTTGAGCCGGGCGTTGAGCGCGCGTTTACCGCCGCGTGACGTGCGCACGAAGACTGGCCCAAAATCGATCTTGGCAAAATGCATCCACTGTTCGAGCGCATGCACCGGGCAGGTCTGTTCGGACGATCCGCGACCGATCTCGACCTCACGCCAACCGGTTTTAGCGTTGAGCGTGAGGATCGCACCATCGTCGAGGATCTCGACCCAACCACCGGAGTCCGGTGTGTCGTCCTTCCCGTGATCGAGACTGACAATCTCGGAGCGCCGGAGGCCACCAGCGTAACCCAAAAGCAGAATCGCGCGATCCCGCAATCCGCGCAGATCGAAGGGCAGGGTGGCGACCATGGCGAGGATGTCCTCGGGCAGGATCGCCGCTTTCTGCACTGGTGGGCGTGCGTGCTTGCGCTTGATCCCGGCCAGCACCGCGGCGATGTGCCGGTTCTTGCGGTCCAGGGTGAAGCCACGTTGCGCGTAGTTCCACGCAAGGCCGGAGAGTTTTCTGTCTATCGTCGAAACTGACAGGGCAGGGACCCGATTCCTTGGCACCGCCAGGTCGGTGAGATAGAGTCCGATCATCTCCGGCGACGGCGGCAGGGGCTCCGTGCCTTTCAGCCGGCACCAGCGCGCGAAGTGCTTCCAGTCGGCCGCGTAGGCCTTGTTGGTGTTCTCCGCCGTCGAGGCCTTGGCGTAGTCGCGGGCGATATCGACAAGGCGGTCGAGATTGCCGGAGCCGGCCACATGAGCGGGCAGGGTGATCGTATACCCGTCCGCGGCCTCTCTCTCGTCGATCTTGTGATCTCCGGTTGCAGCATCGTTCACTGCGCTCGATTTCTCATCGCCTGAGGGCGTATTTTCAGGTGTTCTGCTCATGTTTCTCAGCCTACTTCATTTATGTCCGATAAGGCAAACTTATTGGACATGACGACGAGTCGCAGGGTGGGGCGGTTTGCACATCATATTGTGGACGAAAGCGCCGAGTTGGGATAGTCTTGTGGCATGACCTATGCCCGCCATGAGCTCCTAGACGACAGCGAGACATTACCCCGGATGCCGTCCTGGGTCACGTCGGCGTGGCTGGAAATCCCTGAAGATGTGGCGTTTTTGTCCGGTGCTACACTTGGCCACCTGCATCTGGTGCTGAGCCGGGACGACGTCCCCCAGACCTTGCTGAGGGCGCGGCTGGCTTTGCGCGCGGCCGAGGTCTCCGTGGTAAATGCGTGCCGGCCGGAAAGGGCCGCGGAGCTGCGCGATTCTGTAGCGTTCCTGCAGCCTGGCGACAGTCCCGGACCGGCGGGCGAGATCTATCTCTCTTGGCAGCGCGCAGTCCAACGACCCGTGTCGGTCAAAGCACTGCACCGCGCCATGCCTGATCTTGAACCGGAGAAGATTGCCACCTGGTTGAGCGCGGGGCGGGGCGCGCCGGTCGCGCGCGTTGCGTCGGTGCTGCAGGCGGTTCTTGCTGATCGACCACGCGATCCCGCGACGGCGTTGATCCTGGCGGACGCGGCTTTGGCGCAGACGCTCGGGTGGAACCATGTCCTGCCGCTCCTGGCACTTGGTTTGAAGCGGGCCAATCTGCGGAAGTCGGGTGACGAGTTACGCCTAGCCTGCCATCGGGCGATCCTGGCGGCTGTCGCGCAGGCAACACAGGAGGCCGCCAATCTTGCCCGCCGCGCCGCGCGCTTGAAAGAGGTCGCGCCGAAGCTCCGGGCGAGGGGGTCTGATGAGGCCGTCGCGCTTTTCCTGAGCCGGGATGCCGTGGCTCCGACGGCACTGATGTCGCTCAGGTCCGATCGAGCTGCTCGCCGAATCTGTGACCGGCTTGTCGAGTTGGGCGCTGTGCGCGAGCTGACCGGCCGCGACACCTTTCGGCTCTATGGGATCTGACGATGGCGAAGGACCACGCCGATACCGATCTGGATCGTGAGCTGGACGACCTGCCCGCTGACCTGCGCTGGCGCGAATGGATGCGCCGGATCGAGGCGGTTCTCTTTGCGTCTGCCTCACCTGTGCCGCGCGAAGACCTGGCCCGCGTCGTAGGGCAGGGGGCCTCGGTCGATCTGTTGATCGACGATCTGATGGCTGATCTCGAAGGACGATCCTTCGAAGTCGCGAAGGTGGCCGACGGATGGATGCTGCGGACGCGCCCGGCCTATGCGGCGGCGATCCGGACCGCGGCGGATGTCGGCGATCAGGCTCTCGGCCTGCGCGAATACGATGTCGCGGTGCTGGCCGCCATCGCCTATCACCAGCCGATCACCCGGGATGGCTTGAAGGATATCTTCGGCAAGGAGATCAGTCGCGACCTGATCGGGCGGCTGCACGCCCGCGGTCTCATCGGAACCGGCCCGCGCTCGCCGCGGCGCGGAGCACCCTACACCTATGTGACCACAGAGCAGTTCCTCGTGGCTTTCGATCTGGAGTCACTGCAGGACCTGCCGGACCATGAACAGCTGGAAGATGCGGGACTGGCTGCAGAATGACATGCCAGCGTTAAACCTCGCGCTCTATCGCTCAAATCTGGGCCATTCATGAGTTATAGAACGAGATCCTATAGCTCATGGCGCTCAATTGGCTTCTAGGTCAGGCTGCGTTGATCTCTGCTTCCAGCGCCCCGATCGCACTCAGCACATCATCGAAGCTTGGCGCGTCGCCCATGATCATCTCACGCATCCCGGCATAGTCCCTTCGGAGGGCGGCCTTCAGCTGGTCGCCCGGAGTAAGGCGAAGCGAGCCCGGTTTAGCGTCCTCGTATCTTGCCCAGGCCGCCTTGAAGAATACCGATTTGTGCTGGCCAACTTCGCTCAAGAGGTCGAGATTGGCCAAAGCGTGCGCCTTGGCGTCGTGCTGGGTCAGTTTTGCCATGTCGTAGTAGTGTCGAGACATGCGGTCAGCGAGCGGTTTGCCCGCGTCCTGATGGAAGAGCATGTGAAGGATCGTCGCTTTTTCCCAGAACGTCCTTTCGATCCCGAGAGTGTGTACATCAACAGAGGTGAGGCCGGGCAGATCGGGGAAGGCCTGCTGAACGTAAGTTGAGATTGTTCGCTGATCGGCCGGAAGCTGTGCGCCTCTTGCACCGAACTCAAACCGTACAACGGGTTTGATATAGGCTGGATCATCGCCGCCGAGAGATGGGTAAGCGAAGAGTATGGTCTGAGGGTCGTCTTCGTCGATCTGGAGCGAGAATGGCTGGTCCAGACGCGCGGAGAAAGTGGTGTTGATTTCTCCGATCAAAGGGCCAGCGACGGTCGCCTCAGCGGCCTCTTGAAGATCTTGCAGCAGCGATTTGCGCTTGCCGCCCGAGAGGCCGGGGTTTTCAGGGTCACGGTCTCCCTCAAACCCGAATTGCGCGCGGTCGAGCGACAGATCGACGTCCTCGGAAAACCGATGGATCACATCATAGGCCTTCGAAAGCGATGTGCCTCCCTTGAAGATTAGGTGGTCGCCAAAAGAGGGCAGGGCAAAAAGGTGCTGGAGTGACCAGCACACCCAGAAGTCCTTTTCGACAATCGCCTTGGCAAAGCCGAGTTCTGCCGCGGCCTGGCGGAAAGCTTCATCGCGGTTTGCAGGCGTGTCGTTCGCGAAGGCATCCATACTCAGGCGTGAGCCACAATCTGCTCAACAACAGGATGCATCCAGGCCGGAACATGTCGGCTTTGCTTTGCAAGCAGCGCCCGATCCTTGGCATCCAGCGTGCGGGCGATCTTGCCGATCACCTGATCGTCGACGCGGTCCTTGCCAACATAACGGAGCGCCTGAAACACCGTGCCCGCCTTAGACCCGGCACCAACCAAGGTCTTCGGAGAGGCGTTCCGGAACCGGATCACCTGCCGCCCGACCTTTTTCGTCCGGGTAGGCCCATCGGTCATGTAGATCGGATTGGACGGGACCTGGGTGGACAGACCCAACTGGTTCGCCGCCATGGCCGGCGAAGGCTGCAGAACCTGGTTGTCCTTCCGTGCAACGGCGCGTGCGATGTCATCGGCGGAGGGTGCGAGGAGCCCGAAGCGGGTGCTGTGCGTGGGATAGTCGTAGAGGCCACGCGTCAGCCGCCTGATCACGCCCTGATCCGCCAGACGCGACAACGCCTGATCCACGCTCGCACGCGATCCGATATCGAGGAAGTCCGACGGCGCGAAGATGGCACCTCGGCCCTTTCCAACGATGCGCTGCTTGATTTTTGCCGTGATCATGGTTCAACTCCATGTCAGAAAATAGGGTATGTTTTTCTGAAAGTCAAGATGGGGAGGTTTCGGCTATGAGGACGGGAAGCCGTCGCTCGCTGCGCAATCGCTGCGAAGATGTAATCGCTTCAAAGCGGTCATTGGGAAAGGTATCGTCGTGAATAACTCACTAGCAAACAGGTTCAGCGATGTCTCGACGCTGATATTGAAGTTTTGACAAAGTCACGCATCCAGCAGGAATCCGTCACTCTAACTTCGGACGAGTTAGGCGACGTGGGTGAAGCGCTCTTTACGAGCTTAGCGGCTACGGCACGGCTGATCGCCAATTCGAGCAATATCGACAAGAAAGGCTGGGATTTTTTTGTTCAACCCGGCGGGCCACGCTCGGCCTCTGACGAAATGCTGGATAAACGTTCCGAGTGGTCTTGTCATGTGCAATTGAAAACAACGGCAGAGAAGAAACCAACTTCCGTCCGAGTAAAGTTGTCGACGTTTGAGACCTTTGCAAAACTACCTGGCCCATCCCTGCTTGTTGTCTTTGGGCTGCATCCCGATGGACGCCCTAAGAAAGGTTTTGTCGTTCACATTATCGGCGATCAGCTTCGTCGTGTTCTGCTTCGATTGCGGCAGGCGGAAGCCAAAGGCGAAGCAGATTTAGCCAAAGAAACAATGTCCTTTGACTATAGCTCGAAAGGATCTCCCTTCGAACTAACACCGGAGGGTCTGCGCGCGGCAATAGAGGGAGCGGTGGGTAACGACCAAGGGACATATGTGAAGGAGAAGCAGCGGCAGTTGGAAGAACTCGGTTATGAGGACGCTGAACTTGTAGGTCAGGTTGTGTTCCGCGTTGAACGCGACGACCAACTGGCGCGTGTTGCGTTAGGATTGGAGCCGCTTAAATCCAGTGCGATGCAGGTTTTCGACGCGCGGTTTGGAATCCCAGTTCCGTACATCGGCTCGTTATTTGACGACCTTGACGATGTGTATGTGACTCCTCCGGAGATGGGGACCTGGCGCGTAGCAATGAAAGGTGCCGATGCCCTAGAAGCCGCCGCGAGCTTCGACGTAAAACTGCACCTTGCACCTCCTGAGCTAGGAGGCCCCTATGCGCTCCTAAAACATGACGACTTCACAATCACTTTCGATGACGTCGGACTACATTTCGAAACTGTGGACGTGTTTACCGAGACCAGACGTACCCTCGGCGATTGGTGCAACCTCCTGCGCGGTTTGGCGCACCTCGCCGATGGAAGGGGCCGCTTGGCGATTACAACAACCGCAGGCAATACATGCCACTTCCCAGTTGCCGGTAGTCTAAATGGACCGAACCCCGAAGACCTTCCAAAACTCCGTGATTTTCTCGAAAGGTGGAAGCGGCTCGTCGAACTCGCGGGAAGCACTGCAACAGAAGCCTTCACAATCGATGAAGCAAAGGCAAGCTGGGCTGTGCAGGTGGCCGTCGGGCTTTCGCTAGATCCTGACCCGCCTGGCTATATGGAGTTCGATATTGAGGGCGAGTGTCAGCCAAACGAGCTTGAAGCCCTTTACTTCAACAGCTGTTCATTTGCTGGTGCCGAGATCTCGTTCTGCGTCCGCGTGGTTCTGAAACGCGTGATTAAAACCAAGCCGAAGTTCCGCTCGGCGAAGTTTGAACTTGTGGATGTTCGTCCGCAGGTACTAGACCTCAAACAGTACGGTCGTGAACGTGCGGAAGCGGAAGGTATACAAATCCTGCTGGACCCAGACCTGCTTGAAACGACTTAACGCGGGCCCTCTCGACCAAAGCCAACTTCTGCGCCGATATGAGAATCGCCAGTGGCACCACGGGAAGTCATCCACCTAAGCGTGTGCGAGCTATCGAAGTTTCGTGTCTAAAGACCGGACATTGGCGGCTGCACGCTTTGAAAGCCGAGGTCCAGATCGGCACCTTGTTTATGCCGATACACCTTGTCGGTGAACTCCAAATCGACGAAGCTGTCTTTCACCACGGCGACGTGGACGAAAAACGATAGTTGTCTGTGCCTCTGGGAAACAATTGGCCAATTTTGGAAACGAAAAGTTCTGCATGGAGTGTTGCGATAAGTTGACGGCACTTCAAGCTTGGCCGTTCAGCAAGATAAACGTTGAGCAATGGCTGTCGAATTTTGATGAAGTAGACAAGCCGTTTGCCCTGCATATGGTCAGTCAATTCATTTACTTGAATGACCAGCTGATCGATGCCCAGTTTCTTTCCTCATTCCAGAGCCTTTCCAACCTAGTCTGCTCTGATTGGGGACCATTTGATGAAACCAAAAAGAAATGGAACACGTTTCTTAATACCTGCCTGATTGTGCCCGTCCAAGGGGAGACACCAAACCCCTCAGACAGTGGATATACATTTGCTCGGAAAGCTCGCCAAATAATCGGGATCCCCCAGGAGCAGCTCGTTGACCTCGACGAAGCCATTGCGTCTGTTGATGCAGGAAGAAATCTTCCAATAGTGTTTGTTGATGACTTTGTCGGTTCTGGTGAACAGTTCACGAAAACTCTGAAGCGCCGATCGAAGCGCGTAGGAATAGAAGGCAAGAGCATTGAAAATCTGTGGCCAACTCATCCTGATTTGAAAGTCTACTATTGCAACGTCACAATGACGCAGAAGGGCATGGAGCGAATAAATGGTGACTTTCCAGGAGCCGCGTTGGCAAGTGGGAATGTTCTTGGACGCGAGTATAGCTGGGTCTCGAAGGAAAGCGGAATGTGGCCTGACGAAAGGCGTGACGATGGGATTGCGATGATCGAGAAGTACTCGAAGCAGTTGGGATACATTGACGACGATGGCAGCGAGTCAGACTGGCGCGGCTTTCATTGCCTCGGCCTTGGCTTTGCTTTCGAGCACTCAACACCGGATGCTACGCTTCCACTCTTTTTTTCAAATGAGAACGGCTGGAAGCCGTTGGTGTCGAGGCGGTGATGAGCGACAGGGACAATAAACCATCTGTTTCCGAGCCCTTTGGCATGTATCGGGCGGAAAGCTTGAAAGCAGCGGTCTATGACCTGTTTGCCATGCCATCATATTTTCCCGAGTTAGAAACCAATAGAGCATGCGTCCTCCTCGGTGGAAGGGGAACAGGTAAGACCACAGTCCTGAAGTGCCTATCGTATGACGGTAAGTACCAGCTAGAGCAGAGAAAGAATGTTCCCGCCCGACCATCAACATGGTCTTACTACGGTTTCTACCACAAGATTAACACAAATCGCGTCACTGCGTTCTCTGGGCCGGAACTCACCGATCGCCAGTGGTCGAAGGTATTCGGACACTACGTCAATGTAGTGTTTTGCAATGAAGTTCTGAAGTTTGCGGAGTGGTACCGCGACAAGCACAAAGGTTCGCCTGAGTTGGACGCGGAGATTTGCGGCGAAATCAGCTCTTCTTTGTTCGCGGGAGAAGCACAATCCCAATCTGAGTTGGCAGCCATGGTTCGGAAGAGCTTACGGCGCTTTGAAACGCTCCTCAACAACTTGTCGCAAGATCAATTGCCAAACTTGTCGGTTCAAGGGCAGCCAATTGATGACTTATGTGAGGCTTTGCTTGAGCTGCCCCAGTTCAGCCAGAAGTCGTTTTTTTTCATCGTGGACGAGTATGAAAACCTACTTAACTACCAACAGATAATCCTCAACACGCTTATCAAACACTGTGGTGAGTTTTACACATTCAAAGTTGGGATAAAGGAGTTAGGTTGGCGAGAGAGAACTACTCTCAACGCAACAGAGCAATTGGTTAGCCCGGCGGACTATGAGAGGATCGACATTGGGCAAAGGTTAGACGCTGTGACGTTCAGAGAGTTTGCGGAAAGCGTTTGCCTCATTCGAGCCCAACAGGAAGAGAGCTTGGGTGCGATTGCATCTCTGGAAGAATTGCTGCCTGGTATGACGTCATATGAGGAAGCAGATCGTCTTGGGATTGATGACAAGGCAAAGCTCATCCGGTCTGACTGGATTAAGTCAGGTATTTCTGAAAAAGAGATCTCGGATATTCCCAGCCTAGAGCTGTACTTCGCCCAGTTTTGGGCAACTAGCCAAAACCTTCCAATTGAAGAGGTGCTTAACGAAAGGCACAATCATAAACAGAAATGGAAAGAGCGCTTCGATAATTATCGGTTCTCTATGCTCTTCACCATTAAATCAAAGAAAGCCGAAATTAGTAAGTATTACTGCGGTTGGCAGACCTATGTTCTTCTAGCCAACGGTAACATCCGTTATCTCCTCGAATTGGTTGGCAGGTCGATCCAACTAAATCGAAAGCACGGCTTGGTAGACGTACCGATTTCTGAAGAGATTCAAACTCGAGCCGCGGTAAGCGTCGCCAAGAAGAACCTATCAGAGTTAGAGGGCCTGTCAGTTAATGGTGCTCAGTTGACAAAGCTCCTTTTGGGTCTTGGAAAGGTTTTTGAGGCGCTTGCCTCCCATCCTCAAGGCCACGCCCCAGAGTATACTCAGTTCCATTTCATGGATAATGAAGTTCTTTCATCGGATGTTCGTGAGCTGCTAGAGTCGGCAGTCATGCATCTTGCTTTAGTTCGGACTGAGTCCAGTAAGCGCATGGAGTTCGAAACACGTACTTCTGACTACGCAGTTCATCCGATTTTTTCCCCCTTCTTCGAGTACAGCTATCGCCGCAAGCGAAAGATTGTCCTGAAAGGTGCTCAAATCTCCGGATTGATAGCTGAACCCAAAAAATTCATTCAAGAGATTATCTCCAAGCACGGTGTAGAGCAAAGCGACGAACATCCTCAGCAGATGCAACTATTCGAGGCGTTCTTTAACGATGTTGGCTGATCGTCCGCTTTTTACAAAGGAATTCAATGAGATTACCGAGTTCACCCCAACAAAGGATAGTGCGTACATCTACGGCACAAGCGGTGAGCCAAGAAGCGCTTTCGCAGATGAGTTGGCTGCAAGGGCGGATAGCGTGCGCTTTTATAAGGTGACGGCTGAGGACAAGTACTATTTCTCAAGTGACATAGCCGGCGGCGACCAGATCAGTCTTCGAAATAAGAGCTCGATCTCAGCTTTTCTACAGTCAGTATCCGAACCAGTTGTCTACATCGACATCACTGGTCTGGGCCATGCCACTTGGGCCGCCTTGATGAGATGTGCTGTTGAACAAGGTAGAACGGTTCGTGTCGTCTACCTTGAGCCAAGTAGCTACTTGAAAACACTAGAGCCAAAGCTTGGCGATATTTTTGACTTGAGCCTTAGGATCCAAGGTATCGATCAGCTTCCTATGTTCCCGACATTTGGAGACTTTGAAGAAGAGAAGTCCTGCTTTGTGCCTCTACTGGGCTTCGAAGGCACGCGATTTGCTCATATGTTCGAAAATGTTCAACCGGAAGATAGAAAGACCTTTCCAATCATTGGGGTTCCCGGGTTTCGCCAAGAGTACCCGTTTAGCGCCTACCTTGGCAACGCTAACCCACTACAGCGTTCTGAGTCGTTTGTGAGAGTTCGATTTGCCAAGTCAAACTGCCCGTTTAGCCTTTTTTATCGCCTTGAAGAGCTGGCGTCCGAGTTTGACGATCATGTTATGAAGCTTGGGTTGGTTGGCACCAAGCCACACGCACTAGGGGCTTTGCTATTCGCGATGCAAAATGAGTCCCGTTCCGAGATCATCTACGATCATGTGCTGCGAAAGCCTGGCCGAACAAGTGGAACAGACAAATGCCTTGTCTATGCAGTCAGCGAGTTTATGGGCCTTTGAAGGACGACTTTTATACACCGACGGCGCTGGCCCGTGACTTGGTCAGATTGAGTGTTCAACGCGACCCCAGAATAATTGCGGATTTCGCAGTAGGTGACGGTGCGCTTCTTTTAGAAGCAAGGAAAAGATGGCCTCAAGCTCAGCTTCACGGGCTCGACCTCGATCCGGAAGCAATAGCTAGAGCGCAGGACAGTCTGCCAGGGCTGAAAGCAATTACCTCAGACTATCTGTCGAGTGCAGCGCGAGCAGCCAATCATGATCTACAAGGCAGGATAGACCTTGTCCTTCTAAACCCGCCGTTCACTTGCCGAGGCTCATCATTCGAGACGACGGAGTTCGGCGATAATCTAGTCAAGAGCAGTAAAGCCATGGCCTTCCTGCTTCGAAGTTGTAGTTACTTGAGCGCCAATGGCGAGATACTTGCCATCGTTCCGCGTTCCTGCCTTTACAGTCAAAAAGACGGCCAAGCCCGCGAAAATCTGTCCAACGGTTACAACGTTGATGATCTGGGGGTGTATGAAAGCCCTGGCTTCAGTAGAGCTTCGGTTTCTGTCCATTTGGTCCGGATCTCTAAACGTGCGGCTCTGGTGTCGGATCAGGCAAGTCAAAATTCCAATGTCGACAAAATAACCCCCAAACATCCGTATAGCTTGGTGTTTATGCGAGGTAGCCACGCGGTTGCAGACGGTGTGTTTCACACACAGGGACCGAGCCTTATCCACACAACAGACTTGTTTAACTATGAAATCTCGATCAGCAGACGCCGCGCGACGCGAAAGAACAAACTAGTGTCTGGCAAAGTACTTATGCTTCCAAGGGTTGCTCGACCAAACGTCGAGAAAGTTGCTGTTGGCTCGTTCATACAGCCGGTTGTTCCATCCGACTGCATTGTTTGTGTAAAAACTGTGCCGGGTGGATTTGAAGAACATCTACACGAACAGATATGTCGTTTCTGGGATGCTCTAGAAGACGCCTATTCTGGAACTTGCGCTTCATATTTGACTCTAGATGCTTTCAGAGAATTTTCCGCAAAGCTCGGGTACAAGGCCGAGTTTTCCAACGATCACCGGCTTTGGAATCCAGATGCCAGTGGCGACTGTCTTGATGGCGAGAATTCGGCTAAGGCGGAGCTATGAGGATCGACTTCACCTACTGCGAGGGCGCGGACAAAGGTATTGCTCCGCCTGCTAAGGCAACGGATGGCGCAGCTGGATACGACATCCGGGCAAACTTGCCGGCGCATGATCGTGAGTATGGTATTTTAATCAGAGCCGGAGAGGTCCTTTCTATTCCGACGGGGATTTCATTGGCCTGTCCTGAGAATATCCTTTGTGAAGTGCGAAGTAGATCAGGGCTTGCGAAGTCATCGCGCGTTGTTGTTTTGAACGCTCCCGGGACGATTGACCCAGACTTCCGTGGGCAGATTTCCGTTTTGCTAGCTAACCTAGGTAGAGAAGATTTCGCAGTTACTCATGGTATGCGAATAGCACAGATCGTGTTTGTACGTTTCGAGTCACCAGAGCTGTTCGAAGTTCACGAACTGTCAGGTACCGAAAGAGACACCCATGGATTTGGAAGCACAGGGTACTAGCCGGATCCCGACGCGGACAAAGCAGTTCAATGAGGGCCCGCCCCAACAACGCTCCTCTTATTCAAGGTTTTTTCTGCGACCATGAAACTAGCCCCGATGGTCGTGGAGCACTCGAACAAAAGTAGAGAAGACCAATGGCGATTACCGACCCTGACACCGGCCAACGAGTACCATTGGATAGCGACCTTGCAGAGCGCTATGCAAAGGAGGTGAGCGCTCTGAGCGCAACCGAGTGCCGACACGAGCATATTGAACTCCGCCGTGGCTTCAATAAGGGCGGCGGACCAATTGTCAAAAATCAGTGCCTCGACTGCGGCCTGTTGATTGGAAACCCCGTCAAACGCACACCCGAGACTGATCTACTGCCAGAAATAGACACTGCGCAAAACCCGGCTTACGAGGCAAAGCGCAAGGGAAGTTGGGACTCAATCCGTCGCCGTTATGTCAAGCTCCAAGAGAGCCGGTGGCGGGGTAGTTCGAAGGGCAAGTCATACTTCCAAAGATCTCATGCTGAATACCTTGCATCGCAAGAGTGGGCTGAAATGAGAACGGCGGTGCGAAAGTCGGCCACGGTAGCGGCGGGATGAGCCTGCTGCGGGCGGCGTAAAAGTCGGCCACCTTTACCCTTTCTGGCGACAGGGAGGGCGGGAGGATTTTCACCGTGGATTTGTATCGGAAAGTTCGGCTGGCCTGTGCTGAGGGCATGAGCCAGCGAGAAGCGGCGCGGCATTTCAACATCTCGCGCGACAGCGTAGCCAAGATGATGGCGTTTTCGGTTCCGCCTGGATATCGACGAACGGCACCGGTCAAACGACCAAATCTGGATGCCTTCACCGGCATCATAGACGGTTGGCTGGACAGCGATCGGGAGATCCATCGCAAGCAGCGCCACACGGCGAAGCGTGTGTTCGAGCGGCTCCGCGAAGAGCACGGGTTCACCGGCGGCTACACGATCGTGAAGGATTACATGCGTCAGCGCGAACGGCGCGGCCGCGAGATGTTCGTGCCGCTGGCGCATCCGCCCGGGCACGCCCAGGCCGACTTCGGCGAGGCGGTGGTTGTCGTCGACGGTGTTGAGCAGAAGGCACACTTCTTCGTTATGGATCTGCCGCACAGCGATGGCTGCTTCGTGCGAGCCTATCCGGCGGCCACCGCCGAGGCTTGGGTCGATGGCCATATCCACGCCTTTGCCTTCTTCGGCAAGGTGCCGATCTCGATCCTGTACGACAACGACCGCTGCTTGGTTGCGAAGATCCTGCCGGACGGAACGCGCAAGCGGGCGACGCTCTTCAGCGGGTTCCTGTCACATTACCTGTTCCGTGATCGATACGGCCGTCCCGGCAAAGGCAACGACAAGGGCAACGCGGAGGGCCTGGTCGGCTATTCCCGGCGCAACTTCATGGTGCCGATCCCGCGGTTTGCTTCTTGGGAGGCGTTCAACGTCGATCTGGAGGAGCAGTGCCGAAAACGCCAGTCGGATGTCCTGCGGGGGCAATCCGAGACCATCGGAGACCGGCTCGCGCGGGATCTGGCGGCGATGTCCGAACTCCCCGCGGCGCCGTTCGATGCCTGTGATCAGGCGACCGGACGGGTCAGCTCCCAGGCGCTGGTGCGCTACAAGACCAATGATTACTCGGTGCCGGTCGCCTACGGCCACCGTGACGTCTGGATCAGGGGCTATGTCGACGTGGTTGTGATCGGCTGCGATGGCGAGGTGATCGCACGCCATCCCCGCTGCCACGACCGTGAGGACATGGTCTTTGATCCGGTGCATTACCTTCCGCTCATCGAGCAAAAGATCAACGCTCTGGACCAGGCGGCGCCCCTGGCTGAATGGGACCTGCCGTCTGAGTTCGCGACCCTGCGCCGCCTGATGGAAGCGCGAATGAAAAAGGCCGGGCGCCGCGAGTATGTTCAGGTTCTGCGCCTGCTCGAGACCTTCGGCATCGATGACCTCCACGCCGCGGTGAAGAGGGCCCTGCAATTGGGGGCGGTCGGCTTTGATGCGGTCAAGCACCTCGTGCTCTGTCACGTCGAGAAGCGGCCGCCGAAGCTCGACCTCGACGTCTACCCCTACCTGCCACGCGCGCATGTCGAGACGACCTCGGTCGCCAGCTACATGGCCCTGACGTCGGAGGCGGCGGAATGAGTGACGCCCCGAAGATCCTGCTCGCGGATCATCTGAAGACGCTGAAGCTGCCGACCTTCCTGCGGGAATACGACAAGCTCGCCCGACAATGCGCCGCCGAAGGTCAGGACCACGTCCAGTTCCTGACCCGCCTGGTCGAGTTGGAACTGATCGACCGGGAGCGGCGGATGATCGAGCGGCGCATCAAGGCGGCGAAGTTCCCGGCCACCAAGAGCCTCGACAGCTTCGACTTCAAGGCGATCCCCAAGCTGAACAAAATGCAGGTGCTGGAACTTGCCCGCTGCGACTGGATCGAGCGGCGGGAGAACGTCATCGCCCTTGGCCCGAGCGGCACGGGCAAGACCCATGTTGCTCTCGGCCTCGGGCTGGAGGCCTGCCAGAAGGGGTTGCCCGTCCGCTTCATCACCGCCGCCACGCTGGTCAGTGAACTGATGGAGGCCCGCGACGAACGTCGCCTGCTGCGGCTGCAAAAGCAGTTGGCCAGCGTCAAGCTGCTCATCATTGACGAGCTGGGCTTCGTGCCGCTCTCCAAGACCGGTGCGGAGCTCTTGTTCGAGCTGATCTCGCAGCGCTATGAGCGCGGCGCCACGCTGATCACCAGCAACCTGCCGTTCGACGAATGGACCGAAATCTTCGGCACCGAACGGCTGACCGGCGCTCTCCTCGACCGCCTGACCCATCACGTCAGCATCCTCGAAATGAACGGTGAGAGTTACAGACTTGCCCAAAGCCGCGCCCGGAAAGAAGCCGGCACCTGATCAACCGTCACAGAATTGGCCCTGCGGACCAATGCGCCATGGCACGCGCCAGCTATCTGGAGAGCGCGCGCGCCATGGCGCTTGGCACCCTGCCACTGGCCTGGTTTTACACCGCCGCGTGGCCGGTTTTTACTCCGCCGTTGACAGATGACCGTCAGACCGTTACCGTTCCGGCCACCGCCGGCGCGCGATGAGCTTCTGTCCAGCTGGATCGGGCGACTGGCGAAAGCCAATCATTGTTCGGTTGAAGAGCTTTGTGGTTATCTGGGTTTGGGGCAGGGCAGGGTGCCGGAATGTGCGAACGACCTGCGGGCGGTGAACTGGGCCAGGCTATGCGGTGCGGTTCAGCGGTCCCCGGATGAAATCGCCGCCATGTGCCTTCCGGACGCGACGCATCATTCGCTGCGTATCGTGTCGCAGCATGACTTCCAGCATTGCCCGGGGTGCGCGGAGCATACGCCCGGTCTCACTCTTCGTCATTGGCGCTTTGCATGGTCGATGATCTGCGAAACCTGCGGTGAGTCTCTGGCAACCAAGTATCCAGCCAAAGATGTGTCAGGCAGACTTCGGGCTCGAGCTTTAGGCGGCGCGAAAGCTCTTAAGACGGCTGTCGCTATGAACAATCTCGCGCGGTTGCGCCGGGTGGATTTGACCTTGCATCTCATGGCAGTGATGGAGATCGGGCATCTTTGGGCGCCCACTTCGGGGAGTGAGCGCGAAAGGTTAATGGCGCTTGCCGGGATCGGTATAAGCGTGACTCGTCCCATTTTGGGTGCTGCCATCATTCTACGTGGAAATGAACGGATGGTCCTTGAGTTGCGTCGCGCCTTTCCTCAACATCGTCGGGTGATTGAGCGGGCCCGTGGGTTGTCGCGAGACCTCGGCCAGCGGCTTCCGGGGCGGTGGGAATCAGAGCATCCGACCGGGCAGAAAACGCATGGAACGAGCCGCCCAAGTGCATCCGAGAGCGCTCTGCAGGCAGCTCGTCAGGCCATATCCGAGCTTGGAGCAGACGCAAATCGCCAAGCGCTTCTGACGCGCGCCGATGCAATCTGGAAAGGCTCAGTTGGTGTCAAATCCTGAGGCGCGGAGCCTGTGGATATATTGCAATTAAGGGTACAAAAGTGCTCCAAAATGCCCTGAATCCGCAGAATCTGATTTATTAGGGTACTGTGACAGCGGGATGGGTTGCATGAACCGGGGGATTTCTCATAAGGAAGGCTTATCCTCCCCTGGGGGATAGAACAAGATGGTGCCGCGACGCACCACGCGAGCGACGAGCGGGCAGGCAGGCAGGCAGGCAGAGATGATGACAACCTTACGGACAATCGGACAAGCCGCCTTCGCCACACTTCTCTGCATGGCCCTGCTGGTCTGGTCAGTGCTACCCACGACCTCTCATGTACCTAATGTCCTCGATGTGATCCAAGAGCATTCGGAAATGATCGCGGAACATGGTCATTCACATGGTTTCGAAGAAGATATTCTCTGGGCCATGCACGGCCATAGCCATGACAGTATCGATCACGATCACAGTCAAGCGGTCGTGCCCGGTCTCGATCTGTCGTCGCAGCCGCTTGATATCTACAGAACCGCATGGCGGCTGAGTTCGGCCACGTCGAACACGTTACGGATAAACCAGATCGAACGCCCTCCGCGCGTCTGATCGGCCGCGCCATCGGCGCGTTGCATTCGATCATCAACACATATGCGGAGTTAAATCCATGACTACAGTCCATCGGGGCTCGACCGATCTCGGCATTCGCCGGACCGTGATCCTGTCCTCCATTATGCTGTCAGCGCTCATTCTGAATGCGGGACAAGCACTTGCCCATGCCGTGACCGAAGGTGACGCAGGCTATATCCAGGAAATCTGGGGGTAAACATCATCCCCTTCATGTATCTCGGTGCCAAACACATGGTGACCGGCTACGATCACATCCTGTTCTTGTTCGGCGTCGTCTTCTTCCTCTACAGGATGAAGGACGTCGGCATCTACGTGAGCCTCTTCGCCCTCGGGCACTCGACCACGATGCTCGCCGGTGTCTGGTTCGGGTGGGGCATCAACGCCTACATCATTGACGCCATCATCGGCCTCTCGGTCGTCTACAAGGCGCTCGACAATCTGGGGGCTTACCAGCGCTGGTTCGGGTTCCAGCCCAACACCAAGGCCGCGACGCTGATTTTCGGCTTCTTTCACGGCACCGGCCTCGCCACCAAGATTCTCAACTACGAGATCGCTTCGGACGGACTGCTGGCCAATCTTCTGGCCTTCAACGTCGGTGTCGAGCTCGGCCAGATCATGGCGCTCGCCGTGATCCTCATCGTCATGGGCTACTGGCGGAAGTCCCCGAACTTCTTCCGCCAGGCCTACACCGCCAACGTCGTCATGATGTCCATGGGATTCATCCTCATGGGACTGCAAATCACCGGCTATTTCGAGGCCGCATAAGGAGACAAACAGATGTTCAACGCAGAAAAACCCAGCCTCGACGAGCTTCCAAGCTCTGCTCAACTGATCCGCTCCACCGTCATCGCGGCGGTCTCGGCGGTCGTGATCCTCGTCACCGTCGTCCTGCCCGCCGAATACGGCATCGACCCGACCGGGATCGGCGGCGCGATCGGTCTGGCCGAAATGGGAGAGATCAAAACCCAGCTCGGGGAAGAGGCCGAGGCCGACAGGCTGTTAGAGCTTGAAGCTGAGGAGCAGTCAAGCCTGATGAACGACATCTTCGGGCTCTTTGTCGGCACAGCCCACGCGCAGGAAGCCGAGATCTGGCGCGACGAAACCACCTTCACGCTGGCACCCGGTGACAGTGCCGAGTGGAAGCTGGTCATGGAAGAGTGCCAAACGGTGGAATACCGGATGCTGGTCGAAGGCGGTCGGGTGAATTTCGACATGCACGGCCACGGCGGCGGCAATTCGGTGACCTATGAAAAGGGCCGCGGTTCGACGGGCGACGAGGGCGAGATCATTGCGGCATTCGACGGCGAACACGGCTGGTTCTGGCGAAATCGAGACAGCGAGCCCGCGACCGTGACGATCCAGGTGCGCGGCGAATACACCAAATTCAAAGACGCAAGTTGACACAAGGGCAGCCATCCGCATGAAAGTAAGCGGATGGCTGCTGGCTTCGAAACAGACCTTGGGTAAATATGCAGTCTCGCCTCGAATTTTCCTCTGAAACCATCCGCCGGCATTCGTTGGCCAATCGGCGAGTACCAATGTCACGCCGATGTTACAGGATAGTTCTTGACTTCCCCCTACTGGAAGCTTGCATAAGAATTGCATGATCCGCGCTTTCCGCCTCATTTTGATTCTGGCTTTCAGCTTCGGTGCCGTGATTGCACCGGATGGGGTGTCGGCCAGTATGTCGGACGCGGCCATTACGCAGATAGACACCGCCGAGAGCCAAGATCAGCTTTGCTACGGATGCGTCCCCGCAGGATTTTCTGACGCGGTGCCCTGCGAGGGCGGGTGTCCTGTTCCTTGCGGCTCCAGTGGAACGGCCGGCATCATCGCCAAGGTTTCGTTAGCGCAGCTCGCCATGCCCTTTGGTATTGCCGTCCGGGGTGCCGAACCTCTAATGCCGCTCGGCATCAATCCTTCACTCGATCCATTCCCGCCCAAACTGCCTGTCTGAACCTGAAACCGGCCTCGCCTGCTGCGAGGCCTGATTGTTGCCTTGGCCGAAGCTGGCTGTGTGCGACCCTTTCAAATCAAGGCAATTGCGATGATCCTCCACAGACCGATTTCACGAAGGCACGTGCTTCGCACAGGTGCTGCATTCACAGCCCTATCCGCTCTGTCACCTGCACGAATGGCGATGGCCGATCCAACTGGGGACCCATTTGTCTTACGCGCGGCATCCGGACAGGCCGCCCTGCGCCCGTCACCATACGGCCCGACTAATGTCTGGAGCTATGACGGATCCGTCCCCGGTCCTGAAATCAGGGTCCGGCAGGGCGACCGCGTGCGGGTTCTGGCTCGAAATGGGTTGGATGAAGGGACCACAATCCACTGGCATGGCATCCGCACGCCCAATGCGATGGACGGGGTGCCGTTCCTCACGCAGGACCCGATCCCCTTCGATGGCGAATTCCTGTACGAATTCGATGCGCTGGATGCGGGCACGTTCTGGTATCACCCGCACCAGCGCAGTTCGGAACAGGTCGGACGCGGGCTTTACGGGCCGCTGATCGTGGAGGAGGCGGACCCGATCCGCGTCGATCGCGACGTGACCTGGATGTTGGACGACTGGCGCATGACCCGGGACGGACAGATTGCGGATGACTTCGGCAACCGCCATGACGCGATGCACGGCGGTCGTATTGGCAATTCCGTGACCATCAACGGTCAGATCCCCGAACGCATCTCGGTGCAATCCGGTGAGCGCATCCGCTTGCGGCTAGTCAACGCGGCGAACGCGCGGATATTCGGGCTGGATTTCGGGGGTCTTGCCCCCGTCGTGGTCGCGCTGGACGGTCAACCCGTGACGCCCCATGCCCCTGACGGCGGGGTCGTGGTGATCGGCCCGGCGATGCGTGTCGATCTGGTCATCGACTTGACCGGCAAGCCCGGAGATGCCGTGACCGTCATCGATGCCTTCTACGAGGGACTTGAATACCGTCTGGTTGATCTTGCCTACGCGCCGGACAGGCTGCGGGACACGGTGCCGGATTGGTCGATGGAGCTGCCGCCCAACCCGCTGGCCGAACCGGTCATGGCGTCGGCCGCGCGGCACCGGATCGTCTTCAACGGCGGAATGATGGGGCAGATGATGATGGGCGGCGGCATGGGGTCGATGATGGACCAGATGCGCGAGGGCAACATGTGGTTCATCAATGGAGAAGCCGCGACGGGTCATATGATGGACCCCTTGCTGGTCCTGCCGCAGGGCACGTCGCACATGTTCGAGATGGATAATCGCACCGCCTGGCACCATCCGATCCATTTTCATGGGCATTCGTTCCGTGTGATTGCCCGCAACGGACAACCGACTCGGTATCGCGAATGGCAGGACACCGTCCTGATGGCACCCGAAGAACGGGTCGAGATCGCCTTCGCCGCGGACAATCCCGGTGACTGGATGTTCCATTGCCACATTCTGGAACACCAGGCGGCGGGCATGATGGGCGTCATCCGTGTCGAACCCGGCACGACCAAAACTTGAAACTCACACACTTAGGACCATGAAAATGAATGAACCGATGAAGAAGATACTTGGATTTGCCAGCCTCGGCACGGCAGGTACCGTCGCCGTCCTTGCGATGAGCCTGAATGCCGCGCCTGCCGCGGCGCAGGAGGTCACGCTCTACAAGAACCCACAATGCGGATGTTGCGAGAGTTACGCGGACTATCTGCGCGAGAACGGTTTCACGGTGGAGGTGAAGCCGACCCACGATCTGGCGCAGATTAGCCGCGATGCGGGCATCCCGGATGACTTCCAAGGCTGCCATGCAGCCTCTTTGGACGAATACGTTGTCAGCGGCCACGTGCCGATCAATGTCGTCAACAGGCTGCTGGAAGAGCGCCCGGAAATTGCCGGTGTGACTCTTCCCGGCATGCCATTGGGGTCGCCGGGTATGGGCGGTGCGAAACAGGAGCCCTTCAAGATTTACACCGTCGAGGAAGGTGTGAGCCCGACCGTATATGCGGTCGAATGATCTATCGCGCGGTCTGGTGCGAACCCGTGCCAGACCGGCTTCAAGGGAAAGCAAAGGATGGAATGCATGATGATGGACGGTGGAATGATGGGCGGCGGCATGATGATTGCGATGGGCCTCGTCTGGTTGCTGATCGTGGGTGTGCTGGTGCTCGCGGCGATCGCCTTGGTCAAATACATCCGCTCGGACAGCGGGAAATAGAAATGTGCCAGAATGCGGATTGAGGATGCCAGCAGTGGCGACAGCCTGTTGTCGATGGGATTGGCCTGGGCGCTTTGCGTCCTGCTTGTCCTGTCGTTGCTGGCGGCACTTTTCATTCTCTGTATGTGGTTCGTAACAAGAATGCGGAAGTGCCGTGAAAAACACCATTAGGCTCGCTGCGGTCTTGCTCGCCACAACGGTTTTGCCAGTAGCGGCGCAGAGCGACGTGCTCATGGGCGAGCGCCTTTATCAAGAAAATTGTGCCAGTTGCCATGGGGCGAACCTGGAGGGGCAACCAGATTGGCGCACACGATTGCCGAACGGCAAGTTGCCTGCCCCGCCGCACGACGCCTCCGGCCATACCTGGCATCACCCCGACCGCGTATTGCTCGACATCGTGAAACGCGGGCCGGCGGCGATTGTCGGGAACGGGTACGAAAGCGACATGCCCGGATATGAGGATGTGCTGACAGACAATGAGATCACGGGGATCATTGACTACATCAAGAGCACATGGCCCGACCGGATCCGCGCGTCGCAGGAAAGCCGATCCCTTGCCGATGAGCAGGCGCAGCCATGACGGAAGAGGTCGAGGGAAATGCCGACCCTGTGTCGCGGCGCAGTATCTCCAGGTTCGTGCTGGTGCCGCTGATAGCTTTTGCCCTCATGGTCCTGTTCAGTTGGGGGCTTTTCAAGGGTGGCGACGACTTGCCGTCGGCACTTCTCGGCAAACCCGTGCCCGACTTCGCGCTGCCCCCGGTGCTTGGCCGAGAAGAAGGTCTTTCGACGCAGGACCTGATCGGACACGTGTCACTGGTGAACGTCTTTGCCTCGTGGTGTGTGCCCTGCCGTGCCGAACATCCGCTGTTCATGGAGTTGAACGCAACCGGTGAGGTGCCGCTCTACGGAATCAACTACAAGGACCCGCCCGATCAGGCGCGCGCCTGGCTCGACGAATTGGGCGATCCCTACGCGCGCATTGGGGCCGATATCAACGGACGCGCCGGTATCGAATGGGGCGTCTATGGCGTGCCCGAAACCTACGTCATCGCCGATGGCACCATCGCCTACCGCCATGTCGGTCCGATTACGCGGTCAATCCTGGAAGAAACCCTATTGCCGATCGTCCGTGATCTGAACACCCAATCCGCCAAGGAGACAACGCCATGAAACATCTGAAACCGGCGCTGATCGCTTGGGCACTGTCCGTCGGCACGGCGTTTGCCGGACCGCAGGGGTTCGCCCTGCACGATACCCCGCAGCCCGTCGCCAATGTGCGCTACGAGAAAGAAGACGGCAGCCGTGGGGACATGGAGGACTTTCGCGGCAAGGTGATCCTCGTGAACGTCTGGGCAACCTGGTGCGTCCCCTGCCGCGAAGAGATGCCGACGCTGGATGCGCTCCAGGCGGAACTTGGCGGCGACGACTTCGAAGTGGTTGCCCTTTCCATCGACCGGGCCGGATCACAAATCGTTCGGCGTTTCTACGACGAGATCGGTGTCACCAATCTCAATATGTATGTCGACCAGACCATGCTTTCGATGACCGCGCTGCGCACCGTTGGCCTGCCGACGACGATCCTGATCGACGCGCAGGGGCGGGAGCTCGGGCGACTGGTCGGACCAGCCGAATGGGACGACCCCGAAATGGTGTCCTTTCTGCGCGGATTTATCGAATGAGTTCCCCAGAAGACGTTCCCTCACCCTTGACCTTCCAGTTACCGGAATGACTATCTCACTAACATAGAAAGGATTTTTCGGATGACCGACGTAATACCGTCCAGCGACGCAGCCACTTCAGGCATTTCCAGTGCTGGCAACAGGCCCCCGTTGTTGACGCGCAGGCGATTGCTTTTCGTCGGTGCGGCAACGGTCATGGGGGGTGGCATGGCGCTGAACTGGGGATGGCTCACCGCGATCGGGCTCGCGCCTGTTCTGGTCTCGCTGGCCCCCTGCGCTGCGATGTGCGGTCTCGGTTTATGCATGAAGGGCGGGTCCGGCGGACAATGTAAGGATGCGAAAACAGCCAATCCCATTCAAACTGAAAGAGGCGACACTTGAACAGTTTTCTGACCCGTCGCGCAGCCTTGGCGATACTTGCGACCACGATTTCGTCTCCGGCCTTCGCCAATCATCCGGGTGAAAACCTGGATGCACGTATGTTCGAGATGGAACCCTACTTCCAAGCCATCGATGCAGCGCAGGCTCCGGATTTCGAGTTGCGGGATTCCGAGGGGAATACTGTGCGCTTGTCGGACTTCGGCGACAAGGTGGTCATCCTGCACTTCATCTACGCCAATTGCCCGGATATCTGCCCGCTCCACTCCCAAAAGATCGGGGCCATTCAGGCCTCGATCAACGACGGGCCGATGAAAGATTTGGTACAGTTCATCTCGATCACGACCGATCCGGTGAATGACACGCCGGACCTGCTGCGCGATTACGCGGATCGGCATGGACTCGACACGAGCAACTGGGTCATTTTGACCAAGCAGCCTCATCAATCTGATGACGTAACGCGCCTTCTCGCGCGGGAATATGGGATGGAGTTCACGATGACTGCCGACAGCGACACGATGATGCACGGAGCGGTCACCCATGTCGTGGACATCGGCGGACGGTTCGCCGCAAAATTCCATGGCATGGACTTCAAGAACGTGAACCTGATCCTCTACGTCAGCGAGTTGATCAACAACGACCAACATCGACGCCGGGAGCCCAGCTGGTGGGACCGGCTGACAGGTGTGTTTCAATGAGTGTCGTCGCGACTGGCGTCAGGCTGTCCTCGACAGACGGAATCTCCCTGACAGCTCTGCGTCGGTATTTTTCGGTAATAATCCCGGCCAATCTGATCTGGGAGTTCGCACATATGCCGCTCTACACGATCTGGAAAGAGGGCACTTGGGGGGAGATTGTCTTCGCAGCCGTCCATTGCACGGGTGGCGATATCCTGATCGCCATGAGCACGCTGATGCTTGCGCTCATGCTGTCGGGCCGGGGCTGGCCCCTGGTTGCCTCCACGCGGCGGTCTGTGACTGTCCTGACGGTGGTATTCGGGCTGGGATACACGCTGTTCAGTGAATGGCTCAACATTGTGATCCGCGCGGCCTGGGCCTATTCGGACCTGATGCCGATCATTCCGATCCTTGATGCGGGCCTGTCACCTGTGCTGCAATGGATCGTGATCCCGCTGACCGCGTTCTGGTGGGCCCTGCGGCCCTTCAACACCGATCGTGAAAAATGACGGATATCTCCGGCATCGGCATTTTCGCGGCCTTTCTGGCGGGGGCCATTTCGTTCCTGTCGCCCTGCGTCCTGCCGCTGGTGCCGGGCTATGTCTCCTATATTGCGGGCCAGCCGGATTTGCGCACGACGCGTTCGGTCGGCCTGCGGGCGCGCGCCGGGGCGCTCGGGTTGAGCGCCTGCTTTGTCTTGGGCTTTTCGACAGTCTTCGTCGCACTCGGGGCTGGGGCCAGTGCGCTCGGATCCCTGCTGCTGACATGGCGCACCGAGCTGAACTATCTCGGCGGCGCGATCATCATTCTGTTCGGACTGGTCATGCTGGGTGTCTTTCGTCTCAATGCGTTCTCGCGCGATACCCGTTTCAATCTCGACATTCCCGGCGGTCGCCCGCTCGGGGCATACGTGCTGGGACTGGCCTTCGCCTTTGGCTGGACACCTTGCATCGGACCGATCCTCGGCGCGATCCTGACACTCAGTTCGACCTCCGGCGGCATGGCGGACGGCATCTGGCTGCTGTCGATCTATTCCGCTGGTCTAGGGGTGCCCTTCCTGCTGGCGGCGCTCTTCACCGACGCCATCGCCGCGCGGGTAAGGCAGATCGGCAAGGCCGGCCGCTGGCTCTACAAGGGCGCGGGTATTGCCATGATCATCATGGGAGTTGCCATCATGACCGGGCAATTGTCACGGTTTGCCTATTGGCTGCTGGGGACGTTTCCCTTTCTCGCGACAATCGGCTGACGAACCTCGAACCAGCTCTTGGCGTGATGGTTGGTAAGTGGGGATCATCTCCACCACTCAAATAGGTCGTACACGCCGCGCCCCTGTAGAGGTCGCGGGGCCGTCAGCCGATCAGGTAGACCCGGATCGGCATCCAGATCCCCATCACCACCATCATGACGTTTTCGGTGAGCGAGACGAACCCCAGCGGCACGTTGCTGTCACCGCCGACGCAGGCGCATTTCAACTCGCGCTTGTCGATGTAGACCGCCTTGAATACCGATACCGCACCTACGGTGCCGATGAACAAGGCCACGGGTGCCGAAAGCCAGGTGAGCGCTCCGGCGACCATGAGGATACCCGCGAAGGCCTCTCCGAAGCGATAGATCTTGCCGTAACCTGCGGATTCTCCAAATGGTTGGAGGGGAGTCGGGGCTCAGGTCACAGTTTTCAAAGGATGGAAACGTTGACAAAATGCTCTCCATGATACATTTAACTTACTATGAGGATCGCTCTCACCATTTCAAGATTGCGTCAGATGATGCTTGGTATCATCTGTGTGCTTGCTTTGGCTACAGTTCCGTCGTCTGCTCTACATGCTCAGATGGGCGGACATGGCGAGCCGGTTGGCACAGATCATAGCGCCGAAACGATGTCTGAATTAAACGATAGTGGTCACGGCCATTCCACCGCAACTCATTGCGGAGAAAGCGAACACGTTGCAAACGCGGATGACGAACATGACGGGATTCAATGCTGCAACGGCTTCTGCTTTTCGGTTGTTCTCGATGAAAGAAACGTGATCCGGTCGCGCGACGAGCCAAGCGCGCGTCACGTGGCTGTCGACCGCCTGATCGTATCGTTCGAACCGGACAGCCCGCAACGCCCACCACGAGTCTGACTTAGCCGCCGATCCGGTATGTGGATCTTCTGAGTGCGCCTGCAAAGCGTTCTCGAATTTCTCAATAAGTCAGGTCTAAACTAATGAAAATTGCTATACTTCTGGGCGCATCTGCGCTCGTGCTTGGGGCATGCACGTCAGAGCCCACGCCGCTTCCGAGCGTTGCCAGCCAAGAGGCTACGTTCAATGGTACAGTCTCATCCCCCTTGTCTTACAAAAACCCCCTGGCCGGGTACACGTTTCGCGGCCCAACTGGACCGCGCGACTGGCGCGAGGTCAACGAAGAGCAATCGGAGGCAAACTGATGATTTTGACGAGACCTTTACTTGCGCTTGGTCTGCCAATGACACTGGCAGCATGCGCGACGGCGGTTCCAGATGCCTACACGGACCAGAAAGCCGGGTTTTCGATTGTGTCAACCCAGACCGCGGCGGCCATCGGCAAAAGAACAGCTTTTGCGCAGACCCAAGCCGAGAACGCGGAATTGAAAAAACAAGTTCACGCAATGGTCCATCAACGAACGATCTCGGCAGACACGGCGGTGCAGGTCGCGCTCTTGAACAACAAGGGGCTGCAAGCCTCCTATGCCAATGTCGGACTTTCGGCTGCAGAGGCTTGGCAGGAATCAACGCCGGAGAATCCGATCGTTGCAATCGGAGTGCTTGGCATCGGAGCTGCGGAATTGGGCGCTTACCGGGCGATAGAAGGGTTGTTTCGAGCGAACATCCTTGACGCGCAAACGCGGAAGCAACGTGTTCTGCTGGCAGATGCGAATTTTCGGGCCGCACAGATGAATGCGGTGAATGACACGCTTGCGCTTGCCAACCAGACGCGAATGGCGTGGATCAACGCCGTGGCTGCGTTTGAAACTGTAACGTATCTCAAGCGTGCCAAGGCCACTTCCGACGCCGGGTCAGAACTTGCGGCCCGGCTGGGCGAGACCGGCGCGCTGAACAAGGCCGGTCAGGCGCGGGAACAAGCGTTCAATGCCGAGCTGGCTGGACAGCTGGCACAGGCCCGACTGAATGCAACCCAAGCCAAAGAAGATCTGACGCGGTTAATGGGGCTGTGGGGCACCGAAGTGAATTACTACGTGCCCGATGCTTTGCCAGCGCTCCCGAGGTCGGTTGGGCCAATCACCAACCTGGAAGCTAAAGCCCTTCGAAACCGGTTCGACCTGCGGGTCGCTAAACTCGGGCTTGAAGCGCAGGCGGCTGCATTCGGGCTGACCGATCAAACGCGGCTTGTGACCGATCTCGAGCTCATCGCTGGTTTCGAAGCAGAGCGGGAAAGAGAGGACGGTAACCTTGAAACTGAAACTACCCCGCAGATTGAGCTGGAGTTCGCCATCCCGATTTACGACACCGGCAAGGCGCGGATGCGCAAAGCCGAGCTGATGTATCTTCAAGCGGCAAATGTTCTGGCTGAGCGCGCGGTCAATGTGCGGTCCGAAGCACGTTCTGCTGAGACCGCTTATCACGCATCTTACAAGATTGCGCGTCACTACCGCGACGTTCTTGTGCCGCTGCGCAAGACCATCGAGGAAGAAGGCCTGCTGTCCTATAACGGCATGATTACCAACACCTTCGAATTGCTCACGGATGTGCGCGAAAAACTTGGTTCCTCGCTCGAGGCGGCCAATGCCAAGCGTGACTTCTACTTGGCCCAAGCGAACTTGACTGCCGCCATATACGGCGGTGGCGCAGGCGGAATGGGCGATGGAGAGGGCGTATCACTTGCCGCCGGTGGCGGCGCAGGGCACTGAAAGGAATATGACATGATCAATAGACGTCAATTACTTGGGGCCGGCGCCGCAGGAGCGGCGCTCGTCTCCTCTCAAGCTTGGGGCAAGACCACAAACATGGGCTTGCCAGAAGCGGCCCAAATGGACACTGCCGCGACGGCGATTACTCCGCGGCCCTCTTCCGGGCCAGATTACAATCCCGTCGTGACGCTCAACGGCTGGACCCTGCCCCACCGCATGAATGGCGGCGTGAAGGAATTCCACCTCGTCGCCGAACCGGTCGAGCGCGAACTCGCTGATGGAATGATCGCGCATTTGTGGGGCTATAACGGCCAGTCCACGGGTCCAACGATCGAAGCGGTCGAAGGTGACCGGGTCCGCATCTACGTCACCAACAAGCTCCCCGAGGCGACGACGATTCATTGGCACGGGATGATCCTGCCTTCCGGCATGGACGGGGTCAGCGGACTGAGCCATCCCGGCATCCCGGCGGGCAAGACCTACGTCTACGAGTTTGACCTGATCAAATCCGGCACCTTCATGTATCACCCGCATGGCGATGAAATGGTGCAGATGGCGATGGGGATGATGGGCATGTTCGTGGTCCATCCCAAGGACCCCACGTTCATGCCGGTGGATCGTGATTTCCTGATCATGCTCAACGCCTTTGACATTGATCCCGGCACCTACGTGCCGCGCATCATGACCATGACCGACTTTAACTTGTGGACCTGGAACAGCCGGATCTTCCCCGACATCGATCCTCTGGTAGTCAACAAGGGAGACCGGGTGCGTGTGCGCGTCGGCAACCTGACGATGACAAACCATCCCATCCACATGCACGGCTATGACTTTAAGGTCACCTGCACGGATGGCGGCTGGGTGTCGCCTGAAGCGCAATGGCCAGAGGTGAGCATCGACATCCCCGTGGGCGCGATGCGCGCCTATGAGTTCGTCGCGGACCATCTGGGTGACTGGGCGATCCACTGTCACAAGTCAC
>NZ_PPFE01000010.1 GCF_002917925.1 Roseovarius confluentis | reverse complement strand
GGTAGAGACGCTTGCGCTTCTTGTGGCGCTGAGGTTGCTGCAGCCCTTCCTCGCTCCAGAGGCGCTCCACCTTCTTATGATTCACCCGCCAGCCTTCAATCCGCAGCAGTTCGGCGACCTTGCGATAGCCTTTGCGGCCATAGCTCTTGGCAAGGCGGATCATTGCCAATCGCAGGTCGTCGTCGTTCCTGGGAACGGCTTGATACTGCATCGAGCTGCGGGCGAGGCCAATCACATGGCAGGTTCGACGCTCCGATGTCGCGAGCTTCTGGCGCGTGTGGATGACAGCCTGACGAAGCTGCTCCGTCGTCAGGCCCTCGGCTTTAGGTGGTTCAGGCTTTCCTTCAGAATCAGCTTGTCCAGCTCGAGCTCTGCTACGATCTTCTTCAGCCGGGCGCTCTCCTTCTCAAGGCTACGCAGCTCCGACAGCTGTGAACGCGCCATCCCGCCAAACCGTCGGCGCCAATTGTAGTACGTCGCGTCGCTTACGCCGACGGCGCGGCATGCCGACTGTACATCGCCGCCTTCCGCCAGCATCGAGACCGAGATCCTTGTGCCCAGAAGCGCAACGCCGATACGTGGGACTGACTTTGCAGTGAAGGATCTTCCCGTGCCGGTCGGAGAGTTAGGTTCGGCGAGAAAATTCAGCGAAAGACCGATTAAAAGCGCCATCAGCATGGCGGGAACGCCGTTGTGCTCGGCTAGGAATTGCGCGGCCAAGGCCACTAGGGCAGACACAGCCAAACCAGGTGTGCAGGCACGAATTCTGACCTCGACACCAGCAGGCTCTGTGTTCCGGCGCCATTTGTGCAATTTCTTGATCAACATTTCTTGTGGCGCTGAGGTTGCTGCAGCCCTTCCTCGCTCCAGAGGCGCTCCACCTTCTTATGATTCACCCGCCAGCCTTCAATCCGCAGCAGTTCGGCGACCTTGCGATAGCCTTTGCGGCCATAGCTCTTGGCAAGGCGGATCATTGCCAATCGCAGGTCGTCGTCGTTCCTGGGAACGGCTTGATACTGCATCGAGCTGCGGGCGAGGCCAATCACATGGCAGGTTCGACGCTCCGATGTCGCGAGCTTCTGGCGCGTGTGGATGACAGCCTGACGAAGCTGCTCCGTCGTCAGGCCCTCGGCTTTAGGTGGTTCAGGCTTTCCTTCAGAATCAGCTTGTCCAGCTCGAGCTCTGCTACGATCTTCTTCAGCCGGGCGCTCTCCTTCTCAAGGCTACGCAGCTCCGACAGCTGTGAACGCGCCATCCCGCCAAACCGTCGGCGCCAATTGTAGTACGTCGCGTCGCTTACGCCGACGGCGCGGCATGCCGACTGTACATCGCCGCCTTCCGCCAGCATCGAGACCGAGATCCTTGTGCCCAGAAGCGCAACGCCGATACGTGGGACTGACTTTGCAGTGAAGGATCTTCCCGTGCCGGTCGGAGAGTTAGGTTCGGCGAGAAAATTCAGCGAAAGACCGATTAAAAGCGCCATCAGCATGGCGGGAACGCCGTTGTGCTCGGCTAGGAATTGCGCGGCCAAGGCCACTAGGGCAGACACAGCCAAACCAGGTGTGCAGGCACGAATTCTGACCTCGACACCAGCAGGCTCTGTGTTCCGGCGCCATTTGTGCAATTTCTTGATCAACATTTCAGAGTTTCGTATTGGTCGCGGCCCACGTGTTTTCCGGCTCGACACCACCGATCCGTTGTGTGGCTCGCAAAGCGGTCTCCAAGACTTTCGATGACCATTTGCCAACCTCCTCAGCTGGCATTTTTCCCGGCGGGCCCCACAACGTAAGCGCTAATTGAACTTGCGACTGGGCGTCGAAAATCGGTGCTTGGGCAAAATGGAACTCGTGATCCACCGACGCGTCCAAAGTTTCGGGATTGTAGTGTTCCAGCGTTGCCGCAATGCGCCTGCACAGTTCGGCGGCGGAGATCTGAGGGTCTCCTACTGACCTGAAGTAGGCAGCTTGCTCCCATGCCAAACTGCGGTTGTGTCCCAGTCCCAAAGCATAGCCACGCCGTCTTATGTTTGAGATAGAATTCATCGCGGCGTTGCGCTCTGTACTGCCGTCGGTTCCGGAATTGTTCAACCACGCATCCTTCAACGCTCCATCGCCCCAGCTGGCAAACACACCCCCGATTGGTGGAATGAAAGGCAGGTATTGACCGACACGAGTAGGAAAATCAACTGTACGTGACCGCCCATATGACCCGATTAGGACGACTTCGTTCTCGACAAGCGCCACTGCGGAAACCTCTGTGCCCAGTTCTTGCGCCAACGCTTCCGGCAGGTCTCGGATACGGTCCAAAAGCTGGACCTTTTCCATCAATGCGGACCCTCCGTTCACGAGAGACTGAGACGTAAACGTACCAAAGCCTCCCCGATAAAACAGCAAAGGCGTACCGGGTGCACTGGCAGCAAGATCTTCTACTTCGCAGATAACGATTTCGTGGTCGCCCTCGTCATGGACGGTTTCACGCTTGCAATGGATATACGCCAACGACCCGACGATCATGGGATTGCCCCAATCAGACTCTGAATAGGCGATCCCGTCGAATTTGTCTGGGCTCTTGGATGCGAGCGCGCGACATACGTCTTCCTGATTGGATCCCAGCACGTTGATGCAATAGCGTTCGCAACGCGCCAGCTTTGACCAGGAAGACGATGATTTACCTGGCAAAAACGACACCAAAGGCGGGTCAAGCGAGACCGATACGAAACTCCCAAGTATCATCCCGATGGGCTGCCCCGAGTCGCCCACGCCGGTTACGGCGACGACGCCCGTTGGGAAAAGCCCCAGAACATCGCGGAACAGGCTGGTCGTTATAGATTGTTTGGACTGCGTCATTCTTGACCTCACTCGATAGGACTTTGGGCTGACCCGCGAACGCTAATCTGGTCTGGCATCAATCGGCACGTTCCACGGCTTCGATCTTCAGGCCAAAACCGCCAAGGCCCACGTAGTTCACTTGGCGCTCGGTGATGAGCTTGATGCGGCAGACCTTCAGGCTATTCAATATTTGGGCACCAAGCCCGACCTCGAGCCATTGACTCTGCCTCTGTTCTTCGGATTTCGGCATATCGCTATCGAGCGAAGCCAAAGGTACCCCGCAGGATCCTTCGCGTAGGTAGATCAGCACCCCGCATCCCTCCGCGGCCATTTTTTGCAGGCTACGATGTACGATGCTGTCAGAGACGATGACGTCCGTCACAACGGACGAACGATGGATGCGAACCGGAACCGGTTTATCCCCCTTGATGTCGCCAAGGACAAAAGCGAAATGCCTGATAGAGTCAAACGGCGTGGAAAAGGCGTATCCCGTCATCGGACCAACAACGGTTTCGCACTGGAAAGCCTCGGAACGCGTAATGAGAACCTCGCGCTCTCGCCTCCAGCAAATCATCTCTTCTACGCTGATGACCGGAATTTCGTGAAGCTCGGCGAACTTGTAGATCTGCCTACCTTTCATCACCGTGCCGTCGTCGTTAGCCAGTTCACAGATCACACCGACGGGTGGTTGCTTTGCCAATCTGCACAAGTCGACCGCCGCTTCGGTATGCCCCGAGCGCATGAGAACCCCCCCATCGCGCGCAATCAGTGGGAAAACATGGCCGGGTCGAACGAAATCGGCAGACCCCATGTTCGGGTTGGCAAGCCCCCGGATGGTATTGCTACGCTGTTCGGCGGATATTCCGGTCGTGAGACCATGGGTTATATCGACCGAAACCGTGAATGCCGTTGCAAGTGGCGCGTCATTCTGTGCGACCATCGGCGCGAGTTGAAGGCGGCGTGCCTCGGCAGCCGACAATGGCGCACAGACAATGCCGCAACTGTGGCGAATGATAAATGCCATCGCCTCAGGCGTGCAATGGCTCCCCGCCATCACCAGGTCACCTTCCGCCTCGCGGTCGGCATCATCGATGACGATGACCATCCCGCCGTTTGCAATTCTCTCTATTGCTGCCTCTACATTGCTCATCTTCCGCTTGCCTCCAGATAGTGGGCAATGCGGTCCTTCAGCCCGGGCTCTGCAAGCGAACGGACCATGTCGGCAAGATCCGCGTCTCCACTATCCTGTCCGGTTAGCGCGACCATCCGCTCGGCTGCGCCAGTCGGAAACGTGACCGGCAACAATGACAATTCTTCAACCGTCGCTTCAAGATCTTCCGGTTCAACAAGATGTGTCAGCAGCCCGCACTCCAAGGCCTCTTGTGCCTCAAACACCCGATTCTCAAACAGGATTTGCCTTGCTTTTCCAGTCCCGACAATTTCAACAAGGTGGCGCGTGCCAAGAGCGACACCAAACCCAAAACCTGGGAAACGGAACTTCGCGGCAGGCGTGCCGACCCGCCAGACGCAGGCAATCGCGAGATCGGCACCGGCACCATATGCCGCGCCTTCGATGACGGCTATCGACGCGACGGGACCCCGGCGCAGCTTTTGCAACAGCGTTTCGATCCTGACAAAGCGCAGCAGAATATCGCCCTCGGTCTGCTCTTGGGCTTCAACAAGGTCGAAACCCGCACAAAACGCACGATGGGCAGAGCGGAATTGTACCAGTTTCTGCTTCCGGGTCGCCTGCTGCGCTTCGGCCAACTTATCGAGACAAAGGGTCAAGCGATTAACCAGCTCCGCGTTCAGAGCGTTGGCCCGCTCAACACGCTGCAACGTGAAAGTCTCCAAATCCGTGTCTTCATTTGCACCAACAGACAGTATGTCGGCATTGCCGCCCGTCATGCCTGCCACTCCGTCATCACTTCTTCGTCATGCTCTCCCAAGGCAGGCGGGCGTCGTCGTATCGAATATTCGAACCCCGTCAGACCCACGGGAAACCCGACGGTGGACACATCCGCGCCGTTGGGCATCTCGGTCTTCATGATCCAGCCTGTACCCGACACATGGGGATCACTCAGCACTTCCCGGAAGTCGTTGATCGGCGCGCAGGGAATTCCCTTTGCATCGAACTCGGCCAGCCATTCGCTGGCTGACCGGGTGTAGAATACCGGCTGCAGGATTGCTGATAGCTGGTCCTGGTTCTCGGCGCGCAGCGACTGGGTCAGGAAACGCGGATCTTCTGCAAGCTCGGGCATGTCGACCACGAGACATGTGTCGCGCCACAGCTTGTCGTTGCCTGCGGCAATGGTGAACGGCCGGTCGGCCGACTCGTAGCCTTGGTAAGGGGCGTTGCGCGGGTGCTTCGACCCCATTCTTGCGGGCGGTATCCCGGTACCGAAGAACTGACTGGTCTGCAGTGCGGAAATGCCCAGCAATGAACCCAGAAGCGAGCAGTCGACATGTGCACCTTCCCCACTTGCCCGGGCCTGCTGGATCGCGGCCAGGCTGACGAAAGCCGCATAGAGACCGGCAGCGAAATCGCCGACCGGAACGCCGCACTTGACCGGTGCACCATCCTGCTCACCTGTAACGCTCATCAGGCCGCTCATGGCCTGTACGGTGACATCGAAGGCGCCCTTGCCCGCGTAAGGACCATCCTGCCCGTATCCAGTGATCGAACAATACACCAACCGGGGATTTATCGCCTTGCAATCCTCATAGCCGAAACCACTTCGCCCAAGCGCGCCGGGGCGAAAATTCTCGATCAGCACATCCGCCTTGGCAATAAGACGGCGGAGGCGGTCGGCGTCCTCTTTCTTCTTGATATCGATCGTCACCGAACGCTTGTTCCGGTTCAAAGACGTGAAATTCCCGCTGAACGACCCACCGTCCTCCATTTCATGAATCGGCGGCCAGCTTCGCATCCCATCGCCCCCGTCCGGCCTTTCGATCTTGACGACGTCGGCGCCAAGATCGGCAAACAAGCTGCCGGTAAACGGCCCGGCGGCGATTTGGGCGAATTCCAATACACGCAGGCCTTCCAGCGGACCAGTGGTGTTGCTTCGTGTGGGCGTCATGATTTTTTGCGGCTCCTGAATAAGGCACAAGACTTTGGGAGGGATGCGACTAGATGCGAAGGCCGGCCTGTTTCATCAACGGCATCACGCGATCGCCGAAGAACTGCAGATCGTTGATGTAGTCGTAGAAATTCACCTGGACGCCGTCGCATCCCGCTTCGTTGAGACGTTTGAAGCCGTCAACCACCTGCTCGGGCGTCCCGACGATGTGGACATTGCCGCCGACGACCCACTGGTCCCGGCTGGCCCCTTTCCAGGAGGATTGGTCCCCTCCCATGAAAGTCGCGTAGAAATTATCCGCAGCGACGGAATCCTGTTGCGCCAGGATCTGGTCGTATTGCTCCCTCGCTTCGCGTTCGGTTTCCCGGCAGATGACATGCGGGTTGATGACCGTTCTGATATCGCTCCCCGCCTCGCGTGCAAGATCCTTGATGCGACGGTTGTGATCCGGCAGGACCTCCACGGCCGCATCGAGATCCGCTCCGGCAGGGCTGGTTACAAAGATGAGGTCCGAGTTCCGGACAGCGTATTCCAGGCCAGCTTTCGATGAAGATGCGTTTACAAGCAAACACCGGCCATTCACCGGTTTGGGCGAGACGAAGGCGTTCTTGGATTGCCAGAACTTGCCGTCAAACGTCACCTCTTCGGAGTCCGTCCAAAGGCGGCGCATGAGCGTCACGAACTCTTCGGCCATCACATAGCGCTGGTCGTGTTCGACAAGACCCAGCCCGAACATCTCGACTTCAGATTTTTTGTATCCGGTGACCATGTTCAAACCCCACCGGCCATTGCTCATCTGGTCGATGGTCGCACCGAACTTCGCAAGGTGCAGGGGGTGCCATCCGTAAAGGATATGCACGGTCGAAACCAGCATGATCCTTTTGGTCAACGCCGCAAGTCCGGCGGTTACGAGCAACGGATCGTTGGCATCCTCGCGAAAGCGCATTTCGCCGCCATAACCGCCTTTGCCGAGCCACTGGGCCAAGCCAAAAACGAGATCGAATCCCATTTCTTCCGCCATCACGGTACAACGGGCGTTGTAATCAAAACTTGGGTTTGTATCGCGGGGTGCAAGAGACGGGCTCCAGGCACCGGACTGCAGTGGCAGGAACAGCCCCAGAAGCAACGGATTCCTTTTCGCCTCCTCCAGCGCGGGTATGGTCATCGGTACTTCGGACATGGCTGTTGTCTCCTCCCATGCAAAACAAGTTTCAGGAAACCAGTTGGGCACCACGGCATCCGAAGGCCTCGCAAAGCGACTCCGGGAGCGGTTGCTCAATCAACGTCCGTCGATTGGTTTCCGTGCGCCACCAAGGTCTCTTCCCAGCCGTCGGCAGCTCACATGAAATTACCTAGCCCTGCGGCCCTTGACCGAGCAAACGAGTTATCTTGAAGCTCTGCCGACAACAGAATTGAACTCGGTCGCAGGCCCCTGCTTGATATGCTGCACAGCCGCCGCATCCTTGAGAAAACTCAAACTGCATCGGATCAAAATCGCATTCTTTTCGGGCGTGGCTCGCTATTGCGGCTGCCTCGGCATTTCTGCCTCACCCCCGGGAGCAGTAAAGAAAATGAAAGTCGACACGCGGCGGTCAAATAGAGCCAAGCTTTGTCTTTCTATCTCGCGCAATGACACTGCACGAAGACAACCGGCCGGCGCTAGTCGCTACAGGGAACGCAGCCATCACTGGTGGGCCAGCTGCTTACTGGGACGCACCTTTGAAGGTACTGATCTCGGCCGCAAGTTCGGAAATGTTCAGTGCAAGCCGGCTCGTCGTCGGAGGTGCCACCATTGCCCTGAACGGAATCATTGGAAATTTGCGCGTGGTCTTCAATTGCAGCAAGCGACCGTCTGCGACATCCGCCTCGAAACGCTCTGTCGGCAGAAGTGTTATGCCCAGGCCCGACATCGCGAGAGAGGCTGCAACGCCCATGCTTTGACAAGTTCCGGCATACTCGGTCCGCTCGTTGTCACCGAACCACTCTGTAATCGTGGCGGTGTGAAAACTTTCCTTCGCCAATGAGATGATTGGAAGATCGGCAAGCTCCGCCGGGGAATAGATCGTCTCGCTGTCGCACAATGTCGGGCTGGTCATCCACGCGAATTCGACCGACCCAAGGTCTCTGACAAGATATCGGGCGTTATTGCTGCCACCTGGCGCCAGAACCATGTCCAGGCGGCCCGTATCCAGACCTTGTTCAAGCTGGCGTGTCAGGGCCTCTTCGATCTCGATATGAACTCTGGGAAACCGAGCCCGCATTTCCGTGACAAACATGGGCAACCAGCTCATCGAAATGACTTCGGCAACCCCTATCCTGATCCGTCCAGAGCTGGTTCCAACTTCCGCCAGGTGCCCCGACATGTCAGCGGCACCGCGCAGGATTCTTTCGACGTAAGGGATCAGATCCCGGCCGGTTTCCGTAACTTTTACCTGCCCGGGTGATCGGTCGAACAAGGTGACGCCCAGTTCTCGCTCCAATTCCTGTATTCGCATCGAAACCGTGGACTGGGTCGAGTTCAGCTTCTCGGACGTGGCTTTGAAGCTGCCGAGCCGCACTGCCCAGAAAAAGGTTTCAAGTCTGCGAAGGTTCATGGCTGCTATCCTGGACGTCACCCTGTTCCGTTTTTCTGTTCCTCAGATCAGCAAAAGGCAAACAATAATGATGCTGGCGGAAACAAGCGTATGCATCATGCAGAACCCCATGATGTCGCGGGCCTTAAGGCCGGCGATCGCAAGGATCGGCAACGCCCAGAAAGGCTGGATCAGGTTCGTCCATGCGTCGCCCCAGGCTGTCGCCATGGCGACACGTGGAATATCCGCCCCAAGTTGCTGTGCGGCTTCCATCATGATCGGCCCCTGCACGGCCCATTGGCCACCACCCGACGGAATGAACAGATTGAGAAACCCGGCGGACAGGAAGCTCCAGACTGGCAGGGTTGTTGCGGATGCGACGTTGATGAAGAAATCGCTCAGCGCGGCGGACAACCCGGACATCGACATGATCCCCATGATCCCCGCGTAGAAGGGGAACTGGATCACGATGCCCGAGACATGTTTGACGCCTTCGTTCAGTGCCGCAAGAAACCTGCGAGGCGTGCCGTGGAGAATGATGCCGACCGACAGGAACAACAGGTTGACCACGTTGATGTTCAGGCCAGACTTCCCGGTCCACAGGCTATGAACCACGTAGATCAAGGCGGTACCGCCGATAATCAAGGACAGCAGCCAGCTGTTCTCGATGCGATCGGCCAGCGTTTCATTCCGGTCGTCCACATTGGTCTTTTCTTCTTCCAGCAACTTTTCGGCGTCGACGAAAACCGGATTGTCGATACCGCGTAGCATCAGAAGGTTTATGGCTGGAACGGCAATGAAAAGAGCTATCACGATTGCGAGGTTGAACGGCGTGAACAGCGTGGAGGATATGGGGACGACCCCGATGCTTTCCTCAAGGAAATGTCCTGGCGTGGCGATAAGCAGCGGGATGGACCCCGACAGGCCGCCATGAAAAACGAGCCATCCGGAATAGGCGCTCGCGACGAGCAGACGATAGTCGACATTCTGCACCCGTATCGCAATCCGTCGGGCAAGCACGGCGCCAACGATCAGGCCCAAGCCCCAGTTGAGCCAAGACGCGGTCAACGTACCGAGACACACCAGGAAAATAGCCTTTACCGGCGTGGTTGCCAGCGAAGCAAAGCTATTGAGAAGACGACTGAAAAGCGGGGTGGTGGACAGTACGAAGCCACTGACGACGATCAACACCATTTGCATGGCGAACGCCAAAAGGTTCCAGATTGAATCGCCCCAGTACGTCATGACGTCCGCAGGCGATGACTTCATGAAGACCATCGCGGCGACAGCCGAAAGTATTGTCAGGATGTAGGCGAAGAGCAGTGGATCAGGCATCCATCTTTCAACTGCCCGGACAGAAATCTTGAAAGTCGTTTTGAACATACGGCACCCTCCCGAAGCGCATATCGAGGCTTATCGGACCGAGAAAATGTGCTGCGGCATTGTGAAAGTGTTCGTGAGCGCGCTCCTCCACGCACCACGCTTCGTCATGCCGCATCAGGCAAGCATCCTCGCGGTGTTTCTCCGATCTCGGATTGAATATTGAGCGGCTCCTCAACCGCTACGCTGTTGATGAAACCGAAACGGATCGCTCTTCTCAAGCGAGTTAATCTGTTACTCGCCAATCAAATTTCTTGAAGCCTGAATGCAATTGCCACCGGATTCACCACGTGCTCGGAGCCCATGCACCTTCAGGCGCGGCTCGCAATCGGGCACAGTAAACTTAAGCGCCTCCAATGAAGGCATTTGAGTAGGTCGCGATGTTCAAGCGGCTTCGACTTGAGCGATTTCGCATCACGTGTCCGCTGCGGCGGCTCGAAGCTCGCGGAAATTAGCAGGTGTCATCTTGTGTCGGGGCGGTTCAGAACAGATTGGCAATGGGATCGTGACTAGAAACAAATCTCTGGACATGACAGGGGTATTTGAACAGTTTCATCATCCACTCGCGGCGCCGGATTGCTTGATGGGAATTTTCCCCCGTTTGTTGAGACCTTTTCGTGAGCGATGCTCGACTAGGGGCATGACCTCCCGTTTTGCGGCACCACATGAGCGAAGTTTGTCGGTGATTATGACCCGCGAGGTCTCCTTTTGCCGCTTTAGAAGTTCACGAACCACGCGTTTGGGGGCACGGGCATCGCGGCGGCTTTGGACAAGAACATCGAGGACGATACCATCACAGTCTACTGCCCGCCAAAGCAGCGAAAAAACAACTCAGGAATTTTAACATCAGACAAATTATGCGAACTAAAGTTCACACCTGAGCGCATTCTAAATTGCGCTGCGACGCCCAGAAAGTGCCTCGAATGGCGGATCCCAGCCGAAGCCTTCAGCGAAGAGATGATGAAACTGACGTAGCGAAAACCACTCCTAGTCGTGCCAGTCACAATTTCGTTATTCATCCGCAAATACACTGCGAAGGAAATCCAGAAGTTCCAGCACCTCTGCACGCTTCCAAGTTTGTTCCGACGCCATCATGTAGTAATCTCCCAACCGGACATCGCTTGGGATCACCTCGACGATATGGCCTTTCTTCAGCGCCGGTTGCGCGATCAAGGTGCTGACCAGCGCCACACCTTGTCCATACCTCGCACCCTCGATGGACAGGTTGCCTTGCCAGAGCTTCACGCCCTGCAACTCGGGGATCTGGGTCATGCCTGCCTTGGTAAGCCAGTTTTCCCACTGACGGGTGTTTTTTTCGTGGATCAGCGGCAGCGAGGATAGCATGTCCAAGGTCATCTCGCCCCGCACACCGTCCATAAAGGTCGGGCTTGCAACGGCAATGATTCTGGGGCTGGCGAAAATCTCGGCGGTGAGGCCGGGGATATCGGGAACAGTCTCGCTGTAGGTCAGTTCGACATCGGCACCGTCCTTTAGCATGTCGGCTCCCAGAAGCTGAGGCTGCAAGGTCAGGTTTCGAACGCCGATCCTGCTTTCGATTTCCGAAAGCATCCCGAGAATGCGCCGTGTCGCCAGACCAGGCTTGCACGAAATGTGCAGGGTATTCTCGGGTTTCCTTTGCAACTCCGCCGAGGCCGCAACGATAATACCGAAAGCCCGCCGTATCTGTTGAGCGTATCTCAGCCCCTCTTTTGTCAGTACGATATTCCTGCCGGATTTTTGAACCAGCTTCACCTTCAAGAAATATTCGACGTTCTGGATGTGGCGCGACACCACCGTATGAGAGATCGATAGCTCTTCCGCGGCCTCTCGCACCAGCCCGTGACGCGAAAAAGCTTCGAAAGCACGCAAAGACGTCAGGGGAGGTGTACTCCTTGAGGCATTCATTCGGGGCAAGCTCCGCCGCTTGACAATGAGTAAAAGCCCTGCTCGGGGAAACATGCTTACGCGACGTGAAAACGGCAGAACCGGTGCAGAATATGCAACTATTCACGGTTGTCAAACTGCTTGTGGCAACTGCGGTTCATGCCGATCCTGACGCCACCAAAAAAGCAGCAGAGGCAGCAAATGTCAGGCATAAGCAACAAGGCCGCCATTGTCGGATTGCACGAGTCTCCCTTGCGCAAGGCGCCGGGAGTTCATCCATTTCGCATCATGATGGACAGCGTGAATGCCGCGCTGGGGGATGCCGGCCTGACGGTTGACGATGTCGACGGGCTATGCGTCGCGTCCGGAGACTGGGCCGAGGGTGGAGCCGTCGAAAGCGTCACCGAATTCGCGGACTATGCCGGCATCACACCCACGTGGTTCAACGGAACCGACGTGGGTGGTTGCTCCTACATCGTTCATGCCGGCCACGCAGCTGCCGCCATCGCGACGGGCATGGCTGATGTCGTTGTAATCACCTATGCTGCCTGCCCCCGCTGGTGGCCGCTGGACACGCCCTCTTTCGACCCGTTCGTGCTACCCGCGGGTCCGGGGCAGTTCGAACTGCCCTATGACCCTACCCTTATCTCGACCTACGCACTGATGGCGCAGCGGCATATTTCCGAATACGGCACCAAGTCCGAGCAACTCGCGGAAATCGCGGTGACTTTCCGCCGCCATGCGGACCACAATCCGCAAGCCAAGATGCACGGCCCCTTGACGATAGATGATGTGCTCAGTTCGCCGATGGTGGCCAGCCCCCTGCACAAGTTCGATTGCTGTCTGGTGACGGACGGGGGCGGTGCGATCGTGATGACCAGTGCGGAACGCGCAAGGGACTTGCGCCGCAAGCCTGTCTACCTGACCGGCTTCGGATCGGCCGTCCGGCGCACGCAGATCAGCCAAATCCCCGAAGACCTTTCCACGCCAGCCCGTGTATCCGGAAAGCGCGCCTTCGACATGGCCGGCCTCGGTCACGCTGATATCGACGTGGCACAACTTTACGACGCATTCACGATCACACCGCTTCTGGCCTTGGAAGACCTAGGCTTCTGCAGACGTGGTGAAGGGGGCGACTTCGTGTCGGACGGCAACCTTGGCATTGGCGGTGCATTGCCCTGCAACACCGATGGTGGTGGGCTCTCTTCCAACCATCCGGGCAAGCGCGGGCTTTTCGCGCTCATAGAAGGCGCACGGCAACTCCGGAGCGAAGGACCGGGCGTGCAGGTAGAAAACGCGGAAACAGCCTTGGTACACGGGCTTGGCGGCACCTTCTGCGCCTCTGCCACTGCGATACTCACGGTCTGAGGAGGCATATGATGAAACCTGTGATCGACAACGACAGCGCCCCTTTCTGGGACAGGTTGAAAAAACGGCAGCTTCTGATCCAACGCTGCCCGGCGACCGGGAAATACCAATGGTACCCACGCGGCCATTCCATCTACGCCCCGGGCGTTTCCCCTGAATGGGTCGAGGCGAAGGGCACCGGCACACTGTTCTCCTACACTGTTATCCATGTCGGCAATACGAAACGCCCGCCCTACAACTGCGCAATGGTCCGTCTCGACGAAGGGGTGATCATGCTCTCGTCGCTGCGCGACGTAGATCCCACGGATATGTACGTGGGTCTGCCCCTGCGCGTTTGCTTCGAGCCGCTGGATGACGAGATCGACCTGCCCGTCTTTCGTCCGGCCTAGCTTTTCAAATGCCAGCCTGGCGCCACTCCGTTGACTCTGCCAAATAAGGTGACTTCCATGTCTCAAGTCTACTTCGACGAAATCCCACCGGACGCCAGATACGTTTCGTCGCGTGTCACGATCACAGAAACCCATATCGTCACGTTTGCCGGCCTGACCGGGGACTTCAATCCATTGCACATGGACGAAATTGCCGCCCAGGAGTCCGGTTTCGGCAAGCGCATCGCGCACGGGATGCTCGGCTACTCGCTTTCCACGGGACTCCGTTCCGGTATCGACGATTGGGCCATCATGGCCTTCCTGCAGACTTCGCGCGCCTTTTCCGGCCCGATCCTGATCGGTGACACGGTCCATTACCGCGCCACGATCCTGGAAAAGCGCCCCTCCAGCTCGAAGCCCGATCGTGGTGTGGTGCGCGTGGGTATCGAGCTCGTGAAACAGGATGACAGCATCGTGCAGCATGGCGAGGACACCTTTCTCGTTGCGCGCGAAGGGGGGGAATGATCAATGCGCGGGCTTGCAAAGAAAACCGCTCTTGTAACCGGTGCGGCAGGTGGAATCGGGCGCGCCGTGGCCGCTCGCCTAGCGGATGAAGGCGTCAGGGTCATCGCGGCGGATCGTGACCACTCAGCCACGCAAGAGGTCGTAACAGGCCTCTCCTCGCCAGCTATCGCCGTGGAGCTGGACGTGGCCGAGCGCGCCAGCTGGGAAAGAATGATCGCCCAATTGCCAGCCGAGTTCGCCGAGATTTCCATCTTTGCGAATATCGCAGGCATTAACCGCGACCGTTCCCTGATGAAGATGCAGGACGAAGAGTGGGACTCGGTAATCAACGTCAATCTTCGTGGCTCGTGGCTGGGGTGCCAGACCGCGCTTCGCCAGGTCGCAGAGCACGGCAAGGGCGGCGCCATCATCAACATCGCTTCAACGGCGATCTTCGGCACATACGGCCAAGCGAATTATTCTGCGTCGAAGGCCGGTATAACCGGCCTGACCCGGACCGCCGCGATCGAGGGCGCACGGCACAACATCCGCGTCAACGCGATCGCGCCGGGTGTCATCTCCACACCAATGGTCATGGCCGTCCCCGACGACATACGCGCAAAATGGACCGATCAGATCCTTGCCGGCCGTTTTGGCGACCCGGAAGAAATCGCGGCCGTGGTGGCATTCCTCGCCTCTGAAGACGCGTCCTACATTACCGGCCAGACACTCGTCGCCGATGGCGGCGCCACGACCGGCGATTTCTAGAAAGGAAAGAGACATGAGCGACATGCCCCTTCCCCCTGTCAACGAGAGGATGCTCAAGGCGGGCAACAAGCTCGCCGGAGGTGAAATCCTGCGACTGCGCAACGGCCGCATAGAATGGTTGGCTTTCAACCGCCCCGAGTCGCTGAACGCGATGACCAGCGCCATGGAGGCAGCGATGGTCGACGTTTTTCAAGAGCTTGAGAACGATACATCCGTGCGGGCGCTTGTCCTGACCGGCATCACGGGCAAGAAGCCCTCCTTCATGGCAGGCGCGGACATGGGCGACCTCGGTGCGGTTACAAGCCCCGAGGCGGCGCTGGCTGCGGAGACCCAAGCCGAAGCCGTCACGACCGCGCTGGAATCCCTGCGCGTGCCCTCTGTTGCGGCGATGAGCGGCCCTTGCGTCGGCATGGGCGCATTGATCGCGGCCAGTTGCGATGTGCGTGTTGCGGCGCCTTCTTTGCGGTTCGGTTTTCCCATCGCCCGCACGGTGGGCAACTGCCTCTCGGCCCTCAACTTCGCCCGGCTGATGGCAATGGTCGGCCCCGCGCGCACCAAGGAAATGGTGTTTTCGGCGCAGCTTCTTTCGGCCGAGTCACTTCTATCCGCCGGAGCGCTGCGCGAGGTTTCAACCGACGAAGCGACATTCCTGCCCCGGGTGCACGATATTGCAGAGGAACTAGCGGCCCTTGCGCCTCTAACCCTCTCGGGCACGAAACGCTTGCTGAACCGCATGCGCGACGCCACGATCAGCAGCGTCAAAGACGAGGACGTTTTGATGAATTGCTATATGTCGCGCGACTATCAGGCCGCCATCGAGGCCTTTACGACGCGCCAAAAGCCCGAGTTCGAGGGCCAGTGAGCCCTCAGCCGGTTCAGACGATGCAGGAAATCAAGCACGGTCTTCCGTCAGTCGCGCCATCGCCGAGACGGTCGCACTGGCAGGGCAACTACAGGTTATGCGTCGCCGCTCCGGACTGGATCGACCTGTACGGCCATATGAACATGGCCTGCTACGCAATGGTCCTCGATCTGCTGGGTCATGATATACTCGAAGATTGCGGCTTCGGCGAGAGTTGGACACGTAAGACCCAGCTTGGGTTGTTCACCGTTCAAGCCAACATCCGGTACCACCGCGAGATACGCCAAGGCGATCCGCTGAGGATCACGATGGTTCTCAATCGCCATGACGATAAGCGTATTTTCGCGGAGCTGAGAATGCACCAGGACGAAAAAGGTTACCTGGCCGCTACCATGGATCAGGTTTCGATCTGCGCCAGCCTGGACACCCGTCGCGCGATGCCTTTCCCCGAAGCGGACCGCGCAAGGATCGCCTCGCTTCTGTAAATCGCTCCGCAAGCGAAAGGCGTCCGACGCTTATCTGAGCCGCACCCTTCAGGCCGTGTAGAGGCCACTGTACTCAGACCGCAACTGTGCCTTCTGTACCTTGCCCATTGTATTGCGCGGCAAAGCATCGAGAAAGATCACCTTTTTCGGCAGCTTGAACGCCGCGAGCCTGTCACGCAGCGCCGCCTGGACCCCCTGCTCGTCGATGGCCGATCCCGGTTCCGCGACGACGACCGCTGTGACGGCCTCGCCGAAGTCGGCATGCGACAGGCCGATGACGGCGCTTTCAACAACGCCGTCAAGCGCATCTATCTCTGTTTCGACTTCCTTCGGATAGACGTTGTAACCACCGGAAATCACTAGGTCCTTGCCGCGCCCGACGATCTGCAGATAGCCGTCCTCGGACAGGGACCCGAGGTCGCCGGTGATGAACCAGCCGTCGGGGTGAAACTCGGCCGCGGTCTTCTCCGGCAAACGCCAATACCCCTTGAAGACATTCGGTCCTTTGACCTCGACCATGCCGATCTCGCCTTGTTGGAGGACCTCATCGCTGCCCGAGCGGGTGATGCGTACCGCCACGCCCGGCAATGCCGGACCCACGCTGCCCGGACGGCGCTCGCCGTCATACGGGTTGGAGGTGATCATGCCGGTCTCTGTCATTCCATAGCGTTCCAGGATCGCGCAACCGGTGCGTTCCGTCCAGGCAATGTGTGTCTCAGCCAGCAAGGGAGCCGAACCGCAGGTGAACAGGCGCATCCCGGCGACAAGCGACCGGTCCAGCCGGTCATCCGAAAGCATCCTCGTATAGAACGTTGGTATACCCATCATCACCGTGGCGTGCGGCAGAAGCGCGTTCGCGCCATCCAAGTCGAACCTGGACTCGAAAAGCATCTGCGCCCCTGCCATCAACATGACGTTGCAACCGACAAAGAGCCCGTGCGCATGAAATATCGGCAGCATGTGCAACATGACGTCCCGGTCCCTGACCTGCCAGAGGTCCGCCAGCGCAGACGCGTTGGAGATCAGGTTGCCATGCGTCAGCATCGCCCCCTTTGGCTTTCCGGTCGTGCCGGATGTGTAAAGGATCGAAGCCACCTCATCGTCGGCGGTGGGATAGATTTCGAAACACGGCTCCGAAATGGCGTCCGGCAAGCTGCCCGCACCATTCCGGTCGAGCGTGAGTACCTCCGCACTGATATCGTCCGTGACGGGACTTATGACCGCGACATCATCCGGGTCACAGACAACCAGTCGCGCACCTGTATCCCGAAGAAAGTATTCCACCTCCTGCGCCCGGTAGCCTGTGTTCAACGGCACGTAGATGACGCCTCGCTGCAGACACGCGATGTAGAGCGCCAAGTTGACGACAGATTTCTCCACCTTGACGACAACACGGTCGCCTGCGCACAGGCCACGCTGCACGAGAACACCTGCCAGGTCTGCCGCCCTTGCGCCAAGTGCTCCGTAGGTAATCTGGTTCTCGCTGTCTGACCTCAGGGCCAGTGCCGGCAGGTCGGCTCGGCCCGTTAGGTCGAATTTCTCGATCAGATTGCTCATCGTCTGCCTCTGTCTCCCCGCCCCATCCGCACGTTCAAACGGCGCCTTCCGCGCGCAGCCGAGCAATCTCGTTGGCATCCAGCCCCAACTCTTCAAGGATCTCGTCCGTATTTTCGCCAAGCTTCGGGGCGGGTCTTTGCGGCAGGTCCGCTTCCCCGGGCCGGGCGATCGGCACTTTCACAAATCGCCGCCCCGAACCTTCCGGCACCTCGGATATCATGCCCCGATGGCAAACCTGCGGATCCTGTATCGCTTCGGCCACCGTATTGATCGCACTGGACGGTACGTCGGCGGCCTCGAGGATATCAAGCCATTCGTCCCTGCCACGCGCGGTGAATGCTTCAACGAGGATCGGCTCCAGCCGCGCGTGGTTCTTGGCACGAAGCGACCCTGTCGCAAAATCCGGCTCGTCCAGCAAGCGCGTAAGCTTCAGCGCGTCGCACAACCTTTCCCATTGCTCATGAGTGTCGACGCAGACCGCCAGAGGCTTGTCCGAAGTCGGAAACGCCTGGAACGGCGCAATCAACGGGTGGCGGCTTCCCAACCGGCCCGGCGTGTCGCCTGCAATGGCAGAGCGCGCGATGGCGTTTTCCATGAGCGCCAGCTGGCTGTCCAGCATCGCGACATCAAGCGTACCACCCGTTCCTGTCCGCCCGCGGCGCGACAAGTCGGCAAGAATGCCGATCACCGCGAAAAGCGACGCTGCGATATCTCCGATGGAGGCCCCGACCCGAGATGGGCCCCGATCCGATTCACCGGTGATGCTCATCATTCCCGAAAGCGCCTGTGCGATCACGTCAAAGGCCGCGCGTTTGCTGTATGGCCCATCCTGCCCGAAACCCGAGATCGACGCATATATCAACTTCTCGTTCAATTCACGCATCGTGTCTGCACCCAGCCCAAGTCGGTCCATCGCGCCGGCACGGTTGTTTTCCACCAGCACGTCCGCTTTTGCGGCTAGGCGACGAAAGATCTTCTTGCCGTCTTCGCTTTTGAGGTTGATCGTCATGCTGCGCTTGTTGCGGTTGACCGACAGAAAGTAAATGCTCTCATCCCCGTCGAACGGCGCGATGATACGGGTAAAGTCGCCACTGCCAGGGCGCTCGATCTTGATCACATTGGCTCCGAGCGCACCCAGGATCCACGTGCAGTATGGTCCTGAAAGCATATGCGTGACATCCAGCACAGTGATACCGGCCAGCGGTGCGGCACTATCTTCGGGAACAGCTTCGTTGTGCATTTAAACCTCTGTGATGGGTCGGGCCAAAATCGAAAAGAGCGCCGCCACCTTCGCGGATGGGGGCGGCGGAACGCCGACGACTGATTTGGGTCATTCCGGGCTTCCAGTGGACGTTCAAAGGTGAGTTTCCACCCTCTCCTGAGGTCTATTCTTCATAAAAAGTGTCTTCGTAACAATCAGTTATTCGCTGCCCAATAAGTGCCTAATCTGCACAAGTGGGGTTCGTTGCGCTCGAAAAACACAGGCGTCAGACCTCTCGTAGTTTCGCCTCATGCGCGTCTCGGCAACAAACGGCAGAACCATGCTATTCCGACGAGGCCAAGACCGGTCGCGACGAAAATGTACTGAAGGTCGAAGAAGATCAGCAAAACGGCATAGGCCCCGGCAGGAAAAACCTGTGCCGCTTCGCGGAACGTGTTGTAGACCGGAATCATCCTCGCTGCGTCCCGCGCGCGCACGGCGCGCAACACGGGTGTGTTGGCCACACTGTCGATCGCACTGACCGAAACCGCCGAGGCAAACATCGCGGCTGCAAAGAGACCGAACGAATGCTGCGCCAGGAAACCTGCCACGCACGCAAAGAGCCCACAAATCGTATACGCCAGCGCCATGAACCGTCTCAGGCCAAGCTTTCTCGTCAATCCTTCCCATAGCGGTGCGCCAAGCAGTAGCCCCGAGGAAAGCGAGATCAAGATCCCGGCTTGGACCAAATCCACGCCAAGCGAGACTGCAAGCAGGGGCGTGTAGACGAAAAGCATCTGGCACCACATCGCGCGTCCGATCGCGAGGATCCAGGCCGCACGCAACCGGGCCGAGGCCAGGAAATTGCGAAGCGCGAAACCCTTGTGCGAAGGGTGCCGCATGCGCGCCAGACGTTCCGTCGTTCCGGCGGAAATCGCGACCAGAACCGGCGCCAGACAGGTGCATGCCGCCATCGATGCGAAAACAAGCGCAACCAGTCCGTGATCCTGCATGGCCGTGCCGATCACGGGCCCAAGCATGTAGGATGGCGCGGCCAGCATGACGCGGCGGGATTCATACGCCTTGTGATCTCTCCTTGGGATCAGCCCCAGAACGGCCATGTTGCTCGCGTTCTCGAAGAAAAGCACCATGAGTACGTATAGGGTCAGACCGGCAAACAGACTGACGAGACCGGGTATCAGGAAAGTCAGCCAGCAGGATATCCCCAACAGCGCGCAAGCGATCAGCGTCCCGGCCAAGCCAATGCGTGGCAACAAGCGCGGCAGTGCAATTCCAGCGGCGAGGGACAGGCAACTCGTACCCATGTAGAGAGCACTCACAAGCCCCGGATCCCCTAGCCGCCCAAGTGCTATCGTGGGGATGATCGAGATCGGCAGGCAACGCGCAAAGGTGCTGACCGCATAGGACAGTCCAAGCGTCCACATGCTGCGTGTCGCGTGGCTCGCGTCTTCCGAGCGGCTCAGCCTTTTGCCATGATACGGCATTGATCGGCGGGCAGTTCCAGCATCACCTGGTCTCCCGGCGCTGGTTGTTGTTCGGGCGGGACCATCACCCGCATCGTTGTACCAGTCGTCAGTTCGGCCAGTATATCACGAGTTTCCCCTAGGTAGGCAGACCGGATTACAGTTGCCGGCAGGCCGTTTTCAAGCCCGGCCGGAAGGCTGTTTCCATCGTGAAGGCGCGTTTTGGTCGGGCGGATGGCCAGAATCGCGCCGCCGCCTTCGCTGACGTCGTTGGTGTCCTGTCCCCTGATTACCCGGTCACCAATGCGGATCGCCGATTTTCCGGCACTTACGCCAGGAACGATATTGTTCTTGCCAATGAAGCCGGCAACGAATTCGTTTTTGGGGCGCTCGAACACTTCGGTTGGGCTGTCGAATTGCTGTAACTCGCCATCCTTCATCACCGCGATCCGATCCGCGGTGACAAGCGCCTCCGACTGATCGTGGGTCACGTAGACTGTCGTAATTCCCATTTCGTCATGCACGCGGCGGATCTCGAAGCGCATCTCGTCGCGCAGCGCGGCGTCAAGGTTCGACAGCGGTTCGTCCAGCAGCAGGATTTCCGGCTGCACGGCCAGCGCCCGCGCCAATGCGATCCGTTGCTGCTGGCCGCCCGACATTTCAGACGGGTAGCGATCTGCCAGCGGGCCCAGGCGCACCGCGTTCAATGCAGCCATGGTCCCTTCCCGCACATCATTGCGCGAAAGGCGCTTTACCTTCAGGCCGAAAGCGACGTTGTCAGCCACCGTCATGTGCGGCCATACCGCGTAGTTCTGGAATACAAGCGACGCCCCACGCTTTTCCGGCGGGATCACCGATGTCGGAGATGACAACAGGCGGTCGCCAGTCCAGATCTCGCCGCTAGTGGGCATTTCGAATCCCGCCAGCATCTGCAAGGTCGTGGATTTGCCGCAACCGGACGGACCGAGAAGTGCCAGCAACTGGCCATCCTCAAGGTCCAGCGTAAGATTTCGAAGGGCTTGAAAGTTACCGAAGCTCTTGCTGAGCTCTTTGATGCGAATTCCGCTCATGAGTTTTCTTCCATGGTCTGTATTTTTCGGGTTCGGCGACTGCCCTGACCGACAAAAAGCCGGGCCAGAAGAACGATGACCAGGGTACCGGCGAGCAACACGACGCTGGTGGCAGCCACGGCTTCGTAGTTTCCGCCGTCTTTGTAATTGTAGATCAGCGTGGTCATCACGTTGGTCTGCGGAGAGACCAGGAATATGACCACGGACAGTTCCCGCATGATCGGAATGAAGACGAGCAGCCAGCCGGAAATGAGGCCAGTTCGCATCAACGGTGCCGTGATCGACAGGAACGCCCTGATTTCACCTGCACCGACACTGCGCGCCGCCCGTTCCAGATCGGCACTGATGCCCTTGATCGTCGTCGTCGCCTGCGAATAGGCGATCGGCAGAAAGGTTGCGACAAACGCGATGATGACAAGCATCGACGTGCCGTAGAAACCAAAGGGTGGGCGCGTATAGGCCGAGAAAAACCCGACGGACAGCACGATCCCCGGGATGATGATCGGCATGGTCGCCAGCGCACCAAGTATAGCGGCACCGCTGAATAGTTTGCGCTCCGAGATGAAGGCAACGACCGTGCCCAGGATCATCCCCAGGGTGGCCGCCAAACCGGCATAAACCAGCGAGTTGATCATGGCGCGTTGCGTTTCGCCGTTTTCCCACAGCGCCCAGCGATACCAGTCGAGCGTAAAGTTATCGAGGCTAGGCCCCATGCCCCAGGCCTTGGAAAGCGATACGAGGATCAGGGCCGCGAACGGCAGGAACACCGCCGTGACCGGAACGATCATCGCAAACACAAAGCCGACCCAACGCGCGCGTGCGCCCAGCTCGATCCGGCGGGTGCGGAGCGATTTTCCCCCGATGGTCACGAACTGGCGCCGTCCAAGCAGCCGGCGGCGGACCCAGAACAGGCCGCCCGTGACGACAAGCAGAGGCATGCAGTAAGCTGCGGCAAGGAAGATTTCCGGTGGGAATAGCTGGTAGAACTCGGCAAGCTGCGTGGTTACGACCCGCGTGCCCGACGGTGTCAGCAGGAATGCCGGAACGCCGAAAAGCGTCATCCCCTGGATGAAGGACAGGATGAACCCGACCAGAAAGGCCGGACGCGCCAACGGGATGGTGATGGTCAACATGGTGCGCCACTTTCCAGCGCCCAATGTCGTGGCGGCGTCTTCCAATTCCACGGCCATCTCGTCGAACGCGCTTGCCACCAACGAAAAAGTGTAAGGCACCGTGTAGATCGAGCAGACGAATATTGTCCCCGTCATTGTGTAGATATCGAACAACGGCCAGTCGCTCGACGTCAGGTTCTGCCATCCGACATTCAGCCAGCCGGCTCTCGGTGCGGCGAGCAGGATCCAGCCAAGCGCACCGATGAACGAGGGTGTAACGAAGGCCGTCATAGTCATCGCCCTTACCAGGCCCCTGCCTGGCATGTCCGTGCGCGAGACCAGCCAGGCAAGCGGTACGCCGATCAACGTCGAGAAGAAAGCGACGGAAAAGGCAACGATCAGCGAATTTACGATGGGGACCCACAGCGAAGCACTGGAGAATATCCGCCTGTAATTGACCAGCGACAGTTTCTGCGTCGTGTCATCGTGTACGCTGTTCCACAATATCCAGCCCAGCGGATGCGCGACGAGCAGCAAAAGCGTGACGATGACGACCGAAATAACAAGCCAGCGTGGCAGATTGTGCGAGACCAGGCCGAACAGGTCGGCGCGGGAGTGGGAGCTCATGTCAGACTCTCAGATATCGGAGAAGAGTAGCGCCGCGCTGGCGGCGAAAGACAATCCCGCCCTATTCGAAAACAGAGCGGGATTGTTGCGGCTGCGATGGTCAGCCTACGATGTTTTTCCACTTGTCGATAGCTTCTTTCATCGCTTCGTCCAGCCCTTCGGACGGGTTCCGGTACCAGCTGATCTGGTCCAGGCTGAGGTCACCGGCCCAGGGGACATCGCTGCGCAGTGTCGGCCAGTTGTTGGCGACAAGCACAGCCGACGCTTCCGGCGAGTACAGGAACTGGTTGAACAGCTGACCCGCATTTGGGTGCGGCGCCTTGGCAGGGATCCCCGTGATACCAAGGTTCAATACGGCCTCGTCGGAGGGGATCGTGATATCAATGGGGTTGCCGGCGGCTTTCTGCGTCAGCGTGTAGCTGTAAGGCGCGCTGGCGCCGACTGTACGCTCGCCAGCCAGAATGTCGGTAACCGAGTCTACGCTGGATTGGCCGATTTTCGGGTTTTGCGCAGCAAAATCCCGCAGGAAATCGTCACCGAATTTCGCCAGCATCGCGACGGTCCAGTGGGCAACGTCGCCCGAATGCGCCGGGCTGCCGCAGGAAATTTCTCCGGCAAAGTCGCCGCCGACCATCTCGGCCCATGATTGCGGCCCCTTTACATCCGCGGCGCGGTTGATGCAGATTAGGCTAATGGCCCCAACATGGTACATGTCGTCCTCGTCAAGCGTGCGGAACGCCTCGGGAATGATGGCGCTCTCGGTTGGCTTGTAGGGCTGCAAGGCATCTATTGCCTTTAGTTCCCGGTAGTGCAGCGCGTTCGTGGTACCCAGAGAGTCGCACTGCACCGCATCGTTCTGGAGTTCGAGGCGCAGGCGGGTGTAAACTGTCTGTGACGCTTGGCGCAGCAGGTTCACGTTGATGCCCGGATACTTGGCGGTGAACGCGGCGATCAGTTCGTCGATGGTTTTTTGCTCGTAGGAGCCCCAGTAAAGGTTTACTTCACCTTCTTCCCGGGCCGCTTCGTAAAGGGGATCGTGCTGGGCCAGAACCGGCCGAATTCCGAGGGCGGACGCGACACCGACCGCGGCGCCGGACGACAAAAGTGAGCGACGTGTTATCTTACTCATTTTAGAACTCCTGTTGGCTTATCTGATCGTTCTTGCGGTCAAACCTTATGCTCCCGACGACACCAAACAAGCAGTTTCAAGCGGGGGGATTAGTGCGCAGAGTGCACATATTCCTCTGCACGAGAAAAGACCCAAGGCCGCTGGCCGAACCGCGAATTTCGCGGTGAACAAGACCATTGATTCCGCTGTTTCGGGCCGCGGTGACCGGTTCGTGTGCAGCAAGAGAACTTTCCTGGCAGCAGGGCTACAGAACGCCTCTGAAACACGGACCGGAACAGTCGGCGGCACCCATGTGCCTGGACGCGAGCGCCATGCCCAAAGCGGCGCCGTCCTTTCAATTTGCTGACGATGCGCACGCTGTGGCTTCTGGTAAGCCCGCGGTCATTAGCCACCTTCGCGCAAACAGGCGCAAATGTTGAAACTAAGCGATTCGTCCCATGCAGACATTCTTGATCTCAAGATAGTCATCGATCCCGTGTTTCGATCCTTCGCGACCGAGCCCTGATTGCTTGATACCGCCAAAGGGCGCGACCTCGGTCGAAATCAACCCGGTGTTGACACCGACCATACCGCATTCCAGCGCTTCGGCCACGCGCCACACACGCGACAGATCACTGGCAAAGAAATAAGAGGCAAGGCCGAAATCACTGTCGTTCGCCATCCCAATGACGTCAGCTTCGGTCTCGAACCGCACGAGCGCGGCCAGCGGACCGAATGTCTCCTCGTGGCAGACCCGCATGTCGTGCCGCACGTTACGCAAAACCGTCGGCTCGAAAAACACCCCACCGGCGTCTGACCGGGCGCCACCTACCGTAACCTGCGCGCCTTTATCAACCGCATCCACGATGTGGGCCTCGACCTTTCGAACCGCCGCTTCGCTGATCATCGGCCCGGTCGTCACCCCCGCGTCAAAACCGTTGCCCACCCGAAGGTCCCCCACCCGGCGCGTCATCGCCGCGGCAAAGCGGTCGTATAGTCCGGACTGAACATAGATGCGGTTGGCACAGACGCAGGTCTGCCCATTGTTACGAAACTTCGCAATCATCGCGCCCTCGACCGCGGCATCGAGATCCGCGTCATCAAAGACAATGAACGGCGCATTGCCTCCCAGTTCAAGCGACATCTTCTTGATCGTGCCCGCCGCCTGCTCCATCAGAATCTTGCCCACGCGGGTCGACCCGGTGAAGGTGATCTTGCGAACCCTGGGATTGATGCAAAGCTCTTTCCCTACGCCCTTTGCATCTGTCGACGGAACGACGTTCAAAACACCGGCCGGCAGCCCTGCGCGCTCGGCCAGCACGGCAATCGCCAGCGCCGAAAGCGGGGTCAGTTCGGACGGGCGCGCAACAAGTGTGCAGCCCGCGGCCAGTGCCGGGGCCAACTTGCGCGCGATCATCGCGTTTGGGAAATTCCATGGCGTTATCGAACCGACGACACCGACGGGCTGTTTCAGCACCATGATCCGCGTGTCACGCTGGTGGCCGGGAATGACCTCACCGTAGACCCGCTTGGCCTCTTCCGCGAACCATTCGATGAAAGAAGCACCGTAAAGGATCTCTCCCCGCGCCTCGGCCCGGGGTTTACCCATTTCCGCCGTCAGAATCGTCGCCAGATCGTCGGCATTCTCCAGCATCAGATCATAAAGCTTTCGCAACTGCCCGCCGCGTTCCTTGCCGGTCATGGCGGCCCAGCCCGGCCCCGCTTCGTGTGCGGCATCGACGGCCTTTGCCGTTGCATTTGCATCAAGGTCCGCGACCTGCGCAAGCAGATTGCCGGTCGCCGGATCGTAGACGTCGAATTTCCTCGCGTGGGCGATCCAGCGTCCGTTTACGAAGGCCCGCGTCTCCAGAAGGCCCGGATCCTTCAGCATCAGTGGCAAAAGACCCTTCACTTCACGCCTCCCTTGACTGCATCGATTGAAGCTTCAAGGATGTCCAACCCTTCGGCGAAAACACTGTCAGGAATGGTCAGCGGCGCGAGGAAGCGAATGACATTGCCGAACACACCGCAGGTCAACAGGACCAGCCCGCGATTCAGGGCTTCGGACCGAATCGCATTGGCCAGTTCGGGGTTTGTCTCTCGGCCATCGGCCGTGTTGAACTCCGCAGCGACCATGAAGCCCACGCCGCGAACCTCAACCATTTCCGGCACCCGGGACTGAATAGAGTTCAATCTCTGCCGAAGCCGGGACCCCAACTCGTTTGCCCGATTGCACAGGTCCTCCTCCTCGATCACGTCCAGGACGGCATGAGCAGCCGCGATGCCGAGAGGATTGCCGCCATATGTACCGCCAAGACCACCGGGCGCAGCGGCGTCCATGATTTCGGCCCGTCCGGTGATCGCCGCTAGCGGCAGACCGCCCGCCAGACCCTTGGCCATGGTCGTTATATCTGCGGCCACGTCGTAGCTCTCCATCGCAAAAAGATGCCCCGTCCTGGCAAAGCCCGTCTGCACCTCGTCGGCGACAAAGACTATTCCATGTGCGTCGCACAGATCGCGCACCCCCCGCATCAGTTCCACAGGTGCCGGGTAGAAGCCGCCTTCTCCCTGGACCGGCTCAAGTATGATCGCGGCCACGCGATCCGGGTCCAAGTCGGACTTGAACAGTTTCTCGATACCCGCCAGCGCGTCCGCGGTGGTGGTGCCATGCAGCCCGACAGGAAACGGCACGTGGTAGACGTCGGGCATCATCGCGCCGAAGCCCTGCTTATAGGGCGCAACCTTGCCGGTCAGGCTCATTCCCAAGAACGTCCGTCCATGAAAGCCGCCCCCGAAAGCGATGACCGCCGACCGCCCGGTAGCGGCCCGCGCAACCTTGATCGCGTTCTCGACCGCTTCCGCACCGGTCGTGACGAAAACCGTCTTCTTGTCGAAGTTGCCCGGCACCTTTTCATTTAGTCTTTCGGCCAGGTGAATGTAGTTTCCGTAAGGCAACACCTGGTGGCAAGTATGTGTGAACGCGTCGGACTGGCGCCGCACTGCCTCCATGACCTTGGGATGGCAATGCCCGGTGTTCACCACTGCAATTCCTGCGGCAAAATCGATATACCGGCGCCCTTCAACATCCCAGACCTCGGCCCCGGACGCGCGCTTGACATATATTTGCGTTTGCATACCGACACCCCGCGAAATGGCGGCATCTCGACGGGCGGACAGTTCGGCGTTGAGCATTGTTATTGATCCTTGGTTGGCGCACGCATTGCGGCGCGTGTTCGAAGCCGGCAAAGATTATTCTGTTGATTTCTGTACGAAAGTCCTTTTCATGAGCTCTTCAAATAATTGGAATCTAACGGTCTGAAAATTGGTGTTGGTGTATAATGAACAAAACTAACACCCCGCACGATGGCGAGGATCTGGGCGTGCGGCTGCGCGCGGTCCGGGAATGTGCCGGAAAATCTCAACGTGCTCTGGCCAGGCAGACGGGCGTGCCGAACTCGACGATTTCCCTTATCGAATCCGGCAAGATGAACCCCTCGGTCGGCGCCCTGCGACGCATCTTGGACGGCATTCCGATTAGCCTTTCCGAGTTCTTCGCATTTCAGCCGGAACCCGAGAGGACCAATTTCTATGCGGCCGAAGACCTGACCGAGATCGGTAAGGGCAAACTGTCTCTGCGGCAGGTCGGCTCAAATCTTTTTGGCCGGCAAATGATGATCCTGCACGAGACCTACGACATCAACGCGGACACCGGTCGGGTCATGTACGGCCACCAGGGCGAGGAAGGCGGCATTGTCATCTCAGGCCGGGTCGAGATAACTGTCGGTTCGGAACGCAAGGTGCTGGGTCCAGGAGATGCCTATTACTTCGACAGCCGCGCACCGCATCGGTTCAGGCAGGTAGGCCCGGACAAATGCGTTCTGATCAGCGCATGCACGCCGCCTAGTTTCTAGCAACCCAACGTTGCACTGCCCGAGTCCCGCCTGATCGAGGCGTACCGGCACGAAAGTTGCCATCAGTCCGTTGCCAAGCGCAATTAGCGCCTCTCCGGCGACGAGCCCTCCAACCTGAACATAAGGACTTGGCCACGGTCGCTTGGCTTCCGTTACGTCTCGCGTTTTAGTCATCTCGCTCCTGATTTGACTGCAAGTTGGGGCCAATTCTCCATAGGCGCGTACCATTGACGCGGCCTCCGCCATCGCCCGATCCATTGTTTAGATCAAGTACTGTTACCTCAACCGAACTCCGTAGCCTCACGTCTACCTATTTCGGGTTTGTTCGTATTAAGTTTCTCGCCAGCGCAGCAATCAGATCCGTTCTTGTGACAATGCCGATTATCCGGCCGTATTCGATGACGGGCACAGCATCCGTCCCTCCGTCGGCCATCATCGGCAGCAACGCCCCGATGGGCGTATCGGCCATCGCACGGGGACCGGCGACACTCATGATATCCCCAGCCTTTGTCGGATTTTCGCGGCTTCGGTCCAGCAGGCGTCGCAAGGCGGCTGCGTATCCGCGGTCAAGACGCAAGGCATCCTCTCTTGCCTGGCGGATCAAGTGGATCTGGAAGATGACTCCAAGGAACTTCTCGCCCTGCTCGACGACAGGAAGGGACGTGAAACGATGCTGCCGGAACAGGTCCGCGACATCGCTCAGCGGCGTTTCGGGGTGGATCGTGACAAGGTCCCGAGACATGATGTCTTGCGCCGTCACCGGAACGGAGTGATGTGCCGCGGCCTGCATCTCCGCTGCCCCGATCAGGCGCGCCAGGTCCTCGACCCCAAGGTTGAAGGACTGGCTGTAGCGCTCTAGGATGTTTGTCAGTTCTTCCTCGGACAGCCCTAGCCGATCGGTCGGATTTCGGTCGCCAGTCCCGTGCTGGCTTGGGTCATCGAACTGCCGAAACGGGTAGTGCCGCCCCGTCAATCGCGCATAGATCGTCGCAAGAACCACAAGCGCCAGGGTACCCACGCCAATCGGCGCAATCGCGAACCAGAACCCCAGATGCGCGATGGCATCGGGCGACAGGGCCGCCGTCATGGCCACCGCACCCGCCGGCGGGTGGACGGCGCGACACAGCATCGTCGCGGTTACGGCCAGTCCCACGGCAAGGCCGACCCTCAGGGCGGGATCGTCGACCCATAGGCAAACGGCGACTCCGACCAGTGCTGCTATCGTATTGCCGACAATCGCGGACCAGGGTTGCGCGAGCGGACTGTTCGGGATCGCGAACAACAGAACGGACGTGGCGCCGAAGGGGGCGACAAGGTACAGCCCTAGTTGCAGGTCGACAGTCGGCGACAGCACGAGCAGTCCGGTCAGCCCCAGCCCGATCAGGGCACCAAGCCCTGCTCGAAAGGCCTCGACGCCGGAAACACGCGCAACCGCAGGGCCAAGTGATTTCAGAATGTGCAACGACACGCCTCCCGGCAAGATATGCACAAACTTTCATCACAGTGCGAAAGGTTCAATAGGCCGAAGGCACAATGACTTCTGCCCTATGACAAACCATGCCTCCGATCCTGCCCTGTCAGAGGCACTCATCGGTTTGACGAGGCTGCCTGCGCCTGAGGTCGAGCGTTCCTTCGATTTCATCCAATCCCGGAAGGAGAAAGCAGAGCGCGGCGGTTCGGACTGCTCATATCAAGAGTCTCTACGGCGACGTAATCGGTGGCGGCTTCCGGCGTTTACCCGAAATCGCATTGCCGGCAATCGCCAATAGCAGCACGCCACCGCCGATCAAAGTATTGATGCTCGCCGTCTCGCCGAGAAACAACCAGACCCAAACCGGCCCCAGCAGCACCTCAGCCAACGAGAGCAAGGCCAACTCAGCAGCGGGAAGACTACGAGACCCCAGCGTGTAGAGGATCAGTCCAGCTCCGACCTGGAACAGACCCATCCCCATGGCGACCCCGCCATCGTTCCAAGTCAGAACAAGTGACTGCCCTAGCATCAGGCATATGGACGACGTGATGATGATCGCGAAAATGCCTGACAGGAAAACAGCCGGAAGCATTTCCCCTGTCCGCCCCCAACGCAGCGCGACGGTGAACACGGCAAACCCGAACGCCGATCCGAGCGCTGCAAGACTGCCCGCCAGAACCACACCGCCGGATTTATCGGCCACCATGATGCCGATACCACCAATGGCAACCGCGATGGCAATCCAGGTAGCGGGTCTGACGGGCTCTCGCAAAACGAGCCACCCCAGGACCGCAGCCATGAACGGCGCCGTCGCGAATAACAGCATCGCATTTGCGACCGACGTGTTCTGTATCGCGAATATGCCCCCCGAATACGCGGCAACCAGCGACAGTCCTGCGACAATGGCAGGCCCGCCGATACGACCGGCCTGCGCGAATGGGCTTTCACCTGACCTGACACGAATGACGACATACAGGAACAACGACATGCTGATGGAGCGATACAGCAGGATCTGCCAGACCGATGCGTCCTCGATCAGGCGGATCCCGAGACCGACCGTCGACCACAGAACGCCTGCTGCGAACACGAACAGCACGCCATATCTGTGGCTCTCTCCGTGCGAAGCGGGTTGATCAATAGACGTCATTTGGATCCAATCTGGAAAACCTGACCGGCAAGGCAGAGCGAAGCAGGTCTATGCCCCTCCTCTGGCCGCCATTGCGAACTTACCTCTGTGTCTAAGCGAGTTCCTACAGAACGGCTATAGCACTCGCGGCAATTCGAACGCATCAGCAGTTCCATTTACTGTCGGGGCATAGGCAGGTGCAGGTCTACCCTTGCCCATTAAAGTTTCAGCAATATCAACTGCCATATCTCCCGGACACAGGGAGAAAGACATGGACCATACCCAGACCCCGAAAACCGGCACGTGGCGCGCTTCAGCCGAAGAAACGAGGCGAGATTACACCTCATTTGCTTTAGCCGGGCTAAGGGTCCGGCATTACGCAGGCGTGTTTCACAGAGTCGAGCGCGCAAAGAACCCAACGTTTTTGGCGACCATCCTGCTCGACGGGTTCGAGCGGGCGCTGGAAGTCAAGTT
>NZ_PPFE01000001.1 GCF_002917925.1 Roseovarius confluentis | reverse complement strand
TGAACAAGAGATCCGGAACATCCAAGGATGCTGCTGACAAGCTTGTCAGGGGTATCAAGCGTAAGACCCGCAAGCTTTACTCGGCGGAGGAGAAGATCCGCATCGTGCTTGCCGGGATGCGGGGCGATGAGGATGTAATCCGCGGCGATTTGCAGACTGAACCCGGTCTCCGTTTCCGACAGGTCGATCCAGTGATGGATTGGGGAGACATGCTGTACCGAGCGGTAGCCGTTGGGGCTGTTCTTCTCGTAGACTCAGGTCAGACCATTCGCGTCCCGCATCCATGATGGCGAGTTTATAGGCTGTCGTAGCACCTGAGGTGCACATGGCTGCAAAGACGGTCGTTTCACATTCGTCAAGAAACCCTCAGAAATCCGGACCGCCCTCATGGTGGCAATAGCCGAATTGCCCGCTCTGGTGTCAGACCCAATAATAGATCGCTACAGGCAATATCGACAGCAGGCCGAGCGAAACAAGCGCCAGCACGCCGTCGCGGGTCAACAGGCTGGCGGCGAAGAGTGCGATCACGGCCGAAGCTATGGAGACGGACGTTGGCACGATCTCCATGAACGGCATGAACAACGCGAGCGCCATCACGAGGGTCAGTGGCAGCCACGTCCAAGGACGGTGAAACAGCCAGGTCAGTCGCGGTTTCAGGAAGCGCTCGACAAGGCGGACGGGCCGCCGCAGCCAGCGGATGCCCTTGCAGAGCTTACCGGTCGACAACCTCCGACGGGTGACGAAACCCGGAAGCCAGACGCTCTTTCGCCCCACCATCATCTGCGCCACGAGGATGAAGACCAGCGCCGCCACCACGGCGGTGATCCCGGGGATGGCGCTGGCCGGCGAGGTGGAAACCAGCGAGAAGGCCAGCATCAGCGCGGCGAAGGAAGAGTGACCAAGCGTATCGACCACATCCTCGACCGAAATCTCCTCACCCGAAACGGAGCGCTCGAGTTCGTCGAGAACATCGCTCAGTGCATGGGTCGCGGGGTGGTGCATGCCGGTTTCTCCGTCATCCGAGTGTGACCGACAGGACGGTGCCACCGAGGCAGACAGTGCAGCCGCGGTCCCGGCGAGCGAAGTGATGCCACCCGGCGCCCGCACGTCATCGATCAGCCGGGACATTCGCGTGCCCGAGAGCCAGACGACCACCGTTGGCCCCGGGAAGAGCGCCGCACCGGCTGCGAGCGGGAGGCTTGCGAACCCTGCTCATACCACCACGCGCGACCAGCCGCCGTAGCTGTGGCGGACTGGTCCGCGCGCCAGGCTGACGGCCATCAATGCCAGCCCGGCGGCGATGTCAGCGCCGCTCTGGACCCAGGTCGCCTCCATCACCAGCGCGCAGATGACCAGCGCCGCGCCGAGGCAGACGTTGAGGAACCGCGCGGCGCGAATGCTCTCGGCCATGGCGCTGACCCCGATGGTGACTGCCAGCGCGCCGATCAGGTGGTCGGTGTTGGCCAAGGTGCCTTCGGTGCCCAAGGTCAGCCGGGTGAACATCAGCCAGGTGCCGATCGCCACGCTGGCTACCAGGCCCCAGGTCACGCTCACGCCGCCGCCCAGCATCTCGCGCGCCACGGCGCCGGCGGGCCGCTCGAAGCTTTCGTCGCGGCGGTCGTCCGGCCCGTCATCGGTGTCGCCGGTCAGGAAGACCCGCAGGATCGGTGCGCCCGCCCGGTGACGGCGGCGCAGGAACTGGCAGGTCGCGATCAGCTCGTCCACCGCATAGGGGATCTGGACCAGCATGGCGGCGGCGGTGATCAGGCAGAGCGTGCACCACGTGCCTAGCAAGATCGGCTGGATGATGATGAAGGTGATGGAGATCACGCCCAGGGGAACGATCATGATGCCGAAGATGAGCACCAGCCAGGGCATCGTGCGCCAGCGGCGGGCCGAGCCGATGAAGCCGATGAGAATTTCCAGCAGGTAGGTCAGCGCGCCAAGGCCCGCGTCCGGCACCGGCCAGGCCTCGGAGATGTCCGAGGTGATTATTTCTTCGGTGCCGTTCTGCGGATTGTCGGGCGCGCCTGGGAAAAACGGCTCCCATACCCCGTCCACGTGGCCCATCTGGTAGGCGGCGAGGTAGCGCGACACAAAGAGCCCGATGAAGGCCAGCCCGATCACCGGCATCCGCTGGGTCCAGTCGGACGGAGAGTAATCCCAGCCGGGCGGGATCGTCGGCCCGGTTGTGGCCGACATGGTGCCGATCCCCGGCGCGGGGCGGGTGCAGACCGCGAGGCCGAAGATCGCCGCCCCCGCCAGCGTGCCGTTGAGGTAGGCCGCGGCACTTTCGGTCCAGAATACCAGCGGCGCGGTCATGATCCAGGCGGCGACCGCGGCGCCCCCCCAGCGGACCAGTGCGGCGCGCCAGGAGAGCGCCAGGAAACTTCCGATCACCACCAGGACCCCCGCAGCAATGTCGCTGACCAGTAAGCCGGTCAGGTCGGTGTAGCCCAGGATCACCGGAGCGGTGATCATCCAGGCCCCCAGCCCGATGTTGAGGAACTGCGCCCAGACGTTTCGGGCATGAGTGGTGCGGAACTGGTCTTCGTGACGTCTGCGCAATGCTTCGGGGTCGTTACGATCCTTCGCGGCCTGAAGCCAGTGCGGCTTAGTTAGACCATTGGCCTCATACCAGCCCTCCGGGTCGTTCTTCAGCCTGGCGATCATCGCCGGCAATTCCTCGCGGATCGAATGCTTCGGCGTCCACCCCAGCAATTCTTCGGCGCGGGAGATGTCGAGCTCGTAATGGTCATCCGCCATTCTGACCATAAACGGCTTTATGAAAGGCTCCTCGCCATGGTCGAAATCATCCGGCACGACCGGCTCGGCCTTAACCTGCGCCCAGGCCCCGGCGGCGGCGATCGGCTTGGGGACCGAGAGCGTCTGCCAGTCTTCGGTGCCGTGGATCAGCTGCGCGATGCGCCGTTGCAGCGCATCATAGCCCATGGCCTCGCGCTCGCCGATCAGGATCGTCACGTCCTCGGACAGATTGTCCCGGCGGTCGACCGTGCGGGCGAAGGCCTCGAGCATGTCGTCCTTGTGCAGGAAGGATTGGCCAGTGGACAGGTCGCCGGAATAGGCGTGCGATTTCGGGTCGCGTTCGTAGATGCGGCGGATCTGCTCGGCCAGCGTGGGCACGGCTGTTCGTTCGTCATAAAGGCCGGCAAGATGCAGCAGGGCATAGGGGATGCCGCCATGTTCGGCCCGGATCACCTCCTCGGTGCGCGCCTTCGAGGCGGGATAGGCCCAGCCCGGCTCCACCGGAGTGTCTTCGGTGACCGGGATCCCGGGGGCCGAGGGGCGGTGCACCAGCATGGTGCCGGAATAGATGAAACGGTCGACGCGGAATTGCCGCAGCCCGCGCAGCAGGTTGCGGGTGCCCTCCTCGTTGACCTTCTCGTAGAGCAGGCTTTCCTCGCCCGAGAAGTCGAAGTAGGCGGCAAGGTGGATGACGGCGGCTATGTGATCGCCATGCTGTGATCGCACCTGTTCCATTGCGCTGCCGACCGACGCCGCATCGGTGATATCGAAAGCGAAGATGTCCTCAGCTTCCTGCAGGTCGAGGCCGACCACCCGGTAGTCATCAGCCAGCCGCCGCGTCAGGGCGCCACCGAGATTTCCGGCTGCCCCGGTGATCAAAACCAGGGGTTTCCGCCGATCATTCTCCGTGTTTTCGGTCATGCAGTCCTCCCGGTGTTCCGTGGGCCAAAATTGTCCACCGCGCCGGATGTGAAAGCCGGACAGTCAGTCGCACGATGACCAAGTCTCTTGATTCAACACAGGCCGATCCGCCGCGTTCCAATCACGCAACGATGAAAGCGATTGCCACGGCCGCCAGTGCCAGAAGCCCGCGACGACCCACCGGGCGGGTTGCCGGGATCCGTCGCCCTGGATGTCCTCTGAGCCCGGCTTACGGTCGGCGCTCGCGTATCGGTTCGCCTCTCGTTGCATTGCCGTTGACACCTGTGCCGCGCTCGGCGGAGTTCCCGCCGCTTCGTCGTCCGTGCCCAGCGGCGCAGCGACGGGGCCTTGGAATGCAACCTTGTCGCCCTCTGCGCCACGGTAAATCCCATCGCGCAGGCGTGCCGCTCCGGCTGCGTCAGAGCGCTCGCTGGGCATGGAAATGTCGCCGTGCTTTCGATCCGTGAGGTTGGTTTCGGAGTTCATTTGAACCTCTTTCGAGCACACTGGTGATGAATTCGACTAACAGATGCGCGCGGATAATGTTTCGAGGGGTGCTCGCTGTGGGGGAGCGTTTCTTTGCTCACAAAGAGTCGCGCCCAACAAATGTTGCAGACGAAACCCGGTGATGGCCTCACCTTGAATGACAGTATCCATATTGGCCCCGATCGCGGCCTCGCCCTTGCCGGAGACTGGATGGATTCAGCGGACAGACGCCGCATCGAGGCAGGGCGCGCGCTGTTGGGAACTGCCGCGATCACAGGCGGTTTCCCCTGCAGGAGGATCCGGGTTATGACGCAGGAAAACAGCCGTCAATTGCGAACGCGGAATGGAGATTGGATTTCCCCGCAAGAGTTGTAAGAGGTTCTCGCCGAAGAGGGATATTCCTGGAGCGAAAGAATGAACTTCCTGAACTCGGTCTTGACCGACCTGGCGGCAGAGAGCGCCGAGCATGGCGCACCCGACGGCAAGGCTGCGGCATTGCTCGCAGAGGTTCGGCGCATTCTGGAAGAGGAGCAGGGCAAGTATGGGCGGCGCCCAATCGCGGAGGATTTGCCGTGACCGATGACCCGGCAAATGGCGCCGCGCAAGCGTCAGGTGACGATAACGGCAAGCTCAAGCGTGCGATCGTTAACCTGTCTGCAAATCCGGGTATCCGCAGCGTGTAGGGACGCTTGGGTGTCGAGGGTAGTTCCGACCCGTTCAGGATCGTCGAGATCAGCCCCGTCGAGCTTTCCGCCGTGACCAGCGTATTGCCATCGAGTTCGGGAAAGACCTCGTCGGCGCCGTGCCCGTCGGCGAAATGGCAGGCGTTGCAGTTGTCGATGTAGAGCCGTGCCCCAGGGGCACGTCCGGGTCGGCCGAGGCGATCAGGGCCTCGGTCCCGGTCCTGTCGCCGGAGCGTTCCGGCGCCGCGCCGCCGCCGTTCAGCCCCAAGAGGAAGGCCGACATGGCGGCGAGGTCCTCTGCGCTCATGAACTGGGTGGAATTCCGGATGACCAACTGCATCTCGCAGTTGACTGCCGCATGGGCGTTGCGTCCGGTCGAGAAGATGGCGACCAGGTCCTCCCGGCGCCACCCGACTATGGCGCGCTTCGTGAGGGTGTGACGGGAACCGACAAACTCAAAGCTGCACCTCAACTGCATGTCGTGATGGACACAACCGGCAGAAGCGTCCAGATCGTGACGACCAGACCCACCCACCCCCCGGCGCGGCTGACGAAGCGGACCAGGTCGGATGACGGGTGCGGCCAGAAGTAGTGCGCCGCCAGAAGCGCCAGTTGCGCCAGGATCGCCAGGGCATAGCCTGCGCCCAGCAGCAGACCGGGCAGCGCCACGCCGGACACCGTCCCCGTCAGGCCGTGGCCGCAGATCGATCCGTGCAGTCCGTAGACCGCGCTGAACGCGGCCAGCCACAGCAGGGGCGACACCAGAATACGCAGCACATCCGTCATGGCAGAAACCCTGGCAGGTGCGCGGCCAAAAGGATCAGTGTTGCGGTAGCGGCCAAGTAGTCGATCCAAAGGCCAGCCACCGGAAAATCCGCCCGGCGCCGGGCCGAGGTCAGCCCGCCCCGGACCTTGGCGGTCAGGACGGCAATCATCAGCGCGGCCAGTACCGCGTGGACCAGACCGTAGGCGCCCAGCACCGTCAGCGTCGCGCCATAGGCGTGCCCGTCCGGGTCCGGCGCGCGCAGCATCATCGCCGCGCAGGCGATCCCGATGGCGCAGGCGGCGGCGAAGGACAGGCCAAGCGCGGCCAGCACGTTGGCGTCGCGGCGCACCGCCCGGATCGCCACCCGCATGGCCAAGGGTCCGGTGGCCGCGCCCGCCAGGCCGATGCCTACCTCCAGGCCCGAGGGGGTAAACCACGCAGGCGGCGGCCAGCCCGGGGCGACGGTCCAGAGAAAGGCGAACCCGAACAGGAGCGACCCGAAGAAGGTGGCGTTCGCCGTCAGCAGGAACACCGACCCCCACCAGCCCGGCCCGCGGTCGGTCGCGGCGGCGGGGGGCAATTCCAGCCCGTGGCCGACGTCCTGCGCGGGCAGATCGTCGCGACGGCCCAGCGCCCAGACCCAGCGACAGGCCAGCGCTGCCACGCCGGCGAGGGCCAGGGGGGTCAGCCAGTAGAGCTTGAGCAGGAGCGACAGAAAGAACAGGCCCGTGACCGCCGACATCACGATCGGCAGTCGGGTGTTCGACGGGTAGGTCACGTGGAAATCCGGTCGGCCGGAGGCGACGTCGACGGTCAGCGTCTCGCGGCAGCCCTGCCGGGGGCTGTCCAGGTAGCCTTCGCCGCGGGCCAGCCGCAGAGCGAGGTCCGGGTCCCGGGCCAGCGGCTCGCGGTCGGTGACCTGCGGAAGGCTGGCGAAGTTGTAGGGCGGAGGCGGCACCATCATTGCCCATTCCAGCGTGCCCGCCTTCCAGGGATCGCGCCGGCCCCGCACGGCCGTGACGGAATTGAGGATGATATCCAAGAGGACCATCGCCAGACCGATCGCCAGCACGAAACTGCCGACGGAGGACACCAGGTTGATCGCGGTCCAGCCATCCTCGGGCGCATAGGTCGGGATGCGTCGGCGCTGGCCCAGGAGGCCGACCCAGTGCATGGCCAGGAAGGTCACGTGGAATCCGGTGAAAACCAGTACGAAGGCGAATTCCCCCAACCGGAAGAACCGCTTTCGCCCGGTGACATGCGGCAGCCAGTAGTAGATCCCGGCCAGCACCGGAAAGACGAAGCCGCCGAACAGGACATAGTGCAGATGCGCGGTGACGAAGGCGGTGTCATGCACCTGCCAGTCGAAGGGCACCATGGCGACCATCACGCCGGTCAGCCCGCCGATCACGAAGGTCACGAAGAAGCCGATGATGTGCAGCATCGGCATGTGCAGTTCGGGCCGGCCCCGCCACATCGTGCCGATCCACGCGAAGATCTGCACCGACGTTGGCACCGCCACCAGCGTCGAGGCGGCCGAGAAGAAGGCCAGTCCCATGTGCGGGATGCCGGTGGTGAACATGTGGTGGACCCACAAGCCGAAGGACAGGAAGGCCAGCGCCACCGCCGCCGCGACGATCCAGCCGTAGCCCAGCAGGGCGGTGCGGCACATCACCGGCAGCACGGTCGAGATCACGCCCGCGGCAGGCAGGAAGATGATGTAGACCTCGGGGTGGCCGAACAGCCAGAACAGGTGCTGCCAGAGCAGGCTGTCGCCCCCCAGCTCGGCCTGGAAGAACGGCAGGCCGAAGGCGCGCTCGACTTCCAGCAGCACGGAGCCGAGGATCAGCGGCGGAAACCCCGTCAGGATCATCAGCGCGGTAACAAGCGCATACCAGGCGAAGATCGGCATCCTGTCCAGAGACATGCCCGGCGCACGGAATTTCAGGATCGAGACGGTGATCTCGACCGCCGCCGCGATGGCCGAAATCTCGACGAAGGTGATGCCGATCAGCCAGAAATCGGTGTTGATTCCCGGCGAATGGATCGCGCCGCTGAGCGGCGGGTACATGAACCAGCCGCTATCGGGGGCGATTCCCAGCAGCATCGACACCAGAAGCATCGTTCCGCCGAAGGCGTAACACCAGTAGCCATAGGCCGTAAGCCGCGGGAAGGCCAGGTCGCGGGTGCCCAGCATCTTGGGCAGCAGATAGACCGCCAGCCCCTCGAAGGTGGGGATGGCGAAGAGGAACATCATGATGGTCCCGTGCATGGTGAAGATCTGGTTGTAGATCTCGGGCCCCGCGAAGGCCGAATGCGGCGTGGCAAGCTGGGCGCGGATCAGCATCGCCAGAAGCCCGCTGACGACGAAGAAGAAGAAGGCGGTGACAAGGAACATCCGCCCCAGGTCGGTATGGTTCACGGTCGAGAACCAGCCGCGGAAGCCCGGCTCGGACGCCCAGATGCGAGAGAGGGCGCGATGGCGTCGGAGTGCGTTCATTCGGGTTCACCTGCAAGGAAGGCCGTCCAGCCGGCCGCGTCATGCGCGGTGACGGTGAAGGTCAGGTCGCCGTAGCCGGCGCCGCTGAACTCTGCGCTGAGTCCCCGGTAGGTGCCCGGCGCGTCGGCCTCGATCCGCAGGATGTTCACATGGCCGGGGATCGCATCGAGCTTGCCGGCAAGTCGGGGTACCCAGAACGCGTGGATCACGTCTCCGGTCGTGATCACCACATCGACCGGCCGCCCGGCGGGAATGTGCAGTACCGCGCTGGTCGTCCGGTCGGCTGCGTCGGGATAGGTGAACAACCAGCCGTCGCGGCTGCCGGTCGCGGCGACCTCGACGACCTCGTCGCCGGCGCGTGGCAGCAAGCGTTCACCGATCACCAGGCCGTAGGCCAGCAGCGCGGCAAGCACGGCCATCGGAAAGGCCAGGCCAAGGCCGATCACCCAGGTGCGAATGCCGTGCCTTTCGCTGCCCGGTCCATCACGGCGGAGAAAGGGCAGGGCCGTCAGCACCATTACCAAGGCGAAGATCAGCGTCGCCCCCGCCAGCAGCACCCACCACAGGGTCGCGATCTCGCGCGCGGCCGGTCCGGCCGGATCGACGACGGATAGCGCCCCTTCGCAACCTGCAAGCGTCACAAGCGTTGTGGTCCCCAAGGCAATCCGGCACAGTGGGGCTGCATGGCGATGGAACCGATGGTGAACGAGGAAGACGAGGAACTGATCGATCCGGTCAGCGAACGTCCCGGCTTTGGCGAAACGGAATCGCAGATCGCGATCCTGGGCCATCCGATCCATGCGATGAGCGTGGCGTTCCCAGTCGCTCTGACCTTCTGCACCCTGGGGGCAGATGCGCTGTTTTGGTGGACGGGCGACGCGTTCTGGGCACGCGCGGCCTTGTGGGCCGCGGGCACCGGCTTCCTGTTCGGGATGTTCGCGGGACTTTCCGGCACGGCCGAATTGCTGTTCGTGCCGGGTATCCGCGCGCGGGCCCCGGCCTGGACGCATTTCATCATCGCTGTCACATTGCTGGCCCTTCTGGGGGCCAACTGGGGTCAGCGGCTCTACGGATATCAGGAGGCGGTGCTGCCCTACGGCATCCTGATGTCGGCTCTTTGCGTCTGCGTGGTGGGCTTCACGGGATGGCATGGGGGCAAGCTCGTCTTCGATTACCGGCTGGGGACGTCCAAGGGCAACTGACCGCCACGGGGTTCGGTCATCCATTCGGGAAAGCTGATCCAGTCCAGCGTCGGTTTCGCCAGCACAAGGGTGAGTATGAACAGGCAGGGCACCAGTGCGGCCGCGACGGGCAGCAGGGGGTGCGGCGGCCGATGTCGGCCCGGCTTCTCGGCGACCTTCACCAGAACGTGGCCGATCCAGGCGTGGACGGCGACAAGGAGCGCAACGAAAGCGAGCTTGGCATAAAGCCACGGCACGAAAACCTCGCGCAGGAAGATCAGCCAGGTTCCCGCGATGACGGTCAGCACGGCGGCGGGGGTGACGATCATTGTGTAGGTCATATGGGTGGCGTGCCGGATGATGCGATAATCGTCGGCGACGACGGCAGGGTCATGGCGGGCCAGCATGAGGGGCAGAACCAGCAGTCCGCCGCACCACAGCGTCAGCCCGGCGACATGCAGCAGCTTGAGCAGCGGCACGGTCGAGAGGATCCAGTCGATTGTCATGCCGGACCCGAGGACAGGTGTGACCAGGAGCGCCGGGCCACGACGATGGCGGCCGCCGCGTAGGGAACACCGGTCGGCACCCACATGATCAGCCCGCCCAGCTGCTGGTCCTGAAGCGGCGTGAGGCCCCAGAGAAACGGTGCCACGGCATGCGCCGCGTATAGCGGCGCGGGGGCGAATGTCAGGATCGCGCCAAGCATGCCCATCTGCGCAAACCCAGCCACCACGAAGACCAGCCGGTCGATGGGTGCATCCTCGATGGCGAAGATGCCCCGCCAGAACCAGACGGCGCTGCCAAGCAACGTCAGTTGCATCAGCCAGTAGACCGCCACGTTGGACAACGCCAAGTCATAGCTTGCCGGGACGTGCCATATCCACAGCACCGCCGTCGAAACCGAAAAGGGCAGGGCCGGGCCGGGCCTACCGCGCCCGCGCCAGACCACCGCCAGAAGCGGCGCCGCCACCGCCACCAGAAGAACGTGATGCAGCACCCGTGCCGAAAACAGGGCAGAGGAAAGCGCACACAAGGGCGAAACGAACGCGACGAACATCACCGCGACAGCCGCCAGCCCGGCAGGCTCGCGCCGCAGCAGCGCCGTCAGCCCCAAAAGCGCCGCGAGAACCGCCGGATCGAGGTTCCAGCTTGTCCAAAGCTCCGCGGGCGGCGGCGGTTGTCCGCAGTAGATCCCGTCCATGATCAGAAACTCCCCGGGCCTATCCGTCGCTTCGTTGCGCGTGGCGGCAAGGTGGGCCTGCCGCACGACTTTCTTCCTATCAAACCCAAACCCGCAATCCCACCGAATGTTTCCGCGGCCGCTGACCGCGCCGCGCCCCGGAAAGGCCCGCGTTGAACTCCTGCGCCGGTTCGGACGTTGACTCCCCGACGTTGCACCCCGCGCGGCAGGAAAGGCAAGGATCATGGCATCACGCGCTCTCTGGATAGGACAGCTTCGCCTGTCGCTGGTGTCCATTCCGGTGGAAATCCATTCCGCCCGCGATTCCTCTTCGCGCGTGTCGTTCCGCCAGATCCACAAGCCCTCGGGCAAGCCCGTCCGCTACCAGAAGGCGGTTCAGGGGGTCGGCCCCGTCGAGAACGATGACATCATGAAGGGCTACGAGACCGAGGACGGGGACTATATCCTGCTCGACAAGGACGAGATCGACGCGATCAAGCTGGAGACGAAAAAGACGCTGGAACTCGTCCAGTTCGTCGAGACCTCGGAAATCGCGCCCATCTGGTTCGACCGGCCCTATTACGTCGTGCCCTCCGACGAGCTTGCGGAAGATGCCTATCGCGTGGTTCGCGATGCCCTGCGGCAAACGAAGAAGGCGGGTCTCGGTCAGCTGACCATGCGCGGCAAGGAATACCTATGCGCCATTCGCCCCTGCGGCGACGGACTGCTGATGGAGACGCTGCACTACGAGGATGATATTCGCGACGCCGATCCTTTGTTCTCAGGGATCGAGGACGACGCCTCGGACGAGGAACTGCTGGAGGTCGCCACGCAGCTGATCGACAAGAAGACCGCGCCTTTCGACGCTTCGGCCTTCGAGGATCACTACGCGGCGGCTCTCAAGGACCTGATCTCGGCCAAGATGAAATCGAAGAAGACTCCCCGCGCCAAGGCCGCGGATGACGGCGGCGACGCCGAGGCGGAGAACGTGGTCGATCTGATGGATGCGCTGAAGAAAAGCCTGAAGCAGAGCAAGGGCGGCAAGTCCACCCGCCGCAAGAAGGCCTCGTGAGATCCCTGGACGCATATCGCGAGAAGCGGGATTTCGACGTCACGCCGGAGCCCCGCGCCGAGCTTGTCGAGGCCGGCGGCGAGCGCCTGTCCTTCGTTGTCCAGAAACACGACGCGAGCCGCCTACACTACGACTTTCGCCTGGAACTGGGCGGTGTGCTGCTGTCCTGGGCCGTCACCAAGGGCCCCTCGACCGAGCCGTCGCAAAAGCGCCTCGCGGTGCGCACCGAGGATCACCCGGTGTCCTATGGCGGTTTCGAGGGCACCATCCCGAAGGACGAATACGGCGGCGGCACCGTCATGCTGTGGGACAACGGCTGGTGGGAACCCCTGCACGATCCCGAGGAGGGTTTGAAGGAAGGCAAGCTGCATTTCAGGCTTCATGGCGCGCGGATGAAAGGCGGCTGGGCGCTGGTGCGGATGCGCGGAAAAAAGGGCGAGAAACGCGAGAACTGGCTGCTGATCAAGGAACGCGACGATTTTGCCGGGCGCACCGCCGATGCGCTGACCAACAAGCACCGCACCTCGGTCACCACGGGTCGGGCGATGCGCGCCATTGCCGGGGGCAAACACGCCGCCACCCTCGCGAAACACACCAAGCCGCTGCCCCGCTTCCGCAAAGTCCAGCTTGCCACCCTGCGCGACGCCCCGCCCGACGGCGAGGGCTGGCAGCACGAGGCCAAGTTCGATGGCTATCGCTGCGTGATCGCCGTGGGCAAGGGCGGGGTGCGGCTCTACTCGCGCAACGGCAAGGACTGGTCGGACCGGTTCGGGGCGCTCTGTGAACCGGCGGCGGCGTTGGCGTGTGGCTCGGCCCTGATCGACGGGGAAGTGATCGCCGGGGCCGGGGGAGGGGACTTCTCGACGCTCCAGAAAGCACTGAAGGCCGGCGACCCGCTCACCTGCTACCTCTTCGACATCCTTGTCCTCGATGGCGAGGATCTGACCGGCAAGCCGCTCTCGGAACGGCGCGAGGCGCTGGAAGGGCTCATGGACGGGCAGCCGCCCCGCGGGCCGCTCCGCCTCAGCCCGGTGATCGAGGGCGATGGTGCGGCTGCCCTTGCCGCAATCTGCGAGGCCGGGGGCGAGGGCCTCATCTCCAAGCGCATCGACGCCCTCTATCGCGCCGGCCGCAGCAAAAGCTGGATCAAGGCCAAGTGCATCCGCCGGGCCGAATTCGTGGTCGCCGGATGGTCGCCCTCGGACAAGAAGGGCAGGCCGTTTTCCTCGCTGATCCTGGGGAGTTACGAAAATGGCACGCTGATATACCGGGGCCGCGTCGGCACGGGGTTCGACGGCGACGACATGGCGGAACTGATGGCCGCCTTGAAGCCTCTTGCCCGCAAGACACCCCCGTTTGACGAAAAGCTGCCCGACGAGGCAATGGGCGCCCGCTGGGTCACGCCAAGGCTGGTGATCGAAGCGGACTATGCCGAGTTCACCAGCGAAGGCCGGATACGCCACGGCGTCTACAAGGGCCTGCGCGAAGACAAGGAGGCCCGGGACGTGAGTGCCAGAGCCGAAGCGAAGAACGACAGCGGCGACGACGAGAAAACCATCGCCGGCGTCCGCATTTCCAGCACCTCGCGCAGGGTCTATCCCGATGCGGGGCTGACCAAGGGCGAGGTTGCGGAACATTACGCTCAGGTCGCCGAGCGGATGCTCGATGATGTGGCCGACCGCCCCCTGGCGCTGTTGCGCTGCCCCGACGGGATCGCGGGCGATTGCTTCTTCCAGAAACACGCGGGCAAGGGCTTTCCCGAGGGCGTCAAATCCATTCCCATCGAGGAAAAGGACGGCGATACAGCCGATTACATGTATGTCGACGGCCCCGAAGGCCTCGTTGGCGCGGCGCAGATGGGCACGCTGGAATTCCACATCTGGGGCGCGCGCCGCGACCGGATCGAACGGCCCGACCGGATGGTGTTCGATCTCGATCCCGACGAGGGTCTCGGCTTCGCCAAGGTGAAGGCGGCGGCGGAAGAGGTTCGCGAGGGCCTGAGCGCCTGCGGGCTGGACAGCGCGCCCATGGTCACGGGCGGCAAGGGGGTGCACGTGATCGTGCCGCTGCGCCGCATTGCCGAGTGGGAGACGGTGAAAACCTTCGCCAAGACCTTTGCCACAGTCCTCGCGGAGCGCCACCCGAAGCGATACACCGCCACCATGTCCAAGACCAAACGCAAGGGGCGCGTGTTCATCGACTGGTTGCGCAACGAGCGCGGCGCCACCGCCATCGCTCCTTATTCCCTCCGCGCGCGCGCCGGCGCCGCGGTCGCGGTGCCGGTGACCTGGGCCGAGTTGCAGGACCTGAGCCGTCCCGACGGCTTTCATGTGGGCGATATGGCGGCACGTCTGAAACGCCCGTGTCCGTTGCGGTCGGCCAAGGCGCGCGGAATCGGAACCGAGGTCGTGGAAGCTCTGGAAGACTGGTCTCGCGACTGAAAGCCCTCGGGCGGCACATGCGGGGCCGTGCAATGCTGGCGCGGCTCGACGCAACGACCGCTTCGAGGCGCTGCGTAGTGCATGCCCTGCGCTGATGCCTGCCCCGATCAAAGTGCGAGCGGTCACTTGTCGACCGTTCGGTGCCCGCGCTGACACCCCCGGGCCTGCTTTGAGCCCGGTATGCCAAGAAAGGAGAGCCGCATGACCTACATCCGCTTCGCCCTGATGATCCTGACCTCCACAGTCATCATGTTCGTGCTCATGTATCTGAACACCTACGCATTCGAGCATGTTTTCTTCAGCGAAACCCGGCTCTATATGGCCATCTTGATGGGGGCGACCATGGCGTTCGTCATGCTGTCTTTCATGGCTTCCATGTATCCCAGCCGAACCATCAACATCAGCATCTTTGCAGGCAGCGTTGTCTTCTTCGGCCTGTCGCTCTGGCTGGTGCGCAGCCAGGCCACGGTTGACGGAGAAAGCTACATGCGGGCGATGATACCGCACCATTCCATCGCCATCATGACATCGGAACGGGCCGGGCTCGAAGATGCCCGCGTGGAAAAGCTGGCAGCGAGCATCGCCGAGGCCCAGAAGAAGGAGATATCCGAGATGCGGGCTCTTGTCGCCGATCTGGATGCGGACGAGGTTGTGCAGGCGGTCTTTGAAGATCCGGCCCCCCGAAACGGCACGCTGAACGACGCCCTGAACAACACGCTGATGTCGGAACTCGATCTCGCCCCATTGCCGGCAGTTGCCGGCCCTGTGAGTGAGACCTGTCGTTTCCGTCGCACCCGCACTGAAGATCCCATTATGCTCGCCACGGCCGACGGAAATACAGCGACCGTCAATTTGAACGGTGTAATCCTTTCGCTGAAGGGCCGCGAGGACGGTACGGTCTTCACGACCGAGGGTCTCGACGTCACCGTCGACCCGGTGGATGCACCTCGCTTCGATACGCGGCTGATTTTCTCGATGACCGAGGGGCCGACCGTGTCGTATGGCGGCTTCTGGTGTTGCTGAACGTAGGCAGATATTCGTTAGGATGTCGCGGCGAATTCCGAGCCGAAAAGAAAACACGGCTTGTATATCGTCGACGCTGTCGACCCTCGCAAACCAGGAGTGGTGGTCAGGGGCGGCGAACTCATGCAGGCCGTCAGACGCTTGACACGCCATTTCCGCGAGATGCTGGTCGTCGTGGTGACGCCTGACGACAGATATCTTAAGGCAGCCGAGCTCTTCGGTGTCCGGATTGGCACGGTCAAAAGCCGCACCAACCGCGCAAGGGCAATGGTTGTCGCCGACCTTGAAGGCCGCGCGCCGAACGATCGACTTTCCAGTGAGCCTTTTGAATATGCAATTTCCGAGTCTGTATAGTTCAGCGACGCCGAGCATCCTCGTTTAGGCTTTCGAGCGACGCGATAGGCCCTTGCGAAGTTGCTGACCGATCCGGCCAATGGCTCCGGTGATGACGACTGTTGGGGGGATGTTTCGGAGCTCAAGCCGGATGTCCTCCTGCGGGTCGCGGTGGTTCGGAGACCTTGATAAGTCAACGAAACGGACGCGGCGATGTTCCGGCACGCGGGCAGACGGTGCCAGATGTCGCGGAGATCTGCCGGACCGGAATTTCCGCCGCGCCAGCAAACCTATGTTGTCGCGGTCTCAGGACATACCCGGATAGGATGAGCGGACGCGGTGCCTCGTCATCTCCTGTTTCCCAGTCCGCCGCTTTGCCGTTTCGGAGCGGGCGTAATCGCGTACGACAGTCAACATCTTGGAGAAATCGACTTGGAGTCCAATACCTCTATCGGCACGGGTGACCGGGAAAACGAGCAGGAGTTGCTGCTGCTCAACGAAGCGGAGCACAGGCATGGCAACACGCTTCAGATCCTGTCGAGCCTTGTCAGGCGCAGCCTGCAGGACGCCAAGACAGCCGAGGCGCGCGAGGCGCTGAGCTGGGTCAGCGAGTTGGTCGAAACGCTCGGCCGGCTGCAGGGCCTGACGCGCGAAGGCGCGCAGGGCGATACGGCCGACCTGCTTGGCAGCATGGCACGACAGTGGCAGCGCATCTGCAACGGCCATATTCGTATCGTGGTCGAGGCCGAGCCTGGGCTGAAGATGGCACAAAACCAGCATACGATCGTCACCCTGATCGCGCAGGAACTGGTGCTCAACGCGATCAAGCACGCCTTCCCGGAACAGCGCCACGGCACGGTTCATGTCCGGCTCTATGCTTGTGGGGACGGAAATGCTACTCTCGAGGTGGAAGATGACGGGGTCGGCCCGAGGGCTGGCAGGTCGAACCAGTGCAAGCGAGGCACCGACTCCACTGTACATGGACGATCGCTGACCCGGGATCTCTCCCTATTCCTGGGGGGTGGTCTGCAGCGTGGTCAAAGTCATACGAATGGCGGCTACCCGGTCACTGTCTGCTGGCCGCTGTAAGGACCATCGAATGCAAGATGTGAGCGCTCTGACGCGCAAGCTGCGCAACGGTGCGGCGCTCTCCGGCGAGGACGTGGAGCGCCTCGAGCGGATCGCCCTGACCTCGCGCTGCGTCCCGGCCAACACCGACTTGATCAAGGAACATGAGACCACCGAATACGTACACGTGATCGAGTCAGGTGTTGCCTGCCGCTACAAGATCACGCCAGACGGCCGTCGGGCTATTTTGGCGCTTCTGTTGCCGGGCGACTTCTGTGACTTGCATGTCGCGATCCTCGACCACATGGATCATTCCATCGGCACATTGCAAGAAAGCCGGGTATCGCGCGTGTCGCGGGACGACGTCTTGCAAATGCTGTCGGCCTCCCCGGCGATCAGCCGGGCCTGCTGGTGGGCGACGCTTGTCGACGAGGCGGTGCTGCGCGAGTGGTTGGTTAACGTTGGTCGGCGCCGGACGGACCAGCAACTCGCCCACTTATTCTGCGAACTCTACACGCGGCTGGAAGCCGTTGGACTGGCCGAGAATGACCGGTTTCGAATGCCATTCACGCAAACCACGCTGGGCGATCTGGTGGGGGTTACGCAGGTCCATGTTCAACGCACGATGACCCAGCTGCGTGACAAGGGACTGATCACCCAGCAGGACCGCGAGATCGGCCTGCATGACTTTAACGCAGTAGCGGAATACAGCGATTTCGACGCGACCTATCTCCACCTTGGAGGCCGATCTGAAGATGCCGGGCCGGGGCGGCGCCAGAGGAATGAGTGACCCGGAGAAAAGGAGGCCAAGTGGCCCACTTCTATTTTGATGTGAATGACGGACGAAAGCGCTCTGTCGACGATTATGGTGTCACTTACAACACCAAGGACGAAGCAAAGCAAGCCGCCATGCGAGAGCTTTCACTGATCATCCGTGATGACTTGCCGGATGGAGAACGAGCAAACTACGTGGTGACCGTGCGGGACGAAACCAGCACACCGATATACGTGGTGATGGCGGCAGTGATGGGGGAATCCCTGCTTGAGTACACGTGATGCGATATGGAGCTTGGGCAGGCAGGCGCGTCTCGGCATGTTTCAGCGGTTGGAACGGGAGTGAGGAACATCCGTGGCTCTGTTCTGTTGGTTCCCAATGACGGACGACACCCGACAAGACACTGATGGAGAAGCCAACAGCGCACGGAAAGATAGCGCCGCTGCCGGAGTGGCGCGTTTGCGCGACCATATCGACCGGGGCGGGGCGGCCGACAAGGCCGCGGCCTGGGATCCAGCTGTCGCGCCCCTGGGCACCGATGACGAAGCCGCCGGAGCGCCGCCCACACGGGAGGAAGTGGCCGTCGCCGAGGACGCGGAACGCCATCGCGCCGCGCCCGCCGACCACAAGCCCGGTCCGGGAGACCGACAGGGCGCTCGTCGGCGACCGGGGGTGATGACGGTGATGGTTCTCGTGGTGAGCATCATCCTTGCGGTACTTCTCATTTACGGAGGTCTTTCATGACGCAGTATTCCGATGACCGGGTGCAGGATCAGCAGCCGGGGCTCGAACACGAGATGTCGCCACCCCCGGAATACATGCCCCGATACCCGGGATCCGGGCGTCTCGAGGGCCGGGTCGCCTTGATCACCGGTGGCGATTCCGGGATCGGCCGCGCGGCGGCCGTGCTCTTCGCGAGAGAGGGCGCCAGGGTCGCCTTTCTCTATCTCGATGAAAACGAAGATGCCCGGGAGACCCACGAGGCCGTACGCGCCGAAGGGGCCGACTGTATCGCTATCCGGGGCGATGTCGGCGACAAGCCGTCCTGTTTCGACGCCGTCGGCAGGGTCGTCGGAGAATGGGGTCGGCTCGATGTGCTTGTGAACAACGCCGCCGAGCAGCATGGGCAGGATGCGTTCGAGGACGTGTCGGAAGAGCAGATAGCGGCCACGTTCCGCACCAATATCTTTGGACAGATGTTCATGGTGCAGGCCGCGCTTCCGCATATGGGGGAAGGCGCGGCAATCGTGGCCACCACATCGGTGACGGCCTATCGGGGGGAAGATCTGCTGATCGACTATTCCGCCACGAAGGGGGCGATCCTGTCGTTCATCCGCGCGATGGCGCACAAGCTGGCGCCGCGCGGGATCCGGGTCAACGGCGTGGCGCCAGGTCCGATCTGGACACCATTGATCCCTGCGTCCTTCCCGCCGGAAAAGGTGAAGCACTTCGGCAAATCCAGCACGCTTGGCCGCCCGGGGCAGCCCAACGAGGTGGCCCCCGCGATCCTGTTCCTGAGTTGTCGGGACAGTTCCTTCATGACCGGTCACGTGCTGCACCCCGACGGTGGCGAGGCCACCGCCGACTGACGCCGGTGTGGCCCGGGTCCGTGCCTTTCCACGCGCCGTCGATCAGGAACATCTGCGCGGCCGTTTTCGTTTTCTGGCAGGAACCCGAATTCAAGCCGCCAGACTGCTGGCGCGCCGCGAGAGGAGAACACCATGTCCAGAAGATTGAACGACCTGACCGAGCAGGAAGCCCGCGACGAGTTGGCCCGCCACCACCGTCATAGCCGTCGGGGCCCCTACGGCTATGACGAACAGATGGACAGGCCATGGGATTCCGCAGCCTACGTCGCCGGACGACACCCGGTCGCGGGCTACCCTTGGACTGTACCGGTCTATCCGGCGCCCGAGCCCGGCCTGCCGGCCGCGTATCCGGGGTATCCTCCCAGGGGGTCGGATTACGGGTATCGCCAGGCACCGCGCGGTTATGAGGAACGTGGCTTCCTTGCGCGCGCGGAAGATGAGGTGACGTCATGGTTCGGCGATGATGCGGCCCAGCAACGTCGCGAGGTCGACCATCGTGGTCGCGGGCCAAAAAGCTACGTTCGTTCCGATATCCGCATCGAGGAGGATGTTAACGACTGGCTGACCGACGACCGGGATGTCGATGCCACCGAGGTCAGCGTGGGCGTGAAAGACCGCGAGGTCACGCTTGACGGCACGGTGGACACGCGCTGGGCCAAACGCGCGGCCGAGGACTGTGCCGACAGCGTGTCGGGCGTGGTCCACGTTCAGAACAACCTCCGCGTAGACCCAGCCGCGGCCTGACCGTTTCGGCGGGCGCCCATCGCGCCCGCCGGTTCATTCTCGCGGCCGGGGCGCCTGACGGGCGCTCCGCCGCATATCCCTCTCAGCCAAATCATGCCGAGTAATCGCCCGCATGGGCCACGCCTGTTTCGGTCTGGAACATGTGTCGGTGGCTGTCGGTTTTTCTCTGAGTAGACACCGTGCCGCCGACGAAAGACCGGTGGGGCGGGCCAAGCCCGAGAAAGGACATGATCATGACTCATCATCCCTCAACCCATGCCACATCGACCCGCCGCCTCTGGACGGCGGCCGCCGCCGGCGCCCTGTGCCTGGGCGTGGCGGCGCCCATGGCCGTTGCGCAGAGCAGCGGGGCGCAGATGCCTGAGAAGGATATCACCTTTACCTCTGCCGAGGGCGAGGAGATCGGCACCGGTACGCTGACCGGCACCCCCGCCGGCGTGCTGATCGAGGTCGACTTGCAGAACCTGCCGGCCGATAGCTGGCACGGGTTTCACATCCACGAGAAAGGGGTGTGCGACGTCGAGAGCGGCTTCAAATCCGCAGGCGGGCATTTCAATGCCGGTGACACCGAGCACGGCCTGATGGTCGAAGGCGGGGCGCATAGCGGCGATATGCCGAACCAGTATGTTTCGGCAGACGGCAAGCTGATCGCGCAGGTTCTGAATACCGCCGTGTCGATTGGCGGCGAGGCCGATGTTTCGGGCCGCGCCATCGTCATCCATGGCGGGGCGGATGACTACGAAAGCCAACCGTCCGGCGACGCCGGTGAACGGATCGCCTGTGCGGTCATCGATTGATGGTTGCTTTCCGGCCGGGTCGCGATATGCGGCCCGGCCGGGTTTTTTACGAATTCCGAATGGATGGGCTCTGCCGTTGATTGACCTGCTGGCTTGGCCCGAGGCGCCTCAGACGTCGTCCGACATCGGGGTCTGACCCTGCTTGCCCTGTTCTTGTGACAGGATGTTCCGCACCTCCCGCATCAGGGCTTCACGCTTTTCCCTGTTATCCGCGGGATCGGATTCAATCTTGCTCAGCTCGGTCAGGATCGACTTGAGATACTGCTCGCGCGTGCCGGCGGAGTATCCCTCTTCAGCGAGGATGTCGTGAAGTTCCTCCGGGCCGATCCAGTCGCCGTGGCTTGCCTTCAGTCTCGTGATGTCGGGGGTATCTGACATGGGCCTTTCCTTTCTCCCCCAACCTTCTCTGGCACGGCGAGGTTCCATCAAAGGGGCGAGGCCCGCGGAATGCGGCCGAGCGGAAAACAGCGCAGTCGAAGGTCGTTTCGTTAGGTGCAGCCGGGAACACTGATTACCTTTTTTGGACGAGAACCGGGAGAAAGGAAATTCCATGTCCTCGCTCAGAGTCCTGATCCTCGAAAATGAAAGCGTCGTCGCGCTTGACCTCGCATCGATCCTGGAAGCGCGTGGATGCGATCCCGTGATCGTCTGCGAGACGGCAGAACTGGCCGACCGGAGCATCGACATCGCCGTTCCTGATGCCGGAGTTCTCGACATCGAACTGGCAGAGCGGGATGCTTGCCTGGCTATCGCCACGCGGCTTGCCGGCAATGCCTGTCCGGTTCTGCTTATTGCAGATGACATGGCGTTGCCGGAGCATCTTTCCGGGATGCACGGGGCTTGTCATCATATCGAGAAACCTTTCAGCGAAACTTGCTTTCTCAGCGCGTTCGATATGCTGACTGCGGAAAAATCGCAGGGAGGCGTCGAACGACCTTGCGGAGGCGTATTGAGGCCCCATTCTGATTGTCGCGGAGCATTGGCATGGCAGAGGACACACAGGACAAGGTGATCGCCTTTCTCGGCCGTCACGAAGGTGACGGCGGAAGTCGGAGCGATCACGTCGAAACGCATAGCGCGCATGTATTCCTGCATGGCGATACGGCCCTGAAAATCAAGAAGGCCGTCCACTACGATTACCTCGATTTCACTGCGCTCGAGACGCGCGAAAGGATGCTGCGCCGCGAACTGGAACTGAACCGGCCGGGCGCGCCGCAGATCTATCGCGATGTTGTGGCGGTGACGTGCGACGGCGACCGTTTGGAACTGGACGGGCAGGGGGCACCGGTGGAATGGGTGCTGCGGATGTGGCGTTTTCCGAAGGAGCATGAGCTTTCGGCTGTCGCCGCCCGCGGCGAGTTGAGCGATGCCCTGGCGGATGACCTCGGCCGAGCCATCGCGGATTACCACGCCGATGCGCCTTTGCGAGAGGGCGACGGCGCCGACCGTATACGGGCGATCATCGAGGAGCTGGAGACCGCCTTCGGGGCCATGCGCGATGACCTTGGCGGCGGCGAGGCGGATGCATTCATCGCGATGACAAAAGCGGAGTTCGGCCGGGTCGCGGCGCTTTTGCGGGAGCGGGCCGCCGGGGGGCATCTTCGGCGCTGCCACGGCGATTTGCATCTGCACAATCTCGTGCTGATCGACGGCGGGCCGGTTCTCTTCGATGCGCTCGAGTTCGACGAGGAGCTGGGGACTTGCGACGTGCTCTATGACCTGGCCTTTCTGGTCATGGACCTGCTGAACCGTGGCCTCGGCCGGCAGGCGAACATCGTTCTGAACGCGTGGCTGCATGCAAATGAGGGGCAGCAGGATGAGGGGCTCGCCGGGCTTCCTCTCTTTGTGGCGTTGCGCGCTGGCATTCGGGCGATGGTGGCGGTGCAAACCGGCGCCGGTGACCGAGAGGAGATTCGGGCGCAGGCCCGGGGGTTTCTCGAGACGGGCCTGGCCGCGCTGGAGCACTGCGAGGCACGGCTCGTAGCGATTGGCGGGATGTCCGGATCCGGCAAGTCGACGATCGGCAGGCGCCTGGCGCCGCAGATCGGCCGGTTGCCGGGGGCCGTGCATCTGCGGAGCGACCTGGAGCGCAAGTCGCTTGCCGGCGTAGCCCCGGAAGACCGCTTGCCGGAGAACGCCTATACGGCGGCGGCATCCGATGCGGTGTACGATCGTCTCGCGGCGCGTGCGGCGGCCGTTCTGGCAACCGGGCAGAGCGTCATCCTCGATGCCACCTTCCTGACCCCGGTCGAGAGGACACGCGCACGAGACCTGGCCGCGCAGGCAGGGGTGCCGTTCACGGGCATCTGGCTCGACGCGCCGGTCGAGGCATTGACGCGGAGGGTTGATGCAAGGGAAGGCGACGCCTCTGACGCCGACGCTTCCGTGGTGCGTAAGCAGGTGGAAAAGGATACGGGCCCGATTGACTGGCAGAGGGTAGAGGCCTCGGGCGACAGAGAAAACGTGGCCAAGGTGGTTTGGGCGTGGATCGCCAGTCCGGGCAGGTCGTCTCCCGCCGGTTCCTGAGCCGAATGACCTTCTGATCTTCTTGAACGGCTTCCATGGCCAGTCCTTCAATCAACATGGAACGTGATCGAAAGCCTGTGCGTTGAAATACTGGAGGCACTCATGAACCATTTGTCGCGACGGGGATTCCTGAAAGGGGGCGCGACTGCCGTGGTAGTGAGCGTGACCCCGCTTCACCAAGCTTTGGCCAGGCTTCAGACCGAGCGACAGACACAGCCGCCCGGATGGCGTGAAAACGGCAATGTCCGCTTTCGCCAGGATGGCATTCCCAAGGTGACCGGGGACAAGGTCTTTGCGGTCGATATTCGGGCCAAAGACATGCCCGACTGGCCGGACGGACAGGCTCACGCCTTTCTCATTCGGGTGCCTCGGGCGGATCGGATCTTCGAGGGCGTGACGCTCGACCCGCTTGGCGAAGAGATGCGCCCTGACACCGTCGTGACGGCAGAGACACTGCGCAACGATGGCGTCGAGATGGTCGAGCCGGACTTCTACGGGGCGTTCTTTCTCGAAGAGGGAAACGTGCCGGCCTACCTGGGGCAGCCTGTGGCGCTTTTGGTTTACCACGACTACGCGCGGTTCCGCGCGGCGCGGACAAGGTTCAAGTTCAACGAGGATGCGCTGATCTGGGGCGATGCGGCCGAACCGCCGGCGCGCACGCCCTATGGCGCCACCCGTTACGTCCGGATCGGCGGGGAGACGCGGGAGGCCGAGGATCGTTTCTCGCCCCTCAGGAACGGCACGATATTCGCAGGGTTCGAAAACGGCGAGGCGGATTGGCCGGACGCAGACAGCGAAGGCGATGTCGGCGGCAAGGCCATGGCCCTGGCCGGTGAGTTGCGGTCTGAGCTGGAAAATCCACCCGAAGGCTGGAATGTCTATCGCCGCAAGTATCGCTCGCAATATGTCGATCCCGCGGCGCTCGAGCCCGATAACGGCAACGCGTGGTACGATACGGCCACGGGCCGCCTTCACGTGGTGACGGGCACTCAGTCGCCCTGGATCAATGCCGACCATATCGAAAGGATGGTCAGCGCCAGCCGTTTCGATCTGACAGAGCTGCGTTTTAGTCCCGGCTATACCGTGGGCTATGGCCAGAAAGAGCACCATGTGCACCCCTATTACGTCGCCATGGCGGCCCTCTACGGTGACGGCCGCCCGGTGCGGTTGGCGCTCGACCGGTGGGAGCAGTTCCAAAGCGCGCTGAAGCGCCATCCGTTCGATACCGATATCACGCTCGCCGTCGACCGCGAGACGGGCGAGTTTCGCAGCTTGGCCGCCGACCAGCGGGCCGATGGCGGTGGGGTGATGAATTTCAGCCCTTCGGTGGGCCAGGTGTCCGCGACGGCGCTGCAATCCATCTACTATCTTCCGAAAAGCGATCTCGCCGTGCAGGTCGACGCCTCGCGGGCGCCGACCGCGGGCTCGATGCGCGGCTACGGCACGCTGCAAAGCATGGTCGCGATGGAGCTGATGGTCGACGAGGTGGCCGAGGATCTGGGGCGCGACCCGATCGAGCTGCGCCGGATCAACGCCTTCCGCAGCGGCAACAAGAACACCCAGGGCGCAATTCCGGGTGGGCACCTGCGGGCCGTCGAAATGCTCGAAGCCGCCGCGGCCGACCCGATCTGGACCGAACGCGCCGAGAGAAAGAAGGCGTTCGAGGCCGAGAACCCGGGCTATCATTACGGTGTCGGCTTCTCCTGCGTGCAGAAGGACTACGGCACCGGGGCAGAGGCCGCTCTCGTGCAGCTTGAGCTCTCGCCAGACGGCCACCTGCACATGCGGCACGTGGCCTCGGAAATCGGCTGCGGTGCGACCACGTCGCAGATGCTGGTGACCGAAGCGCATCTCGGCAAGCCGGCCGACAGCGTCGATTTTGCCGTGACGGATTGGCCCAGCCTGTCGCTTGAGGCCAACAACGAACCTTACACGATGAGCCAGGACACGCAGGACAGCCTGGCGGAAAACCCCCGCTGGGTGCCGCGCATCACGTCGCCCCGCAGCGCCTCGAACTCTGCCTATTACTTCACCCACGCCACCACGGAAGCGGCGCGGCTGCTGTTCGAACTCGGCCTCTGGAAAGCCGCGCTCAGCTTCTGGCGCGAAGGCATCGGGGGCGGGCAGGCGGGCCCGCTGTACGTGCGCCGGGAAGAGGCGGAGTGGCGCGACGGGCACTTGGTGGCAGGCGGGCTGAACCCGCTTCCGCTGGAAGACCTGGCGCGCCGCGCCCACGAGCGGGGTTACATCACCGGCGTCACGGTGCACACGTTCAATCGCTGGGCCTGGGCCCGGGCGGAATTCGAGGTCGAGGGCGAGCGGTTCGAGGCTCCGATTGACGCGCTTTCCGTCCGCTGGGGCGAAGGGGCCGATTCCGGGAAGCGGGCGGCCATGACCGATGGGGGCTATGCCTTCCAACCGCGCCAGCGTGTCGAATACCCGCCCACGCAGCGCAACAATGCCGCCGTCACCTATTATGCCCCCTGCGCGACGCTGGTGGAGCTTTCGGTCAATCCCGGTTCGGGAGAGGTCAAAGTGCTCAACCACCGGTCCTGGCTGGAATGCGGCCGGCAGATCGTGCCCGAGCTGGTCTCGGGGCAGATACAGGGCGGTATCGCCATGGGCATCGGCCACGCGCTCTACGAAGAGATGCCGCCTTATGAAGACGGGCCCGGAAACGGCACCTGGAACTTCAGCCGCTATCGTCTACCCCGCGCCGAGGATGTCGCGGTTTGGGCGCAAAGCGCCACGGTGCTCGAGCCCCTGTCGCCCACGGACCCGCCGAAAGGGATTGCGGAGGTGGTGATGATCCCCGTGGTGGCGGCGATCGGCAACGCCGTGCATCACGCCATCGGCCACAGGTTCGACCGCACGCCGATCACGCCCGAAAGGATTAAGGAGGTCACAGGATGACCGCCATGATGACCGTTTTCATGACGATCAACGGCACCGAGACCGAGCCGTTGGAGGTGCCCGAAGACCTGATGCTGCTGGAGTTCCTGCACGAATACCTCAACCTGACCGGCACGCGCTATGGCTGCGGGCAGGGGGTCTGCCGCGCCTGCGCCGTCATTCATGACGGCCCGATGGGTGCGCGGGTGGTGCCGGCCTGTGTCACCGGTGTGGCATGGGCCCACGGACGCGCCTTCCGGACCGTCGAGGGGCATGCCGATCGCGACGAGGAGGGTAACGTCACCGCGGTCACGCCGGTTCAGCAGGCGTTTCTCGATCACTTCTCCTTCCAGTGCTCCTATTGCACGCCCGGCTTCGTCGCCGCGGCGCAGGCGTTGGTTGAGCGGCTGGAAGTCGATCCGGTGCCCGCGGAAGACGTCGAAAATGTCGTGCTGGAGGCGCTGAACGAAAACATCTGCCGCTGCACCGGCTATGTCCGCTACCTCGAGGCGACACGGGACGTGATCCTGGCGACACCCGGCCTGACGATCGGCGACGGCCGGGCGGAGGGAAGCTGATGCGCACCGTGCTTCGCGTCCTGGCCGGGCTCGTTCTTCTTGGCGTCATCGTTGCCGTGGTCATCTTTTTCGGCTTCACCGGGGCCGGGCCCGTGCCCCCGGCCAGCCGCGATCTCGAGGCGCTGGATGAAGAGACAAGGGCCGAGATGGTTTCGCTGGGTGAATACGTTGCCAAGGCCGGCGATTGCGCCGCCTGCCACGAGAGTGAGGATGGGCTGGCGCTTGCCGGAGGCACGCCGATGGAAACGCTCATGGGCACCGTCTATGGCACCAACATCACCCCGTCAGAGGCCCACGGTATTGGCGACTATTCACCCGACGATCTCTATCGCGCCATGGTCTACGGTATCGCGCCCGGCGGGCGGCGGCTCTATCCGGCCATGCCCTACACCTCCTACCATGCGGTCTCTCGCGAGGATATCGACGCCCTCTACGTCTATCTCATGGCGCAGGAACCGGTGGAAAAACCGAACCGCGATGCCGACATGGCCTTTCCGTTCAACATTCGGCCCCTGATCGCCTTCTGGAACCTGATCTATCGGCCTGACCCGCCAGAGGGTCCGGGCCCCGGATTGTCGGCTGGGGAGAAGTTGGCCGACACCGGTCGCGGGGCTTACCTGGTCGACGTGCTGGGCCATTGCGGGGAATGCCACACGCCCCGCAACCTTGCCTTTGCCAAGACGGGCGAGCATCTGGGTGGCACGGTGATCGAAGGCGCCGTTGCCCCCGATATCACACCGCAGGGGCTGGCCGGCCGGGGCTGGACCGAGACGGACCTGTCGCAGTTCCTCTCGACCGGTCTGTCGCCGCAGGGCGTGATGACGTTTCGCATGTTTCCGGTGCTCAGCCATTCGACCAAGTATCTGCCCGAGCGCGATATCGAGGCGGTCTCGGCCTATCTGGCGCAAGACATGCCGGAACCGTCCGAACCGCCCTCCGATCCCGACGCCATCGACGCACACCCCGAGGGGCACCGGCTTTATGTCGGGCTTTGCGCCGGCTGCCACGGCACCAACGGGAGCGGCCAGCCCTCCGGCTCTGTCCCGATGGTGGGCAATACCACATTGATGCTGGACAACCCGTTGAACCTGCAGCGCGTGATCCTGGAAGGGATTCCGGCCCGGCAGCTGAGCGGTCATCTCAGAATGCAGGAAATGCCCGCGTTTGACGCCACCTTGGCGGAGGCGGAATTGGAAGACCTGAGTGGCTATCTGCGAGCCCGGTGGGGTGTGGATGCAATCGCAATGCAAGACCAATAGGTATGAGGGGCTTAGCTGCGAACGCGAACGCAGAGGGTTCGGCGCGGTGGCGTCGACAGATGCTTGCCGGCGATCCTGATCAAGTCTCGTGCGGAGTCCCGAATAGAGTGTTCGAAGTGTCTCCAGTTGGCTGCGCGTATTCTTGGGGCCGGACCAGCGCCGTCCTTCCTCTTTTATTGATCAAATGACAATTTCAACCTGAAAGCCGGCTTTGCTCTTCAGACGTCGAATGAGTTGAATATCTTGTCGATTTCCCGTCCGGCCGCCGCGAGCGCAGCTTGCTTCGCCCGATCTCCGGTGTATTTCTTCCGGGCTTGCCGTGATGTGTGATCGTTCATCAGCATGCCTGCGAGCGTTGCATCCTCGCTGATTGCAAACACCACGTCGTAGACGATGGATCGGCAGATATGAGCGCCGGTACCGAACTCCGAGGACCAGACCTGCGACACGTAATTCGCGGCAACCGGTGTGCCGTCAGGATGTACAAACAGCGGCCATTCCTGCTGCTCGGCGATCTGGCGCAGGGTTTCGAGATATTTTGGGTCATCATCCTGAAGCAAGCGCGCATCGACAAAGTGCTGCACGCTCGGGTGAACGGAACCGGGGTATTCCTCTCGACCGGGACGATGCCGGGTCTTGCGAAGCTTGTAGTCCCGGAGGCGATAACGGTCCTCGGTCCAGACCAGGTCGCGGCCGAACTTGAGATCATGCCACTCCCGTCGAAGAGGAGTCAGCGGGGGCACCGCGATCGCCAGGGCCCGGTTGCGTTTGATCATGCGCCTTGCCGGGTTTGTTTGCCGCGGCACTTCCGCAAGAACCTCCTCCGCGCGAGGGTGGATGGTCGTGATGTCGATCGCGGCCAGGGCGGCAAATTTTTGCGCCGTCTCCATGTTGGCTCGGTCACGCAATTTCTGAAGGAGCTTGTCGAGCTCCTTGACCAAGGGCTTCGGATAGGCTTTCGAGAACCGAAGGAAATCCCTAAGGTCTGTGAATGTCGCGACGATGGTGGAAGTGCTCAAAGGAGCCCCACGCACGGAAATCCGGGTTGTCTCGTAAGCGTAGTATGCCCGAAACGACGGGATGTCGAAGTCCAGATCCAGACCGCTCTCCCGAAGGTACCAGCCGTATTGGCAGATCTTGCGGGTCATGCGGTCGTAAATATCCGGGGCCAGCTTGATCTCGCCATCGTCCCTCCGGTCCCGGATGCGGGCGAGATGGTGTTGCCAGTCCATCGGAAGGTCACCGGGATAAAGCGAGATCTTGCGGTCGTAGTTGCGACGCTTCTCGCGGGAAATGCCGGCAAATCCCCTGCAGGCGGTCAGGCTCTGTTCCGCTGCTCGAAGCGGTGCAAGCGGCGGGGCCTCTGGCCCGTCGGTCTTGATCATGGCCGCGATCACATCGTCAATCGCGGCGGCGCCGTCATTCAGACGAGCCCACACGCGGCAGTCGGATGGCGTGAGTTCGGTGCAGCCATGTTCGGACATGAATTCGACCAGGCTGTCGAGCGCCTGCAACTCACCGAGCGGCATCTTGAGCAGAACGGGAGAGGCCGCGTTCGGCTGCCAGTGCGGTTTTGCGAGTATCACGTGGCGAGTCATTGTCCCACCAAAGCCTCCGCCAACAAATCCTGCACTTCCTCGAGTTTCTGCCGCTTGTCGATCCATCCGTAGTATGTGTCGAGCACGCCGATCGAACATCCGAGATACGCGGAGGCGCGGCCGCGGTTGCTCCAGGACCGCGCGAGCAGGAGCGTGGCAAAGCCATGCCGGAAATTGTGCGGGTACATGGGAAGGCCGATCTCCGCGCTGCTGCGGGTCAGCCACTTGTAGAGCATTTGCCCTGCAAGCGGGTTCGCCGATCGCTCTGAAACGAAGAGGTGCGTTGCCCTGGCGCATTTATTTTTTTCGCAGAATTCTGAGTTGGCGAAGTCGAAGAGCGGTCGCGCCGTCTTCAGATACCAGTCAATCACCTCGTAGCCACAATACTTGTCGTCCCGTATGTGGATGGGGGGCAGTTCGACATACTCGCCTTTCATATCCTTCTGGGCGACCCGCAACTCGAAGAACTTCTTTTCGCCTGTCGTCTTGTGGAAAAAATTCTGCCCGGTGCCACTACACTCTGCAGCCAGCGCGCTGCCTTTCCGCAGGCCGGCGCCTCTGATTTCCAGCGCCGAGAAGGCCGCGCAGGTCGAAAGACGCCGTACAGTGCGCAGTTGGGTTCCCGTAAGGGGTTTGTCTGTTGCGAGAATGTCCTTCGCACGGTCCTGATAGAGCACATGCTGTCTCAGGAAGGTTCGGACATCTTCGGGGTTGTGAATGAGATTCTCGCAGAAGGATCGGTTTTTGGGTGACATCTTTTCGCCCGCCGCGTGACCCTCTTGGAGTTGCGGGTTCGTCGTCAAGTTCTTGAGCCATTTCTTTGTCTTGACGCCGTTGGCTTTGCCAATCTGCGCCACGATGCGAACGTAATCCGCGGCGGTTCTCAGACTGAATCCGGTCTCCGTTTCCGACTGGTCGATCCAGTGACGGATGACGGCTATCCGCACGTGCGTTTTGAACAGCGCGTCGAGACAGTTCAGTGACGCCAGGTCCGCCAGGCCGGTTTCCTGCGCGGCCCGGGCGAGTGCCACCAGCGCAGCACTGTAGGTCTCGGCCGTCGTCGCGTTGAAGTTTTCGGTGCAGCTCTCCGAGACATCATCATATGTGCTATGGTCATATCGCGCCGCCTCGACCATCTCTGCGATCATCATGCGCACGGACTCCGGCACAGGCGTGCGGGCCGTCGGAACGAGATAGGTTGGGTCGAAGTCGCGTGGCAGGTGTGCTGCGATCTGCGGGAAGACGCGATGGCGCGCAAGCGCCCTGAGGGCTGTCGCGGAGGCCGAACTCTCATGGGCCGGCATTCCCTCAAGGAACGATGGAACGATGTCAGGGGTCAGGTCCATCGGGTCGATGCCAGCCGCCCTGGCACGGTCGGAGAAGGTCCTGACCGCGCCGAGTGTCCCCGAATGCACCGGTCCGTGATCCTTTGAAAGCTCCTCAAGGAGCGCGAGAAATGGCGTCCAGCCGTCGATGCGGTCGCGCAGTGCCTTCTTCGCATCGACGAGACCAAGGGTGGTCCTGATCCTGCGGCGGACGACCTCGCGCCACTTGGCATAGGCCGTCTTGCTCGACCAGAAGCCCCGGGCGGCGCCCGGGAGCGGTGCCGCGCCAATCGTCTTCGGCGCCGGGAAGTGCGCGTCGAACCAAGTCAGGAGATCGTCACCGCCGCCATCGAATGTCGAAAGGGGGGCGCTGAAAAACTCTGAAACGCGCACAACGCGGGTGCGTTCGGTTTCGTCGACAGTCTCGTCGAACACCGTCTGCATCGTTCTTGAGGCTGGCAGGTTTGCGGCCATCGCCGTTTGCGAGGCACTGGAGAAAAAACCCATTCTGTTTCCCTTTTTGGGTTGGAGGGACCGCGGCCGTTTTTCCGGACGCCGAGCGATATCGGGCGTCAGTCGGACTTGGGGCCGGGTACGGCCTTGCGGAAATTCCCGTAGCAAGCCTTGGCGAGCTCGCTGCCGGCATGCGCAAGAACCTGGCTGGCCGAGGTCGGGACGTGGTCATGTGCCTTGGTGACGGACAGGTGGCGCGTTTGAAGCGGTCTGTGCTTGAAGTTCGAGATGCCGAGGGCAAAGAGATCCCGGCGGATGGCGCGGCGTATCGTGCTGCGCCAACGATTTTAAGCGCGGGCAGTGGTCCAGGGGACTTCGGCATCATCGCAGTGGTGCTTCGGAAAGCGCGCATCAAACCAGTCGACGTCTGCAGGCATGCTCTCGAGCGGCATGCCGAGAAGTCGCTGGAGCCGGCGCAGGGCGGACCGGAGGCCTCGGTCTGGGTCATGATCGTGTACCTCACGTAGCGTGGCCGGTGGCCGGTCGGCCGGGTTTGCGACGATGCGGTTGAGGTTTGTCGTTCTGAGAACCATGGGATTTCCTTTCATCTGGTTCGTGGAGGAGATTGGTCGCCTGGCGTGCAGACGAAGCGAAAATGTGCGTTCGAGTCGAAATATCCGGGAACTAAGCGGTGCCTTATGTTCCCGACAGTTTCGCCTCGGCCGACACCCCGTGCAGGCACTCGCCTCGGCGTGCATCTGGGCCGGATCCTGTGCAGGAGCGCTGTGTTTGAGAGTGCGCGGCCGCGCGGGCCGTGGTGTCCGCAAACAGGCCGCGGGGGGTGCCGCCGGTGGAGGTCGTCGCAGCGTCGGGCGCGTCGCCGTCCCGGGTGTCGGTTCGCGCTTCTTCTGACATGGCGGCGGGGTCAACCGCGCCCGAGATCCTGAGCCTGTGTGCCACGTCCGAGACGATGAAGCGAACGCGTCCCTGGCAGATGATACGGGCCGGGAGAGCGTCCTTGTCTGCGAGCATCGCGTCGATCCGGGACTGCGGGACTTTGAGATGCCGCGCCAGGCACGAGGCGGGCAGGGCATGTCCATGGATCGGTGCGAGGTTTTTCCACGTGTTCCGCGGGCTCGACAGCAGCTGCTCGACTTGTGCCCTCAGCATGAGGTTTCGCTTCGGTCCGAACGCGTAGAGCGGCGGGTAACCATTGTTGGACGCGCGCAGCTGGTCCAGGAGAACGTCTCTGGAAACACCGAACCACTCGGCGACGTTCGTGGCGCGCACCAAGCCTCCGCCAAGCATATTGTCTTCGAAGGTGTCCGATGGCGAGAGGCCGAGCAGGTGCTCGTAGACTCTCACCATCGGGTATTTACGACCAAGCGGGTGAATCCCGAACCGGGCGAGGAAAGGGCGCACTTCGTTGCGCGACAGCGTCGACCAAGTGTGCAGGTCGAGGAGCGTTGCGGCGTGAAATCTTGTGAAGGGAAGCATGGGCATCTCCTGTTTTGCAGGAGATGGTTCCCGTCACAGCGAGACGGAAAGAATTTCTGAGTCGACGCGGTTGACGCTGATCTAAACCAGACCTGGGCGGCTTTCGCGCCAATCGCGGATCCGCGCGACGTGGAAGCGGGCCGAGGCGGGCGTCATGAACGGCTGTTCGCTCATGATCCGCTCAAGATGCTCGTCAGTCACTATGGCGAATGGCGCGGGGTCGTCGCCGCGCGCATAGACACCGAACGCCCGCAGGCAGCGCCACAGAAAATGCGCGGCTTCCAGCACCTGTTTCGTTTCACCCTCGAGCACCGCCTGAAACCTGGCTGGAAGCGGATAGACCGCCTGCTTCAGCCGGCTCCCCCTCGCCGGCATCGGTCCGAGGCGGTCCGTCGGCAAAAGGCCGGTTGCGGCGACCTCCGGTACGGCGTGCAAGGCGTCGAGCCGGTCGATGTTCCGCGACCATGTTATTCGCAGATCCGGGCGCAACGATCTCTCATGCATCCATGCCCATTCTTTGTCGAGCTGCCAGGGCTCGAGCCCGGCGACGACCGCCACACCCATCAGCGCATCGACTGGGTTATCTGCGCGCGGGATACCGGCGTCGACGATATGTCTCTGGAGCTCTTGCCAGCCGGGTGTCCAATTGCGTCCAACATGATCGGCCAGGCGCAGCAATGCCAGGCGGTAATGTAACATTTCTCGCGGATGGCTCGCGTGAGCAGCCGCGATCAGGTCATGCCATCTTATGATGTCGACCGGAGCGTCGAACACCGTCTTGTCGGGTGTCAACTCATACAATCGCCGCGCCGCAACGATCAATTCTTTCACCCCGAAATCGCCGTAAACCGCCGCTACGGCGACAGATTGCAGCGCATTTTCCAGGGCTGTTGGGGGGCCGCCACTTTGAGCCCTGAGCCAAGCCCTCTGGTCTCCGATAATTGTGCTCGGCAGTCGCTCGGGAAACTCCGTGCGCAAGACATCAAGAGCCGCGAGACCGGCGAGGCATTTCGGGAGATCCCGGGTCCCTGCGGCTATCTTGAGAAATTCACGCGCGACATTCACGTCGATTTTCGCCGGAGGTATTGGCGGCTTGGCGCGTTCTGCGAATTTCCTTATCAGCAGCAGGCCCTGCATGTTGTTGCCGCTCGCAATGGTTCCGTTGGCGCGAGAGATCAAGCCGTCCCAGAGAGACAACCGGTCCGTGTGAGCGAGGAACGCGCGGAGAACCGTCCGGTAGCCGAGCAGAGTGAGAGGCGTGCGTTTCTGGGATGCGGTTTCGAGGAACGCTACGGCGTCGGCGAGAAAGGTCGGGGACTCGATGTCGAAGCCGGCTTCCAGAACGTCTCGCAAAAAGCGGCGCAAGTTCCGCACGCGACGGCGGTCAGTCGAGCGTTCATTGGCAAATGCAGACACTTCTGCCTCTATTGCTCCTGGTAAGACAACCGGGCGTCTTTCTGTCCTTCTTTTCCGAGGCTTGGCGGGCGCCTCCTGGCGTTCGGGACGGCGGACTCGGTCCGCGGTTACGTTATCGGGCACTGCGCCGGGGATGGTTTTTCGAAGCAACGAAAGTAGCGCCAGGAGATAGTTATCGGCGGAATACTCAGAAACCTTCTGCTTCACTGCGGCACGGTATCGAGTCGCGCACTCCAAAGACATTGACCATCCGGGTCGGGGGCCATCGACACCGAACACTCCAAAATCCACGGCAAGTTCGAAGGCACGACGGGCGCGGCGGGCTTGACTGACTGGCATCTCGTCCAGCACCCCATTAAACTCCGGAGGGAGGCCAAGAGGTTGCCTGTCTCCGTCACGATATGTCGGCATGGAGCCAAACTTGTTCGGACCAAGTATGCCCGCCGTCACGACGCGCGGATCGTCTCTGAGTTTGTCGATTGTCGATAATGAATTTCGGAAAGAATTTCGCTCCGTGCGACGCAAGTCCCGGTCAGCCGTCAACGCCATCTGTCGCGTAATATCCCGCAAGGCCACTCCGGGGAACATCGCTTCCATCAATCTCCTGTTCACGCCGGCGATGCGGTTTTCCCGGGCAAGCTGATTCAGCAGTGTGTACGGGTCCCCATCATGCAAAGCCCCGGCGAGTTTTACGTGACGCAAGATGCTGTCCCGGCATCGACGGTAAAGCGCCGCGTCCCCGAATGCCTCGACAAGTTCGTCGTCCGGCTCGTGGGGCAGCACGGTCGAGAAAGATCGCTCGGTTTTAAGTAGGTCGGGGTCCTGAAACGCTTCCGACCCGATAGCCGTCTGAGCGAGATCGAGCGACGCCAATATTGACGCGGTGCCGGGAGAAGGCAGCGTGCCGCTTTCGATCCGCATTCGCAGATTTGCAAGGCTTAGGGAAGTGTCTGAATGTGTCATACGAGAAAGATGGGACTGTTTGCGATGGTCAAAAAATTTTCCAGTGGCAACTGACGAGACCGGGAAAGACCTCATTCATTCGTTCAGAGCGAATTCGAAAGTACGAATGGCTTTGGAGAGCGGGTCGGTGAGCCACGGGGTCACGTCGCAGATATCCTGCTCCCCCGAACTCATTAGGATAGGACGCTCAGGCGGCGCTGGCGCGCCACCTGAAGGGAACAGCGTGCCCTGGCCTCAGTCGGCATGACGGAACTGCGCGAGAAGCTCGCTGACCCGCGCTCCGTGCCACCGTGTTATGTCGGAGGCTGGCAGGCCTCGCTCATGACCGATCCGGTCGAGCGATGAGGGTGACTGGTCAGCCAGGACGCGGTGGATGTCGCGCAGCGCGGCCTCGACGGCATTTGTATCCGGGATCGGCTGCCCGAAGGCGCCGTGCAGATCACAGAGCGCCGCGAACCCGCTCGGATCATCGAGCGCATCCAGCAGGTCGCAGAGACTCGCGCCTTCACGGCGAAGGTGCTGCTCCACAGTGTAAGCCGCGCCGAGACGGGCCTCGGCGGTGTCGATGGTGGTGGTGTTGAGGGTGGTGGAATTGAGCATGATGTTCTCCCTTCATGCAGTGTCGGAAACGGAGGTGTGCCTGGTTCATCGGCGTCATGTTCCGTCGCAGGGAGAAGGTGGGCGTTGGCAGGTTCCTTTCGTTTGTTCTCAATGGCTGGTCTTCGGTGCTGGTGATGAGAACATTAGTCGATCATCCGGATTACGAAGAAGAAATCTGCCGGGCGCTGATCTTTTGCTGTCGCGCCGCATCGGCGAAGACGTTCCGCGACGGTAGAAGGCTGGGTTATCGGACCTTGCATTCGTCCGAGGGCATGACGCCGACCGTGCAAACCCCGCATGGCCGGCGCCGAAGGTCAAGCGGCGTCCCGCGCCGGGAGGGCAAGCGCCAGCGCATCGCGCTCTTCGTCCAGTTCTCCGATCTCGACGAGGAGGTCATAGAGCCGGTCGGTGAGCAGGCAGAGCTCTTCCACCTCGATGCTCGCGGGATCGAGGAGGCTCCAATGTGACAGGTCCGGTTCGAGCTCGTCGATGACGGGGTCGAGGGACAGGAGCCGGTGTAGATCGACGAGCCTGCGCCGCGTCCCCCGGTCAAGTCGCGACGCTTCGCGCAAGCCGGTCATCAGACGCTGGACGCGGGCCATTCCGGCCTCGCCGTCGATCAGCCCCGCGGCGTTGCACAGAGCCGATCCGTGCTTGTCGAAATGCGCCCGTGCGGCAGCAAGTTGCAGGTCTGCGGACAGGGTATTCGTGGGTAAGTTACGCAGCATCGTGGTCCTCTTTGGTTGCGCGTCTGCCGTTCGTGGCAGCATCAAGCCTGTCCGCATGTTGTTTCTCCGAGATGATCCTCCTTTTTGCTGCCTCGGCTGAATGGTCGTTGTTTCGGTGTCTTGATATGGAGATTGGCCATTCGCCGGCGGCACGAAGCAAAAACTTCAGTTTTTTCGGCGCTGCCGGAAATCTCGCTTCCAGGGTCGTCAATCGGCCCCATGATGCCGACTGCCGATCTTCGCCGTTGGAGCAGGTGTCCGAAAGGATTTCTCTGATATCCACGAAGAAAACAGGAGGCGGGCCAAGCTTGAGGGCGACAGCCTCGTGGGACCTCTCGGACCTTCGCCGGCTTGCTCAATTCTTGTCGCACCTGCGATGGTCACCAGCAGGAAGGGCGGGAAGCCGTCGTTCGCTGCACATGACGTCAATGTACGTTAAGTGGACAAAGTTGCCTTAGCTGCGGCGAACCACGGCGACTCACTTAGGCGCTTTCGATAGTCATGCCGAGAAACCAGTCGCGGACGATCAATGACGCATCAGACGGGTTTTGTCGCGGCGTCAGCAGGTAGAAGTCCAGTCCACCTTCGAGAGCACAGTCGAGCGGTTGCACAAGGTGCCCAACCTTCAGGTCTCGCTGAACGAGGAAACGGCTTGCCAGCGCAATACCCTGCCCAGCCAGCGCCGCGTCGATAGTGAGTGTTGTCTGGTTAAACCGAAGTGCGCGCGACAGCTCAACTTCACCCCCAAAGGCGGCTTCGATGAATTTCGGCCAAAGATCGTGCGAGTCGTGCAGCAGCGTCATGCGCGACAAAGCCGCCGCGTCGAGCGGTAGATCCTGACGGGCGATCAGGTTGGGCGAGCAGACTGCAATCACCTCCTGCGGGAAGAGTAGATCGGCGCGCAGGCTCGCCCCGAAGGGCGGCCGTCCCTGCCGCACCGCGAGGTCGATCCCGTCGGCATGGAAGCTCGCGACGCGCTCGGTGGCGGTAATGCGCAGGTCGATCCCGGGATGGGCTTCGGTGAGCTCCGCGAGCCGCGGGATGAGCCACTTCGACGCAAAGGTGGGGGTCACACTGATCGTCGCTCGCGACGGTGCCGACCGGAGTGCCACGGTTGCCTCCGAGAGCTGTAGGAAAGCCCGCGAAACCGCCGCGTGGTAAGCGCGCCCCTCCTCGGTGAAAGCCAGACCACGGGACACCCGCAGGAACAGGCGAAGGCCGAGATGTTCCTCGAGTCCGCGGACTTGCTGGGCTACCGCCCCTTGGGTCACGCCCAGATCATCGGCCGCCGCGCGGAAGCTCAGATGTCTGCCCGCCGCTGCGAATGCCCGGAGGCCGTTAAGGGGCGGCAAGCCGTTTTCCTTCGACACGATAGATTTCCTACACTCACGAAATAGCCCATCTGGCTGGTCATAGTATCCCATACCACTTACTTGATGGAAAACAGAAACAACCGGATTCTCCGGCCACTAAGGAGCATAGGACCATGACGATAGAAAAAGTAGCGCTCATCACAGCAGGCGGTAGCGGTATGGGAGCTGCTGCTGCGAAACGCCTGGCCTCCAACGGCTTCAAGGTCGGTGTTCTATCTTCTTCCGGCAAAGGAGAGGCGCTCGCCGAAAATCTCGGCGGCTTCGGCGTCACCGGATCGAACCAGTCGGTCGAGGATCTCACACGCCTCGTTGACGGCGCGGTTGACCGGTGGGGCCGCATCGATGTCCTGGTGAACTCAGCCGGGCATGGACCCAAGGGAGATATCATCGAGATCACCGACGAAGAGTGGCATGCGGGGCTTGATGTTTACCTTCTGAACGTGATCCGTCCCACCCGCCTCGTCACGCCGATCATGGCGGCACGAGGCGGTGGCGCGATCATCAACATTTCGACCTTCGCAGCCTTCGAGCCCGACGCGCTCTTTCCAACTTCGGGCATCTTCCGCGCCGGCCTCGCCAGTTTCGCCAAACTATACGCCGACAAGTATGCCGCACAGAACATCCGCATGAACAATGTTCTGCCTGGCTTCATCGACAGCCTGCCAGAGACCGAGGACCGCCGCGCACGTATCCCGATGGGACGCTACGGCAAAGAAGAAGAGATTTCCTCACTCATCGGCTGGCTCGCTTCGGAAGGCGGCAGCTATGTCACCGGGCAGAACTGGCGGATCGACGGAGGGCTGACCCGTGGCGTCTGAGGCAACAAATATCATCCAGCGCGGCCAAACGGCGTTCATCGTGAAGTGGATCGCCTCGGTCATCCAGATCCTGGGCTACGCGGGAACCGCTTTCGGCTGGACGCCCTGGAACCTCTACCTGTTCCTCATCGGCGTTCTGGGCTGGCTGATTGTCGGCGTGATATGGAACGACAAAGCGATCATGTTGATCCACTTTGTTGCTCTTGGCTCCATGCTGGCGGGGATGGCGAGTCAATGACGCAAAAGGGTTCGAAGCCGCCGTTCGCTACTACTTGCATGGATGGCCGCTGTGGGCCGTTCGCAAAATGTACTACAGCAGGAGAGTCCAACGTCGGGTCATGCAGAGGCTACAGGGCAAAGGCTGGCCTATCCCCCAGTACAGGTCATTGCCGATCCCCCGAAACATTCCCGTGGAACAAACCTTTCAAGATTAGGTCTCGCTCGTCGAGCTTACCTTTCAACACCGCAAGCTCGCGTTCTTGCGCGCCGATGATCCCCTCGAGTTCGGTCGTGCGGAGTTTCGCATCATGCGCTACTTGCTTCGCCTGTTCGAGACGCTGGATAGTTTCATCCTTTTCGGTGTCCACTTTCACGAGGGCAGTTTCACGTTCCTCGATTTCAGCATCCTTGCGTTTGAGTTCGTCGGAGTAGCTTTTGCGCGCGGCGGCCGCCGCTTCGTCCGCGACCCGATAGACCTGCGACCAAACCGCCTCGAACAGGTCACGCACCGTGTCCGGAACGTCCGGTGCGGTCTCGGCCAGGCGCCGCTTTTCTTCGCGGCGCTCTCGCACGATGCGCAGAGCCGGGCAGACCTTCGAATAGGAACCGCCGATCTCGCCGCGCACAGCCTCTACAGTCGGATTGCGACCGTCCTTTTCAATGATACTAACGGTTTGATCAACGGACTTGAGATACGCCTCGGTGATTTGGCGCTCGTCTGTTTTCTTCGGCATGTTCCTGGTTCTCCTGGTAAGATTTGGTAGCGGTATTACTTCCGCTACCGCCTGGTTCTGTTTCGATGCGAAGGACATTGGTCCGGTCCGCTGCTGACGAAACAATTTTCAAGAGGCTGTCGTGCGGCAGGGTATTTCGTCGGTGCAGATGAGCAGTAACTGGACTGATACGGCTTGCCGCAACGCTCCGGCTTCGGCTTGTGGGCCAGTTGTTGATCACGCGATCGCGTGTTCCACCGTCCTTGCCTGTTTGAGGTTTTCGATGCGAGAGGATGGTTCAGATTTGTCGATCGACTTCCGGCTTGGTCGTTTCTTCGCCTTGCCTGGCTGATCGGAAAGCTTCGACTCGCTCGTCGCCGTGGACAACGCCAGGACGTGCTCGAACGCCAAACGCGCCTCTTCGTTCTCGTTCGGGATGATGTTGTACTCCGAAAGCACGTCCGCAACGGCATTGGGCGCGTTTGCCCAATCAAGCGTCTTCAGATTCCGCCAGTTCGGTCGCGCAGGCATTTCTGCGCCCGCGATCGCGATTGCCTCGATCTGCGCCCCATCGCTGTCGCGCAGGATCCGTAGGGCGCCCAGCACACCAACGTCATCGAATACGACCTCGGTTCTGGCGAGCTGACCGGCAACGAGCTGGCAGTCCTCGATCACCGGGTGACGGTGAGGGGCGGAGTAACCGACAACGATCTTGTGATCCGCCCGATCAAGGAGTTCCTTGAGTTCCGACATGTTGGCTTCAGTGTAGTGCTTCCCGATCATCGTCGATGAGACGTGACCGATGATCATCTGTCGATCGGCGAGGGGAACACCGCCAGCCCAGAGCGCCGAGGAAAGGGTTTTGCGAAGTGCGTAGAGATCTTCGTTGTAACTCGCGATCCCAAGACGTTTGCGGATCGTCAACATGCGCTTTGACAGGATCTCCTGCGGTTTCGTCTTGCTCTCGCACATTTCCGGGAAAAGCAGGTCCGTTGGTTTTTCAAGAGCCACGATCCAGTCGATGAACCCGAGGTCGATGAGGACCTGTGGCACCGGCACGATGCGCTGGCTTTCGACGGTCTTCCCGTACTGTTCGTCGGACCAGCACAGCCGGAGGCACCAGACCTCGCGCTGGACCAGGTCGCACTTCTTGAGCTGCAGGACTTCCGAGGGGCGTGTGCCCATGGTCAACAAGATGAGCGGGATCCAGTAGAGCCCGTCGCGATAGATGTAGCGGCCAGACCGACTACGTGACGTCCGGCTCATGCATCCCCGATAGAGTGGCGATGTCAGCAATGTCTTGATCCGCTGCCCGGACCAGCGGAGCCGAATCTTCGGACGCGTTTTGCGAATGTAGAGCGGGTTCAGGTCCTTGCGTCTTTCGCTGTCCTTTTTCATGAGCTTGGTAAGTTTTGGGTACGTGGTGACACGAACTTCGCCCACGTAGCCACACTGCTCGCGCGCGCTGTCGAGAAGCTGGTGGATACGGTCGAGGTGGCGCTCGAGATTGGTGTGCGTCACGCGCGGCTCCAGCTGGTCGCTCAACTCGGCGCGTTTCTGTGCCGGCGAGATATCGTCGCGTGCCGCGTAGGACTCGTAGAGGCGGGCATCGGCCTGGTCGGCCGCGTCGATCTCCTCCTGTTTCGACAGAAGGGTTTTTTCGGAAGTGCTTTTCGTATAGCGGTTCTTGCCGTGCGCCCGACCGTGCATCGCCGGCAGGCGGCTGAGCCACACCAGAAATGAGTCGATGAGTGCTGGCAGCCGTTCGAGCCGGATATCGCCAGCGTAAGCGATCAGCAACTCGGCCGTAACTGTGAGCTTACGACCCATTTCCTCCGGCCGCGACCTGAGCGCGCCGGCCAGTGCATCGGATATCCGCACCGCGCTGGGGATCTTTCCGTTTTTGACCGTGATGTCGTGGCGGCTGAGCAGGTCAGCGGCGCCTTCGAGGGGATCCTTGCCATCCTCGAAGACCTCGATCTCGAGCTTCATAAGGCTGCGTCGTGTCGCGCAGACGGTTCGGGCGAAGGCGGGTGCCAGGGGAAAGCGAAGGATCAGGTTCAGCTGATTGGCAGCGTCTTTGACGGCGCAACGTGCTTCCGAAAAATCATGGGTCCGCATGGCCTGGCGCAGGCTCGCGCATCCGGCCTCAAGCGCATCAATGCGGGCTTCGATGTCGATGTCGGGATCAGCCGTATCCCGAACCATGCGCGAGATATCGAGGCGCACGATCTCGCGTAGGACTTGCGCCTGTTCGCGGTCGCTCAACTGCGTTGCGTCGATGATGTTCTTCATGCCTGTCTCCCGGTCCGTGGCGGCAGCGGGCAGGGGCTCCGACGCCGGATCGGGCAGGACATGGCTATGCACATTCCGGGACGGAAAAACCGAAGAAAGAAAAACTGAAAAAAATTCGGTGCTACGGTTGTCCGTTTCGATGGTCGGTGACGCTACGGAATGCAGGGCCGGGTTCACGCATGCTGCGGACCTCGGCGGATTCTTCGAGATGCGAAAAATCGATGGCTCGGGCGGGGGAGCGAGAGTGCACGGACAGGGCGTGCAAGGAGCGTTGATTTCGTTGGGTTTTTTCTGGTTCATGGCTGGGGTGGTAGGATTCGAACCTACGATACACGGTACCAAAAACCGATGCCTTACCGCTTGGCTACACCCCAACAGTGCCGCGCTAATTACTCTGCTCTTTGACGCGGTTCAAGGCCCGAGATGAAATTATTTGACCGATCGGCTGTGAATGCCCGACGGCGCGGAATCATTCGAGAATCTCGTCTGGTTCCACGCCCCACAATGCCGACTTCTGCGCCCAGCCACGATAGCCTCCTGCCATAAGCCGGCACCACTCGAGCGCGCATTCGTCGATCCGTGCGACGACGCCCATCTCAAGTTGCGCCACGACCATGGAATTCGGATAGGGCTTGGAAAAGAGGTTCACCATATCGTCCTCGACGATCACGGTGCGGGTCCCCGACAGAAGCGAGTAGTGCACCCAGCCGCCTTGGCCGTCGCGGTCGCGCACCCGGCGCCAGTGGCCATGCTCTGCGGTAATTTCCAGCGGTAGGTCGCGGCGCTTGAAAACCCAGTCGATACGGTGCGTCAGGCTGGGACCACGGCGCACGTTGCCTTCGGCGGCCTTCATCGAGACAAAACGCGGAAGGGGCAGGTTTGTGACAGGCCCGCGTTCCTCTTCCTGGGCAAGGGCGGGCAGGCCGAGCGCCGCGATCAAGGCGGCGCCTATGCAGGCGGAAATCCGTTTCATTGTACTTACTGCTCACTCATCTGACCCGGGGTTCTTGTGCCCCGAGGCGTCCTGCGTCACTGTACAGAAGAAAGCGCAGTATGGAAGACGGGGGAGACGCTTCATGGCATCTGGACGACTGAGTGTTGTCGTAACGCGACGCCTGCCGGAGATCGTCGAACGACGCATGCAGGAATTGTTCGACGTCACGTTGCGCGAGGACGACACGCCGATGAGCCGCGAGGCCTTGGTCGAAGCGCTCAAGACCGCCGATGTCCTGGTGCCGACGCTGAGCGACCATATTGATGGCGGCCTGATCGGGCAGGCGGGTGAACGGCTGAAACTGATCGCGAACTACGGTGCCGGTGTCGACCATATCGACGTGCATACTGCCCGCCAGCGCGGCATTCTGGTGTCGAACACGCCCGGTGTGCTGACCGACGACACGGCCGATATGACCATGGCGCTGATCCTGAGCGTGACCCGGCGAATCCCCGAGGGGCTCTCGATGATGCAGAGAGAGGACTGGCCCGGCTGGTCGCCCACGGCGATGCTGGGCGGACGCATCGCCGGGCGGCGCCTAGGTATCCTGGGTATGGGCCGTATCGGGCAGGCGGTGGCGCGACGGGCCGCAGCGTTTGGAATGCAGGTGCATTATCACAACCGGCACAGGTTGCGAGCCGAGATCGAGGACGAGCTTGGCGCGACCTATTGGGAAAGCCTTGATCAGATGGTGGCGCGGATGGACGTGCTGAGCGTCAACTGCCCGCACACGCCGTCGACCTTTCACCTTATGAATGCGCGGCGGCTGAAATTGATGAAGCCCGACGCGGTGCTGGTGAACACCAGCCGGGGCGAAGTCGTGGACGAGAACGCCTTGACGCGGATGCTGCGAGCCGGAGAAATCGCCGGTGCCGGTCTGGACGTGTACGAGAATGCGAGCGCCATTAATCCGCGTCTGCGCGATCTCAAGAATGTTGTTCTGCTGCCTCATATGGGATCCGCCACGGTCGAAGGGCGGCTTGAAATGGGCGAAAAGGTGCTCCTGAATATCAAGACCTTCGATGATGGACACCGTCCGCCGGACCAGGTCGTGCCCTCGATGCTGTAACCGCCAGCTTGGGCGGAAAACGCCGGAGAATTGGAATGCGTCTCTTACTTGCCAGCTTGGCTTTGTGCCTTGTCCCGTTCCTAGCCGGGATGGCGGAGGCCCAGCAGGCCGCCGACGCGGTCCAGCCCGAAGGCGCGGGCGCCGGCGCGGTTAACACATCCGAGGCGGTGGCTGCGGCGCTGGAGGCGAAAGCTGCGGGTCGTCCGGTCGAGGCGCGGGACTGGATGGTGGCGGCGGCCAATCCGCTGGCGGTCGAAGCCGGCGCGCGAGTCCTGCGCGAGGGCGGCACGGCGGCGGATGCGCTGGTGGCGGTCCAACTGGTGCTGGGGCTGGTGGAGCCGCAAAGCTCGGGCCTGGGCGGTGGGGCGTTCCTCGTATGGTATGATGCGCAAAGCGGGGAATTGACCACATTGGATGGGCGAGAGACCGCGCCTATGGCCGCCACCCCCACGCTGTTCCAGGACGCAGAGGGCCAGCCCTTGGCGTTTTACGACGCGGTCGTGGGCGGTCGGTCGGTGGGTGTGCCCGGCACGCCCGCGCTGTTGGCGGAGGCGCATGCCAAGTGGGGACGCGCCGCGTGGGGCAGCCTGTTTGCAGAGGCCATCGCGTTGGCGGAGGATGGCTTCGAGGTGTCGCCGCGCCTGGCCGCGATGGTGGCACAGGATGCGATCCGGCTTTTCGGCACCCGGGCCACGAGAGACTACTTCTTCCCTGGCGGCGAGCGTTTGCTGGCCGGCGCGATCCTGAAGAACCCGGACTATGCCGAGACGCTGCGCCTTTTTTCCGCAGAAGGTCCCACGCCCTTTTATACGGGCGACATCGCGGCCGACATCGTAGCGGCGATCCGGGGGGCTGATGGCAATCCGGGGGTGATGGAAGAGGTCGACCTTGCGATCTACAGCGTGGAGCAGCGCGAGGCGGTCTGCGCGCCCTACAGGGGGTTCGATGTCTGCGGGATGGGCCCGCCTTCTTCCGGCGGCCTGACCGTGGGGCAGATCCTTGGACTGCTCGCGCCGTTCGACATGGGCGCAATGCGACCCGATAGCATAGAGGCGTGGCGGTTGATCGGAGATGCAAGCCGGTTGGCCTTTGCGGACCGGGGCCGATACATGGCGGACAGCGATTATGTGCCGGTGCCCGTCAAGGGGCTGCTGGATCAAGACTATCTGCACAAACGTTCCCGGCTTCTGGAAGGAGACGCGGCCCTGCAGGAAGTTGCAGCCGGAGAACCCGAGTTCGACCATGCGCTTGATCTTGCGGACGATGTGTCGATCGAGCTTCCCTCGACGTCGCATATCTCGATTGTCGACCGCTTCGGGAATGTCGCTTCGATGACCACGACGATCGAGAACGCTTTCGGGTCCCGGCTGATGGTACGGGGGTTCTTGCTGAACAATGAACTGACCGATTTCTCGTTCGTCAGCCACGAGAACGGGCGGCCCGTGGCAAACGGCGTGGCGCCGGGCAAGCGGCCCCGGTCGTCGATGGCGCCGACGATCGTGATGCAGGACGGAGCGCCTGTACTGGCCGTCGGAAGCCCTGGGGGCAGTCGTATCATCGGGTATGTCGCCAAGACGATCGTCGCTTACCTGGACTGGGGCATGGATGTGCAGAGCGCGGTTGCGCTGCCGCACCTGGTCAACAGGTTCGGCACCTACGATGTGGAGGCCGAGACCGAGGCGCTGGACCTGCTGCCGGGCCTGACGGCGCTGGGGTTCGATGTGGCGCCGCAGGTCCTTGTTTCGGGCCTGCACGCGATTTCCATCGGTGAGACGTTGCAGGGTGGCGCCGACCCGCGACGCGAGGGGATCGCTCTGGGCGAGTAGGGTCTGCGCCGGGAAATCGCCCCGCAGCCATCCAATTCCTGCCCGAATTGGCTGGCATCACCTTCCGCAAGCATTTTGTGGAGCAGTGCATGATCAACGCTTATTCCATCGGGTTCGTTCTGACCGCCGGGACCATCCTGGCCGGGGTCGATTACTACGATCAGTCGAACAGGGCCGGCTTTTCGTTGGGCGAGATGACGCCCGGCGCGTATATCGAGACCATTCCGAACCGGTTCAGTTCCGCCAAGGAAGAGAAACTGGCCGAACATGCCGAACGCGAGCGCAAGAGCCGGTGGCGCCAAGGTGGCCTGGTTTTCCTGCCCGAGGCGCCCGAGGGATGGGAGCGGCGTGCCCTACTGGAAGGCGACGACAGTGCGATTCTGCCACCCGAGGCTGGGCTGGACGGCTCCATGAGCAACTCCGCCGGCAAGGGCTTGATGCAACAGATGGAGGCGCGCGACCACGTCAAGCAGCTGAAGGAACGCGCGACGCGGTCGTGGATCTATCAACGCGGCACGGAAACAGTATTTGTCGAGGTTCGTCTGGTCGAACGGCCCAGTTCGAACTCGCTGTTCGGTATCGTGGCCAGCGCCATGGATGGTACAATGATGGACGCATTCGAACGCAATGTGGGATACGGCGTGACCGGCGGTTTCGGCCTGACCGAGAAGCTGGGGCATGATGGCGATCGTCCCTATCATTTCCGCTATCTTGAAGGGTCGATCGGTTTTGGCAACGAGGTGCACCTGCGGGTCCACGCCAACGCATCGCGCGAAGCCACGCAAGAAATCCTGAGCCGGATCGACTATGACGGCCTGAACGACCTGCTGCCGCGTCCAGTGCCCAGTGTCGGCAATGATGTCAGCTTGCCCGACGGCATCGACCCGGCCGCGCTGAGCATGGAATTGCGCCGTCTGAAATCGGAGTTCCTGAGCCTGCGAGCGCTGGAAGCCCAGTACAAGATCGAGAACATCGATACCGGGGCCATGGTTCTAAGCGCCTACTCGATGCGCCTTGGTGGGCAGGGCGGTGATGTGGACATTACCGGTGGCAAGGTCACCGACCTGAGCGGGCTTATAGAACTGGGGTATTTCCGCGGACGCGAGGCCGTGATGGCGGGCAAGTCCGCCGAGGTGGTGCAGGCAGAGGTCAAGCAGATGGTCGACACGGTGATGATGGTGGCCGATGCCGAGACCGCCGCCGCCGCCGCCCGCGCCGCAAATGCGCCCGAGCCGGAAACGTCGCCCGAGTTGCAGGCCGAGCTTGCCGCGCTGAGCGGAGACACGAACATGCCGGTCTCGACCGGGCAAACGTCGAATGCGCGTGACACAGCGGCGATTGCCGCCGCCAACCGGGCGCGGGACATGGACGACTCGGCCAGCGCCAAGATCCTGATGCAGGTAGACGAAGGCAAAAGCGACCGCGACGCCGGCATGATCTATTCCAAGGCCATCGACCTTGTCGAGTTCGAGTCCTTCCGCGCGGCCCGCAATGCAACGGATGAGGAAATGGAGATGGGCATGGCCATCGCCGCCTCGGGCTTTGAGCGCAAGCACGACCTGCCGCAGGGCAGTTGCAGCTTCGACATGGGCGCGCTGCGGTTGGAATGCGACACATCCAAGGGTGTGCAACCCAACGGTCTTCTGTCCAAGCTGATCAACCAGGTCACCGGCGGAGAGGAAGTGACAACGCTGACACCTCAACGAACAGAACCGGCGGCCAAGCCCAAGCGGCTTGAACTTTCCAACGGCAGCTCCGGCTCGGGTCAACGCTGCGTCGGAAGCTTCTGCGACTAAACCAGACCTGTTTTAACGAAACCTGAACGCACCGTGTCCCAGTATGGGTGCGGTGCGTCGTTTTTGTTCTGTGACATGTCGGATGGACCCGCCGCATGTTTACAGGCGTGATACAACGCTCGCCAGCATGCCTGCCAAGGGAGTCGGATGTCATGAAAACACAAGTCAAAGCCTTGATCGTGGGCGGCGGTGCCGTCGGGACCTCGATCGCCTATCATCTGGCCCGCGCAGGCTGGGAAGACGTGATGCTGATCGAGCGTGACGAGCTGACCTCCGGCTCGACCTGGCACGCCGCGGGCCTGCTGCCCTATTTCAACATGTCCTATGCGACGACGCATATTCATGACTACTCGATCAAGTTCTACAAGACCCTTGAAGAAGAAACTGGCCTGAACGCCGGCTTCTCGGTCGTGGGCAACCTGCGCATGGCCCAGAGCAAACCGCGTATGGACGAATATATGCTTTACGCCTCGACCGCCGAGACCTGTGGCGTGCCTTACGAGTGGATGACGCCTGCTCAGATCAAGGAGCGGTGGCCGTTGGTCAATACCGACGATCTGGAAGGCGCGATCTATCACCCGACCGATGGCTACATCAACCCCGCCGATGTCACCATGGCGATGGCCAAGGGCGCCCGTCAGCGCGGCGTGACAATCGAGCGGAAATGGCAGGCCGACGGCTTTGAGTGGAAGGGCGATCACTGGGACGTGACGCTGACCAAGATGGTCGAGAAGGGTGGCAACCTGGTGCCTTCGGAAGAGCAGATTGTCGTGTCTGCAGAACACGTTGTGACCGCCAGCGGCAACCACGCGCAGCGCACCGCGCGGATGCTGGGCATCAAGATGCCGGCGATCCCGGTGGAGCACCAGTTCATCGTGACCGAGCCCGATGCCGAGCTGGTCAAGTACCGCCAGGACGGCGGCGAAGAGCACCCGGTTCTGCGCGACGCCGACGCCAAGTGGTATGTCCGCGAAGAGCGTGGCGGCTGGATCCTTGGCCCCTACGAGCTGAACGCGCCCGCACGGTTCGAATACTCGGTGCCGGACACGTTCCGCGCCGACCTCTTCCCGCTCGACCTGGAGCGGATCGAGGAAGAATACATGTCGATGATCCACCGGATCCCGTCGACGGAAACCGTTGGTTTGAAAGACGATTACAACGGTCCGATCTGCTATACGCCGGATGGCAACCCGCTGGTTGGCCCCGCGCCGGGGTTGCGCAACATGTGGCTGGCCGAGGGTTTCAGCTTTGGCATCACAGCGGCCGGTGGCACGGGCTATTACCTGGCGCAGCTGATGGTCGAGGGCGAAGCCGAGATCGACATGGCGAGCCTGGATCCCAAGCGGTATTCCAGCAATTGGATGACGACCGAGTTCGCCGCGCGCAAGAACGAGGAAGCCTACGAGCACGTCTATATCCTGCACCACCCCGACGAGGAACGGCCCGCCTGCCGCCCGCTGCGCACGGCGCCCGCCTATGATAGGCAGAAGGCGCGCAGCGCGCAGTTCGGGTTCGTCAACGGCTGGGAAAGACCCAACTATTTCGGGCCCTTGGACGCCGATGACAATTTCGACCACGACGCGCGGTCCTTCCGCCGTGGCGGCTGGTGGGAGTATACCAAGGCCGAGGCGGAAGCGGTGCGCAACGGCGTGGGCCTGATTGATGCGACCGCATTCACCAAGCACGTGGTGAAGGGTCCCGGGGCGACGGCGTTCCTGGACTGGTTCACCTGCAACAAGCTGCCGAAGGTGGGTCGCATCAACCTGACCTACGCGCTGACGGATCATGGCACGACGCGCACGGAATACACGATCGTCCGGACCGGTGAGAACGCGTATTATTGTGTCTCGGCAGGGGCCTGGACGGAATACGACGCCGATTACCTGCGCAAGGCGGCCGAGGAGAAGGCCGAGGAGTTCGGGTATATCGAGATCCAGGACGTGACCACGCAATGGGGTGTGTTCGCCATCGCGGGGCCGAAGTCGCGCGACGTTCTGAACGAGGTGATCAAGGATGCCGATCCGGCTACTGCACTGAGCAACAAGCGTTTTCCGTGGCTGTCTTGCCGCGAGATCGAGCTGGGCATGTGCCCGGTAAAGGCGATCCGCGTGGCCTATACCGGCGAGCTGGGCTGGGAGTTGCATCACCCGATGGAGATGCAGAACTACCTGTTCGATCTGCTGGAGAAAGCAGGCGAAAAGCACGGCATGAAGCTGGTCGGCGCCAGGGCGCAGAACTGGCTGCGGCAGGAGAAATCCTATCGCGCCTTCGGCAACGAGCTGGGCCGCGACGCGACCCCGCTGGAGGCCGATCTGCCGCGCTTTGTCGATCTGGATAAAGACTTTCACGGCAAGGATAAATTGCAGGAAACCGGTGTTCGCTTGAAGTGCTGCACGCTGCTGATCGACGGGCCGGAAGATGCCGATCCGTGGGGCCGCGAGGTGCTTTACACCGAGGATGGCACGCGGGTCGGGCGGCTGACCTCGGGTGGGTATTCGGTGCATTTCGGCAAGTCGATCGGTATGGGCTACGTGACCCCTGACCTGGCGGTCGAGGGTACGAAACTGAAGGTCAAGATGTTCGACAAGCTGTGGGACGCGACCGTGACCTGTGACAGCCCGTATGATCCCAAGAACGAGACCATCCGCAAGGATGGGTGAGGGATGCGCGACTCGGGGTGTTAACGGCTGAAACCCGGGTCGGTATCACGTCGGTATTTCAGTGGTAACGCGTCGGTGGCTTGCGCACCGGCGCGTTTCTTAATGGAGCGTCCCAAACGCGGTTAAAATGTGTTACGACTCTGGGGAAAACCAGATCTCGGGAGGATACCATGACAAGCCGAAAAACCAGCGGGCGCGGGTGCCGCTATGACAGCGTTCTGGACACGGTGGGCGACACGCCGGTTATCCGTGTGAACCGCATCGCGCCCAAGGGCGTGACCGTCTACGTCAAGGCCGAGGCGTTCAACCCGGCGGCGTCGGTCAAGGACCGGCTGGCGCTGAACATCATCGAGGCCGCCGAGGCGGATGGGAGCCTGGCGCCCGGACAGACGGTGGTCGAGGCGACGTCGGGCAACACTGGAATCGGGCTGGCGATGGTCTGCGCGGCCAAGGGTTATCCGCTGGTGGTCACGATGGCCGAGAGTTTCTCGGTCGAGCGGCGCAAGCTGATGCGGATGCTGGGGGCGAAGGTGGTGCTGACGCCGAAGGCGCTGAAGGGGTTCGGCATGTACACCAAGGCCAAGGAACTGGCCGAGGAAAACGGCTGGTTCCTGGCGAGCCAGTTCGAGACGGCGGCCAACGCCGATATCCACGAGGCCACCACGGCGCGCGAGATCATGGGAGATTTCGAGGGGGAACGGCTGGATTACTGGGTGACGGGCTATGGTACCGGCGGCACGGTGACGGGCGTGGCGCGGGTGCTGCGCAAAGAGCGGCCCGATACGAAGATCATCCTCAGCGAGCCGGCCAATGCGGCGATCATCAGTTCGGGTTATGTGAACACCCGCAACGACCAGCATCAGCCCACGGAAAGTCACCCGAATTTCGAGCCGCATCCGATCCAGGGCTGGACGCCGGATTTCATTCCCTACGTGATCCAGGAGGCGATCGACAACAACTACTATGACGAGTTGATCCCGGTTGCCGGGGCCGATGGCGTGAAATGGGCGCGTCGGCTGGCGGCGGAGGAAGGCATCTTTACCGGCATTTCCGGCGGCGCGAGTTTCGCCGTGGGGATGCAGGTGGCCGAGACCGCGCCTGAGGGGGCGGTGATCCTGGTGATGCTGCCCGATACCGGAGAGCGTTACCTGTCGACCCCGCTGTTCGAGGGCGTGCCGGAGGAGATGACCGAGGAAGAGGCCGAGATTTCACGCTCCACGCCTTCGGCGCAGATGGGGTAGGGGCGTCGGAAATTCGGATGTCGGCGTTGCGGGATGAAACGGGCGTCCACTTGGTGATCTCAAGTCAAGGCGCAATCCTTTTCAGCTTGCTTTGTGCATGACGAGGTAAGTTGCAGCTCAAGCGTCGGGATAAGAATGGGTTCGTGGGGCAGCTGCAAACGGTGCGGATGAACTCCTAACGTGCGGCGGGGACGCCAAGCAGGCGAGCCTTGGCCGAGGTTTGCAAAAGGCGCTCCGGCCCGACCATGACTGCCCAAGCCAACCCGAACACGATGGCGGATGCGATCAACAGGAGCAAAAGGTCCTGACGAACGTACTCCCCTATGGCCGGAATCAGGTGCATCCCGATCACGAAGTGACCGAGATAGATCGGGTAGGACAAGTTGCCGAGGTTCCGGAGAAGCGATGACGATCCGACTCTTTTCACAGTGGAATTGTGCCGCAGGCTAATGACGAAGAAAACGAGCATTCCGCCCCAGATAATCACCGGCGCGACCGGATTGTGACCGTTCGCCTGAAGCACGATTTGGAGTATTGCTGCGCCAACGTACAACAACAGCAGGGAACTTCGCAGGGCGTTGTACCCGTCCTTTTCGCTTCTCCACACAAGCATACCAATTGCGAAGAAGACGCCATGGCGAAGCAGGAGAACACTGAAAAAGTACCGATCCAGAAGGCTCTGGAGCCTTCCTGCATTGCCGATGGGCTCCATCAGAGAAAGAATGCCCAAGATAGCCAAATAGCAGGTGCTGGCAAGGCCAAGGGTAATCGCGCAAGCTTGGAAAATATCGAAGTTGGGCATTCGCAACCGGACAGCAAGAAGCAAGGCAATCAGTGAATAGAAAATGGCTTCGACGACAAGAGTCCAGATAACACCGTCAATATAGGGACCGACCGGAAACAGAATGATCGACCTAAAAAAAGAGTCGAGCAGGAGCGATAGGGGTTCGCCTGCCACATACCTAACCGTGAAGGCAATGAACGTGTAGACCCAGAGCGCTGGAAGAATTCGGATCGCCCTGTGTTTGAGGAATTCGATTGGTGCGGACCGGTCGGCACTGGCGACGATGACAAATCCGGAGATGACAAAGAATACTTGAACGCCGACCCACCCGTGGCTGGTGAATTGCTCCATCCATGGCCAGGCTCGGTCTTGTTGTGCCGCAGGAAAAGCTGGTTCGGCATCACTGAACAATCCAAAATGGAAATAGACCACGAGAAGGGCCGCGATAAACCTCAGGATATCGAGACCGTAAAGGTGGCTGTCGCGCTTTGGGTTTAGGTCACTGCTCACCATGACTGACCGACATAACGAACCCGCAGTTGGCGCGGCATTTCTGGCTCAGACATTAATAAATCCTTACTAAAAATTTAACGCTAGCGCGGCTTGCCAATGGTTGCAAAAGTTATTCCATGCGCCGCGCCAGGAATGGCTATGCGCGCTTTGGCAATTAAAGGTGATAACCGTCGCGAGCAGCGTTCCAAAATGGCTCGACGTGGACGAACACCTAGCGGATGATCGCATCCCTCGTTCGGTGACGATCGTCTACGCATCAGGTGACTGTGCTGATGCCCTGGCTGCCCTAAGCCTTTTGCAGGAGTTGCATGGTCGCCTATGTCCTGCCCCTCGTCGAACGGATCCTTGTTCTGTCAGCAAGGTTGGCAAAGCAGCCGTGTGACTTAAGGGGAATTCTTCGGGGCGCGCCGCATCAGCGGGTGCGCGCCTGAAGCCAGCGGCGCCAGGTGCTGCTGTTTCCCGCAAAGACGTTGATGTCGACGCCGCCCGCCACGCCCGGCACGACGCCGGTGCCGGTATATTGCCAGAAGCTCCAGCTTTGGCCGGGAAAGGTGGTGCGCAGGGTCTTGGCGGTGGAGCGCAGCCAGAATTCCTCGTTCAACTGGCCGATGCCGGTCTGGCGGTAGAATTCCAGCGTGGTGTAGATGATCGGGCGCTGGCCGTAGTGGCGCTCGAGTATGTCCATGAAGACGCGCGCCTGGCGGCGGACCTCGGCCCCCGGCGGGCGGGTGGTGCAGGTCGGCGAATATGGGTTCCATTCCAGGTCGATCACCGGGGGCAGGGCTCCGCCTTCGCGGGGCACGTTGCGGATGAACCAGCGGGCCTGCACCTCGGGCGGGGTACAGAAATAGTAGAAGTGGTAGGCCCCGCGCGGGATGCCGGCCTGTCCCGCGCCGGCCCAGTTGCGGGCGAACTTGGGGTCGACGCGGTCGCCGCCCTCGGTTGCCTTGATGAAGGCGAATTCGATGCCGGACTGCGCGACGCGGGCCCAGTCGATATCGTTCTGGAAGCGGGCGACGTCGATGCCGTGGATGTCGTAGTTCCAGGGCGGCGGGCCGTCCCAGTCGACGGGGTCGTTGTCGCCATAGCGCGGCCCGGCGCAGGCGGAAGTCAGGGTAAGGGTGACGAGGGCCAGCGCGGCGACGAGAAACCGGATCATGAACAGTCCTTTGATCGTACCAATACAAGGGCGAGGTTGTTGGCGGGCATCTCGGTGCGGGCGATGAGATCCAAGCCTGACTCGCCCGTCCAGCGTAGCATGTCGGCGTCGTTCTTGTAGCCCGCGTCCGGATGATCGGCGCGAATGGCGGCGTCGAATCGCGCATCGCCGTCCGAGGTGGCCCGGCCGTCGCGCAGGAAGGGGCCGTAGACGATGAAGCGGCCCTCCGGGGCGAGGGCGCGGGCGGCCTCGGCGATGAGGGTGCGGGCGGCCTCGGTCGAGATCAGGTGCAGTAGGTTGACCAGCAGTATGAGGGCGAACCCGTTGTGGGTGGCAGACCAGCCGGGTTGGGTGGCGTCGAGGCGCAGCGGTGGCCGTATGGCCCCGTCGGGCGCGTCGGCGGACCACGCGGCGATGGAGGCGAGGCGGTCCTGGGTGACATCCGTGGGCTGCCAGGTGAGGCCCGGAAGGTGGGTCGCGAAATGGGTGACGTGCTGGCCCGTGCCGCTGGCGATTTCGAGCGCCGTGCCGGAGGTTGGCGCGTGGGTCCTGAGCAGGTCGAGGATGGCGTCGGCGTTGCGCTCGGCGGCAGGGGCGTGCAGGCGGGCGCCTGTCCCCTGGTGGGCGACGGAGATGCGGGGGGGCGTGTCTGTCATGGCGACAGTTGGGACGGGATCGGTATCGGAATCAAGGGGCGGTGTCTGCGCGTCATCTGGGCCGTGGCGCCGCCGGCCCCAGGCAACACCAAGAAAATTAAGTATCCGGCACGATATTACCTCAATTCGATCCCAAATGCGGCGCATTACGCCCGGACCTTGTTTCCGTATGGGAAACTCACTGGAGTGCGAAATGGGCTACGTGGATTCGATCACGGTGAATGACAGAACCGACCGGCGCTACATGACCGGTATTTGCGGTGAGGCGAACGTGCGCACGCCTTTGGGCGGGCGGCGTGTGGAGATGCTGAAGCCCGGGGACATGGTACTGGTGCGGCATAACGGAATGCAGCCGGTGCGGATGATCTGGACCTGGACGGTGACGGCGGCGGAGATGCGCAAGCATCCCGAACTGGCGCCCATCCGGCTGAAGCCGCGGGCGGTCGGACCGATGATGCCGAACCGCGATTTGCGGATCGCGAGCGGTCACCGCGTCCTGATCCCCGGCTACCGTATTGCGGGCGCGGAGGACCAGCCCGGCTGCCTGATGCGGGTCGATGGTGTCGCGTCCGCCAGCGACGCGGCCTATTCCGACTGGTCGTCGGAGGAAGTGACCTATTACAACCTGGTCTTTGATCGCCACGAGGTGATCACCGCCGAAGGCCTGCCGATCGAGACATTCCGTCCGTCGCCCAAGGCGCTGAACCTTCTGGATATCGGCGCGCAGCAGCGTCTGAAGGACCTGTTTCCGGAACTGAACCGCCGGCGCTGTGCCTATCCCGGCCTGCCGCATCCGGTGGCGAAGGCCAGTGCGTACATGTCCCGGGTCGCCTGAAGCGACGGTGGTTCCAAGGGGCATCATACCGACGCCCCACAGAAGAAAGCCCCGCCGGGTTGGCGGGGCTTCGCAATGGATGATGAAAGCGAGAGTTCGCAGTGGGCGCGGAGAGCAATGACCGCTTGGAGCTCCTTTTGCTATCGCTGGTTTTGTGCCGCGCGGAATCAAGGCCGCAGGCCGCCGCGCGATCGCCAGACCGCCCCCCGGGCTGGCGATTGGGTGCCGATGGTGTGTCGCACTGAAGTTTCTCGGAGTTTGCGGGGATAAAGTGCACCGAAGATCTGTCGGTCGCCAGCCCGCGGTCTGGCAATCGCGCGGCTTGCGACACGAAAAAAGCCTTGTCCGTAAAGCCGTTATCGATCGCACCCCACGCCCCAACTTTGCCCCGGACGTGGGGTGCTTGTCATCGGGCCGCCCTGAACAGCTCTGTGTTCTGCACTGCATGGGCAGGAGTGGCGGCCCCTCACGACTTACTGAGGGATTTCGGCGGTGAGGCCTTCGACGAAGAAGTCCATCCCGAGAAGCGTGCCGTCATCGGCCACTTCGCCTTCGGCCAGCCAGGCCGATCCGTCCTGGCGGTTCAGCGGTCCGGTGAAGGGGTGGTAGTCGCCCGACGCGATGGCCTCTTTCATCGCGAGAGCCTCTTCCTTGACGTCGGCGGGCACGGCATCGGTGATCTCGCCGATCTCGACCATGCCAGGGGCGATGCCGTCCCATGTCTCGGTGCTTTCCCACGTGCCGTCGATCACCGCCTGGGTGCGGGCAATGTAGTAGGGCGCCCAGTTGTCGATGATGGAACTCACACGCGGGGTGGGCTTGTACTCGGCCATGTCCGAGGCCTGGCCGAAGGTGATGACGCCCCCGGCCTTTTCCGCCGCGGCCTGGGGCGCGGTGCTGTCGGTGTGTTGCAGGATCACGTCGGCGCCCTGGTCGATGAGGGCGGTGGCGGCGTCGGCCTCTTTCGGGGGATCGAACCACGTGTAGGCCCAGATCACCTTGAACTCGACATCAGGATTGACCTTCTTGGCGTGGATATAGGCGGCGTTGATGCCGCGGATCACCTCGGGGATGGGGTAGGAGGCGATGTAGCCGATGATGTTCGATTCCGTCATCTTGCCGGCGATATGGCCCTGGATCGCGCGGCCCTCGTAGAAGCGGGCGGAGTAGACCGAGACGTTATCGGCGGTCTTGTAGCCGGTTGCATGTTCGAACTTCACGTCCGGAAATTCCCTGGCGACGTTGATCGTGCTGTCCATGTAGCCGAAGGACGTGGTGAAGATCAGGTCCGCGCCGCGCCGCGCCATCTGCATGATCGCGCGTTCGGCATCGTTGCCCTCGGGCACGCTTTCCTGGAAGACGGTTTCGACCTGGTCGCCGAAATGTTCCTCGACGGCGAGGCGGCCCTGGTCGTGTTCATAGGTCCAGCCGCCATCGCCGATGGGGCCGACGTAGATGAAGCCGACCTTGGTCTTGTCTTGCGCCAGCGCGGGCAGGGCGAGGCCGAGCGTCAGGGCGGCGGCGCTCAGGATGCGGGTGAGGGTCATGAAGAACTCCCTGTTGGTGTGGTTGGCCTCATTGCGAGGCATGGAACGTGCGGCCCAGGGATCCGGGTGCGCGGGATTTGTCGCCAGACATGATGACCAGCACGAGGATGGTGATCAAGTAGGGCGACATGGAAAGGTATTCGACCGGGATCGGGATGCCCGTGGGCTGGAGGTTCAGTTGCAGCACCGAGATGCCGCCGAAAAGCCAGGCGCCCAGAAGAACGCGGCCCGCTTTCCAGCTGGCGAAGACCACGAGCGCCAGCGCGATCCAGCCGGAACCGGCGGTCATGCCTTCGGTCCATTGCGGAACGCGCACGAGGGAAAGGTAGGCGCCGCCCAACCCCGCGCAGGCGCCGCCGAAAAGGATCGCCAGGAGGCGCACGCGCACGACCTTGTAGCCCAGGGCGTGCGCGGCATCGTGGTTTTCGCCCACCGCGCGCAGGATCAGGCCGGCGCGGGTATATTTCAGCATGGCCCAGACGGCGGCGACGAGCGCGAGCGCGAGATAGACCATCAGGTCATGGGAAAAGAGGATGGGGCCCAGGACTGGGATGTCCGACAATACGGGAATGTCGAGACTGCGCGTCGGCGGGGGCTTGATGCCCTGGTAGCCCTGGCCCAGAAGGGCGCTTAGTCCCAGCCCGAAGAGCGTGAGCGCAAGGCCGGAGGCAACCTGGTTGGCCAGCGCGAATTGCGTCAGCAGCGCGAAGAGCAACGACAGGATGGCGCCGCCGAAGGCCGCGGCCACGAAGCCGATGACGGGCGAGCCGGTGTTGACCGCGATGGCGAAGCCGCAGATCGCGCCGGTGATCATCATTCCCTCGACCCCGAGGTTCAGCACGCCTGCGCGTTCCACGACAAGTTCGCCGAGGGCGGCCAGCAGGATGGGCGTGGAGGCCACGATGAGCGAGGCCAGGAGCAGCGTCGGGTCGATCGCGGAAAGGTCCATCACGCGACCTCGGCCCTGCGCCAGCGCAGGCGGAAATGGGTCAGAAGGTCCACGGCCAGAAGGAAGAAGAGCAGCATGCCCTGGAACATCTGGATCGCGGCGGCAGGCAGGCCGAGATTGGTTTCGGCAAGCTCGCCGCCGATGTAGGTGAGTGCCATCAGCAGTGCTGCCAGCAGGATTCCGACAGGGTGCAGACGGCCAAGGAATGCGACGATGATGGCGGTGAAGCCGTAGCCCACGTTGAAGTCGATATTGATCTGGCCTGCCGGGCCCGCGACCTCGAACATTCCGGCAAGCCCCGCCAGCGCGCCGGAAATTCCGAGGCAGATCAGCGTCAGGCGCGCCGGGTTCACGCCCGCGAACCGCGCGGCGCGGGGCGCTTGGCCCGACAGCTTGATATGAAAGCCCAGCATGTGCCGCGCGAGCAGGATGTAGGCGAAGATCACGGCGATCAGGGCGGCGACGACGCCCCAGTGGATGCCGGTCCCCGCGAAGAGCTCGGCGTTATGGGCCGACGGATAGTCGCGCAGGCTGCGCGAGCCGGGAAAGCCGCGGCCTTCGGGATTGCGCAGCAGGCCCAGCGCCATCTTGGCCAGGAGCTGTTCGGCCACGTAGACCAGCATCAGCGACACGAGGATCTCGTTGGTGCCGAAGCGGACCTTCAGAAGGCCGGGGATCATGGCCCAGGCCCAGCCGCCAAGGGCGCCCGCGACGACCATCAGCGGGAAGATCAGGGCGGACTCGGTGGGATAGAAAGCCAGCCCCACGCCCGCGCCGGTGAGTGCGCCGATGATGTATTGCCCCTCGGCGCCGATGTTCCAGATGTTCGCCCGGAAGCCAAGCGCGAGGCCGATGGCGATGAGGGTCAGTGGCGCGGCCTTTACCAGAAGTTGCGGGCGGTCGAAGCGGGCAAATTCGCCGAAAAGCGGCTCCCAGAAGATCGTGCGGATCGCCTCGACCGGGTCTTGCCCGAGCGCGGCGAACATCGCGCCACCGGCGAACATGGTGATCAGCACCGCCAGCACCGGGGCCAGCGCCGACCAGGTGCGGGACGGCTGAGGGCGGCGCTCGAGTTTCAGCACGGGGTGCATCCCGTGCCGGGGGCGGAATGCCGTTTCTTCCCCTGGCTGAAAATATCCCCGCAGGAGGCAAGATACTCTTGGTGCGCGGGCTCAGACATGCGCCACCTCCATGTCGTGCGCGCCGCCCATCATCAGGCCCACCTGCTCGGTCGTCAGGTCGGCGGTGGGGTGGATGTCCGAAAGCCGGCCCGCGTTGAGCGCGGCGAAACGGTCGGAGATCTGCATCAGCTCGTCGAGGTCCTGGCTTATGACAAGGATGGCGGCCCCCTTGGCGGCGAGGTCCATCAGAGCCTGCCGGATGAAGGCGGCGGCGGCGGCGTCGACGCCCCAGGTGGGCTGGTTGACGATCAGAGCCTCGGGGTCGTGCGCCATCTCGCGCCCGATGACGAATTTCTGCAGGTTGCCACCGGACAGGGCGCGCGCGGCGGTGTTGGGCCCGGGGGTGCGAACGTCGAACGCAGCGATCACCTTCTCGGCGAAGCTCTGTGCGCGGGGCCAGTTCAGGAAGCCGCGGTTGGAGAGATTCTGCTTGGTGGCGCCGGTGAGCAGGCTGTTTTCTGTCAGGCTCATCTCGGGGGCGGCAGCGTGGCCCAGCCGTTCCTCGGGGGCCGCGAAAAGACCGAGGTCGCGCCGGGCCTGCGGGGGCAGGCGGCCGATGGGTTTGTCGTCGAGACGCAGGGCGTCGGGCGTCACAGGCAACTCGCCCGAAAGCGCGGCGAGAAGTTCGTCCTGCCCGTTGCCCGCGACGCCGCCGATGCCGAGGATTTCACCCGCGTGCAGGGTGAGCGACACGTCCCGAAGCGCGGTGCCGAAGGCCGAGGGCGCGCGAACCGACAGCGCGTCGAGCGTGAGGCGCGGGGCGCCGGTTTTGGTGTCGCGCCGGGCGGGCGTCTCGAAGGCGCTGCCGACCATCATCTCGGCCATGGCGTGCGCCGTGGTCTGCGCCGGGTCGCAGGTGCCGACGTTGCGGCCCCGGCGCAGGACCGTGGCGCGGTTGCAGAGCGTGCGGATTTCTTCGAGCTTGTGGGAGATGTAGAGGATCGCCACACCCTCGGAGGTGAGCTTCTGCAAGGTCTTGAAGAGGATCGCGACCTCTTGCGGGGTCAGCACCGAGGTGGGTTCGTCCATGATCAGCAGGCGCGGGTCCTGCAGCAGGCAGCGGATGATCTCGACCCGCTGGCGTTCGCCTGCCGAGAGGTCCCCCACGGTGCGCCCGGGGTCGAGCGGCAGGCCGTAGGTTTCCGAGACCTCTCGGATACGGGCGGCGAGGGTGCGCATGGGGGGCGGGGTTTCCATGCCGAGGGCCACGTTTTCGGCCACGGTGAGCGCGTCGAAAAGCGAGAAGTGCTGGAACACCATCGCAACGCCGTGGCGGCGTGCGTCGCTGGGTTCGGACGGAGCGAAGGGCGATCCATGCAGGTGCATAGTGCCGCTGTCGGGCTTGACCAGCCCGTAGATCATCTTGACCAGCGTCGACTTGCCCGCGCCGTTTTCACCCAGGAGGGCGTGCACCTCGCCGGCGTGGATGTCAAAGCTGACATCCTCGTTGGCGACCACGCCGGGATAGGCCTTGGTCAGCCCGTCGATGCTGAGCAGCGGTTCCGTCACGCGCCGTTGTCCCCCCGGTTTCGCGGTCCCCGTCCCTGTTAGCGCAAGGCGGGCGGGAACGGCAATGGGGGGCGTGGGATACGCGGCGTCGGGCCGGTCCGGGTGATGCGGATTTGGGCAGATGTCGGGCTTGGCGAAGGGAGCGGTGCTGGATAGTGTGTCGGTATGAGCAGTTCCCCCCGATTCATCCATCTTCGCGTCCATACCGAGTATTCCCTGCTGGAAGGGGCCGTGCGGCTGAAAAAGCTGACCGACCTTTGCACCAGGCACCAGATGCCGGCGGTGGCCGTGACCGACACCAACAACATGTTCGCCGCGCTGGAATTTTCCGTCACGGCGCAGGGGGCGGGGGTGCAGCCGATCATGGGCTGCCAGATGGACCTGCAATACATGACGCCCGAGCCGGGGAAGCGGCCCGTGCCGCCCGCGCCGGTGGTTCTGCTGGCGCAGAACGAGGAAGGCTACGAGAACCTGATGAAGCTCAATTCCGCGCTGTACCTGCGCGGGGACGGGCAGCTGGCGCATCTGACGGTCGAGGACCTCGAGGCGCATGGCGCGTCGGTGATCTGCCTTACCGGGGGGCCGGAGGGGGCCGTGGGCAAACTCTTGCAGCTGGGACAGCGCCCGGCGGCGGAGGCGTTGATGCAGAAGCTGGCGGGGATCTTCGGCGACCGCCTGTATGTCGAGTTGCAGCGGCATCGCGGCGAGGCGGGCGTGCCGGAGGCCGAGGCCAAGACCGAGCGCGGCTTTGTCGAGATGGCCTATGCCATGGATCTGCCGCTGGTGGCGACGAATGACGTCTATTTTCCCGAGGCCAAGATGTACGAGGCGCATGACGCGATGATCTGCGTCGCGGAAGGCGCCTATGTGGACCAGTCCGAGCCGCGGCGGCGGCTGACGGCAGAGCATTATTTCAAGTCGCCGGCGGAGATGGCGACGCTGTTCGCAGACCTGCCCGAGGCGCTGGAGAACACGGTGGAGATCGCGCAGCGCTGTGCCTTTGGTGCGTATCGGCGCGACCCGATCCTGCCGCGCTTTGCCGATGACGAGGTGGACGAGTTGCGGCGGCAGGCCAAGGAAGGCCTTAATGAGCGATTGGCGGTCATTCCCCACGCGGCGTCGGTCGAGGAGTACGAAAAGCGGCTGGAGTTCGAGCTGGGGATCATCGAGGGAATGGGCTTCCCGGGTTACTTCCTGATCGTGGCCGACTTCATCAAGTGGGCCAAGGACCATGACATCCCGGTGGGGCCGGGGCGCGGGTCGGGCGCGGGCAGCCTGGTAGCTTATGCGCTGACGATCACGGACCTTGATCCGCTGCGGTACAGCCTGCTGTTCGAGCGGTTTTTGAACCCGGAACGTGTGTCGATGCCCGACTTCGACATCGACTTTTGCATGGATCGCCGGGAAGAGGTGATCCAGTACGTGCAGGGCAAGTATGGGCGCGACAAGGTGGGGCAGATCATCACCTTCGGTGCGCTTTTATCCAAGGCCGCGGTGCGCGATATCGGGCGGGTGTTGCAGATGCCCTATGGGCAGGTGGACCGCCTGTCGAAGATGATCCCGGTGGAGGGGGTAAAGCCCGTTTCCATCGAAAAGGCATTGGCGCAGGAGGATCGCCTGCGCGAGGAGGCCCGCAACGAGGAGGTCGTGGACCGCCTGCTGAAATACGGGATGCAGGTGGAGGGACTGTTGCGTAACGCCTCGACCCACGCGGCGGGCGTGGTGATCGGGGATCGCTCCTTGGATGAGCTGGTGCCGCTTTACCAAGACCCGCGGTCGGACATGCCGGCGACGCAGTTCAACATGAAATGGGTCGAGCAGGCGGGGCTGGTGAAGTTCGACTTTCTGGGGCTGAAGACTCTGACCGTCATTCAGAACGCGATCGAGCAGATCCATGCCGGGGGGCGGGATTTGCATACGGCGGCGGATGGCAGCCGTATCTACGAGCCGAACGAAGGGGCCGAGAACGATATCGGGCAGATCCCGCTCGATGACGAGAAGACCTATGCGCTTTATGCCAAGGCGAAGACGGTTGCGGTGTTCCAGGTGGAAAGCTCGGGCATGATGGATGCGCTGAAGCGGATGAAGCCCACCTGCATCGAGGATATCGTGGCGCTTGTGGCGCTCTATCGGCCCGGGCCGATGGAGAACATCCCGAAATATTGCGAGGTGAAGAACGGGCTGAGCGAGCGGGATTACCTGCACAAGTCAGTGGATCATATCCTGGACGAGACGCAGGGCATTATTGTTTACCAGGAACAGGTGATGCAGATCGCGCAGGAGATGGCCGGGTATTCGCTTGGCGGTGCGGACCTGTTGCGCCGGGCTATGGGCAAGAAGATCCAGGAGGCGATGGATGCCGAGCGGCCCAAGTTCATCGCGGGCGCCAAGGATAACGGCGTCGATGATGCCAAGGCGCTGGAGGTGTGGAACCTTCTGGACAAGTTCGCCAACTATGGCTTCAACAAGTCGCACGCGGCGGCCTATGCGGTGGTCAGTTACCAGACCGCATGGCTGAAGACCAATCACCCGGTGGAGTTCATGGCCGGCGTCATGAACTGCGATATCCACCTGACGGACAAGCTGGCGATCTATTTCGAGGAAGTGAAGAAGGGGCTGGAATTGCCCTGGGCGCCGCCTTGCGTGAACCGCTCGGACGCGACCTTCCAGGTGAAGGACGGCGTGCTGCATTATGGCTTGGGCGCGTTGAAGAACGTGGGCGTCGAGGCGATGCGGCTGATCGTGGCGGCGCGGCACGAGGGGGGCGAGGAGGCCCCGGATCAGGTCCGGGGCGGGGGCGGCGAAAAGCCGTTCGTGACGCTCTATGATTTCGCGCGGCGGGTGGACCTGAAGGCGGTGGGCAAACGGCCCTTGGAGATGCTGGCGCGGTCGGGGGCGTTCGACGCGTTGGACCGCAACCGGCGGCGCGTGTTCGACAGCCTGGAGTCGCTGATGCGCTATTCGGCGGCGATCCATGAACAGAAGGGCTCGGCCCAGGTGTCTCTGTTTGGCGAGGCGGGCGAGGACCTGCCGGAGCCGCGGCTGAGCCCGGTCGAGGACTGGCTGCCTGCGGAGCGGCTGACCGAGGAATATGCCGCGGTGGGCTTCTACCTGTCGGGGCATCCGCTGGACGACTACATGGCCGCGCTGAAGCGCAAGGACGTCAAGACGTTGGACGAGGTCAACGAGCTGGCGGCACGGTCGGGCGCCGTGGTGGCGAAGATGGCCGGCGTCGTCGCCGGACGGCAGGAGCGGAAATCGGCGCGCGGCAACCGCTTTGCCTTCGTGCAGTTGAGCGATGTCACGGGCGGCTACGAGGTGACGATGTTCTCGGACACGCTGGAGGTGGCGCGCGAGCATCTGGAAACCGGCAACCAGGTGGTGATCGTGGTCGAGGCGACGATGGAGAGCGATCAGCTGAAGCTGCTGGCGCGGTCGGTGCAGCCCGCCGATGCGGTGGTCGCGGATGCGGGCGCCAGCGGGCTGAAAATCTTCGTCGACAGTGAAACCGCCATCGGGTCGGTGGCGCAGGTGTTGACCAATGCGCCGACGACCGCGGCACGGGGCGGGCGCGGCCCGATCCGGTTCTGCCTGATGAACGAGGCATTGCCCGGCGAGGTGGAGATCGACGCGGGCCGCGAGTTTCCGGTGACGCCCCAGATCAAGGGCGCGATCAAGAGCCTTGAGGGCGTGGTCATGGTCGAGGACCTTTGAAACCTCGCGAGTGATTCGGATCGGCAACACTCCACCGGTGCGGCGTCGGGCCAGTGGACCGTATCGCGGTTCTGGGCTAAATCGTTGACCAGAAGCGATGGGACCCCGGGAGGACCATGCGGAAAATTGTATTGATTTGCGCGCTGGCCCTGGCGGGCTGTGGCGCGCCAGAGGCCGAGATCGGCCGGTTGTCCGAGCAGGATCTGCCGGAGGGGGCCGAAACCATGGGCGCGATGCCCGGGCCAGAGGCGCGGGAAGAGGCCGAGAGCGGCGGATTCCTGGCGCGGCTGCTGGGCGGGGGCAAGCCGAAGGGCGGCACGTCCGAGCCAGAACAAAGCGCGGAGCCCGGTGCCACCGAGGAGACGGCGCGCCAGACACCGCCCGAAACCTTTGGGGCGTCGCGTGAAGTGGAGCCGAAGCCGCAAAAGCGGGGGCTGTTCGGCCTGTTCGGTGGCGGCGGCAACGCGCCCGCCGATGGCGCCACGAGTGAAGTCGCGCCTGGTACGGTGCTGCCCTATGGCAAGGTCGCCCGGATCTGCGGGCTGAGCGACCGGCAGATGGGGAGCCGGGTTGAGGTATACCCTGAGCGGCGCGGGGCCTACGCGCTTTATGACAGTGCCCCGCAAAGCACCGGCCTGCGGACATTCTACCTTACCGGATTCGACGACGGCTGCGCGCGGCAGTTCTCGGCGGCGGTGGCGGTTCTGGCAGGGGCGGAATCGCACGAGCAATTGCGGTACGGCCTGCCTGCAGAGGTGCACCCCTACAGCACGACCGACAAGGCGTATGAGCAGCTCAAATCGCGGGTCTGCAAGGTGGGGCGCGGCAAGCCCTGCGGCAACCGGATCAACCGGCTGGACCGTGACACGGTGTTTGTCAGCATTTACGAGCGGTTCGGCAGCAACGCGCAGTGGCACACGCTGTTGGTGCATGGCGGCGACGTGCTGGCGCAGGACCGCAAGGGCGGCTGAGTTTCCGTGGTTCCTACCAGTGAGGCGGGCGGCTGTCGCCGACGACATCCTGGCCGCCCTGCGCCGTCTCGCGCTCGGCCTCGCGCTCCAACAGGAGTTGAACGCGGCGATTGAGGAGGGCGATCACCGTCTCCTGCCGGGCGACGGTGTCGGACAGGTCGTCCACGGCACGGGTCAGGTGGGCGATTTTTTCTTCAAGCTCTTGCATTTCTGGCCTATCGACTGCGTTCCGGTACAGGATTGAACCTAATCCCGCCCCGTTCAAGGGGAAAACACGTGATGGCACCTCAGCCTGCGCCTTGCCGTGCTTGCCCCGCACCCCGCCTTCGGCTAGACCGCGCCGCAAAGCCCTTAGCCAAGGAATTAGGGACATGGCGAAGACCAAGAAGGCCCCGCGCCCCAAGGCGGAAACGCCCAAGGGGTTCCGCGATTATTTCGGTGTGGAAGTCACCGAGCGCGCCGACATGTTGCGCAAGATTGCAGGGGTCTATCATCGCTATGGGTTCGACGCGCTGGAGACGAGCGCGGTGGAGACAGTCGAGGCGCTGGGCAAGTTCCTGCCCGACGTCGACCGGCCCAACGAGGGCGTCTTTGCCTGGCAGGAGTTCGACGAGGACGACAAGGGCGACTGGATGGCGCTGCGCTATGACCTGACGGCGCCGCTGGCGCGGGTCTATGCGCAGTATCGCAACGACCTGCCGACGCCCTATCGGCGTTATGCGATGGGACCGGTGTGGCGGAACGAAAAGCCGGGGCCGGGGCGCTATCGGCAGTTCTATCAGTGCGACGCGGATACGGTGGGCACGGCCAGCATGGCCGCCGATGCCGAGATCTGCGCGATGCTGGCAGACACGCTGGAAGAGGTGGGGATTCCGCGCGGCGACTACCTGATCCGGGTGAACAACCGGAAGGTTCTGAACGGCGTGCTGGAGGTCATGGGCCTTGACGAAGGCGAGCAGCGTGACGCGGTTCTGCGCACCATCGACAAGTTCGACAAGGTGGGCGAGGAAGGCGTGCGCGCACTGCTGACCGAAGGGCGGCTGGATGCGTCGGGCGCTTATATCGACGGTGTGGGGCTGTCCCATGCGCAGGCCAAGCCGGTGCTGGCCTTCCTGACCTCGGAAGCCGAGGACGCGGCTGAGACGCTGGCAAACCTGCGTGATGCGGTGGGCGAAAGCGCGATGGGCGCGGAGGGCGTGCAGGAACTTGAGGCGATTGCCAATCTACTGGCGGCGCAGGGCTATGGCCCGGACCGGATCGTGATCGACCCGAGCGTGGTGCGGGGTCTGGGGTATTATACCGGCCCCGTCTACGAGGCGGAACTGACCTTCGAGATCTTTGACGACAAGGGCCGCAAGCGGCAGTTCGGCTCGGTTGCGGGCGGGGGGCGGTATGACGACCTCGTGAAGCGGTTCACCGGGCAGGCGGTGCCGGCGACGGGGGTCTCCATCGGGGTCGATCGCCTGCTGGCGGCGTTGCGTGAGAAGGGGCGGATCGGGGGTACGGTCGAGGGGCCGGTGGTCGTGACCGTCATGGACCGGGACCGGATGGCGGAGTACCAGGCGATGGTGTCGGAACTGCGGAGCGCGGGCATCCGTGCCGAGGTGTACCTCGGGAATCCCAAGAACTTTGGCAACCAGATGAAATACGCGGACCGGCGGGGCAGTCCCGTCGCGGTCATTGCGGGCAGCGACGAGTTCGACGCGGGCAAGGTGCAGATCAAGGACCTGGTTCTTGGAGCGCAGATTGCCGAGAACGCCACGCTGGAGGAATGGAAGGAACGCCCGAGCCAGTTCGAGGTGCCGCGCGACCAGCTGGTGGCGAAGGTGCGCGAGATGCTGGACGGCCAGGAAAGCGGACAGGGCTGATGGGACCGACCCCGGACAACCGCGCGGCGGTCAAGGCCGAGGCGGCGCGGCTGCGCGACATGTTCGAGGCGGCGGGCGCGGTGCCGGTGGAAACCTCGGTGCTGCAACCGGCGGACACGTTGCTGGATTTGTATGGCGAGGATATCCGGGCGCGGGCCTACGTGACCTCGGACGCGCTGCGGGGAGAGCAGATGCTGCGGCCCGACTTTACCGTGCCGGTGGTGCAGATGCACATGGCGCACGGGGCGGAGCCGGCCTGTTACACCTATGCCGGTGAGGTGTTCAGGCGGCAGGAAGACGACTCGGGTCGGCCCAATGAATACCTGCAAGTGGGGTTCGAGATGTTCGACCGGCGCGCGCCCGCGGAAGCGGATGCGCGGGTCTTCGCGGTGATCCACGAGGCGGTGAAGCACCTGCCGTTGCAGGCCATCATCGGCGATATCGGCATCCTGATGGCTGCCGTCGAAGGGCTGGACACGACCGAACGGCGCAAGGTGGCGCTGCGCCGGCATATCTGGCGGCCGCGGCGGTTTCGCGCGTTGATCGAGCGGTTCTCGGGCCGGGCGCCGGTGCCGGAGAGCCGGGCGGCGCTGTTGGCGGCGACGGACCCTATGGCCTGTGACGCGCCGATGATCGGGCTGCGCGGGCCGGACGAGATTGCGGCGCGGATCAGGGCGCTGCGCGAGGATGCGGACTCTCCGCCGCTTACGGCGCGGGACGTGGAATTGCTGGATGCGGTGCTGGCGGTGCGCGAGACCGCCGACAACGCGCTGGAGCATCTGCGCGACATCGCGGTGGACATGCCGGCGATCTCGGGCGCGGTGGAGTTACTGGCCCGCCGGCTGGAGGCGCTGGAGCGCGCGGGCGTGGCGCCCCAGACGCTTGAGTTCGAGGCCAGCTATGGCCGGACGCAGATGGAATATTACGATGGATTCGTGTTCGGCTTTTCGGTGCCGAAGCGCCCGGACCTGCCCCCTGTTGCCACGGGCGGGCGCTATGACGCGCTGACCCGGCGGCTGGGCGGCGGCCACGAGATCCCGGCAGTGGGCGGCGTGATCCGGCCCGACCAGGTGCTGGCGCTGGAGGGCGGGGCATGAGCGTGAAGATCGGTGTGCCCTCGAAGGGCCGGTTGATGGACAAGACGTTCGGCTGGTTCGCGGACCGGGGCGTGGAGCTGGGCCGGAGCGGCGCGGAACGCGAATACGCGGGCTTCGTGCGCGGCGTCGAGAATGCCGAGCTGGTGTTGCTGTCGGCGGGAGAGATCCCGCGCGAGCTGGCTGCCGGGCGGATCCACCTCGGAGTGACAGGACAGGACCTGATACGCGAGAAGCTTGGCGGCTGGGAGCAGGTGGTCGAAGAGGTCGAGGTGCTGGGCTTTGGGGCCGCGGACCTGGTGCTGGCGGTGCCACAGGTCTGGGTGGACGTGGGCACGCTGGATGATCTGGATGCGGCGGCGGCGGCGTTTCGGGAGCGGCATGGGTTCCGGTTGCGGATCGCCACGAAGTATCACCGGCTCGTGCGGGAGTTCCTGCGCGACAATGGCGTGGCGGATTATCAGCTGGTCGACAGCCAGGGCGCGACCGAGGGCACGGTGAAGAACGAGACGGCGGAGGCGATTGCCGATATCACCTCGTCCGGGGACACGCTGCGGGCCAACCACCTGAAGACGCTGGAGGACGGGATGATCCTGCGCAGCCAGGCGACACTGTTCCGGTCGCGCCGGGTGGCGCATGACCCGGACGATCACGCGGCACTGAAGGCGCTGCTGGATACGCTGGGCGTGGACTGAGGGCGTCTTTTGAGTATTTTTGGAACAGTGAAAACCTGCCGGTGCCATGATCCGGCGGCGATGCGGGACGTGGGCGGTTTGGAGTTGAGTATTTCTGGCAAGAAAAAGCCCGGGGTGCGGTGATGCAGCCCGACGCGCGGCGGCCGTATTCGTTTCGGGATGATCCGGCGGTGCCGGCGTTCGATGACGGGCGGATCGTCGTGGTGATGGATGCCGAATGCGCGTTGTGTTCCCGCGCGGCGCGGCGGATCGCAAAGCTGGACAAGCACGACCGGGTACGGATCGCGCCGATGCAGGGCGCGTTGGGGCGGACGCTGCTGGTGCATTACGGGCTTGATGCGGATGATCCGGCGTCCTGGCTGATGATCGAGGATGGGCGGGCCTGGGGATCGTTGGAGGGGATGGCGATGCTGTTCCCGCGCCTGCATTGGGCCTATGCGCCCGCGCGGCTGGTGTGGGTCTTGCCGGTCGGGCTGCGTGACTGGATCTATGCGCGGATCGCGCGGAACAGATATGCGGTTTTCGGGCAGGGGGACTTGTGTGCCTTGCCGGACCCGAAGGTGCAACGGCGGCTTTTGCGGTGACGGTCTATGCGCGGCTGCTGGGCGAGACCGGGATGGCGGCGCTGGCACCGGAGTGCCGGGCGCTGCATGCAGGCGACGGGGTGTTTCACGGGCGGATCACGGTGGAGGTGACGCGCAATCCGGTGCTGCGGGCGGCGCTGCGGTTGGCGGGGTTTCCGCCGGCGGTGGAGGACGCCGAATTGAGGTTCGAGAAACGCGGGCGCGGTGCTCGGGATGTCTGGACGCGCAGCATGGCCGGGCAGGTCATGCAGACGGCGCAGTGGGCCACGCCCGATGGCAAGCTGGCCGAGCGGATGGGCGCGATGGTGGCGATGTGCCGGCTGGTGCCGGCGCAAGGCGGCCTGGACCTGGTGGACTGGCGGTTCCGGTGCCTGGGCCTGCCGGCGCCGGGATGGGCGGCGCCGAAGGTCAGCGCCTCGGAGCGGCCCGACACGGGGCGCTACCGGTTCGAGATTTCCATCGGGCTGCCCTGGGGGAGCGCGCCGGTGCTGTGCTATCACGGGTGGCTAGATGTGGCCCAGGCGGCGGACGAGGGCGGGTAGGTCGGCGACGGTGTCGATGACATGATCGGCGCCGGCGTCTTTCAGGATTGCGGTGGCGTGGGCGCGCAGCGGCTCGATCTCGGCTTCGGTGAGGGCGGCCAGTTCCTCGGGCGTCTTGCCCACCGCGTTGCCGGAAAGCGCGACGCCCACGGTCACGCAGCCCGCCGCCACGCCCTCCTTGATGCCGGGGGCGGTGTCGTCGACCTTGAGGATCGTTTCGGGCGGGTAGGCGACGAGGTCGATCATGCATTGATACATGCCAAGCGGGCCGGGGCGGCCTTCGGGCAGGTCGTCCGAGCATACCAGGGTGTCGGGGGTGTAGCCCTGCGCCGCCGCGACGGGCAGGACGTGGTTCATGATCGAGCGGGTGTAGCCGGTGGTGGAGCCGATCTTGAGGCCCATTTCGCGCAACTGGGCGATGGCTTCGGCGCAGCCCGGCACCAGTGTGGCGTACTCCGCCGCCACTTTCTCGTTCATGGGAACAAAGACCTTGTAGACCTCATCGACATCCGCGTCGCTCGGCGCCCGGCCATACCTGTCCTGCCATTGCCGGGCGAGGTCGGGCATGTCGAGCATGGTGCGGATGTGGTCCCACTTGGGCGCGCCCATCGGGTCGCGGGCCTGTGCGATCGTGGCGGTGATGCCGAATCGGGCGAAGGCCTCGACGAAGACGCCCATGGGGGCGAAGGAACCGAAATCGACGGTGGTGCCGGCCCAGTCGAACACGGCGGCGGTGAAGCGGGTCATTGGGGTCTTTCCTGCTGGTGGTTCAGCCGTGTCTAGCGGTGGAGCTTGATGGTTTTGTGACAGATCTCAGAGCCCCGAGAGGAAGGCCGAGAGGGCCGTGCCCAGATGGTCGGAGACATAGCCGCCCTCCTGCACCAGAACGAGCGGCAGGCCGGTGGCGGCAAGCGTGCGGGCGATGCGGGTGAAGCCGGGGGTGGTGAGGGCGAGGCCCTTGAAGGGGTCGGCTTGGTGCGCGTCGAGGCCGAGGGCCACGACCAGCGCGGTTGTGCCGAAATCCGTGATGCGCGCGAGGGCGGTGTCGAGCGCTGGGGCATAGCCGTCGTCGTCGGTCAGGCGGGGCAGGGGGAGGTTGAGGTTGGCGCCGAGGCCGGGGCCGGCGCCGCGTTCCTGCGCGTGGCCCCAGAAGAACGGGTAGAAATCGGACGGGTCGGCGTGGATCGAGACGGTGAGCACGTCGGCGCGGTCGTAGAAGATGCCCTGGGTGCCGTTGCCGTGATGCACGTCGATGTCGAGGATGGCGGGGCGGTGGCCCGCAGCCAACAGGCGCTGGGCGGCAACGGCGGAGTTGTTGAGGAAACAGAAGCCGCCGGCCTGATCGGCATAGGCGTGGTGCCCGGGCGGCCGGCAGAGCGCGTAGGCGTGGGGTGCGCCGGAAGCCACCGCGTCAGCGGCGGCGATGGCGGATTGGGCCGAGGCGTAGGCCGCGTCCCAGGTGTGCGGGCCGATGGGGCAGGCGGTGTCGGCCTGGTGATAGCCCGCCTGACCGACAGGGGAGGTGGGGTAGCTGTCGGCGCGCGTGCGGGGGTGGATATTCGGAATGACCTCGGGCGCGGCGCCGTCGAGGGCGGACCAGCGGGCATGGATCGTGCGGAGAAAGCCGATGTACTCTGAACTGTGCACCGCGGCGATGGGGGCGAGCCCTGCATCGGGTGGGGCGGCGAAGGTGCAGCCCGCGGCCTGGGCGGCGTCCTTGAGAATGGCGATGCGTTCCGGTGCTTCCGGCGAAGGTTTCAGGACGCCCTGATGCAAGAAGGTCTGGGGGGCGTGGGCGGACTGGGCCGGGGCGAGGAAGGCGTGCATGATCGGGGCCGCTTTAGCTGTTGTACGCGATGCACGGTAGCGCGGAGCGTCGGGGAATGACACCGGAAGGCTGGGCAAAAAAATGCACAGTTGCGCGTCGTGCGGGCGGCTGCGCAAAGAGCGAAGAGGTTCACGATATTGTTTTCGACTGTGTGAACGGCGCTTGGGGCTCCGGATCACCGCGCATGAAATTATGATTTATATCAAGTTTTTACGGTGAATTTGTGTCAAGTCCCCGCGACGTCTCCGCCATGGGCCGCGCGGTAAAAAAAACCGATGCAAGAATTTTTTCGGAACCCGGAAGGGGGCAAGCAGTTCTTATCCCAGATCGCAGCACGGTGCTGCACAAGCGAAGGAGATTACAATGTTTAACCGTACGATTGCACTCGCAGCCGCATTCTCGACCGCAGGCGCCCTTGCCGCCTACGCTGAATCCACCGTCGGCGAAGACGTGACGAACAAGGGTCAGGTCCTGGAAAACGCCGCTGAAGTTGAAGATGGCAACACCGAAGTTGAAGCGAAGACCTATTCCGAAGATGGCGACGACATTGTCGTGATCGGTACGCAGACCTCGGGTTCTGCAGATGAAGGCGTGGACGACGAAGTCGCACAGGACGAAACCGGTTCGGAGAATACCGAGGGCGAGAACATCCTGCTGATCGCGGAGCCGGGCACGATGATCTACACCGTGACGGGCGAGCCTGTCGGGACCGTGTCCTACACCGAGGACCGCGGCGAAATGGGTGGCCTGGTCTTCGTCGACCTTGACGCCGAAGGTGGCTACCAAGTGCCGACTGTTGGCATTCAGGTGAAGTCGCTGCAGACGACCAACGAAGGCAAGGCGCTCGAGTATGCGTTCTCGGTCGACTATCTGCGTGACCGCATCGCCGACGCGATCAACCGCGGCTAACGCCAGTTGTAAAGTGACGAGTATGAACCGGGGTGTTTCGGCGCCCCGGTTTTTCGTGTCCACGGAGTTGTTCGGCGGCGGCTTGGACGCGGGCACCGGGGCGTCAAAGATATTGCAGACGCAGCGGAACCTCCGAAGCCCGCAGACGTTGACAGAGCGATACAGATCGCAACACGTCACAAATGCGTGAGGAGACCGAAAATGAACGCCAAGACGAAAGCCAAGGAAATGGTCGAAGACGGTAAGGAAGCCGTCACGAAAGAGGCCGAGGCCCGCGCGGCAGAGATGCGCGACGACGTGGCCGATCACGGCGATACGATTTCAAGCGCGACCAAGAAAGCCGCTGGTGAGTTCGAGGATTATGATGCCGTGAACTCGTTCCTGACCCAGGCGGGTGAGGCCGTCGAGGACGCGACCAACCGCCTGCGCGAGCGGTCGTTGCCGGACATGGTCGAGGATGTGTCGGCGTTTGCACGGCGCAACCCTCTGTTGTTTTTGGGCGGCGCGGCGCTGGCCGGGTTTGCCGCGGCGCGTTTCCTGAGCGCCAGCGCGCCCTCGGATGCGGATGACGGTCCCGAGTTGATCACGGCGGACGATGACGTCTGGTCGGGTTATCTGCCCGAAAGCCCGCACACGGGGACACACGACTGATGAAGGACGCGCCCAAACCACCATTCGGCGTGGTCGTGGCCCGCATCCTGCGCGAAGCGCGGGGACTGCTGGCCGCCCATGCCGACCTGGCGCGCCGGGAGCTGAGCCAGAACCTGCGGTCGGCCAAGGCCGGACTGATCCTGATTGCCGCCGCTTTACTTTTTGCGCTGGTCAGCGTTCACGCCCTTGCGGTGGTGGCCGTGCTGGCACTGGCGGATATGGGGCTTGGATTTGGCACGTCTGCGGCGATCGTGTTCGGGGTGTTCGTCACGCTGACGGTCATACTGGGCGTGATCGGAATGCGGTGCCTGTCGGCGCGGGCAATGATGCCCCGACGCACGATCGAAAGCCTGAAATCAGATATTGCACTATTCGAGGAGAGTCATGATGACCGCGAAGTCTATGGAAAAGCTTGAGAAAGACGCAGAACAGCATCGTGCCGGACTGGCCGATGCGATCGGGGATTTTGCCGAGAGCGTGAACCCCGGACGCCTTGGACGGCAGGCCATCGACGATGCCGCCGAATTTGGCCGGACCGCCACCCACAGCATCACGCAATCGGCCAAGGACCATCCCGTTGGCCTGGCGCTTGTGGGGATCGGCGTGGCAATGCTCGTGGCCGGTGGTACTGCGCATCAGAAGGGTGCGTTTTCCAACGTCGGTCGGAGCTCGAACGGGTTGAGCCAAGACGAGCGTATTGCCCGTGCAGCCGAACGCAATGCCAAGCGCACGCAGATCGCCGCTGGCCGCGTGTCCGCTTCGGCGTCGCGGATGCGCAGGAAGCTCCATAGCGGCCTGGAGCGGCTAGGGCCGGAAGCCCGGGATCGCGTGATCTCGCTGCGGTTGAAGGCCGTCGATGCTCAGGAAGCTGCGGAGCGGTATGCTCGCGGCGCGGCAAAGTCGGCCGTTGATACGCACAACTCGCAACCCCTGGTGACCGGGCTGGTCGCGGCAGGAATCGGTGGATTGCTGGGGGCATTGCTGCCCAGCACGCGCCGCGAAGCCGAGTTGATGGGGGCCCGCCGGGATGCCTTTCTGCGTGCAGCCGAAGAGCGTCTTTCGGCGGAAATCTCGGAACTGGAAACCAAGGGCAAGTCCGCGGTCAACGAAGCGGTCCGCGCCGGCACCGAACAGTTCAATTCCAAAGCTGGCTGAAGGTAAATACGCAAGGTGGTATCGGATCACGCCCCGTCGAAGCTGGTAAGGGCCTGCCTTATCACCCTCACATTCATCGCAGTCGTCGCCGCGGCAAAAGAGGCGCAAAACCTCTTTGCCCCGGCGACGTTCGCGCTTGTTCTGGGCGTGGTGATGTCGCCCGTCGCAAGCCGGTTGGAAAGCCTCGGTGTGCCGCGAACCGTCAGCGCGGCTTCCGCGCTGATAGTCGGTGCTGTCGTCATCTTTCTGCTGATTGTTGCGCTGGGACCGTTGCTGTCGGCGCTGATCGATCAGGTGCCGCGCATCCAGCAGCAGTTTCGCGGCTGGATGAACGAACTGACATTCATGTTGCGCAGTATCGGCGGCATCAATTTCGACGTTGAGCGCACCATTTCAGAGGGTGGCGAGAATGCGGTCGAAGAGGCGATTCCGTCTGTCGCGGAAGCGCTGTGGCTGGCGCCAAACCTGTTCGGGCAATTGCTGATTTTCGCGGGGACATTGTTCTTTTTCCTTATGACCCGCGACGACATCTACAGCGCAATCCCACAGTACCGCGTGGCGCTTAAACAGGCCGATCGCGCGGTGTCGCATTATTTTGTGACCATCACGCTGATCAACCTCGGTCTTGGCGCGTCGCTGTTCGGTGTGCTGATCCTCATCGGCCTGCCGAACCCGATGCTGTGGGGCGCGGCGGCATTTCTGGCCAACTTCGTTCTCTACCTCGGCCCGCTGGCGATCGTGTTCTCGTTGTTGCTGGCAGGGCTTTTGACGTTCAACTCGGCCTATGCGCTGGTCGCGCCGGCATCCTTCCTGATGCTGAACGCGCTCGAGGCGCAGTTCGTGACGCCCGCGCTGGTCGGCAAACAGCTGAAGGTCAATCCGTTGGTCGTTTTTCTCTCCATCGTATTCGGGCTGTGGCTTTGGGGACCACTTGGGGGTATCGTCGCCCTGCCGGTGGTCGTGTGGGTCTATGCCCTTGTCTCGGCTCAATCGAAGCGCGGGACGGCGTCCGAACACTAGATGGAACAGGTTGCATGACATGGCAGGGTGCTGACGCATATCATTTTGCGCCTTTACCGATAGAGACCAATGCGAGAGGCGACAAACGCCGCATTGGCATCGAGGTGGAATTCTCGGGCTTGTGCGAGCGCAGGGTGGCGTCGATCTTGCAGGAGAACCTGGGCGGCGAGATGGACGACGCCGACCCTCACCTTTTGTTCGTGCGGGGCAGTGCGCTTGGCGATCTGGAGATCGAACTGGACACGGCCCTTGGCAAGAAAAAGAGCGACGGGCTGGCCGGGTCGCAGGTCAAGGACCTGCTGCGCGGGCTGGTGCCGGTCGAGATCGTGACGCCACCGCTGACGCCAGACGAGATCGCGCGATTCGATGCGATGATCCCGGTTCTGCGCGAGGCCGGGGCGAGCGGGTCGCGCAACGGGGTGTTCCTGGGGTTCGGCGTGCATCTGAATGTCGAGGTGGTCGCGCCCGCCGATCCGCATACGTTGCGCACGGTGCGGGCCTTTGGCCTGCTGGACCCGGTCCTGCGCGCCGAGAACGGCATCGACGTGACGCGCCGCGTGCTGCCTTTCGTCAATGCCTGGCCGCGGGCGCTGGTCGACGAACTGGCCGAGGAAAAGCCGGATAGCCTGGAGTTGCTGCTTGACCTGATGGACCCGCACGTGCGGACGCGTAATCATGCGCTGGACCTTCTGCCGCTGATGAAGCACGCGTTGCCGCGGCTGTTCGAGGCCAGCTATCCCGACGAACACTCCACCAAGGCGCGGCCCGCGTTTCACTTTCGCCTGCCCGACAGCCGGATCAACGAGGAGAGCTGGTCGTTGCAGGAACCGTGGGAGATGTGGCGGCTGGTCGAAGAGGTGGCCGCGTCCGAGCAGCTGGAGGCGCTGGAAGACGCGTGGCAGGACCATGCGCACTCGGGCGGTGTGCTGCGCCGGGAAAGCGCGTGGGTGCGGATCGCAAGTGATATCCTGGGCCGTGACACGAAATGAGCCGGCCGCTGATCGCCGTGACCACCTCGCAGCGGTCGGGGTGGCGGATTTTTCCCCTGGTGTGGTTCAACCTGTGGCTGGCCGGCGCGCGTGCCGTGCGCTGGGGCGTTGGACGACCCGCTGACCTGGGCGCGGTGGACGGGCTGATCATCGGGGGCGGCGATGACGTGGGGCCGGAACTGTATGGTGGCGTGCTGGGCGTGTCGGCCACGCTGGATCGCGCACGGGACGATCTGGAACGGGCATTGGCCACCAAGGCGCTGGAGCTGGGCGTGCCGGTTCTGGGGATCTGCCGGGGGGCGCAGATGATGAACGTGGCCTTTGGCGGGACGCTGGATCAGAACGCGTGGCAGACGTTCGGCAAGGCCGAGAAGATCAAGACCATCCTGCCCAAGCGCGACGTGGAGGTATTGCCGAAAACGCATCTTGCGCGGATCTGCGGACCCGAGCTGATGCGGGTGAACGCGCTGCACACTCAGGCGGTGAGGGCGGTGGGCGCCGGGCTTCGGGTGGCGGCGCGGGACACGCACGGGATGATCCAAGCCATCGAGCGCCAAGCCGATCCGTTTGCCGTCGGGGTGCAGTGGCATCCCGAGCACCTGTTCTATGTGCGGCGCCAGCGGCTTTTGTTCAGGGCGCTGGTCGCGGCGGCGGGGGCCTATCGCGACGCACGGGCTCAAGTGGAGGCGGTGCTGGAGAACGCATGAAAAAGGGCGCCTCTGGGGCGCCCTTTCGCGTCGGATCAGACCGGTTCAAAAGCCGGCGAGAATATTGTCGACGTCGCGGCGGACTTCGTCCTTGTCCTTGCCGACCTTGGCTTGCAGCTTGCCGATCATCTGTTCGCGCTCGCCGCGCGTTTCCTCGATCTCGTCGTCGCTGAGGTCGCCGTAGATCTCGCGCAGCTTGCCTTTGATCTGGGTCCAGTTGCCTTCGATGCGATCTTGGTCCATCTCTCTTTCTCCTATCATATCAGTATTTTAGGCCGTCCCGATAGTGGGGCGACCGGTCGTTTCATCTCTACTGGATAAACGCGGACGGACCGCCGGGAGTTCCGGCGCGCGTGGCGGATCAGACGATGTTTTCCGTCACGCCGGGCAGGTTGAGCCAAGTATCGCGCAACTGGGCGCTGTCATGCCGAACGAGAAAGCCGTGGCGATTCTCGGGGTTCATGACGCTGTTCTCGGCGATCTTCCTGGACCACCAGGGGAACATGGTGTCATGCGCGCGCGCCTCTGCGGGCAAGTCCTCGAACCACCAGTGCGACATCAGCCGGTCGCGCAGGGTCTGGATGCGGCCCGGGTCGGTGATGCGCACGGCGGCCTCGGTATCCCAGTAGAGCGATCGGCCGTTGAGGTTGGCAGATCCGACCATGGCGAAACTGTCGTCCTGCACGAGGATCTTGTTGTGGACGTGAATCAGCGGTGAGCCCGACAGGGTCTGGATCGTGTCGCGGGCTGCAAAGCGGGGCTGGACCGGTGTGGCGACGATGATGCGGTCGCCGAAGCTGTCGCGCACCATCTCGATCGCGTTGTGCTGGAGCGACATGCCATAGCGGGCGTCGATGCCGATTTCGCTGGAATAGGCGACCTCGTCGGGCAGGCCGGGCAGGATGAGAATTGCGTGCAGGTCGGGCCGCCGGCGGCCTTCCTTGGCCAGACGCTTGGCGAGACCGCGGGCACGGAAATATTGCGTCTCGATATAGACCATGTCCTTGGCCCGCTTGAAGGCGCGGATGTGATCCTCTTCGATCTCGTGCAGGAGCGTCTTGGGCGAGACATAGGGCAACTGGGTCGGGCGCTGAGCAGAGAGCGTGCGGCGGATGTATTTCATCGGCGCGGGCTTGCGGCAGGCCTCGATGCTGGTGAGGAAGGTCTTGACGTGATGCGCCGCCTCCTTCGGCTCGGGGCCGCCGCGAATGAGAAGCTGCACGTCGGACCAGGTATGCGCGGCGATGCGGTCATGCTGGGGCGTATCATAGCGCCGCTCGTTGAGGTCGAGCCCTCCCACATAAAGCACCTCGTCGTCGATCACCGCGATCTTCTGGTGGTGCGAGGTGGTGTGCAGCTCTGGCAGAGAGCCGTCGTCGAGGCGCACGGCCTCGCGCAGTTTCTGGTCGTCGTTGAGCGCCATCAGCCGCTTGGAGCGACGCTGAAGCACGGCGGGCAGGAAGGCCAGCCAGGGCAGACGGCCGGCCTTGGCCGGGTGCAGATCGGCGCGGATGCGCAGGTTGTGAATGGGGCAGTCGGAGATTTCCGCCAACGCCGCCGCCTGCCGCACCGTGCGCCATGTCAGGCGGTGCAGTTCGGTGGCGAAGACCGGGTCGAAATCACTGACCGTGAGGTCGATGCGTACGCCGCGGCACAAAAGGTGTTCCAGAAGGTCGAACCACGTTTCTCCGATCTTGCGCGCCTCTTCGCTGCGCAACTGGGTCGACAGGTCGAAAATGCGGAACGAGGCCACGACGTGAGACTTGGCGGCAAGCACGGCCCGTTCGAATACCGGCCATGCTTCCTGCGCGGTTATCATCACCTGGAAGTCTGGATCGTCCTGAGCATGTGTCACTATGGGGCCTCGAAATCCTTTCTTTCGAACACAACGTACAGACCGTAATGCGTGTCGTCCTCGGTCACCTCCTGCTCGCCTTCGAGCTGGCTGACGAAGGCCTGCATGAGCTTGGTGCCCAGACCGCTGACGGTTTCGACATCGGGGATCGGTTGTGGCCTGAGAGGGCCTTTGGTGTTGGTGACGCCAAGCCTGTAACGGCCGTCGTCCTGCTCCTTCAACGTCACCATGACCGACGGGGTTTCATCCTTTTCCGCACCGGCGTATTTCAGTGCGTTTGTCAGTGCCTCGGCCAGAAGCATCGACAGCGGCACGGCCTGGTCGGGGTAAAGCGGCAGGGTATCGATGTCGCGCTCGATCGTGATGCCGGGGACGGTCATCATGGTGGATATGTCGGTGACCACCGCCTCGAGCAACTCGTTGGCCTCGATCGTCAGAAGGTCGGGGGTGGTGTAGAGGGTGCGGTGCAGCATAGCGAGGCCGTTCACGCGCCGCTGCAGGCTGGCGAGCATGAACTTGGCCTCGGGCGTCTTGGCGCTGCGCAGCTGCATGTTCATGATCGAGGCGATCATTTGCAGGTTGTTCTTGACGCGGTGGTGCACCTCTTTCAGCAACACCTCCTTGTCCTTGAGATCCTTGTCCTGGCGCGCCTCGGATTCGGCGATGATGATGGCCATGCGGTTGAAGGCGCGTTCGGCCTCGGCAAATTCCTCTGGCGGGTTTTTCAGGCGCAGGGGGAAGCCATCGCGCTGACCGAGAGCGAAGCGGCGCATGGCCGAGCGCAGGTCGCGGACATGGCGGATCACGACGCGGCGCAGTTCGTACCAGGCGAAGGCAAGGCCGGCGGCCCAGATCGCGAAGGGAAAGAGCAGGTTGAGCACGTAGTAGGACAAGGCCCCGCCGCCCCACGCGGAGGCGCGGGCTGGCCAGCTTGCGATGACGCTGACCTGATCCTGAAAGATGCTGGCCACGGCATAGATGCGTTCTTCGCCCGCGCCGCTGACGCCGTTGAACGTGGTGCCGACCTGACGGTTGAGATCTTTGGGTTCGATCAGCCGTGGCAGGATATCCTCGGCGTTTTCGCGTCCACCGCTGGCCGATACCACCTGGCCGTCGCTGGTGAAGGTGACAAAGCGCAGTTCGTGATCGAAGCGGCGGGAGGAGAGCGGCTGGTAGGTCAGGCGCAGCGGCACCGAGAGCGAGACGATGCCGGCAAGGCTGCGGTCGATATAGACCGGGTGATTGACGACCAGCGCGGGTTGCTGCGTGACCGAGCCGGTGGCCGCGACATAGACGCTGGGGCCGTCCGCGTTGAGCGCGCGCTGAAGACGCTCGAGCGTGCGGAAATCCCGCACCTCGTCGCCCTCGGAACTGCACTCCATGATGCCCGACATCTTGGTGTACCCGGCAAAGGCGATGTGCGTGTTGCTTTCCGCGAATTCGCGCATGACCTCGCGGCAGGCGGGGGCGTCGTCGAGAATGGACAGTGCGGCAAGCCCTTCGGCGGATCCCAGCGTCTGCTGGATCAGCTCGCGTTCGTCCCGAGCGGCGGAGGTTGTCTCGAAGAAGAGCGCGTTCCGGCGCAGGTTCTCGGTTTCGTCCAGCACCTGGTCGGTTTGGTAGACCGCTATGATTCCCAAGGGGAAAAGCGCAAGCGCCAACAACGCAAAAAGACGGAACGACAGCCTGTTGACCATCGTTCCGTATGCGTCGAGCAGGGCTTTGGACTTCTTAGGCAACGCTTTTGTTCGCCGATACGATACCTGCGGTGACCGCGTCCGTCGTTTCCAGGACCTGATCCTCGTCCAGATGCATCAACTCGACCAGCCGCGCCCGGGCACGATTGACGCGGCTTTTGATCGTACCGACAGCGACGCCGCAGGTTTCGGCCGCTTCCTCGTAGGAAAAGCCGCCCGCACCGACCAATACAAGTGCCTCGCGCTGTTCGTCGGGCAGCTTTTCAAAGGCGGTATGGAAGTCGCGCATTTGCAGGCGTCCGTCATGATCGGGCTTTTTGGCCAAGGACGCGGCAAGTTCGCCGTCCGTGTCCGAGACCTCGCGACGCGCCTTGCGGTGGTGCGAATAATAGGTGTTGCGAAGGATGGTGAACAACCAGGCGCGCATGTTGGTGCCCGGCTCGAATTTGTCGATGTTCGTCCACGCCTTGACGAGCGCATCCTGCACCATGTCATCTGCAAGCGCAGAGTTGCGCGTAAGACTCATGGCGAAAGCCCGCATCGGGCCAAGGTGTTCCACCAGTTCGTCACGGGGGTCGCTCATGAATTGTTATCCGATTCCTGATCAGAGCCCTTGGGCGCGCCCTCGGTCTTGAGTTGCTCCAACAGATCGGTAAAACGTGACGGCAGAGGCTCACTGGCCACATCGTCGAACGCACGTTTCAGATTCTCGTCAATGGTCGTATCCACACTTGAAGTCCGTTTTGCTCGGGTCATTATTGTCTCTAAGTTTGACATCTGTGCACTGTGTCTGGAACCTAACGCCATCAAACACGTTAGGTTCCAAGATAGTAGAAAAAAACTGGAAGCAATCAAATGACTGAAAAGACTGCCGAGGATCTCAGCGAGAAGATCGGTGCAAATTTGCCTTACCTTCGTCGGTATGCGCGCGCGCTTACAGGGTCGCAGGAGCGGGGCGATCAATATGCGATGGCGACACTTGAGGCGGTGCTGAGCGACCGCGGTGTTTTCGACGCGTCTATTTCCCCGAAATTGGCGCTGTTCAAGGTGTTTCAGCCGATCTGGGCAACGTCCGGCGCCGTGTTTTCAGACGACGATACAGGATTGCAGGCCAAGGCGCAGGCGCATTTGTCGAAGTTGACCACGAACACGCGCGAGGCGCTGTTGCTGCATACGATCGAGGAATTCACTTTCTCCGAAGTCGCTATCATCATGGACGTGTCCGAGGACGAAGCGCGGTCGCTGGTCGAAATTGCCTATGAGGAAATGTCGAGCGTGCTGTCGGGCCGGGTGATGATCATCGAGGACGAAGCGATCATCGCGATGGACCTGGAAGGCATCGTGGGCGACATGGGTCACCGTATCACCGGCATCGCGCGGACGGAAACCGATGCGCTGAAGCTTTTCAACGAAGAGACGCCGAGCCTCATCCTGTCGGATATCCAGTTGGCCGACGGATCGAGCGGGATCGATGCCGTGAACCGCATCATGGAAAATGCGCCGGACATCCCTGTGATTTTCATCACCGCCTTCCCCGAGCGTCTGCTGACGGGCGAGGGACCCGAGCCTGCGTTCCTGATCCCGAAACCGTACCAATCCGACCAGGTTCGTTCGGCAGTGAGCCAGGCAATGTTCTTTTCGTCGACGGAGACACTGAAGGCCTGAGCCGCCGCGCAGTTTTCCAAGCTCACAAGCCCCTCGTTCATTTGTGCGGGGGGCTTTTTCGTGCGTTTGGAGGACTTGGCACGGGGCACTGCAAAGCGATCGAATGAAAATGGGGGCTGCCGGTTTCGGTCAGCCCCCTTAAGGATGTTGTCAGTCGGTTGTGGTCGTCGGGTCACGGTGTGCGGCCGCCGAGCGCACGGGCCACCATGGCCACGACGAATAGCACCAGGAAGATGACAAACAGCACTTGCGCAATTCCGGCGGAGGCCGATGCGATGCCGCCAAATCCGAAGATGCCGGCGATCAATGCAACACCCAGGAATATAAGGGCCCAATGAAGCATCTGCTTGATCCTTTGTTGATCTCGTTACGCGACACAAACGATCAGGCGGCGGGCTGGTTCCAGATATTCTTCAGGCGGCAGGCGGCGTTTGGTCTGTGGTGCAAATATGTTCCACGGGCGCCACTTCGTGCCGGATCGCACCTTCGAGATCGGCGTCAGTGAAGGGGCGGGAGAGCACGCGCATGCCACCTGATGACCCCGGCGCGGATCCGTCGTCGTCGAGCAGCACGATATGAGTATGGCCGGCGGCAAGCGCCGACAGTAGCGTGTCGCGCCGCTCGGTCTCGGGCAAGCCGATGAACGCGAAGGAAAAGTGGTTTTCCGACAGAAGAACATGCGCGCGCTCGGTATCGCTTTCGACGATCACCTCTCCGAGCGAACGCGATTTCGCGAAATCCGCAAGGTCTGCGGCTTCCAGAATTTTGCGCGAAGAAACCAGAACAAGGTCTTCGCGCGGCGCAATCTTTTGCATTTACTACCCCCTCGGTATGAGGCAATCATGGCATAGAATCGTGACGCTCACATTAAACTGCGACATATACCAAGAATGGCGATCGATTGCGGGACCTGCCCGTTGAGGGAACTGGAACTATTCGGCGCGATGACGGCCGAAGAACTTGAGTTCATGACGAGCTTCAAGACCGGGGAACTGCGCGCCGAACAGGGGACCGAGATCCTCGCTGAAGGTGCGTCTTCGACCCAGCTTTACACCGCGTTGAGCGGCATGGGCATCCGATACAAGACAATGGCGGAGGGGCGGCGGCAGGTGGTCGGTTTCGTGCTGCCGGGCGATTTCGTCGGATTGCAAAGCGGCGTGATGGGCGAGATGCAGCATTCCGTCGAGGCGACCACGACGATGAAACTGTGCGTCTTCAACAGATCGGATTTCTGGCGGCTGTTCCAGGCGCAGCCGAAGCGGGCGTTTGACCTGACACACCTGGCCGCGCGAGAAGAGCAGCTGCTGGGCGAAGCGCTGGTCACGGTCGGGCAGATGAACGGTGTCGCCCGCGTGGCCTGGGCGCTTTATCGTTTTTTCCAGCGGCTTCGGGCGCTGGAAATGATCGAGAATGGCCGTGTGCCGTTGCCCTATCGCCAGCAGGACCTGGCAGATGCGGTGGGCCTGTCGCTGGTGCATACCAACAAGACGCTGACGCGCCTGCGCGAGGCCGGGGTGGCCACCTGGCAGGACGATGCGCTGGTCGTTCACAAAGAAGTTGAGCTTGCCCAGCTGGGCAACGTGGAACCGGGAGCCCTCGCAACGCGTCCTCTAATCTGAACGATGGAGGATAACGCCCGTGGCAGAGCGGCTGGTCTATTACCCGGACAGCAACCCCGGCATTCGCCGCGAAAAGCGCGGTCGGGGATTTTCGTACATCAATGTCGACGGCACGCGGATCGACTGTCCGAAGAAGCGGCGCGCGTTGCAGGCGCTGGCGGTGCCGCCGGCCTATACCGATGTGTGGATGGCGCCGATGGGCAATGCGCATCTGTTGGCCACCGGCCGCGACGTGCGGACGCGCAAGCAATACAGGTATCATCCCGACTGGGCCGCGCAACGGGCGCAGACCAAGTTCGAGGGGCTTGGCGCGTTCGGCCAGAGCCTTCCGCGGCTGCGGCGCTGGATCGACCATCATCTTTCGGGCGAGGTGGGCAGCGAGGACACCGCGGTGGCAGCGGTTCTGGCGCTGGTCGACCGCGCGGCGCTTCGGCCCGGGTCACGGGCCTATGCCGAGGAAAACCGGACCTATGGGGCGACCACGCTGAAGCGGCGGCACCTGAGCATCGACGGCGACGCGATTGCGCTGGCCTTCAAGGGCAAGGGCGGCAAGCAGGTGGAAAAGACCTTGCGCGGCAGGAAGCTGGCCAAGGTGATGGAGGCCTGCCAGGACCTGCCGGGCCCGTCGCTGGTGTCGTGGCTGGACGAGGAGGGCAATGCGCGTGGCGTGTCGTCGGACCAATTGAACGCAAAGCTGAACGAGTTGTGCCAGGCCAATGCCACGGCCAAGACGCTGCGCACCTGGCACGGAACGCTGGCCGCTTTCGCGGTCGCGGCACATTCGGACGCTATCAGCATCAAGGCGCTGGCCGAGGCCGCGGCAGAACGTCTGCACAATACGCCGGCTATCGCGCAAAAGAGCTATGTACATCCGGAGGTTCTGGAGCTTGCGCGGCTGAAAACGGGGACGCATGGCGCGCGCATTCCGAAGATTGGCACACCTGCGGACGGGTTCCGGCGGGGTGAAGAGGCGCTGATAAAATTTATTTCGTGAGCGGGCACATTTTTTGGAACCTGCACCGACGCGGGGCGTTGGTGCAGTGAGATAAACGACAAGGAGACAGCATGTCCGCACCCGAAACAAATTTGGAACGTCAAAAAAAGCGCCATATCGGTCCCCTCGGCGGGATGCTTCTGGTTGTAGCTTTCGCGGCGATCCTGTTCGGCGTGTTCTACATTCTGGCCACCGATGGTGAAGAAGCCGGCGATGGTGTGCAAGCACCTGCAACAAGCACGGAGAACTCAGCCGGTTCCGACACCAACAACTAGGCGATGCAGACAGGTACCGTGGCAGACATTCTTGTCCCCGGGCTGTTCATCATCGCAAACGTGGCGATCCTTTGCTTCGCGATTTTCGTGAAGCGGCAAGAACATAGGCGTGAACGTTCGGAGACCGGGCGGGACGCCGCCGAGACGCGCTGACAGCATCCCCCCGTCCCCTGTCAGTGCGGCGCGTAGAACGCGCCCAGCACCGCAGCCCGTCCCAGGCTGCGGTGCTTAAATTTTTCGGGAACCTTATTAGATTACAGGCGTTTATTTGTCGAACCTTATGAGAGGGGAGTAACGATGAAACGCTTTGTACTATCACTTTTGATCGGAACGATGCCGTTGGCCGCAACAGCCGCGCCGCTGGCTGACGAGTTGAAAAACTACGTGGCTGCTGTTGACATGGCAGCGCTTGACAGCGACGCCCGCGCCGAGCTTCAAACGATCATTGCAGACCCAGGCAAAAGCCACGGGAACAAGGTGCTGAGCGTGCATACGGTGCTTGACCGCAACAATGCGCTGCGCGACGTGGACATTCACGGCGGCGCTCTGGACGAAGGCGAAGCGCAAATCGGGCTCGCGTCGTATAACTAACGTCGACTCACAGATTTCAACGGCCACGGATGCGCGTGCCCTGCCAGGGTCACGCGCATTTTCGTTTTCGAGCGGGTCAGCGGGGCTCGTCGACCTCGGGCATGACCTGGGCATAGGTCAGGACGGTAAAGATCAGGGTGCCGCCCACCACGTTGCCGAGCAGCACGGGAAGAAAGAACCCGACGAACGCGGGGGTGGCATCGAGCTGTCCCTGCACCATCAGGTAGGCCATCTCGACCGAGCCGGCGATCACGTGGGTGAAATCGCCCAAGGCGATCAGCCATGTGAAAAGCACGATCAGCCCGATCTCGTTGCGCTTGGAGGACGGCAGCATCCAGACGATCGCCGCGATCAGGATACCGGCGGGGATGCCACGCATGAAGCCCTCGAACGGCGGAAAGCTGGTGGCGTGTTCGCTGAGTTCGGTAAAGGCGGCGGCGACCGGCTCTGTCAGGACACCACCATGGGCGAAGAAGGCGGCGACGATGAAGGCGCCGATGATATTGGCCACCAGTACCGCGCTCCACAACCTGGCGGTGCGGCCTATGGTGTGGGCGCACGGGTCGATCATCACGGGGACAACGGTGGTGATGGTGTTTTCGGTGAAAAGTTGCAGCCGGGCCATGATCACAAGCACGAACCCAAGCGAATAGCCGAAATTTTCGATGATATAGGCCCAGTCGGCCTCGGGCAGATGGGCGCGCAGCAATGCCTCGCTCAGGACCGAGAACGAGATCAGCAGACCGGCGGCGATGCCCGAGAACCACAGGGCGGTCATCGGGCGTTCAAGTTCCTCTTCGCCATTGCGGCGGATCGACTCGAAAATCAGGCGCGGTGACAGCGCCGCTGCCTCTTCGACGGCTTCCTTTTCTTTTTCCTGCTTGATCAGATCGTTATCGGTCTTCGACATTACCCACTCCGGTCATCGGCACGTTGCCTGCACATATCGCGGTTACACCACGTTCGCGGGAACAAATAGGGCGGCGCGACGTTTTATCCCCAGCATTATTCGGAGAAACCGTCATGGCAGAGTCCAACGGATCGTCCATCAAGGACGAAGACACATACGAGGCGTTGCGCGACAAGGGCTACAGCAAATCGAAGGCGGCCCGGATCGCCAATGCGCAGGCCAACGACAACATGGCCCCGTCGAAGAAAGGCGGCAAAGCCCCGCCCTATGAGCAATGGTCGAAAACCGAGCTTTACGACCAGGCGCAGAATGTCGGGATCGAAGGTCGATCGGACATGACGAAAGAAGAATTGATCGATGCGCTGAGGCGCGACTGACATGGCAATTTCCCAAGGCGACACGGTCGAGTGGGACTGGGGCAACGGCACCGGTCAGGGTGAGGTCCGGAAGGTCTATACCCAAAAGACCACCGTCAAGATCAAGGGATCCGAGATTACGCGGGATGCCGACGACGATTGCCCTGCGTACCTGATCGAACAGGACGACGGCGACGAGGTGCTGAAAAGCGCCAGCGAAGTGCGCAAAGCCTGAAACAAACGTGAGACTGAAGCGTTAGACACTTAGAAAAGGAGACAAAAATGTTGGAAGTTGGTGGCCTTGGTGGCCTTATCGTGCTGGTGCTGGATATCTGGGCATTGGTGAATATCATCGGTTCGAGCGCCTCGACCGGCAAGAAGGTTCTGTGGAGTTTGCTGGTGATTGTCCTGCCGATTATCGGCTTTATCATCTGGCTGATCGCAGGTCCGCGTAGCGCGTCGACCTCAAAGATCTAACAGCACTTACAAGTAGATTTTCGCGGGGCGCGTCTGATGGGCGCGCCCCGTTTTCGTTCTGGCTTGTGCGAGGAGACGAGCGCGGCGGGTATACCTGATTAATTTGTTTAGGTATTGAGTGTCTCATCGGGATGTGACACATATGCGCCAACGCGTCTCCAAGCCGAGTCTCATCTTCTGCCAGGCCGACGCACGACACACGCACCGGTGGCAGAAGATCGGGGGATGCGCACGAAATTGCGATCTGCGGGCAAGCCGCGTTCCGAATCCCCTCGTTTTCCGCGATAGTCACGGTCGGAGGGCGCTTGACCGCGCCGCGAATTGGTTTGAAACGTGGCCCGGCCTGCATCCTGCGGGGCGCGGCGTGGATCACGTGAGAAGGAGACGCGAGATGAAGAGGATCATGACCGGCGTCGTTGCGATGGTGACGAGCTTGTGGGCGGCACAAGGCGTGTTGGCGCAGGAAGAAGAGCTGGGCGAGGCCGTGCTGATCGAGCTGAACGCGACCAAGGCGAACGAGGGCAGTTGCACGCTGACCTTCCTGGTGATCAATGGGCATCAGAGCCAGATCGACAAGGCGGTTTATGAAACGGTGCTGTTCGATAGCCAGGGGCAGGTGGACCGCCTGACGCTGTTCGATTTCGGAACCTTGCCGCCAGGGCGGCCGCGGGTGCGCCAGTTCACCGTGCCGGGCATGGCCTGTGACGGGCTGGGCCAGGTGCTGATCAACGGCGCGCATACCTGCGAGGCGGCGGACCTGCCGGAAAGCGCCTGTGCGACCGACCTTAAACTGGACACGCGGACCGATATCGAGGTGACGGGATGAACGGGATGTTGGAAAGCCTGCGCCAGGTCGCCGATCTGGGCGGTCCGGTCGTTCTTATCCTGCTGGCGGTGTCGGTGATCACGCTGGCGACGGTCCTTTACAAGCTGTGGCAGTTCTCGGCGGCCGGTGTCGGGCGGCACAAGGCGCTTAAGGATGCGGTCGCGGCCTGGGACGAGGGCGATCTTGCGGCGGCGCTGGCGGCGCTGAAGCAATCGAAGAGCTACCTTGCGCCGGTGATCGAAATGGCATTCTCGGCCCGTCCGGAAGATGCCAAGCGGCTGGAGGCCGAGGCGGAATCGCGCTTTGCTCGTCTGGAAGGCGGGTTTCGCCTGCTCGATAGCGTGGCGCAACTGGCGCCACTCCTGGGTCTGTTCGGCACGGTGCTGGGCATGATCGAGGCGTTCCAGTCCTTGCAGGAGGCCGGGTCGCAGGTCGATCCGTCGCTTCTGGCGGGGGGCATCTGGGTGGCGCTGCTGACCACCGCCGTGGGTCTGGCCGTTGCCATGCCGACCGCGATGGTGCTGAGCTGGTTCGAGGGCCGTATGGACGGCGAACGCGTCACGGCGGAGCGGGCGATTTCGACGGTCCTGTATCCGCAGGGACGGGCCGGACATGCCTCCGAGTTCGAGGCGGAGCCGAGCCGTGCGTAAGACCTCGCGGCGCAGGCGCTTGTCGATGACGTCGCTGATCGACGTGATCTTCCTGCTGTTGTTGTTCTTCATGCTGTCATCGACCTTTTCGCGCTTTGCGGAGGTCGAGCTGTCCGCCGCCGGGGCGGGCGGCAGTGGCAGCAGCGAGGCCAAGATCAGCTTTCTGCGCCTGAGCGACGAGGGCTTGAGCCTGAATGGAAAGGATATGGAGATCGAAGGGCTGAGTGCCGCCTTTGCCGAGATGCCGCCGAGCGATGAGGCGCGGCCCGTGGTCGTCAGCCTGCGTGACGGCGTGACGGCACAACGGCTGACCGATCTTCTGGTCGTGCTGCGCGGCATCGAGCGCGTCAGCATCAGCGTGCTGGGGTCCTGAGATGCGCAAGGCCAAGACATCCTCGCGCCGGGAGCCGACGATTGCATTGATCAACATCGTGTTCCTGATGCTGGTGTTCTTCATGGTGGCGGGCACCCTGTCGCAACCTTTGGACAAGGAACTGAGCCTTGTGCGGACGGCGGACCTGGAAGGGCGGTCGCCGCCCGACACGCTGGTCGTGCATCCCGACGGGCGGATGAGTTTCCGTGGCGAGGATATCGCGTCGGCCGAGGATTTCCTGGCGCGGCGCAGCGATGAAGAGCGAGAGGTGGTGCGGGTGGTCCCCGATCAGGAGCTGTCGGCGCAGACACTGGTAAACCTGGCGCGGGATCTGCGCGGCGCAGGAGCGGAGCGGGTGCTGATCGTCACCCAGAGGGGGTTGGAATGATCGCGTCATCCCGTCTTGTGAAAACCTTTGCCGCCACGGCGGCGCTTGTAGTGCATGGTACCGTCGTGGCCGCGGTTTTCCAGGGCGAGGCGATCGAGATCGAGGGCGATGCGGGCGGCGTGGAGGCCAGCATCGGCAACAGCTTTGCCGACATGGCGGCGGGGGTGATGACGCCGGATGCCACCGAGGAAGCCGTCGAGGAGACGCCACCGGAGGAGGTGACGTCGCAGGAACTTCCGGACGAGGTGACGGAAGACGCGACACCTCAGGAAACGGCGCAGGACACGCCAGAAGAAACTGCGCAGGACCGGCCTGAGACCTTGCCAGAGGTCGAGCCGCAGGAAGCCGCCGAGCCGGTGGAACAGGCCGAGACTGCGCCTGTCGTACCGGCCGAAACGCCCGCCGAAAGTGTGCCTGACCCGGTCGAGCAGGCGGAGATCACGCCGAACGTGCCATTGGTCCCGGTGACCCCGTCCGAGACCGTGCCGGAGGAAAGCGTGCAGCCGACAGAACCGCAGCAGGCGGAGATGCTGGAGCCGGTGGACGAGGCGCCGACGGCGGTGACACGCTCGTTGCGGCCCAAGCCGCGCAGCGCGGAGTTCGAGGAAGCGCACAAACCCGAACCGCCCAAGGCGCAGCCGAAGAAGAGAGAACCCGCACCCAAGCGCACGACCCAGTCGAAGCCCAAGCCGCAGCCCAAGGGCAACGCGCAGCAGAACGCGCGCGCGGGCAGTGCCACGGGGTCCCAGACGCAGACCAGATCGGCGGCGCAAGGTTCGGGCCAATCGCAGGCCGCCGGCAATGCCGCGGCCAGCAACTATCCCGGAAAGGTCATGCGGAAGATCTCGCGTGTGCCGCGCCCGCGCGTGGGCAGTCGAGGGACGGCGGTTGTGTCGTTCCGCATCGGCGGCAACGGCGGTCTGGCGGGGGTTTCGATTGCACGCAGTTCCGGTTCGTCAGCGCTGGACCAGGCGGCGGTGCGGATGATCCAGCGGGCTGCGCCGTTCCCGCCGCCGCCTGCAGGCGCACGGACCAGTTTCTCGATCAACATCAAGGGCAGTTGACGGCGTTTACCGGACGATCCGGTGATTGCTCAGGCCCCAGTCGGTGTAGAGATCGGCGATGATGGTGCCGAACTGCGCTTCTGCGTTTTCCAGCGAGCTGCGCGTATCGCGCGATCCGCCGAAGATCACCGCCGGCTCGCCGATGGAAATGTCACCGAGGCCCGTGACGTCGGCCACGGTGGTGTTCATGGAGATGCGGCCCAGAATCGGCGCCTCGTGCCCGCCGATCAGGGCCGTGCCGCTGTTCTGACCAGCGCGGCGGACACCGTTGGCGTACCCGATGGAGAGGCAGGCCAGGCGGCGGGGGGTATCCAGAACGAAGGTGCGGTCGTAGCCCACGGTCGCGCCTGCCGGGTAATCGCCAAGGCTGACGACGCGGGTCTTCAGGTCCATCGTGGTCTGAAAGCCCCATTCGGGCTTTAGGATGCCATAGAGAACGGCTCCGCAGCGGTACATGTCGGTCTTGACGGGTTCATCGGAGACGAGAGTGAGCGAGCTGCCGGCATGGATGAGAGTGCTGTCGCGCGAGAGGCTGCCTTGGTGCAGGACCCAGTCGGCGTGCTTTTGAAAGAGCGCGGCGCTGGCACGCAGATCGTCCGGCGCGTTGCTGGGAAAATGGCTGGTTATGGCGGTGACGCTGTCGCCCAGGTGGTCGAGGATGGCGCGGCAGGCAGCGCGGCCGTTCTCGGTTTCGATTTCCAGACCGTCGCGGGACATGCCCAAGGCGTTGAGAGACAGGTGGGCGCGGACGGGGGCACCGGAGTTCCTAAGTGCAGCCAGGTTTTCGGCGGCCTCGACCGTGCCGACCTGTTCCTCGACCTTGTCGGGCAGGGCCGCGCGGGCCTCAACCGGCGTGGCAGCGCGTAGGCGGATGAGCTGGCCGGTGTAGCCTGCGTCGCGAACCGCGCGGGCCTCGGCGTTCGAGGTGATGGCGATGCAGTCGATGCCATGGGCGCGGACCAGCGGGACGACGTTGGCGATGCCGTGGCCATAGGCGTCGGCCTTCAGCACGGCGCAGAAGCGTCGGCTCTTGGGGACGAGGCCAAGCGCAATGCGGATGTTGGCGTCGATCCGGTCGCGATGCACCTCGCACCAGGCGTCGGGGATCGCGGGGTCGGTCATGTGTCGGGCAAGCCCAGGATGTGATCGACGATGCCGGTGAACTGGTCGATCACGACGGGCAGGAGTGCGTCGGGGAAGTCATAATCGGGATTGTGTAGCTGGGGCATGTCCGTGCCCGCGCCGACATAGAGCATTGCGGCCTTCGCGCCGTCATCGCCGATACGCCCGAAATCCTCGGACCAGCGCATGGGCGTGGCCATCTCGACGACCTCATGCCCGAGGTCGTGGGCCACGCGGCGGGCGATGTCGGTGGTGTCCGCGTCGTTGACCACCCCGCGAAAGACGTCGTGCCAGTGGATGTCGGTGACAAGCTCGCCCTGCGCCTGGGCAACCTTGTGCAAGGCGGTGTTTATCAGCGCGTCCATCCCCTCGTTGGTCATGGTGCGCAGGGTGACGCGCAGCTCGCCATCGGCGGGGGCGATGCCGAAGGCGGGCTCGCCAAGGTTGGCATGGGTGAGGGTGGCGAGGGTGAAATCGGCGTCGGCGATCGTGCCGCGGCTGAGGGCGGGCAGGGCGGTCATAAGGGTTGCCATGGCCGGGCCGGGGGACAGGCCGTCCTCGGGGGCCGCGGCGTGAGAGCTTTTGCCGGTCAGCAGGATCTGCATCCCGCGCGAGGCGCAGTTGGCGGGGCCGGAGCGAAGGCCGATCTCTCCCAGCGGGCGGCCGGGGACATTGTGGTAGGCGAAGGCATAATCCGGGCGGATCTCGGGCCATTGCGGGTCTTCGATCACAGCTTGAGCGCCCGCGCCGGTTTCCTCGGCCGGTTGGAAGAGCAGGACGATGCGGCCCTTGGCAGGCCGGGTGGCAAGGCGCATAGCGACGCCCAGCAGGGTGGCCATGTGGCCGTCATGGCCGCAGAGGTGGCCCTTGCCGTCGATCTGAGAGGCATGGGCGATGGTGTTGATTTCTCGGATGGGCAGACCGTCGAGTTCGCAGCGCAGAAGGACGGTGGGGCCAGGGGCGCGGCCAGTGAATTCGGCGGCGACGCCGTGGCCGCCGAGGCCTTGCCAGATGCGGTCGGCCCCGAGGGCGGTGAGTTCGCGCGTGATGCGCCTGGCAGTCTCGACCTCGTCGCCCGACACTTCGGGGCGGCAGTGCAGGTCATGGCGCAGGGCCGTGAGATAGGCGATCTGGTTGGAGGGAAGCGTGATCATGGGAGCCTCAGAAGATTTCCAGAAGTCCGGCGGCGCCCTGGCCGCCGCCGACGCACATCGAGACAACGCCCCACTTGGCGCCGCGGCGGCGGCCTTCGAGCAGGATATGCCCTGCCATGCGGGCGCCGGACATGCCGTAGGGATGGCCGATGGAGATGGCACCGCCGTTGACGTTGAGTTTGTCGTCCGCGATGCCCAGCGTGTCGCGGCAATATAGAAGCTGGGCGGCGAAGGCCTCGTTGATTTCCCAGAGGTCGATGTCGCTTTGGGTGAGGCCCGCGCGGTCGAGCAGCCGGGGGATTGCGTGGACGGGGCCGATGCCCATCTCCTGCGGCGCGACACCGGCGACGGTGAAGCCGCGTAGCGCGCCAAGTGGGCTGAGGTTGCGGCGCGACGCTTCGGCTTCGGACATGACGACGAGGGCGGCGGCGCCGTCGGAGAGCTGGCTGGCATTGCCGGCGGTGACGATTTTGTCCGGGCCGCGCACGGGCTGAAGGTTGGCCAGCCCTTCGGCGGTGGTGCCGGGGCGGTTGCATTCGTCTTGCTCGATCCGGACGGGCTCTTCGTGTGTTTCTTTCGTGGTCTTGTCGGTGACCAGCTTGGTCGCCTCGACGGGGATGATCTCGTCTGCGAAAAGGCCGGTGTCTTGTGCCTGCGCGGTGCGCTGCTGGCTTTGCAGGGCGTAGGCGTCCTGCGCCTCGCGGGTGACGCCGTAGCGGGCGGCGACGACCTCTGCCGTATCCAGCATGGCCATGTAGTAACTGTCGGGCACGGCGGGGTCGCGGTAGCGGTGGGCGTTCCAGTGGTCGTTCTGGACGAGTGAGATGCTGTCGAGGCCACCGGCGAGGGCGACGTCTACGCCCTCGGCTTGGACGATGTGGGTGGCGATGGCCAGCGCGTTGAGGCCCGAGGCGCATTGGCGGTCGATCGTGGCGCCTGCGACGCTGTCGGGCAGATGTGCCGCCTGCGCGATGTGACGGGCGACGTTTACGCCGGAGGTGCCCTGAGTGAGGGCGGAGCCGAAGATGGCGTCCTCGACCTCGCCGCCTTCAAGCCCGGCGCGTTCGAGTGCGGCGCGGACGGCGGGCGCGGCGAGGCTGGGGGCCGTGAGGTTGTTGAAGGCGCCGCGATAGGCCTTGCCGATGGGGGTGCGGGCGGTGGAGACGATGACGGCGGTGCGCATGGCTCAGGACTCCTCCGTGCCGCACCAGTCGGCGATGAAAAGCGCGGTGGCTTTCGTGACGCGGCGGAGGCTGTCCAATTCGACCCGTTCATTGAAGCCGTGGATCGCCTCGGCCCGGGGGCCGTAGACCAGCGCGGGCGTATCGGCATAAAGGCCAAAGAAGCGCGCGTCGGTGGTGGCGGTGATCGGCTCGCGGGTGAGCGCCTCGCCGGTGACGGTTCGGTGGGCGGTTTCGAGTGATGCGACGGCATTGGTGGCGGTCTGCGAGCTGTCGCGAGAGAGCGCGTAACCTTCGGCGTGAAAGCCGTGATAGACGATCTCGGGCAGGGAGTTGCGCAGGAAGGCGTTTTGCTGCGCGGCGTCACGGAGGACCTGCTCGATCTCCTGTTTGGCGGCGTCGAGGGATTGACCGGGGAAAAGCCCCATGCGCACATCAAAGACGGCCCAGGCGGGGACGGAGCTGGTCCAGTCGCCGCCTTGAAACTTGCCGATATTGAGGTTGAGCGCGTGGTCCATGTGGGCATATTCGGGCGGGCGGTTCTGTTCCGCGTTCCAACGATGCTCCATGTCGTGCAGGGCCTGGATCAGCGGGAAGGCCGCCTCGATGGCGTTGGCGCCGGTGCCTGCATAAGCGACATGGGTGGGCAGGCCCTTGAGGTGGATCTGGAACCACAGGACGCCAAGCTGAGCGCTGACAAGTTGTTCGGCGAAAGGTTCGGGGATGAGGGCGGCGTCGGCGGTGTATCCCCGGGCGAGGCAGGCCAGTGCACCGTTGCCGGTGCATTCCTCCTCGACGACGGATTGGAAGTGGACGTCCGCCGCCGGGGCGAGGCCGCAGGCGGTGAGCGCATCGAGCGCGAAGAGGTTGGAGGCGAGGCCCGCCTTCATGTCACCGCCGCCACGGCCGTAGAGCCAGCCGTCAGCCACATGCGGCTCGAACGGGGGGCTGTCCCACATGTCGAGCGGGCCGGCGGGGACCACGTCGATATGGCCGTTGAGGATGAGGGAGCGGCCCTTGGAGGTTTTGGAGCGATGCGTGGCGACGACGTTCACGGCGTTCTCGTAGGGGGTGAGGACGGGAGAGAAGCCGGGGAGGTTCTGGATGTCGGCGATGTCGATCTGCCAGCGGTCAACCGGATACCCGCGCGTGGTCAGTTCCGTCGCCATGAAGTCTTGCGCGGATTGTTCATTGCCGCGTGTGGAGGGGTGGGACGTGAGCTCGCTCAGGAACGCGACTTGCCGGTCGAAACCGGCATCGACGGCGGCACAGAGGCGGGTTTTGAGGTCTTCGGTCATTAAGGCGGCTCAGAAAGTCGGAATGGGGGCGTCGGGAATTGAAAGAGGCGCATCGGTGGCGCGTTGCACGTCCTCGGGGCTGGTGCCTTCGGCAAGTTCGGTCAGGGCGAACCCGTCGGGAGTGACGTCGATCACGGCAAGATCTGTGAAGATGCGGGTGACGCAGGCGCTGGCCGAGAGAGGCAGGGCGCAGGTCTGCTTGAGCTTGGGGTTTCCGGCGCGGTCGGTGTGGGTGGTGAGCACGGCGACGCGGCGGGCCTTTTGCGCCAGTTCGATGCCGCCGCCCGCGCCGGGGCTGAACTTGCCGGGGATTTTCCAGTTGGCGAGGTCGCCGGTCTCGCTGACCTCGAAGGCGCCCAGCATGGTGAGGTCGAGCCGACCCGAGCGGACCACGGCAAAGCTGGTGGCGCTGTCGAAGAAGGCCGAGCCGGGCACGGGCGTGACGTAGGCCCCGCCCGCGTCGATCAGGTTGCGGTCGGCGCGGTCGGGCGAGAGCGCCGGCCCGATCCCGGTCATGCCGTTTTCCGTGTGCAGGCAGACTGGGAAATCGGCGGGCAGGTGGTTCACGACCTTCGTCGGCAGGCCGATCCCGAGGTTGACGACCATGCCCGGTGCAATCTCGCGCGCGGCGCGGGCGACCATGCGATCCCTAGCGTCGGACAACGGCGTAATCCTCTGTAATCTCGGGCAGTTCCGTGACGTGATCGACGAAGACGCCGGGGGTGTGGACGGTGTTGGGATCAAGTTCTCCCAGCGGCACGACGCGCTCGGCCTCCGCGATCACAAGTGGCGCGGCCATGGCCATGAGCGGGTTGAAATTCTGCGCCGTGGCGACATAGGCGAGGTTGCCGAAGGGGTCGGCGGTGTCGGCGTGGATCAGGGCCACGTCGGCGCGCAAGGCCGGCTCGACCAGGTAGGGGGTGCCGTTCATCTCGACCACCTGCTTGCCGCGGGCCAGTTCGGTGTCGATTCCGATATCGCTGAGGATCGCACCGATGCCCGCGCCGCCTGCGCGGATACGCTCAGCCAGGATGCCTTGCGCGTTGAACTCGACCTCGAGCGCGCCGGAATTCATCAGGCCGATGGCGTGGCTGTTGAGACCCAGATGCGTGGTGATGAGGCGTTTGACCTGCCCGCTTTGCAGCAGGTGATCGATGCCCATGCCGGGCTCGTTGGCGTCGTTCTTGATGAGCGTCAGGTCGCGCGCGCCGTGGGCCACCAGCGCGCGGATCAGGGTCATGGGCGTGCCGGGGACGCCGAAGCCGCCGACCATTATACTGTCGCCGTCCTTGATGTGGGCGATGACGGCCTCGATGGAGGTTCGCTTGTCGGGGAGCCTCATGCCGCGCTCTCCACCGGCAGGCCGATCTCACGCGCGAAGGCGTCGAGGGCGTCGCGGAGGATTGCCATCATTTCGGCGATTTGCGCCTCGGTGATGATGAGGGGCGGGGCGACGAGGAAATGGTCGCCCTTGGTGCCGCCGCGGGTGCGGCGGGAATAGATAATGAGGCCGCGTTCGTAGGCCAGTTCGACGAGGCGGTCATGGGCGTTGAGCGCAGGGTCGAGCGGTTCCATCGTGGTGCGGTCGGAGACGAATTCGAAGGCTGTGAGCAGCCCCTTGCCACGCACGTCGCCGATGAAGGGATAGCGGTCCATCAGGGCGCGCAATTCGGTCATCAGGACGTCGCCCATGCGGGCGGCGTTGTCGATGAGGTCGTGTTCCTCCATCTCTTCCAGCACCGCCAGACCGGCGGCGCAGGCCAAAGGGTTGCCGGCATAGGTGAAGCCGTGGGCGAAGCCGCCCGCATCCAGCACCGGATCGACAAGGCGGCGACCCGCGACCATCGCGCCGAGGGGTGCGTAGCCCGCGCCGAAGCCCTTGGACATGGCGACGATATCGGGGGTGATGCCCCAGTGTTCGGCAGCGAGGAATTTGCCCGTGCGGCCCGCGCCGGTCATGACCTCGTCATAGATCAGGAGCACGCCGAACTCGTCGCAGATCTCGCGGACGCGGCCATAATAGCTGTCGGGCGCGACGAGCGCGCCAGTGGAGGCACCGCCGACGGGTTCCATGATGAAGGCCAGCACGGTGTCGGGACCCTCGGCGATGATCTTGTCGCGCAGGAGGTCTGCGTATTTCAGGCCGCGCGCCTCTTCCGTCAGGTTGTCGCGGTCTAGATAGGTGGTGGGGGCGGCGACCTTGGGCATCTCGCTCATCATCGGAGCGAAGGGGTCGCGCAGGGGCGCGTAGCCGGTGAGGTCGAGCGCGCCGAAAGTGCAGCCATGGTAGGAGGGAAAGCGCGAGATGACCTTGTAGCGGTCGTTATGGCCTTGGGTCAGGGCGTATTGACGGGCCAGTTTCACCGCACTTTCCACCGCCTCGGACCCGCCGGAGACGAAGAACACGCGGTCCAGCCCCTCGGGCGTCATGGCGAAGGTTTTCGCGGCCAGATCCTCGGACGGGTGGGTGCGGAAATGCAGGCGGTAGCCGAAGGTGGCCTTGTCCATCTGCGCCTTCATTTTGGCCAGCACGCGCGGGTTGGAGTGGCCGATATTGGACACCATTGCGCCCGACGAGCCGTCGATGTACCGCTTGCCGGCCTCGTCGATCAGGTAGATGCCCTCGCCGTGGTCGAGGAACGGTCGCGGGTTGCGCGACTGGTAGAAGAGATAGGACGTGTTGTCGGTCACTTGGCGCCTGCGAGGTGTTTGCGAAGAAATTCGCGGGTGCGTTCCTTGGTAGGGTTCTTGAAGACGACGCTGGGCGGGCCTTCCTCGACCACCACGCCCTTGTCCATGAAGAGCACGCGGTCACAGACGGAGGCGGCGAAATCCATCTCGTGTGTGACGATGATCATGGTCATGTGTTCCTCGGCCAGCTTTTTCATGACCTGGTTCACCTCGTCCACCAGTTCGGGATCGAGGGCGGAGGTGGCCTCGTCGAAAAGCATCAGCTTGGGCTTCATGGCGAGGGCACGGGCGATCGCGACGCGCTGTTTCTGGCCGCCAGAAAGCTGCGAGGGGTAATAGTCGATCCGTTCCAGCATCCCGACCTTATCGAGCTGTTCCTCGGCCAGTTTGTCGGCGTCGGCCTTGCTGAGACCCTTGAGCAGCTTGGGCGCCATGGTGACGTTGTCGCGGGCGGTCATGTGCGGGAAAAGGTTGAAGTGCTGGAAGACCATGCCGATGTCCTGGCGCATCTGGTTGATGTGCTTTTCGTATTGGCGGTAGGGGAGGTCCTTGTTTACCTGGACGCCGTCGAGCCATATCTCGCCCCCCGTCAGCGCGTCGAGGTCGTTGATGGCTCGCAGCAGCGTGGACTTGCCCGAGCCCGACGGGCCGATGATCGCCACGATCTGGCCGCGGGCGACGTTGAGGCTGATGTCCTTGAGAACCTCAAGCTTGCCGAAGGATTTCTGGGCGTGCTTGATTTCGACGAAATGTTCGGTGTCGGTCATGGTCTGTCTCCTGACGATCAGCGCGAGATTGCGATGCGGCGCTCGATGCGGCGCTGCACCCATTCCATGCAGAGGTTGATGACGTAGTAGAAGGCGGCGGCGACGAGGTAGAACTCGAACGGTCTGTAGGTGGCACCGATCACGCGTTGCGCCGAGAGGGTCAGTTCGCTGACCCCGATCACCGACACCAGCGCGCTGTCCTTCAGAAGCGCGATCATGTTGTTGCCGATGGGGGGGATCACGTCGCGCACGGCCTGCGGGATGACCACCTTGCGCAGCGCCTGGCCACGGCTGAGGCCGACGGTGCGGGCGGCCTCCATCTGGCCCTTGTCGACGGACAGGATGGCGGTCTGGATCAGTTCGGAATTGTAGACTGCGAAGTGCAGGCCAAGCCCGATGATGCCGGCGACGAAGGCGGGCAGGTCAATGCCGATCTGCACGAGGCCAAAATAGATCAGGAAGAGCTGCAGCAGAAGCGGCGTGCCCATGAAGACCCATTCGATCAGGCGGAAGGGCTGGCGGATGATCCACGGCGCGTATAGCGCGATAACCGCGAAAATGATCCCGCCGAAGAAGCTGACGAGCGCGGCGGCGACGGCGATGAAGATCGTCCACAGACACCCCAGCAGGATCACGTCGAGATGTTCCGGAACAACCGTAAAGTCGAGGCCCATTCTGGTTTTCCTTTCCGATCAGTTGATCTGGACGCGGCGGTCCAGCCAGGCGACGGCCCGGCCGGTGGCGTAGATGATGATCATGTAGAGAATGCCCGCGAGCAGGAACATCTCGAACGGTTTGTAGGTGGAGCCGATGTAGCGCTGCGCGGTGTAGGTGAGTTCGACCACCGAGATGGCGGCCACGAGCGCGGTGGACTTGATCAGCATGTTGAGGTTCACGCCCAGCGGGCGGACCATCAGGCGGGCGGCCTGGGGCAGGATGGCGTTGTAGAACGTCTGCCACCGGCTGAGGCCGAGGGTGCGGGCGGCCTCGCGCTGGCCCTTGGGGATCGAGATAATCGCGCCGCGGATGGTTTCGGTCATGTAGGCGCCGACATTGACGCCAAGGCCGATGACTCCGGCCTCGAACGCGTCGAGCTGGATGCCGACCTGGGGCCCGCCGAAGTAGAGGATGAAAAGCTGGATGAGTGCGGGTGTGCCGCGAAAGACGCTGACATAGGCCGCGCCGATGAAGCGGAAGACCGCGAGGCGCGAGAGCCGCATCGCCGCGCCAAGCGCGCCGCAAGTGAGGCCGAGCAAGGCCGTCAGGACAGACAGCTGGATCGTCACCCACGCGGCTTGCAGGAAGAAGGGGTAGACCCTTTGCATCAACTCTATGTCCATGGCGTGTCCTTCTGGCAGATCGCGGGGCCGGGGCATGCACGGGGCTCTTGTCCGGCGAGATCGAGTACGTGCTTGGACGGGACGGCGGCAAGGCGCAGTGCGCGCGGGCCGTCAGCCGGTCCGATCGGGGATCAGGTTCCCGGAAGGCCCCGCCACCCTGCGATGGCGGCGGGGCGAAAAGGTTTAGCGGATATCTGCGCCGACCCACTTTTCAGCGAGTTCGAGATAGGTGCCGTCTTCCATCATGGAATCGAGCGCCTCCTGCATGGCGGCGGCGAGTTCGGGGCTGCCTTCGCGGATGGCGATGCCCGCGCCGAAGGGGTCGGTCGTGGGATCGGCGAACATCTCGTATTCCTGGCCTTTCTCGCCCATGGCGAGGATGGCGGCGATGGAGTCGTTCACGATGGCGTCGACGCGGCCATTCTCGAGCTCCAGCAGCAGTTCGGGCAGGCCCTTGTAGGTGCTGACGTTGTAGCCGCGCTCGCGCGCCCAGTCCTCGTGCGTTTCTCCCAAGGTCAGGCCGACCTTCTTGCCTTCGAGGTCCTCGAGGCTGGAGATGCCCGAGCCGGGCTGGGTGAAGATGGCGCGCTTGTCGGAATAGTAGGGGCCGACGAAATCCACGACCTCGTCCCGTTCGTCGGTGATGGTCATGGAGCCGACGATGGCGTCGTACTTGTTGGAAAGCAGCCCGCCGATGATTCCATCCCACGCGGTGGTGACGATCTCGGCCTCGAGTCCCATGCGCTTGGCGATCTCGGTGCCGATGGCGGGGTCGAAGCCCACCACCTCGTTCTGGTCGTTGACGAAGTTGAACGGCGGGTAGGCGCCGGACATCGCGATGCGGATGACACCCTTTTCCTTAAGGGTTTCAAGTTCTTCCGCGGCAGCGGGCGCGAGGCCGGCCACGGCAAGGCCCATGGCCACGACAGCGGATTTCAGAACGGTTCGGCGGAATGTCATATGTCTCTCCATGTTGGTTTTAAGTGGCGGGTCTTTCGCCCGTGCAGCATCGGCGGATTGCACCGCTCCTGCAAAAGCCTTGCATGGGGGCGGCTATCGCGCAAATAAATAATAAGCATCCTGATTATAGGTGAAATCTATGAGCTTGCCGCAGCGCCCCCGCTTTCCCTGGAACCTGGACTGGAACCTGTTGCGCACCTTCATGGTGGTGGTCGAGCAGCGGGGCATCTCGAAGGCCGCGACCCATCTGGGCCTGAAACAGCCCACGGTGTCGGCGGCGCTGAAGCGGCTGGAGCAGGCGATCGGCAAGACGCTGGTGATCCGCAAGCCCAACGAGTTCACCATCACGCGGGCGGGGCAGGTGCTTTATACCGAATGCGCGACGATCTTCGGTACGGTGTCTCAGATCCCCGCGATCCTGGACGAGGACAATGCCGAGTTGCGCGGGCATCTTTCCATCGCGATCACCAGTTCGGTCATCTCGGAGCATTTCGACAGCATCCTGAACCGATTTGCCCAGGCGCATCCCAGCGTGACCTATTCCTTCACCGTCTACGAGAGCGACGAAGTGGAGACGATGATCAAGCTGAACCGGGCCAGTTTCGGGATATGCCTGTTGTCGAGCGTGCCCAAGAGCCTGATGACGATGGTGCTCTACCGCGAGTATTTCGGGCTGTATTGCGGGGCGCGGCATCCGCTGTTCGGGGCCGAGGAGATCAGGCCCGAGGACCTGGAGGGGGGGCCTTTCGTGGCGTTCCAGACGGAAGCCGAAGGTGGCCCTCTGGAGGCGATCTCGAAGCTGCGGGCGCGGCTGAATCTGTCGCGCGACTGGCGCGGCGTGTCGTCGAGTCTGAACGAGATCCGGCGCATGATCATGGCCAATGTGGGGATTGGTGCGCTGCCGCTGCACGTGGCGGCACAGGACGTGGCGGCGGGGCACATCCGGCAGTTGCCGCCCTATGACAATCTGCCGATGGTGAGCATCTACCTGCTGAGCAATCCCGCCCGCCGCCGTTCGGAGGCCGAGGCGAAATTCCTGGAAGTGATCGAGAGCGAGCTGTCAACCATCGGGATCGCCGAAAGAACCTATGGCACAATGGACGCAGATGAGGGGTGCTGATAGCGCGATCCGGCGTTAGCGATTGTCTGTTTTGATCGGAGAAGGGCGTTTTCAGTACGGATTTCGGGGCGCTTGCCGTTCGGCATGCTTTTTGCCGTCGCTCTGACAGGTTGCTCGTGTGGCAGCTTCAGGAAAACCCGAAGCGATTCATGGCGACATTCGGAGCAGTATAGCTTGGAGTCTCTAGAACCCCATGCTGTCCTTGTCGTACCAGAAATCTTCCAGGTTGCGAGCGTGGCGCCCGCTTTCGCGCTCCGCGCTTTCGTGCGCCGTGGCCAGCGCGTCCACCGCGCTCTGGCCTGATTTCCAGACCAGGCGAACCTGCTCGCCGGCCGAGACGAACGCATTGATCGGCGTGCCATCGTTCGAATAAAGCTCCATGCTGCGCAGGATCAGGTTCACCTGATCCGCCAGCTTATCTGGACTCAATTGCGATCCGTATTCCAGGACGCAGAGGTAGGTGCCGTTCCCTGCATAGGAAATCAACGCTCCGAACTCTTCGAGTGCGACAGATATCGCCTCGGCCACGTCGGTCACGATGCACTCGTATTCGTAACGGGATGATTTCCGGTGCAGTTCTTCGATGTCCCGGATTGTGAACCCGATGATGGACGACCCGAACAGCTTTTTTCTCGACATCAACGACACGTAGTTCTCAAGCGCGAGATACGTGATGCACCCGTCCACGTCCTGTACGAAAATCGGTTCATGCAGCGCAAGCGTCGTGGACCCGTCCCCGAGCGGCTCTGGCTCTGCCTTGGACCTGGCGCTGATGGCGGTCTGCCGGCTGCTTTTGGACAGATCGTTGATCAGCTGGATACGGCCGCGCAGGTTGTCGACATCGAACGGCTTGGTGATATAGTCGCTGGCCCCCGCCGCGAAGGCCCGGTCAATGTAGGATTTGTCGGTCATTGCCGTGAGCATCAGGATGGGCGTCAGCTGATACTCGGGGCGCGCGCGGAGCGTCCCGCAAAGCGAGATACCGTCGGTGTCCGGCATCTGGATATCGATGAGGAAACAATCGATCGCCGGGGTCTCTGGCTTGTCCAGTAGTTCCAGTGCCTCTGCGACAGACGTGGCCGTGGTCACGGTGTGGTCGCCGAGCGTCTGGATGAGCAACTGAAGCAGCTCGAGGATTGTCGGTTCATCGTCTACGGCAAGTAGATGCATTTCCATTGCTCCTTGCAGGTCACGCATTTCCCGGACCTGTTGCTGACTGTTGCGGCCTTGGTCGCCTGCTTACAGTTATGACCTTGAGAAATCGGCCAAATTAAGACAACTTTAAGGAGTTTTAAGCGGCCACGGGATTGTCGTGGCATCCCGCGACGCGTCCGCAAATGCCGGGCGCTGCGAGGCGCACGCGGCAGGCCGCAAGTGCGGTATCTCGACCAACAACGGCCCGCACGCATTGACCGCCACCGGGTCCGACACCAGGCCACGGCCTGCCGTATATCCCGACGGGGCGGCATTAATATTGTCGTGTGACGCCACACCAAGGAAATGTGCAACCAGGTCCAGAACGACCGGGCCGTCAGTATAGGGCAGTACGAACATCAAGACTCCACGTTCATCGCGCTCCAGCGCTTCGTGGGGCTTGTCGCCGACGATTTCGGTTGTTCTTTGTCAAAACCGGGAAATTTTTGCTCCCGTTTCGACGCCCTTGCCTTAACCTGGCCATAGTTCGGCTCAGGGACCGCCCCGAGATGCGGATGTCCAACGGATTGCCGGCCAATAATGCACTGATGGGTTGATCGCCCTGTATTCCTCGACCTGCACACCACGTGTGTCGAAGTTGAGCCCTAAACCGAACAGGTGATGTGGCCGATTTGCATCAAAACTAACCTCGAGTGGAAACAATAGGTGTTGAATCAACCTTTTGTCGCCGCGGTGTGTTGCAATGTCGATCTGAAATATTAAGAATTTGCTAATGATAATATTGGCCTGCGATTGATTTCGCACCCAGTTTAGAGGCTGCACAATTGCCGTCTCATGTGCTTTGGGAAGGACGTGGTCGTCTTGAGTGCTGGTGGAACAAATAGTCCTGATCACGCGTCGAACGCTGATTGGAGCGCCTATGCGACAGCCTACGACCTGTTGTCGAGGCACAATCCAGAGTACAAGGCGTTAATGCAGGAGTTCGAAGACTTCCTGGCAGGGACCGACACGCCGAAGATCATCTACGACGTCGGCGGCGGCACAGGAAACTACACCGAGATCGCGGCGCGCCTGTGCGCTGACAGCAGTATCTGCCTCGTCGAGCCCGACCCCGGAATGATGCAGGCCGCAAAGGCGAAACTGTCCGGGCACAAGAACGTCACGTACCAGAATGTCGGACTGGAAGGCGTCGAAGTACCGGATGGCGCCGATCTCGTCATAAGTGTGCATTCCCTATACGCTATGCCGGACCCGGAGCACCGGCTTGCCGACATCCGCCGGATGCTGCGTCCGGGCGGAATTCTCTACCTCGTCGATCTCGGCCGTCCGATGGATGTCCGGGACTGGCGCAATTTTCTGTTTTCCAGGATCCGGCAAGAACACGGCCTGTTCGGTGCGCTCAGAATCTTTTGGCAGGGACGGCAGATCGCCAAGCAGAACAAGGCCATCTTCAAGGCACAGCGAGACGGTACGTATTGGACGCACACCGCGGCCGAGATTGCGTCGGCCGTCACCGCGGCAGGCTTTGAGATCATCAACCAGCGCTCTGTCTATCGCGGCTACAGCGACCTTCTGGTGTGCCGTGCGACGCCCTGAAACCGCAGCTTTGAAGGATCAACCATGAATGAGCAGGTCATCGCGGCTCTCGAGCAGTCCCGCTACGAGGTTCTGACGAACGACGACGACGCCATGGAAGACGTCTTTCGCCTGCGGTACTCTTGCTATCGCGCCGAAGGAGCCGTGACCGCAAGAGCGGACCACAGGATGACCGACCCGTTCGACGAATCCGAGAATTGTGTGCATGTCGCAGTCAGGGTGGATGGCAAAATATGGTCGGCTGTCCGATTGCATCTCGTGTCGAAACTTTGCCAGACATCACCGACGCTCGAGGTCTTTCCGGAACTTCTGGATGATCTCAAGAAGAGGCGAACCATTCTCGACCCGACGCGTTTCGTGATCTCTCCAACTGCCAGACAGAAGCGGGTTCCGCTGAACTTCCTGACGTTGCGCATTCCGTTCCTCGCGTCGATCTTCTACAACATCGACTTGGCCCTGGCCCCGGTTCGCGCCGAGCACACGGCGTTCTACTGTCGCTACCTCGGATACAAACCGGTACTGGAACCCCGCAGTTATCCCGGGCTGGCGAAACCTATACAGCTTCTGACAGCCAATTTCCGGGAACAGCGCGAAGCGGTCCTGGCGCGCACGCCGGTTTTCGGTCCGCTGAAGGATATTCCTCAGGCGAGCATCGAGTTCCCCTCACTTTCGGGCGTATATGCCTCTTTCAAATCGGGCAACTCCGAAGCGGCGTAACCTTCGGTCGCAGTGTCGGACCGCAATCTGAGCGACGCATCAGGGACGGGTTTGTGCGCTCGTTTGGCGAGGAACCGCTTAACGAGAGTTCGTGCATGGGCATTTCTGCCTTGGCTTGTCCGGCGAAATGCCGTTTTCTGCCCAATTAACGGCAGAATTTAAACAAATAGGTTCATTATGTTCTGGCAACTCCTGTAGAAGCAGAGGCAAACATGAGAACGCTACTGAGGACTTGGTCGGCACCAAGAGACTGGTTCGCTTCGCAAGGCCGCGAACAACGGATCAAGGACTATATGGCCCTGTCCAACCAGTTGATCTGGCAACGGCAGGCGAGCTTCTTCGCGGCAGCGCTTTTGGCGGCCTTGTATTTCGACCCGATCTCGATCTTCGCGTGCTACGGCGTCGTCGTGCTGACGGAAATGCTAGACCAGATCCTCGGTGTGCACGCCAAGGCGTGGGACGGCGAAGATCCGGTGTTCGGTCGGAAACTTCTGAGACGCATCGCCATCAACACCGCCATCAGCGCCATGGCGATCAGCGTCTTCATCGCCAACATAGCCTTTCAGCAAACAGAGGGCGGCCAGTTCACCTCGCTGTTTTTCCTGTTCTCGGCATCGCTCTTCGCGGCGATGTACAACAGCCAGATGATCGGCATCCTCATACTGCGCCTTTCGATCTACAGCGTCACGTTTCTCTTCATCGCGCTCCTGGACCTCGTGCGTTACGCTCCGCCGCTCACATCGCCGATCTGGCTACAGTTCTTCACGATCATGTTCGTGCTTTATTTCATCGTGGACATCTCCGCGAAGTTCTACCGCGGCTACCAGGACCGTTTGCGGCAAATGCAAATGATCGAGGAAGACCACGAGCGGACCAAGGCGGCCTTGGAGGTCAAATCGCAGTTTCTTTCCACTGTTAGCCATGAATTACGCACGCCGCTCACCTCGATCATCGGGTCGCTCGAGTTGGTCAAGAACGGCGTGCTCGGAGAGCTGCCTCAGAATTTCGCGCCTGTTTTCGACATTGCCACCAAGAACAGCCGCCGGTTGGCTAACCTGATAGACGATTTGCTCGACCTGCAGAAGATCGAAGCGGGCGAGATCGACTTCCAAATGGAGCCGATCTGCGGCAACGACCTGGCCAGAGAGGCCGTCGACTCCATGTCAGGCTATGCCAGTATGCTCGGGATCAAGCTCGAGTTACATGCCTGCAAGGACGAATGCCGGATCATGGGGGACCAGAAACGGCTGATACAGGTGATGAACAATCTTCTGTCGAATGCCGTTAAGTTCTCCAAGGACAATGGCGCCGTGAAGGTGTTTGTCGAAAACGTTGAAAGCCGCGTTCGTATCTCGGTCGAGGACAAGGGCACGGGTATTCCCGACTTCGCGGAGGAACGCGTTTTCGGCAAGTTCAGCCAGCTCGATTCATCCGACGTGCGCAGGGTCGGGGGCACCGGCCTGGGACTTAACATTTCCAAACAAATCGTCGAAAGCCACAACGCGAATATCGGATATGTCAGCGCGCTTGGTACCGGCTCTACTTTTTATGTCGATTTCGAACGGCTTGAGGTCACGGACCGTGACGCGGCAAGTACCGAAAACATGTCGGAAAACGATTGTTGCGACGGGGGTGAAACAACTGCAGCGGCTACGGAAACTCGGAAAGCGAGTTAAAAAATGTTTTCCAGATCCATGAGGCGCAGGTTCCCAATTTTCGTAGTACCTTGACCAGCTGCATCTACTGGAAACCAAAATTGTTGAACCAATCAAAAGCAATAAACCCGGCCCCCTCGAAAGGGGCAGACCAAGTGTAGTCGCCGGCAATGAAAAACCACGAAGAAACTTTTATGACTTGGTTGGAGATTGGGCGCCTGGAATAATTACAGGCTCAAAATGCACCCGTCACTCTATCTCGATTTAGCGTTTCAGGTTTTTTCTCTTAAAAGCTTGGCGCCAAAGTGTCTCGGTGGCGGAGGCTCAGGGATTCGAACCCTGGGGACGCTTTCACGCCCGCCGGTTTTCAAGACCGGTGCATTCGACCACTCTGCCAAACCTCCGCGTTCGGTGTTGTTACTGTGGCTTTCGCGATTCTGAAAGCCGTGAAGTTCAGGGGAAATTCACCGAATCGGCTTTGTAGACTTTTCAGAACGGTCCCGAGCGGTTATTCTGTTGTCAATCGCAGGTTTCTGCGTGCTCGAGCAAACGCCGGATAACCGGCACCCGCACCCAAAATGGTGCATGACAGGCAAGGGACGAAACATGACATTTCAATGGATGGGCAAAGGTGCGCGCGTGCGCCTGATCACGGCCTCCAGCGTGATTGCGCTGGTGCTGAGCGGATGCACCGAGGGCGGAGAATTCGGCCTTTTCAAATCGCAGGCCAACGAAAATGAGGAGGTGACCTCTGCGGACAATTCGGTCAAGCTGATCGAGCGGGACGTGGAAGCGCCCGACGTGTTCCAGGTGACCGACAAGGGACTGTGGGATGGGCGCCCGTCGCTGGGCGGCGTATGGGTTGCGCACCCGGATGTGCAGGAGCCCGAGCGCGTGATCATCCGCAACACCAAGAACGGCAAGTTCGTCATTGGCGCGCTGTTCCGCCGCGAACGCAGCAATCCGGGGCCGATCCTTCAGGTCTCGTCCGATGCCGCCGACGCTCTGGGCATGCTGGCCGGTGCGCCGTCGCAGTTGAACGTGACGGCCCTGCGCCGAGAGTCCGCGCCGGACCCCGATGCGCTGGCCGCCGCCGAGACCGAGGGCGAAGAGGGCGCGCTGGCCCCCGCCGCGGTCGAACAGACCACGCTGGACCCGCTGGCCGGAGCCGCTGCTGCGATTGAGACCGCCGAGGCCGCCGAGCCCGTCAGGCCGGCAACCCAGACAGCCGGCGCCACGGCCGCTGTTGCCACCGAGCCGACGCCGGAACCGACCCAAGCGGCGGCGGCGCCGGTGCGCTCGAGTTCGTCCCTGTCGAAGCCGTACTTGCAGATCGGCATATTCTCGGTCGAGCAGAATGCGCGGAATACCGCCACCGCCATGCGGCAGGAAGGCATGGTTCCGACCGTTAAAAAACAGAGCTCGCAGGGCAAGACCTTCTGGCGCGTGGTCGTCGGACCTGCCCAGTCCAAGTCCGAGCGAAGTGTCCTGTTGAAAAAGGTCAAAGAGGTTGGTTTTGATGACGCGTACGCTGTAACCAACTGAACCGGACCCTGCCCATGACCTTACTTGCACGTTTCCTGGCCGCCTGTGTCGCGGTGATTGCGCTATCCTTGCCGGCGCAGGCGTTCGACACCAGCGCCAAGGCCGCGTATGTCAAGGACCTGGGCACCGGTACTGTTCTGCTCAGCCGGAATGCCGACGAGCCGCTGCCGCCGGCGTCGATGTCGAAGCTGATGACGCTTTACGTGGCGTTCGAGGCGATCCGCGACGGGCGGCTTTCCCTGCAGGAAAAGCTTCCGGTATCGCAGCACGCCATGAGCTATGGCGGCTCGACCATGTTCCTGGACACCACCGACCGGGTGAGCGTCGAGGACCTGCTGCGCGGGATCATCGTTCTGTCCGGCAACGACGCCTGCGCGGTGATTGCCGAGGCGTTGAGCCCGGACGGCACCGAGGCCGGGTTCGCCCGCTTCATGACCCAGCGGGCGCAGGACATGGGGATGACCAACTCGACCTTCGCCAATTCCAATGGCTGGCCAGCCGCGGGCCATCGGATGAGCATGCGCGACCTTGGGATCCTGGCCGAGCGCCTGATCAAGGACTTTCCGAACTTCTATCCGATGTTTGCCGAGACCGAGTACGAGTTCGACGGGCGCGCGCCGCAGAACACGCAGAACCGCAACCCTTTGCTGAAGCTGGGGATCGGGGCGGACGGCCTCAAGACCGGGCATACCGAGGCGGCGGGCTATGGTCTGACCGGATCGGCCGAGCAGGGTGGGCGCCGGGTGGTGTTCGTACTGTCAGGACTGGACACTGCTGCCCAAAGAGCACAAGAGGCGGAAGCCCTTGTGAACTGGTCCTTTCGCCAATTTGCCGAAAAAGAGATCGTCAAAGCCGGCAACGAAGTCTCGCGCGCAGAAGTCTGGATGGGAAGCGCGTCAACCGTAGGACTTACGCCCGCAGAGGACCTTACGACACTGGTGCCGGTCTTGGGTTCGGACAACATGACCGCCGAAGTGGTCTATGAAGGCCCGCTGAGCGCGCCCATCTCGCAGGGCGACGAACTGGCCCAGTTGGTCTTTACGCCCGACGGGCTGCCGGAGATGCGCGTGCCGCTGGTCGCCTCTGAAAGCGTTGCCGTGGGTGGCTTTGCCGTCCGGCTGAAGACGGTCGCGGGTGTGCTTTTGAAACGTCTGCAACAGGGGCCCGAGGGCGCGCTTTGAGCGGTCAGGGCCGTTTCGTCACTTTTGAAGGCATCGACGGGTCGGGCAAGTCCACGCAGGCCCGTCTGCTGGCCGAGCATTTGCAAGGCACGGGGCGCGAGGTCATTCTGACACGCGAGCCGGGCGGCAGCGAAGGCGCCGAGGAAATCCGCAAGCTGGTGCTGGAAGGCGATGCCGACCGCTGGTCGGCGGAGACCGAATTGCTGCTGTTCACCGCCGCTCGGCGGGATCATCTGGAACGGCTGATCGAGCCTGCGCTGGCGGCCGGGAACGTGGTGATCTGCGACCGTTTCGCCGATAGCACGCGCATGTACCAAGGGCTGAGCCGCGGGGATTTGCGCCACAAGGTCGACGCGTTGCACGACCTGATGATCGGGCGCGAGCCGGACCTGACGATCCTGATAGACATGGACCCGGGCACCGGGCTGGAACGTGCCCTGTCGCGCGGCGGCAGCGAGGAGCGGTTCGAGAGCTTCGGCGCCAGCCTGCAAGCGCAGATGCGGCAGGGATTCCTGGACCTTGCCGAGGAATTCATTGACCGGTTCGTGGTGATCGACGGCAATCGCGGGATCGAAGCGATTGCGGCGGATGTGCGGGCTGCGGTAGAACCGCGCCTGACATGATGGACCGTGACATTCCGCTTCCCGACCGCGTCGAAGGCGCGCCGCACCCGCGCGAGACTGCCCGCCTTTTCGGGCAGGACGCTGCGCAGGGGGCGTTTTTGCAGGCGTTCAACGCGGGTCGGCTGCATCACGGCTGGCTGATTCACGGCCCCCGCGGCGTGGGCAAGGCGACGCTGGCGTGGCGGATCGCGCGGTTCCTGCTGGCGACGCCCGACCCTGACGCCGATGGCGGCGGGTTGTTCGGCGATGCACTGCCCGCGCCCGACAGCCTCGAGATTGCCGAGGATCACCCGGTCACGCGGCGTGTACTGGCAGGGTCCGAGCCGGGGCTGCACCTCGTGCGGCGTGGCGGCCAGGGGACCACCGACAGCGACCGGCAGAAGAATTTCGAAGACGGCAAGTTCTCGCGCGAGATCCGGGTGGACGAGGTGCGCGAGCTGGCGGACTTCGTCAACCTGAGCGCCGTGGATGGCGGGCGGCGTGTGGTGATCATCGACGCCGCCGATGAGATGAACACTTCGGCAGCGAACGCGCTTTTGAAGATGCTGGAAGAACCGCCGGTGCGCACCACATTGCTGCTCGTGGCGCATCAGCCCGCGCGGCTGTTGCCGACAATCCGCTCGCGTTGCCGCGAATTGCGGCTGGAGCGGCTGAGCCCCGACAATGTGATCGCCGCGCTGGACCAGGCGGGGGTCGACCCCGGTGGCCAGGCGCCGGGGCTGGCGGAATTGTCGGGCGGTTCAGCGGGAGAGGCGGTGCGGCTCTACAATCTTGACGGCCTGAAGATCTATGCCGAGATCGTCGGACTTGCCGCCAGCTTGCCGATGCTGGACCGTCCCCGTGCGATAAAGCTGGCCGAAGCGGCGGCACAGCGCGGAGCGGAGCAAAAGCTGGATCTGCTATTGACGCTGGTGGACATGTTCCTGGCCCGCGTCGCACGGGCAGGGGCCACCGGGATCCTGCCACCCGAGGCCGTCGCGGGCGAGGCAGAGGTCATCGGCAAGCTGGCGGGCAGTCCGGTGCAGGCGCGGGCCTGGGCTGACTGCGCGCAAGAGGTGGGTGCGCGGGCGCGTCACGGGCGGGCGGTCAACCTTGACCCTGCCGCGCTGGTGCTTGATACGGTGTTCAAGTTGCAGCAGACCGCTACATCCCTCTGAACACCGTCAATTCCAAGGCCCCATGACCGACCAAGTCCAGATTACCGACAGCCATTGCCATCTTGATTTCGAGACCTTCGACGAAGAACGCGGCGACGTGGTCGCTCGCGCGGTCGAGGCCGGCGTGACGCGGATGGTCAGCATCTGCACCAAGTTGAGGCTGGAGCCTCAGGTGCGGGCGATTGCCGAGGCGCATGACGAGGTGTTCTATGCCGCCGGGACGCACCCGATGAGCGTGGCGGACGAGCCTATGGCGGGTGTGGACGAACTGGTGAATTTGGCCAAGCATCCCAAGTTCGTCGGCATTGGCGAGACCGGGTTGGACTACCACTACACCGCCGAGAGCGCCGATGCGCAACAGGAAAGCCTGCGCCTGCATATCGAGGCGGCGCGCCAGACCGGCCTGCCGCTGATCATCCATGCGCGGGATGCCGACGAGGACATGGCGCGGATCCTGGCAGAAGAGCACAAGGCCGGCGCATACAGCTGCGTGATGCATTGCTTTTCGTCAGGTGCAGCGCTGGGCAATACGGCGCTTGATTTGGGGTTCTACCTGTCGATGTCGGGGATTTCGGCCTTTCCCAAAAGCCAGGAACTGCGGGATATCTTTGCCACGGCCCCTGTGGACCGGATCCTGGTGGAAACCGACGCGCCGTACCTCGCGCCGCCACCCTATCGGGGCAAGCGCAATGAGCCGGCTTACACGGTTCACACGGCCAAGGTGGGGGCGGAGGTGTTTGGCATGGACTGGCCAGACTTTGCGGCGCAGACGCAGGCCAATTTCGACCGGCTGTTCTGGAAAGCCGCCCAGTGGAAAGCCGCTGCCTGATGGGGGAAACACGGTTCACCATCCTTGGCTGCGGATCGTCGGGCGGCGTGCCGCGGTTGGGCGGTCATTGGGGCGATTGCGACCCTGAGAACCCAAGGAATTATCGCCGCCGCTGTTCGATGCTGATCGAACGGGAAGGCGAGGCCGGCACGACACGCGTGCTGATCGACACTTCGCCCGACCTGCGCGCGCAGCTTCTGGACGCAGGTGTCGGCACGCTCGATGCGGTCGTCTACACTCACAGCCACGCCGACCACGTGCACGGGCTGGACGATCTGCGCATGATCGTCTTCAACATGCGCCAGCGCCTGCCGGTCTGGGCCGATGGCGACACGCAGAATGCGCTTTATGCGCGGTTCGGCTACGCCTTTACCCAGCCCGAGGACAGTCCCTATCCGCCGATTCTCGACATGCACACGATCAAGGGTGACGTGGTGATCGAGGGGCAGGGCGGGGCCATCACCCTGCGGCCGTTCGAAGTTAATCATGGCTCGATCGAGGCGCTTGGGTTCCGGGTGGGCGATTTGGCGTATCTGCCGGATGTGGCAGAGATTCCCGAGGATAGCTGGAAGGTTCTGGAACACCTGGATTGCTGGATCCTCGACGCGCTGCGCCGCACGCCGCACCCGACGCATTCCCATCTGGAGCAGTCGCTGGAATGGATCGAGCGTGCCGCCCCACGCCGCGGCGTGCTGACCAACATGCATATCGACATGGATTACCAGACCCTTGTCGACGAAACCCCCGACCATATCACCCCGGCCTATGACGGCATGGTGATCACCTACAAGGACTAGCCCGGTGCAGGCTCTGCTGGACATTATCCTGCCGGTCTTCATTATTATCGGCTTCGGCTACGTGTCGGTCTGGCGCGGATGGTTCAGCCAGAGCGGCGTTGACGGGCTGATGACCTTTGTCCAGAGCTTCGCGGTTCCCTGCCTGCTGTTCGTGGCCATCTCGCGGCTGGACCTTGGTCAATACTTCGAATGGCGTGTGCTGCTGAGCTTCTATGCGGGGGCCGTGTCGGGCTTTGGACTGGGCATGCTGGGCGGGCGGTTCCTGTTCGGGCGCCCTTGGGAGGACTGCGTGGCCATCGGCTTTTGCGGCCTCTTTTCCAACTCGCTTCTGCTGGGGCTGCCTCTGACCGAACGCGCCTACGGGCCGGACGCGCTGGAGGCCAACTATGCCATTATCGCGCTGCATTCGCCCATTTGTTATGGCATCGGGATCACGGCGATGGAGATTGTCCGCGCCAAGGGGCTGGCGGGCTCGGGCCTCGTGATGCGCGTGTTGAAGGCGATGTTTTCCAATACGCTGATCCTGGGCATTCTTCTGGGCTTTGCCGTGAATCTCAGTGGACTGCCGTTGCCGGGCACGGTGGACGACGCGCTGGACCTTCTGGTCCGCGCGGCGCTTCCGGCTGCGCTGTTCGGAGTCGGCGGGGTGCTGGCGAGCTATCGCCCCGAAGGCGACTTGCGGCTGGTTCTCTACCTGTGCCTGATCTCGCTCGTGGTGCACCCGTTGGTTACACGGGTCGTGGGGCTGGCCTTTGACCTGTCTGTGGACGCGACGCGGTCTGCGGTTCTGACAGCGGCGATGGCGCCGGGGATCAACGTCTATATTTTCGCGAGCATGTATGGCCGCGTGATGCGCGTTGCGGCGACGACCGTGCTGGTGGCGACCGCGCTGTCGATCCTCACGGTCTGGCTGTGGCTGGGTCAACTGCCCTGATCGCGCCCGTTGGCCGGGCATCGAGAACGCCGGTCGAGCACAATTCGCATGTTAGGCTTTGACCGTGTGGGCGATCCCATTGCATCCTGTGGCGGGTGGCGCCTGCGACGGCGCGCAGGGGCAAGCGACGGTGCAGCATGCAGAACAAGGACCTGGCAGATCTTCTGAGGCGAATGGCCGACGGCGACCGGACCGCCTTTGCCGCCTTCTACAAGGAACTGGAAAAGCCGGTTTTCCGGTTCATCGTCTCGAAAATGAACGATCCGCACGAGGCGGCCGACATACAGCATGACGTCTTCATGGACATCTGGCGCTCGGCAGGGCGCTTCGAGGGAAGGTCGACGGTGAAAACATGGGTATTCGGCATAGCCTACAGGAAAACGATGGATCATTTTCGCAAACACAAACGGGTCGACCTGACCGACGAGATCGACGAGCGCGTCGATGACAGCCCCGATGCGGCGACCTGCCTTGCCTCGGCGCAGGAGGCGGAGCATCTGCGCTATTGCATGGACCAATTGAAGCCGCAGCACCGCGCGGCGGTGGAACTGGCGTTCTACCAGGACATGACCTATGGCGAGATCGCCACCGTGGCCGAGGTGCCCGAGGGCACGATCAAGACGCGGGTTTTCCACGCCAAGAAGCTGCTGCTGCATTGCCTGTCGGCGCGCATGAAGGAGGTCCGGTCATGAGCGATACCCCTGAACTTTCGCGCGACGAGATCGAGGCGCTGCTGGTCTTTCTGGCGAATGACACGTTGGACGGCGAGGAGCGCGCTGCCGTCGCGGCCGCCGTGGCCGCCGATCCGCAGCTGGCCGGACAGCTGGAGGCGCTGAAGGCCATGCGCCGTGAGATGCAGGCCGAGGAGGTGTCCTCGCCCGGTGAAATGGGCCTGGCCCGGCTGATGCGTGAGATCGACGCCGAGGCCGCCAGCCCGGTCGTGCCGCAGGCCGGTCTGCCGGAGGCGGCGAACCTGCCGACAGCGCCCGGCAGCTTCTGGAAGATCGCGGCGGTTGTCTTGTTCGGCCTGGTTGTGGCGCAAACCGCGTATATCGGGTATGATGGTGGAACTGATTTTGAACTGGCCGGTGGTGAAAGCCCGGCTGCAAGCGCGGAGTTCACGATCCGTGTGGCCTTTGCCGAGGATGCCGCGGAGGCGGAGATCCGGGCGCTTCTGCTGGAGCAGGGGCTGGTAATCGTGGACGGTCCGTCGGCGATCGGGCTTTACACGCTGGTCGCCCCTGACGACGCGGCGCGCGCCGAGGCTGTGACGGCATTGATGGCGCGCGACGATATTGTTGAAAGCGCTGAATGACATGACTTTTTTCCGCTTCTTTCTTGCCTTTGCAACGCTGTGCCTGACGCTGGCAACGATACCGCAGGAGGCGCGAGCGGCGGTGGCCGTGGCCGCGCCCGGCTGCGCCGGGACCTGCGGTCTTCCCGGTCTCGTCGAGGTCCAGCAGGGCGCCGGCGGACGGGGCGGGGACGCAGGCAACAACCCGCGTAAAAAACCGAGCGGTGGGCTGCGCCGGGCGGCAGGCGACGAGGTTGCGACCGCCGACGGCTCGCCGGAATACGTGTTGCTGGTCAACCGGGCGCAGGCCGCGGGCGCGGTGCAGGCCTTGGTCACCTCTGGCGCCACGTTGTTGCGCGAACGCCCCTTGCCGCAATTCGGTCAGCAGATGTATTTCTTTTCCTTCCCGCGCACCTTGACCCTGGCACAGGGGCGGGCGCTGTTGGCCGGCCGCACGCCGTCGGCGGTGCTGGACCTGCACAAGATCTATTTCCGCTCTGCCGGTCCGCGCGTTTACCACGCGCTGATGGTGGGCGACGCGCCGGGTCAGAGCTGCCGCGTGGGGCGTAGCATCCGCGTGGGCGTGATCGACGGTGCGGTCAATGCGGGCCATCCGGCCTTTGGCGGGGTGCGGATCGTGCGCCAGAGCTTTCTGCGCGAGGGCGCGCGCCGCACCGGGGCCAGCCATGGCACCGCCGTTTCGGGCCTGATCGCGGGCTCCAGCGGGGCCGGGCCGCTGGCCGGCCTGGCGCCGGGTGTGCAGGTCTATGCCGCCGAGGCGTTCGGGCTGGAAAAAAGCAGTGACGGCGGCCGGTTGGAGGCCGTGGCGGCCGGGCTCGACTGGGTGGTGGGCAGTGGGGTGCGGCTGGTCAACATGTCCTTTGCCGGGGCCAGCAACCAGGTGTTCGCCAAGTTGCTGGGGCTGGCGCAGAACAAGGGCGTGGTGATCGTGGCCGCCGCGGGCAATGACAGATCCGGTGCGCCGGTCTATCCTGCGGCCTCGCCCAGCACCATCGCGGTGACGGCGGTGGATGCGGGCGGGCGGCTCTATGGCCGGGCCAATTACGGCAAGCATATCGAGTTCGCGGCTCCCGGCGTGGACCTTTACGTGGCCTGGGGCAACGGCGGCAGCTATCGCTCGGGCACGTCCTTTGCGGCGCCCGTGGTGACCGCGATCCTGGCGCGGCGGGCGTCGCGCGGGGGGCTGTCGCTGAACGGCGCACGGGCGTACCTGCGCAGCACGGCGAAGGATTTGGGTCCCGGTGGGCGGGACTCGCACTATGGCTACGGCCTGGTGCAGTCCGGCGGCTGCTGAGTTTTGGTCCCACAAAGGATGTCCAGCACGATCAGACCATGAAGCGGTTAAGCTTGTCTTAAAGCGCCGCGACGGGTTCTCACTCGGCCTTGATCGGAGCCCCCCCGGCGAAGGAATTGCCATTCACGTAATCGCAGGGCGCGTCCTGCATTTGCAGGTGCAGACCGTCGCCTGTGAAGGGATGCGCGCGGGCGAGATCCTCGTCCACATCGATCCCCAGCCCGGGGGTTTCGGGCGGGATGATGAAGCCGTCCTCGATCTGAATTGTATTCTTGATCAAGCGGTTATGGAACTCCGTTTCGATGGTTTCGGCCATGAGGATATTGGGGATCGAGGCCGTGAGATGGATGTTCGCCGCCCATTCCACCGGCCCGGCATACAGATGCGGGGCCATTTGCGCGTTGTAGACTTCGGCCATGGCGGCGATCTTCTTGACCTCCCAGATCCCGCCCGCGCGACCGAGCGCCGGTTGCAGGATCGACGCCGCGCCGGAGCGCAGGACAGGCGCGAATTCGGCCTTGGTGGTCAGGCGCTCGCCGGTTGCGACGGGGATCGACGTGGCCGCGGCCACTTTCGCCATTTCCCCAACGTTATCAGGGGGAACCGGCTCCTCGTACCAGAGCGGATCATAGGGCTCGATCGCCTTGGCAAGGCGGATGGCGCCCGCCGTGGTGAACTGGCCATGCGTGCCGAAGAGAAGGTCGGCGCGGTCGCCCACGGCCTCGCGGATGGCCTTGCAGAAGGCGGCCGAGAGCGAGATGTCGGTGCCGGCGGGCATGTGACCGCCGCGCATGGTGTAGGGGCCGGCGGGGTCGAATTTTACCGCGGTATATCCGCGGCTTAGCAGGTCGAGCGCCGACTCGGCGGCCATGTCGGGCGAGGTCCAGAACGGGGTGATGTCGTGATCGGGCAGGGGGTAGAGATAGGTATAGGCGCGGATGCGGTCGTTCATCCGCCCGCCAAGCAGGGCCCAGACCGGCCGTTCGCGGGCCTTGCCGAGGATGTCCCAGCAGGCGATTTCCAGCCCGGAAAAGGCACCCATGACGGTCAGGTCGGGGCGCTGGGTGAAGCCCGAGGAATAGGCGCGGCGGAACATGAATTCAACGTTTTCAGGGCTTTGGCCTTGCATGTGCCGCGTGAATACGTCGGTGATGACGGCGGTCATGGCGTCGGGGCCGACGCTGCTGGCATAGCATTCGCCCCAGCCGATGATACCGTTATCCGTGGTCAGTTTCACCAGGATCCAGTACTGCCCGCCCCAACCCGGCGCGGGGGGCGAAGTGACGAGGATGTCGAGGTCCTTGAGTTTCATGAAGGTCTCCCTGCTGTCGGTGTCACGGTGGCCCGAGAGGCGCGACGGGGCAAGCCGGAAATCGGTACGATTCGGGCAAAGGGTTAACGGCGTCGAAAAGCCGAAATCCGTGTCGGTATCGCGTCGGTATCCGGGTGGTGTCGCGACGGTGCGCGTCGGGCGGACTCATTTTTTAACAGACCGTATGACGGTCGCCGGAAAATGCCGCGCCCGGTGGCGGCCTATCGCAGCATGATGACGTTGCGCCGGGCATTGCCGGTCTTGGTGTCCGCGATGGCGTCGTTGATCTGGTCGAGGGTCCAGCGGTTGGAGATGAGTTCGTCCAGTTTCAGCCGGCCCTGGCCGTAGAGGTCGATCATCCAGGGGATGTCGCGGCGGATCACCACGTCACCCATTTTCGAGCCGACCATGCTCTGCCCGGCGGCGGCGAAGTTGGCGGCCTCGTAAGTCGATTGGGCCCCCGTGGCAGGCATGCCGACCATGATGACCTTTCCGCCGCCCGCGATGTAGCGGGGCGCCTCGTCATAGGCGCGGGCGGCGCCCACGGTGACCAGTACGGCGTCGGCGCCACGGCCCATCGCCGCCTTGGCGGCGCGCCATGGTTTGTCCTGGGAGGCCAGCACGCCGTCGGTGGCGCCGAAGGCTTTCGCGTCGGCCAGTTTGTCCTCGGTCATGTCGACGGCGACGATGCGGCGGGCGCCGGCGATGCGCGCGCCCTGGATGGCATTGAGGCCGACGCCGCCCGCGCCGATCACCACCACGTCCTGTCCGGCCCGAAGCTGGGCCGCGTTGACCACCGCGCCGACGCCGGTGACGACGCCGCAGGCCAGAAGCGAGGCCGCGTCCATCGCCATGCCTTCGGGGATCTTCACGACCTGGGAGTGGTGCACGACCACGTCGGTGGCAAAGGCGCCGCAGGCCATGGCCTGGTGCAACTTGCCGCCATCCGCTGTCGACAGCGCGCCGTGATCGCCATCGAAGGGCGTTTCGCAGCCCGTGGGCCGGCCCGCGCCGCAGCTGGGGCATTGGCCGCAGGCGCGGATGAGCGTGACAACCACCGGGTCGCCCACGGCAAGGCCGGTCACGCCGTCGCCCAAGGCCGAGATGCGGCCTGCGGCCTCGTGGCCATAGACCGCCGGAAGCGACCCGCCCCATGCGCCGTCGGCATAGGAAATGTCGGAATGGCAGATCGCCACGGTTTCCAGCGCGACCTCGACTTCGTTCTGTTCGGGGGCGCGCAGGCGCACGTCCTCGACCACGAGGGGGGTGCCGAATTCGTGGCACACGGCGGCTTTGATGGTTTTCATGGTCCCTCCCGGAGTTCGTTAACCGCCAGCCTGATCGGTTTTTCCAAGCGGTTTCAAGGCCGATTGCGACCTGTCGCGGCGTAATCGGCGGATACGTGGCGCCTGCGGGTGAGAAAGAGGACGAGGCCAAGGGCCACCAGCAGAAGCGCGGCGAGGAAGGGGGCGCCGGGTAGACGGAAAGATGCATCGGGGCTCGTGAAGGCGGCGAAGATGTTGGTCATCATCAGCGGCGAGATGATCATGGCCAGCGCGCCGACGGAGGTGAAGATGCCCTGAAGCTCGCCCTGGGCATCGTGTGGCGTGCGGCGGGACATGATGGCCTGCAGCGCGGGCACGCACATTGCGGCCAGCGCCGAGATGGGCGTGAGGGCGAGTGCCAGCCAGCCATTGGAGATGACGCCCAGAACGGCGAAGCTGACGATCGCGAAGCCGAGGGCCAGCACCACGGTCCCGGCCTCGCCCAGCCGCGAGATGGTGAGGCCGATCAGCCCCGCCTGCACGGCGAAGATCGAGATGCCGAAGATGCCGAGCGAAAGGCCGATCATCGACGGGTCCCAGCCGAAGGCGGCGGTGGTGAAATAGGACCAGACGGCGGGGTAGACGTTGAACGCCAGTTGATAGAGCAGCAGCACGACCAGCAGGCGCCCGAGGCCGGGCAGGGCGCGGATCTGTTTCAGCGCGCCGAAGGGGTTGGCGCGGGCCCAGACGAAGGGGCGGGCGCGGTCGGGCGTGATGGTCTCGGGCAGCACCGCCAAGCCGAAGAGGAAGTTGGCGAAGGCCAGCGTTGCGGCGGCATAGAAGGGCGCGCGGGGGCCGAGATCGCCCAGGAAACCGCCGATCACGGGGCCGAGCACGAAGCCCATGCCGAAGGCCGCCGACACCAGGCCAAAGCCCGCGCCGCGTTTTTCCGGCGGCGAGGTGTCGGCCATGAAGGCCGCCGCCGTGGATTGCGTGGCGGCCATCATGCCGCCGACGAGGCGCCCGAGAACAAGCAGCCACATGGCGTGGGCCACGGCCATCACCATGTAGTCGAGTGCAAGGATCAGCAGCGAGCCCAGCAGGATGGGCCGTCGCCCGAAGCGGTCGCTGAGGTTGCCCACCATGGGTCCGAAGAGGAACTGCATCACCGCGAACAGCGAGGTCAGCACCCCGCCCCAGACCGCCGCCGAGGCAAGCGTGCCGCCGTCGATATCCATGATCAGCTCGGGCATCACGGGGATGATGATCCCGATGCCCATGGCGTCTATCACGACGGTGATCAGAATGAACGCGGTGGGCAGGCGCGACGACATGAAGGCTCCGGTCTGGGTCTTTGCGTTCGACTGTAGCCGGGGCCGGTCATGGCGGGAAGGGCGCGGTGTGTGTGGCCGGCTCAGATATGGCCTGTGTCAGTCAGGAACTGCGTCAGACGTGCGGCATAGGCGTCGGGCGCCTCGACGCAGGGCAGGTGGCCGGAGCGGCGCATCAGGTGGAATTCGGAGCCGGGGATCAGGTCCACCGTTTCGCGCACCAGGTCGGGCGGGGTGGCGCCGTCCTCGGAGCCGGCGATGCCCAGCGTGGGCAGGCGCAGGCCGCTGGTGGGGGTGTAGAAATCGGTGCCGGAGATGGCCGCCGAACAGCCGATATAGCCCTCATCCGGCTGGCTGGTCAGCATGTCGCGCCAGGTTTGCAAGTCGGGTGTCGCGAGGAAGTCGCGGGAGAACCAGCGTTCCATGGTGGCATCGGCCAACGCCTCGATCCCGCCGGACCGGACGGCATCGATACGGTCCTGCCAGAGCTGGTGGTTGCCGATCTTGGCCGCGGTGTTGGACAAGACCATGCAGCGGACGAGGTCGAGGCGTTTGACCGCCAGCCCCTGCGCGATCAGCCCGCCGATGGAGAGGCCGACGAAGGCGCAGTCGCGGACGTTCAAATGGTCCAGCAGCGCCTCGGCGTCGCGGACGAGCGTGCCCATGGCGTAGGGCGCGGGCGGCACGCTGGTCTGGCCGTGGCCGCGCTTGTCATAGCGGATGAGGCGTAGACCGGCGGGCAGGTGGGGCAGGATCGCGTCCCACAGATGCAGGTCGGTGCCCAGCGAATTGGCGAAGACGACAGGGGCGCCGCCCGCGTCGCCCTCGTCAAGGTAGTGGATGGATATATCGTTGAGATGAACATGCGGCATTGGCGCAGAGAGCCACAACATGCCGGCCTTGTCCATCGCGAACGGCCCGGGCAGGGAGAGCACCCGGGCCGCTGCTTGGGGCGGACGCTATTTGCGCCCAATCCGGCGGATCTTACCGTCGAACGTGGGGACAGACATGACAAAGTCGTCCGCCGGATAGCAAAGAGCCTGCTCTTCGAGGATGCCGATGGCGATCTGCTCGCCCATGCGCAGGCTGTCGTAATAGTCCGAGAAGTAGTGGACCCCGGCCATGTTGCGCCCGATCGAGATGTTGGCGGCGAGCTTGTTCAACTCGCCCTCGAGCGTGAGCGGGCAGCACGGGGTCTTCTTGTCGACAGGGTGCAGCACGACATGTTCCGCGATTTTCTTCTTCGTGTTCTTCTTGACCAGCTTGTAGGTGCCGCATGGCTTGAAGACGAGCTTGGACATCGGCAGGTGAACGACACAGTCCTTCTTGCAATGCTCGGCCTTCTTCTGTTCCTCCTTGGTCAACATCTCGCAGTGATAGGCGCCGGCCTCGACCACCTTGCCGGCGCAGAGGGCGTCATGGATCGCGGCCTTGTCGTAGAAGCCTGCATCACAGTCGGTTTCGTCTTTCGGGTTCGTGATGCGGACGAAGACCGTGGAGGTGTCGTAGAACGCCTTGATCATGGTCACGCAGGCCCCGGCGACGGTGGCATGGCCCGCACCGTAGGTCGGGTGCATGGGGGATCCCTCGCCGAATGCCATTGGGAGCAGCGCCGCATCGGCGCCGTTGCCGCTGGTCGGGTGGTTGTCGAGCGCGGTCAGGGTTTCGTTCAGCGCGTCACGCATGTCGGTGAAGCAGCCGCAGATCTGCGGGAAACGCTTTTCGATCTCATCGGCACGGGCGAGCCGGCCCGCCAGCGCCTCGGGGCGGAGCCGCAGGTGGACGTTGAACTTCTGGTAGCGCACGGCCTTGAGACCTCGCGTGGCGACCTCGGTCACGAGGCTGAGGATGTGAGGGCCGCCCCAGAGCGCGAAGCCGCCGGCGTTGTAAGGCACCTTGGTGCCGGTCGCGGCGTCGGTCATCAGCCGGTCGCCCGGCGGGCCTGACAACAGGTCGAAGGCCGGATCGAAGGGCGCCTTTTGGGCCAGAAGCAGCAGCGTGGCGTTCAGGTAGGCCTGGTAGAGCGCGTCGAAGTGGACATAGGTCGCCAGGTCGCGCGGCGTGCAGATGAAGCGGCGCTGATCCAGCGAAAAGTCCTGGATGCCGGTGCCGCCATAGCCGCGCTGCACGTCCAGCCACTTGTTCCAGGTGGTCATGTAGTCGTCGCCCTCTTTCGCCACGGGCACCGTCTGGTCGACAAGCTGGGCGCCGTACTCGATGAGGCCCTGTTCGGGCTTTTTCGCACCGGGCGAGGAGCCGATCAGCAGGAATTGCGACAGGTAGGGGCCGTTCAGCACGCCGGGGGAGGAGCCGCGAAAGACGGTGCCGGTCGACAAATTGCCGGCGTCGTCGGTCTTGCGCGGGCGACCGGGAAAGCCATCGGCCGCATAGGCGAGGTTGTTCAGCCGGTTGGCAGAGCCGCCCACGGCGGCATTGCCCGAGCCTTCCTCGAACGCGGTGAACGGCACGTCGCGGAGGATGGCAAGCTCGTAGACCTCGGCCATCTCGAAGGCCAGTTCGTCCGAGCAGAGTTCGGGCGCGGGGGGCATCGTGACGGCCTGCGAATCCGGTCCTTGCAGGTCGTGGACAAGGCCGGCGGTCGGTGCCTCCCAGAAGCGACGCTGCGGATTGGTGTTGCCGTCCGTGTCGGGGCCGCGCGGGACGGGCACCCGAGTGGTGAAAGGTTCGCAGAAGCCGTTGTCGATGGCCTTGCGGAACGCCTCGAAGTCGCCGGTGTCGGCGACGAGCCCGGTCGTGTTGTCGTGATCGAGCCCCTTGGTGAAGCTCATCGGATAGCAGGCGGCGCCGTAGCGGGCCTCGTCCGGGTTGGCGCGATGTTCGGGATGGTTTCGGTGCCTGGCCAGTTCGGCGGCTTCGACACGGACGCGATAGGTGGATTCTGCACGATCCTTGGGCATGGAAAATTTCCTTTGAATAATGTGCTTTGACCAGAAAACTGCGAACTTGAAATCAAAAAATCATTGCCAAAAAGGCGGTCGTTTAATCCCTTATAAATGACTCGTGGCCATGGGTCATGTCAACAGATCTTTATATTTCTAGTTGTTATTCGGTCAGACGTCGCAGCTTCGGCGGGTAAGCAGTTGGACCCGAAGACTTTCTCGCGAAGCCCAAATGAGGGGCCGTCGCCAGTCATTCCGGATGGCCGCATAATGCACGGCCACGCGCGTGAAAGGGGGGCGCCGAATCAGTGCGATACGTTCGCCAGTTCGTGCGGGACGAGGTCTAAGGCGAGAGCGGACCAATGGCCCGAAGCGAGCTTCACGCCGATAGTGTCAGCCTTTCATGCGCATATGCGCCATGATCTGGCCGTGGTCGGAGGCCAGCTTGTTATAGGGCGCCTCGGGGTGCGAGCCGTCGGTGAGATGGTCGTTGAAGACGCTGAAATAGGTCATGTCGCCGGTCCGGTCGGGATTGTCGGGGTGGAAGTGGCGGGACATGAAGATCTGGTCGATACTCTCGTAGACGCCACCGAAGGCCGAGGTGTAGACCATGTCGCGCAGGGACTTGCGCACGAACATCTTTTCCGCCGAGTGGAGCCGCACCCGCTCCACGTCCTCGGTGATCTGGCGGTTTTCCTCGTCGGAATAGCGGTCGGAGCGGTTTTGCGCGTCGTGGCGCAGCATCCACGAATAGTTCTTGAAGGGCGCCTCGCCGGTGATGATCTCGGACGAGACGGCATGTTCGCCGTCGTTGAAATCGCCCAGCACCATGACCGGGTGGCCGGATTCGATCTCGCGCACGACCTCGCGGCGCAGCACCCACGCCTCGGCCATGCGGCGGACCGTGGCGCGCAGCGCGCCCATGGCGCGGCCGATGGGATCGTAATGGGTGAGGTCCTCTTCGGGGGCATAGTCGGCGCCTTCGGGCTTGATGTATTCGCCCAGCTTGGATTTCAGGTGGCAGTTGAAGACGGTGACGACCTGTCCGCCCACCGGGATGCGGGCCTTGATGACGGGGCGCGAGAGGCGGCGCAGCACGTAATGCCCGGCGTCTTGGGCGCCCTCCATGCCGCGCAGGGGCTGGAAGGGGATCGAGAGCGGTTCTTCGAGGTCCTGGATGATCTCGGGCGTGCCCTGAAAGCCGAGCCGCGACAGGATCGCGACGCCGGGGCGGTGTTTGCCGGGCGCGCCGGTGTCGGCGGTGTTGGGGGCAAAGGCCAGCGTGGCGTTGTCATAGGGCGTGACGGCCAGTTTGCGGAAGATCGCCTTACGGTGATAGCGTTTTGAGCGGTCGGGAATGGCCGCGTCGTTGAGGGCGCGGGCGCGGATGGACGCCTCGTCGATGACGGCGTGCAGGGCGTCTTTCTCAAAGATTTCCTGGAAGCAGACCACGTCGGCGTCGAGCGTCAGGACCTGGTCGGCCATCCAGTCGAGTTTCCAGGCGTATTCTTCAGGGGTGTAGGACTGGAATTCGTAATATTCCTGGTCGGGGCCTATGAGGTTCTTGACGTTGAAGCTGGCGATGGTGAAGTCGGTCATGACGGGCCTTCTGATGGTGCTTCGGGTTGGGCCGAGGGCGTTTTCCGCGCGGAAAACGGGATAGAAAATGCGCATTTTCCTTCCCGGAATTTTCGCAAATTCCGGGTGCGCGACGGGCGCGGCATTTGCCTAGCGTCCCGCGTCGGGCAGGACCACGAGGGCGTGGTTCATCTCGTCGAGCGCGGCGTCGATACGCGGCGCGATCTCGTCCCAGTCGCCGCCCGCGAGTCCAGCGCCGATCAGCGGGTAACCGATGCGGGCCTCGGGGAACTCTGTCGCAACGGCCTCGAACGCGGATTGCAGCGCGTCATAGTCGACCTTTTGGCCGTGCCCGCTGTGATCGAACTGGGTGTAGGCGTTGACGATGGTCAGGCTGTGGCCGTCGCAATCGACCGTGGCGTGAGAGATGGTGCCCAGCTTGGCGCGGTCGCCTTTGGAGGTGGCCATATCAGCCTGCGCGGCGGCGGGGAATTCCATGGCGATGATGCGGGCGATGCCCGCGCCCATGGTGTGGAAGCAGTTGCAGCCATGAACCAGCACATCGAACTGTCCGGATCTGGCGAGGGCGATCAGGTCTCCTTCGATACGTCTCATGAGGTGCCTCCGAGAGTTTGCAAGGCCCGCGCGAACATGGGCGCGTCGACATTGCCGCCCGAGATGGTGGCGATGACCGTGTCGGCATTGAGCTGGTCGCCGTGGAAAAGGGCGGCGGCCAGCGCGGCGGCGCCGCCGGGTTCGGCAACCAGTTTCAGGCGCTGGAAGGCGTGGGCCATGGTGCGCAGGCAGTCGTCCTCGGAGACCGTGATGCCGGGGCCGACGAGGCGTTTGAGGATCGGGAAGGTGATCTGGCCCGGGGCGGGGGTGAGGATGGCGTCGCAGATATTGCCGCTGACGGCCGCGTTGGTTTCGATCTGCCCCGAGGCGAGCGAGCGGGTGACGTCGTCGAAGCCCTCGGGTTCCACCGGGCGGACGGTGAAGCCGGGCGCGTCGGCCTCGAGCGCCAGCGCGATGCCGGAGGTGAAGCCGCCGCCGCCACAGCAGACCAGCATTTCGGCCTCATGAATGCCAAGGTCCCCCGCCTGTTCCGCGATTTCCAAGCCGCAGGTGCCTTGCCCCGCGATGACCTGTGGTTCGTCATAGGGGCGGATGAGGGTGAGGCCCCTCTCGGCCTGGAGTTTCTCGCCCAGCTCCTCGCGGCTTTCGCCGTTTGCGCGGTCGTAGAGGACGACCTCGGCGCCGAGGGCACGGGTGTTGGCGATCTTCAGCTGTGGCGCGTCGGCGGGCATGATGATGACGGCGGGGGCGCTCATCTGGCGGGCGGCGAGGGCCACGCCCTGGGCGTGATTGCCGGAGGAAAAGGCGATGACGCCGCGGGCGCGGGTCTCGGGATCGAGCGCCGAGACGGCGGAGCGGCCGCCGCGATACTTGAAGCTGCCGGTGTGTTGCAGGCACTCGGGTTTGACGAGGATGCGGCGGCCCGCGATCTCGTCGAGGAAGGGCGACGACAGCAGCGGCGTGCGGCGGACGTGGCCCTTCAGCCGCTCGGCGGCGGCGCGGATGAGGGTGATGTCGGTCATCGCGCGATATCCAGCAGTTGGCGGATGGCGGCGAGCGATTGTGGCTCGTCAAGGAACGGGACGTGGCCGCGATCTGGCACCACGGTGGTGATCATGTCGGGGTGGCGCGTCTGCATCTGCGCCTGGGTCTCGGCGGTGAAAAGGTCGGAGTTCTCGCCCCGGATCGAGGCGGTGGGGATGGGTTTCAGCCCGTCGAAGAGTGCCCAGAGGTCCACGGTCTCGCCCGCGCCAGCCTGTCCGACCAGCGCGTCGCGCAGGCGGGGGTCGTAGCGCAGGGTGATGCCGCCCGAGGGGGCGTCCTGCCACATGAACTCGGCCTGTTCGCGCCAGCGGGAGAGGGGGATGTCGGGGAAGTCCCGTGCATGGCCTGCGGCCAGCGCGTCGGCGGCGGCGTCGAGAGTGTCGAAGGGCGGCGTCTTGCCAACGTAATCCATGATGCGTTCGATGCCGATGGGGGCCACTTCCGGCCCGATATCGTTCAGCACCACGCCGGCAAGGCGGTCGGGGTGGCTGTGCGAGAGCGCCATGGCGATGAGGCCGCCGCGCGAGGTGCCGATGAGGATGGTTTTCTCGATCCCGAGGTGGTCAATGAGTTCGATGGCATCCTGGCCTTCGCGCAGGATGTTGTAGGTCATGTAATCCTCGGCGTATTCCGACAGGCCGCGCCCGCGATAGTCGAGGCGGATGACGCGGTGATCTGAAAGGTGCGGCACGAGGTACGTGAAATCGGTGACGTTGCGGGTGAGACCGGCAAGGCAGAGGATGGGCGTGCCGGTTCCCTCGTCGGTGTAGTGCAGCGAGAGGCCGTCGGAGGTGGTGAAGTGCGGCATTACCTGGCAAGCTCCGGGATGCCGGTCAGGTCCGTCAGGACATGGCCCGGGGTGGCGGGCAGGCGGTCCATCGGGGCGCCGGCGCGGTTGACCCAGGCGGTGGTGAAGCCGTAGCCGGCAGCCGCTGCCGCGTCCCAGCCGTTGGAGGAGACGAAGAGCACCTCGGACTTGGCGCAGCCGAAGCGGTCGCCCACGAGGTCGTAAACGCTGGCGTGGGGTTTGAAGACGCCGACGCTTTCGACCGAGAGCACGTCATCGAGCACGTCGCCGATGCCCGCCGATTTCACCGCGCCGTCCAGCATGTCGGGCGAGCCGTTCGACAGGATGGCGGTGTTCATGCCGTTGTCCTTGAGGGCGTGCAGCATGGCGGGGACCTCGGGGTAGGCCTCAAGCTCCCAGTAGAGTTGCAGGAGGCGTTCGCGCAGGTCGGTGTCGTCCGCCAGGCCCTCGGCTTCGAGCGCCCAGTCGAGCCCGTCCCGGGTGACGGTCCAGAAATCGGTGTGATCGCCGGTGATGGCGCGCAGCCAGGTGTATTGCAGCTGTTTCAGGCGCCAGTGTTCGGCGATGGCGGGCCAATGGGCGCGGAAGGCCTCGCGCCCCGGCTCATTGGCGGCGGTGCGGGCGGCGGCGGCCACGTCGAAAAGCGTGCCGTAGGCGTCGAAGATGCAGGTGGTGATGGGCATTGCAGGCCTTGGGTGCAGGGTGGTTCGGGGCAGAGTGGCACGTCTGGAACGGGGTTGGAACCCTGTTTGCAATCGCCGCCACGGCAGGTTAGCTTTGGGCCAGACAAGCAAGCACCCGCGCGAGGCGCGGCCTTGGAAACCCATCCCCCAAACAGATTGGAAACCACATGACGCAGGTGAAATCCGGCGATACGGTAAAAGTTCATTACAAGGGCACGCTGGCCGACGGCACGACCTTCGACAGCAGCGAGGGACGTGACCCGCTGGAATTCGAGGTGGGCTCGGGCCAGATCATTCCGGGGCTTGAAAAGGCCATTCCGGGCATGGAAGTGGGCGACAAGAAGACAGTGGAAGTGCCCGCCGACGAGGCCTATGGCCCGCTGGACCCCGCCGCCAAGCAGGCGGTGCCGCGCGCCGACATTCCCGACGACATTCCGCTGGATATCGGCACGCAACTGCAGGTCCAGACGCCGCAGGGCCAGACCCTTCAGGTGATGGTGGCCGAAGTGACCGACGAGCAGGTGACGCTGGACGCCAACCACCCGCTGGCGGGCAAGGACCTGACCTTCGACGTGGAACTGGTCGAGATCGCCAGCTGACCCACGCCGCGAGGGCGGCGGCCTTGCCGCGCCCTGGCGTGCGCGTCTCGGGGTAAAGCGAGGCGTCCGATATTTTGAACGCGCGTGACGCATTGGCGTTGCGCGCGTTTTTTTTCGTGTCGCCCGCGGTCGGGAACACGCGCGCGGGAATTGCGTTGGCTCTTGTGCAAACGCCGGCAAGAGCAAGAGACGTGACGACAATGTTGGACTTTCTGAAAGAGAACGTGGAGATCGTTCAGATCGCGGCCAGCCTAACGACGACGGTCGTGTGGCTGGTCTATCTGCATATCTTCCTGAGCGGGTATATCCAGCAGCGCCGGTCCAGCATCCTGATCAACCGTGGCGGCGGACAGGACATGCAGGCCCGGTGCCTGGTGTCGAACATGGGCGCGCAGCCCGCTTACCTGCTGGACGTTCTGGCGTCTCTCGACACGGGCGAGGACGTCAATGTGTCCAGCGTTGTCGACCGCGAGGAATTGCGGAAAGAGGAAATGGAGCAGCCGGCGAACGTGACCGGGCAGGGGCCGATCCCGTCAGGCGGATATGTCGATATCGGAACCTTCAAGGATGTTGCCCGCCGGGCGGGGCACAGCGGGGACGAGACGGACCTGCAGGACCGCTGTCTGAAGCTGATGGCGGTCTGCGCGACCAACCAGGCCAACCATGTCGTGGCCGCGGTGCGCGAATTCGACATGGACGCCGAGGGTGAGCGGGTGCGGCTGAAACCGCACAAGCTCGAGGCGCGGCAGATCCGCTCGCGGCGGCGGAGGAAAAAGATCACGTCGATGCTCGAACGGCTGGAGACCGGTGCCAGCACCAGGAATCTCGGCGCGGAGTTCGCGAAGCTGTAGAGCTGTCTTGAGCTGTGTGGTCTGCTGCGATGGCAGGCAGGGCTGCTTAGACGGTTTCCAGCAGGACCGCGCCGCGGCGGCCGGGGCTGAGCACCATGTTGTGCGCCGTGACGCAATCGGCGAGTGGCAGGCAGGCGTGAATAGCGGGCTTCAGCGCGCCTTCGGTGAGGGCGGCGTGCAGGCGGGCGATTGCCGCGGCGCGTTCCGCCGGGGGCAGGATGTAGATCAGGGAAATGTCGATCTTGAGCGCCTTGAACAGCATCGCGCCGAAGGGCAGTTCCGGCGTCATGTCCTTGGCCGAGCCGTAGGTGGCGATTGTGCCCAGAGGCTTCATCACCTCGGCCAGCAGAACGGCGTTGGTGCCGAACTCGACCTCGACCGCGCGGTCGATGCCACCGGGGGCGATGTCCTTGATTTTCGCGGTCAGATCGTCGTCGCGGTAGTCGAGCACGTGATCGGCGCCGGTGTCGGCCACGTAATCGGCAGCGTCGGCGGAGGCAGTGGTGATGACGGTGGCACCGCCCCATTTGGCCAGCTGCACCGCCATGTGGCCGACGGCCCCCGCGCCGCCGGAGATGAGCAAAGTCTGCCCCGCCACTTCGCCGCCGCCAAAGACGGTCTGGCACGCGGTCAGGCCCGGGATGCCGAGCGTGGCACCGATCTCGTGGCTGACGCCCTCGGGCAGGGGCACGGCTTGATCTGCGGGCAGGGCGATCATCTCGGCCGCGGTGCCGTGGGCGCGTTGCCACTGGGCATTCCAGATCCAGACATGCTGATCCATGCGCGCGGGGTCGACGCCTTCGCCCACGGCGAAGATCGTGCCGGCGCCGTCGGAATGGGGGATGATGCGCGGGAAATCGGGCTTGGTCACGCCGGGGCGGGTGCCCGCACGGGACTTGGCGTCGGACGGGTTCACGCCAGAATGGGTCAACCGGACCAGAACCTCGCCCGGACCGGGCGTGGGGGTGTCGACCTCACCAATGATCAGGACGTCTTCGGGGGCTCCGAATGTTTCGTAATAAGCGGCGCGCATCCCGGGCGGTTCAGCCGGACTTGCGGCGCAGGCGGATCACCACGTCGACGCTTGCGATTTCGGCACCTTCGGGGGCGCCGGGCAGGCGGGCGATCTCAAGCTCATCGGCGGGCGCGTCGGAGAGGCGCTGTTCGTCCTCCCAGAAGAAATGCGGGTGATCGTGGGTGTTGGTGTCGAAATAGCTTTTGGACCCGTCGACGGTGACCTCTTGCAGCAGGCCCACGTCGCAGAAGGCGCGGAGCGTGTTGTAAACGGTGGCGAGCGACACGCTGTCACCGTTTTCGCAGACCGCGGCAAAGAGGCTTTCGGCGGTGACGTGGCGGTGCTGTCCGTCGCCCACGAGCAGCGTGGCCAGCGCAACGCGCTGACGGGTCGGGCGCAGGCCTGCGCCTGCGAGCCATTCGGTGCCTCGGGTTGTTGCCTCGGTGTCGGTCATGAACGCTCCTGTCTCAGGATCAATATAGGGGGCGTGGCGGGGGAATTTCAAACAAAATTCTGCACCATAGCGCATTGCGGCAGGGCTTGCGCGGGGGTTTTGCGGGGTGTTACAGGATCAGGTAACGGAACCAATAGAGAAAAGGGTGCGACCCTATGGCCGACTTCCCGAGCAGCTTCGACCGCGAAGACCTGCTGAAATGCGCACGTGGCGAGCTTTTCGGCCCCGGCAATGCGCAGCTGCCCGAGCCGCCGATGCTGATGATGGACCGGATCACCGATATTTCGGGCGATGGCGGGCCGCATGGCAAAGGGCATGTGGTGGCCGAGTTCGACATCAAGCCGGACCTGTGGTTCTTCGAGTGTCATTTTCCGGGCAACCCGATCATGCCGGGGTGCCTTGGCCTTGACGGGCTGTGGCAGCTGACGGGTTTCAACCTGGGCTGGCGCGGCTGGCAGGGGCGCGGCTATGCGCTGGGCGTGGGCGAGGTGAAGCTGACCGGCATGGTCCGCCCGGACCGCAAGATGCTGACCTATTACGTGGATTTCACCAAGGCCGTGCAGACGCGGCGCCTGACCATGGGCGTGGCCGATGGCCGGGTCGAGGCCGATGGCGAGGTGATCTACCAGGTCAAGGACATGAAGGTCGCGCTTAGCGAGACCTGAAGCGCGACCCATTGATCGCATCGCCCTAGAGCAGGAAGTCGAAACTGTCCGAGATGTCGGGCGGCACGAGGCTGTCCCATTCGGGTTCGGAGAAATCCTTCATCGGAACGGTTTCCTGATCCTTGGGTTCGAATGACTGCATGACGCTGCGGGCGATGATGTCGTCGGCCATGCGCTCGGCCAGTGACCGGGTGGCGGGGTCGAGCAGGGTGTCGTCGGTGAAGCTGGGTGCGAGATCTTCGGGCATTCTGGTATCCTCCGTTGGTGCGCCACGGATGATCGGCGCGTGTTGTACGGGGATGGGTCGGCGCGCGGCGCGCGATGGTTCAAAGTTTTTCCGGCCGTCAGTCTTGCCAGCCGGTGGGCACCTCTGCGCCGAAGCGGTCGCGGCAGAAGGCGTAGTGCGGCGCAAGCTGGGCCGCGAGCGCGTCACGGGCGGCGCGGGGCAGCGGGGCCTTGAGCGTGGTCTCGTTGCGGACCGTGCCGGCGTCCGCCGGGGCATGGGGCAGGCCGATGAATTCGCAGAGGCGGCGCTGGGCGGCCTCGGTGAAGAGGGTTTCGTAGAAGAGATAGAGCACGTCGCCTGCCGGGAAGGTGGCGTCGAGGGCGGTGACGATTCCGGTGTAGTCGGCCCGCGCGACAAGGGCGGGCATGTGGCGGACCCTGTCCCAGTCCTGCGTGGCGCGGGTGTCGGGCGCGATCTGTTCCAGGTGGCGCAGCTGCGACCAGAAGCGGGTGACCGGATCGCGCATGATGAAGAGCAGGCGCAGGCGGCAGGTCTGATGGGCGAAGACATCGCGGATATCGGCAAGGCCCGCCGGGCCGATGGCGGAATAGCCCGGCGTGATGTCGGCGACGCAACGGGTATCCGGGCCGCGCAGACCGGCGAAGTGGCGGAAATAGGCGCTGTCGTCGTGAACCATTTGCACCCGGTCGAGGCTGGCGCGGAACGCGGGGCTGCGTTTCAGGGTATCGGGTGTCGCGCCCGGCTGGTCGAGATGGAATTTCAGCCGTGCCAGCGCCAGCGCGTCGGGATCGCCCAGGGCGTGTTCGGGGTGGCGGGCGTCGAAGAAATGCACCTCTTTGAGCGGCGAGGGAGCGCAGCCGGGCAGGTCGCAAAGGTAGGCGTGCAGCCAGCTGGTGGCGCATTTCGCCGCCCCGATGCAGACCAGGAAGGTGGTGTCGTCGAGGCCCGGCTGGCGGGGCGGAGGCGCATTACGCAACGTCATTTCCAAATGTCCACCGCGCCGATGGGCGCGATCTGGCCGAAATGCTGCCACAACGGGCAGAATCGCTCAAGTTTTCGCGGCATAGGGGTGCGGCGCCGGGTTAAGTGACTGATTTGGCGGCATTTCGGCGATTTTTCGCTTACGTCACGTAAAGTTAACTACAATTAAACGAGTTTATTGCAGCGGGGCGAACGGGCTGGGATAAGGTCGCTTCGATTATACCAAGGTTGTGCCTGTGGGACATCGTCCCCACGTAGGGTCGCAACCGCAATAGAGTAACGAGGCAAGAGCGCGTGCAGACCAACAGTGATGCTTTCGGGCCGGTCGGCCGGATGGGCGTGACGGAATTCATAGACGCGCTGCCGGACGAGTTCGTGATCGTGGATGCCGACGGCGTGGTCATCGCGGCCAATTCCGCCTGGAAGCAGTTCGGTGCAGAGAATGACGGGGCGCCCTCGGGCTATGTCGGCAGCAACTATTTCGACATCTGTCGGGCGGCGGACGGCGAGTCGAGCATGGAAGCCCGGCTGATTGCGGACTCTTTGGAGATGACGCTGCGCTCGGGCGATCCGTTCGTGTGCGAATACCCCTGTGACAGCCCCACCGTGAAACGCTGGTTCGAGCTGACCGCAACGCGGCTTGTTTTCGAAGGGCAGCCCTTTCTGACGATCCAGCACCGCAACGTGACGCAGCGCCACCAGGAACGGGACGCGCTGAAACGCACGGCGGTGGACAGCAACGCGCTGGCCGCGCTGGTGGCGGGGACGTCGGACGCGATCCTGACCTATGACCTGGAGGGCAAGATCACGTCGTGGAACCCGGCGGCGGAGCGGCTTTACGGGTATTCGAGCGACGAGATCATCGGGAGATCGCTGGCGACCATGTACCCCGAGGACGAGAAAATGCCCGTCGCATGGTATCGTGACGAGATCATCGCGGGGCGACTGAGCCAGTTCGAGGCGGCGCGCATAGCCCGCGACGGCACGGCACGCGAGGTCTGGATCAGTTGTGCGCCCATCCGGGGCGTGGATGGCGACGTGGTGGCGATTTCCAACATCCACCGTGACATCAGCGAGTTGCGCAAAGCCGAGAAAGCCCGCGAGCTGATGTCGCGCGAGGTCATCCACCGGGCCAAGAACATGCTGACCATCGTGTCGGCGGTGCAGCGCCAGACAGCCCGGGGCGCGACGTCGGTCGAGGAATTCAACTCGAAGTTCGGAGACCGGATCACGGCGCTGTCGAAATCGACCGATCTGCTGGTCGGCGGGCAGTGGGACGATGCGGACCTGCGCGACCTGGTGATGGGTCATCTGCGTCCGTTCACCGTTGAAAACGATGCGCGTGTCCGCCTGTCGGGCCCGGAGGTGCGGTTGCTGCCGCAGGCGGTCCAGACGTTGGGGATCGCCCTGCACGAGCTGGCCACCAACGCGATGAAATACGGCGCGCTGGCGCATGACGCCGGTGAGGTGCAGTTGAACTGGAAGCTGGGGCAGGGGGCCGGTGGCCGCGTTCTGGACCTGAGCTGGCAGGAACGCAGCCTGGCGCATCCGCCCGAGGAAGACGCGCCGGGATTCGGCAGCACGGTGCTGACCTCGCTGGCGCCGTCGATGCTGGGCACGCAAGCGCTGTACCACCTGGACGCAGAGGGCGTTCACTGGACGATCTCGATCGATCCGGAGCATTTTTCCCTGGTGGGATAGCCTCCCGGACGCGGCATTGATCTTGCACCCGCCGCCTTGCATGCCCTACAACGCGAACAATCAGGTAGGGAGGCAACATGCGTCGTGTCGTCGTCACCGGGCTGGGGATCGTCTCCAGCATCGGCAACAATGCCGAGGAAGTCCTTTCCTCCTTGAAGGAGGGACGTTCGGGCATCACCGCCAACGAGCAGATGGCGGAACACGGGTTCCGCAGCCAGATCGCCGGGGACGTCAAGCTGGACGTCACCGAGCATGTGGACAAGCGCACCCTGCGCTTCATGGGGCCGGGTGCGGCCTATGCGCATATCGCCATGCAACAGGCCATCGCCGATGCCGGGCTGGACGAGGGCGAAATCGTCAACCCGCGCACCGGGCTGGTGGCAGGGTCCGGCGGGCCGTCCACCTCGGCCATGCTGGCGGCGCACCAGACGGTACTGGAAAAGGGCAGCCCCAAGCGGATCGGGCCATTCGCGGTGCCGAAATGCATGTCCTCGACGATCAGCGCCAACCTGTCGACGGCGTTCCGGATCAAGGGCATCAACTATTCCATCACCTCGGCCTGTTCCACGAGCTTGCACTGCATCGGCAATGCGGCGGAACAGATCATGATGGGCAAGCAGGACGTGATGTTCGCAGGCGGCGGCGAGGAACTGGACTGGACGCTGAGCTGCCTGTTCGACGCGATGGGCGCGATGTCGTCGAAGTATAACGACACCCCCGAAAAGGCGAGCCGGGCGTTCGACGCGGGCCGCGACGGATTCGTGATTTCCGGCGGCGGCGGGATCGTCGTGCTGGAGGACCTGGAGCATGCGAAGGCGCGGGGCGCCAAGATCTATGCCGAGGTGACGGGCTATGCCGCCACCAGCGACGGGCATGACATGGTTGCCCCCAGCGGCGAAGGCGGCGAACGGGCGATGCGCCTGGCGCTGCAGACGCTGCCCGAGGATCGCAAGGTTGGCTATATCAACGCGCATGGCACCTCGACCCCGGTCGGTGACGCGGGTGAGGTGGAGGCCGTGCGCCGGATATTCGGCGAGGGCAAGGTGCCTCCCATCAGCTCCACCAAGTCGATGACCGGGCACAGCCAGGGGGCCACGGGCGCGCAGGAGGCGATCTATTGCCTGCTGGCGCTGCACCACGATTTCATCATCCCGTCGATCAATGTCGAGACGCTGGACCCCGCGATCCTTGAGGGCGAGATCGCGACGGCCCGCGTGGACGATGCCGGGCTTGATACGGTGATGACCAACTCTTTCGGTTTCGGCGGCACGAATGGCTCGATGCTGCTGAGCCGGTTCGACGGATAGGACGCCGGATGACAAATTCTATGCAAGGACTGCGCGGCCTGATCATGGGGGTGGCGAATGACCGGTCCATCGCGTGGGGGATCGCCAAGGCGATGCACGAGGCGGGCGCGGAGCTGGCCTTTTCCTACCAGGGCGAGGCGTTTGCCAAGCGGGTCGAGCCGCTGGCCAACTCGGTGGGGTCCAACATCCTGATGGATGTGGATGTCACCAAGGACGAGTCGCTGGACGCGGCCTTTGCCAAGCTGGCCGAAACCTGGCCGACGATTGACTTCGTGGTGCATGCCATCGCCTATTCCGACAAGTCCGAGCTGTCTGGACGGTTCCTGAACACCAGCCGGACGAATTTCAAGCATTCGATGGATATCTCGGTCTATTCCTTCATCGAGATCGCCCGGCGCGCCTATCCGATGATGAAGGAGAACGGCGGCACGATGCTGACCCTGACCTACCAGGGGTCGAACAGGGTGGTGCCGAACTATAACGTGATGGGCGTGGCCAAGGCGGCGCTGGAGGCGACGACGCGCTACCTGGCCAACGATCTTGGCCCCGACAAGATCCGCGTCAACGCGATCAGCCCCGGGCCGATGAAGACGCTGGCGGGCGCGGCCATCGGCGGGGCGCGGCGGACCTTTCGGCACACCGAGGAAAATTCGCCGATGCGGGCCAATGCCACGCTGGAGGCGATCGGGGGCACGGCAGTGTACCTGGCCAGCCCGGCGGGCGCCTGCACCACCGGCGAGGTGATCAAGGTCGATGGCGGCTATCACGTGCTGGGGATGCCGCAGCCGGAGAACCTTTAGGGTAAAGCGCGAAACTGACTAAACCTTGAGATGTCCCGGTTTGGTCCGAGTATCGCCACAATATTGCCACGGGATTCGGGGACTTTGTACGCATGACTTTCATGCGCTCTCCCCAAGAGGTACGCCTCGAAAAACGCCAGGCCAAGGGCAAGACCGCCCGCAAGTGGGCGCGTGGCGTTCAGGTTTGTCTGATGGGGCTGTGCATGACGGCGATCTGGCAGGAGCGGGCGCTATACCCGGTGATGCATGACCGGATGCAGGGTGTCTATGCTTACGGTGTCGACTGGCTGGAAAGCACCGAGACCGGCAGCGGCTATCTGACGGCGATGAGCGACCTGGGTAGCGGCAACGCGAGCGAGCATAGCGCGATCACGCGGGCGTTGATGAACCTGCGGCAGTAACCGGGACCGCGATACGACGCGCGGGTGGTGCCTTTTCTGCCACATCTTCCACGATCCGAGCGGTGTCGCTTGAAAGCGGCGCGATGAAGCCGCATCTGACTGTGCAGAGGACGACCTCCCCAAACGGGTAGTTTGCATCCGGGACGGCCCGGTTAGATGTGGGAGGGTTCCATGAGATCCCCGTTTGACCGTCTGCGCCATGCGCTGAGCTTTGAAATCATCGCCCTGATCCTGATCGTTCCGCTGGGAGCTGTGGCCTTTGGCATGCCGATGCATGATATCGGGGTGGTCGGCCTTGTCAGCGCGACCATCGCCACGCTTTGGAACATGGTGTTCAATTTCGGCTTCGACCTGGTCTTGCGGCGCCGGACAGGCTCGACTCGCAAGACCGCGATGGTGCGCGTTGTCCATGCGGGCCTGTTCGAGCTTGGGCTCCTGGTGGTGCTGATGCCGTTCATCGCGTGGTATTTGCAGGTCTCGCTGTGGCACGCGCTGGTGATGGATCTGTCGTTCGCCCTGTTTTACATGGTCTATGCGCTGGGCTTTAACTGGCTGTACGACATGGTGTTTCCGCTGCCGGAATGGACCGGGCAGGCGGTATGACGCTGAGCGGCGATGCCGCGTCATCGATGGCGGCTGGGCCGAACGCCGCCGATCGGGACGAATTCGCGCGGTCACGGTGGCGTGAGGGCGGTTTGCCTGCGGCGGATCGGCGTTATCTTGAATAGGGTATGATGGCGCAGGTTGTGCCCGGTATGGCAGCCTGCGCCCCCGACCTGACAGGAGAGACCGATATGAGACCCCGACTGATCAATCGACGCAAGCTGATGGCGACCGGCAGCGCGGCCGCCGCCGTGGCTCTGGGATCGGGCCTGATCGTGCCGGCGCGAGCGGCGGGCGTGCAGCCGACGCCGACGATGCCGGGCGGCGCCAACAATTATCGCCCCGGTGCGCAGATCGTGGAGCGCATTGGCAATGGCGGCTTTTCCATGACCGGCACGGTGCGTCGTGCGGGGGATGGTGCGCCGCTTGAAGGCCGCCGCATCCAGATGTGGGCGCACACCACCGAGGGGCACGAGCGCGACCCGGAAAGCCATGGTGCGACCCTGACCGACCGGAACGGGCGGTTCGTCATGGACATGCCGCAGATCGTGCCTGCCTTTGGTCAGCCGCACGGCCATCTGGCCTATGATGCCGAGTATGACGATGGCGGCTTCGAGACGGTGTTCCTGCGCCCGGTGATGACGAGCCCGGGGCAGACTTCACTTGACGTGGAGTTCGTACTGGTCCCGGCGTAAAGTCCTGATGTTTCGCAAGCTTTCGATATGGGCGGCGGTCTGCGCCGCCCTTCTTGTGCCCGTCGTGGCGGCGGGGTTCAGCCCGCTGCTGCAATGGCGCCAACCGATCTACATCCTGGCCGGCTTTGCCGGGATCGTGGGCTTTGCCCTGATGCTGTTGCAACCCTTGCTGGCGGGCGGATACCTGCCCGGTGTGCCTGCGCTGAAGGGGCGGCGGGTGCATCGCTGGGTCGGCGCGGGGATCGTGGCGCTGGTGGTGCTGCATGTGGGCGGGCTGTGGCTGACCAGCCCGCCGGACGTGGTGGATGCGTTGCTGCTGCGCTCGCCCACGCCGTTCTCGGTCTGGGGCGTGCTGGTGATGTGGCTGATCTTTGCCACCGCCGCGCTGGCGGTGATGCGCAAGCGGCTGGGGGTGCGGCCGATGACATGGCGGCGGGCGCATACGGCGCTGGCGGTGCTGATCGTTGCGGGCACGGGCCTGCACGCGGTTCTTATTCAAGGCACGATGGAAACGGTGAGCAAGTACGCGCTATTTGCGCTGGCGCTGGGCGCCACGGTGAAAGTGATCCTGGATTTGCGGATCTGGGCGGCGCGGCGTCGGTCCACGCGCTAGGGTCACTTCAGAACCACTGGCCGGGTTCCATCAGGCCAAGATCCAGCAATTGCCGCGAATGCCATTCGAAGGGCGCGGAATTGTGCCACTTGAAGGTGTGGATGTCGAAGGTCGAGCCCGGGTTGCGTTTCAGCGCCTTGGCGGTGCGGAACGAGGCCACCGCCGCCGTCAGATTGTGGTGCCACGGGCAGGCATAGGTGTTGTATTCTTCGTCGTTGAAGGTGTGATCGGGACGCAGTTCCAGCCCCGGCTTGGCGCGGAACAGTGCGATGCGGTCGATCTTGCGACGTTCGGGGGGAATGTGCTCCTCGTAGCGCCAGCGCAGGCCGCCGAAGAAATCCAGTTGCCGTTCGCGCGGGTGGTTGTGGTTGTCGGGGTCGTTACGCGCCAGCGCGTAATAGCCCGAGCGGTCGAGATGGGCATCCTCCAGCGACACCGCCCCGGGGTGGCGGTCGAGATCGCCGGCATAGAGGTCCACCACGTAGTTCAACATCGCGTCGCGACGTTCCTCTGTGTGAAAGGCCAGCATTTCGCCCACGGTGCGCGTCTCGCAGAACGGGAAGAACAGGTATTCGGCGTTGAAGCAATAATAGAGCCAGAGGCCCGGTGCGGCCTCGATCACGCGGTTCACCGCCTCGACGAAGCTGTCGCCCGCCGCGATGTCATGGCCGATCCGCTCGACCCGGTCGGCCACGTCGGGGGCCAGGTCAAAGGCGTGGGGCATGAAAACCAGCACCGACGCAAACCCGGTGTCGAGGTGGTGGCGGATGGCGCTGTCGACCTCGACCTCGTCCTCGACGAAGATCATGGCGACGGGGCCCTTGGCGAGCGCGGTGCCGGGGCTGTCGAAAAAGGCGGAGAGGGTGGGGTACTGCATCGTCATCCTCTGGGGCTGCGCCGGTAAAATTCCGCAATTCGCGGCGCATTGCAAGTCGGGCGGCAGGTGGTGTAGGCAGGCGCCTTGAAACCGCTTGAGATGCAGGGTGTGGCCATGTCCGAAGCGAAGAAGCTATACATCAAGACCTACGGGTGCCAGATGAACGTCTATGACAGCGAGCGCATGGCCGAGGCCATGGGCGGCGCGGGGTATGTCGAGACGGACACGCCCGACGACGCGGACATGATTCTGCTCAACACCTGTCACATTCGCGAAAAGGCCGCGGAAAAGGTTTATTCGGAGCTGGGCCGGTTCAAGGGGCTGAAGGACGCCAAGCCGGACCTCAAGATCGGCGTGGCGGGCTGTGTCGCACAGGCCGAAGGCGAGGAAATCATGCGCCGTCAGCCGATGGTGGACCTGGTGGTGGGGCCGCAAAGCTATCACAACCTGCCAGCGCTGGAGGCCAAGGCACGGGGTGGGGACAAGGCGCTGGATACGCAGTTTCCGCTGGATGACAAGTTCGAGACGCTGCGCAAGCGCGGTGGCAAGGCCAAGCGGGGCCCGACCGCGTTCCTGACCGTGCAGGAGGGCTGCGACAAGTTCTGCGCCTTCTGCGTGGTGCCTTATACCCGTGGGGCCGAGGTAAGCCGCCCGGTCAGCCGCATCGTGGATGAGGCGAAGGAGCTGGTGGAACGCGGTGTGCGCGAGCTTACCTTGCTGGGTCAGAACGTGAATGCGTACCATGGCGAGGGGCCGGACGGGAATGACTGGTCGCTGGCGCAGCTGATCTGGGAGTTGGACAAGGTGGACGGGCTGGAGCGCATCCGGTTCACCACCAGCCATCCCAACGACATGAGCGACGACCTGATCGCGGCGCATGGGGAGTGCGCCAAGCTGATGCCGTACCTGCACTTGCCGGTGCAGTCCGGCAGCGACCGGATTCTGAAGCGGATGAACCGCAGCCATACCGCGGAAAGTTATATCCGGCTGATCGAGCGGATCCGCGCGGCACGGCCCGATATCCTGTTGTCGGGGGATTTCATCGTGGGCTTCCCCGAAGAGACAGAGGCGGATTTCGCGGACACGATGGCGTTGATCGAAGAGGTCCGCTATGGCTATGCCTATTCCTTCAAGTATTCCACACGGCCCGGCACGCCCGCGGCGGAGCGTGCGCAGCTGGACGAGGAGGTGAAGACCGAGCGTCTGCACCGCCTTCAGGCGCTGATCACCGAGCAGCAGCGCGCGATCCAGGACGCGATGGTGGGCCGCGAGGTGGGCGTGCTGTTCGAGAAGGCCGGGCGGCGCGACGGACAGATGGTGGGCAAGTCGGATTACCTGCACGCGGTGCATGTGAGCGACTCCACCGTGCAGTCGGGCGACTTGCGCCGGGTGGAAATCATCGAGAGCGGCGCCAATTCTCTGGGCGGGCGGGTGCTGCCTGCCTGAATTTCCGGCGGTCTGGCCGTAACGCCCTCTGGTGGCGGGGTAATTTGGCCTGTCGGGGTGTGGATAACCCATAGGTGGCCATTGTTTCCCGCAGTGCCACAATATCTGGCTATTTATACTTCACAACGCGCCGGAACTTGCTAAAGTCAAACAATAATTTGTTTTTTGTCGCGGAATCGCTGCCTGGTACCGTGACAAGCGGGGGAAATAATAAAAAGGACAGTGGCTGTGACGAACACGTTTTCGAAAACAGTGCGCACCCTGATGAGCGGCCTTGCTGCCGTGGCTCTGGGTGTCGTGGCGATGACCGAGCCCGGTCAGGCGCAAAGTGGCCAGCGGGTCGTGAAAGGTGAGCGTTACGTGCCGACGATCTGGGTCGATCCGGACGGGTGCGAACACTGGGTGATGGATGACGGCTGGGAAGGGTACATGACCCCGCACGTGAACCGCCAGGGCATCCCGGTCTGCCGCCGCGGCAACGTGTGCGGTGTGGTCAACACCGACCAGCTCTTTGCGACTGACAGCGCGAATATCAATTCGGCCGGTCGTGCGCGTCTGCAGGAGTTCTTCCGCAGCACGGGGGCGATTTCCTACATCATCACCGGGCATACCGACAGCCGTGCGTCGGACCAGTACAATATCGACCTGTCCTATCGCCGGGCCAACTCGGTGGCGCGAATCGCTGCCGGCACCGGCGCGCGGATCGCGGATGTACGCGGCTATGGCGAGCGTCTGCCCAAGGCATCGAACAACACCGCCGCCGGCATGCAGCAAAATCGCCGCGTCGAAATCATCTGCATTCGCTGAAGGGGACCATGATGAAACTTCTTAAACTGATCGCCGTCGTTCCCCTTGCGGGCCTCGTCAGCGCCTGCGACGTGCCGAAGACTGACAAGACCGTCGACCGTGGCTTTGATTCCAAGCACCTGAGCCAGCTTCAGGCCGGGATCTGGGTCGATCCGAACGGCTGTGATCACTGGATCATCGACGACGGAACCGAGGGCTACCTGTCGCAGCGGCTGGACAAGTACGGCAAGCCGGTCTGTTCGGGCACCGCACCGCCGACCGTGGCGACCGGGGGGTACAAGTCGGGTTCGCCCGTGCCGGACCCAAGCACCTGACATGCCGCTTTCGCCGAAATTCGTGCCGCAGCGATACCCGCTGCGGCATTTTTCGTTTCAAAGCCGTGACAATTGCGCCGTGGGCCTTGCCCTTGGGGGCGCATCTTGGCAGCATTGGCACAGGCCTTTGACAGGGAGATTTGATTGGTCACGAACGTGCTGACGTCGCAATCCGAAAGCAGCGACATTCTGGAAACGGTTGTCGAGTTCCCCGACAATTTCCTGTTGATCGACCTGTGCGGCGAATACGACCGCAACCTTGCCGAAATCGAGAAGAAGCTGGGCGTGCAGATCCTGCGCCGGGGCAACCAGCTTGCCGTGATTGGCGATCCGGAGCAGGCCAAGGAGGCGCGCGACGTGCTGCTGGCGCTGTACCAGCGGCTGGAAGAGGGCCGCACGGTCGAGCATGGCGACGTGGACCGAGAGCTGCGCATGGGGGCGGGCGGCAGTGCCGACCGCGGCGCGGGCGACGACGCGGCGGCGGATGGGGGTGACCAGCTTGAGATGTTCAAGGGCGGGCGGGTCGAGATCAAGACCCGCAAGAAGCCCGTCGAGCCGCGCACGGACGCGCAGAAGGCTTATGTGCAGGCGCTCTTTGCCAACGAGCTGGCCTTCGGCATCGGGCCGGCGGGCACCGGCAAGACGTACCTTGCCGTGGCTGTGGGCGTCAGCATGTTCATCGAGGGGCATGTCGACCGCATCATCCTAAGCCGGCCGGCGGTGGAGGCTGGCGAGAAGCTGGGTTATCTGCCGGGCGACATGAAGGACAAGGTCGACCCCTACATGCAGCCGCTCTACGACGCGCTGAACGATTTCTTCCCGGCCAAGCAGGTGGCCAAGCTGATCGAGGAGAAGCGGATCGAGATAGCTCCGCTGGCCTTCATGCGGGGGCGCACGCTGGCCAATGCGTTCGTGGTGCTGGACGAGGCGCAGAACGCCACCTCGATGCAGATGAAGATGTTCCTGACCCGGCTGGGCGAGGGCAGCCGCATGGTGATCACCGGCGACCGCAGCCAGATCGACCTGCCGCGCGGGGTGACGAGCGGGCTGCACGATGCCGAGCGGCTGTTGAAGGATATCCCGAAGATCGCCTTCAACTACTTCACTTCCAAAGACGTGGTGCGCCATCCGCTGGTGGCGGCGATCATCGAGGCCTACGACGCGGATGTCTGAGGCCGGGCACAATTTTCTTTGGAAGAAAATTGCCCGGAAAATTGCAATTTTCCGATCCGGAATTTTGCAAAATTCCGGCCTGCGCCCGGTGTGAGCGTTTCTGTCGATACGGTCATCGAGGATGACCGCTGGCTGGACGCGGGGCTGGAGCGGCTGGCCGTGCGGGCGGCGGAGGCGACGCTGGCGCACCTGGGGCTGGACCCCGCGGAGTGGGAAATCGCGGTGCTGGGCTGCGACGATGCGCGGATTGCCGCCTTGAACGAAGATTTCCGGGACAAGGCGGCGCCGACCAATGTATTGAGCTGGCCGAGCGAGGAGCGGGGCGCAGGCGCCGAAGGTGACGTGCCGGACCTGCCCGATGCGGGCCTCGACCCCGAGCTGGGCGATATCGCGATCGCCTTCGACACTTGCGCGAAAGAGGCCCGCGCGGCGGGCAAGCCGATGCAGGACCACGTGACGCATCTTATCGTTCACGGAATCTTGCATTTGCTGGGCTACGATCACGTTCGTGACAAGGATGCCACCTTGATGGAACGAACCGAGGTGGAGATACTTGGCAAACTGGGTCTGCCTGACCCATATTGAGTTACCCGTTGTCCGCGAACGCGGGCACGATTCGGAAAGGTAAGATGAACGACAGCAACGACGCCTCTTCTATGGCAGCGCATGGCGCGCGGTCCGAGGCATACAAGGGCGACGATCCGGCAGAGGATCAGAACGACACGCAGGGCGGGTTCTTCCGTCGCTTCTTTGGCGCGCTGGGCGTGGACGAAGAGTATGGCGGCGAGGAAGACGACCTGCAGGGTGATGGGGATGACACGACAGGCAACGGCCTCGCGCCCAACCTGGGGCTGGGCAACCTGCGGCGGCTTTCCGTCGAGGACGTGATGATCCCCAAGGCGGACGTTGTTTCCGTACCCGCAACAGTCACCAAGGATGAACTGGTCCAGACGTTCCGCGAAAGCGGGCTGACGCGTCTGCCCGTGTACGAGGGCACGCTGGACACGCCAACGGGCTTTGTCCACCTCAAGGATTTCGCGCTGAAGCACGGATTCAACGGGCAGGGCGCGGATTATTCGCTGGAAGAGCTGTTGCGTCCGCTGATGTACGTGCCGCCATCGATGACGATCGGCGTGCTGTTGCAGAAGATGCAGGCCGAGCGCCGGCACATGGCGCTGGTGATCGACGAATATGGCGGGGTCGACGGCCTGGTGACCATCGAGGACCTGATCGAACAGGTCGTGGGCGAGATCGCCGATGAGCACGACCAGGACGAGGGCGCCTATTGGTCCGAGGAAAAGCCCGGCTCTTATGTGGTGCAGGCCAAGGCCCCTCTGGAGGAGTTCGAGGCCGAGATCGGGCTGTCGCTGACCGACTCGGAAGAGATCGACGAGGAAGAGATCGACACGCTGGGCGGGCTGGTCTTCATGCTGCTGGGCCGCGTTCCGGCGCGGGGCGAGCTGGTCGAGCATCCCACGGGCATAGAAATCCAGGTGCTGGATTCCGATCCGCGGCGGATCAAGCGGCTGCGGGTGCGCCTGCCCGAGGCGATCGAGGGGTAATTCATGGTCCGTCTTGACGCGCTGACGCGGCAGATCGGTGAGGGCCGCGTGTGGACGCGCTATGCCTTTGCCGCCGGCCTGGGCGCCGCGGCGGCGCTGGGGCAGGCGCCGTGGGGACTGTGGCCGCTGACGATTATCGCACTGGCGGTGATTTTCGGCCTTTGGCGCGAAACCCGCGGGTGGCTGTCGGCCACGATCCTCGGGCTGGTGGCGGGCACCGGCCATTTCGTCATCGCGCTCAGCTGGATTTTCGAGCCGTTCCTGGTGGATGCCGCGCGGCATGGCTGGATGGCGCCCTTCGCGGTGCTTGGGTTGTCGGTGTTCATGGCATCCTACTGGGCCGCGGCCTTTGCCGCCGCACGGTCAATCGCCCCCCGCAGCGGCGTGGCGCTGGTCGGGGCCTTCGTCATCGGAGAGGTGCTGCGCGGATGGTTTTTCACCGGGTTCGCCTGGGCGCAGGTGGGGCATGTGCTGATCGACACGCCCTTGCTGTATTGGGCGTCCGTGGGCGGGGCCCTGGGCCTGTGTGCGCTGGTCATGGGGGCGGCGGTGGCGCTGTGGCACCTGGGCGCGGGCCGGCGCATGGCCGGGGCCGCAGGACTCGCGGGCATCGCGTTGCTTTATGGCGCGGGCGCGGCAATGACGCCGACGGACGCCGCCGCACCGGGACCGGAGGCGCAGACGGTGCGGCTGGTGCAGCCCAACGCGGCGCAGCACGAGAAATGGCGGCCCGAGAACCTGCAGATGTTCTACGACCGCCAGCGGCAGTTCACCGCCGCTCCGGGCGAGGATGGACGACCCGACCTGGTGGTCTGGCCGGAAACGGCGATCCCCACCTTCCTGCACGAGTCCGACGACCTTTTGGGCGGCATCGCGGCCTCGGCGCAGGGGGCACCGGTGGTGCTGGGCCTGCGGCGGCTGGACGGGCAGCGGTTCTACAACTCGCTTCTGCGGCTCGACGAGACCGGCACGGTCAGCCAGGTCTATGACAAGCATCACCTTGTCCCGTTCGGGGAGTTCATGCCGCTGGGCGACCTGATGGCGCGGTTCGGCATCCATGGCCTTGCCGCCGAGGAGGGCGGGGGATATTCCGCCGGGCCGGGGGTGGAGCTTGTGGATATGGGCCGCTTGGGCACGGCGGTGCCGCTGATCTGCTACGAAGGGGTGTTTGCCCGCAACATCCTGTCGGCCCCCGAGCGGCCGGACATGATCCTGATGATCACCAACGACGCGTGGTTCGGAAAGATCTCGGGACCCTACCAGCACCTTGCGCAGGGCCGGCTGCGCAGCGCCGAGCAGGGCCTGCCCATGGTGCGCGTGGCCAATACCGGCGTCTCGGCCATGGTCGACGGCACGGGCCGGATTCTGGCGCATATCCCCCTGGGCGAGGCGGGCTGGATCGACACGCCCCTGCCGCCGCCCTTGCCGCCGACGCTTTACAGCCGGACGGGCGAGGCGCCGGTGCTGGTGCTGGCGGTGCTGCTGATGCTGGCGGGCGGGGTCCTGTCACGCAGGCAGCGCGAGGCGCGGACTTAGCGATTGACCTTCGGGTACGGCCCGCCTAAGGAAGCGAGGTACCTGCCACAACGGCTTCCTGGCGTGGCGGGAATTGACCCTAATGGAGCACTTTCATGTCCCGAGATAATTATGTTTTCACCTCCGAATCCGTTTCGGAGGGGCACCCCGACAAGGTGTGCGACCGCATTTCCGATGCGATCCTCGACGCGTTCCTGTCCGAGGACCCGCTGGCGCGGGTGGCCTGCGAGACCTTTGCCACGACGAACCGTGTCGTGATCGGCGGGGAAGTCGGCCTGACCGACCAGAACAAGTTGCGTCAATACATGGAAAGCGTGGAGGATATCACGCGGGCCTGTATCAAGGATATCGGATACGAGCAGGACAAGTTCCACTGGAACACCTGCGAGATCACCAACCTGCTGCACGAGCAATCGGCGCATATCGCGCAAGGTGTCACCGGCGAGCGCGGCGACGAGGGCGCGGGCGATCAGGGCATCATGTTCGGCTATGCCACGAACGAGACCGACGCGATGATGCCCGCCCCGATCCAGTTCAGCCACGCGATCCTGCGGCGGCTGGCCGAGGTCCGCAAATCGGGGGCCGAGCCGACGCTGGGCCCGGATGCCAAGTCGCAGTTGACGGTGCGCTACGAGGGCGGCAAGCCGGTGGGCGTCACCTCGATCGTGCTGTCGACGCAGCATTTCGACGAGGACATGAGCAGCGAGGACGTGCGCGCGGTGGTAGAGCCCTATATCCGCGAAGTCCTGCCCGAGGGCTGGATCGGCGACGACACGTCCTGGCACGTGAACCCCACGGGCAAGTTCGTGATCGGCGGACCCGACGGCGATGCGGGCCTGACGGGCCGCAAGATCATCGTGGACACGTACGGCGGCGCGGCCCCGCATGGCGGCGGCGCGTTTTCAGGCAAGGACCCGACCAAGGTGGACCGCTCGGCGGCCTATGCCGCGCGCTACCTGGCCAAGAACGTGATCGCCGCGGGCATGGCGGAACGCTGCACCATCCAGTTGAGCTATGCGATCGGGGTGGCGCAGCCGCTGTCGGTCTATGCCGACACGTTCGGCACCGGCGCGGTCGAGCCCGCGGAGATCGAAAAGGCGATCCGCAAGGTCATGGACCTGACGCCGCGCGGCATTCGCGAACAGCTGGAGCTGAACAAGCCGATCTACCAGCGCACCGCGGCCTACGGCCATTTCGGACGTGAGCCCGACGCCGATGGCGGTTTCAGCTGGGAGCGCACGGACCTGGTGGATGCGTTGAAGAAAGCGGTCTGAGCCAGACAGCACGGCATCGAAACGCGGGGGATTTCCTCCGCGTTTTTCATGCGCGACATGGCCCGCTGCGGCCCTTAGACTGCGCCAAAAGGGAGGGACCGGGATGATCCTTGATATCGGCCTGCCGCTGGCGCTGGCCTTCATCATGTTCTCATTGGGGCTGGGGCTGCATTTCGCCGATTTCGGCCGGGTGCTGCGCCTGCCCAAGCCTGCGCTGACCGGCATCGTGGCGCAGATCGTGCTGTTGCCGCTGGTGGCCTATGCGCTGATCGCGGCCTGGGGCTTTGGCGGGGGCATGGCGTTCGGCATCATGCTGCTGGCCTTCAGCCCCGGGGGCGTCACGTCGAACATGCTGACCAAGCTGGCCGGGGGCACCGTGGCGCTGTCGATCACGCTGACGGCGGTCGTGAGCCTGTTGTCGGTGCTGACGCTGCCGGTGCTGGTGGCCTGGGCTGCGACGCATTTCATGGGCGAGGCCGCGCCCGAGATCAGCGTCGTGAAGGTGGGCGTGGCGATGTTCCTGATCACGGCGCTGCCGGTGTTCATCGGGCTGCTGCTGCGCCGTTTCGCGGCAGGGTTCGCGCTGCGGATCGAGCGGGTCTGCGAGATCGTGGCGCTGATCCTGTTCGTGCTGATCGTGGCGGCGGCGATTGCCAGCAACTGGGCGCTCTTGACAGAAAGCTTCGCGCGGCTGGGGCCGTTCCTGATCGTGCTGAACCTGGTGTTGCTGGCTGTGGGGATCGGCTTGGCACGGCTGATGGGGATCGCCGGGCGCGACGGTCTGGCCATCGCGGTGGAGATGGGCGTGCAGAACGCCACGGTGGGGATCACCATCGCCAATATCGTCGCGGCCAGCACGGGACTGTCGGAATTCGCCGTGCCGTCGGCGGTCTATGGTATCTGCATGTACCTGGTGAACATTCCCGCGCTGCTGGTGCTGCGCCGGGTTTTCGCGGCGGAGGCGTGAGATGAGCGAAGGCAAGCATTCCTCGGGCGCCCCGTGGCGCAATTTCTACGGCCGGTTCAAGGGCAAGCACCTGAAGAAATCGCAGGAAGCCTACCTGGACGAGGACCTGGCCGCGTGGTCGCCGGGGGCCGTGGACTGGGAGGTGAACCCCGAGCGAAAACCCATAGACCTCAGGGCCTTGTTCGGCGAACGTGATGTATGGCTTGAAGTGGGTTTCGGCGGTGGCGAGCACATGATCCACCAGGCGGCGGAGAACCCGGACGTGGGGATCGTCGGCTGCGAGCCCTACATCAACGGGGTCGCGAAACTGCTTGGGCAGCTGCGTGACAGCCATGTCGAGAACGTGGCGATCCATCCCGGCGACGTGCGTGACATGTTCGACGTCCTGCCCGAGGCCAGCATCGCGCGGGCGTTCCTGCTCTATCCCGACCCGTGGCCCAAGAAACGCCACCACCGGCGGCGGTTCGTGACGCCCGAGCACCTGGAGCCGCTGGCGCGGGTGATGAAGCCGGGGGCGATTTTCAGAGTCGCCACGGACATTCCCGATTACGTGCGCCAGACGATGGAACAGGTGCCGCGCCACGGCTTTACCTGGTTGGCCGAGGGGCCGCGCGACTGGCGGGAGCCGTGGGGTGACTGGATTTCCACCCGCTATGAGCAGAAGGCCCTGCGCGAGGGGCGGGTGCCGCATTACATGACCTTCCGGCGCGATTGACCGCGACCGGCTGGTCTTGAGTATTTGAAGCAAGAAAAAGCCGTGACGCGGCGGGTCATCCCGCCGAGCGCATGGCTTACATGTCGAAGCCGTCCGGGCAGGCGACTTCGAACGAAAAGACCGTGCCGTCGACCTCGCCCTCGATCACCAGCGGAAAGCCAGCGGCGTCGGTGGAGGTGCCGAACTGGCGGGTCTCGGTGTCGGTGCGGACCTCGATGCTGGTGACGCCGTTGGACACGAAGGCGGCCTCGAAGGCCGGGGCGCCGTCGCCGTCATGGGTGCGGGCGATGACGAAAGGGTCGCGTTCGCACAGCAGCGGGTGATCAAACTCGGTTTCCCCGAAATGGCCGGTCACGGTGCCGTTGGGCGTCTCGACCGGTGCGGCAAGGCCCGGTTGGGCCACGGCGAGCATCACGGCGAAACAGGCGGATTTTTCAAGCATGCGCACCTTCTTTGTGTTGGGGCAGTGTCGGGGCTGCGGTGTCAGATCCGTGCCTCCTGGTTATGCAACCAGCTTGTCCTGCAATCGTTCCAGCATGTCGAGGCATTGCGACAGCTGGTCGAGCGCCACGAACTCGTCGGCCTTGTGGGCCTGCTCGATCGAGCCAGGGCCGCAGATCACGGCCGACATGCCCAGGGATTGAAAGATGCCGGCCTCGGTGCCGAAGGCCACGCATTCGGCGTGGTTGGCGCCGGTGAGTTCCGACACGATGGTGCGGGCCTCGTTGTCGGTGGTGGGGATGAGACCCTCGACCTCGCCGATGACCTCGGTCACGATGTCTGACTCCGGGTCGACGGCGCGCATGGCGGGCAGAAGCTCCTGCTCGATATAGGTCTTAAGCGAGTCCTTGACGAAATCGGCGTCCGAGGTCTGCACCGGGCGCATTTCCCAGTCCACGACCGCCTCGCTGGGAATGACGTTGTGGGCCACGCCGCCCGACAGCCGCCCGGTGTTGATGGTGGTCCAGGGCGGCTCGAACAGGCTGTCGGCGGGGGCGCGGTCGCGCAGCCTGTGCTTGAGGTCCAGAAGGCGCGCGATGTAGCGCACGGCGTATTCCACCGCGTTGACGCCGCGATCGGGGGCCGAGCCGTGGCCCGCCAGCCCGGAAAAGCGGGTGGTGTATTCATAGCAGCCCTTGTGCCCTTCGATGACGCGCATCATCGTCGGCTCGCCCACGATGGCGACCCCTGGCGTCAGCCCCTTGGCGCGCAGGGTCTGGGCCAGCGCACGGGCGCCGAAACAGCCCGTCTCTTCGTCATGGGTGAAGGCGAAATGCAGCGGGCGGTCGGGGTTAAGCGCGGCGTATTGCGGGGCCATGGCCAGCGTGGCGGCGATAAACCCCTTCATGTCGCAGGTGCCGCGGCCATAGAGCCGCCCGTCATGTTCCAGCATGTCAAAGGGGTTCGACGCCCAGTCCTGATCGGCCACGGGAACAACGTCGCTATGGCCGGACAGCACGATGCCGCCATCGCGTTCGGGGCCGATCGTGGCGAAGAGGTTGGCCTTCTGCCCGGACGGGTCGGGAAAGATCTCGACCCGCGCGCCGACCATGTCGAGACGGTTGGCGATGGAGTTGATCAGGTCGATGTTGGGGTCTGTCGATATCGTGGGAAAGCCGATCAGATCGCCCAGAATGCGCGAGGTGCTATCAAGCAAATCGGTTCGAGCCGCCACGTTTGTCCCTTTCTTTCGACGATTTCTCTGACGTTGGTCCCGCTTGCAGGAAGGGTCAAGGGGGTAGGGCCCGTTGTGCGCGGAAACTGGGCGTAACCCAAAGATGTTTGTTGCCAACATGTCGCCACGCATGGCTCATGTCGGTGTTCGTGGCGAGAAAAATTCCAGGCATGGATGTGGTTTGCCGACATATGCGCGTCACGATAACAAAGTCTGCACCGTGAAGACATGGCCGGTATTGAGGAAGAGCGGTGATACGATGACGGCGATCAATTTTGTCGCCCGCAGTGGCGCGTTCCAAGTGAATCGTGGCGGGGTCCAGACGATCAGGGCGCAACGCCGATCCGGGCCGATGGCGGTCAGGAAACCTCTCTAAACTTTCGGCAAATCGACATTTGTGGATACGAGCGCGTCGGCCAGAACCTCTAGGTGCGGCTGACAGATGGTCGCGTCGTCGTTGCCTCTGCCTCGAGCGAATGGATGCCTGACCAGTTGCGCCAGGGGTGCTTGCCTTGGCAGGCCTCTTCATTCTGGCCGGAAATATCCCGGGGTTTGGGGCTGACCCCAATCAAACAATAAAGCGCGGCGCAGCCGCACGATTTGATTGGAATTGCGCGGAGGGCCTGTAAGCCGGATTCTGTCGTAGGACGACCATTCATCTGGTCCTGCGGTTGCCCGCAGGCTTTAGCTGCCAACCCGGATCGCGGGGCCAAGGCGGCCCGAATGCGATCCCTATTCGGCATTGCTCCCGGTGGGGCTTGCCATGCCGGTCCGGTTGCCCGTCCCGCGGTGGGCTCTTACCCCACCGTTTCACCCTTATCCCGGATCAAGTCCGGGACGGTCTGTTTTCTGTGGCGCTTTCCCTCGGGTTGCCCCGGCCGGGCGTTACCCGGCACCGTTGCCTTGTGGAGTCCGGACTTTCCTCGCGGGCGTTCACCCACGCGGCCGTCCGGCCCTCCGCGCGAGGGGTGATCTATGCGTTTCCGCGCGATTGCGCAACGGGCCATTGCGCGGCAAGGCAGGCCATGAGCGCCCGGTCAGTGGCGTCTTCGGGGCCGGTGGTGCCGGGGCGAAAGCGGTCGCGGAAGGCTTGCAGGCGTTTTCCCGGGTCGCAGGAAGGCGGGTAGCCGAAGCGCGTGGCGGCGGTGTCGAAATCGCTTTCTGGCGCATCCTCAGGCTCACCCGGCCAGATCGCGAGGCCCTTGCGGGCGAGTCTTTGCCAGTCGAAATGGGGGCCGGGGTCGGCCTTGCGCTCGGGCGCCATGTCGGAATGGCCGATCACCCGCTCGGGCGGGATGGACCAGCGGCGCAGGATGCCGGGCAGCAACGCCTCGAGCGTGGTCATCAGCGGCTCGGGAAAGGGGCGTTCGCCGGGATTGTCGAGCTCGATCCCCACGGAGCGGGAGTTGATGTCGGTCACATCCCCCCAGGACCCGGACCCGGCGTGCCAGGCGCGGGCGACCTCGGCCACCATCTGCCAGGCGCGGCCGTCGGCGGCGATGAGGTAATGCGCCGACACTTCGGCCTGCGGATCGCAGAGACGCTCAAGCGCGGCCTCGGCGCTGGGCATGGCGGTGTAGTGGATCACCACGATGTCGGGCTGCGCGCCAAGGCGGCGCGGCCCGAAGTTGGGCGAGGGGTGCCAGAGCGGCGCTGTCACGCGGCCTGTCCGAAGATCAGTTCTGCACCGCCGCGCGGAACGGGCGGGGATCCCAAGCGCAGGCATATCCATCGCCATCGGGGTCGAGCCCCATGCGGTCGCGGCGCGGTCCGCCCTGGGCCAGGAAATCGGTCTGCGCCTGGTCGGGCGAGTTGTACTTGGCGCAGTTGCGCTGGAACTTGGCCTGCTTGTTGATACCGACGCGGGTATAGAGCTGTTGACCCTTGGGGTGGCTGGTCTCCAGCGCGTATTGAACGATGTTGGGGCCGGTATTGCCGCTGCGTTCGGGCAGGGCGCCGGGCTGGACCACCTGGTACTGCGCCCGGTTCTGGGCGATCAGTTCTGCGTCATCCTGGATCGAGCGGGCGTTGCCCACGGCATCGAAATTGTTCTCGTTCGAGATGCCGCCCTCGCTGGTCACGGTCTGGGGCGCGGGGTTCGAGGGGCTGGCATGAACGATCTGCTGGCCCGAGTTCTGCGAGGTTTCGGCCAGCCGCGCCGCGGTTTCGCGGGCGATCTCGTCGCTGGTGGAGGCCGAATTGAGACCGCCGGTGGGCGTGTAGGCGCCCGAGCCGGGTTGGCGCGTGGCGTTCGTGGACGACGTGACCGTGCCGCCGGTGGCAGGCGCGTTCGCGCCTTGCGTCGCGCTGAGCGGTGCGCCCGGATTGGCCTGGTTGCGGGTCTCGGGCGAGATCGCGCCGGCACGTGGCACGGCCGAGTTGCCTTGAAGCTCCGCATCGCGCGCTCGCTGCTGGGCGATATAATCGTCCGAGGTGCCGAAGCCAACGCCACTGCCGCTGTCAGGAAAGCCCGCGCCGCTGTCCGGGACACTGGGCGCACAGGCGGTCAGCCCGACAAGGGCCGTTACACAAAGAGAAAATCGCATCTGGTTAGGTCCTGCCGATTTGTTTTGCGACAACTTACCACCATTTGCCGGGTTTGGCCACAAAGCCCGCCGCCGCCTCGAGCGCATAGGCGGTGTTGAGCAGATCGCCCTCTTCCCAGGGCCGCCCGATCAATTGCAGGCCCAAGGGAAGGCCGTTGCGGTTGAGGCCCGTGGGCACCGCGATGCCGGGCAGGCCGGCGAGGTTCACGGTGACGGTGAAGACGTCGTTGAGATACATCTCGACCGGGTCGTCGGACTTGCGGCCCAGCTCGAACGCCGCCGAGGGCGTTGCCGGGGTCAGGATGGCGTCGATGCCTTGGTCGAAGACATCCTCGAAATCCTTCTTGATGAGGGCACGTACCTTGCGGGCACGGTTGTAATAGGCGTCGTAAAAGCCCGCCGACAGCACGTAGGTGCCGACCATGACCCGGCGTTTCACCTCGTCACCGAAGCCTTCGGCGCGAGTTTTCTCGTACATCTCGGTGATGCCGTCGCCCTGCGCCAGCTTGGCGCGGTGGCCGTAGCGCACGCCGTCATAGCGGGCGAGGTTCGAGGAGGCCTCGGCGGGCGCGATGACGTAATAGGTGGGCAGGGCGTACTTGGTGTGGGGCAGCGAGATATCGACGATCTCGGCTCCGGCATCGGCCAGCATTTCCTTGCCTTGGGTCCAGTGCGTCTCGATCTCCTCGGGCATGCCGTCCATGTGGTATTCCTTGGGGATACCGATCTTCTTGCCGCGGACGTCGCCGGTCAGCATGGCCTCGAAATCCGGCACGGGGATGTCGGCGCTGGTGCTGTCCTTGGGGTCGTGGCTGCACATGGCTTCCAGCATGATCGCCGCGTCGCGCACGGACTTGGTCATCGGGCCGGCCTGGTCGAGCGACGAGGCGAAGGCGACGATGCCCCAGCGCGAGCAGCGCCCGTAGGTGGGCTTGATGCCAGTGATGCCGGTGAAGGCCGCCGGTTGCCGGATCGAGCCGCCGGTGTCGGTGCCGGTGGCGCCAAGGCAGAGGTCCGCGGAGACGGCGGAGGCCGAGCCGCCCGAGGAGCCGCCGGGCGTCAGCGCCATTTCGTCATTGCCGCGCCGCCACGGGTTGATGGCGTTGCCGTAAACGCTGGTCTCGTTCGACGAGCCCATGGCGAACTCGTCCATGTTGAGCTTGCCCAGCATGACCGCGCCCGCGTCGAAGAGATTCTGGCTGACTGTGGATTCGTATTCCGGCTTGAACCCGTTGAGGATGCCGCTGGCGGCCTGGCTCGGCACGCCCTTTGTGCAGAAGAGATCCTTGATGCCCAGCGGGATGCCGCACATTGAGGGCGCGTCGCCGGCTTGCAGGCGCGTGTCGGCGGCCTTGGCCTGTTCGCGCGCGATCTCGGGCGTGTGATGCACGAAGGCGCCAAGCGCGCCCGCGCCTTCGATGGCCGTCAGGCAGGCCTCGGTCAGTTCCTCGGAGGTGATCTCGCCCGCGCGGAGGTTATTGCGGGCGTCGGCGATGGTCATTGCATTGAGATCGGTCATTATTCCACCACTTTCGGCACGGCGAAAAAGCCCTCGCGGGCGTCGGGGGCGTTGGACAGCACCTTGTCCTGCTGGCCGCCGTCGGTCACAACGTCCTCGCGGCGCTTGAGGCGCATGGGCGTGACCGAGACCATGGGCTCGACGCCCTCGACATCGACCTCGTTCAGCTGGTCGATGAAGCCGAGGATCGTGTTGAACTCGTTGGCCAGCGCGGGGAGGTCGTCTTCCTCGACCCGGATGCGGGCCAGCTTGGCCACCTTGGCGGCGGTCGCGGTGTCGATGGACATGGGGGCATCTCCGTGTGCGTTATCGCATCCGCGTTTAGCGCCCGTGCGGGTGGGGTGCAAGGGCGTGGCGGCGGTAGAGCTCGATCATCCAGCCCAGCATGAGCGCGTTGAGGATGTGCCAGCCGAAATGGGTGCCGAGGGTGAGGCTGTTGCACAAGGGCGCGTCGAGGCTGCGGAAGGTGAGCGACAGCAGCAACAGGCCTGCGCCGAGGGCGAGGCCCCGCGACAGGGCGGCGTCGGCGCGCAGGAGCCAGGCGTAGAGGAGTATGACCAGAGGCAGGGTGAGGTAGGACGCCGAGGGGCCATAGAGCGGAAGCTGCGACAGGAGCGGCATGGCCAGCGCCGTGACCCCGAGAAAGGCCGGGATGGTGGTGGCGGAGGCCAGAACGGAGAGGCCGAGATAATACCGGGTCGCGGCATAGAGATAGGTCAGTGCGAAGACCATGATCGGCAGGACGTCGAGCATCGCGGCCCAGGACTGGGCATAGGTGTGAAAGAGGAACGAGCCGATGCCGATAAGTGCCAGGAGGATGGTGAGCAGGCGGGCCAGCGCAAGCTCGGTGCCGCGCAGGCGGTGGGCCATGACCAGCGCCGCGACCAGGAAGGCGGCATTGGTGAGCGCGTTCACCGGCTCGGCCCAGAAACCGGGGTCGGTGCGTTCGCAATAGGCGTCGATGGCGCGGGTCCAGTCCATGTGGAAATCGGTGGCCTCTCTGCTAACTTCCTCGTTGGAATGACATAAGGAGAGCGTCATGAAAATCATCTGGCTTGGACATGCAAGTTTCCGCATCGAGATCGCCGATCAGGTGCTGCTGATCGACCCGTGGCTGACGGGCAACCCGATGCTGGACGAGGCGCACCATGACGCCGCCACCAAGGGGGCGACGCATATCCTGCTGACCCACGCGCATTTCGACCATGCCGCTGACCTGCCGGACCTGGCGAAGCAATTGTCGGTGCCGGTGGTGGGGCAGTTCGACCTGATGGGCTGGTGGGAAGAAAGCGCAGGGCTGGACGTGGTCGGCTTCAACAAGGGCGGCACGGTGCATCTTGGCGACGTGGCCGTGACGATGGTGCACGCGACGCATTCCTCGAGCTTTGGCGGCGAGAACGGTCCGCATGTGCCCGGCACCGAATGCGGGTTCATGATCGAGGGCGAGGGGCATGTGATCTATGTCTCGGGCGATACGGACGTGATGGCCGATATGGGCGTGTTCAACGACCTGCATCACCCCGATATCGGCATCCTGTGCGCCGGCGGTCATTTCACCATGGACATGAAGCGGGCGGCCTATGCGGCGAAGACGTTCTTCGATTTCAAGACGGTGATCCCGTGTCACTACAAGACTTTCCCGCTTCTGGAGCAGTCGGCGGAGTCGTTGAAAGACGGCCTGCCCGGGGTCGACGTGATCGAGCCGGAGGTGATGACGGCGATCGAGATCTGAGCGGGGCAAAACTTTTTTGAAAAGTTTTGCCAAAAGCTTTGAGAAAGCTTTTGGTGCCCGGGCCTTCAAGCGGGGTTCGGGCGTCGGCGTTGTTATGTGAGTATTTCTGGAAAGAAAAAGAGTGCGTTGCGCTTTAAACTTCACGCAGGGATTTGAAGAAGTCCTTCAGCAGGGCTTCCGCCTCGGTGGCGTTGATCCCGTCGTAGATATCCGGCGCGTGGTGCGTTTGCGCATGGGTGAAAATCCGGGCGCCGTGGGCCACGCCACCGGACTTGGGGTCGGCGGCGCCGTAGTAGAGCCGCGCGATGCGGGCATTCGCGATGGCGGTGGCGCACATCGCGCAGGGCTCCAGCGTGACAGTCAGGCTGTGACCGGGCAGGCGTTCGCTGCCGACGGCGGCACAGGCGGTGCGCAGGGCGAGGATCTCGGCGTGCGCGGTGGGGTCGCTCAGTTCGCGCGTTCGGTTGCCGGCCTGCGCCACGATCCGTCCTGCCGGGTCGGACACAACCGCGCCCACGGGCACCTCGCCGCGGTCCCGGGCGGCGCGGGCCTCGGCGAGGGCCGTGTCCATATGGCTTTTGAACGTCATGCCCCTGATTGCCGTGCGGGCGGTGCTTTCGCAAGGGGCAAGGATGGGGTAAGGCCGTGCCATGACTCGCAAACCCACCCAGAACACGCCCCCGGGCGACAGGATCGCCAAGGTGATCGCCCGCGCCGGTGTGGCCAGCCGTCGTGAAGCGGAGCGCATGATCGAGGCGGGCCGGGTGCGCGTGAACGGTGACGTGATCGACCGCGCGGCGCTGAACGTGACAGGCGCCGACCGGATCGAGGTGGACGGGCGCGCGCTGGGTGCGCCCGAACCGCCGCGGCTATGGCTGTATCACAAGCCCGCGGGGCTGGTAACGACGACCAAGGATGAACAGGGTCGAGAGACGATTTTCGACAAGCTTCCTGAGGACTTGCCGCGCGTTCTTAGTGTGGGCCGGCTTGACCTGAACTCGGAAGGGTTGTTGCTCTTGACCAATGACGGCGGCGTCAAGCGCAAGCTGGAGCTGCCCTCGACCGGGTGGGTGCGCAAGTACCGTGTGCGCGTGAAAGGGCGGCCCGAAGACGCCACGTTCGAGCCGTTGCGCAAGGGGCTGACGCTGGATGGCGAGGTGTTTCAGCCGATGTCGGTTGTGCTGGATCGGCAGAAGGGGGCCAATGCCTGGGCCACGGTGGGAATCCGCGAAGGCAAGAACCGCGAGATTCGCCGTGCGATGGAGGCGGTGGGCTGCCAGGTGAACCGGCTGATCCGGGTCTCTTATGGCCCGTTCCAATTGGGACAGTTGAAGGCGGGCGAGGTCGAGGAGATTCGTCCGCGGGTGCTGCGCGACCAGTTGGGTATGGACGAGACACCGGGCAAGGAAAAGCCAGCGAAGGGACGGCCGAAGGTTCAGCGGAAGCGTCGGTGAGGTAGCAATTTATATTTGAAAAACAGAGTGTTGTGCGGTCAATTTGATGTGGCTCCGCGACGATAGGCCTGTGGCGTGGTGCCATAGCGTTTGCGGAAGCGACCGGCCAGTTGCGAGGCGCTGGCGAATCCGGTCGCGGCGGCGATCTGGCCGATGCTGAGCCGGGTTTCGTTCAATAGCGCGTGGGCGCGGGCGATGCGCAGGTCGAGGTAATATTGCGCCGGTGTGGCGGCGAGGTAGCGGGTGAAATGCCGCTCAAGCTGGCGACGGGAGAGGCCCACTTCGGCGGCGACCTCGGAGATGTCCAGCGGGTCCTCGATATGGGCGGCCATCAGGTCGGTCGCCGCAATGAGCTGTGGGTTGTGACTGCCGAGCGCGGCGGCATAGGCAGGGCGCTGGGGCGCGCTGCGATTGCCGGCGCGGCGGTGCAGGCACATGTCGGCGACGATGGCGGCCAAGGCCGGTCCGTGATCGCGCTCGATGATTTCCAGCATCATGTCGGTCGCGGCAGAGCCGCCGCCGCATGTGAAAAGCCCGGCATCCTCCTCGTAAAGATGGCCGGTGGGCTCCAGGCCCGGAAACGTCTCGCGGAAGGCTGGCTGGTTTTCCCAGTGCAGGGTAAAGCGGCGGTCCTTGAGCCGCCCGGCGCGGGCCAGTGCGAAGGCGCCGGTGCAGATGCCGCCCACCTGGATACCGTGCGCCCATTGCCGGTTGACCCATGTGACGGCCCGCGGCAGTGCCGTTTCCAGCGGGGAGATCCCGGCGCAGACGAAGGCCTTGTCGCTGCGCGACAGGTCTTGGGACTGGCTGTCGGGGGTGATGGTCACGCCGCAGGAACACGATACAGCTTCGCCATCTACCGTGCTGATATACCAACGATAAAGCTCCTGTCCCGCCACCTGGTTGGTGACGCGCAGTGGCTCGATCGCCGAGGTGAAGGCCAAGAGCGTCAGCCGGGGCAGCAACAGGAAATGATAGTCCTGCGGCGGGCCGTCATACTCGACCCGCAAACTGGCCGCGCCGCGCGGGACGAAGGATTTGCGTTCCATGGCGAATTGGTAGCATGTGCCGTGAAACTGGCAAGCAAGGACACTGACATGCGGGCATTGATACAGCGGGTGAGCGAGGCCGAGGTGCGGGTGGAGGGCGCGGTGATCGGGGCCATCGGGCCCGGTCTGCTGATTCTGGTCTGCGCGATGCAGGGCGATGGCGACGCGCAGGCCGATGCGCTGGCGGCCAAGGTGGCCAAGCTGCGGATCTTCAAGGACGAGGCGGGCAAGATGAACCGCTCGGTGCGTGATATGGGCGGCGGCGCGCTGGTGGTCAGCCAGTTCACGCTCGCCGCCGACACGTCGCGCGGGACCCGGCCGGGTTTTTCCCAGGCGGCGGCACCCGAGGAGGGGCGGCGCCTTTACGAACGCTTTGCCGAAGCGCTGGCGGGTCAAGGCGTGCCGGTCGAGACGGGGCGGTTCGGTGCCGACATGCAGGTGGGCCTGGTCAACGATGGGCCAGTGACGATCTGGCTGGAGGTCTGAGGTCTTACGCGCAGAAATGTCGCGCTTCCTTCGCGCGCGGGGTGCGCTAAGATCCGGTCATGCCCTATCAGTGGAACCAGACGCGGAACGGTGAAGACGAGGTGTGCGAGCTGCGGCTCTGGCCGCATCGGTCGCTGCCGCGCCGGGGCTTCGTGCTGTTCATCGTGATCACCTGCGGGATGCTGACCCTGCCGCTTTATCCGCTGATCGGGACGGTCACGCTGTGGGGGTTGCTGCCCTTCCTGTTGCTGGCGGTCTGGGGCGTCTGGGCGGCGCTGGAGCGGTCCTACAAGGACGCGCAGATGAACGAGGAACTGACGATCGACCGCGAGGCCGTGCACTTGGTGCGCACAAACGCCCGCGGTCCGGTGCAGGAATGGGATTGCGAAAGCTACTGGGCGAAGGTCGAGATGCACCCCACCGGCGGGCCGGTGCCGCATTACGTGACCCTGAAGGGCAAGGGGCGGCAGGTGGAAATCGGCGCGTTCCTGAGCGAGGACGAGCGCAAGGTGCTGTATGGCGAGATCGCCGATGCGCTGAAGCGTATTGCTCTGCCAGACCCGGTGGGCGCAGGCTGACGGGCGCGGCGGGTCCGGTCCGCCGAGGCCAGATCGCACGGTGGCGCGGCTTTGACCTCCCTTGACGCGCAGAAAAGTTGACGGTGCGCGACGGAGATGCGCGCATGTCACGTAAGACACGCGAGTCCCTGCCAAAAAGGAGAATGAATCGTGCCCCTGAGAGATACTCCCGGCCACTACGGCACCGTCAGCCGCATTTTGCACTGGGGCATGGCGGCGCTTTTCGCGGCGCAGTTCCTGTCGGCGGCGGCGCATTGGGCGTTGCCAAAGGAGAACGCCGTGCGTGACGTCCTTTGGAGCTATCACGGGACGCTGGGCGCGACGCTGTTCCTGCTGGTGCTGCTGCGCGGGGCCTGGGGCCTGGCGAATATTCCGCGCCGACCGCCTGCGCATGACGGGGTCGTCGGCCGCGCGGCGGTGGCGGGGCACCTGGCGATCTATGCGCTGATGGTGATCGTGCCGGCGGTCCGCCTTCTGGCGGCGGCGGGCAGCGACCGCGGGCTGAGCTATCTGGGGATCACGTTCGTGGCGCCGCGCGAGGTAGAGGTCGCATGGATGCAGGCGCCCGCCGAATGGCACGGCGAGATGGGCTGGATCCTGGCGCTGCTGGTGGTCGGTCACATTGCAATGGCCGTTGTCTGGCACCGGATGATCCGGCGCGACGACACGTTGCAGCGCATGGCCGGGTAGGGCGCGCGGTTCTTCTGCAACGGTCCGCACAAAGTGCGGCATCCTGCCTTTACGCGGGACGACAAACGCGGCATCGATGCGGCCTTGTAATTAGAAATTGGACCGATGACACGTAACGATTATGAAACTGACGGCCGGTCGCGGCCAGGGTCCTTTCCCGAGGCCGCGCCCGAGCATCACTCCGGCGTTCTGCGACACCCGGAACGTTTGCGGGCCTTGCAAGAAACCGCGTTGCTGGACAGCCCCGAAGAAGAGGCGTTCGACCGTGCCGTCCGGCTGGCGCGCAGCCTGACCGGGGCGCCGACGGCGCTGTTCTCTCTGGTCGACGACACGCGACAGTTCTTCAAGGCGCTGAGCGGCTTCGCGCCCGACACAGGACCGATGCGAGAGACGCCGCTGTCGCATTCCTTTTGCCAGTACGTGGTGACCGGCAACGCGGCGATGAGCGTAGTGGATGCCCGCGAGCACGACCTGTTGTCCCGGAACCTTGCGGTGCCGGACCTGAACGTGGTCGCCTATCTGGGCGTGCCGGTGCAGGGGCGGCGAGGGCAGGTGATCGGCTCGCTCTGCGCCATCGACTCGTCGCCGCATGAGTGGTCAGAGCAGGATGAGCGCGCCCTGAAGGACATTGCCGCGTTCCTCGAGACCGAAATCGCGCTGCGCAAGCACATGTCCGAACGGGAATTGTTGATCGACGAGTTGAATCACCGCATCCGCAACATCTATTCGGTGGTCAACGCGCTGGTCCGGATGACGCGGGCCGAGGACCTGACGACCGAGGAGTTCGCGGCGCAACTGAATGGCCGGGTGCAGGCGCTGGCCGCGACCCATGGCCTGATCCAGCCGCTGGCGACCGTGACCGAGGATGCGGGCAACGACACCAGCCTGCATGCCCATATATCGACCCTGATGACGCCCTACACCGGGGCGGGCGGTCATGAGATCCGGATCGAGGGACCGGACCTGCCGGTGGGCTCGACCGCGTCGATCTACCTGGCGCTGGCGATCCACGAGCTGTCGACCAACGCGGTCAAATACGGGGCGCTGAGCGGGCCGGGCCGCGAGCTGGAGATCACCTGGACCGACGGCGACGACACGGTTGAGCTGACGTGGCGCGAGGCGGGGCCGGGCCACGTGGCGCGCACCGCTTCGGGCACCGGGTTCGGCTCGAAACTGGTGAAACTGTGCATCGAGGGGCAATTGCGCGGCGAGATTGCCACGGCGACCGACAGCACGGGCCTGACCTACACGTTTCGCATCCCGCGCGATAGGCTGACCGGCGCGCCGGCGGACTAGAACCGCCGGCGCGCGCCGCGTCTCAGGCGCAGAGCCGGTCCTTGACCCGCGGGCCCACCGCGCCGAAATCCATCTGGCCGGTATAGTTTTCCTTGAGGTGGCCCATCACCTTGCCCATGTCTCGGATCGAGCTGGCGCCGGTCTTGTCGATGGCGGAGTCGATGGCCTTGGTGACTTCCGCCTCGTCCAGTTGGCGGGGAAGGAATTCCTCGATCACCTCGATCTCGCGCTGCTCTTCCTGCGCGAGGTCGAGACGTCCGCCTTCCTCGTAGGCGCGGACGCTTTCCTGCCGCTGCTTGGTCATCTTGCCCAGGATGGCGAGGATATCGCCATCGGAACAGCCGGTGTCATTGTCGGTGCCACGGCGGGCGATGTCCTGATCCTTGATCGCGGCATTGATCAGCCGCAGCGTGCCGAGCCGCGTGCTGTCCTTGTCTTTCATGGCCTGTTTCAGGGCGTCGTTCACGCGCTCGCGCAATCCCATGTCAGGGTATCCTCTTGTCATCCCGTAAGCGTGCCACACTACTGGAAAGCGAAACGCCGTGCAATAAGCTGTGACACCCAGCCCGGCCCTTGTTTTGTTGACCTGCGCGAATGACGTTGCGGCGCGAAACGCGGCCTTGACCGCGCGCGCGGGTGACCATAGGTTCCGCGCAATTTGCCCGATGGAGAATCCCCGATGACGCACGCGCCCGATGCCCGTCCGACCGCCTGTCTTGCCCTGGCCGATGGATCGCTGTTCTACGGGCGCGGGTTCGGGGCCGAAGGCGAGGTCGCGGCCGAGCTGTGCTTCAATACCGCGATGACCGGCTATCAGGAGATCATGACCGACCCCAGCTATGCCGGGCAGGTGGTGACCTTCACCTTTCCGCATATCGGCAACGTGGGCGTGAACCCCGACGATGACGAGACCGCCGATCCAGTGGCCGAGGGCATGGTCGTGAAATGGGACCCGACGGAGCCCTCGAACTGGCGCTCGACCGAGCGCTTGGGCGAGTGGCTGGCGCGGCGGGGCCGGGTGGCCATCGGCGGCGTCGATACCCGCCGTCTGACGCGGGCCATCCGCCAGCAGGGCGCGCCGCACGTGGCGCTCGCACACCGCGCGGACGGCCAGTTCGACACCGAAGCGCTGGTCGCCAAGGCGCGGGCCTTTGCCGGGCTCGAAGGCATGGACCTGGCCCGGCAGGTGACCTGTGCGCAAAGCTATCGCTGGGATGAGATGCGCTGGGCCTGGCCCGACGGTTTCCCGCGCCAGACGCAAGCCCGGCACAAGGTCGTGGCGATTGATTACGGCGCCAAGCGCAACATCCTGCGCTGCCTGGCCAGCGCGGGCTGCGAGGTGACGGTGATGCCCGCGACGGCCACCGCCGAGGACGTGCTGGCGCAAAGCCCCGATGGCGTGTTCCTGTCGAACGGCCCCGGCGACCCGGCGGCAACGGGCGAATATGCCGTGCCGATGATCCGCGGCGTTCTGGAAAAGAACCTGCCCATGTTCGGTATCTGCCTCGGTCACCAGATGCTGGGCCTCGCGCTGGGCGCGCGGACGATCAAGATGAACCACGGCCATCACGGCGCGAACCATCCCGTCAAGGACCTTACGACCGGCAAGGTCGAAATCACGTCGATGAACCACGGGTTCGCCGTGGACAGCCAGACCCTGCCAGAGGGCGTGGTGCAATCGCATGTATCGCTGTTCGACGGATCGAACTGCGGCATCCGCATGGCCGACCGCCCGGTTTTCTCGGTGCAGCATCACCCCGAGGCCAGCCCCGGCCCGCAGGACAGCTTTTACCTGTTCGAGCGGTTCGCGGCGTCGATGGACCGCTAGGGCGCGTCCGCCGCGTTAACCCCTTTTTTACGTTGTGTTAACCTTCTGTTGGTAGCCCTTTTTCCGTCACGCAGAAGGGCAGACGGATATGGGGATTTCGGAACTGCGCCAGCTCGGCTTGTCCGAGGACACAGCCGATATGGAGGCCGGGGCGGTGGAAACCGACCTGGTGCGCCGCGGAACGCTTGCCGCGCGGGACGCGATGCTTGCACGCCAGGTACGCCGGCATTGCGATGCGGATATGGGGCGGATCCTTGTCGCCGAGGGGCTGGTGACGAAAGGCGATCTTCTGGATGCGCATGTCCGCCGCTTCCGCTCGCGCCAGGTCGCCGCGGATGAACTCGCGGCACTGCCGCCCATTGCTGTGGACGCCGCCCCCCAGGTCCTTTTGCGTCATGCAGTCTTCCCGGTGACAGACCGCGATGGCCAGCCCGCCATCGTGACCGGCGAGCCCGAGGCGTTGGCCCTTGCGCGCGCGCACCTTCCGGAAGACCTGCGGCAGGCCCGCGTTCTGATCGCCCCGCGCGAGGTGGTTCAGTCCCACGTGGCGGATCATTTCGACGACATCCTGACACGGGCGGCCCAGGCCCGCGTGCCGGTCATCGAAAGCTGTCGCAGCTGGGCGCAGGGCCATGCGCGGCGACTGGCGCTGGTGACGATGGCGGTGATCGGACTGGTCGCGCTGACACTGGTTTTCCCGAGGGCGATGCTGGCGCTGATGATGGGCTGGGCGGTCGTCACGCTGGCCGTGTCCGGGGTGTTCAAGCTGCTGGCCTTCGTGGCGCGTATGTCCGAGGGGCCGGTCGCGCCGGTTGTGCCGCCGGCCGACGACAAGACGCCGTTGCCAAGGGTATCGGTCCTGGTGCCGCTGTTCCGCGAAACCGAGGTGGCGCATGCGCTGGTGGCGCGGCTGACGCAGCTGACCTATCCAAAGTGCCTGCTCGACGTGGTGCTGGTTCTGGAAGAGGAAGACGCCATGACCCGCGCGACGCTGGCGCAGATCGACCTGCCCAGCTGGATCCGCGTGGTGGTGGTGCCCGACGGACAGCCGCGCACCAAGCCGCGGGCGATGAACTATGCGCTGGATTTCTGCGAGGGTGACATCATCGGGATTTTCGACGCCGAGGATGCGCCCGAAGCCGACCAGATCACCCGTGTGGCGCGGCACTTCCAGCAGGCCCCGCCCGAGGTGGCGTGCCTGCAGGGGGTCCTGGACTACTACAATCCGCGTCAGAACTGGCTGGCGCGGTGTTTCACCATCGAATACGCCACCTGGTTCCGCACGATCCTGCCCGGCATGGCGCGGCTGGGCTTTGCCATCCCGCTGGGCGGCACGACGCTTTATTTCCGGCGCGACGCGCTGGAGGCGCTGGGCGGCTGGGACGCGCATAACGTGACCGAGGATGCCGACCTTGGCTTTCGTCTGGCCCGCCACGGGTTCCGGACCGAGATGGTCGCCACCGTCACCGAGGAAGAGGCGAATTGCCGGCCCTGGGCCTGGGTCAAGCAACGCTCGCGCTGGCTGAAGGGCTACATGACGACCTACCTGGTGCACATGCGGCGCCCCGGGCTGCTCTATCGGCAGTTGGGGGCATGGAAATTCTGGGGCTTTCAAGCGCATTTCGTGACCGCGGTCAGCCAGGTGATGCTGGCGCCGCTGCTGTGGTCCTGCTGGCTCGTGTTCTTCGGCCTTCCGCACCCGTTGGACCCGGTGCTGCCGCGTGCCGTGATGGCCGTTTGCGCCGGGCTTTTCGTTGTGATCGAGGCGTTGAACCTGACGATCTATCTCAGCTCGGTCATGGGCCTAAAGCATCGTCACCTGATGGTCTGGGTGCCGACGATGCATTTCTATCAGCCGCTGGGGGCGATCGCTGCTTACAAGGCGCTTTACGAGTTGGTTCTGAAGCCGTTCTTCTGGGACAAGACCACGCATGGCCTGTCGCTGGACGTGGCGCCGCCGCCGGCCGTGAAATCGCCCCTAGATCAGCGTGCCCAGTTCCCCTGAATCCAGTTTCAACCGGGTCACGAACGCCTTGGAAATATGGGCGCGCAATGCCTCGCCCGCGGCCTCGGCGTCGCCGTTCTCGATAGCGGTGACGATGGCGTCATGCTCGGCCAGCGCATCCTCGGGGCGGCCAAGGGCGGCCAGAGACGTGGTCGCCATCAGTGCCATGGAGCGATGTACCAGGTCCAGCTGCTGCACCAGGAAGCGGTTGTGCGAGGACAGGTGGATCTGCTTGTGAAAGCGCCGGTTGGCGCGGGCCATCGCCTTGGGATCGTCAATCAGGGCGTGATCGTCAGTGACCATGTCGCGCAGCACGCGCACTTCTTCCGGCGCGGCATGACGGGCGGCAAGGTTGGCGGCCAGCCCCTCCAACTCGGCGCGCACGACATAAAGCTCTGCCAGCTGGTTGTGATCCAGTGACGACACGATCAGGCTGCGGCCGTCGCGGGTCAGCAGGCTCTGGGTTTCCAGCCGTTGCAGCGCCTCGCGGATCGGCGTGCGCGACACCCCGAACCGCTCTGCCAGGTCGCTTTCCACCAGGCGGTCGCCGGGCTTGTAATCACCGGTGTCGATCGCCTCGAGGATCAGGTGGTAGGCATCTTTCTGCGGCGCGGCTATGGTCATCGCACTCTCTTTTGTTATCTGGTTTCGATGGATGAGAGTATGCGGGGCAGGGCGCGGGGTGCAAGCCTTGCAGGGCCCTGCGACAATAAAGAGCGGATGGAAACGATGGCGAAAGAATTCTTCGCGCATGTGGAGACCTGGGTCTTTGACCTCGACAACACGCTGTATCCGCCCGAGATGCGCCTGTTCGACCAGATCGAAGTGCGGATGACGCAGTTCGTGATGGACGCGCTGGGTGTGGACCGGGCCGAGGCCGACCGGCTGCGGCTGGACTACTGGCGGCGGCACGGCACGACGCTGGCCGGGCTGATGCGAGAGCATGACGTGGACCCGGGGCCGTACCTGACGGACGTGCACGACATTTCCTTCGACGTACTGGAAGCGGACGTGGAGCTGGCCGCGCATATCCGTGCACTGCCGGGGCGCAAGATCGTCTATACGAACGGCTCGGCCCCTTATGCGCAGCGCGTGGTCGAGGCGCGGGGGCTGGAGGGTCTTTTCGACGCGATCTACGGCGTGGAACATGCCGGGTTCCATCCCAAGCCGGACCGGGCGGCGTTCGACCGGGTCTTTGCCACCGATGGCGTCGTCACGGCACGGGCGGCGATGTTCGAGGATGACGTGCGCAACCTTGCGGCGCCACATGCGATGGGGATGCGGACCGTGCTGGTAGGCCCCGAGGTGGTCGAAGCCGATCACGTGCATCACCATACCGACGATCTGTCAGGATTTCTGTCGCGGCTGGTCTAGGCGGAGGACTTCATGTGTCGAGTCGGGTACGCCATGCAAGGCACTGACCGTGATCGATTAATCATTTATCTGGCGCTGCGTTCCGATGCCGCTGGTGACCGCGTCACGCGCGGCCTATGTTGAACGCGAAGGAGGCAGGAAACATGCGCCCATTCGATTTCGACATCATCGTATCCGGCGGCGGCGTGGCCGGGCTGTCGGCGGCGGCCCTGTTCGGGGGCGCCGGGTTCCGCGTGCTGTGCGTTGATCCGGCCCCGCCGGTGACCGAGCGCGATGCCGAAGGATCGGACCTGCGCACCACCGCGATTCTGCAACCGGCGCAAGCGCTTCTGGCGGAGGCGGGGATATGGGACCGGCTGGACGCCGAGGCGGCGCCTTTGCAGGTGATGCGCATCGTTGACGCGGGCGGCGACGTGGCGGAGCCGCGCGTCGTCAAGGATTTCGATGCGGGCGACATTTCGGAAAAGCCCTTTGGCTGGAACCTGCCCAACTGGCTCTTGCGGCGCGAGATGGTGGCGCAGTTGGACAGCCTCGACACCGTGGAGTTTCGTTCCGGCGTGGCGGCGGAAACCCTCTTTACCCGCGAGGCCGAGGCGCGGGTGGGCCTGAGTGACGGCACCAGGGCGCGTGCCCGGCTGGTCCTGGCCGCCGACGGGCGCGGCTCGCCCATGCGGGAGGCTGCCGGTATTCCCGTGAAAACAACGCGCTACGGCCAAAAGGCGCTGGCCTTCGCGGTGACCCATCCGATCCCGCATGACAACGTCTCGACAGAGATCCACCGCAGCGGCGGCCCCTTCACGCTGGTCCCGCTGCCGGATTACGAGGGGCGGCCCTCGTCCGCCGTGGTGTGGATGGAGGAAGGTCCCGAGGCGCAGCGGCTGGCCGGCCTGGACGTGGCGCAATTCGAGGTGGAGATGAGCACGCGGTCCTGCCACCTTTTCGGGCCGCTGACGCTGGCCTCGCGCCGGACGGTCTGGCCGATCATATCCCAGGTGGCCGAGCGCATGGCTGGCGAACGCATTGCGCTGGTGGCCGAGGCCGCGCATGTGGTGCCACCTATAGGGGCGCAGGGTCTGAACATGTCGCTTGGTGACCTGCACGTGCTGCTGGATCTGGCCACCGCACATCCCGAGCAACTGGGCGACCGCGAGATGCTGGAAACTTATCACAAGCGCCGCCATCTGGAAGTGATGGCGCGGGTGACGGGCATCGACATGCTGAACCGCGCGTCCATGGTCAGCGCGCCGGTGCTGCGCGACGCGCGGATGCAGGCGTTGAACGCGCTTTACGGGCTGGCCCCGGTGCGCAAGACGCTGATGCAGCTTGGTCTCGGCGCAAGGGGCTGAGAATGCAGGCGTTTCTGCGCGGCCATTGGCAATTGCTGCTGCTCGTTGCTGCGATTGCCCTATTGTGGCGGACCCCCGTGGTGATCCCGCTGAAACTGCTGGTGGTGTTTCTGCATGAGCTGGGCCACGTGCTGGCCGTGCTTCTGACCGGCGGCGAAGTTCTGGACCTGACGCTCGACCCGATGCAGGGCGGGTCGGTGACCTCGCGCGGGGGCAGCCGGTTTTGGAGTCTGAGCGCGGGGTACCTCGGATCGCTCATAATCGGGGTCGGACTGTTCATGGTCGCTGTGCGAACAAAGGCGGACCGGACTGTGCTGGGCCTGCTTGGCATGACGCTGCTGGCTGTGACAATTCTGTATGTGCGCGCGCCCTTCGCCCTGGTCTTTGGCGTGATGACGGGAATCGTGCTGCTGCTGGTGGCGAAATACCTGCCCCGAGACGTGAACGATCTGATCCTGCGGGTGATCGGGCTGGCCTCCATGATCTATGTGCCGTTGGACATCTACATCGATACCATCGCGCGCGGCTGGCTGCATTCCGACGCGCGGATGCTGGCCGAGGAGTTCGGCGGCACCACGTGGATGTGGGGCGGGCTGTGGCTGTTGGCCAGCGGCTGGGTGATCTGGATGTGCCTGCGCCGGGGGCTCGGCGCGGTTAGCAATGTACGGCTGCGGTAGAAGTACGTGGTGCTAAAGGACGAACCCACGCCGCAAATTTCGGAATATTCAACGGTTGACAAAGTATGGATCGTTCCTCACCTTAACTTTGCAGGTGGAGGTGTCTGTTGACTGCGGTCCAAGACACTTTGAACGAACATTGGCGACAACTATCGAGGCGGGAAAACTCCCGTAGTGTGCCAATCGTTCTCTCACGATAACCGGACAGTTCTTTCTGCCTCTACAAAAGTGAGGTGAAGAAAGCATGGGTGCAGAGGTTATCGAACTGATTTCATTGTTAATAGGCGCAGTCACGCTGTGGTTGGCTTGGCTGCACTACAACAAAGACTAAAACAACGCAGCGTCCACTCGGAGTGGGCGCTGCAATTCTTACATCTCGCCTCTATACTTGGCTTGTCTATCACAAAAAAAGCTTACAGCACCCTATCGAACACCTCTTTCAGCCGGGCCTTCGCGGCCGCGATATCATACAGCTTGTCCAGACCGAAAAGCCCCAGCCGGAAGGTCATGAACCCGTCGGGCTCGCCCACTTGCAGGGGCACGCCGGCGGCGATCTGCATGCCCTCGGCGGCGAATTTCTTGCCGTTTTGCACCTCGGGGTCGGTGGTGTAGCTGACCACCACGCCCGGCGCGCCGTAGCCCTCGGCCGCCACGGATGTCACGCCGTTGTCGGCCAGCATGGCACGTACCGAATTGCCCAGGTCCCATTGCGCCTGCCGCAGTTTTTCAAAGCCGAAGTCCTTCGTCTCCTGCATGGTATCGCGAAACCCGCGCAGCGCGTCGGTGGGCATGGTGGCGTGATAGGCATGACCGCCGTTCTCATACGCCTGCATGATCGCGTGCCATTTCTTGAGGTCGATGGCGAAGCTGTTGGAGGTGGTCTTGTCCAGCCGCTCCAGTGCCCGGTCGGACATCATCACCAGACCAGCGGAGGGCGAGGCCGACCAGCCCTTTTGCGGGGCGGAGATCAGCACGTCGACGCCGGTCTGTTTCATATCGACCCAGGCGCAGCCCGAGGCGATGCAGTCGAGCACCATCAGGGCGCCCACCTCATGCGCGGCCTCGGCCAACGCGGTGATGTAGTCATCGGGCAGGATGATGCCGGCGCTGGTTTCCACGTGCGGCGCGAAGACGGCGTCGGGCTTGGCTTCGCGGATCTTCGCCGTCACTTCCTCGATCGGGGCGGGGGCAAAGGGGGCCTGTGCCCCGTTGCCGGTCTGGCGGGCCATGCAGACGGTCGTGTCCGAGGTGAACTGTCCGGCCTCGAAAATCTGGCTCCAGCGATAGGAGAACCAGCCGTTGCGCACGATCAGCGCATGGGCGTCATGGCCGAACTGGCGCGCGACGGCCTCCATCGCGACGGTACCACCACCGGGCACGATGGCCACGGCAGAGGCGTTGTAGACCTCTTTCAGCATGGCCGAGATGTCGGTCATGACCCCTTGGAACGCCTTGCTCATGTGGTTGAGCGAGCGGTCGGTGAAGACGACGGAATATTCCAGCAGGCCGTCGGGGTCGATATCGGGGCGAAGAGCGGTCATGAGCGTCCTGTCCTGGTTTGGAAAACTGGCGGCAGTATGCCTCGACGCGCGGCGGGATGACAGGGCGTCATGCCGTCACGCCGAAGTGTTTTTCAGCACGCCGCACATGAGAACGCCGCGACGCACGGGGCGCCGCGGCGGAGCACGACCGAAGGCCGGACTTACTTGCTGGCGTAATCGACGCTGACGCGGGCCGACCGGACCGAGACGGTTTCGCCGTCGCGGGCGAAGGTGAACACGCGGTCCTGCACGCCGGGCAGACCGAAGGTCACCGTGTCGCCATCCGACAGGTGCATCCGCAGGCGTGCGGGATCGGCGGGCGCCTCGCCGGTGACATATGTGGCGGTCAGTGCGTAGGCGTCGCCATCCTCGATCCAGTAGACGCTCATGTCGGCATCGGTTTCATGCAGGGTTACGCCTGCATTCGCCCGTGTCAGCGTGACGGTATCGGCAATGGCCGTGGTTGCTGTCAGGGCAAGGGCGGCGGCGGTCAGGATCGTTTTCATGGGGTACCTCGTTCGGTTGCAGGTGGTTACCGACCTCGTGGAATGCCGGGTCGGCACGCTAATTCTGCAACGCAGCATAGATGTGTTGCAGGGGGCGCGGCTAGCCGCCGATTCTGCATACCCGTCATGCGGAGGGCGAATAAGTCTATGTAATTAAAGAATACTTTGGCATGCAGGCATGCCGCAGTATACAGCCGTGGTGATATCAGCCGATCGGGCCGGGGCGACGTTCCTCGCTCAGGAGCACGTTCGCCTCGACGTCTCCGACGCCCGGAAGGGTCATGATGCGGCGGCGCAGCACGCGCTCGAAATCCGAGATGTCGCGGGCCACGACGCGCAGGCGATAGTCGTAGAGGCCAAGAATATGCTCGACCGTCTGTACCTCGGGGATGGCAGACACCGCGCGTTCGAAATCGGCAAGGCTGACGCGGCCCTTGGTGGCCAGTTTCAGGCCCAGAAAGACAGTGACGCCGAACCCCAGCGCCTCCTTGTCGAGGTCGAGCCGCTGGGTTTTCAGAATGCCCGCGTCGCGCAGTCGCTTGATGCGGCGCCACGCGGCGGGCTGGCTGAGGCCCAGGGCACGGCCGATGGCGCCCGCCGATTGCGTGGCGTCCTTCACCAGCGCGCGCAGGATCTGGCGGTCGGTCGTGTCCAGTTCGATCATAGGGGAAGCACCTCGTCGGTCTTGATCTGCGCGACGTGCATCAATGCCTCGATATCGGTGATGTGGGGCAGGGTGAGGATCGCGGTGCGATAGATCTCCTGGTAATGGGCCATGTCGCGGGCGATGACCGACAGGCGGGTGTCCACCCGGCCCAGGAAGGACTGGATTTCCAGAACCTCGGGGATGGCGCGCGCGGCCTCGGTGAATTCGTCGAACGCGGTGGGCACGGTCTTGTCGAGCGTGATGCGCAAGGAGACCTCGACGCTGTAGCCAAGCGTGGCCCAGTCGATCACCGCGTGATTGCCGCGCAGAAGCCCCGCCTGCGCCATCCGGTCCAGCCGTCGCGCACAGGTGGCGGGCGTCACGCCTGCGAGCCCCGCCAGCTCGGCGGGGCCGAGCGTCGGGTCATGCTGGTACTGGCGCAGGATGCGGCGGTCTGTGTCGTCGAGTTGCATGTGTTTGCCAAGGTGTCCGGAGCATGGAATTTTTGAGTATTTGAAGAACAGTGAATGATTATCGCATCAATCTGGAAAATCATACCCAGAAAGTCGGGATCTCTTGCGAAACATTCGTCATCTTCCACGTCATCTGACGACAAAGGAGAGAACCATGCGCGTCTATTACGATCGCGATTGCGATATCAACCTGATCAAGGACAAGAAAGTTGCCATCCTGGGTTATGGCAGCCAAGGCCACGCCCATGCGCTGAACCTGCGCGACTCGGGTGCCAAGAACCTCGTGGTGGCGCTGCGCGAGGGCAGCCCCTCGGCCAAGAAAGCCGAAGGCGAAGGGCTCAAGGTCATGGGCATTGCCGAGGCGGCGGCCTGGTGCGACCTGATGATGTTCACCATGCCCGACGAATTGCAGGCCGAGACCTACAAGAAATACGTGCATGACAACCTCAAAGAGGGGTCGGCGATTGCCTTTGCCCACGGTCTGAACGTGCATTTCGGCCTGATCGAGCCCAAGGAAGGCGTCGACGTCATCATGATGGCGCCCAAGGGCCCCGGCCACACCGTGCGCGGTGAATACACCAAGGGCGGCGGCGTGCCCTGCCTCGTGGCGGTCCACAACGACGCATCCGGCAAGGCGCTGGAACTGGGCCTTTCCTATTGCTCGGCCATCGGCGGCGGGCGCTCGGGCATCATCGAGACCAACTTCCGCGAGGAATGCGAAACCGACCTCTTCGGCGAGCAGGCGGTTCTCTGCGGTGGCCTGGTGGAGCTCATCCGCATGGGCTTCGAGACGCTGGTCGAGGCGGGCTATGCGCCCGAGATGGCCTATTTCGAATGCCTGCACGAAGTGAAGCTGATCGTCGACCTGATCTACGAAGGCGGCATCGCCAACATGAACTACTCGATCTCGAACACGGCCGAGTATGGCGAATATGTCAGCGGCCCGCGGGTTCTGCCTTATGAGCAGACCAAGAAGGAGATGAAGGCGATCCTGCACGACATCCAGACCGGTGCCTTCGTGCGCGACTTCATGACCGAGAACAAGGTCGGCCAGCCGTTCTTCAAGGGCACCCGCCGCATGAACGACGCGCACCAGATCGAGGAAGTGGGCGAGAAGCTGCGCGGCATGATGCCGTGGATTTCCGCGGGCAAGATGGTCGACAAAGAGAAAAACTGAGGCCATCCGCACCCAAAAAAGGAAAGAGCCGGTCAATTGCGCCGGCTCTTTTCGTTCGTGTCAGTCGACCGGCTTGTGCGCCTCGCCGTTCCTGGCAAGCGAACTTGGAGGGATGTCGGGATCTTTCTTTCGCTCTTCGGTCTTTTGCTTGTTGCGCGCGGCCAAGATGAGCACGATCACCAAGGTGATGATCGACAGGGCCGCGGCGCCGACGGCTATATCCATGATGCGCCTCCTTTCGGTCTCAAGAGGTGGCTGGGCCGCGACGAACGACAATGCGCTCGGGACGCTTTGACACGCACCCACATGACCGGAGAGTTGATCTGAATGGAAAAGACGATTGCCGTCGCGCCGGTGAACTGGCTCAGGCTCTGCGCGCTGGGCATGATCTGGGGCGCGTCCTTCATGGCGGTCAGCGTGGCTTTGCAAGGCGTCGGGCCGCTGACGGTGGTGGCGGTGCGGTTGACCCTTGGGGCGGTGTTCCTGCTGGTGCTCTGCCGCGCGACGGGCCGGGGCTTGCCGCGCCGTCGCGGGCCTCAGGCCGGGCGGCTTTGGGCGTTCATCGTGGCGATGGGGCTTTTCTCCAACGCCTTGCCGTTCTTCCTGCTCAGTTGGGGGCAGCAGGTCGTCGCCTCGGGTTTTGCGGGTGTCTGCATGGCGGCAGTGCCGCTTTTGGTGCTGCCGCTGGCGCATTTCCTGGTGCCGGGCGAGCGGATGCATCTGCGCCGCGCGGTGGGCTTCGTGATGGGCACATTGGGTGTGGCGGTGCTGATCGGGCCAGAGGCGTTGCGGTCCACAGGCGCGGAGTTCGAGATGCTGGCGCGGTTGGCCTGCGTCGCGGCGGCGGGGTGTTATGCCGTCGGGTCGATCTTCACGCGGCTCGCGCCGGAGGTGGACCGGCTGTCGCTGGCCGCTGCCGTGCTGACGGTCGCGGCGGTGGTGTTCATGCCTTATGCGCTGGCGGTCGAGGGCCTGCCAGAGATGCCGCAGGGCCGGGTGCTGTGGGCGCTCATATACCTTGGCTTGTTGCCGACGGGCGTGGCTCAGATCCTGCTGGTGCAGGTGATCCGTGACGCCGGGCCGGTGTTTCTGAGCCTCGTGAACTACCAGGTGCCGATCTGGTCGATCATCTTCGGCGCGGTGGTGCTGTTCGAGGCATTGCCGCCCAGCCTCTACCTTGGCCTCGCGCTGATCCTCGGGGGCGTGGCGCTCAGCCAATTGGGGGCGCTGCGGCGGCTGTTCGGCGCCTGATAAAATTCGTACGAATTTTATCAGGCCGTAAAATTTCTAATTTTCCGGCGCGACGGTGGCGGCCATCCACAGCTTGAGCGCCTCCGACGTTTCGGCCACGTCATGCACGCGGTGGATCTGGATGCCCTGCGCCACCCCGGCCAGTGTCACGGCGATGGAGCCGGGGGCGCGGTGGCGGGCCTCTTCGGTGCCGCCGATCGTCCCGATGAAGCGCTTGCGGGAGGCCCCCAGCAGCACCGCGCAGCCCAGCCCGTGAAACAGCGCCAGGTTGTGCAGCAGCGTCAGGTTGTGCTCCAGTGTCTTGCCGAAGCCGATGCCGGGGTCGGCGATGATCCGGTCGCGGGGAATGCCTGCGTGTTCCAGCGCGGTGATGCGTTCCTCCAGCCAGTCAAATACGTCAAGCGCGACGTTGTCATAGCGCGGATCCTTTTGCATCACGTCGGGCGTGCCCTGCGCGTGCATCACGCAGACCGGCAGGCCGGCCTCGGCGCAGAAGGGCGCCAGGGCAGGGTCGAAGGTGAAGCCCGCCACGTCGTTGACGAGGCTTGCGCCGGCCTGATGCGCGGCGCGGGCGACGGGGGCCTTGCGGGTGTCGATGGAGATGGGCACGCCGGAGCGCTGGCGCAGGGACGCGATGACCGGGGCGGTGCGGTCGATCTCTTCGTCCATGGGCACTTCGGCGGCGCCGGGGCGGGTGGATTCGCCGCCGATGTCGATGATCTCGGCCCCCGCGGCGGTCATCGCCTCGGCCCGGACCAGCGCCGCGTCGGGCGCGTTGTGCTGGCCGCCGTCGGAAAAGCTGTCGGGCGTGACATTGAGGATGCCCATCAGGGCGGGGCGCGCCATGTCCAGCCCGGTGACGGGCGCCCGGGGGCCGGTCAAGCGGGACAGTACCTCGGGCGGGGCGTCCTGCGCCGGGATCAGGCGGGGAGGCGCGTCGCGGTGCAGTTCCTCGACCGTGTCGAACCAGCACCAGCCCCCCGCCAGGGTCCGGGCCGTGTCGGGGCGGGCGTGGTCGGTGCGGGGGATGGGGCGGTAGTAGGGCATGTCGGGTGTTCTTCGGGTCAGCGAGGTCCCGGGTCAAGCCCGGGACGGGGTGTCAGGCGGCTGGGAGGTCCCGGATCAGGTCCGGGACGGGATGGCGCAAAGAGGCCAAGAGGTCCCGGATCGGGTCCGGGACGGCTTGTGAGACGGGGTCTCACAAGCCGCTTTGGGCGATATCCTGCACCAGCGTCGGAACGGGTGGGTCGTTGGGCGGCACCTCGCCGATCAGGAGCAGGTCGGAGGCGTCCATGTGCCCGGCGAACCACGCCGCCAGCCCCACCGGATCATCCGGCCCGGTGCGCGGGCCGTCCACGGCATCGAGCACGATCTTCGACGGGGCCCAGACGCTGATCTGGCCGTTCTTCATCGCCCAATCCAGTTCCGTCCGTGTGCCCACCACCACGCAACGGTCATCGCGCCCGGCCAGAACCCAGGCGTTCTGTTCCAGCGCCAGCAGATCGACACGGCGCTGCGACATGCGGTGCCCGGTCTTGGGGCTGTCGACGCGGTTGTGGCCGACGCAAAGGATCACCGGCTCGGCCCGCGCCTGAAGCTGGTCGAGCCAGCGCGACAGGTTGGGCGAGCCGATCGCGGTGTTCGACAGGTACACCACATGCGGATGCGGTGTGATGTCGGCGTGATGGCCCACGGGCTTGGTCTTGAGGTCCTCGACCGAGCGGACGATCTCGACCCCGAGCGCGCCCGGCCCACGGTCCAGTTTTTCCACCCGCACGAAGGTGCGCACCGCCTGCGGTTCTAGCAGGATGCGCTCTGCAATGCGTTCGGACAGGGTTTCCAGCAGGTTCAGTCGCTCCTCGGCCAGTTCGGCCGCGATGGCCTCGGTCACCTTGTCATAACTGAGGATGCGGTCCACGTCGTCGTCTATCGAGGCGGTCATCGGGCGCACCTCGACCACCACGTTGAACGCGACGCGCTGGGTCGTGCCGCGTTCGGCCTGGAACGCGCCGATCTCGACCTCGACCACGTGATCGCGCACCGAGATCCGGTCGAGCGGGCCGTCGGGGGCAGTGGCGTCGGCACGCTCGGACGGATGCGCGAAGGCGAGACGGATTTCCTTGGACATTTGGGCCTCCCCCCAATTTTCATCCAGCCGGGCATATCATGGTGCGGGGCGGGGGTGGAACCCGTAAATGCGACGGGCTGCGCCTCGGCTCCGGCAGATGCGGCGGGTGACGGGGCAATCGGCGGAATATCCCCGATCCTGCCGCACGATCCATCTGAACGGAACGTGGCCCGGAAGCGCTGCGTTGACCTAGAAACAGGAGGAGCGCGCCCATGACTGCCGATACAGCGCAGAACCGAACCTTCACCCATCCCAACGTTGCAGAGGTCGACCAGACCGACCGGCTCGTGCCGGTCAACCTGCGCCAGTCCGGCGGGACGCCGGTGGAGATGCTGGTCTCGACCCGGGTCCGCAAATCGCCCTTCTGGCATCTGTCGGTCGAGGCGGGCGCATGGCGGGCAACGGTCTATAACCGGATGTACCACCCCCGCGGCTACGTGCGCGAAGAGGACGGCGGCACGATGGCCGAATACCGCAGCCTGGTGCATCGGGTCACGCTTTGGGATGTCGCCGTCGAGCGGCAGATCAGGGTGCGCGGGCCGGATGCCGAGGCCTTCGTGAATTTCGTGATTACCCGCGATGCCACGAAAATCAAGTCGATGCATGGCAAGTATTGCATTCTTTGCGACGCAAAAGGCGGCATCCTGAACGATCCGGTCCTTCTGCGGCTGTCAGAGGACGAGTTCTGGTTCTCGATCTCTGATTCGGACCTGCTGCTTTGGCTGCGCGGGGTCAACGTGCACGGCCACTGGGATGTCGAGATCGACGAAATCGACGTCGCTCCGTTGCAGGTGCAGGGGCCTTTATCCGAGGATCTCATGGTCGACCTTGTGGACGAGGCGCTGCGGGACGTGCCCTATTACGGCATGATGGAAGCCACGATCGGTGGGGCACCCGTTGTCATCAGCCAGACCGGGTTTTCCGGCGAGAAAGGCTATGAAGTCTACGTGCGCGACGCCTCGGAGAACGCCGAGAAAGTGTGGTACGCCATTCGCGGCACCGGCGCGCGCTACGGCCTGCGGGTGATCGCGCCCGGACACCACCGCCGGATCGCGGCCGGCATCCTGTCCTGGGGGCAGGACATGGATCACGAAACCTCGCCCTTCCAGGTGAACCTCGCGTACCAGGTGCCGAAGGAGAAGCAGGCGGATTACATCGGCAAGGCCACACTCGAGCGGCAGCGTGACGCGATCGAGGCAGGAAACTATCCATTCAACCTCAAGATGGTCGGGATCAAAATGGGCGGCTTGCCCGTCACCGACTACCCCTCCGATTTCTGGCTGGTGCAGGATGAGGACGGCAATCGCGTCGGCTATGTCACGTCCGCCTGGTGGTCGCCGGAGCTGGAGGTGAACATCGCGCTGGCTTTCGTGCCGTGGACACTTTCGGATATCGGATCGCGGCTGCAGGTGGAATTGCCCGAGGCCTATGCAGAGCATTCCGGGCAGGCGGCGTCGGCAGACGTCTGCGAGGTGCCTTTCCGCCCCTCCGAACACCCCAATGTGCGCGAGGCGCGCGGCTGAGCGCCGCTGCGCCTAAGACCCCCAGTCGGGGCAGGTCCGGCAGCGACGCCCCTGTTCGCCGCCCCGGACCTGCCCCGGATTGACGACAAGCCCCCGGAATGGACCGCTTACGTAGTCGGCTCGCGCGATCCAGGCATGTCGCCACGCGCGTCGGGCCGGGATGAGGGTACGGCCCCCGCGCGGAACTCAGTCGTCCAACAGCACCTCTTCGAGCTCGTCGAGGTCCTGGCTGCGCAAGAAGCGCGGCGCCATCAGCGCGATGTAGAAATCGATCACCGCGTTACCCGGAATGGAATTGCTGTTGCCAACCGAGGCGGGCCGGACGCGGGTCCAGCCGCTTCAGCAGGGTCTGGGTCAGGCGGATCGCATCACGCAGGCCCAGCCGCTCCTGTTTCAGCTGCTTGAGGCGCAGCGCATCGGCGGCGGGCTGGCTTTGCTCGCGGGTGATCCGCAGGTCGATCTCGCGGTGGCGGCGGGTCAGCGTGTCGATCCGGGCCTTCAGGCTCTTGGGCGAAAGTGTGCGGCGTTTCATGTGGGTCCTCCCGATGATGTGTGTTGAACTGTGGCAAAGAGATGGGGAGGGGTGTGCGAAGATTAAATCCTATCGAAGCTGAAAATCCGATAGGAAAAACCTATCTTGAAAAAGACCCCGCGAAGGACCATGCGATGGACGATATCACCTTGCGCCAGTTGCGCTATTTCCTGGCGCTCAGCGAGGCGGGCCATTACCGCAAGGCCGCCGAACGCGCCGGAATCAGCCAGCCCTCGCTCAGCCAACAGATCGTTCGGCTGGAATCCGCGCTTGGTGTCGAGTTGGTCGAGCGGGGCCGGCGCGGGGCCGTTCTGACGCCTGCCGGGCGCGAGGTGTTGGCGCAGGCCCGCAAGGTGATCGACGAGGTCGAGACGCTGGCGACGCGGGCGCGCGAAGCGAAGGACGGCGTTGGTGGCACGCTGCGGCTGGGCACGACGCCGACACTGGGGCCGTATCTTCTGCCTTATGTCACGCGGCGGCTGCACCGCGCTTACCCCGCGCTGAAGCTGGTGATCCGCGATGCCGCCCCGCGCGTGCTGCAGGATGAACTGGACGAGGGTCGGCACGACATGATCCTGACGCAACTGCCGGTGCAATCCGCCGATGTGGACGTGATGCGGCTGTTCCGCGAGCCGTTGAAGCTGGCCATGATGCAAGACCATCCGCTGGCGGCGGCGGCACGGGTCGACGAAGCTGACCTGCAAGGGCAGGACGTGCTGTCGCTGTCTGATGCCTACTTGCTGCACGGCCAGATCCTGCGTCTGTGCGAGGATGTGGGCGCGCGTCTGCGCCAGGATTACGAGGGCACCAGCCTGGATGCGCTGCGCCAGATGACGGCGCTGGGCATGGGTGTCAGTTTCCTGCCCGCGCTCTATGTCCGGTCCGAGGTGGATGGAAAAGACGGCGACGTGGCGATCCGGCCTTTCAACGGCGACCGGCTGACCCGCTCGATCGGGCTGGTTTGGCGCCGACGGGCGGCCCATGCCGCGCTGGCCCGGCGGATCGGCGGGATCGTCCAGGCGGTGGTACAGGAGCATTTCGCCGACCTTGTGACATTGGAGGCCTAGATGCTGAAATACACCCCCGGGGAAGATGTCGGCCGGCTGGAGCACTGGCCCTTCGATGCCCCGGAAAGCGATTACCGCATGCTGCGCGGCGATCCGGTCTGTCACGGGCGGCTGGATGCAGGTGGGCCGGGGCACGCCACGCGCACCGGCATCTGGCGCTGTTCCGAAGGGGCATTTGCCTGCACCGAGCAGGGCGACGAGATGATGGTGATCCTGCAGGGGCGCTGCCGCATCACCGATCACGCCACCGGCGCTGTACTGGATCTCGGCCCCGGCGACACCGCTTTCGTCCGGGACGGCATGCGGGTGACATGGGATGTCTCCGAGGCGGTGACAAAGGCCTTCATGGGCTGGAAGCCCGGCGGATATTGAACGCGGGTCGATTTCCGCGGTCCGTTTCCAAACGCCCCTCGCCACAGGTCGGGATCGCACTACCTGCCTGCTCGAACGGTGGCCGGCCCCGGGCCGGAAACCACAAATTGGAACAGACAGGGAGACCCCCATGACCACCAGACGCAATTTCCTGATCGGCACCGCCGCCGCCGGCACCGTGACCGTTCTGCCGTCGCTGGCCTTCGCCGCCGAGGAAGGCGCCAGCATGAGCTTTCTTGACGGGGCCGTCAGCATTCATCCCATTTCGCACGCCTCCTTCGTGATGGAGACGCCCGCGGGCGTGGTCTATGTCGACCCGGTGGGCGAGGCGTCGGAGTACGAGGGTCTGCCCGATCCCGAACTGATCCTTGTCACCCACCGGCACGGCGACCACTACAACGCCGACCTCTTGGGGGCGCTGCCCGAGGTGCCGATCCTGACCAATGCCGACGTCATGGGCATGATGCCCGAGGACATGCAGGGCCGCACCCAGGCCATCGCCGCCGGCGAGACGACCGAGATGATGGGGCTGGGGATCGAGGCCGTACCGGCCTACAACATCACCGAGGGCCGCATGGATTTCCATCCGCAGGACCGGGGCGATATCGGCTTTGTCGTGACCATGGATGCGGGCCGGGTCTATATCTCGGGTGATACCGAGGGCACGGACGAGATGCGCGGCCTGGAAGACATCGACGTGGCGTTGGTCTGCATGAACCTGCCCTTCACCATGACCGCCGAACAGGCCGCAGACGCGGTGGCCGAATTCGCGCCTGCCGTGGTGATCCCGTATCACTATCGCGGCCGCGACGGCGGCACGCAGGACCCCGAGGCCTTTGCCCAAATGCTGAGCGATGCGGGGGCCGAGACCGAGGTGTCTCTGCATGACTGGTACAACGGCAGCCTGAGCTGATCTTACCCGTGTCGCCGCGCCATGGCGCGCGCGGTGGCACGCCGCCGCCTTTGCCCCCACCGCAAGACATTAGGACCGCATATGAAATCCACATTCCTGATCGCCGCCATGACGTGTGTTCCCGGCATGGCCCTGGCCCAGTCCGGCCCCAGCCTGTCCTTCTCGGCGGGCATCGGCGGGATTTACCAGCCCGAGTATTTCGGCTCGGACGACTACGAGGCGGACGTGACCGGCGGGTTCAAGTTCGGCCACCTCAAGATCGGCCGGCTGGAATTCGGCGACCCCGATCCCAACGCCGTCGATCTGGGATGGCGGCCCCGCGGCTCGCTTCGCGTGATCCGCGAACGCGACAGCTCGGACCACGTGGAACTTACCGGATTGCGCGACGTCGATTTCAGCCTCGAGATCGGCGGCGGCGTCGGCTACACCGCCGAGAATTTCCAGGCCTTCGCGGATGTGCGCTATGGCGTGGTCGGTCATGAAAGCTGGGTGGGCGAGCTGGGGGCCGACGCGATCTTCCGCCCCTCGGACGACTGGACCGTCACCGTGGGGCCACGGGTGCTGTGGGGGGCGGATGATTACACGTCGACCTATTTCGGCGTCACCCCGGCCGAAGCGGGGCTGTCGGCCTTTCCCGCCTACGCGCCCGGCTCGGGCATCGTCAGCGCGGGGATCGAGGTCGGCGCGCAGTATGAACTGTCGCAGAACTGGTACCTGGATGGCACGCTGGCCTGGAACCGGTATGTCGGCGACGCGGCGGACTCGCCGATCGTGCAGGACGATGACAGCTTTCAGCTGTCGCTGATCGCAATGCGGCGGTTCAACTTCGGGCGCTGACGCAAGGCATTGCGGTTTTATCTGTCAAAGGACCCCGGTGAAGCGGGGCTCTTTGCGTTATTGCCGGTGGAGCGGTCCAGTAGCCAGGCCACCAAGGGCGCGATCCCTAGCGAGATCAAGGGGACGAGTACGCCGGTCAGAACCAGCGTGCGCAGGGGCATTGGCCAGTCCGGGCCGATGGCCCGCAACACAGCCAACCCCACCATGACCAGCGGCCAGACCGCCAGCCACACCAGGAAGATCCGCAAAGCGGGCCTCATGGATCTTCGCCTTCCATCTCGTTCGCGATAATGCGGAAATAACCGGGCAGGATGGTCGTCAGCCTTTCCCGCCCCTCGGGTGTCAGTGCGATATGGCGGATGCGGCTGTCGTTCTTGTCCGTCACCTTGGTCACCAACCCATCGTCGAGCAGCGTCCGAAGGGTCCTCGCCACCACCGGGCCGGACACGTCCAGCCGCTCTGTGATCTCGCCCACGGTCAGGCTGTCGCGATCTTCCTCGCGGTCGATCACGATCAGGAACAGGAACCGAAGCTGCGAGAACCCATGCCGCGCGAAATAGGCGTCCAGCCGCCGGATCAGCAGGCTGGCCCGCCGCAGCAGGGTAAGCCCGTCGCGGATCGTCTCCGGGCCGGTATCATAATGGCCGGAATAGCTTTCGATCATGCGCCGCGTGGGCAGGTCCTTGAGAAAGAACATGGGCCGGCAGTCTCAGGCGATCGGGTGCATGAACGTGAGTTCGACGGGCGCGGCCAGCAACTGCTCGTAACGCTCGAACACTTGCCTCGTGTAGGGTTGAGCATGATGCGCGTCGAAGGCGGCCTGATCGTCCCAGATCTCGGTCAGGTGCAGGCTACCGCTGTCGACATTGCGGTGCAGGGTGAAATGCTGGCATCCTGCTTCGGCGCGGGTCTCGGACAGGATGCCCAGGATGGCATCGCGGGCCTCGTCCAGACAGTCTGGCTTGGGGTGGATGGTGGCGAAAACGCTGAGGGACATGAGGTGGCTCCTGTGATTCTGCATTTTTATTATCATGGTATGTATCATGCTAAATGTAAACCATTTCACATCGAGGCGTCATCCTCGGGCCTGATCCGAGGATCTCTTGCGCCATGAGATCCCGGATCAAGTCCGGGATGGGCCGGGGGCAGAGCGGCGGGCCGTGACGTGAAGATGAAAAAGGCCCCGGATTGCGCCGGGGCCTTATTGCTCGTTCTGCGGTGGATCAGGCGAAAAGGAAATCGTCCACGGCCGAATCCAGCGCCGCACCGTCGTGGAAGGCCAGGTTCTGAATGCGCATGTCATCCTCGGGGCCGGTATCGACCTCGGAAAACGCCGTGGCGGCGGTGTTGTGATTGTCCAGCAGATACTCGGCCAGCGCGTCCTGCTCGGTGCCGTCATCCGCGAAGGTGGCATCTCCGGTCTGGACGTCTTCCTGTTCGAGTGGCACGAAATCAAAGTCCTCGGGGAAGGGGTAGCCATCCCCGCCACCGATGAAACTGCCATCGTCGTCAAAGCGCGGCGCGGCCAGGAAGCCCAGCGTCACGACGCCGTATTCCTGGTCGGGATTCACGATCACACCGTCATCCACCAGCACCGCGCGGATCTCGCCGGTGTCGGGGCCGACAAAGGCCGCGTCGTCGATCCGCGCGCCCGACGGGGCATCGGGGTCAAAGCTGAACTCGACACCCGCCACCTGGATGAACTGGCCCGCAACGCCGGGCAGGGCGGCGACGCCATGTTCCAGAACCGCCACCAGCTCGGTCGCGGTCAACTGGCCGACCACAAGGTCGTTGTTGAACGCGAGCGTGGTCTGGATGTCGTTCTGGCTTATACCGCCCGTGGGCTTCACCACGGTGCCGTCGCTGTCGAGGATCTGCTCGTTCACGACCCGCACCGGCTCGGTCCCGCCGGCGGGCACCACCGTCTGGCCGATCGAGGCGCGGATACCGCCGCCGTTCTTGACCGACACCCAGATGTCGTCGCCATCACCGAACATCTCGTTGGCATAGTCCAGGTTGGCATCTGCCGTCAGGTTGCCCAGGTTGGTTTCCTGCGTGCGCACCCCGTCAGGGTCTTCGCCTGTGCCGGTGCCCGACCGGTTGCCGTTCAGGAATACCTCCGAGATACCGAATACATTGCCTTCGGTCGCCAGGATCTGGTCCTGGATCGCATCGGCGATGGCCTGTATTTCAGGGTCGATCAGCGCACCTGCATTCAGGTCCGCCACGCCCTGGTCGTCGGTGGCATAGGCGCCCGAGACATCCGCGTCATAGCTTTCGGGGATGATGTTGCCATTGGCGTCGAACTCGATCACCAGCCGGCCCACGTACTTGTAGCTGCCATCGGTGTTGACGACCGCCGTGGTGGTGCCGCCCGCGTTGTCGATGAAGGCCGGGTACTGGCCCTGATCGCTGTCCCCGTCGCGGGCACGGTCGTTGTCGTCGAATAGCCGGGTGTTCGAGCCGCCGGCGACGATGACGTCCACGTCGGTCAGGCGCTCGGCCAGTCCGAACTCGATGCCGATCTGCTGCATGTGGCCCAGCATGATCACCTTGTCCATGGTTGGGTTCGCGGCCAGCAGGGCGTCGACCTCGGCCTGGATCTCGGCGGCCAACGCATCCAGCTCGGCCTCGGTGGGGTCGGTGCCGGCCCAGCCGGGGGTGATGCCCACGTCGCCGGGCGACGAGATCGAGCCCAGCGTCGGCGTCGTGGCGCCGACGACGCCGATGCGCTCGCCGTCCTGTTCGATCACGGTCGAGGAGGTGACGACGTTTGCCTGCGGCGCCTGCCCACCCTCGACGGCCAGCGGTGCGAGGTTGGCATCGGTCGAGAAATCGAGGTTGGTCGACAGGTAGGGAAACAGCGCCCCGGCGAAATCCATGCCGTCCAGATCGGTGCCTGACAGGACGGCGAAATCCCCCTCCGCGTCGCCCGAGATCAGGTCGGCCAGCGTGCCGGTGCCGAAATCGAACTCGTGGTTGCCCAGGGCCACCGCTTGCACGCCCAGCTCGTTCTGGATCTGGATATCGGCGATGCCGGCCGAGCCGAAGACCTCTGCAGAGGCGTCATAGAACAGGCCGGGGATGAACGCGTCGCCCGAGGACAGCGTCAGCGTCGCGTCGGCGCCCACATCCTCGTCGCGCAGCGCGTTCAGCACAGCCGACAGGTTGGGCGCATCCTCGACCGCGGCGGCACCGGCCTCTTGGTCGGCGAAATGCAGCAGGTTCAGGGTGAATGTATCGTCGCGGTCCAGCATCTCGACCGAAACGCTGGCTTCCTCGCTTTCGGTCTCGCCGTTCGAGACGCGGTAGGTGAAATCCAGTTCGCCGTCGAACCACGGGAAGGCCTTGACCTTGACGGTGCCGTCCTTGTTGATCTTGACGAAGCCTTCAAGGTGGCCGCTGTCCTCGTCGCGCAGCAGCACCAGCTTGCGACGGCCCACATCCTGGCCGTTGATCTCTGACACGAAGAGGTCATCGGCATCGCTTTCCTCGCCCGGCAGGTCATTCGCCAGAAGGTCCAGCGTGGTCTTGCGACCAACTACGCGCGCCACGTCGTTCGTGGCGGTGGGTGCGGGTGCCGGGTCATTGTCCTCCTGCGGATTGGACCAATCCCAGAAGCCGGGAAACTTGTCTTTCCATGAAAACCCGCGGTTGCCCCACGGCGTACCGAAATCGTGTCTGAAAAACATCTGAAGACTCCCCTTGCCCGATTGGTTCCACGTCGCAGCGACGCGGCATCGGACAAAGAAAAGCCCCGCGTAGGTAACAGGGACGCAGCGGGGGTGTTAAATTTTTGTGAATGGCGACGGGCCGTGGCGAGGCCGGGCGCAACGGAAAGGTATCGGCACAACTCGAAACAGATGCGACGCCGCAGACGAAAGAGAAAGGCCCCGGATTGCTCCGGGGCCTTTCGAAAAGTTTCAGGCTGGTCAGCCGGCGCTTAGTGATGCGCGGGCTGCTTGTCCCAGTCTTCCCGCTTCGGCAGCTGCTCGAACGTGTGTTCGGGTGGCGGGCAGGGCAGGGTCCATTCCAGCGTGTCGGCATATTCGTTCCAAGGGTTGTTCTGGGTCACTTTCGCGCCGCGGAACAACGCGTAGAACACCACGCCGAAGAAGAAGAGGAAGCTGGCGAAGGACAGGAACGCGCCCAGCGACGACCAGTAGTTCCAGACCGCGAAGGCCTCGGGGTAGTCGATGTAGCGGCGGGGCATGCCCTGACGTCCCAGGAAGTGTTGCGGGAAGAAGGTCAGGTTCGCGCCGATGAACATCGCCCAGAAGTGCAGCTTGCCCATCCATTCGGGGATCATGCGCCCGGTCATCTTGGGGAAGTAGAAGTAGACCCCCGCGAAGATCGCGAAAACGGCACCAAGGCTCATCACGTAGTGGAAGTGCGCCACCACGTAGTAGGTATCGTGATAGGCCCGGTCGATGCCCGCTTGGCTGAGGACGATGCCGGTGACGCCGCCCACGGTGAACAGGAACAGGAAGCCGAACGCCCAGAGCATCGGCGTCTTGAACTCGATCGCGCCGCCCCACATCGTGGCGATCCAGCTGAACACCTTCACGCCTGTCGGGACCGCGATGACCATCGTGGCCAGCATGAAGTAGGATTGCTGGGTCAGCGACATGCCCACGGTGTACATGTGGTGCGCCCACACGACGAAGCCGAGGAAGCCGATGGCGATCAGCGCCCAGACCATCGGCAGGTAGCCGAAGATCGGCTTGCGCGCGAAGGTCGCGATCACGTGGCTGATGATGCCAAAGCCGGGCAGGATGATGATGTACACTTCCGGGTGGCCGAAGAACCACAGGATGTGTTGGTACAGAACCGGGTCACCGCCGCCCGCGGGGTCGAAGAAGGTCGTGCCGAAGTTGCGGTCGGTCAGCAGCATCGTGATGGCGCCCGCCAGAACCGGCAGCGACAGCAGGATGAGCCACGCGGTCACGAAGATCGACCACGAGAACAGCGGCACCTTGAAGAGCGTCATGCCCGGTGCGCGCATGTTCAGGAAGGTGGTGATCATGTTGATCGCGCCCAGGATCGAGCTTGCGCCTGACACGTGCACGGCAAAGATCGCCAGGTCCATCGACATGCCCGCCTCGTTGGTCGAAAGCGGTGGGTAGAGCACCCAGCCCACGCCCGAACCGAGCTGCCCATTGCCACCCGGCGCCAGTAGCGAGGCGACACCCAGCGACGTGCCGGTGACATAAAGCCAGAAGCTGAGGTTGTTGAGGCGCGGGAACGCCATGTCCGGCGCGCCGATCTGCAGCGGCATGAAGTAGTTGCCGAAGCCGCCGAAAAGGGCGGGGATCACCACGAAGAACATCATCAGCACACCGTGATAGGTGATCATGACGTTCCAGAGGTGGCCGTTCGGGGTACATTCGCCGGCGGCCGCCGCGGTGAACCGCGCGCCTTCCATGCACATGTACTGAACGCCCGGCTCCATCAGTTCGAGCCGCATGTAAACGGTGAACGCCACCGAGATCAGGCCGACGAATGCCGACGTGATCAGGTAGAGAATCCCGATATCCTTGTGGTTGGTGGACATGAACCAGCGGGTGAAGAACCCGCGATTGTCTTCATGTCCGTGGCCGTGAATGGCTGCGTCTGCCATCTGGGTGCCTCCTGCTGGTCATTTATACAGGGACACCGCATGGCGAAGGGGTCAGACAGACTCCCCCGCGACGTGTCCCGCAACACGAGAAAGGTTCTAGAATGACCCGCGACAATGAGCAATGCGCCAGATTGACATATGCGGATATTTTTTGTCGCAGCCGGACGGGCAGTGAAACGCGGCCAGAGCCCCGCAAAAATTAACGATTTCTTCACCAAAGCGGTGTTTCGGAGGCGCGGGCCAACGGGCCCCGAAGCCGCAATCGAAAATCGCCGGTCGCTCTTGAAGCCCCCCCGGCCCACGCATAAGGTTCACTCCGACGCGGGCCGATCCACGGTCCGGACCATGCGCATCAAGAGGCAGGCAACATGACAGACCCGATGGAAACCTACATGAACACGCTCGTCCCCATGGTGGTCGAGCAGACCAGCCGCGGCGAACGGGCCTACGACATCTTCTCGCGTCTGCTTAAGGAGCGGATCATCTTCGTGAACGGCCCGGTGCATGACGGCATGTCCAGCCTGATCGTGGCGCAGCTTCTGCACCTCGAAGCCGAGAATCCCTCCAAGGAAATCTCGATGTATATCAACAGCCCCGGCGGCGTCGTGACCTCGGGCCTGTCGATCTACGACACCATGCAATACATCAAGCCCAAGGTCAGCACGCTGGTCATCGGCCAGGCCGCCAGCATGGGCAGCCTGCTGCTGACGGCGGGCGCGGCGGGGATGCGGTTCTCGCTGCCCAACAGCCGAATCATGGTGCACCAGCCTTCGGGCGGCTACCAGGGCCAGGCGACGGATATCATGATCCACGCCGAGGAGACGCTGAAGCTGAAACGGCGTCTTAACGAAATTTACGTAAAACACACAGGACAATCGCTGAAGAAGGTCGAGGACGCGCTGGAGCGCGACAACTTCATGTCGCCCGAGGACGCGAAGGAGTGGGGCCTGATCGACGAAATCGTGGAAAACCGTGCAAAGGGTGAAGAAGACGGCAAGTGATCCGCCCGAGTGCGGTGGAAGGCGGGGCAGGAGCGATTTTGACATTGAGGTGCCAAACGCTCTGCCCTAAGCTGCTTCGAACGGACGAGAAACAAGGGACCCGCGCCAGGGCCGGCTGACCCGGTCGCATACATCCACAGTGGCGCAAATCGATGGGCCCAAAACGCGGCGCGACACGCCGAAAGGTGCAAGAATGGCGAATAATTCCGGTGGCGACAGCAAGAACACGCTCTACTGCAGCTTCTGCGGCAAGAGCCAGCACGAGGTTCGAAAACTGATCGCGGGTCCGACGGTGTTCATCTGCGACGAATGCGTCGAGCTTTGCATGGACATCATCCGCGAAGAAACCAAGACCGCCGGGCTGAAGGCGACCGACGGTGTGCCCACCCCGCGCGAGATCTGCGATGTGCTGGACGATTACGTGATCGGCCAGTTCACCGCCAAACGTGTGCTTTCGGTCGCGGTGCACAATCACTACAAGCGGCTCAATCACTCCGGCAAGAACGACATCGAACTGCAGAAGTCGAACATCCTGCTGATCGGCCCCACGGGCTGCGGCAAGACGCTCCTGGCGCAGACGCTGGCGCGGATTCTCGACGTGCCCTTCACCATGGCCGACGCCACGACGCTGACCGAGGCCGGGTACGTGGGCGAGGATGTCGAGAACATCATCCTCAAGCTGTTGCAGGCGTCGGAATACAACGTCGAACGCGCGCAGCGCGGCATCGTCTATATCGACGAGGTCGACAAGATCACCCGCAAGTCGGAAAACCCCTCGATCACCCGCGACGTGTCGGGCGAGGGTGTGCAGCAGGCGCTTCTGAAACTGATGGAAGGCACCGTGGCCGCCGTACCGCCGCAAGGCGGGCGCAAGCATCCGCAGCAGGAATTCCTGCAAGTGGACACGACCAACATCCTGTTCATCTGCGGTGGGGCCTTTGCCGGGCTCGACAAGATCATCAGCCAGCGTGGCAAGGGCTCTGCCATGGGCTTTGGCGCCGATGTGCGCGACGAGGAATCGCGCAACGTGGGCGAGGTGTTCAAGGACCTCGAACCCGAAGATCTGCTGAAATTCGGCCTGATCCCGGAATTCGTCGGCCGCCTGCCGGTTATCGCGACGCTGGAGGACCTCGACGAGGATGCACTGATCACGATCCTGACCCAGCCGAAGAACGCGCTGGTCAAACAGTATCAACGCTTGTTCGAGCTGGAGAACGTGACGCTCAGCTTCACCGACGATGCGCTGAGCGCGATTTCCAAGCGGGCGATTGCACGCAAGACAGGCGCGCGCGGTCTGCGCTCGATCCTCGAGGATATCCTGCTCGACACGATGTTCGAACTGCCCGGCATGGAAGATGTCGAGGAAGTGGTCGTCAACGAGGAAGCCGTCAGTGCCGAGGCCGCACCGCTGATGGTGCATGCCGAGGCCAAGAAGGAAGGCACCAGCGCGGGCTGACCCGACGGCGGGCCTTTGGAGGCACAAATTTTCACAAAAAATTTGGGCAAGAAAATTCGAATTTTCTTGCCCATTTTCTTTGAAAGAAAATGGTCCAGTGCCGGATCGCACGACAGGAATACGGCCCGGCGTCTCGTTGCCGGCCAACACCAACCAATGGCGAAGACAGGCCGGCAGGGCCGCGTCCGGGCTGGACCTTGGCGGCAATCTGCGGCATATCGGGACCAAGCATAGTCCGGAGGATCATGATGGGTCTGCTCACCTCGCTTCTGCGCGCCGTCACATGGTGGAACGGCGCCACGCTCAACACGATGATTCACACCCGCCGCAATGGCATGAAGGTCGGTGAGGACGATCAGGGCAACACCTTTTACCAGACAAGCGACGGCAAGCGCCGCTGGGTGATCTTCAACGGTGAGGCCGAGGCCAGCCGCGTCAGCCCCGAGTGGCATGGCTGGCTGCACCACACCTACAAGGAGCCGCCCACCGAGGCGCCGTTCAAGCGCAAGCCTTGGGAAAAGCCGCACGAGGAAAACCTTACCGGCACCGCGCTGGCTTATGCGCCCGCCGGCTCGATCCGCCGCGCCGATCCGGCCGAGCGCCGCGACTACGAGGCCTGGAGCCCCGAGTAACCCCGACCCACCAGCCAGGAGCCGCCCATGGCCAGCGAGAACATGACCGAGGTCGCCGTCGGCGGGGCCGTGCTGGCGATTGCCGCGGGTTTCGTGATTTATGCCGGACAAGTCAGCGGCTTTTCGGGCGCCGCGCCGGAGTACGAGCTGCGCGCCAGCTTTCGCAGCGCCGACGGCATAGACGTCGGAACCGATGTACGCCTGGCCGGCGTCAAGGTCGGCCGCGTCACCGACATGCAGCTCGACCCCGACACCTACCGCGCCCGCGCCGTCTTTACCGTGCGCGACGATATCGAGGTGCCCGACGACAGTGCGCTGGCGATCAGTTCCGAGGGTCTGCTGGGTGGCAATTTTGTCGAGATCATGCCCGGCGGTTCGCCCTTCCTACTTCACCGCTGGCGACGAGATCGAGTTCACGCAAGGCTCCGTCAGCCTGATCGCGCTTCTGACCAAGTTCGTGGCCGGAGACGACGACGGTGGAGATGCCCCCGAATGACCCCCTGGCACCGCAGCATCCCGGCCGCCGCCCTCATGGCGCTGGCCCTTGCCGCGCCCGCCGCGGCGCAGGAAGAGGTCGAGGTCGGCACCGGCGTCGTGCTGCGCTGGGTCGACAAGATCACCACCGAATCCGGCGACCTCGAGATCGCCAATGCCAGCGCTGCAAGTGTCGGTCGGATGCGCATCGAACTGGGCGAATGCCGCTATCCCGCGGGCAATCCCGCGGGCGATGCCTATGCCTTTCTCACCGTCCACCCCGAGGAATCCGCGCCGCCGATCTTTTCGGGCTGGATGCTGGCCTCGTCGCCCGCGCTCAACGCGGTGGAACATCAACGCTATGACATCTGGGTGTTGCGCTGCATGACCCAATGAGGCGCCGGGTCGAAAGGCGGGTGGTTGATATCCGCCTCCGCCTCCAGCGCGCGGGCCAGCTGCTTGCGGTAAGCCGCGCGTGGGATTTCCTGCGCGCCCAGGCTGGCCAGGTGCTCGGTCTGGAACTGCGTGTCGAAGAGCAGAAAGCCACAGCGCCGCAAATGCCCCGTCAGGTGCGCCAGCGCCAGCTTTGACGCGTCGGTGCGGCGCGAGAACATGCTTTCGCCGAAGAACGCGGCACCCAACGTCACGCCGTAAACCCCGCCGATCAGAAGGTCGTCCTGCCAGATCTCCAGAGAATGGGCGTGGCCCCTGGCGTGCAGTTCCAGGTAAAGCGACCGGATCTGCCCGTTGATCCACGTCTCCGCGCGGTCGGCGCAGCCGTCCACCGTGCCGGCGAAATCCGCGTTGAGTGTGGCATTATAGGCCCCGCGCCGCATCCGACGTGCCAACGAGCGTGAAACGTGGAACCCCGACAGCGGCAGCACACCGCGCATCCGCGGGTCGACCCAGAACAGGTCGGGGTCGTGGCGGGACTCGGCCATCGGGAAAATGCCCGCGGCATAGGCCTGCAACAAGAGGTCTGGATCAAGAGGCGGCTGACGGTCTGACATTGGCGTCCGGATGGCGGGGCAGGGCGGGGCGGCGTTTACGCTTCGTTACACCTCCCATGGTAAGCCTTTGCACGGTGCATGGCAAAGGAGATGACATGGACGGCCTGAACGATGCGCCCGCCGTGGGTGGGACTGATGGAAATTGCGCGGTGGAAGACACCCTGCGCCAGCGGGCCAACCGGCGTCAGGCGCGCTACGGCATGTTGTTCGATTGTTTTCGCCACGTCATCACCGACAGCAGTGTGCTCTACCTCGGTGCCGGCGACGGCAAGTGGTGCGCCGACCTCGCGCAGGCCGGCGCGTTGCAGGTTGTCGGGGTCGAGGCGCAAGCGGATCTTGTCGCCCGGTTCGAGGATTTGCCCGCGATCGGTGCCCGCGAACGGGTCGAGATGCGCCATGCCGACCCGCTCGATTTTCTGCAACACGCCGCCGACAGGGCCAAGCGGTTCGAACTGGTGGTCCTGATGGACGTGCTGCGCGATGTAAGCGACCTGCACGGTGTGTTCGCGGATGTCGCCATGCTGCGGCCCCGGATGGTGCTGGGCGACGGTGTCGTGGCGGGCTCACATGACCCGGTCCTGCGGCTGGAGCCGCGGCGCGCCACTGGCGGGCCGTCCCGTCCGCCGCACATGATCCCCAGCCGCGGCGCGATCACCCAGGCCGCCGAGGCGGCAGGCTACGAGGTGGACTGGACCGACTGGACGCAGCTGCCGCCTGGCTTGCGCGACGGTCTGTCGGATTACTACCGCACCGGGCCGATCGGACGCGCGAGCTTTACGCTGATCGCCAGGGACAGCTGAGCGTGCGGCGAAAGTCTGGCACCAGGGTGGCGCAGGTGCCGCCCGGTCAGCGACTTGGCAAAAGGGCGAGGCAAAGGCGCCCTCGGGGCCAAACCCGTCGAAATCGAGTTGCCCTGCGGCAAGGCTACGCGGACGCAGCACAGAGGGTTGGAAAGCCTGCGGCCTGGTCGACATCACGCGATGTACAGACCCGGGCACCGGCACATTGGGGCCGGGCTCAGCCGTCCTGCAGGTTGGTTTCCAGCCAATGTTCCAGCCAGTGAATGTTGTAGTCGCCCGAGTGGATGTCGGGCTCCTGCAGCAGAGCGTGAAACAGAGGTACGGTGGTGTCGACGCCGTCCACGATCAACTCGCCCAATGCGCGGTTCAACCGCGCCAGCGCCGTGGCACGGTCCTGCGCGTGGACGATCAGCTTGCCGATCAGGGAATCGTAATAGGGCGGGATCTTGTAACCGTCATAAAGCGCCGAATCCATCCGCACGCCCAGGCCGCCCGGCGCGTGAAACTGCGTGATCTTGCCCGGCCGGGGCGAGAAGGTCGGCAGTTTCTCGGCGTTGATACGCACCTCGATGGCATGGCCGTTGATCTTCAGATCCTCTTGGGTGAAGGACATCGGCAGCCCTTCGGCCACGCGGATCTGTTCCTGCACCAGGTCGACGCCGAAGATCGCCTCGGTGACAGGGTGTTCGACCTGAAGCCGGGTGTTCATCTCGATGAAATAGAACTCGCCCTTCTCGTACAGGAACTCGATCGTGCCCGCGCCGGCATAGTCGATCTTGGCCACCGCATCGGCACAAATCTGGCCGATCCGGGCGCGCTCTTCCTCGGTGATGCAGGGGCCGGGCGCCTCCTCGAACACCTTCTGGTGCCGCCGCTGCAGCGAACAGTCGCGCTCGCCCAGGTGGACCGCGCCACCTTTGCCATCGCCGAAGACCTGGATCTCGATATGGCGCGGCGTGGTCAGGTATTTCTCGATATAGACCTCGTCATTGCCAAAGGCCGCCTTGGCCTCGGACCGCGCGGTCATGAAGGCGTTTTCCATGTCGGCGGCGGTCTGCGCCACCTTCATGCCGCGCCCGCCGCCGCCCGCGGTGGCCTTGACGATCACCGGATAGCCCATCTCGTCACCAAGCGCCTTGGCCGCGGCGAGATCGGCCACCCCGCCCTCAGACCCCGGCACGCAGGGCACGCCCAACGCCTTCATGGTGTCCTTGGCGGTGATCTTGTCGCCCATCACCCGGATATGCTCGGCGGTGGGGCCGATGAAGGTCAGGTCGTGGTCCTCGACGATCTGCACGAAATTGGCGTTCTCGCTGAGAAAACCATAGCCGGGGTGAATGGCCTGCGCCCCCGTCACCTCGCAGGCGGCGATGATCGACGGGATCGACAGATAGCTCTCGGACCCGGGCGGCGGCCCGATGCAGACGGATTCGTCGGCCATGCGCACATGCATCGCGTCGGCATCGGCGGTGGAATGCACCGCCACGGTGCGGATGCCCATCTCGCGGGCCGCGCGGATCACCCTCAGGGCAATCTCGCCCCGGTTGGCCACAAGGATCTTGTCGAACATCGCGCTGCCCTTATTCGATGATCATCAGCGGCGCGCCGTATTCCACCGCGGCGCCGTCCTCGACCAGGATGCGCTTCACGGTTCCGGCACGGGGGGCGGGGATGTGGTTCATGGTCTTCATCGCCTCGACGATCAGCAGCGTGTCACCCTCCGCCACCTGCTGGCCGGTCGCCACGAAGGCGGGCGCGCCGGGTTCGGCCTGCATGTAGATCGTCCCGACCATGGGCGAGGTGACCGCGCCGGGATGGCTGGCCGGATCTTCGTTCGCGGGGGCGGCAGGTTCGGATCCTGAGGCGGCCGGTGCCGCGACGGGCGCGTGCGGCGCAGAGGGTGCCGCCGGGGCGGGGGCCGACATCTGCTGCACGACCTTCTGCTTGCGGCTGACCCGGACATTGAGCGTGTCGTCGTCGCCGTACTCGCGCTTGACCTCCAACTCGGTCAGGTTATTCGCGTTCAGCACTTCGGCAAGCGCCTTGATAAACGCCACATCCGCGTCGTGGTTCGTCTTGGAAGTCTTGTCCGGCATCCCGTATCCTCGAAGCTAGGGTCGCGGCCCACTGTCCCGTCCGGCCGCGCCTGTCTTGTTTTGCGCGCTTATAGGCCAGGATGGGCCTACTTGAAAGCGCCTATTTGCAAGGAAATCTGAGGCATTCGACACAGGATTGCGAGCGGAAAATCAAACGCGTCCCAAGCGGGTGGCTTTTTGCCTTCGAAAGTCCCCGCTGACGCGCGGTGACAGAGTTTGCGATTGAACTGGCCCGCGGTCGGGGAAACACTGGCCGCAACCCCTAGGCCGCGAGGATGCGCATGAACATCGCCCATTGGCTCCAGCGTCAGGCACAGGCAGGCGGGACCAAGCCGGCGCTGTTTCACGGCACGCGAAGCATCGCCGACTACGCCGGGTTTCACGCCCGCGCCGCCGCCTTCGCCGGCGGTCTCGTCGCGCGCGGCACCGGCCCCGGCGACCGCGTGGCGCTCTTCATGGCGAACCACCCCGATTATCTCGTGGCGCTTTTCGGCATCTGGATCGCCGGGGCCGTGGCCGTGCCGGTCAACGCCCGGCTGCACGGACAGGAAGTAACTTGGATCCTCGACAATGCCGAGGCGTCGCTCTGCATCGCAACCGGGGCGCAGGTCGAGGCGCTGGCGGCGACCGCCTGTCCGGTCGCCTCCCCGGACGAGGTCGCGGGCGATCCGCTGCCCCTCGTGCCACGCGCGCCGTCGGACCTTGCATGGCTCTTCTACACCTCCGGCACCACGGGGCGGCCCAAGGGTGTGCAGATCACCCACCGGATGCTTCAGACGATGAGCCTTGCCTACCTCGCCTCGGTCGACGCGGTCAGTTCCGAAGACGCCACGCTTTACGCCGCACCGATGAGCCATGGCGCCGGGCTCTACAGCCTCGTGCATGTACTGATGGGCGCCCGCCATGTGATGCCCGAAAGCGGCGGCGTCGACCCGCGTGAAATCCTCGACCTTGCGTCGCATTACGAACGGATGCACATGTTCGCCGCGCCCACGATGGTGCGCCGGCTGACCGATTACGCAAAAGATCACGACCGCGACGGGACCGGCCTGCGCAGTGTCGTCTACGGCGGCGGGCCGATGTACGTCTCCGATATCGAGGCGGCGCTGGATGTGTTCGGCCCGGTTTTCATCCAGATCTACGGGCAGGGCGAGGCGCCGATGGCGATCACGTCGCTGAGCCGCGAGGACGTCTCGGCCCGGCGCGCCCTCGCCACTGTCGGCCGCGCCCAGGCCGGGATCGAACTGCGCGTGGGCGACGCCGCGGGGCAAGCCCTTCAGCCTGGCGAGGTCGGCGAGATCATGGTGCGCGGCGACCTCGTGATGCCCGGCTACTGGCGCAACGAGACCGCCACAGCCGAGACCATTCGCGACGGATGGCTTTTGACCGGCGACACGGGGCATCTCGATCAGGCGGGATTTCTCACCCTTCAGGATCGCTCGAAGGACGTGATCATCTCGGGCGGCCAGAACGTCTATCCCCGCGAGGTCGAGGAAGCGCTGCTGACCCACGAATCCGTGTCCGAGGTGGCCGTGGTTGGGCGCAAGAGCGCCGAATGGGGCGAGGAGGTGGTGGCCTTTGTGGTCCCGAAGGACGGCACACTGGACGAGCCCGCGCTCGACGCTCATTGCCTGGACCGGATTGCCCGGTTCAAACGCCCCAAGGCCTATGTCGCTGTCGATGAGTTGCCCAAGAACAACTACGGCAAGGTGGTCAAGACCGCGCTGCGAGAGCGTCTGGCGCAGAGTTGATGGCGCGGGCGGAAATTTGCAAATTTCCGCAGCATTTTCTTGCAAGAAAATGGACCAGGATTTGCGTAAATCCTGACCCGGAAAAAACGTATTTTCCGGCCCGATCTCTGCGCAGAAATTGGTGGCTCAGCCGTCGTCCTTGTCCCCGGACAGTATCCGGTCCGCCTTCTTGCGCACCAGCACCGTCCGCAAGTCGTGCATCGCCAGCAGCAGGGCGTCGGTCACGTCCTCCAGTTGGTCGTCCGTGGCCCGCGACTGTGCCCAGTGGGTCGTCAGGTTCAGGTAATCCACCGCACGGTGAATATCGTCGATGTCCCGCTTGGCGAGCAGCTCGGTGCGCTCGTCCATCCACTCCTTGATGACCCGCGCGTCCTCGTCGCTGAGCTCCCTGTCACCATGGGGTTTGACCTGGCCGTTCTTGATGTTGATGACCGCGATCTGGTCCATCTCGATCCGCCGCTGGCGGTTCTCGGTGTCCACGCGAAACACGAAGGCCCCGTTCTCACGGACGCGGAAATAATAGTCTGGCAACTCGCCGCTCAAGCGGGTCTCCCATGCGTCTCGCGATGGTTTCGGTTAATCGCCTGACGCATTACGACAATTTCCCGCAAAAGTCCGCAATCCGGGCGCACGCCTCCTTCAGCGCGTCATCGGATGTGGCATAGCTGACACGGAAATAGGGCGACAGGCCGAACGCCGCGCCATGCACCACGGCGACGCCCGTCTCCTCCAGCAGCGCGGTCACGAAAGCCTCGTCACTGTCGATAACCGCACCATTCGCGCTGGTCTTGCCGATCAAGCCTTGAATGGACGGGTAAACATAAAATGCCCCCTCCGGCCGCGGGCAGGTGAGGCCCGGAATGCCATTCAGCGCGTCGACCACCAGGTCGCGGCGGCGGACGAACATTTCGTTATGCGGTGCCAGGAAATCCTGCGTGCCGTTCAGCGCCTCGACCGCGGCCCACTGGCTGATCGAGCAGGGGTTCGAGGTCGATTGCGACTGGATCTTGCGCATCCCGCCGATCAGCACCTCGGGCCCCGCGGCATATCCGATCCGCCAGCCGGTCATCGCATAGGCCTTGGAAACCCCGTTGCAGGTCAGCGTGCGCTCGTAAAGGCCCGGTTCGACCTGCGCAGGCGTGCAGAAGCGGAAATCGCCGTAGGCCAGATGCTCGTACATGTCATCCGTCATCACCCACACATGGGGATGCCGCATCAGAACGTCCGTTAGCGCCTTCAGGTCGTCCCACGAATACCCCGCGCCGGTCGGATTCGACGGCGAGTTGAAGATGAACCAGCGGGTCTTCGGCGTGATCGCCGCCTCCAGCGCCTCGGGTGTCAGCTTGAACCCGGTCTCGATCCCCGCCTCGACGATCACAGGCGTGCCGCCGGCCAGTGTCACCATGTCCGGATAGCTGACCCAGAAGGGCGCCGGGATCACCACCTCGTCGCCGGGGTTCAGCGTCGCCATCAGCGCGTTATACAGGATCTGCTTTCCACCCGAGGCGATGCTGACCTGAGAGCGCGTGTATTCCAGCCCGTTGTCCCGCTTGAACTTGGCGCACACCGCGTCTTTCAACTCGGGAATACCATCGGGCGCGGTATAGCGCGTCTTGCCGTCCTCGATGGCCCGAATACCCGCCGCGCGGATGTTTTCCGGCGTGTCGAAATCGGGCTCGCCCGCGCTCAGGCCGATCACGTCTTCGCCCGCGGCCTTCATTTCCAGCGCCTTGGCGGAAATTGCCATGGTCGGAGAAGGTTTCACGCGGGAAAGTGTCGCTGATAGCGGAGACATGTCGCACCTCTGGTGGTTTTTCGGCTGTGGTCTTCGTAGGTCATGGCTCGTATGCTAGGCAAGATGCTTTCGATGAGCCAAACCCCGGAAAGGAAGACCATGACCGCCGAGACGCAAAACGACTGGTTCGATCCCGATGCCACCACGTTCGGTGACCGGCTTGCGGGGGCACGCGAGGCGGCGGGCATGACGCAAAAGGAAATGGCGCAGCGGCTGGGCGTCAAGCTCAAGACCCTCCAGGGCTGGGAAGACGACGTGACCGAGCCGCGGGCGAACAAGCTTTCCACCGTGTCGGGCCTGCTGAACGTAAGCCTGCGCTGGCTGCTGATGGCCGAAGGCGACGGCCCCGAGGCCCCCGCCGACGCCGAGGACAACGCCGACGTGACCGCCATGATGACCGAGATCCGCGCCCTGCGTACGCAGATCGTCGGCAGCGCCGAACGCCTTGGCAGGCTGGAAAAGACCCTGCGCAAGGTGCTGCAGGACCGGGCCTGATCCGCGCCTTGACCGAATCTGCGGAAACACGGCTCAAGCGGCTGCGCATGCGGTCGATGCGGCGCGGCATCAAGGAGATGGACATCCTTCTGATGCGCTTCTCCGAGGCGCGTCTGGCCGCCCTGACGCCCGCCGAACTGGACCTCTACGAGGTGCTACTGGAGGAAAACGACCAGGACCTTTACCAGTGGGTCACGGGCCAGACCGATCCGCCCGAACACCTGGCCCCGCTGATCGGGCAGGTCCGCGCCGTCTCCGCCGGCTGACGCAAGCCGCGAAATGCTTCGCATTTTACACTGTATTTGCGGCATTTAACCGATTATTCGGCTTTCTTTGTCACATCAGTCTCCGAGCAGTTTCGCATGGAGACGAGGATGAGTTTTCAACAACAGGTGCCGGCCGCGGTGCGGTCGGACGGATTCATGACAGGGTATCTCGATGCGCTGTCTTTGGTGGAGCGGCTGCACCGGCTGCTTCTGGATGTCATCAAGGACGAGTTCGAGCGGATCGGCGTGTTGGAGATCAACGCGGTTCAGGCGCTTCTGCTCTTTAACGTCGGCGACAACGAGGTGACGGCGGGCGAGCTCAAGACCCGCGGTTATTACCAGGGCAGCAATGTCAGCTACAATCTCAAGAAACTGGTCGAGATGGGCTACATGCACCACCAGCGGTGCGAGATCGACCGCCGCTCGGTGCGCGTCCGGCTGACGCAAAAGGGCCGGGGCATCCGGGACGTGGTCGCCGGCCTCTTCGAGCGTCACGCCGAAGGGCTGCAATCGCGCGGTGTCATCACCCTTGACGGCGTCGACCAGATCACCGGCGCTCTGCGCCGGGTCGAACGCTATTGGACCGACCAGATCCGCTATATCTACTGAGGCAGGCGCAGGCGCGCGGGCTGTGACGGCACGAGCCGGGACAGGTTCGGCAGTTGCAGCTCGCGGATCAGCTTGCGGCGCATGGCGGCGGCGAAATCGGCATGATCCTCCGCCACCTCGGCAAAGGCGCCGGGACCGTGCAGGATGAAGGCCCGGTAATAACCTTCCAGCGATTTGACGTTATGCAGGTTCTTCGACGTGTTCGAGCGTGATTGCGGCCCGATTACCAAACCGTTGACCGTGATATCGCCAAGGTCGGTGTCGTTCAGGTCGCGCGGATGCAGCCCTATATTGGAGGGCCCGTCGCCCGAGATATCCAGCGTTCGGCGCAGGCAAGGATCCTGACGGTTCAGGGACGCCACGCCGAAAAGGATCGCTGCGCTGATCGCTGTCGTGGGATCGTCGCCATTGGCCTTGCGCGTCGCCCGCAGGCGGGAAGCGGCCTCGGCCAGACGCGCCGCGCTGTCGATCTCGGTCCAGTCCAGCAGCACGCGCTGGTCCTGCACCCCGCTCCATTCATAGATCATCAGGCGCACCGGCGCCTCGGGGACGGCCAGGAACGCCGCCTGCACGTCCGGCGCCAGCAGCGCTGCGGCCAGCCCGTCGGTCTGAAGCCGGTATTCTCCCGCATCGACCGATCCCGACACATCCATTCCCAGCGCCAGTGCCTGCCGGCAGTCGGCCTGGCCCAGTCCCGGCGACGCCGTGGCACAGGCCAGCACCAGCGCCCGCAACCTCATCCGTGCGGTCCGGGCCGCGTCACGCTGCCCAGGATGATGTCGTTGATTTCACGGTAAAGCTTCCGGGTCATCGCCTCGGTGAACTCGTCGAACCCGTTGGCCACGACCAAGAACGCCCCCGGCCCGTGCAACACCTCGGCCCCGTACCATGTCAGCACGCTGGGGTCCTCGCCCAGCACCACCAGCCCGTTTACCGTGACATCTTGCATCGGGAAATGCCGGTAGGCCTCGCGCGGGCCATAGCGATAGTTGTTCACCCCGTCGCCCGACACGTCGATCACCCGCCGCTCGCAAGCCGGCGCCTGCTGCAGCAATTGCGCGCCATACCCCAGCGCCGGCCCCATCGAGGTGGGAAACTCGTCATGGCTGCGGCGCATCTTCAGCAAGGTCTCGACCGCCGCGTCGATCGCCGCGGGGCTGTCCAGCACCGACCAGTCCAGTTGCAGCTTGTGCTGGTAAAACCCCGACCACTCGTAGACCGCCAGCGCCACATGCCCCGGTGCGCCCCGCAGGATCGCGTGCCGCACTTCCTCGGCATCCAATGCGGCGGCCAGCCCAACACGTTGCAGGTCGTACTCGGCGGCATCCACCGACGAGGACACGTCCACCGCCAGCACCAGCGCCAGCCGGCAGCCCTCGGCCCCGGCCCGCATCGGGATCAGTGCCAGCAGCACCACGGCCAGGGCGCGCCACGCGCTCACTGCGTCAACACCCGCAGACTGTCCCGCGCCGCGTCGTCCAGCGCGTCGGCCAGGGCAGGGGCGGTGGCCAGCACCGCCGCCGCGATCAGCGGAAGACGGTGCAGATCCATCACCAGTGTCCGGTACTTTCCATGCTGGCCCACGGCTCGGCGGGCTCAAGCGAGTCACCCTCCTGCAGCAGCTCGACCGAGATGTTGTCGGGGCTGCGCACGAAGGCCATGCGCCCGTCGCGCGGCGGGCGGTTGATGGTCACGCCGTTGTCTTGCAGATGCTTGCACATGTCGTAGATGTTATCGACGCGATAGGCCAGGTGCCCGAAATGCCGGCTGTCATCCGGCAGATCGTCATCGCCGTCCCAATTGTACGTCAGTTCGATCGGACAGTCCTCCTGTCCCGGCGGTGCCATGAAGATCAACGAAAAGCGGCCCTGTTCGCTGTCCATCCGCCGGGTCTCCTTCAGGCCAAGAAGTTCGTAGAAGGCCATGGATTTCTCCAGGTCCTTCACCCGGACCATCGTGTGCAGGTATTTCAGCGCCATAAGCGTGCGGCTCCTTTGATTTGGATTTTCCCACCACAGTTAGCCGAAAGCGCCGCGCTGTCCAGAGCGGGGCAGGACCCTCAGAATTCCGAGCGGATGCCGAAACTGACCGAGGTCTCGTCCACGTCGAACCGGCTGATGTTCGACTCCGTCGCCTCGGTATTCAACGACACCGTGGGTATAAAATCCATGCAGCTCGCCGAAACCGAAAAATCAGGGGTGTTGCTCTGCAACCGCCACCCGATCTGGAGGATTGTTTGCGCCGTCTCACAAGATATAGTGGGGTGCGACTCGCATTAGTTGTCCGCGCCCTGCAAATGCCCAAAGGCGGAAAGACCCGATGAAGCAATACCACGACGCATTGGCCCATGTGATGGCGCATGGCGTGCCCTCGACCGACCGCACCGGCACCGGCACGATCTCGGCCTTCGGTCTGCAATCGCGCTATGCCATGGCCGACGGCTTTCCGCTGGTGACCACCAAGAAATTGCACCTGCGCTCGATCATCCACGAACTGCTGTGGTTCCTCTCGGGCGAGACCAACATCGCCTATCTCAAGGAAAACGGCGTTTCCATCTGGGATGAATGGGCGGACGCGGACGGCGACCTGGGCCCCGTCTACGGACACCAGTGGCGCCACTGGCCGGGACCCGTGGGCGAGATCGACCAGATCGAAACCCTGATGGAGATGATCCGCGAAACCCCCGACAGCCGCCGCCTGATCGTTTCGGCCTGGAATCCGGGCGATGTGCCCGACATGGCGCTGCCGCCCTGTCACACGCTCTGGCAGGTGCGCATCGCGGGGGGCAAGCTGCACCTGCAACTCTACCAGCGCTCGGCCGACATGTTCCTGGGCGTGCCGTTCAACATTGCCTCTTACGCGCTGCTGCTGCACATGCTGGCCCATGTCACGGGCTACGAGCCCGGCGATTTCGTGCACAGCTTCGGCGACGCGCATATCTATTCCAACCATGTAGACCAGGTGAAACTGCAACTCTCCCGCACGCCCAAGCCTTTGCCGACGCTGCGGATCACCCGTGACGTCAAATCGATCTTCGATTTCCGTTTCGAGGATTTCGAGATCACCGGCTACGATCCCGACCCGCATATTTCCGCGCCGGTGGCGGTCTGATGATCTCGCTTGTGGTGGCGACCGACCGCAACCGCGCCATCGGGCGGCAGGGGGGTATTCCGTGGCACATCCCCGCCGACCTCAAGTTCTTCTCGCGCGAGACCTCCGGCACCGCCTGCATCATGGGTCGCCGCACGTGGGAAAGCCTGCCCGAACGCTTCCGCCCCCTGCCGAACCGCCTGAACCTGGTCGTGTCCTCGGGCATGCCCGACGGCGCCGAGCACGTCCACCGCTCCATCGACAGCGCGATCGCCGCCGCGCACGCCGCCGGCTACGCCCATATCTGCGGCATCGGTGGGGCGGGGATCTACGAGAGCCTCTTGCCCCGCGCCGACCGTCTGGTGATCACCGAGGTCGATCTGGCCGTCGAGGACGCCGACACGTGGTTCCCGGAGTATGACCCGGCGGAGTGGGAGGAAACCGTGCGGTTCGTGCTTCAGGAAGAGGGGCCGCGGTGTGAGGTGGTGGAGCTTTTGCGCAAACGCTGACCACGCGTCCCGCCCGGCTCTGCCGGGCCGCGCCCGACCTCCCCCCGGAGGGCGCGATGGTGAGGTCCTTCGCCCTATGACCGGCGTGCGGTCTTGTTCGCGGCACATTGACCACCCCGGCCAAAACGCCCTCCAGGTCGGGCGCGTCCCGCCACAGCCTTTGTCCAGGCATCCGCACCAATCGCTTTAACATTAGAAATTGACAGACCCCGGCCATCGCGTACCATATCTGGTATCCGTGGGACGGGCCGAAAAAAATTTATAACGAACGAGGACCTTATGCGCATTCTCAAACCCATTTTGGTCGCCCTGGCCGCGACCGTCACCGCCGGGCCGGCGCTCGCCGATGGCAAGCTTTATCCTTATCATTCCAAGGAAAACTATTGTCCCGGCGGCCTGCAACCGGTGTCGCTTGGCGGCATGATCTCCTGCGGCACCCCGAACCAATCGCAAAGCTATCGTCAGGTCATGCAGCACCCGGTGCCGAAGAAAAAGCACTATGTCCACAAGGTGCGCCGCTCCTACAACTGTCCCGAAGGGCAGAAGGGCTGTTTCTGAGCCGCAACCGACGGATCTGAGATTTTGGGAAAAGGGCGTACGCCGCGTGCGCCCTTTTTTCGTGCCTTATCAACGCCCCGAAATCCACAGCGTATATCCTGCGTATATACGGGGTCTATACGTGCTGTCGCAAATCTGTTACATCTCAGGTGCAGTCAACGACAGGAGCAGCCCCATGTTCAGGCATATCACCGGCCTTGCGCTGATCGCCCTCGGCGCCACGCCCGTGGCGGCGACCAGCCCGATCGCGGACATTCTCTGCGAACCCAGCCACACCCTGACGCAAAAGCTGTCGCGCCAGTTCGGCGTGACGCGCTTTGCCCGTGGCACGCAAGGGCCCGATCAAGTGATGGAGGTCTGGACGGATGAGAGCGGCGGCTGGACGCTCGTGGTGGCCTATGCCACCGGCACGTCCTGCATCGTCGCGATGGGGGAAAACTGGGATAAAGTTCAGGCCGAGAACCCGGCCTGAAAAAGTGCTGCGTCGCCAGGGCCTGCGGCGGGATCAGACCGCTTTGAGGTTGACCGCCATGGGACGACCGTCGCGGCCGTCCTGAAGCTCGTATTCGACCTTCTGATCGTCGGCCAGGCCGGTCATGCCGGATTGTTCCACCTGGCTGATATGCACGAAGACGTCATTGCCGCCTTCTTGAGGGGCGATGAATCCATAGCCCTTTGTCGTATTGAACCATTTCACGGTGCCGGTCGGCATTCCGCTTCTCCTTCTTGCCGTTGTCTTTCCCGGCTAAGCCGGGCTGTGCCGCCAAGGGGCCGCGTTCCCGCATGTCGGCCCAAAGGCCGCGGGACGCAGAACCAAGACCACGTACAAGAAGATTGGGCGCATCACGTAAAAAGCAAGTGAAACACGCCGCATGGATGCTTAGGTAGGGGAGAACTGATGAAAACGTGAGCGGAGCGAAAATGATCCTCTACGGGCTGAAAAACTGCGATACTTGCCGCAAGGCGCTGAAATCCTTGCCGAATGCCGAGTTGCGCGATGTCCGTGCCGATGGCGTGCCCGCCGATGTCCTCGCCCGGGCGCATGGACAATTCGGCGCAGCCCTGCTGAACACCCGCTCCACCACCTGGCGTGGCCTCGGCGAGGCCGAGCGCGCGGGCGATCCGCTGGACCTGCTCGCCGCGCATCCCACGCTGATGAAACGCCCGCTGATCGACGACGGCGGCACGCTCTACCTCGGCTGGGGCAAGGACGTGCAGGCGGCGCTGGCCTGACAGACAAAGGAGGCGACCATGCGCAACGCGGCACTTGTCTTGGGGATCATCGGCGGCTGCCTCGCCCTGATCGTGGGCTTCTTCAGCTTCGGCTATACTGAATTCATCCGCGAATACGGCGAAGTCGAGGGGCTGGCTTCCGCGCTCGATCGCGAGGGGCTGGTGCGCACCGCCAGTTTCGTCTCGCCGCTCCTGGCCATTGCCGGGGCGGCCATGGCCAAGGCGCGGGCGCTCTGGGGCGGTATCCTGATGCTGATCTCGGCGGGGCTGATGGCCTACACGTTCGGCATCGGCCCCTTCACGCTTTTCCCGATCGGCTTCGTCGGGCTGGCCGGTCTGCTGGCCATCGCCGCCGGCAAACCGGACGAGCCCAAGGCGCATTTCTGAAACGCCCGCTTGTGGGCGACACCGCCCCGGGTCAAGCCCGGGTCAAGCCCGGGGCGGGTGACCCCAACCGATACCGTCAGGCAAGGTCCGGCGGCGTCGCGTCCTTGGCCAGCGATGCCGTGACCTCCTCCAGGCTCTGCACGCTGGTCTGCTTTTCGCCCAGCCGCCGCACCGACACGGTCTTTTCCTCGACCTCGCGCATCCCCACGGCCAGGATCACCGGCACCTTGCCCACGGAATGTTCGCGGACCTTGTAGTTGATCTTCTCGTTGCGCAGGTCTGCCTCGGCCCGCACGCCCGCGGCTTTCAACTGTTCGACAACGTCCAGCACGTACTCGTTCGCCTCGGACACGATCGAGGCCACGACCACCTGCCTGGGGGCCAGCCAGAAGGGCAGCTTGCCTTCCCAGTTCTCGATCAGGATGCCGACGAACCGCTCGAACGATCCAAGGCAGGCGCGGTGCAGCATGAAGGGCCGGTGCTTTTCGCCGTCCGCGCCGATATACGTCGCCTCCAGCCGCTCGGGCAGGTTGGGATCCACCTGGAACGTGCCGCACTGCCAGACCCGGCCGATCGCGTCGGTCAGGTAGAAATCCAGCTTCGGGCCATAAAACGCGCCATCGCCCGGCTCCAGCGTATAGTCACGCCCCACCGCCTTGATCGCGTTCTCCAGCGCGCCCTCGACGTAGTCCCAGGACTCGTCGCTGCCCACGCGCTTTTCGGGGCGCGTGGCGAACTTGATCTCGAATTCCGGAAAGCCCAACTCGCGGTAGACATCCGCCAGAAAGTCGATGAACCGTGCGCATTCCTCCTGGATCTGCTCCTCGGTGCAGAAGATATGCGCGTCGTCCTGGGTGAACCCGCGCACCCGCATGATCCCGTGCAGCGCGCCCGACGGCTCGAACCGGGCACAGGACCCGAACTCGGCCAGCCGTAAGGGCAGGTCGCGATAGGATTTGAGGCCCTGGTTGAACACCTGCACGTGGCAGGGGCAGTTCATCGGCTTCAACGCGTTGATCCGCGTCTGGTCCTTGTTCTTGACGCTCGCGTCGTCATCCTCGCCGTCGCGGGACTCGTCCACTTCCACGATGAACATGTGATGCTGGTACTTGTCCCAGTGCCCGGATTTTTCCCAAAGCTTGCGGTCCACGACCTGCGGCGTGTTGATCTCGCGGTATCCGCCCGCGCGCTGTTTGCGGCGCATGTAATCCTGAAGCTGGGTATAGATCGTCCAGCCATTGGGGTGCCAGAACACCTGTCCGGGGGCCTCTTCCTGCATGTGAAACAGGCTCATCTCGCGGCCCAGCTTGCGGTGGTCGCGCTTCTCGGCCTCTTCCAGGAAATTCAGGTATGCCTTCAGCTTTTCCTTGCCGGTAAAGGCCACGCCGTAAATCCGCTGCAGCATCGGGCGGCTGCTGTCACCGCGCCAATACGCACCTGCGATGGACATCAGCTTGAACGCATCCGCCGGCACCTGTCCGGTGTGCTGCAAATGCGGACCCCGGCACAGGTCCTGCCAGTCGCCATGCCAATACATCCGCAAGGGCTCGTCGCCCGGAATGGCGTCGATCAGCTCCACCTTGTAGGGCTCGCCATTGTCCTTGTAGTGCTGCACCGCGCGGTCCCGCTCCCACACCTCGGTGCGCACGGGGTCGCGCAGGTTGATGATCTCGCGCATCTTCTTCTCGATGGCGCCCAGATCCTCGGGAGTGAACGGCTCTGCGCGGTCGAAATCGTAATACCAGCCATTCTCGATCACCGGGCCGATGGTGACCTTGGTCTCGGGCCAGATCTCCTGCACCGCGCGGGCCATGATATGCGCAAGGTCGTGGCGCACCAGCTCGTTGGCGGCCTCTTCGTCCTTCATCGTGTTGATGGCGATCTGCGCGTCGCGCTCAATGGGCCAGGCCAGATCCCAGTGCTTGCCGTCCACATGGGCCGAAATGGCCTTCTTGGCCAGCGAGGTCGAGATATCGGCGGCCACTTCGGCGGGGGTGATCCCGGCGTCGTATTGCCGCGCATTGCCATCGGGAAGGGTAAGGGAGATCTGAGCCATGTCTGGCCTCCTCGTCAGTTTGGCGCCCACGGAACGCCCGGTTGCGGGTTATGGTCTTGGCCCGGGTTTTGGCGCGGGCCAGGGGCCAAGTCAAGCACGCCCTGCCCAAAGAGTGCTTTCGGGGTAAGGGCTTGGCCTCCTTTGAGTGGATTCGGTGTGCAAATGCATGCGAATCCGGCATGCCGCGTCGCAGCAGGGCGTTTTGCAAGATATTGAAAAGACGAATGAAAATATACTTTACGACGTGGCGCGAACTCCTATATAACCAGTACGAAACGTGCATTTCGTTTTACTTATCGCATGCCGCGACAACGTTAAGGAGCAGATGAACATGGCCCGCTACAACGATAAATTCGAACTCTCCGTCGAAGACATGGAGCTGATCGAAAGCGCCCTGCACAGCTCGAAGGTCAACCAGCCCGAGCCGGTGACCCGCCGCATCCACGACCTGCTGGGACGGCTGCACAACCAGAAAATCTTTTACCGTCCCAAGTCCGCGCCCTATGTCGGAGGCTAACCAGCCTCAACGACAAGGTGCGCAGTGCAAGGCACATTCGAACGACTGACAGGACAGGAAAGTGACAAGGCCGAGGCCCGCAACGGGCTTCGGCATATCTTTTCTCTAAGCCTCACGAAAATCGCCGATGGCCTCATAGACCCCAAGCTGGTGCTCAGCTGGCTTCTGGGCGTGCTTGGCGCACCCGGCAGCCTCGTGGCGCTTCTGGTGCCGCTGCGCGAGGCCGGGGCGCTGCTGCCGCAGGTGCTGTTGGCGCCGTGGCTGGAACAGCGCAAGCAACGCCGCTGGATGTGGGTCGCGGGCAGCGCGGGGCAGGGGGCCATGGCCGCGGGCATCGCCGCCTCGGCCATTTTCCTGCAAGGCTGGGCGGCGGGCGTCGCCATGTGCGTGCTCTTGGCCACGCTGGCGCTCTTCCGCGCGGCCTGCTCGGTCTCCTACAAGGACATCCTCGGCAAGACCGTCGGCCAGACCAAGCGCGGCGCGGTCACCGGCATGGCAGGCTCGGCCGCGTCCATCGCGGTGCTGGTTTTTGCCGGGCTGATGCTCTCGGGGCTCATCCAGACCAAGACCGCCGTGATCGCCGCCATCGCCTTGGCTTCGTGCCTCTGGATTGCCGCCGCACTCATCTTCTCGACCCTCGATGAGGACGACAGCACCCCGCAAAACGACACCGGCTTGCACCGCTTTCGCGACGTGATCCGCGAAGATGCCAACCTGCGCCGCTTCATCCTCGTGCGCGGCCTGCTGACGGCCACCGCTCTCGCACCGCCGTTCCTCGCGGTTATGACCACGCAAGGCGACGACAACAACCTGCGCACGCTGGGGGCGCTGCTGGTGGCGTCCTCGGCCGCCGGCTTCGTCAGTTCCTACGCCTGGGGCTGGCTCGCCGACCGCTCCAGCCGCTTGATGCTGCTGGTGGCGGGGCTTCTGGGCGCACTCGCCATGGCGGCGGGCGTCGCCGTCAACCTTGCCGGATGGGCCCAGACCACCGCAATAATACCCGGCGTTCTCTTCGTGCTGATGGTGGCCTATCACGGCGTGCGGCAGGCGCGCTCGACTTACCTTGTCGACATCTCGCCCGAGGATCGCCGCACCGTGAATTCCGCCGTCGCCAACCTTGCCATCGGGATCATCCTGCTGCTGGCGGGGGCCTTTGGCGGCGCGCTCAGCTGGGTCGGTCCGAACGCCGCCCTGATCGGGTTTGCGGCCATGTCGGCCCTAGGCGGGCTGGCCGCGCTCGGCCTTCGCGATGTCAAATAACGGCATACATCTGCATACAATTGTATCGCGCCGTATTCTCCTGTATGCGAATGTTCACTGTAACATATTGTGACAAAAAGAGAATTTTCATTCTTCCATGACATGCTAGCTTCATTCACAGGCCTGATGGGCCACAGCGCGGAAGAAAACGAACGGTAACGAATATGACACGTCACGACACCAGCTCCGACAGCACCGGCGACTCCGGTGATGCGGATGATCCCGACCAAGCGGCGGGAACCACCTATCTCGGCTTCCCGGCCAGCGCCGTCGCCGACAAACCGGGGCGCGAACGGGAATACACGCTCGACCGGATCGAGCGCACCATCGGCTCCATTCTCTGACACGGCCCAAGCGGCTTGAAACGCCGCGCGTAGGGTGACAGGTTCCCGTCAAACCTCGAAGGGGAACACCGATGTCAGAGACAGAAACGCTTACCTCGCCCCAAGGGCGACGTCTGGCCTATCACAAGACCGACGGCGACGGGCCGGGCGTGGTCTTTCTCGGCGGCTTCAAGTCGGACATGGAAGGCACCAAGGCCATCCATCTGGAAGACTGGGCCAAGCGCACGGGCCGTGCCTTTCTGCGGTTCGACTATTCCGGACATGGACAAAGCAGCGAAGCCTTCACCGACGGCTGCATTGGTGACTGGGCCGCCGACGCGCAGGCCGTGATCGAAGAGCTGACCGACGGTCCGCAGATCCTCGTCGGCTCCTCCATGGGCGGCTGGATTGCCCTGCTCATGGCCCGCGCGATCCCCGACCGCGTCGCCGGCATGGTCACCGTCGCCGCCGCGCCGGATTTCACCGAGGACAGCATGTGGGCCGGTTTCACCGAGGCACAGCGGGCCGAGTTGAAGGCCAAGGGCCGCCTTGCCCTGCCCAGCGACTATGACGAGCCCTACATCATCACCCACCGGCTGATAGAGGACGGGCGCGACAACCTTGTCCTGCGCGCGGACCTCAAGCTGCCTTTCCCGGTGCGGTTCCTGCAAGGCACCGCAGATGCGGATGTGGACATGTCTGTGGCCCTGCGCCTGCTGGACCACGCCAAGGGCAAGGACATGCGCCTCACGCTCGTCGACGGGGCCGATCACCGCTTTTCCGACCCCGATTGCCTCGCGCTCATCACACGCTCCATCGAGGACGTGCTGGAGCGTCTTGGGTGAAATGGCTTACGCGGGTTCTGGGCCTGCTGGCGCTGATGATCGCTGCGCTCTGGCGCTTCTTCCCGCGCGAACCCGTGACGCTCAGCGCCGATTTCGACCCGCGCAGGGTCGGCGAAGGCATCGGCGTCTATCTTGAAAGCACCGAAAGCGGTGTCCCCAACCTGCGTCCCGCCGCCACCAAGCGCATCGTCTGGGCCGGGGATGCCGAGACGCGCACGGACCTCTCCATCGTCTACCTGCACGGTTTTTCCGCCAGCGCCGAGGAAATCCGCCCTGTCCCCGACCGCGTGGCCACAACTTTGAATGCCAACCTTGTCTTCACCCGCTTCACCGGCCACGGCCGCGATGGCGCTGCCATGACCGAGGCCAGCATGGCCGACTGGATGGCCGACGCCGCCGAGGCGCTGGCGCTGGGCCGCGCCACCGGCGACCGCGTGGTCGTGATCGCCACCTCCACCGGCGCCACCTTCGCGGCCCTTGCCGCGCTCGACCCCGACATGCGCAAAGACGTTGCGGGCATGGTCTTCGTCGCTACCAATTTCGGCATAAACAACCCAATGGCGCCGCTGCTGACATGGCCCGCCGCGCGGTACTGGGCGCCACTGCTTGCGGGGCAGGAGCGCAGCTTCGAGCCGCAGAACGCCAAACAGGCCGCCCACTGGACCACGCGCTATCCTTCCGTGGCCGCCTTGCCCGTGGCGGCCGCCGTGCAGGCCGCTGCACGTGCCGATTACAGCCAAACGACCATCCCCGCGCTGTTCTACTATGACGCCGACGACCAGGTCGTCGACGCCACGGCCACCGACGCCGTGCGCACAGATTGGGGTGGCCCCGTCTCGCTGGCGCGCCCGCCGAAAGGGCCGGGGATGGACCCGCTGGCCCACGTCATCGCCGGCGACATCCTTTCGCCCGCAGGCACCGGGCCCGCCGTCACGGCCATTCTCGATTGGATCGGCGGATTGCCGTAAAGTGCGCAACTTTTCTTGGTTTTCCGCAAAGCCTGTGGCAGAATCACCTTCATAAAACAGCGCAGAGCGCGCGGGCAGGTTAAGGAACAAAGCAATGAAAGACCCCTTGGTGTTTCTGCCGGGCATGATGTGTGACGCACGCCTGTTCGGCCCCCAGATCGCGGCGCTCAGCCCCGACCTGCCCGTGACCGTCGCGCCCATTTCCCACGGCGACCGGATCGAGGAAATCGCCTCGGGCCTGCTCGATCACCTGCCGCGTCGCTTTGCGCTGGCGGGGCTGTCCATGGGCGGCATCGTCGCGCTGGAGATCGTGCGCCGTGCGCCCGACCGGGTGACGCGCCTTTGCCTGATGGACACGAACTCGCTGGCCGAAACGCCCCAATCGGCGGCCAATTACGAGCCCATCGTGACCAAGCTGCGCGCGGGCTTCATCGATCAGGCCGTCTCGACGCTGCTGCGTCCAGACCACCTGGCTCCCAATGCCGACCGCACCTCGATTATGCACATGGTCACCAAGATGGCCGAGAACCTCGGGGCCGATGCGATCACCCGGCAGGTCCGGGCCCTGCAACGCCGCCGCGACTATCAGGCGACCTTGCGCAAGATCAGCGTGCCGACGCTGGTGATGTGCGGCGTGCATGACACGCTGACGCCGGTGAAGCGGCACGAATTCATGGCCGGCCTCATTCCCTATGCCGAATTGGCGTTGGTGCAGGAGGCCGGACACCTGCCGACGCTGGAAACGCCCGAGGCGGTGACGGCCGCGCTGCGCGTGTGGCTGAAACAGCCGCTGGTTCTGCAAAAGCGGGTCGAGGCGGGGTAGGGCGGGTCAACTCGGCACCCGACGTCGTCCCCGGCTCGATCCGAGTAGGTTCGAGGCCACGGGATCCCGGATCAAGTCCGGGATGACGGGCGTTTGACCAAGCCGAGCGATTGCCAAGCCGCGGGATGGCGATCGCGCGGCGGCGCGGCAGGGCCGCGCCTTTGTTCCGCGCGCCCCAACTGAAATCCCGTCGTCCCGGACTTGATCCGGGACCTCTCCGCCAGGGTTTGACCCACCTCACTCCGCCGCGATCTTCGCCTTCTTCCTGTTCTTGCGGGGCTTCGTGCGACTGCGCGCCGCCGGATCCTCGGAATTGGCGTCGATGAAATCCAGCACCAGCGGCCGGATGTTGTTGCGCCACGACCGGCCCGCGAAAATACCGTAATGGCCCGCCTCGGGCTCCAGGTGGCTGGCCTTCATGCTGTCGGGCAACCCGGTCAGCAGGTCCAGTGCCGCCACGCATTGGCCGGGCGCCGAGATATCGTCCTTGCCGCCCTCGACCGTCTTCACGGCGACCTTGCTGATCGCGCCGATATCCACCTTGTGGCCATCGACCACGAATGCGTTCTTGGCGATCTCGCCCGCCTTGAAGATGCGCTCGACCGTCGACAGGTAGAACTCCGCCGGCATGTCCATCACGGCCAGGTATTCGTCGTAGAACTTGTTGTGCGGGTCGCGGTCGCTGGCCTCGCCCTGCGCCACGCGGCTGATCTGGTTCAGGAAGGCCTGGCTGTGACGCTCGGCGTTCATCGACATGAACGACGACAGCTGCAACAGGCCGGGATAGACCTTGCGCCCCACGCCCGGATATTTGAAGCCGACGCGCTGGATCATCGTCTCCTGCAACTGGCCCATGGTCACGCTATGCCCGAAATCCGTCACCTCCGTCGGCGTCGCGTCGGGGTCGATCGGCCCGCCGATCAGCGTCAGCGACCGGGGCTGCGCATCGGGGTCCAACTCGGCAAGATAGGCGGTCGCGGCCAGGGTCAGCGGCGCGGGCTGGCACACGGCGATCACGTGCAGATCGCTGCCCAGCTCGCGCATGAAGTCCATCAGGTAAAGCGTGTAATCCTCGACATCGAACTTGCCCGCGCTGACGGGGATGTCGCGCGCGTTGTGCCAGTCGGTCACGTAAACCTCGCAATCGGGCAGCAGCGATTTCACGGTCGAGCGCAACAGAGTTGCGTAGTGTCCGGACATCGGCGCCACCAGCAAGACGCGGCGGTCCATCTCGTCCCGGCCCTGCACGTTGAAGTGAATGAGGTCGCCAAAGGGCTTGTCCACCACTGTCTCGATGCTGATCAGGTGGTCGCGCCCGTCCTCGCCGGTGATCGATTCGATCCCCCAGTCGGGCTTGGCGACCATGCGTTGGAACGTGCGCTCGGTGACTTCGCCCCAGGCGGCCAGCCATTGAAACGCGGGGTTTGGGGTCAGCGCGAAGATGGGGTAAGATGCCATGGAAAAGGCCGTCGCGCCCAGCCACTGGTTGGTGTTGCGGATGGTTTCCATCAGGTCGTAGGTGGCCATGTAACGCATTACTTACTCCTTCGGCCGGGCCGGCCGAGTTGGTTCCATTCGTCGCAGTCCCACAGGCTCGCAGGGCCAGTATACGCGGGGCGACGTTAACACATGCATACCAGACGCGGTTCCACCGCGCCATGCTGCATAGCAGAAAGAGTAGAGGATTTCGCAGAAATGGCAACGCCCGACACCGCCGAAGAAAAAAATCTGGAGCGGATGAACGAAAATCTCGAAAAGGTCGAGGCCTTGTCACAAAGGCTCGTGCAGGCACTGAGCCACCGAAATCCCCCCGCACCCGAGCTGAACGGCCCGGGCCAGGAGCTTTATGCACGCGCAGCAGCCTCCTACTGGCAGGCCCTGATGGAGAACCCGGGCAAGATCTACGAACAGCAGCTGGAATACTGGGGCAAATCCGTGCGCCATTTCATGGAGGCCCAGCAGGCGCTGCTGCAAGGCCACGCCCCGGCCGATGCCGGAGAGGACGACTCCGACCCGCTGGAAGGTGACAAGCGCTTCACGAATCCCCTGTGGAAGACGCACCCCTATTTCCGGCTGGTCAAAAAGCAATACGCACTCAACAAGCAGGCCGTGGAAAAGGCCGTGGCCGAGGCCGACGACCTCGATCCCAAGGATCGCAAGCGCCTGAACTACTTTGCCTCCCAGATCGTCGACATGATGAGCCCGACGAATTTCCTCGGCACCAATCCCGACGCGCTGGAACGCGCGCTCGAGACCGAGGGCGAAAGCCTGGTGAAGGGGCTGGAAAACCTCGTGTCGGACCTCGAGGCCAACAAGGGCGAGATGGTCGTGCGCCTGTGCGACGAGGACGCCTTCAAGCTGGGCGAGAACGTTGCCGTGACCGAAGGCGAGGTGGTCTATCGCAACCGCATGATGGAGCTGATCCAGTACAAGCCCACCACCGCGCAGGTCCACAAGACGCCCGTGGTGATCTTTCCGCCCTGGATCAACAAGTACTACATTCTCGACCTCAAGAAGGAAAACAGCCTGATCAAGTGGATCACCGATCAGGGCTACACGCTCTTCGTCGTGTCCTGGGTCAATCCTGACGCGTCCTACAGGGACGTCCTTATCGACGATTACATCGAGGAGGGGTTCCTGACCGCCATCCGCGAGGCCAAGGCGATCACCGGCGAGAAACAGGTCAACGCCGTGGGCTATTGCATCGCCGGCACCACCCTGCACCTGACGCTGGCGCTTATGGCCAAGCGCGGCGACAATTCGGTCAAGTCCGCCACCTTCTTCACCGCGCTGACCGATTTCGGCGAGCAGGGCGAGTTCGTGCCCTTCCTGCAGGACGATTTCGTCGACGGCATTGAAAAGGAAGTCGAAGAGCAGGGCGTGCTGCGCTCCTTCATCATGGGGCGCACGATGTCCTTCCTGCGCTCGAATGACCTGATCTACAAGCCCGCGATCCGCAGCTACATGATGGGCGAAACGCCCCCCGCCTTCGACCTGCTCTACTGGAACGGGGACGGGGCCAACCTGCCCGGCGACATGACCAAGCAATACCTGCGCGACCTCTGCCAGGCCAACGCCTTCGTCGACAAGGGCATGAAGGTGTGCGGCGAAACCGTGCATATCAGCGATGTCACCGTGCCGATCATGGCCGTCACCTGCGAAAGCGATCACATCGCCGCCTGGCGCGACTGCTACCGCGGCTTCATGCAGACCGGATCGACCGACCGCAGCTTTATCGTGTCCGAGTCCGGCCACATCGCCGGCATCGTCAATCCGCCGTCGAAAAAGAAGTACGGCTATTACATGAACAAGGACCTGCCGCCCACGCCCGAAGAGTGGCTGGCGGGCGCGACAGAGCGCGAAGGCTCCTGGTGGCCGATGTGGGAATCCTGGCTGCGCAAGCGCTCGGGGACCAAGATTAAGGCCCGCGAACCGGGCGATTCCGAGCATCCCAGCCTTGGTCCGGCGCCCGGAACCTACGTGCTTCGCAAGGCAAACGCCTGACGCGAAACGCTTTTTCAAACTGTGTGAAAGTTTTGCTGCAGCGCAGCAAAAGGGGTTGCAATGCTGCGTTGCGGCGTCTATATATGCTGCAGATGCAAACAGCGGATCAACCGCTTGCAAACAGAACACGACTGAAACCGAACACGTAGGAGCCGTACCAATGGCAAAAGCACAAGCACAAGACTTCAACGCGATGATGAAAGACGTGATGGGTGCATTCCCCGTCGACACCAAAGCGATGGAAGAAGCGTTCAAGAACCAAGCCGCTCTGAGCGAAAAAATGTCGGGCGTCGCCCTCGAAGCCGCCACCAAATCGGCCGAGCTGTCGGGCAAGTGGACCCAGGAAACCCTGACCAAGCTGCAAGACGTCACCAAGGCGAAATCCGAGCCGGCAGACTACGCCAAAGCCATGACCGACTTCGCGTCGGCCAACGCTGAAACGGCTGCCGAGCACATGGCTGCCTTCGCCGAGATCGCGAAGAAAGTCCAGATGGACACGGTCGAACTCATGATGGCTGCTGGAAAAGACTTCCAGGAAGACGCCACCAAAGCCGTGAAGAAAGCCACCGACGACGCGACCGCCGCGGCCAAGAAAGCCTCGACCGCCGCAGCCAAGTAAGCGCAGTCCGGTCACCGGTTTAACGAGTACGGGCCATCTTCCTCCCTTTTGGCCCGGAACACCGAAGGGCGAGCCTCCCGGGCTCGCCCTTTTTTTGCGTCCGTTGCCGGGGAGGGCAGGGACGGCAGATGGCATCGCATCCAGTCACGGCACTGCCCGTGCCGGGTCTGTCGCGGTCACCTGCCGGGATCGTGCCGCCGGCGCACCGTCGACGCGCGCCCCGGAAGGGAAAGCGCCGCATCCTCGCGCGGCATCCGGCTGACCAGCCTGCCGTTCGAGATCACCGCGAGGCGCGCGGGCCGAAGGCGCAACGCCTCGATCGGCGATGCGGCATCCAGCACGACCAATGAGGCGCGTTTGCCGGGCGCGATGCCATACCCCTCCAGCCCCAGGATTTGGGCGTTCTGGTGCGTGACCATGTCGAAACACCGCGCCATCTCTTCGGGGCTGGTCATCTGCGCCACGTGCAATCCCATGAAGGCGACGTCCAGCATGTCCGCTGTCCCCAGCGAGTACCACGGATCGAGCACGCAATCCTGCCCCCAGCCCACGGTGATCCCATGCGCCTGCATCTCCTTCACCCGGGTCAGGCCGCGCCGCTTGGGGAAGGTGTCGTGCCGTCCCTGCAGCGTGATGTTGATCAGCGGGTTCGGGACGGCGGCCACCCCGGCCTCGGCCATCAGCGGCAGCAGTTTCGAGACATAGTAATTGTCCATCGAATGCATCGAGGTCAGGTGACTGCCCGTGACCCGGCCCTGCAACCCCAGCCGCTGCGCCTCGAAGGCAAGCGACTCGATGTGGCGGCTCATCGGGTCGTCCGTCTCGTCGCAATGCAGGTCGACCATCAGGCCTCGGTCTGCGGCCATCTCGCACAGCTCGCGCACCGAGGCCGCACCATCGGACATTGTGCGTTCGAAATGCGGAATGCCGCCCACCACGTCAACGCCCATATCAAGCGCGCGGATCGTGTTTTCCCGCGCCGTCGGATCGCGGTAGAAACCGTCCTGCGGAAAGGCCACCAACTGCAGGTCGATATAGTCGCGGACCCGCTCGCGCACCTCCAGCATCGCCTCGACGCCCAGCAGGCGGTCATCGCAGGTGTCGACATGGCTGCGGATCGCCAGCAATCCCTGGCTGACCGCCCAGTCGCAATAGGACAGCGCGCGCTCGACCATCTCGTCCTGCGTGACGATTTGCTTCAACTCGCCCCAAAGCCCGATCCCCTCCAGCAACGTGCCCGACGCGTTGATCCGCGGCAGCCCATAGGACAGCGTCGCGTCCAGGTGGAAATGCGGATCGACGAAAGGCGGGCTGACCAGATCGCCCTCCGCCTCGATCACTTCGCGGGCCTCGGCGCCGGACAGGTCCTCGACCGCCTTGATCCTGTCGCCTTCGATCCCGATATCCGCCACGCGCCCGTCCGGCAGCGTGCCGCCCCTGACGATAAGATCGAACATCAGCGTTCCCCCTTGTTGAACGGCACCATCAGTGCCGCCGGCACCTCGGCCCGGCGCGACATGACGATCAGCGCCAGGATGGACAGGAAATAGGGCATCATCAGGAACACCTGGTACGGGATATCGGCCCCAAGCGGCGTCTGCTGCACCCGGATCTGCAGCGCGTCGAACGCGGCAAAGAGGATCGCGCCCAACAGCGCCTTGCCCGGTTTCCACGCGCCGAACACGACCAGCGCGATGCAGATCCAGCCGCGCCCGTTGACCATCTCGAAAAAGAAACTGTCAAAGGCCGACATGGTCAGGAACGCGCCGCCGACGGCCATCAACCCGCTGCCCACGATCACCGCGCCCATCCGGATGCCGGTCACCGACAGGCCCTGCGCCGCCACCGCCGCCGGGTTTTCCCCCGCCGCGCGCAGCGCCAGGCCCAGCGGCGTGCGATACAGCACCAGCGCCACGACGCCCACCAGGATGAATGCCAGGTAGGTCAGCGGCGTCTGCGCGAAGAGCGCCGGACCGATCAGCGGGATGTCGGACAACAGCGGAATCTCGAAAGGCTGGAACGCGTCGATCTTGGGCGGGCTCGTCACCTCGGGCAGCGCCAGGCGATAGGCGTAATAGGTCAGCGACGTCGCCAGCAGCGTCACGCCAAGGCCGACCACATGCTGCGACAGGCCGAAGGGCACAGTCAGCAGGCTGTGGATCAACCCGAACAGCATCCCCACCACCATCGCCACGGCCACGCCCATCCACAGCCCCGTACCGGAATAGACCGCCATCCAGCCGGCAAAGGCACCCGCCACCATGATCCCCTCGATCCCGAGGTTCAGCACGCCCGCACGCTCGCAGATCAGTTCTCCCAGCGTGGCAAAGATCAACGGGCTCGCGATGCGGATCGCGGCGGTCCAGAAGCTGGCGGAAAGCAGGATTTCGAAGATGTCCATGGCCTACTCCCTCACCACGCGGAACCGGGTCAGCAGGATCGCCAGCACCATCAGCAGCAGCGCCGTGGCCAGCATGATATCCGCAAGGTAACTGGGCACCTCGACCGCGCGGCTCATGCTGTCCGCGCCGACGAAAATGCCCGCCACGAACAGCGCCGCCGCCACCACCGCCAGCGGGTTCAGCAGGGCCAGCATGGCAACGATGATCCCGGTGTAGCCATAGCCCGGGCTAAGATCGAGCGTCAGGTTGCCCTTCAGCCCCGCGACCTCGGAAAACCCTGCAAGCGCCGCCAGCCCGCCCGACAGAAGCGCCGTCTTGATCAGCACCCGGTTCACCGGGATGCCGGCAAACCCCGCCGCCTCGCGGTTCAGGCCCACGGCGCGCATCTCGTAGCCCAGCGTCGTGCGCCGTTCGATCACCCAGACGACCACCGCCGCGATCAGCGCCAGCGCAAACCCCCAGTGCAGGCGCAGCCCCTCGACGATACGCGGCAGCCGCGCCTCGGCCACCAGACGCTCGGACTTGGGCCAGCCCATGCCCATCGGGTCCTTCAGCGGGCCTTCCAGCAGCATCGAGATGAACAGCAGGAAGATGAAATTGAACAGCAACGTCGTCACCACCTCGTCGACGCCGAACCGCACCTTCAGCAGCGCCGGCACCAGCAGCACCAGGGCCCCGGCCAGCATCGAGGCGAGCGCCAGCGCGGGCAGCAGGGCAAGCGCCCCCCATTGCAGCATCCCGGTGCCCAGAACCACGGTCATCAACGCGCCTGCATACAGCTGCGCCTCGGCCCCGATGTTCCACAGGCGTGCTCGAAAGGCGACCGCCACAGCAAGGCCGGTGAAGATCAGCGGCGTCGCCCGGTTCAGCGTCTCCAGCAGGGCGAATTTCGACCCGAACGCGCCCTTGAGGATCAGGCCGAGCACCGAGAACGGGTTGGCCCCTGCCGCCATCGCCAGCAATGAGGCGATCACCACGGTCGAACCGATGGCAATCGCGGGCGGCATGGTCGTGCGCCAAAGCGACGGGTTCGCGACCGGTTCAAGACGCATGGGCGGCTTCCTTTTCAAACCCCTGGCCGGCCATCCAGACGCCCAGCTCGGCGGGCGTCACCGACCCGCGCGCGAATCCCGGTGACAGGCGGCCTTCGGAAATCACGTGGATCACGTCCGACAGGGCCATGATCTCGTCGAGATCCTCCGAGATCAGCAGCACGGCCGCGCCCCTGTCCCGCGCCGCCAAAAGTTGCCCATGCACGTAATTGACCGCGCCGATGTCCAGCCCCCGCACCGGCTGGTTGGCAAGAATGATGCGCGGTCCGGCCTCCAGCACACGGCCAAGGATCAGTTTTTGCATGTTCCCGCCCGAGAGCAGCCGGATGCGCGTGCCCGGCCCGGGGCAGCGCACGTCATAGGTCTCGATGATCTCGCGGGTAAAGGCCTCGGCCCGGCCCCAGTTCATCAGGCCCGACCGGCTATAGGGCGGCTGGGCATAGGTTTCCAGGATCGCGTTCTCGGTCAGGTCGAACTCGGCGATGGTGCCGGTCTTGTGCCGGTCCTCGGGGATGCGGGCGATGCCCGATTGTACCGCCGCGCGCGGCGACCATGTGTCCAGCCGCGCGCTGTCCAGCTCCATCCGTCCCTCGGCTGGCGCGATCAGCCCGCCGATCAGGTCCGCCAAAGCCCCCTGGCCGTTGCCAGAGACGCCCGCCAGCCCAACGATCTGCCCCGCATGCAGCGCCAGCGACACATCCGCCAGCCCCGGCGCATTGCCGCGTGCGGGCGTCGTGACCGCATCCAGCCGCATCAGCACGTCACCGGGCCGCCCCGGCGCGACCTTGGGTGCCGACACGTCCGCCCCCACCATCAGCGAAGCCAGCGTTTCCTTGTCGACCTCGGCAATCGGCCGTTCGGCCACCAGCCGCCCATGCCGCAGGATCAGCACGCGATCCGATATCGCCATCACCTCGTGCAGCTTGTGGGAAATGAACACCACCGACAGGCCCAGCTTGATCGCCTTGCGCAGGGTGGCGAAAAGGTCCTCGGTCTCCTGCGGGGTCAGGACGGCGGTCGGCTCGTCCAGGATCAGGATGCGCGCATCCCGGTACAGCGCCTTCAGGATCTCGACCCGCTGGCGCTCGCCCACCGTCAGGCTGCCCACCTTGGCATCGGGATGGACCTGAAGCCCGAAATCCTGCGCCAGCTTTTCCAGCTTTGTGCGCGCCGCCCCACGGTCGAGGCGCGGCGACAAAAGCGGCTGGGTGCCGAGAATGACATTCTCCAGCACGGTCATGTTGTCGGCCAGCGTGAAATGCTGGTGCACCATGCCCACCCCGGCATCGAGCGCCGCACGCGGGTTGCCGGGCGGCAGGGCTTGGCCAAAAACCTCCACATTGCCCTCGTCCGCCGTGTACTGGCCGAACAGGATGTTCAGCAGCGTGGTCTTGCCCGCGCCGTTCTCGCCCAGCAGGGCGATCACCTCGCCCTCGCGCAGCGACAGGCTGACCGCGTCATTCGCGACCAGCTTGCCGAACCGCTTGGTAATGGAATCGAGGCGCAGGACCACCTGCGCCGCGCCGTCGCCTGCCATTCAGGACGACTTGGGTTCTTCGTCGTTGATCTCGACCGTGTACTCGCCGGACATGATCTCCTGCTTGCGCTGCTCGACAAGGTCCAGCGCCTCCTGCGGCACCTTGCCTTCGAACGTGCCCAAGGGCGCCAGTGACGAGCCGCCCTCCTTCATGAACGAATAGACGCCGTAATCGGCAGCAGTGAACGTGCCGGCCTTCACCTCGGCAATCGCCTTGTCCAGCGTCGGCTCGAAGTGCCAGATGGCCGAGGCCACGACCGTTTCGGGATATTCGGCTTGCGTGTCGATCACGTTGCCGATGGCCAAAACACCCTTTTCCTTTGCCGCGTCCGACACGCCGAACCGCTCCGCATAGAGCATGTCCGCCCCGTTCTCGATCATGGCGAAGGCCGTCTCCTTGGCCTTGGGCGGATCGAACCAGCTGCCGATAAAGCTGACCTGGAAGGTGATGTCGGGGTTCATCTCGCGCGCGCCCGCCATGAAGGCATGCATCAGGCGATTGACCTCCGGAATCGGGAAGCCGCCGACCATGCCGATATTGCCGGTCTCGGTCATTGCCCCCGCGATGATCCCCGTCAGGTAGGACGCGTCCTGGATGTAGTTGTCAAAGACCGCGAAATTCGGCAGCGCCTCGTCCTGCTTGAAGCTCGAGCCCATCAGGAAGGCGATATCGGGATATTCCGCCGCCACTTCGCGCGCCTCTTGCTCGACGGCAAAGACCTCGCCGATGATCAGCTCATAGCCCTGCTCGGCATATTCGCGCATGACGCGGGCGTAATCGGTGTTCGACACGTTCTCGGAAAAGACATAGTCGATATCGCCCCGCTCCTGCGCGGTGCCGGCGGCCTTGTGGATGCGGCTGACCCATTGCTGCTCGACCGGCACGGTGTAGATGCCCGCGACCTTCAGCGGCTCGTCCGCCTTCAGCGCCCCCGGCGCGCCGGCTGCCACAAGCAGCGCGGTGCCGGCTGTGGTGCTCAGGAACGTCCGGCGGGAAAGGCCGGTCGGGCTGGTTTTTCTGTGTTGCGTCATGGAACTTATCCCCCTGTTGGAACGTGGCGTGCCCAGAATGTTTGACCAAATGATAAAAAGAACCCGGGTGCCGGCCAATAGAAGATTGCGCGGCCCGAAAAGTCCAGAGCGGACGCCAAGGTTTTACGCATCGCGCCGAAGTCTGCCGTAAGAATAGGCAGTTCGTCAGGGGATCAAGGAAAGGCAGGGGCGAGGCGTGCGATAATTCGCCAAAACACCTCATGCAAAGCAGACCGCGAAGTCGTCTCCATTCTCGAAAGTCGTCGTTCCCTGGTTGCCCGGAACGCGCCGATTGCCGGTTTCACCGACCCGAAAGAAGAATGCTGCTGAGTGACTTCGAGATTTTTTCCGCATGAGTTCGCGTGCCGCGTGCCGGCGTTGCATCCGCCGATCCGACCTCAATTCCCTCAAGATAAAGGATATGCGGAGACGCGAACGAGATTTGAAACAGCACCTCTTCCCGAGGTTCCGTCTTCTCGATGAAGAGATTGTCCACGAGCAGAGCCGCTTCGACCAATGCGCAGTCTACCCCGAAGGCTTCTCTCGCCCTCCAGTTTCGGACCAGGACCGTCTGGTCTTGAGGGAGAACGAGATCCGAAGTGGGCCCCGTTTCATTCAGGGCATATGGCTTGAACCTGATGAAATTTGTTCGAAGGGTGCGCCGGGAGATGTTCGTCACGCGTGCAATTCCTGCATCTCGCGTTATGACACGATCACCGATTTCGATGAACTCGGCCGGTATTGGGCCATCGGCACAAAGAACCCGCGTTCCGGTGGCATAGCCTCCCTTCTTTCTTATCCGATCCATCATTACCCCTATTCCAGATTGCCAGAAGGTCGCGGGCGGTGCAGAACTCCAACTGTCCAAAGAACTGGTAAAAACTGAAATTTCCTTCGGTAGATTGATGCTTTGGTGACCTGAACTCCGCTTGTCGAAGGATCTTGAACTTGGTTATTCCCAAAGATCGCCAATAGGTGGCCTGAAGATGGTATTGCACAATTCTAGGGTGCATCCAAGCATTAAGGGGATCAATGCTGGCTGTGGAAGCGGTCCGTTTCAGGAGTGGAGCCAATCATATCTGCCATACGAAACAACAAACTGAACACACTTTTTAATTGGTCTCAAATACGCCCATGAGAATTTATGGCGCTCATCCAACTGAAATTACTGAGAAACAGTCTGGCTAAGGTTGAATCTGATTCGTTCGCCAGAGGATGCAAAAGAGTAGTCGGTGCCGCCTCTAACGATCGTTGGTGGCATTTGCATCGGGTAAGATCGTCCGGGGAAGACTGATACCATATTTGAATTCACCTGACTGCCCGACGCCATTGGGTCTCAGGTTTCATGACCCGGTCACCAGACCGTTCTTGCATCGCTGACCTTCGACGTTACTGCGGCACCGGTCAAACTGGGCTCCAGGCCGACTTTCGCCGGAACTCGTTCAAATGGCCGCTATCTGCTGATCGCGGACATGCATTTGTGACCGCGTAAGCACAATACGGGACCAATTGATTGCCATCAGGTGACAGTCCCATAAGGTGGCGCTGAACCTCAACGACTCATCGGACTGACACATGCCCTTTGCCGCGGTAAGATACTTCTTTCTTCTCACATGCAGCCTTCTCGTCGCTGCCTGCGCAGGACCGATGTCCTCGGACATGCCCGGCGGGGCAACTTACCCCGAGTACAGCCAGATGCAGGAGGGGCACATCACCATCGACGCCATCGAGCCGCAATACCTGCGCGAACCGAACCGTCGCACCTCGGTGACATATACCGGCGACGAGGCGCCCGGCACCATTGTCGTCGACCCCTATGCCAAGTTCCTCTATTACGTCCAAGGCCCCGAAAGCGCCATTCGCTACCCCGTCGCCGTTGGCCGTGAAGGGCGCGGTTTCAGCGGCAGAGCCACGATCGGGCGCAAGGCAGAGTGGCCGGGCTGGACGCCCACGGCCAACATGATCCGGTCCGACCCCGAGGCCTACGCCCCATTCGCCAAGGGCATTCCGGGCGGCAAGGCAAGCCCGCTGGGTGCCCGCGCGCTTTACCTCTACCGGGGCGGCCGCGACACCTATTACCGCATCCACGGAACCAATGACCCGGCCACGATCGGCAACCAGGGCAGCGCCGGATGCATCCGTCTCTTCAACCAGGACGTCATCGACCTGCACGACCGCGTGTCGGTCGGCGCTCCGGTCGTGGTCCGCAGCTACGAGGAATCCGTCGCGGCGGAAGGCGTCGAGACGGCCAACCGGGGCGGCGAAATGGTCCCGAAACCTGTCGATCCGGAAAGCGTCTATGCCTATGTCGAAGAAGAGGCGCAGCGCAAGGCCGAGTACGAAGCCAGCCAATAAAGGCCGGGGCGTCCGCGCGAGTCCAGCAAGGATGAGCGGCTGACGGGCGCCCTGCCGCATCCCGAGGACGGGACGCGATCCCGCCGATCTCCGGTGCGCATGGCGTAAAGGTCGCGTCCTCGTCCCATCGCGTTCCGGCCATGCGCCGCACAACCACACGCCCTTTCTTTTTGTTCTGCGCTGGCATAGGCTTTGCTGCAGTGCACGCATTCCGGGGAGGACACACGTGGCCGAAGACGAAAAACCGCTGCTGATCAAACGGTACGCCAGTCGCCGTCTCTACAACACCGAGACGTCCGACTACGTCACTCTCGAGGATATTTCCGAGTTCATCCGCGACGGCCGCGAGGTGCAGATCATCGACCTGAAATCGGGCGATGACCTCACCCGGCAATACTTGCTTCAGATCATCGCGGAACACGAAAGCCGTGGCGAGAACGTGCTGCCGATCAACGTGCTCACCGATCTCGTGCGCAGCTATACGACCCACGCCACCTCGATGGTCCCCGATTTTTTGTCTGCCAGTTTCGAGATGCTTCAGCAGGGCCAGTCGCAGATGATGGAGAACATGGCCAAGGCGAACCCGCTCGCCAGCTCCTTCAACCAGATGCCCGGGATGGACAGCATTCGCGCTCAGCAAGAGGCGTTCCTCAAGGCCATGACCGGTGGCGGTATGCCCGGTATGACCGGCAAGGCTCCCGAAGAGGGCGAGCCGGCCAAGCGCGCTGAAAGCGACGAGGGCCTGGACGACATCAAGAAGCAGCTGGCCGATTTGCAGGACAAGCTGTCCAAGCTCAGCAAGTAAGGCCCGGCCATGGTCGACAGCCCCGGCCGCATCACCCTGTGGGGGATCGAGGTGTTCATGGCCGCGGCCGACGAACGCTCGATCTCGGCCGCCGCCAAGCGTCTGGGCGCCAGCCCGTCTGCAGTCAGCCAGCAATTGACCAACCTCGAAGGCGCGGTGGGCGCCACGCTCCTGCAACGAAACGCAAGGCCGATCCGCCTGACGCCCGCGGGCGAGATCCTCAAACGCCGCGCCCAGGTCATCCTCAACGAGGCCGCACAGGCCCGCGCGGAACTCGCCATGTCCGACATGTCGATGCTGACGCGCTTCCGTCTCGGCATGATCGAGGATTTCGAGGCCGACGTCACGCCGCAGCTTCTGACCCATGTCGCGGGCGAGCTCAAGACCAGCCAGTTCCTGCTGGAAACCGGCGCCAGCCATTATCTCTACGACCTCCTGGAAAGCCGCACGCTCGACATGATCGTTGCCGCCGAACTCAACGCCGGCGACGACTGGACCGAGGTTCACCCGCTCTTGCGCGAAGGCTTCGTGGTGGCCGCCCCAAGGGGCCGGGTCGATCCCGACGGGGACGTGTTGCGCCAACTCAAGCGCCTGCCGCTCATCCAGTACACCCAGCGGCATTACATGGGCCGGCTTCTCTCGGCGCATCTCACCCGGCAGAAACTCAGCCTGCCACACCGGTTCGAGCTCGACAGCTACCACGCCATCCTGGCGCTGGTGGGGCAGGGGACCGGCTGGACCATCCTGCCCCCCTTGGCGCTCATGCGTGCCCGCCGATTTGCCGAACAGATCGACGTCATGCCGCTTCCGTTCGAGCCGCTTTTCCGCACGATCAGCCTGACCGCGCGCAAGGATATCCTTCAGGAGCTGCCGGCGCAGTTGGCCGAAACCCTGCGCCCGATCCTGCGCGACACGATCCTGAACCCGGCCCTGGCCGAGTATCCGTTCCTGGGCGACCGGCTGGAGCTGCTTTAAGTTCCGTAAACGCGCTCGGGCTCCATCGGCGGCGCCGCCGCCTCCGCCGCCGCGATCAATGCCTCGGCCACGAAATCGAGGTCGTCCCGGCTCAGCCGGGCGGGCAGCCGCACGTCACAGGCCCGCATCAGCATCGCCCGCGTCTGCGGCAGGTCCGGCGTCGGTCCCGGCAGGAACTGCCAGTTCCAGAAGGCCCGCGCATTATCCGCCGACATGCCGAAGACCTGCACCTTCACACCACGCTCCGCGGCGGCGTCGGCAAAGGCCCGCACCTCCGCATCGCTCATGTCCAAAAGGTTGAACTGGATCGAATCCGGCGCCCGTTCCTCAGGGCCCAGCTTGTCCGGCACCCGCATCCAGGGCGAGCTGTTCAGACGCCCGGCCACGTAATCGTGGTTGTCGCGCCCGTCGCGCACGCGACGCGCCACTTCCGGCAGTTGCGGTCGAATGATGGCGGCGCTCAGGTTGCCCATGCGCAGGTTGTAAAGCGGCAGACGGTTCTGCCAGTCGGCAAAGGCGGCCGCCAGCATCGGGTCGTCCCCCGCCATATGCTTGGCCCAGTTATGCTCATACGCGCCCGACATGATCACCGCCCGCGCCACCAGGTCGGCATCGTCGGTCACCAGAATGCCGCCTTCGCCCGCATTCACCAGCTTGTAGGACTGAAAGCTGAAGCACCCGACGCGCCCGATCGTGCCGATCTTGCGCCCGCCCCAGACGGTGCCCAGGCTGTGGGCCGCGTCCTCGATCACCGGGATGCCGCGCACGTCGCACAGCCCCATGACCTGGTCCATGTCCGATGTATGCCCGCGCATATGACTGACGATCACCGCGTCGATGCCGCTCTCCAGCTTCGCCTCGAAATCGGCCATGTCGATCCGGTAATTCTCGCCCACCTCGCACAGCACCGGCACGCAATCGGCATGCATGACCGACGACGGCACCGCGGCAAAGGTAAAGCCGGGGATCAGCACCCGCGCGTCCCGTGGCAGTCCCAACGCCTTCAGCGAAAGGAACAGAGCAGCCGAACAGGACGACACCGCCAGCGCATAGCGCGTGCCCATCAACTCCGCGAACTCCCGTTCCAGCAGGCTGACCGGCGCAGCTTCGGGCGCGGTATAGCGGAACAGGTCACCCGACTGCAGCAACCGGTCGATCTCGGCCCGGGCCGCCTCGGGGATGGGTTCGGCATCATAGACGTTGGGGACAGGGGGCGTGCTGGGCTGGGTCATGTTCGGATTTCCTGAAGCTCGTTTTTTGATTTTCCGAAAACCTTACACCAAATCGCCCGCCTCCCAAAGCAAAGTTTTCGTGACGGCAGGGCTCCGCCACCTTTTCCTCTGGCCATAAATATCCCGGGGAGCGCGAGGGGCTGGCCCCTCGCATCGGTCATACCCTGAACGTCGCGCAACTGCCCTGCGTCAGATCCCCAGCCGATCCCGCGTCGCGTACCACGTCATTGCCAACACCAAGAGCGGTGAACGGAACGCGGACCCCCCGGGGAACGTCTGTGCAGGCACCCGCGCCAGCGTGTCGAATCCCTCGGCCTCGCCCCGCACCGCATCGGCCATCAGCTTGCCCGAGAACGTGGCCATGCCCACCCCGTGCCCGGAATATCCCGAGGCCGACAGGATATTCGGCGCCACCCGTGCCAGGTAGGGCATCCGCTTCATCGTGATCGCCAGCGTCCCGCCCCAGGCATAGTCGATCCCGACGTCGCCCAGATGCGGAAAGATCTGCGTCATCGGCTTGCGCACCAGCGCCGCGATATCGTCCGGGAAGCGATAGCCATAAGTCTCGCCGCCGCCAAACAGCAGCCGCTTGTCGTGGCTCAGGCGAAAGTAATTCACCACGAATTTGCTGTCGGCCACGGCCACATCCCGCGTCAGCACCTTGTCCGCGTCGTCCCCCAAGGGCTCCGTCGCCACCACGAAATTGTTGATCGGCATCACCTTGGCCGCAACCTTGCGATTGAGCCCGCCCAGATACCCGTTGCAGCCCAGGATCACGTGCTCCGCCGTCACGCGCCCCGCATCCGTGGCCACCACGGCGGGCGATCCCTCGTCGATCCGGTGCACCTCGGCCCGCTCGTATATCCGCACGCCCGCATCCCGCGCCGCCCGGGCCAGCCCAAGGGCAAAGGCCAGCGGATGCAGATGCGCCGCCGACATGTCCAGCGACCCGCCCACGTATTTCGGCGAGGGGCAGAGCGCCTGTGCTTCGTCCCGGTCCAGCGTCTCCAACTGGTCATAGCCAAACCGGCGAAACAGGAACTCGGCATAGTCATGCCCTTCGCGCACCTCCGCCCTGGAAAAGCACATATGCGCGATCCCCGGCTTCAGGTGACAGTCGATCCCGTGCTTGACCACCAGCGCCTTCACCAGCGCCTTCGACCCTTCCGCCAACTCCCACAGCTTGGCCGCATCGTCGCGCCCCACCATCTTTTCCAGCGTCTGCTGGTCCTGCCGCTGACCTGACCCAAGCTGCCCGCCATTGCGCCCCGACGCGCCAAAGCCGACGCGATGCGCCTCCAGCAGCACCACGTCCAGCCCCGCTTCGGCCAGATGCAGCGCCGCCGACAGCCCGGTGAACCCACCTCCCACCACGCAGACATCTGCGGTCACCTCGCCCCTCAGCGGCGCGAACGGCTCCAAGGCCTGCGTGGTCGCGGCATACCAGCTGTCGGGGTATGTCCCGGGCTTGTCGTTGGAATAAAGCAGGTTCATTGCGGCACGATCCTGTAATGGCTCAGCGAAAATGACGGCGCGTCGAGCGTGTCCACCCGGATGCGGTCGACCGTCGCGACATCCAGCTCGATCTTGAAACAGTCGGGGCAGGGGCGACCCAGATGCGCCTCGGCCATCTCCGCCAGCCGGTCCGCAACGAAGGGCGGCTCGGGCGGCGCAAACGCGGGCATGTCGGCAAAGGCATCCTCGGCTTGCAACGCCTCGACCATGCGCTCGGTCAGATCGACCGTCAGCGTCGGCTCGATCACAATGATTCCGCCCAACCCGCGCAACGCGCCGTCGGCGTCGCGCAAATACCCGTCGATCCCTTCTCCCAGGACCGGCCAGCCCTGCAGCGACGGGTACTGCCGCCCGATCCGCATGGGATTCAACCGATAGGCATCGGTCTCGGGAAAGGCATGGGTGAATCCGGCGACGAATCGCGCCTCCAGCGCCGCTTCGTCAAACGGTTCCACCGGCTGGTGCCCGCTCTCGTCGGCCTCCAGCAGGATCGCGGGCAGGCTCAGCCTCACCCGCTTGGGAAACACGATCGTTCCCGGTGCGGGCAGGTTCGGCGGCTCGATCATCACCGCGTCCGCATCCTGCATCAGCTTGAACATCCGCGCCCGAGCCGTGTCGTGGTGGTCAAAGCTCTCGGTCACCAGTTCCACCGGCTCCGACGCCTCGACCAGCCCCGCCATGTCCCGCTCGTGTGGTGGATCGAAGGCCTCGTTCCCGGCACAAAAGGCCCGGTAACAGCGGTACGTCTCGACGGCCTGCTTGTCTTGCAGCACCGTCACGAAGGCACCGTCGGGCGGCATGCCCGGCGGGCTCAGGAACACGACCGACAGCAACGTCCGCTTCAGCTGCGCGCCCGGATTGTCGGTGTAATAGGCCTGCCCCTGCGCCGCCTTCAACGCGGCGGCATCCCGCACCACGCGCAGCCCGTCGCCGGTCACCTGATCGTGCAGCAACAGCGCATAGCCCCCTTCGTCCAGCGGCAGCCCCTCCAGAAAGGCATACCGCTCGATCCCGGAGGTGTCATCGGCAGCCGGCGCCGGCGCCGGGGCAGGGCCCTCGCGCAACGCCCATAGCCCCGCCACCAGCAGGGCCATCACGCCAAGGGCAAGTCCCGCCGCCTTAGACATTCATCAGCAGATGCTCGCGCTCCCACGGGGAAATCACCTGCAGGAACTCGGCATATTCCGTGCGCTTGACGATCGAATAGACCCGCGCGAACTCGGGGTGCAGGACCTCCTGCAACTCGGTCGCCTCGTCGAACAAATCCAGCGCCGCGCCCAGCCCGTCGGGGAAATCCGGCTCGCCCTCATAGGCGTCGCCGCGGTATTGCGGCTTGGCCCGCAGCTCGTTCTTGATCCCCAAAAGGCCACAGGCCAGGCTGACCGCGATCCCGAGATACGGGTTGCAATCCATCCCCGCGATCCGGTTTTCCACCCGCCGCGCCTCCGGCTTGGACAGCGGCACGCGGATGCCTGTGGTGCGGTTGTCGCGCCCCCATTCAAGGTTGATGGGCGCGGCGTTATCCTTGACGTAGCGGCGATAGGAATTGACGTAGGGCGCCATCACGCCAATCGCCGCCGGCATGTACTCCTGCAAGCCGCCGATGAAGTGATAGAACATGTCGGTCTCACCGCCCTGCGGCCCGGAAAACGCGTTCTTGCCGGTCTCCATGTCGATGATCGAGTGGTGGATATGCATGGCGCTGCCCGGCTCGGCGGCGATGGGCTTCGCCATGAAGGTGGCAAAGCAATCGTGCCGTAGCGCCGCCTCGCGGATCAGCCGCTTGAAATAGAACACCTCGTCCGCCAGCTTTACCGGGTTGCCATGTCGCAGGTTGATTTCCAGCTGGCCCGCGCCGCCTTCCTGCGTGATCCCGTCGATCTCGAACCCCTGCGCCTCGGCAAAATCGTAGATGTCGTCGATGACGGGGCCGAACTCGTCCACCGCCGTCATGCTATAGGCCTGCCGCGCGGCCGCCGGACGACCCGACCGGCCCACCATCGGCGCGATCTCCTGCCGGGGGTCCAGATTGCGGGCGATCAGGAAGAACTCCATCTCCGGCGCGACCACGGGCTTCAGCCCCAGCTTCTCGTATTGCTGCACCACCCGCTTCAGCACGTTACGCGGGGCAAAGGGGATGGGTTTGCGGTCGCGGTCATAGGCGTCGTGGATCACCTGCAACGTCCAGTCCCCGGTCCACGGCGCGGCGGTGGCCGTGCTCATATCCGGGGTCAGGATCATGTCGCGCTCGATGAACCCTTCGGCGCCGGCCGCCTCGCCCCAGTCGCCGGTGATCGTCTGGTAGAAGATCGAGTCGGGCAGGTGGAAATAATCCTGCCGCGCGAACTTGGTCGCCGGCACCGCCTTGCCCCGCGCGATGCCGGGCAGGTCGGCGACGATGCACTCCACCTCGTCCAGCCGCCGGTTCTCCAGATAGGCCTGCGCCGCCTCTGGCAGTCCGGTTGTCCAATCCTCGGCCATGTCAGGCCCCTTTCCTGAAATGCGCCGCCATGCGCGCGGCAAAGGCGGCGGCGTCCGTGGGCGTCTCGGCACTGGCGGTCGCTTGGGCCAGCTGGTCGTCGGGCACCACGCCCGCGCCGCGCTGGTCGATGATGGTCTGCAACACATGCGCGGTGAATTCCGGGTGGGGCTGGATCGTCAGGATCCTGTCGCCGATCATCAGCGCCGCGTTCTCGCAAAAATCCGAATGCCCGATCACCTCGGCGCCCTCGGGCACCTCGATCACCTGGTCCTGGTGCCAGGCATGCATCGCCACCGGCTTGCCCTCGATCTGGTACTCGGTGCGCCCCACCGACCAGCCGCCGGGAAATTTCACCACCTTGCCGCCCAGAGCCTGCGCGATGATCTGGTGGCCAAAGCACACCCCGATCAGCGGCTTGCCGGCGTCGCGGATATCCCGGATGAACGCCTCCAGCGGGGGGATCCACGGATGGTCCTCGTAAGCGCCGTGCTTGGAGCCGGTAATCAGCCAGCCATCGGCGTCATCGGGGCTGGCGGGGTAAACCTCGTCCACCACGTCGTAGCGCTCGAAGGTAAAGCCGTCCCGCCCCAGCAGGTCGGCGAACATCGCGTCATAGTCCCCCGTGCTCTCGATCAGGTCGGGCAGGGCGTGGCCGGTCATCAGGATGCCGATTTTCATGTCACACCAGAAATTTGATCAAATTTACGCTAGCCGAGCCAATCGGCCCGTTCAAGGCCGTTCTAGGCCATTTCCGGCGCCCACGCCACGGGGTCTCGGCGTTCGGCGTGTTAACGATTTCGGTTTTGGAAAAATACCGCCGCGATACCACCCGGATACCGACGCGATACCGACGTGGGTTTGCGGCGTTAACCTTTGAGTCGCTCAGACCGTCTCAAGGTAGACTTTCCAGTGCTCCGCCGGGTCCATCTCGGCGAAAAGCGCCAGCTCCTGCCGCTTGGTCATCACCAGGTTCTGGATCAGCATCGGGTCGAACACCCGTACCAGAATGGGCGCGGTCTCAAACAGGTCAATCGCGCTCTCCCAGTTCTCGCAAAGCTGCAAGAGGTTGAGATCATAGGCATTTCCCGTGATCGGCTCGGGCGGCTCCAGCCCGTCCTCGATGCCCGTCAGCGCGGCCCCCATCACGCCCGCAAAGGTCAGATAAGGGTTTGTATCGCCCCCGGCGACCCGGTGCTCGATCCGCCGCGCCTTGGGGCTGCCCCCCGGCACCCGAATGGCCGCCGTGCGGTTCTCATAGGCCCAGGCCACCCCCGTCGGCGCATGTGCCCCCGGCACCAACCTGTCATAACTGTTGGCATGGGGTGCAAACAGCAATGTGCTCTCCCGCATCGCCGCGATGCACCCCGCAACCGCCTGTTTCAAAAGGGATGTTCCCTCTTCCCCGCCATTGTCGAAGACGTTCTTGCCGTCCTCGTCCCAGACCGAGAAATGCAGGTGCATCCCGTTGCCCGCATCGTCGGCAAAGGGCTTGGCCATGAAGGTCGCGGCGAACCCGTGGTTGCGCGCCAGGTTCCGAATGAGCCGCTTGAACAGCCACGTGTCGTCGGCCGCCCGCATCGCGTCCTGATGGTTCAGCGTGATCTCGAACTGGCCCACACCGCTTTCGCTGGTCATGGTCTGCGCGGGAATTCCCATGGCCGCGCAGGCGTCGTAAAGCTCTGACAGGAAAGGGTCGAACAGGTCCAGCTGCGCCATCGACAGGATCTCTTCCGACCCGATCTCACGGCCCGTTAGGGGGTTCTTAACCGGGCTGAGCGTATCGTCGCTGTCATCGACCAGGGTGAATTCCAGCTCGGTCGCGGCCACCACGCGCCATCCCCGCTCGGCATAGCGCGTCAGTACGGCGTCCAGGGCATGGCGCGGGTCGCCTTCAAAGGGGCGGCCATCCTCGTGATACATGGCCATCGGCACCAGCGGCTGCTCGGTTTCCAGCCAGGGCAGGGGCAAGGCGCCGCGCCCGGTGGGCAGCAGGATGCCATCGGCATCGCCGGTCTCGAAGACCAGCGGGCTGTCCTCGATATCCGCCCCGAAGATGTCGAGGTTGAGCGCCGAGATGGGCATCCTGACCGCGCCCTTGTCCAGCTTGCCGGCATAGTCACCCGGCACGCGCTTGCCACGCATGCGCCCGTTAAGGTCGCACGCCGCCACGCGAAAGGTCTGGTATGTCGAAAGGTCCATGAGGCGCTTCTTTATCCAAGAAGAAAGCCGGGGGCCAGATACATTCGACCGCCCGGCTTTTTCTTGCTAAAAAATACTCGATTACAGTGGGTTACCCCGAAACTGACGCCCGGTGGATGCTGTCGATTGACGTTGCGATCGTGTCGTTGAACGCCTCGTCCGACTGCTGCGCCGACAGCCCCTCGGTCAGCGCGCGCGAGAAACTGGCGATCATGCCGGTGTTCTTCGACAGCCGGTCATTGGCCTCCTCCCGCGAATATCCGCCCGACAGCGCGACGACCCGCAGCACGCGGGGGTGGTCCACCAGCGACTTGTAGTGATTGGCGGTCTCCGGCAGCGTCAGCTTGAGCATCACCTCGCGGCCCTCGGGCAGGGTGTCGAGGTGTTTGGCGATCTCGTCGCGCAGGATCGTCTCGGCCTCGGCCTTGTCACTGATCGAAATCGTGACTTCCGGCTCTATGATCGGCACGAGGCCGTGGTCAAGAATGATGTTACCTATCTCGAACTGCTGGTCGACGACCGCGGCAATCCCCGAGGGCGAGGCCGCGTTGATCACCGACCGCATCTTGGTGCCGAAGATACCTGCATCATTGGCCCGGCCCAGCAAGCTCTCCAGATCAGGGATCGGTTTCATCAGCTGCACGCCGTCAGCTTCGTCCGCCAACCCCTTGTCAACTTTCAGGAAAGGCACAACACCGCGCTCTTGCCACAGGTACTGCGCAGACGGCTTGCCACCCATCTCGCGGTCCATGGTCATCTCGAACAGGATCGCGCCCAGCACCTTGTCGCCGGTAAAGGCGGGGGCCTGTGCGATACGGGTCCGCATGTCGTGGACCAGATCGAACATCTCTTCGTCCGAGCCATAGGCATTTTCCTCGACCCCATAAAGGCGCAGCGCCTTGGGGGTCGATCCTCCCGACTGGTCCAGCGCCGCGATAAACCCTTGCCCTGCGCGCACCTGCTCCGTTTGTTCAGCCTTCGACATGCCATCCCTCTTGCCGGTAAATCAGAATTTCCCGTTTCATACGTGAGCGCCGCGTGCCGCGCAATGCTCGGTGGCGCCTACGCGGCGGGTCTGCGCGCAGGTAGTGCATCGGTCGCCTTGATACGATGCAGCAAGTGCAGGCCGCAGGCGCGTCAGTTCAAGCCGTCAGCAGGATAGCGGGACGATGATGAATCAGAACGCGCCGCAAGCTCAGTCCGCTTTGGAATACCGGTCGGCCAGGTCACGCTCGATCCAGTCTGTCAGCGCGCGGGTCTGGATTTCGAACCGCAAGCCCGCCCATGCCGCGCTCACTTCGGCGCCGCGATTCTCGAAGCGGTTCTCGATATCTTCGCGGAGGGGACGGGCGCCGATATCGCCTGCGGCCTCGGCAATCAGAGCGAAGTAATAGGCTTGCCGGTACGAACGCGGCGCACCAAGCCCGGTGAAATAGGCCAGCGCTTGCGCCCGCACCGCGCGGATCTCGTCGCCCGGGGGCAAGTCGGCGGCAGCGCCCTGCACCTGAAGATGCGCGTCCTGCGCCGCGATGACCTGCATCGTGGTCAGCCGCTCTTCCAGCCGGTCCAGCATGGCAATCGCTCCGGGCTGTCGGCCCGCGGATGCGGTGAGCGTATTCCGGTAGGCGGCCGCCGGGTCGGTTCCGGCCTGCGCCTGTGCCGTCAGCAGCGCGGCCTCGGCGGCCTCGGCTCCGCCGCCCTCTACAAGCGGCGACAGGATCTCGGGCACCAGCGCCTCGGCGCGTGGCACACCGCTGCCGGTCAAAAGCGCGCGCGCCACGGTCAGACGCTCGGTCGCACTGACATCGCCGCTATCCAGCCGGGCCAGGATGTCGGCATCCAGCAGTTCGGATTGCGCCAGCGGCGCAGTGCGGGCGTCCGGCGCCAGCGCCTGCAACAGCTCTTCAGGTCTTTCGTAGACTTCAGGTTCCAACACGATGCCGCCTTCGGGCAGTTGCGCCTCGATCGTGATCTCGCCGGGCGCGCGCACGAAGCCGGCCACATGCTCCATCAGGTCGTCGATGAACCGCCGCTCGGTCGCGGTCAGGGCGCGGGTGCCGTTGTTGCTGAGCATGTTGGTCAGTTCCTCGGTACCAATGCCCTGGATCACCTCGGGCTGGCGCAGGTTCTCGGGGACCAGCGACGACAGTCGTTCCCACCCGCCCTGATCCTGCAGGCCCACGACGGCACGGCGCACGCGGATTGCCGGATCGCCCGGAAGACCGAACTGGTCCAGCCGCGGCAGGATCGCGCCGGCCGCCTCCAGGTCGAGGATCGCCAGATCGTTCACCGCCGCCGAGCCGTTGACCCGGATCTCGCCTGTGCTGTGCACGTACTCGGCCTCATAGGTCAGCCGATCCACCTCGATCGCGTTGTACCCGGCCGAACGCAGGCTGAGCCCCACATCACGCGGCACGCAGGCGATCGCGGCATTGGCCCCGACCATCGTGCTGGAAATCGTCGCCACGCCGAACGCCGCCGCGGGCTGACCCAGATCGACGCTGACCCGCTGCACCGTGATCTCGCACTGGCGGGCGCGATCGTGCGGCAATTGCGGGCGCAGCGTCACCCCGGTCAGGGCCACGGTGCCGCGCAGAATATCGGTCTGCAAATGCTCATACTCGACCTCCATCTGCGTGCGCAGCGCCGATATGGCGATGCTGGCCAGGCTTTCGGCGATACCGTCGACGGTGACAAGGTCAAGCAGGCTGGGCTTCGGGTCGCCTTCGGCACCGCCCGGCGTGGCTAGGCCAAGGCAAAGGACGGCGGCGAGGGCAGGTGTGAAACGGCGCATGATGGGCTCCCCCGGTGAAATCGTGCTGGGTCAGGCTAGGCCCGCATCGAACGATACCACAGTCCGGGATTCCATACCTTTGAAAAACGGTCCCCGACCCCGGGGCCGCAGGGACGGTCTCAGCCGCCCAGGGCGGCCACACCCGGCAGCGTTTTACCTTCCATCCACTCCAAAAACGCGCCACCGGCGGTGGAGATATAGGTGAAATCCTCTGCCGCGCCCGCCTGGTTGAGGGCTGCCACGGTGTCACCGCCCCCTGCGACCGAGGTCAGTAGTCCGTCACGGCTGCGCTTGGCGGCATGAGCGGCGGCGGCGTTGGTGGCCGCATCGAATGGCTCGATCTCGAAGGCACCCAGCGGGCCGTTCCAGATGAGAGTCCGCGCGGTGTCGAGCGCGGCGGTGATCCGCGCGACGGCCTGCGGCCCGGCATCCAGGATCATGGCATCGTCGGGGCAGGCATGGGCCGGAACCGTCTGGTGCGCGGCGCCTGCGCGGAATTCCTCGGCCACCACGACATCGGCTGGCAGCAGAATCTCGCAGCCCGCGCCACCGGCCTTGACCATGATCTCACGCGCCGTGTCCGCCATCTCGTGTTCGCACAGAGATTTGCCCACGCTCAGGCCCTGCGCGGCCAGGAAAGTGTTGGCCATGCCGCCGCCGATCACCAGCTTGTCCACCTTCTCGACAAGGTTGCCCAGCAGGTCCAGCTTGGTCGAGACCTTGGCCCCGCCCACCACAGCCACAACGGGCCGTTCGGGGTTGCCAAGCGCCGCTTCGAGCGCCGACAGTTCGGCCTGCATCAGCCGACCCGCGCAGGCGGGCAGGTGGCGGGCCAGCGCCTCGGTCGAGGCATGGGCGCGGTGCGCGGCCGAGAAGGCATCATTGCAATAGACATCGCCAAGACCGGCAAGGCGCGCGGCGAAATCGGGGTCGTTGGTCTCTTCGCCGGGATGAAAGCGGATATTCTCCAGCAGCAGCACCTCGGCCGCCTTGGCCTCGGCGGTGGGTTCTTCGGCCCCGTCCAGCGTTTCGATGAACTGCACGGTATGCCCCGTCGCCTGTTGCAGGGCGGGCACCACCTGGCGCAGTGACATCGCGTCGACCACCTTGCCCTTGGGACGCCCGAAATGCGCCAGCAAGAGCGGCTTGCCGCCTGCTGCGAGGATGGTGTCGATGGTGGGCTTGATGCGTACCATCCGCGTGGCGTCGGTGACGCGCCCGTTCTCGACTGGCACGTTGATATCCACCCGTGTCAGTACGGTCTTGCCATCGAGGTCCATGTCATCGAGCGTCTTCCAGGCCATCTCGTGATCTCCATTGGGTGGCAGTCGCGCGCCTTTTGGCGCGACGTTGCAGGGGCGTCAAGCTCTGGCTTGGCAATCCCGGGCTGAGCGCCTAGGTATTGCCCAACCCAAGTTAACAAGGAGGCCCGCATGGCCGAGATCAAAGACCCCGAGAACACGATCCTGATGGAGCTGAAGGATGGCACCGTGACGATCGAACTCCTGCCCGACGTGGCCCCGGGCCATTGCGACCGTATGAAGGAACTGGCGCGCTCGGGCCAGTATGACAACGTGGCCTTTCATCGGGTGATCGACGGCTTCATGGCTCAGACGGGCGATGTGGCCAACGGCAACATGGAAAAGGATTTCAATATCCGCAGCGCCGGCACGGGCGGCAGCGACCTGCCCAACCTCAAGGCAGAATTCTCGGGCGTTCCCCATGACCGCGGCACGCTGGGCGCGGCGCGCAGCCAGAACCCCGATAGCGCCAACAGCCAGTTCTTCATCAACTTCTCGGACAACCATTTCCTCAACCGGCAATACACGGTCTATGGCCGCGTCATCGAGGGTATGGAGCATGTCGACGCCATCACCCGCGGTGAGCCGCCCGCGAACCCCGACCGGATGATCAGCGTGAAGGTGGCCGCCGATGCTTAAGCTTTCTGCACTCTTCACCCTGCTGGCCGCACCCGCCCTGGCGACCGGCCTTGAAATCGAGGTCGCGGGCGAGGCCAACGGCACCATCACGGTTGACCTGCTGGAGGACGTGGCCCCCGGCCATGTCGAACAGATCACCGAACTGGCCCGGGAAGGCGCCTACGACAACGTCGTCTTCCACCGCGTGATCGACGGCTTCATGGCGCAGACCGGTGACGTAGAGTTCGGCAAGATGGGCGGCGACATGTCCATGGCCGGGCGCGGCGGTAGCGACCGCCCCGACCTGGCCGCCGAGTTCTCGGACATCACCTTTGACCGCGGTGTTGTCGGCATGGCCCGCAGCCAAAGCCCTGACAGCGCCAACAGCCAGTTCTTCATCATGTTCGCGCCGGGCCCGTTCCTGGACGGGGAATACACTGTCGTGGGCCGCGTGACCGAAGGGCTTGATGTGCTCGATGACATCAAGCGTGGCGAAGGCCCAAACGGGGCTGTCATCGGCGAGCCGGACCGCATGGTGTCCGTCACGGTGACGGAGTAAGACGCGTGACGACCACGGGGTACGAGCCACTGAATGTGCTCAAACCCGTGGCCGACCGCATTTGGATCATCGACGGTGCGCCGGTGACGGTGATGGGCTTTCCCTTTCCCACCCGCGCCACGGTGATCCAGCTAGAGAACGGCGACCTCTGGGTGCATTCTCCGACCCCGCTCACGAACGATCTGAAGGATGCCCTGGCGGTGCTGGGACCGGTGCGGCACCTCGTTGCGCCGAACCAGTTCCACTTTCTGCACATTTCCGAATGGGTGCATGCCTATCCCGACGCGGCTTTCTGGATGGCACCGGGTACGAAAGAACGTGCGGCAAAGCTCGGGCTCGACATGCCGGACGGGCAGGAATTGCAGCCCCGGGAGGCCGACGCGCCGTGGGCGGGCCAGATCGCCCAGCTTCTGGTGCGCGGCAGCCGGACGCACAAGGAACTCGCGTTCTTTCACAAGGCGTCAACCACGACCATCCTGACCGACCTGATCGAGGCTTTCGAGACCGACAAGCTGCCGGCGCGATGCCGGCCTTTCGTGTGGCTGAACGGGATCGGCGATCACGACGGCAAAACGCCGCCCCTGATCCGCTGGACCTTCCGCGACAAACAGGACTTTGCCGAAGATATCGAGACCATCGTCGGCTGGGGTGCGCGGCGCGTGATCATCGCCCACGGGCGCTGGTACGACCGCGACGGCACAGCAGAGTTGGAGCGGGCCTTTCGCAAGTTGCTGGCGCCGCGACAATGGGACCGCGCGATGCGGGACATGAAAGCCCGCGAAAGGGATGACGATCCGGCCTAGGCTAGGGCGGGCGCTGCGGCTTGGCGCAGTCCTGCAAAGCTGGATCAGTCTCAGCGAATGATGTTCGGGCGAAAACGAATGCGGGCGCGGCGTTCCCGGGGCAGGTGACGGTTCAGCCGCCGGTTCGCCAGTCCGAAGATCGAGATCACCACCAGCGTCAACAGGATGAAGTAGCCCGCCAAAATCGGGTAGGGCACGAACGGGTTGAACGTCTTGTCGGCAAAGTAATTCGCGTAATAAAGCGCGTCGCCCCGTTGCTGCCACGCCGGGAAGGCCGAGAAGAAGACCAGAGTGGTCGCGTGGAAAAGAAAGATCGCTTCGTTGGTGTAGGCGGGCCAAGCCAGACGCAGCATGGTGGGCCAGATGATCCGCCGGAACCGGGTGAACCCCGAGAACCCATAGGCATCCGCCGCCTCGACCTCGCCCTTGGGGATCGAGCGCAAGGCGCCGTAGAAGATCTCGCCCGAATAGGCGGCCGTGTTGAGGAAAAGCACGATCAACGCGCCCAGCCAAGCAGCGGTGAACGCATCGAAGACCGGGTAAACAGACTTGAGGTTCAGAAAGGCCGCGTAGGCGAAGAAGAACTGGATGAAGAGCGGCGAACCCCGGAAGATGTAGATGAACCAGGCCGACGGCTTTTGCAGCAAGCGGTTGGGCGAGGCCTTGCCCACGGCCACCACCGTGGCGAGGCCAAAGCCGAGGATGATCGCCAGCACGCCGAAATAGATATTCCAGATCATGCCGGAACCGATCAGCGTGACCTGCTGGCAAAGCGTAAAATCCTCACGCGGCAACAGGCGCTCACCCAGACCGATGGAGCGCAGCGCGTAATCCTGGATGGTCTGCCAGCAACTCATCACGCCGCCGCCTTTCGCAGCGCTTCGCCGCCCGTGGTGGCCTGGCCGTGCGACAGCTTGATCATCAGCCGGTCGAGCACGATCTCGGACACCCGCGTCAGGCCCAGGTAGAAGACCAGCAGTGCCAGGAAATACCACATGCGCCAGTCGCCATGCGGGTAATCGGTGAATTTCGGCAGGGCCGTACCCGCCAGCTCCCGCGCCCAGTAGACGATATCCTCAACGCCCAGCAGGAACAGAAGCGGGGTTGCCTTGGTCAGCACCATCCAGACATTGCTGAGACCGGGCAGGGCATAGACCCACATTTGCGGCACGAGGATCCGCCAGAAACTTTGTCGCGGGGTCATGCCATAGGCTTCGGCGGTTTCGATCTGGCCGCGGGGCACGGTGCGCATCGCGCCGTAAATCACGTTGCCCGCGAATGCACCGAACACCAGCGCAAAGGTCAGCACCGCAAGGAAGAAACCGTAGATCTCGTGCACCCACTGGTCCGCCTCGCCCAAGGGCATCTTGGCGGCCTGGCAGACGATGAAGTCGTTGCCCTGGCGGATGGGTTCGCTCCAGTCCGGGCATTTGACCTTGTGCCGGACCCATTCGACGCCCTGGTCGAGCGCGATGATGAAAAAGAGGAAAAATGCCGTGTCGGGCACGCCGCGCACGAGGTTGATGTACCCATGCGCCAGCCAGGCCAGTGGCGGAAATTTCGAGCGTGCCGCGGTTGCGGCGCCAAAGCCGAAGGCCAGTGCAGTCGGCGCAGTGATCGCCAGCAGGACCAGCACAAGGCCGACGGCGAAATAGAGATTGGCGTGTTTGGCGGTGGTGAGATAGCAGGCAAGCCACTGCACATCGCCAAGGGCCGAGGGGTCGGCGCAGAACTCAAACATCACGATCTCTCGCGGCCCGGCCCAAGGGCAAAGGCCCGAGCGTGACGCCGGGCACGAAGATAAGGGTGGTATCGGCCATAAGTCCCCGTCCGGCCTGAAGCGCGCGCCCCGGAATGCCCGGGGCGCGGCTGTTTCAGCTTATTCGAAAGTCGATGCGACTTCCCATTTCTTGATCAGCTCGTTCAGGCTGCCATCGTCCTTCATCGACTGGATGGCGGCATCGAACGTCTCTTTCAGCTCGGTGTCGGATTCGCGGACACCCATGCCGACGCCTCCGCCGAGCGCAACATCGTCGCCGACGAACATCATGTCGCTGTCCTCGGCCACGACCGGGGCAAGGAAGGACTTGTCGGCCAGAACCGCATCGGCCTCGCCGTTGCGGACGGCGGCGATGGTTTCCTCGGGCGTGGCGAATTCCACCAGTGTCGCACCGGATTCGGCGACATAACCTGCCTGGATCGTGCCGGTCTGGGCCGCGATCACGCCGCCTTCGACATCGACGCCTTCCGACATGCCGGCATAGGCCGAGGGATCGGGCGGCGTGTAGTTCTGGGTAAAGTCGATGACTTCGTCACGCTCGTCGGTGATCGACATGCCCGCGATGATGACATCATAGTTGCCGCCTACCAAGTTGGGGATGATCGAATCCCAGTCGTTCTTGACCCATTCGCAGGTTAGCTCGGCCCGCGCGCACAGCTCGTCGCCCAGTTCGCGCTCGAAGCCATCGATCTCGCCCGCGTCGTTGACGAAGTTCCACGGCGCATAAGCGCCTTCGGTGCCCAGGCGGATCGTCTTGTCCTGGGCCATCGCCATGCCGCCGGCAACTGCCAGGGCAAGTGTGGAAAGAACTAGCTTTTTCATAAGTGTCTCCCTTGCTTGGTTCTTTTGGTTCAGGCGGCCATCGTCGAGCTGAGAAACTGACGCAGCCGCTCGGATTTCGGGGACCCGAAGAGCGTCTCCGGATCACCTTCTTCTTCGATCAGGCCCTGATGCAGGAATATGACGTGGTCAGACACGTCATGGGCCATTTTCATGTCGTGGGTCACGATCATCATGGTCCGCCCTTCGGCGGCCAGGTCCTTGATCACGCGCACGACTTCCTGTTCCAGTTCGGGGTCGAGCGCCGAGGTGGGTTCGTCGAACAAGAGCGCCTCGGGCTCCATGCAAAGTGCCCGCGCGATGGCGGCGCGCTGCTGTTGCCCGCCCGACAGTTGCGCCGGGTAGACATCGCACTTGTCGCCGATTCCGACCTTTTCCAGGTACCCGCGTGCAGCCTGCTCGACCTCTGCCTTGGGGCGACCCAGCACGGTGACCGGGGCCTCCATCACGTTTTGCAGGATGGTCAGGTGCGCCCACAGATTGAACTGCTGGAACACCATCGACAGGTTCGTGCGAATCCGCAGCACCTGCTTGGAGTCTGCCGGGTGCCGGTTCAGGCCAGAGCCTTTCCAGGTCACCGGCTCGCCCTTGAACAGGATATCTCCCTGCTGGCTGTCTTCCAGCAGGTTGGCACAGCGCAGAATAGTGGATTTGCCTGACCCCGAGGAGCCGATGAGCGACACCACGCTGCCCTTGGGTGCCGTGATGTCGACGCCCTTGATGACCTCAAGGTTGCCATAGGCCTTGTGCAGATTGCGGATCTCGATGACGGGTTTTTCGTCAGGCAAAGGCAGCTTCCGGTTTGCAGGTCAGGCAGTCACACCGGACAATAGGGCAGCAATTTTGGGCCAATGCAACTTGCAAAACGAGGTTTTTTCGTCCGTTTCGTGCGGATTGCCCGGGTTTTGGGCGAATGCGGCGGGGTGCCGTAGCGTCAAGCGGGCGGCGGGGCCGGTGTCTGAACCGCCAGGTAGGCCTCGGGCGGAATTCGCACGATTCCGCGCAGGTCGAGGACGTCGCGGGTCTCACTTGGCAAGTCCTCGACCGCGGTCTGAAGGGCGGAGAAAATCGCGTCGGCATCCTGTCCGTTCGCCGTGATGAAGGGCAGGGCGGGTGTGGGCGATGTCGCGGCAATGACCTGCAGCTTGTCTGCGAAACTGTCGTAGCGCTGCATCAGCTGCCAGCTTTGCGCGTCGAGCGCGGCCAGATCGACCTGACCTTCCGCCACGGCTCGGGCCGAGGCCTGATGGCTGCCGGTGCGTCGCGTGTCGGTGAAGGCAAAGCCGCGCGCTTCGGCATAGGCGCCGGGCGCGGCCCAGCCGCTTTGCGACATCGGTTCGTTATAGCCAAAGGGCGCGGCAGAAAATTCAGCCGGATCGCTACGGGGATCTTGCTTGCGCGCCACGAAGACCGAGCGGTATTCGCCCGCCCCGCACCCGTCCAATACATAATGCGGCGTGCCGACGATTTGGACTTTGCCATGCAGGCGGGCGCGGTAGGGGTATCCGCAGGTCTGAGACAGCAAAAGATCCGGGGATTGCCATTGGTCCCACGGGTCGCCCTCGCGCGTAAGTGTGTCGGGGCCGCGTCCAAGCGCCTTGCGTATGGCCTGCCAGAAACTGTCCGTCGCGGCCCGAATCTCGGGCCGGTCGTACATCGGCAGGCTGGCAATCATTCCTTTTCCTGGCGTTGGCGGGCAAGGGCGCTGTCCATGTCGGTCACGCCGAGGAAGTTCGATGCCATCCGGATGATTGCGTCCTCGCTTGCATCGCGCTCGCCATCGGCCAGCGCCACCTGCCACAACGCCTCGACCACGCGAAGCCGGTCGTCATAGGCCACGGCGTCCTTGATGGCGCGGGTAAAGCGCATGGTGTCCGGCGCTTCGCCTTCCAACTGCTCCGCCTGCTCCAGCAACGCACCAGCATCCGCTTCGGACAACTGGTAGCGTGTTTGCGCGATGGCCAGGATGCGCTGCCGCTCCTCGGCATCGAAATGCCCGTCCGACCGAGCGATGCGCACCAGCAGAGCCGTCAGCGCCAGCCGTGCATCTTCTTGGGGCAGGGTTTCAGGGGTCGACTCGGTGAGTTTTTTCAGAAAATCAGCAAACATGAAGGGGATATAGGCAACCAGCTGGCTGCCGCCAACGAGAATCTGCGCGTCGGGACGCTATTGGCTGCCACCGAGTTCGGTTTCGGCCCGGGCGCGTGCGGCGTCGCTGTCGTCTGGTGACAGGCCCAGCGTTTGGCGCACATCTTCCAGCACTTCCAGTTCTTCCTCGTGCCGGACGCCATCGGCCAGCGTCACTTCCCACAGCGCTTCGAGAGCGTCGACACGCGCTGCAAAGCTGACGGTCTTGCGAAGGATGTCGCCGAATTCCTCGGTGTCGGGTGCGTCGCGCTCCAGCCGCTCGGAGGTCGCACGCATCTTGGCCGCCTCGATCGGCCCAAGCCCGAAAAGTCGGCCCAGCAGCAGGTCGATCCGATGCACCTCTGCAAACTTGTAGCTGTGATCCGACATCGCCACACGCACCATCAGCGCTCCAAGCGCCAGCTTTTCGTCGGGCGCGGGCAGGGGCGGGGGTTCGGGCGCGTCGAACGCATGCAGCAAACGATGAAGCAGCGAGGTTTTTTCCATGGGGCGGCTCCGTGTATCTAGGATCGTTTGGTCACGTTTACAGCGTCAGCGGTGAGCAGGAAAACAAAATCGCAGGCGCACATCCGCGCATTGGTGGCGGAGGCCGGAAACGTGACACATTTGCTCCCAACAAACGGCATTTTTGCGCGTCACGGTGCCCTCAACCACATGATATCCTCGAGTGTGAAGCCTGCCATGTCGCGCAACGTTGCAAAGCCTGTCGTCAACATTTCGACCGCCGCGCCGGAGGACCAGCTGGCCTATCTGCGCGGCTGCACGCATGACGAGGTGCGCAGCTTTCTCAGGGCCTACGACTGGTCGGGCGACCCGAGGCGCGTTCTTGGCTGGGGCATGGCGCAGAAGTTCATGGATCTGGGGACGGCACTGACCGTGTTCCTCAACGGCCAGCCTCATCGCTTCAACTACCTGACAAAGCGCGACATTCCCGAGGAACTGGCAGGCGCGGCGCTAATGCTGGACTCGATTTGTCTTCGGCTCAATTCCGGGTTCTACCTCGTATGGCCGGATCAGGATGTCGAGGATCGTTCGCGGATCCAGAGTTGGCTTGAGGCCCAGGCCGAGGATCGGCAGACAGGCAGGCAGGGCCGGTATATCTTGGACGAGCGGATCATCGCGACGCTTTTGGAGAACAAGTTGCGCCTCGACCGCGAGGCCGAGACGGCTGTCTACCACGAACGCCGTTCGCTTCTGAGAGATCTGTTCAGCCCGGTGCTCGAACTTGGCGTCTCGCGCCGGATGCTGCGGTTTCATCCCCCGCAGGAAGACCCGGCCGACGACCTGACGAATCTGCGGTACTGACGCAGACGGCAACCACATCAGGGCGCCCTGTGAAAGGCGCCCCGACAGAGTTGGTCCGCAAGGATCAGAACTTGTAGGCAACACCGACCGAGAAGGCGTCGACTTCGCCATTGCGTCCCCCGAGGCCGGGACCCGAGAAGTCGTAATTGGTGCGGGTATACTCGAACCGGGTGGTGATATTCTCGCTCAGCATCGTCTCAAGACCGATGCCGTAGGAGATGCCCTGACCCGATCCCGAGACGCCGGCTGCGGCCACGTCCCAGTCCGTCCAGCCATAGCCCAGGGAGCCGTAGAGCATCGAGTTGCCGAAGGCATAGCCACCGCGGCCACGCAGGTTGATGTTGTTTTCCAGGTCCAGCCCGGTGCCCATCACCGTATAGTCCAGCTTGCTGTCATAACCCAGTTCGGCGCCCAACACGAAGTTGGGGGCAACAGCGTAATTGTAGCCGCCGAACACACCGGCGTTGATTTCGGGGTCGATCCCGACAGGAACGCCCGAGATACCGAGATTCTGCATATTGACCCGGCCGCCGGCGTAGAAGCCTTCCCATTTCTCGGCGTCCTGGGCGATAGCGGTGGTAGTGATGGCCGCGGACAGGGTTGCGGCGGCGGTCAGGGATTTAAAGATCGTTTTCATTTTATACCTCATGTCTAAGCGCGACCCAGGACAATCCCGGGGCTCGGACATAGGTCGCGGCGACAGGAGGAACGGTTCAAAGCGGTCGTCAAAAAAATTTACGACCTGACTTTGTTCCTGATTTTTAAGGGCTTAAACGAGGCGCGAGGTTTCCACGGCCGCCCGCACGAAATCCGCGAACAGCGGGTGCGGCTTGAACGGTTTCGATTTCAGCTCGGGGTGAAACTGCACACCTATGAACCACGGATGATCGTTCCACTCGACGATTTCCGGCAAACGGCCGTCGGGCGACATTCCGGAAAAGACAAGCCCGCATTCCTCGAGCTGTTTGCGGTACTCGATGTCCACTTCATAGCGGTGGCGGTGACGCTCGTCGATGGCGGTGCCGCCATAGACCTCGGCCACTTTGGACCCTTCCTTGAGTACAGCGTCATAGGCGCCAAGACGCATCGTGCCGCCCTTGTCGTCGGTGACCTTGCGCTTGACCTTCTCGTTGCCCTGCACCCATTCCTTGAGGTGATAGACAACCGGGGTGAAGCGTTTTTTGCCGGCCTCATGGTCGAACTCTTCAGAGCCTGCGTCTTTCAAACCCGCCTTGTTGCGCGCGGCCTCGATCACCGCCATTTGCATGCCAAGGCAGATGCCCAGATACGGAATCTTGCGTTCGCGGGCGAATTGCGCGGCCTTGATCTTGCCCTCGGTGCCGCGCTCGCCAAAGCCGCCGGGCACGAGGATCGCGTGGTAGCCCTCGAGGTGCGGCGCGGCGTCTTCGCGGTCGAACACCTCGGCATCGACCCATTCGACGTTGACCTTGACCCGGTTCGCCATGCCGCCATGGGTCAGCGCCTCCTTGATGGACTTGTAGGCGTCTTCCAGCTGCGTGTACTTGCCGACGATGGCGATGTTGACCGCCCCGTCGGTGTTGTGGATGCGGTCGCCCACGTCCTGCCAGGTCGTCAGGTCCGGGCGCGGCGCGGGAGAGATGTTGAACGCATCCAGAACGGCCTGATCCAGCCCCTCGTGATGATAGGCGAGCGGGGCCTCGTAGATCGAATTGAGGTCATAAGCCGCGACCACGGCCTCCTTGCGGACGTTGCAGAAAAGCGCGATCTTCTCGCGCTCTTTTTCCGGGATCGGCTGTTCCGAGCGGCAGACGAGGATATCGGGCGCGATCCCGATGGATTGAAGTTCCTTCACGCTATGCTGCGTCGGCTTCGTCTTCAATTCGCCGCTGGCGGCGAGGTACGGCAGAAGCGTCAGATGCATGAAGATGCATTGCCCACGCGGGCGATCATGGCTGAACTGGCGGATCGCCTCGAAGAAGGGCAGGCCTTCGATGTCGCCCACGGTGCCGCCGATCTCGCACAGCATGAAATCCACCTCGTCATCGCCGATGCCGATGAAGTCCTTGATCTCGTTGGTGACGTGAGGGACGACCTGAATGGTCTTGCCGAGGTAGTCGCCGCGGCGCTCGCGTTCCAGTACGTTGGAATAGATGCGGCCCGAGCTGACCGAATCCGTCATGCGGGCGGGGACGCCGGTGAAGCGTTCGTAGTGACCAAGGTCGAGGTCGGTTTCGGCACCGTCATCGGTGACGAAGACCTCGCCATGTTCGAACGGCGACATCGTACCGGGATCGACGTTCAGGTACGGGTCCAGCTTGCGCAGACGGACCGAAAAGCCGCGCGCCTGCAAAAGTGCGCCGAGTGCCGCAGAGGCAAGACCCTTGCCGAGAGAGGAAACAACGCCGCCGGTAATGAAAATATAACGTGCCATGCGCTGGCAATCCCCCGTGATTGCGGCGTTTTACGCCTATTAGATGCGGTCGAATCGACGCCTCGCGCACCGCATTACCACGGGACTCGAGCCTTAAAGGATTCGGATGAAAGGCGCAATATGCTGTGACACGCGTATGCGCGTCCGCAAGCCTTAGTGGTGTTTCTGGATCAGTCCGCGGTAGGTGTCAAAGGAGCGTCATCGCCCGCCGACGGCGGCAGAAGTCCATCACCGCTGTCGTCCAGCGCAGGATCGCTTTCCTCGGCCGCGGGCCTGTCGTCGGTGATCCGGTCCAGAACCGAGGATCCGCCAGCGTTCTGTGCCGCGATGACCGTCAGGGTCAGCGTGGTGGCGAAGATCGACAGGCCGAGCACCCATGTCAGCTTGCCGAGCGCCGTGGTGCCGGACCGACCTGTGGACACGTTGCCGCCCCCGCCGCCCATGCCAAGGCCGCCGCCTTCGGAGCGCTGCAACAGCACGACACCGATCAGCGCGAGCGCCAGCAGCAGGTGAACAAGCAGGATGACATTTTCCATAAGACGTGGTCCCTCGGGTTCGGATGGGCGGTATCTAAGCAATTCGGGCGTCCCCCGCAACCCGCCGTTTTCAACCCTGATTGCATGGCCGAAGGTTCGGTTGGAAAGGCCGCGTCGGCAAGGGCCTACTCGTCCACGTCATCCATGTCGGATTGTCCCGACAGGCGGCGGCGCACGTGGCTCCAGCTGAGGCCGATGCCCAGGACCAGCGAAAGCGCCACAAGTCCCAGCCAGAGGTTCCGCGTCGGATCGTCGAGGTCGAGGAAGCCGTAGTCAACGAGCACCCACGCCAAGGCTGCTGCGATGGCGAGGATCAAGCCCATGCCGAACGCCCCGATCGAGCGCAGCGTGGCGCGCAGGTAAATGATGTAGCCCACCAGAAGCAGCAGCGCGAAGAGTACGGTCAGCGGCATTTGCGCGTCCCAGTTTTCCTTCGCCCAAGCGATGAAATTGTACGGTGTCGGGTTGTACGTCGCAGCCAGCAGGATGAAGGCCAATGCCCACCTCAGGATAAATCCGGTCATCTGTGCTCTCTTGGCTTGTGTCGCACAAGATGTGCCCGGCGCAGACGACAGTGTCCAGCCCGCGCGCGAAATTCCGGTTTCGCACGGCTGGCGGTGTGGGTATACGGGCGCGGGGTTCAACCACCGCCTGAGAGGTTTTCATGGCAAATGTCGTCGTTGTAGGCGCCCAGTGGGGTGACGAGGGTAAAGGCAAAATCGTTGATTGGCTTAGCGAGCGCGCGGACGTGATCGCGCGGTTCCAGGGCGGGCACAACGCGGGCCATACGCTGGTGATAGACGGCAAGGTCTACAAGCTGAACGCATTGCCGTCCGGCGTGGTGCGTGGTGGCAAGCTGAGCGTGATTGGCAATGGCGTGGTGCTGGACCCGTGGCATCTGGTCAACGAAATCGCCTCGATCCGCGAGCAGGGGGTCGAGATCAGCCCCGAAACACTGATGATCGCCGAGAACACGCCACTGATCCTGCCGATTCACGGCGAGCTTGACCGTGCCCGCGAAGAAGCGGCGAGCAAGGGCACCAAGATCGGCACCACCGGACGCGGAATCGGCCCGGCCTACGAAGACAAGGTCGGCCGCCGTTCGGTCCGCGTGGCGGACCTGGCCGACGACGCCACGCTGGAGGCGCGTGTGGACCGCGCTTTGCAGCACCACGATCCTTTGCGCAAAGGGTTGGGCATTGAGCCGGTGGATCGCGACAAGCTGGTGGCGCAGCTGAAATCCATCGCGCAGGAGCTTCTGCCCTATGCCGCGCCGGTCTGGAAAGTGCTGAACGATCAGCGCAAGGCGGGCAAGCGCATCTTGTTCGAGGGCGCGCAAGGGGCGCTGCTGGATATCGATTTCGGCACCTATCCGTTCGTGACGTCCTCGAATGTCATCGCCGGGCAGGCTGCTACGGGCGTCGGCATGGGGCCGGGCGCGATCGATTACGTGCTGGGGATCGTCAAGGCCTACACGACCCGCGTGGGCGAAGGTCCGTTTCCGAGCGAGTTGCAGGATGACGATGGCCAGCGATTGGGGGAACGGGGTCGCGAGTTCGGCACCGTGACGGGCCGCCAGCGGCGCTGCGGCTGGTTCGATGCGGCGCTGGTGCGCCAGACCTGTGCAACCTCTGGCGTGACCGGGATCTCGCTGACCAAGCTGGATGTGCTTGACGGGTTCGACACGCTGAAGATCTGCGTGGGTTACGAACTGGACGGAAAGCAACTGGATTATCTGCCCACGGCGACTGATCAGCAATGGCGCTGCAAGCCGATCTACGAGGAAATGCAGGGCTGGTCCGAAACCACCGAAGGCGCGCGCAGCTGGGCCGATCTGCCCGCCAATGCCATCAAGTACGTGCGCCGGGTCGAGGAGTTGATCCAGTGTCCCGTCGCTCTACTGTCAACCTCGCCGGAGCGGGAGGACACGATCCTTGTGACCGACCCCTTCGCCGACTGAGACCTACAGACCGTTAGAGAACCGCATGGCCCTGAGTTACAAAGCCCGCCGCCGCTGGTCGCTGGTGATCCTGCTGATTGCCCTGCCGCTTTACATCGTGGTGGCGGTCAACCTGACGGATTGGCTGCGGGTCCGGTATGATGTGGGCTTCCTGACCGAGCTGGTCGTGTTCATCGTGCTGGGTGTCGCCTGGATCCTGCCGCTGAAGCCCGTGTTTCGCGGAGTCGGGCAGCCGGACCCGGACGCACGGGACTAGGCTAAAGCAGGTGCCCTGACTTCGCGGCCTTGGTGGCAAGATAGGCGCGGTTGTGCGCCCCTTCGCCGACCTTGAGCGGCACGCGTTCCACCACGTCGATGCCGCAGCTTTTCATCATGTCGATCTTGGCGGGGTTGTTGGTCAGCAGACGCACCGCGCCGAAGCCCATGTTGCGCAGGATGTCGGCGCCGATGCGGAAATCACGCTCGTCATCCTCGAAGCCGAGCCGGTGATTGGCCTCGACCGTGTCAAAGCCCTGATCCTGCAAAGCGTAGGCACGCATCTTGTTGGCAAGGCCGATGCCGCGGCCTTCCTGGTTAAGATAGAGCAGCACGCCCGCGCCCTCGGTCCCCATTTGCGCCAGAGCCGCCCGAAGCTGGGGACCGCAATCGCATTTCAGGCTGCCCAGAAGGTCACCGGTGAAACAGGCGGAATGCAGACGCGACAAGACCGGTTCGTGCCGTGCGGGGCTGCCGATTTCTATGGCGTAATGTTCTTCGCCGCCGTCCTCTGGTCGCCAGATGTGCAGGCGTCCGGCCTCGGACACTTCGAGGGGCAGTCGGGCGCTGACCACCTTGTGCATGGGGCTGGCTTCATTCAGATGCGCGGTGATGTCGGCCACGTTGAGCAATGTCAATGCAGTGTCCAGCGTATCGGGCGGGATCGCCATGACAATCGCGGCAGGCAAAAGGCGCGCGGACTTGACCAGCAACAGAGCCGCGCGATGGGTGTCGGCCTTGCCCTCGCGCGCCGAGGTGAGCGGGCCCTTCATCGGGCTCCGAAGGTCGTCTGCGGGGTCTGCCACGGCCTGCACCCATGACAGGGGGGCCTCTTTTGGAACGACGACACGCGCGAGATCGCCGTCATAAGCGCGGGCCTTCAGCGTTGCGGCGCGGCGCGCCGAGATGGTGAGATGCAGTTCCAGACCTGCCGACTGCAACGCGTCGAGACGGGCCGGATCGCAGGTTTCCGCCGCCGCGACAATGGCAAGCGCGTTGCCATCGCGCAAGACCACCGGCACACCCATGCGAAGATCTGCGCGAGCCCGCGCGAGGAGTTCCGTCTTGTCGGGGCCAAGCTGCATCACGCGCCCTTCCTGTTCAGTGAAGTTACTTCGAGCGACTCGATTACAGGCTTTTGTAACCGAATGAAACATTTCACGCTCTGCCATAACTAGCCCGTGATTGACCTGTCACAGATCTTGTCCGGCGCGGCGTGGTGGCACAAGTAGTCTGCAAGCAACGAGGAACAACACGATGGCTCAGCTGAAGAAAATTCTGCTTGTGGACGATGACGAGGACCTGCGCGAGGCCTTGAGTGAGCAACTGGTGATGACCGAGGATTTTGACGTCCTCGAGGCCGGAAACGGGTCGGAGGCCATGGCGCATGCAAAGGACGGGATCTATGACATGGTGATCCTTGACGTGGGCCTGCCCGATACGGACGGGCGTGAGCTTTGCCGGTTGATGCGCAAGCAGGGCGTGAAAGCGCCGATCGTGATGCTGACGGGCCATGACGGGGATGCCGACACGATCCTGGGGCTTGATGCCGGGGCGAACGACTATATCACCAAGCCGTTCAAGTTTCCCGTTCTGTTGGCGCGTATCCGCGCCCAGCTTCGCCAGCACGAACAGTCCGAAGACGCGATTTTCCAGCTTGGACCCTACACGTTCAAGCCAGCCATGAAGATGCTGATCACCGATGAGGACCGGAAGATCCGTCTGACGGAAAAGGAGACCAATATCCTGAAATTCCTGTATCGTTCGCCCGAGGGCGTGGTCGCTCGCGACGTGCTTCTGCACGAGGTTTGGGGCTACAACGCCGGGGTAACGACGCATACTTTGGAAACCCATATCTACCGCCTGCGTCAAAAAATTGAACCAGATCCTGCCAACGCGCGTTTGCTGGTGACAGAGTCGGGAGGCTATCGCCTCCTCGCCTGATCCGGGGCAAGGCGTGCGTCCCGCGCCGCCCGGTATTATGACGACCAACCCGCCGCATACGGGCCTAAATCTATGCACCTCCCTGTTGGACTGACCCCGGCTTGGCCGGGGTCTTTTTTTGTCTGCGTCCATGAGGGTCAGGTTTTGCTGACCTTGTGAACCGGCCGCGACTGCATAGCCTTGGAAGCGGGAGGACCAGGGATGCGGTTCATAATCAAGACCCTCGTGAGCCTATTGGTTCTGGTGTCCGCCGTGCTGATCGCGGCGCGGCTGGCGGCGCATATGCGCGAGACCGAACCGCTGGAGGCCGTGGTTCCACAAGAGGGGCGGCTGATCGAAACAGCGTTGGGTGGCGTCTTCGTGCTTGAAGAGGGGGACGGGGATGCGCCTGTTGTGCTTTTCGCCCATGGCACGGCGGCCTGGTCTGGCCTGTGGCAGTCGGTGCTGAAAGAGATCGGTGCGGATGGGTGGCGAGCGGTGGCGTTCGACATGCCGCCTTTCGGCTTTTCCGAGCGGGCCAGGGATGGCGACTACAGCCGGACGCGGCAGGCGGAGCGGATCCTGGCGCTGGTCGAGGCGCTGGGAACCCGGCCGATACTGGTGGCGCATTCCATCGGTGCGGGGCCGGGAGTGGAGGCTGTCATGCAACGGCCCGACGCCTTTGCCGGGCTTGTCGTGGTGGATGGGGCGCTTGGCCTGAACAGCCATGAGAGCGGGAAGGACCTGCCGTTTCCACTGCGGTTCGGGCCGCTGCGCGAGGCGGTGACGGCGCTGACCATGAACAATCCGTTGTTGACGGGTACTTTCCTGCGCCAGTTGATACACGTGGATGAGGCGGCGACGGACGAGGTTCTGACCGTTCTGAAAGCGCCTTTCGTCCGGCAGGGCACAACGGCAAGCTATGCCGACTGGGTGCTCAGCCTGCTAGTTTCGCCGCAGGATGCGCTGAGCACGCGGCCCGTGAACTACGCCGCGTTGTCCCTGCCCTTGGTCTATATATGGGGCGAAGAGGACACCGTGACTCCGCTGGCTCAGGGCGAGGCGTTGGCCCGGTCGACGCCCGGCGCACGTCTGCTGACGATCCCGGACAGCGGTCATATCCCACAGATCGAGACGCCCGACACCTTCCTGCTTGTGCTACGCGATGCGCTGGGTTTTATATCCCCGGGACCCGATACGCCGAACTGACAGGAGCCTCATGTCCTTCACGCTTGCCACCTGGAACATCAACTCGGTCCGCCTGCGCGAGCCGATCGTGCTGAAGCTTTTGCAGGAGGAGGCTCCGGATATCCTGTGCCTGCAGGAGTGCAAGTCGCCGGTCGAGAAGATCCCGTTGGAGGGGTTCGCGGCGCTGGGCTACACCCACGTGATCGCGCGGGGGCAGAAGGGATATAACGGCGTGGCGATCCTGTCGAAGCTGCCGATCAGGGACGTGGGCGACATGGATTTCGCGGCGCTTGGCCATGCGCGGCACGTGGCGGGCGAGCTGGAGAACGGTGTGGTGATCCATAACTTCTATGTTCCCGCGGGCGGTGATGTGCCGGACCGCGAGGTGAACGTGAAATTCGGGCAGAAACTGGATTACCTGACAGAGATGCGCGATTGGTTCCGCAAGGATAAGCCCGGGAAATCCATTCTTGTCGGTGACCTGAACATTGCCCCGCGCGAAGACGACGTCTGGAGCCACAAGCAGCTTCTGAAAGTGGTCAGCCATACGCCTGTCGAAGTGGAACATCTGGGCGATGCACAGGAGGCCGGTAACTGGACCGATGTCACCCGTGCCGACATTCCGGAGGGGCAGCTATACAGTTGGTGGTCCTACCGGGCCAAGGACTGGGACGCGGCGGACAAGGGGCGGCGGCTGGATCACATCTGGGCCAGTGACGACATCAAGTCGTCGGCGCATTCCAGCCGGATCCTGAGGGCTGCGAGAGGCTGGGAGAAGCCGTCGGACCATGCGCCGGTCTTTGCGACCTTCGACCTTTAGTCAGGCAAGAAATCGCGGATTCTTTGGGCCAGAATTCCTCGAAAGCCCTGGTGCCCGCGTGATGGTAAGGGATGCGAGCCTGCCGGAAGCTTGTGCGTTTCCAAGGCGTTGCATGTCCGGGTATGGAAAACCGGACCTATGATTTCCCCTCGTTCCACCAAACATGAGATATTGGGGGAGCGGATAAGGAAATCTCATGCGCAAATTGTCCAGACGCGCGGTGTTGTTCGGGGGCGGGGCCCTTGTGGGCGGCGTCTTGACGTCCCGCCTGAGCGCGGACCTGCCGGGCTATGAAGGTGTGTCGTGGACGAGGCCCGAAGGTGCGGCGGGCACGCTGAACGACGCGAGCGGGCTGAGCGAGACGCCAGTGCACAAGCACCTCGTGATCGAGAAGGGGCGGGGCGATGCACTGGTTAGGGCGATCCGCGCCGAGATCAAGGAGGCGCGAGCCGCGGGCCGGCCGGTCAACGTGGGGGCTGCGCGGCATTCCATGGGCGGGCAGCCCATACCGCGCGACGGGCATGCGGTGACCTATCAAGGCGGCTTTGTGGAGCCTGACACCGAGGCTGGCACCTACCGTGTGCAGGCCGGCACACGCTGGTCGGAGGTGATCGCGGCGCTGGACCCGATCGGGTATGGTCCCAAGGTGATGCAATCGAACAATGATTTCGGCGTCGCCGCCACCTTCTGCGTCAACGCGCATGGCTGGCCGGTCAAGCTGGGGCCGATGGGGGCCACTGTGCGCAGCTTTGACATGGTGCTGTCCGATGGGGAGTTGCTGACCTGTTCGCGGGAGAAGAACGTCGACCTTTTCGGGCAGACGATGGGCGGCTATGGCCTGACCGGGGCGATCACCGAGATGGTGGTGGAGATGGCGCCGAACCGGCGGCTGGTACCGCAGTTCGAGGAGATGCGGGCCGAGGAGTTCGGGACGCGGTTCACCGAGGCGTTGACCGACCAGACCGTCAACATGGCCTATGGACGGCTGAACGTGGAGCGGGCGTCGTTCTTCGGCAAGGCGCTGATGATCACCTATCGGCCCGCCGAAGATCAGGAGGGACTGGAGCCTGCGGATGGGTCGAACATGGCGGCGCATGTCGCGGCGCGGGTCTATCGCTGGCAGTTGGGGAACGAGCCGTTCAAGTCGCTGCGTTGGTGGTTCGAAACCGAACTGGGCCCGGCGCTGGGCGGCGGGGCGGTGACGCGCAATGCGCTGATGAACGAGCCGGTAATCACGCTGGATGACCGCGACCCGAACCGGACGGATATCCTGCATGAGTACTTCGTGGCGCCCGAGCGGTTTGCCGAGTTCGTGGCGCTGTGCCGCGAGGTGATCCCGGCGTCCTACCAGGAGTTTCTGAACGTTACGCTGCGCTTTGTCGACCGGGACCCGGTGAGCGTGCTGGCCTATGCGAGCGTGCCGCGGATCGCCGCCGTCATGTCCTTCAGCCAAGAGATGACGGAGCGGGCCGAGGCGGACATGGCGCGGATGACCCGTGCTCTGATCGACGGGGTGACGGGGATCGGCGGGAGTTATTACCTGCCTTACCGGCCCCATGCCACGCCCGCGCAGATGGTGCGGGCCTATCCGCGGGCGGCGGCGTTCGCGGCCGCGAAGCGTGCGCTGGACCCGGACCTGACATTCCGCAACAACCTTTGGGACACGTATCTGGATAAGCTATGACATTGCTTGGTAAAATCTGTTTCTTCTACACGGCGGCGCTGCTGGCAGCGGCCTCGATCAATTACATTCCCGGGCTGACCGATGAGACCGGGTTGGCCTTCGGGATCTTCGCGCTCGATCCGTTCGACGATGCGCTGCATTTGGTTTCGGCGCTCTGGGCGCTGGCGGCGGGGATGATCAGCCACCGGTCGGCGAAAATTTTCCTGATTATTTTCGGCGCGCTGTACCTGGCCGACGGGATCTTCGGGATTTTCACAGCCTATGGCTTCCTCGATTTCGGAATCCTTACCAACCCGTCCGAGGGCTTTTCACTGTCGGTGCCGCGCATCCTTGCGAACCTGCCGCATATCGGGCTGGGGGGCTTTGCGCTCTTTGCCGGAACTGTTCTGGACCGAGGGGACCGCGCCTGATGCGGCGCTTTCTGAAATGGCTGCTGCGGCTGGGGCTGGTCGCGGTCGTGCTGACCGCGGGGCTGCTGTCGCCTGTGGCCTACAACGAACTGGTCTGTATCCCGCAGGCCAAGCCCGAAACCTATGAGCCGATCCTGCCGCCCGAGCATCGGCGCGACGAGTCGCGGACGCTGATGACCTATCCGGAATGGCATATCGTGCATGCCTACGACGATTATGCGCAGGTGATCAGCGCGGGTGATCCGCATGAATTCGGGTATATGCAAGCGATCGGTGGCTACTGGTCGAGCCTGTGTGCGCTAAGCCATGAGAGTGCGGAGCATGGCGGGTTCACCAGTGAGAGCAAGCAGACGATCTATGTGATCGGGGTAAGTTTCACCGCCGAGCTGCTGGCCAAGGCGTCGTATGAGGAAACATTGGGGCGGCTGGCCGCGTGGTGGCGTGGGCCGGAACGCGCGCCGCTGGATGATCTGTCAGCGGATCAAGCGCGGGCCTATGCACAGTTCCTGCAACAGGTGCCGTGGTACAAATGGGATTTCGACGGCGACCGAGAGGACCTTGCCACCAACGCCACCGACAGCCTGCGCGACCGCGAGCGGCGGTTTGCGCTTGGGGTCGAGTACGGCGCGAAGGCGGCGTATGCGCGGGTGATCGAGGACGCGGTGGCGCAGGTGGGGGCGGACGAATTGACCCTGCGGATGATCGTGGACGGGATATCCGAGGACGCGTTGCGGACCATGGGCACGGTCGAGGTGATCGGGCCGGTGAAAGGCGGGCTCGAGATCGAGACGCCGCGCTATCGCGAACTGACGCATATCCTGCAGCAGATGGCCGAAGCCGGCGCGGAATTCGTGGAGATCGCGGGCAACGACGAGATCATGTTCACCGCGCTGTCGCAGGCCGAGGAGGTGGGCGGGGCGATCCATTCCTTTGCGCGGCAGGGCTATGGGGATTCGCGCCACCTGATAATGGTTAACGTGACCGACCTGGCCGAAAAGTTGCGGCAGATGCAGGCCGCGACGGGCGTGGATCGTTTGCGGCTGGAACATATCCATGACTATTAAGCGCTGGGCGTTGGCGTTGGTCTGCGTGGTGGCGGGTTGGGTCGGGACGTTGATGCTGGTGATGGTGGCGACGGATGCGGCGCCGGGCGCTATCGTGCTGTTTCCAAATGATGATTTCGTAGCCAGCCTGCCCGATGGCGCGGCGGTGGTCGGCGGCGGCGGGGCCTGGGTGGCGGTGCGGGGCGACATGCCGGGGCTTGGATTGGCGCTGTACCGGGCCGGGGGGCGGGTGGTTCTGCCCGCCGGATTGCCGGGGTGTCTGCCACTGCCCGAGGGGCCGCGTTAACCGATTCGACGGCCTGGAATGCGACGTCGGTATTGCGTCGGTATTTGGGTGGTATTGCATCGGTGGCATTTCTCGTCCCGGACCAAGCCCCGGTTCATGAACCCGCCGCGCGCACAGGTAACGTCGGCAACGGGGCCGCCCCTTGCAACATGGGACCGCGTGCGCCATTTAGACGGCAACTTACATGCCCACGCGATGCGGAGGAACCGATGCTTGAACTTGGCGGCCAGACCCAACCCCAAACCGACCTGATCAAGGACGTCACCGAGGCGGACTTCATGACCGAGGTCGTCGAGGCCTCGCAGAGTGTGCCGGTGATCGTCGATTTCTGGGCGCCGTGGTGCGGGCCGTGCAAGACGCTTGGCCCGCAGCTGGAGGCGGCCGTCACCAAGGCGAACGGCGCCGTGAAAATGGCCAAGGTCAACGTGGACGAGAACCAGATGATCGCGCAGCAGTTGCGGGTGCAGTCGATCCCGATGGTCTATGCCTTCTGGCAGGGCCAGCCGATCGACGGATTCCAGGGCGCGGTGTCAGGATCGGAGATCGACGCCTTCGTGAGCCGCGTGGTGCAGGCCGCCGGTGGCGAGGCGGGCGACTCGGGCCTGGAAGAGGCGATTGCGGCGGCGCAGGAGATGCTGGAGCAGGGCGCGGCGACGGATGCGGCGCAGACCTTTGCCGCGATCCTGCAGGAGGACGACAAGAACGCCACCGCCTATGCCGGGCTGGTGTCGAGCCATATCGCGATGGATGATCTGGACCAGGCCGAGGCGATCCTGAACGGCGCGCCGGCGGAGATTTCCAAGGCGCCGGAACTGGAAGCGGCGGCGGCGCAGCTGGCGCTGGCGCGGCAGGCCGCCGATGCGGGGCCGGTGAGCGAATTGCGCGCAAAGGTCGAGGCCGACCCGGACGACCACCAGGCGCGGTTCGACCTGGCGCAGGCGCTGCACGCGTCGGGCCAGACGCAGGAGGCGGTGGACGAGTTGCTGGAGCTTTTCCGGCGCGACCGGGAGTGGAATGACGCGGCCGCGAAGACGCAGCTGTTCACCATCTTCGACGCGCTGAAACCGGGTGATCCGGTGGCCCAGGCTGGGCGGCGCAAATTGAGCTCGATGATATTTGCCTGACGCGTCGCGCGGGCTACGTCCCTGCACATGATATTACAGGGTGATCTGCCGGAGGTAATCCCGGTCTTTCCGTTGCCGGGTGCGCTGCTTTTGCCGCGCTCGCGACTGCCGTTGCACCTCTTCGAGCCGCGCTATCTTGCGATGCTCGACGATGCGCTGAAAGCGCCGCATCGCCTGATCGGTATGGTGCAGCCGGACCCCGGCGCGCGCGCGGGCGAGCACGGGCTGCACCGAATCGGCTGTGCGGGCAAGGTGACGCAATTCTCGGAAACCGAGGACGGGCGCTACATGATCACGCTGTCGGGTGTTTCGCGCTTTCGCGTGTCGTCGGAGGTGGAGGGGTTCACCCCTTATCGCCGGGCGCAGGTCACTTGGGACGGGTTCGAGCAGGACCTGGAGCCCGGCGACAGCGACCCGGGCTTCAACCGGGAGTCCTTCATGGACCTTCTGTCGCGCTATTTCGATGCGCGGGAGCTGTCGACCGACTGGGAGTCGCTGAAGGAAGCCGAGGACGAGTTGCTGATCAACTCGCTGTCGATGCTGTTGGGGTTCGAGCCCGAGGACAAGCAGGCGCTGCTGGAGGCGCCGAGCCTGTCGACGCGGCGCGAGACCTTGGTGACGCTGATCGAATACGATCTGCGCGGCGGCGACGAAAAGGAGATGATGCAATGAGTGACGCGGACATCACGGCACCTGAGTTCGACCGGCACATGCTGGAGGCGCTGATCTGCCCGCAGACGCATTCGGTGCTGGAATACGACGCGGAGGCGCATGAGTTGATCAGCCGCAATGCCGGGCTGGCCTTTCCGATCCGCTCGGGGATTCCCATCCTGCTGATCGACGAGGCGCGTAGGTTGGACTGAAGCCTTTCGCCTTTAACCTGAGGTATCATCTGAAGGCGAAACGCGCGCAACGATCGAGTGTCGCGTGGCGTGTCACGGGTAATCCGCACATCAAGGTTATCGCGAAACGCTTTGGCGGAGTGCGCGCGAGGCGCGCACGCTGGATGTCTCGGCGTCGGCCGGGGCGCCGGCCGCCTCGGGGCGGAGGGCGACGTGACGCTTTGCCCAAGTCGCTGCATGGGTGGCGCCGTCGGAGCCTCCGGCGGGGATATTTTGGGTCAGGGGAAGACGGGGTTGGCGCGGTTCGGCGTCACTTTCTCTTGTGCGCGCGGGTGGCCATCACGTCGCGGCCAAGGGTGAGGGTGTAGGCCTCGAGCCGGTGTAGGGCGGTGTTGGCGGCGGTGGCATCCTTGCGCCCCAGCGCGTCCGCAAGGGCGGTGTGCAGGCTGACGATTTCCTCGCGCGAGCGGGCGGTGAAGGTGATCATGTTCATCAGGGGCTGCATCGCCTCGACCGCGCCGGCCAATTGGTAGCTGAGCACGGGATTTCCCGCCGCGTCGACGAGGGCGCGGTGCAGGGCCACGTCGGAGGCGCAGAAGGCTTCATCCGAGAGGTCGGGTTGCGATTGGCGCGCGATCTCGGCGCGCATTGTGGCGAGGCTGTCGTCGGTGCGGCGCCGGGCGGCGAGAGGGGCGCAGGCGCGTTCGAGCGTGTAGCGCGCCTCGCAGGCGGTCTCGAAACTGACGGCGTTCATCGACAAGAGCAGCGTGGAGGTCGTGATCTGCTGGCTGTAGGCGTCGGTGTAGCTGAGCCGGTTGACGAAGGCGCCGCCGAAAGCTCCGCGCTGGGTGCGGATGAGGGATTGGGCGGCCAGCCGTTTGAGCGCCTCGCGCACGGTGGAGCGGGAGACGCCGAATTGCTCGGAAAGCTCGGCCTCGGAGGGCAGGCGTTCATCGACGATCATCCGGCCCTCGACGATGGCCGTGCGGACCGCCTCTGCGATCTGGGCGGAGAGGTCCTGGCGGGGTTCGGCAGAGCTGGCGGTTTTCATTTGTCAGACCTTTAATTGTCTGACATTCATAAGGGCAATCGTGACTCGAACCAAGGGTGTTCTTCGGCATGTCGGCTCTTTCCTTGCGATCCTTTGCCTGGCTGGCGTTTTTCGCGGCGATCCTGGCGGCGTGGGTGGTGATGTACCTGATGGCGACGGGGATGGACCTGGACCTCATCGGCCGGCCCGGGCCGATGGGGGAGAAGATGCGGGCCATGCAACCCGGCATGGAGATGGGCATGGGCGGCGGTATGGCGATGGACCGGTTCGGGCCGCTGTTCGCCATGTGGGCGATCATGATGGCGGCGATGATGCTGCCGACCATGGTGCCGACGTTGCGCTGTTACGATGACCTCATTCGCAGCGCCGATGGCACGACCGCCGGGTGGCTGGGCGTGCTGGCGGGGTATTCCATCGCCTGGCTCGGGTTCGCGGCGGTGATCGCGGGGGTGCAGGTGGCGCTGCTTTATGGCGGTGTGATCGATATGCTGGGGATCGCGAAGTCATCCGTGATTGCCGGGGGGCTGTTGATCGTCGTGGGGGCGTTCCAGTTCACCCGCGCCAAGGAAGTCTGTCACGGGGTGTGCCACAGTCCGATGACCTATTTCCTGGGGCATTGGCGCACCGGCTTTGGCGGCGGCGTGCGCATGGGGCTTGGGTTGGGCGCGTTCTGCGTGGGCTGTTGCTGGGGCTTCATGGCGCTGGGCTTCGTGGGCGGCGTGATGAGCCTGCTTTGGATGGGCCTTGCCACGCTATTCATGGTATTGGAGAAACTGCCGCAGGTCGGGCACCGGGTGATCCGGCCGATGGGTGTGGCGCTGATCGCGGGCGGGGTGGCGGTTCTGGCCGCGCCGCTGGTAACAGGAGGATAGAGCATGGCTTTGACACGCCGGAAAGACGCCGACAAGCTGCCGGTGTCGCAGCGCATCGACAACCGGATGGCCAACCCCAAGCGGCGCAAGATGACGCCGACCGACTGGGCCATCAAGGGCGAGCTGTTCCTGAACTGCTCTTGCACCGTGTTCTGTCCCTGCGTCGTGAGCCTTGGGGCGCACCCGCCCACCGAAGGGCATTGTCATGCATGGATGGCGATTGCGATCGACGAGGGCCATTACGAGGGCGAGGACCTGTCGGGTCTGAATGTCGGCCTTCTGGTGGATATCCCCGGGCGCATGGGCGAGGGCAACTGGAAGGTGGCGGCCTATGTGGACGAGCGCGCGAGTGGCAAGGCCTATAACGGGATCCTGCAGATTTTCAGTGGCGCGGCGGGGGGCACGACGGGCCTCTTCACTATGCTGGTGAGCGAGATCATCGGGGCGGAGCGCGAGAAGGTCGAGATCGTGCGCGACGGCAAGAAGCGGGGCCTTTACATCGGGCGCAAGATTCAGGGCGAGATCGAGATGATCGACGGGGCGAGCCCGGATCATCCTGTGATGGTGACGAACTCGAAATACTGGATGGGGCCGGACATCATCGCCGCGAAGGGCACGAAAAGCCGGGTGCGGGATTATGGCCGGGTCTGGGATTTCGGCGGCATGTCGGCGGAGGTGTGTCCGATCGACTGGAAAGGTCCGAAGTAGGGGCGCCTGCGATGATCACGCCCGAATATTGCCGCATGATGGCGCGGTACAACGCATGGCAGAACCGGCAACTGACCGAGTCGCTGGACGCACAGCCGCTGGAGGTGCTGACCGAGGATCGCGGGGCGTTTTTCGGCTCGATCCTGGGCACGCTGAACCATCTGCTGTGGGGTGACCGAATGTGGATGGCGCGGTTCGATCCGTCGGTGGAGGCGCCGAAGGTCGGCGTGAAGAAGAGCGTGGAGATGCATCCGACGCTGGGGGCGTGGAGTGCGGAGCGGTATCAGGTGGACGGCAAGATCGGGCATTGGGCGAAATCGTTGCGGGCGATGGACCTGACCGGCGACCTGCGGTGGTATTCCGGCACGCTGGGGCGGGACATGGTGACGCCGCGCGCCTTGTGCGTCACGCACATGTTCAACCACCAGACCCATCACCGGGGGCAGGTGCATGCGATGATGACCGCCGCCGGGCTGGAGGCGCCGGTGAGTGACCTGTTCCTGATGCCCGGGGAGGGCTGAGCCGATGCTGGCCTTTGTCCTGGCGCTGGTGGTTATCGTGGCCGTCGCCTTTAGCCTGGGGCGGGGGCGCATGGGTGGACGCCTCGGCGGACCCGGGAATAAGCCCGCCAAACGCGCGTGCAAGTGGAGCGAGACCGGCAACAGCAATGGCCGGTTCGTCGAGTATCGCTGTGCGGCCTGCGGGGTCGCGGCCTATTCCGCCACCGGCGAAGCGCCGGTGATCTGCAAAAGCAACCTGAAGGGATCTGTCTGATGCCGATGATTTCCCTGTCGCGCCGGTTGCGGCGCACGCCTTTTTCCGAGGGGGTCGAGGCCGCCGGGGTGAAAGGTTACACGGTTTACAACCACATGCTGTTGCCGACGGTCTTTCGGTCGGTCGAGGAGGATTACCGTCACCTGAAGGACGCGGTGCAGGTCTGGGACGTGGCCTGCGAGCGGCAGGTGGAGTTGCGCGGCCCGGATGCGGGGCGACTGATGCAGATGCTGACGCCGCGCGACCTGCGGGGGATGACGGCGGGGCAGTGTTATTACGTCCCCATCGTGGACGAGACGGGGGGGATGCTGAATGACCCGGTGTCGGTGAAGTTGGCCGAGGATCGCTGGTGGATCTCGATTGCCGACAGTGACCTGCTTTACTGGGTGAAGGCCACGGCACATGGCTGGCGGCTGGACGTGCTGGTGGACGAGCCGGACGTGTCGCCCTTGGCCGTGCAGGGGCCGAAGGCGGAGGAATTGATGGCGCGGGTCTTTGGCGAGGGCATTCGCGACGTTCGGTTCTTCCGCTTTGGCGTGTTCGACTTCCAGGGACGGGACATGGTGATCGCGCGGTCGGGCTATTCCAAGCAGGGCGGCTTCGAGATCTATGTCGAGGGAGAAGATATCGGCATGCCGCTTTGGAATGCGCTGATGGAGGCGGGCCGCGATCTGGATGTGCATGCGGGCTGTCCCAATCTGATCGAGCGGGTCGAAAGCGGGCTGCTGAGCTATGGCAACGACATGACCGACGACAACACGCCGCATGAATGCGGGCTGGGGCGGTTCTGCAACACGCAGAGCGCCATTGGGTGTATCGGGCGTGACGCGCTGCTCAGGGTGTCGAAGGAAGGGCCGGTGCAGCAGATCTGTGCGATTGCCATCGACGGCCCGAAGGTGCCGCCCTGTGACAGGTGGTGGCCGGTCACGGCGAATGGCAAGCGGGTGGGGCGGGTGAGTTCCGCCGCGTGGAGCCCGGATTTCAACACCAACGTGGCCATCGGCATGGTGCGGATGACCCATTGGGATGCAGGCACCGAGGTGCAGGTGGAGGCGCCGGATCAGGTCCGGCGCGGGGTGGTGCAGGAAGGTTTCTGGAACTGAGCGAGATCTGACGGCGGAGCGAGGGGCCAGCCCCTCGCGCTCCCCGGAGTATTTCGCGAACAGTGAAAGCGGCGCGCGCCGGCCGGACCCAATATGCCTTGCGGGCGTTTTGCCTATGAGGCGGGAGATGCGCTCAAGCCCTGGGAGGCTTGGGTGTTTTTGGAACGATGAAAGCGGGGGAGCCTCGCTAAGCAAGACAGGAGATTGGACATGTTCAACGCATTGGTTGTCGAGAAGGACGAAGAGAGCGGCAAGACCTCGGCGGAGGTCAAGCAGATCGGGATCGACGACCTGCCAGAGGGCGAGGTGACGGTCGCGGTCGAGTATTCGACGGTGAATTACAAGGACGGGCTGTGTATCGGGCCGGGCGGCGGGCTGGTGCGCAAGTATCCGCACGTGCCGGGGATCGATTTTGCCGGGACGGTCGAGGAGAGCTCTGACGGCCGGTACAGCCCCGGTGACAAGGTGGTGCTGACCGGATGGCGCGTGGGCGAGGCGCATTGGGGCGGTTATGCCCAGAAGGCGCGGGTCAAGGCCGACTGGCTGGTGCCGCTGCCCGACGGCCTCGATACGCGGCAGGCGATGGCCGTGGGCACCGCCGGGTTCACCGCGATGCTGGCCGTCATGGCGCTGGAGGACCAGGGGCTGAAGAAAGGCCCCGTGTTGGTGACCGGCGCCGCGGGTGGCGTGGGCAGCGTTGCCACGGCGATCCTGGCCAAGCTGGGGCACGAGGTGGCGGCTGTCACCGGGCGGCCGGAGCAGGAGGGCTATCTGAAGGGCCTTGGGGCCAGCCAGATCGTGCCGCGCGAGGAACTGACCGAGGTCACCAAGAAGCCGCTGGAGGCGGAAGCCTGGGGCGGTTGCGTCGACGCGGTGGCGGGTGCCATGCTGGGCCGGGTGCTGAAGCAGATGGAATACGGCAGCTCGGTCGCGGCCATTGGCCTTGCCGGGGGCGCGGCCATCGAGGGCGCGCTGATCACGCCGTTCATCCTGCGCGGTGTGAACCTGCTGGGGATCGATTCTGTCATGCAACCCTATGACAACCGGCTGCGGGCTTGGGAGCGGATCGCCAAGGACCTGCCGATGGACAAGCTGGAGAGCATGGTGCAGCCCGCGACCCTGTCGGACCTGCCGGGGCTGGGCCGCGACATCCTGAAAGGCCAGGTCAAGGGCCGCGTCGTCGTCGATGTCAACGCGTGATGATCTAACCATCAGGCTGGTGCGCGACGGCGATGCCGACGCGCTCTGGCCGATCCTGCGCGACGTCGTGCGCGCAGGCGACACCTATGCCATCGAGCCGGACCTGTCGCAGAGCCGGCTGATGGAATATTGGTGCGAGGCCCCGCGAGCGACTTACGTGGCCGAGTCGGGCGGAGAGATTCTGGGCACCTATTACATCAAGACGAACCAGGCGGGGGGCGGGGCGCATGTGTGCAATTGCGGCTACATCACCGCGCCCGCCGCGCGGGGAAGAGGTGTGGCACGGGCGATGTGCGAGCACAGCCAGGATGTTGCGCGGGAGCTGGGATATGCGGCGATGCAGTTCAACTTCGTCGTGACCAGCAATGTGGGGGCCATCGCGCTGTGGACGAAGCTGGGCTTCGAGACGGTGGGGCGGCTGCCTAAGGCGTTCCGGCATCCGAAGCAGGGGCTGGTGGATGCGTTGGTGATGTTCAAGTGGCTGGGGAGCTGAAGTGGCTTGCTCTCTGCGCGCTCGGTCGAGAGGCGGCGGTTGACGATGAAGTGCTACTTGATCGCGAGCAATTACGGCACGCCGGATTTCCTGGATTACGTGTTCGCGCGTGCACCGGACTATGGTGAGCGGATCCATTATGACGATTATGAAGACGAATGGGTCCCTGGCCGCGATATGAAGTACGAACACGGCGGGCCATTGTCGTATGGTGCCACGGTCAAGGGTGGTAGGTTTACCGACAAGACCCGTGCCGAGTTCCAGAAGATCTGGTGCGTGAGCAGGCCCAAGGCAGAGCGGACATTCGATGTCATCAAGCCGTTCGGTGAAAGCCTCAAGGCCATCCCTTTGTTTTCAGAGCGTCTCAAGGACGCGATCGAGGCGGTCGATCCTGCTTTGTTCGAATTCGTGCGCATGGAGCGCACTTGGGATGATGTCCACAAGACGCCGATCGCGGGCGGACCGTTTTATCTGGCCAATCTTCTGGCCCGCCGGGACTGCTGGGATCAGGACCGCACGCGGATCGTGCCTCAGAAGCGTGGCGACGGCAGCTATTTCAATACGATTTCGGGGTCCGGGCGCGCTGTGCTGCGGTCTCGTGTGAAAGTTGCGCTGATCTGGCGTGATACCCTGACCAAAACCGTCGTCTGCACCGATGCGTTCAAGGGGATGGTTGAAGCCGTTGGCTGCAAGGGCTGGTGGTTTCGGGAAATCGCCGTGACGGACGACAGGTAGGGCTGTTCCAAGGAGTCCAAGCCCGGTAGTTGGTGCGCGACGGGGGGGACGCAGGCGGGTTGCACCTGGAAGCGCGTGGGTTTTCACCCACCCTACGGCACGGATGGCGTTTCATTTCGGGAAATCATGGGACCGCCGGACCGGGATCCGGGAAATCATGGACCTATAGGCGGATTCGTGCGAATCGCGCCATGGAACCGCGCCGGATTCGGAGGTGGATTCGGTGAATCCGTACCCTGTGCCCCCGTATTTGGATCGCATTGGAAGAAAATTTTGGGAAAACGTGGGAAAAATGCGCTCGGGTAAGTTCATACCATATATTGTGTTAGGTTTTGTCAGTTCCGCTAGGTTGTGCGTCAAAATGGCTTTTATCGGCACATGATGTTGTTTGAGCGGGGGTCCAAAATCAATATCCTGTAGCTAAACGCGTCACTTTTTCATTGAGTTCCATAAAGTACCATGTCATACCTTTAACCACGATGAGGACGGACACAGGGGCACACAACGACCCCGAATAAAACAAAGACCAGAGCAGGTTTCATACAGGCACCCGCTTCATCAGAACGAAGAGATCCGGCGCGCGGGCGAGCAGACATCCCCCCAGGTGGCGCGCGCAGCTGGACACCCCGCGAGAGTGGGACGAGGGCGGCGGATTGGGCAGTGGCAGCAGCTCAATCCGCCGTTTCGTGTTTCGGACGGTACTTTTTTGAAACGCGGGGGGACGAGGGACGGGCCGGACAGTGGTTCTGAGCTTCAGAGGCGAGTTCAACCAGAAGGTTGACGGCAAGGGTCGGATGTCGATCCCTGCCGATTTTCGCGCTGTGCTGGCCGATGGCGATCCGCGCTGCCCCGAAGCCCCGTTGCCGCGTGTCGTCGTGCTGCACGGGCCGCATCTGAAAAATTGTCTTCACGCCTACACGATCGATGCCATGGCCGAGATCGAGGAAGGCATCCGCAAGCTGCCGCGCGGGTCGGATGCGCGCAAGCGCGCCAGCCGCATGATCCTTGGGAAATCCTGGGACACGGAAGTGGACAAGGATGGGCGTATCGTGCTGCCCCAGCGCCTGCGCCAGCAGATCGGGCTGGAAGGCGAGGCGGTGATGGTCGCGATGGGCGACTATTTCGAGATCTGGAACGCGGCCACCTATGACGAGGTCGAGGCGGCGGAAACCGCGGCCTTCCTGGAAGAGCAGGACGGCGATTTCGATCCGCTGACCCTGATCGATCCGCCCGGGGAGGACTGAACGATGGGGAGTGCTGCCGCAAACAATCCCCATGTTCCCGTTCTGATAGAGCCGATCCTGCGCGCCGTGGCGCCCGTGGCCGGCACGTGGCTGGATGGAACGCTGGGCGCGGGTGGCTATACCCGCCGCTTGCTGGAAGCCGGGGCCGACAGGGTGATCGGCGTGGACCGCGACCCGCTGGCGATTCAAATGGCGGCGGACTGGGCGGACGACCGGGTGGAACTGGTGCAGGGCACGTTCTCGAAGCTGGATGAGTATGGGCAGGACCTGGATGGCGTGGTGCTGGACCTTGGCGTGTCGTCGATGCAGCTGGACCGGGCCGAGCGGGGGTTTTCCTTCATGAAGGACGGGCCGCTGGACATGCGGATGAGCCAGGACGGGCCGAGTGCCGCGGATATGGTCAATTCCATGGAAGAGGCGGAGCTGGCCGATATCCTGTTTCTTTACGGCGAGGAGCGGGCCAGCCGGCGGATAGCAAAGGCCATCGTGAAGAAGCGCGAGGACGTGCCGATTGTCACGACGCTGCAACTGGCGGAAATCATCGAGGGATGCCTGCCGCGCCCCAAGCCGGGGCAGGTGCATCCGGCGACGCGCAGCTTCCAGGCGATCCGCATCGCGGTGAACGACGAGTATGGCGAGCTGGTCGAGGGACTGGAGGCCGCCGAGCGCGCGCTGAAGCCGGGCGGGCATCTGGCCGTGGTGACGTTTCATTCCATCGAGGACCGTATGGTCAAACGCTTTTTGGCCGAGAAGACCGGGAACACCGGCGGCGGCAGCCGGCACGCGCCGGTGGTGGAGCGCGACCCGCCGACATTTCGGCAGGACACGCGCAAGGCCATCGGGCCGGATGACGCGGAGCTGGCCGATAATCCGCGGGCGCGCAGTGCCAAGCTGCGCGTGGCGCAGCGCACGGAGGCCGCGGCGCGGCCGGTGGACAGGGGCAGCATCGGGATGCCGATGCTGAAGACGCATAATCGACGAGGGGACAGGTAATGCGCAGTTTCTTCTACGTTTTGACCGCCGTTATGGTCATCGGTCTGGCCTTCTGGGCCTACCGCGAGAACTATGAAACGCAGGCCGCGCAGTCGCGGTCGGAAGCCGTGCAGCAAAAGATTGCCGACCAGCGGCAACGCTTGCGGGTGCTGAACGCGGAATGGGCCTACCTGAACCGGCCGGACCGCCTGCGCGACCTGGTGGAGATCAATTTCGACCAGCTGGGGCTTTTGCCGTTCCAGCCCTACCAGTTCGGCAAGATCGACCAGGTGTCTTATCCGACCGAGGGCGAATTGCCGATTTCCAATGTCATCGACGTGATGGAACGGGAGCAGCAGCCATGATCCGCACACCCCTGCGCCCGCTGGCGCGTATCCTCAAGGCCCGGGAAGCGGGCGAGAACCCCGATGCCATCGAGCGCGAGAACATCCGGCTGCGCCATGAAGAGATGCGTGACCGGGCCCGGATGCGGGCCGAAGGGCGGCTGTTGGTCATGGGGGCGTTCTTTGTCTGCGCCTTTGCCGTGATCGGCGGGCGGATGGGCGTGCTGGCCAATTCCGAGCCGGCCGAGCCGCGCACCGGGATCGCCGGTGCCGATATCCTGGCGCAGCGGGCCGATATCGTGGACCGCGAGGGGCGTATCCTGGCGACGAATTTCGAGACCTACAGTCTGTATGCGCAACCCCAGCAGATGGTCGAGCCCGAGCGCGCCGCCGAGGAACTGGCCGCGATTTTCCCCGACCTGAAAATCGAGCGCCTGAAGAAGGATTTCACCGGCAAGCGCAAGTTCCTTTGGGTGAAGAAGAAACTGAGCCCCGAGCAGCGCCAGGCGGTGCATGACATCGGCGAGCCGGGGCTGCTGTTCGGCCCGCGCGAGATGCGGCTTTATCCCAATGGCAAACTGGCGGCACATCTGCTGGGCGGCGCGAGCTTCGGGCGTGAAGGCGTGCACGCCGCCGAGGTGATCGGCGTTGCGGGTGTCGAGAAATATTATGACAAGCGACTGCGCGACCCGAGTATGGGCCACAAGCCGTTGCAACTGTCTATCGACCTGTCGGTGCAGTCCGCGGTCGAGCGGGTATTGCAGGGCGGCATGATGCTGATGAATGCCAAGGGCGCGGCGGCTGTGCTGATGGAAGTGCAGACCGGCGAGGTCGTGGCGCTGGCCAGCTTGCCGGACTTCGACCCCAATGACCGTCCGCGCCCGCCGATCAAGGGCGAAAAGCCGGGCGACAGCCCGCTGTTCAATCGGGCGGTGCAGGGGGTGTACGAGCTGGGCTCGGTCTTCAAGGCGTTCACCATCGCGCAGGCGTTGGACCTTGGGCTGGTGAACCCCGCGACGATGATCGACACCAAGGGGCCGCTGCGGTTCGGCAAGTACCGGATCCGGGATTTCCGCAATTACGGCAACGAGTTGGACGTGAAGACGGTATTGGTCAAGTCGTCGAACATCGGCACCGCGCGGATCGCGCAGATGATCGGGATCGACCGGCAGCAGGATTTCCTCAAGTCGCTTGGCTTTTTCGAGCCGACGTCGTTCGAGATCGTCGAGGCAGAGAGCGGCAAACCGCTGTTGCCCAGCAAATGGACCGACCTGTCGCTGATGACGATTTCCTATGGGCACGGTCTTTCGTCTAGCCCGCTGCACCTGGCGGCGGGTTATGCCACGATTGCCAATGGCGGCCGGTTGGTGAAGCCGACACTGATCAAGCAGCCCAAGGGCCAGATGGCGCCGCGGGTGATGTCGGAGCGGGCGGCGGGACAGACGATGCAGATGCTGCGCAGCGTGGTGACCGAGGGCACGGCGTCTTTCGCCGAGGTCGATGGCTACGCGGTGGGCGGCAAGACCGGCACGGCTGACAAGCCCAAGCCCAGCGGCGGGTATTACGAGGACAAGGTGATCGCCACCTTTGCCAGCGTGTTTCCCGCGCACGATCCGCGCTACGTGCTGGTCGTGACGCTGGACGAGCCGGTGGAGACGACGGGGTCCGAGCCGCGCCGCACGGCGGGCTGGACCGCGGTGCCGGTGGCGGCAGAAATCACACGTCGCGTTGCACCGCTTCTGGGGCTGCGACCCGAGATTGAACCCGCGCCATTAACAGGTATAACGCTGACATCGAATTGACGGGTTGAGACAAAGGCCGACGGCGTGGGGCAGAGCAAATCCTTGGCAGAGCTGGGCTTGACCGCCCAGGGGGGCCGGCGGGCCGAGATCAGCGGGCTGGCGGTGGACAGTCGCGAGGTAAGGGACGGGTTCCTGTTCGCCGCGCTGCCCGGCAGCCGCGTGCATGGCGGCGAGTTCATTTCCTACGCGCTGCGGATGGGGGCGGGGGCGATCCTGACCGATCCGGAGGGCGTTGCGCTGGCGGCCGAGGAGCTGGCGGCAAGCGAGGCGGCGCTTGTGGTGGCCGAGGACCCGCGCCAGACGCTGTCTTTCGCGGCGGCCCTGTGGTTCGGCGCGCAGCCCGAGACGATGGTGGCTGTCACGGGGACCAACGGCAAGACATCGGTGGCGAGTTTCACGCGGCAGATCTGGATGGCGCTGGGGCTGGAGGCAGTCAACCTTGGCACCACGGGGGTCGAAGGCGCGTGGGAGGCACCGCTGGCGCATACCACGCCCGAGCCGATCACGCTGCACCGTGTGCTGGCCGAGGCCGAGGCGCAGGGCATCACCCATGCCGCTATGGAAGCGTCGAGCCACGGGCTGGCGCAGCGGCGGCTTGACGGCGTGCGGCTGGTGGCGGCGGGGTTCACGAACCTCAGCCAGGATCACCTGGATTACCACGCCGATTTTGACGACTATTTCAACGCCAAGGCCGGGCTGTTCGAGCGGGTGCTGCCCGAGGACGGCGTGGCCGTAATCAACGTGGATGATCCGCGCGGGCCGGGCATGGCTGACGTGGCTTACGGCCGGGGGCAGGATGTGCTGGCCGTGGGCCGGGCCGAAGGGGCGGACCTGCGGATCCTGAACCGGGTGTTTTCGCCCACGGGGCAGACCTTGCGGTTTTCGTGGCGGGGGCAGGTGCACCAGGTGGAATTGAACCTGATCGGCGGCTTTCAGACCGACAACGTGATGCTGGCCGCGGGGCTTGCCATCGGCGCAGGGGCGGACCCGGACCGGGTGTTCGCGACGCTGCCGGTGATGCGCACGGTGCGGGGCCGGATGCAGCTGGCGGCGACGCGCTCCAGCGGGGCGGCGGTGTTCGTGGATTACGCGCATACGCCCGAGGCGGTGTCGACCGCGCTTTACGCGCTGCGCCCGCATGTGCTGGGCCGGATGGTGGCTATCGTGGGCGCGGGCGGCGACCGGGACCGGGGCAAGCGCCCCCTGATGGGCCGGGCGGCGGCGGAAAATGCCGACGCGGTGATCGTGACCGACGACAACCCGCGCAGCGAGGCGCCGGGCGACATTCGCGCCGCCGTGATGGAAGGCGTGCGCCAGGCGGGGGGCGAGGACCGGGCCATCGAAGTGGGCGACCGGGCCGAGGCGATTCTGCGCGGCGTCGACATGCTGGGGCCGGGCGATGCGCTGCTTATTTGCGGCAAGGGGCACGAGACCGGGCAGGTCGTGGGCGACGATATCTTTCCCTTCGACGATTGCGAACAGGCCAGCGTTGCGGTCTCGGCCCTGGACGGGGGCGTGGCGTGAGCGACTTGTGGACAGCGCAGGAGGCCGCGGCGGCCACGGGCGGGCGCAGCACCTGCGACTGGACCGCGACGGGCGTGTCGATCGACACCCGGACGCTGGCGCCGGGCGATCTGTTCGTGGCGCTTAAGGATGTGCGCGACGGGCATGACTTCGTGGCGCAGGCGCTGGAAAAGGGCGCGGCGGCGGCGCTGGTCGACCGTGTGCCTGAGGGCGTGGCCGAAGACGCGCCGCTCTTGATCGTGGACGAGGTTTTGCCGGCGTTGGAGGATCTGGGCCGAGCGGGTCGGGCGCGCACCGACGCGAAGGTCGTGGCGATCACCGGGTCCGTGGGCAAGACCTCGACCAAGGAGATGATGCGCGCGGCCCTCAAGGGGCAGGGGCGGACCCATGCCGCGGAGGCCAGTTACAATAACCACTGGGGCGTGCCGCTGACGCTTGCGCGGATGCCGCGCGACACCGAGTTCGCGGTGATCGAGATCGGGATGAACCACCCCGGCGAAATCTCTCCGCTGGCCGTGATGGCGCGCCCGCATGTTGCGCTGATCACCACCATTGCGGCGGCGCATCTGGAGGCGTTCGAGAATATCGAGGGGATCGCCAGGGAAAAAGCCGCGATCTTCGACGGGTTGGAGCCGGGCGGTACAGCGGTGATCAATGCCGATGTGGGCACGGCGGATATCCTGTTTCAGGCCGCGAAGGCCAAGGCGGGCACGATCGTGCGGTTCGGCACCGCGGAGGCGGCCGAGTTGCGGCTGACTGACGTGACAGTTCATGACGCCGCCACGGTGGGCAAGGCAGAGGCCGGGGGCGAAGACATCCTGTTCAAGGTCGGCACGCCGGGACGGCATTTCGCGCTGAACGCGCTGGCGGTGATCGCGGCGGCCGAGGCGATGGGGGCGGACCGCGACGTGGCGGTCTGCGACCTTGGGCTGTGGCGACCCTTCGAGGGGCGCGGCACGCGCGAGACGCTGGTTCTGGACGCGGTCGAGGAGGCGATGTCGATCGAGCTGATCGACGACGCGTTCAACGCAAACCCCACCTCGATGGCCGCGGCGCTGGAAGTTTTGGCGGCTGCCCGTGTGAAAGATGACATCGGCCGGGTGGCTGCGGGGCGCAGGATTGCCATCCTGGGCGACATGCTGGAACTGGGCCCGGACGAGGCGCGGATGCACCGCGAGATTGCCGACCTGCCGTTCGTCAGGGATGTGCAGGTCATCCATTGTGTCGGCCCGCGCATGAAAACGCTTTACGAGGCGTTGCCGGAGGCGCAAAGGGGCCGCTGGACGGAAACCGCCGCGGAGCTTGCGGCAGAGGTGCACCGGCTGGTGGATGCGGGCGACGTGATCCTGGTGAAAGGCTCGAAGGGCAGCCGCGTCAGCGAAGTTGTCACCGCGCTGCGCCGTCTGGCGCAGGCCGTCGCGGAAAAAGAGGACGTTTGAATGCTCTACTGGTTAACCGAATTGTCGGATGGCGGCGATGTCTTCAACCTCTTTCGCTACATCACTTTCCGGTCGGGCGGGGCGTTCCTGACGGCGCTGGTATTCGGTTTCATCTTCGGGCGACCGCTGATCAACGTGCTGCGCAAGACCCAGGGCAAGGGCCAGCCCATTCGCAATGACGGGCCAGAGGGGCACCTGGCGAAGTCGGGCACGCCCACCATGGGGGGCTTGCTGATCGTGGGGGCGCTGCTGACCTCGACCCTGTTCTGGGCACGGTTGGACAACCCGTTCGTGTGGCTGGTGCTGTTCGTGACCATGTCCTTCGGCCTGATCGGGTTCTGGGACGATTACGCCAAGGTCAGCAAGCAGAACCACAAGGGCGTGCCGGGCAAGGTGCGGCTGGGGCTGGGTTTTCTGATCGCAGGCATCGCAGCCTATTGGGCCAGCATGTATCACCCAAGCGAGTTGCAGTATCAACTGGCACTGCCGGTGTTCAAGGACACGCTGATCAACATGGGGCTGTTCTTCATCCCCTTCGCGATGTTCGTGATCGTCGGCGCGGCCAACGCGGTGAACCTGACCGATGGCCTCGATGGGCTGGCGATCATGCCGGTGATGATCGCGGCCGTGACGCTGGGGATCATCGCCTATGCGGTGGGGCGCGTGGACTTCACCGAGTACCTGGACGTGCATTACGTGCCGGGAACGGGCGAGATCCTGGTTTTCGTGGCGGGGCTGGCCGGGGGGGGCCTCGGGTTCCTGTGGTATAATGCGCCACCGGCCGCCGTCTTCATGGGCGACACCGGGTCGCTGGCCCTGGGCGGGGCGCTGGGGGCCATCGCGGTGGCGGCCAAGCACGAGATCGTGCTGGGCATCGTCGGCGGCATCTTCGTGGTCGAGGCGCTGTCGGTCATCATCCAGGTGTTCTATTTCAAGCGGACGGGCAAGCGGGTGTTCCTGATGGCGCCGATCCACCATCACTACGAGAAGAAGGGCTGGGCCGAGCCGCAGATCGTGATCCGGTTCTGGATCATCGCGATCATCCTCGCGATGATCGGTCTGGCGACGCTGAAGGTGCGGTGATGGCGACGGTCCGTGACACTACTGCGATGATCGCCGGGATGGCGCCGGTGCGCGACCCCGAGACATGGCATTTCTGCACGACGGACGACCGGGAGTTGGCGGCACGGGCGCGGCCCCATGCGCTGGCGGTGTTTGGCGAGGAGGAGGGCACCTCGCTGATCCTGCCGGACGAGGCGGCGCGGGATCTGGGCTTTGCGGTGGAAATGCCGATGAGCCGGATCACGTTGTCGGTGCATTCGGCATTGGATGGAGTGGGGCTGACGGCGGCGGTGGCGACTGCGCTGGCCGGCGCGCATATCCCCTGCAACGTGGTGGCGGCCTATCACCACGATCATGTCTTTGTGCCCGAGGAATTGGCAGAGGACGCGGTAGCGGTCCTTCGGGATGTGGCGCGGGGCGCGGAGTGATCGCGGGATTCTGGTCAAGGGCCACGGGATCGGGTAGCGAAAGGCAGACACCAATCAGGAGGCGTGCGGCGTGATTCCGGTTCGGGGAGTGGAAGGGCAATGCGTGGCGGTGCTGGGCCTCGGGCGGTCGGGCCTGTCGGCGGCACGGGCGCTGAAGGCGGGCGGCGCGGACGCGTTGTGCTGGGACGACAATCCGGCGGCGCGGGAAGGCGCCGTCGAGGAAGGGTTCGACATCCGGCAGTTCCGGTCGGCCGCGGATTTTGCCGATGTGGGCAGCCTGATCGTCAGCCCGGGCATTCCGCATCTTTACCCTGAGCCGAACAAGGTGGTGGCCGCAGCCCAGGAGGCGGGCGTGCCGGTGGACAACGATATCGGCATGTTCTTCCAGTCGCTGGCGACCAAGGAGTGGGACAGCTTCGACACGCCGCCGCGGGTGATCGCCGTGACCGGGTCGAACGGGAAATCGACGACCTCGGCCTTGATCCACCACATTTTGGAGGAGGCGGGGCGCGAGGTGCAGCTGGCCGGGAATATCGGGCGCGGCGTGCTGGATATCGACCCGCCGGGGGATGGTGGCGTGGTGGTGCTGGAACTGTCGAGCTACCAGACCGAGCTTGCCCGGGCGCTGACGCCGGACGTGGCGGTGTTTACCAACCTCAGCCCCGATCACCTGGACCGGCATGGCGGGCTGGGCGGCTATTTCGCGGCCAAGCGGCGGCTGTTCGCGGAAGGCGGGCCGGATCGCGCCGTGATTGGCGTGGACGAACCGGAGGGGCTGTTCCTGGCCGGGCAACTGGCGGAAGGGCCGGGCGATGACCGGGTGATCCGGGTGTCGGTGGACCGCAAACTGACCGGGCCGGGATGGCAGGTCTTTGCACGCAAGGGGTTTCTGTCGGAATACCGCAAGGGGCGGCAGGTGGCGTCGATCGACCTGCGCCGGATCAAGGGCCTGCCGGGGGCGCATAACCACCAGAATGCCTGTTGCGCCTTTGCCGCGTGCCGGACGCTGGGGCTGAACCCCAAGGTGATCGAGGCCGCGATGCAGAGCTTTGCGGGCCTGCCGCATCGCAGCCAGCTGGTGGCCGAGAAGGACGGTGTGAGTTTCGTCAACGACAGCAAGGCGACGAACGTGGATGCGGCGCTGATGGCGCTTTTGGCGTTTGATCGGATCCGCTGGATCTGCGGCGGGCTGGAGAAAGAGGGCGGGTTGGCCGGGTTGAAGGACGGTCTGCCCAATGTCGCGAAGGCTTATGTCATCGGGCGCGAGGCGGCGGGGTTCGCGCTGCAACTCGGTGATGTCGATGCGGAGGTCTGCACGACGATGAGCCATGCGGTGATGCGGGCGATGGAGGATGCGCAGCCCGGTGAGATCGTTTTGCTGGCCCCGGCGGCGGCGAGTTTCGATCAATATGACAGCTTCGAGCGGCGGGGCGAGGATTTCATCGCCGAGGTCAAGGCGCGGCTTTGACAGGACGCCCCGAGAGGGAGGTCCCCCGGGTCAAGCCCGGGGCAGGCAGGGCCGCCCGGGACGGGGTGGTTCTGGTGTGAGCGTCGCGCCGGCGAGGGGCCAGCCCCTCGCGCTCCCCGGAATATTTTTGGCCAGAAGAAGAGCGCGTCAGGTGGCGGCGGCGATGGCGGTGCCGGCGGCCCAGCCCGAGGACCAGGCCCATTGAAAGTTGTAGCCGCCGAGCCAGCCGGTGACGTCGACGGCCTCGCCGATCATGTAGAGGCCCGGGACGTCGCGGCTTTGCATGGTTTTCGATGAAATGCGGTCGGTGGCGATGCCACCAAGGGTGACTTCGGCGGTGCGGTAGCCTTCGGAGCCGGTGGGCTTGAGCTGCCATTGGCGCAGGGCGTCGGTGATTTCAGTAAGACGCGCGTCGGACTGGTCCGCGAGATTGCCGTTGAGGGCGAGCGCGGGGGCGAGGTGGTCGATCAGGCGGGTGGGCAGGTGACGGGCAAGCTCGGTGGTGAGAGCGCGGCGGCCCTCGGTCTGGCGCTGGGTGCGCAGGGTGTCATAGAGCGTCGCGTCGGGGTCGAGGTCGACGATGATGGCATCGCCTTCGTGCCAGTAGGAGGAGGCTTGCAGGACCGCGGGCCCTGAGAGGCCGCGATGGGTGAAGAGGACGGCCTCGGTGAAGGCGGTGTCGCTTGCCGTGACGCGGGCAGGCGCCGCGACGCCGGAGATGGGGGCGAAGCGCTGGTCGGAGAAGGTGAGCGGGACGAGGGCGGGGCGCGTGTCGGTCACGGTGTGGCCGAACTGGCGTGCGATATCGTAGGCGAGGCCGGTGGCGCCCATGGCGGGGATCGACTTGCCGCCTGTGGCCAGCACGAGGTTGCGCGCGGTGACGCTGTGGCGCGTGCCCTCGCGGTCGAGGGTGACGGTGAAGCGGGCGCCGTCATGGGAGATTTCGCCCACGGCGGTTTGCAGCCACAGATCGGCGCCCGCCGCGGTCATCTCGTCCCGCAGCATCTGGATGATCTGGGGGGATTTGCCGTCGCAGAAAAGCTGGCCCAGCGTCTTTTCGTGCCAGGTGATGCCGTGGCGGGCGACGAGGTCGATGAAATCCCACTGGGTGTAGCGGCTGAGTGCGGATTTGTGGAAATGCGGGTTTGCCCCGAGGAAATTGCCGGGCGCGGTGTGCAGGTTGGTGAAATTGCAGCGCCCGCCGCCGGAGATGCGGATCTTTTCGCCCGGCGCCTTGGCGTGGTCGACGACCAGCGTGTCGGGACGGGCATGGGCCGCGCACATCATGCCGGCGGCGCCGGCGCCGAGGATGAGGGTTTTGACGTTCATTTTGTTCCCGTGCCCCAGCGGGGGGCGGGCGTCAAGGTGGCGGTGCTGGGTACGGTTCCTGTCATTGGAACGCCGCGCGCTCGGGGGGTGTTGACGTCTCGCAACCCAAGACAAACGGAGGAGTCACATGAACATCCAGACACGACACGATATGCTGACTGCTCAGGACGAGTATCCGACCCGTGTGCCGGGCGAGGAACGACTGAGCCAGCGCAAGGACCCTGTCCTGTGGTCGGACTGGTCGGAAGACGCGCCGATCGGCAAGGACGAGGCGGAGCATTATGCCGAGAACGGTTACCTGGTGCGCCGCGACATGTTCGACGCGGACGAGCTGAAGGTGCTGACCGAGACCGCGGACATGCTGCGCGAGGGCGGCGGGGACATTCCCGACGACGACCTGATCCGCGAACCCGACAGCGAAGCGGTGCGCACCGTCTTTCGTCTCGACGAGCATTCCAAGGCATTCCGCCGTCTGGCCTGCGATCGCCGCCTGGCTGGCGTGGCCGAGTTCCTTCTGGGCGACGCGGTGTACCTGCACCAGTCGCGGCTGAACTACAAACCGGGGTTCGCCGGGAAGGAGTTCTACTGGCATTCGGATTTCGAGACCTGGCATGCCGAGGACGGGATGCCGCGGATGCGCGCGGTGTCGGCCTCGGTTTTGCTGACGCCGAACGGGCCGCATAATGGCCCGCTGCTGCTGGTGCCGGGTTCGCAGGACGTGTTCATCAGCTGCGTGGGCGAGACGCCCGAGGATAACCATGCCACCTCGCTGAAGGAGCAGAAGGTGGGCGTGCCGCAGCCCGGCACGATCGACCGGATGGCGCAGGAGGCGGGCGGCATTGCCTCGGCGCAGGGGGACACCGGCACGGTGATCTTCTTTGACTGCAACACGCTGCACGGCTCGAACGGGAACATCACGCCCGATCCGCGGGCCAACGCGTTCTTCGTCTATAACGCGATGTCGAACGCGCTGACCCGGCCCTATGCGGCCCGCGGTCCCCGGCCCGATTTCCTGGCCAACCGCGAGACGCCCGAAGCGATCCGCACGGTTTCGGGCAAACTGACCGGCTAAAGACGGCCCGGTGGGGTGCAGAACGCTTCCCACCGGGCAAAACTGCTGCTATACTGGACAGAACGCCCCCGGTCTAAAGAGGGGCAAGAGGCAGTGTTCGGCGGATTCAAATGACAGAAATGGTGTATGGTGCGGCCCCCGTGCAGGGTGGCGAACCGATCCTCCCCAAATGGTGGCGGACCCTCGACAAGTGGTCGATCTCCTGCGTGCTGATCCTGTTCGGGATCGGGCTTTTGCTGGCGCTGGCGGCGTCGGTGCCGCTGGCCGAGAAAAACGGGTTCGAGCAGTTTCATTACGTCAAGCGGCAGGCGGCGTTCGGCTTCATGGCGCTGGCGGTGATGCTGCTGACGTCGATGATGAGCCCGCTTCTGGTGCGGCGCCTGGCGGTGCTGGGCTTTGTCTTGGCGTTCGCGGCGATGGCGATGCTGCCGTTTTTCGGCACGGATTTCGGCAAGGGCGCGGTGCGTTGGTACAGCCTTGGGTTCGCCAGCCTGCAGCCATCGGAGTTTCTGAAGCCCGGTTTCGTGGTGGTGGCCGCGTGGATGATGGCGGCCAGCAAGGAGATCAACGGCCCGCCGGGGATACGGCTGAGCTTTGTGCTGGCGGTGCTTATCGTGCTGATGCTGGCGATGCAGCCGGATTTCGGGCAGGCCTGCCTGGTGCTGTTCGGCTGGGGCGTGATGTATTTCGTGGCCGGGGCGCCGATCTTGTTGCTGGTGCTGATCGCGGGCGTCGTGGTGTGCGCGGGCTCGCTGGCCTATTCCAACTCGGAACACTTCGCGCGGCGGATCGACGGGTTCCTGAGCCCGGACGTGGACCCCAACACGCAGCTTGGCTTTGCCACCAACGCGATCCGCGAGGGCGGGTTCTTTGGCGTGGGCGTGGGCGAGGGGTCAGTCAAGTGGTCGCTGCCCGACGCGCATACGGATTTCATCATTGCCGTGGCGGCCGAGGAGTATGGCCTGATCCTGGTGCTGGCGATCATCGCGCTTTATGGCAGCATCGTCGTGCGGTCGTTGAGCCGCCTGATGCGGGAGCGTGATCCGTTCATCCGGCTGGCCGGGGCGGGCCTTGTGGCGATGTTCGGCGTGCAGGCGATGATCAACATGGGCGTGGCGGTGCGGCTGTTGCCGGCAAAAGGCATGACGCTGCCCTTTGTCAGCTACGGCGGGTCGTCGCTGATCGCCACCGGCATCGCGGTGGGGATGCTGTTCGCCTTTACCCGCAGCCGGCCGCAGGGCGAGATCAACGACATCCTGAGAGGCCGTCCGAGATGAGCGAACGGCAACCCCTTCTGGTCATTGCCGCGGGCGGCACGGGCGGGCACATGTTTCCCGCGCAAAGCCTGGCCGAGGCGATGCTGCGGCGGGGGTGGCGTGTGAAGCTGTCGACCGATCCGCGGGGCGCGCGCTATACCGGCGGGTTCCCGCATTCGGTTCAGATCGAGCAGGTGGCGAGTGCGACCTTCGCCCGGGGCGGGATCTTCAACAAGCTGGTGGCGCCGTTTCACATTCTTGGCGGGGTGCTGGGCGCGACGCTGCGCATGATGCGCGACACGCCGGACGTGGTGGTGGGATTCGGCGGGTATCCGACGATCCCGGCGCTGAGTGCGGCGATCCTTCTGCGGCGGCCGCGGATGATCCATGAACAGAACGGCGTTCTGGGGCGGGTGAACAAGCTGTTGGCCAAGCGCGTCGACAAGGTGCTGTGCGGCACGTGGCCGACGGCCTTGCCCGAGGGCGTGGAGGGCACCCATGTAGGCAACCCGGTGCGGCTGGCCGTGCATGAACGCGCGGGCGCGGGATACATTCCGCCGGGGGATTACCCGATGTCGATCCTGGTGATCGGCGGCAGCCAGGGCGCGCGCATCCTGAGCGACGTGGTGCCGCCCGCGATAGCGAACCTGCCGATGGAGGTGCTGCGCAACATCCGCGTCAGCCACCAGGCGCGCGACGAGGATGGCGAGCGGGTGGCGAAGCTTTATGCCGAGAACGGGATCGACGCCGATGTGCAGCCATTTTTCCGCGACGTGCCCGCGCGGATGTCCGAGGCGCAACTGGTGATAAGCCGGGCGGGGGCGAGCAGCGTGGCCGATATCTCGGTCATCGGGCGGCCCGCGATCCTGATCCCCTTTGCCGCCGCCACGGAAGACCACCAGACAGCGAACGCCAAAGGCCTGTCCAAGGCCGGCGGCGCGATCGTGATCCCGGAATCTCGGCTTGAGGTCGACGCGCTTTCGGAGCAGATAGCCTCGGTGCTGACGAATCCCCAAGGGGCGAGCCAGATGGCACAGGCGGCGTTGAGCGTTGGCATGCCCGACGCGGCGCAGGCGCTGGCGGATATAACAGAAGAACTGGCACGGAGCAGACAGTCATGAGGGACCTTTCATTCGAAGGAGCCAAACCGATGAACGCGGCATTGAAACTTCCCGGCGACGTGGGGCCCATTCATTTCGTGGGTATCGGGGGTATCGGCATGTCGGGCATCGCCGAGGTGCTCTTGAACCATGGCTATACCGTGCAAGGCTCGGACCTGAAGACATCCAAGATCACCGACCGGCTGGAGAAGGCCGGCGCGACAATCTTCGAAGGGCAGGAGGCGGCGAACCTCGACGCGGCGCAGGTCGTGGTGATCTCGTCCGCGATCAAGCCGGGCAATGCCGAGCTGGACGAGGCGCGGCGGCGCGGATTGCCGGTGGTGCGTCGGGCCGAGATGCTGGCCGAGTTGATGCGGCTGAAATCCAACGTGGCCGTGGCGGGGACCCACGGCAAGACGACCACGACGACGATGGTCGCGGCGCTGTTGGACCATGGCAAGTATGACCCGACGGTAATCAATGGCGGGATCATCCACGCTTACGGCAGCAATGCGCGCGTGGGGCAGGGCGAGTGGATGGTCGTGGAGGCCGACGAGAGCGACGGCACCTTCAACCGGCTGCCCGCCACGATTGCCATCGTGACCAATATCGACCCCGAGCACATGGAGCATTGGGGCACCGAAGAGGCGCTGCACCAGGGGTTCCTGGATTTCGTCTCGAACATTCCGTTTTATGGCCTGGCGATCTGTTGCACCGATGACCCGGATGTACAAACGCTGGTGGGCAAGATCAGCGACCGGCGTGTGATCACCTTCGGGTTCAACGCGCAGGCCGACGTGCGGGCGATGAACCTGACCTACGAGGCCGGCGTGGCGCATTTCGACATCGCGTTGCAGGCCGAGGGCACGGTGATCGAAGGCTGCAGCCTGCCGATGCCGGGGGACCATAACGTGTCGAACGCTTTGAGTGCTGTGGCGGTGGCGCGCAGCCTGGGGATGAAGACCGACGAGATCCGCGAGGCGCTGGCGTCCTTCGGCGGCGTGAACCGCCGCTTTACCCGCGTGGGCGAGGTGAACGGCGTGACCATCATCGACGATTACGGCCATCACCCGGTGGAGATTGCCGCGGTGCTGAAAGCCGCGCGGCAGGCCACGAAGGGCCGGATCATCGCGGTGCATCAGCCGCACCGGTATAGCCGCTTGCATTCGCTGTTCGACGATTTCTGCGCGTGCTTCAATGATGCGGACGTGGTGGCCATTGCCGAGGTATACGGCGCCGGCGAAGACCCGATCGAGGGCGCCAGCCGCGACGATCTCGTGGCAGGGCTGATTGCCCATGGCCATCGACACGCGCGGGCAATCCTGGGCGAGGATGACCTGGTGCGGTTGGTGCGCGAGCAGGCGAAACCGGGCGACATGGTGGTCTGTCTTGGCGCCGGTACGATCAGCACCTGGGCGAACGGGTTGCCGGAAAAGCTGAAAGGGTAGCGGGCTGGTGACCGGAATTTTTCGAAAATTCCGGAATAGAAAATATGCATTTTCTATTCCGTTTTCTGCGCAGAAAACGGTCGTGACTCCAGGCGGGAGGCATTGAGATGGCCGAGGCCCTGAAACGCCGGATCGGGTTGGGTCTGCTGACGGCTTATGGCGTGGGCGTCATGGTGGGGGCGGGCATCTACGTGCTTGTCGGCGCCGTCGCCGCCGATGCTGGGGTTTGGGCGCCGCTGGCGTTTCTGGTCGCCGGGATCGTGGCCGCGCCGACCGCTTTGTCCTATGCCGAGTTTTCCACGCGCCTGCCGGAAGCGGCAGGCGAGGCGGTTTTCGTCGAGAAGGGGCTGGGCGTGGGCGCGCTCGGAATCGTGGTCGGGCTGGCAATCGTGGCCGCCGGGATCGTTTCCGCCGGGGCGGTGTTGCGCGGTGGCACAGGTTACCTCACGTCGATCACCGGATTGCCGTTCGAGGCGACGGTGGCGGTGATGGGGCTGGCGCTGGTCGCGGTGGCGGTGATCGGCGTTCTGGAAAGCCTTGCGCTGGCCGCGGTGTTCACGGCGGTCGAGCTTTTCGGGTTGGGGCTGGTGATCTTCGCGGGCGCCACGGCAGAGCCCGTCGTGAGCTTTTCCGCCGCGCCGCCGGTCGTCTGGTCGGGCGTGGCGGCGGGGGCTGTGCTGGCCTTTTTCGCCTTTATCGGGTTCGAGGACATCGTGAACATGGCCGAGGAAGTGCGCGATCCGCACCGGACCCTGCCGCGGGCGATCCTGTTGTCGCTGCTGATCACCAGCCTGCTTTACGCGCTGGTATCCTTTGCCGCCGTGCGGGCCGTGCCGCTGGAACGGTTGGCTGTGTCGGAGCAACCGCTGGCGTTGGTCTGGCAGGAGGCACGGGGCGGAAGTGCCGCGTTCCTGTCGGTGATCGCGGTGGCGGCGGCCCTCAACGGTGTGCTGGCGCAGATCGTGATGGCGGCTCGGGTCCTTTTCGGGATGGGCAAGCGGCACGGGGCGCTGGCGATGTTCCACCGCGCGCATCCGCGGCTGGCCACGCCGGTTCTGGCGACGTTGCTGGTGGGCGCAGGTGTGATCGCGGGGGCGCTGGCCCTGCCGGTCGCCGATCTGGCCGAAGTGACCTCGGCCATCCTGCTGTCGGTGTTCGTGCTCGTCAACGCGGCGCTGATCGCGATGAAGTTCAAGAGCCCCGAGGCGCCGTTCCGGGTGCCCATGGCCGTACCGGTCTTCGGGCTGGTCGCGGCGCTGGCCGCCTTTGGCGTGACGATTGGAGGTGTCGTGTGACCGTAGTCTTGCTGGCCTGTCTGTGGGTGGTTGCGGGATCGCTCGTGGCGTTTCTGCCGATGCGCCATCAATACGCTCCGGGGATCGCGCTTTTGGTGCTTGCCCCGGTGTTGATCTGGATGGTCGGGCAGGAGTATGGCGTCGTGCCCGCCGCGCTGGCGGTGCTGGCGTTTGTGTCGATGTTCCGCAATCCGCTGCGCTATTTCGCGCGGCGCCTCGGAGGTGAAAGACCGGAGATACCGAAATGAGCCTGTCCCTTGTTCTTGCCTGTATCTGGGCCGTGGCGGCCAATCTTCTGGCGATGATCCCGAGCCGGGACAATCACTGGCGGCGGGCCTATCTGTTGGTCGCCGTGGGTATCCCGATCCTGGGCTATGTCACCTGGCAGAACGGGCCCTGGGTCGGTCTGTTCGTGCTGGCGGCGGGTATGAGCCTGTTGCGCTGGCCGGTGATCTATCTTGGCCGCTGGGCCCGGCGGTCTGTCGGCGGGGACGTGGCCCGCGATGGGGATTGAGTATTTTCGGCAAGAAAAAGCGCGGTCGGTCTTTTATCCCGGAACAGGGTGAGGCAATAGCGGGCGCATGAGCGATTTTCCCGAGGTACGTGGCCGGTTGAGCGAGAAGCGGATGCTGGCCGATCTGACCTGGCTGCGTGTGGGCGGGCCGGCGGACTGGTTGTTTCAGCCGGCCGATCTTGACGATCTGGCGGCGTTCCTGCGCGATCTGGAGCCAGGCGTGACGGTCTTTCCCATGGGGGTTGGCAGCAACCTGATCGTGCGGGACGGTGGCTTGCACGCCGTGGTGATCCGGCTGGGACGCGGGTTCAATTCCATCGAGGTCGAGGGCACGCGCGTGACCGCCGGGGCGGCGGCGCTGGATGCGCACGTGGCCCGCCGGGCCGGCGAGGCGGGGGTCGACCTGACCTTTCTGCGGACCATTCCCGGCGCCATTGGCGGGGCCGTGCGCATGAATGCAGGCTGTTACGGCAGTTACGTGGCCGATCATTTCGTCGAGGCGCAGGCGGTCAGCCGCGCGGGCGAGGTGGTGACGCTGAGCGCCGATGATCTGAAGTTCCAATATAGACAGACCGATCTGCCCGAGGGCTGGGTCATCACGCGGGCGACGTTCGATGGCGTTGCGGGCGATCCTGAGGACCTGGCCATGCGAATGGAAGCGCAGCTGAAGAAGCGCGACGAGACGCAGCCGACCAAGGATCGCACGGCCGGAAGCACCTTTCGCAACCCGGCCGGGTTCAGCAGCACCGGGCGGGCCGACGACACCCATGACCTGAAGGCGTGGAAGGTGATCGACAACGCCGGGATGCGCGGCGCCACGCGGGGCGGGGCGCAGATGAGCGAGAAGCATTCCAACTTCCTGATCAATACCGGGGGCGCCACGGCGGCGGACCTGGAAGGTTTGGGCGAGGAAGTGCGAAAAAAGGTTTTCCAAGACAGCGGAATAGAGTTACATTGGGAAATCATGAGGGTCGGCGAAACGGCCCCTTCCGCGGATTGAGGCGGACACAATAAAACAAGGGTCGATAACGACCCGGGACATTGAGGCAGTAAGGTGGTTTCTTCGAGCGGAAACGCCCCGACTGTTGCGGTGATAATGGGTGGCCCCTCGGCCGAACGCGAGGTGTCCCTCTCGTCAGGACAGGAATGCGCCGCAGCACTCCGGGAGGCAGGCTATGAGGTAGTCGAGGTCGATGCCGGCCGCGACCTTGCCGTGGTTCTGGCAGATCTCGAACCCGACGTGGTGTTCAACGCCCTGCATGGCCGCTGGGGCGAGGATGGCTGCGTGCAGGGTTTGCTGGAATGGATGCAGATCCCCTATACCCATTCGGGCGTTCTGTCCTCGGCGCTGGCGCTGGACAAGCAGCGCACCAAGGCGGTGTACCGGGCCGCGGGCCTGCCGGTGGTCAACAGCATCATCGTGGACAAGGACGAGGTGGCCAAGGCGCATGTGATGCCGCCGCCCTACGTGGTGAAGCCAAATAACGAAGGCTCGTCCGTGGGCGTCTACATCGTGCACGAAGCCGCGAACGCGCCGCCGCAGCTGTCCGAGGACATGCCGCGATCGGTCATGGTGGAGGCGTTCGCGCCCGGGCGGGAACTGACGACCTCGGTGATCGGCGACCGGGCGCTGGGGGTGACGGATATCATCACCGATGGATGGTACGATTATCATGCGAAATATGCCGCCGGTGGGTCGCGCCACGTGATCCCGGCCGACATTCCGCGGGAAATTGCCGAGGCCTGCGAGGATTACGCGCTGCGGGCGCATGAGGTGCTGGGCTGTCGCGGTTTGAGCCGCACGGATTTCCGCTGGGACGAGGCGAAAGGGCTGGACGGCCTGATCCTGCTGGAGACCAACACCCAGCCCGGCATGACCCCCACATCGCTGAGCCCAGAGCAGGCGCAGGCGGCGGGCATGAGTTTTCCGCAATTGTGCGACTGGCTGGTGAAGGACGCGTCATGCAACAGGTGAAACGACTGGAGCCCAAGGCCGATCCCGCGCCGTCGCGTTGGTCCTATCGCTATCAGCGGCTGATGCTGACGCCGCTGTTTCGCAAGCTTCTGCGGGTGGGGGTGCCGTTCTGCCTGGCCTTCGGTCTGGGCACTGCGTATTTTTCGGACCCCGAGCGGCAGGAGGCAATCGCGCTGGCGGTGGCCGATATCCGCGAGCAGATCGAGACGCGGCCCGAATTCATGGTGAACCTGCTGGCCGTGGAAGGCGCCAGCGGCACGGTCGAGGAGGATATTCGCGAGATTTTCCCGCATGACCTGCCGGCCAGTTCCTTTGACATCGACCTTGACGCGGTGCGCGTGTCGATCACCGGGCTTCCGGCTGTGGCCAACGCATCTGTCCGCGTGCGGCAGGGCGGTGTGCTGGTGGCGCAGGTGGAAGAGCGCCAGCCGGTGGCGATCTGGCGGTCGCGCGATGGACTGGGCGTGGTGGACGTCGAAGGCGTGGTGATCGGCGATATCGCGCAGCGGGCGGACCGCGCCGACCTGCCGGTGATCGCCGGCACGGGCGCGAGCGAGGCGGTGCCCGAGGCGCTGGAGATCCTGAAGGCGGCGGCGCCGCTGCGGTCGCGGCTGCGCGGGCTGGTGCGCATGGGCGAGCGGCGCTGGGACGTGGTGCTGGATCGTGACCAGCGCATCCTCTTGCCGGAAACCGATCCGGTGCGCGCGTTGGAGCGCGTGATCGTTCTGGCCGAAGTGCAGGACATGCTGGAGCGGGATGTTGCGGCGGTGGACATGCGCCTTGCGTCCCGGCCGACCATAAGAATGAACGAAAACGCGGTGTCCGAGTGGTGGCGCGTGACAAACATGACCGTAGGGGCGGAATAAGATGATCGAGCTTTATGAATCGCAAAGGGCGATGCGGAACATGCGCCGGGCGGCGATGCAGCGCGGTGTCGTGGCGGTTCTGGACGTCGGGACCTCGAAGATCGCCTGCCTCGTGCTGCGTTTCGACGGCAGCGACCGGCTGCGCGAGACCGAGGGTGTGGGTGCTCTGGCCGGTCAGGCCGGGTTCCGGGTGATCGGGGCCGCGACGACGCGGTCGCGCGGCGTGCGATACGGCGAGATCACGACGATGGCCGAGACCGAGCGGGCCATCCGCACGGCCCTGCAGGCGGCGCAGAAGATGGCCAATATCCGCGTCGACCACGTGATTGCCTGTTTCTCGGGGGCCGAGCCGCGCAGCTATGGCCTGGCGGGCCAGGTGGAACTGGAAGCCAGCACCGTGTCCGAGCAGGACATCAGCCGGGTGCTGTCGTCCTGTGACGTGCCCGATTTCGGCGAAGGGCGCGAGGTGCTGCATGCCCAGCCGGTGAATTTCGCGCTGGACCACCGCTCGGGACTCAATGATCCGCGCGGGCAGCTGGGACAGGACCTGGCGGTGGACATGCACATGCTGACGGTCGATGGCGCGGCGGTCCAGAACCTGGCGCATTGCGTGAAACGCTGCGACCTGGAACTGGCGGGGCTGGCAAGCTCGGCCTACGTCTCGGGGATTTCGTCGCTGGTCGAGGACGAGCAGGAGTTGGGTGCGGCCTGCATCGACATGGGCGGCGGCAGCGCCGGCGTATCGATCTTCATGAAAAAACACATGATCTATGCCGACACGGTGCGGATCGGGGGCGAACATGTCACCGGCGATATCTCTATGGGGCTGCAGGTGCCGCATGCCACGGCGGAGCGGATCAAGACCTTCTATGGCGGCGTCGTCGCCACGGGCATGGATGACCGCGAGATGATCGAGATCGGCGGCGAGACCGGCGATTGGGAGCATGACCGGCGCACGGTGAGCCGTGCCGAACTGATCGGCATCATGCGGCCTCGGGTCGAGGAGATCCTGGAGGAAGTGCGCGCGCGGCTGGACGCCGCCGGGTTCCAGCATTTGCAGAGCCAGCAGATCGTGCTGACCGGCGGCGGCAGCCAGATCCCCGGCCTTGACGGGCTGGCGACGCGCATCCTGGGGCAACAGGTGCGGCTGGGCCGGCCGTTGCGGGTGCACGGGTTGCCACAGGCGGCGACCGGGGCGGGGTTTGCCAGCGCGGTGGGCATGTGCCTTTTCGCGGCGAATCCCCAGGACGAATGGTGGGACTTTGAAATTCCGGTGGATCGCTACCCGGCGCGGTCCCTCAAGCGGGCGGTAAAATGGTTCAAGGACAACTGGTGATCGCAAAATCTGGGGGTTTCGGCGAAATCCCGCGTGAAAGCGTGAAAAAACACCCATATTTTGTGGCATTTCCTTGTTTTTTGGGTGACGTAACGGCGACGGGACGGTACTGTTAATACAATTTAGGCGGATTAAGCCTGCGCAAGGCGGGCACAACAGCAGGCAAAGAAGGCGGAGCAATGACACTTAATCTCAGCATGCCAGGTCAGGGACAGGACCATGAACTCAAGCCGCGCATCACCGTTTTCGGTGTCGGCGGGGCAGGCGGCAACGCCGTCAACAACATGATCGAGAAACAGCTGGAAGGCGTCGATTTCGTCGTCGCCAACACCGATGCGCAGGCGCTGTCCCAGAGCAACGCGCCGAACCGCATCCAGCTGGGTGTGAAAGTCACCGAAGGTCTTGGCGCCGGCGCGAAAGCCGCCGTGGGTGCCGCGGCCGCGGAAGAGAATATCGAACAGATCGTCGACCAGCTGGCGGGGGCGCACATGTGCTTCATCACCGCCGGCATGGGCGGCGGCACTGGCACCGGCGCGGCCCCGATCATCGCTCAGGCAGCGCGTGAACTTGGCGTGCTAACCGTCGGCGTCGTCACGAAACCTTTCCAGTTCGAAGGCGCCAAGCGGATGCGCCAGGCCGAGGAAGGCGTGGACATGCTGCAGAAGATGGTCGACACGCTGATCATCATCCCGAACCAGAACCTTTTCCGTCTGGCGAACGAGAAAACGACCTTCACCGAGGCGTTCTCGTTGGCCGATGACGTTCTTTACCAGGGTGTGAAGGGTGTGACCGACCTGATGGTGCGCCCGGGCTTGATCAACCTCGACTTTGCCGACGTGCGCGCGGTGATGGACGAGATGGGCAAGGCGATGATGGGAACCGGCGAGGACGACAGCGAAGAGCGCGCGATCCAGGCCGCCGAGAAGGCCATAGCGAACCCGCTGCTGGACGAAATCAGCCTGCGCGGGGCGAAGGGTGTCCTGATCAACATCACCGGCGGGCACGACCTGACGCTGTTCGAGCTGGACGAAGCGGCCAACCGCATCCGCGAGGAAGTGGACGCCGACGCCAACATCATCGTGGGCAGCACGATGGATCCGACGATGGAAGGCTTCATGCGCGTGTCCGTCGTGGCCACCGGCATCGACGCCAGCGACGAGAGCAAGGAAATCCCGGTGCCGCGTCGCTCGCTTGCAGAGCCGCTGAAGCCGGTTGAAGACGTCGAGGTCGAGGCGATCGAGGCCTACGAGGAAAAAGTCGAGCCGGTAGCGGAGCCCGCCGTGGCGGCGAGCACCGAAACGACCGAAGAACCCAGCCTGTTCAATGCCTTTGACGCGCAGCGCGCAGCGGCCGAAGAGCAGATGGAAGACATCTTCGAGGCCGAGAGCGGCGAGCGCGACCTGCCGCCGCCGGCCTATACGCCGCGCCCCGAGCCCGAAACTTTCGTGGCGCAGGCGGAAGAACCCGAGACCTTCGTGGCGCCCAAGGCCCCCGCGCCGGGCACCCCGTCGCAGGACGCTCTGGCCCGGCTTCAGGCGGCGGTTCATCACCGTGGCGGCGAAACCCGCCAGCCAGCGCAAGAAGCGCCCGCAGCTGCACAGGGGCAGGGTCCGGCACATGCCGCCGAGAAGCCGCGTTTCGGGATCAACTCGCTGATCAACCGGATGACGGGTCATGGCATGGAAGGGCAGCCGCAGCAGCCGCAGCGCCCGGTGCGCCAGCAGCCGCCGATGCAGGCCACGGCGCCGCAGCCGGAGGTGCGCGACGAGCGTGAGGAAGAGGACGACCAGATCGAAATTCCCGCATTCCTGCGCCGTCAGGCGAACTGATCCGAACAATAAATCACTATGCTAAAGGGCCGCGAAGAGCGGCCCTTTTTCGTTGTGGTGCAAGGAGTTGGCAGGTTGTGCGGCAGAGTTGGCAAAAAACCGCCAAGCCTTGCAACATCGATGTTTCAGCGCGTTGCAAAGAGTGAATTGAGGATTTCTTCGGAGCGAAATAGGTGTGGCTGAGTTAATTAAAATATGCCGATCTTCGGCCTGAGGTAAGCACGTGCAAAATACGGTCAAAACCCCGGTATCTTTCGATGGCCTCGGCCTGCACTCGGGTGCGCCCGCGCGCCTGACCATCCTGCCGGCGCCGGCGAACCGCGGAATCGTCTTTCGGCGGATCGACGGCGATTTGCGTGACTGCGAAATCCCGGCGCGCTGGGACATGGTGAACCAGTCGCCGCTTTGCACCCTTCTGGAAAACGCGGCGGGCGTCAGTATTTCGACGGTCGAGCACATCATGGCGGCCCTGTCGGGATGCGGTGTGCACAACGCGGTGATCGAGGTCAACGGACCGGAGGTGCCCATCCTGGATGGCAGCTCGGCCCCGTTCGTGCATGGCATCCTGTCCACCGGGCTGCGCCGCCAGCACGCGCCGGTACGCGCGCTGAAGGTTCTGAAGCCTGTCGAGGTGGTCAAGGGTGACGCAAAGGCCCGTCTGGTGCCGCATGACACGCTGCTGCTGGAATTCGTGATCGAGTTCGATGATGCGGCGATCGGTCGGCAGAAAAAGCTTCTGAATATGTCGAACGGCAGTTTCGTGCGCGAATTGTCGACCGCGCGCACCTTCTGCCGCAAGGCGGACGTGGACGCGATGCGCGCCAACGGTTTGGCCCTGGGTGGCAATCCCGGAGAGAACGCGGTGGTCTTCGACGGGGACCGTGTGCTGAGCCCCGGCGGGCTGCGCCAGCCGGATGAACCGGTGCGGCACAAGATGCTGGATGCGCTTGGCGACCTGGCGCTGGCCGGTCTGCCGATCCTGGGCCATTACAGCGGCCTGCGCGCCGGGCATGCGGTCACCAACGACCTGCTGCGCGCGATGTTCGCCCAGCCCGATACGTTCGAGATCGTGACCTGCGACGCCGAGACCGCCGCCCGGCTGCCCGGCGCGGGCGTGCATTGGGCCGAGGTACCTGAGGTCGCCTGACCACAGGTTAGTGCTTTGTGACCTGCAATCGGGTCTAAGGCGTTTTGCACCGGAAAATTATGTGCTAGGACGCCGTTGATATTGCAGATATGATCCTGCGACATCACGCGGCCTTAAGGCCTGAACACGAGTTTAGCACAGGGCTTTTGGGGGTACGTGCGAGCATGACAGGCGGCAGAATCGGGATCGGTTTGGCAGCGGCCCTCGTGGCCTCGACACTCCTTGCAAGCTGTGGTGGCGTCAACTCGCGCATTTCGCGCGGTGAAGTCGACTACGAACAGTTCACGGCGGAACAGATTTTCGGCCGGGCCGAGTACGACCTGGCAAGCGGTGACCCCGAACAGGCGGCGGAACTCTTCGCCGAGGTCGAGCGGCTTTATCCCTATTCGGAGTGGGCCAAGCGCGCCGTGATCATGCAGGCCTTTGCCTATCACAAGGACGAGGATTACGAGAACAGCCGGTCCGCCGCGCAGAGGTATCTCGATTTCTATCCCGCCGATGGCGATGCGGCCTATGCGCAATACCTGCTGGCGCTCAGCTATTACGATCAGATCGACGAGGTGGGCCGCGATCAAGGGCTGACGTTCCAGGCGCTGCAATCGCTGCGACAGGTGATCGAACAGTATCCCGACAGCGAATATACCAGCTCGGCGATCCTGAAGTTCGACCTGGCCTTCGACCACCTGGCGGCCAAGGAAATGGAGATCGGGCGCTATTACCTGCGGCGCGATCACTTCACGTCGGCCATCAACCGCTTTCGCGTCGTGGTCGAGGATTTCCAGACCACGACCCACACCGCCGAGGCGCTGCACCGGCTGGTCGAGGCGTACCTGTCGCTGGGCCTGACGAACGAGGCACGCACGGCAGGCGCGATCCTGGGCCACAACTTCAAGAGCACCGAATGGTACGAGGACAGTTACAAGCTGTTGACCGGGCAGGGGCTGACACTGGAAGCGGTGGGCGACAGCTGGCTGCGGCAGGTCTATCGGCAAACGATCCTCGGACGCTGGTTGTAACCGCCCGGGGGGCCTGATGCTCCGCGCGCTGGAGATTCGTGACATTCTGATCATCGACCGGCTGGACCTGGCGTTTCAGCCCGGTCTGAACGTGCTGACCGGCGAGACCGGGGCCGGCAAGTCGATCCTGCTGGACTCGCTGGGCTTCGTGCTGGGCTGGCGCGGACGGGCCGAACTGGTGCGGCAGGGGGCCGAGCAGGGCGAGGTGGTGGCCGAGTTCGATCTGCCCGAAGGGCACGCGGCACGGGCGGTACTGGAAGAGGCGGGGCTGCCGGTGGAGGACACGCTGCTGCTGCGGCGCGTGAACACCGGCGACGGGCGCAAGACGGCCTGGGTCAATGACCGCCGCTGCTCGGGTGACGTGCTGCGGGCGCTGTCGGACACGCTGGTGGAACTGCATGGGCAGCATGACGACCGGGGCCTGCTGGACCCCAAGGGGCACCGGGACCTGCTCGATGAGTTTGGCGGGCTGTCGGGACTGCGCGAAAAGGTGCGCGGCGCGTGGAAGGCGCGCAGCGCGGCGCGCAAGGCGTTGCGCGAGGCCGAAGCGAAGCTGGCCGAGATGCGCGCCGAGGAAGAATTCCTGCGCCACGCGGTCGAGGAACTGGACGCGTTGTCGCCCCAGCCGGGCGAGGAGGCGGAGCTGGACACGCGCCGCCGCCTGATGCAGCAGTCCGAACGCATCCGCGAGGATATCGCCAAGGCGCAGGCCGCCCTGCGCGATGGCGCCGAAGGGCAGGCGCAGGATGCGCTGCGCTGGCTGGAAGGGGCTGCCGACAAGGCCGAGGGCCGGTTAGAGGAGGCGCTGGCCGCCCTTGGCCGCGCCATGGTCGAACTGGACGAGGCCGCGAGCGGCGTCGAGGATTGCCTTGAGGCGCTGACCTTCAACCCGCTGGAATTGGAAGAGACCGAAGAGCGGCTTTTCGCGATCCGGGCGCTGGCCCGCAAGCATGGCGTGGCGCCGGATGACCTGGCCGGGTTTGCCGAGGGCGTGCGCGACCAGGTTGCGACCCTGGAACAGGGCGATGCGGACCTCAAGGCGTTGCAGGCGGCGGTCACGGAAGCGGATGCGGCCTATGCCGAGGCCGCCGGGACGCTGAGTGACGCGCGTACCAAGGCGGCGGGTAAGCTGGACAAGGCCGTGATGGCCGAACTGGCGCCGCTGAAGATGGATCGCGCGGTCTTTGCCACGCATGTCACCCAAGCCGATCCCGGAGAAACGGGACAGGACGCGGTGACCTTTACCGTGGCCACCAATCCCGGCGCGCCGGCAGGCCCCTTGGGCAAGATCGCCTCGGGCGGGGAGTTGAGCCGGTTCCTGCTGGCGCTCAAGGTCTGTCTGACCGGCGGGCAAAGCGGCCTCACGCTGATATTCGACGAGATCGACCGGGGCGTGGGCGGGGCCACCGCCGATGCGGTGGGCCGGCGGCTGGCGGGGCTGGCGTCGGACAACCAGGTGCTGGTGGTCACCCATTCGCCGCAGGTCGCGGCAAGAGGCGCGCACCACTGGCGCGTCGAAAAGCGCGTGGCCAAGGGGCAGACGCTGTCGACGGTCACGGCGCTGGATGCAGGGGCGCGCACCGACGAGATCGCGCGGATGCTGTCGGGCGAGACCATTACCGAGGAGGCCCGCGCCGCCGCCGAGGCGCTGATGGCGGGCTGACCCCGGCTTTTCCTCTGGCCATAATTATCCCGGGGAAGCGGCGAAACCGCAGGTTCGCCGTGGGGGGCAGCGCCCCCTCTTCGCGGCGTCACACGCGCCGCGCGGTCAGTTGCGGGGCGGCACGAGTTTGCCGGGGTTCATGATGTTGTCTGGGTCAAGCGCCTGCTTGATCGTACCCATGAGGCCCCAGGCGGGACCATGTTCGCGTTCCATGTAGCCCAGCTTGCCCACGCCGATGCCATGCTCGCCCGTGGCGGTACCGCCGAGCGACAGCGCCAGCTCGACCAGATGCTCGGAGGCTTTCAGCACGCGGGCCTTGTCGGCGGCATCCTCGGGGTCGAATTGCAGGATGGCGTGGAAATTGCCGTCGCCCACATGTCCCAGGATCGGGCCTTCGATGCCTTGCGCATCGAGGTCGCGCCGCGTCTCTTCAATGGCGCGGGCCAGGTTCGAGATCGGCACGCAGATATCGGTGACCAGCGCCTTGGTTCCGGGACGGTGAGCGACGATGGCGTGATAGGCGGCGTGGCGCATGGCCCAGAGCGCGGAGCGTTCCTCGGTCTTGCGGGCCCAGTCGAAGCCCTTGCCGCCGAACTCCTGTGCCAATTCACCGAACATCCGCGCCTGTTCCGCGACGCCCGCGTCCGAGCCATGGAATTCCAGCAGCAAATGCGGGCAGGCGGGCAGGGCGGCGCCGGAATAGGCATTCACCGCTGCGACGCTTTGGGTGTCCATCAGCTCGATCCGGGCGAGCGGCAGGCCCATCTGCACAGAGGCCATGACCGCCTCGACCGCGTCGCCCACGGCGTCAAAGGCGCAGACGGCGGCAGATATGGCCTCGGGCGTGCCCTGCAGGCGCAGCGTGATCTCGGTGATCAGGCCCAGCGTGCCCTCGGAGCCGACGAACAGCGCGGTCAGGTCGTAGCCCGCCGAGGATTTGCGGGCGCGGGTGCCGGTGCGGATGACCTCGCCCGTGGCAGTGACCACTTCGAGCCCCAGCACGTTGTCGCGCATGGTGCCATAGCGCACCGCCGTCGTGCCGCTGGCGCGGGTCGAGGTCATGCCGCCGATCGAGGCGTTGGCGCCGGGGTCGACGGGAAAGAAAAGGCCCGTGGCGCGCAATTCCTCGTTCAGCGCCTCGCGGGTGACGCCGGGCTGAACGCGCACGTCCATGTCGTCCTGGGACACTTCGAGGATGCGGTTCATGCGCTGGAAGTCGACGCAGATGCCGCCCGAGAACGCCTGCGCCTGCCCTTCGAGCGAGGTGCCGGTGCCCCAGCCGATGACCGGCACGCCGTGGCGGGCGCAGGCCTGCACGATCCGGCGCACCTCGTCTGTGTTTTCGGGATAGGCGACGGCATCGGGCGGCGCGTCCGCGAAATGCGTCTCGCTCCGGCCATGCTCTTGCAGATCGGACTTGGACAGGCTGAGCCGTTGCCCTAAAACGGGCGATAACTCTGAAATGGCGTCACGAATACCCATGTCGAACCCCTGCATTCCCCTGAAACCGCACCCTATGCGAAGCGGTTCCGACAGGGAAGCGCCCTGCGTCACAAGGCCGGGGGCAGGCGGTTGACCGATACCGAGACAGCGCAGGCCGAGGACAGCCCGGGCCGATTGCGGCGCGGATGGCAGCGGATCGACACGTTCGGCCGCAACGCGTGGCGGGTGCTTCGCGACAAGGGGCCGAGCCAGTTCCAGTTCTGGCTGATCGCGCTTTGCATCGGGATCGCGGCGGGCTTTGCGGCGCTGTTCTTTCGCAAGGGAATCAACGCTCTGCAACTGCTGCTTTACGGGTCCGAGGACCCGTCTCTGATGCACAGCTGGGTATCGAACCTGCCGTGGTACTGGGTTCTGGTGATCCCGGTGGGCGGCGGGCTGGTGGTGGGGGCGATCCTGCACCGCTTCACCCCCGATGGTCGGGCGCGGTCGGTGGCCGACGTGATCGAGGGGGCCGCGCTCAACGAGGGCCGGGTCGAGACGCGGGCCGGTGTGGCCTCGGCGCTGGCGTCGATGATCACGCTGGGCACGGGCGGCTCGTCGGGCCGGGAGGGGCCGGTGGTGCATATGGCCGGCGTCATCTCGACCTGGGTCAGCAACCGGATCAACGCCGACGGGATCACCGGCCGCGACCTTTTGGGCTGCGCCGTGGCGGCGGCGGTGTCGGCGTCGTTCAACGCGCCCATCGCGGGTGCCCTGTTCGCGCTGGAGGTGGTGCTGCGCCATTTCGCGCTGCACGCCTTTGCGCCCATCGTGATCGCGTCGGTGGCGGGCACGGTGATCAACCGGCTGGAATTCGGCGATGTGACCGAGTTCGAGTTGCCCATGGCGAGCATTCTGGAATTCTACGTGGAATTGCCCGCCTTCCTGATCCTGGGGTTGATGTGCGGGGCGGTGGCCGTCGTGCTGATGCGCGGAATTTTCTTTGCCGAGGGATTCGCGGATCGGGTGCAGGCGCGCACCGGGTTGCCGCGCTGGCTGCGGCCCGGTGTGGCGGGGCTGATACTGGGCGTGCTGGCAATCGGATTTCCGCACATCATCGGCGTGGGCTATGAGACCACGTCGAAGGCGTTGACCGGCAAGCTGCTCTGGAATGAGGCGGTGGTGTTCTGCATCCTGAAGGTCATCGCGGTGGCGATCACCATCGGCGGGCGTATGGGCGGCGGGGTCTTTTCGCCCTCGCTGATGGTGGGGGCGCTGACGGGGCTGGCCTTCGGGCTGACGGCGACGGCGCTGTTGCCGCAATGGTCGGGGGCGCCGACGCTTTACGCGCTGGCGGGGATGGGGGCCGTGGCCGCCGCGGTGCTGGGCGCACCCATATCGACCACGCTGATCGTATTCGAACTGACGGGGGACTGGCAGACCGGGTTAGCGGTGATGGTGGCGGTGTCGATGTCCACGGCGTTGTCGTCAAAGCTGGTGCGCCACTCGTTCTTCCTGACGCAGCTGGATCGGCGGGGTGTCAGGCTGGCGGCGGGGCCGCATGCCTATCTGCTCACCATGTATCGCGTTGCGCGGGTGATGCGGGAGAAGGGGGCCGAGCGCAGCGCCAACGAAGAGACCTGTTGGGAGTTGATCGAGGACGGGGTCTATATCGACGCGAATGCGACGCTGGACGTGGCGATGCCGATCTTCGAGCGCACGGGCGTCGCGTTCATCCCGGTGGTGACCCTGACCGGCGAGGATGCGAAGCCCGAATTACAGGGGGCGCTGTTCCATGTCGATGCGCTGAAGGCCTATAACCGCGCGCTGACGGCGGTGTCGGCGGAAGAGCATAGCTGAGCGGCGTGCGCCTATTTGGGTCGCCTAAGCGCGGTAGCGCTTCAAACTATGTTGATGTCGCGAAAAGCGTATGTACCCGGCGTGGCGTTTTCGATGGCCTCGCGAAACACATCATCGCAACCTCCGACGGCGTAGATATGCGTTTCCATCCAATAAATTGACATACTACCCCTGCCTATTCTCGCCTCTTTCTTTCGGCCTCTCCCACAAACCCGCTGCCGGACGATCTCAGCTCGCTCGAAGCGGGAGAGGATTTCGAGACGATTTTTGCCACGAAAGTTCGTCACTTGACAAGCCGGTTGAAGGCGGTGTCGGCGGAAGAGCATAATTGATCCGGCAGAACCGCGGCTTTGGTCCGGGGCGAGGTGAGACCCGGTAAGACGCACAACTAAAGGCGGTTGTGCGAAAAGTGATTTCTTGTTTAAAGTGTTTTTCGTGCTCTCACCTCATCGCGGGGGGATGCCATTTTTCAATTGTTTCACATCAAAGGATTTCCGACCATGCTGACCTTTCTTCAAGGCGAATCCACCCTACCGCCAACGATCACCGACATCCCCTGGGGCGACGCTTACAAGATCGGCGGCGGTGTGGATGCCGTTACCGGCGACACGTTCGACGGCTCGGCGCTGACCTCGACCGACACGACACCGGCCAAGGTCGGGGAGGGGCAGATTTCGATCAAGATCATTTCGACCGAAGCGGAGATGGAGCGCGAGATCGACGTGGGCGCGTCGGGGTCCTACAACACCGGTGCGGTCGAGATCTCGGCCGAGGCGTCATACCTCAACAGTGTCAGCTACTCGGCCACGTCCCTGACCGTTCTGGCGCAGGTCGAGATCAGCGATACGGACTATGCGACGATCAAGGACCCGGCGCTGAAGGCGAAGGCGAAGAGCTTGCTGGACAGCGATCAGGCGAAGTTCAAGAAAACCCATGGCGACTATTTCATCAGCGGGGTCAAGTCCGGCAGCCTGCTGAGCGTGGTGTTGCGGATCACGGCGGAGTCCGAGTCGCGGCTGGATGATTTCAAGTCCAAGTTCTCGGGTTCGAAAGGAAACCTCTTTTCGGCGTCGGGCTACGCCAATTTCAAGCAGGCTGTGTCGAGCAGCAAGACGACGTTCGAACAGACGGTCGTGCATTTCGGCACCAAGACCGGGGCGGTGCCGCCCAAGGCCGACGACCCCGAGGAATTGCTGAGGTGGTTCAAGGACAATCTTCAGGCGGCGCAGATGCGGGCCTACCTGACCAGCTATTCCTCGCTCGATCCGAATTTCGACCGGACCGTGCCGGTGGCCCCGGCGGTCTTCGGGGAGATCACCGCGCTATACAAGCAGGTCTGGCTGGTCGAGAGCCGGTTCAAGACCTGTCCGGGCGATTACGCCGACGCCTACGCCCATACGTTCGACACGCTGACGGGCGAGATTCGCGCGGCGCGTGAGGAACTGGCCTCGGAGCCGTCGAAAATTGCTGAGTACGCTAGCCAGCTTGCCTCGCTGAAGACCGAGCTGGATGAGATCTATGCCCGCTACGCGCTTTACATGAGCGTGAAGGGAGCAAAGTCCAGCGTGCCGAAGAAGGACAAGGAACACGAGTCGGGCGATACCAATATCTGGCATTACGGTTACGACACCTGGCCCGGGATCGCGACACAGATCTCGACTACCGAACAAAGCTATAGCGAGAAATGGCAAATCGGCCACCGCACCCACACGTTCGACTGGGGCGGCAGTTCCAAGTACATGCTGGTGGGCTTCACGGTTGACAGCGTCTGGCATTCGCATAACGGGTCATGGAAGCTGACGACGAGCGATCCTCTGTTGAAGGATACCGCCAGCATCTACGTATCGTCGGAATACGACCGGGGCACGAACTGGAAGGTCAAGTGGCACTACGTCGAGGCCAAGGACTATCAGTTCGATTGAAGCGCGACACGCGAGGCCGGGGCGGAATTTTTTGAAAATTCTTGGTGCGCCTAGCGGACCAGTTGCGCTTTCATCCCCGGTTCGGGAAAGCAGGTGGCGGGCTGGCCTGTCGCCTCTTGCCAGCGGCCGATGGAGCGGCGGGTCTTGAAGCCCGGCAATCCATCGGCACCGCCGACGTCGTGGCCCATGCCTTCAAGGCTGCGCTGCATGGCGGCGATGTCGGAGCGGTACATCTTGCCGACAGCCCCCCAGGGTGCCGCGAAGTCGCCGACGCCGTACTGGATGCGGTCGCCGACATGGCCCACGTAAAGCGCGTAGAGGTCGGACATGTTGTAGTCCTTGAGCACGAAGAAATTGGGCGTGACCACGAAGGCCGGGCCGTTGCGCCCGGCGGGCATCATCAGGAAGCCGTCGCCGTTTCGTTCATGATCAGGGAAGGGGCGGCCCGAGACGCGGGTGATCCCCATGGCTTCCCACTCGGTGATTGGACGGCCCTGGTCGGGGCCTTCGAGGGAACAGGAGACGGCGGATGGTACGGTGACCTCGAAGCCCCAGTCGCGGCCCGCGACCCAGCCGTGGCGGGCGAGGTAATTGGCGATGGAGGCCAGCGTGTCGGGCACCGAGCCCCAGATATCGGCACGCCCGTCACCGTCGCCATCGGAAGCGTATTGCAGGAAGCTGGAGGGCATGAATTGCGGCTGGCCGAGCGCGCCGGCCCAGGAGCTGCGCAGGGGGCCGCTTGTGTGGCCGGCCTCGGCGATTTGCAGGGCGGCGATGAGTTCCTCGCGGAAATAGGGCGCGCGGGTGGCCATGAAGCCCTTGGTGCCCAGAACCTCGAACACGTTGTGCGGGATCTTGGCGCGGCCATAGGCGCTTTCGCGGCCCCAGATGCCCAGCAGGATGCGACCGGGCACGCCGGTCTGCTGTTCGATCCGGGCGAGGGTGGAGGCGTGGCGGCTGGCCAATTGGCGGCCTATGGCGGCGTCGCCCGAGACGCCGCGGAAATAGCGGCCCGGCGCGCCGAATTCGGACTGGGTCTGGCGTTTGGGGGTGGTTGCCTTTGACCCCGGCGGGACGAGGTCCGGCAGGTCCCAGTTGAGGCGGACGCCACCCATGGCCCGCTCGAACGTGGCGCGGGAGACGCCCTTGGCCCGGGCGGCGGGCCAGACGTCTTGTTGTAGCCAAGACTGGAATTGGCGCTCGATAGCGGCGCGGTCCTGTGCAAGGGCAGGAATGGCGACGAGGATTGTAACGATCGTCAGTACAAAGCGGATCATGGGCGAAACGGTTTCATATTGCCCGGTTGGAGACAAGATGTGGTGGCAGGCGGGATGAAATCCCGCCCTACACAGGGCGCTTCGGTTCGGTTCACGTCCGGGTCAGACGTAAACGCATCACCCCAAGCTGACGCTTGCCGCACTCTCGGGCAGTTCCTCGTCGAAGCAGCGCTGGTAGAACTCGGCCACGGTCTGGCGTTCGAGTTCGTCGCATTTGTTGAGGAACGTCAGGCGGAAGGCATAGCCAACGTCGCGGAAGATGCGGCTGTTCTGGGCCCAGTTGATCACCGTCCGGGGGCTCATGACGGTCGACAGGTCGCCGTTCATGAAAGCGGTCCGGGTGAGGTCGGCGACAGTGACCATCTGGCTGATCGTCTTGCGCCCGGCCTCGGTGTTCATCTGGGGGGTCTTGGCGATGACGATGGCGGTTTCGGCGTCGTGGCTGAGGTAGTTCAGCGTTGCGACGAGCGACCAGCGGTCCATCTGCGCCTGGTTGATCTGCTGCACGCCGTGATAAAGACCGGTCGTGTCGCCCAGGCCCACGGTGTTGGCCGTGGCGAAAAGACGGAAGCAGGGATGGGGCGTGATGATCTCGTTCTGGTCCAGCAGTGTCAGCTTGCCGTCATGTTCCAGCACCCGCTGGATGACGAACATCACGTCGGCGCGGCCCGCATCGTATTCGTCGAACACGATGGCGACGGGGTTGCGCAGCGCCCAGGGCAAGATGCCTTCGTGGAATTCGGTCACCTGCACGCCCTCGCGCAGCTTGATCGCGTCCTTGCCGATCAGGTCGATCCGGCTGATGTGGCTGTCGAGGTTGACGCGCACTGCGGGCCAGTTGAGGCGGGCGGCGACCTGTTCGATATGGGTCGACTTGCCGGTGCCGTGATAGCCCTGCACCATGACGCGGCGGTTGTGGGAAAACCCGGCCAGGATCGCCAGCGTCGTGTCGGGGTCGAACTTGTAGGTCGAATCGATATCCGGCACGCGTTCGCTTCTGTCGGCGAAGCCCTTGATGACCATGTCGGTGTCGATCCCGAAAACATCGCGGACCGAAAGCTCCTCGGTCGGTTTCATGTCGTGATCCATGTTCCCGTCGGCCATCTGCCTTGATCCTTCAATCGTCGTTTTTTCGTTCGCCCTTCCGTGCAACATATCGCCGGGAAGGGCAAGGGAAAGGGAAAGAATTACTGGCACTCGCCATGTGCCTGCCCTAGGTTCCGATTTCGAAAGGGATGCGCGTTCCATGAAAGACCTCGACGCTATCGAACACATGATCGGTCGATGCGCCCTGAACGACAGGGCCGCGTTTTCCGAACTTTATTCCGCGACTTCGGCGAAACTATTCGGCGTGATCCTGCGTGTGTTGGGTAACCGGGCCGAGGCCGAGGAGGTGCTGCAAGAGGTCTACGTGAAGATCTGGCGCAATGCCGACCGGTACAGCACGGGCGGGTTCAGCCCCATGACGTGGCTGATCACGATCGCGCGGAACGCAGCCATCGACATGCTGCGCAAGCGCAAGGGGGCGGGCGAGCAGATGCCGGAAGGACTGGCTGAAGCGATGCCGGATGCCGCACCGGGGCCGGAGGCGCAAGCCGTTCAGGCGTCGGAGCGGGAAAAGTTGGACGCGTGCTTCGACGAGTTGGAGGCCGATCGCGCGCAGGCCGTGCGCGGGGCTTACCTTGACGGAGAGACCTATGCCGATCTGGCGGCGCGGTTTGACGTTCCGCTGAACACGATGCGAACCTGGCTGCGCCGCAGCCTGCTGAAACTGAGGGAGTGCCTGTCGCGATGAGCGAGGTGCCGGAAAAAGACGACGACGTGGTCCTGGCGGGTGAATACGCGCTGGGATTGCTGTCGGCTGCGGAGGCCGCGGCCTTCGAGTCGCGTCTTGGCGCCGAGCCCGAATTGCGGGCGCTTTACGCGCAATGGGCCGAGGATTTCGCCGTGCTGGCGGATGAGATCCCCGAAGAGGCCCCTCCGGCACGGGTGAAAGCGGCGCTGGACCGCCGCCTGTTCGCTGACGAGCGCCCGGCGCGGCGCGGCCTGTTCGAGCGGTTCGGACTGACCGGATTGGCAGCAGCGGCGCTGGTCGTGGCGCTGTTCTTCGTCGTGGACCTGCCGGGGTCGGGCGTGCAACCGCCGGAGAGCCCGGTCTACCATGCTGACCTGCGGGCCGAGGGTGAGGAAGAGATCATCCTGGCGGCGGGGTATGACGCGACCACGCAGGAAATGTATGTCGAGCGGCGCGGGATGCAGGACCGGCCTGACCGCGATATCGAGATGTGGCTGATCGCCGGGGACAACCCGCCGGTGTCGCTGGGCGTGCTGCCGGAAAACGAGCGGCTGCGCCTGCCGATGACGCCGGAGCAGATCGCGGTGTTGCAAGGCGCGACGCTGGCGATTTCGGACGAACCCGAGGGCGGCTCGCCCACCGGGGCGCCCACGGGCGACATCCTGGCCACTGGCCCGCTCGAAGACGTCTGAAAAATTTCCCGAAACAGCTGAAACTTTCGGTTCGCACCTCCCGTGGCTGCGTATGGGTTGGGCAACAAGGCCCGGCTTTTGTGCATTAAGTTAGGGAGTAGAGATATGTTTAACGTGAAATCAATGACCGCCGCCGTGGCCCTCGCAGCGACTGCGAGCGTTGCCTATGCCGACAATCCGATGGTCGGCGGTGCGGCGATGTATGCCGACAAGAACATTGTTGAAAATGCCGTGAACTCGGCCGATCACACGACGCTGGTGACCGCCGTGAAGGCCGCGGACCTTGTCGACACGCTGTCGAGCGAAGGGCCGTTCACCGTGTTCGCGCCGACCAACGCCGCCTTTGGCGAGCTGCGCGAAGGCGCGGTCGAGGCACTGCTGCAGCCCGCGGCTAAGAAACAGCTGACCGAGATCCTGACCTGCCACGTGGTATCGGCCGACGCGATGTCGACGGCGATCAAGGGCATGGTCGACGATGACGGTGGCGCGCACATGGTGCCGACCGTGGGCGGCTGCATGTTGAAGGCCACTTACCAAGGCAACAGCATCATGCTGGAAGACGAGCGTGGCCGCGTGGCCAACGTGACCATCGCAGATGTCGAACAGTCCAACGGTGTGATTCACGTGATCGACACCGTGATGCTGCCGGCCAAGCAGTAACAAGCTCGTAAGCTGCGGAACGGGGGGCGTTCGTCCCCCGTTCTATCCTCGAATGACAAACGCAGGAGGCTGAAGATGCTACGACGCACATTCATACTGTCGGCCCTGTCCGGGGGCACTTTTCTGACCGCGCTGCCGGGATTTGCCGCGCCGGGCACTTTCGAGGTGACACGCACCGAGGCGGAATGGCGCGAGATGCTGACCGATCCGGAATACGAGGTGATGCGCGAGGAAGGCACCGAGCGCGCCTTTAGCAGCCCGTTGCATGATCTATACAAGCCGGGGACGTATCATTGCCGCGGCTGCGACCTGCCGCTTTATTCGTCCGAGACCAAGTATGACAGCGAGACCGGCTGGCCCAGTTTCTGGAAGGCGATGGACAATGCCATCGGCACCAAGCCGGATCATTCGCTTTTCGCGACGCGGACCGAATGTCACTGCCGCCGCTGCGGCAGCCACCTTGGCCATATTTTCGATGACGGGCCACAGCCGACGGGCAAGCGCCATTGCCTGAACGGAGTCAGCCTGACATTCCGCGACGCCTGAATTCCGGGTCCGATCGCGCACCGGGTGGTTTCAGGACCCGGAACGGTACGAGTGACCCGGTGCGCCCTATTTTTCCAGCTTACTTGAAGTTGCGGCTCTGCTTGATCTGGTCCCAGGCCCAGACGACCTGTTGAAGCTGTTCTTCCTGGCTGCGGTCGCCGCCGTTGATGTCGGGGTGCAGCACCTTGATCAGCGCCTTGTAGGCCTTGCGGATCTCGGCCTTGGAGGCGTGTTCGTTTGCCTCAAGGATTTCGATGGCGCGGCGTTCGGTCGGGGGCAGCTTGCGCTGGCCGCCGCGGTTCTTGCCGGGGTTCTGCGTGGCATTGCCGCCCAGCACCTGGTGCGGGTCCTCGATGCCCAGCCGGGCCCAGGCACGCGCCTCGGGGTCGTTGAACGCCTTGGTCTTGCGCTCCCACACCTTGTCCGAGGACATCTGGGCGTTCATCTCGGCCTCGGTGGTGCCGTCGAAGAAGTTCCACTTGGTATTGTACTCGCGCACGTGGTCCTTGCAGAACCAGTAGAAGTCGTCGAGCACGTCCGGCGCCTTGGGCGCGCGGTACTTGCCGGGCTGGTTGCAGCCCTCGTGGTCGCAGACGCGCGTCGACGTTTCGGATGCCCCGGACATGCCCCGCCGACCGCGCGGGTTCTTCTTTTTCGCGGATGAAACGGACATGTCGAAACCAAACGGATCGGATTTAGCCATTGGCATTCCCTTTGCGACTCGAGGCCAAGAGTGTATGTGATTGCGCGGCAAATTGAAGAGGAAAGATCGGGAAAAAACCGCGCGGTCCCGAACTTCCTTGCACGGGTCAGTCCCGGGGTGGCAGATCGGGGCGCGGCGTGTCTTCGCCATCCCCGTTATCCGCGTCGTCATCTGGCGTATCGTCCTGATTATCCTCGATTTCGTCAGTCTCGGCGGCGGTTTCCAGCTCTTCCGCCTCGTGGTCGTCCCACGGCAGCGGCGGCGGGCTGTCGACGCCTTCCAGTTCCAGCGGGCGGCGGAAGACCAGCATGCTGCGATAGACCGTCTGCGACGAGGTCAGGCCCTGACGTTCCTCGCTGGGCAGGATGTCGGCGCGCAGGTATTCCCAGCCCTCGAGCGCCAGTTCGTTGATCACCGTTTCCAGCCCGTGGGCAAAGCGGCCTTCAGCGCCCTTGATGCCCGGGCCCTTGCGGCCCTTGGCGGGGGCGGGGATGACCTTGTACTCGTATTTCTGGATCACGAAGTGCACCTCTCAAAATTGGCAGGACATCGTAACGTCCTGAGGCTCGGGTGCAACATCAAACCGAAGAAGAAGCGGTCAGCCGCCGGACCAAAGATCCTCGTAGACCTGGGCGATGGTTTCGGCCTCTCGGGTGACGCTGAAATGGGTGCAGGCAATGGTGCGGGCGGCTTGGGACATGGCGGCGTGGCGGTCGGGGTCTGACAGGATGGAGGCGAGCGCATCGGCGGCATCGCCCGGATCGTCCGGCACGATAAGGCCGGTTTGGCCCTGGCTGGAAAAGCTGCGGTAATAGCCGGTGTCGGTGGCCACGAACGGCACGCCCGATGCCATCCCTTCAAGCGGGGTCATGCCATAACCTTCGTAGCGGGGCAGTTGCATCACGGCAGAGAGGGAACGTGTGAGGGTGGGCAGGGCGTCGGGGGAGACCTCGCCGGGGAAGAGGATGCGGTCACTGAGGCCCGCGGCGGCAATCTGCGCCTTTAGCTTGTCGAGGAAAGGCTGGTCGGACTTGGCCGCGCGACCGATGACGAGAGCGGTCAGGCCGGGGTGCTGCGGCAAGAGGCGCAGCATGGCGGCGACGAAGCGGTCGGTGCCTTTCTCGGAGCGGATGCGCCCGATGGTGGCCACGCCGTGGGTGCCGGGATAGCCGGTGGCGGCCCACGCGGCGGCGCGGTCGGGGGCGGGCGTGAAACGGTCGGTGTCGACGCCGTGGGGGGCGACGGCGCGGACATGCGGGACGAACCCGGCTGCGGCCTCGGTCGTGGCGATGACGGCGTCCATGCGCGAAATGAGCCAGCGCGGAAAGGCCGAATGCCGCCGGATCGCGGCGGAGGTGAAGACAATGCGGATGGGGCGGCGCAGCACGTCGCGGACCCAGAGGGCCGCGCGCATTTCGGGATTGCGGCGGACATGCCAGATGGTGAAGGGGTGGTCTTTGGGAGGGGTCTTGGAAAATGCCGCGGCTTGGGACTTGGTGATTGGGTCCGGGCAGCCGGGCAGGGGGTGGCCCGCAAGCGCGAGGTCGTATTGCGACACCTGGCAGCGCACCACGCTGGCGGCGGTCGAGGAAACGCCGGTGAAGTTGCGGTTGAAATTGGTGACGATGAGGTCCGGCACGCGGGGCGGCTTTCCTTGGGGTTCTCGACAGGTGCTAGCGCAGGCCGAGCGACTTGGAAAGGGTGGTCGCGAAGTCGTCCAGCACGTCGGCCTGTACGGCGGCAAAAGCGCGGGTTCGGTCACGCAGCGCGTCGAGGGCGGCGGGATCGTTAAGATAGGTGGTCAGCTTGGCGCCGAGGTCTTCGGCATCGGTGACCTCGATACAGGCCTCGTTGGCCTGCATCTCGGCATAGGCCTCGGCGAAATTGGCGTAGTGCGGGCCGTGGAGGACGGCGGAGCCGGCATGGGCGGGCTCGAACGGGTTGTGGCCGCCCACATCGGTGAAGCTGCCGCAGATGCAGGTCAGGGGGCTGAGCGCGTACCACAGGCCCATCTCGCCCAGTGTGTCGGCGAGATAGACGCGGGTCTGCCCGGTGATGGTCATGCCGGTGGAGCGGCGGGCGCCCTCGAAGCGGTGCTCGGCGATCATGCGCTCGATATCATGGGCGCGTTCGGGATGGCGCGGTACGAGGATCAGGAGCGCGTCGGCATTGCCGCCGGTCATGGCGCGGTGGGCCCTGAGCACGACCTCGTCCTCGCCCGGATGGGTGGAGGCGGCGAGCCAGACCGGCCGGCCGGCGATGAGGCCCTGCATCCGGAGCAGTTCGTCCCGGTCGAAGGGGAGCGGGCCGGCGACGGACTTGAGGTTCATGCCGGCTTCGGCCTGTCTGAGGCCGAGGTCTTGTAGATGGCTCGCGGTGCGGTCGTCCTGGCAATGGATCAGGCGGAAATGATCCATCAGATGCCGCGCGGTGCGGGGGAACCGTTTCCAGTTGCGGGCGGATTTTTCGGAAATCCTGGCGTTGACCAGTGCCAGCGGGACGCCTGCGGCATGGGTCAGACGCAGCATCTGGGGCCAAAGCTCGCTTTCCACGAAGACCGCCGCCGAGGGGCGCCAATGGTCGAGGAAGCGCAGGACCACGCGGCGGGAATCGAGCGGCGCGAATTGATGCGTCGTGCGCGGCGGCAGGCGCTTGCCGACGATCTGCGCCGAGGTGGCGGTGCCGGAGGTTATGAGGAAGGACAGGTCGGGATGCGTGTCGCCCAGATGCTCGATCAGGCGCAGGACCGACAGGCTTTCGCCGACCGAGGCCGCGTGGAACCACATGAGGTCGCCGACGGGGCGCGGTGCGGTGGCATGGCCCTGCCGTTCGGGCAGGCGGTTTGCGGGAATGCCTTGGCGCGACAGGTTTTCCGAGACGCGGCGATAGGCCAGCCGCTCAAGCAGATTTGCCGCCACGCCGTAAAGACGCACGGGCAGGGGCGCCGGATTGCGGGGCATCAGCCGCCGGTGTGGCTCATGTGGCGGGACATGCGCCCGTCCACGGTCTGACGGGAATAGTCGAAATCGTGGCCCTTGGGCTTGCGGGTGATGGCCTCGCGGATGGCGGCCTCGAGCGGGGCGTCATCGTTCGGCGTGTTGCGCAGGGGCGGGCGCAGGTCGGCCATGTCTTCCTGGCCAAGGCACATGTAAAGCTCGCCGGTGCAGGTGAGGCGCACGCGGTTGCAGCTTTCGCAGAAATTATGGGTGAGGGGCGTGATGAAGCCGATCTTCTGGCCGGTTTCTTCCAGCCGCACATAGCGGGCGGGGCCGCCGGTGCGTTCGGAAAGCTCGGTCAGGGTGTATTGCTCTGCCAGGGTCTGGCGCAGATCGGACAGTTTCCAGTATTGGTCCAGCCGGTCCTCGTTGCCGATATCGCCCATCGGCATGACCTCGATGAAGGTCAGGTCCATGTCGCGGGATTTGCACCATTCGACGATGTCGAAAAGCTCGTCCTCGTTGAAGCCCTTGAGAGCGACGACGTTGATCTTGATGCGCAGGCCGGCGGCCTGGGCGGCGTCGATCCCCTCGAGCACCTGCGGGAGGCGACCCCAGCGGGTGATGTCGGCGAATTTCTGTTCATCGAGCGTGTCGAGCGACACGTTCACCCGGCGCACGCCGGCGGCATAGAGGTCTTCGCTGAAGCGGGCGAGTTGCGAGCCGTTGGTGGTGAGCGTCAGTTCCTTGAGGTCGCCGCTGTCGAGGTGGCGTTTCATGCCGTGGAAGAAATGCATGATGTTGCGCCGCACAAGCGGTTCGCCGCCGGTGATCCGCAGCTTTTCCACGCCCATGCGCACGAAGGTGCTGCACATGCGGTCCAGTTCTTCCAGCGTCAGCAGTTCCTTCTTGGGCAGAAAGGTCATGTTCTCCGACATGCAATAGACGCAGCGGAAATCGCAGCGGTCGGTGACAGAGACGCGCAAATAGGAAATGGCGCGCTGGAACGGGTCGATCAAAGGTGCGGTCATAGGGCAGAACGTATGCAAACCGCCGATGAACGGCAAGGGGCATCTTGGGAATTGATGCCGGCGCGCAGGGGTCATAAGGTGAGTGTATGAAACGATTTGTATGCCTTGTCGCCTGTACCGTCGGCCTGTCGGCCTGTGATATTTTGCCCACCATGCAGCAGCAGACGCCGCCGCCTGACCCCGCGTCCGGGAGCGCCGAAGCCGAGGCGGAGGTGCAGACCGCGGGTGTCGCCCCGCCGGCCAATGCGCGGACCGCCGACGAGTTCGACACCACCACGGAAGAAGAGCGTGCGGCAGCGGTGCAATCTGCGCAGAGCGGCGGTGGCGACCGCGACCTGGGGATCACGGTCGCGTCGCTGGGTGCGGCGTCGGATCCGGGCATCTGGATGAAGACACCGCTTGTCGACAGCCCCGGAAAGGGCCGGGTGGAATACCCGGCGAAGGGCACGACGGTGGCGGTCGATCTTATCCCGCTGGACGCGGAGCCGGGATCGGGCAGCCAGCTGTCGCTGGCGGCGATGCGGCTCTTGGAGGCGGATCTGACGGGGCTGCCCGAAGTGCGGGTTTTCGCGACAGGCGGCTGACCTTAAAGGAACTTCTCGGCTTCCTTGCGGGCAAACGGCTTCATGTGGCGGCCGTTTGCGGCCATGAAGGCGCGCACGCGGTCCGGGTCGTGTTTGGACAGGTCACGCAGCCACCAGGCGACGGATTTCTGGATGAACCACTCGCTGTCCTGCACGTAAGCTGCGGCCCAGCCCAGCACGCGTTCGCGCGCCTCGGCCTCAGCCGGTTTGAGGTTGTTGAGCTTGGCGAGCGGCAGGGTGACGATCATCGCGGCGCGCCTGATCCAGTGACTGTCGGAGGTGGTCCAGGTCTCGACCTCGTCCATGCGGGTGAGGTCGGCCATCAGCCGTCGTTGCCCCGCCGTCATGGCGTGGTCGGCGATGGCCCAGCTGTCGAGGTCGGGCAGCCACGCGGTGATCAGTGCCCAGACGGCATCGTCGGGTGTGATCCGGGCCTGCGTCAGCAGCTTGGCCGCAGCGAGGCGGGCCTCGAAGATGTTCGTCCGCCAGAGTGCGTCGGCCAGCGTGACACGCTCTTCGACAGTGAGCGCGCGGCGCCATTCGGTCGTCAGGTCGTTGATTGCCGGGTTGGGCACGCCGAGATAGTCGCGGGGCACCTTGTGATAGTCCGCCATGCCTTCGGCCCGGCCGGGTTCGGCATGCGTGCGAATCTGATCGAGGGCAGTTTCGGGGGTCATGGGTGCAATTCTTTGAGAAGGTCTATAAAGGCCTGTCCCTCGACACCGCCGGAGCAGGACGCCTGAGCCTCGTCGAAGAGGCGTTCAACCTGATCGGCGGGCATGGATGACAGCGTTGCGCCCGCGTCGATCAGCATCGCGCCGCCCCTTGCGTTGCAGGTGCCGAAGACGGTTTCGAACAGTGGAGTCCGGTCGTAGGTGTTCAGGCCGTTCGGGTCTGCACCGTGCTCGAGCAAAATGGCGAGAAGCCGGTTGTCATCGCCGCCCGCCGCCTTGGACAGGGCGAGATCGCCGTGGGAATCAGGGCGCGAAAAATCCGCGCCGTACGCGCCCAGTATCTCGATCATGCGCAGGAAATCGGGATGTTCTCGATCCTGTACGAAATTGATCGCATCGACAAAGGCGGGGGACCCGTATTTGTCCGAGGTGTTCGGATCGGCTCCGGCCTGCAGCATCAATTCCACTGCCTCGGGATCGGATATGGAGACCACGATTTCGCGGAACGGCACGCGGCCATCCGCCAGCGGTGCCGAGAAATCGAACCCTGCTTCGGCACAGGTCCTGATGGCAGATAGGGGTGACCCCGCGCCGAACCGCAGGACGCTGTCGGGAGACGTCTCGAACGGACAAGCCAGCGCGGCCGGCGCGGTCAGGATCAGGACGACGAGGCCGTGCGACAGGTAACGCACGTTTTTTATTCCACCGTCACGGACTTGGCGAGGTTGCGCGGCTGGTCCACGTCGGTGCCCTTGGCGACGGCGGTGTGATAGGCCAGAAGCTGGGCGGGGACAGCGTAGAGGATGGGCGACAGGACCGGGTCGACCTGGGGCAGGACCAGCGTCATCCAGGTGTCGTCGGCGGCCGCCTCGGCGCCGGGGGCGTCGGTGATCAGCATCACCTTGCCGCCGCGGGCCATGACCTCCTGCATGTTCGACACGGTCTTGTCGAACAGCGCATCGCGCGGTGCCATGACGATGACCGGCATCTTCTTGTCGATCAGCGCGATGGGGCCGTGCTTCAGCTCCCCCGAGGCATAGGCCTCGGCGTGGATATAGCTGATTTCCTTGAGTTTCAGAGCGCCTTCAAGGGCCAGTGGGTACATGACGCCGCGCCCGAGGAAGAGCGCGTTGTCGGCCGTTGCCAAACGGTTGGCGGCCTTGTGAAAATCGGCGTTTAATTCAAGAGTGTTGTTGATGGTCGAGGGCAGGCCGCGCAGGTGCGACAGCAGGTCCGAGGTGCGCGCGGGGTCGAGCGTTTCGCGGTCGGAGGCGGCCTTGAGCGCCATCAGCAAGAGCACGGTCAGCTGACAGGTGAACGCCTTGGTTGAGGCCACGCCGATCTCGACGCCGGCATGGATCGGCAGGGCGAGGTCGCTTTCGCGGGCGATGGAGCTTTCGGGGACGTTGATGATCGACAGGATCTTCGCGGCCCGCCCCTCGCAGTAGCGCAAGGCGGCGAGCGTGTCCGCGGTTTCGCCCGACTGGCTGACGAAGATGGCGCCGGTCCTGGCGGGAACGGGAGGCTCGCGATAGCGGAACTCGGACGCGATATCGACGTCGACGGGCAGGCCGGCCAGTTGCTCGAACCAGTATTTCGCGGTGAGGCAGGCGTAATAGGCCGTGCCGCAGGCCACCAGCGTCAGGCGGTCGTATTGGGTGAAGTCCAGTTCCGGTTGGGGCAGGGTCAGGCCGCCCCCGGCCTCGGACAGGTAGTGGCGCAGGGTATCGCCGATCACGGCGGGCTGCTCGGCGATTTCCTTGGCCATGAAGTGCTTGTGCCCGCCCTTGTCGACATGGGTGCTGTCGATCTGGATGGTGCGGACGGCGCGGTTGGCGCGATTTCCCTGCGCGTCGATGATGTCGAGCGTGGTGCGGGTGACGACGGCGATGTCGCCTTCCTCCAGATAGGTGATCCGGTCGGTAAGGGGGGCGAGCGCGATGGCGTCGGAGCCGACATACATCTCGCCGTCGCCATGGCCGATGGCCAGCGGGCTGCCCTTGCGGGCGGCGACGATCAGGTCATCCTCGCCATCGAAGAGAAAGCCGAGCGCATAGGCGCCTTCCAGCCGGGCGATGGCGGATTTGGCGGCCTCGACAGGGGTTTGGCCCTGTTCCATCAGGTGATGGACCAGCATGGCGACGGTCTCGGTATCGGTGTCGGTCTCGTGCGCCAGCCCGGCTTGGGACAGTTCGCTGCGCAGCTCACGGAAATTCTCGATGATGCCGTTATGCACCACGGCCACCGGCCCGGCCTTGTGCGGGTGGGCGTTGACGGTGTTGGGCGCGCCGTGCGTGGCCCAGCGGGTGTGGCCGATGCCGGACTTGCCGCGCAGGGGTTCGTGCACCAGCAGGTCCGACAGGTTCACCAGCTTGCCGACGGCGCGGCGGCGGTCCAGTTGTTTGCCGTTGATCGTGGCGATGCCGGCGCTGTCATAGCCGCGATATTCGAGCCGTTTGAGCGCCTCGACAAGGATGGGCGCGGCTTCGTGCTTGCCTAGAACCCCTACAATTCCACACATTATCCTGCCTCTTTCGCTTGCTTGGCCTTCTTGGACTTTAGCATTTCGAGCAATTTGCGCGCCATGCCCGGCTTGTTGGCCTGCGGGCTGCGGGCAATGGCGAGCGCGCCGTCGGGGACGTCGCCGGTGATGACCGAGCCCGAGCCGGTCATGGATTCGTCGCCCAGTTTGACGGGGGCGACGAGCATGGTGTTGGAGCCCACGAAGACGCGCGCGCCGATCTCGGTGCGGTGTTTCATCACGCCGTCATAGTTGCAAGTGATCGTGCCCGCGCCGATATTGCTGGCCTCGCCCACGGACGCGTCGCCGATATAGCTGAGGTGATTGACCTTGGCGCCTTCGCCGATGAGGGCGTTCTTGACTTCGACGAAATTGCCGATGCGGGTGTCCTCGGCCAGTTCCGCGCCGGGGCGCAGGCGGGCATAGGGGCCGACGATCGCGCCGCGCGAGACGTGGCAGCCTTCGAGATGCGAGAACGCCTTGATATGCGCGCCGGATTCCACGGTGACGCCGGGGCCGAAGACCACGTTGGGTTCCACGATCGTGTCGCGGCCCAGCACGGTGTCATAGGCGAAATGCACGGTCTCGGGGGCTGTGAGGGTGATGCCATCGTCGAGCGCGGTGGCGCGGGCGCGGGTCTGGAAGGCGGCCTCGGCCGCGGCCAGCTCGGCGCGGGAGTTGATGCCCATGGTCTCGGCCTCGTCACAGGCGATGGCGGTGGCCGAGAGGCCCCGGTCGCGGGCGATGCCGATGATATCGGTGAGGTAGTACTCGCCCGCCGCGTTGTCGTTGGTGACGGCGCGGATGAGGTCGAAAAGGACGGGCGCAGAGGCGGCGATGACGCCGGAGTTGCAGAAGGTGATGGCGCGGGTGGCCTCGTCCGCGTCCTTGAATTCGACAATCTTTTCAAGCGTGTCGCCGGACATGACCAGCCGGCCATAGCGACCGGGATCGGCGGCCTCGAAACCCAGCACGACGACGTCATGTTGCGCGCGGGCCGCGACCATGCGGTGCAGCGTGTCCTCGGAGATGAAGGGCGTGTCGCCGTAAAGGACGATGGCGTCGCCCTCGTAGCCCGCGAGCGCGGGCTCGGCCTGCGCCACGGCGTGGCCGGTGCCGTCCTGCGTGGCCTGGTGGGCGGTCAGGATGTCGGGGTCATGGTCGTGCGCCGCCGCCGCGACGGCCTCGGACCCGTGGCCGGTCACGACGACGGTGCGGTCGGGGGACAGGGCCGATCCGGCCTGCAACGCATGGACCAGCATCGGCGCGCCTGCGATCTGGTGCAGCACCTTGGGCAGGTCCGATTTCATGCGGGTGCCCTGGCCCGCGGCCAGGACGATCAGGCTGATGCTCATATGGTTTCTCTTTCCTTCCTGACGTGCCCGTTTTATCCGGTTGCGCAAGCCGCGCAAGGCTGGGCCGTATCAAAGATGATTGCGGGATGTGACAGGGACGGGCGGAAAAGTGCCAACCGTTGCAGGATGACAAGAGGGACGAGTGACATGGGTGAACGGCTGGGAACGGTGGTGTTCGATCTGGACGGGACGCTGGCGGATACCAGCGGTGACCTGATCGCGGCTGCGAATGCCTGTTTCCGGGGGATGGGCGAGGGCGATCTGCTGGATCCGGTGGCGGATGCCGGCACGGCGCTGCGCGGCGGGCGTGCGATGCTGACGCTTGGCATGACACGACTGGGGCGGGCGGATGATTTTGCCGAGATCGACCGGCAATATCCAATTCTTTTAAAGGCTTACGGCGAGGCCATCGACACGCACACGGTGTTCTATCCCGGCGCGATGGACGCGGTGGAGAACCTGCGGCTGGCGGGGCATCCGGTGGCGATCTGCACCAACAAGCCCGAGGCGCTGGCGCTGAAGCTGATGACCTCGCTGGGCGTGCTGGACCGGTTCGGCGCACTGGTGGGGGCCGACACGCTGGCCGTGCGCAAGCCCGACCCCGAGCCGTTGCGCGAGGTCGTGCGGCGGGTGGGCGGCGACCCGGGCCGCTGCCTGCTGGTGGGAGATACGATAACGGACCGCGAGACGTCGAAGGCGGCGGGGGTGCCGTCGGTGCTGGTGACGTTCGGGCCGGGGGACGAGGACGTGCGGGCGCTGGAGCCGGAGGCCACGATCGACCATTTCGACGAGTTGCAGGGCGTGGTGCAAAGGCTCTTCGCCTGAAACCCGGTTTCGGGAAAGCGAAATGCCGCTTTTCCACAGGCGCTTCGCGATTGACCTGCGCCGCGCGGGGCCGCAATAAATGGCCATGAGCGAGGTTTTCACACGCAGTTTCACCCAGCAGGAGCCGATCCCCGAAGAGGGGATGCGCGCCGCGATGGAGGTGATGCAGAGCGGGCGGCTGCATCGGTATAACCTGTCGCCCGGAGAGCTGGGCGAGGTGGGCCTGCTGGAGCAGGAGTTCGCCGCCTACACGGGGGCCAAATACGCGCTGGCGGTCGCTTCGGGCGGGTACGCGATGGCCACGGCGTTGCGGGCGCTTGGGGTCCAGCCTGGCGAAAAAGTGTTAACGAATGCTTTCACACTCGCGCCGGTGCCGGGGGCGATTGCCAGCGTCGGCGCGGTGCCGGTCTTTGTCGGCGTGACGGAAAGCCTGACGATCGACCTTGAAGACCTGATTAACAAGGCGGGCGAGGCGCGCATCCTGATGCTGAGCCATATGCGCGGGCACCTGTGCGACATGGACCGGCTGGTGGAGGTCGCCTGCGACCACGGCCTGACCATCATCGAGGATTGTGCCCACACGATGGGGGCGGCGTGGAACGGTATGCCCTCGGGGCGGCATGGGCTGATCGGGTGCTATTCGACGCAGACCTACAAGCACATGAATTCGGGCGAGGGCGGCCTGCTTGTGACGGACGATGCGGACGTCATGGCGAAGGCGGCGATTCTGTCGGGATCCTACATGCTGTACGGCCGGCACGGGACGGTACCGCCGGAGGAGGCCTTCGAGGCGATCAAGTACGACACGCCCAATATCTCGGGCCGGATGGACCACCTGCGCGCCGCGATTTTACGCCCGCAACTCAAGGCGTTGGACGACCAATGCGCGAAATGGAACGCGCGGTACGCGGCGGTCGAGGACGGGCTGCGCGGCACGCCGGGGCTGACGGTGGTGGAGCGTCCCGAGGCAGAGCGTTACGTGGGCTCGTCGATCCAGTTTTTGTTGCTGGACTGGAGTGATGCGGCCATCGCGGAGGTAGTCGAACGGTGCGGCAGACGCGGCGTCGAGCTGAAATGGTTCGGGGGCGCGGAGCCGGTGGGGTTCACCAGCCGCTACGACAGCTGGCGCTATGCGCCGAGCGTGCCGATGCCCGCAAGCGATCGGGTGCTGAAGGGCATTCTGGACATGCGCCTGCCATTGACCTTCACCTTGGACGATTGCGCACTGATCGCGCGGATCATCCGGGCGGAGGTGGGGGCGGTGCAACAGGCCGCCGCGTCGTAAGGCGGAAAGGTTAATCGCGAATCGGGGCTGAATACCGCGTCGGTATCGCGTCGGTATGTCCGACTGTATGGCGTCCGTGCCAGTGTCGGGCACCCAAGGTGAAGGCACCGCGCGGGGAGTGTCCCGGAAGTGGCGGGCAGTCGGCGTGATGGCGGGTGTCGGATCTTGAGTATTTTTGGAACAGTGAAAGCGGGCCGGGAGCGCGAGGCCGTGCGGAAGTTGTGGATTCAGTCGGGCGCGGGGTCGGGGCGACTGTCGCCGGGAATCGGGACGGTGGAGATCGAGACCTTGGCCGAGCCTTGCGACAGCTCGCGCCCGTGCGAAATGTAGACCAGAGTCTGACGTTGCGCATCGTAGATGCGTTTCACCCGCAAGGTCTTGAAGATGATCGAACGGCTGGCGCGAAAGACGTCTTCGCCATCCTCGGAGCGGTCAATGTCGCCCAGAATGATCGGGCCGGTCTGCTGGCATTCGATGGCGCTGTTGGAGGGATCCTCGAACCAGTTGCCATTCGCCAGCCGGTCGATGAAGCCCCGCTCGAAATAGGCGAGGTGGCAGGTGACGCCCTGCACGTCCGGGTCTTCGATCGCCTCGACGATGATGTCGTTGCCGGCCCAGTCGACGCCGATCTCGCCCACCTGCTCGGCGCGGGCGGGCGAGATCATGGGGGCCACCAGCAAGGCGACCCCGAGAAGTGCGCGGCGCATCAGAACGTGACCGTGCCGTGGGTGCCAACATCGGGCGTGTCGCCCGAAAGGGAGGCGCGGGCAAATTCAAACAGCGACTTGGCATTGCCGTCAGTGGCCCAGACCACGGCCTTTTTCGGGCGCATGCAGACCAGCACGATGTCGTCATCCTGGCGGCCATCCTCGAACCAGACGGCGGCCATGGGTGACCAGATCTCGTCCAGCTTGGCTTCGCTGGTCTCGACCGACAGCTCCCCGTCGATATCGGCATAAAGCTGCGCGCTGGGGCAGGCGGCGATGAACTTGCAGTTCTCCTTACCGACCGCGGCGGCGGCGATATCGGTGCCCTTGGCGGTCACGAACCAGATCGCGTCGTCCTCGCCCGTGATCGTGGGGGCCATGGGGCGCGGCGGGGCGCCGGTGGTGGACAGCATCCCGGCCTGAAGGCTGTCGAGGCGCTTCCAAAGGGCTTCTTTCAGATCATCGGACATCGGGTGTCTCCTTTGCTAAACTGGGTGTCAGTGGGCCAACACGTGGTGCGCGGAATCGGTTCCGGGCCGGCGCGGCGGGATTGACGGCGTTCCGGGGTGGGCCTATAAATGAACAAGTGTTCAATAAATGCCGGGAGGGGTGCATATGTTCGACGCGGTGATGAAGTTCGACCTAGGCGAGGACGTGCATGCCCTGCGCGACATGGTGCATCGCTGGGCGCAGGAGCGGGTGAAGCCGCTGGCCGCCGAGATCGACCGGACGAACGATTTTCCCTCCGAGCTGTGGACCGAGATGGGTGAGTTGGGCCTGTTGGGAATCACCGTGCCGGAGGAGCATGGCGGTGTCGGGATGGGATACCTTGCGCATGTGGTCGCGGTCGAAGAGGTGGCGCGGGCCTCGGCCAGCGTGTCGCTGTCCTATGGCGCGCATTCCAACCTGTGCGTGAACCAGATCAAGCTGAATGGCAGCGATGCGCAGCGGGCGAAATACCTGCCCGGGCTGATTTCGGGCGAGCATGTGGGCGCGCTGGCCATGTCCGAGGCGGGCGCGGGCAGTGACGTGGTGTCGATGAGCCTTCGGGCGGAAATGCGCAACGATCACTATCGCCTGAACGGCAGCAAGTACTGGATCACCAACGGACCGGATGCCGATACGCTGGTGGTCTATGCCAAGACCGAGCCCGAGGCCGGGGCCAAGGGAATCACCGCGTTCCTGATCGAGAAGGCGATGACCGGGTTCACGACCAGCGCGCATTTCGACAAGCTGGGGATGCGCGGCTCGAACACGGCGGAGCTGATCTTCGAAGACGTGGAAGTGCCGTTCGAGAACGTGCTGGGCGAGGAAGGCAAGGGGGTGAAGGTGCTGATGTCGGGCCTGGACTACGAGCGCGTTGTGCTGGCCGGGATCGGGTTGGGCATCATGGCGGCCTGCCTGGACGAGATCATGCCCTACATGGCCGAGCGCAAGCAGTTCGGGCAGCCCATCGGGAATTTCCAGCTGATGCAGGGCAAGATCGCGGACATGTACACGGCGATGAATTCGGCCCGGGCCTATGTCTACGAGGTGGCCAAGGCGTGTGACCGGGGCGAGGTGACGCGGCAGGATGCGGCGGCCTGCTGTCTTTACGCCAGCGAGCAGGCGATGGTGCAGGCGCACCAGGCGGTGCAGGCGATGGGGGGCGCGGGCTTTCTGAACGATGCGGCCGTGGCGCGGATTTTCCGGGATGCCAAGCTGATGGAGATCGGGGCGGGCACGTCCGAGATCAGGCGGATGCTGATCGGGCGCGAGTTGATGGGGGCGATGGCGTAGGCCATGCGGTTCGGGCGCGCTCCGTGGTTTTTCATCCCGCTTCTGGCGCTTGTCTGCCTGGGCGCGGTGGTCGCGCTGCTGCTGGGCGGACGGTCTGTGACCACGACCGAAACTGCGGTGATCGAGGCGGTGGCGGATCGCTACGTGGCCGAGACCGGGGCCGCGCGAACCGATTGCCACGCGACGCCGGCGCAGTCGGCCGGGCTGTGGCTGGTGGTGACCTGTGCGGGCGCGGACGGCGGACGGGTAGAGTATTTCATCGATCGGTTCGGCGATGTGACCGACCGGAAAGAGATGAAGGGAGGCGTGTAAGGTGCTGGAGCATAAAGATTATGATGCATTGAAGGCCACGTTTTCCTGGAGCCTTCCGGCGCGGCTGAACATGGCGGCGCAGGTCTGTGACGACTGGGCCGATACCGAGCCGGACCGGGTGGCGATCAAGGATCTGGCAGAAATGGGTCGGGACCTGACCTATGGCGATCTGCGGGACATGGCGGACCGGCTGGCGCATGTGCTGGTGGCGAAAGGCGTCGCGCGGGGCGACCGGGTGGGCGTGCTGCGCAGCCAGGGGGGATGGTGCGCCGCCGCGCATATCGCGATCTGGAAGATCGGGGCGGTGTCCATTCCGTTGTTCAAGCTATTCCGGGAGGACGCGCTGACCAGCCGGGTGCGGGACGCGGGCGCGAAGATCGTCGTCACCGACGCGGAAGGTATTGATATGCTTTCGGTTGTGGCGGAGGTGGAGGCCTTCGTGCCGGAACATGCGGACCTGCCGGATGCGGGTGCCTTCGAGACCGCCGAGACCGGGCCGGACGACCCCGCCGTGCTGATCTATACCAGTGGCACGACCGGCAGCCCCAAGGGCGCGCTGCACGGGCACCGAGTGCTGACAGGGCATTTGCCGGGGGTGGAGATGCCGCATGATTTCCTGGGACAGCACGAAGGGGATTGCCTGTGGACGCCCGCCGACTGGGCGTGGATTGGCGGGCTGTTCAATATCCTGATGCCGGGGCTGTGCCTGGGTGTGCCGGTGGTGGCGGCGCGCATGCCGAAATTCGATGTCGAAGAGTGCGTGAAGATAATCCGGCAGGGCGCTGTTCGAAATATATTTTTTCCGCCCACCGCCTTGCGGATGCTGAAGGCCGCCGCCGCGCGGATCGACGGGCTTCGCACGGTTGCCAGCGGGGGCGAGCCGTTGGGCGCGGAGATGCTGGACTGGGGGCGGCGGGCGTTTGGTCTGACGATCAACGAGTTTTACGGACAGACCGAGTGCAACCTTGTGGCGGCAAGCTGCCAGAGCCTGTTCGACCCGAAACCGGGCTGCATCGGCAAGGTGGTGCCGGGGCACGAGTTGGCGGTGCTGGACCGCGACGGAGAGCCCACGCAGGATGAGGGCGATGTGGCCGTTAAGCGCGGCTCGGCCAGCATGATGTTGGAATACTGGAACCGGCCCGAGCAGACGGCGGAGAAGTTTCGCGGCGACTGGATGCTGACCGGCGACCGGGGCGTGTGGGACGGAGACTTCCTGCGGTTCGTGGGGCGCGAGGATGACGTGATCACCAGTTCCGGCTATCGGATCGGGCCGGCGGAGATCGAGGATTGCCTTTTGACCCATGACGCGGTGGCGACGGTGGGAGTGGTGGGCAAGCCCGACGCCCTGCGTACCGAGATCGTGAAGGCCTATGTGGTGGTGCGGGACGGAGTGACGGCGGATGACGCCTTGGCCGAGGCGTTGAAAACCCATGTGAAAGAACGGCTTGCGGGGTATTCCTATCCCAGGGAGGTGACGTTCCTGGATGCGCTGCCGATGACGGTGACGGGCAAGGTCATTCGCAAGGAACTGAAGGCACGGGCCGTGGCGGAAACGGAGGAAGAGGCATGATTGGACGCAGTATTGCGATTGTCCTGATAGCGGCAGGCGCCGCGCAGGCGCAGGACCCGAGCGTGAACGAAAACACGGTCGCGGCGTGTTTCGACAGCGCCCCGCGGGAGGCGGGCGTGCCGGGCTGCGTGGCCGATGCGGCCAACCAGTGCCAGGCGCAGCCGGGCGGGTCCTCGACCATCGGCATTGTTGCGTGCCTGCAAGCCGAGACGGCGGTGTGGGACAGGTTCTTGAACCGGGAATACAAGGCGACGCGGGCGCAGGTCGATCAGTTCGATTCCGGTCAACCGCCTGTTTCAGAGGCACTTTTGACGGCGCAGCGGGCGTGGATCGCCTTTCGCGACGCCGAATGCAGCCTGGCCTATGAGCGCAACCGGGGCGGCACAATCCGGTCGGTCGCGGCGGCGTCCTGCCTGATGCGGATGACGGCGCAGCGGTCGCTGGAACTGCGCGATATGCGCGGAGGTCTGTAGGAATGGCGTGGCGGCGCAACCTGATCCTGCCGCTGGCGCAGGTGGCCCTGTGGCCCGCCATGGCGATGGCCGAGGAGGCGCCGCTGCCGGATTTCGAGACCTGCCTGCGCGGCGAGATCCTGCGCTATGAGCAGGCGGTCGATGCCTTTGCGCCGACCCCGGCGGAGAAGGCGGGCTATCCGCTGGCCAATGTGAACGGGGTGGAGTTTTGCGGCACGATCGGGATCGTGATCTGCGACCGGTCCGAGGAACCGCTGGGCTGTCAGAAGGCGCTGGCGGTGGAGCAGGATATCTGGCGGGCGCGGGTGCTGACCGAGTTGCCGGAGCCGAAAGACGCGGAAGGCGCGGAGGTGGAAAAACCTTTTGCAGACGTGCTTTACGAGCAGCTCTTCCACTTGGCGCATGGCATGTCGGCGGGGCAGGATTGTGCCGGGCACAGCCCGCGGATGGAGATGTGGTGCCGGGCGCGCGAGGCCAACGGGCGGCTGCGCGCCGCGGTGATCGCGTGGCAGGTGGCGCGGCACCAGGACATGGTGCCGCCTGCCTTCGAGGCGGGCTGGATCGCCGCGCCCGACCCGGTGCGGCCACGGTCGAGGCCGGAAGAATGACCCGGGTGATGCTTGCCGCATACGAAAACGGGGCCGGCCCGAAGGCCCGCCCCGCCTGTGTCCGGGTTCGCCGGAACGGTTCAGAACGTGTGGACGTAGGACACGCCGAAGACCCACGGATTGATCTTGGCCTTGCCGATGTCCACGCCGTTCAGTTTCACGTCGCTTTCGATGTTCATCCAACGCACGTCTGTCCGCAGGGCACCATGCTCGGAGACCTTGTAATCAAGGCCCGCGTGCAGGGCGAGTCCCCAGCTGTCGTCGAGGTCGAGGCTGTTGCCGACGAGCGGGCCGACGGCCTTGTCCTCGGTGAAGGTGGTATAGTTGATGCCCGCGCCGATGAAGGGTGTGACGTTGCCTTTGTTGGTGAAGTGATATTGCAGCGAGAGCGTGGGCGGCAGGTGCTTGACCTCGCCGATCTTGACGCCGCCGGAGTCAATGTCATGGGCGAAGGGCCAGGCGGCCAGAAGTTCGATCCCGAGGTTGTCGGCGATGAAGTATTCGCCGGTCAGCGAGAGCGAGTAGCCGTTTTCGACGCTGATCGGCGTCGGGCCGGCGAGCACGCCGTTTCCGCTTTCGGGGATGACGCCGGCGAGGCCGACGCCGAGAGAGACGTCGCCACGCTCCTGCGCGAAGGCCGGAACCGCGCCGGCGACGAGTGCTGCGAGTGCGAGGGCGGTGAGATGTTTCATGGTCTTTCCACTTCTGAGTTGTTTGAGCGGAAGATGACGCGGGCCGGGCTAAACCGCCTTGATGTATGTCAAAATCGCAGCGAGTTCGCGGGGCGTTGCAAATATGTCACTGTGTTTTGCGGTGCAGCGGGGGCGCGGCCCCAACAGATGAGTGCGAAAGGAGTGGCGGGATGAAGATTTCCTCTCAGATTCTGACCGGATCGGCGGAATTCCAGGCCAACCGGAAGGCGCATCTGGACGCGCTGGCGGTGGTGGAAGAGGCCGCGCGCGCCGCGGCCGAAGGTGGCGGCGAGGCCGCGCGGGAGCGCCACAAGAGCCGAGGCAAGATGCCGCCAAGGGAACGGGTGGCGAACCTGCTGGACCCGGGCAGCCCGTTCCTGGAGGTGGGCGCGGTGGCCGCACATGGGCTTTACGACGGGGCGGCGCCCTGTGCCGGGGTGATCGCGGGCGTGGGGCGCGTGCAGGGCCGCGACTGCATGGTGGTGTGCAACGACGCCACGGTGAAGGGTGGCACGTATTACCCGATGACGGTGAAAAAGCACCTGCGGGCGCAGGAGATCGCCGAGGAATGCCGCTTGCCTTGCATCTACCTGGTGGATTCGGGCGGGGCGAACCTGCCCAACCAGGACGAGGTGTTTCCGGACCGGGATCATTTCGGGCGGATTTTCTACAACCAGGCGCGGATGAGCGCGAAGGGGATTGCGCAGATCGCTGTCGTCATGGGGTCGTGCACGGCAGGCGGGGCGTATGTGCCCGCGATGAGCGACGTGACGATCATCGTGCGGGACCAGGGGACGATTTTCCTGGCAGGGCCGCCGCTGGTGAAGGCGGCGACGGGCGAGGACGTGACCGCCGAGGACCTGGGCGGCGGGGATGTGCATACGCGGCTGAGCGGCGTGGCGGATTACCTGGCCGAGGATGATGCGCATGCGCTGGCCTTGGCGCGGCGGGCCGTGGGGTCGTTGGGGGGTGGGGTGTCACCCACCCTACGGATGGAGGCGCCGGAGGAGCCGGCCTATGACCCCGAGGAGATATTGGGCGTGGTGCCGGGGGATCTGCGCACGCCCTATGACATCCGCGAAGTGATCGCGCGGCTGGTGGATGGCAGCCGGTTCGACGAGTTCAAGGCGCGGTTCGGCGAGACGCTGGTCACCGGGTTTGCCCATGTCGAGGGCTGTCCGGTGGGGATTGTCGCCAACAACGGCGTGCTGTTTTCCGAAGCCGCTCAGAAAGGCGCGCATTTCATCGAGCTGTGCAGCCAGCGCAAAGTGCCGCTGGTGTTCCTGCAGAACATCACCGGGTTCATGGTGGGCCGCCGGTACGAGAACGAGGGGATCGCGCGGCACGGAGCCAAGATGGTGACGGCCGTGGCGACGACGAGCGTGCCCAAGGTGACGATGCTGGTGGGCGGGTCGTTCGGCGCCGGGAATTACGGCATGGCGGGGCGGGCCTATCAGCCGCGGTTCCTGTGGACCTGGCCGAATTCGCGGATATCCGTGATGGGCGGCGCGCAGGCGGCGGGCGTGCTGGCCACGGTGAAGCGTGACGCGATCGAGCGCAAGGGCGGGACCTGGAGCGCCGACGAGGAGGCGGCGTTCAAGCAGCCGACGATCGACATGTTCGAGGCGCAGAGCCATCCGCTTTATGCCAGCGCACGGCTTTGGGATGACGGGATCATTGATCCGAGGAAATCGCGGCAGGTCTTGTCGCTGAGCTTGCGGGCGGCGCTGAACGCGCCGGTGGAGGAGACGCGGTTTGGCCTGTTTCGGATGTGAGGCGCGCGGGTATCGGGCGGCGCGCGTGTGGCGGCGTCGGAGTTTGAGTGTTTTGGGAACGATGAATGTGGGCGTGGGGCGCGGATGCGCCTCCGGGCCCGGATGTGACGGAGGCGGGAGCCATGTTTGACACGATCCTGATTGCCAACCGGGGCGAGATCGCCTGCCGCGTGATGGAGACGGCGCGGGCCATGGGGGTGCGCTGTGTCGCAGTCTATTCCGATGCCGACCGGGCGGCGCGGCATGTGGCGCTGGCGGATGCCGCTGTGCATATCGGCGGGGCGGCGCCGGCGGAGAGCTACCTGGATGGCGCGCGGATCATCGAAGCGGCAAGGGCAACGGGGGCGCAGGCGATCCATCCGGGCTATGGCTTTTTGAGCGAGAACCCGGATTTCGTGGAGGCGGTCGAGGCGGCGGGGCTGGTCTTTATCGGGCCGTCGGCCAAGGCGATCCGGGCGATGGGGCTGAAGGATGCGGCCAAGGCGTTGATGCACGAGGCCGGGGTGCCGGTGGTGCCGGGCTATCATGGCGAGGATCAGGATCCGGGGGTCCTGGCCGAAAAGGCCGGGGAGATCGGATATCCGGTGCTGATCAAGGCCGTGGCGGGCGGCGGCGGCAAGGGGATGCGGCTGGTAGAGGAGGCCAAGAGCTTTGCCGAAGCGCTGGAGAGTGCAAAAGCCGAAGCGAAGACGGCCTTTGGCAACGCCGCTGTCCTGATCGAGAAGTATATCCAGCAGCCGCGGCATATCGAGGTGCAGGTCTTTGGCGACGGGCAGAGCGCCGTGCATCTTTTCGAGCGGGATTGCTCGTTGCAGCGACGGCACCAGAAGGTCATCGAGGAGGCGCCAGCGCCGGGGATGACCGAGGAGGTGCGCGAGGCCATGGGCGCGGCGGCGGTGCGTGCGGCGGAGGCGATCGGCTATGCCGGGGCGGGGACGGTGGAGTTCATCGTGGACGGTGCGGATGGGCTGCGCAGCGACGGCTTTTGGTTCATGGAGATGAACACCCGGCTGCAGGTGGAGCATCCGGTGACGGAAGAGATCACCGGCGTCGACCTGGTGGAGTGGCAGTTGCGCGTGGCCGCGGGCGAGGGGCTGCCGAAGCGGCAGGAGGACCTGTCGATCAATGGCCATGCGTTCGAGGCGCGGCTCTATGCGGAGGACGTGCCAAAAGGGTTTCTGCCTGCGACGGGGTGCTTGCGGCACCTGGTGTTTCCCGAGGGGGCGCGGGCGGATACCGGGGTTCGGGCGGGGGACGAGATCAGCCCGCATTACGACCCGATGATTGCCAAGCTGACGACGCATGGGCCGACGCGGGCGGTGGCGTTGCAGCGGCTGGGCGCTGCGCTGGAAGCCACGCAGGTGGCAGGGACGGTGACGAACCTGGCTTTCCTGGGGGCGCTGGCGCGGCACGACGCGTTTGGCCGCGGCGAGGTGGATACCGGGCTGATCGCACGGGACCTGGAGGCGTTGAGCGCGGCGCCGGAGGTGAGTGATGCCACTGTGGCGCTGGCGGCGTTGGCGAGCCTTGGCCTGTTGGACGGTGGCGGGGCGGCGACCGGGTTTGTCCTGTGGCAGCCTTTGCGGCGGAGCGTGGTGCTGCGGCGCGAGGGGGAGGAGGTGCAGGCAAAGGTGCAAAGCCTGTCCGCGGAGGCGCATGACGTGGAGGTCGGCGACAGGCGGGTCGCGGCGCGGCGCGTGGGCGGGCGCTGGCAGCTGGACGGGGCGCTGGCGCCGGAGGTGGCGGTGACGGGCGACCTGGTGACGGTCTTTGCGGGCTACGGGATCGGGTTCGACATCCTCGACCCGCTGGAGCGGGGCGAGTTTGCCGCAGGCGACGCCAGCGTGATCGAGGCGCCGATGCCCGGCATGGTCAAGGCTGTCTTTGCCGAAGCCGGGCAGGAAGTGGCCAAGGGCGACCGGCTGGCCGTGCTGGAAGCGATGAAGATGGAGCACAGCCTGCTGGCCCCGCGCGACGGGGTGGTGGCCGAGGTGCTGGCCGATGCGGGCACACAGGTGGAGGCCGGGGCGGCGCTGATCCGGCTGGAGGAGGACGCGGAGGCGGCGGCGTGACGGATGGTTTGCGGCTGACGGGCTATCACTTTGGCGTCTGTATGCGCAGCGTGCGGATGGGGTTGGCGGCGAAGGGGTTGACGCATGACTTTGACGAGGGTGATCCTTTTGGAGAAGGCGCCGAGGCTTTGACCCGGCTGCAAACGTTTGGCCGGAGTCCCGTGTTGGAGGCGAGGGCGCTCCGGCGCTTTGGAGCTGGCACAATGGCACCTGTGGCCGATGCTGGATTATTTTGACATGGTGCCGGGCAGGGAGGAGAGGATCGCCGCAGGATCCGCGTTGGCGGCGTGGTGCGGCTGGATGCAAACCTGCCCCGCGGCGCAAGCGACGCGTCCGGTGCTGACCAAGGAGACGATGGCGTGATTGTCCTGCACCATGTGCCGCAAAGCCGCTCGATGCGGGTGTTGTGGCTGCTGAACGAGTTGGAAGGCGTCGAGTTTCGCGTGGTGACCCATGCGTTCGACAAGAGCCTGCGCCAGCCGGAATTCCTGAGCCTGTCGCCGGCGGGGCGTGTGCCCGCGCTGGAGATCGAGGGCGAGCGGATGTTCGAATCGGGCGCGATGTTGGAATACCTGTGCGAGAAGTTCCCGGAACGCGGGATGGGGCGGATGCCCGGCGACATGGACCGGATGGCCTATCTGGTCTGGTTGAATTTCGCCGAGACGGTGAGCCAGCATGTCGCGATCCTGACCCAGCAGCATATCGCGCTGCGCGAGGATCACATGCGCAGCCCGACGGTGATGCAGCTGGAGGCGGCGCGGCTGCGCAAATGCTATGGCGCGATCGAGGCGCGGCTGAGCACGCCGGTGGAGAACCGCGATTACCTGCTGACCGGGGGCTATTCGGCCTGCGATATCGCCGTGGGGCAGGCGGTGTACATGGCGCAGCATTTCGCCACGCTGGACGGCTTTCCCGAGACGGCGAAATGGTACGAAAGGCTGACCGAGCGGGCGGCGTTCCAGGCGGCGCTGCCCGAGGAGAGCGGCGCGCGGATATACGAGCAGGCGTTCTATGCGGCGCCGGAGGAGGACGCGGGTGTCTGAACGGGTCGAGATCTTCGAGGTCGGGCCGCGCGACGGGTTGCAGAACGAAAAGCGCGAGATATCCGTGGCCGAGAAGGTGGCGCTGATCGACTGCCTGAGCGGCGCGGGGTTTTCCCGGATCGAGGTGGCGAGTTTCGTCAGCCCCAAATGGGTGCCGCAGATGGCCGGCTCGGCCGAGGTGCTGGCGGGGATCACCCGTGTGCCGGGGGTGAGCTATGCCGCGCTGACGCCCAACATGCGTGGTTTCCAGGATGCGATGGCGGCGGCGGCGAACGAGGTGGCGATCTTCGGGTCCGCCTCGGAAGGGTTTTCCAAGGCCAATATCAACGCCACGATCGAGGAGAGCCTGGAGCGCTTTGCCCCGGTGGCCGAGGCCGCGCGGGAGGTGGGCGTGCCTTTGCGCGGCTATGTCTCCTGCGTGACGGATTGCCCTTATGATGGGCGCGTTGCGCCCGACCAGGTGGCCGAGGTGGCGGGGCGGCTTTACGAGATGGGGTGTTACGAGATCAGCCTGGGCGACACGGTCGGGCAGGGCACGCCGGAGAGCATCGGCGCCATGCTGCGGGCGGTGACGCAGGTGGTGCCGGCGGAGAAGCTGGCGGGGCATTACCATGATACCGCAGGCCGGGCGCTGGACAATATCGAGATGTCGCTGCAACACGGGGTACGCGTGTTCGACGCCGCCGTCGGAGGGCTGGGGGGCTGTCCCTATGCGCCGGGGGCCAAGGGGAACGTGGCGACCGAAAAGGTACATAACCGGCTGGTGTCGCTGGGATACGACACGGGGCTGGACCGGGATGTTCTGGCGCGGGCGGCGGAGATGGCGCGCGCGATGCGGACCGGGTGACAAGAATTTTCGAAAATTCTTGTCAAAATTCTTGGAAGAATTTTGGCGCGGGGAGAGGACGGATGTACGAAACGGTGAGGATCGAGCGGGACGACCGCGGCGTGGCGACGCTCTGGCTGGATCGGGCGGAGAAGCACAACGCTTTGTCTGCGCGGATGATCGCAGAGCTGCACGCGGCCGCACAGACGCTGGGCGCGGACGAGAGTGTGCGCGTGGTGGTGATGGCCGCGGAAGGCAAGACATTCTGTGCCGGGGGCGACCTTGGCTGGATGCGCGACCAGTTCGCGGCCGATCCCGAGACGCGGGCCGCGGAGGCGGGCAAGCTGGCCTACATGTTGCAGGCGCTCAACACGCTGCCCAAGCCGCTGATCGCGCGGGTGCATGGCAACGCGTTCGGCGGCGGGCTGGGCATGATCTCGGTCTGTGACGTCGCGGTGGGCGCGGACAGCGTGCAGATGGCGTGCACGGAGACGCGGCTGGGGCTAATCCCGGCCACCATCGGGCCTTATGTCGCGGCGCGGACTGGCGAGGCGAAGGCGCGCCGGTTTTTCATGTCGGGGCGGCGGTTCGATGCCGCCGAAGCGGTCCGGCTGGACCTTTTGGCCCGCGCGGTGCCGCAGGATGCGCTGGATCAGGCCATCGAGGAAGAGGTTGCGCCCTACCTGGACTGCGCGCCAGAGGCCGTGTCGCAGGCCAAGAGCCTGTTGCGTCGGTTGGGGCCGAAGATCGACACGGACGTGATCGGCGACACGATCGAGGCGCTCAGCGCCTGTTGGGCGGGCGCGGAGGCGCAGGCCGGTATCTCGGCGTTTTTCGACAAGCGGGAGCCGCCTTGGCGCGGCGGTGACTGACCGGCGGAAATACCGCCGAATTTAACGAAAAATCAACTTTTCTGCCGCCTTCTGAGCCCCGTGGGGCCGGAAAGGACGGTTATGAAGCGCATTCTGCAACGTCTCGGAGCTTTGGAAACGGCGATGCTGTGCGTCGCGCTGTGCTGGTTCTCGGCTGGTTTCGCCGCGGCCGAGGAGGGTATTTACGCGACGGCGGACGGCCGATTGCGCGCCGATCTGCGCTATTCCGAACGGATTTTCGACCGCCAGAACGACGTGACCAACAAGGTGGCGCGAATTCTGCGGGCGCGGGCCAAAGGACAGGTGCCGGAGGGATCGCTTACCTTTGGCGGGCGGCTGATCGCCACGCAGATTTCCGAGCGCACGGACACGCCCGGCAAGTTTCCCATCCTGTCGCGCCTGCCGCCGACGCATACGCGCGGCACGTCCGACAGCTATGGCGTGATCAACGAGATCTCGCTCAATGCCACGCTGGCGCTGCCGTGGGTGACGGGCTTTGTACAGGGCGAGTTCACCGAGGTCGAATATCCCGGGCAGGACGATGTGCAGCTGCGCAAGTACATGGTAATTTTCGGGGATCTGAACCGGTCGCCCTTTTACCTGGCGGTCGGGCGCAAGACGTTGAGTTTCGGTAATTTTGCCAGCTACGCACCGTTCACCCACACCCATTCCAGCCATTATTTCTGGGCCCAGAGCGAAGACCCGGTGATCGAACTGGGGTATGTCACCGACCGGTCCGAGTTCAGTTTTACCCTGATTCCGGCGCATCGCGGCAACCGGGTGATCAGCAGCCCGAGGAACGATGGCGCGCTGTCGAATTTCACGTTGAACGGATCGCATCGGTTCGGAACCGCGCCGGGACATGACCTGACGGTCGGGGGCGGCTTTTTACGCGGGTCGATCTATGACAGCACCATCGCGCATCACCCGCCGGGGCGGGGGATCAATCGCTTCTGGAACGAGCTGTGGGACGTCAACCTGACCTGGAGCGGGCCGCGATTCGACGTGCAGGCGGAGTTCACGCGCTCGATGCATGGCTGGCCCGCGACGGGGCACCACGTGCAGGCGACGACGCTGCAGGCGCGGTGGCACCGCGAACTGGCCGGCAACCCGATCACCTGGTCGGTTTCCGCCAGCCGGGGGGTGCAGGGCACCGACGGCACCGAATGGGAACGGATGGAGCAGGTGATCCTGGGCGTCGAGTACGAGGCCACGCGGCATGTCACGCTGGGGGCGGAGTACATGTACAACGCAGGCTTTGTGCCGCTGATCCTGCCGACAATCACCGGCGACAGGTCGGTTGAGTCGCACACGCTGATCGCCGGGCTGAAGCTGACGTTCTGACCGGGGCAGGCTGAAGGGGCGCGCGGCGCAGAGCGGTATGCGTCGCGATCCGGGCCTGTTTGTGCCCCCGAAGTGCCGGGGCGTTTCGCGCGCGAACCGGGACGCGTCAATTTGTCTGGTACACCAGAAACCACCTATTACCGATACAGCAGCGTATTCGCGGAATTTTTGGCGTCGAAGGGCGCGCGAAATCACGTCTCGCTTGGTTGACCCTGCCCCGGGGCAGCGGTAAACCCTCACGAGTACTGTACGCCAATCTTATGCGCGGTCCGCCTTGATGGCACGGCGCGCATGAAAGGAGCCACACGTGGAAGAGATGCTGAGGGAGTACCTCCCTGTTCTCGTTCTTCTGGGTATCGCCATCGGTCTCGGACTGGTCCTGATCCTCGCCGCGGTCGTTCTGGCCGTGCGGCACCCCGACCCGGAAAAGGTCAGTGCCTACGAATGCGGCTTCAACGCCTTCGACGACGCGCGGATGAAGTTCGATGTCCGATTTTACCTTGTCTCGATCCTGTTCATCATCTTCGATCTTGAGATTGCGATGCTGTTTCCCTGGGCGGTTGCCTTCGCGGATCTCAGCATGACGGCGTTCTGGTCGATGATGGTCTTCCTGGCGGTACTGACGGCCGGGTTTGCCTATGAATGGCGGAAAGGGGCGATGGAATGGCAGTAGAGGACAAGACCGCGCACACCGCCGATGACGAGATGGTCACCGAGGTGCAGAGCGAAGGGTACCAGTCTCCGCGGATCAAGACCGGACCGTCGAGCCAGGTGCCGCTGGAGGCATATGCCGACGATTACCAGCGCGACACCGCCACGCAGGCGCTGAACCGCGAATTGCAGGACAAGGGATTCCTCGTCACCTCGACCGAGGACATCATCAACTGGGCCCGCACCGGTAGCCTGCACTGGATGACTTTCGGTCTGGCCTGCTGTGCCGTCGAGATGATGCACACCTCGATGCCACGCTATGACCTGGAACGGTTCGGCACGGCGCCGCGCGCCAGCCCGCGCCAGTCGGACCTGATGATCGTGGCCGGTACGCTGACCAACAAGATGGCGCCGGCGCTGCGCAAGGTCTATGACCAGATGCCCGAGCCGCGCTACGTGATCAGCATGGGCTCCTGCGCCAATGGCGGGGGATACTATCACTACAGCTATTCGGTGGTGCGCGGCTGTGACCGGATCGTGCCGGTGGATGTCTACGTGCCCGGTTGCCCGCCCACGGCGGAGGCGCTGGTCTATGGCATCATGCAGCTGCAACGCAAGATCCGGCGCACCGGGACGATCGTGCGCTGAGGCGCCTTTGGGGGATGCAAGATGACTGACGCGCTGACCGAACTTGGAACCCATATCGAAAGCCGCCGGCCCGATTGCGTGGCCGGCTGGTCGGTGGATCATGGCGAGCTGAACGTGACCGTGGCCTTGACCAGCATCAAGGGACTGGTGGAATTCCTGAAGACCGATCCGAACTGCCGCTTTTCGACGTTGGTGGACATCACGGCGGTGGATTACCCGGACCGGCCCAAGCGGTTCGACGTGGTCTACCATTTCCTGAGCATGTACCAGAACCAGCGCATCCGCCTGCGCGTTGCGGTGCGCGAAGAGGACATGGTGCCGTCGATCACCGATATCCACCCGTCGGCCAACTGGTTCGAACGCGAGGTGTTCGACATGTACGGCGTGCTGTTCAGCGGCCACCCGGACCTGCGGCGCATCCTGACCGACTATGGGTTCCGCGGCTTCCCGCTGCGCAAGGATTTTCCGACCACGGGCTATACGGAAGTGCGCTATGACGAAGTGCAGAAACGCGTGGTCTACGAGCCGGTGAACCTGACGCAGGAATACCGGCAGTTCGATTTCATGAGTCCGTGGGAGGGTGCCGACTATATCCTTCCGGGCGACGAGAAAACCGACGAGAAGGCCAAGTGAGCCGGGGCGGAATATGGGGCAGCCGACATGGTCTGGGTGATACTGTTCATGGCGGCGTTCGTGGTCCCGTTCTGGAAGCTGCTGCCGGGCTACGGCATCGCCAGCCCATGGGCGCTGGTGGCGATCTTTCCGCTGGGCGCACTGGCGCTTTTGTACCTGATGGCGTTCGGCCCGCGCGCGGACGATAGAGGAAAAGGAGACCAAGGATGATGGACGGCTCCAACACGATGACGAAGGGCTTTGCCGACGCCGAGACCGGCGAGCAGAAGATCCGTAACTTCAACATCAACTTCGGCCCGCAGCACCCGGCGGCGCACGGCGTGTTGCGCCTTGTGCTGGAGCTGGACGGCGAGATCGTGGAACGCTGCGATCCCCACATTGGCTTGCTGCACCGTGGCACCGAGAAGCTGATGGAGAGCCGGACATACCTGCAGAACCTGCCCTATTTCGACCGGCTGGACTACGTGGCGCCGATGAACCAGGAGCACGCCTGGTGCCTGGCGATCGAGAAGCTGACCGGCGTCGAGGTGCCGCGCCGCGCGAGCCTGATCCGGGTGCTGTTTTCCGAGATCGGGCGAATCCTGAGCCACCTTCTGAACGTCACGACGCAGGCGATGGACGTGGGCGCGCTGACCCCGCCGCTGTGGGGCTTCGAGGAACGCGAGAAGCTGATGATCTTCTACGAGCGGGCCTGTGGCGCGCGGCTGCACGCGGCCTATTTCCGGCCCGGTGGCGTGCACCAGGACCTTCCGCCGGAGTTGCTGGACGATATCGAGACCTGGGCGCGGGACGAATTTCCGAAGTTCATGGACGATATCGACGGGCTGCTGACGGAGAACCGCATCTTCAAGCAGCGTAACGCCGATATCGGCGTCGTCAGCCAGCAGGAGGCGCTGGACTGGGGCTTTTCCGGCGTGATGGTCCGCGGCAGCGGGATGGCGTGGGACCTGCGCCGGTCGCAGCCCTATGAATGCTACGACGAGTTCGATTTCCAGATCCCCGTCGGCAAGAACGGCGACTGCTATGACCGCTATCTGATCCGGATGGAGGAGATGCGCCAGTCGGCGTCGATCATGCTGCAGGCGATCGAGAAGCTCCGCGCGCCCGAGGGGCAGGGCGATATCCTGTCCCGCGGCAAGGTCACGCCGCCCAAGCGGGGCGAGATGAAGACCTCGATGGAGGCCCTTATCCATCACTTCAAGCTGTATACCGAAGGCTTCCACGTGCCGGAGGGCGAGGTTTACGCCGCCGTCGAGGCGCCCAAGGGGGAATTCGGCGTCTACCTGGTGTCGGACGGCACCAACAAGCCCTATCGCGCCAAGCTGCGCGCGCCGGGCTACCTGCATTTGCAGGCGATGGACCATGTTGCGAGCGGGCACCAGCTGGCCGACGTGGCGGCGATCATCGGGACGATGGACGTGGTCTTTGGGGAGATCGACCGCTAGGCGGGACAACGGATATTGACCCTGTAGAAGAACAAGGCCGAAACAGGGGCGGCGAAGGTTCGGAGAGACGACAAGATGAAGACAAAATTCGGTTTGATGGGCGCCATTGCGGCGATGGGGATCGTCGCAGGCTGCACCGCGCCGCCCGAGGGGACGGGCGAGCAGGACGTGGCCAAGTTCCAGGTGGCGGTGGCCAGCATCGGCTGCACCCTGAAGACCGAGGGGGATTACCTGCCGGTGGAATTGCAGACCGGCCTGACCCGCGAGCAATCGACCCAGATGGCCGCCTACATGGTCACCACCGAACGCGCCGTGCGCCTTGAGGGCGGCGGCATCCGAATGACGACAGGAGCGTGCGCAGCCTGATGCTGAGACGTCTACACAGAGAACAACCCGAGAGCTTTGCCTTCACGCCAGACAACCAGGCGTGGGCCGAGGCGCAGATCTCGAAATATCCCGAAGGGCGCCAGGCGAGCGCCATCATTCCGCTTTTGTGGCGGGCGCAGGAGCAGGAAGGCTGGCTGACACGCCCGGCGATCGAGCATATCGCCGAGATGCTGGAGATGGCGCATATCCGGGCACTGGAAGTGGCCAGCTTTTATTTCATGTTCCAGCTGTCTCCGGTCGGCAGCGTGGCGCATTTCCAGATTTGCGGCACCACGTCCTGCATGATCTGCGGGGCCGAGGACCTGATCGGGGTGTGTCGTGAAAAGATCGCGGACAAGCCGCATACGGTCAGCGACGACGGCAAGTTCAGCTGGGAAGAGGTGGAGTGCCTTGGGGCCTGTGCCAATGCGCCGATGGCGCAGATCGGCAAGGATTACTACGAGGATCTGACCGCCGAGCGGTTTGCCGAGATGATCGACGAGTTCGCCGCCGGCAAGGTGCCGGTGCCGGGGCCGCAGAACGGGCGCTATGCGTCCGAGCCGCTGGCCGGTCTGACGACGCTGAAAGAGTTCGACTCGGGTCACACGAAATATAATGGCTCGGTCCAGCGTGCGGTGGATCTGGACGACACGATCAAGCGGATCGACGGCAGCGAGGTGCCGCTGGTGGCGCCGTGGCGCGAGCATGGTGCGAACCATCAGCCCGCGCCGCCGAAAGTGAAACTGAACGAGTCGCCCGCCAACCCGGGGCTGAAGGCGCCGAAACCCGACCGCTCTGAAGGCCGGCCCGCCGACGATACCGGTACGACCAAGGCCGAGGCGCCCGCCAAGAGCAAGGCCAACCCGGTGTCCAAGGACGAACCGGCTGGCGACGACAAGAGCAAGAGGGCCAAGGCCAAGGCGCCCGCAGCGGAATCCGAAGACGCGGGCACCAAGCCCGAGACGATGGACGCGCCGCGCGACGGCGGGGCGGATGACCTGAAGATGATCAAGGGCGTGGGGCCGAAGCTGGAGCAACTTCTGCACTCCATGGGCTTTTACCATTTCGATCAGATCGCTGCATGGGGGCCGCAGGAAGTGGCCTGGGTGGATCAGAACCTGGAAGGGTTCAAGGGCCGCGTGAGCCGGGACGACTGGGTCGCCCAGGCGAAAACTCTGGCCGATGGCGGAACGACGGATTTTTCGAAGAAAGTCAAAAAGGGGGACGTCTACTAGACGATCTTCACGCCAAAGGGAGTTGAGCCATGTTCGATGATATACTGAAGTCACAGTGCAAGCTGGTATGCTTGGGCGTCGGTTTTGCAGCGGGGATCATCGCGATCTACGCTGCGATCGGCAAAGTCGGGATCTTCGCGGCGCTTCTGCTGGGGCTTGCGATGGGCGTGTTCATGGCGTTGGTTCTGTTGCAGATCTTCTGCACCGGCGAGAACGCGGACCTGGGGCAGTTGGAGGAAATGCCCGAGGGAACTGCGACAGCGGCTTCATCTGGCGGCAAGCCCTCCGGCCCGCCGAAGGCGAATGCACCGAAGGACCGGGGCACGCCCGCGCCGAATGCGCCCGTGCCCAACCCGCCGAAACCGAATCCGCCGGTGGGCACCGAGCCCGAGCCGATCCTGCCGAACAAGGCCGATCCTTTGAACGCGCGCACGGGCACGAGCGCCGCGGCGGCGGGAACCGACAAGGTCGCGATGCGGGCCGAGACGCATTCCGGCGGGAACGATGCCGCCACGGCGCAGGATCCGACCTTTACCTCGGCCTCGACGGATGCAGAGGCGGGGGCCAAAGTAGATCCCGCGCCGAAGGCGCCTAAGCCTGAGAAAAAGGCCAAGACCAAGAAGGCGGCGGCCAAGCCGAAGGCGAAGACGAAGACCGCGGACGCCGCCAAAGAGGATGTGGGCACCAAGCCCTCGACGCTGTCCGGCCCGCGCGGTGGAAGCGCCGACAACCTGAAGGAAATCAAGGGCGTCGGTCCGAAGCTGGAAGGCGTGCTGCACGACATGGGGTTCTACCATTTCGACCAGATTGCCAACTGGACCTCTGACGAGGTGGCATGGGTCGACGCGAACCTTATCGGCTTCAAGGGCCGGGTGAGCCGCGACAACTGGATCGATCAGGCGAAAACCCTGGCGGCGGGCGGCGATACCGAGTTCTCGAAGCGCGTGGACAAGGGTGATGTTTACTGAATGAGCGAGGCGAATGAGCGACCGAAACTCAGTGTCGAAAAAGGGCCGACGCGCCGGGCTGGTGATTGCCGGCACGGGCGTGTTCTGGGTGCTGGTCACCCTGATCGGCGAGAAGGAGGGGTTCAGCACCGAGCTGCGCCTCGCCTTCGACCTTGTGGCACTGGCGGGATTCCTGTTTGCCTTCTGGCTCATCTATCAAATCTGGCGCGACAGCCGGGGAAACTAGGGGTTATCTGATGCTGGACGATCAGGATCGTATCTTTACCAATCTCTACGGGATGCACGACCGCAGCCTGAAGGGCGCGCAGGCGCGTGGCCATTGGGACGGGACCAAGACCATCCTCGAGAACGGGCGCGAGTGGATCGTCGAACAGATGAAGGCCAGCGGGCTGCGCGGCCGGGGCGGCGCGGGCTTCCCGACCGGGCTCAAGTGGTCCTTCATGCCCAAGGAAAGCGACGGGCGGCCCGCCTACCTGGTGGTCAATGCCGACGAGTCCGAGCCGGGCACCTGCAAGGACCGAGAGATCATGCGCCACGATCCGCATACGCTGATCGAGGGGTGCCTGATCGCCAGCTACGCGATGCAGGCCCACGCCTGTTACATCTATATCCGCGGTGAATATATCCGCGAGAAGGAAGCGTTGCAGGCGGCGATCGACGAGGCCTACGAGGCCGGGCTGATCGGCAAGAACGCCTGCAAGTCGGGTTATGATTTTGACCTGTACCTTGCGCATGGCGCGGGGGCGTATATCTGCGGCGAGGAAACCGCGCTGCTGGAAAGCCTCGAAGGCAAGAAGGGCATGCCCCGGATGAAGCCGCCGTTTCCGGCCGGGGCGGGGCTTTATGGCTGTCCCACGACGGTGAACAACGTGGAGAGCATCGCGGTGGTGCCGACGATCCTGCGGCGCGGGGCGGACTGGTTCGCCGGCTTCGGGCGGCCCAACAACGCGGGCACCAAGATTTTCGCCGTGTCGGGCCATGTGAACAACCCCTGCGTGGTCGAGGACGCGATGTCGATCAGCTTTGAAGAGTTGATCGACAAGCATTGCGGCGGCATTCGCGGCGGGTGGGACAACCTGAAAGCGGTCATTCCCGGTGGTTCGTCCGTTCCATGCGTGCGCGGCGAGAACATGAAGGACGCGATCATGGATTTCGACGCGCTGCGCGAGGTCGGATCGAGCCTGGGGACCGCGGCGGTGATCGTGATGGACAAGAACACGGACATCATCAAGGCGATCTGGCGGCTGTCGAAATTCTACAAGCACGAAAGCTGTGGGCAATGCACGCCCTGCCGCGAGGGCACGGGCTGGATGATGCGGGTGATGGACCGGCTGGTGCGCGGCGAGGCGGAGGTCGAGGAGATCGACATGCTGTTCGACGTCACCAAGCAGGTCGAGGGTCATACGATCTGTGCCCTGGGCGATGCGGCGGCCTGGCCGATCCAGGGCCTGATCCGCAACTTCCGCGACGAGATCGAGGACCGGATCAAGGCGCAGCGCACCGGCAAGGTGTCTGCGGTGGCGGCGGAGTAAGGAACCGATGTCCGGCACACCTCATCTTGCGCAACTGAATGTCGGACGGCTTGTCGCGCCCACGGATGACCCGCGCGTGGCGGAGTTCATGGGCGCGCTGGACCGTGTGAACGGCATGGGCAAGCGGATGCCGGGGTTCGTGTGGATGATGGAAGGCTCGGGCGAGCCTGGCACGGGCAACACCGAGACCAGCATCGGGGGGGATCCGCAGTTCGTGGCCAACCTGACCGTGTGGGAAGATGCGGCGAGCCTGGAGAATTTCGTTTGGAACACCGTGCATCGGCAGTTCTATGAACGCCGCGCGGAATGGTTCGAGGTGATGGGCGAGATGCATTTCGTCATGTGGTGGGTGCCGCAGGGGCACCGGCCGACATTGGACGAGGGGTTGGAACGGCTGGAGCGCCGGAAGGCGGAAGGCGACAGTGACCATGCCTTTGGCTGGTCTCACCTGGAAGAGGCCCGGTTGTGGCAGACCCGCGGCTGCGCCCCTGTGGCGGCGGAATGACAAGAATGGAAGGCCAGAGAGCGTGACCAGGATGACGACATTGAAAAACGGGGCGCGGGCCCTTGTGCTGGTGCTGATGGCCGGCGCGATGGTTGCGGGGTGTAACCGGACCACCGAACGGGTCACGTTCAACGGGGTGTTCTACAAGCAGAAGTCCAAGGCGGCCTCGCGTGACAACCGCGAGCGGTTCGTCGTGACCGTGCCGCGCGTCAACCGCGGCTATGACGGCGCGCTGGCGGCGGGGGCCTACGAGGGCAAACGGTACTGCGTGCAGAATTTCGGCACCTCGGAGGTGGAGTGGTACATCAGCCCGCTGGCGCCGCGCGGCACGGTACAACCCAATGGCAACAAGCTGACCTTCACGGGGAAATGTGTGCTGTGGTAATTTCCTCTTTCATATCAAAGGCATGGGGCGGCTGTTATTGCATAACAGCGCCGCTGGGGACCATCTGCGCAGCAGATGGCGCGGCGGATGGTCCGGGCGCCCTTGTGAGAGGAAGACAGATATGAAACGTGTATCGAGCAAGATCGTGGGTCTGGCCCTTGGCGCGGCCCTGACGGCGGCAGCACTGCCCGCACAGGCGGGACTGAAGGACGAGGCCGGGATCAACCAGGGGCTGCTCTATCTTGCGGCAGCCGACAAGATCCGCCGCGAGTGCGGCAGCATCGGCGGGCGGCTGTTCCGGGCGCAATCCTATGCCAGCGCGCTGAAGAAAGCGGCGGCGGAGCGCGGTTATAGCGAGGCCGAGATCGATGCGTATATCAACAACGACGCCAACAAGGCGGCCATGCGCGAGCGGCGCAACGCGTATTTCAAATCGAAAGGGGCCAGCAACCTTGACCCCGCCAGCCTGTGTGTTCTGGGCCAAGCCGAAATGGCGAATGGCAGCCAGATCGGGCAGCTACTGAGAGCAAAGTGAGAATTCATGTCTGACCTTCGCAAAATCATCATCGACGATCAGGAAGTGGAAGTGGACGGGGCGATGACCCTGATCCAGGCCTGCGAGCAGGTGGGGATCGAGATCCCGCGGTTCTGCTACCACGAGCGGTTGTCGATCGCGGGCAACTGCCGGATGTGTCTTGTGGAGGTTGTCGGCGGGCCGCCGAAACCGGCGGCCAGCTGCGCCATGCAGGTGCGCGACCTGCGGCCCGGCCCCGAAGGCCAGCCGCCGGTCGTGCGCACCAACAGCCCGATGGTCAAGAAGGCCCGGGAAGGCGTGATGGAGTTCCTGCTGATCAACCACCCGCTGGACTGCCCGATCTGCGACCAGGGCGGCGAGTGCGATTTGCAGGACCAGGCAATGGCTTATGGCGTGGACTTCAGCCGTTATCGCGAGCCGAAGCGGGCCACCGAGGACCTGAACCTGGGCCCGCTGGTGGAAACCCACATGACGCGCTGCATTTCCTGCACCCGCTGCGTGCGCTTCACCACCGAGGTGGCCGGTATCAACCAGATGGGCCAGACCGGCCGGGGCGAGGATGCCGAGATCACCGCCTACCTGGGCGAGACGCTGGACAGCAACATGCAAGGCAACATCATCGACCTGTGCCCGGTCGGGGCGTTGGTCAGCAAGCCTTATGCGTTCACTGCCCGTCCGTGGGAGCTGACCAAGACGGAAACCATCGACGTGATGGATGCGCTGGGGTCCAACATCCGGGTGGACACCAAGGGGCGCGAAGTGATGCGCATCCTGCCGCGCAACCATGACGGCGTGAACGAGGAATGGATCTCGGACAAGACGCGGTTCGTGTGGGACGGGCTGCGCCGTCAGCGGCTGGACAAGCCCTTTATCCGCGAGAACGGCAAGCTGCGTCCGGCCACCTGGCCCGAGGCGTTGGGCAAGGCCGCTGCGGCCATGAAAGGCAAGACCGTGGCCGGCCTCGTGGGCGACCTGGTGCCGATGGAGGCGGCGTTCGCGCTGCGCCAGCTGGTCGAAGGCCAGGGCGGGCGCGTGGAATGCCGCACCGACGGCGCGCACCTGGTGCCGGGCAACCGCTCGGCCTATGTGGGCACGGCGCGCATCGAGGAGATCGACACGGCGAGGAAGATCGTCCTGATCGGAACCGATCCGGGCGTTGAGGCGCCTGTGCTGAACGCGCGCATCCGCAAGGCGTGGCTGCGTGGGGCCGAGGTGGTGCATGCCGGGCAACCTGCGGAGCTGACCTTTGACGCGACCGAGCTGGGAGCGCGCAACCGGGTGCTGCCGCAACTTCTGTCCGAGGCCAAGGAGACCGAGGACGCGATCGTGATCATCGGGCAGGGCGCGTTGATCGGTGATGGCGGGCCTGCGGCGCTGAGCATGGCGATGCAACTGACCGAGAAAATGGGTGCCAAGATGCTGGTCCTGCACACCGCCGCCTCCCGCGTGGGCGCGATGGATGCGGGCTGTGTGACCGACGGCGGGATTACCGCCGCGCTGGACGGCGCTGACGTGATCTATAACCTGGGCGCAGACGAGATCGAGATCGCGGAGGGGCCGCTGGTCATCTACCAGGGCAGCCATGGCGACAGGGGCGCGCATCGCGCCGACATCATCCTGCCCGCCGCGGCCTATCCCGAGGAACAGGGCGTCTTCGTGAACACCGAAGGCCGTCCGCAGCTGGCGCTGCGCGCCGGGCACCCGCCGGGCGAGGCCAAGGAGAACTGGGCGATCCTGCGGGCGCTGTCGGGCGAGATGGGCGCGGTGCTGCCCTTTGACAGCCTGGCACAATTGCGCCGCGTGTTGATCGAGGAGGTGCCGCATGTCGCACAGATCGACGCGGTGCCCGAGAACGAATGGACCATGGTGGACAAGGTCGAGCCGTCGTCGGGCTCCATCGGGGCCGCCTTGGGCGATCACTATCTGACAAACCCGATTGCCCGGGCCAGCGCGCTGATGGCGGAACTGAGCGCAAACGCCAAGGACCGCCGCGAAGAGCCGGTGGCCGCGGAATGACGCAAGCTGCGCTTGGCATATGGGCGCTGTCGGTCATGGCTTTCGCGGGCCTGGCCGCCTGTGCGGCGCCGGGCACTGACCCCGACGCGGAGTTCGACCCCGAGTATCGGGGCATCGAGACGCGCCTTCTGGACGGGGACCTGGTGAATTTCCGTGTGGAAATGGCCGGGGCGCGGACAGCCGAGGACGTCAGCCAATACGCCGAATGCGCGGCGGCGGAGTACACGCTGATCCGGGGATACGGATTTGCGCGCCACGTGCGCACGAATGTGGACGAACGGGGTGGCATCTGGACCGCAGATGCGGTTTACACCATCTCGCCGACGCTGCCCGGTGGCATCATAAGGATCGACGCGGAAGTCGTGGCCGCCAGTTGCGCAGAGAACGGGATACCGACGGTATGAGGGACGAATGGCTGAATTTCTGACAACCCCGCTTGGGACCTTTGTCCTGATCATGGCGCAGTGCCTTGCGGTGGTGGGCTTCGTGATGGTGTCGCTGCTGTTTCTGGTCTATGGCGACCGCAAGATCTGGGCCGCGGTGCAGATGCGGCGGGGGCCGAACGTGGTGGGGGTCTATGGCCTGTTGCAGACGGTGGCCGACGCGCTGAAATACGTGCTCAAGGAAGTCGTCGTGCCAGCGGGCGCGGACCGTACCGTGTTCATGATGGCGCCGATGGCGAGCTTCGTGCTGGCGGTGCTGGCCTGGGCGGTGATTCCGCTCAATGACGGCTGGGTCCTGTCGGACATCAACGTCGCGGTCCTCTTTGTCTTTGCCGTCTCGTCGCTCGAGGTTTACGGCGTGATCATGGGCGGCTGGGCCTCGAACTCGAAATACCCGTTCCTGGGCTCGTTGCGGTCTGCGGCACAGATGATTTCCTACGAGGTCAGCATCGGCCTGATCATCATCGGGGTGATCATCTCGACCGGCTCTTTGAGCTTCGGGTCCATCGTGGCGGCGCAGGACACGAATTTCGGCTTCTTCGGCTGGTACTGGCTGCCGCACCTGCCGATGGTGTTCCTGTTCTTCATCTCGTGCCTGGCGGAAACCAACCGCCCGCCGTTCGACCTGCCGGAGGCGGAATCGGAACTGGTGGCGGGCTACCAGGTGGAATATTCCAGCACACCCTTCCTGCTGTTCATGGCCGGGGAATACATCGCGATCTTCCTGATGTGCGCGCTGACGAGCCTGCTGTTCTTCGGCGGGTGGCTTTCGCCCATTCCGGGGCTGCCGGACGGGGTGTTCTGGATGGTCGCGAAGATGGCGTTCTTCTTCTTTCTCTTCGCCATGGTGAAGGCGATCACGCCGCGTTATCGCTATGACCAGCTGATGCGGATCGGCTGGAAAGTGTTCCTGCCGCTGTCGCTCGCCTGGGTCGTGATCGTGTCCTTCCTGGCGAAATTCGAAGTCTTCGGGTCGTTCTGGGCCCGCTACGCAATGGGAGGCTGACGACAATGACGCAGATCGATTACGGACGCGCCGCAGGATACTTCCTGCTGAAGGATGTGTTCAACGGTTTCAAGCTGGGGTTCAAATACTTCTTCGCCCCCAAGGCGACGCTGAACTATCCGCATGAAAAAGGCCCGCTGAGCCCGCGGTTCCGGGGTGAGCACGCGCTGCGGCGTTATCCCAATGGCGAAGAGCGGTGCATTGCCTGCAAGCTGTGCGAGGCGATCTGCCCCGCGCAGGCGATCACCATCGACGCCGAGCCGCGCGACGACGGTAGCCGCCGCACGACGCGCTATGACATCGACATGACCAAGTGCATCTATTGCGGCTTCTGCCAGGAAGCCTGCCCGGTGGATGCCATCGTCGAGGGGCCGAATTTCGAGTTCGCCACCGAGACCCGCGAAGAGCTGTTCTATGACAAGCAGAAACTGCTGGAGAACGGCGAGCGGTGGGAAGCCGAGATCGCCCGCAACCTGGAAATGGACGCGCCTTACAGATGAGCAATCCGACGAACCCGTTCGAGGCCATGATGGCCCAGGCGCAGGAGATGGTGAAGACCATGAATCCGGCGCTTGAGTCGTTCTCGCCCAAGGGGTTCGAGGCGATGTGGCCCACCATGCCGAAGGAATTCATGGAGATGATGTTCGGCCGTGGCATCAGCAAGGACGGGCTGGACGCCAAGACGCGTCTGCTGATCACGCTTGCGGGGTTGACCATGCTGGGCGCGCAGAGCGATACGCAGATCAGGATGACCGTGCGCCACGCGCTGGAAGCGGGCGCCACGAAAGACGAGATTGCCGAGACCATCGCGATGATGGCGATGTTTGCCGGTATCCCGTCCATGAACCGGGCGATGGATTTCGCGCGCGAGGTCATGGACGAGGCCAAGGACGAGGACCAGGACACATGACCATTGCCGCGTTTTCCTTCTATCTCTTTGCGGTCTCGCTGTTGGCGGGGGGGCTGTTCACGGTGGTCAGCCGGAACCCGGTGCACTCGGTCCTGTGGCTGATCCTGGCGTTCCTGTCCGCGGCTGGCCTTTTCGTGCTTTTGGGCGCGGAGTTCGTGGCGATGCTCTTGATCATTGTCTATGTGGGCGCGGTCGCCGTGCTGTTCCTGTTCGTGGTGATGATGCTGGACGTGGATTTCGCCGAGCTGAAGGCGGAGATGGCGAAATACATGCCGCTGGCGCTGCTGATCGGGATCATATTGCTGATGCAATTCGGCGTCGCCTTCGGCAACTGGCAGATGGCCACGGATGCCGAGGGCGCGCGCGCGGCCGTCACGCCGACCGACCTGGAGAATACCAAGGCGCTGGGGATGCTGCTGTATGACCAGTATTTCCTGCTGTTCCAGCTGGCGGGTCTGATCCTGCTGGTGGCGATGATGGGCGCGATCGTGCTGACGCTGCGCCACCGCTCGGACGTCAAGCGGCAGGACGTGCTGGCGCAGATGTACCGCGATCCGGCCAAGGCGATGGAACTGAAGGACGTGAAACCGGGGCAGGGGTTGTAATCCTGCTGTTCGCGCCCCGGACCTGATCCGGGGCCTCCCGGACCGTCGGGCCCGGGCAAGAGACAATGAGGTCCCGGGTCAGGCCCGGGACGGGATGAAAAGACAAACGAACGGGCGCGGCCCGGAGGGACGACATGATTGGACTGGAGCATTACCTGACGGTGGCGGCGGCGCTGTTCGTCATCGGGATTTTCGGGCTTTTCCTGAACAGGAAAAACGTGATCATCCTGCTGATGTCGATCGAGTTGATGCTGCTGTCGGTCAACGTGAACCTCGTGGCATTTTCCAGCTTCCTGGGTGACATGGTGGGGCAGGTCTTTACCCTGTTCGTGCTGACCGTGGCCGCCGCGGAGGCCGCCATCGGGCTTGCCATTCTTGTCTGCTTCTTCCGCAACCGCGGCACGATCGCCGTGGAAGACGTCAACGTGATGAAGGGCTGAGGGCATGGAACAGATCATTCTATTCGGCCCGCTTCTGGGCGCCATCATCGCGGGCTTCGGCTGGCGCATCATCGGGGACGCGGGCGCGCAGTGGGTGACCACGGGCCTGTTGTTCCTGTCGGCGCTCCTGAGCTGGATCGTCTTTTTCAGCTTCGACGGGACGACCCAGTACATTCACATCCTCGACTGGATCCAGTCGGGCGAGCTGGACGTGGCGTGGTCGATCCGGCTGGACCGGCTGACGGCGATCATGCTGATCGTGATCACCACGGTGTCGGCGCTCGTGCACCTGTATTCGATGGGCTACATGGCCCATGACGAGAATTTCCGTGACGACGAGAGCTATCGCCCACGTTTCTTTGCCTATCTGAGCCTCTTTACCTTCGCCATGCTGATGCTTGTGACGGCGGACAACCTGGCGCAGATGTTCTTTGGCTGGGAGGGCGTGGGCCTGGCGTCTTACCTGCTGATCGGGTTCTATTTCCGCAAGCCAAGCGCCAACGCGGCGGCGATCAAGGCGTTCGTGGTGAACCGGGTGGGGGATTTCGGCTTTGCGCTGGGGATCTTCGCGCTGTTCTTCTTGACCGGGTCGATCAATTTCGACGACGTGTTCGCGGCGGCGCCCGAGTTGGCGAATACGCAGCTGACGTTCCTCTGGACGGAGTGGAATGCGGCGAACCTGATCGCCTTCCTGCTGTTCGTCGGCGCGATGGGCAAATCGGCGCAGCTGTTCCTGCACACCTGGTTGCCGGACGCGATGGAAGGCCCGACGCCGGTGTCGGCGCTGATCCACGCGGCGACCATGGTGACGGCGGGGGTTTTCCTTGTCTGCCGGATGTCGCCGCTGATGGAGTTCGCGCCCGGCGCGCTGGCCTTCGTCACGGTGCTGGGCGGCATGACGGCGTTCTTTGCGGCCACGGTGGGGCTGGTGCAGAACGACATCAAGCGCGTCATCGCCTATTCGACCTGTTCGCAGCTGGGCTACATGTTCGTGGCCGCGGGTGTGGGGGCCTACAGCGTGGCAATGTTCCACCTGTTCACGCACGCGTTCTTCAAGGCGATGCTGTTCCTTGGCGCGGGCTCGGTCATCCACGGGATGCATCACGAGCAGGACATGCGGAACTATGGCGGGCTGCGCAAGAAGTTTCCCTATACGTTCTGGGCCATGCTGATCGGGACGCTGGCAATTACCGGCGTGGGCATTCCGCTGACCACGATCGGCTTTGCCGGCTTCCTGTCGAAGGACGCGATCATCGAGAGTGCCTATGCGGGCACCAGTGGTGGCTTTGCCTTCTGGGCGCTGGTCATCGCGGCGCTGTTCACCAGCTTCTACAGCTGGCGGCTGATGTTCCTGACCTTCTGGGGCGAGCCGCGCGGCGACAAGCACACGCATGAGCACGCGCACGAAAGCCCGATGGTGATGGTGGCGCCGCTGGGCGTGCTGGCGCTCGGGTCGATCTTTGCCGGGATGATCTGGTACAACAGCTTCTTCGGGCACACGGACACGGTGGCGAAGTTCTTTGGCGTGCCTTACGCGGAAGAGCAGCACCACGAAGAAGGCGCCGAGGAGCACGGTGAAGAGACCGCGGCGGCCGACGAGAGCCATGCCGAAGAGGGTGAGGCCCATGCCGAGACCGAAGAAGGCGGTTACGGCGAGGAGCATCACTATGTGTTCACCGGCGAGCCGGGCGAGGGCGCGATCTATGCCGCCGAGGGCAACACGATCCTGAACGACGCGCACGCGGTGCCGAAATGGGTCAAGGTCAGCCCCTTCGTGGCGATGATCGTCGGCTTCCTGACGGCGTTCTGGTTCTACATCCTGAACCCGTCGATCCCCGGACGGCTGGCCGAGAACCAGCGCCCGCTGTACCTGTTCCTGCTGAACAAGTGGTATTTCGACGAGATCTACGACTTTGTTTTCGTTCGGCCCGCCAAGCGGCTGGGCAGCCTGTTGTGGAAGAAGGGCGATGGCAACGTCATCGACGGGACCATCAACGGGGTCGCGATGGGGATCATCCCGTTCTTCACCCGCCTCGCCGGACGGGCCCAGTCGGGATACATCTTCACCTATGCCTTTGCCATGGTCATCGGGATCGCGGTGCTTGTCACATGGGTGAGCCTTAGCGGGGGAGCGAACTAATGGATAACCTGCTTTCCATCACCACCTTCATTCCCGCCATCGCGGCTTTCATCCTGGCGGTGTTCCTGCGGGGCGATGACGAGGCGGCGCAGCGCAATGCCAAGTGGGTGGCGCTGATCGCGACCGGGCTGACCTTTCTGGTGTCGCTGTTCATCCTATTCGATTTCGACCCGAACAACACCGGCTTTCAGTTCGTGGAAGAGCGCGAGTGGCTGCTGGGGCTGCAATACAAGATGGGCGTGGACGGGATCAGCATCCTGTTTGTCATCCTGACGACCTTCATGATGCCGATCACCATTGCCGCGTCGTGGAACGTGACGCACCGGGTGAAGGAATACATGATCGCCTTCCTGCTGCTGGAAACGCTCATGTTGGGCGTGTTCATGGCGCTGGACCTGGTGCTCTTTTACCTGTTCTTCGAGGCAGGGCTGATCCCGATGTTCCTGATCATCGGGATCTGGGGCGGCAAGGAACGCATTTATGCGTCGTTCAAGTTCTTCCTCTACACGTTTCTTGGCTCGGTCCTGATGCTGGTGGCGATGGTCGCCATGTTCGCCGAGGCGGGCACGACGGATATCCCGACGCTGATGACGCACAGCTTCGGGTCGGAGACGTTCAGCCTGCTGGGCATCCAGATCGTGGGTGGCATGCAGACGCTGCTGTTCATCGCGTTCTTCGCAAGTTTCGCGGTGAAGATGCCGATGTGGCCGGTGCATACCTGGCTGCCGGATGCGCACGTGCAGGCGCCGACGGCGGGCTCGGTCGTGCTGGCGGCGATCCTGTTGAAGATGGGCGGCTATGGCTTCCTGCGATTCAGCCTGCCGATGTTCCCGGTGGGGTCCGAAGTGCTGACGCCGCTGGTCTTGTGGATGTCGGCCATCGCCATCGTCTATACCTCGCTGGTCGCCTTGGCGCAGGAAGACATGAAGAAGCTGATCGCCTATTCGTCCGTGGCGCACATGGGCTACGTCACCATGGGGATCTTCGCGGCGAACCAGCAGGGGATCGACGGGGCGATCTTCCAGATGCTGAGCCACGGGTTTATCTCGGGTGCGCTGTTCCTGTGCGTGGGCGTGATCTATGACCGGATGCACACGCGCGAGATCGACGCCTATGGCGGCCTGGTGAACCGGATGCCGGCCTATGCGCTGATCTTCATGCTGTTCACGATGGCCAATGTGGGTCTGCCGGGCACGTCGGGCTTCATCGGGGAATTCCTGACGCTGATGGGGATATTCAAGGTCAACACCTGGGTGGCGCTGGTGGCCACGTCTGGCGTGATCCTGTCGGCGGCCTATGCGCTGTGGCTCTATCGCCGGGTGGTGCTGGGCGACCTGATCAAGGAAAGCCTGAAGTCGATCAAGGACATGACGCAGCGCGAGAAGGCGATCTTTGCCCCGCTGGTGGTGATGACCTTGCTGCTGGGCGTTTATCCCAGCCTTGTGACCGACATCATCGGCCCCTCGGTCGAGGCGCTGATTTCCAATTATGAAACGGCCCTGGTCGACGCGGACAGCGCGACCAAGCTGGCCGCTGCGACGGAGTAGTCCCATGCAGGCTGATCTGAATGTAATCCTGCCGGAGATCCTGATCTCGGTATACGCGATGGCGGCGCTTCTGGGCGTGGCCTATACCGGCAAGGATCGGTACGCGCCGCTGCTGGTGTGGATCACGGCGGCGGTCTTCGTGGTGATGGCGGCCTGGATCGGGTTCTCGGGCGATGGCACGCGCACGGCGTTCGGCGGCATGTTCAACGATGACGGGTTCGCGCGGTTCGCCAAGGTGGCGGTGCTGCTGTCGGCAGCGGCCGTGCTGCTGATGGGGCAGGACTACATGGCGCAGCGCGACATGCTGCGGTTCGAGTATCCGCTGCTGGTGGCGCTGGCGGCCGTGGGCATGATGATGATGGTCAGTGCCGGTGACCTGATGGCGCTTTACATGGGGCTGGAGTTGCAGTCGCTGGCGCTTTACGTCGTCGCCTCGCTGCGGCGCGACAGCGTGAAATCGACCGAAGCGGGCCTGAAATACTTCGTGCTGGGCGCGCTCAGCTCGGGCATCCTGCTGTACGGGGCCTCGCTGGTCTATGGCTATACCGGCACGACGCTGTTTTCCGGGATCATCGCATCGGCGGAAGGACAGGCGCCGCTCGGATTGCTGATCGGGCTGGTGTTCGTGCTGGCGGGGCTGGCCTTCAAGGTCTCGGCGGTTCCGTTCCACATGTGGACGCCGGACGTCTACGAGGGCGCGCCGACACCGATCACGGCGTTCTTTGCCACCGCGCCCAAGATGGCGGCGATGGCGCTTTTCGCCCGCGTGGCGCATGACGCGTTCGGCGGCGTGGTGGGCGACTGGCAGCAGGTGATCGCGGTGCTGTCGCTGTTGTCGATGTTCCTGGGCGGGATCGCCGCGATCGGGCAGACCGATATCAAGCGGCTGATGGCCTATTCGTCGATCGCGCATATGGGATACGCCCTGATGGGGCTGGCGGCGGGCACGGCGTTCGGCGTGCAGGCGATGCTGGTCTACATGGCGATCTACGTGACCATGAACGTCGGCACCTTCGCTTTTGTCCTGTCGATGGAACGCGACGGGCGGCCGGTGACGGATATCGCCAGCCTGAACCTTTATTCCCGGGCGCATCCGGGCCGGGCGCTGGCGGTGTTGATCCTGATGTTCAGCCTTGCGGGCGTGCCGCCTTTCCTGGGGTTCTTCGGCAAGCTTTACGTACTGCGGGCCGCTTACGATGGCGGGCTTGTCTGGCTGGCGGTGGCCGGGGTGATCGCGTCGGTGATCGGGGCGTTCTATTACCTGCGCATCGTCTTCTTCATGTATTTCGGCGAAGAGGGCGAGCCGCTGGAAGCGCGCAAATCGCCGGTGCTGTGGGGGTTCCTGATGGCGTCGGCGGCGATCATGGTCGTGGGGATGCTGAACATGTTCGGCGTCGAGGCCATGGCGCAGGCGGCGGCGGCGACGCTTGTCGACTGAACCGCATCGCAGTCTGGAAAAAGGTGACGCGCCCTTGGCGCGTCGCTTTGTTTTTCGGGCGCCTCCGGCGGGAGTATTTTTTGAACAATGAAAGAGCCGTGGCCAGAAGGATACGGGCGGCGGGTGCTGGACGAGGTGGACAGCACCAACGCCGAGGCGGCGCGAATTGCGCCCGGCCTGAGCGGTCCGGAATGGATAATGGCGCGGCACCAGACGGCGGCGCGGGGGCGGCGCGGGCGACCCTGGGCCAACCCGGCGGGCAACTTCGCGGCGACGCTGGTGATGCGGCCCACGGAAAGCCCGGACCAGGTGGCGCTGCGGTCTTTCGTGGCCTCGCTGGCGCTTTTTGATGCGTTCGTGGCAGTGACGGGACGGCCGACGGGCTTTTCGCTGAAATGGCCGAATGACGTGCTGTTGAACGGCGGCAAGCTGGCCGGGATACTCTTGGAAAGCGCGGGCGCGGGTGGCGGGCTAAGCCATTTCGCCATCGGAATCGGGGTGAACCTGCGCGACGCACCCGAGGCGGACGCGGTGGAGCCGGGGGCTGTGCGGCCCGTATCGCTCATGTCCGAGACCGGGGTGGAGGTTGCAGCGGAGGAGTTCCTTGACCTGCTTGCTCCGGCCTATGCCAAGCTGGAGACACAGTTCGCGACGTATGGATTTGCGCCCATTCGCGCGGCCTGGATGGACCGGGCGGCGCGCTTGGGCGAAGTAATAACCGCAAGGACGGGCCGCGAGGAATTTACCGGCACGTTCGAGACGGTGGACGCGGGCGGCAATCTTGTTCTAACAGATGCCAAATCGCGCCACGTCATCCCGGCGGCGGACGTGTTTTTCTGACGAAAGAGAGGGGCGCCAAGATGCTTCTGGCGATCGACTGCGGCAACACCAACACGGTTTTCGCGATCTGGGACGGGTCGAAGTTTCTGTGCACCCTGCGCACCTCGACCCACCATGCGCGGACGGCGGATGCCTATTTCACGTGGTTCTCGACGCTTGTGAAGCATTACGAGATCGACCTCGATATCACCGATGTCATCATCTCGTCCACGGTGCCGCGCGTGGTGTTCAACCTGCGCGTCTTTGCGGACCGTTTCTTTGGCTGCCGGCCCATCGTGGTGGGCAAGCCGGAATGCGCGCTGCCGCGCCAGCCGCGGGTGGACGAGGGCACGCAGGTGGGGCCGGACCGGCTGGTGAATGCCGCCGGGGCCTACGACCTTTATGGCGGCAACCTGATCGTGGTGGATTTCGGCACAGCAACGACCTTTGACGTTGTGGCCGAGGATGGCGCCTATGTCGGGGGCGTGATTTCCCCCGGCGTCAACCTGAGCCTCGAGGCCTTGCACATGGCGGCGGCGGCCTTACCTCATATCGACGTGACGAAGCCGCAGAAGGTGATCGGCACCAACACGGTGGACTGTATGCAGTCGGGCGTGTTCTGGGGCTATGTCGGGCTGGTCAGCGGTGTGACAGAGCGCATCCGGGCCGAGTACGAGACGCCGATGAAGATCATCGGCACGGGTGGCCTTGCGCCGCTTTTCGCGCAGGGCGACCTGCTGTTCGACGAAATTCGAGAAGATTTGACGATGCATGGGCTGACCGTGATCCATGCCCATAACAAGGAAGGCTGATCGGGGATGAGCAGTGAGAGATTGACGTACCTTGCCCTTGGCGGGGCGGGGGAAATTGGCATGAACGCCTATGTCTACGGATACGGCGCGCCGGGCAAGGAAAGGTATATCCTTGTGGACCTCGGCGTGACGTTTCCGGACATGGATGGCACGCCGGGGGTGGACCTGATTTTCCCCGATATCGCGTGGCTGGAAGAGCGGCGCGACCAGTTGGAGGCGGTGTTCATCACCCACGCGCACGAAGACCACGTGGGTGCTGTGGCGCATTACTATGACCAGCTGGGAGCGCCGATTTACGCGCGGGCGTTCACCGCCAATATCGCGCGGCGGAAGATGGACGAGCATGGCCACCCGGAGAAGGCGGTGCAGACCGTGTCGCCTTGGCCCGAGACGACCCAAGCGGGACCGTTCACCGTGGGGTTCGCGCCGATCTCGCATTCGATCCCGGAAAGTTCCGGCCTGGTGATCGACACGCCGGCGGGGCGGATCGTGCATTCGGGGGATTTCAAGATCGACATGGACCCGGTGGTGGGCGAGGCCTTTGACGAGGCGATGTGGGCCGAGATCGCCAAGCCGGGGGTGAAGGCGCTGGTCTGCGACTCGACCAACGTGTTCAACGCCCATGAGGGGCGCAGCGAAAGCACCGTGGGCCCCGAGATCGAGAAGCTTGTCGCAGGCGCAAAGGGCATGGTCGTGGCGACGACATTCGCCAGCAACGTGGCACGGGTGAAGACGCTGGCCCAGGCCGGGGAACGGGCCGGGCGGTCGATCTGTCTGCTGGGCCGGGCGATGCGGCGGATGATCGAAGCCTCGGTCGAGACCGGCGTGCTGACCGATTTCCCGCGCACGATCAGCCCCGAGGACACGCGGGACATTCCGCGCGAGAACGTGATGCTGATCGTCACCGGCAGCCAGGGGGAACGGCGCGCGGCCAGTGCGCAGTTGGCGCAGGGCAAGTATAACGGGATTACGCTGAAGCCCGGGGACACGTTCCTGTTCTCGTCCAAGACGATTCCGGGCAACGAGCGCGGTGTCATTCGCATCATCAACCAGTTCAGCGAACAGGGCGTGGACGTTGTGGATGACAGCAGCGGCCTTTACCACGTGTCGGGGCACGCCAACCGGCCCGACCTGAAGAAGCTGCACCAGATCGTCCAACCGCAATTCGTGATTCCGATGCATGGCGAGCACCGGCACCTGCGCGAGCATGTGAAGCTGGCGGGCGAAAGCAAGCTGCACGGGGTTCTGGCGCCGAACGGCACGATGATCGATCTGAGCGGCAACCGTGCAGAGGTGGCCGAGTATGTCGACACCGGGCGGACCTACCTTGACGGGTCGGTGAAGGTCGGAGCACTTGACGGTATCGTGCGCGACCGGATCCGCATGGCGCTGAACGGGCACGTGACGATCAACGTGATCCTGGACGAGAGTGACGAACCGCTGGGCGAGCCCTGGTGCGAGATCATGGGGCTGGCCGAGACCGGCAGCAGCCGCGCGCCGCTGGTGGACGTTCTGGAAGAGGACCTGAGCCAGTTCATGGGGCGTGCGAAGCCCAAGACGCTGAGCGACGATGACGCGCTGGAGGACGGACTGCGCAAGGTGGCGCGTCAGAGCGCGCAGGGCGAGATCGGCAAGAAGCCCGAGGTGACGGTGATTATCAGCCGGTTGTCATAACGCTTGGGGCGGGGGGGCGCGAGGGCTTTCGCCCACCCTACGGAATCGGTTTGACGCGTGCGGAAGGTGGGTTCTCACCCACCCTACGAGGCCGGTTCAGGACACCATCCGCTCGTCGAAGCTCTTGGCGATGAAGCTGGGCAGGTGGTCGCCCATGCCGACGGGGCCGGACTTGTCCTTGTTGTCCTGCTTCTTGCCGCTGCTGCCACTGCGGCCGCGCGAAGGTTTCTCGCCTTCGTCCTGCGACTTGGATTCGGATTTCGCGTCGGCTGTCGGCTCGGACTTGGCGTCCTCGGTTTTCTGTGGAGCGGTTTCCTGCGCCTCTTGCGACTCATCCGACTTGCGGCGGCTGCGTGAGCGGCGTGGCTTCTTCGGCGCGTCCTCGGTGGCTGCGTCGGCCTCGGGCTCGGGCGCGGCGTTGCCCAGCGGGTTGTCGAGCTTGGGGATCTCTTTCTGGATCAGGTTCTCGACCGCGCTGAGAGCTTTCTCGTCGCGCGGGTTGCAGAGCGTGATCGCCTTGCCGTCGCGCCCGGCACGGCCGGTGCGGCCGATGCGGTGGACGTAATCCTCGGGGTGGCCGGGGACGTCGAAGTTGAACACATGGCTTACCGAGGGCACGTCGAGGCCGCGGGCGGCCACGTCGGAGGCCACGAGAATGCGCAGATCGCCGGCGCGGAAGCCGTCGAGCGTGCGGGTGCGCTGGCTTTGGTCGAGGTCGCCGTGAATGGGCGCGGCGTCATAGCCGTACTTCTTGAGCGACTTGGCGACGATATCCACATCCGTCTTGCGGTTGCAGAAGATGATCGCGTTGGTCAGCTTCTCGCCCTCGGCGTCGATGAGTGCACGCAGCAGCTTGCGTTTTTCGCTGTCTGCCCGGTCGCGGCGCGAGGGTTTGAACATCGCCACGCCCTGTTCGATCGTCTCGGAGGCCGTCGCCTGACGGGCGACCTCGATGCGTTCGGGGCTGGAGAGGAACGTGTTGGTGATGCGCTCGATCTCGGGCGCCATGGTGGCGGAGAAGAAAAGCGTCTGGCGGGTGAAGGGCGTCAGGCCGAAGATGCGCTCGATATCGGGGATGAAGCCCATGTCGAGCATCCGGTCGGCCTCGTCCACGACCATCACTTTCACGTCCGAAAGGATCAGCTTGCCGCGCTCGAAATGGTCGAGCAGGCGGCCGGGCGTGGCGATCAGGACGTCGACGCCCTTGTCGATGATCTGTTCCTGCTCCTTGAAGCTGACGCCGCCGATCAGCAGCGCCTTGGTCAGCTTGAGGTACTTGGAATAGGTGTCGAAATTCTCGGCCACCTGCGCGGCGAGTTCGCGCGTGGGGCAAAGCACCAGGCTGCGCGGCATGCGCGCGCGGGCACGGCCCCGGGCCAGAAGCGACAGCATGGGCAGGGTAAACCCGGCGGTCTTGCCGGTGCCGGTCTGGGCGATGCCCAAGACGTCGCGGCCTTCGAGCGCGGGAGGTATGGCGCCCGCCTGGATGGGGGTGGGGGTTTCGTAGCCGGCTTCTTCGACGGCTTTCAGAACCTTGGGGTTCAGGCTCAGGTCAGAAAATTTTGTCATGTATGTCCACAGGTTTGCGGACACGATTCTGGCCCGCCATCTCGAATTGGCCCGTAAGTGCAGGGCCTTGGTGCACTTCCCCTATCTGAAGGCCGGGCGTTGGTCAATGTGCGACGCCACGGGACGGACAAAGTGTGTATGTCGTGTGAATTGTGTGCGTTGCGGCAACAATCAAGGGCGATCAGGTGAAATTCGGGAAATGCCGGGCGCGTTTGGCGTCCAGATCGAGGGAGACCGCGTGCAGGTGGCCCTGCGCGTCGAGCCGGGTGCGCAGGTCCGGCGTGGCCACACAGACCTCGGTGAAGAAGGCGCGCAGGGCGTCTTCGCCGCCCTCGGACTCGAGCATCGAGAACAGCTGGTGCATCGTCAGGGCCGTTTCCGAGTGCCGGGCGTTGGCTTTGAGGTCGGGCCGGTAGGAGCCTCGGGTGAGCCGGTAGCGGAACCGCGCCTGCCAGTCGTCCCAGGTGGGGGCATGAAGATGCACGAGGCGACAGTCGTGGAGGTCGAAGAGGTTGGAATCGCGTGTCTTTCCGACGAACGCGTTATGGATACGGATGCTGACATCGGGCTGCCCGGTGCGCACGAATAACTTCCCGGCGACGTGGCTGAGAAAGCCGCCATTCAGATGCTCGCCGTAGCAGGGGTAAAGCCTGGCGGTCTGTTCACGGCGGATCCGCAGCATCGGATCGAAGCCCTTGCACCAGATTGTGCCGGGCGGCGGCGGGTCGGCGGGATCGGGCTGCATTGCCTCGATCGGGCGCACGCGGGCAGACAGGATGCCGGGCGGGATCGCAACCAGTTGGGCGGTGAGCGGCGACAGGGGCTGCAAGAATTCATCGACGTCGACATGCAGGAGCCAGTCGACCTGCGGATCGCGTGTATAGCAATGCGTGGCGTTGAGCGACTGGCGGTGCTGGTGCGCGTCCGGCCGCCCCTTGTCGCGGCGGCGGCGTTTCCAGTAATTGGCATCCGTCAGGATCACGCGGCATTTGGGGTGCCGCTTGAGCGCCGAGCGGGCCTGCGCCGTGTCCTCGTCCAGGTAGACAAACACCCGGTGGGCGCCCAGGTCGAGGTAGTGCGCGGCAAAATTCAGGATGTCTTGGGCGGGCGCCTTGATTGTGGCGACCACGCCCCATGTGGGGTCACTGCTCATGGCCTGAGCATGTGACAGGGGCGCTGTGCGCGCAAGAGGTCGGTACCTCTGGCAGGGGTATTTGAGGCCAGGAGAAGGTCAGGGGTGCGTTTGCGTGGCCGAGTGGTGCAGTGAAGGGCGGTACCCGGCGGCCAGTGTGGCGACGGTCGAGGCCCGGGTGAGCACGGTCGCGGGTCTCGTGGTGCGGGGCAGGGCGGCGGTGTAGCCGCCGGGGGTGTAGCGCAGGAGGCGGTCGCCCCATACAAGATGCGGCGCGTCGTCGTGCAGGATGAAGGCGCCATCGGGCAGCGTTTCGAGGACTGCCGTGTGGCGGACCTGCGCGCGCGTGCGCGTGACACGATCGCGGTGCATCAGGCGGTCGATCTCGGCCAGTGTTGCGGTGCCGTTGGCGGCGTGGAAAAGCAAAACGAAGCGTTTAAACTCCGGGCGACGGCATTCGCCGCAGGGGCGGTGACCGGCGGCGAGCGCCGTGGGCTCGTCGAGGAAGAAAAGTTCGGTGTAGGCTCCGGGCTGCATCAGGGCACGGCGGCGGCCCTTGAAGCTCAGCTGACAGGTGACCCAGTGAGCGTGCCGCCAGCGCGCCTTGCCCAGTCGTTGATCGGCGTCGTGCAGGATGCCCCGGTTTCCCATGAGGGTGCCGCGTTCCGGCGTGGCCGCGATCTCGCCCGTGGGCAGGACTCGGTTCTGCAGGGTCACGGTTGCTTCCTGGCACGACGCTCTGCCCGTGCCGCCTTCATTCGCTGGACGCGGGAGAAGACGGTACGCGTGTCGGTGACGACAAGGCGCAGCATCGCGCGGGCAAGAGGGGCGATGGTCGCGTCGGCCTCGGACAGCAGCCAGAGCCGGGCGAGCATGTTCTTGTCGAGGTCGCCAGACTTGAAGGAATAGCGGGTGACCCCGAAAGGCATGCTGTGGTGCTTTTCACCGGGCCGAAGGCTGAAGAGCTTTCGCCCGGAGAGCCCGCTGTAGCTGCGTTCGCTCTCGTAGAGCTTGATCGTGTCGAAGAGCACCGAAAGCCCCATGCCGCAGGCGCGTTGGTCGCCGGTCCGGCCATGATCCGCAAAGGTGGTGGCGGAGGACACCATCCAGCGCACGGGCATGTCCTTGACCAGGCGTGCACCATGTTCGGACCACAGGCGGAAAAACAGGGTCAGGGCCTCATCCGGCGGATCACGCCGGCGCAGCACCGCGATGAGGATCGCGTTCAGCACATGCGCCTCGCTGTAGCCGGCCAGTTGAACGCTGAAATCCTCGTGCTTTTCGTGGATGTCGCGCGTTTTCCGGCGCGGTGGCACGGGGCCGGGGGAAACCGTCGCGTGGAAGAAGCGCGAGAGGTCCGCATCGATTGGCGGCAACAGGTCTTGCCAATTGGTGAATTGGGTGCGCTTGCCCTCGAACCGCTTTACGAGAGAGGCAAATCCGCCGGGGTATACCTGGTCATCCATTGCGCCAGAATGATGCGAAGAGGCCCGTCACACCATCATTTCCTTGGTCGCCGACAGATTGACGTCCGGGTAGTCGCGTTCGATGCGGTCGATGTCCCATTGCAGGCGAGTGAGGTAGACCGTGTCGCCGTCGTTATCGAGCGCGATGTGCTGCTTGTTGGCGTTGACGAGTTTCTCGACCGCCTCTTTCGGGCCGTGGACCCAGCGGGCGGAGGTGAACTGCGACGGCTCGAAGCGGACGGGCAGACCGTATTCCAGCTCGATCCTGCTGCCCAGAACCTCGAACTGCAATTGCCCCACGACGCCGACGATGAAGCCCGCGCCCATGGTCGGCTTGAACACCTTGGCGGCGCCTTCCTCGGCGAATTGCATGAGGGCCTTTTCCAGGTGCTTGGCCTTCATCGGATCGCCTGCGCGGCAGTTTTGCAGCAGTTCCGGCGCGAAGGACGGGATGCCGGTGACGCGCAGGGCCTCGCCCTCGGTCAGGGTGTCGCCGATGCGCAGCTGGCCGTGGTTGGGGATGCCGATGATGTCGCCGGCCCAGGCCTCTTCGGCCAGTTCGCGGTCGGAAGCGAGAAAGAGCACGGGCGCGGAAACCGTCATGGGTTTCTTGGAGCGCACATGGGTGAGCTTCATGCCGCGCTTGAAATGACCCGAGGCCATGCGCACGAAGGCGACGCGGTCGCGGTGCTTGGGGTCCATGTTGGCCTGCACCTTGAAGACGAAGCCGGAAACCTTTGATTCCTCTGGTGAAATCTGGCGCGGTTCGGCGGATTGCGGCTGGGGTTCCGGGCCATAGGTGCCGATGCCGTCCATCAATTCCTTGACGCCGAAAGAGTTGATGGCGGAGCCGAACCAGATCGGGGTCATATGGCCTTCGAGTACCGATTGCGGGTTGAGATCCGGCAGCAATTCGCGGGCCATTTCAACGTCTTCGCGCAGTTTCTCAACCAGATGCGCGGGGACGTGGTCCTCCAGCTTGGGGTCGTCCAGACCGTCGATCTTGATGCTTTCCGCCACCTTGTTGCGGTCGGCGCGGTCCATCAGTTCCAGCCGGTTGCGCAGCATGTCGTAGCAGCCGATGAAATCGCGGCCGACGCCGATGGGCCAAGAGGCCGGGGTCACGTCGATCGCCAGCATCTCCTGTATTTCGTCAATGATCTCAAAGGTATCGCGGCTTTCGCGGTCCATCTTGTTGCAGAAGGTCAGGATCGGCAGGTCGCGCAGGCGACAGACCTCGAACAGCTTCTGCGTCTGGCTTTCCACGCCCTTGGCACCGTCGATCACCATGACGGCGGCGTCGACCGCGGTGAGGGTGCGATAGGTATCCTCGGAGAAGTCCGAGTGGCCGGGCGTGTCAACGAGGTTGAAGCGGAAGTCGTTGAAATCGAACGACATTGCGGAGGCCGAGACGGAAATTCCCCGGTCTTTCTCCATCTGCATGTAGTCCGAGCGGGTACGCCGTGCCTCGCCCTTGGCGCGGACCTGACCGGCCATCTGGATGGCGCCGCCGTAAAGCAGGAACTTCTCGGTCAGGGTGGTCTTGCCGGCATCGGGGTGGCTGATGATGGCAAAGGTGCGCCGCCGCGCGATTTCGGGCGGCAGATCGGGGCGATTTGGGACGGTATCCAACATGAGCGACGCTATAGAGGCGGCGCGGGGCGGGTGCAAGATTCGGGCGTCGGTATCGCGTCGGTATTCGAGTGGCATCGCGTCGGTGTCATCTTGGTGTGCCAGGGTGATGCTGTCAGGATGTGGCCAGAGACCGCCTGCGGCATCGAAACGCCAGTGGACCGGAACGCTGCGGCGTGGCAACATTGGAACATTACGTGAACGTCAGAAATGGGAGTTTCGACAGATGGGCATGATGGAGATTGCAAATGAACTGGTCGCCGGGTGCCGCGAGGGCCGGGCGAAGGAAAACCTGGGCCGGCTTTACGCCGCCGACGCGGTGTCGGTTGAGGCCGTCGACATGGGGCAGGGCCGAGAGACGCACGGGCTGGACGGGATCCGGGCAAAACACGAGTGGTGGGAAGGCGCGATGGAGATGCTGGAGGCCGAGGTCGCCGGACCGATGTGGCACGGCGACGACCGGTTCGCGGTGATCTTCCGCTCGAAGGTCAAGGAGACGGAGACCGGCAAGGTGTCGGACATGGAGGAGGTCGGCATTTACACCGTGGCGGATGGCAAGATCGTGCGCGAGGAGTTCTTTTACACCTACTCGGAGGTGTGAGGCGGATCAGCGCGTCGAGGCGTCCTTGAGTAGCCGGGCCATGTCGGGCTGGATGTCGGCCTCGTTCACCTCGAATTCCAGGTGGGCGCGGTTGCCGTGCCCGCCCAGGGGCAGGGCGCGGGCGAGTTCGTCGTTGAGATCCTGCGGCAGGACGGCGCGGGTGCGCGGGTCGACCAGCAGGGTCTCGGCGGCGATGCCTTCGGCATAGATGATCTGGTGGGTGTCGAAGAGCAGCTGGTAGTATTCGACGAAGCCGCCATCCTCCTGCACCACGGTGTCGCCGTTCACCAGATGGCGGGCGCGGATCAGCACCTCGGACCGGCCGGCGCCGAGCGCGTCGGAGCGTTGATAGACGAACAATCGGTGATCGGGGCTGACCAGCAGGTCGCCGGTGTTGTTCATGGCGCCCGCGCGGATGCGGATGGGGGAGAACTCGCCCACGGCGCGCACGGTGGACTGACCGATCCAGCGCACTGGCTGGGGGCCGTCGTCGCGGGTGAGGACGCGGTCGCCGATCTTGAGATCCTCGATCGCGGTCTGGGCGCCGGAGGCCATGGTGATATGCGTGCCCTTGGAAAACGAAACGCAGGCCACTTCGGCGAATTTCTGGCGGGCGTTGACGGTGTCGATGCCCACGAGGCTGTAGCCGGTGCGCGGTTTCAGCTGGGCCAGCGGGTGAGCATAGACCTGGGCCACGTCGCCGGCGGCGTCGACCTCGACCAGGATCAGGATCTCGGAGGTCTGGCCGTTGGCGGACATCATTGTCAGGCAGCTGTCGAGATGGACGGTGGCGCCGGGTGTGCCAAGGCGGGAGCCGTCCATGATGGTGAGCGCATTGCCGTCGCCGGGGGCCAGCGACATGCGGTGCAGGCGGGCGCCGACGCGCAGGTCATAGGTGTCGTCGAGGTCGAGTTCGTGCGCGAAGGAAATGGAATCGCCCAGGTTGGCCCCGTTGATGACAGTGAAATCCGCCGCCCGAAGGACGGGGATGGCGTAGGCCGGACGCTCTGGGCCCTTGGTCATGCTGTTCCTTTGTCCTGTTGCGGTCCGTTGGCGGACCTGCGCTGCCTGCTTGGGTGGCGTAGCGTAGGATTATGGCGTCATGTGGTCAACATGGCGACGCGAACAGGGGATTTGCTGGTCCTTTGGCGGGAGGGAGTGCTAACTGGGGTCGAAAATATCGGGAGTTTGTATCATGGACCTTGGAATAAGAGGTAAACGCGCGTTGGTCTGCGCGTCGTCGAAAGGGTTGGGGTTGGGCTGTGCCCGGGCGCTGGCCGAGGCGGGCGTGGACCTGGTGATGAACGCCCGCGGGGAAGAGGCGCTGGAGGTGTCGGCGCAGGCCATTCGCGACGAGTTCGACGTAAAGGTGACCACCGTGGCCTGTGACGTGACCACGCCGGAAGGGCAGAAGAAGGTGATAAGCGCCGCGGAAGGCGTTGATATCCTTGTGACAAACGCAGGTGGCCCGCCACCGGGAAAGTGGACGGATTGGGACCGGGAGGATTTCATCAAGGCGCTGGATGCCAACATGCTGACGCCCATCGCGTTCATCAAGGCGTTGGTGCCGGGGATGATGGAGCGCGGCTGGGGCCGGGTCGTGAACATCACCTCGCAAAGCGTGAAGGCGCCGATCCCGGTGCTGGGGCTGAGCAATTCGGCGCGTGCGGGGCTGACCGGGTACGTTGCGGGCACGGCGCGGCAGGTTGCGGGAAAAGGTGTGAATATCAATAACCTGCAGCCTGGCATTCATGCAACGGACCGGGCTGATTCGCTGGACAAGGGCGTGAGCGAGGCGCAGTCGATCAGCATCGACGAAGCCCGTGCGCAGCGGGCGGCGACGATCCCGGCCGGGCGCTATGGCACGGCCGAGGAATTCGGCGCAAGCTGCGCGTTCCTGTGCAGCCAGCACGCTGGGTTCATCGTGGGGCAGAACATCCTGCTGGATGGCGGCGCGATCAACGCCACGATGTAATAGTCGCGCACACGGGCGATCACGTTCGCGTCGGGATGCGCGAAGAGTCTGGCGCGGGTGCAGGGGCGCTGCTATCGGTTCGAGACTTGGACCGAAGAGGAGCGGCGCCCATGCAAACCACTGCCATCATTGCCATTTTCGGGCTCGTTCTGGTGGCGAGCCTATTGGTAACCCCGCGCCGCGCGACGGTCGAAGGGTTCTTCGGGGGCGCAAGCGTGGCCGGGCGGGCGCCGACGCTGTGGGTGCTGGTGCTGAGCCAGGTGACGACGTGGATCTTTGCCCGGTCGCTGATGAACTCGGCCATCCTGGGGTATTTCTACGGGATCTGGGGCGTGCTGGCCTATGCGGCCTACTATGGCTCGTTCCTGACCGGCGGCTTCGTCGTGGCGCGCCTGCGGCGCGAGGGGGCCGGCTCGGTGCAGGACTGGTTGCGCGGGCGGTTCGGCGGCACGGGCACGACGCTTTACAACATCGTCATCGCACTGCGGCTGTTGTCGGAGGTGTTCGCAAACCTGCTGGTCGTCGGCCTGATCTTTGCCGCGGCCCTGCCGGACGTCGGCATGGCGCGCGAGGCGTCGATCCTGCTGGTGGCGGGGCTGGGCCTGGCCTACAGCGCCTGGGGCGGGTTGAGCGCGGCGCTGCGCACGGACGTGGTGCAGATGCTTGTTTTCATAGTGGTTTTCGGCGTGGCCTTCGTGGCGTTGGTAACTGCACCGGGGTTCGATATCGGCGCGGTGCTGACGTCCGAGGGCGCGAGCGGGGCGTGGAATGGGCAGGTGTTGCTGCTGGTCGCGTTCCTGCAGGTGTTTTCCTACCCGGTGCATGACCCGGTGATGATGGATCGCGGATTCCTTGCCGATGAGAAAACGACTCGCGCGTCGTTCCTGCACGCCTTCTGGATCTCGTTTCTCTGCATCGTGGGCTTCGGTTTTTTCGGGATCGAGGCGGCGCTGCGGGGCGCGGAATACGAAGGTGAACTGCTGGGGACATGGGCGGGGATGTTCCCGGTCTGGGTCTATGTGGCGCTGCTGGTTTCGCTGCTGGTCAGTGCGCTGTCGACGCTCGATTCCGCGCTGGCCAGTGCGGCGCGGTTGATGGTGGACGAGCTGGGGCTTGCGCCGCGCACGCTGGCCGGCGGGCGCATGGCGATGGTGGGCTTCATGCTGGCGGGGGCCGCGCTGACGCTGTGGGACAATCAGAGCCTCTTTGACGCGGTGGCGGTCAGCGGCACCGCGAGCCTGTTCCTGACGCCCGTGCTGTTGGCCGGGCTGGTGATGGGGCGGCGGGTGCCTGTCTGGGCCTTCTCGGTCAGTTTCGCGGCGGCGATGGCAGGGGCGGTGGCCTATTTCGCAAGGGGCGCGGTGTTCGCGCCGACACCGCTGGCGGAGTGGCACAAGTACGAACAGTTGCTGGCGATCTGCGTGGTCGTGCTGTTGATCGGATGCGCCACGGTCTTCGCTTCGGCGCGGCGGGCAGGCTAGGCGTCAATTTTTGCGCAAAAATTGAGCCAGAAGATTCGAATTTTCTGGCTCTGCTGTGGAAAAACCCGGACTCTGCGGCGGATTGGTTCTTCCAACCGGCGGCGCAACCGCTTAGATACGGTTGACGTACATCCTGCGGGACCTCAGAAACGGGGCCGGGATAAGGGAGACATATCATGCTGAACAACATCGGCCTTCCGGGGCTCTTGCTGATTGCGGTGGTCGTGCTGGTCCTTTTCGGACGCGGCAAGATCTCGTCGCTGATGGGTGAGGTGGGCAAGGGCATCACCTCGTTCAAGAAGGGCGTCGCGGAAGGAAACAAGGAAGTCGAGGACGCCAGCAACGACGCTGCGGATTCGGCCCGGGACGTCACGCCCGAAGACGGCAAAGAAAAAGACAAGGTTTAACGCTTCAGAATGTTCGACCTGGGCTGGACCGAGCTCATGGTGATCGGCATCGTCGCGCTGATCGTCGTGGGGCCAAAGGATTTGCCGGGCATGTTCCGGACCGTGGGACGGTTCGTGGGCAAGGCCAAGCAGATGGCACGCGAATTCAGCCGGGCGATGAACGACGCGGCGGATGAGGCGGGCGTCAACGAGGTGTCCAAGTCCCTGAAATCGGCCACGAACCCGATGGGCGCGGCGATGGACGAGGTCAAGAAATCGACCGACAGCTTCACCGCCAAGACCATGGCCGGGCCCGAGCCCAAGCGGGCCGAGTTCGACGACGACCGCAAGGCGATGGTCGACAAGATCTCGAAGCGTTCGGCCGAGATGGCCGAGGAACGCAAGGCGGCGGAAGAAGCGGCCAAGGCCAAGGCCGAGGACGAGACTGCGAAGCCGACACCTGCGGCGGCGAAGACGGACAGCACGGCCAAGGCAGCGCAGCCCAAGAAAGCGCCCGCGAAAAAGGCAGCGCCGAAATCCGGGGCCAAACCCGCGCCCAAGAAGGCGGCGCCGAAAAAGGCGGCTGCAAGCAAGGCGCCGGCGAAAAAACCGGCTGCGAAGAAACCGGCTGCGAAGAAGCCCGCCTCGGATAAACCTGCATGAGCGCCACCGACGACGACGACATCGAGATGAGCTCGGCCCCGCTGATCGAGCATCTGGCGGAGTTGCGCACGCGGCTTATCCGCTCTGTGCTAGCGTTCCTCGTGGGGATCATCCTGGCTTTCGCGGTGGCCGAGCCGATCCTGCAATTCCTGCTTGGCCCGATCGAGGCGACGCTGCGGACGCTGGGCGACCCGTCGCCGACGCTGCAATACACCAGCCCGCAGGAATACCTGTTCACGCTTTTCCGTATCTCGATGGTGTTCGGCTTCATGCTGGCGTTTCCGGTGATCGCGGCGCAGATGTGGCGGTTCGTGGCGCCGGGACTGTACCGGAACGAGAAGGCGGCGTTTTTGCCCTTCATCATTGCCTCGCCGATCATGTTCCTGCTGGGCGCGGCCTTCGCGCATTTCGTGGTGACGCCGCTGGCGATGAACTTTTTCCTAGGGTTCGCGGATGTCAGTTCGATCTTTGCCAACCTGCTGACCGGATCGGTTAGCGAGGTGGAGACGGTGGCCGACCCGAACCTGCCCGTGGTGCCCGAAAATCTGGGCGCGGTCGTGCCCGAGACGGATAACGGTCTGCGCATCACCTTCTTCGGGAAGGTGAACGAGAGCCTTGATATCACGCTGAAATTCATCATGGCCTTTGGCATCTGTTTCCAGTTGCCGGTGCTTCTGACCCTGATGGGCAAGGCCGGGCTGGTGAGCGCCGAAGGGTTGGGCGCGGTGCGCAAATACGCGATGGTCGGCATCCTGCTTCTGGCCGCCCTCGTGACGCCGCCGGACGTGGTGACGCAGCTGATCCTGTTCACCGTGGTTTACGGACTTTACGAGATTTCCATCTTCCTTGTGCGCCGGGTTGAGAAGACCCGTGAAGAGAAGTTGCGCGCCGAGGGCGTATGGTTCGAGGATGACGACGAGGTCGATCCGATGGAGGCCGAGTTCGACGCGGATGACGAGGACGACGCGGGCGACCTCGACGATCTGGATGAAGACCGGAGCAAGACATGACCACAGACCCGATGGAACGGATCGCCGCCGCGCTGGAGCGGATGCGCCCGGCACCGATGGAGGCGCCGGATTTCGACGCCGCAGATGCCTTTGTCTGGCATGTGGAGCCCGACCGGCTGCACCCCGTGCCGGACGTGAACCGGGTGGACATGGACCTGCTGGTGGGGATCAACCGCTCGCGCGACACGCTTCTGGACAACACGCGCCATTTCGCCAAGGGGCTGCCGGCCAACAATGCGCTCTTGTGGGGCGCGCGGGGGATGGGCAAATCGAGCCTGGTGAAGGCGGTGCATGCCGCCGTGCGAGCCGAGGGGCCGGACCTGAAGATCGTGGAGTTGCAGCGCGAGGACCTGCCCAGCGTAGGGCGGTTGTTGAACATCCTGCGGCAGAGCGACGCGCGGTTCATCCTGTTCTGCGACGACCTGAGCTTTGGCCATGATGACCAGCATTACAAGTCGCTGAAAGCGGTTCTGGATGGCGGGATCGAGGGGCGGCCCGAGAACGTGGTGTTCTATGCCACGTCGAACCGCCGACACCTGATGCCGCGCGACATGATCGAGAACGAGCGGTCGAGCGCGATCAGCCCCAGCGAGGCCACGGAAGAAAAGGTGTCGCTGTCGGACCGGTTCGGGCTGTGGCTGGGGTTCCACCCCTGCGACCAGGACGAGTACCTGTCGATGATCCGGGGCTATTGCGACGCCTACGGGGTCGAGATCGACGACGCCACGCTGCGGGCCGAGGCCATCGAGTGGCAGGCGACGCGCGGGTCGCGCTCGGGCCGGGTGGCGTGGCAGTATTTCACTGATCTGGCCGGACGGCGGGGCGTGAGCCTGTAGGGTTTTCCTGAGTATTTTTGGAACTGTGAAACGGGCCGGAAGCTGTGCCTGTTTTGATCTGTTTCGCGGTGGGGGGTGGAACCCCACCCTACGGTGGGGTCCTGTTGTTGCGAGTGGCGCAATAATATCTCGGAAATTATTGCTCTATCCGAGGCGCGACCGGGCGTAATGCGCCTATTGCAGGTAGGGCAGCGGATCGACGCTTTCGAAGCCTTCGCGCACCTCGAAATGGAGGGCTGCGGAGCCGTCGGTGCGGATTGAAGCCAGCTGGCCGCCACGGGAGATGCTGTCCCCCTTGGATACCCTTACCTTGTCGACGTTGGAATAGACCGTCAGCAGGTTCTGGTCGTGCTTGACCACGATGATCGGCACGCCGTTGGTGTCCTTGGTGATGGCCGCCACGGTGCCGGACCGGGCGGCGCGGACGGGCGTGCCGGCCGGTGCCGCGATGTCGATGCCGTCATTCTTGCCCTTGGAATACTCGCGGATGATGTCGCCCTTCACCGGATAGCTCATGCGGGCATTGCTGCTGGCGCTGGCGGTGTTGCCGCCTAGGTCGGGGGCGGCGGTGCTTTCCACGGGCTTGGCGGCGGCAACGGTCTTTTCCTCGGGCAAGGGCTGGGCCGCCGAGGGCGGCGTGGGGGTGGGGCTGCCCTGGCCGGGAGAGGTGGTTTCCAGAGCCGTGGTCTGGACCTGCGCGGGCTTGGCGTCGGGCACGGCGACGGGGATCAGCAGGTACTGACCTTCGCGGACGGCGAAATCGGTGCCGAGGCCGTTCCAGTCGGCCAGGCTGCGCACGGAAACGTCGTAGAGCCGCGCGATGGTGAAGGCGGTCTCGCCGCGCTGGACCTGGTGGCGGACGGGCTCGACGCCGGACTGGCCACGGTCGAGGGTGCGGTTGGAACTGGTGCGGCCCGAGCTGGCATTCTCGATCGCGTTCCCGGCCACCGAGGCAATGTCGACGCCGGGGCGCGGCGTGAGCGGGCCACCGGCGGGTTCGGCAACGCGGCCGGGCAGGGCGATGATTTCGCCGTCGCGCAGGGTGTCGCCCGGTTGAATGCCGTTGTAGCGGGACAACTCGCCCACGTCGACGCCGATGCGGCGCGCGAGGCTTTGCAGCGTGTCGCCACGGCGGGCCACGGCCACCTGGTAATTCGGGTAGGAGATGATGCCGCGACTGTCGGGGTTTGGCCGGTTTGCGCTGGCGTTGCGCGCGGCCTCGGCGGTGCCCGGGCCGCCGTCGCGCATGTCGATGTCGAAATTGTCGCATCCGGCCACGGCCAGCAGCGCCACGGCGCAAACGAGGGGTCGCATGGGGGTCTTGAAGTGGCTCATCTCGATCTTGTCCTCATCTCGGTCCCCTTGTTGCCCGGGGATCAAAGCGGTGACCGGGGCGGTCCCGGCCTTGTGGTTCTGTCCTGTCCTGTCAGTCCCGGCCCAACCCTTCGAGCAGGGGCACGAAACGCACCGGGCGCAGTTCGTCGTAATCGAAGCCCGTCTCGGATCTTGTGACCCGGATCAGGCTTTGTACCGCGTCGGACTGCCCCACGGGTACCACCATGATACCCCCGATTTTCAACTGCGCCAAGAGCGGCCCGGGCGGATCCTCGGCCGCGGCCGTCACCAGGATGCGGTCGAAGGGGGCCTGTTCGGGCAGGCCGAAGCTGCCATCGGCGGTCAGGGCGGTGATGTTGGTCAGGTCCAGCGCCTGGAATATGGTGCTGGCGTCGGCCACCAGCGCCTTGTGCCGGTCGATGGTATAGACGCGGCGGGCAATCTGGCTGAGGATCGCGGCCTGGTAGCCGGAGCCGGTGCCGACCTCCAGCACCTTGTCGCGGGGCGTGACCTTGAGCGCCTGCGTCATCAGGCCGACGACGGAGGGCTGCGATATGGTCTGGCCGCAGGCGATGGGCAGCGGCATGTCCTCGTACGCGCGGGTGGCGAAATGGCCGCGCACGAAGGCGCCGCGGTCGATCTTTTCCATCGCCAACAGGACGCGCTTGTCGGTCACCCCGCGCGAGCGCAGCGCGAAGAGAAACTGCATCTTGCGTTCGGCGATATCGTCGGCATCCTCGGTCATCAGCGTCATTCGATCGCCTTGAGCGCGTCGAGGGCGTCATGGGCGGTGAGGTCGGCGCGCATGGGCGTGACCGAGATGTAGCCCTTGAGGTTCCAGTCGGCATCGGTGCCGTCGGCGGTGGGCTCGCCCTGCGGTGCGCCGGTGACCCACAGGAAACGGCGCCCGGACGGCGAGGTGGTAGGCTGCACGCCGAAGCCCATGTCGCGGCGAAAGCCCTGGCGGCAGGCGCGGACGCCCTGCACCTCGGCGCCGGGGATGGGCGGGAAGTTCACGTTGTAGAAGATGCCGTAATCGTCCTGCGTCCAGACGCCCTTGTCCAGAAGGGTGCGCAGGGTGGCAAGGCCATGCTGGCGGCTTGATTCGAACTTGTCGTCGAGATCGCGGTTGCGGGGGCCGTAATACTGGCTGAGGGCGACGGCGGGAAAGCCTTGCAGCGCCGCCTCCATGGCGGCGCCGACGGTGCCGGAATAGACCGCGTTCTCGGCCGCGTTGTTGCCGCGGTTCACGCCCGACAGGATCAGGTCGGGGGGCGCGTCCTTCATCACGTCATGCACGGCGGCCAGCACGCAGTCGGCGGGCGAGCCTTGTGCGGCAAAGCGGCGCTCGTCCATCTGGCTGACCATCATCGGGGTGGTGTAGGAAATGCAGTGCCCGACGCCCGATTGCTCGAACGCCGGTGCCACGGTCCAGACCTCGCCCGAGGGGCCGGCAAGGTCGGTCGCGATCTCTTCCAGAACGGCGAGGCCGGGGGCCGAGATACCGTCGTCATTGGTGATGAGAATGCGCAAGGGGCTGCTCCTGCCGGTGTGTCGGATTGGCGGCGTTTCGCCTTGTGTAGCGGGGCTGTGGTCAGGGAGCAAGCGCTGCAGGCTGTGCGGGATATGGGCTGTACGGGGCCGCGTCCGGAGGGCAACAGAACGTCCGGGCGTGGCATCAGGTGGCGGGTGTTGGAGGGAGTATTTTTGGCAAGAAAAAGCCGGGGCGGGGCGGATGCAACTGTAAATACATTCGACCGGAAAAAGCCTGCAATTACCGGGACGCCACGCATCCTGACGCGCGTGTTCCAAGGCTTAATCGGATCGAATGTTGTGTCTATGCCTTCGCCGCGTCAGGACTGTGAGAGGCAGGCCGCTGACCTCAGTAGCTGAGCTCTGCGGCGAAAAGGCTGGCGATCTCGTCGCGTGTGATCCGCGACGATGCTTCTTCGGCCGGTGCTTCAGCCTGTCGGCTGCGTTTTGTCAGAACACTGATAAGAATGCGCATCCGTGGTTTCCTGTCTTTCTGCGCCCCCGCGAACGAACAGACGGAACGGGCTGGCGGAAAGTTTCAGGGAAACGCAGTAATTTCCGCAAGAAACAGGCAAGTCGTGGTTTTTATGAGGTATCTGTTTGGGGCGCAATGGGTCTGCCGCCCGTGCAACAGGGCTATCTGGCGTGTTTGCGCACCGGTTTTCCAAGGAGACAGGCCCGTGTGCCGGCACTTGCCGGATGGGCGCGACCAAGCCTGTCGGGTGCTACAGGATCTCGGGCAGTAGCCGCGCGGCCACGTCGGGGGCGGTGGGCAGGGCGTCGCGGTCCTCGCCGGGGAAGAACCGGGCACGGGTCGCGGTGGCGATGGGGCCGGGGTCGAGCACCTGCACCTTCGGCCCGAGTTTGACGGTCTCGGCCTGCCAACTGCGGGCCAGCGCGATCTGGGCGGCCTTGGTGGCGCCATAGGTGCCGAAGAATTTCTGTCCGGCACGGGGGTCGTCGAAGAAGACGGCGCGGCCGGTCTCGCCCAGAAGCGGGCTGACAAAGCCGATCAGGCGGGCGACAGCGTCGACATTGGTGTTGAGCGAATTGCGCCAGTCCTTGGCGTCGATCTGGTGCGTGGGCGTCATCGGGGCGGCGTGAACGGCCGTGTGCACCCAGAGGTCGAGCGCGCCCCAGCGGTCGTAGATCGACCGGCAGAGCTGGGCCATGGCGGCCTCGGTGTTGATGTCCATGGGCGCAAGCGTCGCGTCGCCGCCCTGCGCCTTTATGCGGTCGTCGAGCTCTTCCAGCGCGCCGGTGGTGCGGGCCACGGCGACGATGTGGTGGGTCGGGGCAAGCGCCTGGGCGAGGGCCGCGCCGAGGCCGCGGGAGGCGCCGGTCACCAGGGCCAGTTTGCGAGAGGGTGCGTTTTCCATGCCCTGCCAAATCTCATCCCGGCCGGGCAATATCAAGTGTAAAGCGTCGGGCCGACGCCTGGCGTCGGGGATGGTGCCGCGGGCGCGCGCCCAGCCTTTCGTCGATGTGTCATAGGGAGAGCCGGGCGTTATAATGTCTTGACACTTGGTGCCGCGGCGCCAAGAAAGGCGGGTGAAACGAGACAGGAAAGGACAGCGCCATGGCGGATACCGTTTTGAGCAAGGCCGTGATCGGCCACGAAGGTCTGACGAAAAAACTGGGGCTGGTGATCGGCGGATCGCTGTTCATCGCGATGGCCGCGCAGGTGAGCATCCCGTTCTTCCCGGTACCGATGACATTGCAGACGCTGGCGATCCTGATCGTCGGGCTGACCTTCGGCTCGCAGCTGGGGCTGGCGACGCTGGTCACCTACCTGGGTTATGGCGCGATGGGCCTGCCGGTCTTTGCCAACGGTGCCTCGGTTGCGGCGCTGATGGGGCCGACGGCTGGTTTCCTTTTTGGCTTTGCAGCGATGGCGTTCCTGGCCGGTCTGGCCGTGGAAAAGGGTCTGGCGCGGGGTGTCGTGTCGACTGCGGTGATCGCCATGGCGATCTCGGCGCTTCTGTATGTGCCCGGGCTGGCATGGCCGGCAATGGTGATGGGCACGACGATGCCCGACCTTTGGGCCGGCTGGATGGCGCCGTTCTTGCTGGGTGACGCGGTCAAGGCCGTGATCGCGGCGATGGTCGTCTGGGGCGGCTGGAAGGCGTTGCAGGCGCGCAAGGGCTAAGATCCGACGGACAAGAGTTTTCTAGCGCCGTCCCGGATCGGGGCGGCGCTTTGCGTTTGGGCGGGGCAAAATTTGCGCAAATTCTGTGCCGGAAAATGCGTATTTTCCGGGGTGTTTCCTGAGTAGAAAACGGCTCAGGCGCTTTCGTGAAGCTTTTTCAGAGCGGCTTCGCACAGCCCGAGGTCGAGCCATTGGCAGCCTGCGCAGAGCTGCGTCAGGGCGCCGGGCAGGACGTTTGCCTTGATACGCTGCTTGGCTTCGCCCCACGTGAGGCAAGTGCCGACGGAAAGGCGGAGCGCGCCGGCGTGGCGGGTGTCGAGCGTGGCGATCTTGGCTTGCGAGGTGCAGAGCGTGCCGCGCCGCTTGGGGCAGGGCGCGCAGATGTCGTCGGTGGCGCCGACGACCTCGATCGCCACGTCATTGCCGCCGGGCGCGCGCAGGCGGTCGTCGACGATGCGGGCCATGTTGGCGGTGAACGCGTCGGAATAGCCCTTGCCCTGGAATCCCAGCGAGCAGAGAAAATGATGCGGGCGGTAGCGAAGCGGCGTATCGTCCATGTCGGGCGTGTGCCCTGTCGGACCGGGTGCGGTCAAGCCTCAGCCGCGCGGCATTTCCAGCGTCGTGGTGTTGGTGCCGCGCATGAGCACGAGCCTGCCCTCCTCGATGGCGATCACCTTGGCGTTGCCGATCGTGGTGCCCTTGGTGACGGTCGCGATCTTGCCCGAGGCGGTGCGGATGAGCGCCCGGTCGCCATCGGGTTTCATGAAGGTTCCGAGCAGCGCGAGGCGCCCCGAGGGGAGCGCGTTCTTGTCGGTCGCCGTCTCGAGTGTTTCGCGGGGTGTGTCGGTCTCGGATGCCATTTCTTGCCTGCTTGCGTTGCACGGGTGAACGCGCAGGCCCTAAGGGCGACTCGGGGCAATGAAAACCCAGGTTTTCAAGCATCGGCGGAATGGCGCTGCGTTGCAGCATCAGACTGGCGGAGGGACGCTTACAAGCCGGTGCAGGCGGCCTCGTTATTCCGCCGCCTTCAGTTCGAAGCCCTTTTCGATCTGGTCGGAAGGTTCCACCGGGTAGTCGCCCGAGAAGCAGGCGTCGCAATATTGCGGACAGCCTGTGTCGCGGCCCTTGGCCTCGCCCACGGCGCGGTAGAGACCGTCAAGCGAGATGAACTTGAGGCTGTCCACGGCGAGGTGGTCGCGCATCTCGTCCTCGGACATGGTGGCGGCCAGCAATTTCTCGCGGTTGGGTGTGTCGACGCCGTAGAAGCAGGGCCAGGCCGTAGGGGGCGACGCGATGCGGAAATGCACCTCGGCCGCGCCGGCGTCGAGGATCATCTCCTTGATCTTGCGCGAGGTGGTGCCGCGCACCACGCTGTCATCGACGAGGATCACGCGCTTGCCCTCGATCAGGGCGCGGTTGACGTTCAGCTTGAGCCGAACGCCCATGTTGCGGATCTGCTCTGTCGGCTCGATGAAGGTGCGGCCCATGTACTGGTTGCGGATGATGCCCATGGCGTAGGGAATACCGCTTTCCTGGCTATAGCCGATGGCGGCGGGGGTGCCGGAATCGGGCACCGGGCAGACGAGATCGGCGTCGACCGGGCTTTCCTTGGCCAGCTCCACGCCGATCTGGCGGCGGGTTTCATAGACCGATCGGCCACCGATGATGGAATCGGGGCGCGAGAAATAGACATGTTCGAAGATGCAGAAGCGCGAGCGGCGCGGGCGGAAGGGGCGGTGGCTTTCGACGCCGTTCTCGTTGATGACGACCATCTCGCCCGGTTCGATTTCGCGCACGAAACGGGCGCCGATGATGTCGAGCGCACAGGTCTCGGAGCTGAGCACCCAGCCGTCGCCGACCTGGCCCAGGACCAGCGGGCGGACGCCCAGCGGGTCACGCACGCCGATGAGCTTGGTGCGGGTCATGGCGACGATGGAAAACGCGCCCTCGACGCGGCGCAGGGCGTCTTCCATGCGTTCTGGAATATTGCGTTGCAGCGAGCGGGCCATCAGGTGGATGATGCACTCGGTGTCGGAATTCGACTGGAAGATCGAGCCGCGCTCGATCAGTTCGCGCCGCAGCGCGTTCGCGTTGGTGATGTTGCCGTTATGGGCAATCGCGGCCCCACCCATGGCGAATTCACCGAAGAAAGGCTGCACGTCGCGGATCACCGGGTTCTTGCCGCCCGCGGTGGAATACCGGACGTGCCCGATCGAAAGCGGGCCGGGCAACGTTTCCATCAGGCTTTGCCGGGTGAAGTTGTCGCGCACGTAGCCGAATCGACGGGCGGAGTTGAAGCCTTCCTCGGCATCGTGGCTGACGATGCCGCCGGCCTCTTGCCCGCGGTGTTGCAGGGCGTGCAGGCCGAGGGCGACGAAATTGGCGGCGTCGGTGACGCCGATCACCCCGAAGACGCCGCACTCCTCGCGCAGTTTGTCCTCGTCGCCGGTGTCGCGCACCGCGTCGAAGTCGAAAGGATGGGCAGGGGGCATTTGCTTGTCGGACAAGGGGCAGCTCCGAATCCGTGGACGCTTGAGCCTCTAGATAGTGGCTCGCGGGGGATATGTCACGAAACTATCATGTAAAATCTGATGTCGTGACGTGACGTGTTGATTGGGCGACGGTTTTTCGGGGCGATGGCCTGATCCCGGCCGGGCAATTTTGAGTATTTGAAGAACGATGAAAGGGCGCCGCACGGGATTGGGGGGCGTCAATACCGCGACAGGATCGCACCGGCGGCGACCAGAAGGGCCGCGACCACGCGTTGCAGCGACACGTCGCGCGGGGCGAGGCCGAAGGCGCCGAAATAGTCCAGCAGCAGGGCTGCGACCATCTGGCCGAGGATCAGGGCCGTCGTGGTTGTCAGCACGCCCAGAAGGGGCACGGCCCAAAGCGCCGCCCAAACGTAGACGGCGCCGAGCGCACCGCCGATCAGCAGGACTTTCGGCACCGAGGGGATGCGGGCCAGACCGGGACCTTCGCCGGAGAGGAGCGTGATCACGAGCAGGATGAAAAAGCCCACGCCGAAGGAGATGGTCGCCGCCGCCAGCGTGCTGTCGATGCTTTTGCTGAGCGCCGCGTTGATGGGCGCCTGCATCGCGATGAAGGAGCCGCAGACGGCGATCAGGATCGCCGCGAAGAGGGGGGCGGAAGGCAAGCGGCGCCTATTGCCCGGTCTCGGTGGGCTGCGGGTCGACGGGGTCCGCCGGGGCGTCGCAGGCGCTGACCAGGTCCTCGTATTTCTGGGTGATCCAGCCCAGGGCCTGTTCGGGGTTGCCGTCCTCGACCTTTGAGGTGAGCTGGGCAAAGACGCGGGCCGAGCGGCTGTCGTCGATCATCTCGATATCCTGGCTGGTGACGACCGTTTCGTAGACGAAATAGGCGATGGCCACCAGGAGGATGCCGCGCGCCACGCCGAAGAGAAACCCGAGGCCCTGGTCGATGCCGCCCAGGGCAGAGCGTTGCACGACAGAGGAGAAGAGCGGGGTGATGAGCGAGGTCACGATGAGGGTGACGGCGAAGATCGCCGCCGCGGCGGCCAGCATGGAGAGAGCACAGGTGTCGGCGAGGAAATCGCCCACCACGGGGACTTCCTTGACCAGCGGTTCGACCTGCGGTGCGAAGAGGAAAGCGAGGATGGCGGCGACGATCCAGCCGGCGATGGCCAGAAGCTCGCGCACGATGCCGCGCGAATACGCGAGGAGTGCCGACAGCACGATGATCAGCGCGACGATCCCGTCGATGATGGTGAAGCCTTCCATGAGCGCGTCCTGTTTTACCTTTGGTTGGGCGCGCTACCCGGCGCCGAAAATCTCACCTACGAAGCTGGTCAGGTCGCTGATCTGGTTGAGCGACAGACCCCCCGTTCCGCCGGTCTTGCCCCCGGCGGGAATGATTGCGGAGCTAAAACCAAGTTTTGCGGCTTCTTTCAACCTGTTTTCTGTCTGGGACACCGGGCGGAGGGCGCCGGACAGAGAGATTTCGCCGAAAAGGACACAGTCGGCGGGCAAAGCGGTGTCTTCGCGCGCGCTGAGAAGGGCCGCGGCGACGGCAAGGTCGGCGGCGGGTTCGGAAATGCGGATGCCGCCGGCGACGTTGAGATAGACATCGAGCCCCGCGAAGGGCACGGCGCAGCGGGCCTCGAGCACGGCGAGGATCATGGCGAGGCGGGCGCCGTCCCAGCCCACCACGGCGCGGCGCGGCTGGGAATGGGGCGTGGGGGCGACGAGCGCCTGCATTTCCACCAGCACGGGGCGGGTGCCCTCGATGCCGGCGAAGACGACCGAGCCGGGCGACGGGTCGCCGCGGCCCGACAAAAAGAGCGCGGAGGGGTTGGGGACCTCGGCGAGGCCGCTGCCCGTCATCTCGAACACGCCGATCTCGTCGGCGGGGCCGAAGCGGTTCTTGACCGCGCGCAGGATGCGGAACTGGTGGCCGCGCTCGCCTTCGAAATAAAGCACCGAATCGACCATGTGTTCGACGACGCGCGGGCCGGCGATCTGGCCTTCCTTGGTGACGTGGCCCACCAGGATGACGGAACAGCCCTTGCGCTTGGCGAAGGTGACAAGCTCGTGCGCGGCGGCGCGGACCTGCGCGACCGAGCCGGGCGCGCTGTCGACATTGTCGGCCCACATGGTCTGGATCGAATCGATGATGACCAGCTGGGGCGTGTCGCGGTCGAGCGTGGTGATGATGTCGCGCAGGGCGGTGGCGGTGGCCAGTTTCACGGGCGCGTCGCCAAGGCCGAGGCGCTGGGCACGCATGCGGACCTGGGCGCTGGCCTCTTCGCCCGAGACGTAGACCGTTTGCAGGCCGGCCTGGGCGAAACGAGCGGCGGCCTGCAGCAGCAGCGTGGACTTGCCGATGCCGGGATCGCCGCCCACCAGCGTCGCCGAGCCGGGCACGAGACCGCCGCCGAGGACGCGGTCAAGCTCTGCGATGCCGGAATGGGTGCGCGGCGGGGGCGCTTCGGCGGTGGAGAGGTCACTGAGCGCGATGGCGTTGCCGCGTTTGGCGCCGAGCGACTTGGAGGCCGGGCCGGCGGACAGGGGGGCCTCTTCGATGATCGTGTTCCATTCGCCGCAGGCGTCGCAGCGGCCGGACCACTTGGAGTGGACGGCGCCGCAGGCTGTGCAGGTGAAGGAGGCGGTTTTTCCCATGGCGGGGTCATGCCCCAAGCGCGGGGCGCGGTCAAACGCCTTCGCGTTGCGGCACTCGCGCGGCGGTTACTCGGCGGCGCGCTGGGGCAGGCCGACCACGGTGCCGTCCAGGCCGGAGACCTCCTCGTAGCCCAGTTCGGGCAGGATCGGGCGCAGGTCGTCGCGCAGGCGTTCAAGCTGGCTGACCGCGACGCTTTCCTCCATATCGACATCCTGGGCCCATTGCTTGAGCCGGACGCCGACGGCCTTGGCGTGGTCGAGACGCTTGTTGAACTGCTCGACCTCCTGCTGGCGCTGCTTGAGGAAGGCGCGGGCGCGGTCGACCTTGTCGTCGGAATAGACCTCGGCCAAGTCGCGGCTGATGTAGGACATCTGGGCCGCGACCTCCATGATCTGCGGCTCCAGCGATTCCAGGTCGGGATGCTCGCGCATGTAGGCGAGGCGTTCTCGTACGGCGTCGAACTCGGACTGGATCCGGAACATGCCGGCCCGGTCGGCGGCATGCGCGGCGGAATAGGCCTGCGTGACGTCATGCATGTTCATGTGAAAGCGGCGGTGCGAGTTTTCCAGCGCCATGACGCGGGCGTTGGTGGGCAGGTAAAAGCACAGGAGAACGGCGAGAACGGTCAGGCCGATCTGTGCAATTTGTCCGGCGTTTTCATAGATCTGCCCGCCGAAGCTGACCTGAAACTCAAGCCAGGGCAGAATGCCGAACGCGGCGAGGATGGTCGCTAGGGCCAGTGCAAGCGCGGCCAGGGCGAAAACGGCCACGGCAAGGCGGTTGAGAAAGACTTGGGCGATTAAAAAAATCGAACGAATGGTGTCGGTCATCACTTCCCCCCAGAAAGTGTTGCCAATGCAATATCGGCAAGTTTACGCCGATTTTTGCAAATCGCCTACTGAAATTTTCGGGAAATCAGGACAGGCATGGACCTGCAACGGCCTTTATTCATCGGGCAACGCCCTGGAATTCGTATTGGTTCCCGCACGCTTAGCACCTTTTTCGGTGAGATGTCCGATGGCGATGGAGGCGAGGATGCAGGCTGTGAAGAGGTAAAGCCCCCAGGCGGTCTCGATCCGGCCGACGCCGATGCCCTTGGTCAGCGTGATGTAGAGGGCCACGAGAAAGACGTCGGCCATGGCGAGTTTGCCGAGGATTTGCAGCGCCGGCAGGGTCTTGCGGCGCAGGAGGCCGAAATGGATCAGGGCGAGACCGATGGTTTTCACGTAGGGCGCGAAGAGCGCGAAGAAGGTGACCATGAGGGCGAGAAAGACGTCGCTGTCCCAGAGGGACTGAAGCCCGGTGATGACGGAAATCTCGGAAAGGCCGAAGAGCGGCAGGAGACCGGCGCGCATCAGCGGGGCGAACCAGGCGACGGGAAAAAGGACCAGCAGGGTCAGGTTGAGGTATTTGAGCATGAATGGCCTTTTACTGGAATGGTCCAGAGCTAGGAGGGCCGGGTCGCTATGGCAAGCGCGGCGTAAGGGGAAAACGGGATGGAGCGTGGCGGGCTCTGCGTCGATGCACCAAAAGTCTTGAAAAGACTTTTGGCAAAACTTTTCAGAAAAGTTTTGCCGGGCGGTTAGCGGACCGCTTCGATCGGACCCTCGGCGGAGCCGGTGATGAACTGCTCCAGATAGGGATCGCCGGAATTGTCCATGCTGGAGACCGGTCCGGTCCAGCGGATCTTGCCGCCGTGGAGCATGGCCACGTTGTCGGCTATGGCGCGCACCGACGTCATGTCGTGGGTGATGGTCATGGCGGTCGCGCCCATCTCGACCACGATCTCGCGGATCAGCTCGTTGATGACGCCCGACATGATCGGGTCGAGGCCGGTGGTGGGCTCGTCAAAGAAGATGATTTCCGGCTCGGCGCAGATGGCGCGGGCCAATCCGACGCGTTTCTGCATGCCGCCAGAGAGTTCGGCGGGGTACTTGTCGGCCTGCTCGGGGGTGAGGCCGACGCGGCGCAGTTTTTCGATGGCGATCTCGCGCGCCTCCGCCCAGGGGCGCTTGAGCGAGCCGCGCAAAAGGCGGAAGGCGACGTTCTGCCAGACGGGTAGCGAGTCGAAGAGCGCGCCGCCCTGAAAGAGCATGCCGAAGCGGGCGAGGAAGGCGTCGCGGTCGCCCTTGGTGACGTCCTGGCCGTCGAGGGTGATCAGGCCGCTGTCATGCTGGATGAGGCCGAGGATACATTTCAGGACCACGGATTTGCCGGTGCCGGAGCCGCCGATGATGACCATCGACGTGCCCTTGGGAATCGACAGGTTCACGCCGCGCAGGACGTGGTTGTCGCCGAAGGACTTATGAACATCCGAAAGCTCGATCATACCGAGAAGAACACCCCCGTCAGCAGGAAGTTGGCGGCGAGGATGAGGATGGCGGCGGCCTGGACCGAGCCCTTTGTGGCGCGGCCGACGCCCTGCGCGCCGCGGCCCGAGTTCATGCCGTAGTAGCAGCCCATGACGGCGGCAATGACGCCGAAAACCGCGCCCTTGACGAGGGACGAGACGATATCGAGCGGTTCGAGGAAATCCACGGTGTTCTGGATATAGGTGGCGGCGTTGAAGCCGAGGTTCTGCACGCCCACGGTGTAGCCGCCCAGGATGCCGATGATGTCGCCCACGCCGACCAGCAGCGGGACGGTGACGAGGGCGGCCAGCACGCGGGGGCCGACCAGGTATTTCATCGGGTGGGTCGATAGGGTGACGAGCGCGTCGATCTGCTCGGTCACCTTCATGGTGGCGATTTCGGCGGCGATCGAGGACGTGACGCGGGCGGCGATCATCAGGCCGACCAAGACGGGGCCCAGTTCGCGCACCATGCCGATGGCGACGATCTGGGGCACCACGGCCTCGGCGTTGAAACGCGCGCCGCCGGAGTAGATCTGCAAGGCCAGCGCGCCGCCGGTGAAGATGGCCGTGAGGCCCACCACGGGCAGCGACAGCCAGCCCACCTGCATCAGCGCGTTGAACACCTCTCGCGGGTAGTAGGGCGGGCGCAGGATGTGGCTGAAGGTCGAGAGGGCGAAGAGCGTGATCCGCCCCAGCATCGCCAGCGCCGCCAGCGTGTTGCGCCCGAGCGCGGCGAGGGGCGACAGGACCAGGCTCATCCGCCGGTATAGAGCCGGTCGTAGCGCGCGCCCATCGCGGTCAGGATCTCGTAGCCGATGGTGCCGGCGTTGTCGGCGAGGTCGTCGACGGTCTGCTCCGCGCCCAGGATACGGAGCCACTTGGGATCAAAGCCGAGATCCGTGATGTCGACCGAGATCGAGTCCATCGAGATACGGCCCGCCACCGGGCAGGGAGTGTCGTCGGCGTAAAGCACGGTCTTGGGGCCCATGATGCGGTGAATGCCGTCGCCATAGCCCGCGGACACGGTGGCGATGCGGGTTTCGCGCGTGGCCGTGAAGGTATTGCCGTAGCCCACGGTCTCGCCCGGTTCCAGGTGGCGGGTCTGGATCACCGGCAGGTCGAGCGTGACGACAGGCTGCGCGCCCGAAAAGGGCAGGCCGCCGTAAAGGCCAATGCCCGGACGGGTCATGTCGAAGTGGAAGTCCGGCCCCATCAGCACGCCGCCGGTGGCACCGAGGCAGCGCGGCACGCCGGTGCCGTCGGTCATCTCCCTGAAGCAGGCAAGCTGTTGCGCGTTCATCGGGTGGTCGGGCTCGTCCGCGCAGGCAAGGTGCGATATCAGCAGCACCGGGTTCGCGGCCAGTACCGTGTCGCGCACGGCGGCCCATTCGGCGGGCTCCATCCCCAGCCGGTTCATGCCGGAATCGAGCTGGATGCCGAAGGGGTGGCCGGGCAGCGCCTCGAGATGGCGGATCAGCTGATCGGTGGTGTTCAGCATGGGCGTGAGGCCCAGGTCCGAGATCATGTCGGTGTCGCCGGCCATGTGGCCGGAAAAGACGTGAATGTCGGGTTTCGGGCCGAGCGCCTGGCGTAGTTCCACGCCTTCCTTGGGTATGGCGACGAAGAAAGTGTTGGCCCCCGCGCGGGCCAGGGCGCGGGCGACGCGGGCCATGCCGAGGCCGTAGCCGTCGGCCTTGACCACGGCGGCGGTTTCCACGGCGGTCTGCGCGTCGAGCGCGCGCCAGTTGCCTGTCAGCGCGTCTAGGTCGATGGTAAGCTTGCCGGAACTACTCATGGGCTGTGGTTTTGACTGGATGGGCCGGGGGGTCAAGCCCTAAGGCGGACCAAGCGCCGGCTCAGAATTCGGTGCCGTCCTGCTGCCACGGTTTGGCGAGGTTGCCGAAGCGGGTGAACTGGCCTTCGAAGCTGAGTTCGACGGTGCCGATGGGGCCGTGACGCTGTTTGCCGATGACGACCTCGGCGCGGCCGTGCAGGCGCTCCATGCGTTCCTGCCAGGCGGCGATCTCTTCCAGCTTGTCGTCGGAGGGTTTCTCGCGCTCGGCGTAGTATTCCTCGCGGAAAACGAACATCACGACGTCGGCGTCCTGTTCGATCGAGCCGGATTCGCGCAGGTCGGAAAGCTGCGGGCGCTTGTCCTCGCGGGATTCGACCTGGCGCGACAGCTGCGACAGGGCGATCACGGGGATGTCGAGTTCCTTGGCGATGGCCTTGAGGCCTTGCGTGATCTCGGAGACCTCGTTCACACGGCTGTCCTTTGCGGACGCGGGGCGGACAAGCTGAAGGTAGTCGACGATCAGCACGTCCAGCCCGTGCGTCCGCTTCAGCCGACGGGCCCGCGCGGCCAGCTGGGAGATGGGCAGGGCGGGCGTGTCGTCGATGTAGAGAGGGCAGGATTCGAGGGTCTTGGCGGCCTCGACGAAGCGGCGGAATTCGGTTTCCGTCATGTCGCCGCGGCGGATCTGTTCGGATGGCACCTCGGCGGCCTCGGACAGGACACGGGCGGCCAGCTGTTCGGCGCTCATTTCCAGCGAGTAGAAGCCCACGACGCCGCCCTCGACCGCGCCTTCGGAGCCGTCGGGCAGCGTGCCGCGATTGTAGGCCTTGGCGATGTTGAAGGCGATGTTGGTGGCCAGCGAGGTTTTCCCCATCGAGGGGCGCCCGGCGAGAATGAGAAGGTCCGACTTGTGCAGGCCGCCCAGTTTCTTGTCCATGTCGACAAGCCCGGTGGAGATGCCGGCAAGGCCGCCGTCGCGCTGATAGGCGGCGTTCGCGACATTAACAGCGTCGGTTACGGCCCTGAGAAAGCTTTGAAATCCGGTTTCGGACTGGCCTTGTTCGCTGAGCTTATAGAGCTTTTGTTCGGCCTCGACGATCTGGTCGCGGGGTTCGAGATCGACCTCGGCGCGCTGGGCCTTGCCGGCGATGTCGTTGCCAAGACCGATCAGCTCGCGGCGGATGGCCATGTCATAGATCATCTGGGCGTAGTCGCGGGCGGCGAAGGCCGAGATGGCGGCACCGGCGAGGCGGGCGAGATAGGCGGGGCCGCCCAGTTCCTTCAGACCCTCATCGTCTTCGAGGAAGGTCTTCAGCGTGACCGGCGAGGCGAGGTTGCCCTTGGCGATGCGGGCGGCGGCGGTCTCGTAGATGCGAGCGTGGACCGGATCGTAGAAATGCTGCGGGCCGATCAGGTTGGCGACACGGTCGTAAATGTCGTTGTTGGTCAGGATCGCGCCCAGAAGCTGCTGTTCGGCCTCGGTGGAATGCGGCAGGGCTTCCGGTGTCTGCGCATCCGGGGCGGCCGGTGTGCCGGACGCATTGAAGGTCGCAACTTCGCTCATTTTATCCCCCGTACTGCTCTGATCCCGGGTTGCGGTGCGGTGTCGCTGCCGTGCCTGTCCCCGTAGGCTGGTCTCTTAGCGAGCGGGCCTGCGCGGTGGCAACTGGTATGTTTATGTGGATACGCTGTGGATATCCAGACCCTACAATATATTGCCCCCAGGCAAGGCGTTGCGTCAAGATATCGTTCGGCTCGTGTGACGGAGGCGAGTTACCGTTGCGTCAGCACAACGATAAAAAATTTTCACAAACCGGCGTCTGCGGCGGCCGCACAGGGGCGACTCAGGCGTGCGTCAGCTTCGGGCGGCCTGCCAGGCGCGGGGATCGTCGAGGAACGATTCGACGCCGTCGAGCGTGGCGGCGTCAAAGCTGCCCTGGGCGCGCGCCTCGGCCAGCACGTCGCGCCAGGTGCAGAGGTAATGCAGCGCCACGCCGTGGTCGCCCAGCGTCTGTTCAGTTTCGGGGAAGATGCCGTAATAGAAGATGACGGCGGTGTGCCCGCAGGTGGCACCGGTGTCGCGGATGGCGTCGACGAAGCTGAGCTTGGAGCCGCCATCGGTGGTCAGATCCTCGACCAGGAGCACGCGATCGCTATCGGTCATCGCGCCCTCGATCCGGGCGTTGCGGCCATAGCCCTTGGGCTTTTTGCGCACGTAGGTCATGGGCAGGGCCATGCGTTCCGCCACCAGCGCGGCGAAGGGGATGCCGGCGGTCTCTCCCCCGGCGATGTTGGTGAAGGCCTCGAAGCCCGCATTGCGCATCACGGTGATGGTCAGGAAATCCATCAGGGTGGAGCGGATGCGCGGGAAGGAGATGAGCTTGCGGCAATCGATATAGGTGGGGCTGGGCAGGCCCGACGCTAGCGTGAAGGGCTCATCGGCATTGAAGTGCACGGCCTCGATCTCCAGCAGCATCCGGGCGGTTAGGCGGGCGATCTCGGCTTGGTCGGGATAGGTCGAGGGGATCATGCGGTTGGTCCTTGGTGGAAAGCGCCGGAGCCTCCGGCGGGGTTATTTGGGGCCAGAGGAAGGATCAGATGACGCGCCAATGCAGCGGCATTTGCGCATCGAACAGGGTGACGGGGCCGTCTCCGGTGTCGATCTTGGGCGGATAGGCGGCAGGGTCGCCCTTGGTCAGCGTGATCGTGTCGGTGCTGACGGGCAGGCCGTAGAAGGCGGGGCCGTGTTCGGATGTAAAACCGGCGAGGCGATCCAGCGCGCCTTCCTGTTCGAACACCTCGGCGAGGATCGAGAGCGTGTTGGTGGCGGTGAAGCAGCCCGCGCAGCCGCAGGCCGATTCCTTGTTCGGGTCGGTGTGCGGGGCGCTGTCGGTTCCAAGGAAGAAGCGAGTGTCGCCCGAGGTGGCGGCGGCGCGCAGGGCGAGGCGGTGTTCCTCGCGCTTGGCGACGGGCAGGCAGTAATAATGCGGTTTGATGCCGCCCACGAGGATGTGGTTGCGGTTGATCACGAGGTGATGCGTGGTGATGGTGGCGCCGAGGTTTTCGGCGTTCGATTTGACGTAGTCCACGCCTTGCTGCGTGGTGATGTGTTCCATGACGATGCGCAGGCCGGGCGTGGCGCGGCGGAGCGGATCGAGCACGCGGTCGATGAACACCGCCTCGCGGTCGAAGATGTCGATGTCGGCGTCGGTCACCTCGCCATGTACGCAGAGTGGCATGCCGATCTCGGCCATCTTTTCCAGCACCGGGCGCACGCGGTCGAAATCGCGCACGCCGGAAGCGGAGTTGGTGGTGGCACCGGCCGGGTAGAGCTTGACCGACGTCACAAGGCCCGAGGCGTGGGCGGCGGCAACGTCCTCGGGATCGGTTTCCTCGGTCAGGTAGAGGGTCATCAGCGGCGTGAAATCCATGCCGGCGGGCAGCGCATTCATGATCCGGTCGCGGTAGGCGGCGGCGTCGGCCCCGGTGACCACGGGCGGCACGAGGTTGGGCATGATGATGGCGCGCCCGAAATGGCGTGCCGTCTCGGGCAGAACGGCCCGCAGCACCGCGCCGTCGCGCAGGTGCAGGTGCCAGTCGTCGGGGCGGGGGATGGTCAGGGTCCGGCTCATGGCCCGAGGGCTTACAACAGCCCGCGCGGCTGCGCCAGTGGCTCAGACGGTGGATCAGTCGATTTCGCGCGGCGGCATCGGCATGCCCTGTTCCTCGGCTTTGTCGTAGGCGGCGCGGACAGCGCGTCGGAAGCGCGGCCCGGGCGTGGTGCGCATTACGTGCTGGGCCAGGCGGGCGGTCAGGTAGTGACGGCCGTCATCTTCGAGCCGGGTCACCAGCGCCTTGAGATAGGGGACATCCGTGCGCCGCGCCCGGTAGAGCCGGGCGAGGCTGGCGGTGTCGAGCTTGCCGGCGCTGAGTTGGGCGATGAAGCGCAGGAGGATGTTCATGCGCATCAGACCGCGATCGAGGCGCGGCCCCATGTACCGCATCCGGTAGCGGCTGACGTTGCTGCGGGCGAAGAGGGCCGCATGCATCGCGTCTTCCTCGATGTCGGGGTCGTAGAGGATCACGGCGCGGTCAGCGGCGTCCAGCATGTCGGGTGCATAGCCGTAACGGGACGTGAAATCGAGCTTGCGGCTACGGCGGAACCGTTCGTCCCACTCGCTCATGCGTGGGTCGAGCGTGGCCTGGGGCTGAATCGCCAGCACGCGGGCGCCGGGGGCCGCCACGGAAAACGCGGCGGCGGCATAGCCGGCAGGGCCGGCCCCGTAGAAGATCACCTGGTCGAACTCTTCGAAGAAGCCGTCGTCGATCAGCCGGTCGAAAAAGCCGAAGACGCGGCCCTCGCGGAACCAGCTGTCGGTCTGGCTGGCCAGGCAGAGGTGCGACCAGCCAAGCGCGCGGCCCAGTTGCCACCCCAGCGGCTGGGCCTCGGGTGACGTCACGCGCAGGGCGGGGAAGGCCTCGAAGGTGACCAGTAGCGTCGGCGTGTGCTCGATGAAGATGGCGGCATGGGCATCACCCAGGCGCTCGACATAGCCGTCGGCATCGGCGGCGTCGTCCAGCTTGTCCAGCCAGTCTTCCCAGTCCAGCCCGGACAGGGATGTATCCAGCGCCTTGGGATAATCTGCGCTCATGCTCGGACCTCGAAGCTCGGAGTTTCCCCGCTTGGCACGGGTTATTGGAATGTATGCTAGGGGGCAATAAGGGCAAAACTTTGGAAAATTAATGGGGTTTGTGCGGGGCGGCGGCGTGCCGCGCCCGGGGGGCTGGGTCTTGACGACGCGCGGATGCCGTGCAGTTCTGCATGGGCAAGGGAGGCCGTGCATGAGTGAACTGACATCCATCGACGACGTGGAGGCGATGCTGGCCGGGCAGGATTATGTCTGCGGGCGCAGCCTTGCGACGGTTGTTTTCCTGGGGCTGCGCCTGGGCCGGCCACTGTTCCTGGAAGGCGAGGCGGGCGTCGGCAAGACCGAGATCGCCAAGGCGCTGGCGGCGGGGCTGGGGCGCAGGCTGATCCGGCTGCAGTGCTACGAGGGGCTGGATGCGTCGAGTGCTGTCTACGAGTGGAATTTCGCCGAGCAGATGATTGCCATTCGCGCCGCCGAGGCCAGTGGCGGCGTGGACCGCGAGCGGCTGACAGACGAGTTGTTCACCGAGGATTTCCTGATCGAACGCCCTCTTTTGCAGGCGATGCGCCCGCAGGAGGGCGGGGCGCCGGTGCTGCTGATCGACGAACTCGACCGCACCGACGCGCCTTTCGAGGCGTTCCTGCTGGAGGCGCTGAGCGATTTCCAGGTGACGATTCCGGAACTGGGCACGATCCGCGCGCCCGAGCCGCCCATCGTGGTGCTGACCTCGAACCGCACGCGCGAGGTACATGATGCGCTGAAGCGGCGCTGTCTCTATCATTGGGTCGACTATCCCAGTTTCGATCGCGAGATCGAGATTTTGCAGGCCCGCGCCCCTGAGGCGGCGGAAATGCTGAGCCGCGAGGTGGTGGCGTTTGTCCAGAAACTGCGCACGGAAGACCTGTTCAAGAAACCCGGCGTGGCCGAGACGATCGACTGGGCGAAGTGCCTGCTGGCGCTGGACGTGATGTCGCTGAGCCCCGAGGTGATCGCCGACACGCTGGGCGCGATTCTGAAATACCAGGACGACATCCAGAAAATGCAGGGGTCCGAGGCCAAGCGTATCCTCGACGAGGCCAAGGCAGGGTTGGAGCCGGCATGAGTCTTCCTCTGGCCGGAAATATCCCGGGGGTTTGGGGGCTGGCCCCCAATTTGACGAGTGTTTGGGGGCTGGCCCCCAACCGGGACGGTTGATGGAATACCCCGACCTCGACCTGCCGGAGCATCCCAAGCTCGGCCACAACATCACCCATTTTGCCCGCGCGCTGCGCAAGGCCGGGGTGCCGGTGGGGCCGGGGCGGGTGATCGACGCCATTCGCGCGGTCGAAGCGGCGGGGTTCACCTCGCGATCCGATTTCTTCTACACGCTGCGCGCCTGTTTCGTGTCGCGCCCCGAGCACCGGGCGGTCTTTGCCCAGGTCTTCCGCCTTTACTGGCGCGACCCGCGCTACATGGAGCACATGATGGCGATGATGCTGCCCGCCATCCGCGGCGTGCAGGAGGACCGCAGCGCGCAGGCGGCCGAGAAGCGCGCGGCCGAGGCGCTCTTGGACGGTATAGAGCCCGAGATGCCCGAGGCGGAAAGCCAAGAGGCCGACGAGGAAACGCAGATCGATATCGACGCGTCCCTGACCATGAGCCGCGAGGAACGGCTGCGGACCCTGGACTTCGAACAGATGAGCACCGCCGAAATCGCCCAGGCCAAGCGGATGCTGGCCAGGCTGAGCCTGCCGGTGAAACCCTTCGCGTCGCGCCGGGGGATACCTGCCACGACCGGCACGCGGATCGACGCGCGCAAGACCCTGCGCGCGGCCATGCGGAAGGGGGGCGAGATGCGGCGCATCCACGTGCAAAAGCCGCGTCCGCGCTGGCCCAACCTGGTGGTGCTGTGCGATATTTCCGGCTCGATGAGCCAGTACAGCCGGATGGTTCTGCATTTCCTTCATGCCGTGGCGAACGAGAAAGGCGCGGGCTGGGCGGCGGTGCATGCCTTCACCTTCGGCACACGGTTGACCAACATCACGCGCCATTTGGCGTCGCGTGACGTGGACGCCGCGCTGGCCGCGGCCGGGGCCGAGGCGCAGGACTGGGAGGGTGGCACGCGGATCGCGGCCTGCCTGCACGCGTTCAACCGCGACTGGTCGCGGCGGGTGACCGGGCAGGGGGCGGTCGTCCTGCTGATCACCGACGGGCTGGACCGTGACGACAGCTTTGACCTGGGCCGCGAGATGCAACGTCTGCACCTGTCGTCGCGACGCCTGATCTGGCTGAACCCGCTGTTGCGCTGGGACGGGTTCGCCCCGCGCGCCACCGGCATCCGGGCCATGCTGCCCCATGTGGACGCGTTTCGGGCCGGTCATTCCATCGCGACGCTGGAAGATCTGGCGGCTGCGATCAGTGCGCCGCACGATAGCGGCGAGAAGGCACGGTTGATGGCGCTTCTCTGACTCCTGCGAACCGGCGGGGTTCCGCCGATGCTGCACCCTCCTTATCGGAACACTCTGGCATGCCGGGCGTTGGGCCGTGACGCCGCACGAGTTCGCGGTATCCGTATCTAGGGAGAGAAGAGATATGCGCCGACTGACGCTGACATCCACCACCGCCGCCATCGCGCTTGCGATCGGCCAGACCGCGCCGCTTCCGCTTGCGGCTCAGACCGCCGCAGGCGACTTGCCCACTTGTTCGGGAAGCTCCGAGTTGCCCTGCACCGTGCCGGGCCTCGACGTCGTGGTCGAAAACGAAGTTGATCGCCAGACGCTGGCCCTCTGCGGGGCGATCGAAGCCAGTGGCTCTCAGGGCACGGAGGCGTGCAGCGACGCACAGATCAACGAAGTCGTGGCAGACTTGTCTCCAATCGGAGCGGCTGCGGGATCGGAGATGGACGCCGCATCGGAGCAGGCCGAAGAAACGATGCAAACCGCGCAGGCGGATGTCGAGGAAGTCCAACCGAACGTCAATGCAGAAGCCGAAGCCCAGGCCGCCGCAGAAGCCGAAGCCGCGGCCCAAGCTGCCGAACAGCAAGCCGCAGAGCAGCAGGCAGCTGAAGCCGAAGCCCAGGCCGAGGCGGAAGCCCAGGCCGCCGCCGAGGCAGAAGCGCAAGGCGCTGAGGAGCAGGCTGCTGCCGAGGCCGCCGAAGAACAGGCCGCTGCCGAGGCCGAAGCGCAGGCTGCCGAGGCACAGGCAGCTGCCGAGGCGCAAGCACAGGCTGCGGAAGAAGAGGCGGCACAAGCCGAGGCTGCGCAGCAGCAACAGGACGAAGAGGCCGCCGCCGCGGCTGAGGCCGAAAGCCAGACCGAGGCGCCCGCTGCGTCGGACACTGCCACCGAAGAGACAGAGGAACTGGAGCAGGCGCTCGAGGCCGATCAGGCCGAGACGGATGCGAACGCTCAGGCCGAAGTTGAGGCCGAGACGCAGGACGCCCCCGCGAGTGCAGAGACCGAACAGGCCGAGAGCGATGCGCCTGCCGACACGGCCCAGACCGAAGAAGATGAGCTGCAGCAGGCGCTTGAGGCGGAAGAGGCTGAGGCGGAATCGCAGGACGCCCCCGCGACCGCGGAGACCGAACAGGCCGAGAGCGATGCGCCGGCCGACACGGCCCAGACCGAAGAAGATGAGCTGCAGCAGGCGCTCGAAGCCGAACAGGCCGAGGGTGAGGCTGAACCCAACGCCCAGCAGACCGGCGAAGCAACCGATTCCGCGACAGACGAACAGCCGACGGAACAGGCCACGACCGATTTGCCTGAACCGCAGATCGATGAAGACCCGGAAGCGCAGGCCCAGGCACAGGCCGAAGCCGCCGCCCAGGTCGAGGAGCAGGCCGCAGCCGCCGCTGCTGCCAACGACGATGCCGAGGCCGTCAGTAGCGAAGAGGTGACGCTTACCGAGGAGAACACGCGCTCGTCCGACGAGGAATTCGAGACGACCGTTGGCGGCGATGCGCAAAACGCGACCAACACCGAGACGGCCCCGGCCGCCGGAACGCCGCGGACCAGCGATGACCGCGACGAGAACCTGCGCGATATCCTGACCGCCGCCGCGGCGATCGGGCTTGGTGCCTATGCGATCGGGCAGGTGACCGACGATGGCGGCACCGTGGTCTCGAACAGCGGTGACCGCGTCGTGGTGGAAAACAACGGTCGGTATCGCATCATCAAGGACGACGACGCGCTTCTGCGCCGTCCAGGTAGCGATGTGCGCGTGCAGACTTTCGACGACGGCTCGACCCGCAACACCGTGACGGCACAGGACGGCACGCAGACCATCACCATCCGCTCCGCAGATGGCCGTGTGCTGCGCCGGACGCAGGTTTATCCCAACGGGGACCAGGTGGTGCTGTTTGACGATACGCGCCAGGTCGAGGCGGTGAACGTGCAGCAATTGGCCGACACCCGTGCACAGGAGTACGACTACACCAACGCGTCGGAAGACGAGCTGCGTACGGCCATCCTGGCCACCCGGGACGCGCCTGCGACACGCCGCTATTCGCTGAACCAGGTGCGGTTCGTGGATGCGGTGCGCCACCAGGTGCCGGTGATCGCACTTGATACGGTCAACTTCGAGACCGGCAGCGCGGTGATCCGCCCCGAAGAGGCCAGGGACCTTTCGGTGCTGGGCAACGCCATGCGCGACGCCATCGCCGAAGACCCGCGCCAGGTGTTCCTGATCGAAGGTCACACCGACACGGTCGGTCCGGCCAGCAACAACCTGGCGCTGTCCGACCGCCGCGCGGAATCGGTGGCGCTGGCCCTGACCGAGTATTTCGACGTGCCCCCGGCGAACATGATCGTGCAGGGGTATGGCGAAGCGGACCTGAAAATCCGCCAGGCCGGTGACATCCGCGAGAACCGCCGCGCCGCGGTCCGCAATATCACCGGACTGCTGAACGACAGCTGACGTTTGCACTGATCAAACGGAGTGGCCCCTCGCCGGTTGGCGGGGGGCTTTTTCGTTGCGGGAGGTGCAGGCCCAGGATTCTTCGTACGAAGACTCCTGGGCGTTGACCGCAGCCGAAATTGCGTTTGTGAAAGCGGGGCACCCGGCCCATATTGGGGCCATGACCGACCGGTTCGACACGATCCCCGAGACAGCACTGGCCTGGCACGAGGCCGGCAAAGGCGCGGCGCTGGCCACCGTGGTGGAAACCTGGGGCAGTGCGCCCCGGCGCGTGGGAAGCCAGTTGGCGATTTCCGGCGCAGGCGAGATCGAGGGATCGGTCTCGGGCGGCTGTGTCGAGGGCGCGGTGGTGGCCGAAGCGCTGGATGCCATCGAGGACGGCACGCCCGTGATGCTGGAATACGGGGTCAGCGACGGCGACGCCTTTGCCGTGGGGCTGGCCTGTGGCGGCACGATCCGGGTCCTGGTAGAGCCGGTGGGCACGGTGATGCCGGTGGAACTTCTGAAGGACCTGGTGCTGGCGCGCGAGGCGCGGGTGCCGGTGGCTTATATCACCGGCATGGAGGCCGAGCGCAGGCTGGTGCGCGAGGGGTACGCAGACCGCTTTCGCGCCGACCGATCGGGGTTCGAGGAGGATGGGACGACCTTCGTGGCGATCCACAATCCGCCGTTGCGGATGATCATCGTCGGCGCCGTGCATATCGCCCAGGCGCTGGTGCCGATGGCGCGGGTGGCGGGATACGACCCGCTGCTGATCGACCCGCGCGAAAGTTTCGGCAGCGAGGCGCGGTTCCCGGGCGAGGTGATCCTGCACGACTGGCCAGACGAGGCGGTGGCCGCCTACGGGCTGGACAGCCGGACGGCCTTGGTGCTGCTGACCCACGATCCCAAGCTTGACGATCCGGCGCTGGAAGCGGCGTTGGCGTCGGATGTTTTCTATATTGGCGCGCTGGGCTCGACCCGGACCCATGCCAAGCGGGTGGCGCGGTTGGAGGAGAAAGGCTTCGGGCCTGACCAGATCGCGCGCATTCACGGGCCGGTGGGGCTGGATATCGGCGCGGCGGGACCGTCCGAGATTGCCGTGGCGATCCTGGCGGAAGTGACCCGCGTGCTCAGGAAAGGCGGATGAAGTTCGGACCGGTCGCGCTGGCGGAGGCGGCGGGCGCGATCCTGGCGCATAGCGAGCATTTGCCGGACGGTCGCCTGCGCAAGGGGCAGGTTCTGACCGAAGCGGATATCGCACGTTTGCGCGCGGCGGGTTTTACCGAGGTGATCGCCGCCGTACTGGAGCCGGGCGACCTGCACGAGGACGACGCCGCCGCGCGGCTGGCCGCGGCGGTGCGGGACGGCGCGCCGGGCCTGTCCCTGAGCCGGGCGTTCACGGGGCGGGTGAACCTGGTGGCCGACGGGCCCGGCGTGGTCGAGGTGGACGCGGCAAAGGTCGCGGCGGCCAACATGGTCGATGCGATGGTGACGCTGGCCACGGTTGCGCCGTGGTTCCAGGCGCATCCGGGAGGCATGGTGGCGACGGTCAAGATCATCTCTTACGGCGTGGCGGCAGAGGCGTTGGGCAGGGCGGCGGAGGCCGGGCGGGGCGCGATCCGGCTGCACCCTCCGCAATACGAGAGCGCCAGCCTGATCGTGAGTGACACGGCGGACGGTCCCGGCCTGCGCGGGGTGGAGGCGATCCGCACGCGGCTTGCGGCCCTTGGAATGCGCCTGAAACAGACGCTGAGTTGCCCGCATGAGGCGCCTGCTCTGGCCGAGGCAATGTCGTCGGCGACGGGGGAGGTGGTGCTGATCCTGACCGGGTCGGCAACATCGGATCCGCGCGACACCGGACCCGAGGCGTTGCGGCGCGCGGGCGGTACGGTGGAACGGTTCGGCATCCCGGTCGACCCGGGGAACCTGCTGTTCACAGGGCGGCTGGGCGCGAGACCCGTGATCGGGTTGCCCAACAGCGCGCGCTCGCCGGTTCTGCACGGGGCGGACTGGGTGCTGGCGCGGGTCGCCTGCGGGGTGCCGATCGGTGCGGCGGATTTCGCGGCGATGGGCGTCGGCGGCCTGCTGAAGGAAATCCCGACGCGTCCGCAGCCGCGCCAGCGGAAACAGGCCGGGTAGGGACGCCGGGCAGGGGCAGGGCCCGCCCGGCGCCCGGGTTCAGCCGTCCAGTTGCGACAGCTTTTCGAGGATGCCGGTCCAGCCCCAGCGATGGCCTTCGCGCTGCTCTTCGCTGACGAAGCGGACCTGGGTCAGTTGCACGCGCGTGCCGCCCGGACCGGGGGTGAAGGTGATGGTGACCTCGCTGTCATCGCGTGACGCGTGGCTTTCCCAGGTGAAGAACAGCCGGTTGGGCCGGTCAATTTCCTTGTAGGTGCCGGTGTGGGGCAGGTCCTTGTCGCCGTTGCGCATGATGATCTCGAACCGTCCGCCCTCGACCGCGTCCGAGGACGCGCGGGGCACCACGGTCTCGCCGGGGCAGATGAAGCGTTTCATGGTGTCGGGGTCGAGCCAGGCATCGAAAAGGCGCTCGGGCGTGGCGTCGATCACGCGTTCGACGGTGAGGGTGAGGTCATTTTCGGTGGCAGTCATGGGTCGGTCTCCTGTGTGAGCAGATGGTCGAGCGCCTCCAGCCGGAGGGCCCAGATCGAACGCAAGTCACGGAACCAGCGGTCGACATGGGCAAGTTCCTCGACCCGCAATTCGATCATGTGCTCGCGCCATTCGGTGCGGCGCGTGACCAGCCCCGCGCCTTCGAGCACCTTGATGTGCTTGGAGACGGAATTGAGGCTTATGTCGAACCGTGCGGCGATGTCGGTCACCCGAAGCGGTCCATGCTGCGCCAGAAGCGTCAGGATGGCGCGGCGGGTGGGGTCGCCTGCGGCCTTGAGGATGTCGGTCAGTCGTTGCTGTGAGTCTTGTTCATCCATATGGGTGAATAACATCGTGCGGGATATTAGTCAACCATTTGGGTGAACGATAGGGCGGCGTCTTCTGCCGCCCGAGCCGATCCGCGAGCGCGCAAGTAAGACGAAGGCAGGGGGGTGGCGCGACAGAAAGTGCCTTCTCAAGTCTGGGGCGGCGTGTTTAACTCGGACCCAGCCAATTAGAAAAGCCAATGGGAGGAGCCGATGGCACAGGTCAAGATGACCGTGAACGGCAAGCCTGCGTCCGGCGAGGTGGAAGGACGCACGCTACTTGTCGATTTTATCCGTGATACGCTGGGCCTGACCGGCACGCATGTGGGCTGTGACACAAGCCAGTGCGGCGCCTGCGTGGTGCATGTGGACGGCAAGGCCGTGAAGGCCTGCTCGATGTTCGCGGCCGAGGCCGAGGGGACGGAAGTGACCACGATCGAGGGGATGGCCGCGGAGGACGGCACCATGACCCCGGTCCAGAAGGCGTTCCAGGAATTCCACGGGCTGCAATGCGGATTCTGCACGCCGGGCATGGTGATGTCGGCGGAGGCGATGCTGAAGGACAACCCGAGCCCGACCGAGGCGGAGGTGCGCGAGTACCTCAAGGGCAATATCTGCCGCTGCACCGGGTATCACAACATCGTCAAGGCGATCCTGGCGGCGTCGGGACAAGACGTCAGCAATATCGCGGCCGAGTAAGGCGTAGGGTGCGTGCGTGCACGCACCGTTTTCAGGGAGGACTAACACATGCCCAAAGATGGTGGCATCGGCGCCAGTTCCAAGCGGCGCGAGGACGTACGGTTCCTGACGGGGGCCGGAAATTATACCGACGACATCAACCTGCGCGGACAGGCCTATGTGCATTTCCTGCGCTCGGACGTGGCGCATGGCACGCTGGACAACGTGGACACCAGCGCCGCCGAGGGCATGCCCGGGGTGCTCAAGGTCTTCACCGGCGCGGATTTCGCCGAGGTGGGGGGCATTCCCTGCGGCTGGCAGGTGACGGACCGGCATGGCGAGCCCATGCAGGAGCCGCCGCATCCGGTGCTGGCACAAGGCAAGGTGCGCCATGTGGGCGACCCCATTGCCGCCGTGGTGGCCGAGACGCGCGAACAGGCGCGGGACGCGGCCGAGGCGATCGAGGTGGACATCAGTGATTTGCCGACCGTCATGGACATGAAGGATGCGCTGAAGGATGGCGCCACCAAGGTGCATGACGATCTGACGAGCAACCTGTGCTACGACTGGGGCTTCGTCGAGGAGAACAAGGGCGCGGTGGACGAGGCGATCAAGAACGCCGCGCATGTCACGACGCTGGAGCTGGTGAACAACCGGCTGGTCCCGAACGCGATGGAGCCGCGCGTGGCGGTGGGCGATTACAGCCGTGGCACCGATGACAGCACGCTTTACACCACGTCGCAGAACCCGCACGTGATCCGCCTGCTGATGGGCGCCTTCGTGCTGGGCATTCCCGAGCACAAGCTGCGGGTCGTGGCGCCCGATGTGGGCGGCGGCTTCGGCTCGAAGATTTATCACTATGCCGAGGAAGCCTTCTGCACCTTCGCCGCGAAGAAGCTGAACCGGCCGGTGAAGTGGACCTGCTCGCGATCCGAGGCGTTCATCAGTGACGCCCATGGCCGGGACCACGTGACCAAGATCGAACTGGCACTGGACGCCGACAACAACTTTACAGCCGTGCGCACGGAAACCTATGCCAACATGGGGGCGTATTTGTCGACCTTCGCGCCGTCGATCCCGACTTGGCTGCACGGCACGCTGATGGCGGGCAACTACAAGACGCCCAATATCTATGTGAACGTGAAGGCGGTCTTTACCAACACCGTGCCTGTCGATGCCTATCGCGGGGCCGGACGGCCCGAGGCGACCTATCAGCTGGAGCGTGTCATCGACAAGGCGGCGCGGGAGCTGGGCGTGGACCCGATCGAGTTGCGGCGGCAGAACTTTGTCACCGAGTTCCCCTATGCGACGCCTGTGGCCGTGGAATATGACACTGGCGATTACAACGCCTGCATGGACAAGCTGCTGGAAATGATCGACATGTCCGGCTTTGACAAGCGGCTGGCGGACAGCAAGGCCAAGGGCAAGCTGCGCGGGCTTGGCGTGAACTGCTATATCGAGGCCTGCGGCATCGCGCCGTCGAACCTGGTGGGGCAGTTGGGCGCGCGTGCGGGTCTCTATGAATCGGCCACCGTGCGGGTGAACGCCACCGGCGGGATCACCGTCATGACCGGCAGCCACAGCCATGGGCAGGGGCATGAAACCTCGTTCGCCCAAGTTGTCGCGGACATGATCGGGATCGACGAGTCGATGATCGAGATCGAACATGGCGACACCGCGAATACGCCGATGGGCATGGGCACCTACGGCTCGCGGTCCATCGCCGTGGGCGGCAGTGCCATGGTCAAGGCGACGGAAAAGATCATCGCCAAGGCCCGCAAGATCGCGGCGCACCTGATGGAGGCCTCGGAGGCCGATATCGAGCTGAAGGACGGCCAGTTCAGCGTCGCGGGCACGGACAAATCCGTGGCCTGGGGTGACGTGACGCTGGCGGCTTACGTGCCGCACAATTACCCGCTGGAAGAGATCGAGCCGGGCCTGGAGGAGACCGCGTTCTACGACCCGGCGAACTTTACCTATCCGTCGGGCGCCTATGCCTGCGAGGTGGAGGTCGACCCCGAGACCGGCAAGGTCACCATCGAGAGCTTTGCCGCCGCCGACGATTTCGGCAATGTTATCAACCCGATGATCGTTTCGGGGCAAGTGCATGGCGGGCTGGCGCAGGGGATCGGGCAGGCGTTGCTGGAGCAGACCTCCTACGATGCCGACGGCCAGCTGCTGAGCGCGTCCTACATGGATTACGCAATGCCGCGCGCCGATGACGTGCCGTTCTACGATGTCGACCATTCCTGCCAGACGCCCTGCACGCACAACCCGCTGGGTGTGAAGGGCTGTGGCGAGGCCGGGGCGATCGGCAGCCCGCCTTCGGTGGTCAATGCCGTGGTGGATGCGCTGCAACGCGCGGGTCATGACGTGACGCATATCGACATGCCGCTGACGCCCTCGCGCGTCTGGCAGGCGATGCAAGGGTAAGGAGAGAGACAATGTACGCATTCGAAATCGAACGCCCGAGCACCGTGGCAGATGCGGTCGCCCTGCTGAAGCAGAGCGACGAGAACCAGGCGCTGGGGGGCGGGCAGACCCTGATTCCCACGCTGAAGCAACGGCTGGCCGCGCCCGAGGTGCTGGTCTGCCTGAGCGGGATCGACGAGATCAAGGGTGTCTGCACCGATGATGACGGCCGCATCTGCATCGGCGGGGGCACGACCCACGGCGAGGTTGCGGCGGGATCGGGCGCGTATCCGGCGTTGGTCTGGATGGCCGAGAATATCGGCGACCCGGCGGTGCGCAATCGCGGCACGATCGGCGGGAGCCTCGCCAACAACGACCCGTCGGCGTGCTATCCGGCGGCGGTGCTGGCCTCGGGCGCGACGGTGGTGACCAACGAGCGCGAGATCGCGGCCGATGATTTCTTCGACGGCATGTTCGCGACCGCGCTGAACGAGGGCGAGATCATCACCGAGGTCAAGTTCCCGGTGCCGGAGAAAGCCAACTATCAGAAGTTCGAACAACCCGCGTCGCGCTTTGCGCTGGTGGGTGTCTTCGTGGCGAAGTTCGCCGATGGCGTGCGCGTGGCCGTCACCGGCGCGTCGGAAGAAGGCGTGTTCCGCTGGACAGAGGCAGAGGAGGCGCTGAACGGCAACTTCTCGGCCTCCGCGCTGGACGGGCTGTCGGTGCCGGCGGACGGGATGATTTCGGACCTGCACGGCTCGGGTGCCTATCGCGCGCATCTGGTCGCGGTGATGACCCGCCGGGCGGTCGAGGCGGCCTGAGCGCCTTTTAGATCTGGCGCAATGCCATAGCAGCCCGACCTGCCATTGGCTGGTCGGGCTTTTTTCGGCGTGCCATGTTGGTAAGACGCCGCCGTTCGAGAACAGGCGTTTCGTGCGTTCGACCGCAACTGCTCACGCAAGAGATGTGCGACACGGAGATGTTCCGAAGTTGTGATAATCTCGGGTCTTCAATTGGGAGACTCATCATGTCGGATTATTTTGATTTAGGCGCCTATTCGCGCCCCGTGACATCGGTTCCCGTTGCCCAGACCTGGTTTGATCGTGGCCTTGTCTGGTTGTTTGCCTATAACCACGAGGAAGCCATTGTCTGCTTTGAGAAGGCGATCGAGGCGGACCCGGAGTGCGCGCTGGCGCATTGGGGCATCGCCTATTGCATCGGGCCCAACTACAATAAGGCTTGGGAGGTCTTCACGCCCGAGGAAAAGGCGCCCGCGCTGGAGCGCGCCCACGCCGCGCTGAAGGCGGGGTTGGCGCTAAGGGATGCAAGGCCGCTGGAACGTGCGCTGCTAGAGGCGCTGGCGTCGCGCTATCCGACCGACCCTGAGATTGAGGATTACCAGCCGTTCAACGACGGGTTCGCCGAGGCGATGCGCCCGGTCTACGATGCGCACAAAGACGACCTCGATGTGGCGTGCTTCTTCGCGGAAGCGCTGATGAACCGCACGCCCTGGCAGCTTTGGGATTTCCAGAGCGGCGTGCCCAACCCCGAGGGCTCGACCGTCGAGGCGATGGCGGTGCTGGAGCGCGCCTTTGCCGAGACGCCCGGCGCGTGGGACCATCCGGGCCTATTGCACATGTACATTCACCTGATGGAGATGTCGCCGCATCCCGAAAAGGCGCTGCGCCATGGGGACCGGCTGACCGATCTCGTGCCCGATGCGGGGCACCTCGTGCATATGGGCACCCATATCGACGTGCTATGCGGCGACTACCAGAACGTGCTGACGCGCAACCTTGCCGCGGCAGAGGTGGACGAGCGGTTCAAGGACTATGCGGGGGCGGCGAATTTCTACGCGCTGTACCGCATCCACAACCTGCATTTTGCCGCCTACGGCGCGATGTTCCTGGGCCAGAAGGCGGCAGCGGTGAGTGCGGCGGCGCGCCTGCGTGGCGAGGTGCCGGACGAGGTGGTCAGGTCATACCCTGATATTTTCGAGACCTTCGTGGCCGCCGCCCCGCATGTCTATATCCGTTTCGGAATGTGGGAAGAGATCCTGGAGCTGGAGCAGCCCGAGGATACAGAGCTATACGTGACCACGAACGCGCTGATTTACTACGCCAAGGCAGTGGCCCTGGCCAATCTGGGTCGACATGCGGAGGCCGAGCAAACGATGGCGGACTTCACGGCGGCCTATGCGCTGGTGCCGGACACGCGGATGCTTTTCAACAACACCGCGCGCGATGTGCTGGCCGTGGGCGAGGCGATGATGCAGGGCGAGGTTGCATTCAAATCCGGTCGGCGGGAAGAGGGGCTGGAGCACCTGCGCCGTGCGGTCGCGCTGGATGATGGACTGGAATATGAAGAGCCGTGGTCGTGGCCACAGCCGACGCGGCACGCGCTGGGCGCGCTTCTGATGGAAGCGGGCAAACTCGAGGAGGCCGAGGCGATTTATCGGGCCGATCTGGGGCTTGATGGACAATTGCCGCGTCCGAGCCAGCACCCGCGCAATGTCTGGGCGTTGCACGGGCTTCACGAATGCCTGCACCGCCGAGGTGAGATGGTGGAAGTGTCGCATGTGAAGCTGCTGCTGGACCAAGCGGTCGCACGAGCGGATATTCCAATTCGCGCAAGTTGTCTGTGCCGCAAGGCCGCGGCCTAACAGGCAGGGGCGAAACATCCTCGGCACATACCCTACGCGCCGCGCGGGGGCTGTGTTGATGCCCTGCCAACCCGGCTGAATGCGTTCGGGCTGTTGGCAGGGCCTACACAGTTCCTTGGCTTATCGTACCCTTGTGGATAAGTGTCACATCCCCGTCACGGAATCGCGCTACCCAAATCGCAAGATGTACCGCCAAATCCAGCACTTGCCAGAGGCGTAACACGATATATAGTGAACTCAATCAAGGGGTGGCTGTCACGCCCCGTACCACAGCATGAGGCGATACGAGCGGGGGTAAGTTAGGCCATGGACGCAGACTTCAGGACGGAATTCGTAAGGGCGCCCTCGGCGCTGAAACATCATCCGGCACTGGTTCTGAATGCCGACTATCGCCCGCTGTCCTATTACCCCTTGTCGCTGTGGCCCTGGCAGGACGCGGTGAAGGCCGTGTTCCTTGACCGGGTGGATATCGTGGCCGAGTACGAAGACACGGTGCGAAGTCCCTCGACCGAGATCAGGATACCCTCGGTCATCGTTCTCAAAGATTATGTCAAACCTCAAAAGCGCGTGGCCTTCACGCGCTTTAATTTGTTTCTGCGGGACGAATTCCAGTGTCAGTACTGCGGAGCGAAGGGGGATCTGACATTCGACCACGTGGTGCCGCGCGCCAAGGGCGGGATCACGTCCTGGGAAAACGTCGTGGCGGCGTGTTCGCCCTGCAACCTGCGCAAGGGCTCCAGAAGCCTGCGGCGCTCGGGGCTGAACCTGCGCAAGCCGCCGCGCGCACCGGCGGCGGAACAGCTGCGCAACCTCGGTCGCAAGTTCCCGCCCAACCACCTGCACGAAAGCTGGATCGACTTCCTTTACTGGGATGCCGAGCTGGAAGCCTAGGGCGTTCTTCTAAAAGATTGACCTGAAACCGATCTGCGTGTTGGCTTTGCCGGACGATACCGGGGAGGGGCACATGCGTCTTGGGATTTATCAATGCGATGCGGGCGGTCTGTCGACAAGTGCGCGGCTGCGCGCGCTGGAGTTGCGGCTGGCGGAGCGCGAGGTCGACCTGATGGTCTGTCCGGAGCTGTTCCTGTCGGGCTACATGGGGGCCGATCACGCCGCGCTGGCCGAACCTGCGACGGGTCCGTTCTTTCAGGATGTGGCAGAGATGGCGAAGCGGCACGAGACGGCCGTGTGTTATGGCTATCCGGAAGTGGCGGATGGTGTCATCTACAACGCCGCGCGGCTGGTCGGTGCCGATGGCGCGGCGCTGGCCAACCACCGCAAGCGGTTGCCGTCGCCGGGCAGTTTCGAGGAAGAGACATTTGCCAACGGGGACAGCCTCACGCTGGTCGATCACGGCGGAATGCGGATCGCGATCATCATCTGCTACGAGGTCGAACTGCCCGAAAGCCTGCGCAAGGCGGCGCAGCACGGCGCCGAACTGGCGCTGGTGCCGACGGCGCTGGTCGATCAATGGGGCGTGGTGGCCGAGAAACTGGTGCCGACGCGGGCCTTCGAGAACGGGCTGTGGCTGGCCTATGCCAACCACGCGGGCGAGGAGGGCGGCGCGCGCTACCTCGGCGGCAGCCGGATCGTTGCGCCGGACGGCGTGGAGGAAGCCGTGGCCGGGGCCGAGGAGACCGTGATTGCCGCCAATGTCGACCCGGAGCGTGTGGTGACGGCGCGCAACCGGCTGCCTTATCTGCGCGATGCAGTCAAATTGTGAAGCGCTGACGTGACGGGTTCTGACAGACCAGACGCCGAAAACACGGAATGAGATAGGCCGGGCAGTGGCCCGGCCCATCATTTGACTTACGCCGCCGCGCGGTTGCGGCGGCGCTGGCGGCGGGGTTTTTGCGCCGAAGAGGGGGCCTGACCTTGGCCGCCACCCTGGGCGGGCTTGCCGCCACGACGACGGTTGGACCCGTTGCCGCGTTTCTTTGGGCCGCGGCCCGGCTCGAAAGCAGGCGCTGTGCCGCTGGCGACGGGAACGGTGATCTTCATCACCTTCTCGATGTCGCGCAACAGGTCCGCTTCTTCGGGCGCGCAGAGCGAAATGGCCTCGCCTTCGCGGCCCGCCCGCGCTGTGCGGCCGATGCGGTGGACGTAATTGTCGGCCACTTCGGGCAGGTCGTAGTTGACCACGTAGGCGACGCCCGGAATGTCGATGCCGCGTGCGGCCACGTCGGTCGCCACGAGGATGTTGGTGGTGCCGTCGCGGAAGGCCTTGAGCGCGCGGTCGCGCTGGCCCTGGCTCTTGTTGCCGTGGATCGAGGCGGCGTTGAAGCCGTCGGACACCAGCCCCTTCATCAGCCGTTCCGCGCCGTGCTTGGTACGCGAGAAGACGAGGGTCAGGGCATGCGGGTCGTCGGCCAGGAGTTCACGCAGCTTGGCGGACTTGTCGTTCTTGGCCACGTGGTGCACCGACTGGGTGATCTTGTCGGCGGCCTTGCCCGGGGGCGAGACCTGCACCCGGCGGGGGTTGGTCAGGTAGGCGGCGGAGATCTCCTCCATCTGCTTGGGCATGGTGGCCGAGAACAGCATGGTCTGGCGCGGGCTGCCGAGATGCGGCGCGATCTTGCGCAGGGCGTGGATGAAGCCCATGTCGAGCATCTGGTCGGCCTCGTCCAGCACGAGGTGACGCGCGGTGGACAGGTCGAGCGCGCGGCGCTCCATCAGGTCGATAAGGCGGCCCGGCGTGGCGACGAGGATGTCGGTGCCGCGCGACAGAAGGCTGATCTGCTTGCCGATGGACTGACCGCCGACGACGGTGACGACGCGCAGCTTGGTGCCTTTCGTGAGACCGCGCAGCGACTCGGCGATCTGGTTCACCAGCTCGCGCGTCGGGGCGAGGATGAGGGCCTTGACGGTCTTCTCGGCCGGTTTGCCGGGCGCATCGAGCAGGTGCTGGATGAGCGGCAGGCCGAACGCCAGCGTCTTGCCGGTGCCGGTCTGGGCGAGGCCCATGACGTCGTGGCCTTCGAGGGCCAGGGGAATGGCCTTGTTCTGGATGGGCGTCGGCTCTGTCAGGCCGGCGGTCTTCAGGGCGGTGTTGAGTTCGGGCGCGAGGCCCAGCATGTCGAAATCGTACAAGTCGTATCCTTTGCGGGCCACGCGGCGTCGTGCCGGTGACCAAGAGACATGGCCCGCACGGGATGCGCGGGCGCAAGGGTTGCGCGGACACTTTAAGAAGGAGCGGGCGGATCCCGCGCCATCTGGCGCCGCATCAGAAACCCTGCGTGATGGGGGAACTGGAAAATCAGGCTGGTTGCTGGTTCGGGCGGTTCACCCGGCTCACGCGCAATCGCAGCGATGAGCGACAGATGGGGGATCGGGGGCTAAGTGTCAAGCAATACCTAAAGCCTTTCGCCTTTACCCTGATCCATCAGCGAAAGGCGAAACGCTTTAGAAATTTCGGAATTGCAGCAGTGGGTGATGCGTGGCGGGCGCGGCGAAGTCGGGTGCGAGCCCGTTTCTACCCCCTACACGGCCAGTTTCGTCGTCTACAGTCTTCGTTTGTGATATGAACTGGTCCAAGGATGGTATGAATGCGGAAAACAAAATTCGTTCTTGCTTTCTTCGTGGCCATGCTTGCGCAGCAAGCTGATAGTTTTGGAAAGCGATCAGAACGAGATCAGGCAAGAGAACAGCACGTCTCTCAAGACGGCGCAATGTACGCCACATTCAAAACTCCGACGGGCCAAAGCATCGCATCGAATAATCGGATTTCAGGGAAGTGGTACCATGCGATAAGTTGCCCTGCTTGGTCCGGTCGCTACATCTACCACATACGCCAATACCCTGGCGGGGCACTTCAGGGGTTTTCGGTTGGGATAAGCTTTGGGGCGAAGGGACGCTCGAGCGAGATAATCGCAGGGAAAGCATTGGATGGAAAGTTTGAGTTCATGGAGCGTGCGGACGCGACCTTCATTGCGGTTTACAATGGTATGGTCGTGGAAGACGGCGCGAAACTGTCAGGCACCTATATCAACTCAAGATCAGGGGTACCATGCCACTTTGTAATGAAACGGTTCTAAGGGCGGAAGAACTTTCATTTCATTAGAGGCAAGGATCAATCAGATATCCGCTTCGTCCGCGTAGCAGACATTGAGTGGCCAATGAAAAAGGCGCCGCGGGATGCCCCCGGGCGCCTTTCTATTGGGTGCGCATCGCGATCAGCTCTTGGCCGGTTCGTTCGCGGGGGCAGGCGCCGGCGAGGCCGCTTGCTGGGCCGGGGCGGCTTGTTTCTTTCCGCCGGCGTTGAGCGGGTCGTCCTGGCGTTGCACCGAACCCTCGAAATGGGCGCCGGATTCGATGGCGATGGTTTTGTGGATGATGTCGCCTTCGACGCGGGCGGTCGAGGTCAGGCGCACTTTCAGGCCACGCACACGGCCGACGATGCGGCCATTGATCACGACGTCATCGGCGATGATTTCGCCCTTGATCGTGGCGCTTTCGCCGATGGTCAGCAGGTGGGCGCGAATGTCGCCCTCGACAGTGCCTTCGACTTGAACGTCGCCGGTGGTCTTGAGGTTTCCGGTGACGTGAAGATCGGGCGACAGGACCGAGGCGGGAGGCTTGGCTTTGGGGGCCGCGGCCTTGAACTCGCCACTGCTGGGTTTCTCGGTGGTGTCCTTGCGCGGTTCGGCCGGCGCGGCGGGTTTGGCCGCAGAATCCGGCTTTGGCGCGGGGTCGTTGATTTTGCTCTTAGAAAACATCTCTTGCAGCCTTGATGTAGATCATGGGGTTGACGGCCTTGCCGCCGACACGGACCTCGTAGTGTAGATGGGTGCCGGTGGAACGTCCAGTGCTCCCCATATCACCAATTCGATCCCCGCGCGAGACCCTTTGGCCCTTCCGCACGTGCAGCTTGGACATGTGGGCGTAGCGCGTCTCGATTCCGAACTCGTGCTGGATCTTCACAAGGCGGCCATATCCCGACTGCCAGCCGGCGTGAACGACCACGCCATCGGCGGTGGAAAAGATCGGCGTACCATGCGGCGCGGCGAAATCGGTGCCGGAATGCATCCGGCCCCAGCGCATGCCGAAGCCAGACGTGAAGCGGAAGGACGACCTGACCGGCATCGCGAAGGGCGCCTTCTGGGCGGCGATGCGATACAGGTTCAGCTTGTCCATGCCCTGAAGGATGCCGTTGGCGCGGCGGGTATCAGCCGAAGGGTCTTCGCCCCGGGTCGAGAAGTTGAGCGGCATCAGCGGGCCGCCCTGGCCGGAATATCCCGAGCGCACGGTGTCCAGGAGCCGATCGGGGTTCATGCCGGCGGCGGTGAACATCTTGTCCAGCGGCTCGACCGAAATCGTCATAGCCTCTTCCAGCTGGCGGAAAATCTGGTCGTTCTGATCCTGCATCAGCTGGATCTGGGTCGCCATCTCGTCGGCCCGCAACAGCGCATCCTGCGCGTCGGCGGTGACCTGGTCGCGCTCTTGCGCGGTGGCGGCAAGCTGGGACGACAGGAACTCTACCATCGGGTCCTCGTCCGCGCTGCCCGACTGGCCGGGCAGGGGCGTGTCGCCGGAATTGTCGATTGCTTCGGCAAGCTGTGCGGCCTCGTTGCGGGCGCTGTCGCGGTCTTTCATGGTGCGGCGCAGGGTCGACTGGATCACCTCGATCCCGGTCTCAAGCTCGCGCCGGCGGGTTTCGGAGGTCAGGAGTTCGGTCTGCATCACCGAAATCTGTTCCAGCGCCGAGTTGAAGCGGTTCTGGGCCGCCAGCGCCTCGTCGGCGCGCTTGTCGCGTTCGTCTTCCAGCGCGTTCAGCCGGGCCTCGTAGGTGCGCTGGTCGCGCTTGGCCTGCTCGCGGAAATTGCCCGATCCGATCGAGTCCATCACCAAAACGGCGGTGGCGATGATCGCCCAAGCCACGATGGCCGAGGCGCCGGTGAAGGCGATAAGCTGTGTCGCGGGCCGCAGCCGGATGAAGCGGGTGTCTGTGTCGGACCGCAGGAAAACGCGGCGTTCCGGAAAGTGTTTTTCCAGGATGTGGTTCAGCTTGATCAATAATCGTCTGCGCAAGATTGAGTCCGTCCCTTTCAACCTCTCCCAATGTCGATGCTCAAACCTGTGCCACGTTCTGGGGTGCGACAGTGTCCATTCTAGGCCGGATGGTCCGGTGGCATCGTCCGGGGTTGGGTACACAGGCCTTCACTATTGGGCAAGGATTTTGACCACCCATCGCGGGCCGATCGGCGATTTGGCCCGGAATTGGCAGAAAATTGCCGATTCTTAAGGGCTTGATGGCATGAATGCGCTATCAAGCCCCGGTTTTGCGCTCTGCCAAGGGCCAGTAAAAGTCGGGGGGAAGGCCCGCTTCGGCGCGTTTTTCCTCGTTGAAGGGCGGCTTCAGGCCCCCGTGGAAATAGCGGCGGACAAGGTCGTGGAAGGCGTCCTTGGGGTCCATCTCGTGCCGGCCGCAGAGGAAGTGAAACCACTTGGAGCCATAGGCGACGTGCCCCACTTCCTCGGCGTAGATCACCTTCAGCGCCTCGACCGTCCGGTCCTCGCCGGCGGTCTCGAACAGGTCGATCATGCCCGGCGTCACGTCGAGACCGCGCGCCTCGAGCACCATGGGCACGACGGCGAGGCGGCCCATGACATCCTCTGCAGTATCCTCGGCGGCGCGCCACATGCCGGCATGGGCGTCGAGTGCGCCGTAGTGGCTGCCCTTCGCCTCCAGGCAGTCACATACCAGGTTGAAATGCTTGGATTCCTCGTCAGCCGATTTGACCCAGTCGTCGTAGAACCCGAGCGGCATCTTCGTGTCGGTGAAGCGCGCGACGATGTCCCAGTGCAGGTCGACGGCATTGAGTTCGATATGGGCCACCGCGTGAAGAATCGCCAGCCGGCCAGGCGCGGTGCCCGGGCGGCGGCGCGGCACGTCGCGCGGGTCCAGCAGGCGGGGCAAGTCGGGACGCGCGGGCCTTGGCGGCGGCGTGGCGTGACCCACCGGCAAATCCTGTCCGGCCGCGCGGGCGGCGAACCAGGTTTCAGCATGGCGTCGCGACAGCGCGGTCTTTTCGCGCCCGTCGGCGGTGGACAGCACCTCGACGGCCATTGCGGCAAGGCTTTGGGATGTCAAAGCGCGCGCACCGCGTCCAGCACCTCCTCGGCGTGGCCGTCGACCTTCACCTTGGGCCAGATCCGGGCGATCATGCCGTCCTGGTCGATCAGCACGGTCGTGCGCTCGATCCCCATGAAGGTCTTGCCGTACATCTTTTTTTCCTTCCAGACGCCGTAATCCTCGCACACATGCGTATCAGCGTCAGACAGAAGGGGAATGCCCAGCTCATGCTTGTCGCGGAACTTGTCGTGCTTGGCCACGGTATCCTTGGAAATGCCGAAGATCTTTGCGCCGACCGCGTCGAACTCTTCAACGAGGCCGGTGAAGGCAATGGCCTCCTTGGTGCAGCCGGGCGTGTCGTCCTTGGGGTAGAAATACAGGACCACCGGCGCCGGGCGCTGATCGGACAGGGTGACAAGGTCGCCGCCGTCGCGCGGCAGGGCAAAATCGGGGGCCGGTTGACCGGTCTCGAGCATGCGGATTCTCCAATGAGTAAAAAGTGAGTTTCAAATTAACGCGTGAGCGGCAAGAATAAAGACGTGGGAGCAGGCAAAAGCGCGGTCAACGCGCGGCAACGGGAAAATGAGCGACGCAACGCAGAAGAAACCACGTGGCAAACGCCTCAAACGGTTCGGTCTCTGGAGTGCCGGACTGATCCTTGTGCTGTGCCTGGGCCTGAGCGTTGCGGTCATGGCGATGATCGGCACGCGGGTGTCGGCTCCGGAATGGGTGCGCGAGCGCGTGACGCGCGAAGTCAACGCGGCCGTCGATGGCATATCGCTGCATTTCGGCGACATGGCCGTGGTGGTCGAGAAAGGCTGGGTGCCGCGCCTGTCGTTGCAGGATGTGATGGTGCGCGACGAGACCGGCCTGCCCATTGCCAGCCTGTCGGACGTGCAGGGCACGGTCGATCTGCAGGCCCTACTGCAGGGCCAGTTGCAGCCAAGTGCCGTGCATCTGTCGGGGGCGCAGCTTACCTTTCGCCGCGATGACAGTGGCGAAGTGGGCATGACGCTGGGTGATGCCGCTGCGGCTGAACGGGAACCGGTGACCGTGGCCGGACTGGCCGAACGGCTGGACGACGTCCTGAACCGCCCGGCCTTTCACAAGCTGGCGCGGATCGAGGCCACGAACGTCTCGCTGCGCTACGAGGACGAGCGCACCGAGCGGGCCTGGACCGCCGATGGCGGCCGGCTGGATGTCACGCGCGAAGGCGACGACATCCGCCTGCGTGGGGATTTCGCCCTGATCGGCGCACGGGATTACGCCACCACGCTGGCGTTGAACTATACCGGCCGACTGGGCAACGCCGAGTCCGAGGTTGGCCTGAGTTTCGAGGACATGCCGGCCCGCGACGTGGCAGGGCAGTCGCCCGCGCTTGCCTGGCTCGACGCGATAGATGCGCCGATTTCCGGCGCGTTGCGGGCGTCGGTGGACGCGGAAGGCAAGCTTGGCCCGCTCAGCGCCACGCTTCAGATCGGCGCGGGCGCGGTGAAGCCGAACGCGGCGACCGCGCCCATCGCGTTTTCTTCGGTGCGCAGTTACTTCACCTATGATCCGGCCGAGCACAGGATTCGGTTCAACGAACTGTCCATCGACAGCAAGTGGGTCAAGACCAGCGCCACGGGCCATGCCTACCTGGTTGGCATGGAAAACGGCTGGCCCAGCGAAATCCTGCTGCAGGTCGGTCTGGACGAGGTGGAGGCCAACCCGATGGACCTGTACGCCGAGGCGATCTCGCTGAATGCCGCGCGGATGGACATGCGCCTGCAACTGGATCCGTTCGTGCTGACGCTTGGTGAACTGAGTCTCAGCGATCAGAACGGTGTTCTGCGTTTCAATGGCGAGGCGCGGGCCGAGCCCGACGGCTGGGATGTGACGCTGGACGGTCACATGGACCGGATCGACCCGGACCGCCTGATGCAGCTTTGGCCCGAGCGGCTGGAGGAAAAGACCCGCGATTGGATCACCAAGAATGTCCGCGCGGCTGAACTGAAGAACATTCAGCTTGCCCTGCGCTCGCTGCCCAAGCGCAGCCCGGATTTTTTCCTGGGTTTCGATTTCGAGAAGTTCAGCACTCAGTTCATCAAGAATTTCCCGGTGATCGAGAACGCGCATGGGCACGCGTCGCTGATGGACAACCGTTTCGTGGTGTCGGCGCTGGGGGGATATGTGACCGCGCCACAGGGCGGCCGGGTCGATATCACCGGCACCAGTTTCGACATCCCCGACGTGACGGTGAAACGGACGCCCGCGCAGGTCAATCTGCGCACGCGGAGCACGATCACCGCCGCCTTGTCGCTGCTGGACGAGCCGCCGCTGGAGTTCCTGACCAAGGCGGGGCGCGAGGTCACATTGGCCGACGGTATGGCGGAGCTGCAGGGTGTGCTCGACCTGCGCCTGCTGGACAAGCTGACGGTCGAGGACGTGGAGTTCGACATCGCCGGCACGCTGCGCGATGTGCGCAGCGAGGTGCTGGTGCCCGGACGGGTGCTGTCCGCATCGGCGCTGGAGGTGGCGCTGGCCGACGACATGCTGAGTGTCGCGGGCGCGGGACGCATCGGGCAGGTGCCGTTCGACGGTCGATTCGAGACCGACATCAGCCCGGGCGCGAACACCAGCACCGTGCGCGGCTGGATCGAACTGTCGGAGCGGTTCGCCGAGGAGTTCGGCATCGGCCTGCCACCGGGCAGCTTGACGGGGGCGGGCCGGGCCGATATGGAGATCGACTTTGAAAAGGGCGCGCCAGGGGTGTTCCGGCTAAGCTCGACGCTGGCCGGGGTCGGATTGCGCGTGCCGCAGCTTGACTGGGCGGTATCGCAGGGCGGCACTGGTCGGCTGGAGGCATCGGGGCGGCTGGGGGAGCCGCCCTCTATCGACCGGCTGGAGATTTCGGCCGCGGGGCTGAACGCCCGAGGTGCCGTCACCTTGCGCGACAGCGGACAGCTTGACCGGGCCTCGTTTTCGCAGGTTCAGGTCGGGAACTGGCTGAGCGCCCCGGTGGAACTGGTCGGGCGCGGGGCGGGCGTGACCCCGGCGGTGCGCGTGCTGGGCGGCTCCGTGGACCTGCGCCAGACTTCGCTGGGCGGCGATGGCGGCGGCGGACAGCAGCGGGCGCGGCGCGGCGGTCCGGTGTCGCTGGCGCTGGACCGGTTGCAGATTTCGGACGGGATCGCTCTGACGGATTTCCGCGCCGAGCTGGACATGTCGCGCGGCGCGGATGGCAGTTTCACTGGCAGGGTCAATGGCCTGGCGCAGATCACCGGGCGGGTCATCCCGCAAGGTGGGCGCAGCGCCTTTCGTATCCAGGCCGAAGATGCGGCAGGCGTGCTGGTATCGGCGGGGCTGGTCAAGGGTGCCCGCAACGGCAAGCTGGACGTGACGCTGGTGCCGGGCAAGGGGCCGGGCATCTACGAGGGCAAGCTGACGGCCAAGGGCGCGATGCGCCTCAAGGACGCGCCGTCGATGGCGGCCCTGCTGAACGCGCTGACGGTGGTGGGCTTGCTTGAGCAGCTGGGCGGAGACGGCATCCATTTCGAGCTGCTCGAAGCGCGGTTCCAGCTTTCGCCCGATCGCGTCACCCTGTATTCGAGCAGCGCGGTGGGCGCGGCAATGGGCATCACGATGGACGGGTATTACTTCTTGGAAAGCGGGCAGATGGACATGCAGGGCGTGATTTCCCCGGTCTACGTGGTGAATGCCGTGGGCGGGCTCTTTACCCGGCGGGGCGAGGGGCTGTTCGGCTTCAACTACACGCTCAAGGGGCCGGCCCGCAGCCCGCGGGTCAGCGTGAACCCGCTGTCGGCCTTCACGCCGGGCATGTTCCGCGAGTTGTTCCGCCGTCCCGCACCGAGCCTGCCGCAATCGACGCGGCCCGCGCAGGGCGGTCCGGTGAACGAAGGCAGGCCACAGTCGCAAGCACCGCAGAGCAACTCGCGCGTGCGCGACTTCGACAATCGCGAAAACGGCCGATGAAGCTGTCGGATTTCGATTTCGACCTGCCCGAGGCGCTGATTGCGACCCGGCCCGCAAGGCCGAGACCGTCGGCGCGGTTGCTGGTGGCGCAGGGGGACAGGATCACCGATGCGCGGGTCTATGACCTCGGTCAGTACCTTCGGCCCGGCGACCGGTTGATCCTGAACAACACCAAGGTCATCCCGGCGCGGCTGTCCGGAGTGCGGCGGCGCGAGAGTGCCCAGGGAAACACCGAGGCGCGGATCGAGGTGACGCTGTTGGACGCCACGCCCGAGGGTGACTGGCAGGCCATGATCAAGCCGCTCAAGAAGCTGCGGATCGGCGAGACCGTGCGGTTCGACGCGGGGTTGCAGGCGACGCTGCTGGACAAGGAGGACGGGCAGGGCGTGCTGCGCTTCAACCTGTCCGGCGACGATTTCGACGTGGCCCTGAACGCGGCGGGCGCGATGCCGTTGCCGCCCTACATCGCCAGCAAGCGCGCCGCCGATGACCGCGACCGGGACGATTATCAGACCGTCTTCGCCAAGGAGACCGGCGCGGTGGCGGCCCCCACCGCAAGCCTGCATTTCGACGATGACCTTCTGGCCGGGCTGGCAGCGCAGGGTGTGGCGTTCACCGAAGTCACCCTGCATGTCGGCGCGGGAACCTTTTTGCCGGTCAAGGTCGAGGATGTGACGACCCACCGCATGCATGCCGAGTGGGGCGAGGTCAGCGAGGCCGCTGCCGCCGAAATTGCCGCCACCAGAGCGGAGGGCGGGCGGGTCATTCCCGTCGGTACCACGGCGCTGCGCCTGATCGAGAGCGCCGCCCGCAATGGGACGATCGCGCCCTGGCGGGGCGAGACCGATATCTTCATCTATCCCGGTTTCGAGTTTCAGGTCACCGATGCGCTGATGACAAATTTCCACCTGCCCAAAAGCACGCTGATGATGCTGGTCAGCGCCCTGATGGGGCCGGGCCGGATTAAGGATATATACACTTACGCGATCCAGAATGAGTATCGATTCTTCTCCTACGGGGATTCGTCTCTGCTGGTGCCGCAGGACGGGAGGAGGACAGAATGAAACTCAACAAGGTGCCGGGATTCGTCAGCCGCGTCATGTGGGTGGGGTTGATTACCAGCGCGGCGCTGTTGATCCTGAACTACGTGATCGCGGGGCTTGTCTGTGCATCCATCGTCTTTGCCGCCAACCTTGCCCTCAAGCGCGAGCCGGTCAAGCTATGGGTGTTTCGCGTGCTTACAGGCATGTCGAAGGAAGAGCTGGAACGCGCGACACTTGCCGACGCTCAGGCCGGAGGATCCGCCTCGGACCGTGGCACGCGCGACCCCGACGACCCGCCCGCCAGCTGAAAACCCGGCCGGGACGCGCCGCCGCGCGGGGTTTCGCGCAGGGGCGTCGTCGGTCGGCGCGGGCGCTGTTGAAACCTCCGGAAAACACTGGCAAGGCCTGCATCAGCGACGGATCGAGTCGCGATTGAGGCAGACCCGTTGTGTAACGCCCCGCTAGACGGGCACAAAGTTATTGGAGCATCCGCATGTTTTCCGTTCTTTCCAGCGCCTGGGCCCTGCTCCTGGGCATGATGCTCTTGCAGGTCGGCAACGGCATGCAAGGCACGCTTCTGGGTGTGCGCGGCCAGATGGAAGGCTTTTCCACGCTGGAAATGTCGCTGGTGATGTCGGGCTATTTCCTGGGCTTCCTGTTCGGGTCGCGCAAGGCGCCGGACATGATCCGGCGGGTGGGGCACGTGCGGGTCTTTGCGGCTCTGGCCTCGATGATTTCGGCTGTGATGATCCTTTATCCGGCCTTCGCCAACCCCTGGGCCTGGGGCGTGGGGCGCGTTCTGATCGGCTTTTGCTTTTCCGGCGTGTACGTGACGGCGGAAAGCTGGCTGAACAACGCTGCCACGAACGACAATCGCGGCAAGGCGCTGTCGCTGTACATGATCGTGCAGATGGTGGGCATCGTCAGCGCGCAGGCGCTGATGCTGACCGCCGATCCCGGCGGCTTTGTTTTGTTCATCATCCCGTCGGTGCTGATCTCATTGTCCTTCGCGCCCATTCTGCTGTCGATCAGCCCGACACCGGCCTTCGACACCACCAAGCCGATGACCCTGCGCGAGATCATGAAGATCTCTCCGCTGGGCTGTGTCGGCATGTTCCTTTTGGGCGGGGTCTTTGCGGCGCAGTTCGGCATGGCGGCGGTCTACGGCGCCGAAGCTGGGCTGACCGTGGGGCAGATCTCGACCTTCGTCGCGACCTTCTATGTGGGCGCGATGCTGGTGCAGTACCCGCTGGGCTGGTTGTCGGACCGGATGGACCGGCGGTTGCTGATCCTGATCGCGGCGGCGATTGCGGCGCTTGGCGCGGTGATCGGCATGGCGCTGGGCAGCGTGTTCTGGCTGTTGCTGGTGGCGGCCTTCCTCGTGGGCGGTATGTCGAACCCGCTCTATTCGTTGCTCATTGCCTACACCAACGACTTTCTCGGCTCCGACGACATGGCGGCCGCAGCAGGGGGCATGGTGTTCATCAACGGGCTGGGCGCGGTGTTCGGACCCATCATCACCGGGTGGATCATGGGGGTGATTGGTCCCAGCGGGTATTTCCTGCACATCGCGACCCTGTGCACGATGATGGCGGCCTATGCGGCCTACCGTATGACGCAAAGGGCCGCACCCTCGGCGGACGACACCGAAAGCTATACCGCCGTCATGCCGAGCGCGTCGCCCATGGCGGTGACCTATGCGCAGGAAGTTGCCATGGAGGCGGCGGAGGAAAACGACGTGGATGGACAGGCCGCGTGAGACTGCACATATGCACGGCACAGGTAGGCGAATGTCACGAAAGGTTGCCATTGTTGCAATTCTTTACTGTCCCTGGGGCCGGGGATGTCGTTAACCTGTTACATATGCGTGCTGCCCACTACGGGAGGATAGGATGACAGCGCCCGAAGATATATTGAGTTTCTGGCTCGACGAGGTCGGGCCGAAGGGCTGGTACGAGGCGTCCGACAAACTGGACAAGAGCGTGCGGGACAGGTTTCTCGATGCCTATCACCGCGCCTGCGACGGCACCAACGGGCTGTGGCTGACCTATCCCAACGGGACGTTGGCCTATATCATCCTGATGGACCAGTTCCCGCGCAACATGTTCCGCGATGACGCGCAGGCCTTTGCGACCGACAAGTTCGGGCTGGCCGCGGCCAAGGCGGCGATCAACAAGGGCTGGGACACGCGTATCGACGAACCGGCGCGGCAGTTCTTCTATCTTCCGTTGATGCATTCGGAAAACCTGTGCGATCAGGATCGTTGCGTGCGCCTGATCTGCGAGCGGATGCCCGAAGGCGGCGACGACAACCTGTTGCATGCGCGCGCGCATCGCGAAGTGATCCGCAGGTTCGGCCGCTTCCCGCACCGAAACGAGGCGCTGGGCCGCACGAGTTCGGACGCCGAGAAGGCCTTCATGAAAAAGGGCGGTTACGGCAGCGTGGTGCGCGAGTTGCAGGACGCTGACGCCGCCGCCTGACGTTCCATACGCGATACCCTGGAAAACATGGACAAACCGCGCTGGCCCGTGGCATCTTGTTGCGGGCAGGCTCTGCCGCGTTGTGGTGGGCCGCAAGATAGTTTAATATCAAACTATATTTTGAAACGGACCGGGAAACGGAGCATCGCATGGCCGCGCAATCCTTTGACATGATCGTAATCGGGGCAGGGCCGGGCGGCTATGTGGCCGCAATCCGCGGCGCGCAGCTGGGCCTGAAGGTGGCCGTGGTCGAGCGCGAGCACCTGGGCGGGATATGCCTGAACTGGGGCTGCATTCCGACCAAGGCGATGCTGCGCTCGTCCGAGGTGTTTCACTTGATGCACCGGGCCAAGGAATTCGGGTTGAAGGCCGAGAAGATCGATTACGATCTTGATGCGGTGGTCAAGCGGTCGCGCGACGTGGCCAAGCAGCTGACCTCGGGCGTGGGCCACCTGATGAAGAAGAACAAGATCACGACGATCATGGGCGAGGCCAGGCTGACGGGTAAGGACAAGGTCTCGGTCAAGACCGAGAAAGGCAGCGAGGAGCTGACCGCCAAGACCATCGTTCTGGCCACCGGTGCGCGGGCGCGGGAACTGCCCGGGCTGGAGGCCGATGGCGACCTCGTGTGGACCTACAAGCACGCGCTGAAGCCGCCCCGGATGCCCAAGAAGCTGCTGGTCATCGGCTCGGGCGCGATCGGGATCGAGTTCGCCAGCTTCTACAACACGCTGGGTGCCGAGACGACCGTGGTCGAGGTGATGGACCGCATCCTGCCGGTCGAAGATGCCGAGATCGCGAAATTCGCGAAAAAGGCGTTCGAAAAGCAGGGCATGAAGATCATGGAGAAATCCACGGTCAAGCAGCTGGACCGCGCCAAGGGCAAGGTCACCGCCCACGTGGAGAAAGGCGGCAAGACCGAGAAGCTGGAGTTCGACACGGTGATTTCCGCCGTAGGGATCGTCGGCAATACCGAGAACCTCGGGCTGGAAGAACTGGGGATCAAGGTGGACCGCACGCACGTGGTGGTGGACGAATACTGCCGCACCGGCGTCGAGGGGGTCTATGCCATCGGCGATCTGGCCGGCGCGCCCTGGCTGGCGCACAAGGCCAGCCACGAGGGCGTGATGGTGGCGGAACTGGCCGCGGGCGGACACCCGCACCCGGTGCGCCCCGACAGCATTGCCGGCTGCACCTATTGCCACCCGCAGGTGGCCAGCGTGGGCCTGACCGAGGCCAAGGCCAAGGAGGCGGGATACGACGTGAAGATCGGCAACTTCCCCTTCATCGGCAACGGAAAGGCCATTGCCCTGGGCGAGGCCGAGGGCATGATCAAGACCATCTTCGACGCCAAGACCGGCGAGCTTTTGGGCGCGCACATGGTCGGCGCGGAAGTCACCGAGCTGATCCAGGGATATGTCGTGGGCCGTCAACTTGAGACCACGGAAGAAGACCTGATGCACACGGTCTTCCCGCACCCGACGCTCAGCGAGATGATGCACGAAAGCGTGCTGGACGCTTACGAGCGGGCGGTGCATTACTGAAACGAGCGCCTGCGGCGCGCTGGTTTGGATCGCGTTCGGGCCACGCAGGCCAGTGGGGGACCAGTCCCCCACCCCCCCCGGGATATTTTCGGCCAGAGGAAGCAGTGCGGGGCTTTCCGCATCGGATCGCATCTGAGATGGTGCGCTTGTCGGTGACGGTGAAAGTGTAGCGGAATGGCGAGCCTCAATCGTATCGTGATGTATCAAAGTTCCCGGAAATGGTTCGAGGATATGAACCTTTCCGAGATGAAGGCGGCCGAGGTGTCGGGCAAACATGGCCGGCGTTATGAGTTCAAGAGCTATGAACGCTTCCGCTTTCCGGCCTATGACATCTGCAAGGGGCCCTATGCCGACGAGGCGGGCACCGTGCGGCAGTTCGACATCGTGCTGGCCAACCAGGTATGGGAGCATCTGGACCGGCCCTATGCCGCGACGCGAAACGTTTTGGAGATGCTGCGGCCCGGCGGGTATTTCTGGGTCGCGGTGCCGTTCTTCATCCCCTATCACGGCGATCCGGTGGATTGCTCGCGCTGGACGGCGCGGGGGCTGAAGAACCTGCTGATCGAGGCCGGGTTCCCGGAGGACAAGATCCGGTCCGAGCAATGGGGCAACCGGCTGGCCGGACTGCGGAACCTGGGCGAGGACTGGCCGCCGGAATATGACCCGGAGCGCGACAATCTGGACAATGATCCGGCCTTTCCGATCTGTTCTTGGGCGCTGGCGCAAAAATAAACTGTGGATAAAGCAGGCGCTGCTGACAGCGGGTGACCCGTGTTCGCGCTATGTTCCGTTTTTCCCCTTGGAAGAATTGGCGGCGTAAACTATCTGTCAACGGGTGAGACACCGGGGGCAGTATGGCCGAGTTGAAGAACATCGAAGTACGGGGCGCGCGCGAGCATAACCTCAAGAACATCGACGTGGACATTCCGCGCAACGAACTTGTGGTGATCACCGGCCTGTCGGGGTCGGGCAAGTCGAGCCTGGCCTTTGACACGATCTATGCCGAGGGGCAGCGGCGCTACGTCGAAAGCCTGTCGGCCTATGCGCGGCAGTTCCTGGACATGATGGAAAAGCCGGACGTGGACCATATCAGCGGTCTTTCCCCGGCGATTTCGATTGAACAAAAGACGACGTCCAAGAATCCCCGCTCGACCGTCGGCACGGTCACGGAGATCTATGACTACCTGCGGCTGCTGTTTGCACGGGTCGGCACGCCCTATTCGCCGGCCACCGGCAAGCCGATCGAGGCGCAGCAGGTGCAGGACATGGTTGACCGCGTGCTGGCGATGGAGGAGGGCACGCGCGCCTTCCTGCTGGCGCCGATCGTGCGGGACCGCAAGGGCGAGTATCGCAAGGAATTCCTTGAGCTTCGCAAGCAGGGCTTTCAGCGGGTGAAGGTGGACGGCACGTTCTACGACCTCGACGAGCCGCCGACGCTGGACAAGAAGTTCCGCCATGACATCGACGTGGTGGTCGACCGGATCGTGGTGAAGGAAGGGATCGGCACGCGGCTGGCGGACAGTTTCCGCACGGCGCTGGACCTGGCCGACGGGATCGCGATTTTCGAGACGGCGCCGAAGGAAGGCGAGCCGGAGCGGACGACGTTTTCCGAGAACTTCGCCTGCCCGGTCAGTGGCTTCACCATCCCCGAGATCGAGCCGCGGCTGTTCTCGTTCAACGCGCCGTTCGGGGCCTGTCCGGACTGCGACGGGTTGGGCATGGAGCTGTTTTTTGACGAGCAACTGGTGGTGCCGGACGCGGCGCTGAAATTATATGACGGGGCGCTGGCCCCGTGGCGGAAGGGCAAGTCGCCCTATTTCCTGCAGACCATCGAGGCCATCGCGCGGCATTACGAGTTCGACGCGAACACGCCTTGGCGCGACCTGCCAGCGCATGTGAAACAGGTGTTCCTGCACGGCTCGGGCGACGAGGAAATCCAGTTCCGCTATGACGAGGGCGGGCGGGTGTACCAGGTGTCGCGCGTGTTCGAAGGCGTGATCCCCAACATGGAGCGGCGCTATCGCGAGACCGACAGCAGCTGGATCCGGGAAGAGTTCGAGCGCTACCAGAACAATCGTCCTTGTGGCACCTGCGGCGGCTATCGCCTGCGGGAAGAGGCGCTGGCGGTGAAGATCGGCAAGCCCGACGACCTGCGCCATATCGGGCAGGTGGTGCAGATGTCGATCCGCGAGGCGTTCGACTGGTGCGAGACGGTGCCCGAGGCGTTGACCGCGCAGAAGAACGAGATCGCGCGGGCGATCCTGAAGGAGATTCGCGAGCGGCTGGGGTTCCTGAATAACGTGGGGTTGGAATACCTGACGCTGAGCCGCAATGCCGGCACGCTGTCGGGCGGGGAAAGCCAGCGGATCCGGCTGGCCAGCCAGATCGGCAGCGGTCTCACCGGCGTGCTGTACGTGCTGGATGAACCCTCGATCGGGCTGCACCAACGCGATAATGGACGGTTGCTGCAAACGCTTCAGAACCTGCGCGACCAGGGCAATACGGTGATCGTCGTGGAACATGACGAAGAGGCCATTCGGACCGCCGACTACGTCTTCGACATCGGCCCCGGGGCGGGCGTGCATGGGGGTGACGTTGTCAGCCACGGCAAGCCCGAGGCGGTGGCGGCGGATAAGAATTCGATCACCGGGCAATACCTGTCGGGTGTGCGCGAAATCGCCGTTCCGGCCGAGCGGCGGAAGGGCAATGGAAAGCAGGTCAAGATCGTCAAGGCGACGGGCAACAACCTGAAGGGCGTGGATGCCGAGTTTCCGCTGGGCAAGTTCGTCTGCGTGACCGGGGTGTCGGGTGGGGGCAAGTCCACCCTGACCATCGAGACGCTGTTCAAGACGGCCTCGATGCGGCTGAACGGGGCGCGGCAGACTCCTGCGCCGTGCGAAACGATCAAGGGGCTGGAGCATCTCGACAAGGTTATCGACATCGACCAGAGGCCCATCGGGCGCACGCCGCGCTCGAACCCGGCCACCTATACCGGGGCGTTCACGCCGATCCGCGACTGGTTCGCCGGTCTGCCCGAGGCCAAGGCGCGCGGCTACAAGCCGGGGCGGTTTTCCTTCAACGTCAAGGGCGGGCGCTGCGAGGCGTGCCAGGGTGACGGTGTGATCAAGATCGAGATGCACTTTCTGCCGGACGTCTACGTCACCTGCGAGACATGCAATGGTGCGCGCTACAATCGCGAGACTCTGGAAATCCAATGGAAAGGCAAAAGCATAGCGGACGTTCTTGATATGACGGTCGAGGACGCGCAGGAGTTCTTCAAGGCGGTGCCGTCGATCCGCGAGAAGATGGATGCGCTGATGCGCGTGGGCCTGGGCTACATCAAGGTGGGCCAGCAGGCGACGACGTTGTCAGGCGGCGAGGCGCAACGCGTGAAGCTTTCAAAGGAACTGGCCAAGCGGTCCACGGGCCGGACGCTTTATATCCTCGACGAGCCGACCACGGGGTTGCATTTCGAGGACGTGAAGAAACTCTTGGAAGTCCTTCATGAACTTGTAGAAAGCGGCAATACGGTCGTGGTGATCGAGCACAACCTGGACGTGGTGAAAACCGCTGACTGGATCGTCGATATCGGCCCCGAAGGCGGCGATGGCGGCGGCGAGATCGTGGCCGTGGGCACGCCCGAGGATGTGGCCGAGGTCGAGCGCAGCCATACCGGACGTTACCTCAAGGACATGCTGGCCGCCCGCAAGGTCGCCGCTGAATGAGGCTTGCCGCTGGTGTCCTGCTTGGGCTGATGCTGCCCTGCGGGGCATGGGCGCAAACCGGACCGGAGTGTGGATTTGCAGAAGAGCCGTGTTTCTGCGGTGGGCTTTATGCCGTGCTGGAGGTTGGCGACGGCGATGCCGCATTCGAGGCCGACTTGCGGGCCCGGGCCAACGAAATGCGGGCGCGTGTGCAGGCATTTCACGGGGAAACGGCTGGAAATATGCTTTTCGACGGCTGGGTGGCAGCGTGGCGCGACCTGCCTCAGGGCACTGATGGGCAGGTTCTGCTGGCGGAGGGGCTGGCGCGGTGCGAAGGGTATGTCACCGGCGTGAGCGGGCGACCGAGCGTATCGGTCAGCCCGTAAAAACAAGTCTTCTGAAGGGCTTGATCAACGGTCCTAATTCAGAATACGGGCCGCTGCGCCGATAAGGTCAAGCACTTCCCGGGTGTCTCGGTCGACGCGAAGCACCTGGTCGCCGACCCGGTAATACGTACCGTAGGGGTCCAGCCCGTAGCGGCCCGGATCGCGGATGACGATATAGTCACCGCGGATCACGTCCCCCCGGCGATAACCGTCATAGTAATCGCGGTCCCGGTCATATCCGGAATGCTTCTTGGCCTGGCCCGGCGGCACGCAAGGCACGGCCTTTTTCGCAAGACCGGGAGGGCAGTTGGACTTGGCCGCCACGGGACCGGCCAAAGACACGGCGACGACGGATGCGGTCAGGATGGGTTTCCACATTGGCGTTCTCCTTTTGCTTAGGCTGATAACACATGTGCAGAGGGAGCGTTCCTCACGATCATGTGCGCTGGCGGTTTCGTGCCGGTTGGGCCAGAGCGTAGGCGCCGGGCCGGCGAAAGGGGCGCTGCCGTCGCACCGAAACGAGGTTTCGGCGCTCCCCCGGGATATTTTTGGCCAGAGGAAGAGGCGGCTTAGCCTTCGTGCCCGCGTTTCTCGAACCGGGGCAGCATCGCGCTGAAATCGCGGCCATTGCCGTCTTCGTCCTCGACGAAACGGCGATAGAGGTCGCGGGCGGCCTGGCCGATCGGCGTGTCGGCATCTGCGGTCTCGGCGGCCTGCATGGCCAGCGTCAGGTCCTTCAGCATCAGTTCGGCGGCGAAGCCGGGCTTGTAGTCGTTGTCGGATGGCGATTGCGGACCGATGCCGGGGGCCGGGCAATAGGTGTTCATCGACCACGACGAGCCCGAGGAGGTCGAGACCACGTCGAACATCGCCTGCCGGTCAAGGCCCAGCTTGTCGGCCAGCGCGAAGGCCTCGCAGGTGACGATCATCGTGGCGCCCAAAATCATGTTGTTGCAGATCTTGGCGGCCTGTCCGTTGCCCGAGGGGCCGCAATGCACGGCTTTCTGGCCCATGATGTCGAAGAGCGGCTTGGCGGTGGCAAAGGCGCTCTCGTCTCCGCCCACCATGAAGGTCAGCGTGCCGCCCTGCGCCCCGCCGATCCCGCCCGAGACCGGCGCATCGAGCGCCCCGAGGCCCGCCGCGTTGGCCTGCTCGGCCACGGCGCGGGCGCTGTCAACGTCGACTGTCGAGCAATCAAGCAGGACCGCGCCGGGTTTCATGGCCGGGATCACCTGGTCGGCGACGGCGCGCAGGATCTGGCCATTGGGCAGCATGGTGATGACCACGTCCGCGTCGCTCGCGGCGTCGGTGGCGGAGGTGGCGACGGACACGCCTTCGGCAGTTGTGCCCGCTGTATCAAAGCCCGCCACGTCATGGCCGGCGGCGGCGAGGTTCGCGGCCATCGGCGCGCCCATGTTGCCCAGCCCGATAAATCCGATCTTCATGTCAGTCCCCCCTGTTTCAGGCGTTGAATGTCATCTTGTGCTCGCCCAAAGGCAAGAGCATCTGCGTGGCCGCCATCGTGGGCGGTTTTTCCAGGTCATGCTGCCAGTTAGGGCTGCGGTCCTTGTCGATCACGGCGGCGCGGATGCCTTCCAGAAAATCGCCTTGTTCCATGGCGCGGAAGGTGAAGCGGTACTCCAATTCCAGCGCGCGGCGGATATCGGCTGCGGGCCCGCGCAAGCGGTGCAGGATTTCCACGGCGCACGCCATGGAGAGGGGCGAGTTGCGGCCCATGGCCTTGAGCGCGTCGGCGGCAAACGCGCTTTCGGACGCCTTGAGCGCATTGACGATGGATTGCAGGTCTTCGCCGGCGAAATGGGCGTCGATATCCGCTTGAAGCTCGCGCATCGCGCCTTGCGGGGGCGTCTCGCTGGCGGTGTCGATCTGGGCCGGATCGCCGGTTTCTTCCAACCGCTCGATGAGGGCAGGCCACGCGTCCTGCGGGATGAAGGTGTCGGCGAACCCTGCATAAATCGCGTCGGCAGGTCCCATGCGGGAGGTGGTCAGGCCAAGATATTCACCAAGCCGGCCCGGCGCGTTTGCCAGGATCAGCGAGCCGCCGACGTCGGGCACGAGGCCGATGCCGCATTCCGGCATGGCGATCTGGCTGCTGTCGCAGACGATCCGGTGCGACCCGTGGCAGGAAATGCCGACGCCGCCACCCATGGTGAAGCCCTGCATGAAGGCGACATAGGGCTTGGGATATTCGGCAACCTTGGCGTTCAGGCGGTATTCGTCGCGCCAGAAGGTCTGCCCATAGGCGAAATCACCCGCGCGTCCGGTGTCGTAAAGCTGCTGGATGTCGCCGCCCGCGCAGAAGGCCTTGTCGCCCTCCGCGTCGATGATCACAAGCGCGACATCGTCATCGGAGGCCCAATCGTCCAGCGCCGCCTCGATAGCCAGGCACATGTCGTAGGACATGGCGTTGAGCGCCTTGGGGCGGGTGAGGGTGATGCGGCCCGCACGGCCAGTCTTTCGGATCGAGATGTCGGTCATTGTTCCGCCAGCATGTGCCGCGCCACGATCAGGCGCATGATCTCGTTGGTGCCTTCGAGGATCTCGTGCACGCGCAGGTCGCGGACCAGTTTCTCGATGCCGTAATCGGCAAGGTAGCCGTAGCCGCCATGCAGTTGCAGGCACTGGTTGACGATCCGGCTGCCCGCTTCGGTGACGAATTTCTTGGCCATGGCGCAGTATTTCGTGGCGTCGGGCGCCTTGGTGTCCAGCTTCCACGCGGCCTGGCGCAGGAAGACGCGGGCGGCTTGCAACTCGATCTCCAGGTCGGCGAGGCGGAATTGCAGGGCCTGGAACTGGTCGATGCTTTGCCCGAAGGCCTTGCGCTCGCGCATGTAGGCCTTGGTCATGTCGAGCGCCTGTTGTGCAGCCCCCAATGAGCAGGCGGAAATGTTGAGGCGGCCGCCGTCAAGCCCGGCCATGGCATAGCTGAACCCTTTGCCTTCTTCGCCCACGAGGTTCTCGGCTGGGATGGTGCAATCGTCAAACTGCACCTGAGCCGTGGGTTGGCTGCGCCAGCCCATCTTGTCTTCCAGCCCGCCGAAAGAGAGGCCGGGCGTGCCGTCCTCGACATAGACGGTGGAGATGCCCCTGGGCCCATCCTCGCCGGTGCGGACCATGCAGACATAGGCATCAGAATAGCCGCCGCCGGAGATGAACGCCTTGGTGCCGTTGAGCGTGTAGCCATCGTTGGTGCGTGCGGCGCGGGTTTTCAGCGCGGCGGCGTCCGAGCCGGAGCCGGGTTCGGTCAGGCAGTAGGAGAGCACCGTCTTCATCGGGATCACGTCGGGCAGGACGCGGGCCTTGAAGGCGTCGCTGGCGAAATTGTCGATCATCCGGGCGCACATGTTGTGGATCGACAGGAAGGCGGCGACGGAGGGACAGGCCATGCTGAGCGCCTCGAACACCAGCGTCGCGTCGAGACGGGAAAGGCCCGCGCCGCCGGACTCTTCGCTGACGTAAAGCCCGCCGAAGCCCAGCTCGCCCACCTGCGGCCACAGCTCTTTCGGGATGGTGCCCTGCGTCTCCCAGTCGCGGGCATGAGGCGCGATGGCGTCCTGTCCGAAGGCATGGGCCATGTCGAAAATGGCGGTCTGTTCCTCGCTGAGCGCGAAATCCATCGCGGGGTCCTCCTCGTCGTACCCGGTTGGGTAATTGAACGTGTGTTTAATTAACCTTTTCGCAGCGGCGTCGCAAGCCGCGATGACGGCCCGCACTCAGCTTGAAGAACCAGCGCCACCGATACAAGTGCGGATGCCCGAGGGATGTGCCGCGCAGTCCGCACCCCTAAAAAGAAAAAAGCGCCGCACCTTGGGTGCAGCGCCTTTGCGTTTAATCATGGGAGGGCCCGATCAGAGCACCAGCACCTTCGTGCCGACGGCTGTCTTGGCGAACAGCTCGGCAATATGCTCGTTGTACAGGCCGATGCAGCCCGAGGACGACCGGCGGCCGATCTTGCGCGTATCATGCGTACCGTGGATCAGGTAAGCGGGCCAGGCAAGGTACATTGCGTGGGTGCCCAAAGGGTTGCCCGGTCCGGCATCCATGAAATCGGGCAGGCTTGGGTCGCGCTCCTTCATGCTCTCGGTCGGCGTCCAGGTGGGCCCGACTTTCTTGCGCACGATCTCGGTATAGCCGCGGCGGGTCAGTTCGTCGGTCATCGGCACGGAGGACGGATAGAGCGAGTAAACGCCATCCGAGTTCCAGTGGTGCACGGCACGGCTGTTGATGTCGCAGACGATACGGCCCGCGCCGAGGCTGTCGAAATAGTCGTTCCAGTCGCGGGTGGTGAAAGACGACGCGTTGCGCTTGACCGAAGACGACAAAGGCGAATTGTCCTGCGCCAGCAGCAGGGACGGGGTGGCAAGGGTGGCGGCGGCGCCCAGAAGCGTGGCGCGGCGCGTGAAGCGTGTCTTTGACATTGGATTGCTCCGTGTACGAGAATTTTCGTTCTATTTAACTGGATCGACAGAAAGGTTAAGGGAAAACCCGCGCGATTTTGCCGCCTCACGCAGGTTTGAAGAGGCGGGCCGGCGATAAGGCGCCGATCCGTGCATTCGGGTCACAGGTCGGCGTGAAATTCTTCGACAAGGTGGCTGACGACGGCGCGAAGGGCGGCGTCCCGTTCGGCGCCGTCGTCCTTTGCCGTGTCGAAGGCCCGGCGCTGGCGAGTCGAGGAGGTGCCGGTGCGCATCACCTCGCGCATGGTCTCGACCTCCGTAATGCAGGCGAAATAGCGGGCGTCTTCCTCGATCAGTTCCAGCAGTTCCTCGGCCAGTTCCGCGACGGGCACGATCGCGCCGCGGCCGAAATCTATCAACCCTTCGCGTGTGCCGTAGCGTTGCGCGCGCCAGCGGTTTTCGTTCACCAGGAAAGGGTCATAGATGCGCCAGCGCTGGTTGCGCGTGGCCAGCCGCCACAGCATCCGCGTGATGCATTGCGTCAGCGCGGCCAGCATCAGCGTGTGTTCCAGCCGGGGCTGCACGTCGCAGATCCGGGACTCGATGGTGGGAAACTTTGACGACGGGCGCAGATCCCACCAGATCTTGCTGGCATCCTCGATCACGCCCAGATCGGTCAGCGACCCGACCGAGCGTTCGAATTCGGCGAAACTTTCCATGCGCGGGGGCAGGCCGGTGCGCGGCAGGTTGTCGAACACCGTCAGGCGGTAGCTGTCCAGCCCGGTGTCATGCCCCTGCCAGAAGGGCGACGAGGTGGACAGCGCCAGCATGTGCGGCAGGAAATAGGTCAACTGGTTCATCAGGTCGACGCGGCGGTCGGGGTCCTCGATGCCGACATGGACGTGCATTCCGCAGATCAGCATCCGTTGAACGACGCCTGCGAGGTCGTTGCTCAGCGTGTTGTAGCGGTCCTTGTCGGTGTGCGGCTGGTTGCGCCAGTCGGAAAACGGGTGGCAGGAGGCGGCGATAGGCACCAGATTGTGCGTGGCGGCGTGTTTCGACACGGTACTGCGCAGGCGCTTGAGATCCTCGCGCGCCTCGGAGACGTCCTTGCAGACCTTGGTGCCGATCTCGATCTGGCATTTCAGGAATTCGGGCGCGACCTGATCCTGCAATTCCTCGGCGCAGGCATCCATCATCTCGGACGGCGCCTCTGCCAGGTCGAGGCTGTCACGGTCCACCAGCAGGTATTCTTCCTCGATGCCGATGGTGAAATCGGGGCCGTCTGGGGTCATGGCTGCCCTCCCTGTGCGATAATACCAGCAGGAATCGGGCCGGTTTGGCAAGCTTTTGCTGCGCGCCGGTGCGGTGTCGGGCCCTGTCAGGCGTTCATCGCCTCCTTGGCCGAGGCAACCAGTGCCTTCAGCCTCGCCCCGGCATCGCCCGACGGCGCCAAGGCCGCGCTTTGCCCGTAAAGGGAAAACTGATGTGCCGGGCCGTCCGCCTCCAGCAGCGGGCGGCTGTAATGGTACATCAGCGGGAAGGGCGCGGCGTCCACCTGCGCCATCGCGTCGATCCATTTCGTGCGGTGCGCCCGCGCCGGGCGGCCCGAGCCCGCCCGCGTGACCCGCGTGCTTTCATCGGTGCCCATCTCCACCGCCTCGGGGTGATAGGGCTTTCTGGTGGCCTCGTCCGCCGTGATGAAGGCGGTGCCGATCTGCACGCCCGATGCGCCGAGGGCAAAGGCGGCGGCAATGCCGCGCCCGTCTGCGATGCCGCCGGCCGCGATCACGGGCACGTCCACTGCGTCCACGACCTGCGGCAGCAGTGAGAAAAGTCCCACCTGCGCATCGTTCTCCAGTTCGAGGAACAGGCCCCGGTGCCCGCCCGATTCCCAGCCTTGCGCGATGATCGCATCCACGCCCCGGTCGGCCAGCCAGCGGGCCTCGGCCACGGTGGTGGCCGAACACAGGATCTTGCAGCCCTTGTCCTTCAGCGCCGCCACGGCCTCGACCACGGGCAGACCGAAGTGAAAGCTGACCACCGCCGGCGGCCGCGCCAACAGGCAGTCCAGCTGCGCTGCGCCGAAGGGCTGGAACGACGGGGTCGGCAAGCCTTCCGGCAGGGTCGCCCCGGTCGCCTCGTAATGGGGGCGCATGGCTTCGATCAGTGCAACGTGATGGTCCTCGGTGATGTCTTCGGGTTCGTGGCAGAAGAAATTCAGGTTCACCGACCGGTTCGTGGCGCCCGCCAACGCCTCCATATCCTCGGTCAGCTTTTCCGGTGACAGCGTCGCACAGCCGTGCGAGCCCAGCCCGCCCGCGTTCGACACCGCCGCCACCATGGCCGGGGTGGTGGTGCCCGCCATCGGGGCCTGGATGATGGGATGCTCTATCCCCAGAAGCTCGCAAAGCCGCGTGTCGGGCCACATCGGTCTATCCTCCATGAACGAAACCGGGCCGCAACGGTGTCCCGCGCGGCCCGGTCATCATCGCCCAAGGCAGATGGATCAGTCCATCGCCTTGAAGTTGAACTCGCCGCCTTCCTTGATGCCGCTCGGCCAGCGGGCCGTGACGGTCTTGGTGCGGGTGTAGAACTTGAAAGCGTCCGGGCCGTGCTGGTTGAGATCGCCAAAGGCCGACTTCTTCCAGCCGCCGAAGGTGTGATAGGCGAGCGGCACCGGGATGGGCACGTTGACGCCCACCATGCCGATGTTGATCCGGTTGGCGAAGTCACGCGCGGCGTCGCCGTCGCGGGTGAAGATCGCCGTGCCGTTGCCCATTTCATGGTCCATGGCAAGGCCAAGGGCCTCGTCGTAGGAGCCGGCGCGGACGGTCGACAGGACCGGGCCGAAAATCTCTTGCCGGTAGATGTCCATGTCCGGCGTTACCTTGTCGAACAGGTGCGGGCCGACGAAGAACCCGTCCTCGTAGCCTTGCAATTGGAAATCGCGCCCGTCGACGACCAGCTCCGCGCCTTGCTCCACGCCGCTTTCGATCAGGCCCAGGATCTTTTCCTTGGCGGCGGCGGTCACGACGGGACCGCAATCCACGTCATCGCCCGCGGTGTAGGGGCCGACCTTCAGCTTCTCGATGCGGGGCACCAGCTTTTCGATCAGGCGATCCGCGGTTTCGTCGCCCACCGGCACGGCGACCGAGATGGCCATGCAGCGTTCACCGGCGGCGCCGTAGCCCGCGCCAATGAGCGCGTCGGCGGCTTGGTCCATGTCGGCGTCGGGCATGACGATCATGTGGTTCTTGGCCCCGCCGAAGCATTGCACGCGCTTGCCGTTGGAGCAGCCGCGGCCATAGATGTACTCGGCGATCGGGGTCGAGCCGACGAAGCCGATGGATTGCACGGTCTCGTTGTCGATCATCGCGTCCACGGCTTCCTTGTCGCCGTTGACCACTTGCAGCAGACCCTTGGGCAATCCGGCCTCTTCCATCAGTTCGGCCAGCATGATCGGCACCGAAGGGTCCCGCTCGGAGGGCTTGAGGATGAAGGCGTTGCCGCAGGCCAGGGCCGGCGCGAACATCCACATCGGGATCATCGCCGGGAAGTTGAACGGCGTGATGCCGCCCGTCACGCCCAGCGGCTGGCGCATCGAATACATGTCGATGCCGGGGCCGGCGCTGTCGGTGAACTCGCCTTTCAGCAGTTGCGGCGCGCCGATGCAGTATTCCACGACCTCAAGCCCGCGCTGGACGTCGCCCTTGGCGTCGGGGAAGGTCTTGCCGTGTTCCGAGCTGAGCGCCTCGGCCAGCTTGTCCATGTCGCGGTTCAGCAGGCGGACGAATTCCATCATCACCCGTGCGCGGCGCTGCGGATTGGTCGCGCCCCATGCGGGCTGCGCCTTGGCGGCGATCTCGACGGCCTGGTCGAACTCTTCCTTGCTGGCCAGCGGGCAGCGGGCCTGAACCTCGCCGGTGGCCGGGTTGTAGACGTCGGAAAAACGGCCCGACTGGCCGGGCACGCGCGCGCCGTCGATATAATGCGTCAGGTCTTTCATGTCGGTACTCCTCGGATTTGCGCGCAGGTTAGCGTTGCGTTTTTAGCGGGAAAAGAGGCAATGTTTCAAAAGGGCTTTGCAGGAATGCAAAGCAACATACCGGATCAGAGGGCAGGGACATGGTATCGAACTGGGACGATCTGCGGGTATTCCTGGCGGTGGCGCGCACCGAAAGCCTGTCCGCCGCGGGCCGGGCGCTGAAACTCGACCCCGCCACGGTGGGCCGCCGCATCGCCCGGCTGGAGGCCGACACCGGCGCGCCGCTTTTTGCCAAGTCGCCCAGCGGCTATGCGCTGACGGATGCGGGACAGCGCCTGATGGGGCATGTGGGGCGTGCCGAGATGGCGATGCAGGATGCCGACGAGGAAATGGCCGGGCAGGCGGGGGGCCTCTCGGGGCAGATCCGTATCGGGGCGCCGGATGGTTGCGCCAATTTCATCCTGCCGCAGGTCTGTGCGCAGATGGCCAAGGACAATCCCGACCTCGACCTGCAGATCGTGGCGCTGCCGCGGGTCTTCAACCTCAGCCGGCGCGAGGCGGACATGGTCATCGCGGTCAGTCCGCCCTCGGCGGGACGCCTGAGCGTGCAGAAGATCACCGATTACAAGCTGCACCTTGCCGCGGTGCGCTGGTACCTGCGCCAGTCGCCGGATATCACGTCGTTGGCCGACCTCGCGGCGCATCGCATGGTCGGCTACATTCCCGACATGATCTTCGACAAGGAATTGGACTATCTCGGCGAAACCGGGGCGGAGCGGGTCGCGCTGGCCTCGAACTCGGTATCGGTGCAGGCCCATTGCATCCAGCAGGGCGGCGGCATCGGCATCGTGCACGACTTCGCGCTGCCGTTCTTTCGCCGCCTCGACAAGGTCCTGCCGGACGAGATCAGCCTGACGCGCAGCTTCTACCTGGTGCGGCATCAGGACGACCGGCGGCTGGACCGCATGAACCGTTTCGCGACCGCGCTTTGCGATGGCATTCGCGCCGAGGTGGCCCGGCTGGAGGCCGGCGCTTGACAGAAAAACGGTTCTGGGGGACGCTGACAGTCCGATTGAACGCCAAAGAACGAGGGTCCGGATGATCGTCCAGCAGATTTTGAAAGCGAAAGACAGTGACAAGTTGATCACCGTGACGCCCGATACGCAGGTATCCGACGCGGCGGCGATGCTGGCCAAGCACCGCATCGGCGGCCTGATCGTGTCGGCCGATGGCACCTCGCCCGATGGCATCCTGTCGGAGCGGGACATCGTGCGCGGCCTCGCCACGTCGGGCTCGGGCTGTCTGAACGACAAGGTCGCGGACCTGATGACGCCGAAACCCGTCTGTTGCACCAAGCAGGACAGCGCCGACACGGTACTGGTGCGCATGACCGATGGACGGTTCCGCCATATGCCCGTGGTCGATGACGAACAGAAACTGGTGGGCATGGTCACCATCGGGGACGTGGTCAAGGCGCGGCTGCAAGAGTTGTCGATGGAAAAGGCGGCGCTCGAAAGCATGGTGATGGGCCACTGATCCTGACCGGCATGAATTGAGATTTTGCGAAACGCCGGAAGCCCAGGCGCTCATTTGGGTTTCATCGTTCGACAAATACTCATATGGGCGCAGTCGCTTGCATTCCTCCAACGTTTGTAGTTGCTTGCAGGTCGTCACGACACGAAGGAAGACCTCATGCGCATCGGACTTTATCCCGGTACTTTCGATCCGATCACCCTGGGTCATACCGACATCATCGCGCGCGCCGCCACCCTGGTCGACCGGCTGGTCATCGGCGTTGCGATCAACCGCGACAAGGGCCCGCTTTTCACGCTGGAAGAGCGCGTGGCCATGGTCGAGGCCGAATGCATCGGCATCAGCGCCGCCACCGGCACCGAGATCGTGGCACATCCGTTCGAAAACCTGCTGATCGACTGCGCCCGCGACGTGGGGGCCAGCGTGATCATCCGCGGTCTGCGCGCCGTGGCGGATTTCGAATACGAGTTCCAGATGGTCGGGATGAACCGTGCCATGGACGACCGGATCGAGACGGTCTTTCTGATGGCCGATGCCCGCCGCCAGGCCATCGCCAGCAAGCTGGTCAAGGAGATCGCCCGCCACGGCGGCGACGTGACACGCTTTGTGACGCCGGCCGTCAAGGAGGCGCTGGAAGACCGGTTCAAGGCCTGACCGGCGCGGCCTAGCGCCAGAAGGCCAGCCACTCGATCAGGTCGACCGTCTTGCGGGCAAGGAAGAACGACGCGTTCATATCGTTGTAAAGATAATCCCAGCCAAGCCCCGCGATGATCAGCAGGGCAAGGAAAACCGCGATCTTGTTTGTCATGTGCTTACTATCGCCTGCCCGTTGTCGCACGTCCGCTTGCCTGCCGGGTATGCCGCAAGACACACGAACGGCGCAAGGAAATCACGAGGCCGCGCGCGTCTCTGGCGGCACCAGTGGCATATCGAGCAGGTCGCCCACCAAGAGTCCCAGCAATGCGCCGCGCCCGGGCACCTCGGCCTTGCGGTAGACCGCATTCAACTGGGATTTCACGGTGCCTTCGGCGGCACCGCGCAGCTTTGCTGTTTCGGCCACTGAAAAGCCCTTGATCGCGAACATTGCCACGTCGCGTTCCGCCGGTGTGAGGGCCCATTCGTCGAAATGCGCCTCGATGATTTCCGCCATGGCGCCCGCGGCGATTGAAACCTGCGACTCGAGATGCGCCTGCCGCCGCAACAGGGCCACGAGATAGCGTGTCTCGAACACGATGGCCGACACCAGCGCCAGCGCGGCCAGCGCCTCGATCACGATATGCAGGTTGCTCAGCGCCCGCAGGTCCCAGGGGGCAAGATCGACCACCACGTCCCACAAGAAGAACGCGGCGCAAAGGCTCTGCACCGCGATCAGCGCGATGAGCGCGCCGGGTTTGTCGTGTCTGCGCGGGCTCATGTCTCCAGTTTAACGTCATCGGGCACGGTCTTGCACCCTGTTATCATCGCGCGGGGCAGGTTGACTCCGGTGCGCAAACTTTCCAGGACAACGGCCGCGACATGGGCCAGCACCGAAAGCTCGGCCCAGAGAACGAACGCCTCGTGCGCCTCTTCGACCCATTCGACGCCCCAGAAGGCGTTGGTGGTCATCAGGTATCCGGTCGCGCCGATCGCCAGCATCGACAAAAGCAGATTGGCGATCATGAATGCGCCCAGCGGTGAATGCCCCAGATGCGTCCGCCGGCGGCGCAGGGCCATGTCGGTGATCTGCCGTGTCACTCCGCCGGGGCCGGGAATGAAACTGGCGAACCGGGCATGGCGCGGGCCAATGAATCCCCACAGGATGCGCAGCCCGACCAGCGCCATGACGCCATAGCCGACCCATTCATGCAGCTTTGCGTCGTCGTCGATCAGAAAGGCGTTGGCGATGAACCCGGCGGCCAGCGCCCAGTGAAAGACCCGGATGGCCGGGTCCCAGACCTTGTAGCGTGTCATGGTATCTCTCCCGTCTGGGGCGGGGCCGGCGCGAGGACCGGCCCCTGTCACCGGTCAGTCGTCGCGCTTGGACTTGACGATGTTGAGGTCGGAATCAAGGTAGATCTCGTAGCGTTCGCCGTCTTTCATGGCGTAGGCCTCGTATAGGCCGTCTTCCATTTCGACCTTTCGCACCTCGTAGCCTTCAGCCATCAACTGCGTCTTGATCTGGTCGGCCTTTGCCATGTCCAGCTTGCCGTCGTCGTCCGAGGCAGAGGCGATGCCGCCGGCAAAGATGGCGAGGGCAAGTGCGATGATACGTGTCATGTCTGTAGTTCCTTGTTCGTTGGATCAGGGCAGGGGCGTGATGCCGCCTGCCGATCACAGATGCACATTGCGGCGGGCTGACACTATCGACCGAAAGGGGCATTCACCGAGGCCTATAACCAATGTTTATGGCGGAAAGCCGCCGGTAAACGCAAAAACCCCCGCCGCGGTCTGCGACGGGGGCCCTCGAAACGGTGTGGTGTCGGTTTAGCTCAGCCGTGCCATCGCCACGGCCACGTCGGCCATGCGGCACGAAAAGCCCCACTCGTTGTCGTACCACGCCAGCACGCGCACCAGCCGACCGCCGGTCACGCGGGTCTGGTCGGGGGCGAAGATCGAGCTTTCCTCGGTGTGGTTGAAATCGACCGACACCTTGGGCTCGGGATCGTAGCCCAGCACGCCCTTCATCGGACCTGCCGCCGCCTCGGCCATGATCGCGTTCACGTCGTCCGCGGTCACGTCCTTCTTGGCGAGGAAGGTCAGGTCCACCGCTGACACGTTCGGCGTGGGCACGCGAATGGCCGAGCCGTCGAGCTTGCCCTTGAGGTCGGGCAGCACCTCGCCCAATGCCTTGGCGGCGCCGGTGGAGGTTGGGATCATCGACATCGCGGCGGCGCGCGCGCGGTAAAGGTCCTTGTGGCGGCGGTCCAGCGTCGGTTGGTCGCCGGTATAGGCGTGGATCGTGGTCATGATGCCACTCTCGATGCCGATCGCCTCGTGCAGGACCTTGGCCACGGGTGCAAGGCAGTTGGTCGTGCAGGAGCCGTTCGAGATCATGCGTTCGCCGGCCTGCAACTCGCCGTCGTTGACGCCGAAGACCACGGTGCGGTCGACGTTCTTGCCGGGCGCCGAGAGCAGGACCTTGCCCGCACCACGCTCCAGGTGTTTCTTGGCCTTTTCGCCGTCATTGAATTGGCCGGTGCATTCCAGCACCACGTCGACGCCGGACCAGTCCAACTCGTCCATGTCGTAGGTCGAGAACATTTCCATCGGCCCACGGCCCAGATCCATCGTGCCGTCGCCCAGCGTGATGTCGCCCGGGAAGCGGCCATGCACGCTATCGTATTTCATCAGGTGCGCCGCGGTTTCCAGCGGGCCGGTGGCGTTGACCTTGGCGACCTTGATGTCGTTGCGCGTGCTGGCCGCGATATGCGCCAGGGTGCAGCGGCCGATCCGGCCGAATCCGTTGATGCCGACGGTAACGGTCATTTTGTTCTCCTATTCGGGTGTCGGTGGCGATATAGACCCAAGGGTGCCGCGCTGAAACCCTTAAAGCGCAAGGGTTTGACGTGTTAGCGTTAACCGTTTGCGCAAACCTGCCGCGCCGGGGCATGATTGGGCCAATCAAAGCACACCAATGGTAACGAGGGGCAGAGGATGAGCGGATTACTGGCACTGCTGGACGATGTGGCGAGCCTGGTCAAGGTGGCGGCGGCGTCTATCGACGACGTGGCGGGGCAGGCGGCCAAGGCGGGGGCCAAGGCCGCGGGGGCCGCGATCGACGACGCGGCGGTGACACCGAAATACCTGACCGGCTTCGCGCCCGCCCGCGAGTTGCCGATCGTGTGGAAAATCGCGCGGGGGTCGCTGTTCAACAAGCTGGTGTTCCTGCTGCCGGCGGGGCTGGCCCTATCGAACTTCGCGCCGTGGCTGATCCCCCCCTTGCTGATGCTGGGGGGCGCGTATTTATGTTTTGAGGGGGCAGAGAAGGTGGCCCATGCGCTCGGGGTGGGCAAGCATCACGGCGGGCCGGATGGCAGCCACCAGACCAAGGACCCCGCGCATCTGGAAGAGAAACGCGTCGAGGGGGCGATCAAGACGGATTTCATCCTGTCTGCCGAGATCATGACCATCGCGCTTTCGAACATTCCGCCCAGCAATTTCTGGATGGAGGCCGCGACGCTGGCCGTGGTCGCGGTGGGAATCACCTTGGCCGTCTATGGCGCTGTGGCGCTGATCGTGAAGGCGGACGATGCGGGGCTTTTCATGGCGCAGAACGGCAACCTTGGTGTGACGCGCGGCCTGGGCCGAGGGATCGTCAAGGGAATGCCCTATTTCCTGAAACTTCTGATGATCGTCGGCACCGCGGCGATGCTGTGGGTCGGTGGCGCGATCATCCTGCACAGCCTGTCCGAAATGGGCTGGTCCATGCCCTATGACACGATCCACCATTGGGCCGAGGACGCCGCCCATGCGGTCGACCGGTTCCAGGGCTTCGTCGCCTGGGCGGTGCAGGCGGCGGCGGATGGCGTGTTCGGGCTGGTGCTGGGCACGCTGCTTATCCCGTTGGGAACCAAGGTCGTTGCGCCGGTGTGGGCGTCGGTCTTCGGAAAAGGCGCGGCCCATTGAGCCGCGCCTGAAACCTTTGAGCCGTGGTGATGCGGAGGTCCCGGATCAAGTCCGGGACGGGTGGGGTCAGCCTTAGCTGTCGTTGCCGTTTGTCGTGATCCGCACCAGGCGTCCGTCCGAATAATCGGTGATCGCCAGGATCGATCCGTCGCTGTCCACGTCCACGTCGCGTATGCGGCCCAGATCCATCGCCATGCGCTCTTCCGCGGCGACCTTGCCGTCGCCGTCCATTTCCAGCCGGACAATGCCGCCGGGATTCAGCGACCCGATCAGGAAATCCCCGTCCCAATCGCTGAACATATCGCCGTCATAGGTGGTCATGTCGCCGGGCGCGATCACAGGGTCCCAGAAATAAACCGGTTGTTCCATGCCGTCGCGCTGTGCCTCGCCCGACCCGATGGGCGAACCGCCATAGGTCTCGCCGTAGGAAATGACGGGCCAGCCGTAGTTCTTGCCGGGCTCGGGACGGTTCAACTCGTCACCGCCCTTGGGGCCGTGCTCGACCTCCCAAAGCACACCGTCGCGCATGGTCGCGCCCTGAATGTTGCGGTGACCGTAGGACCAGATGCTGTCGATGGCGTTCTCGTCGCCGACGAAGGGATTGTCGTCTGGCACCTCGCCATCGAGGGTCATGCGGACGATGACGCCATAGGTGTTGGACGTATCCTGAGCATACTCGCGGTACTTCATCGACGAGTGTTCGCCGGTGGTGATGAACACATGCCCCGCGTCGTCAAAGACGATCCGCGAGCCGAAATGCTTGGCCACAGTGGCGCCCGGCTCCTGCACGAAGATGTCCGTCAGGTCGGCGATCTCGGTCATATCCTCGCTCAGCGTGCCGTAGGCGGCGGCCGTTGCCATCAGGCCATCTCCCACCGGCTTGGCGTAGCTGATGTAGATCCGGCGGCTTTCAGCGAAGTCGGGCGACAGCACGACATCGAGCAGCCCGCCCTGGCCCTGCGCCGCCACCTCCGGCATGCCGGCAATCGGTTCGGACAGGGTTCCATCCTCTGCCACGTGGCGCAGGCGGCCCGGGCGTTCGGTCACGAGGTAGCCGTCGTCCTCGGGCAACAGCGCGAATCCCCAGGGATGTTCCAGCCCGGTCGCGATGTCGGTGACCTCAAGGGCCACGTCGCTGGTTTTCAGCGGGGCGCGAAACTGGCCCTCGAAGGCCGGCTCGAGGTCGGTATTGCGCGGCGCGCGCTCGAAATTCTGCCCATAAGCGGGCAGGGCGACGAGCAGGGCTGTTCCGGTCAGGATCGGGCGAAAATTCATTTGGGGTTTCTCCTGTGATGCATCGAAGCAGAAACCCGGTGTCGCGCGCGCGGTTCCCGCGCGCGCGATCACAGATGCGTCAGAGCAGCGACTTGGCTTTCTCGGCCACGGCCTCGGCGGTGATGCCGAACTGCTCGTAGAGGACCTCGGCCGGGGCCGATGCACCGAAGCCGTGCATGCCGATAAAGCCCGATTTCTCGCGCTTGCCGCGCTCGCCGTAAAGCCAGCGGTCCCAGCCGAAGCGTATCGCCGCCTCGACCGCCACGCGCACGGGGCCCGCGGGCAGGACCTTGCGGCGGTAGGCCTCGTCCTGTTCCTCGAAAAGCTCCCAGCAGGGCATAGAGACGACGCGCGTCCCGATACCTTCGGCCTGCAGCAGATCCCGCGCGGCCATGGCAATCGCCACTTCCGAGCCGGTCGCCATCAACAGCGCCTGGCGCTTGCCCTCGGCATCGGCCAGCACGTAGGCGCCCTGCGCGGTCAGGTTCTTCTGCTTGTGCTCGGTGCGCAGCGTCGGCACGCCCTGGCGGGTCAACGACAGGACCGACGGCGTGGATTTCGAGGTCAGCGCCAGTTCCCACGCCTCGGCGGTTTCCACCGTGTCGCAAGGGCGGAAAACGTTGGTGTTGGGCGTGGCACGGCTGATTGCCAGGTGCTCGATCGGCTGGTGCGTCGGGCCATCCTCGCCCAGGCCGATGCTGTCATGGGTCATGACGAAGACGCTGGGCACCTTCATCAGCGCCGCAAGCCGCATCGCGGGGCGGGCGTAGTCGGTGAAGCACATGAACGTGCCGCCATAGGGCCGAATGCCGCCATGCAGGGCCATGCCGTTCATCGCCGCGGCCATGCCGTGCTCGCGAATGCCGTAATGGATGTAGCGACCCTTGCGGTTGCCCTCGTCGAAGACGCTCATGTCGCCCGACTTGGTGTTGTTCGAGCCCGACAGGTCGGCCGAGCCGCCGATGGTTTCCTGCATGACCGGGTTCACGACCTCCAGCACCATCTCGCTCGACTTGCGGGTGGCGACCTTGGGGCATTCCTCGGAAATCTGCTTTTTCAGCGCCCGGATGCGCGAGGCCAGCGATTTCGGCACGTCGCCGTCCATGACGCGGGTGAACTCGGCCTGGCGGCGGTCGCTCAGCTCGCCCATGCGGGTCTTCCATTCGGCATGGGCGTCGGCGCCGCGTTTGCCGATGGCTTCCCAGGCCTTCTTGATGTCTGCGGGCACTTCGAACGGGCCAGTGGTCCAGCCATAGGCTTCTTTCGCCGCCGCCATCTGGTCGGCGTCGGTCAACGCGCCGTGACCTTTCGAGGTGTCCTGCGCCGCGTGGCCCAAAGCGATATGGGTCTTGCAGGCGATCATGGTCGGGCGGCGGCCGGTCTTGGCCTTGGTCAGCGCCGCGTCGATCTCTTCCGGGTCGTGCCCGTCGATCTCGATCACCTGCCAGCCTTCGGCGCGGAAACGCTTCACCTGGTCGGTGCGGCTGGCCAGATCGACCTTGCCGTCGATGGTGATGTTGTTGTTGTCCCAAAGCACGATCAACTTGCCCAGGCCCAGCCGCCCGGCAAGGCCGATCGCCTCGTGGCTGACGCCCTCCATCAGGCAGCCGTCACCGGCGATGACATACGTGTGGTGATCCACTGCCTTTTTGCCGAACCGCGCACGCAGCGCCTCTTCTGCAATCGCGAAGCCGACAGCGTTCGAGATGCCCTGACCCAGCGGGCCGGTGGTGGTTTCGATCCCGTCATGCAGGAAGTTTTCCGGGTGGCCCGCGGTGATCGCGCCCCATTGGCGGAAATTCTTGATCTGGTCGAGCGTCATGCCCTCGTAGCCCGTCAGGTAAAGCAGGGAGTAAAGCAGCATCGAGCCGTGGCCCGCGGACAGGATGAACCGGTCCCGGTCGGGCCAGTTGGGGGCGCTCGCGTCGAATTTCAGGTGCTTTTCGTAAAGCACCGTGGCCACGTCGGCCATGCCCATGGGCATGCCGGAATGACCCGAATTGGCCGCGTGCACCGCGTCGAGCGTCAGCGCGCGAATGGCGGCGGCCTTGTTCCAGTGATCGGGATGAGCAGAGCGCAGGGCAGCGATATCCACGGGGCAGCGTCCTTTTGGAAATGGCGTTCGGGGCCGTGCATACCAGCCCCGAAGCAAAGATCAAGCGCCCCTGCGCCGGCCAAGTTGCAGTATCACGTTAATGGAAGCAATTTGTGCAACCATTGGGTAGAGTTGCAGCACATGCTTAACGCAGGCGATTCGCGGGCCGCCCGGTACAGGAATGCAGTGGGCCGGATCGGATCGCACCACGATGACGACAGGCAACGCGAGACAGGGACCGAGGACATGAGCGAAATAGAGGAACTGCAGCGGCGCATCAACGCCGCGCTGGACCGCATCGGCAGCGGGCTGGAGGCGGGCACTGGCGCGGTCGCGGACCCGGCCGAACTGGCGGAGGCCAAGCAGGCGCTGGAAGACGAGAAGCTGGCCAACGAACAGCTCGAAGAGCGGGTGAAGACCCTGCGCGACAAGCGCAACGCGCTGGAAGAGGAACTGGAGGCGCTGCGCGAGCAGAACTCGCAATCCCTGTCGCGGCTGGATGGTGAGTTGCAGTCCCTGCGCCGCGCCAACCAGCAGCTGCGCGACAACAACGTCGCCCTGCGCGAGGCCAATGCCGCCGGCGTGGGCGAGGCGCACCTGATCAACAAGTCGATGATGGCCGAACTGGAAAGCCTGCGCGCCAACCGCGCCGCCGACCGCGCCGAAACCAGCGCGATCCTGTCAGAGCTGACCGCAGTGCTGGAAGGCGCGGAGACACCTGATACCCCCAAATCGGAGGACGCCTGATGCCCGAAGTCGAGATCGAGATCGGTGGCCGCACCTTCGAGGTCGCCTGCCAGGAAGGCGAGGAACACTACCTGCACGCCGCCGCGAAGATGCTGGACGAAGAGGCCAGCGTACTGTCGGCCCAGATCGGCCGCATCCCCGAGTCCCGCATGTTGCTCATGGCTGGCCTTATGTTGGCCGACAAGACCGCCGGCGTGCAGGACAAGCTGCGCGAGGCGGAGGACAAGATGGCCGAGAAAGAGGCCGAGCTGGACCAGTTGCGCAATGCGCCCCAGCCCGAACCGGAGAGGGTCGAGGTGGCGGTGATACCCGATCGGGTCACGGAATCGCTGGCCGAGATCGCCGCGCGCGCCGAAAGCCTTGCCGACCAGATCGAACGCTGACGCTGACGAGCTTTGGCTTGTAAGCTGTTGAAAAGACGCAGCCCCGGCATGTGACATGCCGGGGCTTCTTGATGGCCCAGGTTCGGCGCAACGCTTGGGAGAGTGCGCGCCGCCCTGACGTGGGTCAGGCCACCATTTTCTCGACCACCTCGCCAAAGGACGAGGGCGTGGGCACGATGGTCACGCCGGCTTGCTTGAGAATGTCGACCTTTTCCTGCGCCGACTCGCCGAAGGCCGATACGATGGCGCCCGCGTGGCCCATGCGCCGTCCCTTGGGGGCCGACAGGCCCGCGATATAGGCCGCCACCGGCTTGGTCATGTGATCGCGGATATACTCCGCCGCCTCGGCTTCCTGCGGGCCGCCGATCTCGCCCACCAGAACCACGGCATCGGTGTCCGGGTCGGCCTCAAACAGCTCCAGGATGTCTTTGAAGCTGGATCCGTTGATCGGATCGCCGCCGATCCCGATCGAGGAACTGACGCCGATGCCATGCGCGCTCATCTGGCTGGCGGCTTCATAGCCCAGCGTGCCCGAGCGCCCGACGATGCCCACGCGCCCCGGCTTGTAGATCGACGGCGGCATCAGCCCGGCAAAGGCCTGACCTGGCGTGATTATCCCCGCACAGTTCGGGCCGATAAGGCGCATGCGTTTGTCGGCCTTGTACCGGCGCATATAGCGTTTGACGTCGATCATGTCCTGCGCGGGCACACCGTCGGCGATGCAGACGCAGGTCTTGATGCCCGCATCCGCCGCTTCCATGATCGAATCGGCGGCAAACGGCGGCGGGACGAAGCTGACGACCAGCTCGGCATCGGTTTCCGCGACTGCACCCTTGACCGTGTTGAAGACCGGCAGGCCAAGATGCTTGGTGCCGCCTTTGCCGGGGGTGACGCCGCCCACCACGTTCGTGCCGTGGCTGATCATGTCCTGGGCGTGAAAACTGCCGATCCGGCCGGTGATCCCGGTGACCAGAACGCGGGTATCCTTGTCGATGATGATCGCCATCAGCTTGCCTCCGCATATGCGCTGTCGGTGGAGCGCCACGCGGCCACCACTTTTTCCGCCGCTTCCGCAAGGGAAGAGGCCGTTTCGATTTCCAGCCCGCTGTCGGCCAGAAGTTTCATGCCTTCGTCCACGTTCGTTCCCGACAGGCGCACCACCAGCGGGATCTTCAGGTCCAGCTCCTTGACCGCAAGGATGACGCCCTCGGCGATCCAGTCGCAGCGATTGATGCCGGCGAAGATGTTGACGAGGATGGCCTCGACATTGGGATCGTTCAGCACCGACTTGAAGGATTGCAGCACCCGTTCGGGGCTGGCCCCGCCGCCCACGTCGAGAAAGTTGGCAGGCTCGCCACCGGCCATCTTGATCATGTCCAGCGTGGCCATGGCCAGGCCCGCGCCGTTGACGATACAGCCGATCTTGCCGTCCAGGCCGATGTAGTTCAGTCCGCGGTCGCCCGCGTATGTCTCGCGTGGGTCTTCCTGGCTCTTGTCGCGCAGTTCCGAGATGTGGGGGTGCCGGAACAGCGCGTTCTCGTCAAAGCTGACCTTGGCGTCCAGCGCGACGATCTCGTTCGAGGCGGTCACCACCAGCGGGTTGATCTCGACCATGTTCGCGTCGGTTTCCCACATCATGCGGTAGCAGCCCATGATCGTCTTGGCCGCCTGGTTGATCAGTGCGGGATCAAGGCCCAGCGAGAACGCGATCTCGCGCGCCTGGAAGTTCTGCATGCCCACGGCGGGGTCCACCACCGAGCGGATGATCGAGTCGGGTTCGCTTTCCGAGATCTCCTCGATCTCCATCCCGCCCTGGGCCGAGGCCACGACCACGACGCGCTCCAGCTTGCGGTCCATCACGAAGCCCAGGTAGATCTCCTGTGCTATGTCGGTGGCTTCCTCGACATAAAGCCGGCCCACGAGCTTGCCCTGCGGGCCGGTCTGGTGGGTCACCAGCTTGCGGCCCAGCATCCATGAGGCCGCATCCCAGACCTCCTCCTCGGACTTGCAGACGCGGACGCCGCCGGCCTTGCCGCGTGCGCCGGAATGGATCTGCGCCTTGACGACCCAGCTTTTGCCCGAAAGTTCCGAACAGCGATAGACTGCCTGCTCGGGGCTGTAGGCGATGCCGCCGCGCGGTATGTTCACGCCAAAGCCGCTCAACAACTCCTTGGCCTGGAATTCATGGATGTCCATGCACATGCCCTCCTCGCATCATGTTGTCTCATCCTGTCCGGAATGCGGTCTGCGCGATACTTTCGCCCGGGTAGCAATGCACGCCCCGGGTTGGGGTTCGGGCCGGAACGGGTAGCCGATCCTACCCGTGGCGGGCGCTGCGGAATGCGGCGGGATGCCGTCAGGGCGCACGTGCGAGGGTCACGGTGACCGGAATTTTCGAAAATTCCGGTCTGGAAAATTGCAATTTTCCATTCCGATTTCTTGCAAGAAATCGGCTCAGAGCACCCGGCGAAGCGGTTCTCTGTTGCAGAAGATCACAAGCTGCCCGGCGTTTTCCACCGCCTGGAAACCTCGTCTTTCGAGTTCGGAAAGAAATGCCGCGCGACCTACATATCGGTCGATATCGCGCAGACGCCGGCGGATGATGCATCCGTCTCTGGCGGCTTTTGCGCGAAAGACATCCGCCATCCACGCATCGGGGGTGATAGGGCCATTCTGACTCATGGCCCGATCCTTGGCGCAGCTTGGTTAAGACCCGGTGAACATCACTTCGGCGTCACGAGGTCGCCCGGTGTTTTGCCCTTGAGGAAGGCCTCGAGGTTGTCGATCGCGCGGAAACCCATGGCCTCGCGCGTGCCGTCGGTCGCGCTGCCCAGGTGCGGAGCCAGAACAATATTCTCGTAGTCCAGGAACCGCGGGTCGAGTGCCGGCTCGTTGTGATAAACGTCCAGCCCCGCGGCGCTCAGCTGGCCCGAGTCGAGCGCGTCAAAGAGCGCGTCCTCGTCCACCACGTCACCGCGGGCCGAGTTCACAAGGATCGCGCCGGGTTTCATGGCGTTGAAGATAATGGCGTTGATCATCTTGTAGGTGTCTGCGCCACCGGGGCAATGCAGCGACAGGAAGTCGGCCTCTGCCGCGACCTCGACCATGCTCGGCAGTTGTTCGGCATTGCCGTTGGCGGCCTTGATGTCCTCGGGCACCTCCCAGGCGTCCTGGAACACCACGCGCATGCCGAACCCGTTATGGGCCCGGCGCGCCATCGCCTGACCGATGCGGCCAAAGCCGATGATTCCCAGCGTCGCGCCCGAGACTTTCTTGCCGATCATGTGGGTGGGCCGCCAGCCTTCCCAGCCGCCCGCGCGGGTTTCGCGCTCGCCTTCGCCGATGCGGCGCGCCGCGGCCAGCAAGAGGCCCATCGCCAGGTCGGCGGTGCAATCGGTCAGAACGTCCGGCGTGTTCGTCACGGTGATGTCGTTGGCCGCCGCCGCGTCGATGTTGATATGGTTGAAGCCGACGCCATAGTTGGCGAAGATCTTCACCTTGCCCTTGGCCGCCGGATAGAACTCGGCCGGGATCTTGTCCGACACGGTGGGCATGATGACGTCGTAGGTCTTGGCCGCGTCCATCCATTCGTCATGGCTCATCGGTGTGTCGGGATGGCGCAGCGTCACGTCGCCCAGCCCGGCATTGGTCAAACGGTCCTCGGTCGCCTTCGGCCAGGCGCGCGTTACCAGAATTTTCATGATGTCTCTTCCCTTGTCGTGATCCGCCCTCGGCGCAGAATGCGCCAAGGGCGGGGCACTTGCAATCAACCCGTTGGGATCAGGCCGCCTTGGCGGTGCTGCCCTTGGCGTTGTCGGGTGTCGTGTCGCGGTAATGGGCCTGTGCGGCGGCCACGCCAGAGCCCGGTTCGATCTTGGCCCCGGCATCCACCAGCGCCATTTCCGCGGCCGAAATCGCGCCACACAGCATCACCGGGTTCAGCGAGCCTAGGTGGCCGATGCGGAACGCCTTGCCCGCCAGCTTGTTGAGCCCGGTGCCCAGCGAGGTCTGGTACTTGTTGTAGGCGGTCGAGATCACGTCGCGCGCATCCACGCCCTCGGGCGAATAGATGGCCGACACCGTGTCGGATTCCCATTCCGGCCCGCGCGCCACCAGTTCGCAGCCGTCCCACGCCTCGACCGCGGCGCGCACGCCTTGGGCCAGCCGCTTGTGACGCGCCCAGATGCTTTCCATCCCGGTGTCCAGGATCATGTCCAGCGAACAGCGCAGCCCGCGCAGAAGCTGGGTGGCAGGCGTGTAGGGGAAATACCCGGTGTCGTTCAGCTTGATCATGTCCTCGAAGCTGAAATAGCAGCGCGACATGCCGGAATTGGCCAGCCGCTTGTTGGCCTCCAGCGCCTTGTCGCTGACGCCGAGGAAACCAAGTCCCGCAGGCAGCATGAAGCCCTTCTGCGAGCCGGACACGGCCAGATCGACACGCCATTTCTCCATCTCGAACTCGATCGACGCGATGGAACTGACCCCGTCGACGAAGAGCATCGCGGGATGGCCCGCATCGTCCAGGATCTTGCGCACGCCCTCGATATCCGACGTCACGCCTGTCGCGGTTTCGTTCTGCGTGGCGAAAACTGCCTTGATCTCGTGGTTGGTGTCGGCCTTCAGGTGCTTGGCGTAGTCCTCCAGCGGCACGCCCTTGCCCCATTCGACCTCACACAGCACCACGTCGAGGCCCAGTCGCTCGGCCATGTCGACCCAGAGCAGCGAAAACTGCCCGAAGCGCGACATCAGAACCTTGTCACCGGGTTGCAGCGTGTTCTGGATGGCGCTTTCCCATGCTCCGGTGCCGGAGGACGGGAAAATGAAGACCCGGCCGTTCTCCAACCGATAGGCTTTCTTCATGTCGGCCAGCAGGCCGGTCACCAGATCGGGGAAATCCGGGGCGCGCATGTCCTCCATGGGGACGTTCATGGCCTGACGCACGGGTTCCGGCACATTGGTGGGGCCGGGGATGTAAAGATGCTGGTAACCATTCATGATGTTCTCGCTCCCTGTCACATGACTTGACGCAGGGTCCTAGCACGCAAATCGGCCCTGTGAAGCCTTGTTCGCGGCAAAACCGGGGTGAAACCGCCCGATGGGTGGGTATTTCCTACCCGCCCGGGTGACATATCGCGTCCCAACCCGCCTCGGCATACACAGGCATACAGAAAATTCCTTTGATTTCAGTCATTTCTGCTGGTGTTATGGCTGAACGAGAGCCGTCTGTTGGGGAGCTGACGGTGAGGAGGAACAAGGAGCCGGCGCATGAAAGCTGCCCCCGGAACGATCATGACATCAGCTGAAAAAACGAGTGGTAGCACGGGCTTGCCGCAGGTCATCGTGGCCGACCGGCAGTTGATTGTCTGCCAGGGAATCGGCTCGCTGGTGACGCAGATTCCCGAGGTCGAACTCGGCCATTACGCCACCGACAAGGCCAGCCTGCGCAAGCACCTGGCCCATGCGAGGGGCAAAACCATCCTGATCCTGGGGGTGCGCCTGGCCGATGGCGATTTGACGCAGGTCCTGTCGATCGTGCGCAAGGATTACCCCGACGTGATGGTCGTCGTCGTGGCCGAGGAAACAGAGTTCGCCTTCATCCGCACGGCGATCAAGGCCGGGGCCAACTCGGTCTGCATGATGGGTCAGATCCTGACCAGCCTGCCGCGGATACTGGGCAAGCTGATCGAGGGGCATTCCATTGTCCCGACCGAGATCCTGCGGCGTCTGACGTCCGAGAATACCGACGCGCTGTCCCGACGCGAACACGAGATCCTCGCACTTCTGGGCGACGGGCTGACCAATTTCCAGATCTCCGCCCGGCTGGGGCTGAGCGAGAACACTGTGAAATATTACCTGAAAGCCATCTATCAGAAACTGTCAGTGAATTCCCGCGGGGCGGCCATCGCCAAGTACGTGGCCGGCAATTACTGAGGCCGACCCTGATGAAACCTTGCGAGCCTCCGCGCGCCGTATGATCTGGGCGTGTCGCGGATGATCCGCGACCAGGGACATTGGGCCGCATCGCCGGGGATCCAACACGGCGATCAAGGCGGTCTGTCGCTCAGGCGCTCGCAGCCGCGGTCACCAACTGCCCAAAATCCGGGCTAACAGGGCTTCCGGCTTGAACAAACTGCGTTGTCCGGCTTTCATCGTACCGACTGATATGGTCAATACGGGGCGGATCGGGTCCGATATCGCCGGGCCCGCGGGACAAGGTCAGGGGAACATCCGCTCGTGCACCAGGAACACAAATTGCTGAACGCGCGCCTGCGCGAACTGCTCTCCCGGATCTATCCCGACGAATCCGCGTCCGATCTTGCCCGCGCGATCATCGCGGCGTTCTGGCCCGAAGGCTCGGTGCCCCGCAAACGTGCCCGCACGCCCAGCAACCGGCTCTGGTCGGAAAAGGATGCCTTTCTCATCACCTATGGCGACACCATCCTCGACGGGGTGCACAAGCCGCTGGACCTGCTCGAGGACTTCCTGTCGCGCTACATGGGTGGCGTGGTGGACGGCGTGCATGTCCTGCCGTTCTTCCCGTTCAGCTCGGATGACGGATTTGCCGTGACGGATTACTGCGCCGTCAACCCCCGTCTGGGCGAATGGAGCGACATCAGCCGCATCGCCTCGAACTTCCATCTCGTGTCGGACCTCGTGCTGAACCACGTGTCCAGCCAGGGCAACTGGTTCAACCAGTACCGGCAGGGCAAGGCGCCCTATGACAGGTTCTTCTACGAGGCCGACCCCGACCAAGACCTCAGCGCGGTCGTGCGCCCGCGCACCACGCCGCTTTTGCAAAAGATCGAGACGCGGAACGGCGACCGCCACGTCTGGTGCACTTTCAGCCATGACCAGATCGATCTGAATTTTTCCAATCCCGAGGTGCTGCTGGAGATGCTGCGCATCATCCGGATGCATATCGACAAGGGTGTGCGGACCCTGCGGCTGGATGCCGTGGCCTTCATCTGGAAGGAACCGGGCACGTCCTGCATCCACCTGCCGCAGACCCACGCCATCGTGCAGCTGATCCGCCTGCTGGTAGATTACACGTTCGAGACCGTGGTGCTGCTGACCGAGACCAACGTGCCGCGCAGCGAGAATCTCAGCTATTTCGGCAACCGCAACGAGGCGCACGCGGTCTACAACTTTCCGCTGCCGCCGCTGATCCTGCACGCGATGCAGTCGGGCTCGGCCGAATATCTCAACCGCTGGCAGGCCACCATGCCGCCCGCGCAGCTGGGCTGCGCCTACCTCAACTTTACCGCCAGCCATGACGGGATCGGAATGCGCCCCGCCGAGGGCGTGCTGCCCCCTGACGAGAAAAACCGCATGATCGAGACGGCGCAGCAGGCCGGCGCGCTGGTGTCGATGCGCACCATGCCCGACGGCACCGAACAGGCCTACGAGCTGAACTGTTCTCTGTTCGACGTGATGCGCACGACCTTCAAGGGCGAGGACGACCACCACTTCGACCGCTTCATCTGTTCCCAGACCATTCCGATGTCGCTCGAGGGCATTCCGGCCTTCTACATCCATTCCTTCCTCGCCACGCCCAGCGATCACGAGGCGGTGGAACGCCGCGGGATGAACCGGGCGATCAACCGTCACCGCTGGCACTACCCGGACTTGTTGGAGCGGATGGAGGACGAAGGCTCGGACCAGACGCGCGTGATGAAGACCTTGTCTGAACGCCTGCGCATTCGTGCCCGCCAGCCGGGGTTTCATCCAAACGCCACGCAGTTCACGCTGCGCCTCGATCCGCGGCTTTTCGGGGTCTGGCGCCAGAGCCTCGATCGCTACCAGTCGATCTTTGCCATCCACAATGTCAGCGACCAGACGGTCACCGTGTCGCCCGATCAACTGAACATGATCGAGGACGACAACTGGCGCGACTTGCTGTCGGGCGAAGAGATCGACGCGGCGGCAGAGGCGATTACGCTGGCCCCGTACCAGAGCTGCTGGATCGCCAATCGCGAAGGCGCGGCACCCGGCGACCGGCCTTAAGCGTTTTGCCTTTAACCTGAACCAAAAGCTAAAGGCGAAACGCGTGCAACGACTGGGTATTGCACCGCGTTTCACGATAAGCTGCGATACAGGTTTATCGCGAAACGCTTTAGCTGAACTCCTCGGCGTCCTTCAGCGCCGCCGATTTCAGATCCGACAGGAACTCCGGGTCGGCGGCATGTACGCGGCTCCACGTGGGGATGAAGGGCGTCGCTTGCGGGTTTTCCAGGAAAACCGTGCCCGCGCGAATGATGTTCTCGGCGAAAAGCTCGACCGACTTTTCCTCCTTGTGGCGGTCCACGGTCAGCCCATTCATCTTGGCATCCGCGTAATAGCTTTCCAGCAGGTCCAGCGCGATCCGGTAATACGTGGCCTTCAACGAGCGGAAGAGGTTGGGCGTGAACACCGTGCCGTCCGACGCGAGCTTGCGGAAGATCGCCTTGCAGATATCCGTGGACATCCGGCTGAGGCCCTGGCTGGCGTCCTCGGGTGACAGGTCCTGGTGCTTGTGGTCGTAGGCGTCGGAAATCTCGACCTGGCAGACCGATTGCGGCGCCAGATTGCGCCACGCCTCGGACAGCACGCCGATTTCCAGCCCCCAGTCAGAGGGCACGCGCAGGTCGGGCAGCATCGGTGTGCGCATGGCGAACTCGCCCGACAGCGGATAGCGAAAGCTGCGCAGGTAATCGAGGTAGTCGCGATCCCCGATCACCCGTTTCAGCGCGATCAGCAGCGGACTGACCAGCAATCGCGTGACCCGGCCATTCAGCTTGGTGCCGTCGACGCGTGGGTAGTATCCTTTGACCATCTGGTAGCGAAAGCCGGGATGCGCCGCCGGGTAGATCAGCCGCGCCAGCAATTCGCGGTCATAGGTCAGGATATCGCAATCATGCAGCGCCATGACGGACGTGTCGGCACAGGCGATGAGATACCCCATGCAGGTCCAGACGTTCTTGCCCTTGCCCGGCTCCTCGGGGGCGATGCCCTTTTCCTCCAGCCGGGCGCCGAGGGCCTTCATCCGGGGGCTGTCGTTCCACAGCACCATGTGCTGCTGCGGCAGGCGGCTGAAGAATTCGATGGCGTGCCGGTATTGCGCCTCGTCGGCCTGATCCAGGCCGATGATGATCCGGTGCAGGTAGGGCACCTGGGTCAGCTCGTCGACGATGTGTTCCAGCGCTGGGCCTTCCAGTTCGGAATACAGGCTGGGCAGGATCAGCGAAATCTTCCGCGTCTCGGCAAAGGCCGTCAATTCGTAGGTCAGGTCGTCCAGGCTGCGGGTGCGCAGGTTGTGCAGCGTCGTGATATTTCCGTTCTGGTGAAAATCGGCCATGTGCTCAGGGGTCTTTCGTCGTTGCTAAATCGTCCAGGATCGCGTTCACGGCCTCGGTCCAACCGGCGGGGCCTTCCGCATGTGTCCGAATGATGCGTCCGCGCGTCTTGCCATAACTGTTCTCGCCCGCAAGCGGCGGGATACCGGGTGAGGCGGAATTGGCCACCACCACGCCGATCTCGGCCCGTTCCAGCATGGCCACGTCGTTCGGCGCATCGCCCAACGCCAGCGTATGCTCGGGGCGGTAGCGGTCGATCACTTCGTCCATGCGGTCCGCCTTGGTGCCGCCAAAGGACAGGGTCAGAAACCGCCCGCCCTCCTGAACCGTCAGCCCGGCGCCTTGTGCGGCGGCGACAAAGGCATCTCGCTCCGCCCCCGGTCTGGTCCAGAGACCGGGTTCGCTGAATTGCCGCGCCTGCGCGCGTATCGCGTCATCAGGCGACAGGCCGGTATGCTCTGCGATATCCTGATGCGTCATGTCGCCAAACCCGGTAAAACCTTTTGGTAAACGTGCGATTGCAGCGCGAAGTTCCCGGTAGGTCTGCGCGCCTTCGGTGCCGTCCGCGCCCGGCTCCAGCAGGCCGCCGCCATTTTCGACGATGGCGGGCCAGTCAGACAGCCCCATCGCGTCTCGCAGGGGCGCGATCTCGGCGGCGGTCTTGCTGCTGGCCAGCACCACACCGCAGCCCGCCAGTCTCAGCCGTTCCAACGCCGGCGCGGCAGGCTGCCACGCATATGTGCGGTGGTCCAGCAACGTGCCGTCAAGATCGGAAAACACAAGGAGGCGCGGGCCAAGGGTCATATGTCGACACTAGACGACAAGTTGCGGCAAGGCGACCGGGGAACGCACCTTGCGGCCCGCAAAATCTTGCCGCGCCCCATTTCCGGGCGCCACGGCACGGCCCTTCTATTGAAGCGGCGGAGATTGCGCTACAACATCCGGGAAAGACGGAAAAAAACGAAGGCTGACCATGGCGGGCGAAAACACAGTGAAAATCGCCGTTGTCGGCTTTGGCCCACGGGGGCTCGGCGCACTCGAGGCGCTGGCCGAGCAGGCAGGCGCCGCCGCAAGGGCGCTGCATGTCGATCTGTTCGAGCCCTCCAGCACCCCAGGCGCCGGCCCCAATTTCGACCCTGGCGAAAACCCGGTCTGTCAGTTGAACACCCCGATGCGCGATATCGACATTCGTCCTCCGCGCGGTTCGCGCTGCGGCGCCTTCGCCGATTGGCAGGATGCCGGGTTGGCGCCCGATGCGTTCCCCCGCCGCCGCGATCTTGGGCGCTATCTCGAAACGCGCTATGCCGAGCTGCGCCGCCATGGTGGCCTTTCCCTGCGCCATGACACCGCCGTGATCGACGGGCTGGAACATGGTGACGGCGGCTGGATGCTGCGCGCCGGTCCGGACATCTGGCACGGCCCCTATGCAGAGGTCCTGCTGACCCTTGGCCAGCCCGAGGTCAGCCCCGACGAGCAGCTTGACGACTGGCAGACCCACGCCGCCAATACCGGCGCGGTGCTGCGCCAGGCTTATCCTGCCTGGAAACTGCAACGCGACGCCGCCCGCTGGACCGGACAGACCGTTGCGATCCGGGGGCTCGCGCTGTCGGCCTTCGACGTGATCCGGGTGCTGACATTGGGGCAGGGCGGGCGGTTCGAGAACGGGCGTTATGTCCCCTCGGGCACCGAGCCGGGCCTGCTGGTGCCGTTCTCACTGGACGGCTTGCCACCCTTCCCCAAGCCAGAGACGGCGGCGCTCGATGCACGGTTCGACCCGACCGAGGCGGAAACGCAAGGCTTCGCCGCTGCCATATCCTCCGCGGCCGAAGCGCCGCCAGACGTGGCGCGCAGGCTGGTGTCTGACGCCCTCCTGGCCGCCGTCTGCCGCGTGCTGGATCAGCTGGACGGAGCCTCCGGGGATGCCGCCAATTGGCTGGCCCGGGAATGGCAGAACCCCGGATCGCAGGAAAGCGGCCCCGCCATCTCTGCTCTCCAGGCCGGGATTTCCATGGCCGACGGCAGCCTCGCGCCCTCGACGGGCTTCGTCTTTGGGCAGGTCTGGCGCAAGTGGCAGGACACGTTGCGCCGGGGCTACAACCCCGCGACCACACCGCCCGAAACGGCCAGCCTGCTGGTAGGGTTCGACGAGGGGCTGAAACGCTATTCCTATGGCCCTCCCGTTTCGGCCTGCCGGGAAGTTGCGGCCCTGGTCGCAGCCGGTTTGGTGACGCTCGACCTGACGGCAGATCCCGACATCACGCTCACCGGGGCGGGCTGGACGCTGGCATCGGAGGATCACCGGGCCGAAGCCACCGTCATGGTCGACGGTGTCCTGCCGTCGCCCGACCTGTCAAAACTGCGCGCGCCGCTCGTCACCGCGCTCACCCGGCAAGGCAGGCTCTGCGCCATGGCCGAAGGCCTTGCGGCAAACGTGGCCGCGGACGGGCAGATGCTGGACCGTCACGGTGCCATAGTTCCGGGCCTGGCATTTCTGGGCCGCCTCGCACTGGGCAGCGTGATCGCCGCGGATTCAATCCACGATTGTTTCGGCCAGGCCTCGGTCCGCTGGGCGAGAGGGGTGCTTGCACGAAACACACCGCGCCCGAAATAAAGGCATAAGCACCAGCATCACTGGCGGATCGCTGCTTATCCTGTTAGAATCGGTTGATCATGGTGTGTGGCGCCCTACGCTTCACATGCATGGGTGTGTTTGCAAAAGTGCTTGCGCACAGAGGTGAACAATTAACGAGGCGAATGATATGAAGAAATTTCTAGCAACGACCTGCGCGGTCGCCTTCGGGGCGATCATGCCGATCCAGGCAGCGGCACAGGCGGCACAGACCTTGCCGGTTCAAGACGGTCCGCCGGTTGCCGCGGGCGAAACCGCGGAAGCTTACGCAATGCGCGTGAACGCTTGTGGCGGAGCGACCCTGGTGGGCGCGACGTTCACCCCTGGCGGTGACCTGGTTCAGGCACGCTGTGCCAGCGCCGGTCTCGGCATGGGGACGGGCCCGGCCGCAGCGGCTGCCGCCGCTGCCGGTGCAGGTGCACTGCTGATTATCGGCCTTGACGGGTCGAGCAGCACCACGACCTCGAACTAAGGCGATCTTATGCAATGCAAAGGCCGGCACCTCTGCCCGAGGTGCCGGCCTTTTTTAATCCATTGTACTGCGATGATGGCTTTTCGTTGACAGAATGCGACGCGGCGGGTGGTGACAGGCACATATGCGGCCTGTCACCGCCGTTTCTTGCTACTCGGCCGCTTCGACCGGCGTGTCGTCCGTCACCGGCAGCGACGGCTCGCCATGGTTGCCGCTCTCCAGCGCCGTTCGTACACCCGCCTCGTAGTCGGGATGCACCTTTTTCAAAACCGCGAGCCAGCGTTCCTTAACATCCTCCGACACAGGTGCCATGCCGCCCGCCATGTTCTTGTGCAGGCGGTCGCGCTCGGCATCGTTCAGCACCTCGGCATAAAGCTTGCGAGGCTGCACGTAGTCGACGTCGCTTTCTTCCTGCTTGAACCGGCCCACGACGGCCTCGGGGTCGATCCGCAGGGGCGGCTCCTCGGCGCTTTGGTCGGCCACGGGGCCGTCATACTGGTTCGGCTCGTAATAGGCGTTCGGATTGCCGAAATCGTTGGTGAAGAACCGCATCGCGCCGTCCTTGTGATAATGCCGCACCTCGGCATTTTTCGGCGCGTTCGCAGGCAGCGCCTCGTAATGCGTGCCAAGGCGATAGCGGTGCGCATCGGCGTAGGCAAAGAGCCGCGCCTGCAACATCTTGTCAGGCGAAAAGCCGATACCGCGCACAACGTTGTTCGGGCTGTAGGCGGCGTTCTCGACCAGCTGGAAATAGTTCTCCGGAAAGGTGTGCATTTCCAACTCGCCCACCTCGATCAGCGGAAAGTCGTCATGCGGCCAGACCTTGGTCAGGTCGAACGGGTTGAACTCCGTTTCCAGCGCCTGTTCTTCGGTCATGACCTGGATGAACAGCGTCCACTTGGGATGGTTGCCGTCCTCGATCATGTGCCACAGTTCTTCCTGGTAGCTTTCGCGCGTGTGGCCGATGATCTCGGCCGCCTTTTCGTCGGACAGCGTCTCGTGGCCCTGGTGGGTGCGGAAATGGAACTTCACCCAATGACGCTCGCCCTTGTCATTCCACATCGAGAACGTGTGGCTGCCATAGCCGTTCATGTGTGCCGGGCTGCGCGGGATACCACGATCCGACATCAGGATCGTCACCTGGTGCACGCTTTCGGGCTGGGCCGACCAGAAGTCGAACATCGCCTCGGGCGAGCGCAGGTTGGTCTTGGGGTGGCGTTTCTGGGTGCGGATGAAGTCGGGAAACTTGTAGCCGTCGCGGATAAAGAAAATGGGGGTGTTGTTGCCCACCATGTCCCAGTTTCCATCCTCGGTATAGAACTTCAGCGAGAATCCCCGCACGTCACGCTCGGCATCCGCAGCGCCACTTTCGCCCGCCACGGTGGACCAGCGCGACAGCACCTCGGTCTGCTTGCCGACCTCGGAAAAGAGCTTGGCGCACGTGTATTCGGAAATATCCTTGGTCACGGTGAACGTGCCCTGAAGGCCCCAGCCCTTGGCGTGCACGACCCGCTCTGGGATGCGTTCACGGTTCTGGTGCGCCAGCTTTTCAATTAGCTGATGGTCCTCCAGCATAACGGGACCCCGCGCACCGGCGGTGCGTGAGGTCTCGTTCGTTGTGTACGGGCTGCCTGACGTGGTGGTCAGTGTTTTTCGCTTGGTCATCGTTACTCTCCTTTTCTCATTCCGGCAGGCGCGAGGGCGGCTGGATCAATCCAGCCAGATGCCCTTGATGTTTACGAACTCCCGCACGCCAAAGCCGCCATGTTCGCGGCCATAGCCCGAGTCCTTGACGCCGCCGAAGGGCATGTTCGGGTGTGCCGCGCCAAAGCTGTTGATCCGCACCATGCCGGTGTCGAAATACTTCTTCGCCATCTCCGCCGCGCGCTCGGTGTCTTTCGAAAAGATGCCACCGCCCAGGCCGTACCGGCTGTCATTGGCGATGCGCATCGCGTCCTCGTCGTCCTTGGCGCGGATGACCGAGGCCACGGGGCCGAAGATCTCGTCGTCATAGGCCGGCATGCCGGGGGTGACGTCCCCCAGCACGGTCGCGGGGTAATAGGCACCGTCCCGATCCAGTTTCTTGCCACCGGCGAGGATCTTCGCGCCTTTCTTCACGCTCTCTTCGACCTGCTCCATGACGGTCTCAAGCTGTTCCTGGCTGCTCAGCGGGCCAAGCTCGGTCTCGTCGTCATCGGGAGCGCCCACCTTGATCTTGGACATCGCATCGGCATAGGCATCGACGAATTGATCATAGACCTTGTCGGTCACGATGAACCGCTTCGCGTTCACGCAGGTCTGACCGTTGTTGTAAAGCCGACCCTGAACCGACAGTTTCACAGCCAATTCCACGTCCGCATCTTCCAGTACGAGGAACGCGTCGTTCGACCCCAGCTCTAGCACGGTCTTCTTCAGTGCCTTGCTGGCTGTTGCGCCGATATGGCTGCCTGCGGCATCCGAACCCGTCATGGTCACGCCGCGCACCTTGTCATGCGCGATCACCTTGTCGGACGTGTCGTGGTCAATCAGCAGGACCCGGAAGATATCGTTGGGCAACCCTGCCTTGATGCAGATCTCGCGCAGGCGGAGGGCGCTGCCGGTGCAGATTTCGGCGTGTTTCAGGACACAGCCATTGCCCGCCATCAGGGCAGCGGCCAGCACGCGCACCGGCTGGTACATCGGAAAGTTCCACGGCTGGATCGAGTAGACCACGCCGATCGGCTGATACGTTACAAGCCCCTTGTTGCCGTCGCCCAGGTCCCGGGTTTCGTCCTTCAGCTGGCCCGGCCCTTGTTCGGCGGTGTACTCGAAAATCTGCGCGCACAGCTCGATTTCGTCCTTGCCGTCCTTCAGCAACTTGCCCATCTCGCGGGTCATCAGTTGCGCCAGCTCGGCGGTGTTTTCGCGCAGCTCCTTGGCAATCGCTTTCAGCACTGCGCCGCGCTCTTCATGGCTCTTTTCACGCCACTCGATGAAGGCGGCATGGCACGCTTCGACCGCTTCGATGGCCTCGGCTTCGCTCATGGTCTGGTAGTCGGCGATCTTCTCCGCCGTCGCGGGGTTGATGGTCTCGATCTTGGACATGCTGACCTCTCTCTCGTTACGTCATGAACTTGTTGGCTCAACCCGAGCCGGACGCCACATGTTCCGACCCCTGTGCGCGGATGCCGCGCCCGAAGCGGACACGCGCCGAATGCACCGCGCTCGTGCATTAACGTTCTTGCATTTCCGCCTGCATGTTCTACTTTCGTTCACATGCGTAAAACCCTTTCAGACAAACTGGCGATCCTGGCCGACGCCGCGAAATACGACGCCTCCTGCGCGTCGTCGGGCACCACCCGCCGCGACAGCCGCAATGGCGGCATCGGCAGCGCGGGCGGCAGCGGGATCTGTCACGCCTACACGCCCGACGGGCGCTGCATCAGCCTGCTCAAGATCCTGATGACGAATTTCTGCATCTACGACTGCGCCTATTGTATCAACCGCGTCAGCAGCGGCGTGGAGCGGGCACGATTTACCCCCGAAGAGGTCGTGACCTTGACGCTGGAATTCTACCGCCGCAACTACATCGAGGGTCTGTTCCTCAGTTCCGGGATCATCAAGAGCCCGGACGACACCATGGCCGACATCACCCGCATCGCCCGGATGCTGCGCGAGGATCACGGCTTCAAGGGCTATATCCACCTCAAAACCATCCCCGAGGCCAGCCAGGAGCTGATCGACGAGGCAGGGCGCTATGCAGACCGCCTGTCAGTCAATATCGAACTGCCCAAGGATGACAGCACCCGCACCCTCGCACCGCAAAAGCGCCCCGAGTCGATCCGCGCCGCCATGGCGTCGGTGCGCCTGAAACAGCAGGCCAGCAAGGAACGGTCCCACACCGGGAAACGCGCGCCGAAATTCGCCCCCGCCGGACAGTCCACCCAAATGATCGTCGGTGCCGACGGCTCGAACGACAAGGCGATCCTGACGACCTCATCGCGGCTCTACACAGGCTACAAGCTGCGCCGTGTCTATTACTCGGCCTTTTCCCCCATCCCGGACAGTTCCGCGATGCTGCCGCTGATCAAGCCGCCCCTGGTGCGCGAACACCGGCTCTACCAGGCCGACTGGCTCTTGCGTTTCTACGGCTTCGACGTGGACGAGATCACCGATGTGGCTCCCTCGGGCAATCTCGACCTCGACATTGACCCCAAGCTTGCGTGGGCGCTGGCGCATCGCGGGCAATTCCCCGTCGACGTGAACCGCGCGGGGCGCGACGTGCTGCTGCGCGTTCCCGGCTTCGGCACCAAGACCGTCAATCGCATCCTGACCGCCCGCCGCTCGGGCGTCCTGCGCTATGCCGACCTTCTGCGCATCGGTGCGCGGATGGGCATGGCGAAATCCTTTGTTACCACGCCAGACTGGTCCCCAGCCGGACTGACCGACAGCGTTGACTTGCGCGCCCGCTTCGCGCCCGCGCCGGAACAGCTGAGCCTCTTCTGATGTACCGCGTATCCCTGCCGGACCTCGGATTTTTCGAGGCATGGCGCGACGCCGCCCGCCGCCTTCTGAGCCATGCCATCCCGCCGGAGCAGGTCGAATGGGGCAGGGGAGAGGACACCAGCCTGTTCCCTGCCGACCCGCTGCCCGAGGCGGACGGCCCCCACGCGGTGACCACGACCAAACAGTTCCTGTCGCTGGCCAAGACCGCCCTTTGCCACTCCGGCACCGAGGCGCCGACGCTGCTGTACCAGGCGCTTCATCGCCACCAGAGCACCCGCCGCGCGCTCGCCAACCCCGCCGATCCGATCGCGCGCAAGCTGTCGGTCCTGCAAAAGGCCGTGCGCCGCGACATTCACAAGATGCACGCGTTCGTCCGTTTCCGCGAACTGCCCACCGAGGGCAATCGCCGCAGCTTTGGCGCGTGGTTCGAACCCGATCACCACATCCTGGAAACCGGCACGCCCTTTTTCGCCAAGCGTTTCGCCGACATGGACTGGATGATCGCCACGCCGCAGGGCGTCGCCCGGTTCGAGGATGGCAAACTTACCTTCCATCCCCCGGCGGACCGCCCGGATCTGCCCGAAGACGCGTCAGAGGCGCTGTGGGGCACCTATTTCGCCAACATCTTCAATCCCGCGCGCCTGCATCTTCAGGCCATGCGCTCGGAGATGCCGCTGAAGTACTGGAAGAACCTGCCCGAGACCGACCTCATCCCCCGGATGCTCGCCGACGCCGAGGCGCGGGTGGAAAAGATGCGCGCCGCCATGCCGACCGAGACGCCCGCTCATGCCGAACGCATCCTCAGCCGACTGCCGCAACCCAAGATGACGGACATGCCCGACAGCATGGAAGAGGCCCGCGCCGCCGCCATGCAGTGCCAGCGCTGCGGTCTGTGCGAGGTCGCTACGCAGACCGTTTGGGGCAGGGGGCACACGCAGGCCGACCTGATGATCGTCGGCGAGCAGCCCGGCGATGCCGAGGATCTCGCCGGCAAGCCCTTCGTGGGTCCGGCGGGTCAATTGCTGACCACGCTCATGCAAGAGGCCGAGGTCGGCGACAGCTGGATGACCAATGCGGTCAAGCACTTCAAATTCCGCCCCACCGGCAAGCGCCGGATGCACCAGAACCCCGACCAGCACGAGATCGACCATTGCCGCTGGTGGCTCGACCTCGAACGCCGGTTCGTGCAGCCGACGCTGACGGTCGCGCTTGGCGGCTCGGCGGCCTATGCCCTGACCGGCAACGATGCGCCAATGAAAGCCCGCCGTGGCCAGGTTGAGACCGCCCATGACGGCGGCGCGGTGCTGGTGACGTGGCACCCCAGCTATGTCCTGCGCCTTGACGGCCCTGCGGCGACGGCGGCGCGCACGGAATTGCGGCACGACCTTGCCGCCGCCGCCAAGGTGCTTCAATCAGACGTTACGGAACACGTGCCCGGCGCGGTGCAATAGCTACCGGCGAGGGCACTGGACCACGCCAGCCTCACCCCTCCAGGCGAAGACGCCAAGCATTCGTTCCGACGTCGCAAGGCGTCGCCCTGCGCCAGCTCGGATCGACGCCTTCCAGGAGCGACTCGCATCTGAGTTTATGCCGGGCGCAGCCCCAGCATGTCGCGGGTCTGGGCGATGCTCGCCACCGGGCGATCGTATTTCGCGCAAATCTCGGCGGCCCGCGCGATCAACGCCGCGTTGGACGGGGCCAGCGTGTCGCGATCCAGACGCACGTTGTCTTCCAGTCCCGCGCGGGTATGTCCGCCCGCGGCAATGGCCCACTCGTTGACCACCACCTGGTTGGCGCCGATCCCCGCGGCGCACCACGCCGCATCGGGCGCACGCTCCCGCATCGTTTTGACGTAGAAGTCGAACACCTCGCGATCCGCGGGCATGGCGTTCTTCACGCCCATGACGAACTGAACGTAAAGCTGGCCCGGCACAATGCCCGCGTCATGCATGGCGATGGCCTGCAGGATATGCGACAGGTCGAACGCCTCGATCTCGGGCGTGATCTCAAAGCGGGTCATCTCCCCCGCGAGCCACGCCACGAGGTCCGGCGGGTTTTCGTAGACCCGCGTGGGGAAGTTGTTCGACCCCACCGACAGCGACGCCATGTCGGGCCGCAGCGAAAGCATCCCGCCACGCGCCTTGCCCGCGCCCGAGCGTCCGCCGGTCGAGAACTGGATCACCACGCCGGGACAGTGCTTTTCGAGCCCCTCCTTCAGCGCCGCGAACCGGTCGGGGTCCGAGGAGGGCGTCTCGTCCTCGTTGCGCACATGCGCGTGGATGATGCTCGCCCCCGCCTCGACGGCGGCGTGGCTGCTTTCGACCTGCTCGGTCACGCTGATCGGCACCGCCGGATTGTCCGCCTTGCGCGGCACCGACCCGGTGATCGCGCAACACAGGATGCAGGGCTTGCCAGCTACGTCAGACATCGAAGAACACCTTTTCCTTATTGTCCTGAGAGTGGATAACATGGCGCAGTACGAAACGGGCGCCGCGCTGACCTGTTTTCCTTGGATGCGCGTCTGAAAGCGAACGAAGGTCCTTCAACCGGGCGAGAACTTCAACAGCACCAGCGCGCCGGACTTGCTGCCTGCGGTGTGCATGGCACCCGGTGCGCGGATGATGAGGTCGCCCGGCTCATAGCTGTTCTCGTCGTCGAAGAAAGACCCCTCCAGCACGTAGATTTCCTCGACCGTTTCATGTGCGTGGGCCTCGGAAAACGCCCCGGGCGCGATCTTCATCAGCATGGTCATCTCGCCCGATGCCGCCTCGTATAGAGGTTTCGTCTCGAAGCCCGGGATACCCGTATCCTGCCAGTCCACGGCAGACTGGTTCAGATGGACCGTCCCGGACGCAGGGCGGGCCAGTGTCGCGGTTTCCCGAGTCGGCTGAAATTGGTCTGCCATGCGCATATCCTCTTGCCTGTCTTTTAGTGAACGGTATTGAAACGTGTTCGGAACATCAATGTCGCGGTAGGTTTCCGCCTGTCTTGACCCAGCTTCAGCTGGCCTGTGCGAGCTGTGCATCTCATGGGCAAAATGTTGTTTTCGTTCGTCTGGCGCCGCCGGTGATATGGAAAAACCAACGTTGTTCGACGCAACTTCTTTGGAGGATCACGCCCCCAGGACCAACATCTTCGAACCAATTACCGGGTCGTAGACCTGGGCAGCGTCACTTTCTGAATATCCGTGTCGAGCGGAACATGCCCTCGAGTTCCTCGATCCGGTCGCGCGCCTTTTCAAGGCGTTGGGTCTGGATGGCGGCGATAAGCGCCTCGACGATCAGGTTGATCCCAAGGGTCGAGTCCCAGCTCGAGGGCACCTCGACCAGCGCGTTGATGACGTGATCGGCCGTTTGCGAGATCGGCGAGCCCCATTGATCGGTGAAAAGCACGATGACCACGCCGCGTTCCTTGGCCAGGCTTGCGAGCCGGGCCAAATCTGCCTCGTAGCGGCGAATGTCGAAAATCACGAGGACGGAGCGCGGCCCCATGTCGATCAGGTATTGCGGCCAGACGTTGGGGGATTGCGACAACAGCGTCACGCCGGGGCGGACGATCTGAAGGTGGTTGAAGAAATAATCCGCGTTCGAGCGCGTGATGCGCCCGCCCAGCAGAAAGATGTTGCGCCGTGTATCGGCCAGAACCTTGGCCAGCGCGTCGAACGTGGCGGGGTCGAGCCGCTCGATCGTCTGGTTGAGATTTTCGAACACGGCTTCCGCGAAATTGCGGAAGGCGGGGGAATCCTTGCGGCCCTGCGGCCACCCCTCGCTCTTGAGGATCGGCTTCTTGATCTGGGCCGACGCTTCTTCGCGCAGGGCGGCCTGCATTTCCGGGAACCCGTCAAAACCCAGCTTTCGCGCCAGACGGATCACCGTCGGTGTCGACACGCCCGCGGCCTCGGCCAGCTTGGTGATCGATTGCAGCCCGGACATGGGGTAATCCCGCAAAAGGACGTCCGACAAAAGGCGCTCGGCCGGGGTCAACGCGCCGGCCTTGTCCTTCAGCTTGTCCTTTACGATGCCGGTCCGTGTCACCTGCGACGCCTTTTGAAGCAATTGCTACAAGATAATGTATGGCCGTAGTTTCGTCTACGAAAAATTCTTGACAGTTTTCGGGTCCCTCCCACTAATGGGCCGTGTGAATGGATCGAACACATACCGGATTCTTTCGCCCGAAGACGGGCACCCGTCGCAGGTTGTCAACCGCGGTGGGCAGGCGCCCGTCTGCCTTGTCTGTGAACATGCCAGCGCGGTGATCCCTGCCACGCTCGGCACGCTTGGCCTGGCCGAGGAGGACCGGTTTTCCCATGCGGTGTGGGATATCGGTGCCGAGGCGCTGGCCCGCGAGTTGTCGGCACGGCTCGATGCGCCGCTGGTCCTCGCCCGGGTGTCGCGGCTGGTCTATGATCTGAACCGTCCGCCCCAGGCGCCCGACGCGATGCCCGTCCAGAGCGGTGATGTCCCGGTGCCGGGAAATCGCGACCTGACCCAGGATGAAAAGGACGCGCGCACGGCGGAGGTCTATGACCCCTTCCATGCAACGTTGTCCGAGGTGCTCGATGGCTTTGACGCGCCGCCGGCCCTGGTCACGATCCACAGTTTCGCACCTATCTGGGACGGCAAGCCGCGCCTGACGCAGTTGGGCCTCTTGCACGACGCGGATGCTGGACTTGCGACGACAATGCTTCAGGTCGCGGACACCACGCTGGTGACCCATCTGAACGAGCCCTATTCGGCGCGTGACGGGGTGACCCATACGCTTGAACGACACGCAATCGCACGCGGGCTGAAAAACGTGATGATCGAAGTGCGCAACGACTTGCTGACCGCAGAGGCGGACGTGGCCCGGATCGCAACAGAACTGGCGGGTATGCTGATCGCTGCGCTGGATCTGCAGGGCGCGCCGGCATGACCGCGGCAATGCTGAAATACGTCGCGGTCATCGACCGCTTGAACCGCTGGATCGGGCGGATCGTGATGTACGGGATCTTCGTGATGATGGCGATCCTGCTGTGGTCGTCCTTTACCAAGCTGGGCAGCGATATCGGGCTCGATATCAACCCATCGCTCTGGACGCTGGAAATGGCACAGTTCGCGATGGTCGCCTATTACATCCTCGGCGGACCGTACTCGATCCAGATGGGCTCGAACGTGCGCATGGACCTGCTCTATGGCGAGTGGAGCGACCGGCGCAAGGCGCAGGTCGATGCCTTCACCGTGCTCTTCCTGATCGTCTACTTGGGGTTTCTGCTCTGGGGTGGCTGGGACAGCCTGATGTATTCCTTCCAGTATGGCGGCGAGCGCAGCAACAGTGTCTGGCGGCCTTACCTCTGGCCGATCAAGCTGATCATGGTCGTGGGCATCTTCCTGATGCTGCTTCAGGCCATCAGCGAATTCTTCAAGGATATCCTGCGTCTGAAGGGGCACGACATGGGTCCCAAGGACCAAGACAGTTCTGACGCCCGGCCCGAGGGGACCCGCACCTGATGCCGTATGAAGCCATCGCCGCGCTGATGTTCGCCTCCATGATGCTGATGCTGCTGACCGGCCAGCGGGTCTTCGGCGCTATCGGGTTCGTGGCCGTCGTCGCGGCGTTCTTCCTGTGGGGCGACCGGGGCGGCTATGACCTCGGCTTTGCCGCCGCGATCAAGCTGATGAAATGGTATCCGCTGCTGACGCTGCCGATGTTCATCTTCATGGGCTACGTCCTGTCGGAAAGCCGCATCGCGGATGATCTATACCGCATGTTCCACGTCTGGATGGGCGGGCTGTCGGGCGGGTTGGCCGTGGGCACGATCGGGCTGATGGTGCTGATCTCGGCCATGAACGGGCTTTCGGTGGCGGGCATGGCCATTGGCGCCACCATCGCGCTGCCCGAGCTGTTGAAGCGAGGGTACGACAAGCGGATGGTCACCGGGGTGATACAGGCAGGCTCATCGCTGGGCATCCTCGTGCCACCCTCGGTCGTGCTGGTGCTGTATGCCATGATCGCTCGCCAGCCGGTCGGTCAGCTCTGGCTTGCCGGCGTGTTGCCGGGGCTGATGATGGCGGGGATGTTTGTCCTATACATCGTGATCCGCTGCCGCCTGAACCCGACGCTTGGCCCGATCCTGCCCAAGGAAGAGCGCAACATCCCGATGGGCGAGAAAATCCGCCTGCTGGGCGCGGGCCTGCTGCCGCTTTTCATCTTCTTCACCATGATGGTGCCCTTCGTGAACGGCTGGACCTCCCTCGTGGAATCCTCGGCCATCGGCGCCATTGCCGCCTTCCTGGCCGCCGTGGTCAAGGGCCGCATGACGCGGCAGGTGTTCGAGACCTCGGTGCGCAAGACGCTTGGCATCTCCTGCATGTTCATGTGGATCATCCTGGCCGCGCTGGCCTTCGGCTCGGTCTTCGACGGGCTGGGCGCGGTCAAGGCGATCGAGAGCCTCTTCACCGAACAGCTGGGCCTCAGCCCCTGGATGATCCTGATCCTGATGCAGCTGTCGTTCATCGTGATGGGCACGTTCCTCGACGACACCGCGATGCTGGTGATCGTGGCTCCGCTCTACGTGCCGCTGGTGGGCGCGCTCGGCTTCGACCTGATCTGGTACGGCGTGCTCTACACGATCACCACGCAAATCGCCTACATGACGCCGCCCTTCGGCTATAACCTGTTCCTGATGCGCGCGATGGCGCCGCCCCAGATCACGCTGAAGGACATCTACACCTCCATCCTGCCCTTCGTGCTGGTGATGGTGGTGGCGCTGTCGACGATTATGATCTTCCCCGAAATCGCGCTTTGGCTGCCGGGGTATGTCTATGGAAATTAAACAAAAGACCTTGGTCACAAGGCGTTCGAGCAACTGAACCTAACAGAGAGGGTATAACAATGACGACAAGACGTAATTTCCTGAGAGCGGCCGGTGCGGCCGTACCGGCGACGCTTGCAACCCCTGCGATCGTCAAGGCGCAATCCGCGATCAAGTGGCGCTTCCAGACCTATGCCGGCAGCGCGCTTGGAGAACAGGTGACCAAACCGGCCATCGATTACATCAACGCGAACGCCAATGGCGAGCTGGAGATCGAGCTGTTCTATGCCGACCAGATCGTGCCCACCGGCGAGCTTTTCCAGGCGCTTCAGCGCGGCACGATCGACGGTGTTCATTCGGACGACGACTCGATGGCCTCGCCCACGCCGCTGCGCATGTTCGGCGGGTATTTCCCGTTTGCGACCAAGCACATCCTCGACGTGCCGGTGCTCTTCAACCAGTACGGTCTCGCCGATATCTGGCGCGAGGAATACGGCAAGGTCGGCGTGCAATGGCTGTCGGCGGCAGGGCAGGACCCGTGCAATTTCAACACCAAGAAGGAAATCACCTCGGTCGACGACCTTGACGGGCTGAAGCTCTATACCTTCCCCACGGCGGGCCGGTTCCTGGCCAAGTTCGGCGTCGTGCCGGTGAACATCCCCTACGAGGATGCCGAGGTTGCCGTGCAAACGGGCGAGCTCGACGGCATGGCCTGGTCGGGCATCACCGAGGACTACACCGTTGGCTGGGCCGACGTGACCGACTACTTCCTGACCAACAACATCTCGGGCGCGTGGATCGGCTCTTGGTTCGCCAACCAGGAACGCTGGGCCGAATTGCCCGATCACCTGAAATCGGTCGTCATGGCCGGTGTCGAGGCCGGGCACACCTATCGCAACCAGTGGTACTGGGGCGGCGAGGCTGCGCTGCGCGCCAATGGAGACAAGTTGGAACTGCGCTCTGTGGCCGCGTCCGAATGGGCCGAGGTCGAGAACGCCGCCAAGGAATTCTGGGACGAAGTCGCCCAGGAAGGCGAGGTTCACGAGAAGATCGTCGGCATCTTCCGCGAGTACAACTCGGTCATCAACCAGGCCGGCGCGCCCTACAACTTCGAGTAAGCCAGCCCAAAGACCCGGAGCGCCTTTTCCCAAGGCGCTCCGTTCATTTCAAGGAGAACACACATGACCGCCAATCTGAGCTTCGACGCGCTAAAGAAGCTTGCCTCGAAAGGCGAGATCGACACGGTCCTCGTCTGCCTTGTGGACATGCAGGGGCGGCTCATGGGCAAACGGTTCCATGTCTCGAACTTCCTCGACTCCGCGTACGAGGAAACCCATTGCTGCAATTACCTGCTGGCCACGGACCTCGAGATGGCCACGCCCGAGGGCTACCAGGCGACCTCGTGGGAGAAGGGCTATGGCGATTACGTGATGAAGCCGGACCTCGGGACGCTGCGCCGGCTGCCGTGGCTTGAGGGCACCGCGCTGGTGCTGTGCGATATTATCGACCACCACACGCACGAGCCTGTCCCGCATACCCCGCGCCAGATCCTCAAGGCCCAGATCGCGCGGGCCGAGGCGATGGGCTTTACCCCGATGATGGCGACCGAACTGGAGTTCTTCCTGTTCGAGAAATCCTTTGACGAGATCCGCAAGGAGGGCTTCCGCAGCCTGACTCCGATCAGCGGCTACAACGAGGACTACAATATCTTCCAGACCACGAAGGAAGAGCATGTCATGCGCCCGATCCGCAACCTGCTGTTCGAGGCGGGCGTGCCGGTCGAGAACACCAAGGGCGAGGCCGAGACCGGGCAAGAGGAACTGAACATCCGCTATGCCGAGGCCATGCTCTGTGCCGATCACCACACGATCGCCAAGCAGGCCGTGAAGGAGATCGCGAACCAGCACGGCCACGCCGCCAGTTTCCTGCCCAAGTGGCACGCCGACAAGGTGGGTTCCGCCGCGCATATCCACCAGTCGCTGTTCAAAGGCGACACGCCGGCGTTTTACGATACGGATGCGGAGCTGACCATGTCCGACACGCTGAAAAGCTATGTTGCGGGCCTGCTGAAATATTCCACCGACATCACCTATTTCCTCGCGCCCTACATCAACAGCTACAAACGCTTGATGCCGGGCACCTTCGCCCCCACCAAGATCGCGTGGAGCATCGACAACCGCACCGCCTGTTACCGGCTGGTGGGCGACGGCACGAAAGGCGTGCGCATCGAATGCCGGACGCCGGGTTCGGACATCAACCCGTACCTGGCCTGCGCTGCGCAACTGGCCGCCGGGCTGTGCGGGATCGAAGAGGGGCTGGAGCTGTCGCCCCCCGTCACCGGTGACGTCTACAAGATGGACGATGTGCCGATGCTGCCCCACACCCTGCGGGCCGCGACGGAAACCCTGCGCAGCTCCGACATGCTGCGCCGGGTGATGGGCGACGCCGTGGTCGATCACTACACCCGCGCCGCCGAGGTCGAGCAGGAAACGTTTGATGCCGTCGTGACCGACTGGGAAATCGCGCGCGGATTTGAAAGGGCATGAGCATGAGCAAGACGGTTGACCTGATTTCGCCGATTGATGGATCGGTTTATATCACGCGCGATGTGCTGCCGCGCGACGCGGCGGTGGCGGCCACCGACAAGGCCCGCGCGGCGCAGGCGGGCTGGGCCGCAAAACCATTGGCCGAGCGTGTCGCCGCCCTGCGCAAAGCTGATGAGATCATCGGGGCCGACACCGATCGCATGGCGCTTGAACTGGCGCATCAAATGGGGCGTCCGGTACGCTATGGCGGCGAATATGGCGGCTTCAGCGAACGCCTGAGTTACATGGCCGAGATCGCCGCCGAGGGGCTGGCCGAGGACGTGATCGAGGACAGCGACACCGCCCGCCGCGTCATCAAGCGCGTGCCATGGGGTGTCGTCCTGGTCGTGGCGCCGTGGAACTATCCCTACATGACGGCGATCAACACGGTCGCGCCCGCGCTGATCGCGGGTAACTCCGTCATCCTCAAACATGCCAGCCAGACCTTGCAGGTGGGCGAGCACCTGGCCGAGGCGCTGCACGCGGCGGGTGTGCCAAAGGACGTGTTCCAGAACGTGGTCATCGACCATGACACGACCGACGCCCTGATCGCGGGCCGCCACGTGGATTTCGTGAATTTCACCGGCTCGGTCGGGGGCGGGCAGGCGATGGAACGGGCCGCCGCGGGGACGTTCACGCCGGTCTCGACCGAACTTGGTGGCAAGGACCCCGGATATGTGCGCGCCGACGCCGATCTCGACGCGGCCGTCGACGGGCTGATGGATGGTGCGATGTTCAACGCGGGCCAATGCTGCTGCGGGATCGAGCGGATTTACGTCGCCGAACCCCTGTTCGATGCCTTTGTCGAAAAGGCCGTCGCCTGGGTCAAGGCGCAGAAACTGGGCAACCCGCTTGAGGCCGAGACGACGCTTGGCCCGATGGCCAATGTCCGCTTTGCCAAGGAAGTCCGCGCACAGATTGCCGAGGCGCTGGAGGACGGGGCCACCGCCCATATCGACCGGATGCAGGCGGATGACGGCGCCAACACCTATGTCACCCCGCAGGTCCTGACCAATGTCACTCACGACATGCGGGTGATGCGCGACGAATCCTTCGGCCCCGTGGTCGGCATCATGCCCGTGGCCGATGATGACACCGCGATCCGCCTGATGAACGACAGCCGCTTTGGCCTGACCGCCTCGGTCTGGACACGCGATAGCGCGGCGGCGGAACGCATCGGCGACCGGATCGAGACCGGCACCGTCTTCATGAACCGCTGCGACTACCTCGACCCCGCCTTGTGCTGGACCGGCTGCAAGGATACCGGCCACGGCGCGGGGCTGTCGAAACTCGCCTACCAGGCCCTGACGCGGCCCAAATCCTATCACTTGAGAAAGATCTGACATGGCTCTTACCGGAAACTGGTCCTATCCCACGAACATGCGCTTCGGCGCCGGACGCATTGCCGAGATCGGCGAGGCGTGCCGCGCCGCGGGCATGAGCAAACCGCTTCTGGTCACCGACCGGGGGCTGAAATCCATGGATATCACCACCAAGACGCTCGACCTGATGGAGGCCGCCGGGCTGGGCCGGACGATCTTCGCCGAGGTCGATCCCAACCCCTCGGACGCGAATGTCGAGGAAGGGCTGAAATTCTACCGTGATGGCGGCTTCGACGGCGTCATCGCCTTTGGCGGCGGCTCCGGCCTTGATCTCGCCAAGACGCTGGCCTTCATGGCCGGACAGACGCGCCCGGTCTGGGATTTCGAGGATATCGGCGACTGGTGGACCCGCGCCGACCCCGACGGCATCCACCCCATCGTCGCCGTGCCCACAACCGCCGGGACCGGCTCGGAAGTGGGGCGCGCCTCGGTCATCACCAATTCGGCCACGCATGAGAAAAAGATCATCTTCCACCCCAAGATGCTGCCGGCAATCGTCATCTGTGACCCCGAACTGACGGTGGGCATGCCCAAGCACATCACGGCGGGCACCGGCCTCGATGCCTTCGCCCATTGCGTCGAGGCCTATTCCAGCCCGCACTACCACCCGATGAGCCAGGGAATCGCGCTCGAAGGGATGCGGCTGGTCAAGGACTACCTGCCGCGCGCCTATGCCGACGGCACCGATATCGAGGCACGCGCCAACATGATGAGTGCCGCCGCCATGGGCGCCACGGCCTTTCAAAAGGGCCTTGGCGCGATCCATGCGCTCAGCCACCCCATCGGGGCGCATCACCATACCCATCACGGCACGACCAACGCCGTCTGCATGCCCGCCGTCCTGCAATTCAACGAACCCGCGATCCGCGAGCGTTTCGGTCCGGCGGCGGCCTATCTTGGCATCGAGGGCGGCTTTGACGGGTTCTGCGCCTTCGTGGACCAGCTGAACGACAGCCTTGGCATCCCCAAGACGCTGACCGAACTGGGCGTTGCCGACCCCGACCTCGACACGCTTGTGGATGCGGCGCTGAGGGATCCGTCGACAGGCGGCAACCCGATCGAGATGACGGCCGAGAATACGCGAAAGCTTTTCGAGGCTTGTCTCTGACGCAAAAGGAAAAAAGTGACCGGGCAGGGGGCCTGACAAGAAACTGTCAAGAAACTCAGGCAAAAGGCACGGACTCGTCAAAGAGTTTGACCAAATGGTCAATGCTGATCATCCTGCACGTAAATAATCATCCACCAGAGGGGGACACCCATGAAAAAGACACTGCTCACGACAACCTGCCTGGCCGTGTTCGGCCTGTCGCAGGCCGCCACCGCCGACACGCTGCGCCTGCTGACCTGGGGCGGCTACGCGCCCGACGAGGTCGTCGAGATGTTCGAGGAACAGACCGGCCACACCGTCGAGGTCACCAAGTCCAACAACGAGGAAATGATCGCCAAGCTGCGCGCCACGGGCGGCGGCGGCTTCGACCTCGCCCAGCCCTCGCAGGACCGCATCATGGGCCCGCAGATGGAATTCGGCATCTACAAACCCATGGACCTGTCGAAGATCGACGAGTCGCTCTTCATCCCCTCCATGCTGGAAGCGACCAAGGGCAACACCACCGTGAACGGCGAAGTCTACGGCGTGCCGCATGTCTGGGGCACCTCCGGCCTGGTGATGAACACCGCCGAGGCGGGCGACGTGGTCAAGGACTACACCGACCTCTGCGACCCCGCGCTGGAAGGCAAGGTCTCTTACCGCCTGAAGCGCCCCACCCTGATCGGCTTTGCCTTCGCCATGGGCGAGGACCCGTTCGCCGCCTATGGCGACGAGGCCAAGTACAAAGAGATCATGGAAAAGGTCGAAGCCAAGCTGACCGAGTGCAAGTCCAACGTGAAAGCCTATTGGAGCGGCGGCGACGAGCTGATGAACCTGCTGCGCTCGGGCGAGGTCACGGCGTCGATGGCGTGGGATACCGGCGGCTGGAAGCTGAACGAGGACAATTCCGACATCACCTTCGTCGCCCCGGCCTCGGGTGCGCTTGGCTGGATCGACACGTTCGTTCTGCCCGCCAAGGGACAGGCCGACGATGTGGCCTACGAGTGGATCAACTTCGTGATGCAGCCCGAGGTTTCGGCCAAGATCACCGCGGCGGCGGGCAATTTCACCGCGTCTGCCGGGGCTGATGAGTATGCCGAGGACGCGCTCAAGGCCAAGTACCAGGACAGCTTCCCGCCGGAAGCGGTCGACAACATCAAGTGGTACCCGCCGGTTCCCGCCGGTCTGGAGGCCATCGAAGGCGAAGTCCTGGACCGCGTTCAGGCTGCCAACTGATCGCCCATGAAAACGCGGCACCCTTTCGCAGGGTGCCGCCCTGTGAACGGCCCCCTGCATGACCCCTGATCTTGAATGCGTCGACCTGGTAAAGCGTTTCGGCGACACGACCGCCGTCGACAACGTGTCGTTTTCCGTGCCGCCGGGCAGTTTCTTTTCCATCCTCGGCCCGTCGGGCTGTGGCAAGACGACGATCATGCGCATGATCGCGGGGTTTCTGGAACCCACGTCGGGTGACATCCGCATCAAGGGTGGCACGGTTCTGGACACGCCACCCAACAAGCGCCCGGTGAACATGGTGTTCCAGCACCTCGCGCTGTTCCCGATGATGACCATCGCCGACAATATCGGCTACGGTCTGCGGCGGCAGGGCATGGCCAAGGCCCAGATCGCCCGTAAGGTGGACGAGGCGCTGGACCGCATTGGCCTGCCCGGCATCGGCGCGCGCAAGGTCGACGAGCTGTCAGGCGGGCAAAAGCAACGCGTGGCCATCGCCCGCTGCATGGTGCTGGAACCCGATGTGCTGCTCTTGGACGAGCCCCTGGGGGCGCTTGACCTCAAGCTGCGCGAGCACATGAAGATCGAGCTGAAGGCGCTTCAGGCGGCCTTCGACACCACCTTCGTCTACATCACCCACGACCAGTCCGAGGCGCTGGTCATGTCTGACCAGATCGCCGTCATGAACGCCGGGCGGTTCGAGCAGGTCGGCACGGGCCAGGACCTCTATTACAGGCCCGACACGCCCTTCGTTGCCGGCTTCATCGGTGAGGCCAACCGCTGGATAGGGCGCATCGACCGCGTCGAAGGCTCAATGCTGGAGATGCGGACGGATTCCGGCCTTGCCATGCGCGCGACCGCGGCCCAGGCGCTGGCCAAGGGCGACGCCGCGGAAATCTTTGTCCGGCCCGAGTCAGTCCACCTCGCCGCCAGTGCCGAGGCGTTGTCGCAATTCGACAACCGTTTGCAGGGAACCGTGACAAGCATTTTGTTCAACGGCGCCGCCTCGCGTGTGCTGGTCGAAGATGACGCCGGCGAAACGCTCGAAGTCACGCTGCCCCAGACCGGGGAATTCGCCAGCCTGAAACGTGGTGACATGGTGCATATCGGCTGGGGCGCGGCACAGGCGACCTGCTTTGCCGGGGCCGCCTGATGCGTGCCGAGGCCCGGATCGGGTTCATCCTGCTGCTGACGCCGCTTTTGTTGTGGCTGGGGCTGCTGATCGTCATCCCGCATATCGACATGCTGATGATCTCGCTGCGCGAACGCATCAGTTTCGGCGTCTACGAGCCCAGCCTGACGCAATACGACAAGGCCCTGACCGAACCGCTTTACCTGCGCACCTTCTGGCGCACGGCGGTGATGTCGGTGCTGGCCACGGCCATCACCCTGCTGATCGCCTTTCCGGTGGCCTACTACATCGCCAAGATGGCACGGGGTCGGTTGCAGCAAGTGCTGTTCATGCTTTGCCTGATCCCGTTCTACGTCTCGGAACTGGTGCGCACCTTCGGCTGGATGATCCTGCTGCGGGAAACCGGTCTCGTGTCCAACCTGCTGCAATGGACGGGGCTGGCCGATCAACCGGTCGAGATGCTCTACAACGACGCGGCCATGATGGTGGGCCTCGTCTATACCTCGATGCTGTTCATGGTGGTCCCGCTGGTCACGACGCTGGAAAGCCTCGACGACAGCGTGGTCGAGGCAGGCTACGACCTCGGCGGCAGCGGCCTGTCGGTCCTGCGCGAGATCATCATCCCGCACGCCATGCCGGGGATCGTCTCGGGTTGCATCGTGGTGTTCATGCTCAGCTTGGGCAACTACCTCACGCCGACCATGCTGGGCGGCAAGGACAGCCTGTGGTTCACCGAGATGATCTATAACCAGTTCATCGTCCGCTCCAACTGGGAGCTTGGCGCGGCCTTCGGCTTCATGCTGCTGGTGCTGTCATCGGTGATCGTCTGGGGCATGCTGCGCCTGACGGGCCGCACCCTGCAGGAAACGATGGGGTAGCCCATGATCCCGACCATTCCACGTTCCCGCAGCTTTCGCGTCCTCTACGGCGGTTATGTCCTGCTGTTCTTCCTCTATCTCGCGCTGCCCCTGACCGTCGTCGCCGTCTTCGCCTTCAACGACAGCCAGTTTCCGTCGCTGCCGTGGGAAGGCTTCACCTGGAACTGGTTCTTCGGAGAGGACCGTCCCCAGATCGGCGTCTTCCACGAACGCGGCATCCTGCGCGCGGTGGGTACCTCGGCCTTCGTCGCCACCTGCGTCGCGGTCCTGTCGGTGAGTGTCGGGACCACGAACGCCTTCCTGTTCAACCGCTACGAATTCCGCGGCAAGGGCGCGCTTTATGTCCTGATGCTGCTGCCGCTGGTCATTCCCGGGATCGTGCTCGGTATATCTATCCTCGTCTTCTCCTCGACGCTGGCGAACGGGATCTGGAACGCGGCGGAAGTGGATATCCAGGCGCTGCGCCCCGGATTGCTGCTGGTGATCCTTGGGCAGTTCTCCTTTATCACCACCATCGCGACGCTGGTCATCACCGCCCGGCTGCAGAAATTCGACCGCACGCTGGAAGAGGCCGCGCTGAACCTCGGCGCCACGCGCCTGACGGCCGTGCGCACGATCACCATCCCGTTCCTGATGCCGGCGATGATCGGCGCGCTGGTGGTGGCGTTCCTGATGAGTTTCGAGAACTTCAACACCACGCTCATGCTGGTCGGCTCCGACGCGCCCCTGACCATCGCCATGTTCGACCGCCTGAAAGAAGGTTCGACGCCGCTTCTGAACGCGGTTTCCCTTCTATTGATGCTGGGTTCGTCGCTCCTGGCGCTTCTCGTGATCCTGTTCCAGCGCCGATAGGGATCCTACCGCCGCGGCGTCCCCGGCTTCTCGGACGACGCTCTCTTCTGCGCCGCGCGCGCCCGGTTCTTCTTGCTGTTGGGCTTGCCCTTCGGCGGTGGCGGCCCCTTGCCAGCCCGCTTGGAGGCAGGTTTTCCACCGGCTTTGGCCTTACCGGCCTTACCGGCCTTGCCTGCGTCTTTCGGCATGTCATCGTCGCCCCGCGCCCCGTGCCGGGGTTTGCCCAAGGGGGCATGCACCGCCGGATCGGGCGCCTTCGTCTCGCGCTGTCGCGCCGGGGGTGTCGCGTCCCTGCGGTCCTCGGGCTTGGGCTTGCGGCGGCGCGGCGCGGGCGTGTCATTCCAATCGACGGGCGTCGTGTCCCCCTTGGACGACCCCGGTTTTGCCTTGGGGCCGCGCTCTGGTTTGCCGGGCCGGAAGGGCGGCAGGTCCGGTGCCGCGTCAAGGCGGCGAAGCTTCTTGCTGCCCTCGATCGTCATCCCTGGACCGATAGTGTCGAGGAAACCGGGCACGCTGGCCTCGCGGATCTCGATATAGGACAGGTCATCGGCCACGCGGATCGCGCCGATATCGTCCTTGCTCAGCCCGCCCGCCTTGCAAACCATCGGCAGCAGGTGTCGGGGCGAGGCCGCCTGGTTGCGCCCTTCGGACAGCGAGAACCAGACGCTGGGGCCGAACGCGGCGCGCGGTTTCGGCTTGTCGGGCTTGCCCGGTTTGACGGGGCTCAAATCCTCGGGCGCGGAATGGCGCAGCTTGTACTGACGCAGGTAGGCGGCGGCGATCTGCTCGGGCGTGAAGCGTTCCAGCAGTTGGTCCACCGACGCGCGCTCGCCTTCGGTGATCTCCGCCTGCCAGTCATCGGCATCCAGCATGCGCACCTGATCCTGCGCATCCACCTCCGCCGCCGACGGCGCGGCGGTCCATTCCGCTGTCAGCTTGGCGAACTTCAGGATGCGCTCCGCCTTCTTGCGGGCCGAGGGCACGACGATCAGCGCGCTGACCCCCTTGCGTCCCGCGCGGCCGGTGCGGCCCGATCTGTGCAAAAGTGTCTCGTGGCTGCTGGGCAGTTCGGCATGCACCACCAGGTCCAGCTTGGGCAGGTCGATGCCCCGTGCGGCCACATCGGTCGCCACGCAAACCCGCGCCCGCCCGTCGCGCATGGATTGCAGCGCGTTGGAGCGTTCGCTCTGCGTCAACTCCCCCGACAAGGCCACGACCGAAAATCCCCGGTTCGACAGCCGCGTCGTCAGCCGCGCGACCATGGCCCGCGTGTTGCAAAAGACGATGGCATTCGGCGCCTCATAGTAGCGCAACACGTTGATGACCGCGTTCTCGTTGTCATGCGCTGCAACCGACATCGCGCGATAGGCGATATCCGAGTGCTGCGCCTCCTCGCCAACGGTCGAGATCCGCTCGGCATCCCGCTGATAGCTTTGCGCCAGCCTGGCAATGGCGGTGGGAACCGTGGCCGAGAACAACAGCGTCTGACGCGCCTCCGGCGTCTGCTCCAGGATGAACTCCAGGTCCTCGCGAAACCCGAGGTCCAGCATCTCGTCCGCCTCGTCCAGCACCGCTGCCCGTACCGCCGACAGGTCGATGGACCCGCGCATGATATGATCCCGCAACCGCCCGGGCGTGGCGACGACGATATGGGCGCCGCGCGCCAGCGCCCGCCGTTCATCCCGCATGTCCATGCCGCCGACGCAAGAGGCCAGCACCGCGCCCGCATCGGCGTAAAGCCAGCCAAGCTCGCGTTTGACCTGCATCGCAAGCTCGCGGGTCGGTGCCACGATTAACGCCAGGGGCGCGTCAGCCTGCTCGAAGGTATCCGCGTCGTCCAGCAGCGTGGAGGCGATCGCCAGCCCGAAACCGATCGTCTTGCCGGATCCTGTCTGCGCCGAGACCAACAGGTCACGGCCCTCCAGTTCAGGTTGGGTGACAGCCTGCTGGACAGGGGTCAGGACGTCATAGCCTTTACGGGCCAGCGCATTCGCAAGGGTGTGTTTCAAGGGCCTGGTGCTTTTCCTGGGAAAGACGTGTCAGCCGGGCGGCGCTTGGACCGCCGGCAAGTGCCGGGCAATACCCCCTCGGGCCGTCTTTGTATAGGCACTAATCGACGATTGATGAATAGCTTTGCTCTATGACGCACCGTTAGACCTACGTGGCGCATCCCGCCTTTCACGTTCGCCGAAACACGCAGGTGTTTGCAGGGGTCAAAACCCCCGCCTTAAAGGGCATGCCGGTTCGGGTCCGGCCTTGGGTGCTAGGTACCTCGGTGGGCAGGTCAGACGCGGAACCGCCGATGGCTTCATTGGCGAGGCGGATTATCCCTTGGTCCGAACAAATCGCGCAGGTCCCACATAAGAACTCTGCCTTGGTATCATTGAAAAGAATCGACTAGTCTCTTGTTGTATTAACGTTTCCGAAAACCCGTGGACTGAAAGCTGGTATGGCAAACTCACCTTATTCCAAGTTGCCTCCCCAAGCGTTTTGGCGACAAGGTGTCGTTCAAAGGCATGAGAATGCCATTCATGAGCTGTACACGCCCAAATTTCCAATCCGAAAGAGTGACCGGTTTGTAACGGCCGGGTCCTGCTTCGCGCAGCACATCGGAAGATCGCTCAAAGAAGAAGGGTTCAATGTCGTAGACGAAGAGCCTTTTCCACAGCGAGGATTGAAAGCTATTCCTGTGGAAACCCGCAGAGCTTTGGGTTTTGACCTGTATTCTGCCCGGTATGGCAACATTTACACCTCTCGACAGTTGTTACAGCTTGATAAAGAGGCGCATGGCGATCTGGAGCTGACTGATCCCATCTGGGAGAAAGATGCTACGTATTTCGATAGTCAAAGGCCGAATATCGACATAGCGGGTTTCGAGCTGGCAGAAACCGTCAGAGAAAATCGGAAACATCATCTGGATTGTGTCCGGCAAGCATTCTCAAAAGCAGATATTTTTGTTTTCACATTCGGATTAACAGAGACTTGGGCACATCGAGCGTCTGGCGAAGTTTATCCCGTCGCGCCAGGAGTGATCGCCGGTACCCACGATGATGAAACATACACTTTCAAAAACCTGGGTTATTCGGACGTTCTTTCTGATTTCCTCGAATTCCGTGAAAGGATGATGTCCAGAAATCCAGAGGTGAGGTTCCTAGTCACGGTCTCGCCCGTTCCGTTGACGGCAACCATGTCGGGCCAGCATGTCGAAATCGCGACTGTACGCTCAAAGTCGATTTTGCGCGCAGTCTGTGCGGAGCTTTATGACTCGTTCGAGAACGTGGACTACTTCCCCTCTTACGAAATGACGACATCACAAAAGAACCAAGGTGGTGCGTTCGCTTCCAACCTGAGAACCGTGAAACCCTCGGCCGTTGAATTGGTCATGAATTCTTTTCTGAAGGCGCATGGATATAACAGTGAATTGACGATCGAGGGCGGTGTCTCAAGCCCCGGGCTTGCAGAGGATCACGACATGGATTCAGAGGACGATCTGGTTTGTGAGGAGATGCTTCTGGACGGTTTTGGAAGCCAATGAAGATACTTGTAATTGGAAATTCTCACGCGGCGTCTCTGAAGCAGGGGTTTGACAGGGTAAGAAATCTCCCAGAACAGATTGAACTGACTTGGTTCACATGTGCGGGACGAGAGTTTTACAAGTTGACTTGTGACAAGCACAGCTTTGGCCTTCAGAATGCCACGCGGAAACCTGAAATAGAACGGAAATTGATCAAGAGAAATGGAGCGGCGCGCATATCGATAGAGGCCTTTGATCGGATATTGATCGCCGGGCACACGAACGGCTTTCTTGAGATCATAACGTTATTGGCTCAATTCGGCGTTGAAGCCGTCCATGCCAAGCCAAGTACGCCAATATTGACGAAAGATGGCTTTACGCAGTGCCTGGACCACATATTGCAGTCAAGAATTCCGAACTGGGGATCTTCCGTCACGGGAATTCCGGTCGATATGATTCCTGCGCCTCGCCTTACCGATGATGTCGAGCCATTCCTGGGCAGCGCACCGAAGTTTAGATTTTGCAGAGATCTGCGGAAAGAGAATGAGCGACTGTTCGAAATTCTTTCTTTCGCGGAACAACGGTACGCAGCTTTTGCGTCAGATGCCGGAATTCATGTTCTTCCTCAGCCGGACAAAACAATTTCGAAAATCACCGGACTGACATTACCAATTTTCAATCGCCAGATAGAAAGTATCTTCGGTCAGGCGAAGGCCCCTGATGGCGCTCATGTCAACTGGGAGTACGGTCTATTGGCCGCCGAAGACTATTTAAATTACATCAATGCGGCTCTGCCACAAAAGGTCCGGCATTGAATTCGGTTGCCTCGAATGCTTCCAAATTCCCCGCCTTGACGTGCGTACCGGATCAGATCCGGCCTTGGGGTGCCAATGATTTCCTGGATTGATGTGGGGCCATCTGTCCCGGCCTGCAATGAGACCGGGAGCGTGGCGGCCCAGTCTCAAGGGCCGCCAGTTTGACTCGGGTCGCTTACTTCGACTCGTCTTCGTCGCGGAACATGTCAGCCATGTCCATCTCGGGGTTGTTCTCGCACTCTTCCTTCAGCACGACCATCAGTTCCTCGTCCGACCCGGTCGCAGCAGCGCGCGCGGCAGCGCGGCCGCCGATGTCATCGTCAGGGTCGCCGAGTTCGTCCGTGGCGCTCGACGCGTCCGTGTCGGCTCCTTCGTCTGCACCGACCGCTTCGTCACGAATGTTCTCGCGGCCGCCCATGGTCTCGAATGCCTCCATTTGACCAGCGTCGTCCATCTCGCTGAATTCGGCGCAAGTCACCGCGTAGGCGGGCTGCGAAAGGGCAATGAAAAGGCCGAGGACCGAGGTGGTTTTCAGAAACGTGTTGCTCAAAGTCATGTAAAACTCCCGTTTTCAGGTTTAACCGCCCCATGCACCATGCACTCAAAACGTAAACCTTCAGGCCAAAAACGCGCCGGGGTGTGAACATGTTCCGGCCACGTGCCGCCGAATTCCGAATGTGCGATCCGTCCTGTCGCGGCTCGTGCGGCGTCTTGAACGATTCGACCGCCTCATTTGAATTAAATTTTGCGTCGATTCGCTCAAATTGTGGCGTCACCGTTTCCGGATCGTGGATATTCGTCGTTTCTGAAGGCGATTGACGCTAGGTCAACAAACAGCCACGCGTTTGTTTCACCCAAGTCTCGACACAATCCGACCATGGTTGCCTTTCGTCCGATTTGGAAACGGCAATCTACCTTTGATTGTTTTTCGCGTCGGCGGAAAAAGGCCGAGTCCTTGTTTTTAGGGCTGCTGCGCGGATACTCGCCGAAGGGTGCGCGGAAACAATAACTAGAACGTGTTTTGCAGGCTGCCTTAATTCGCCGCTTCGTCGTGGTTTTTTGCAAATTGCTCGGACAGTTTTCTGACAAATTTCACTTTGTGGCGCACATCACATCTCGTAAAACGAACTCAGCCCAACTGGGGGGCGATGTCTGTAGGTCACGGGGGCGACCGCACGAAACGCATCATATTAGGTGCGGAAAGGTGCGATCGTCGGGCTGCTTTGGCAGCAGACTGGTAGCGAATGTATGCGGAGTGCGAACTCCGCGACGTTCCCGCGTGATATGCGGGTCTTTCCCTCCTGATAATCGAGGTCCGTGCAGGTTGCCCCTGGCCGTCACGTCGCTGGCTTTGGGAATGGTTTTGGTCTGGCGTCGCCGCATGTGCGGTGATGCCGAATGGAGAAGACGATGTCGAATTTTGATCCAAGCTCGGTCACTGGCCTGATTGGCCTGTGGGATTTTAAAAGCGGTGCTGAAAAGAAAGATACCGGCCTGGACGACGGTGTTGCCCAGAACGCGACACACGGCGATGGCAACGCCATCAACGTCAGCTTTTCCAACGACCAGCTGATCGTGGGCGCGGGGAGCAACTCGCACCCCACCGTGCTCGATGTCAAAGCCGACCCGTACTCTTCTGCGGATGACGAACAGTTCAACCTGGATCGCGGCACCATCGAGACGCAGTTCACGCAGTTTTCGCACTCGGGCAGCTCCGAAGACGTGATCCTGTCGCGCGGCGAAAAGAACATCGACAATCATGACGAGGGCTTCTTCGAAATCCGCGTCACCAACGATGGCAAGGTTCAGACCTACCACAACACCAACGACGGCGACGCGGTCGCCACCCTGTCCACCTCGAAGGACTTTTTCGAACCGGGCGACCTGGTCAACGTGAAATATTCCTTCGATGTCGATACCGGCGCCACTCTGACGGTCGAGAACCTGACAACCGGCAAGACCGAGACAATCGAGAGCGACGAGAAGGGCCTGACCTTCGACCTGACCGACAATGACGACGAGGAATTCAGCTTCGGCGCGCGCGAAGTGGACGACGGACATTACGACAAGGAATTCCAGGGCGCGATCGACTACGTGGCGCTCTACGAGGAATCCAAGGCAAGCCCCGATGGCGCTGTCGACGGCGAGGAGTTCGGCGAGGACATGGACCTCGGCTATGACGACTCCAACGCGCCCACCGACCAGGGCGGCGACAAGATCACCGATGGCGCCGACCTGATCTATGGCAATGGCGGCGACGACACGATCAACGGTGCTGGCGGCGATGACACCATCTATGGCGGCACCGGCGGTGAGAAGGGCTTCAACGGACCGCGCGAAAGCTTCAACTGGGACAAGGTCTCGGGCGCTCAGGCGGACAGCACCGTCACCCAGGACACCGGCAGTGTGGATGTGACCTATACCCGCATCGCGGATACGGGGAACCACGTAAGCGATGTCGACAACCACACCAACCTGAACACCGCCGGCATCGACACGGGCGGCGAGTCGATCGACACCGACAGCTCGCTGCTCTCGGAAACCGGCGGCAAGGGCAATACCGGCAAGTTCCAATGGGAATTTTCGGAAGTTGTCGGAAACGTTCAATTCAACATCAATGACCTCGACGGTGACGGCCTTGTGACCGTGAAAGCCTACGACGCCGACAACAACCCGATCGAGGTTGTCCTGACCGGTGGCAAGGACATCAATATCACCGGCAACGTCGCCGACGCGGATGGCCCGTACCAGAACGTCAACGACCCCGACACGACCGTCAATGTCTCGATCGCGGGGCCGGTATCGCGCGTGGTGGTCGAGCATACGCAGAACGGCTACGACAATTCCGGCATCCACATCACCGACATGTATTTCGACACCGGCTATAGCCTGGGTGACGATGGCAACGACGTGATCACCGGCGGCGCCGGCGCGGACGAGATGTACGGCGAGGGCGGCGACGACACCTTCATCGTCTCCAGCGGTGCGGACGGCGACGGCGACAAGGTGGTCGGCGGCAACGGCCCGGATGACACCAAGGACAACGACACGCTGGACCTGCGCGGCGCGGGCCAGGTGACGATCGTCGACTCTGCCGACTCCAGCGATGCCGGCGCCCGGAAAGGCACCGTGACCTTCGAGGACGGCTCGGTGCTGGAATTCAGCCAGATCGAGACGATCCTGACTGATCCGCAGCGCGACGGTGTCGTCGACGGCGAGGAAACCGGCGAGGTCATGAACCCCGGCTACGACGACAGCAATGGCCCGACCGACGGCGGCGGCGATATCATCGACGGTCCCGACGGGCTGGATGACGTCATCGAGGGCAATGGCGGCGACGACACGATCAATGCCGGCCTGGGCGACGACACGGTCGACGGCGGCACCGGCGCGGACGTGATAGTCGGCGGTGCGGGTACAGACTCGATCACCGGCGGCCAGGGCGATGACGACATCGCCGTGGGCGGCAATGACAGCGCCTGGGGCGGCACCGGCGACGACGAGTTCACTGTCGACGCCACCGATCCGGCGGCAGATATCGACGCCACCATCTACGGCGGCTCGGACGGCACCGACGGCAACCCCGACGGCCCGGAAAACGGCAACGAGGGCGACATCCTGAACCTCGGCGACCAGACCGACGATCTGACCGTCACCCTGGAAGACGCCGATCCCGAGAACGGCACGGTCAACGGCCTGGATGCCGACGACACGCCCGACATCACCTTCGAAGAGATCGAGCGGATCATCACCGGCAGCGGAAATGACACCATCGACGCCGAGGATGCCGACGGCCCGATCGACGTGGAAACCGGCGCAGGCGACGACAGCGTCGACGGCGGCAACGGCGACGACAAGATAGATACCGGCGACGGCAACGACACGGTCTATTCCGGCGACGGTTCGGACACGGTCGATGGCGGCCACGGGGACAACTACATCGACACGTCGCTCAACAGCGGTCTGCCTCTGCCCGATGACGGCTTCCCGTCCTACGGTCCGTTCCCGGCCGTCCCGGCGGATGCCGATCCCAACGACGACCGCGATCTGGTCAATACCGGCAACGGCAACGACACGATCTATACCGGCGATGATAACGACACGATCAATGCCGGCGCGGGCGACAACTATGTCGACGGCGGCCTTGACGACGACGAGATCACCACGCTCTGGGGCGCCGACACCATCGTCGGCGGCGAAGGCGACGACACGATCTCGTCCGGCGCGGGCGACGACCTCATCTATGGCGGTCTCGACCCCAATGTCGTGCCCTTCGACCAGGTCAACATCCCCGACGCGCCCGATGGCGGCAGCTACGGCCCCGACCCGGACGAAAGCAACGGCAAGGATCTGATCAATGCCGGGGCTGGCAACGACACGGTCTATGGTCAGGACGATGACGACACCATCTTCGGTGGCGGCGGCAGCGACCTGCTCTATGGCGGTACCGACGACGACCTGATCTATGGCGAAAACGGCCGGGACACCATCTACGGTGGCCAGGGCGCAGACACCATGTACGGTGACGCCGGCTCGGACGAGTTCCGCTTCGATGCCCGCGAGGAAGCCTTCGGCGACGAAATCGACGGCGGCACCGAGGATGGCGACAACGACCCGACGACAGACAACGAGAACGACCAGCTTTACCTGCAAGGGATGGGCCGGTTCGAGATCGTCCAGAGCGACGGCGTCACCCCGCTGGACCTCACCACGCCGAACGACCCGGACGGCAACAGCTTTACCGGCCAGGTCAACTTCCTCGATGCCAGCGGCAATGTCGAAGGCACGCTGAAGTTCACCGAGATCGAGGACATCATTCCCTGCTTCACGCCGGGAACGGTCATCGCAACGCCGAAAGGTGAGCGTCTGGTCGAAGACCTGCGCGAAGGCGACAAGATCATCACTCGCGACAACGGCCTGCAAGAGATCCGTTGGGTGGGCCGCCGCGATCTGTCGGGGCAGGAGCTGGTCAGCGCGCCGCACCTGCAGCCGGTCCTGATCCGTGCCGGTTCGCTGGGCCACGGCCTGCCGGAACGTGACATGATGGTCTCGCCGCAGCACCGCCTGCTGATCAACAACGAGAAGTCGGCGCTCTACTTCGAGGACCGCGAGGTTCTGGCAGCCGCCAAGCACCTCACCGGCATGGAAGGTGTGACCTCGGTCGAGGCCAGCTCGGTCAGCTACATCCACTTCATGTTCGACCAACACGAGGTGGTGCTGTCCAATGGCGCCTGGACCGAAAGCTTCCAGCCCGGCGACACGGTGCTCGACGCGATGGGCAACGACCAGCGCAACGAGATCTTCGAGCTCTTCCCCGAATTGTCGGAGGCAGAGGGCCTGAAGGCCTACACCGCCGCACGCCGGTCGCTTAAAAAGCACGAAGCCCGGCTTCTGGTCAAGTAACAGCTTTGCAGCCGACCGGTCCTTTCGGGGGCCGGTCACATGGAATCGGTTGCGGGGGCTGACTCGAGTTCCAGTAAACAATCCCGGCCATTGGTCGGGATTGTTTCGTTCTGGCGTGGCACAGGAAAGCCGGGACGAGATCCTGGCGCTCTTTCCCGAACTCGCCAAGCCGGCGGGACTGGAAAGCTACCAGGCGGCCCGCCTGTCGCTCAAGGCGCACGAGGCGAAGCTGCTGGTCGAACAGTCCCTGCGCTAAAGCGTTTCCCGGTGAACCTGACGTGCAGCTTGTCGCGAAACGCAGCCCAACAGCCAATCGTTGCGCGCGTTCTGCTTTTCGCTGATGGCTCAGGTCAACGGCGAAACGCTTTAGCCTTTCGCCGACCGCCAGTCCGCCCAGGCTTCGGGCGTATCCAGATCCAGCGTGGCCCTGGTCCCGCCAAGGCGACAGGGCCGTATCTTTTCCGGCCCGATCACCTCCCGCGCGCCGGTATCGCCGCTCAATGTGACCAGCGCCGGCAATAGCCGGGCGGGCAGGAGGGTCGGATGCCCGAAACGCCCCTCCGCGTCCGTGGCGCGGATCACGTCGCCGGGATGGTCCGCGTGCAGTGCCGCCACCGCGCGCATGTCATCCGCATCCAGGTCGGGCATGTCGGGCAGTACGATCATCAGCCCGCTCATGTCCCGTTCCATGGCCCAGCCCGCCGCCACGCGCAGCGACGCACTGAGGCCGCTGGCAGCATCGGGGACTGGCCGTCTCTCCAGTCCCGCGTTCGCCGCGACGTCAAGGCTGGTAGCGCGCGCCCCGGAGACGGTGGGCAGGGTAACAAGAACAGGTAAACCGAGGCTTAAGGCCCGCCGGGTTTGCCGCAGCAAAAGCGGCACAGCGTCGACTTCCTCCAACAGCTTGTCGCGCCCCCGCATCCGCGAGGAAGCGCCCGCTGCGGGCAGAACGATCCCCAGTGTCACCGCTGCCAAACCCCAAGCAATTGATCCCGTCTTACCCTCGCATCCGGGTCATGTCGGGGTCAAACAGATGCTCTGTCAACAGCTTTGCGGCGCACATCTCGCCCAGGATCTCGATCTCGGCCTCCAGCCCCGGCTTGGCGTTTTCCGCCGGGATCAGCGCCAGGGCGATGGATTTCTCTGCGTGGTGCGAATAGCCGCCCGAGGTGCAGAACCCCTGAACACTGCCTTCGATCCAGACAGGCTCGTAGCCGTTCACATCCGCATCCGTCGCATCCACCTCGAACGCCACCAGCGCCCGCTTCGCGCCTTCGGCCCGCTCTGTCTCGGCCGCCGCACGCCCGATGAAATCGGCGTTTTTCCTGAAGCTGATGAAGCGGTCCATGCCCGTCTCGCCCGGCGTGTAATCCGGCGAAAACTCCGACAGCCAGGACCCAAAGAACCGATCGAGCCGCAGCGACATCATCGCGCGCATTCCGAAAGGCTTCAGGCCAAGGTCCTGACCCTTGCTCCACAACTCGTCCCAAAGCGCCCGTTGCGCCATCGGATCGCAATAGATCTCGAAACCGAGGTCGCCGGTATAGCTGACCCGCTGCACCAGGCAGTCGACCATGCCCACGGAAATATGCCGCAGATCCATGAACGCCATGTCGGAAATATCCGCCCGCGTGCAGGCCGCAAGCAGATCCCGCGATTTCGGGCCCGCGATCTGAAACCCGTTCAGGCGGTCCGAGATATTCTCGACCGTCACGCCCATTTCCGCGTTCTGCTCGAACCAGCGCATGTGATAGGCCTGTGCGCCGTAGGACGCGGTCAGCTGGAACGCCTCGTCCGACAGGCAGGACACCGTGAAATCCCCGATCAACCGCCCCGCATGCGACAGCATCGGCGTCAGGCTGATGCGTCCCGGCTTCGGGATGCGCCCCGCCATGATACGGTCCAGCCAGTCACGCGCGCCGGGGCCGGTCACCAGGTATTTGCCAAAGTTGTGAACCTCATTGATTCCAACGCCTTGCCGGACGGCCTTCACCTCGCGCGCCGTGGCGTCCCATGCGTTCGAGCGGCGGAAACTGGGCGTCTCGAATCGCGGCTCGTCGCCTTGGGCGAAATAGTTCACGACCTCCAGCCCGAACTGGTGCCCCCAGACCGCGCCCATACCGTCAAAGATGTCGTACATCGGCGTCGTGCGGAAGGGGCGCGCGGCGGGCAGTTCCTCGTTCGGATAACTGACGGAAAACCGCTTCTGATAGTTCTCGATCACCTTGGGCAGGGTATAACCGGGCGTGATCCAGTCGCCATATCGTGCCACGTCCATCGCGCTCACGTCGCGCTCGCATTCCCCCTCGACCATCCACTGCGCCAGCATCAGGCCCACACCGCCGCCCTGGCTGAACCCGGCCATCACGCCACAGGCCGACCAGTAGTTGCGCAGGCCCGGCACAGGCCCCACCAGCGGGTTGCCATCGGGGGCAAAGGTGAACGGCCCGTGAATGACCGACTTCACCCCGGCGCGCTCCAGCGCGGGGAATCGTTTGTAAGCAAAATCAATGGATTGCTCGATCTTGTCAAAGTCATCGGGCAGCAGCTCGTGCCCGAATTCCCAAGGCGTTCCATCCACGGCCCAGGCGCGGCAGGGCTGCTCGTAGAACCCGATGCACAGGCCACGCCCCTCCTGCCGCAGGTAGCTTTCACCGGCCGGGTCCATGACATGCGGATGCTCGCCCCCCGCGTCGATGATCGCGGCAATCTCGGGCACTTCCTCGGTCACGAGGTACTGATGCTCCATCGGGAAGGTCGGCACGAATACTCCGGCCATCGCCCCCACCTCGCGCGCCCAGAGGCCTGCCGCGTTGACCACATGCTCGGCCAAAATGGTTCCTTTGTCCGTTACCACTTCCCACGACCCATCCGGTTTCGGGTTCGTTTCCAACACCTTGCAATGCGTCTCTATCGTGGCGCCGCCCATCCGCGCGGCCTTGGCATAGGCATGGGTCGTGCCCGACGGGTCCAGATGGCCGTCCAAAGGGTCGTAAAGCGCGCCGATGATGCCGTCGGTATTCGTGATGGGTGCAATTTTGCGCACCTCCTCGGGGCCGACGATCTCGGTCTCAAGCCCCATGTAGCGGTGCTTGGCCCGCTCAGCGAGCAGCATATCAAACCGGTCGCGGTTGTCGGCAAGGGTGACACCACCCACGTGGTGCAACCCGCAGGACATGCCGGTGATCTCTTCCAACTCCTTGTAAAGCTTGATCGTGTAGCCCTGAAGCGCCGCCATGTTGGTGTCGCCGTTCAGCGTGTGAAAGCCCCCCGCGGCGTGCCACGTGGACCCCGAGGTCAGGTCCGACCGCTCGATCAGCATCACGTCCGACCAGCCCAGTTTCGTCAGGTGGTAAAGCACGCTGCATCCGACAACGCCGCCGCCGATCACGGCCACTCGGGTGGTGGTTTTCATGGGGTGTTCCTTTCGGTCTGCCGTTGCGTCCAGACTGTCTGGTTGCGGACGGGCGGCATGTCCGTTTGCGACAGGTATTGTCGCTAAAGACGGGTCGGGCGATTGTGCGAAGCAGGGTGAATGCGTCACCGCGCATTTCCGCCCCCTGCCGCAAACCGTAACCCCTTGTCGGAAACGGCATGACAAAAAGCCATCACACGACCGATGATGTCGGGAACCGACAAACGCGGGCCGTCCCGGTGGGGCAGTGTGCCGCCAAACAGTCAGATAGGAAGACGAGATGAAGACTCATGCACAGGCCGTTGTCATCGGAGGGGGCGTCATCGGATGCTCGGTGCTCTACCACCTGACAAAGCTTGGATGGACAGACGTGGTGCTGCTGGAGCGCGACGAGCTGACCTCCGGCTCCACCTGGCACGCGGCGGCCAACATCCACGGCCTGCACGACAGCGCCAATATCAGCCGGCTTCAGCACTACACGATGAACCTCTACAACAGTCTGGAGGAGGAAACCGGCCAAAGCTGCGGCGTCTTCCAGCCCGGCTCGCTCTACCTCGCGCAGACCGAAAACCGCGAGCACCAGCTGAAGCTTCAGGCCGCCAAGGCCGAACTCTACGGCATGAACTTCCACGAGATCACCCGCGAAGAGGCCGAGGAAAAGCACCCGCTGGTCAATTTCGACGGCATCCGCTGCATCATGTGGGAGCCCGATGGCGGCAACGTGGACCCGTCCGGCGTGACCAACGCCTATGCCGTGGGCGCCCGCCAGCGCGGCGCGGAAATTCACCGTTTCACGCCGGTCACGGCCACCACGCAGAAGCCCGACGGTACCTGGATCGTCGAGACGCCCAAGGGCAATATCGAAACCGAATGGGTCATCAACTGCGCCGGTCTCTGGGGCCGCGAAGTGGCCAAGATGGCGGGCATCGAGGTGCCGCTGCAACCCACCGAGCACCAGTATTTCGTGACCGAGACGATTGCCGAGATCGACGGCATGGACCGCCGCCTGCCGTCGGTCGCCGACCGCGACGGCGAATACTACCTGCGGCAAGAGGGCAAGGGCCTGCTGATCGGCGCTTACGAGCGTGACATGCGCTTCTGGGCCGAGGACGGCACGCCGCTCGATTTTGCGCATGACCTTTTCCCCGACGACCTGGAACGCATCATGGAAAACGTGATGCGCGCGATGGACCGCGTGCCGGTCGCCGCCGAGGCCGGGATCAAGCGGGTCATCAACGGCCCGATGATCTGGTCGCCCGACAGCAACGTGATCCTCGGCCCCGTGCCGGAGCTCAAGAACTACTTCATGGTCGGCGGCATCATTCCCGGGTTCAGCCAATCCGCCGGCATGGGCCTGATGGTCAGCCAGTGGATCGTCGAGGGCGAGATGAAATACGACATGTTCGCCTGGGACATCGCGCGCTTCGGCCTCTGGGCCAACGACCGCAAGTTCGTCAAGGCGAAGGTCGAGGATGTCTATGCCCACCGCTTCGCCATCCATTACCCCAACGAGGAACGCGCCGCGGGCCGCCCCCTGCGCACGCGCCCCGTCTATGAAATGCAGAAAGAAATGGGCGCGGTCTTTGGCCTGAACTACGGCTGGGAACACCCGCAATGGTTCGCCGATGAACCCGGCACGAAAGACACCAACGGTTTCATCCGCCAGAACTGGTGGGCACCCGTGGGCGAGGAATGCAAGATGCTGCGGGACCGGGCGGGTATCATCGATATCTCCAACTTCGCCAAGTACCACGTCAAGGGGCCGGGGGCCGAGGATTGGCTGAATGCCGTGTTCGCCAACCGGATGCCCAAATCCGTGGGCCGGTCGTGCCTGACGCCGCTGATCGGCGTGCGCGGCGGCATCGCGGGCGACGCCACGGTGACGCGCGTGGCCGAGGATGAATTCTGGGTCGTCTCCTCGGGCATGGCCGAACGCTATCACAAGCGGTTCTTCGACATGGTCCCGCTGCCCGAGGGCACCACCTTCGAGACCAAAACCGAGGCCATGTGCGGCTTCAACGTCGCCGGGCCGAAATCGCGCGAGATACTGCAACGCCTGACTAACGAAAGCCTCGCTACCGAGGATTTCCCCTTCATGCGCTCCAAGATGATCGACATCGCGGGCGTCGAATGCCTCGCCCTGCGGGTCAGTTTCACCGGCGATCTGGGGTGGGAGCTGCACTGCAAGACCGAGGACCAGGAGAAGCTCTACAAGGCCCTTCTGGAAGCGGGCAAGGAATTCGGCGCAGGCCCCGTGGGCGCGCGCGCGCTCATGTCCATGCGGGTCGAAAAGGGCTATGGCTCGTGGAGCCGCGAATACTCGCCCGAATACTTCCCGCACGAGGTCGGCTTCAAGCCGCTCTGCAAGATGGACAAGGACTTCCTCAACAAGGCCGCGGCGGAAAAGGCGATGGCCGAGCCCACGCGCGAGGAACTGGTGCTGATCCATATCGACGAGGAAGACGTCACCGCCTCCAACGCCGACGCCACGGGTGGCGAGCCAATCCGCGATGCCAATGGCACCCCCGTTGGCCGCGTCACCTCGGGCACCTATGGCTACACCGTCGGCATGAGCCTCGCCCTGGGTTACGTCAAGTCCGGCACGGTCAAACCCGGCGATGACGTTCAGGTCATGGTGCTGGGCCGCCCGCACAAGGCGCGCATCCTGCACGAGCCGCCATTTGACCCCAAGGGCGAAAAGCTGCGCGCCTGAGTCAAGTATCGTCTACGCCGGTCAGGGGTATTGAATCCCTGACTGGGCGCAGGCGGCTCACGCCGATATCGGTATGGCGAAAGAACTGGTTCGGACGCCATGCGTATCGGTTTGACGGTTTTTTGAACGCGCTCCGCTCGGTTCTTTCCGCACCGGGGCCGGCAGTGCGCGTTGTCGCGGTGCCGAGCCTGGTGCGACCTCGAAGGGCGGTTTACCTGCAGCGTAGGAAAGCGTGGGTTGTCACCCCCCCTACGCCTGTGAGGCCTCGAACCGCTCATGTGCCCGGGCAACCACGTCCCGATCCAGGCTCAGGCCCAGCCCCGGTTTGCCTTCCAGCGCCAGCTGTCCCTTGACGGGGGCCACCTCCGGGCCCTCCAGCACGTTATCTTCCAGTAACTGCCACATGATCTGGTTGCCATCGTCGAGGTTCGGAATTGCGCGGCCCACGTGATGCTCGGCCACGGTGGTGATGCCGGTGGTCATCGAGGAATGGATGCAGATCTTCAGCCCCGCCGCCTCGGCAATCGCGGCGGCCTGCATCATCGGGCGCAAGCCGCCGATCTCGCGTGGGCCGACCGCGATCATGTGCGCATGTCCGCCGCTGGTCGCACGGTACACCTCGTTCAGCGTGAAAACCGACTGGTCCGCGCCGATGGCGATCGGGCTTTGCCGCGCGACCTGTCCCAGCGCCTCCAGCGCGGTCGAGGGCGTGGGCTGCTCGATATACTCGATGTCGAACTCGGCAAGCCGGGTAATCATCCGCAGCGCCAGCGCCGGATCCCACGCCTCGTTCGCGTCCAGCCGCAGGCGCGTGTCGCCGATGGCCGCGCGCACCGCCCGCGTGGCGGCGATATCGCGCTCCGGCTCAATCCCGACCTTGAGATAGATAACCGGATGGCCCGCCGCCACCGCGGCCCGGGCATCGGCGGCCAGCTCCTCGACCGTCTCGCCCTGCAGGAAATGGAAGTACCCCACGTCGGCGCGCACCGCGCCGCCCAGCAGGTCCCACACCGGGCGGTCCGTGGCCTGTCCCTGCAAGTCCAGCGCGGCCATGTCGAACCCGCTCATCAGCTGGTTGGCGTAGCGGGGCATGTTGCCGCCAAAGGCCAGGAAATTGGCGCGGTACGCCTCGGCCATGATCTGCCGGGCCTCGAAAACCGAGCGGCCGATGAAATGCCGCGCCAGCTTGCGCAAGACCATCGCCTGTGCCGCGGCATCGGGCGCGGTCGTGGTCTCGCCCACGCCAACCGCGCCGTCCTCTCCGATCAGTTCGACAAGGTTGACGTGAAACCGCGTCTCGACGCCCTGCGACCAGACATAAGGGCGCTTCAGCGGCAGCGCCAACGGGGTGACGCGGATATCCGTGATCAGCATGTCGTGTCCTTACGGCAGGGCAGGTGCGGCGCAGTCTTGCCCACCTATCTGTCGGCTGTCCAGTGCCCGAGACCGGGCGCCGCCAGCATTCCCGACCGCCGTTGCCGGGTCTCAGACGCGAGGGCAGGGTCCGCGCGTCAGCCGCGCCGCCGCCGGTTGCGTCGCGTTGGCTGGGGCGTGTCGCCGCTGTTGTCCTCGGTGCCGTCCACCGCCGAGGAAAACGGCCCCAGCGCATTGGTGATCTGGTCCAGCGTCGGGCGGTCGCCACGCGGCCGCGTCTCAAGCGCCTCGCGCATTTTCGACAGGTGTTCGGGCATGGTGCCGCAGCAGCCGCCGATAATCGTCGCACCGGCATCACGCGCCAGCACGGCGTAGTCGGCCATCAGGTCGGGCGTGCCATTGTAATGGATATGCCCGTCCACGTATTTCGGGATGCCCGCGTTGCCCTTGGCCACGATCGCACGCTCGGTGCCTTGTGCCACGAATCCCAGCACGGTGCGCATCAGGTCCGACGCGCCGACGCCGCAATTCGCGCCAAAGGCCAGCGGTTTGTGATCCAGTTTTTCCACCATCACCGCCATGTCGGCCGAGGTCAGGCCCATCATCGTGCGCCCGGCGGTGTCGAAACTCATCGTGCCGCACCACGGCATGTCGGCCAGCTTGAACGCCTCGGCGGCGGCCTTGTATTCCTCGGGGGCGCTGATCGTCTCCAGCCACAGCACGTCCGCGCCGCCTTCCTTCAGCCCCTCGGCCTGCTCGTGAAAGATTTCCACCGCCAGCTCGTGGGTCAGGCTGCCCATCGGTGCCATGATCTCGCCGGTGGGGCCGACGGACCCGGCCACAACCACGGGGCGGTCGCGACGGTCGGCCACCTCGCGCCCTATCTCCGCCGAGATCCGGCTCAGTTCACGCGCCCGCTTCTGCGCGCCGTGCAGCTTCAGCCGCGCGGCATTGCCGCCGAACGAGTTCGTCAGGAACAGGTCGCTGCCCGCGTCCACGGCCATGGCGTACAGCTTCTCGATCCGGTCCGGATGCTCGACATTCCACATTTCCGGCGCGTCGCCCGAACTCAGCCCCATGTTGAAGAGGTTGGTGCCCGTGGCTCCGTCCGCGAGGATCCAGTCCCGCTCGGCCATCATTTTGCTCAATGCGTTGGTCATGCGCAGCCCTTTGCGATGTTGGTCAGGAAATCTCATACATTCCGCGCGCGCGCAAACCCATAATCGTCATCATCTTCCTGAACCGGGGTATCATCCGCCGCCGTGGCACCGCGCTCACCTGCGCGTGCGGCGGGGCGGCGGATCGCCAGCCACAGGTCCAGCAGGCCCAGCCACAGCCCGATCCGGCTTCGGGCCAGCGCATAGCGGGGCACGCGCCGGGCGGCAAAGCTGCTCTTGAATTGCGCCAGGCCCGACGCGGGCGCGAAGCGCTCCGCCAGCTGTGCCAGCGGGCCGTGCGCCGGGGGCAGGGCGGCCAGCGACAACTGAGCGATCCCCGCCTGTCGGGCCTCGGCCACGGCCGTGGCGACCAGGGCATGCATCGTTCCTTCCGGTGCGCCATCGCCCGCCCGCATCAGGTCCAGACACCAGTCGCGCCGCCCGATGTGAAAACTGGCGAACCCGACGACACGGTCGTCGAGGCGGGCCAGAAACACCGCCTGATGGCTCAGGTACCCCGGGCAGAACCGGCCCATGGTCATGCCCCGCGCCGTGCCTTGCCGAGCCTGCCACGCGGCATCTATGTCACGCAGAGCGCCCCAGGGCAGGATTGTTTCCCGTGCCACCGTCACGCCGGACTGCGCAGCGCGGCGCAGCTTGCGCCTGAGCTGGCGAAAGGCGCTGCCCTCGGTGCTGAAATCGGCAGGGTGCAGGACCATGTCGTCGGCCACGTGCAGCGCATGCCAGCACTGCCGTCGCGCGGTCGCGGCGAGCCGCGCATCGGCCTTGTAGACCAGCGGGATCAGCGATTCGCGCGTGGCATGGCCCTGCATCAGCGCCAGCGCATTGCGCGGCCCCGCCGCGCCGGGCGCGGACAGTGGTCCGAACAACATGCACAGCGTCTGCCCGGGCCGGATCACCGGCAGGCGCAGCGTGCCCAGCACCAGCACTTCCGCGCCGCTCTGGCGGCACAATCCGGCTTCGGCCTGCGCCGGCCCGGCAAGGTCGCTTTCATGCAGTGGCCGCTTGATCGTGCCGGGGCGCAGGCCGTCGGGCAGGGGACGGATCAGCAAGATCCCGGCCAGCACCGCGGGCAGGGCGTAATAGACCAGCCGGAACCCCACGATGGCGCATAAAAGCTCGGTATCGGGCACCTGCGGCAACAAGGCGACCAGCACCAGCTCGAACGACCCCAGCCCGCCCGGCGTCCCGCTAAGAAGCGCCGCGCCAAGCGCGATCATGTAAACCGGCACGAGCGCGCCCGCAGACATCGCGACCGTCTCGGGCAGCAGGCACCACAGCGCGATCCCTGCAAAAACCGTGTCGATCAGCGTCAGCCCCGCGATGGCTCCCAGCGCACAAAGGCTCGGCATCCGCAAGGTGAGGGCCCGCAGGTGGATGCGGGGGTGAAGAAATACGAGTATCGCGCTGACACCAAACAGCAAAAGCAGGAACAGGGGCAGGACGGCCGGCAGCAGGTCCGACGGCGACAGCAGCGTGGCAAGGCCCAGCGCGAAACTCAGCCCGATCAGGAAGGTCACCACCACGCCGGTGGCCAGTTTCAAAGCCTGCACGAGGCTCAGTCCCGGCAGCAAACGCCAGCGCACCAGCGCGCCCGAGATCACGCCCATCCCCACGGTCTGCCCGATCGCGATGGCCGCCGCTCCGCTCAGCCGCGCCTGTCGCGCGGGGATATCGGTGCGCAGGTGCTTGTGCAGGATCACGTCATACTGGCCCAGCGCGGCAAAGCTGACGGCAGTGGCCAGTACCGCGCCCGCCCATTGCCAGGCCGACAGCTGCGCCATGACCTCGCCCAACCCGGCAAAAGCGCCCTCGTCGACCTGCCGCATCAGGACCCAGATGCAAACCAAGCCAAAACATAACGGCAGGGCAAGACGCACCCAGCCCGCCGCGCCCGGCCACGCGACGCGCAACACCCGTGATGACATGCAGCACCGTCCTTCCCTAGACCATATCGGCCCAAGGCTAGAGGCACGGCGTTACCGGCGGCTTAACAGATCAAATTGTCGAAAGATTACCGGGGGCAAATCGCCCCCGCGGACCTGTAGGGTGGGTGAAAACCCACGCGCCCTCAAGTTTCCTTCATCAGCTGTTCCTGCGCCACGCGCAGCAACTCGTCCATCTTCGAGCGGATCGTGTCCGCGTCCGCCATGTCGCCCAGGTCGCCCGCGACCTTGCGCACCACGTCCTCGTGCCCGGCTTCCTCGAAATCCGACAGCACGACCTCTTTCGCATAGGCGTCCGCATCTTCACCGGTCTTGCCCAGGATCTCCGCCGCCCACAGGCCCAACAGCTTGTTGCGCCGCGCCTCGGCCTTGAATTTCATTTCCTCGTCGTGGGCATACTTGTTCTCAAATGCGGTTTCACGATCGTCGAAGGTGCTCATCAGGCTCTCCCCGGGCAGGTATTTCGGTCTTCCCAGATATGGCCGCAAGCCCGCGAGGACGCAAGTCCATAAGGCCGCCTTGCCCCATTTCGCCGCATAGACTATGAGAACGCCACACGCCGCGAGTCCCTTACCGCGGCCCCAGATGAAAGAGAGCCCATGGCGCGGCGCAAGAAAATCTACGAAGGCAAGGCGAAAACCCTGTTCGAGGGCCCCGAACCGGGCACCATCGTGCAGTATTTCAAGGACGACGCCACCGCTTTCAACGCGGAAAAGAAGGACGTCATCGAAGGCAAGGGCGTGCTGAACAACATGCTCAGCGAATACTTCATGACGGGCCTCACGAATGTCGGCATCCCCAACCACTTCATGAAGCGGATCAACATGCGCGAACAGCTTGTCCGCGCCTGCGAGATCATTCCGCTAGAAGTGATCGTGCGCAACTATGCCGCCGGGTCGATGGCCAAGCGGCTGGGCATGGACGAGGGCACGCAATTGCCGCGCCCGATCGTGGAATACTGCCTGAAGGACGACGCCCTGGGCGATCCGCTGGTCACCGAGGAGCATATCGCCGCCTTCGGCTGGGCCACGCAGCAGGACATGGACGACATCCTGTCGCTCGCCCTGCGCGTCAACGACTTCCTCGCCGGGGTCATGTACGGCGTCGGCATCAAGCTGGTGGATTTCAAGATCGAGATCGGCCGCGTCTATGACGGTGATTTCATGCGCCTGATCGTGGCCGACGAGATCTCGCCCGACAGCTGCCGCCTGTGGGACATCGAAACCGGCCAGAAGCTCGACAAGGACGTGTTCCGCCGCGACCTTGGCAGCCTCACCGACGCCTATACCGAGGTCGCCAAGCGCCTGGGCGTCATGCCCAAAACCAACCCACCGGTGACCAAACCGACGCTGATCAACTAGGGGATCCGATCACATGAAAGCACGCGTACACGTCATGCTGAAAAACGGGGTGCTCGACCCGCAGGGCGAGGCCGTGCGTCACGCGCTGGGGTCGCTGGGCTTCGACGGGGTCGAGGGCGTGCGCCAGGGGAAGATCATCGAGCTGGACCTGACCGAGACCGATCCGGGCAAGGCCAAGGAGACCGTCACGGCCATGTGCGAAAAGCTGCTGGCGAACACCGTGATCGAATCCTATTCGGTGGAGATCGCCTGATGCACGCCGCCGTCATCGTCTTTCCCGGCTCCAACTGCGACCGTGACATGAAGGTCGCGTTCGAGAACGTGGGCGCAAAGGTCTCGATGGTCTGGCACAAGGACACCGAGATGCCGGCCGGGGTCGACGTGATCGGCGTACCGGGCGGCTTTTCCTTCGGCGACTACCTGCGCTGCGGCGCGATTGCCGCCAACTCGCCCATCTGCCAGTCGGTCAAGGCTCACGCGGACAAGGGCGGTTACGTGCTGGGCATCTGCAACGGCTTCCAGGTGCTTACGGAAACCGGCCTTCTGCCGGGCGTGCTGCTGCGTAACTCGGGCCTGAAGTATGTCTGCAAAGCCCTTGATCTGAAAGTGGAAACCTCGAATTCCGCCTACACGTCGGGATACAATGCGGGCACCACGATCACGATTCCCATCGCGCATCACGACGGCAACTACTACGCCGATGACGACACGCTTGCGCGGCTCAATGACGAAGACCGGGTCGCCTTCCGCTACGTGGAAAACCCGAACGGCTCGCAGCAGGACATCGCCGGCATCCTGTCGGAAAACCGCCGCGTGCTGGGCATGATGCCCCACCCCGAGCGCATGGCCGAGGAAACCCACGGCAACACCGAAGGCGCGACGCTCTTCACCAGCCTTGTCGGCAGCCTGGAAACCGCCTGATCCGCGCCCCGGCGGCAAACCGCCGGGAGCCACTATGGGCGGCTCTTGTTCCGCCCCCGGCGACGGCGTAATCTGAAGCATGGCCAGGGGGTTCTTCTCAAGCGAGGACAGGAACGGGCGCACGCTGGGCTGGCGGGCGCGGCTGGCGCTTTTGACGCTGGTGGCGCTGGCCATCGGGGTCGTCGCCGTCACCAACAGCCTTCTGACCGACCGCTTTACCGAAAACACCCGCAACCGGGCCGAACTGCGCTTGGCGCTCTATTCCGGCAACCTGCTGTCCGAACTGCGCCAGAACGCCATCGTGCCACAGCTTCTGGCGCGCGACCCCGCGCTGATCAGCGCGCTTGACGCGGGTAATTTCACCCAGTCTTCCCAACGCCTTATCACCTTCAACGAAGAGATCGAGGCTGCCTCGCTCACGCTTCTGGACGCCGACGGCCGGGTCGTGGCCGCCACCGACCGTGCCCGCATCGGACAGACCGCCCGCGACGCGCCGTATTTCGTCGACACGCTGCGCAGCCGCGATAACGTCTTCACCATCGTGCAGGACGAAACCGGCGCCTTCCGCTTCTTCTATTCGCGCCGCGTGGACAGCAACCAGACGCTGGCCGGCATGATCGTCGTCGAGATCAACCTGCAGAAATTCGAACGCGCCTGGGCCGGCATTTCCGACGCCGTGCTGGTCACCGACTCGCAGGGCCGCATCATCCTGGCGACAGAGCCGCGCTGGCGCGGCCTGACCGAGGAGGCCGCGCTCACCCGTGAACCGCCCAGTTCCGCCATCTTCCGGGCCATCCAGGCCACCACCGACTGGTCCAGCCTGCCGCCCGACGCCTATGTCGAAGGCGAGGCGGTGATGCGGGTGCAGGGCAGGGTGGCCTTCCGCGGCTGGCGCATCGCGTCCTTCACCACCTACGCCTCGGTGCGCGACAAGGTGAACGGCGTCTTGGCGCTGGAAATCATGATCTTCGCCATCCTGCTGGCGCTGGCCTTCTATTTCCTCAATCGCAAGACGGCGGCGCGGGCCTCCCTCTTCCAGCGCGAGTCGGCGGAGCTTCGCGCATTGAACGCGCGCCTGCAGCGGGAAATCGCCGAACGCCAAAGGGTGCAAGAGAACCTCGCGGTGGCCGAACAGACGCTCCAGCAAAGCTCCAAGCTGGCCGTCCTGGGCGAGATGTCGGCGGCCGTCAGCCACGAGCTGAACCAGCCCTTGGCGGCGATGAAAACCTACCTTGCCGGCGCCCGTCTTCTGCTGTCGCGCAACCGCCCCGACGAGGCCGTCAGCTCGTTCCAGCGCATCGACGACCTGATCGAGCGGATGGGCGCGATCACCAAGCAGCTGAAATCCTACGCGCGCCAGGACGGCAACCGCTTTCAGCCTGTAAACATGGGCGATGCGATCTATTCGGCGCTCGCGTTGATGGAACCACAGCTGCGCGAGCGGAAGGTCGACATCACCCGCACCTTGCCCGAGGATGCGGTCTGGGTCATGGGCGACCGGGTGCGCATCGAACAGGTCATCATCAACCTTCTGCGCAACGCCATGGACGCCACGCAAAATGAGGCCGAGGCGCGTATCGACATACTTCTGGCCGCGGGCGAGACGGCCGTTCTCACCGTGCGCGACAACGGCTCGGGCATCGCCGATATCGACAACCTGTTCGAGCCTTTCTATACCACCAAGCAGCCCGGCGACGGTGTCGGCTTGGGACTTGCCATTTCCTCGGGTATCGTTAACGACCTCGGCGGCCGTCTGACGGCGCGCAACGCCGCCAACGGGGGGGCTGTATTCGAAATGCAGCTGCCCATATTGACCGAAGACGCCCAACCGGACGCGACAAGAGCAGCGGAGTAAAAGGACATGCCGACCGCCATGAAAATCGCCATCATCGACGACGAAAAGGATATGCGCCAGTCGATCAGCCAATGGCTGGCCCTGTCGGGATACGACACCGAGGCGTTCCCCTCCGCCGAAGAGGCGCTCAAGGTGCTGGGGCCGGATTATCCCGGCATCGTCGTCACCGACATCAAGATGCCCGGCATGGACGGGATGCAGTTCCTGAAGAAGCTGATGGGCAGCGACAGCTCTCTGCCCGTGATCATGATCACCGGCCACGGCGACGTGCCCATGGCGGTCGAGGCAATGCGGGTCGGGGCTTATGACTTCCTAGAAAAGCCATTCAATCCCGACCGGATGAACGAGCTGGCCAAACGCGCCACCAACGCCCGCCGCATGGTGCTAGACAGCCGCGCGTTGCGGCGCGAGCTTTCCGATGGCGGTCAGCTGATGAAGAAACTCATCGGCGCCTCGCCGGTGATGGAGCGCCTCAAGGAAGACATCCTCGACCTCGGGCAGGCCGACGGCCATGTCCTGATCGAGGGCGAGACCGGCACCGGCAAGACCCTCGTGGCCCACGCCCTGCACGCCGTTGGCGCCCGCGCGGGCAAGAAATTCGTGCTGATCTCCTGCTCGGGCATCGAGGAAGACGCCCTGATGAAGCGCCTCTTCGGCCCGATGCAGCCCGAGGACACGCGCCTGCCTGCCGTGGAAGAGGCTCGCGGCGGTACGCTCGTTCTGGAAGATATCGAGAAACTCAGCGATGCCGCGCAGGCCAAGCTGCTGTCCTTCGTCAACGAGGAAGGCACCCCGCCGGAAACCCGCGTCGTGGCGATCTCCAACATGCAGGAACAGGACCGCACCTGCGAGGATGCGCTGCGCTCTGACCTGTTCTATCGCCTCGGCGCGCTGCGTATCACGGTGCCGCCCCTGCGCCAGCGCGGTGAGGATATCCTGACGCTCTTCACCCGCTTCTCGGATGCCTTCGCCGACGATTACGGCTGCGAGGCGCCACAGGTCTCCGCCCAGGAAGCCGCGCAACTCTTGCAGGCCCCGTGGCCCGGCAACGTGCGCCAGCTGATCAACATCGCCGAACGCGCCGTCCTGCAATCGCGCCGCGGCTCGGGCACCATCGCCTCGCTGCTGATGTCCGACCATCAGGACATGCAGCCGGTGATGACGACCGAGGGCAAGCCGCTCAAGGAATATGTCGAGGCGTTCGAGCGCATGCTGATCGACAACACCATGCGCCGCCACAAGGGCTCGATCGCCTCGGTGATGGACGAGCTTTGCCTACCGCGCCGCACCCTGAACGAGAAGATGGCAAAATACGGCCTGCAACGCTCGGACTACCTCTAACCGGCTGGAACCGGGTCAAAGTCTGCGCGTTTCTCCTGCGACACACAAAGGAGAGCAGCATGACCCGTACAGCAATCATCACCGGCGCCGGCTCGGGCATCGGCGCCGCCACCGCCAAACGCTTTGCCGATGACGGCTGGAATGTCGTCCTGAACGGCCGCACCCGAGACAAGCTTGACGCCGTCGCGGCCGAACTGCCGGAAATGGGCGTCCGGGTCGTCGACGGCGACGTCTCCAAACCCGATGATGCCGAGCGGCTGGTCACCGAAGCCGTCGAAAGCTTCGGCGGCCTCACCTGCGTCGTCAACAACGCCGGCATCGCGCGTGGCGGGGCGCCCGGCGACCTCAGCTTCGAGGATTTCAACGCCCAGATGAACATCAATGCCGGCGGCGTCTTCAACTGTGTGACCGCGGCTCTGCCGGAACTGAAAAAGGCCGATGGCGCGTGCATCGTCAACACATCCTCGGTGTCCGGCCTTGGCGGCGACTGGACGATGTTCGGCTACAACGCCTCCAAGGGCGCGGTCAGCAACATGACCCGCGCCATGGCTCTGGACCTCGCGCCGGACATCCGCGTCAACGCCGTGGCCCCGTCGCTGACCCGCACGGACATGTCCTCGGGCATCCGCGACGACGAGAGTCTCATGGCGCGCTTCAAGGACCGCATCCCGATGGGCCGCGCCGCCGAACCCGAAGATGTCGCAAGCGTCATCGCCTTTCTGGCCTCGCATGATGCGCGGTTCGTGAACGGCGTGGTGCTGCCCGTGGATGGCGGGCTCTCGGCCTCGAACGGTCAGCCGAACTTCGCTGCCTGACCGGCTACCACCCACGCGCCCCGTGCGCCGCGTGGGTGGTGTTTTCCTGTGGATGCTTTCCTCCCGCGCGCCGTAGCGCCGGCCCGAATTGCAACGCAGGCACGATTACCCATTGTCTTTTACCGTCTTCCGCCCTTAATTAGGAGATATGCTCCACCAATTGTGGACCATTTCAGAGTTTCGCTGCTTCAGGCCCAGGAACGGGTGGTGAGGCAACCGATTGGGTCCCCCGAGGGACCACGAGACGCCGGCACATCCCAAGGGATGATGCGGCACATGAACGGGGGCAGGGGGCCGAGGTCCCGCAGCCCTGGAGAAGAACCGCGATGACGCGCGCGAGAACATCGACGTTCCAGTGCAAGACCCGATCCGGTCGGGCCTTCCGCGCGTTGCATATCGCTCGAAAAAGACACGACCAACGCACGCTCGCTCCCCCCGGGGGCTGGCGGCCTTTGTCGTGCAACGGACATACATGGCCAAGAAAATGCTTATCGATGCCACCCACGCGGAGGAAACCCGCGTCGTGGTGGTTGACGGAAACAAGGTCGAGGAATTCGACTTTGAATCGGAAAACAAGCGCCAGCTAGCTGGCAACATCTATCTCGCAAAGGTCACAAGGGTCGAACCGTCGCTTCAGGCGGCCTTCGTCGATTACGGTGGCAACCGCCACGGTTTCCTCGCCTTTTCGGAGATCCACCCCGATTACTACCAGATCCCCGTGGCCGACCGCGAGGCGCTGCTGGAAGAGGAGCGCGCCTATGCCGAGGCGATGAAGGCGCGTGACGAGGAAGAGGACAAACCCAAGCCCAAGCGCAGCCGCCGGCGGCGCTCGTCCAAGGCGGCCGAGGCCGACAACGGCGATTCCGTCGCCAAGTCGGATATCGACGGCATGGAAACCATCGACCTTGACGACGAGGCGGCGAATGACGACGAAGGTCTGTCGCCGATGGAAACCGTGGCCGAAACCCCGGTCGAGGAACCGCAGGACGACGACACCACCGAGGCCGCCACGAAAGAGGCGGACGAGGGCAAGGACGACGCTGACGACCACGGCGAGGATGACGACGACACGTCCAAACGCTCCGATGCGTCCTCCAAGGACGAGTCCATCGAGTCGGTCGCCGATGACGACGACCACGAGGATATCCGCCCGCCGCGCAAACCGCGCCCGCGCCGCTACAAGATCCAGGAAGTCATCAAGGTCCGCCAGATCCTGCTGGTGCAGGTCGTCAAGGAAGAGCGCGGCAACAAGGGCGCGGCGCTGACCACGTATCTCTCGCTCGCCGGCCGCTACTGCGTGTTGATGCCCAACACCGCCCGTGGCGGCGGCATCAGCCGCAAGATCACCAACGCCACGGACCGCAAGAAACTGAAAGAGATCGCCAACGAGATCGACGTGCCCCAGGGCGCGGGCCTGATCGTGCGCACGGCGGGCGCCAAGCGCACCAAGTCCGAGATCAAGCGCGACTACGAGTACCTGCAACGCCTGTGGGAGCAGATCCGCGAACTGACGCTGAAATCCATTGCGCCGGCCAAGATCTACGAAGAGGGCGACCTGATCAAACGCTCGATCCGCGACCTCTACAATCGCGAGATCGATGAGGTCCATGTCGAGGGCGATCGCGGCTACCGCATCGCCAAGGACTTCATGAAGATGATCATGCCGTCCCACGCCAAGAACGTGAAGCAGTACACCGATACCCTGCCGCTCTTCGCGCGCTACCAGGTGGAATCGTACCTCGCGGGCATGTTCAACCCCACGGTCCAGCTCAAATCCGGCGGCTACATCGTGATCGGCGTGACCGAGGCGCTGGTGGCCATCGACGTCAACTCCGGCCGCGCCACCAAGGAAGGCTCGATCGAGGACACCGCGCTCAAGACCAACCTGGAGGCCGCCGACGAAGTCGCCCGCCAGCTGCGCCTGCGCGACCTTGCGGGTCTGATCGTGATCGACTTCATCGACATGGACGAGCGCAAGAACAACGCCGCCGTCGAGAAGCGCATGAAGGACCGGCTCAAGACCGACCGCGCCCGCATCCAGGTGGGCCGCATCTCGGGCTTCGGCCTGATGGAAATGTCGCGCCAGCGCCTGCGCCCCGGCATGCTCGAGGCCACGACCCAGCCGTGCCCCTCCTGCCACGGCACCGGCCTGATCCGCTCGGACGACAGCATGGCGCTCTCCATCCTGCGCCAGATCGAAGAGGAAGGCACCCGCGGACGCTCCCGCGAGGTGCTGGTGAAATGCCCCGTGGCCATCGCCAACTTCCTGATCAACCAGAAACGCGAGCACGTCGCACAGATCGAGGGCCGCTACGGCCTGTCGGTGCGGATCGAGGGTGACCCGACGCTGGTCAGCCCCGACTTCACGCTCGAAAAGTTCAAGACAGCCTCCCGCGTTGTGAAACAGACCTCCGCCGCCGTGGTGTCGGTCGACAGCTCGCTGATGGACGATATCGACGACGCTGCCGACGCCGAGACACCCGATCCCGCCGAGGCCCCGCCCGCGCCCGAGAACGAGGGCAATGACGGGGGCAACAACGGCGGCAATGACGGGGGCGACGGCCAACCCAAGAAAAAGCGCCGCCGCCGGCGTCGCCGCTCGCGCTCGAAATCCGGGAATGGCGAGAACGGCCAGAACCAGAACGGCGATCAGCAGGAGAACGGTCAGCCCTCCGGCGACGGCCCGTCCGACCAAAAGAACGAGACGCCGAAGGACGACACACCGGCAGAACCCGTTGCAGCAGAGTCCCAAAACGTCTCCGAAGAGGCGCCGAAAGAGGACAAGCCCAAGCGCGTCAGCCGCTCGCGCAAGAAAAAGACCGACGACGCGCCCAAGGAAGAGGCAGCCGCCGAGACCCCGTCCGAGACGGCCGAGGCCACGCCGGAGGACAAACCTGCGGAGAAGCCGAAGCCCAAGCCGCGCTCGCGCAAGAAAAAGGAAGAGCCCGCGCCAGAGGCGGCCGCAGAGGCAGCGCCCGAACCCGCGGCGGAGCCCGCACCCGAGTCCGCCGAAGCCGCACCCGAGCCAGAGGCCAAACCGGCCCGCAAACGCGCTCCGCGCAAGAAGCCCGAGCCGGTCGCCGCCGAGGCCACCGACACGGCCGAAACCGCTACGCCGGAGCCGGCCGAGGACAAGCCCAAGCGGAAGGGCTGGTGGTCGTTCGGCAGCTAGGTCGCTCTGAGAGAAACATGAAACGCCGGGGCAGGACCCCGGCGTTTTTTGTTTCATTTTCACGCATCCAGTAGCGATCACGCGGCTTTGCACACGCTGTCCCGGGCTTGACCCGGGATCTCATAGGTCAGAGATCCCGGATCAGGTCCGGGATGAGCGCCGGCAGATCCCGGCGTTCACTCCTCCGCCTCATCCACCGGCACGTACAAATCCCCGCCTTCGCGGAACTTGGCGGCCATCTTCTCCATCCCTTCCTTCTGTGCCTCGGCGCGGATGTCGTGGCTGATCCGCATCGAGCAGAATTTCGGCCCGCACATCGAACAGAAATGCGCCACCTTGTGCGCTTCCTTGGGCAAGGTCTGGTCGTGGAACTCCCGCGCGGTTTCCGGGTCCAGCGACAGGTTGAACTGATCTTCCCAGCGGAACTCGAACCGCGCGCGGCTTAGTGCATCGTCGCGCCGCTGCGCGCCGGGCAGGCCCTTGGCGAGGTCGGCGGCATGGGCCGCGATCTTGTAGGTGATCACGCCGGTTTTCACGTCGTCCCGGTCGGGCAGGCCCAGATGCTCCTTGGGCGTCACGTAGCACAGCATCGCGCAGCCGAACCACCCGATCATCGCCGCCCCGATCCCGCTGGTGATATGGTCATACCCCGGCGCGATATCCGTGGTCAGCGGTCCAAGCGTATAGAACGGCGCCTCGTGGCAGCACTCCAATTGCTTGTCCATGTTCTCCTTGATCTTGTGCATGGCCACGTGGCCCGGCCCCTCGATCATCACCTGGCAATCCTTGGCCCAGGCGATCTTGGTCAGTTCCCCCAGCGTCTCCAGCTCGGCGAACTGCGCCGCGTCATTGGCATCCGCGATGGACCCGGGCCGCAGCCCGTCACCAAGGCTGAACGACACGTCATAGGCCCGGCAAATGTCGCAGATCTCCTCGAAATGCTCGTACAGGAACGACTCGCGGTGATGATGCAGGCACCACTTGGCCATGATCGACCCGCCGCGCGACACGATGCCCGTCACCCGGTCCACCGTCATCGGCACCATGTGCAGGCGCACGCCGGCGTGGATGGTGAAATAATCCACGCCCTGTTCCGCCTGTTCGATCAGCGTGTCGCGGAACACCTCCCAGGTCAGGTCCTCGGCGATGCCGTTCACCTTCTCCAGCGCCTGGTAAATCGGCACGGTCCCGATCGGCACGGGGGAATTGCGGATGATCCATTCGCGCGTGTTGTGGATGTTGCGGCCCGTGGAAAGGTCCATGACCGTGTCCGCGCCCCAGCGGATCGCCCAGACCAGCTTGTCCACTTCCTCTTCCATCGAGGAGGTCACGGCGGAGGTGCCCATGTTGGCGTTGATCTTCACCAGGAAATTGCGCCCGATGATCATCGGCTCGGATTCGGGGTGGTTGATGTTGGCCGGGATGATCGCCCGGCCCGCCGCCACCTCGTCGCGCACGAATTCCGGCGTCACATAGTCGGGGATATTGGCGCCCCAGTCATTGCCGTCGCGCGCCTCGGCCACGGCCTCGCGCATCTGGTTTTCGCGGATCGCGATGAATTCCATCTCGGGCGTCACCACGCCCGCCCGTGCATAGGCCAGCTGCGTGACCGCCTTGCCATCTTTCGCCCGCATCGGTGCGGCGATATTGGGAAATTCCGGCGTCAGGCGGTCGCCTTCGACGAAACCGTTATCCTCGGGCTTTACATGACGGCCCTCGTATTCCTCGACATCGCCGCGCGCCTCGATCCACTCGCGGCGCAGGCGGGGCAGGCCCTCGCGGATATCGGTCAACACGTTCGGGTCGGTATAGGGCCCTGAACTGTCATAGACGGGCAGGGGCTCTTCGCCGGACGTGGGATGCACGGAAATCTCGCGCATCGGCACGCGGATATCGGGGTGTTGCGTGCCTTTCACGTAGATCTTGCGTGACGCGGGCAGCTCGCCCGTGGTGATCTTGGGATTGGGTACGTTCATTTTGGCGCTCCTCAAGCGGTTACTCGAAAAGACACCAGATGAGGCGTGGCTTGAGGGAAACGCGGGGGCGATGCGCCCCGTCTTCGGAAAACAGTGCCCGGACGTCCGGGAATGCGATCCTAGCTTCCTACGCCAGTGTCAACTGGGTCAGGTTCAAAGGGTCGCGTCACCGGGCATATGCCCTGTCAGCCTCTCAGTCCCCTGGGCGGGACCCCCCTGCGTAAGCGCAGGCTAGCGAAGCGCCGCCGTCATTTCAACGGCCAATCGGGAAAAGTCTCGGGCGGTGCGGATCAGACCGGCACATCGTCGTAATTGCGCCGGGTCGTCGGGGCGGTGTCCTTGATATCCACCTTCATCGCAACGCCCATCATCTCCATCATCCGCCGCGTTTCTTCGGTATAGTCCGTGAACGCCTTCTTCATGAAATCGCTTTGAACCTGCATCAGCTCCTGCGGCGTCTTGCAGGCCAGCATCGCGCGCTGCGCCTCCAGATCCGTCTCCAGCCGTTCGGACATGAAGCGCATGCTTTCCTGAACCATGTCGAACCATGCTGTCATCGCCACCGGGCTGAACGCCGCCATCGCGGCCACCATGCCGGCATTGGCCTGGTAAGTCGTGTCCGGGGTTTCGGTTGTTTTCTTCGTAGATCTGGCCATCTGCGCCACTCCTTCCGAGCTTCGGCAAAGTCCGCGGCGGGGCGGTCTTTGCGGGAACGTCTTCCGATCTGGCACTACACACCGAAACACGCGCATTGCGCCATTCGGGACGGTAACAATTATATGACGTGGCTCATCCGAGGTACAGCGCAACCGGCCTTCTGCCCCTCGCGCCGTTGTCGCACCCCCGTGCGCCTCAGCCCTTGCGCACCCGGTAAAGCGTCACCACCCCGTCCTCGACCGTCTCGATCAGTTCGTGCCCCGCCTCGGCACAGAAATGCGGCACGTCGATCACCGCCGCCGGGTCATCCGCCCGCAGCACGATCACGTCGCCACTGGCCAGCGGCTTCATCCGTTTGCGCAGCTTCAGCACGGGCAGGGGGCACAAGAGCCCCACGGCGTCGATGGTCTCAGGTTCGCTCATGCGATCGGAGGTAGTCCAACCGTTACAGCCTGTCCACCGAGATGTGACCGCGCTGTGACGCCGCGCCGCGTGACGCCCTCCGCGTTTTGCACTAGACGAAAGGCATGTTCGGAATCGATCTCATAGACGCCACCCTGATCCCCGCCATGGCCATCGCGCTCGTGGCCGGCGTTTTCTCATTTCTCAGCCCCTGCGTGCTGCCCATCGTGCCGCCCTACCTGGCCTACATGAGCGGCGTCACCGTGACCGACCTCCAGTCCGAGCGCCGCACGCGCAACAAGGCGATCCTGCCCGCGCTTTTCTTCGTGCTGGGCCTGTCGACCGTTTTCCTGTTCCTCGGCTTTGCGGCCTCGACCTTTGGCCGCGCCTTCCTGCAATACCAGGATTACTTCAACACCGCCGCCGGTCTCATCGTCATGATCTTCGGCCTGCATTTCCTCGGGATCTTCCGCATCGGCATCATGGACCGCGAGGCGCGCCTCGACGTGGGCGACAAGGGCGGCACCACGTTCGGGGCCTATATCCTCGGCCTCGCCTTTGCCTTCGGCTGGACGCCCTGCATAGGGCCGCAGCTGGGCGCGATCCTGTCTCTGGCGGCGTCCGAAGCCTCCGTCACGCGCGGCACGCTTCTTCTGGCGGTCTACGCGGCGGGGCTCGGCATCCCCTTCCTTCTGGTCGCCGCGTTCCTGCCGCGCCTGACCGGGCTGATGAACTGGATGAAACGCCACATGGACCAGATCGAGCGCATCATGGGCCTGCTCCTCTGGACCATTGGCCTGCTGATGCTGACGGGTGGTTTCGCCGCCTTCTCCTACTGGCTGCTCGAGATGTTCCCGGCCCTCGCGCTGGTCGGCTAAAGTCTTACTCTCGCCCCAATAATGGGCTACGCTCTTGCAAAGAAGAGGCCAAGACAGGTCTGGCATGAGCAGCCCCACCCACGCCCCCGTCACCCGTCGCCGGGTGTTCTACATTCCGGGATACGATCCCATTCATCCCCGCCGCTACCGCGAGCTCTACCGCAAGGAGGGCGCGGAGCAGGCGGGCCTCTCGGGCTATGACCTCGCCCTGTCGGCCCGCAAAACTCAAGGCCGCTACGGCTGGCAGGTAGACGCGACCATAGAGGGCCAGGCAGTCCATACCGAGTTCGACGTGCTGGTCTGGTCCGACATCGTCCGCGACAGCATGGAGCGCGGCATCGCCGGCACCTACCTGCAACTCATCCGCACCGCCTGGACCTATATCGCCTCGGGCGCGCTGTTCCGCCTGATGCGCCTGCGCAAGGGGCCGGTCATTGCCGCGCTCTACCCGGTGGGCTTCCTGGTCGTGCAACTGGTGCTGGCCCTCGCGCTGGCCTTTGGCCTGTGGTCCGCCATCGTCTGGACATGGGAAACGCTCTTCCGGCCTCCGGACCAGTTGTTCTCCGATGGCTTCGTCTATGTCCTTTACGGCAGCATTCCGGTCGCGCTTCTGGCAGGCTACGCGCTGCTGCGCTGGTTCAAGGCCCGCGACAACAAGCTTTTCGCCTATTACCTCATGCACGATTACGCCTATTCGGCCCAGTCCAAGGGCGCCAACCCGCCCAAGTTGGAGGCGCGGATGGCCCAGTTCACCGACGAGATCGCCGCCGCATTGACCCGCGACGTGGACGAGGTACTCGTCGTCGGCCACTCCTCTGGCGCCCATCTCGGCGTCTCCATCCTCGCAGATCTCATCCGGGCAGGCCGCGTGCCGGAAAACGGCCCGACACTCTCGTTCCTCACGCTGGGGCAGGTCGTCCCGATGGTGTCCTTTCTCAAGGAGGCCCACCGCCTCCGCGCCGACCTGCACTACCTCTCGACCCGCGAGGAACTCGCCTGGGTCGACGTCACCGCCCCCGGCGACGGCTGCGCCTTCGCGCTTTGCGATCCGGTCGCCGTCTCCGGCGTCGCCCCCAAGAATCAGCGCTGGCCCCTGATCCTCTCGGCCGCCTTCACCCAAACCCTCAGCCCGGCACGTTGGAAGGCCCTGCGCTGGCGCTTCTTTCGGCTGCATTTCCAGTATCTCTGCGCCTTCGACCGCCCCGGCGACTACGACTATTTCCAGATCACCGCCGGCCCGCAGACCTTGGGCCACCGCTACACCGACCGCGCCCCGTCGCCCAGCCGCATCACCCGCGCCACCTCCCGCTTCACGAGCATGGCGGCATGAGCCAACCGCCCAAGCCGCCCGCGCGCGAGGGCCGCGTTTCGCTCTGGCGCTACATGCGGCTTTTCCGGGCCGACATCCTCTCGGCCCAGCCCGCGCGGCTTTACCGCGCCTGGATGGCCGAATTCCGCACGCCGTTCTTCCGCTCCTACCTCTGCAACCAGCCCGAGCTTGTCGACCTTGTGCTCAAGGAACGCCCCGACGATTTCCCGAAATCCGACCGCGTGCGCGAAGGCCTCACGCCGCTCCTGGGCAATTCCGTCTTCGTCACCAACGGCGAGACATGGAAACGCCAGCGCCGCATCATCGACCCGGCCTTCGAGGGCGGGCGCCTGCGTGACACGTTCCCGGCCATGCTGGCGGCGGGGCAGGGCGCCGTGGCGCGCCTCGCCGATCACGCCACCGGCCAGCCCGTCGAGATCGAGGCCGAGACCAGCCACGTCGCTGCCGACGTGATCTTCCGCACGCTCTTCTCGATCCCGATCGAGGATGAGATCGCCACCCGCGTCTTCAACGAGTTCCGCGAACACCAGCGCACCCAGCCGATGCTGAACCTGGCCGCCTTCCTGCCACTGCCGCGCTGGTTCCCGCGCTTTCACCGCCGCCGGACCAAGGCGACGGCGCGCACGATCCGCGACCTGATCACCCGCCTGACAAGCCGCCGGATGGACGAGATTGCGGCGGGCACCGCGCCCGACGATCTTGCCACCAAGATCATGACCACCACCGACCCCGAAACCGGCGGCCGCTTCGACACGCCCGAAATGGTCGACCAGGTGGCGATCTTCTTTCTCGCCGGGCACGAGACGTCGGCCTCGGCCCTTGCCTGGGCGCTCTATCTATTGGCGATGCACCCCGACTGGCAGGAACGTCTGGCGTCGGAGGCGCAAGAGGTTCTGACCGAGGGCAGCATGGCGTTCTCGGACATGGGCAAACTGCGCCTCTCGCGCGATGTCTTTCGCGAAACCCTGCGCCTGTATCCGCCCGTGCCGATGATGGTCCGTGAGGCCGCCTGTCCTGAAACCTTCCGCGACCGGCAGGTCCCGAAAGGCAGCCAGATCGTCCTCAGCCCGTGGCACCAGCACCGCCACGAACGGCTCTGGGACCGCCCGGACGACTTCGACCCTGCGCGCTTTGGCACCGAGAACGGACGGGCCTGTCTGCGCAACGCCTACATGCCGTTCTCTGCCGGACAGCGCGTCTGCACCGGCGCCGGGTTCGCCATGATCGAGGGGCCGCTGCTCCTGTCGATGATGGTTGCCGTTTACCGGTTCGAACTCGTTCCGGAGCGTCCCGCCATGCCGGTGGCGCACCTGACGGTGCGCGGCAAGGACGGCATCTGGCTCAAGGTCACGCCGCGCTAGGGGCCGGGGCAAATCTTTTCAAAAAAGATTTGCCAAAAGCTTTCTCAAAGCTTTTGGCGCTCAACACCAAACCGACACCCGCTCGTTATTGCAGAAGATGACAACCTGTCCCGCGTTCTCGACCGCATGGTATCCCCGCCGCCCGATCTCGCGCCGAAACCGGTCTCTGCCCACGATCCTCTCGATGTCGCGAACGCTGCGCCGGACGACACCGCCCTCCCGAGCGGCTTTCGCGTCGAAAATCTTGCGCATCCAAATGTCGGCGGGCAGGAGAAGGCGAGGCTCTGACATGGGCTCATGCTGGCCCAAACATAGTTAATACCGGGTAAAAAGCGCGCGGTCTCTTGTTCCGGTCTCTTGCAAGAAACGACACCGACGCGATGCCACCCGGATACCGACGCAATACCGACGCGCCATTTTGGGCTGCGCATTCGGGTTAACTTTTGTCCCGGTAATGCCGCAGCACGTATAGCCGGATCGCAGAGGCCAGCCCCATGTCCACGCCCCGTGCCTCGTCGATCCGCGCGGCCAACACGTTGACGGGCACATCTTCCTTCGCCGCTATCTCTTTGAAACACTTCCAGAATTCGTCTTCCAGCGAGACGCTGGTCCGATGCCCGCGCAGCGTGAGCGACCGTTTGACCGGCCGGCTCACTCTTCGTCCAGGCGATGCTGCCGCAGCGCCTCCCGCGCCTTTTCCGCCCGCGCTTCGTCGATCTCTCTCTCGACCTTCGTGCGTCCGAATTTCACAGCGTTTTCATCAGCTTGTGATCGCTTCTTCGCGTTATTCTTCGCCTTCCGAATGCGGTTGAGATTGACGATCTCGCTCATGCGTCTTTAGGGCCGATCATGTCCTCGGGCCGAACCACCTCGTCAAAGGTCTTCTCATCCACGAAACCAAGGGAAATTGCCTCTTCTTTCAAGGTGGTACCGTTCTTGTGCGCCGTCTTGGCGACCTTGGTGGCGTTGTCATATCCAATGGTCGGCGCCAGCGCGGTCACGAGCATCAGGCTTTCCTTCATCAGTTTGTCGATCCGAGGCTCATTGGCCTCGATGCCCAGCAGCATACGTTCCGTGAAGCTGTCCGCGGCGTCACCCAAAAGCTGTATGGATTGCAAGAGGTTATAGGACATCATCGGGTTGTAGACATTGAGCTCGAAATGCCCCTGGCTCCCGGCGAACTTGATCGCGGCGTCGTTGCCCATCACGTGGGCCGCCACCTGCGTCAACGCCTCGGCCTGTGTCGGGTTCACCTTGCCTGGCATGATCGACGAGCCGGGTTCATTCTCCGGCAGGATCAACTCTCCCAGGCCAGATCGCGGACCTGAGCCCAAGAACCGGATATCATTGGCAATTTTGTAGCAGCTTCCCGCAACGGTCGCGATTGCTCCGGACAGGAACACCATCGCATCATGCGCGGCCAGCGCCTCGAACTTGTTGGGCGCGGTGACAAAGGGCAGACCTGTGATCTCGGCCATATTCGCCGCCACCGCCTCACCCCAGCCCTTGCGGGTGTTGAGCCCGGTTCCCACGGCGGTGCCACCCTGGGCAAGTTCGTGGATGCCCGGAAGGCCGGACTCGATGCGCTGGATCCCCATGCGGATTTGATGCGCGTAGCCTGAGAATTCCTGACCCAGTGTCAGTGGCGTCGCATCCTGCGTATGGGTGCGACCGATCTTGATGATGTCTTTGAATTCATTAGACTTCTGTTCCAGCGCTTCTGCCAGCTTTAGAAGTCCCGGAAGCAGGACGTCACGCACCGACATGGCTGTTGCGATATGCATCGCGGTCGGGAAGGTGTCGTTCGAGGATTGCCCCATGTTGCAATGATCGTTGGGGTGCACCGGGTCCTTGCTGCCTATCTCGCCACCGAGGATCTCGATGGCGCGATTGGCGATTACCTCGTTGGAATTCATGTTCGACTGTGTGCCGGACCCCGTCTGCCATACCGCCAGCGGGAAATGGTCGTCCAGCTTGCCCTCGACCACTTCGCCCGCCGCCTCGATGATCGCGTCGGCCAGCTTCGCGTCCAGCACGCCCGCCTCTTTGTTGGCCATGGCGCAGGCCTTCTTGATCACTCCCAGCGCACGGACGATTGCCACCGGCTGTTTTTCCCAGCCAATGGGGAAGTTCATCAACGAGCGCTGCGTCTGCGCGCCCCAATATTTTTCTGCCGGAACCTCCAGCGGGCCGAAACTGTCGGATTCTGTACGAGTGGCGGTCATTGCGGAGTCTCCTGGAAATTCGTTTGGCGCTTCATATCCGACCGGGTGGAAATATCAACGCTGCATACAGCAGAATACCGTACGCACGTGTCAGCCGACGTTACTTGCGGAAACTATCGAGGCTGACCACGTCGGCATCGCGCGGCTTGGTCGTGTCCTCGGCCTCGATGTCATGCTCATCCAGCGCCGCCTCGTCGCTGGCCTCTTCCTCGTCATCCTCCTCGGCCTCGTCCTGCGATTCGAAGCGCAGGCCGAACTCCACCGAAGGATCGACGAAGGTCTGGATCGCATCGTAGGGGATGTAGAGCGTCTCGGGGCTGTCGCCGAAGTTGAGCGTAACGGTGAATCCCTCGTCGGTGACGTCGAGATTGTCGAACCAGTGTTGCATCACGACCGTCATCTCGTTCGGGTAGCGTTCGCGTAGCCAATCGGCCAGCTCAGCCTCCGGGTGGGTCGTTTCGAAAGTGATGAAGAAATGATGTGCGCCCGGCAGCCCGTTGTCGCGCACATCGCACAATACTTCCTGGATCAGGCCGCGCATGGCCCGGTGCATCAGTTTTCCGTAATCGATTGAATGCGGCATCTTCATCCCCGAACCTTTCGATTTTCACAATAAGGGATTCGAAGCAAAACAAAAGAGGCCGCGCAGCTTAGACCAGCAAATCAATGCCCCACGCCAGCAGCGCCATGACGGCAAGCCCGGAGACCATGGGCACACGCAATCCTAGGTAGATGAAAACGGCAAGCAGTACGAGCGAGGCGTTCTGCACAGAGAAACTGTCGAGGCGCAGCGCCGGCGCTATGGCTCCCTTGCCGACATCGGTGAACAATACGTGCAGGGTAAACCAGACGGCGAGATTGAGGATCACGCCCGCCACGCTGGCTGAAATGGCGTCAAAAGCCCCTTTAAGCCGGGGCCGGGCCAGCAGCGCCTCGACATAGGGCGCGGCGGCGAAGATCCACAAAAAGCACGGTACGAAAGTGACCCAAAGCGTGACCGACGCCGCGACCATTGCAAGGCCCGGACCACCTTGCGAGAAACCCGTCATGAAACCCGCGAACTGAGTCACAAGGATCAATGGTCCCGGCGTCGTTTCCGCAAGGCCAAGTGCGTCGATCATCTGGTCTGTGTTGAGCCAGCCATAGGACTGGACAATTTCCTGCGTCATGTAGGCCAGAACGGCATAGGCGCCGCCGAAGGTGACCACCGCGAGCTTGGAAAAGAACAGACCGAGCTGCAACAGTAGGGTCGCGTCGAGCGCCCAGAGAGTCAGCAAAGGGGCGGCCCAAATCGCGCCCCATATCACCACCGTGCGCACCGTGCCAGCCCGTGTTACGACCGGCACGGGCGGGTCATCTGTGGCGCCGGTCCGCACCGAGACCAGCCCTATGACGGCGGCCATTCCGATGATGGCAGGGAAGGGCACCGAGAAGAGAAAGATCGCCATGAAAGACCCCAGCGCGAGCGTCAGGGCCAGTCCGCCCCGAAGCGCACGGCGTGCGAGCTTGTAGAGCGCTTGGAACACGATCACCACCACCGCCGCCTTGATGCCCGCGAACACGGTCTGAACCACTGGCATCTGGCCGAAATAGGCGTACCCGAACGCCAGCGCAAAGATCACCACTGCACCGGGCAGTACGAAAAGCAGTCCGGCCAAAAGGCCGCCTCTGACGCCGCGCAGCTTCCATCCGGCATAGGTGGCAAGCTGCATTGCCTCGGGACCGGGCAGAAGCATGCAAAAGGACAGCGCCTGAAGGAATTGGCTTTCGGTCAGCCATTTGTGCCGGTCCACCAACTCGGTCTGCATCAGGGAGATCTGCGCGGCAGGGCCGCCGAAGGACAGTATCCCGATCCGCCCGAACACGCGGAACATCTTTTTAAGCGATACCGTCATCGCGCATCCCGCGTCACTGTCCAGTCATGGCCTTCGTCATACCCGCCCCGGGCCCATCGGTACAGCGCATCATACGCCGCTATCCCGGCCCTCAACTGTCCATGATAGTTGCGAAACTGACGTGACAGTCCTGCGTTCCGATCAGGCGGTCGAGTTGGGGTACGATTATTCCGTCGGGTGGGGGTATGGCACATCCTTTGCTGACAGCGTTGCCGAGATTGCGCAACGTCCAGTGGATGCGACTTTGGGCCAAAACATCACGGAGTGGTCGCACATTCGCCCATACCTATGCGTGTCCAGCCTTGTGCCGTCTGTCAATGCGCATTGGAACAGCACGTGCCGTTCGCGCGTTAAACACTGTTCAAGGAGTTTATTTTATGACGCTCACCACGTCTGCCGAATATCGCGACGCACTGGCCAAACTTCAGGTGCGGATCAAGGACACGCTGGCAGGATATGATGAGATACTCGAGAGGGCCGAGCCCGGTGTTCGTCCGCTCATGGAGAAATTCAGTGCCGCTCACACGGCGCACGAGGCAGAACTAGCCGCGCGGCTGCGAAAACACGGATGCGTCCCGGATGAGGATGGCAGTTTCTTTTCCACAGTGCAGCGCATTGTCATCAAGACCCGTGCGGTCTTTGATGACTTGGACGAAGACGTTCTTAATTCTGTGATCAAGGGCGAGGAACGCATCCTGTCACTGTATGACGCGGCCATCACGGCTGCGCGGGACGAAGGCGAGATAGCACTTCTGAGCAGGCAACGTGGGGAACTTCATGAACTCGTTCAGACGGCGCATCGAGAGTTCGATTAAACGGCACACTTCGTACGTTTCCTTGGCGCCGATGGCACCTTTTCTACTTACCCGGTAAAATGAAAGTGCAGGCTTCTGTTGCCAGGTGCCTGCGAACCCCGCCTGACCTTGCTAGAGGCCAGGGCTTAAGAGTCGGCTACTCCGACCGCTTACGCGGCCATTGCTGCCGGAGCATTATTGTCGTTGGCAATTATGCTTAGTGAACCGATAACGGTGGTATCTCACCGGGACAAAGCTAACCCCTTTAGACGTTCGTCGATCCTGTTTCGGCCCCATATCCCTCCAACGACGGGTGATTGGTGGAGCCGCCGGGTACCGCCCCCGGGTCCGATCCGCTTATTACGAGCGCGTTTATGTCCATAGTCCCGAAGGACACCTCAAATATAAGTGAGGCTCCGAAAATTGCAATGGGATCAAGTCTCGGCACGGCCAGTAAATTATGCGAATCTCCGGCGAAACCGGCTGTGAAACAGGCAGTTTTTGCAAGGTTTGACGCGTTGATCGCCAGCCTTACGCCCCGTCGCGCAACGTCTGGATGTCGTTTGCGCTCGGAATTCAGCCGCATTTCATTGAAGCCCGGGGTCCAAACGCGTTAGGCTGAAGCACACGGGGGGATTTAGACGGGTTATCCGTGGCCCCCTCAAACCCGGCGCGTGGCCAAAAAGAGCCATCAAATGGCGCGCTACAGGAGGGACTGACATGTTCAACAAGATCATGGCCCCGGTTGACTTGGCTCACAAGGATCGTCTTGAAAAGGCGCTCAAGTGTACAGGCGACCTGGCCAAATATTATAACGCCGAAGTGGTCTATGTCGGGGTTACCACGACCACGCCCAGTTCAACCGCGCATACGCCGGAGGAATACGGGAAAAAGCTCGATGCATTCGCAAAAGAGCAGGGCGAGGCTTACGGTATCAGCGCTTCGGGTGATTCTCTGGTAAGCCACGACCCGAGTTCCGATGTCGACGATATCCTGCTCAAGGCCGTAAGCGAAACCGGATCCGACCTCGTCATCATGGCCAGCCACGTACCCAACGTCATGGATTACGTGTGGCCGTCGAATGGCGGCAAGATTGCCGAACACGCCAAATGTTCCGTGATGGTGGTCCGGACCTGAGCCAACCGCTCAATTCCGATCGACACTAAAAGACTTCATATAGGGAGGCCGTGCATGGCCGATGAAACAACAAACCAGGGTATCCCGGAGCCGGAAGGCACCTCGGATATCATCCAGACCGATTATCAGATCGGTCAGGACAACATTGAAACCAAGATCGGGCCGTTCGGCCTGGATATCCATAATCCGGTCTTTCTGATTTCCGGACTCTCCATCGTGGCGTTCGTATTTTATGCGCTGGCGCTGCCAGAGCAGGCCTCGGGCTTGTTCGACTGGCTCTTCAGCGCCGTAACCAAGGGGTTCGACTGGTTCTTCTTGGGGGCGGCCAACATTTTCGTGCTTTTCTGCCTGCTTCTGATCGTGACGCCCTATGGTTCCGTCAGGTTGGGCGGGACAGATGCAACGCCGGACTACTCCTACATAGGCTGGTTCGCGATGCTGTTCGCTGCCGGCATGGGCATCGGGCTGCTGTTCTTTGGTGTGTCCGAACCCATGAGCCACTTCTCAAGCTCGCTGGGCGGCACCTCGATGGAAGAGGGGGCTCGAACCGACTGGGCGCCACTTGGGGCTGCGGGCGGTGACCAGGCGGCGGCACAGCGCCTTGGTATGGCAGCGACGATTTTCCACTGGGGTTTGCACCCTTGGGCGATCTACGCGGTTGTGGCGCTGGCACTGGCGCTTTTCTCTTACAACAAGGGCTTGCCGTTGACACTGCGCTCGGCCTTTTACCCGATCTTCGGTGACCGGGTGTGGGGTTGGACGGGCCACATCATCGACACGCTGGCTGTGTTCGCAACACTCTTCGGCCTTGCCACCTCGCTTGGCTTCGGCGCCGAGCAGACGGCATCGGGCCTGACCTACCTCTTCGGCAGCGGTGACGCGGCAGAGGGCACGCGGTCGTTCCTGGGCATTGCCTATGGCAACAGCGAGGAAAGCGGCGTCGAGAACAATCCGCTTTTGCTGGTGATTCTGATTTCGGCCATTACCGCGGTCGCTCTGGTCTCGGTGATTAGGGGGCTCGATGGCGGCGTGAAGGTCCTATCCGAGATCAACATGGGTCTTGCGGCCCTGTTGCTGCTGTTCGTGTTCTTCGTTGGCGGTCCGATCTTCCTGATCACTTTGTTCTTCGACAGCATCTGGGCTTATCTGACGAACATCTTCGCCCTGTCCAACCCTGTTGGGCGTGAGGACGTGAACTTCAGCCAGGGCTGGACGTCGTTCTACTGGGCCTGGTGGATCAGCTGGTCACCCTTCGTCGGCATGTTCATCGCCCGCGTCAGCCGCGGCCGCACCGTGCGTGAGTTCGTGACCTGCGTGCTGATTATTCCGACGATCGTTTGCGTCCTCTGGATGACCGTGTTCGGCGGAACAGCGCTGAACCAGGTGGTTAGCGACGGCTATACCGGTGCACAGGATGCGGCGCTGGAACTGAAGCTGTTCTACATGCTGGACCAATTGCCTCTGGCGACGATCACCTCGGTGATCGGCATCGTCCTGGTGATCGTGTTCTTCGTCACCTCGTCGGACTCGGGCTCGCTGGTGATCGACACGATCACCGCAGGCGGGAAGGTCGACGCGCCGGTCGCACAGCGCGTGTTCTGGTGCATCTTTGAAGGCGCCGTGGCGATCGTGTTGCTGATTGGCGGGGGCTTGGCTTCGCTACAATCGGCGGTGATCTCCACCGGCCTGCCGTTCACGCTGGTGTTGCTGGTCATGTGCTACGCGATCTGGCGTGGCCTGGCGTCGGAAAAACGCGCCTGAAGGCAGCGACAAACCTGGCACAATGAAGCCCCCCGGGTTCTTGCACCCCGGGGGGCTTTGCTGTTTGGTGCCCGCGAACGGAAGGGAGAGCCGGAATGAGCGGGGCATTGGACATCGATTTCGTGCGGGCGCAGTTTCCCGCCTTCGCGGAACCCAGCCTGAAAGGAAAGGCATTCTTCGAAAATGCGGGCGGGTCATACACGTGCGCCCCGGTGATCGACCGGCTGACGCGCTTCTACCACCAGCGCAAGGTTCAGCCCTACGGTCCGTATGAAGCCAGCCGCCTTGGTGGCGAGGAGATGGACGAGGCCCGCACCCGCCTGGCCGCGATGCTTGCAGTTGAGACCGACGAACTGAGTTTCGGGCCCTCCACGACGCAGAACACCTATGTCCTGGCGCAGGCGTTTCGCCAATGGATGAAACCGGGCGATGCGATCATCGTCACTGACCAGGATCACGAGGCCAATTCCGGCCCCTGGCGGCGGTTGGCGGACGCGGGGATCGAAGTGCGTGAGTGGCGGATTGATCCCGAGACGGGCCTTCTGCGCCTTGATGACCTGGAAGACCTTCTGGACGAGCGCGTGCGTCTGGTCTGTTTTCCGCATTGTTCCAACATCGTGGGGGCGGTCAATCCGGTGGTCGAGATCACCGCCGCCGCCCACGCTGCCGGAGCGTTCGTTTGTGTTGATGGGGTGTCATATGCGCCGCACGGCTTCGTCAACGTTGGCGATCTCGGGGCAGATATTTACCTCTTCTCGGCCTACAAGACCTATGGCCCACACCAGGGCGTGATGGTCATCCGCCGCGAGCTTGGGCAGATATTGCCGAACCAGGCGCATTGGTTCAACGCCGATAGCCTTTACAAGCGGTTCACACCCGCTGGTCCGGATCACGCGCAAGTGGCCGCCTGCGCGGGGATGGCGGACTATTACGATGTGCTTGCAGAGCATCACGGGATCACAGGCAGTGCGGCCGGGCGGACAAGCGGTGTGCATGACCTGATGCGCGGCCACGAGACCGAACTGCTGCAACCTTTGCTCGATTACCTGGCCGAAAAGAACACCCTGCGCCTGATCGGCCCACGCGATGCCTCCCTCAAGGCACCCACCGTGGCCGTGGAACTGCCCGGAGCGGGGGCCGAGATGGCGGCGCGGCTGGCCGAACACGGGATCATGGCGGGCGGTGGTGATTTCTACGGTGCGCGCCCCTTGCAGGCGATGGGGATTGATCTGGACAAGGGCGTGCTGCGGCTTAGCTTCGTCCACTACACGAACAAGACCGAGGTCGACTCCGTTCTGGAAGCCTTGGAAACTTGTCTTTGATCCACGGGGACTTGCAGGCCGTATAGCCCCTTGAAGACCGGGGGCATCGAGCACATGACCGACACCACACCGACCATCCTTTGGCTGCGCCGTGACCTGCGGCTGTCGGACCATCCGGCCCTGACTGCCGCGATCGAGCGCCGCGGTCCGGTGATCCCGGTTTTCATACGGGACAAGCTGGTCGATGATTTGGGCGCCGCGCCGAAATGGCGGTTGGGACTGTCGTTGGCCGATCTCGATAAAAGGTTGCGCGACAAGGGCAGCCGGATCGTGTTCCGTTCAGGCAATCCCGCCGATATTCTGCTCGATCTTGCGCGCAAGACCGGGGCAGGGGCGGTGTTTTGGTCCCGCGCCTATGACCCGGACGCGATCGAGCGCGACAAACAAGTGAAAACGGCGCTGAAAGATATCGATATCGAGGCCGAAAGCCACACCGGCCACCTGCTCTTCGAGCCGTGGACGGTCGAAACCAAGGCGGGTGGGTTCTACAAGGTCTATACCCCGATGTGGCGCGCCGTGCGCGACCGCGATGTCGCCGCGCCTTTGTCGGCCCCCTCGAAAATTCCGGGTCCGGATAGTTGGCCCGACAGTGAGGCCCTGGACGACTGGAAGATGGGCACGGCGATGGACCGTGGCGCAGAGGTCTGCCTGCCGCACCAGCGCGTGGGCGAGAAGGCGGCACATGGCCGTCTGGGCTGGTTCACCGGTCATGCCATTGGCGACTACAAGAAGAACCGTGATTTTCCCGCCGAGGATGGCACCTCGGGCCTTTCCGAGAACCTGACCTATGGAGAAATTTCCCCGGCTCAATGCTGGCACGCCGGGCAACGCGCGCTTCACGAAGGGGGCGGCAAGAGTGCCGAGACATGGTTGCAGGAACTGGTCTGGCGCGAGTTCGCCTACCACCTGATCTATCACACGCCACGCATCAAGGACGACAACTGGCGCGAGGAGTGGGATTCGTTCCCCTGGAACGAAGACGAGCGCCGCGCCGAGGTCAAGGCATGGAAGCAGGGCCGCACCGGCGAGCCCTTTGTCGATGCTGCCATGCGCGAGATGTACGTGACCGGCAAGATGCACAACCGGGCCCGGATGATCGTCGCCAGTTACCTGACCAAGCATCTGATGACTCACTGGAAAGTAGGACAGGCCTGGTTTGATGACTGCCTGACCGACTGGGACGTTGCGTCGAACGCTATGGGGTGGCAATGGGCAGCAGGCAGCGGCCCGGACGCCACCCCCTATTTCCGCGTCTTCAACCCCGAGACACAGCTGGACAAGTTCGACCCCGATGGCGCCTATCGGCGCCGCTGGATCGCCGAGGGGTACAGTCGGCCCACCAAGACCGCGCTGAGCTATTTCGAGGCAATGCCGCGCAGTTGGACCATTCAACCCGATAACGAGTATCCTGAGCGTGTGATCGGCCTCTCCGAAGGCCGGCAACGCGCATTGGAAGCGTATGAAGCGAGACCGTTTTGAAAGCAATGAGAACACCTTTGGGCACCGCCCGCGTCACAGCTCCGGATGGCGGCACCACGATGTCTGCTGTTACCGAGAGCGTTCTGACTGACACTGACGACCAGACCGGGCTTCCGCGCTATTTCTCCCGGATGTTCGCGGTGGCCCGGACGCTTCAGCATGGCCGGTTGGACATCGGGTTGGACGATGGCCGGGTGTTCCGCGCCGAGGGGGCGGCCCCGGGGCCGGTGGCGCGCATCGACATTCACAATGACGAACTGTTCTCGCGGATGCTGCGTGAGGGGTATCTTGGCTTTTGCGACGCCTACCTCGACAAATGGTGGACCACGCCGGATCTTCAGGCCTTCATGGACCTCGTCAACAGCGACAATGACGACATGTACAACGGCTATCCGGGGCAGAAGCTGGTCGAGCTTTACGAAAAGCTGCGTTTCTGGTTCCAGCGCAACACGCGCAAGCAGGCGCGGCGCAATATCAGCTATCACTACGATCTGGGCAACGATTTTTACCGGCTTTGGCTGGACGACACCATGACCTATTCCAGCGCCATCTTCGAGACAGGACAGGAGAGTCTGGAAGCGGCGCAGACGGCGAAATACGCTTCGATGGTCGATCAGATGGGTGCGACGGCGGGCGACCATGTGCTGGAGATCGGCTGCGGATGGGGTGGGTTCGCAGAATATGCGGCGGGCCAGCGAGGCCTACGCGTCACCTGCCTGACCATAAGCGAGGAGCAGTTCAAGTATGCCCAGGAGCGCATTGAAAAGGCGGGGCTTTCCGAACTCGTGACATTCAAGCTTCAGGATTATCGTGACGAGGATGGGCTGTATGACGGCATCGCCAGTATCGAGATGTTCGAGGCTGTGGGCGAGCGGTATTGGCCGGTCTACTTTGACACGGTGCATGACCGCCTGAAGCCCGGCGCGCACGCGACGCTTCAGATCATCACCGTGGGTGACGAGCGTTTCGAGACGTATCGCAGGGATGTCGACTTTATCCAGAAGTACATTTTCCCGGGAGGCATGCTGCCCAGCCCCGCAGCCCTCAGGGCACAAGTCGAGAGAGCCGGCCTTCTCGTCCGGCAATCCATCGAGTTCGGTGAAAGCTACAGCCAGACACTGCGCCGCTGGCACGACACGTTCAACGAAAAGTGGGAGCAGATTGCCGAGATGGGCTTTGACGAACGCTTTCGACGGATGTGGAATTTTTACCTGACCTCTTGTGCGGCAGCGTTTCATGCGGGTAACTGCGATGTGACGCAGATCACAATCGCGAGGCCCGCAGAGGAATGCCCGTAACCGACAGTATGCCGACAACCGGTCGAGGTGTCGCCGCCATATTGATGGCGATCCTTGCCTGGTACGCCTCCGAGATGTTTCGCCCATTGATGCCCGAAGGCACCGGGTTCGGCTGGTTCAACGAGGTGAATGTGGCCCTTGGCCTGCTGATGGGCTGGGTGGTCATCGGCTCAAGGCTGAACCACGGGTACAGCAACGCCATCGGTGCGGGCTTGACCGGCGTTGGTGCGATGGTGTTCTGGGCGCTTTTTCTGCAAAGCTTCAACGAGATGCTGCGCCACGCGCTGGAAAACCGCTATGACGGGCCGGTCGAAGGGATCATCGCGATTTTCGAGCTTGGTATCGATTACTTGTTCACCATGTGGCACATCCCGCTGATCGTGCTGCTTGTGGGCGGCGGGGTCGTGATCGGCCTCGTGTCGGAATGGGTCGCGCGGCGCTGGCGCTGATCGTATGGGACGCGTTACGCTGAAAGGTCCGAGCTGGACGAACGGCCTGTTGCGATGTCTCGGGGCCGGGGATGCTACCTCGGGCAATCTGGAAGGGCAGGCAGCGGCGCGGGCTTTGTTCTTCGCGACGGTTGTCGGCTTGCCGTGCAAGACGACGGAACATGACACCGTACTTTGCTCCGGTGCGCAGTCGGATGTGGCGCTTTATGAACACGCCGCGAGCGAGATCATGGGATACTTCGGGAGGCTTTCGGCGCAGGATCTGGAGCCGCGCCGTCAGATGATCCTGTCTAGGGCCGCCGCGCGTTCGGCGGCCGCCCGCAATCCGGCCCCGGCGACTCGGCGCAGCCCAATGCGGTCCGACGAGGTCGAGATCGTGTCGCGCGACACGCCGCACGAAGGTTTCTTCCTGACGCGCAGCTATCGTTTACGACATCCGCAGTTCGACGGAACAATGAGTGCCGCGCTTTCGCGCGAGGTTTTCGTCGCGACCGATGCGGCTATCGTGCTGCCGTATGATCCCGTTCGCGACCGTATCCTGTTGATCGAGCAATTCCGCATGGGTCCATTTGGACGCGGCGATCCATACCCTTGGGTCTTGGAACCCGTGGCGGGCCGCGTGGATGCGGGTGAGACACCGGAAGAGACCGCGCGCCGCGAATGCAGCGAGGAAGCCGATCTTGCTCTTTTGCAGCTTGAGCATGTCTCCTCGCACTACTGCTCGCCCGGTTGTTCGACCGAAATGTATCACTGCTACGTCGGTGTGTGCGATCTGCCCGACAGCGGGCAAAGCCATGGCGGGCTGGATGTCGAGCACGAAGATCTGCGACGCCACGTCATTCGCTTTGATCAGGCGATGGATATGGTCCGCACGGGCGAAGTCAACATCGGCCCGCTGCTTGCATTGTTGCTCTGGCTTGAACGGGAACGCCCACGGCTGACCGCATCCGCTTGAGTTCATGGCGTTTCCGTCTTAATCAGATTCCGAATGCTGATTTAAGGAGCCTCAGCGATGCGGATCGCCAAGGATCTGGCCGACGCGGTCGGAAACACCCCCCTCATCAAACTGCGTAAAGCCAGCGAAGAGACTGGCTGTGATATCTATGGTAAGGCCGAGTTCCTTAATCCTGGCCAATCGGTCAAGGACCGTGCCGCGTTGGCGATCATCACAGATGCAGTGGCGCGTGGCGATCTGAAGCCGGGCGGTACGATTGTCGAGGGAACGGCCGGGAACACTGGCATCGGCCTCGCGTTGGTGGGAGCCTCGATGGGTTTCAAGACGGTGATCGTGATCCCGGAAACGCAAAGCCAGGAAAAGAAGGACATGCTGACGCTTGCGGGCGCCGAGTTGGTTCAGGTTCCGGCTGCCCCTTACAGCAATCCCAATAATTTTGTGCGGTACTCCGAACGCCTGGCCAAGAAGCTTGCCGAGACCTCGGAGAGAGGCGTGATCTGGGCCAACCAGTTCGACAACACCGCCAACCGCCAGGCCCATGTCGAGACAACCGGCCCCGAGATATGGGAACAAACAGGCGGCAAGGTGGACGGATTTATCTGCGCCTGCGGCTCGGGCGGCACTCTGGCCGGCGTGGCGATGGCGTTGCAACCCAAGGGCGTGAAGATGGGCATTGCCGACCCGATGGGCGCAAAGCTCTATTCATATTACACGACAGGTGAGCTCGAGGCCGAGGGCAGTTCCATCGCCGAAGGAATCGGCCAGGCTCGGATCACCGCCAACCTGGAAGGCTTCACGCCCGATTTCGCCTACCAGATTCCCGATGAGGAAGCGCTCCCGATCGTGTTCGACCTTCTGGCGCACGAGGGCCTCTGCATGGGCGCATCCACCGGCGTGAATATCGCTGGTGCAATCCGAATGGCGCGCGACATGGGGCCGGGGCATACCATCGTGACGGTACTTTGCGACTATGGCACGCGATACCAGTCGAAACTGTTCAATCCAGAGTTCCTGCGCGAGAAGAACCTTCCGACGCCCGATTGGCTGTCAGAGGCGCCGCGCAGCATACCCGGGGTGTTTGTCGAATGACCAGAGTGCTGCGCTGCCTGGCCGTACTGGTTCTTTTGATGGCCGGCTACGGGGCAGGGCTGACGACGGCACTCGTATCGACCGCTTCGCCTGCAACAGCACAATCGCGGGCTTCCGACAACTTGCCGGATTACGAAACCTGGACGCGCGTGGCGACAAGGGCCGATGAAGCCATTGAAACCGGCCGCGCCTCGACCAACGCACTGGAAGCGTTGCGCCACGAACTGGCCGACTGGCGGCAACGGTTCCTCGAGGCCCAGGACATCAATCGAAACGCGATTGAGACGGCACAGCGCCAACTGGAAGCGATTGGTCCGGCGCCGGAAGAGGGCGAGACCGAGCCCGCCGCGATCGCGGCGGAGCGCTCCCTTCTGGAAGACCGGATTGCACGTCTGCGAGAGCCGGTACGCCAAGCTGAACTGTCCTTCACCCGGGCCGACGGGCTGATCCAGGGGATCGACACCATCATCCGCGAGCGACAGACCCGGGAAATCCTGGAGTTTGGCGCGTCACCGCTTAATCCGGTTCACTGGCCCGAAGGTTTCGCCGCGCTCGCCCGGACCGCTTCGACTCTGCGCTCGGAGGTGATGACCGCTTGGGCCAACCCTGTCCAGCGCGAAGAGACCATGCAAGATATTCCCGCCTTGCTGGTGATGTCTGTGATCGGACTGGTGCTGCTGGCGCGAGGGCGCAAGTGGACCCACAAGCTGAACCGCAGGATACTGGACGAAAACCCGGGCGCGGCGCGATGGATCATAGGCTTCATCGTGTCGATGGGCAGCCTGTTCCTACCGCTTTTTGGTGTTTATTTCCTCATCGAGGCGGTTTCGAGCACCGGCTTGATCGGTTTGCGCGGCAGTCAGATACTGGACGTTCTCGGCCCGCTGGTCTTTACCTTTCTGCTGGCACGCTGGCTGGCCACGCGCGTGTTCCCCGGAAAAGAGGCCCGCACGCTGCCACTGAACCTGTCGCCCGAGAGTCGCCGCAAGGGACGGGTCTATGGCATGCTTCTGGGCGCAGTGGCATCGGGCAGCTTCTTTCTGCAGCAGGTCGGCGACATCTCGCAGTGGAGCCAATCCGCGTCTGTTGTCATCCTGTTTCCCCTGATGGTGCTTTGCAGCCTTCTGCTGTTGCGTATCTCGAGGCTTTTGCGGGAACATGTACGTACCGACGTGGAGGACGATGGCGAGGAAACCTATCGCTCTCGCATGACCGGAATACTGGCCTTTCTGATGGCTGCGCTGGCCATTGTGGTGCCGGTATTGGGCGCGGTCGGATACTTCAGGCTTGCGCAGGCGCTGCTCTATCCCTCGCTGGGCTCGATCGAGCTGCTGGCGATGCTGTTGGTGCTGCAAAGGGTGGTGGTCGAAGTCTACGTGCTTGTCACGCGCAACCGCGCGGGCGCGGCCGAATCCCTGATCCCTATCCTGATCGGAGTGGTTCTCGTCCTTCTTTCCTTACCGGTCTTCGCCCTGATCTGGGGGGCGCGCGTCGCGGATTTGACCGAGCTTTACGCCCGCGCGGCGGAAGGTTTCATGATCGGCGAGACGCGCATCTCGCCCATGATTTTCCTCACGCTCGCCTTTGTATTCGTCCTGGGATACACCGCGACACGGCTTCTTCAGGGTGCTCTCAAGAACACGATCCTGCCGAAGACCAAGATCGATCCGGGAGGTCGCAACGCGATCCTGTCGGGTGTCGGATATATCGGGATATTTCTGGCCGCGGTCATTGCCATCACCAGCGCGGGCATCGATCTCACGGCGTTGGGCTATGTTGCGGGCGCGCTTTCGGTCGGTATCGGTTTCGGCCTTCAAAACGTGGTGTCGAACTTCGTCAGCGGCATCATCCTTCTGGTCGAACGGCCCATCTCCGAAGGCGACTGGATCGAGGTGGGCGGCGTGCACGGCAACGTCAAGGACATCTCGGTGCGTTCGACCATCATCCAGACCTTCGACCGCTCCGACGTGATTGTGCCCAATGCCGATCTCGTTTCGGGACGGGTCACGAACTATACCCGCGGCAATACCGTGGGCCGCCTTATCGTTCCGGTAGGTGTGGCTTACGGTACGGATACGAAAATGGTCGAGGGAATCCTGCAAGAGGTTGCCGAGGCACATCCGCTCGTCCTGCTGAATCCGCCACCGGCGGTGGTGTTCCGCGGTTTCGGGGCGGATGCGCTGGATTTCGAGATCCGGGCGATACTGCGAGACGTGAACTACGTTCTGTCGGTGCATTCGGAAATGAACCACGAGATCGCCGCTCGATTTGCCGCGGCCGGGATCGAAATACCTTTCGCGCAGCGCGATATCTGGATTCGCAACGCCGAGGTGCTGGGAGGTGGCGGCACCGAAACCGGGGCCAAGGCCGCCACGGCGCCCGTCTCCATGTCTGTTCCCGAAACTAAGCCGCGCCAGCTTGATGAACCGCCGGACATGGACGGCGACGCCGACGGAGGTGATGGCGGGGGGGCCGGCGATGGCCGCTGAGCCGTGCGCAAGAAAGCTCTTGAACTGGCATGATCGCTAGCGATAAAGAGGCCAGACCGGAGAGGTGGCCGAGTGGTCGAAGGCGCACGCCTGGAACGCGTGTAGGCGGGAAACCGTCTCCAGGGTTCGAATCCCTGTCTCTCCGCCACTTGCCCCCGCGAAAGCGTTCTCCCGATCCGGCTGCGGCCGGATTTTCCCGTTATATTTGAGAGTTATGCAGGGTGGGCCGAGCACCGACGCTTGGGCTAAGAAGCACGGAAGCGGTCTCTCAGGGCTGGTATTCTCCGGACCTCATGACTGTGCCGATTTGGTGAATAGCCTTCCAAGGCACTGATAATACTGGCGATTCCAAGAACGCCACCTGTTGCCTTCGATTTCGGTGGCGGTTGCCCAAAAGCGACTAGCGTCAAACCTTATTGGCTGCGGGTTCAAGTCGGAACTTGGTGTGTTTCCTGGCAGATTGGGCGGAGAGCATGCGTAATTGGGCTGACCCTCCTCTGAGGTCGAGCTCCCGATATGATCACGGCATCGCTGTGAACAAGGGAGACAGACTATGGAATACTTCGTTGGATTAGACGTATCGCTGCGCTCGTGTGCGCTCTGCATTGTCGATGGCAAAGGGAAGGTTCAATTAGAGCGGGAAGTGCCTTGTGAAGTTGAGGACATGGCCGCTTGTCTTATGGCTTTCCCGCACGCCATCAAGTGTGTTGGCTTCGAAGCTGGTGCTTTGAGCCAGCACCTGTACATCGGCTTGCAGGCCGAAGCTTTTGACATCGTTTGCATGGAGGCGCGGCAGGTAAGCGCCGCGCTGTCGGCCATGCGGAACAAAACCGACAAGACCGATGCCAAAGGCATAGCTCAGATCCTGAAAACAGGTTGGTTCAGCCCGGTTCACATGAAGAGCCGACAGGCGCATGGCCTGCGGGAGCTCCTGAGCACCCGAAAGGCTTTGCTCAAAAAGACGATGGATTTGGCCAACGAGGTACGCGGCCTTTTGAAGATCTTCGGAGTTCGCCTGCCAAGAACAGTCAAGTACGGCAGCTTTGACGGGGTGGTTCGACCGATGATCCTGATGGATGAAGTGCTCGCGCATGCGATCATACCTTTGCTCGACGCGCGTGCGGTGCTCTTCCAACGCTATCTCGAGCTGGACCGGCGCGTTAAACGGGCAGCTTCGCAAGACGAAGTGTGCATGCGAATGATTACAGTGCCCGGGGTGGGCCCCATCGCCGCACTCACGTTCAAAGCCGCCGTCGATGATCCAGGTCGTTTCAAACGTTCACGTACAGTCGCTGCGCACTATGGCCTTACGCCCAGACGCTACCAATCCGGCGAACATGATAATCCAGGACGCATCTCGAAGGCTGGTGATCGAGATGTCTGGGCTACCTAGTATGCCGCTGCAAACGCACTGCTCATGCGCACGATGGCGGGGTCACAGATCAAGTCCTGGGGGATGCGCTTAATGCGCACCAAAGGCCGCCGTCGTGCCGTCGTAGCCGTCGCCCGAAAACTCGCCGTCCTTCTGCATAAGATGTGGATCGATGGTACGGAATTCCGTCAGGAAAACGTGGGAGGCAAGGCATGACCCAGTAGCCAACCACCAACCCTGACGGGATCGTCCTATCCGGACGAGGTCTATGGATGAAGCCGAAAATGTCTGCTGCGCAACTTGAAGCGCGCCGGACAGCGGGGCTCTCCATTGCCAATCCGACACATGCATGCAGCGGCGCCCTTCGAACGCCAGACGAGACTGCGAAGAGAAGCGTGATCCGGATCAGCGATCCTCAATCGTTCATAAGAAGGAAAATGGAGCTTGACCCAGAAACCCAATTAGAGAAGCGGTCGTTCGCTGCACGCGCGAAGTGGTCGCAGCTTCGGTTGAAGAGCGGCCGTTCAATGTCGATGCTTCGAGCAAAATAGACGCCCAACGGAAGATGAAACGCGGCGTTGGCGTGAGCAGCAAGCAGGTCGGTGCGTGATCGGGCACAAAAAAAACTCATGGCGCTTGTGGTTTCAAACTCCGACCTTCATTGGTTTTCAGCGCTCCACTATATATAGTGCACATACAGTCACTAACCACTTAAGAGATGAGTATGCGCGGCTATCGTTCCACGCCAGAGGACTACCTATTCCACAAAGGCGACTGGCACGCCACCCAAGAAGGTTGGAGGAACGAACTCGTTGCCAAGATTGGCGCGATGAATGGCGACGAGCTTCTGAATATTTCGACAACGGATTTGGCGCGTTACTATGTCGACGAGTACACATTCGAGGTGCCAGTCATCCACGACGATGAATTGGTTGTGGATCAAAGAGAAACCAAAATTGACGTGAGCCAAGACCGTGACCGCATTATTCATGATCGTTCGCGGCCGGTCCTCATCACCGGAACAACGATAGATGTCGAAGTGCCGTTCACTGGCAACAAGGTTGGTTTTGACATTCAGCCCTCCACTCGAAACTTCAATAATCCGATGGCTAGGGTCCGCGACGGGGTCGTCGAGTTCTCGGTTACTGGGACCGATCTGTCAGCTGAACGAGTGAAACAAGAAATTGAACGAGTACTCAACTCAATCAATACGCATCTCGGTTGGCTTGCCAACGATGCCAATGGCTACAACGCCGGATTGGAAAACCTTGCCACAAGAACAATCGAGCGGCGCAAGGAAAAACTACTGAAAGACAAGTCGCTAGTTGCTGGGCTTGGTTTCAGAATGAAAGAACGCCCAGGTGCTAAGGAAACGTTTGCAGCACCAAAGGTCCGAAGAAACATACGACCACAGACACCAAAGCCAACCGCATCCAAAGTTGCATACAACCCAGAACCAATCCTTACAGACGATGACTACGAGCATATATTGTCCGTCTTGGCAAATATGGTCAGTGTCATGGAGCAGAGTCCCGGAGCGTTTCGCGAGATCGATGAGGAAAGCCTGCGGACGCACTTCCTGATGCAATTGAACGGACACTTTTCTGGCGATGCGACAGGAGAAACCTTCAACTACGAAGGCAAGACCGACATTCTCATCAAAGTAGATGGGCGAAACATTTTCATCGGAGAGTGCAAGTTTTGGACGGGCGAAAAGGGCTATCTCGAGACGCTCGATCAGGTGCTTTCGTACCTTAGCTGGCGTGACACCAAAGCGGCTGTTTTGATTTTCAGCCGAAACAAGGATTTCACCGGTGTGCTCGAAAAGATCGAGGAAAGCACGCACAAGCACCCCAACTGCAAAAAGTTGGTTAAGAAACGAAACGAAGGCAGTTGGACATATCTGTTCGGACACAAGGACGACGCCAATCGAGAAATCTCGATAACCGTGCAGGCATACAATGTGCCTGAGAGGATTGAGCCTCGCACCCGAACAATCTGCACCTAGATCGCTTTCAACGACCTTTTTTCGTTAGAAAGGTAAAGTCGGTAAGGCCTGCCTTCACAAACAGCTCTATTTTCTCTTCTTCTGAAGCTGGCGATGAAACGGTCGGTTTGAAAATGGCCTCAACGGCAGAAAGGAATTTGGTCGCTTGATCAATGGTCGTGGTCAGTGTGCTTTCGAAACGCTTGAAATCCGGCGGGTACATGAGGTCGGTTTCAGAGTCGAAAATCTTGTGGTTACCTTCTGAGTCCACATAGGTGTTGATAGCTGTCTCGAGCAGCCAGTAGTTGTACATCAGGATGATGCCTGCATCATGATCCCGATCCAAAGTCAGAGGAAGTTCGGGTTTCCACTCTAAGGTCTTCTCGATTAGGTCGTCGGTGATATGGCCGGTGAACTTGTTTCGCAGATATGAAAAGAACTCTGCGTTGGCGCGACAGTCGTCGAATAACCTGCTTAGTTCCCGATGGTCAGCATACATGGATCGTATGGACTTCTCGAATTCGCAAAGATTGTGGAAGGCCAAGAAGGCCGTCTTGATGTGAGCAATCGAAAGGATGAGGCCCTTGCGGTTTATCTCAGATTTGGCCTCTTCAAGATCATTTTGAATGATCAGGCTTTGTACTAGACGCTTTTCCATGCTGGTGCCTTTCGAAACTAAGCTAGATTCACGAGTGTCAGGTAAAGGCAAGCTGCAATGCAGCGTCGAAAACCGCAACGAACGTCGGGAATGGGCCGTATCTGCGAAGCAGTCCGGTTCTGTATGAAGTCTTCAGCACCGCCTATTAGAAAACCTCAGTCGTAAAACGTTTTTGAGGACGCTGCGAACTGCGGAAATATGTACACGTTCCGAATAGATAGCCCTCAACAGTTCATCCCGCGTCAGAGGTTCCACCAAGCGGCGACCTCGCACCGAGCCAGGATACAACAGGAATAGTCGAGTGGGTGCTGACGAAGTTTCAGCATTTGGGCCCATGTAGTCAAAACAGATTGGAACGCTGCTTTCCAACCAATCGCTGGGAAAAAGCTCGTTGGCCTCACTTGTCAAAAACAGGTTTGTCCGCTGGCCACCGTGAAAAATCTCGGTAAGCGCTCCACGCCACCCCAAGATCTTGCTACGGTTACCCTTCAATCTAGAACCATCAACCACCCAAAGCATATTTTTATAGAAGGCTTCCCGGGCTCGACGTTCTTTGGGATCGAGATGAGAATGTTGAACCTCCAGAGTAAGGCCGGCCAGCGTGTATACGTCAGCTATATGTCTCTCACCGGTGTCATGATCCTCAAATACCCTTTCTTGCCAACCTAATGGAAACTCGTTTTTCCAGTTCCGATGCCAATCTGTTTCTGGCTCCCACCAAGGATCGCAGTCCACTTTGCTTTTGTGCGCCCAATGGTGGACCCTAATCTCGCCGCATCGCGGGATCATTTCAGAGTTGCAAAACGGGCAATGCCCAACTGCGCCAGGGATCGGTCTGCTTCGAATACCCTCTATTAATGCGGTTAACATCTGGTCGAGTCGCGTTTGTAAGTTTGGAGCCGCCTACACCTAGCAGGCTTCCCAGCGATCATGAACTGCAACAGGAAATATTCGCACATTAATCTGCGAGTAGCGGCGCACAGCAGACAACAAGCCCTCTTATGGCTCAGGGGACGCAAGGTTTGCTCTGGTGAAGCTGCAGTGCGGCATCAGTGAACTACTTGTATGTCCGCATTGGGCCGGCAGCGGACTCGTGCCAGGCATAAGGTGAGCATCAGCTGTGCGGGACTTTGCTGCCGTCCGCAGAGCTGACTCCAATGTCGGGTTGGGAGGTTGCTGCCACCGCGCTGCCGGGATACGGCAGCTGAAGGACATAGGGGACGACACGTTGACACATGAGATTACATTTTCCCGGCTGATTGATGTGCCAACTTCCGAAATTTCCGAGCACATGTCCAACGCTAGGGTTGCTGAACACATGCCGCTTTTGACGGGTGCGTGGGACACGGAGATGGCACTCAAATTCGTCAAAATGAAAGAGGCGTACTGGGCCCGGGATGGACTCGGGCATTGGGCATTTCTGGTCGACGGCGAATACGTTGGGTGGGGCGGTTTTCAGAAAGAAGGTGACGAGTGGGATTTCGGGCTCGTCTTGCGGCCGGATGCGTTTGGCCTTGGCAGGCGCATTTCAAGAAAGGCCATAGACTTCGCCATCGCTGACGACCGCATCCCATTTGTGACGTTTCTGCTGCCACCCTCCAGGAAGAATCTTGGAGCGCTCGAAAGATTGGGCGCGGTGCAGGTTGGGGATGTCGATTACGACGGGGAGAGGTTCCTGAAGTTCCGACTGGAAACGAAGTAGCCTTGCTCCGCTAAGCAGACCTTCTCGCAGGCCGCAGCATTCGTTACTCTGGGCTCGAACCAGACTTTCTCTGCAAGGTGTACGAAGGTCGCCACTGCGGACAATCCAGCCCCTGAGACGTAAACGGGTAATCGACGCTTCCGGCCCAAACCAGACATTGGCCGATCTCATCGGTGCTGCAATGCAGATTTCAAAGAGCGGACGTCTGACTTAGGGTTTCGTGGGTTTATTTTACGAGTGAGCCGGGGTGCTGATTGTAGAATTTTATATGAAGTCGGATACCGCAAGAATAGCTGCGGTTTGGCGGGAAGGCAGTTGATCCCATTAGGTCGCGCCCAAGCGTTTGCGCACTATCGGCCAAAGTTAGCCTGGCTCGAAGCTTTGAATAATCAACTTAGCAAGTTTTGAGACATACTTCTTGTGCCTCGGGTTGAAAATCTGGAGACCCGATGCTGTCTCGGCTTGCTCCAGAATAATATAGGCAAGGGCTGGCTTCGAAAACTTAAACTCACTGGACTCCAGTGTCCTAAGCTTTGCTGCTTTTCCATCTCCAAAAAAGAGATCATCAGCCACTTTAGTTGGTTGTGGGTAGTAGCGCTCCAAGTAAGTTCTTACAGCAGAGGTAAAAACAGCGTCCTCAATCCAGTCTTCTACTGTCACTGCGCTGTTGTCTTTATCGGCGACGAAGAACACTCGCTTCTTACATACACCGGCTCCAATCAGTTCTTTCTGATAGGTGCGCCCTGCGCCATCTCGGTCGAGAAGATACGCCACGTTTTCGCCCTGAGTTGCGAAACGGCGAATTTCAGTTTTCGAGTGTGTGGCAAGGCCGGGAACAACTTGGAAGCCATTGTGCTCGGTGTTGTTCACTTGGCGCAATATGGTCGGAACCAAGATCATCTCAGTGGGCCCCTCACAAACAAGGGCTCTACGAATTGGGAAGAAAGCCAAAGTTTGCGCACCCATACCATAGAGCAAAGGCGAGAATCCGAGTGCGTCGTTTGACCAAAAATTGTTTTCAACCCGACTAACGGAGAATCCTTTCTCGGTGCTTTCGGGCTTTACTAAGCGAACGCCGACTCCCAAGTCTTCGGGAAGGCAACCAGCCGAATGCGTTGTGTATATGACTTGGGACGCCAGATTTCGCTCAGTCAAAGTTTGAATAAGGTCTGCTTGAGCGTCATAGTGTAAGTGCTGTTCGGCTTCATCGATGAGCAAGATGGGTGTGCGAGCGTTCTGCCGTATGATGAACGCAACTAAGGCGGCATATTGCTTAAAGCCATCGCTACGGTCAGCCAGCGGACTGAACTGTCTTGACTGGTCTTCCTCGGTCAGAACCATGATTTCAAGATTTGGTCGCTGCCAAGAGAACTGCAGGGCGACATCTGATTGTGACCACGTTTCTGCGAAAATGTCCCTAAGTCGAACATTGGCACTATCAATCATCGACTGAACTCTATCGGTTCTGTTCGCGGTGAAGCTCGCCTTTAACGCTCGCAAATCAAGGCCTGAAACTTCGCATAAGTTCCGAAGGGCTTTGCTTGGTTCAACGCTTGATTTTGGGTTCTCGTGCTCAAAATGTGACAAGTTGTAAGTAGGCTGAATTTCACGATCGTCTTGTGAAAACTCGACGAACGCAGGCTCTTTGCTGTCAGCAATTTTTAGTGCTGTGTCGTTTGGGTGAGGAGCACGCTCCACAAGTAGGAATCTTTGGATTTCAGCGGCAAAGTCGCGAACGTATTTAGGCGCGCTATCTGTGTTATTATTACTTAGGGCGGACGAAACTTCTTCTAATAGCGCGAGATCGTTCTGTGAGATAGTTTCCTGATCTACATCCAATTTCATACTAAGGCGAACTAACGCATTGTGATCCAACTCCTCATCGTCCATCACCTTCACCAGAAAAGAGTTCTTGGCAGCTCTACTCAGTTTAGTCATGAAGCCAGCGCGATGAGACTTACTCCTTGCAACCTTTGGTATTAGTTCGTGACTAAGTTCTCCTTCGTCATTCTTGCGCACAACATATTGTTTTGGAGTATCGCTCCCAATTTCCTCATGATCTTCGCTAGAAAGGTCGTAAACTAACTCGGCTGATATTTTGGCGTCTTCTGGGTACTTGTGTCGATCATGAATTGCCCAGTCTTCGCCTTCCTTCATCTTTGACAGGAGCGCCAAAATTGAACTCTTGCCTGCTTCATTTGGGCCTACCAGCACGGTCAATTTGCTGCCGGTTTTGAGGGTGTTCTTGTGAAGAAAACGACGGTAGCCGCTGAAAGTCATTCTGCTCAGTCTCATTACGGTTTTCCCGTTGGTGCTGTCAGATGAGCTTGCACATTGGCCAAGTCACGTTCAAGCCGGTAAAGGCAATACAATGGCGTGCTGTGGTTTCGATGGAATGACCACTTGCTCGTCACGCAAAGAATTTCTCGCACCTGCAACAAACTTCCGCTTCTCACCCATCGCGACGAATGCTGCGCCTGACGCCAAGGTCTGAGAAGGGCTCAAACTAGACCTTCTCCGCAAAGTGCATCAAGGTCGCGAATGCGGGACGAAGCGGTCGAACGTTCAATTTATTCAAAATGGTGCAAGCGACCAAAGGGGACACCGGAACTCTATAGGTCGGGCGGAATTTGGCCATTCGCCGCTTGCGCAAAAAGCCGACAAGTCAAGGCGAAAGTGGCTAATCGAGATTTCAAAGCAGACCGGGTTCAATGAAAGCACCATATGCAGCATTCCTAGCCTTCTTGATTGGACCAAGGTTGGGTTTGAGGTGCGAGGCTAGTATCAATGCCTTGAATTGCTCACTGAGCAAAAGAACTTAATGCAATAGGGCTTGCTTATGGAATGTGTTGCTCACTATGAAATCATGTCGGACGTTTCTATCATCTCCGATGATCACGTACTGACGATCACCGATCCAGCAGGAGCTTTCAAAGCCAGGGTAAAAAACATCCCACGGACAGAGTTCACTACTCCATTTCTGCTATCGTTACAAATCTACTTTGAAGCGCCAGACTTAGAGGCTGCAAAAGAGAGCGTCGATGAAGTTATGGCACATTGCCTGAACATGCTTGCGTTCACGACAGGTGCTGGATTTCGAAAGCATCGGATTCGAAAGATCATTGACGGAAGCAATCCCTCAGAAATGAGGATGAGGGACGCTCTGATGTGGAGTGAGAAAGTTGAATATGATGATCCACAACCATTTCTCAGAGATGAAAATGCGGCTTCCATAGAGCGCTTGCTGAAGCACGATGTATCGCCCGCAGTTAAGCGGGCACTTCGCTGGTACAGGATCGGCGTTGACGCAGCTTCGCCTGACGACCAATTCACCTACTTCTGGTTCGCGCTTGAGATCGTGGCAGAGTTCAACAAGCCGACAGAGAAAGTGCACGACCAATGCCCGCACTGTCGGGAACCGCTGTATTGCGAGAAGTGTGAAAAGCATCCGATGCATCGGCCATATGCAAAACAGGCAATCAGAGCGTTGGTTCAGGAAGCTGCGCCCGACAGCGATGCTGGAACTTTCGAGCTCCTCGACAAGACGCGAAATAGCTTGATGCACGGTTCAACGCTCGAAGAAATCGAAGACGCCTTGCCCGATTCAGAGGACCATGTGGTCGATGTCTTGGGGCGCATCTTGTGGAAGGCACTGATCATGCAGTTCCCAAAAGAGCTATTCAAAGAACAAGTCGTCATGGGAACACCAGAAACATACGTGCATTACAAAATGAACATGGTGGCAAAAGTTCAAACAGTGTTCCCGGCCGACCAAGACGGCTACTACGATCTCGATTCAAATTCCATTACAGTGGAGATGAAGCCTTCCGGCCCCCCTCAAAGCGCATTGCCGTCTGTCGTACGAATGACGAAAGAACAATACGGAACACTTTGTAAGCTATCGTATGGAAAAAGCGAGCAAAGGGAGATGCTGGAACGGCTGCGAAGCCATGCCCAGGAACACGAAGGACACATACTTGTTCAAGTGCTCTCAACCGACAAAACCACCATCGATCAAGCAATAGATAAAAAGGAGGATGGGGAGTGGCAAAATCTGTTCCGAGAGATAATCAACCCAGCCGAAGACAATGGATCAAACTGAAGCATCGTTGCCCGAGCCGCAGCGCCGAATCTTGCTGGCCAGTTCAATGGCAAGAAAGGGCAGATAGTGAGACTTTGCAAAGTCCGCTTCATGCGCTTCGCCGCCCTTCGGGTGACCCGCAGTATTTGTCATTTTGGGCTCGGAGCGGTCATTCGCTGCACTGAGTTTTAATGTCCGTAAGAGTGTTGTCAGCAGAACTGACTCTCCTGTGCACTCCACTCCGATGGAAACTGCTCCAACACCCGTGCTAGAGTTACCTTCGGACCCTGCTTCCCTTCCAGGATCGTCTCGAGGATGTCGGGCGCAAGCAATGTGAGCCGCAGCACGCGGGTCGTGTAGGAGTGTGCGATCCCTTCGCTCTGGGCCAAATCGCCGATGGTTGCGTACTCTCCCGACTCCAGCATCCGCTTCCACCGGAATGCGCGCGCTAGCGCCTTTAAGAGTGTGCTGTCTGTCCGGCGCGGTTGCATGGCACCATCCGGCATCTGCATCTCCTTTCGCCCCCCGCGCTTCACAACGCGGAACGGCACGTGGAGCGTCACCGTCTCGGGGATCGGAGCCCCGCGGGTCATGCTGCCGCCTCCATGCCACCGGCCTGCATCTCGCGCGCTAGGCCGCTGAGGCCGTCGATGCGCAGGCGGACTTTGAGCCCGTCCGTGCCGATGTCAACTCGCTCGACCAGCAGCGCCACAATGCGCGCCTGCTCTGCGGGGAAGAGCTCCTCCCAGAGCGGATCGAGCTGCTGGAGTGCTGCGCGGGCGTTGGCCTCGGTGATGTCGTCAGCGTGGCCGCGTGCCGCCTTCCACGTTCCCGCCACGACCTCAGGCTGGCGGAAAACGGTGCGCAACTGATCGACGACTGCGGCCTCGATCTCGGCGGCGGAGACACGTCCCACCGGGCACGACCCTGCGCCATGCTTCAGCACCGTCTGGCTGACATAGTAGCGGTAGAGCTTGTCGCCCTTGCGGGTGTGCGTCGGCGAGAAGGCCGCGCCGTCGGGGCCGAACAGAAGCGCCTTCAGCAGTGCGGGCGTCTCGGCGCGGGTGCGGGCGGCTCGCTTGCGCGGGCTTTCCTGCAGGATGGCGTGAACGCGGTCCCATGTCTCGCGGGCGATGATGGCGTCGTGCTCGCCGGGGTAGCTCTCGCCCTTGTGGACCGCTTCGCCGATATAGGCGCGGTTGTTCAGCATCCGGTACAGGTACTTCTTGTCGATCCGGTTGCCGCGCGGAGTACGGATGCCGCGTTGATCGACTTCGCGCGCCAGTTCTGTTCCCGAGCCGATTTCAAGAAAACGAGCGAAGATCCAACGGACGTGTTCGGCCTTCGCTTCATCGATCAGCAACTTCCGGTTCTCGACCCGGTATCCTAAAGGCGGCACGCCGCCCATCCACATGCCCTTGCGCCGAGATGCCGCGATCTTGTCGCGAATGCGCTCGGCAGTGACCTCGCGTTCGAACTGGGCGAAGGATAGCAGGATGTTCAGCGTCAGCCGGCCCATGGACGTGGTCGTGTTGAACGACTGCGTTACCGACACGAAGGTCACGCCGTTCCGGTCGAACACCTCGACCAGCTTTGCGAAGTCGGCGAGTGACCGGCTGAGACGGTCGATCTTGTAGACAACGACCACGTTGACCAGCCCGTCTTCGATGTCTTCCGTGAGACGCTGAAGGGCAGGGCGGTCGAGCGTGCCGCCGGATATGCCGCCATCATCATACTGATCGCGAACAAGAACCCAGCCCTCCGACCTCTGGCTGGCGATATAGGCCTCGCAGGCCTCCCGCTGAGCGTGGAGCGAATTGAACTCCTGCTCGAGCCCTTCCTCGGAGGACTTGCGGGTGTAGATCGCGCAACGCAGCTTGCGAAAGATAGCTTCATCACCATGTTTACTCATATTCATAGGAAAGGTGCTCCGTGATGAAATTGAAACGCCGCAAGAGAACCAAGGCCCAGCGAATTTCTGATCACGATGAAATTGCCCGGAGATTTCCACGAAAGAGTAGAAAGGGAGATGCTCTCGGTGGCTTCAAGAATTGGCTTAAAGGTCCTGCAAAGCAGGGAGGTTTGGTTAACCCAAGGTAGTCTGACGTTTCTCACGATTTTCTCCGGCTCTTGAGACCGAAAAACACCCAGCCGTTCCAGCGCGTGCCGGTGATGGCCCGAGCTATGGCAGACAACGATTTGTAGGGTCGGCCTTGCCACTCGAAGCCGTCGCTGGTGACAGTCACCACATGTTCGACGCCCTGCCATTCCCGGATGAGGCGCGTGCCGGCGATGGGCATGCCGTGATCGGCACGGCGTCGGCTCTTCTTGCGATCGCCACCATCGAGCTCTTCGCCCAGCCGTTCCAGTCGGCGGATGGTCTCCGGCTTCAGCCCGCCGTAGGTCAGTTCCTGGATGCGATAGGCCAGCCTGCTTTCGAGGTGGCGGCGATTGAAGGGTGGAGGCTCGCTGTCGAAAAGGTCGCGCCAGTGCGCCTTCAGCTCCGGCGTCGTGGCGGTCTTCAGCGCAGCCAGGCGCGCGGGAATCGGGTCTTGCTTTGTCATGCATGTCCTCCGGTTTCGGTGGTTGCATGACCGCTCCGGTCGGGCGGAGAGTGAAGCGAACTTTCTCCCGCCCGTGCAGATACTTCGCTTGACTGGCGCTGATGCAGGCGGACCAGGCCGAGCGCCAGGATCTTGCAGAGCGCCGCGCGACGTTCGAGGGGCGTCATGTGCGATGGATTAAGCGGGTTGGGCGTTCGGGTGGGCCGGAGTTTCTTCTGTTTCATGTCCTCCAAAAGCCAAACCAGAGACGAAAATGGGACATTGCCTTTGAGGGAGGCCGGATTTTGCATTTTTCATCGCGGTCAATCAATGTGCCGAAGATCTGAGTGATGTACGGGAGGAAATCGTGAACAAGTCGGCAAGCGCGAACACTCCATTCCAGGATTTTGAAGGTTTCGAGCCTCCCGATCCCGACAGTAAGATTTCCAAAGACGATTATGCGCTGCTGCTGGACCTGGAGAAGCAACAGTTCAAGTTTTGCCGTGAGCTTGATCGATCGAATGCGGAGAAAACCTCCGTCAAATCTCAAGCCGTTCGCGAGTGGTGGTGCATCGCTAATGCGATCCTCTGGACGTACCAGCGTGACAATGCACATGAAGGCGACCGTCTCGATCCAATGCCGATGGCTGTTCTAAGCAGGCTTGCCAAAATGGCCGACGATTTGAGACATGGAAACATTCCTGACTTCATCAAAGATGTTGCAGTTGCCGGAAAAGGCAGACCGTATTGGCGGATGGAAAGACGGGCCATAGGCTATGCGCTTCTATACATCGAAGCCGCTGCGCGCGGTGAGATCGAAGACGGCAGACCCAAATCTAGTGTTGCCAAGTTATATGACGTGTCCGGACAAACCGTACGGAATTGGATCCAGCGTCGCAGCGAATTTGTCACTGGCATCTCGAAGGGTCAAAGCACCCCTCAGATGCTCAACAGCTTGATCCATGAGCATGGCGAAACTTTTGCGCGTATAGGCCGCAGCACCATGAAGGGCGTTAGATAAAGAAATAGCCCAAACCATCCCTTGCGATAGCTTGGGCTATTTTCTTCGAAGAATGTCGAGTTTTTTGCCAGGCACCGTCAACTTCTGAAAGGTGCAGGCAAATGCCGACATTCACGACCTTCCATGACCAAAAGAATTCTCGGTCCGGCGCAATAAACCACGCCAGTGATTGGCGCTGCACCTGCTGCGGCAAGCTGCTCGGCCGCCGGCACGGGGCGGCGATCCTGGTGCAGTTCGCACGCGGACATCGCTACCGCATCTCGCGTCCGGCATCGGCGGTCTGCCGGAGCTGCGGCACCCTGAACGAAACCTGATCTCTAAACGGGCGGCCTGACGGTCGCCCGCATTTCTTTTTCCAACTCGAGAGGCGCGCGACGCCCTGACCTGGCCACGATGAGGCGCCCGACGCCCGGCCGAAAGGCAGGCGTCTCATGCGAGCCTCTTGGCACGCGCTTCACGCGCAGCTTCTCCGCCGTGCGGAGCGGCTGGCGACCACAAAACACTTCCGCGACATGCAGACCAACCATCCCGATCTGGAAGGTTTTCCGGACGTGCCGGCGTTGCTGGATCATCAACATGCACGGGATAACGATCCGAACGCGAAGAACAAGACATTGCGGGCGCTGGTGACGGCGGCGCAATCACAGGCGGCTTTCGCAGACACGGCGCAAGTCCTTGTGCTGCTGGCGCTTTGGCCCGGGCTCGATGCCCTGCACGGGCGTTTGTCTCGGTACTACAGACAGCATCCCGACATCCTCTGCGCGGAGCTTTCGGCGCGCATGGCGGCGGCAATTGCCCGCGTCGATCTCACGCGCGTGGATCGCCTGGCCGCATCATTGCTGATGAACGTGCGCCGCGACATTCTCCGGGCCCTCAAACGGGACTGGGCACGGCAGGAAGCATTCCTCGACGAGAGTATCACCGCGGCGGAGGCGCCGGCGAGTACTTCTCCGGATCGCGCCCTGCAACGATTGAAGCCGCTGATCGGCGAGGATGCCGGCCTCGTCGTGGCCGTGGTGCTGATGGGGTTTACCCAGAAGGAAGCGGCGCAGGCCCTGGGGATGAGTCACGACGCGGCCCGCAAGCGGTACCAGCGCGCCTTGGCGAAGTTGCACGCCCTCGACGGAAAACTTTCCTGATGACTGTCCCATTCGGGCCTCCGGAGTGGCTTTTCACCTCAAAGACTCAAGCAAGGACACTTCACATGGAAACAGAGAATCAGGCGTATCAGCGGATCCCGGGGCTATACCGGCTCTGGGATCTGCCCTTCGTCATTGACCGCCGTGACGACTACCAGGTGCACTACGTCGAACCGACTGAGGAGGGCACACCGCTCTTTGCGATCTACCGGGCACGCCTGGACGAAGAAGGAGTGGGGTAATGACCGGACAAATACCATCGCACCTCACGCAACACGATCTCGCGTTTCGGTGGCGCGTCAGCCGCCGCACGCTGGAACGCTGGCGTGCGCAGGGCAGGGGGCCTGACTGGCTCAAAATCTGCGGCCGGGTGCTCTATCGCCGGTCGGACGTCGAGGCATTCGAGGAAGCCGGGCGGCGGCAGAGGGATCCTCAATAGGCCATGCGCGTGGAGCGGAACCTTCCGACTCCACAGTCAGACGAAAACAGCAACCGGGCTGCCAATGGCGGCCCCGTTGGTGCTGGTCACATCACATTCGGGCAGGCCGCCGAGCAATTGCTGTCGCAGGGCTTCGAGTCACTGCCTATCCGGATGGGAGGGAAAGCGCCCGCAGTCACACGCTGGTCCAGTGTGGAGATCGACGACGCGAAGGTGGCGCAATGGTGCCGTACGCACGCTAATTGCGGCGTGGGCCTTCGCACAGGACGGCTCATCGGGCTCGATATCGATTGTCTGGACGCACATGCCGCCCACCGTGTCCAGTCGCTGGCGGAGGCGCGGTTCGGTGCGACACTCGTCCGGGTCGGTCAGTGGCCAAAACGACTGCTGCTCTATCGGGCGGATCAGGCGTTCCCGAAGCTCAAGTCTGGATCCGTGGAGATCCTTGGGGCCGGCCAACAGTTCGTGGCCTTCGGGAGTCATTCCGGGACAGGAAAACCCTATTACTGGCCAACGGGCGAGACAGTCCTCGATTATGAGATCGACGACTTGCCCCTCATCACGGAAGACGATGCACGTTCCTTTCTGGCCGAAGTTCACCCTGGACCCCAACGGGCCGCGAGGCGAGCAGGTAAGACTGCCCCACGCGCGGCTACAGGCCCGGTCGAGGTCGTTCGCCGCAACGGGTGGGTCGTCGACGGGCGCGATGCCTGGCTTAGCCAGATCGCGTTCCACAGTGTGCATGATCTGATCGATCGGGGCGAAACGCCGGTCCCAGTCGCCCTTGCCTCCCTCGTCTGGGAGCGGTTTGCCAACACCACCGATCTTGATCGCCCGCGTTCGTCGACCGGCCGTGCGTTTGATGTCGCTGACGCCACACGCAAGGTCACCGACAAGCTGGACCTGCTGGATGAGGGGCGGCTGCCCGGCAGGGAGGTCTCCACGCCCACGCTGGACTACACGTCAGCCGCGCTGTCTGTGGAAAAAGGCCGCACGCGTTTGCAGGAGGTGCTGTCAGGCCACTGCGAGAAGGTGCTGGCATGGCACCGGAGCCAGGAGAAAGATCCACCTTCGCTCGGCGTGCGGGCCACGGTAGGTCTTGGCAAGTCCCGCGCCGCGCGCGCAGCGATCAGTGACATGATGCCGGCGCTCCGCGGCCAGGGCTTGCCGCATCGCGTTCTCGTCTTTACGCCCTCCCACGCTTTGGCCGAGGAAACCGCTTGCGCGTGGCGCGATCTCGGCATCGACGCGACGGTGCTCCGAGGCTACGAGCGCAAGGACCCGACAACGGGCGATCCGATGTGTCGTGACATCGAGATGGTCCGGGCCGTTCTCGCGAGCGGGCTTTCCGTGCAGGACCACGCCTGTCGGTCGCGTGAAGGCAACCAATGTAGATTCTTCGAGAGCTGCCTCAAGCAGCAGAACCGCAAGGACGCCGCCGTGGCCGACGTTGTCGTGGCGCCCTATGATGCGCTGTTTTCCGGCCTTGCTTTCTCGGAAGACAATGTGGCGCTCATCCTGGTCGACGAAGGATGCTGGCAGCGGGCTGTCGAGACTTGCTCAGATCTGTTCGTCGAGGATCTGCTCGACGAGCCCTTGCATGGGATGGGCGAGAACAGGGTGGGCGGATCGCCGGTCGCCGCGATGGCTGATCTTTCGGCTTTCCGGCAGGCTGCCGCTCGAGCCTTGCGCCTAGGGCAAAAAGACATGTCCTTGATCCGCAGTCTGCGCGCCGAGGGTCTGACGCATAAGGACTGCCAGCACGCTGCGAAACTGGAAGAGTGGCGTAGGCCGGCTGTGGCCTTCGTGCCCGGTCTCGACAGAGCCCGTCGTGCGGAAGCTCTGCGCACGGCCAAGGCAAACCAGAGGATCGACCTGTTAAGCCGCTTCTGGCGCGCCCTGGCCGATTTGCTGCGCTATGGCGAGCAACCGGGGCAGTCCCTGCAGGTGCGCCCGGCCGGGTCAGATGGCCGGCAGGCGATCGAGATGCGGCGGGTCAAGCGCCTGCATGACAGTCTGCGAGGGAAACCTGTCCTTCACCTCGATGCGACGCTTCGACAGAGCCTCGCAGAAGCGATCCTGCCGCCGATGGAGATCGAGTGTATCAACGTCGCGGCGCCGCACATGCATGTACGCCTAGTCACGGGGAGCTTCGGGAAGTCGATGATCTGCCCGTTGCCGGGCCTGCCGCCAGAAGAATTCCGGCGCCGGGAAAACAGGCTGCGGGAATGCGTGGATTACGTGCGCTGGCACGCGCTCCGGGTTTTCCCGCGCGATGTGCTGGTGGTGACCTACCAAGCCATAGAACCTGCCTTCATTGATATTCCGAACGTCGTGACGGCGCATTTCAACGCCGTCGCCGGGCTCGACATCTACAAGGATGTCGCGATGCTCATCGGCATTGGCCGGCCACTTCCTCCGAGCCAGGAGGCCGAAGAGTTAGCGAGAGCGCTGTTCGGCGGTGTTGAAGCGTCCGGCTATGTTTCGGATCGTGTCGGACTGTACATGCGCACAGGTCGGACGTGCGGGCTAGCCGCGGTGCGGCATAAAGATGAAACTGCAGAGACCCTGCGCGCCGCGATCTGCGACGATGAACTAGTGCAGGCAATCGGCCGGGGGCGTGGGGTGAACAGGACTGCCGCCAATCCGCTGGAAGTGCATATTCTGGCAGACGTGGCGTTACCGCTTGTTTATGACCGCTTGACGTCGTGGGACGCTGAAAAGCCAGACCCTTTCCAGCAGATGCTCTTGGCGAGCGTGGCTGTGAACAGTCCGGCGGATGCCGCCGCTTTGCATCCAGAGCTATTCGGCAACTCCAATGAGGCGAAGCTGGCGATTAAAAGGTCAGCATTTAAGGGTCAAAACCCTATGTATAGTCCTTATAGGGAAATGACCCTTAAATCGGCTGCCTACCGACGTGACGGCCGGGGCCGGTGCTGGCAGCGGGTCTGGTGGGTGAGTGGTGACGAAGCACAGATGCGATGTCTCCTCGAAACTGCTCTTGGAAAACTGTCTGGCTGGCGAATTTAGATGCGCGCGCGTCAAAGTGATGCTGCCAGCGGTCGTTGGTGAAACATGCGGCGAACTTCAGCTTTGAGCCCAAATCTACGTGCTCACTTCATCCTTATTCTCTAATTGATCGATTTGTTCAGTTGTGATCTCACTTTCTTCATAAGGCAAAAACTGACCGCCGATCTCTTGATGAGTTTCTCCAAAGCGAGGGTTGTATTTCAAAGCATCTACACGCTCTATTATTGGAATTCTATGCTTCGACGTGTGTTGACGACCATGCGCATCCCTTAGACGGACCTTTATCGTTGTGTGGCCATGTTTAGGTGTTGGGAAACAGCCGCCCCAGCTTTCTTGTTGCTCGAAATACACAACTCCATTTGTCGCTTCACCGATCCTAAGGTAAGTTTTCGGTCGCGCGTCAGATAGGTGGTTTATCTGTGTCAAGAAAGGGTACACTTTTGTGCTTCTGCCAATGGCAGCTTGAAAATCTACTAACGCTACCGATTGTTGCGTCAGCCAGAACCACCCTACTCGATACTTCCACCATGATTTAGAGACTGGGCGCAAATGCCAGTGATATCCGATTTCTACGGCAGTAATAGAAGTAGGTGCGCTTCCATAGTTCGTAACATGCAAGTAGAGAGCTATTCCCGTGCGATGAGCATCGAAGCCATTATGTTCGGCTCCTGTATTGTATGTGCACGAAAAGGTTGGTCCATCAATTAGGCTCACCTTTAGTTTTGGCCGTCGGCGGAGCGCAGAAAAAATTCCGCTAACCCAACCAAGTAGTACCGTAACCAAAAAAATGAGGAATGTAAGAACACCTTGGTTCGCGTTCATCCAAGACAAGAAACTTGAAACAATGTCCATCAGCAAAAATTCTTCCATATCAAAAGCTAAACTGGATCGGTTGGCTGGCTCAACAATCCACTACAGTATCTTGGATGCATGTTTCTTCATCGCAGCCGCACTGGCGCACCTGGGAGTAAGTTTAACTAAGGTATTAATTAACGGCGCCCAAGATGAATTTCCGCTTGGTCCCGCATAGCTGACTTTAATGAATCTTATAGCTAATGTTCGGTTTTTGTATGTGGTCGATCAACCTTGAGTGCTTGAGGATTTAGGCGCCGAAATGACCTGCCACTGAACTTTCATCCAGCCGCGACCGGAGCCCGGTTTGTGTTTACGCCTGTTGGCGCAGGTTGAGCAATCGCCCGACGCGCGGAGCTTTCATCTCGCGCAGCGGGGCGGGCGATTGCGGTGGTCAGGGTCCGCGCGTAGTCAGCAGGGGTCTGGTAGTCCAAGGCCGAATGCGGGCGTTCGGTGTTGTAGTCGGCGGCCCAGGCGGCGATGACGACCCGCGCGTGTGCCAAGTTGCGGAACATGGTCTCGTTGAGCAGTTCGTCGCGCATCCGCCCGTTGAAACTCTCCACGAAGCCGTTTTGCATGGGTTTTCCCGGCGCGATGCAGTGCCATTCGATCCGCTGCTCGGAGCACCACCGCAGGATCGCGTTGCTGGTCAGTTCGGTCCCGTTGTCGCTGACAATCATGCCGGGCTTTCCGCGCCGCTCGATCAGGGCCGTCAGCTCCCGTGCCACACGCCGCCCCGAGATCGAAGTGTCCGGGATCGCAGCCAGGCATTCGCGGGTGACGTCGTCGACCACGTTGAGAACGCGGAAACGCTGGCCATTGGCGAACTGGTCGTGAACGAAATCCAGTGACCAGCGTGCATTGGGCCGTGCCTCGACCAGGATCGGCGCCCGGGTCCCAACAGCCTTGCGTCGGGCCTTTCGCTTGCGCACCGTCAGCCCTTCCTCGCGGTAGAGCCGATAGATCCGGTTGACCCCGGAAGGCTCTCCCTCGCGGCGCAGCAGGACGAAGAGCCGCCGGTATCCGAACCGCCGACGTTCATTAGCCAGCTCCCGTAACCGACCACGCAGCTCCGTATCAGGCGCACGCTGCGACTGGTAGCGGACCATCTTGCGATCCGCCCCGGCGATCCGGCACGCCCGCCGTTCTGAGAGCCCGAACCGGGCCTTCAGATGCGCGACCGCCTCGCGCTTCACAGCAGGCGTCACCACTTTTTTGAAACCAGTTCCTTCATCGCGGAAAGATCGAGCATTTGTTCGGCCAGCAGCTTCTTGAGCTTCGCGTTCTCATCCTCGAGCGCCTTCAGCCGCTTGGCCTCCGACACCGTCATGCCGCCGAACTTGGCCTTCCAGTTATAGAACGTCCCTTCAGACATGCCGTGCTTGCGGCACAGGTCCGCGCACTTCGCGCCCGCCTCGTGCTCCGTCAGGATGCCGATGATCTGATCGTCCGTAAATCTCGTTCGCTTCATTGTCCGTCCTCAAGTTGGGCCGGACTCTAATCGATGCTGGAGGAAAAATCCCGTGGCAGGTCAGAAAGGACCGACCTTCTGCAAAAGGTGTTCCCGGCAGGCGTGTCAACGCATCAGCAGAGAGAGCCTCAAGACACACTGCTTTCGCGCACAACTGCAATCAGGCGACGGAATACGTGGTCCGGAGTCGCTTGCTTCCAGAAATTGACAAAGCGGCAGACCAGCTGAAGGTTTGCCGCTTCATAGTGCCCATTGCTGTCTATCCGGTCTGCTGACGGTAGCATGTTCTTGTCACCTCTGTACTTAAAAGGCAGCCCGGTGATCGCACACCGCTCTTCCTGCTTTTTCAAGAGACGAGCCAAAAGTGCATCAAGCTCGCTGTCAGACATCTTCAGGTCTTTTCTCTTAATTGTCACATTCTCCAATTGCCCGTTGGCAAACCGGGTCGTGACAAGAATCGAATTTTTCATGTTCGCGAGGGCCTTCGCCTTTGATTCGCCGTCATTCACGCCGTCTTTTTCGACCGAGGTTTTCGAGGCAGTTCCCTCATCTTTGACACCCCACCAGAGCGCATCCAGTGTCCACAAATCGATATCAAGCTTCCGGGCCAGATCATGCAGCACCTCATTTACAGCGACATATCGTTCTCCTGTTGTTGTTCCGCGCTTGAAGGCAGGCCAGAGCCCAAGAAAGCGGAGGGCCTTCTCCGAAGTCCCGTTCCAAACCCCGTACTTTTCTGGGTAAGTCACTAACAGAATGGCGGAGAGTTTCGCCATCCCCATGCCAGGCGCCTTGATTGCGCTATCAATCCGCCCACTGATGGGAAGTGACTCGTCCACTAGAACGCTGAGCACCTGCCGCAATCTGTTCATGTCCGCATATAGCTGCGGTTGACGCCCGAGGCCTGTCCAGTGCTTGTTGTGCTTAATACTAAGGAATTTTCTGAAATTGCTCTCGTCGAGATCAGCCACCGCGGACGGTTTGAAGGAGGGAGAAAACTTCTTCAGAACCTCGTCACGACCTTCGATTATTTCGCGCACTTGCAGCTCACCTTTGGCCCAAGTCAGCTTCGAATAAACTTCCAGATCCACCATGACCTCCGAAAATTTCTACTTGCCAACAGTACCCGCATAAACTGCAGCGACACAGAAAATTGTCGGAACTGGAGATGTCGGCCTAACCCTGCGAAATGGTAAACGGAAATATGAGGCAAGGCATCTCGGTTTGTCGCCGTGTAGCGATAGACACATTTGCTCATTCCGGTGCCTAAAGTTAACCGCCATTGCGCCAATCACTGGTTTATTTGCGCTTGCTTCAGCTTCACACGACTCACAGGTTCGTCGCTCACTGGCGGTGATTGTCAGAAATTGTCGTGATTACATCGATTTATTGGGTTTGCTATACTCCCCGAGATGCGGGCACACGGACGCGTTGAAATAGAGCGGGGGGGGTAGAGTGGCAAAGAGAACAGACAGGCGCGCAACAGCGATCCGGCAATGTCCGGTAGAGGATCTGGTGCCCTACGCCAACAACGCGCGGACGCATTCCGACGCGCAGATTGCGCTGATCGCAGGGTCGATCCGGGAGTTCGGGTTCAACAACCCAGTGCTGGTCGATGGCGCGAACGGCATTATCGTGGGGCACGGGCGCCTGGAAGCCGCGCACCGGCTTGGACTGAAAGAAGTGCCGGTCATCGAGCTCGGGCATCTCTCGGACGCGCAGAAGCGGGCCTACATCCTGGCGGACAACCGGCTGGCCGAGCGGGCAGGGTGGGACAGGGAACTGCTGGCGCTGGAACTGGGCGACCTCTCCGAGCTTGGCGTCGATCTGTCCGACCTGGGCTTCGAGGGCGCTGAACTCGATGCCTTGCTGGACCGCGGCGCGGCGGACCCGCGCGAAGAGGAAACGCCGGAGCCACCGGTCACTCCGGTATCTCGTTCGGGCGACCTGTGGCGTCTCGGAAACCACCGCCTGCTCTGTGGGGATGCGACCAGCAAGTCCGACGTCGCCCGCCTGCTCGAGGGCGTGGTGCCACACCTGATGGTGACAGATCCGCCCTATGGCGTCGCGTACGATCCAGCCTGGCGCAACGAGACCGGCGCGACCAGGACCAAGCGGACGGGTAGGGTGGCCAATGACGACCGTGCTGACTGGCGGGAGGCTTGGGCGCTCTTTCCCGGGGACGTGGCCTATGTCTGGCATGGCGCTCTGCACGCGGGCACGGTTGCGGAGAGCTTGGTCGCCAGCGGGTTCGAGATCCGCAGCCAGATCATCTGGGCCAAGGAGCGGCTGGTCCTGTCACGGGGGCATTATCACTGGCAGCACGAGCCGGCGTGGTACTGCGTGAGGGGCAAGGGGCACTGGTCGGGCGACCGAAAGCAATCGACGCTCTGGGAGATCCCGAACAGGGACCAGGACGCGCAGACGATCCACGGCACCCAGAAACCCGTGGAATGCATGAGACGGCCCATGCTGAACAACTCCAGTCCCGGACAGGCCGTCTATGAACCCTTTTCCGGATCGGGCACGAGTCTCATCGCGGCCGAGACCTGCGGGCGCGTCTGCCACGCCATGGAACTGGATCCGGCCTACGTGGATGTGGCCGTCCGACGCTGGGAAAGCTTTACCGGGGAGACAGCGACGCTGGAGGAGGACGGCCGCAGCTTCGACGAGATCGCGTCGATACGGCAGGAGGAGGCGGCTTGATGGCTTCAATGAGAGCCATCAAGGCCCGCTCGGGTGGGGTCAATGCGCGGCCGTAAGCCAGTGCCCAAAGCCGGCACGCTAGCACACTCGCCCCTGAACGCCTTGCCGCGATGCCCGTCGCATCTGAAAGACGTAGCCCGCAAGGAATGGCGAAGGCTGGCGACACCGCTCCACGAGGCCGGCATCCTGACGCTGGCGGACCGTGCGGCCCTCGCGGCCTATTGCCAGGCCTACGCCCGTTGGGTCCAGGCGGAAGAAAAGCTGGGAGAGGGGCCCGCGTTGCTCAAGACGCCCAGCGGATACGTTCAGCAGTCGCCCTGGCTGACGGTCGCGAACAAACAGATGGAGCTGATGGGCCGCTACATGTCCGAACTGGGCCTGACACCGGTGGCGCGCACGCGCGTGGACATGGCCGAGACTGCTGCAATGAAAGATCCGGTCACAACGATCAAGTTCGTGACGGTCTACACCGACAAGGATGGCAACAGCGTCGAAGAAGGCGCCCGGGACGATGAATTAGAGCCAAATGCTCCACGCGACCCCGTGAGGGTCACCTGCAAGCCCGGTCGGCGCGATTAAGGCACTGATGCGCCTACACTAATTAAGGATTCCATCGTACAGAACTGCCAAACCAACGTTAGGCAGGTTTGTACATGATCAGCAACACTGTCCCACCTTTGAAGCTCGTCGCCTACGTGCGGGTCTCGACGGCGCGGCAGGGGAGATCCGGGCTCGGGCTCGACGCCCAACGCAAGGCCATCGACGATTTTGCGGCGGCGAAGAACGCGCAGGTCCTGGCTCGCTTCACTGAGGTGGAGTCGGGTCGCAGGAATAATCGGCCAGAACTGCAAAGATCTTTGGAGCTTGCGAGGCTGACTGGTGCGACGCTCATTATAGCCAAGCTAGATCGTCTTTCGCGCAACGCCGCTTTCCTGCTCACCCTACGCGATGCGGGCGTCCGCTTCGTGGCCTGCGACATGCCCGAGGCCAATGACCTGACCGTGGGCATAATGGCACTTGTCGCCCAGCAGGAAAGGGAGGCGGTCTCTCGACGCACGAAGGAGGCGCTGGCGGCGGCAAAGGCGCGTGGAGTGAGATTAGGCAATCCGAACGGGGCTGAGGCGCTAAGGCGGGCGGGCAAGGGCGGAGAAGCCTTGCGGGCGGCCGTAGCCGCCAATGCGGATGCGTTCGCCGAGGGTCTGGCGCCGATTATCCAGGGACTCCAGGAGAACGGCGTGACGACACTCCGAGACATCGCAGAGGCGTTGAATGACCGCGGGATAATGACCCGACGGAGAGGCCGATGGTATGTCTCGAACGTGCGCGGGCTGTTGGTGCGACTGTCACGTTGAGGTGGTTAAGGCTACGGAAAGAAAATTCATGCCGGTCACAGCGAGCGGCCGCTCTGAAATCATAATGCTCCTTCTCTCCTATTTGGAAATGCCGCCTATCCAAACGAGATATCTCAGTATCAACCGCGCAATCCAGATCGGAGAATTTGATCGGGCGACCAGATATTTCGATGGTGTCTCCATCGCGAACGTGTGTGACCTTTCCGGCTAAATTACCATTGATGGTCTTCGAAGCCTTTAAGCCATCTCGGTTCCAAGCATTTCCGCCTTGAATGCGCGCCGGAAGTTGTTCTTCTGAAAACCAAGCATTTTCGTCGAACCAGTCAATGAGCCCTGCTTGCTCCAATTTAAGCAAGATCGCGAGCACCAGCGCAAGGCCGGCCAAACCTAAACCTATTTGAGGCAAGCTAAGGCGGAATCTTCTCACCTGGCGTCGAGATGCATTGTGCTTCTTCAATTTGAGCCGAGCTTGCCGACCGATGCGTTTCGACCTTATTGTTGCTGTAGTTCAGGTTTACCGATCAAGAAGGGCGTCATTGGAACCGCAGATTCCTCAAAAGACCGTGGAGAAATGGCAACGTATTGTTGACCTGATTGCGCGGGTTGCCGAGGTACCTGCAAGCTTGGTGATGCGCACCAGCGCACCATACCATTCGGTTTTTGTCACTAGCGAAAGCGACAAAAACCCTTATCAGGTTGGCTGCCAGTTCACTTTAAACGAAAAACTATACTGTCACGGCGTTCTTCAAAAGGATGGCGAGTTGTTTGTCGAAGACGCGAGCAGTGATCCGGTATGGTCAGACAATGACGATATGGAGCACGGTATGTCTTTCTATATCGGCTATCCTCTGAAATGGCCGAATGGTGAGATATTCGGAACAATCTGCGTGCTGGACTCAAGGCGCAACCGACGTGCGATTTTGTTTCGGGAAGGGCTGCAGGAATTTGCCAGAGTGATCGAGGCCGATCTTGAACTGTTCACCGAGATGAACCGGCGGATCGAGCTGGAGGCTGAATTGCAGACAACACTGGACGAGCTTGAGCTAAGGGTCATGGATCGCACGGCGGATCTGGAAGAAGCAAATACCGCTCTTCGGGTGCTGTTGGGAAGCGTCGAAAAGGCACGCGAGGAATATGACCTAAAGTTGCTGCGTCAGATCAAGGGTCTGGTGATGCCGCACCTGTCAAAGCTGCGTATCCGGCTGGAAAGTGACCCGATCGGGTCCAACTATCTTGATACGGTCGAAGATCAGCTGAACTCGATCACCGCAAGCGTAAACAGCAAGCTGATGACAATCATGGAAAAACTGACACCGGTCGAGCGGGAGGTTGCTCAAATGATTATGCGGGGGCAGTCCACAAAGGAAATCGCGCGCACATTGTCGCGCGGGCGTAGCACCGTTGAATTTCATCGCAACAACATTCGCTCCAAGCTGGGTCTCAGACATAGCGGGAAAAACCTGCGAAGCTTGCTGCTTTCACTGCACTGAACCGATAGTCTTTTCACTCCGAGTAATATTTGACGAGCGGAAAAACATGGGGAATGCCCCCATATTATGCTACCATTATTCTAATACGTCACTGATAAACCTTCATTGATACCATCCTGTCATCTGGAACCAAGATCCAGATCTTTGAACAACAACAGGGATGCTAATCATGGACAGAGATTCTCTCAATTTAGAACCGATGGTTATCAATGGCGAAGCGGATGAGGTGGCCAGTGGTATTTCACGCCGCTCCTTCTTTATGGCCGCGGGAGCTGCGGGTGTTGGCGGGGCCACGAGCCTGCTAACTGGTACTTCGGTGCAAGCCCAATCAACCGACTGGACACAGCCCGGCAACAATAACGGTGTGATTGAGCTGCAAAAAACCACCGGAACAGACGTTTCGGGTGCTGTGGGTGTCGATTTCTACGGCCATTGCGCGATCAAAATCACATCGCCGGGTGGCGCGACACTCATGTTCGACCCCTGGCGCGACGATCCATCGGGTGCATGGGGCCTTTGGTTTAAAAACGAGTTCCCCGAGATACCGGTGGATATTTGCCTGTCTACACACACCCATTTTGACCACGATGCCATTCACCGCCCGGTTTCAACCATGGTGCTGGACCGCATGGTAGGGAACTTTGAATTTGCTGATGTTAAAATCACTGGGTTTGCCGATAAACATGTCTGTCGCGCACCTGGCTGGTATAATTGGACAAACGCACTGGGCGAATTCGGCGTCAATGCTTGCCCGCCGGACAATGTCAGCCACATGGATATGGTGGTGTATCTCGTTGAAACAGGCGGCGTCCGAACCCTGATTTGGGGCGACAATCGGCACAATCCACCGCAGGAATTTTGGGATGCGATCGGACAGGTCGATGTGCTGACACTACCCGTCGATGGGTCACAGCACATTCTGGATTACCAGCAAGGCAACGACATTGTCGAGAAGCTTAAGCCGAAGATTATCATCCCAACTCATTACCTGAGTGAAACGACAAGCTATACTCTGACCACGCTTCAAAGCGCGGATGAATGGGTCAAAGCACAACAAAGCTTCAAGATGCTCGATAGCGCGAGCCTGTCGCTCGAAGCCGGGGATGTCGCCGGTATGGATCGCGAGTTCCTCTATTTTGGGAACCATGCTCTTACGGCTTAACCGTGTGTGAAGGCGGGTGAAGGAGAGCCATATTTCCTTGCCCGCTATTAGACGGGAATCCTGTCAGCGATAGCGGCCGTTTCAAGCTCGCGCAGCGAATACCCGCTTTGTCCTGCTCAGCGGTCATTCGGGCTCCTTTGTGAAAAGTCCGTTCCATTACTATGACTTGCCCCGGTAAGGGCATCATGGCTCTCGTGGCACGGCAAGGGTGAGAGACGATCTCACGGCGCACCTAGGAAGCGATGGCTGCAGCGAAGGCCCGTAGCGTCAGGTTGGGCAATCTGACCGGGGCCACGGTACTCGGACAAGCTGGAACGGAGGAGCGTTGAAGGCGGTGCATTGGCGGAGACATTTATCGAACACGCCGGGCGGCACGCATCCGACAATTATGCGGAGAATGCAGAGCTACGTGCAACGAAGCGAATAATCCGATCGATGGACCGGCGCCAGATACCGGCGCTGCGGCTAACCCCGGACCCGATCCAGGTGCGGCTTGGGATCATGAACGAGGCAACAGACTTCAATGAATTGCACCGGCTGCCCAAGCGCCATTCTGAGGCCGCGGTCTCTGTATCGGAGTATAGCTATGTGAACACCTGACGGCCGTGGCTTAGTTCGAAACCGATAAGTGGAAGCAGATAGTAGGGCCAACTACGTCTGAAACTGTCCAAACAATGGCGACTAGTTCGCTCACCTGAACCAAGAAAGTCGGCGCAGGTGAGCGTGATGTTTCGTTAACTCTTTGCCGCAGTTTTCGCCTGAGCCAGCCATTCATCGACTACGTCGCGATTTTCGGAGATCCATTTCTGGGCAATTTCCTCGATAGCTTTGTCGGAGTTATCTTCCATCATTTGCCCCTCCCAGCTTGACCAGGTCGCAAGGGGCCATTGCACCGTCTCGGCCAGGCTTTCGATCGCAGGGTTCTCTTCAAGGAACTCCTTGTTGGCGGCAAGCTTCCAGTTCCAGGATCCGGTGGCCATCCGACAGGGATCCTGGTCCCCGGCGCAACCCACCACGCCGGAAACTTCATGGCCACCGCTGGATGTAACGCCTTCCGGTAGGGCACCGTAGGGGATGGGCAGCCAGACCACGTCTTCCCCTGGTTTCAGCTCTTCCGTCACGAAGGAGGGGCTCCAAGTATAATACAGGATAGGCTGTTCTTGCCGGTAGCGGGCGAAGACCTCTGCCAATAGAGGCTCATACGTTGCCCGAATGGATTCCACTGTATCGAGCAGCCCGTATTCCTCGAGCTGATAATCCACCACGTCCCCACAGCTCCAGCCTGGGTTGCAGTTCGCAAGATTGGCTTTGCCGTCCCCATCGGAGTCGAACAGCTTCGCAAGCTCTGGGTCCTTGAGCTGCGAGACCTCGGTGATCCCATATTCCTCCGCTGTCCTCTTATCGATGACGTAGCCATTGATACCGCCACCGCCGCCGATGGTCCCGTCACCAAGTAATGACAGTTCGTCTTCGACTTTCTCGAACTGAAGGGCGCGCTGAGGCATGTTCATGTCGCCTGTGATGTCCATGTCGCCCTGTGCGGCGGCTTGCAGAAAGGCCGCCACACCAATCGTGCGAAGATCGACCTCGTAGCCCAGCTCTTTCATCAGGGTCACCAATATTTCGTCTTGGACGTATTGGGCCCCAAGGCTATCGTTACGTGCAAAGCGCACAGACTTGCCCTCTCCCGGCAGTTCCTCTGCCAAGACCGGGCCGGCGAATGCGATCAGAGCTGCGCTGACAAGACATCTTTTGGTCACGAAATTCATGTATAGTCTCCTGTTGGTTGAGTTGAGCGCACCTGCGCTTTTCTGGTTCAACTTTGCAGGTGCAATTGTGGCCAGTAGAATTCTGTTCATTGATCGGCCCGAATAGGCTCGTCCGAATTTGCCAAATGTTCTTTCCTGCTGCCCGCTAAGGCCCTTTTGATCGAGAAGCGGACACCCTGTTGCGATGGCTTAGGTGAATCTGGCTTTTGGCGGTGGGCAAGAGCTTGAGTCAGACGATCGAGAATTATGGCGAGAAGGACGATCCCGATCCCCCCAATCGCTGCGCGACCCACATCGAGTCTTCCAAGACCCTGAAGCACCACCAGACCAAGGCCCTCTGCACCGATCATCGCTACAATGACGGCCATTACCATGGCCATAAGAACGGTCTGGTTCAGGCCCCCCAGGATTGTGGGCAGAGCTTGGGGCAGTTGCACTTCCCAGAGAAGTTGTCGGCTTGTCGCACCGTAGGCAATGCCAGCCTCAACGAGCTCCTTGTCAACCATTCGAATGCCTAGGTTGGTAAACCTTATCAGGGGCGGCGCTGCGACGATGATGACCGCTACAGCGCCTGGCACTGTTCCCACGCCAAAGAGCATCACGACCGGGATGAGATAAACGAAAGACGGTGTGGTCTGCATGATGTCCAGAACCGGCCGCACGATCCGCCATGCCAATTCACTTCGTGCGCACAAAATTCCAGTCGGGATCCCGATCAGGACGCAGGCGACGATGGCCGTCGCGATAAGCGACAGGGTGGTCATCGCTTCGGCCCAGAGGTCTATGAGGTTAATGAAGATCAGGGCGAACGCAGTAAAAAGTGCAAGGCCGCGGCCACTGATCCACAATGCAAGCAAGGCAAAGGTCACTACGAGAATCAGCGCAGGGACTACCAGAAGACCGCTTTCAATCGTTTTCAGAAGCGCCTCCACCGGCCAGCGGATAAGCAAGAAGAAGGGACGAAAATTGAAAGCGAGCCATTCGATCCCGGTCTGAATCCAGTCATCGAGCGGGATGTAATAGGTTTCCATTTCAAACATATACGGTGTCCTCTTGGTCAGGGACCTTCGGCCCGGAAATTCCCGCCAACAAAGCCTGTGTGGGAACATAACCTTGATAGCGCCCCTCTTCGTCTGTCACGGCTACTGGCCGACCGCCTTGAGCAGCGCCAGCTATGGCAATAAGCTTGGTTTCCGGTCGAACTGCTGTATAATTCTGGGACAATTTGCCCGTAGCAGTCTCGCGATACCCGATCAGACGCCCCTCGGAATCCAACTCGAAAAACTCGTTTTTTTCGGCACTCATTACGGACAGCGCATCGAAAAGACGGCTGCGGTCCACGTTACGGGTGAAAGCCGCCACGTAGTCGTGGCCAGGTTCGGTCACGACTTCTTGGGGCGCACCTTCCCTGATCAGGGCACCGTCCGACATGATCGCGATACGTGTCCCGAGCCTGAGCGCTTCCTGAAAGTCGTGGGTAATGAAGAGCACCGTCTTGTGGAGTGCATTCTGCAGACGCAGCAATTCGCCCTGCATCTCGCCCCGGATCAGGGGGTCGAGCGCACTGAAAGCTTCATCCATGATAAGTATGTCCGCATCGGTGGCAAGAGCTCGAGCAAGACCCACCCGCTGACGCATACCACCACTCAGAGCCGCTGGCAGATGGGACGCCCAAGCCGATAGACCGACGGTTTCCAGAACCTCGCCGGCCTTCGCATAGCGTTCTCGTTGGCCGATACCTTGCATTTTCAGGCCAAAAGCCACGTTTTCAATCACTGATTTTCGCGGGAACAAGCCGAAGTTCTGGAAAACCATCGACATACGATGGCGTCGGATCTCGCGTAGTTTGTCTAGGCCAACATGGGTGATGTCGTCACCATCCAGCAGCACCTGGCCTGCGGTTGGTTCAAGGATTCGATTGACGCAGCGAGCAAGCGTCGACTTTCCTGAGCCGGACAAGCCCATGATGACCGAGATCGCGCCGGCAGGAACTTTCAGGGACACATTGTCCACTCCCAACACACTGCCGGTTTCGGCCAGAAGTTTGTCTTTGCTGCTGCCCGCCTCGAGCATGCGTAGGGCTTGAGCGGGATCATTCCCGAATATCTTGTAAAGGTTTCGAACCTCTATGCGGTTGCTCACGGTTATATGTCCTCTTTTTCTCATGCGATGGGGCGATCCAGTCGCGAGAATACTGAATCACGATTGAACAGCAGGCAATTGGCTCCGTCTTCCTATCTGGAATAGGAAAAAGACGTCATATTCTCCGTGGAATTGCGGCATTTGCTAGGGTAGCGATAGTGTTACCCTGCCAAAACTTTTGCAAGGTATGCCCGATGCTTGAAAAAACTGAACGACCCGCGCTCGTCATCGTCGATATGCAGAACGATTTTGTCCGTCAGGGCGCTCCACTAGAGGTGCCGGATGCACGTGAAGTTCTGCCGAGACTGACAGGCATACTCACTCTTTTCCGCAAAGCACCTTTACCGGTCGTGCATACGCGATACATTGGGTCACCAAACTACGCGCATCTACAAGATCGCCTGCAATGGTTGAGATTGCTTGAACCACCCATCAATGCTTGCAGGCCGGAATTCAGGCGATACTACACCGATATCGGAGAGGCCCGCGAAGCAGTTGCTATTGTCGATGAGCTGGCACCGTTGGATAATGAAATAGTGATCGACAAACCGTATTACAGCGCTTTTTTTCAAACGGATTTGCAAACGCAGCTCGAAGCGGCGGGTGTCGATGGTTTACTCTTCGCGGGAACGGTTACCGAGATGTGTGTCGAGGACACGGCGCGTCATGCAGTGCACTATGGCTATCACACCGCACTGATTGGTGATGCCGTTGCATCGAACAATCCGACACGTCAACGGGCAACACTCGAGGCATTCTCAGGCAATTACGGCCACGTCGTAAGTTGTGCTGAAATTGAAAAGAAGCTTTCGAGCCCTGCCGGAGTAGTCCAACGTGCCTGACAGCCCTCACTTGAGTGCTTCAGGCGAAAACAGCACGCCAGGGGCACAGAAGTTTCGCAAGGTTTCGGAAATTGCGCGATTAATCCACGAAAGCCACGATCTGCACGACGTGCTTCGACGTCTGACGGAAGGCGTGTGCATGCATTCCAACTGGTCAACCAGCACAATCCAGGCGCTGGACCTGAAGCGTGAAATGACGATGCCCATCGTGCGATACGATCCTTTCCGCCCGCAGGCGGTCGCGACAATGCGGGAATGGGAAGCAGGCGGCAGCCCGTTGGTTAGGATCGTGGAAACGGGCAAACCCCTGGTCATGCCGGATGCGTCCGAGCAGGATGGTTATCCCAACTTTCGCGATGACGCACGGCACCGCGGCTATCGCACAGTGGTTCTCATTCCATTGAAATTTCCCGACTCAGAAGGCCGCGCGATCGTCTTTTCCGTCTACGCTTATGAGGTCGTCGAAGTCGATCAGACCGAAATGGGCTTTCTGCAATGTCTTGCGGATCTTGCGGATCTTGCCGTGCGCAGGATGCAGGCCCTGGAAAAGGAGACCGCAGAGGCGCATTCACTGCGCGAAGTTCTGGGCAATCTCACGGACGCCTTGGCCAGCACTCTCAACCTCGAGAAATCCGAAGATTTTGTAAGAGTTCTTTCACGCCTTTTTCCAGGAATGTGGTTCGCTGTGGATCTCACCTCAGGTCGCCCCATCATGGATAAAGATCTCGACTGGCCGCCGCTAGACATGAACCAACGCAACCTGCTGGGCGAGATCGTGCGACAGACGCTACGGGCAGAGTCCTCGAATGGCGGCGAAACTGTTCCCTTGCGATTGGGGAACGGACCGCCACGGGATGTGCGTGTGCGCGGGCTGGACATAGACGGTAGCCGCGTCGGTGCCTTGTTCCTCATTGATTCTGGTGAATTAACCCCGCAACAGGAGATTGTCGTTCAGGCCGGGCAGTTTGCTTTGTCGACAATGATGTTGCGCAATTACGTCGCTTTTCGAATTCGAGGTCATGCAGCGCAACGTCTGCTCAAGCGGCTTTTCTCTGGTGAACTTACAAATCAGGAGGAACTTCTGGAAGAAGCGGCAATGCTTGATTTTAGTCTCGATGGCACGATGAGGTTATTGGCAATTCGCTGCCCAGGACGTGATCCGCTTGAGGACGGCGCTTACAGTTTTGTCATACGCAAGGTCCAGGAAACCTTTGGCCAGTCCGTATCCTGTGGATTCGACGGCGCGATTTATTTTCTTTTGCATGATCTTCCGGATGTAGAGGAGAAGAAGTTCCGTGACGGGTTTATGGCGCAGGTTCGTCCGGCGCTTCCTCCAGACGCAGCGATCACACTGTCCGACCCTATACCGGAACTGATCCAGATACCTCATGCCCAGGAAGTATGCCATCGGAACCTGACTTTGGCTGAGCGCATGAAGGCTCGCGGCTGGATAACGGCCCAGAATATTGGAGCGCTCAACACGTTGATGACATCGCTCAGCGAAGCCACGGCTGAGAATTTTCTTGCAAAGACAATTGAGCCAATCGCAGAAAATGGGTCAAGCAAGGGCCAGACCGCACTGAATACACTTGATGTCTTTCTTAATAGCGGACGGCGGCTGCAGGAATCTGCCGATGAGCTGAAAATTCACGTCTCGACCATGCGTTATCGCTTGGAGCGCCTAGCCGAAAAGCACAACATTGACCTTTCAGATTCAGGGCAATGCTTTGAACTCGAACTGGCCCTGCGCCTATACAAGCTGAGAAAGTCCTACAGAACGTAGAAAAAATTCTTCGTTTGCTCCTCGTATTCGATTGAGGATTGAGAGCCGGCACCTTCCCTAGACTGCGTTCAAGATCATTGACCAAGGGAAGTGAGTAGTAATGGCTAGCCAAAGACTCAGCAATGAGGACTGTGACGCACTCAGGCGCGCCTTTGGTGCCTTTGCCACAGGCGTAACAATCGTCACCTGCCAGGATACCGAAGGCAAGCCGCTCGGGTTCACCGCCAATTCCTTTACATCGGTCTCGCTCGAGCCTGCGCTCCTACTGATATGCATCGCGAAGACCTCGACAAGTCTCGAGCACTTCCGCCGCTGCAAAAGTTTTGCGGTGAATATTCTCTCTGCTAGCCAAGTCGACCTGTCAAACAAATTTGCTTCACGGCAGCCTGATCGCTTCGCTGATGTCATGTGGGAGTCAGGAGAAAACGGTGCGCCTCTCATCGACAAAAGCGCGGCATGGTTCGACTGCTTGGTTCACCAATTTGTGGACGCGGGTGACCATATCGTCCTGATCGGACGGGTGAGGGATTTCGACCAGTCTGATCTGGCCCCACTAATCTATCTGAAGGGCCAATATCTCGAGGCGCCAAAGCCGGTCGAGGCCCTGATGGAAACTGCAAATGGCGGCGTTCAGGTGGGCGGACTTCTGGCCGGTTCAGAGGGTGTTTTGCTGCAAAAGGTGAACGGTGCCTGGACGGTTCCCATGGGGCGGCCGCAACCGGGCTTTAGAGCCGCGCGCACCAGCCTTGACAATTGTTTGAGTGAGGCGGGCGTCGATGTGAACTGGAACGTGCTCTATTCGGTTTTCGATGAGCCCAAGGGCGACGGCACCTGGATGTTCTTTCACGGATCATTAGACGGGACGCCGGACTTGAAAGACGGCTATCGCATCTTTGCGCTCGACGAGCTTCCGGTTGATGAGATGCCGGTTCGTGGCATGCGATCGATGGTGCGCCGGTATCTGAGCGAGAATCGCGACGGTGCCTTCAGTCTATATGCCGATGCGCCGCGCCGCAGCGGACATATCGCGCGATTTGCGGGTCAGGCAACCCCGTGGAGTGATGTATTCAATTTGGAAGAGAAGCGAACATGACACAATTTACGACCGATAAGATCGCGGGAAACTGTCTGCCGATATTCGTCAACAATGACTTCATCACGTCAAAAGGTGAAACATTCGCGAGCTTCGACCCCGCAACCGGGAAGGAATGGTCCCGTATTGCAGACGCTACCACGGAGGAAGTGGATGCAGCGGTCATGGCTGCACGCGCTGCTTTAAAGAAACCGTCCTGGCGCGACATCTCCCAATCGGAACGCGGGGCGCTTCTGGGCCGGTTGTCAGAGCTCGTCAGCGAGAACGCGGATCGCCTTGCGCGCCTCGAAACACGCGACAATGGCAAGCTGTTTCGCGAGATGCAGGCGCTGGCGAATGCGGTGGCTCTGGGGCTACGATACTTCGCCGGCATGGCCGACAAGGTGGAGGGCACCACGATTCCGGTAAACAAGCCGGACATGTTGAACTTCACGATCCGGGAGCCCATCGGCGTTATCGCGACCATCGTGCCATGGAATTCGCCCCTTCTGCTGTTGAACCGCGCCATGGCCCCTTGTCTGGCGCTGGGAAACACGATGGTTGTGAAGCCTTCGGAACATGCCTCTGCTGCGGTGATGGCAATCGCGGAACTGGTGAAAGAGGCAGGATTTCCCGAAGGCGTGTTCAACGTGGTGACCGGTTACGGCAGCACTGTTGGTGACACTTTGGTGCGTCATCCCGAGGTGGACAAAGTCGATTTCACCGGCGGACCGGCTACCGGCCGGATTATCGCGAAATCAGCTGCCGAGAACCTGACGCAGACGGCATTGGAGCTGGGAGGCAAATCGCCCCACATCGTCTGCGAAGATGCCGATCTGGACCGCGCGGTAAACGGCGTGGTGTCGGGCATTTTTGCGGCGGGAGGGCAAACTTGCGTCGCGGGGTCTCGCTGCCTTGTGCACGAAAGTATCTATGATGAAGTTCTTCACCGTTTGTCCGAGCGCGCCAATGCGATCAGGATCGGCGCCCCAGACGACGATACCACGCAGCTGGGCCCTCTTGCCCTCTGGGCGCAGGTCGAGAAAGTCGGACAGTTCGTGGAAACGGCCAAGGCGGAAGGCGCGCGGCTGATAAGTGGCGGTGGCCGTCCAGAAGGAATGGGTGACGGCTGGTATGTCGAACCCACGATCTTTGCCGATGTCACAAACGAAATGACGCTGGGCCGCGATGAGGTTTTCGGGCCGGTTTTGGGCGTCATGCCCTTTTCCGACGAAGATGACATGATTGACAAGGCCAATGACACCCGCTTTGGCCTCGCGGCAGGCATATGGACCGACGACATGAACCGCGCGATGCGCTTCATGCGGCGGATCGAGGCTGGCATGGTCTGGATCAATACCTACCGCAGCCCTTCGATGATGTCCCCCTCAGGCGGATTCAAGGAAAGCGGATACGGAAAGCACAATGGCTTTGCCGCGATCGAAGAATTCAGCCGCATCAAAACCGTGGTGATCGACTACTCGGGCCAGACGCAGGACAGCTTCGTCATGCGCGTCCAGAAGTAATTCAGCAAGAACGGAGCAATATCATGAAATTCTCAGTTGCCATCAACTTGGGGCGCATGGATGCCTCGAAGCCGATGGAGGAAGTCGCATCGGAAGCGTTGGAACTCGTGCAGATTGCCGACGAGGGAGGTTTTGACGTCGTCTGGACAGCCGAACACCACACAATCGAGCTGACAATTTCTCCCAACCCGTTCCAGTTGCTGTCGCACTGGGGTGCCCACACTAAGAAGATTCGCTTGGGAACTGCGGTCGTCGCCGCACCGTATTGGAACCCGGTCAGACTTGCCGGAGAGGCTGCCCTTTGTGATGTGCTGACAGGTGGGCGACTGGAATTGGGTTTGGGCCGAGGCGCCTACCAATACGAGTTCGACCGAATGGCAGGTGGCATGGAACAAGGGGAAGGCGGCCGCTATCTGCGCGAGATCATTCCTGCTGTCCAGGCTCTGTGGGAGCGCGACTACGCTCATGACGGTGAACTCTGGAATTTCCCCGAAACTGCTTGTGTGCCGCGACCCATTCAGAAACGCCCGCCGATGTGGGTTGCCGCGCGCGACCCCAACACATTCGAATTTGCGGCGCAAAACGGATGCAACATCATGTCGACCGCGTTGCGCAAGCCCTTCGATGAAGTGCGCGACCTGCAGTCCAAGTTCGTCCAGGCCGCCAGCCACAGCAAGGGCCCGATCGAACATGCCACGCTGCGCACAGGGTGCGTATATGAAGATGACGCCGGACGTGATGACGCGATCCGCGCGATGATCGATTTCGGTCGCAGTTTCGAAAACCTGTTCAAGAACATCGGCGAGGTTCGGCATGGATACCCGGAGGCTGTGGATTTCGACATTGTAGCCAACCGCGGTGAATATCAGCCCGACGCCCTAACCGAGAATATGCTTTTGGGCACACCGGAAGAGATTATCGCCAAGATCAAGAAATATCAGGAGGTTGGTGTCGATCACGTGATCCTGGGCACGTCCTTCTTCCTGCCGCACAAGAGAGCACGGCGATCGCTGGAACTGTTCTGCGAACATGTGATCCCGTATTTCCAGAACACAGGGAACGCGGCTGGCAAGCCGGCAATGGTGGCTCAGGGCGGATAGGGTCACATGGAAATCTATCACACGCCTGAAGGAGCCGCTTTTGCCTACGATCGCAAGGGTGAAGGACCTGCCGTTATGCTGGTGCACGGCGTGGGGTCCAATCGCGCCGCCTGGGATCCAGTTTTTCCTCATCTGGATAAGAGACGAACCTATCTGCGGCCTGATTTGCGCGGTCACGGGGAGAGCGCACGATTGACTGGTCCCTATACGCTCCGTGGTATGGCCGCTGACGTCATCGCGCTGGCAGATCACTGTGACCTTGAGCGCTTCGCGATCGTCGGCTTTTCATTGGGCGGGCTGATCGCGCAGCGCATCGCCTTGGATCACCCTGACCGGCTGAATGCTCTTTGCCTTTTATCGACAGTTGCGGGGCGTAGCGCGGACGAGCGCGAGCGCGTTCTTCAGCGTCGCGATATTTTGCAGCGCGAAGGCCCCTTGACCCACCTCGCCAACGCAGTCGAACGCTGGTTCACGGAAGAGTTCATTGCCAAGAACCCGGAAATCATCGCGCGACGCCGAGAACAAGCTCGGGCGAATGACCCCGAGTGCTACATGGCCGCTTACAATGTCCTGGCTGAAAGCGACCTGGGAGATCAACTGGACCAGATCAAAACACCGACGCTGGTGATGACCGGAGAGAATGACATCGGATCGAACACCCGGATGGCTCGACTGATGCATGATCGAATCCGCGGCTCCGAACTAGTTGTCCTCGACAAGTTGAAGCACTCGATCCTGCTAGAAGCCCCCCAAACCGTCGCCAACCATCTCAACAAATTTCTGGCACCCCATCTGCCTGACCATTCCTAAGGGAGAACTCCTCAATGCAACCTAGAGTCAGAAAATACGTCTCCCATATGGAAACTATCCTGGTGGAAGGCGGAAAATCAGCAGAGCGGCCGCTTCGTATCGCGGCAGTTGCCGCCGTTTTTGAGAATCCTTGGGCCGGACGCGGCTTTGTTCAGGATCTCCGGCCGGAAATACACGCGATGGCACCGGTCCTCGGGCAGGAGATGGTGCCGCAGCTCATGGAACTTTTGGGCGGCGCCGAGAAGGTGGAGGCTTTTGGCAAGGCTGCGATTGTCGGCGTGAACGGCGAGATCGAGCATGGTTCGGCTTTCATCCACACTCTGAGGTTCGGCAATTACTTGCGAGAAGCGGTGAAGAGCGCTGAATTCATTCCGTTCATCAATACACGCGGCGGGCCAGGACAATTGGTGACGTTTCCGCTGAAAAGCATATCGGAGGGCGGGGCTCGATCGCATTTCCTGTCTGCTGAGTTTTGCGTCGCCGACGCTCCGGGGCCGGATGAAATCTTGATTGCGATCGGCGGTGCGACTGGAGGACGCCCTCATGCTCGAATTGGCGATCGCTATCAAGACATGGAGGACTTGGACACCGACCAAACGAAAGTTTCTGAGCTTAGCTAGTCAAACTTCGAGGTGTAAAGGTTTAGAGTCCTTTTAAGTTCGGTGACATGCCTGCCTGCGCTCAAGTCATTGCGCTTCAATCTTAACGAGATGATCGCCCAGAGCCAGGGCAAGTGACACTTTGCGCCAACAAAAAGCAAAGTAGCTTCCTAACAGGAGAACGTTGGACTTTGGTCCCGTTCGCTCCGCCACTTGCCCTTTAGAAATTGTTTTCTAGGTCCGGGTTCGGTCGGACTTTTCCTTTGTTTGCGAGGGTTCTGCGGGAGGGGCTGAACGCTGCGCCGCTGGCAAGCTTGGCGAAATCTTATTCCGGGGGTCGCTATTCTTTAAACCTCATGACTGTTCCAAACTGGCGAAGTTTTCCAAAGCTGTGAAAGTTTGCTCTTTTTTCGCTGGGAATAGCTTTGCACGTCGACGCCAGTGTCCGCCGGCTCTCTTTTGATGAAGCGCGCATCGGCCTTGGGGTGTTTCGGCGGCACCAGCCGGTTCATTTGGCGAAAGACGCCGCCGCGCGGACGTTCAGAACGAAGTCGCGCAAGCTGCGGTCACGGTTGATCTATAGGCTTTGCCGCCAGAGCGTAAAGCCGGGCTGGGGCAGAACGTCACCGTCGGTGACATCGCCGACTTCGCCCCGGGCATCGGCTGAGACCAAGTGGATCGTCCGGGACGAGCGCATGTCAGAGTGCTTTGCACAGGCGCAAAGCGTCGTAAATCGCGGCGTGGGTGTTGCGCGACGCCACCGCGTCACCAATCCGATAGAGTTGATAAGTGCCACCATCGTTGCTCCGCAATTCCTGCGTGCGCCCCTCGATCAGCGCATCATAGTCGACCTCTCCCAGGTTGGAGGATCCCGGACGGAGGTCAAAATACAGATCGTCGAGCGGCAGGGTGCCGTGGTTCACGACCACCTGATCGACATGTCGATGCCGTGTCACGCCGCCGTAATCGCTGTCGATGGTGGCCAGAAGAGCGTTGCCTTCGCGCTCGACCGCGGCCAGCTTCCAGGTTACCGTCAACCTGACGTCGCACTTTTGCAGTTCTCGCATCGCAGGGGTCAGGGACATGCCCATGACCTCGGGCGCAAAACTGCGATCGCGGGTCATGATCTCGACCTTTGCGCCGGTGGCGGCGATCTTTTCGGCGGCCTGAAGCGCGGCAAAGTCACCGGCCTCGTCATAGATAAGCACATCTGCACCCGGCTGGGTGTCTCCCGAGAGGATATCCCAGCTGGAAACGACAAGCTCCTCGCCCCCGCCCGGAACCTCGACCTGCGGCAGGCCGCCGGTGGCGACGATAACCACGTCCGGGTCTTCTGCCAAAACGGTCCGGTCATCGGCGAAGGCGTTGAAGTGGAAGGCCACTCCCATGCGCGTACATTCCTCGAAACGCCACTGTATCAGCTGGAGCATCTCCTTGCGGCGGTCCGTCTGCGCGGTGAGGCGCACCTGACCACCGGGGTCGTTCGCCGCCTCGTATACGATCACCTCGTGACCGCGTTCCGCCGAAACCCGGGCGGCCTCCAGCCCTGCAGGCCCGGCGCCGATGATGACCACACGGCGGTGGGTGTCGACCTTTTCTATCTCGTGCGGCTGCTCGGTCTCGCGCCCGGTGGCCGGATTGTGCAGGCAAAGCGCCATACCCCCTTGGTAGATACGGTCCAGACAGTAGTTGGCCCCGACGCAGGGGCGGATGCGATCTTCCTCGCCCCGCATGATCTTGGCCACGATATGCGGCTCAGCGATATGGGCGCGGGTCATGCCGACCATGTCCAACTTGCCCGAGGCGATTGCATGGCGGGCGGTCGCCACGTCCTGGATCTTGGCGGCATGGAACGTGGGAATCTGCGCCTCGGCCCGGATCTCGCCGGCGAAATCCAGATGTGGGCTTGATCGCATGCCCTGCACAGGAATCACGTCCGTCAAAGCGGCATCCGTTGCCACGTAACCCCGGATAATATTCAGGAAATCGACCATCCCGCAGGATTTCAGGCGCCTGGTGATCTCGATTCCGTCTTCCCGGGTGATCCCGCCCGGCTTGTCTTCGTCCGCGACATATCGGATGCCCACGATGAAGCGCTCGCCCACGCGGGCGCGGATCGCCGTCAGCACCTCCATCGTGAAGCGCAAGCGGCTGTCGTGGTCACTCGCACCGAAAGGGCCGTCAAGTTGGTTGAGCTTCGGCGACCAGAACGCATCCATCAGGTGGCCATAGGCCTCGAGCTCGATCCCGTCGAGACCGGCGGCCTGCATCCGTTCGGCGGCGTCGGCGTAATCCTCGATGATGCGCGCGATATCCCAGTCCTCCATCTTCTTGGGATAGGCGCGGTGTGCCGGCTCGCGCGCATGGCCAGGCGCAAGGCTGGGCAACCAGTCACCGCGGTCCCAGCGGGTACGCCAGCCCAGATGGGTCAGTTGGATCATCACCGCGCAACCATGCTCGTGACACGCGTCGGTCAGCGCCTTCATGTGCGGCACGACCTCGTCGCGGTAGGCGAGGATATTGTTGAAGGCTGGCGGACTGTCGCGTGACACCACCGCCGAGCCGGCGGTCATGGTAAGCGCAACGCCGCCGCGGGCCCGTTCGGCGTGGTAGGCCCGGTAGCGATCGGTCGGGAGGCCATTCTCTGGGTAGGCGGGCTCGTGACTGGTGATCATCAGCCGGTTTTTCAGTGTCAAATGTTTGAGCTGGAACGGTTGAAGTAGGGGGTCGCTGGTCACGGGCTGGCTCCTGTGCTGACACTGGGACACTCGAAAAAATGTGCATTTGTGTCAATATCGAGTTCACTGTTGTATATTTTCATTTGAGGATCGGCAACTTGCCCTTTATCTATGAACATGCGTATGGATGACATCTCGGTAGATGAACCTGAAAAGACGTCGGGGTGGCGCGGCTCGCGCGAGCTTTGGCTCACGGCGGCCAAGCAGGCCTTGTTGGAAACAGGTCTCGATGCGGTCAAGATCCAGCCGCTCGCCAGCCGCTTGAACATTTCCCGCACCAGTTTTTATTGGTTTTTCAAAGATCGCGGCGCACTTCTAGACGCGCTGCTGGAAGAATGGGATGCCAAGAATACAGGAGCCTTCGCCGATGCCTCCGACGCCTATGCCGAGACGATCACCGAGGCCATTCTGAACCTGATTGCGGTCTTTCATGACGAGGCTTTGTTCGAGCCCCAGCTTGATTTTGCGATCCGCGGCTGGGCACACCAATCGACAGAGGTGATGACCAGGGTGAATGCATCGGACAAAATCCGGCTTGACGCGATCAGGCGCATGTTCGAACGGTTCGGGTATGACAGAAGTGATGCCGACGTGCGCGCAAGGACCGTCTATCTGACGCAGATCGGGTATATCTCGATGCAGGTTCAAGAACCCCCCGAGCTCCGTATGGCGCGGGTGCCCGGCTATGTCATGACGTTTTGTGGCATCGAGCCTGCGCCGAACGAACTCGCCAGGTTCCACGCGCGCCTTGGTGCGCGTCCGGCGGGGCAAAGTACTGAACGCTGAAAGAAAAGGCAGCTCTCAGGACATTAAGCGTACAGAGCAAATTGCACACTGCATGTGCGGCGATGCACCTTGCCATTAAGGACAGGTTCGCTGATTGCGTCGATTAACAAGAAGTTTCGACATGGGCATGGCTCGCTGTTCTTGGCGCGGTTCGTTTCAGCGGCAGCGAAAGCTCGGATCCGATGTTGTCGCATGGCACGGCGCGACGGAGTGCTGGAACGCGTGATCGGAGAATGCGAGTCAGCTGTGCAAATTGCGAAGCCGAGCCGAAAGCGACTGCCGCGCGCGTTAGTTCGGTTAAGGAAGAATAGTACGCGGGACTGTTTCAGATTCCGCCAAGCTTTGGGAGAGTGCGACGATGCCGGCGCCGAAGAACGAAAAATTCCCATTTGCCGGGTCCGGCCTGCGCGCACTTGCACTTATTGCATGTCTGTCCGTTTTGTCGCACGACGCTGCGGCCCAGTCGGACGATGCCGGAGCGGCGGCGTCGCAATCCAAGCCGGTCGGCGTGATTGTCCTCAATGCGCAGGACGTGCCCTTCGTGCTGACCGTGCCCGGCCGTGCCGTGGCTTTCCGCGAAAGCGATATTCGCCCACAGGTGACTGGTGTGATCGACGAGATCACCTACAGGCCCGGCACTGAGGTTGCGGCGGGTGATCCGATGTTCCGGATCGAGAGCGACACATTTGCCGCCGACAAACGCGCCGCCGAAGCCTCGGTTACGCGGGCGGAGGCGGCGCTGGTCACCGCCAGAAACACACTGGAGCGCTATCAGACACTGAGCGGCCGGTCGGTCAGCCAGACCCAGGTCGACGATGCGGAAGTGGCCGTGCTTTCCGCGGAAGCCGACCTTGAACAGGCCCGCGCCAACCTTGAAATCGCTCAACTTGAGCTCAATCGGACCGAAATCCGCAGCCCCTTCGCCGGCGAGCCCAGCGTGGCCGCGATTTCGATTGGAGCGGTGGTCACCGCGAACCAGGCCGAGGCGTTGGCGACAGTCACGCAACTGGACCCGATTTACGTTGACCTCATTGAATCGAGCGCCCGCGTGCTTCGAATCGAAGAGATGATCCGGTCCGGCGCGCTGCGCGTCAACGGCGACATCGGCTTTTCATTGACGCTTGAGACAGGCGAGACCTACCCGGAGCCTGGGCGCCTGGTGTCCGACAGCGCCCGGGTGTCCGAGACCACCGGCACGCTCGCCTACCGCGTCGAGTTTCCCAACCCTGATCGGGTTATCCTTCCGGGACAGTTCCTGCGCGCTGACGTTACGCTGGGAATGCGCGAGGCCTTTCTTGTGCCGCAACGCGCCGCACGTCGCAGAGCCGAAGGACTGCTGACATTCTACGTGGCCCGCGAAGGCAAAGCCGTGCTGGTCGAAACTCGCGATCTGGGAAGCTTTGAGAATGCCTGGGTCGTGGCCGAAGGGCTGCAGGAGGGCGATCAGTTGATTGTGGACGGGCTGACACGGTTGCGCAGTGGCGCGCCAGTGGCCCCCAAGCAGGTCAGACTGGATGACGCCGGACGCGTCGTTGAAGAAGAGGGCTGAACGTGGGAGCCTTCTTTGTCCACCGCCCCGTCTTTGCATGGGTAATTGCCATCGTCACGTCGATCGTGGGCACCTTCGCCATGATCAGTCTGCCGGTATCGCAATATCCCGAGATCGCCCCGACGACCGTGCGCGTGGAGGCGACCTATCCTGGCGGTACCGCAAGCACGCTTGAAAGCACGGTAACACGGGTGATCGAGGACCGACTGACCGGCCTGGACGGTTTGCTTTACACGACGTCGACATCTACCGCTGGCAGTTCGTCGATCACTATGGTTTTCGACGGCTCCATCGAACCCGTGACTGCACAGAATGATGTGCAGGTTCGCGTCACCCAGATCGAGTCCCAACTGCCTCAGACGGTGCGGGACCAGGGTGTGAACGTAACCCGGTCCAGCTCGTCGCTGCTTCTGGTAGGTGCCTTGGTATCCGAAAACGGGGCGCAAACCTCGACCGACCTTGGCAATATCTTCACCGGCCAAATCGAAAGCACGCTTTTGCGACAGGATGGCGTCGGTGGTGTGAACCTTTTCGGCTCGGGCTACGCAATGCGCATCTGGCTCGACCCGTTGTCGCTCGCGCGTTACCGGCTGACTGCGTCGGACGTTGTATCGGCGGTCGAGGCGCAGAACACTGCCGTCGCGGTCGGCGCTTTGGGCGACCTGCCGCTGGCGGACGGCCAGCAGGTCACAGCGACGATCACCGCGCAAAGCCAGCTTCGCACGGAGGACGAGTTCGGCCGGATCCTGCTTCGCTCCGGGCTGGGCGGGGACGCGGTCTATCTCAGCGATGTTGCCCGCATCGAGATCGGCAACGAAAGCTATGCCACCGAGGCGTGGCTCGACAGGCAATCCGCGGTAGGATTCGGCGTCAATCTGCGCACCGGCGCCAACGCGCTCGACACGGCCGAGGGGGTGCGCGAACTCCTTCGCTCGATCGAGCCCAGTCTGCCCGAGGGGGTCGCGGTCGAGATCCCCTATGACACCTCGCCTTTCGTGGAGCGGTCGATCAACCAAGTTTACATGACCCTGGTCGAAGCGGTGGTGCTGGTCCTGATCGTGCTGCTGATTTTTCTGCAAACCTGGCGTGCGACGATCATTCCGATCATCACGGTGCCCATCGTCCTTCTGGGTACGTTCGCGGCGCTGTCGGTGCTGGGATACACCGTCAACACTTTGACCATGTTTGCGCTGGTGCTGGCGATCGGCCTACTGGTGGACGACGCCATCGTGGTGGTGGAAAACGTGGAACGGCTGATTGCGGAAGAGGATCTGGACCCGGTTACCGCGACTGTGCGCAGCATGAAGCAAATCACTGGCGCGCTTATCGGGATCCTGGTGGTACTTGTCGCTGTGTTCGTGCCGATGGCGTTTTCCGCGGGTTCGGTCGGGGTGATATATCGGCAATTCTCGATCACGATAATCACCGCAATGGTCCTGTCGCTCCTGATCGCGCTCAGCCTGACACCGGCGATGTGCGCGCAGCTCTTGCGCAAACGCGGCGACGCGCGGTTCTTCGCCGCGCGGTGGTTCAACAGCGGCCTGTCCGGCCTGGTCGCAGGGTTCACCGGCTTGGTCAAGCGGCTGGTGCCTCTGCGCTTTGTGATGCTACTGGTCGTCGGCGCCATAGGCTACGGTGGCTATCTTGTTTACGAGCGCATGCCAGGTTCGTTCATTCCGACCGAGGACCAGGGCGTCGTTCTGAGTCTTATCTCTCTGCCTGCGGGAACCACGGCGCCGGTCACCGAGGCGGTGCTGAACGAGGTCGAGACGCATTTCCTGGAAAACGAACCCGACGCGGTCGAGGCGGTCTTCGGCGTTCGCGGTTTCAGCTTTGCCGGCAGCGGTCAGCATCAGGCGATGCTGTTTGCCCGGCTAAAGGATTTCGACCTACGCGAGGATCCAAGTCTTTCGGCAGAGGCGGTTGCAGCCCGCGCAAACCAGGCGCTTTTCGGTCATCGCAGTGCGCAGATCTTCACCATACAGCCCCCCGCGATTCCCGGCCTGGGCACGTCGGGCGGATTTAGCATGTATCTGCTCGATCAGGGCGGGCAGGGGGCGGATGAACTGATCGAGGCCGCGCAGCGCCTGACGGGGGCCGCCGCGCAGGACCCGCGCCTGACGGCGGTTCGGGCCGACGGGATCGACACCGAAGCCTCGCTGTCACTGGATATCGACCGGCCCAAGGCCGAGAGCTTCGGCCTCTCGGTCGACTCCGTGAACGCGATGCTGTCAATCATCTTCGCCGGACGTGACGTGAATGACTTTCTTCTGGGCAACGATCTGCGGCCAGTGATCGTTCAGGCCGATGCGCCTCACAGGATGCAGCCCGAGGATGTCGCGTCCTGGTACGCGCGAAACAGCGATCAGGAGATGGTGCCCTTCGCCGCCTTCATCCAAAGCCGGTGGGAGCAGATCGCGCCGGTCCTGACCCGATATGACGGGCTTGGCGCAATCGCGATCTCCGGCAATCCCTCGCAAGGAGGCAGTTCGGGCGACGCGATGGCGGCGATGGAGGAACTCGTAGCCTCTGAGACACCGGAATATGGCGTCGGCTGGGCCGGTATAAGCTTTCAGGAGCGCGCCGCTGGCAGCAACGTGGCGATGCTTTATGCCATTTCCGCATTGATCGTCTTTCTTGCCCTGGCTGCGCTTTACGAAAGCTGGATGGTGCCCCTGTCGGTAATGCTGGCCGTACCGATCAGCCTGACCGGTGCGCTGACAGCCTCTTGGTTGACCGGGCAATCGAACGATGTCTACTTCACCGTAGGGCTTCTGACGACAATCGGTCTGGCATCACGGAACGCCATCCTCGTTGTCGAGTTCGCGGAAGAAGTGCTGCGCGAGACGGGCGATATCGTGCAGGCCGCCGTCACCGCGGCACGCCAGCGGCTGAGGCCGATCCTTATGACCGCCCTGACCTTCATGCTCGGCGTCATGCCCCTTGCGACCGCCAGTGGCCCCGGCGCACAGGCTCAAAACGCGATCGGTATTGCGGTGCTGGGTGGCATGGCAGCTTCGACCTTCGTGGCAACACTGTTCGTGCCGCTGCTATACGTACTGGTCAAGACGTTGGCCGCGCGGGTCTCGAAACAGGCCAGTTGAGGATGCGTTTTGCCGGGCGCCCAGCAATCCGATACGTTTCTCTCAACACAACATTGAGGGGAGCGCATGAAACCAATTCGTTCAATTGACCGGCGTGTAGCAAATATACGGGACGCAACTGCTTTCGAACCCTATGACCCCGTCACGGAGCCGGGAACCTCGATCCTAAAGCTGAACACCGCGATGCCGCGCGACGTGGGTTTCTACATCTACAGGATGGAGCCGGGGGCAAGGTCGACCCCGCACCGTCATGGCGGGGCCGAGGAATTCGTGATGCTCGAGGGTGAATTGATCGACAATGACGGCACGGTCTATCGGCAAGGCGATGTCGTCTGGCTGGCACCGGGAACCGACCATGTTTCACATACCGAGACGGGATGCCTGATCGCCGTTTTCTCGGAGGGCGAGGAAACCCCGCTGGTGGGGTAAGGTGAGCGACGCCCGCCTACATTGCGGCGCGGGTTTCGGAAAGTTCGCGGTCGAGCCGTCTCTCCAGCGTACCCTGCGGTCGTGTGAACCGCGCCAGCAGATCGTAAAGGACAGGCGTGACGACCAGCATGAGCACCGCCGACAGAGACAAGCCCGCCACGATCACGGTGCCTATGGCCTGACGGCTTTCAGCGCCGGCGCCCGTGGCCATGACAAGGGGCAGGGCGCCCAGAATGGTCGATATCACCGTCATCACGATCGGACGCAGACGCAGTGTGGCCGCGCGGATCACAGCCTCGCGGGTTTCAAGGCCGTCGCTGCGCAGTTGATTGGCGAACTCCACGATCAGGATGCCGTTCTTGGCGACCAGTCCGACCAACAGGATGATCCCGATCTGGCTATAGACATTGAGTGTGAGTCCCCCAAGCGCCATCGCATAGATCGCCCCGGCCAGTCCCGCCGGAACGGTCAGCATGATCGTGACCGGGTGCACAAAGCTTTCGAACTGGGCGGCAAGTACCAGGAAGACGATCAGCAGCGACAGGGCAAGCACGAAGCCGACGCCCGCTGACGTGTCCTTAAAGGTACGTGACTGACCTTCGTACCCCAACTTGGCCTCGACCGGCAGGATATTCCGCGCGGCGGTCTCGATCGTGTCAAGCACGGTGCCAAGCTGTGCGCCGGGCTCCAGAGCTCCGGAAAGCTGAACGGACGGGAGGCGGTCGAAGCGGCGCAGGCTGGGGGCGGCGGCATTCTCTCGCAGATCGACCAGGGCCCCAAGCGGCACGAGTGTTTCGCCGTCGCCCGCCCGCACGAAGATATTGTCGATATCCGACGGCGTATTGCGGTCGTCATCCTGTGCCTGAAGGATCACCGGGTACTCTCGGCCCCGGCTGACAAAGCCTGTGACCTCGCGCGAGGCCAGTAGCGTTTGCAAGGTACCTGCGATCGTTTCCACCGATATGCCGAGGTCGTCCGCACGCGCGCGATCGATCGTGACATCGAGTTGCGGCAAATTCTGGTCGAAGTCGATCTCGGGATTGACCAGCCCCGGAATGGTCTCGGCCTCCGCTTGCAGGCGTTCGGCCCATTCCTTGACGCTCTCGAAATCTGGACCGCCCACGACCACACGCACCGGGGTGGAGTTGCCGCGCAGGCCAAGGCCGGCCGGGGTTACCGGAAAGCCACGGGCGATTGTCACGTCTCCCATTTGGGGTGCGATCTGTCCGACCACCTCTGAAACGGACATGTCACGTTCATCCCAGGGGGCAAGGCGAAACACCACGAAAGACCGCCAGGCCCGGTTGCCCCAGCCGGTAAAGGTGAAAACCGTCTCGATCACGCCGGACTGGCGCAGCGGTTCAAGAATCCCCTCGACCTGCCGCGCGGCGATATCGGAATGCTCCACCGTGCTGCCTTGGGGCGCGGTCAGCGGCACGAAACCCACCCCGCGATCCTCGCGCGGGGCCAACTCGCGAGGGAGGCCCTCGTAGAACAGCGCAGCACCCCCGGTCACGGTGAGCGCCACGGCAAGCACCACCAGTGGTGCCTGCACTGCGCGTTTCAGCAGCGCTTCGTACTTGCGTTGCGCCCAACCCAGGCTCTCGGCGTCGTCTGCGGACACCCCGTCGCGCTGACGCAGCACCTTCGAGGCCAGCGCCGGGCAGGCGGTCAGGGCCACGAAGGTCGATATCGCCACTGTCCCCGCCATGACCCACCCGAATTCGACGAAAAGGCGCCCGACCTGTCCGGGCATGAAAGACAGCGGCACGAAGACGGCCATCAATGTCAGCGATGTGGCGATGACTGCAAACGTCACCTGACGCGCTCCGCGATAGCTGGCGGCAAGCGGACTTTCCCCCATCTCGATCCGGCGCTGGATGTTTTCCAGCACCACGATGGCGTCGTCGACCACGAGGCCAATTGCGAGAAGCAGCGCCAGTAGCGTCAGCGTGTTAAGCGAGAACCCCCAGGCCGAAATCAGGATGAAGCAACCAATCAGTGACACGGGGATCGCGACGAAAGGGATCAGTGTGGCCCGAGGGCTGCGCAGGAATACGAGAATCACAAGAACTACCAGCGCCAGCGAGATGCTGAGCGCGATAATCACCTCGCGGATCGAGGCTCCGACGAACAGCGCGTCATCCGATCCGACGATCAGTGTCATGCCCTGGGGCAGGGTCGGCGTGATCGCCTCTATCTCGGCGCGCACGGCCTGGGAAATTGCCAGGGTGTTCGACTTGCTTTGGCGCAGGACGGCGATGCCCACCGCGTCAGTTCCATCAGTGCGTACGATGGTGCTGTCATCGGCCACGCCCGGCTCGACCCGCGCCACATCGCCCAGGCGCACAGGAAAGCCCGCCACGCGATCCAGCACCACGTCGCGGAAATCCTCGATATTACTGAGGCGGGAGTTCAACCGGACGGTCAACTGCCGGTCCTGCGATTTGACCTCGCCAGCCGGCAGCTCGAGGTTGTTGCGCCGCAAAGCGGCTTCGACATCGGCCACCGTCAGCTTGCGCGCCGCCAGCGAGCGCCGGTCAAGCCAGATGCGCACTGCGAAGGGACGCTCGCCATAAATGTTCAGATCTGCCACGCCATCAACCGTGGCGATGCGGTCGGCTATGAAGCGGTCGATGTAATCGGTGATTTCGGCGGTCGTCATCCGGTCCGACGTCACGGCCAGCCGCATGACCGGATCCGCGTCGGCGTCGGACTTGACCACTCGAGGCTCGTCGGCCTCTTCAGGCAGTTGTCCGGTGACGCGTCCGATCGCATTGCGCACGTCGTTGGCCGCGTTGTCCAGATCGCGCGAGGTTTCGAATTCTAGAGTGATGCGACTGCGGCCCTGGCGCGATTCCGAACTAATCGAGCGCAGGCCGGTGATTGCGGCAACCGCGCCTTCCAGCGTTTCGGTGATATCGGTGTCGATCACCTCGGGTGCCGCGCCACGATACTCAGTCGTGATCGTAACCACGGCGTTGTCGACATCGGGCAATTCGCGCACGGGGATGTTCTGCACTGCCGCAAGGCCGAAGACCAAGATCAGTAGGCTGGCCACCGCCGCCAGCACCGGCCGGCGTACCGCGATGTCCGACAGCGTCACGTGTCACCCTCCGACCCGTCCAATACTGGTTCTGTAGATTTGACTGTGACCACGGCGCCGTCGCGCAGCCGGCCGAGCCCGCGTATCGCCACCTCCTGGCCTTCGTCGAGCCCGGCCAGTACGGCCACCTTGCCGTCCTGCCGCGCCCCGGTTCGAACAGGCGTGCGCGTGGCCACCCCTTCGTTGATCGTGAAGACATAAGTATCGGCGGCCTGAAAAATGATGGCTTCTTCCGGCACCACCAGCGCGTCCGCTTCAGAAAGGGTGAGGGTCAGTGACATGAACATGCCCGCAGGCAAAAGACCATCAGGATTGGGTATAACGGCGCGCGCCCGAAAGGCCCGCGACACTGGATCGATCCGGCTGTCCACCGCGTCTATCTGACCCGTGAACACGCGATCGTCGAAGGCCACGCTTTGCGCTTCAACCGGCATACCACGCTGGACTTTCGCGAACAGGGTTTCCGGAAGCGAGAATTCAAGTTCTACCTGGCTCAGGTCGTCGAGGCGCGTGATCATGTCGTCGCTGGTCACACGTGCGCCGCGATCCACTTCGGCCAGACCCAGAACGCCGCCGAACGGGGCAATTATTGTCCGCCGGTCCAGCCGTTGTTGGGCCCGTTCCAACTGTGCCTCGGCCTCCGCCAGCCGCGCTACAGCTTCCTCCTGCGAAGCCTGACTGACCGCGTTTGTGCTGCGCAATTGCTCGACCCGCTCAAGAACCTGCCGGCGCTCGATCAGCCGTGCCTCGGCTTCGGCAAGATCGGCCCGCTCTATCGCGTCGTCCAGCCGGACCAAAACCGCGCCTTCCTCCACCCGCCCCCCCGGCGTGATCGCCAGTTCCACGATGCGGCCATCCGCTTCCGGGACAATCTGAACCGAGTTGGCGGCGCGCGTCGTGCCGACCGCCTCGACCTTCTGATAGATGCGCTCGGTTTCGGCCCGCGCCGTTTCGACCGTAACCGGGTCCGAGCCACGAGCCTCTGCCGCTTCAGCCGGAGGCGCGAGGTAGGTCGCGTACCCCCAGTAGGCGGCGTAGCCGATCGCCCCCAGGAGGCAAATCAGCAATAGCTGTTTGAATACGGACATTCGGTCGCTCCACGATCCCGCGCTGCGGGCACGGCGCCGCAATAGACAGGTCCGTGCAGGTTAGATTAACCGCGCTGAATAGCAAGCTTGGCCAAGTGTTGCATCTTGAACGGGCAGTGTATTCTTGGCCCGCCTGTCTTCAAATGTGCGTGAACGCAAACATAATCGGGTTTGGTGCACAAGACGTGCCCACAGATGTTAATTGATGGTGCCGATCGGATCCGGTGTTATACTTAGCTTGAGATGTGCCCCAGCCCTGTCCGGGTCGGTGGCGCCAACGCAACGTCAACCGACGGACCTATCGCGGCGTATGAAAAGGATTTTGCTGGCCGACGACCATACCCTGGTCCGAGAGACGATCGCGGATTTCATCAAGCGCCAGGCCGCATTTGAGGTGGCGCAGGCCGCGTCTCTGGACGAAGCGTTGAAGGTCAATGCCGAGCAAGGTCCGTTCAACCTGATCATGCTGGACTACACCATGCCGGGAATGGAGGCGCTTGCAGGGTTGACCCGAATGCGCGCGGAGTCGGGATGTCCGGTGGCGATCCTGTCGGGCACGGCTCCACCAGATATCGCGCGGCGGGCTTTGCGGGCGGGCGCGGCAGGCTTTCTGCCCAAGACACTTGCTGCGCAGCAGTTTGTGGCGGCCATTCAGCAGATCCTGGGCGGCGATGTCTACCTTCCGCAGGATTTCCTGAGTGAATCCTTGGCAGGAACCCGCGCCACGCATCTTACACCGCGCGAACTGGAAGTGTTGCATTGTGTCGCGGAAGGCAAGCTAAATAAGGAAATCGCCCGCGAGCTGGACATTCAGGAAGTGACCGTCAAGTTGCATGTGAAAACTCTTTCGCGCAAACTTGGCGCGCGTAACCGGACCCATGCCGCGATGATGGCCCGCGATCTGGGACTGCTGTAACGCTCAACCATCCGGGCAACCCCAATTACAGCTATTGTTCGCGGCGCGCCAAGCTGTTCCGGGAGTCTGGCGCGCATTTCCGGATCAACCCGTTGCTTACCCAATCCTTGCTCTGGTCTCTGCCGCAAATGTCTTTGACACGGACACTCTGTCCGCGGGCGTCAGGGAACTGGACCGTGCCAGCGCACTATACCGGGCCGCTTACATGGTTGCTTCGGACTTCGCGGTTTTTGAGATTACGGGACGCCCACGACCCGATTGCCGTACTCTGCTTGATCATTGGTCAAGGACCGACGAGCGGTGTTTAATCATGATGTCACCTACGCCAAACAAGAACGGGCCGCATCTGAAACAGGGTGAGAAGCACCGCGACCGGCCGGATGCGCAGAACGACGTTTTGATACGGTTTTCAAAGGGAAACTGGCGGAGAGACAGGGATTCGAACCCTGGGACCCCGTGAAGGGTCAACGGTTTTCGAGACCGCCCCGTTCGACCACTCCGGCACCTCTCCGCGGGGGTCTGGAGGGTGCGTTTAATCGCCTTTGAACGGGGTGACAAGGGGTTTGCCTTGTTTCGCCACGGATTTTGCCTACGTTGGGGTAAACAACGCCACGTCAGGAGGTATCGTGACCCGGACGCGCTCAATCCGACCCCTTGTTTTCATAGCTTTCCTCGCAATCGCGCTGATGGCCGCGCTTCAGACCCGAGCCGCGGATCGCGATCGGCTCGACGCGTTTCTCGAAGTGACCGGCTTTGGTGTCGCGCTCGATTCGATCGCGCTTGCCGCCGGGGATGCGCCCGCAATGCTGGGAATGCAGGCCAGCGATTTCGGCTCAGATTGGTCGCGTGTTTCCAAAGACGTGTTCGATACCGAAAAGATGCAGACAATGGCGCTCGACATCCTGTCCGAAACTCTGAGCGACGAGCATCTGACCCACGCCGCGGAATTCTACGCTTCGCCGCTGGGACAGCGTCTGGTGGAGGCCGAGAACGCCTCGCACATGGTCGAGGATGACGAGGCAAAGCAGCAGCAGGGCCGCGCCCTGGTGGCCGAAGGTGTGGAGCAGGGCGACGAACGCATCGAAACCCTTCAGAACCTCAACCAAGCGGTGGATTCCGACGGAAATTCGGTTCGCGCTGTACAGGAAATTCAGGTTCGCTTTCTGATGGCCGCATCGAATGCCGGCATTCTGAACCAAGAGGTTGACGAAGACGCGTTGCGCGCGGCCATGAAGGCCGGTGAGGAAGAGATGCGGATGACCATGAAGGCTGGCGCGCTGGCCAATGCCGCATACACCTACCAGGATTTCTCGAACGGGGAGCTAAAGGAATATCTGGCCGCGCTCGAACATCCCGAAATGCAGACTGTGTATCAACTGATGAACGCGGTCCAGTACGAGATCATGGCCAATCGCTTTGAGGTGCTCGCTTCGCGAATGGCTGAAATGCACCCCGGGCAGGAGCTTTGAACTGATATGCATATAGCAAGAACCCTGGCCACCCTAGGCGCACTTTCGGCGGTGCTTCTGGCCTCGGATGCCGCCACCGCGCAGGACGACGATCGCCAGCGCTTGATCGAGTTGATGCGGATTGACGACACTGTAGTGGTGATGCGCAAGGAAGGTCTGCGCTACGGCGCCGAGATCGGCGCGGAGATGCTGCCCGATATTCCAAAGGACGACTGGGAACGCACAGTATCGCGCATCTATGATGCCGAGAAGATGGAGGCGGTGATCACCCAAGGGTTCCAAACTTCACTCGAAGGGGAGGAACTGGGCTCCTTGGTCGAATTCTTCGATAGTGGTCTTGGGGAAGAGATCATTGGGCTCGAAATCTCGGCTCGTGAGGCTTTTCTCGACGAGGAAACCGAGATTGCGGCGATGGACGCCTTTGAGGTGGCCCGCGGTGACGAAACAGAGCTTTACCAGCAAATCGAGACGATCATCGCCGACAGCGACCTCGTGGAATACAACGTCATGGGCGCGATGAACGCCAACCTCATGTTCTATCGTGGCCTGGCCGATGGCGGCGCCATCGATCTTGGGGAATCGGACATGCTGGCCGATGTCTGGGCGCAAGAATCGGACATCCGCGCGGAGTCCGAGGCTTGGCTTGGGTCCTTTCTGATGATGGCCTACCGTCCGCTGGAGGCGGAGGAACTCGAAGCTTACGCCGCACTATACCGCACACCCGAGGGGCGCATTCTGAATACCGCGGTTTTCAACGCCTATGACCGCATGTACGACGAAATCTCCTACCTTCTGGGGCAGGCAGTCGCCGAGCACATGCGCAGCCAAGAACTGTGACCGAACCCGGCCGGAGCCGAACTGCGCCGGTCGGCCTAAAAAACCGGGCTTTTGCAGGGTGCAAGGCTTGACTTTGAGGGGCGCCCCTAGGATAAGCGGCCATCCCGGCGGGGCGACTCGTGCGGGATTTGTTTTTTTGACGCCCGAAGGGCGCGCCGTTCGAGGCACCAAACGCCGGTTGATCCCGGGGCCACAGAACGCGGATGAAAAAAGGAAAGAGATATGTTTGCGGTTCTGAAGACCGGTGGCAAGCAGTACAAGGTTCAGTCGGGCGATATGCTCCGGGTGGAAAAGCTTGCTGCAGACTCTGGTGAGAAAGTTCAGTTCAACGAGATCCTGATGCTGGGTGGCGACGCGCCGGTCATCGGTGCTCCGCTTGTCGACGGCGCGGCCGTGCAGGCTGAGGTCGTGGACCAGATAAAGGGCGACAAGGTCATCAACTTCGTCAAGCGCCGCCGGAAGCACGGCTCGCAACGGACCCGTGGCCACCGTCAGCAACTGACCCTGCTGCGCGTGACCGAGATCCTTGAGAAGGGCGCCGACAAATCGGGCGTGAAGGCCGCTGTAGGCGCAAGCGCACTGGCCGCCGGCATGGGCAAGACCCGTTACGCCGACAACAAGGCCGAGCAGGCCGAGATGGCCAAGCGCGTGAAGAACAACGAGGCCGAGGAAAAGAGCGTCGCCAAGAAAGCCGAACCCAAAGCCGAGAAGAAGGCCGAGGAAAAGAAGGCTGCTCCCAAGAAAGCCGCGAAGGCCGAAGGTGGCGACGACCTGAAAGAGCTGTCCGGCGTGGGCCCGGCGCTCGAAAAGAAACTGCAAGAGGCAGGCGTGACCACGTTTGCCCAGATCGCGGCATGGACCGCCGATGACATCGCCGAGATGGACGAGAAACTGTCCTTCAAAGGCCGCATCGAGCGTGAAGGCTGGGTCGCGCAGGCCAAAGAACTGGTCAAAGGCTAAGGAGAGACGATATGGCACACAAGAAAGCAGGCGGTTCATCCAGAAACGGTCGCGACTCGGCCGGTCGTCGTCTGGGCGTCAAGAAATACGGCGGCGAGGCCGTGATTCCGGGCAACATCCTGGTGCGTCAGCGCGGCAACAAGTTCTGGCCGGGCGACGGCGTGGGGCAGGGCAAGGATCACACCCTCTTTGCGACCGTCGAGGGCTCGGTGCATTTCCGCAAGGGCCTCAAGGGCCGTACCTTTATTTCGGTTCTCCCGGTGGCGGAGGCCGCCGAGTAAGCCGAACCTTCAAGGTGTGAAATTCAGGGGGATCGGCACATCGCCGGTCCCCTTTTCTGTTTTTCGGAGGCACGTCATGAGCGTAGCCGTTACATCCTTTCTGGTCTTTGGCGCGTCGCAAGTCGGCACGCCGGGACCGGCCAACATGGCGCTTCTGGCGACGGGCGCGCGGTTCGGGTTTCGCGCGGCGTTGCCCTTTGTTGCGGGGGTGGTCATCGGCAAGCAGTTCGTGATCTGGCCCGTAGGCTTCGGCCTGATGGAGCTGGCCGACCGCGCGCCTTACGTGTTCGACATTCTGAAGTGGGTGTCGGCGGCGTACATCTGCTGGCTCGCATGGAAGGTCGCGCACCTGCGCCTCGGTCCGGCCGACGCGCAGGTCGCCGCGCCCGGCTTTCTGGCAGGGCTAATCGTGCATCCGCTCAACCCCAAGGCCTGGGCAATGATCGTCGCCGGCTTCACCAATTTTGTCGCTGCGGGCACGCCCGCCTTGCAGGCCACGCTGACCATATCCATCTGCCTTCTGAGCCTGCAATTGCTACTGCACCCGATCTGGACACTTGGAGGAGACCGGATCGCGCGCACCGTGGCGGGAACCCCGGCCGAGCCGCACCTCATGCGTGCCCTGGCCGCGCTGACCGTCGCATCCGTCCTGTTCGTGCTTTTCGGAGGAGACAGCACATGAAGCTTGAAACCATCGCAACCGATACCCTTCTCGAAACCGAACGGTTCGACCTGCGGCCCGTCCGTGAATCCGATGCGGGCCTTATCTCGCTCTATGCCGGCGACGAGCGCGTGGCCCGGTTCACCACGTCCATTCCGCATCCGCTTCCGCCGGGCACGGCCGAAGCCTTCATCGCCCGCGTGATGGATCCCGACCACCCCGAGGATGTCTGGGTCATGGACGGCACGCGCATCGGGGGTGGCGAGGTCATGGGCCTGATCGGCCTGGAGCGGATGGACCGCGACCAGTCCGAGATCGGGTACTGGGTCGCACCGGCCTATTGGAACAGCGGCATCGCCTCGGCGGCGGTCGAGGCGATCCTGTCGGCCAATCCCCAGAACGCGCAAACTGTCTTTGCGAGCGTGTTCCAAGACAACGCCGCCTCGGCCCGGGTGCTGACGAACTGCGGTTTTCGCTATCTCGGCGACGCCGAAAGCTTTTCGGTCGCGCGGAAGGCAAATGTCCCGACCTGGACATACAGCCGGGCGATGGACAATGGATGAAACGGTCTTTGCTCGCACGCCACGCCTTGTCTGGCGCGCAGGCACGCCGAATGATTTACAGGCGCTTCACGCGATCGTCAGCGGTTTCGACGTGGTTCGCCAGACCGAGACCTGGCCCTGGCCTGCGAACCTGTCCTGCACGCGCTCGCGCTGTGTCGTCACCGCGTCGGATCAGGCCGCATCAGGTGTGGTCTGCCAAGGCGACGAGGTCGTCGGCTATCTCGGTCTCAGCCCCGAAGTCAAGATTGGCTATATGTTCGGAAAATCCCATTGGGGCCGGGGTTTGGCCACCGAAATCGGAGTCGCCGCGGTCGCATACGCATTCGACAAATTTGGCTGGGAAAGCCTCGAGGCTTGCGTCTTTGCTGACAACCCCGCTTCGGGCCGGGTTCTGGAAAAACTGGGTTTCCAGGAGGGCAAAGCCTGCCAAGGGCCCTGCCGCGCACGTGGCGGGGTTCACCCAATTCGCACCTTCCGGCGCCCCCGGGCTTGAGCCGGACTGCGTTTGGTTCTACGGACGGTCCCTGACGCCATCTGAGGCAATGACATGAAGTTTCTCGATCTCGCCAAGGTTTACATCCGCTCGGGCAGCGGCGGCAACGGATGCATCAGCTTCCGGCGCGAGAAGTATATCGAATACGGCGGCCCCGACGGCGGGGATGGAGGCGGCGGCGGTTCGGTCTGGGCCGAGGCGGTCGACGGGCTGAACACGCTGATCGACTTTCGCTACCAGCAGCATTTCTTCGCCGACAACGGCACGCCCGGCATGGGCAAGCAACGCACCGGCGCCGACGGCGACGACATCGTGCTGCGCGTGCCCGTGGGCACCGAGATCCTGGACGAGGACCAGGAGACGGTGATCGCCGACCTGACCGAAGTGGGCGAGCGCGTGTGCCTGGCCCGGGGCGGGAATGGCGGCTGGGGCAATTTGCGATTCAAGACCTCGACCAACCAGGCGCCGCGTCGGTCCAACCCGGGACAGGAGGGCGTCGAACGTACGATCTGGCTGCGGCTCAAGCTGATTGCCGATGTGGGTCTGGTCGGGCTGCCCAACGCGGGCAAGTCGACCTTTCTGGCCGCGACGTCGAACGCGCGGCCCAAGGTCGCCGACTATCCGTTCACGACTTTGCATCCCAACCTCGGCGTCGTCGGCGTTGACAACACCGAATTCGTTGTGGCCGACATTCCCGGCCTGATCGACGGCGCGTCCGAGGGGCGGGGCCTCGGAGACCTGTTTCTGGGCCATGTCGAGCGGTGTGCGGTGCTTTTGCACCTCGTGGATGGCTCATCCGGAACCTTGATCGAAGACTACCAGACGATCATCCGAGAACTGGAAGCCTACGGCGTGGGACTGTCGGACAAACCTCGCGTGACGGTGCTGAACAAGATCGACACGCTGGACGAGGAAGAGCGCACGTTCCTGCGTGAAGAACTCGAGGCTGTGGCGGGCTCGCCAGTCCTGCTGATGTCGGGAGTGTCGCGCGAGGGTGTCACCGAGGTGCTGCGTGCCTTGCGGGCCCATATCGACGAGGGCCGGCTGCGGCAACGGCCGGACGATGACGAGGACGCACCGTGGCAGCCGTAGCCGACGCCAAGCGTCTCGTGATCAAGATTGGCTCGGCCCTTCTGGTCGACCGGAAAACGGGCCAATTGCGCCGTGACTGGCTGGTGGCGCTGTCCGAGGACGTGGCCCGCCTGCGGGCGCGGGGCACGGACGTTATCCTTGTGTCTTCCGGCTCCATCGCACTGGGGCGAGGTGTCCTGAAACTTCCCTCCGCCGACTTGTCACTGGAACAGTCGCAAGCCGCTGCCGCCGTGGGCCAGATCCAGCTCGCCACCGCATATACCGAGGCGCTGGCGGCCCATGATATCATCGCGGCACAAGTGCTGGTCACATTGGAAGACAGCGCCGATCGCCGCCGCTACCTCAATTCCCGCGCGACGATGGAACAGCTGTTGTCACTGGGCGCGATCCCCATAGTGAACGAAAACGACACGGTCGCCACGGACGAGATCCGCTATGGCGACAACGACCGGCTGGCCGCGCAGATCGCCGTGACCGCCGGGGCCGATCAACTGATCCTGCTCAGCGACGTGGACGGCTTTTATTCCGCCAATCCGCAGACCGACCCGGCCGCTAAACGCTTCGACGTTATCTCGGAAATCACACCCGAGATCGAGGCCATGGCCGGTGCCGCAGGCTCCGGCCTGTCGAAAGGCGGCATGAAGACCAAGCTGCTGGCGGCGCGGACGGCCACCGCCGCCGGATGCGACATGGCGATCACCGAAGGGTCGGTGCTGCACCCGGTCAGGGCATTGGAAAATGGCGCCCCCGTTACGTGGTTCACCGCCCAGGGCGACCCGCAGCAGAAACGCAAGCAATGGATTGCCTCGATGAAGCCCAAGGGCCGGATCGTCGTCGATGCCGGGGCGGTCAAGGCGCTTCGGGCAGGCTCCAGCCTGCTGGTCGCCGGCGTGGCGCAGGTTTCGGGCCGGTTCGAACGCGGTGACGCGGTCGAGGTCGCCGACGAGACGGGCGGTATTCTGGGTCAGGGGCTGACGCGCTACGACGCACTGGACGCCGAACGCATCAAGCGACTGCGCTCGGACCAGATCGAGAACGTGCTGGGCTATCCCGCCCGCGGTCCGTTGATCCATCGCGACGATATGGCCATATGACCGAACGACTGCTAGATTCGGCTGAACGAACAGGTGCCTTGATGAAAGATCTCGAAAATATTCCAGCACTTATGGCTGAGATAGGTCAGCGGGCCAAGACCGCCGCCGCGGTGCTTGCCACCGCCACGGCAGAGGCCAAGACCCGTGCGCTGACGGCCGCGGCGGATGCGGTGTGGGACAGCCGCGCCGACATCCTCGAGGCCAACGCCAAAGACCTCGAGTTCGGTCGCGATAAGGGCCTGTCGGATGCTATGATGGATCGCCTGATGCTGGACGACGACCGGATCCGTGGCATTTGCGACGGGCTGCGCGCCGTCGCCGCTCAGGACGATCCGGTGGGCGAGGTGATCGACGAATGGGACCGCCCGAACGGCCTGCATATCCGGCGCGTGCGCACTCCGCTCGGCGTGATCGGGGTGATCTATGAGAGCCGTCCCAATGTCACGGCGGATGCGGGCGCGCTCTGTCTGAAATCCGGTAACGCGGTGATCCTGCGCGGCGGCTCGGAAAGCTTTCATTCCTCCGGTGCCATCCATCGCTGCCTATGCGCCGGCCTGACCGAGGCCGGTCTGCCGGAGGACGCGATCCAGCTCGTCCCGACCCGCGACCGCGCGGCGGTGCAGGCTATGCTGACGATGACCGGGACGATCGACGTGATCGTACCGCGCGGCGGCAAGGGGCTTGTCGGCCTCGTTCAGCGCGAGGCACGGGTGCCTGTCTTCGCGCATCTCGAAGGCATCGTGCATATCTACATCGACAAGCATGCGGACCCGGAAAAGGCGCTGCGCGTCGTAATGAATGCCAAGACCCGCCGCACCGGGATCTGCGGCGCCGCCGAATGTCTGCTGGTGCACGAGGACGCTGTCGATACGATCGGGCAGGGCGTCATACGGGCCTTGGTCGAAAAGGGGGTCGAGGTCCGTGCCGATACGGCCCTGCAATCGGTGCCGGGCACGGTTCCGGCCGGCGATGGCGACTGGGGGTTCGAGTTTCTGTCGATGGTCATGGCCGCGAAAAAGGTGGGCGACGTCTCAGACGCTATTGATCATATTCGGAAATATGGGTCGCAGCACACGGACTGCATTATCACCGAGGACGACGCGACTGCAGAGCGCTTCTTTGCCGAACTCGACAGCGCGATCCTGATGCGCAACGCCTCGACCCAGTTCGCGGATGGTGGAGAGTTCGGCATGGGCGCGGAAATCGGCATTGCGACCGGCAAGATGCACGCCCGCGGCCCCGTGGGCGCCCGGCAATTGACCAGTTTCAAGTATCTCGTGGACGGCGACGGCGCTATCCGCGCCTGAGCCGCACTTCCGCCGCTTCGTCCGACAGGACCGCTGAACAATCCAGTCGCGCGTCCCATGCCGCAGCGGGCAGGATCAAGAATTGCACATGCGCCGGCGCCGGAAGCGACGTACCTTGTGTGCCGTTCAGCATGTCCCACAAGGTGGCGTCCACGTTCATCCGTTCAGCCGTGGCCCGGATGACCCAGCCGTCCTCGGATCGTGTCATGACAATGCGGCCCCCATAGGGCACCGCCTGTTCGGCGCAGAGCAGCGCCAGCAGCACCGCGCGCACCTCGGCCCGCGGGTAGTGGCCTGAGGGAAAGGGGGCAATCTCGGTTCGGTCGTCTGCATGAAGGTCTCTGAGGATCGAGTTGACCTCTTCCGCGCCTGTTTCCTGTTCCTTGCAGGCCATCCCGAAGGCCAAGCGAAAAAAACGGATGCGGGCATTGGCATGGGCCACGCTGTCCGCGACAAGCGACAGTTCGGGCGAACCGGCGGCGTCCGACAATTCCAGCAATTCGAGCCCGTTGCTGACTGCGCCGATAGGGCTGATCAGGTCATGACAGATACGAGAGCCTATCAAAGCTGCGATAGCGTTGGTATCGTTTGCCAAATCGTTTCCTTTCCCGCGGAGCCCGCCGATGTCCGACATGAACAGCATTCTCGAGCCCGGCATGCTCGTGGTCCACCCCGATCAGCCTGATTGGGGCACCGGGCAGGTCCAGTCCAACATCGGTGGAAAGATCACGGTGAATTTTCAGGATGTCGGTAAAGTGGTGATAGACGGCTCCCGCGTTGAGTTGATGCCGGTGACTGAACCATAAGCAACGTTGCCAAAACGTTAACACGCAAAGGCGCGCTCGCAAGCCTCCTTCTTGCTGCGGGCAAAGATACGCCGCGGGACTTCAAGTGGTTGCAGCGCGGGACTGAAAGGCATTAAAACCCGCGCAGCCAATCTGAACGGACCCATTGATGTATTCGCGCGACGTGCAGTTCACCGTAAGACTCGCCCGCTCCGAGCAAGACCTGCACGCGGCGCAACGCCTCCGCTACGACGTGTTCGTCGCGGAACTGGGCGGCGACGGCCCGCTCGTCGACCACGACGCGAAGTTGGAGCGTGACCGGTTCGATGCCTATTTTGATCATCTGCTTCTGGCTGACGAGTCCCGCGGCGGTGAAATTGTCGGCGTCTACCGTGTCTTGCGCGACGATCAGGCCGACGAGGCGGGTCAGTTCTACTCCGAAGATGAATACGACATTTCGGTCCTCAAATCCTCGGGCCGGCGCATCATGGAGCTGGGCCGGTCCTGCCTTGCCGAGGGCTATCGCGGTGGTGCGGCCATGTACCACCTGTGGAACGGCCTTGCGCACTATGTCGCCGATCACGGCATCGAGATCCTGTTCGGCGTCGCCAGCTTCCATGGCACCGATACCAGCGCCCTGGCGCAGCCGCTTTCATTGCTCCACCACCGCCACTTGGCGCCCGAGGCATTGCGGGTTCGTACCGTGCCCGCCCATTACCAGCCGCTTAACCTGGTGCCGGAAGATCAGATCGATCGGCGGGCGGCCATGTTGCAGGTGCCTGCGTTGATCAAGGCCTATCTGCGGCTTGGCGGCTTTGTCGGTGACGGTGCGTTCATCGACCACACATTCAACACAACCGATGTCTGCCTCGTTATGGACACCGCGCAACTGAACGCCCGGCAAAAGGCGATCTATTCCAAGGGTGCCGGCCTGTGAGCAACACCTGGGAGTCCCAGCGTCCCGCGCGCGTGGTCCGTGTCACGGGGACAGGCTGGCTGATACTGGCGCTGCGCCTTGTGGTGCTTTTGGCGATCATCTTGCCGGGTGTCTTTGCGGTGCTGGTTCTGCGCCTTGCCGAGCCATTTTTTTTCGACCGCAGCCGCCCATTGACCGCGCGCTTGCAACGCTGGGCCATCTGGGCCGGACTGCGCGTGATCGGATTGCGCTATCGCCGCGAAGGCCAGCCCATGCAAAGCCATGGCGCCGTGGTGGCCAATCACGCTTCGTGGTTGGATATCTTCGCTCTCGGGGCAGGGCAGGCGATCACGTTCGTGTCCAAGGCCGAGGTGGCCGGTTGGCCCGGCATCGGTTTTCTTGCGCGGATCGTCGGCACCGTATTTATCAGCCGCAATCCCCGGCAGGCCGACGCACAACGCAACCAGCTGAAAGCCGAGCTTGATGCCGTTCGAAAGCTCTTGTTCTTCCCCGAAGGCACGTCGACCGACGGAATGCGCGTGCTGCCGTTCAAGTCGAGCCTCTTTGCCGCGTTTTCGGATCTCGAAGCGGGGATGCTGATTCAGCCGGTCACGGTTGTCTACATCGCGCCAGACGGGCTGGAAGAGCCGCGCTTTTACGGCTGGTGGGGCGACATGGATCTCGGGCCACACATGCTGCAGGTCCTGTCGCGGTTTCCTCAGGGTGGCGTGCGCGTGATCTATCACGAGCCGCTCAGTGTCAGCGACTATCCCGATCGTAAGGCGTTAGCCCGAACGCTCGAGGCTAAAGTGCGTAGCGCGATGCCACCCGAAGTCGCTTTGCCGGGCTGAGACTGCCGCGCAATCCCGCCTCAGCGCATTGCCGCGACCAGTTCGCCCAAGGCGGCGCTCGGGTCGTCCTCGCGCCAGATTTCGTCGCCGATCCCGAAAAAATCAGTCATGGAGGACAGCTGTGATACCGTGGCAGCGTCTAGCGCTCCCTCTGCCACCACCGGCACTTCGATCACCTGAGACCACCACTCGAAAAGGTCCGTCTCGGCCTGCGACCCGTCGCCAAGGGCGGAGACGCCGGCGGGGCCGAAGCTGACGTAATCGGCGCCGGCCTCGCCCGCGGTCATACCATCATGGCGCGAGGTGCCGCAGAAAGCGCCGACGATGGCATCCGGTCCCAGTTCCTTGCGCGCCTTGCGCACGGTGCGTGACCCGTCCGTCAGGTGCACGCCGTCCAGCCCCAGCCGTTCGGCCAACACAAAATGCGTGTCGATCACGATGGCCACGTCCTGCCCATGCGCAACCTCGCGGCACGTATCGGCGGCGCGGCACAACGCGGTCTCGTCATGGGTCGACAGCGCCAGTCGCACGCAGGCGATCTCGTGGTCGCGCAGGACCCGGTCGAGAATGGCGGGGAAGCGCGCCAGCTCAATCTCGGGCGGGGTGATCAGATAGATTTGCGGCTGCTCGGGGTCTGCCATGGTCTTGTCGTCCTGTTTTTGCCCCTATAACCGGGATTTGCGAACGCGTCTACGGGACGCGAACGCGGTCTTTTGCGCTTTCCCGCACGGCCAGGCTGGATTATGGCGGGCACGTTGGAGGAACAGGATGCCAAGCGATAACACACAGCCGCGCTTTGTGCTCGTACGTCCGCAAATGGGCGAGAATATCGGCGCCGCCGCGCGCGCAATGTGGAACTTCGGTCTCGACCGCATGGTCGTCGTGGCCCCGCGTGATGGTTGGCCCAATCCCAAGGCGGTGGCCATGGCCAGCGGCGCGGGTCGGCTGCTGGACGACGCGCGCCTTGTCCCCGACCTGCCGGCGGCTGTCGAGGACGAAAGTTTCGTGATGGCCACAACCGCCCGGGTGCGCGGCCTGACTAAGCCCGTATTCAGCCCCGAAGAGGCCATGGTGGAGGCCGCGACGCGCCTGTCGCGAGGCGAACGTGTCTCGGTGCTGTTCGGGCCGGAACGGGCCGGGCTGGAGAACGAGGATGTCGCGCGCGCCAACGCCATCATCAGCGTGCCGGTGAACCCTGAATTCCCAAGCCTGAACCTTGCCCAATGCGTGCTCTTGTGCGGCTACGAGTGGCGCCGCGCGTCGCAGACGGTCGAGGCCGCCCGCGTCGATATGGCCGGCACCGAATGGGCCAACCAGAAAGAGATCGAGGCGCTGTCGGCACATTACGAGGAACGCCTCGAAGACGCCGGTTTTTTCTTTCCGGAGGCCAAGGCCCCCGGCATGAAGATCAACCTGCGCAACATGTGGAGCCGGATGCCCCTGACGCGAGCCGACGTGCAGACACTGCATGGCGTACTGCGGCAAATGGTGCGCTGGAAGGAGCGCGGTTGAAGCGCCGTGCGACGCGGATTAACGTCACGCCAAAGTCAGAGGGCGGAACATGAGCGAAAAACGCAGCATTTTCCAGGAAGTGTCAGATGCGGACACCCCGCGGCAGCCACCGCAAGGTGGGATGATCGACGCAGGCCGCCGTGGCGCGCGCGGTGCCGTTCGGGTGTGGCTGATGCTTCTTTTCGCGCTGGTGGTCGTGATGATCGCCGTGGGCGGCCTCACGCGCCTGACCGACAGCGGCCTGTCGATCACCGAGTGGAAGCCGGTGACCGGCGCGCTGCCTCCGATGGACGCCGCCACATGGGAATCCGAGTTCGAGAAATACCGCGCAATTCCCGAGTACCAGTTGCAGAACAAGGGCATGAGCCTTGCCGAGTTCAAGGTGATCTACTGGTGGGAATGGGGCCATCGCCAGCTTGGCCGCGTGATCGGCCTTGTTTGGGTCTTGGGCTTTCTGGGCTTCTTGCTGCTGCGCAAGATCCCCCCAGGCTGGACAGGTCGCTTGTTGCTATTGGGAGGATTGGGCGGCGCTCAGGGCGCCATCGGCTGGTGGATGGTCAGTTCTGGCCTTTCCGGGCAGATGCTGGACGTGGCGAGCTACAGGCTGGCCGTGCATCTTGGCCTCGCCTTCGTGATATTGGGCTTCATCGCGTGGTACGTGATGTGCCTCGGACGAGAAGAGCGCGAACTGATGCAGGCTCGGCGCAGCCGCGAGGGCAAGCTTTTCGGCCTGTCCACTGGCTGGCTGCATTTCGCCTTCCTGCAGATCCTGATCGGCGCGCTTGTTGCGGGCATCGACGCCGGACGCACCTTTACCGACTGGCCGCTCATGGCTGGAGGGTTCCTGCCCGTGGATTTCTGGATGCCGGAGCTGGGTGCCAGAAACTTCTTTGAAAACCCGGGCATGGTTCAGTTCATCCACCGCATGACCGGTTATCTTCTGCTGATTTTCGGCATCGTCGTCTGGCTGAAGGGGCGCCGGTCGGCCCATGCTCTGACCCGCGGCGCGTTCAATTTCGCCTTCCTCGCACTTTGCCTGCAGGTCGTGCTCGGGATCATGACAGTGCTGTATATCGCGCCCTGGCAACTCGCCATCGCACACCAGTTGCTGGCGGTGATCCTCTGGGTCCTGATCCTCAGGGCACGGTTCCTCAGCCAGTATCCCATTGTGCGGTCGGTGCGCGGATGAGCCTGCCCAATGCATTCGACGCGCTCATGGCCTATGAGCGGGAAACCCAAGCCCTGGCCCGCATCTCCGGGCGGCTGAGCTGGGATCAGGAAACTGTGATGCCCCGCGGCTCGGCCGGGCAGCGGGCAGAGGAACGCGGTGCGATGGAAAGCGTGCTGCATGCAAGGCGCACCAACCCGCAAATCGGGGAGTGGCTGGAGCAGGCCGACCCGCCCGACGCGGACGGCGCTGCGCAACTGCGCCTGATCCGCCGCAGCTATGAGCGGTCGGTCAAGGTGCCGGCCGATCTGGCCGCCGCGCTGGCCCGGCTGACAAGCAGGTCGCAAGGCATATGGGCCGCCGCGCGTGCCGATGACGATGTCGCCGCCTTCCTTCCCACGCTGGCCGAGGTGGTCGAGCTCAAGCGGGAAGAGGCCGCGGCGCTGGCGGGCGAGGGCGACCTCTACGATGCGCTGGTCGACGATTTCGAGCCGAACGGCAAAGCGACCGAATTCGCCGCGATGTTCGACGAGATGCGCCCGGGTCTGGTAAGCTTGCGCGAACACGCCCTGAACGCACCCCAGGTGACGGCGCTTTCAGCTACGTTCGACGCCGACACACAGATGGCGCTTGGCCGGGAACTGGCAGAAACCTTCGGTTATGACCTGACCCGGGGTCGCATCGACCGGGCGGTCCACCCGTTTTCCAGCGGCTCCGGCGAAGACGTGCGCATTACCACCCGCACCGCCGAGGATGATCCGTTCAACTGCCTTTACTCGACGATCCACGAGGTCGGCCACGCATGCTATGAACAGGGTATCGACCCGAAATTCCTTCTGACTCCGGCTGGGCAAGGGGTGTCGATGGGCGTACATGAAAGCCAAAGCCGGATCTACGAGAACCAGCTTGGCCGCAGCCGCGCCTTCTGTGGCTATCTTTATGGCCGGATGCGAGACCTGTTCGGCGACTTCGGCGTGCCGGACGAAGACGCCTTCTATGCGCTCGTGAACCGCGTACACCGGGGCTATATCCGTACCGAGGCCGACGAGGTGCAGTACAACCTGCACATCATGCTGCGGTTCGATCTGGAGCGGGCGCTGTTCGCCAATGATCTTCAGGTCAATGATCTCGAAGCGGCCTGGAACGATCGGTTCCGGGCGGATTTCGGGTATGACGCCAACCGCCCCGCGAACGGCGTGCTTCAGGATGTGCACTGGTCCGTGGGGCTCTTCGGGTATTTCCCGACCTACAGCCTTGGCAATGTCTATGCCGGCTGCCTGCATGAGGCCCTGCGCAAGGATCTGCCCGAACTGGATGACCAACTGGCGAAAGGCGACCTCTCCGCCGCCACGGGCTGGCTGCGCGAGCGGGTTCAGTGCCACGGTGGACGTCATGAACCCAAGGACGTCATCACGCTCGCATGCGGCAGCGCGCCTAGTGCGACACCGCTGATGTCCTACCTGGAAACCAAGTTCGGCGCGCTCAGCGACGGTTGACTCATCACTGCATCCGCAACGCGCCATCAAGACGGATGACCTCGCCGTTCAGGTAATCGCATTCGACGATGAACCGTGCCAGCGATGCGTACTCGTCCGGGTCACCCAGCCGCTTGGGAAAGGTCACGTCCTGCGCCAACCCGTCTTGCACCTCCTGCGGCAAGCCTTTCAACATGGGCGTGGCGAAAATCCCAGGAGCAATGGCCATCACCCGGATACCATCGCGGCTCAGGTCCCGCGCCATGGGCACCGAAAGGCCAACGATACCGCCCTTGGAGGCGGCGTAGGCGGTCTGGCCCTTTTGCCCTTCGAAGGCGGCAATGGACGCCGTGTTGATGATGACCCCACGCGTGCCGTCCGGCGCTGCGGCGTTCTGCGCGATTTCCTCGGCGGCAAGACGAGCCACGTTGAACGTGCCGACGAGGTTGATGTCGATGGTACGGCGAAACCCTTCAAGGCTGTGCGGCCCGTCGCGCCCCAGCGTCTTCTCTCCGGTCGCGATGCCGGCGCAATTCACGGCAGCGGTGATCTTGCCCATGGCGTCCTTGGCCGCAGCTATGGCAGCGCGGACCGAGTCCTCGTCGGTAACGTCCGTTTCGGCAAAACCGGCCCCGATCTCGGCGGCCACGGCGGCGCCGCGCTCGGCATCGCGGTCCAGCAGGGTGACCTTGGCCCCATGCGCGCGAAAGTGCCGTGCCGTCGCTTCCCCCAGGCCGGAAGCGCCCCCGGTGATGATTGCGGCGGTGTCTGAGATTTGCATGGAGCCTCCGGCGGTTTGAAATGAACAAGTGTTCAGGTATTCCAGAAGCCGTGCCCTGTCAAAGCCGTCGCCGAACCAGTTTGGAGCTGAGGCCAAGGCCGACCACGGTGATCAGAATCCGAAAGATGTGATGCAGCGTCACGAAGGCCGGGTTGGCCGAAAGGCTGAGGGCCACCAGCGACATCTCGGTCACACCGCCGGGCGCGAAGCTGATCAGCAGTACGTCGAAAGGTTGCTCCAGTACCTGCATCAGCGCCAGCGCAAAGATGATGGCCAGTCCCAGCATGCCTCCAACGCAAAGGACGGTCAGCCAGACGCCCCGGAGTACCAACCCGCCGGACAGTCCCCTGAACCGCATGCCAAGCGCCGTGCCGACGACGATCTGAGCCGCGTTGATCAGCCATTGCGGCACATCGACGTGGTAAAGCCCGGTCAGCGACAGGATCGCGGCCACGGACAAAGGCCCGGTCAGTTGTTTGGCCGGCAGGCGCAGCAAATGCCCAAGGCCAATCCCCGCCGCGCCGGCGCAGGCTATCAGTGGAAAGGCAGACCAGGGCACTTCATCGCGGCCCAGCGTGACGCCTGCGGAACTGCCGACCGGATGACCGACCCAGAGCGAAAGGCCGATGGGCAAGAGCGTGACCACCGCGATGATTCGCAGGAACTGCTGCAGTGTCAAACGGGCCGGATCGGCACCGGCCTCCTCACCCAGGGCAATCGATTCGAACAAGCCGCCAGGCGCCGCGCCATAGAAAGCCGTCGGTCGGTCATACCCACCTATGAACCGCAAGACGGTGTAGCCGTAGCCATGGGCGACGACGACGAACAGCATCAGGGCCGTGAAACTGACCGCCAGGCGCGAGGCCTGTCCGAAAAGTTCGGGCGTGACCTGCGCGCCGATCATCAGGCCGATGACCGAAATGAAGACCAAGCGCAGCATGGGGGGGAAATGGTATCCATCCGGTAAACGAGCCGATACGGTTGTCGCCACGATACCGGACGCGACCAGAGGCCCGATCAGGAACGGAAGCGGTATGGAGGCCGCTTGCGCGCCGAAGGCCGCGGCGCAAGCCAGGGCGAGCAGCGCAAGTGTGGTCAGGATGGATCCCATGCGCCCCTTCAACCACCCCGCGCGGGGAACGGCAAGGCGGCGCCGCGTTGGATGCGCCTTAACTTACGCGAACTCCACGAATTTCGAGAACGGCATCTCGCGCAGCCGCGTCCCCGTGGCCGCGAAAATAGCCGCCGCAAGGGCAGGGGCGGCAGGCGGCACGGGGGGTTCACCCACGCCCAGCACCTTGTCGCCATTCTCAAGTCCGCGCACTTCGATCGCCGGGGCCTGGTAAAGGCGCAGCCCCTGGAACGTGTCGAAATTGGTCTGCTCGGCGCGACCGTCGGCATAAGTCAGCTCGCAGTTCATCGCATGACCCAGTCCAAAAATGACACCGCCCGCCACCTGGTTCTCGAAGTTCAGCGGATCGACCACCGTGCCGACCTCTGCCGCGACCCAGGCGCGCGTCAGCTTCAGTCCGGCCTCGGTGGTCTCGACCTCGATGACCTCGGCGCAGGGCACGCCAAAGGACTTGGTAAAGGCCACCCCGCGCCCCACGCCGTCGGCCGGGTTCGGTCCGGACCAATCGCTCATCTCGGCCACGGCCTCCAGCACGCCACGGGCCAGCGCGTCATCGCAAAGCCGCAGGCGCTCTTCCATCGGGTCGGCCCCGGCGGCGTGGATCAACTCGTCCAGTCCGGTATTGTAGAAAAACCCGTTCGTCGACGCGCCGACCGAACGCCATGACGAGATTGGCGCCAGTGGCGGCGCCCGGTAACCTGTTACGCGGTGGTGCGGCACGGAAAAAGGCTGCTCGAAAGCGCCGGCCACGATCTGGCTGTCGGGGCCGGGCACGCTCAGCCCTTGCCGCCCCATTTGCGAGACTATGACAGATGGCATCGCGATACCGAGGTCAAAGGCCTCGACCCGCCCCTCGCGCACGGCACCGCGCATCCGCGCCATGGCGATCTGGCGAGGGAACTCGTGGGTCATGTCCTCTTCGCGGGAATAGGTCAGCTTGACCGGCGTGCCTTTCATCTGCATGGCGATCTCGGTGGCATGACGCACCACCATGTCTTCCAGCCGGTGCCCAAAACTGCCGCCGATCATCTGCACATGCAGGGTGATGTCGTCCTCCGATACGCCGGTGATGCCCGACACATTGGTCAGCACATTGCGCGGGATCTGCGTGCCGGTCCAGATCTCGATGGCATCATCATCGACGCGCACGGTGGCGTTGACCGGTTCCAGCGGGGCATGGGCCAAGTAGGGCGCGCGATACTCCGCCTCGATGACATCACCCGCGCCAAGCGCCGCGTCCATGTCGCCGTCGTCGCGCTTGCGGCTGTCCTGCGTGTCTTCGGTAAAACTGTCGGAAAGCGCCTGCCAATGCGCCTCCATCGATCGCGGCAATGGCCCGTCGGGCCAGCTTGCCACGATGGCCTTGGCCCCTTCCATCGCGCGCCAGGTGTTATCGGCTACGATACCCAGGCCGCCGGAAATCTCGACCACGGATTGCACGCCGCGAATCTTGAACGTCTCGGCAGTGTCATAGCTGCCAAGCGCGCCGCCAATCGCGGGGTTCAGAAGTACGGTCGCGTGGACCATCCCGGGCAGGTGCACGTCGATCCCGTAGTCTTGCGTGCCAGTGGACTTGGCGACCATGTCGAGGCGCGGCGTTGGCTTGCCAATCAGCCGCCATTCCGAAGCGGGTCGCAGGGCGACGTCCGTCACCGGATCCAAATCAGCGGCCCCAGCGGCCAACTCGGTGTAGGGCAGGGTGGTGCCGTCCGGCAGGATCACCGCTCCGTCCCGTGTGGTCAGTTCGCTTGCCGCGACCCCCGCCTGTGCTGCGGCGGCAGCTTTCAGTGTCTCGCGGGCCGATGCGCCCGCCGCGCGCAGCTTGTCGAACCCGTCGGGCGTGGTGGTAGAGCCGCCGGTGATCTGCAGCCCCAGGAACTTCGCCCCCGCAGACACGACCGAGCCCGCGACCTGTTCCCCAAAGCCACCACCGGGAGCGAGGAAGGCCGCGGCCTCGTCGGCCAGCGCCCGGTTCCAATAGGCGACGTCCGGCGGGCCGGGATCAACCGCGATCTGGTCGAGCGTCACGTCCAGTTCCTCGGCCAGCAGCATCGCCTGCACCTGGTAGGCGCCCTGGCCCTTGTCGGCGCGGGGTGTGATCAGGGTGATGCCATCGGGGCGGATCAGCACATAAGGGGTCAGCGCCGCCTCGCCGTCGTTCAGTCCGCTCAGCAGCGGATTGCGGTATGGTGTCTTGTAACGCCAGACCCCAAAGGCAACGCCGCCCGCCGCGGCGACGGCACCTACCAGGAAACTTCGGCGCGCGATCTTACCGACCCGGCTCACTTTACGCCTCCTTCAGCTTGGCGGCGGCGACCTTTACGGCCGCACGGATGCGCGGATAGGCTCCGCAGCGGCACAGGTTGCCCGACATGGCGTCGTCGATATCCTCGTCCGAAGGATCGGGCGTTTCCGAGAGCAGCGCCGCAGCCTGCATGATCTGCCCCGACTGGCAATAACCGCATTGGGCCACCTGCGTTTCTATCCACGCCTGCTGCACGGCATGGCGTGTCTCGGGGTTGCCCAGCCCGTGAATGGTGGTGACCGGGCCCCACACGTCGCCCGCGGCAACCTGGCAGGATCGGACCGCCTCGCCATCGATATGCACCGTGCAGGCCCCGCATTGCGCGATCCCGCAGCCGTACTTCACGCCGGTTTTGCCCAGCACGTCGCGCAGCACCCACAGAAGGGGCATCGCGTCCTCGACCTCGATCTCGTGGTCCGTACCGTCGATCGTCAATTGCATGGTGCCTCCCGCCGCGTTCTGCGTTTATCGCAACGATAAGCCGCGCGGTTCAATTGTCGAGAAGAACGCCACGTGAGCCGCGCGTGTCAAAGGCCACCGTCCAGGCGGTGTCTGTAATTCCGGAAATTCGAGGAAGTGGCGGACTGAGGAACAGCAGAAAGCAGCACCGTCTGCGGGCTCACCTCACCATCGGCTTCTGCGATCTGGCGGTATGACATGCCCTCGGCGCGCATCGCCGCCCAAAGATCGCGGCGCTGGTCTATCAGCAGCTTATGTGTCTCGAAGAAAAGGCTTTAGCTCCTCTCTCGACCAGCCATCGGAAACGATTTGCTCAATCTGGGCGGAAACCTTGTTCAACGCGTACTCACAATTCTGAACTTGCCCGCGCGTTTCTTCGATTAGATCAATTACTTCTCGGAAAGTCTTGGGCTTCCGATGGTAAGAAAATGTGGTCGGTTCTTTTTCCCCTTCAAAAGGCTGAATCCGGCCAGAGAGTCTACGTACATCCTTACTTAAGCGTTCGGTTTCATGGCATAGCCGCTCAATCAATCCGACACTTTTGGCAAAAAGTTCTTTTTCCTTATTGTCCACGTATATGTCCTCTCTGAAGTAATACCGTCGCAGCTACTTAAGAATCGCGGGAAGCTGACTGTGAACTTGCGCACGCGATGTATCAAGCCGTTTTACGGTTGGCACGCATTATGGCAGGTGCGAAGGTACTGCGCAAAATACCTCTTTAAGAACATGCACTTGTAGGGAGAAGTGGCGGACCGAGGAGGATTCGAACCCCCGACCCCCTGATTCGTAGTCAGGTACTCTATCCAGCTGAGCTATCGGTCCGTTGAGGTCGAGCATCTAGACCCATGCGCCGGCCATTGCAAGGGGGTGGTACGGGATTTTCCGAGGAATTTCCCTCAGTCCACGTTCAACCCGCCACGGGGCAGGCTGACGCAGAACACCGTGCCGGTCTCATCCGTGCTTTCAAGTTCGAGCGTGCCGCCATGGCCACGGATCAGCTCTGCTGCAATCGAGAGGCCAAGGCCGGTGCCGCCCTTCGTTGCACCGCCGTGAAATGGCTGGAAAAGGTGGTCGCGCGCCTTGGGTGGAAGGCCCGGCCCGGTGTCGGAGACACGAATGAGCCACGCCTCACTGGTTTCCTGCCCGGAAATAGCGATCTCTCCGGGCTTGCCGCTATTGACGATGGCCTGACGGGCATTGCGCACGAGGTTGGCGATCACGCGGTAAAGCTGTTCGTGATCGGCGCGCAGGACAAGCCCCGTGGGCACGTCTTCGGCAAAGCTGACATCGGCGTCACCCACGGCAAGGCGCTCGCTTTCGATCACGTCAGAGACGACGTCGATCAGTGCGAACCGGCCCAGGGTCGGCGGTTGCTCCTCGGCCTTGCCATAGGCCAGGGTCGATTCGCACAGGTGCACCGCGCGGGCGATGGAATTGACCAGCTTGGGTGCCATGCGCTTGACCGCCGGGTCCTCGCTCATCTCGATCCGGTCGGTGAACAGCTGCGCCGAGGTCAGAATATTGCGCAGGTCATGGCTGACCTTGGCCACCGCGCCGCCCAGCTGGGCCAGCCGCTCGCGCTGCCGCAGGGACGAGGTGAGCTGCGTCTGCAACGACAGCAACGCCTCCTCGGCCTGCCGGATCTCGGTGGTGGTGGATCGGGGGGTGATCACGCGGTTGGCATCCTCGGGGGCCTCGGCATAGCGGGTCATGTTGCGCGCCACGCTGGCAATGGGCCGCACGAGAAAGCCACGCACGGCAAAATAAAGCAGGGCGGCGGTCACAACCGAGATCATCGCCGACAGCAGCAGGATACGCAGGCCGTAGTCGACCATCGCGGCGCGCAGGTCGTCTGTCAGCAGCGTGACCTCGATCAGCAGTCCGCCCATCTGTGACGGGTCGCCGATGACGCGGATCATCTCGGGCTCGGTCCGCACAAGGCGTGTCATCGCGTCCCCGATCAGTTCCAACGGCGGCGCGTCACGCAGATCGAACGTATCGACAATGGGTGAGGGCATGGGCGCCGACAGCATCAGCTGGCGCGCCTCGTCGCGGCGCAGAACCACGTTGAAGACCCCCGCGTTCTGCAACAGCTCTTCCTGCAACTCGTTCGAGATTTCATCGTTGGCCAAGAGCGCGAGCGAGGCAATCTGCGCCCGCTCCAGTCGGTCCATCAGGAAATCCTCGCGGTAGCGGGCGATGGAGGGCACGAAAATCAGAACCTCGGCCAGCATCACGAAGAGGACGGTCAGGATCAGGAACCGTCCCGAGAGTGATTTCAGAAACCCCATCTTCCCGTTCCGTCGTCTTGTTTCCTAGGGCAGCCAGCGCTGGACCAGCCGCACGACCCGCTTGACGCCATCGCTTTCGAACAGCCGCGGCGTGAAATAGGCCCCCGCCGCACGCTTGTTGATTTCTCCCAACGTGGGATAAGGCGCAACCATGGCGCTGATATGCTTCATTTTCAAGTTGTTGGCGAGGGCCAAAGCCCATGTATGGATCAACTCGCCCGCTTGCGCACCGACGATGGTCGCGCCGACGGGGCGGCCGCCCACGACCATGACCTTGACGAAGCCCGTGGTTTTACGTGTGGCGATGGCCCGGTCGTTGCTGTCATACTCGGCCCGGACGACCTCCAGCTTCGAGCCATGTTCCTTGCGCGCCTGCGCCTCGGTCAGGCCGACCTGCGCCAGTTCCGGGTCGGTATAGGTGGTCCAGGGCAGATGCGCGGTACTTGCCTTGGCAGGCAGGCCCAGCACGGCAGAGCGGATGACGATACCTGCGTGATATCCCGCGACATGGGTGAATTGCAGGCCGCCGGCGACGTCGCCGATGGCATAAACCTTTGAATTGGTGGTCTTCAGCTTCGCATCGACCTTGATGCCCGCCTTCGTGGTCTCGATGCCCGCCGCATCGAGGTTCAGGCTGTCGATATTCGGCTTGCGGCCCACGGCCATCAGCAAATGCGAGCCCTTGAAAACTTGCCCGTCCTTGGTTTCGACCTCGATCGCCCCTTGGGTCCCGCGCACTTGCGCCGCAGTGGCGCCCTCGATTATCTCCAGTCCCTCCGCGCTCAGGTGGTCCAACACAACGGCGGCGGCTTCGGGATCGTCCTTGCCTAGCGCCTTGTCGCCTTCGATCACCGTGACCTTGCAGCCCAGCCGAAGATGCGCCTGCGCCATTTCCATGCCGATGGGGCCGCCGCCGATGACCAGCAGGTGCTCGGGCTTATCGCGCAGGTCAAAGAGCGTCTCGTTGGTCTCGTATGGGACACCGTCCAGCCCTGGAATAGGCGGCACGAAAGGCGAGGAACCGGTGGCGATGACGATGCGGCGGGCGCGGATGACCGTGTCCCCGGCCTTGACCTCGGTGGGCGAGATGAATTGGCCGTATTCCCTGATAACCTTGACGCCAAGGCCCTCGAACCGGTCCTGGCTGTCATGCGGGGCGATGGTTGCGATCACGTCCTGCACGTGGTCCTTGGCGGCGGCGTAGTCCACAATGGGTGCGGTATTCTCCACGCCATAAGGGGCGGCGTGTGCCGGGCCGTAGGCGGCCTTGGCCGAGGCGATGAGCGCCTTGGAGGGCACGCAGCCGAAGTTGAGGCAGTCACCGCCCATTTCGTGCCCTTCGAGAAGGACCACGTCAGCGCCCATCTGCACGGCGCCGGACGCCACGGAGAGACCACCGGAACCTGCCCCTATGACGAGGATGTCAGTCTTGATATCGGCCATGGCTCAGATGTCCTTCTTGCCGCGCACGGTCTTGATGAGGATAGGTAGCGCGGCCAGCACGCAAAGCCCGAGGATGGGGCCGATCACCTGCGGCTCCCACAGCAGGGACAGGTCCGGGCGTTCGCCACGATCAAAGACCTCGCCCAGGCCGACGCCGATCCAGGTGAACACGATGGCACCGGGGATGATACCGATCGCGGTGGTCCAGAGGAAATTGAAGAAGCGCACGCCGACCAGTGCGGGCAGCAGGTTGGCCACGAAAAACGGCACCACGGGCACGAGGCGCATCAGCAAAAGAACATTGATTTCATGCTCATGCAGGCCGGTCTTGAACTTCTTGAGCGTCCCCTCGGAGGCGTCCATCTTGGCGGCGAGCGTTCGCCCAAGGCCCCAGCGCGCGGCGAGGAAGATGGCCGAGGCCCCGATGACGGCCGCCGTGACGTTGAACGTGGTGCCCAGAAAGAGGCCGAATAGAAAGCCACCGGTGACCGAGGCCACGGCCGCCCCCGGCAGCGAGAAGGCGACAATGGCCACGTAGACTGCCACGAAGATGCCTGCCAGGAGGATGTAGTTTTCGTCCCGGAACGCCAGCAAAGCCTCGCGATTGTTGGCCAGAGTGTCGAAGGTCAGGTAGTCGCCCAACGTAAAGTATCCCACGATGGCGGCGATCAGGATCACGGCGAGGGGCGCGTGGCGGATATAGGCGGGGCGCTTGGTGTCGTCGGCAGTGTCCATGTGGCGATCCGGGTCCGGTGTGATTGCGTGTCCTTCCTAGATGCGCCATCGTCAGGCCCCGCACCAGACGCTTCACGCGGGGGTGAAGCGGGGTGAAGGTTTTGGGGCCATTATGTCGGGTTCGGGCCCGGTTTGTAACAAAGCCAACCGTCCGGGCAGGGTTTTTGTTGCAAAAGCCAATCGGATGTTTGACTTGGGGCTCGGGCGCCCCTATAGACCGGGCTTCAATACGAATTCCGGCTTTCGCGATTCCTGAGCGAGGCCAAGAACACCGGAGAGCCGAGCGATGAAACGCACGTATCAACCTTCGAACCTGGTCCGCAAGCGGCGCCACGGTTTCCGCGCGCGCATGGCCACCAAGGCCGGCCGCAAGATCCTGAACGCGCGTCGTGCGCGTGGCCGCAAGTCGCTGAGCGCGTAAGCGCCAGCCAGGAACTGTACGGACATGACACCGCCGGAGGCCCTCGTGAATGACACGGGGAAAACGCCCCCGGCGGTTTCCGTTCGTCTGGAGGTTCTCAAGAAACGCCCCGATTTCCTGGCTGCCGCAAAGGGCCGCAGGCAGGCGGCGCGCGGCCTTGTGCTGCAGGCCCGGGACCGGCGCGATGACAGCATGGCGATCCGGGTGGGCTACACCTGTTCCAAGAAGGTGGGCAATGCCGTCACCCGGAACCGGGCCAAGCGGCGGTTGCGCGAAGTGGCCCGCAAGGTTTTGACAAGCCAAGGAAAACCCGGACATGACTATGTGCTGATCGGGCGCGCCGGGGGAACGGTGGAGCGCGATTTCCACGGGCTGTGCGAGGATCTGCGCAAGGCGCTGGCCGCGGTGCACAGGTGAGTCCGCTGGCCCACATGCTGGCCCTGCCGGTCAAGGCGTACCGGCTAATCTTCAGCCCCTGGGTGGGGTTCAATTGCCGGTATCAGCCGACATGCAGCCAGTACGCCTTGGACGCTTTGCGCACCCACGGGGGCCTCAAGGGCGGGTGGCTGGCCGCGCGTCGGATCGCACGGTGCAACCCCTGGGGCGGCTGTGGGTATGACCCGGTGCCGGGCGGTGAGGGCGCGCGCGATGAAGCGTCCTGAGACCCTGGCGCAGATGAACGCGGCGCTGGCGCGGTTCGCCACGGAGCATGGCGTCGAGACGGGGCTGGCCTATCGCCCCGATCTCACCGATATCTTCATTTCGCCCTACAGCAAGTGCGGCACCACATGGGTCAGCCAGGTCGCGCATGGGCTGCGGTCGGGCGGGGACATGGCGTTTGACGAAATTACCGACGTCGTGCCGTGGCTGGAACTGGCCCACGATATAGGGCGGAACGTTAACGACCCGCAACCCTACCGTCCGAAGCTCTTCAAGAGCCACCTGCCATGGGGGGTGATTCCCGAAGGCGGGCGGTACATCGTGGTGCTGCGTGACCCGGTGGATGCGATGGTGTCGCTTTACCGTTTTTTCGACGGCTGGATGTTCGAGCGCGGGGCGATTTCGCTGGAGGATTTCGCGGAGTATTACCTGGATCGGATGGGCCGAGAGGATTACTGGAGCCACGCATCCTCCTGGTGGGCTGTGCGCGGGCGGGATGATGTGCTGCTGATAGCGTATGAACACATGAAGCGGGACTTGGCGAAGAGTGTCGCGCAAGTCGCGGATTTCATGGAGGTTTCCGATGAGTGGACACGCGCCGTCGCGCAGGCACAGGCGACGCTGGATTTCATGAAGGCGCATGGACGGCAGTTCGACGATCACCTTGTGCGGCAGGCGCGCGACGCGGCCTGTGGCTTGCCTCCGGGCGGTGAGGCCAGCAAGGTGGCCGGCGGGCAGGCCGGGGCGGGCCGCGCGCAGATCAGCGATGCGATGCGCGAGGCTTACGCCCGGAAGTGGCGCGAAACGATGGGTGCGGCGCATGGGCTTGAGGGCTATGAGGACGTGCTTGCCCGGCTGAAAGATTAAGCGGGCGTTGAAGCGCAGGGCGCAGATCCGGGCGCGTTAACCAATGCGATTCGGCCCGAAACGGCACGTCGGTATTGCGTCGGTATCCGGGTGGTATCGCGACGGTGCGGATTTACGCGAATTTACGGTTTAACGCGGCGGCCGGTTGTGACGGATTGTTAACCGGTGCGCAGGTGGGTTTTCACCCACCCTGCGAGCTCCCGGGACGGGAGACGGAAACGCATCGCGGCGACGGGAGGGACCCCGCCGCCGCGACCCCGTGAGTGATACCAGACGTCAGCCCTTGGCGATGGGCGTGTCCTCGCGCGTGGGCACGTCGGGCTCCAGCCCCCAGCGCAGGCCGTCGAGACCGGCGGCCATTTCGTCGTCGGTGTTGCGCAGGCCGATCGTGACCTTGAGGATCAGCGCCGTCACGAGGCCGGTCACAAGACCCGCGCCGAGGCAGACCACGATGCCGATGAGCTGCATGGTCAGGCCGATCTGGCCGTGCTGGAAGGCATACTCGCCTTCCTCGAACCCGAAGTAGCCGCCGCGCGGGGTGCCGGCCTCGAGGATGCCGACCATGATCAGGCCGTAGCTGCCCGCGCCGAGGAAGAGCGGCAGCAGCTTGTGCTCGTCGAACTCGCGCTTCAGCGTGAATTCATAGACGATGTAGGCGATGACCGGCGCGCCGAGGGCCACCAGGAACATCTGCCCCGGCTGGTAGACATCGAAGCCGCAGGCGCCCGCCACGTAGCCCGCCAGCGGCCCCAGCAGCAGGTAGGCGTATTTGCGCGTTGCATAGGCGATGATGCCGCCTGTCACCGCGCCACCGGCCCAGGCCATGGCGTAGTTGTTCACCGCGAGGCCGACGCTGGTGTCGGCCATGGTGACGCTGACCGCCAGCGCCTCGGGGTCGAAGAAGAAGAGGCAGGAGACGATGACCATGGGCAGGCCCGCGAAGATGGTCAGCAGGCCCACGGCCGCCAGCCCGATGCTGGGCGCGTGGTAGCCCGAGACCATGGGGTGCGGATTGAACATGCCGGGGCGCTGGCCCAGCATGGGAACCAGCGCCAGCGCCATGCCGGTGGGGAAGAGATAGACGAAGCCCACGCCGAAGAAGTCGTGGAAGCCTGCATTGGTCAGCGGGCCGACCGAGCCCCAGGTATAGAAGCTGAGGATGGACGAGGCCACGGCGGCCACGACGCAGAGCTCGTAATAGGCCGAAGCCTTGATCCGTTCGGACACGGCGAAGTGGAAGAGGATGTTCACGATCCCGGCAAAGACCGCGAGGAAGAACACGAAGATCTGGAAGGTGTTCAGCCCCGGGAACGTGGCCGGATCGGTGGTCGAGGCGTTGGCATTCAGCATCCCGCCGAAGAGCCACCAGTCGCGCAAGCTGTCGCCCATCGTGGCGCCTTCCATGATGTAATACTGCGCCGCCCAGAAGCCGAAGCCGATGGCAAAGTAGGTGGTGAAACCGAGAAAGAAGCCCATGACCTTTTCGATGGTCGAGTTGAACAGGCTTTTGCGCCGTGTCGTGCCGGCGTCGATCATCAGAAGGCCGACGACGACGGTGATCGCGCCGACCGTGCCGGAAAGATAGACGAGGTTCTGGACCAGGGAATTGAGTGTGACCTGGTCGGCCTGAATGGCTGCGAGATCCATTTTGGGTGTGTCCTCCACTGTTGGTTTTCCGTGTCCGTCCGGGCCTGGTAGTGCTGGCGCGCAATGGCGAACCAAAACTGTACCGAAAAATGGCCGGCGTCCTGTTATGTTTTTTGTTTTGATTAAATGTTGCGCAAAAAACTGCGTCTGTGAAGGTAAAAATAGCTAAAAGTGAAAATCCGGCGCAAGTCTGCGCTGATCTCACCTCTGGGAGAGGTCCAAATGTGAACCAAAAATGAAGTATCAGCCGCGGGCGTGGAAGACGAAGCCCAGAAGGTTCAGAAGCACCTGCGCGGCGAGGATCGAGGTGGAGCCGGTGGGGTCGTAATCCGGGGCGACCTCGACCAGGTCGATGCCGACGATCTCGTGGCTTTGTGCGACCTGTTGCAGGATCTCGAGCACGTCGTAATAGAGGAACCCGCCATGGCTGGGCGTGCCCGTGCCCGGCGCGATGGAGGGGCAGAAGGCGTCGATGTCGATGGTGATGTAGACCCGCGCACCTTCGGGGATGCGGGCGGCGGTGGCCTCGGGCCCCAGCTTGCGCACCTGCCGGACAGACAGGATATCCGAGCCGCGCGCGCGGGCGTCGTCATAGCCTTCCTTGGCGGTCGAGCTGACATTGCGGATGCCCAGCTGGGTGAGGCCGGTGACGAAAGGTTTCTCGGCGGCGCGGCGCATGGGGTTGCCGTGGCCAAAGCGGACGCCATGACGCTCGTCGACGAAATCGAGGTGGGCGTCGATCTGCAATACATGGATGTCGCCCTGATCGTCATAGGCGTTGATGCAGGGGATATTGATGGAATGATCGCCGCCGATGGTGACGGGCAGGGCGCCGGCGGTGAGGATGGCGCGGACGCCCGCCTCGATATTGGCATGGGATGTCATCGTGTCGGTGTGGACGATGTCGGCGTCGCCGATATCGACGATGCTGACAGAGCCGGGCAGGTAGGTGGCGTCGTCCTCGTGGTCATAAGCGCCGGCATGGCCGAAGCTGAAGAGCGTGGACGCCTCGCGCACGCCGCGGGGGCCGAAGCGGGCGCCCGAGCGCCATTGGGTGCCGGCGTCGAAAGGGGCGCCGAGGATGGCGACGTCGGCGTCGATGCGGCTCCAGTCGGCCACATAGGGGCGCTTGCCGAAAGTGGCGATGCCGACGAAAGGCAGGTCGAGCCGGCCGCTCTCGTATCCGTGGGTTGTCATGGGGCGTGTCCTCTGGTTGCAGGGACGCTAGCGTGCGGCGGGCGCGCAAGGCAAGGGGGCGTGCGTGGGTTTTCACCCAGCCTACGACGCGGCAAGTCGCGGCATGCGGTCCGGCCATGTCATCTGCGCGCAGGGGCCCATTCGCCCCTTTCCATTCCTGCCAACCCGTGTAATAGGGAACCGCCAAACGAGACACCCCAAGGAGATGCGCCATGGAGATTCGTGAGGCCCTCACTTTTGACGATGTTCTGCTGGTTCCCGCGAAGTCCAGCGTTCTGCCCACCACGGCGGACACGCGCACCCGCGTGACCCGGTCGATCGACCTCAACATACCGCTTCTGAGTTCCGCCATGGACACGGTGACCGAGGGGCGCATGGCGATCTGCATGGCGCAGTCGGGCGGCATGGGGGTGATCCATCGCAACCTTACGGTGGAACAGCAGGCCAAGGAAGTGCGGCGGGTGAAACGCTTCGAGAGCGGGATCGTCTACAACCCCGTGACCCTGCGGCCGGACCAGACGCTGGCCGATGCCAAGGCGCTGATCGAACGCTACAACTTTACCGGCTTTCCCGTGGTGGATGAAAAGGGCCACGTGATGGGCATCGTGACCAACCGCGACATGCGCTTTGCCACCGATGACGACACGCCGGTTCACGTGATGATGACCAGCGACAACCTGGCGATCCTGACCGAGCCTGCGGATCGCGAGGAGGCCAAGAGCCTGATGAAGGCGCGGCGGATCGAGAAGCTGCTGGTGACCAACGGGCAGGGCAAGCTGACCGGCTTGCTGACGTTGCGCGATACCGAGCAGGCGGTGCTGAACCCGTCGGCTTGCAAGGACGGGCTGGGACGTCTGCGCGTGGCGGCGGCCTCGACCGTGGGCGACGCGGGCTTCGAGCGGTCCGAGGCGCTGGTGGATGCGGGCGTCGACATGATCGTGATCGACACCGCGCATGGCCATTCCGAAGGCGTGGCACAGGCCGTGGAGCGGGCCAAGAAACTGTCGAACGAGGTTCAGATCGTGGCCGGGAACGTGGCCACGGCAGAGGCGACCCGGACGCTGATCGGCGCGGGCGCGGATGCGGTGAAGGTCGGCATCGGGCCGGGCAGTATCTGCACCACGCGGATGGTCGCCGGTGTGGGCATGCCGCAGCTGACGGCGGTGATGGACTGCGCCGCGGCGGCGGGCGACACGCCGGTCATCGCCGATGGCGGCATCAAGTTCTCGGGCGATTTCGCCAAGGCGATCGCGGCCGGCGCGTCCTGCGCCATGGTGGGCAGCATGCTGGCCGGCACCGATGAAAGCCCCGGCGAGGTGATCCTGTACCAGGGGCGCAGCTTCAAGGCGTATCGCGGGATGGGCAGCCTGGCGGCTATGGCGCAGGGCTCGGCCGACCGGTATTTCCAGAAGGATGCCGCCAGCGACAAGCTGGTGCCCGAAGGGGTCGAAGGGCAGGTGCCTTACAAGGGCAGCGCCGGGACCGTGCTGCACCAGCTGGTGGGCGGCTTGCGGGCGGCCATGGGCTATACCGGATGCGCCACTGTGGACGAGATGCGCAAGGGATGCGAATTCGTGAAAATCACCGGCGCGGGCCTGAAGGAAAGCCACGTGCACGACGTTCAGATCACGCGCGAAAGCCCGAACTACCGCATTGGGTAAAGTGCGGTATCGCAAGGACTTGTGCGGCGATCCTGAGGTAATCTCGTGACCCCTTCAGCGCGCGTTCAGGCCGCGATCGAGGTGCTCGACGCCATGGCCGGCGGGCTGGCCGCGGAACAGGCGCTGACCCGCTGGGCGCGGGGAGCGCGCTATGCCGGGTCGAAGGATCGCGCGGCGGTGCGCGACCACGTCTTCTCGGTATTGCGCCGCAAGCGGTCCTGTGCCGCCCTCGGGGGTGGCGAGAATGGCCGCGCCCTGATGTTGGGGCATGTGCGTGCGGAGAAGACCGACCCAGAGACGATCTTTACCGGGGAGGGCCACGCGCCCGTGACCTTGACGGCGCAAGAGCGCGACGCCGGCGCAACGCCCGAAGAGGCAGAGAGCCGCGATTTGCCGGACTGGCTTTGGGCGCGATTCAAGGACAGCCTGGGGGAGGAAGACGCCGCCGCCGCCGCGGAGGCGCTGCGCCATCGGGCGCCGGTCTGCCTGCGGCACAATCCCCGCATGAATAGTGCCGATGAAGTCATTGATATGATGGAACAAGATGGAATTGTTGCCCGTCCCGTTTCGACTGTCAGGGGCGCCTTTCTTGTGACCGAGGGCGCGCGGCGCGTTGCGCAATCGGCCGCCTTCCGGGACGGTCATGTCGAGCTTCAGGACGCCAGCAGCCAGGCCGCGATGGCGGTCTTGCCAGACCCCGCGGGCGGACGCGTGCTGGACTATTGCGCCGGTGGCGGCGGCAAGGTTCTGGCGCTGGCCGGGTGGCACGAGGGCGCCTGGTTCGCGCATGACGCCGCGCCCGAACGGATGCGCGACCTTCCCGCACGGGCCGACCGGGCAAAGGTACGTGTTTCGCGGCTTGAACCGGGGGACGTGGCGCAGGCCGCACCGTTCGATATCGTGCTTTGCGACGTGCCCTGTTCGGGCAGCGGCACGTGGCGGCGCACGCCCGAGGCGAAATGGGCGCTGACGCCCGGACGCCTGGATCAGCTTGGCGCGCTCCAGTGGGAAATTCTCGTGCAGGCGCAGGCGCTTGTGCGTCCCGGCGGATACCTGACCTACACGACATGTTCGGTGTTGACCGAGGAGAACGAGCGCCAGGTGTCACGGTTCGAGACGGCGCATCCGGACTGGGCCCGGCAGGACACGCGCCGATGGCCCATCTCGGAGATTGGCGACGGGTTCTTTCTGGCGCTGTTGCGCAAACCGGAATAGCTGTGACCGCTCAGGCAGAAGCAACCTAGACGTGTTCTCTCTTTCAGCGTTAATCTAACTTTAAGCCCCGCCGCCTATGACGTCGGGCAGGAGCTTGTGATTGGGGAGGTGCCGGTTGGCATCCACTACCGGAACAGTATTGCCGTTGCGCGATGCCGCAGCCCGAATCAGGCCGCGCGCCAGGGCGGTGCTGATCGCCGCCGTCCTGTTCGGCGCAGTGGCGGTGGTCGTGCCCGACGCGACGTTGCGGATGGCGGCGGTCTTTACCTCGGCGATTCTGCTGATGTCGGCGCTGTGGATCGGCATTGTGAACGCGGCGGAGACGCGGTTTCGCAAGGCGCTGGTCGACGCGGCAGAGGAGTTCCTGGGCGAGGATGCGACCCCCGCGATCCTGACAGGGCGCGAGGGTGACATCCGCTATGCCAACCGCGCCGCGATGACCGCCTTTGCCGCCGACGAGGCGACGACGCTGGCCGGGGCGCTGAAACACGCGGTCGCCAATCCCGGGCCAATTCTCTATCGACTTGAAAGCCGTGCGCAGTTGCGCGGATCCGCGCATGAGGACGTGGTCACGCGGGCCGGGCACCTGCGCATCGGCGTACACCGTGCGGCGGCCGACCGGTATATCTGGCGGATCGAAAAATCCGCTGACCGCCCCTCGCGCGAGGCGGATCCCGTTCCGCTGCCGATGCTGACCGTGGGGCGGGGCGGGGCCGTCTTGTTCATGAACTCCGCCGCGCGGCAATTGATGGGCGCGCGCGCGCGCTCGCTCGACCGCATTTTCCCCAAGATGCCCCTGCGCTCGGGACAGATCAACGACATCACCACAGTCGACGGCCTGAGCGCCTGCCTCGTGGTGGAGCTTGAGGGCGTGGCAGGCCGGCGCGAGATCTTCCTGTTGCCCGGTGTCGCGCCTACCGAACGTCAGCCGGATGGCTGGGCGTTTTTCGACGAATTGCCCGTGCCTTTGCTGAAACTCGCGCGTACAGGCGAAGTGCAGATCTCGAACCGGCCTGCGCGCGACCTGCTGGGCGTGGATGGGTGCTGCGGCAAGACGCTCTCGGATCTGATGGAGGGGCTGGGCCGGTCGATCCCGGACTGGCTGGAGGATGCGGCCAAGGGGCGCGGCGGGGTGCAGTCGGAGTTTCTGCGCGTGAGGCGCGACGACCGTGAGACATTCGTTCAGGTCACGCTGAACCGCGCGTCCGAGGCGGGCGAAACCGTGCTGATCGCCGTTCTGAACGACGCGACCAAACTGAAGACGCTGGAAGGGCAGTTCGTGCAAAGCCAGAAAATGCAGGCAATCGGACAGCTTGCCGGTGGTGTGGCGCATGATTTCAACAACCTGCTGACGGCCATTGCCGGGCATTGCGATCTGCTGCTGTTGCGGCACGATCAGGGCGATCCGGATTATGGCGATCTTATCCAGATCAACCAGAACGCCAATCGCGCGGCGGCGCTGGTCAGCCAGCTTCTGGCCTATTCGCGCAAGCAGACCCTGCGCCCCGAGGTGATGGACCTGCGCGACATGCTGTCGGACCTGACGCACCTGCTGAACCGCCTGGTCGGCGAGCGGGTGATGCTGTCGCTCAGCCACGATCCCACGCTGTGGTCGATCCGGGCCGACAAGCGGCAGTTGGAACAGGTGCTGATGAACCTGGTGGTCAACGCGCGCGACGCCATGCCCGAGGGGGGCGACATCCGCATCGCAACCGAAAACGTCACGTTCGACGAGCCCCTGCGCCGCGACCGGGCGGTGGTGGCGCCGGGCCGCTACGTGCGGGTTACCGTCACCGACGAGGGGGCGGGTATTTCGCAGGACAAGATCCAGAAGGTGTTCGAGCCGTTCTTCACGACCAAGCGCACCGGCGAGGGGACGGGGCTTGGATTGTCGACGGCTTATGGCATCGTCAAGCAGACCGGCGGCTTCATTTTCGCCGACAGCCAGCCTGGCGAGGGCACGACGTTCCAGGTTCTGCTGCCCGCTCACCTGCGCGAAGACACGGCCGAGACCGAACCACATGCCCCGGCGCGGCTTGCCTCCAAGACCGAGGGCGTCGTCCTTTTGGTCGAGGACGAGGCGCCGGTCCGGGCCTTTGCCAGCCGCGCCCTGCAACTGCGCGGCATGACCGTGCTGGAGGCCGACTCGGCCGAGGCCGCGCTGGAGTTGCTGGAAGACAGCACGCTGGAGGTGGATGTCTTCGTTTCAGACGTTGTGATGCCGGGCATCGACGGGCCTGCCTGGGTCTTGCAGGCGCTGGAACGGCGCCCTGAGACGCAGGTGGTCTTCATGTCGGGCTATGCAGAGGAGACCTTTGGCGAGATACAGTCGCGCATTCCCAACTCGACGTTCCTGCCCAAGCCGTTCTCGCTGACGGAGCTGACCGAGACGGTGCAACACCAGCTTTCGCAGGGATGACACTGCGCCTGCCCGGCTTCGGCGGGCGGGAAACGCACCTGTGTCCGTTGTCGAAAATGCGCAGTCTCAAAGCCATTCCGGCTCAGGAAATGCGCCCCATTTCAGCGCGGGACCTCAGTGATGCGGCGGCAGGACGCCATTGGCGAGGGGCGCGAAGGCACCGTTCTCCGCGATCCCGTCATAAAGCTGGTACTCCACGGCGAACTTCCGTCGATAGCGCTGCTCGATTTCCGGATCGAGGGTCAATGCCATGGTCGGCGAACTGTTCATGCGCTGCGTATCGATCTCGACCTGCAGCCGATCTGACAGGAACCGTCGCAACCCGTCCTGATCTTCGTAGCGAAAAAGATGCGTGACCGCGGTGCCGTTTTTCTGCGGCTCCAGGAACTTGGTCTGCGAGCCGACTTGCGCGTAAGTGGCACGCTTGCCCTTCATGTACTCGGTCACGAACGTGTCGAAGCTGATCCCGTGGGTCGAATTGCAGGCCTGTTCCTGTCCCGGCCGCTGACGGTAGCGATACCACGACCCCAGCCAGTCGAGCGGCTCACGCATCACGGCCAGCACGTCGAATCCCTCGCCCATGAACTTCTCGATCGCGGGGCGGAAGAACCGATTGTAGCGAAAGACCGGCGCGTGTTTCAGTTCGGGCGGATGGCGCACGACGATGGCGGCCCGGGGCGCAAGGGCGGCCTCGTAGGCGGTGGTGCCGGTCTTGGGTACCGACAGGAAAACGAGCTTTTCGTTTGAAAACACCAGCATAGAAGATTTTGCCCGTTTGCCTGCCCTCGGTAACACCTCTTTAACCCATCGCTGCGAACATCGGAAAGGAACAATTTCGATTGAAATGTTCTCCTTTTGTCTTCATAACATGCGGAACAAGAGGTGAACGAAGGCGGCGGCCAGACAGCGGGAAGACTGCGATAGACGCCCCGTCTGGCGTGTGAAATAAGGGAAATGACAGGTATGGCAACGGCAGATCTTTTGAACATGGACAGCAAGAAGAAAGAAGACCGCCAGAAGGCGCTGGACAGCGCGCTGGCGCAGATCGAACGGCAGTTCGGCAAGGGCTCGATCATGAAGCTGGGCGCCGACAACCCGGCGCAGGACATCGAATCGACCTCGACCGGCTCGCTGGGTCTCGACATCGCGCTTGGCATCGGCGGCCTGCCCAAGGGCCGGATCGTGGAAATCTACGGGCCGGAAAGCTCGGGCAAGACCACGCTGACGCTGCATTGCGTCGCCGAGGAACAGAAAAAGGGCGGCGTTTGCGCCTTTGTCGACGCCGAGCACGCGCTGGACCCGGTCTATGCCAAGAAACTGGGCGTGGACCTGGACGAGTTGTTGATTTCGCAGCCCGACACGGGCGAGCAAAGCCTGGAGATCGTGGACACGCTGGTGCGCTCGGGTGCCGTGAGCATGGTTGTGGTCGACTCGGTCGCGGCGCTGACGCCGAAATCGGAGCTGGAAGGCGACATGGGCGACAGCAGCGTGGGCGTCCATGCCCGCCTGATGAGCCAGGCCATGCGCAAGCTGACGGGCTCGATCAGCCGCAGCAAGTGCACGGTGATCTTCATCAACCAGATTCGCATGAAGATCGGGGTCATGTTCGGTAGCCCCGAGACGACGACGGGCGGCAACGCGCTCAAGTTCTACAGCTCGGTGCGGCTGGACATTCGCCGGATCGGCTCGATCAAGGACCGCGACGAGGTGGTGGGCAACCAGACCCGCGTGAAGGTGGTCAAGAACAAGGTCGCGCCGCCCTTCAAGCAGGTCGAGTTCGACATCATGTATGGCGAGGGTATCTCGAAACGCGGCGAGTTGCTGGACCTGGGTGTCGCGGCCGGCGTGGTCGAGAAATCGGGCAGCTGGTTCAGCTATGGCGACGAGCGGATCGGCCAGGGGCGCGAGAATGCCAAGAACTTCCTGAAGGAAAACAAGAAGATCGCCTACGAGATCGAGGACAAGATCCGCGGCGCGCACGGTCTGGACTTCGACATGCCCGGTGGTGCCGACGAGGCCGCCGAGGACGTTCTGGACGACTGACGGAACGGAGATGGCCCACTCCGGAAAGGGCCTGCGCCACCGACGGGTGGCGGAGAATATCCGGGCAAAGGCCATCCGACGGGGTGGCCTTTGCTCTTTCGGGGACCCATGCGCGCCGATGGAAACGCCCGGCTTCTGTGGACAGTCAAATGGCTTGGCGTTACACGGGTTCGACGCAACTTTTGCCTTCGGACCAGACGCCTATGCCCACGCTTAACGAGATCCGCTCGACCTTCCTCAGTTTCTTTGAACGCAACGGCCACGAGGTGGTGCCGAGCAGCCCGCTTGTGCCGCGCAACGACCCGACATTGATGTTCACCAATTCGGGCATGGTGCAGTTCAAAAACCTTTTCACCGGGGTCGAGAAACGCGATTATTCCCGCGCCACCACCAGCCAGAAATGCGTGCGGGCGGGGGGCAAGCACAATGACCTCGACAATGTCGGTTACACCGCCCGGCACCATACGTTTTTCGAGATGCTGGGGAATTTCAGTTTCGGCGATTACTTCAAGTCCGAGGCGATCCCTTATGCCTGGGACCTGCTGACCAAGGATTTCGGGATCGACAAGTCCAAGCTCCTGGTCACGGTCTATCATACCGATGACGAAGCGGCGGAGATCTGGAAGAAACATGCCGGCCTGAGCGATGACCGGATCATCCGCATCGCGACGGATGACAATTTCTGGTCGATGGGCGCGACGGGTCCTTGCGGGCCGTGCACCGAGATCTTCTATGACCACGGCCCCGAGATCTGGGGTGGCCCTCCGGGTAGCCCGGAGGAGGATGGCGACCGGTTCATCGAGATCTGGAACCTCGTTTTCATGCAGAACGAGCGGTTCGAGGATGGCAGCCAGGTGGATCTGGACATGCAGTCGATCGACACCGGCATGGGGCTGGAACGGATCGGCGCGCTGTTGCAGGGCAAGCACGACAATTACGACACCGACCTGATGCGCAGCCTGATCGAGGCGAGCGCGCATGTGACTGATGGTGCGCCGGACGGGCCGGGCAACGTCCATCACCGGGTGATCGCGGACCATTTGCGCTCGACCTCCTTCCTGATTGCCGACGGGGTGATGCCGTCGAACGAGGGGCGCGGCTATGTGCTGCGCCGGATCATGCGGCGGGCGATGCGGCATGCGCACCTGCTGGGCGCGCAGGACCCGGTGATGTACCGGCTGGTGCCGAACCTGGTGGGGCTTATGGGGCAGGCCTTCCCCGAGCTGGGCCGGGCGCAGCCGCTGATCGAGGAAACGCTGGAACTGGAGGAAAAGCGGTTCAAGCAGACGCTGGACCGGGGTCTGCGCCTGCTGGACGACGAGTTGGGCAAGCTGGGCGACGGCGCGGCGCTGCCCGGTGAGGCGGCGTTCAAGCTCTATGACACTTATGGGTTCCCGCTGGACCTGACGCAGGACGCGTTGCGCGAGAAGGGCCGTGAGGTCGACGTCGCGGGGTTCGATTCCGCGATGGAGGAGCAAAAGGCCAAGGCGCGCGCGGCATGGTCGGGCAGCGGCGAGGCGGCGGACGCCACCGTATGGTTTGACCTGGCGGAAAAGCACAGCGCCACGGATTTCCTCGGGTATGACACGGAGACCGCCGAGGGCGTGGTGCAGGCGATCGTATCGGAAGGCAAGGAGATTCAGTCGCTCCACACTGAAGGCGGTGCGGCGTGGGTGGTCTTCAACCAAACGCCGTTCTATGCAGAAGCGGGCGGACAAGTCGCCGACCACGGTTACGTTCGCAGCCTTGAAGGCGGGCGCGAAGAAGGCGAGGCACGTTTTTCTGGGCACGTAAGCGATGTGCAGAAGCGCGCCGGCGGACTTTCCGCACACTACTTAACGGTTGATTCCGGCAAACTGGAAGTGGGCGACCCGGTGAAGCTTGAGGTGGATCATGGGCGCCGCACGGCGATCCGGTCCAACCACTCGGCCACGCACCTGCTGCACGAGGCGCTGCGCAAGGCGCTTGGCGATCACGTGGCGCAGCGCGGGAGCCTGAACGCGCCCGATCGGCTGCGCTTTGACTTCAGCCATGCCAAGGGCATGACGCTGGAGGAGATCAAGCAGGTGGAGGAAGAGGTCAACGCCTATATCCGCCAGAACGGCAAGGTCGAGACGCGGATCATGACGCCGGACGATGCGCGCGCCATCGGGGCGCAGGCGCTTTTCGGCGAGAAATACGGCGACGAGGTGCGCGTGGTCTCGATGGGGTCCGAGGATGGCTCGGGCAAGGGGCTGGATGGCCAGACCTATTCGATCGAGCTGTGCGGCGGCACCCATGTGCGCCAGACCGGCGACATCGGCCTTTTCGTGATGGTGGGTGAGGGGGCGTCGAGTTCCGGCGTGCGCCGGATCGAGGCGCTGACCGGGCCGGAGGCGTTCAAGTACCTGAGCGAACAGGATCACCGCATGGCGGCGCTGGCCTCGGAACTGAAGGCGCAGCCGGGCGACGTGCTGGACCGCGTGCGTGCGTTGATGGACGAGCGCAAGGCGCTGGCCAACGAGGTGACACAGCTGAAACGGGAACTGGCAATGGGTGGCGGTGGTGCTGCCGGGCCAGAGGCCAAGGACGTGAACGGTGTGAAGTTCCTTGCGCAAGTGCTGTCGGGCGTGTCGGGGCGCGACCTGCCGCCGCTGATGGACGAGATGAAGACACGGATCGGATCGGGCGCGGTGCTGCTGATCGCCGATGCCGATGGCAAGGCCGCCGTGGCCGCAGGCGTGACGAAGGACTTGACCGACACGCTGTCGGCGGTCGATCTTGTCCGGGCCGCCGTGGCGGAGCTGGGCGGCAAGGGCGGCGGAGGCCGTCCCGACATGGCGCAGGGTGGCGCGGCGAGCACCGACAATGCCGAGGCCGCAATCGCGGCGGCGGAACAGGTGTTGCAGGGCTGACGCCCGCTTGAGAGGGGGAACGACATGGCGGCCTACCTGATTGCGCGGATCAACGTGACCGATCCCGAGGATTACAAGGCCTATGCCAGCCAGACCGTGGCGCTGGCCGAGGAATTCGGTGGGCGGTTCCTGGCGAAGGGCGGCACGCAGACGCAGGTCGAGGGGATCGGCCCGGACCGGCATGTGATCATCGAGTTCCCGGACCACCAGGCGGCGCTGGACTGGTACAATTCGGATGCGTATCAGCGCATCCTGCCGATCGCGACCTCGTCGAGCGAGCGCGACATCGTCATCGTGGACGGAGTTTGAGGAGACAAGACATGCCCGCATTGTGGATTGCCCATGTGACCGTGACCGACGAGGAGGCCTATGGCCGCTATGCCAAGCTGGCCGGTCCGGCGATCGAGGCGCATGGCGGGCATTTCATCGCCCGTGGCGCGCGGTACGTGCAGCTTGAGGGCAATGACCGGGCGCGCAACGTGGTGGCGAAATTCCCGACGCTGGAGGCGGCGGAGGAGTGCTATTGCTCGGACGCCTACCAAGAGGCGCTGGACCATGCGCGGAACGCGTCCGAACGTGATCTGGTGATCGTGGAAACCTCGGAATAGTGCAGGGCCAACTGGCCGAGATCATGGCGCGGCACGCGGGGGCGGGCCGCGTGGCGTGGATCGGGCTGCGCCCGGAAAGGCTGGCCGACTTGGTTGCGGTCGAGGCGGCGGAACTGGGCGAAGCCGGGCTGGAAGGCGATCATGCGCGCAAAGGCAAGCGGGCGCTGACGCTGATCCAGGCCGAGCATCTGCCCGTGATCGCGGTGCTGGCCGGGATCGGGGAGGTGACGCCTGAGGTTCTGCGGCGCAACGTCGTGGTGAGTGGCATCAACCTGACGGCGCTGCGCAACCATCCGGTTCGGATCGGTCAGGCCCTGATCGAGATCACCGCGCCTTGCGCGCCGTGCTCCCGGATGGAGGCCGCTCTTGGCGCTGGCGGCTACAACGCCATGCGTGGGCATGGCGGCTGGTGCGCGCGGGTGTTGGAACCGGGACGGATTGGCGTGGGCGATAGCGTCGCACGGGCTGGACCCCGGGACGGGCCGACCTAGGCTTTCCTTCGTTCCAAGCGGAGGTGCCGATGCGACTGATTTTCCTGATCCTGATGCTGATCCTGCCCGGAGCCGCGGCGGCGCAGGACTGGAGCCTGCTGAAAGAGCCGGGGACGGTGGCGCTGATGCGCCATGCGCTGGCGCCCGGCGTGGGCGATCCGGCAAATTTCGATCTGGAGGATTGCAGCACGCAGCGCAACCTGGACGACCGGGGCCGGGCGCAGGCCCGGCAGATCGGCGCGGCGATGCGTGACGCCGGCGTTCGGTTCGATGCCGTATGGACCAGCCAGTGGTGCCGCTGCACCGCGACGGCGGAACTTCTCGACATTGGCACGCCCGAGGAGTTCCCCGCGCTCAACTCGCATTTCGCGGGGCAGGGCGACCCGGACGGTCAGGCAGCAGAGGTGATGACACGGATCGCGGACATGCCCGCCGAGGCGCGGCTGCTCCTGGTGACGCACCAGGTGAACGTGTCGGAACTGACCGGCACCGGCACGACCTCGGGCGAGATCGTCGTCGCGAGGCGTACCGGCGCCGGGCTTGAGGTTGTCGGGCGGATCGCGGTCGCACCCTGAGGGATGTCTTACACGCCGCAGCGCAGGAACACCGCGCCGTCGTCGCCGGAAATGTCGACGCCGCCCAAGGTTACATCCCGGTCGCCCGAGATGATGGCCATCCTGCCTTCGCCCCGGTTTTCCATCGGAAAGGCGCGATAGGGCTGGTCGAACACCGCCGCCGCCCCGTTGTCATTGAGCTTTACGCGCCCGGTACGCGGCGCGCCGTCGAGGCTGGTTTCGATGGTCAGACGGCCCTGCTGGCCGGTGATGTCAAAGTCGGGCCGGGCGCAATTGCCGGCCATGCGCACCCACGGGCCCTGCACGCCCTCGGCGTCCAGATTGGCGGTATCATCGGGCAGGTTGCCCGGCGCGCGGAATTCTTCGTAGCTGTCGACCGCGACGGTGCCGACGCCCTGTTGGCAGAACGACATCTCGGCGCGGGTGCCACGGAGCTCGGCATATTCACCGGGGGTGAATTCCATGTCGCCGGTCAGGGACCATACGTCGCCGTCGGGCGTGGTCAGCGTGGCGCATTCGACGCCCTGCCGGACGCGACCTTCGAGCGAGACTTGGTCGCCACCGCCGTCGCTGGTGTCTTGAGACACCACGTCGAAGGCGCGGGATTTGAGCGTCACGCCGCGGTCGGTATCCACGACGAAGATCAGGTTGTCGCCGGGCGAGGCCCAGTCGGGAAGTTCGACAGACGCGGAAACCTCGCCGTCCGCGGCGACCTGGGCCTGGTCCACGGCGCGCCATTCCGAGGCCATGCGACCGACGCCGATGGTCACGTAATCCGCGGGACGCAGGTTGCTTGCGGTCACGCGGACCTCACTTCCGGGCGGGCCGGCCAAGGGCTGCACACGCACCGAGGCCGAAGGCTCGGACGCGTCGGGAAGATCGAGCGCGTCCCCCACCGCCATGGCCAGCGGGTCGAGGTCGGGGTTCTCGTTCAGCAATTCCACGACGGAAATACCCAAGGTCTGCGCAATGGAGAAGGCGGTGTCGCCTTCGCGTATCTCGTAAGTTTCCCGGGCGGGCGCGGGCATGTTGCTTCCGCCGGTATTCGTATCTGACGCGGCAAGCGTGATTGATTCGCCCACCGGCAGGTCGCGCGGATCGAGGCCGGGGTTAATATCCATGATCAGGCTCAACGGCACACGGCAGCTTTGCGAGACACGGTAGAGCGTGTCACCGGGTTGCAGGCGGTAGGCGTCGCCGCAACGGCTTTGGGCGTCGGCGCTTGCGGTCAGGGCGAGACCGGCGGTCGCGGCGGCACTGGTGAGGGTCAGGGAACGGCGGAGCATCGGGCCTCCTTTCGGGGTTCGCGTTGATCCTTAGAGGAAAAACACGACGCCCAAGGACGATGTTCCATGCGTTTTGGGCGCCGGTGTCACTCGAAGCGTTCGCGGTCCAGCACGACCCGGCCTGACATGATCTCGCCGATATAGCCGCAGGGATCGGGGCGCTGTCGAAAATGCGCCCAGGCGCGGCCCAGGAAGGCGTCCGGCGCCATGAGGTAGATGAACGGGTTGATCGTGTCGCGGCCCAGCGGCGTGTCCATGTCGATCGCGGCCTCGAACCGGGCGATATCGGCGGCGGGCAGGGAGCGGACCTGCATCACGTGCGCCACGTATTCATGGGTCGCAAGGCAGCTGTCGAAGGGGCAGGGCACCGTGTCGAAGGCAGCATGAGCAAGCTCGTGAGCCAGAATGCTGTTGAAATACGCCTGCGTATCGACGAAGGCGAGGCTGTTGTCGGGGTCGCGGGCGGTTTCCATCGCGGCATGGGTCAGCAACTCGATTTCCTCTTCACCGCAATGATAAACGCCCATGCAGCCGGGTTGCAGCGCGTCGCGCTGGATGACCGTGACGCCATGGGTGAGCGGCACGTTGCAGGTGCGCAATGTCTGCAGGGCATCCGTGACGGCGGTGCATATGGGGGTCGCGTCCTCAGACGACTCCGCCTCGACGGTCACGAGGGTGCCGGGGCAGTCGAAGCTGTCGGCAAGACTGCCCGGTGCGCCGATGAGAAAGATCAGCGCAGATAGCAGGGCGGATCTCGGGTTCGACAGTACCATGTAGGGAGCTTAGCACAAACGGCCCGACTGGTCTTGATGCAGATCAGGGACCGCGGGCCGCGGCGCGCGCGGCGCTATTCGAGGTCGGTCTGGATCCATTCGAGGCTGAGATGAATGTCCGTCGACACCAGCCGCCCGGGGCCGAGATTGACGAATTTGTGCGGCACCTCTGCCGGGGCCAGCAGGACATCGCCCGCCTCGGCCTCGATCTTTTGATCGCCGATGGTATAGCGGGCGCGGCCTTCGCGGACGATAAAGACTTCGTCATACGGGTGCGTATGCAGGCGGGCGCCTTTGCCGGCTTCCTCGATCTCGACAAAGAGCACTGTGACGTCCGTACCGAGGCTCTTGCCCTCGAAATGACCCGCCCAAGCATCGGGGCTCTTGGCCCAGTCGGCGCGGGTTAGTTTGCGAGGGGTATCGGCCATGCGTTACGCGGTTTTGGCGGCGCGCTTGCGCTCGTGCGGGTCAAGGTGGCGCTTGCGCAGGCGCAGGGCGTTGGGCGTGACCTCGACCAGTTCGTCGTCGTCGATATAGGCGATAGCCTCTTCAAGCGACATCTGGACATGGGGCGTCAGGCGCACGGCCTCGTCGGTGCCCGACGCGCGGACGTTGGTCAGTTTCTTGCCCTTCAGCGGGTTCACTTCCAGATCGTTTTCGCGGCTGTGCTCGCCGATGATCATGCCCTGGTAGATCTTTTCCTGCGGACCGATGAACATGCGGCCGCGCTCTTCGAGATTCCAGAGCGCATAGGCCACGGCCTCGCCCGATTCCATCGAAATGAGCACACCGGCGCGGCGGCCCGGGATCGGGCCCTTGTGCGGCGCCCAGCCGTGGAAGACACGGTTCAGAACGCCGGTGCCGCGCGTGTCGGTCAGGAACTCGCCATGATAGCCGATGAGGCCGCGCGACGGGACCAGCGCGATGATGCGGGTCTTGCCGGCGCCGGCGGGTTTCATCTCGGTCATCTCGCCTTTGCGGGGGCCGGTCAGTTTTTCGATCACGGCACCGGAATGGTCGTCGTCGACGTCGATGGTGACTTCCTCGATCGGTTCCAGCTGTTCGCCGTTCTCGCCTTCGCGCATCAGGACGCGGGGGCGGGAAATGCTGAGCTCGAAGCCTTCGCGGCGCATGTTCTCGATCAGGACGCCCATCTGCAATTCGCCCCGGCCCGCGACGTCGAACGCCTCGCCGCCCGGCGTGTCGGTGACCTTGATAGCGACGTTGGTTTCCGCCTCTTTCATCAGGCGTTCGCGGATGACGCGGGATTGCACCTTCTTGCCGTCGCGGCCCGCCAGCGGGCTGTCGTTGATGCCGAAGGTGACAGAGATTGTGGGCGGATCGATGGGTTGTGCCGACAGCGGCTCGTCCACCGCCAGCGCGCAGATCGTGTCGGCCACGGTGGCCTTGGACATGCCCGCAAGGCTGACGATATCGCCCGCCGTCGCCTCGTCGATGTCCTGAAGTGTCAGGCCGCGGAAGGCCTGAATCTTGGCGACGCGGAACTGTTCGATCTTCTGGCCCACGCGGCTGAGCGCCTGAACGGTCGCGCCGACCTTGAGACGCCCCGATTCGACGCGCCCCGTCAGCAGGCGGCCCAGGAAGGGATCGGCGCCTAGGGTGACGGCCAGCATGCGGAAATCATCATCGGCGCGCTTGACCTGCTTGGGCGCCGGCACGTGATTGACGATCAGGTCGAATAGCGCGGTCAGGTCCTTGCGCGGGCCGTCCAGCTCGTGATCCGCCCAGCCGGAGCGGCCGGAGGCGTACATGTGCGGGAAATCCAGTTGGTCCTCGTCGGCGTCGAGGGCGGCGAAAAGGTCGAAGCATTCGTCCAGCGCGCGGTCGGGCTCGGCATCGGGCTTGTCGACCTTGTTGAGCACCACGATGGGGCGCAGGCCAAGGGCAAGCGCCTTGGAAGTCACGAACTTGGTCTGCGGCATCGGGCCTTCGGCGGCGTCGACCAGCAGGACCACGCCGTCGACCATGCTGAGGATGCGCTCGACCTCGCCGCCGAAATCGGCGTGGCCGGGAGTGTCGACGATGTTGATGCGGGTCTGCTTCCACTCCACGCTGGTGGCCTTGGCGAGGATGGTGATGCCGCGCTCGCGCTCCAGGTCGTTGCTGTCCATCGCGCGTTCGGCCACGGCCTGATTCTCGCGGAAGGCGCCCGACTGCTTCAGAAGCTCGTCCACGAGGGTGGTCTTGCCGTGGTCGACGTGGGCGATGATGGCGATGTTCCGCAGGTCCATTGGGGTATCCTTGGTGATTTGAGGCAGGCCCTAAGGGCTTTGCGCGCCGATTGCCAGAGGGAAAAAGGTGTTACGCGGCGATGCCCGCGCCGCGATGCGGCAAAAGCCGCAGTAGTGTTGCGCCGAGGGGGCGGGCGGTGGCTCCCGTGCCAAGCTTGAAGCGGGCGAGGCCGGGGGCGGCCTCGGTATCGACAGTACCGAGGTCGAGCCGGGTGACGCCACGCTGGTGCAGGTCGGTGATGGCCTGCCACATCAGCAGGGTATGGGCGTGGGTTCGGCGGGCGGCGGGAGCGGCCCAGCCGATGTGATAGGTGGCGGTGGCGCCGTGCAGAAGGAACAGCAGGTAGGCCAGCATCCCGGCGCGGTCATGGGCGGTGAAAAGCCGCGTGGCTTGGCGATGGGTGCCGGCATAAGCGCAGGTGAAGCCCGGAGGCAAGGCGCGGTAGCCGCGGGCGCGTTGCTGGCGCTGGTCGAGGATCAGCAGGTCGGCGTCGCGGTCTGGATCGAACGGGCGGTGATGCGTGCGCAGTTGTCCGGCCTTTGCCGCGCGCAGGCGGTTGCGCCATTTGCCGTGCAGGCCTGCGAAAAGAGCTTTCGGGCCGGGCGTGAGGTCCAGTTCGGCCACGTTGGCCGGCGTGAGCAGGGCGCGGTAGCCGTTGGACCGAAAGAGGCAGTCCATGGCGGGCGTGTCCGGCTGAACGATCGAAGGGCCGGGCAGGGGCATCAGGGCGCTCCCCGGATCGGTGCGGGGCGCAAGCACCGGGCCGCGCGGCAGCCATGTCACGCGCAAGGGGCCAAGGCGGCGGCGCAGCAGCTGCGCGGTGCCCGGCGTGTCAGCGCCGTCTTTCAGAGCCAACCACCCGACCTCGGCCCCGATGGCTTGCATCGCGGCGCCGTAGCGCGGGTGCTGGTGTAGCGCACAGGGAGCAGGCGGATCGGGGGCGGTGTCGCAAGGACTCCAGACATGGGACATGGCCCCATTAAGGCGATGATAACCTAAATCATGGTTAATGGCGCCTATGGCGAAGGCAAGGAAACCCGTCCGCGGTGTCACCGCGCCCAGCGTGCGCCCCACATTCTATGCCGCGTGGCTGGTGGCGGTGGCCCTGTCGGTGCCGGTCTTCGTGGTGCTGAGCGTGATCGACTTGATCTGGTAGCGCGTCAATCCCAGCGTACGTTGTTGCGGCGCATGTACCAAAGCGACAGCGGCGTTTCGATCAGCAGCGCGATGACGATGGTGAAGACCGCCCAGTTGGTCTCGAACAGCCAGAGCGAAAAGCGGGTTCCGGTGCCCCAGAAGAGCCAACCGTTGACCAAGAGCATCACGCCGGTGACGCCAAGATCATACAGACCCATGCGCGACACGTGGCGCGGACGCAGGGCCGGGTAGAGCATGAAATAGGCCACCGCCAGGCAGGTGACGACGGTGACCAAAGCCTGTCCCTCGGGTGACAGGGAAGACAGCACCGATCAGGCCCTGATCAGAACGGGATCTCGTCGTCGTAATCGCGCGAAGGCGAGGGTTGCGAGCGGCCCTGGTCGGACGGGCCTGATGATCCGCCGCCGTAGTCCTGATCATAGCCACCGCCGCTGCCGCCGCCATAGCCGCCGCCGCCACCGCCGCCGCCGTCGCGGCCGTCAAGCATGGTAAGCGTGCCGTTGAACCCTTGCAGCACCACTTCGGTCGAATAGCGGTCCTGGCCGGACTGGTCCTGCCATTTGCGGGTTTGCAATTGGCCCTCGATATAGACCTTGGAGCCCTTGCGCAGGTATTGCTCGGCAATGCGCACCAGACCTTCCTGAAAGATCGCGACGGAGTGCCACTCGGTCTTTTCGCGGCGTTCGCCGGTGTTGCGGTCCTTCCAGTTCTCGGAGGTGGCGATGCGCAGGTTGCACACCTTGCCGCCGTTCTGGAACGTGCGCACCTCGGGGTCGCGTCCCAGGTTGCCGATGAGAATGACTTTGTTGACGGAACCGGCCATGGCGCCCTCCTGCTGCTGTCTCTTGGTTAACGTTCACCTTACATCACCCCGGGGGGATGAAGAAAAGGCTAAAATCCGGGAAAATTCGCAGCACGGCGCGGCATGGCTGAATGTAGCCTCCAACTATGGCAATTTGAGTTGAGTTCGGTATAGTGTGGCCCGAGACGGTCAGGCCATTGCCCGGGGACGCGGGACACGGACCAGACCGGCAAGGGACAGTAAGGGGACGGTGTTCAGTATGCGTAAGCTGGCAATCGCGGTGACCTGCGTGTCACTGGCCTGGCCGATGGCGGCCACGGCGGATATTCTCTCGACCAAGGGCAAGAAACGGATCTTCAGTTCGCAGACGCGGGTGCTCGATACCCGCGCCAAGCAGCAATACAACGCCTCCGTAAAACTGCAGCCTCAGAAGGTGCACACGCCCAGCAAATGGGACGAGGCCGCGCCGGCGCTTGGGTACAATGGCAAGTACAAGGGCCAATACCTGAATGTCGCCAAGGATTCGGCGCGGCGGCATGGCATTCCGGAAAACCTGTTCCTGCGACTGGTGCAGCAGGAATCGGGCTGGAACCCGCGGGCCGTTTCGCACAAGGGCGCGATCGGGCTGGCGCAGTTGATGCCCGGTACGGCGAACTATCTGGGGGTCGATCCCAACGACCCGCGCCAGAACCTGGACGGCGGGGCGCGGTACCTGGCGGAACAGTATCGCACTTTCAAATCCTGGCGGCTGGCGCTGGCGGCGTACAATGCGGGGCCGAAGGCGGTGCAGAAATACAATGGCATTCCGCCTTACAAGGAAACCCGCAACTACGTGAAGATCATTTACGGGCAGTAGGCCGCGGCGCGCGTCTCAGCCGTCGTAATCTTCGTCCGAGACCTTTTCCATCCAGCGGACGGCGCTTCCGTCGATGCTTTCCTGAATGGCGATATGGCTCATGGCCGTGTCCGGCGATGCGCCGTGCCAGTGCTTTTCGTCCGCCGGAAACCACACCACGTCGCCTTGCCGGATCTCCTCGACCGGGCCGCCCTCGCGCCGAACGCGGCCCTTTCCGAAGGTGACGATCAATGTCTGGCCGGCGGGATGGGTATGCCACGCGGTGCGCGCGCCCGGCTCGAAGGTGACATGAAGGCCAACGGCGCGGCCCGGGGCCTCGGCTGTGAAAAGCGGGTCGAGCCGCACGGTGCCGGTGAAATACCCGGCGGGGCCGGGAGATGAGGGATTGGTGCCGGGGCGGGTGATTTTCATGCTGTGGCCTTTCGGTATGTCACGGCTGTCAGTCCGCGCCGCATTCAGCCGGTAAAGCCGATCTTGTGCAGATGGATCTCGTTCGAGGGGTGCTTTTCCGCCCCCACGACCCGTCCGTTGTGATGGTTGTAGAGCGTGCGCCAGTAGGGCTGGATGATCACACCTTCCTCGCGCAGGATGGATTGCAGCCTTTCCATCGTCTGTCGCCGCGTGTCGGTGTCGGTGATCGACAAGGCCCGGTCCAGGAGGCGGTCGAATTCTTCGTTGGCAAAGCCGGTCTCGTTCCACACGGCATTCGAGCGGTAGGCGAGGTCGAGCACTTGTACGCCCAAGGGGCGGTGATTCCACTGGGTGAGAGAGAACGGATAATCGCGCCAGTTCTGCCAGAAGGAGGCGCCGGGCTGGACCGTCCGGCGCACGGTCAGACCGGCGTCGCGCAGCTGCGCCGTGACCGCGTCGGCGGTGTTGCGCTGCCATTCGTCGTCGACGGTGATCAGCTCGTGCTCAAAGCCCAGCATGCCGATTTCCTCGAGGTCGGCGCGGGCCTGCGCGGCGTCGAAAGGCGCCGGGCCAAGATCGGCATGGGCGGGGTGGATCGGGCTGACATGGTCGTTGGCCGCGACCGTGCCATACCCGGAATAGCCAAGTTCGAGACAGGTCTCGTTGCGCACGGCCAGCGCCAGCGCCCGGCGCAGGGTGGCGTCGGCATAGGGGTAATCGCCGCCGAGCTCTGCCTTGGCATTGCCGCGGATGACGATGGTGGCGGTGCTTTCGGTCTCGGTCCGGCTCCAGCCGCTTGCGTCCAGCACCTCGATGAAATCGCCGACGGATTCGTAGAGCAGGTCGATCTCGTCGGCCTCGACCGCGTCGATCCAGTTGGACGGGTTGGTGCCGAGATCGACGAATTCCACACGGTCCAGGTAAGGCCCGCCCAGAACGTCGGTGCCCCACCAGTCGTGATCGGTGTTGCGCTCCAAAACGCAGCGCCGGCCGACGGACAATTCGACGGGCCGGAAGGGGCCGGTGCCGATGCCATGCTCGAACGGATCGCCGCCGTCGTAGCTGGCATGCATCACCGCCGCCGGATAGTCGGACAGGTTGGCCATCAGCGCGATGTCCGGGGTGGCGAGCGTGAGGACAAGGGCGGTGTCATCAATGACGCGCACCGCATCCTCGCGAATCTGGCCCGAGGCGGAATCGCAGAGGCTCTTGAGCCTTGAGGCCATGGAGTTGCCCTTGACCGAGGCGTCGCACCAGCGTTCGAGGTTGCGGGCCACGTCGCGGGCCGTGAAGGGATCGCCGTTGTTCCACGTCACGCCGCCGCGCACGTTCAGGCGATACTCGGTCGCGTCGGAATTCACGTCCCAGTTTTCCAGAAGCATCCCGCGAACGGTGCCGTCGCGGCCGTATTCCACGAGGTATTCCAGGAAACCGCGGGTCTGGTTGGCCATCTCGCTCCAGTCATAGGTGCGGGGATCGCGGAGCGCCTTCACGTTCTGCTGGATGCGCAGCGTGCCGCCGGGAACGATTTGGGCCGGGTCCTGGGCGCGTGTCGGGGCCGGCAGGCCGGCCATCGACAGGGCCAGCGGGGCCGAGAGGCCAAGACCGCAGGCGCGGGTCAGAAACTCGCGCCGGTTCATCGTGCCACGCCTCAACGCGCGGTTCAGAGCGGGCAGGGCGGGATGCGGCGGGACGTCGGAGCGAGAGGACATGGGCGCGGGCCTTGAAACAAGCTTTGTGAATAGAAATGAGGCGTCAGGTCTCAGTTTCCATCCCGGCCGCGCGGAAATCAACCGGGTGGCGCTGAAATACCTGTGACCAACGCGATATCAGGCCGCTTTGCGCGGCGCGGCGCGGCGCAGGTCCGAGGGCGACTTGCCGGTATGGCGATGGATGAAGCGCGAGAAATAGGCGGCGCTGCTGAAGCCCAGCTCGGCCGCGACCTGGTTGGCGGGGCGGTCGGTGGTTTCCAGCATGTCGCGGGCGGCATGCAGGACGCGGCCCGTCAGCATGGCCGAGGCCGTCAGGCCCGCCGTCGACTTGCACACCCGGCTGAGATGCGTGGGTGTCACGCCAAGGTGCCGGGCCAGGTCCTGCATCGAGGTGCCGGTGGTGTAGTCGCGCTCGATCAGCGCGGCATACGCCTCGACCAGCCGATCCGCCGCGGTCGCGTCGGCGATTTCCTCGGACTTGGCCATCATGGCGCGACGCAGCCAGACTGTCAGAAGCTGGGCATGGGCGGTCATCGCCTCGTCAATGAAGTCGCGGGCCTCGTTCTGTTCGCGCTGCATGGTTTCCAGCAGGGTGGTCAGGTCGGCCTGCGCCCGCGGGTCGCGGACGCGCAGCAGCACCGGCTCGTCCGGCATGAGGATGCCGGTCCGGGGCGGGATGCGGCAGGCGAGACCGAAGCTTTGCGAGCCGGGATCGAGGGCGAAAAGCGCGCCGGCGGGCAGAACGAGCGCGGTATGTACCGCCAGCCCGCGCCGCCGGCCGCCGATCAGGCAGCGCCCTTGTCCGCGGGTGATCCACAGGAACACGTGATGCGGGTCGCTGTGCGGCAGGCTGGCGCGCCATGCGCCCGGGCCGATCCACTGCGCGAGCGTCTGGAGTTGCGGATGGGATGTCACTGTCCGGGGCCTCGATTGTCGTGATTCTGCACGGATCGCGCAGGGTTTGCATCGAATTGAGGTCAGGAATGTCCGATTCTGTACAGGGCTGACAAGGTCAAATCCCGGTCAGAGCGTGGCGGCGGCGAGGGTTTGCCAGTTTTTCATGCGGGCGCGGAACCAGCTGCGTTGGCGCTTGGCATATTGCCTTGTGGCGATGATGGCGGCCTTGCGGGCCGCGTCGAGCGCCATCTCACCGTTGAGATGGGCGATGAGTTCGGGGGCGCCGATGGCCTTGGACGATTGATGCAACGCGGACCATGTGGCGAGGTTGTCGCGCGCCTCGTCCAGTGCGCCCGCCTCGAGCATCAGATCGAAGCGGTGTTCGATTCGCGGGGTGAGCCAGTCCTTGGGTGCGTCGATCAGCAGGCAGGTGGCGCTGTCGGGCGGCAGGAGCGGGGGCGGCGTGGCGTCCTGCCACTGGGCCAGCGGTTTGCCGGTGGCGCGCTGCACCTCCCACGCGCGTTGCACGCGCATCGGGTTGGCGGTGTCGATGCGCGCCCGGGTCTTGGGATCGAGATCGTCCAGCAGGCTTGTCAGGCCTTTGGCGGCAAGCAGCGCGTCGGCCTCGGCCCGGATCCCGGGTGGGGTGGCGGGAATCTCGGCCAGCCCTTCGGTCAGGGCCGAAAAGTAGAGCCCGGTGCCGCCGATGATGATCGGGCGGGGGCCATCGTTCAGCAAGGGTTGTAAATCCCGCAGCCAATGGCCCACGGAATAGGCGGCATCGCCCGGCACATGACCGTAGAGCGCGTGGGGCGCGCGGGCTTCCTCGTCCGGCGCGGGCCGGGCGGTCAGGATGCGCCAGTTGGCGAAGACCTGCAGCGCGTCGGCATTGATGATGCGCCCGCCATCGCGTTCCGCCAGCGCCAGCGCCAGGGCGGACTTGCCCGACGCGGTGGGTCCGGCGATGAGCACGGGCCGATCTGGGGGAATGCCGGGGGGAATGTCGGGCAGGGCGGTCATGGCCCCGGTTTAGGACGTTTCCGTGCCAGATTTAAGCGTCTTGCGCCGAAATTCGCGCTCCGGGTCCGGCGCGGGCCGGTTTGGCGATTGAACCCGGGGGCGTTTTCGCCCATTTTGCGCGCCAAGAAAGGACCCGCGCCGGGACCGTTCCAAGACCACGCCAAAGGAGCCGCCCCATGCCAGACGCCGACACCCCCGAGACCACGTTCAAGCGGGTCCTGCTGAAAATCTCCGGCGAGGCGCTGATGGGCGATGCGACTTATGGGCTGAATCCGCCGACGGTGGAGCGGATCGCACGCGAGGTGAAATCGGTCCACGACATGGGGGTCGAGATCTGCATGGTGATCGGCGGCGGCAACATCTTTCGTGGGTTGCAAGGCAGCGCACAGGGGATGGAGCGGACGACCGCCGACTACATGGGAATGCTCGCCACGGTGATGAACGCGCTGGCGATGCAGAGCGCGCTGGAAAAGCTGGGCGTCTTCTGCCGGGTGATCACGGCCATTCGCATGGACGAGGTGGCCGAGCCCTATATCCGCCGCCGCGCCGTGCGCCACCTTGAGAAAAAGCGGGTCTGCATTTTCGCCGCCGGAACTGGCAACCCCTATTTCACGACCGACACCGCGGCCACGCTGCGCGCCAACGAGATGGCCTGCGAGGCGATTTTCAAGGGCACGAAGGTGGACGGGGTCTATGACAAGGACCCGATGAAACACGACGACGCCACGCGGTTCGACGAGGTCAGCTATGACGAGGTGCTGGCCAAGCACCTCGGCGTGATGGACGCCAGCGCCATCGCGCTTGCGCGGGACAACAGCCTGCCGATCATCGTCTTTTCGCTCGATGAGCCCGGCGGCTTCCGGTCGATCCTTGACGGGACAGGCACGTATACCAAGGTGGGCGGCTAGGACATTCTGCGCGAAATCCACACGAAACCTGGGGCTTTCATACGGGACTGAGGCCTATACAATCGACGCGACTTGCCGGTATAGAGGCGAGACCATCGTTCGGCAGAACCAAGGGATTTAAGATGAGCGACGACTTCGAACTGGACACCAAGGACCTGGAGCGCCGGATGGAGGGCGCGATGAGCAGCCTGCGCACGGAATTCGCCTCGCTCAGGACGGGCCGGGCCTCGGCCTCGATGCTGGAGCCGGTGATGGTGGACGCCTATGGCGCGATGACACCGATCAACCAGGTGGGTACGGTCAATGTGCCCGAGCCGCGCATGGTGACGGTCAATGTCTGGGACAAGGGCCTTGTGAACAAGGTGGAAAAGGCCATCCGCGAAAGCGGGCTGGGCATCAACCCGCAGATGAACGGCACCATCATCATGCTGCCCATCCCCGAGCTGAACGAGGAGCGCCGCAAGGAGCTTACCAAGGTCGCCGCGCAATACTCCGAGAACGCGCGCGTGGCCATTCGCAACGTGCGCCGCGACGGGATGGACCAGATCAAGAAGGCCAAGGCCGACGGCATGTCCGAGGACGACCAGAAATTCTGGGAAGAGGAAGTCCAGGAGTTGACCAACCAGCACATCAAGGCCGTGGACGAGGCGCTGGAGGCCAAGCAGGCCGAAATCATGCAGGTCTGAAAATGGCTGAGGCGCGCGACATGCAGGAGAAATCCGCCGGCCGGGGTCCGCGCCATGTGGCGATCATCATGGACGGCAATGGCCGCTGGGCGCAAAAGCGCGGGCGGCCGCGCCTGTTCGGGCACCATGCCGGGGCGCGCCGGGTGAAGGAGATCGTGACCGCCTGTCCCGACTTCGGGGTGGAGTACGTCACGATCTTCGCCTTTTCGACCGAGAACTGGAAACGCACGCAGACCGAAGTGGCGGGGCTGATGAGCCTGTTTCGCCGCTATATAATGAAGGAAATGCAGGAGTTCGTGCGCGAGAACGTGCGCGTGCGCTTCATCGGCGACCGGCCGCGGCTGGACGCGAAGCTTCGCCAGCTGATGGACGATGCCGAGGCGATGACCCAGGCCTGCACCGGCACGAACCTGACGATCGCGCTGAACTATGGTGGGCGCGACGAGGTGAGCCGTGCCACCCAACGCCTGGCCCGCGACGTGGCCGAAGGGCGCTTGAGCCCCGAGGACGTCAACGAGGAAACCCTGCCCAAGTATCTCGATACCTGTGTGCTGCCCGATCCCGACCTGGTGATCCGCACCTCGGGCGAGGCGCGGATCTCGAACTTTCTGCTGTGGCAGTCGGCCTATGCGGAATACGAGTTCATCGACACGCTCTGGCCGGATTTCACGCCGGACATCTTCGGCGAACTGCTGCGCGGCTATGGCGGGCGTGACCGGCGTTTCGGGGCCGTGACCGCATGAGCGCAGGCGGCGCGAAGTGGTCCGACCTGCGCCGCCGGGCGCTGTCGGGCGTGCTGATGCTGGTGCTGGGGGCGTTCGGCGTCTACCAGGGCGGGCTGTTTTTCGTGGTGATGGTCTGTGCCATCTGCGGCGCCATGGTGTGGGAAACCGCACGCATGTTCGCCACCCGCCAGGCCGTGGGTCTTGGCATCGCCGCAGGTGTGGTGATGCTGGCGCTGAATTTCCTGCCCGGAACCTTCGCGCTGCCGCTGATGCTGGGGCTGGCGCTGGTGGCGGCCAGCCAGACCGCCGAGGACGGGCCGCTGGCCTTTGTCGTGATCGCCTGGGTGCTGCTGGCCTGTTTCGCGCTGCTCTGGGTGCGGGCGGGGCATGAAACGCTGTGGATTCTCTGGCTGATCCTCGTGGTGATCGCATCGGACGTGGCGGGGTACTTTGCCGGGCGGATGCTGGGCGGGCCGAAGTTCTGGCCGCGCTTCAGCCCCAAGAAAACCTGGTCGGGGACCATCGCGGGCTGGCTTCTGGCCGGGATCGTGGGGCTGTTCTTCCTGCGGCCTCTGGGCATGGGGCCGGAACTGATACCGATGTCGATGCTGGCGGGCTTTGCCGGGCAGATGGGCGACATCGCCGAAAGCGCCGTGAAGCGCCGCAAGGGGATCAAGGACAGCTCCAGCCTCATTCCCGGGCATGGCGGTGTCTTTGACCGGTTCGACGCCATGCTGGGCGGCAGTGCCGCCGCGCTGCTGTTCTGGGCCGTGGGCCTGATGCCGGGGGCGGGCGGATGAAGCGGATCAGCATTCTGGGCGCGACCGGCTCGGTCGGGCAGAACACGCTGAGCCTGGTGCAGGGCAAGCGCGACCAGTTTCGCGTCGTGGCCCTGACCGGGGGGCGCAACATCGCGCAGCTGGCCCAGGACGCCATCGCCTGCGATGCCGAGGTTGCCGTCACTGCCCATGACAGCCTGCTGGAGGATCTGCGCGACGCCCTGCGTGGCACTGATATCGAGGCCGCCGCCGGCACCACAGCTTTGGAAGAGGCCGCCGCGCGCGACGCCGACTGGGTGATGTCGGCCATCGTCGGGTTTGCCGGGCTGGCACCGGGGCTGGCGGCGCTGCGCACCGGCGCAACCCTGGCCCTGGCGAACAAGGAATCGCTGGTCGCCGCCGGTCAGCTTCTGATGGGCACGGCGCGGCGGGCAGGGGCGCGCATCCTGCCCGTGGACAGCGAGCATTCCGGCATTTTCCAGGCGCTGGTGGGCGAGGACGCCGCCGCCGTGCAACGCATCATCATCACCGCCAGCGGTGGCGCGTTTCGCGACTGGCCGCTGGAGCAGCTGATCCACGCCACCCCCGCCGAGGCCGCGACCCATCCCAACTGGGACATGGGCCAGCGGATCACCATCGATAGCGCCTCGATGTTCAACAAAGCGATGGAGATGATCGAAACGCGCGAGTTCTTTGGCGTGCGGCCTGACCAGATCGAGGTGCTGATCCATCCCGAATCCCTGGTGCACGCGATGGTGCATTACGTGGACGGAGGGGTGATGGCCCATATGGGTCCGCACGACATGCGCCACGCCATAGGCTACGCGCTGAACTGGCCCCAGCGGCTCGACCTGCCGGTCGCCGCGCTGGACCTTGCCGGCACCGGCAGGCTGAGTTTCGAGACGCCGGACACCGAGCGGTTTCCGGCGCTGCGCCTGGCGCGCGAGGTGATGGAGGCGCGTGGCCTTATGGGGGCGGTCTTCAACGGTGCCAAGGAACGGGCGCTGGATCACTTCATCGCCGGAAAGATCGGCTTTATGCAGATGAACACGATCGTCGAAGAGGTGTTGGCGCGGCTTGCCGAGCATGACAAGATCGCCCAAAGGCCGATGACCCTTGATACAACAGCGCGCGCGGACCATCTGGCAAGGATGTATGTCGACAGCGTGGCGAAAGAGCAGGACGGATAAAAAACCTTGGACGGAATAAACTTTCTCCCGCAGTTCGGCGGCCTTGCGCTGACGCTTCTGGCCTTTTTCGCCGCCCTGTCGGTGATCGTGGCGATTCATGAATACGGCCATTACATCGTCGGGCGCTGGTGCGGGATCAAGGCGGATGTCTTCTCGTTGGGTTTCGGCCCGGTTCTGTTCAGCCGCGTGGACAAGCACGGCACACGCTGGCAGCTCGCGGCGCTGCCCTTTGGCGGCTACGTCAAGTTCATGGGCGACGCGAATGCCGCCAGCGGCACCAGTGACGGCAGCGTCGCCGAAATGCCGCCCGAGATGAAACGCAAGACCATGCTGGGCGCGCCGCTCTGGGCGCGGACGCTGACCGTGGCGGCGGGGCCGGTCTTCAACTTCATCCTGTCGATCCTTGTCTTCGGCGCCATCATGATGAGCCAGGGCAAGGTGACCGAACCTTACGTGATATCGGATTTGCGCCCGCTGCCGTTCGATGGTGTCACGCTTCAGCAGGGCGACGAATTGCTGGCGATCGAGGGGCGCGAGATCCCCACGATGATCAACATGGACCAAGCCGACGAGGACGCCTTCCGCGCCTTCATCGATGCTCTGCCGCAGGAACCTTTGCTGACCTACGAGGTGCGCCGCGATGGCGAGATCGTCGAGGCGATGGGCCCGCACCCGCAGCCGCCGTTGGTCACACAGCTGTCGCCGCGCTCGGCGGCCTTCGAGTCGGGGCTGAAGCAGGAAGACGTGATCGTCGGCCTCGACGGCGGGAATATCTATGCCTTCGATCAGCTCAAGGACGTGGTCGAGGGCTCGGACGGGGCGACGTTGGCTCTGGACGTGTGGCGCGACGGCGAGGTGATGGATTTCGACCTGACGCCGCGCCGGGTGGACGAGCCGCAGGAAGACGGCGGGTTCGAGACCAACTGGCGGATCGGCATCGTCGGCGGCTTGCCCTACGAGCTTCAGACCGGGCCGCGCGGATTCGGCGAATCCCTGTCGGGCGCCTTGGCTCAGACCTGGGCGGTCATCTCGGGCTCGATCTCGGGCCTGTATCACATGATCACGGGCGCGATCAGCAGCTGCAACATGTCCGGCCCCATCGGCATCGCGGAGGTGTCCGGCGCCATGGCCAGCCAGGGCGTGGACAGCTTCATCTGGTTCATCGCGGTCCTGTCGACGGCCGTTGGCCTGCTGAACCTGTTTCCCATCCCGGTACTGGATGGGGGGCACCTGGTGTTCTACGCCTACGAGGCCGTGGCGGGACGCCCGCCGAGCGACCGGGCGCTGCGGCTCATGATGACGGTGGGCCTGACGTTGGTTCTGGGGGTGATGCTGTTCGCCTTGTTCAACGACATTTTCTGTCCCTGAGCGGATTGTTTTGCGACGCCGCCCCGGGGGGGCGCGTCGCGGGGCAGGGCGCGGCGCGGGCCCGCCGCCATGGAATTACCACAATTCCTGCCCGACTATCGTCACAATGAAATCGAAAAGTTGCGGGTAGCGTCTGACCTAATACGAATCGAAAGCCCGGAATCAAATGCAACATGTTCTGAACGGATATCGCGGGATGACCCTGTTGGTGAACCTCAACTGGGACCGGATTCTCTATCTTGCCACCATCGCCGTCGCCCTTTGGGCTGGCGCCTTCGTCGGTTCGCTCTGAGGCGTGGCGCCCGGCCTGCGGCCAAGAGGACGCAATCTCTAAAAATCTCCCATACTCGTTTTGACAACCCCCAACGGAGACGGTAGTGCTTTTGCCCACTGGGATGGCTGATTGGGATCGCTTATGAAACTGTCGATCGGGTTGGGGACGAAGCGCTTTTCAGGGCTCTTTTCAACACACCGTTTTCTTTCGCTGCTTTTCGCGGTCGGCCTGCTGGCCGCCGCCTTGTCCGTCGCCACCGAGGCGCAGGCGCAAAGCTATCGCTTCACCAACGTGTCCATCGAGGGCAACCAGAGGATCGAGGGCGGTACGATACTCAGCCAGGCGGGCATCGCCCGTGGCGAGACGATCAGCGCCGGTCAGTTGAACGATGCCGCGCAGCGTATTCGCGCCAGCGGTCTTTTCGAGGACGTGCAGGTCATTCCGCAGGGCAACACGCTGGTGATCCGGGTTATCGAGTACCCGACGATCAACCGCATCGCCTTCGAGGGCAACCGGCGCATCAAGGACCCCGACCTGCAAAGCTTTATCGAAAGCGAACCGCGCCAGGTTTTCAGCCCCACCCGCGTTGAGCGCGACGTCGCGATCCTGACCGAAGCCTACGAAGAGAACGGGCGCGTATCGGCCCGCATTCAATCCAAGGTCATCCGGCGGAGCGACAACCGTATCGACCTTGTCTTCGAGATCTTCGAAGGCGGTGCGATCGAGGTGAACCGCGTCAGCTTTGTCGGCAACCGGGCCTATTCCGACCGCCGCCTGCGCCGCGTCGTGGACAGCAAGCAGGCGGGTATCCTGCGCGCCATCGTCGCGCGCGACACGTTCAATGCCGAGCGACTGGAATTCGACAAGCAGGTGCTGCGTGATTTCTACCTGTCCCGTGGCTATGTCGATTTCCGTGTCACCGGCACCAATGCCGAGCTTGCGCAGGAACGTGACGGCTATTTCGTGACCTTCAATGTGCAGGAAGGGCAGCAATTCCGCTTTGGGCAGATCACGACGACCAGCGAGATTCCCGAGGCCAATGCCGCCGATTACCAGAACGTGCTGCGGATCCGCTCGGGCGTGGTCTATTCGCCGACACTGGTCGAGAACTCGATCGCGCGGATGGAACGGCTGGCGATCCGCCGGGGCGTCGATTTCCTGCGGGTCGAGCCGGTCATCACCCGCAATGAACGGGACCTGACGCTGGATATCGAGTTCATGCTGGTGCGTGGTCCACGCGTCTTCGTCGAGCGGATCGACATCGAGGGCAATACGACCACGCTGGATCGGGTGATCCGCCGCCAGTTCACACCCGTCGAGGGCGACCCCTTCAACCCCCGCCAGATCCGCGAAGCCGCCGAGCGCATCCGCGCGCTGCGCTACTTCGAGGACGTGGAAGTCAACGCGCGCGAAGGGTCGGACCCCAGCCAGGTCGTGGTCGACGTGGATGTCGAGGAAACCACCACCGGCACGCTGTCCTTCGGTGGCAGCTATAGTTCGGACGGCGGTTTCGGCCTGACGCTGGGCTTTTCCGAGCGCAACTTCCTGGGCCGCGGCCAGCGGGTGACGGCGCAGATCTCGGCCTCGGCCGACACTGCCAACTACAACCTTGCCTTCGCTGAACCGGCCTTCCTGGGCCGGGACGTCGAATTCGCGATCCAGACCTCGCTGCTGGAAACCGATGGCAACAACGCGCTGTATGACACAGTCCAGGGCGTGCTTCAGCCCAGCCTGACCTTCCCGGTTGCCGAGAACAGCCGTCTGACACTCTACTACAAGGCCGGCTACCAGGAGATGGACGACTATGTCGGCGTCTCACCCACGCTGGCCGCGGAAGTCGCGCAAGGTGATTTTTTCACCAGCGGCGTCGGCGCGCGCGTCGTCTTCGACACGCGGCGCACGGGACTGAACCCCAATGCCGGCGTTCTGCTCGATGCGGGCGTAGAATATAACGGGGTTGGTGGCGACCTCGAGTTCATGAAGTACTCCATGCGCGTGGCCGCGCAAAGACTTGCCTTTAATGAAGAGATCACGCTGCGTGCCTCTCTCGAGGCGGGTGCGCTGGATTTCATGGGCGGTGATCGGTCCCGCGCCATCGACCGTTATACCGGTCAGGTCATGCGCGGCTTCGATTCCAACGGCATGGGCCCGATCCAGAATGGCGAACATCTGGGCGGCAACCTTTTTGCCGTGGCCAAGTTCGACGTGGAGTTTCCGCTGGGCACGCCCGAGGAATTCGGCCTGTCGGGCGGCGCGTTCTACGATGTCGGCGCGATCTGGAATGTCGATACGATCGGCGCGGCGCAATCCACCGGGTTCAATGCGCGCCACGTGGTTGGCCTGTCCCTGTTCTGGGAATCGCCGTTCGGTCCGCTGCGGCTGAACTTCTCCAAGGCGCTTCAGAAAGAGCCGGGCGACATCGAGCGCGAGTTCGATATCACGGTCCGCACGGAATTCTGACATGACACCGCTACGGGCCCTGCTGATGTCGGTGGCCCTGCTGGCGGCCCCGGGGTGGCTCGTCGGCGGCCCCGTGCCCGCGGCGGCGCAAAGCGTCGGCGTGGTGCAAAGCGATATCCTGGTGGTGGACCCCGAACGCCTGTTCGAGGAAACCCGCCTGGGTCAGGCGATCACCGCCCAGCTTCAGCAAGAGCGCGAAGACCTGATCGCCCTCAACCGCAAGCTGGAGGCCGAGCTCGAGGCCGAGGAGCTTGCCCTGACCGAGCAGCGCGACACCACCTCGCCCGAGGAATTCCGAGACCTTGCCGACGCCTTCGACGAACGGGTCCAGACGATTCGCGCCGACAGCCAGCGCCGTGTGCGCGAGCACGAGCGCAACCGCGAACGCGCGCCCCTTGATTTCATGCGCCGGGTCGAGCCGGTTCTGGTCGAACTGATGCGCGAGGCCGGGGCCGCGGTGGTGATGGATCGCCGCACTGTGCTGCTTCAGGCCGACGTGGTCGACATCACCAGCGCCGCGGTCCAGCGCATCGACGCCACGCTGGGCCCCGCCGCGCAGGACGCGGGCGACGCCGGCACGGACGAGGGTGCATCCGACGCCCCGGATGCCACTCCCGACAGGGAACCTGAGCCCGGCAACGACCCAGACAGTGAGCGCGACAGCGACCCTGAAAACGCCCCCGCGGAATAGCCGTCCGGACCGCCGCCGCGCTTGCCCCGCTGACTCCAAGTTGCTAAGCGGGGACACCGCGGGCAGGTTCTGTTCACGGCCAAAGGCAGAAGGAAGAGACCCCTCATGACCACGTCCCTCGACAGCGCCGATATCGGACGCATCCAACGCCTGATCCCGCATCGCTATCCGTTCCTGCTGGTGGACAAGGTCGTGGACATGGACGGCTATCAATCCGCCCGCGGCATCAAGAACGTCACGATGAACGAGCCGCATTTCCAAGGGCATTTTCCCGCCAAGCCGATCATGCCCGGTGTCACGATCGTCGAAGCGATGGCCCAGACCGCCGCCGTCATGGTGGGCGCCGCGCTGGAAATGGAGGACCGCGAGCTGCTGGTCTATTTCATGGCGATCGAGGCCTGCAAGTTCCGCCGCATGGTGGTCCCCGGAGACGTGCTGGAGTTGAAGGTGAACACCACGCGCGGCAAGCCGGGCGGTAAGGTCTGGCGTTTCCACGGCGAGGCGACGGTCGCGGGCGAACTGGCCTGCGAGGCGGATTTCACCGCCATGATGGACATGCCGAAGGAGTAAGCCGCATGCCCGAGACGCGCATTCATCCAAGTGCGGTCATTGACGAGGGCGCCCAGATCGGCGCCGGGGTCGAGATCGGCCCGTTCTGCCATGTCGGCCCCGACGTCCGCCTGAGCGATGGCGTGGTTCTGAAATCCCACGTGGTTGTCACCGGCGACACGCAGGTGGGGGACGAGACGGTGATCTTTTCCTTCGCCTGTATCGGAGAGATCCCGCAGGACCTGAAATTCGCGGGCGAGAAGACGAAACTGGTGATCGGGCAGCGCAACCGCATCCGCGAGCATGTCACGATGAATTCCGGCACCGAGGGCGGCGGCGGCATCACCCGCGTGGGCGATGACGGGCTTTTCATGGCCGGCTGTCACGTCGCCCATGACGTGCAGGTGGGCAACCGGGTGATCATCGTCAACAACGCCGCCCTTGCCGGGCATTGCGTGGTCGAGGATGACGTGATCATCGGCGGCCTCTCTGGCGTGCACCAATGGGTGCGCATCGGGCAGGGCGCGATCATCGGCGCGGTCACCATGGTGACCAACGACGTCATTCCCTACGGCCTGGTCCAGGCGCCGCGCGGACATCTGGACGGTCTGAACCTCGTCGGGCTCAAGCGGCGCGGCGTGGCCCGCAAGGACATCACCGCGCTGCGCGCCGCGTTCCAGATGCTGGCGCAAGGCGAAGGCGCATTCCAGGACCGCGCCCGCCGACTGGGCGAGGAAACCGAGAGCGCATATGTTCGCCAGATCGTGGATTTCGTGCTGGCCGAAAGCGACCGGTCCTTCCTGACCCCGGGCGCGGGTTGAGGCGCCGATGACGCTGGCGCTGATCGCCGGGCAGGGTGGCCTGCCACCGCAGCTGGTGCGGGTTCTGCTGGCCCGTGGCGAGGTGCCGGTCGTCTGCGAGATCGAGCAGTTCCCCTCGGATGTGAAAGGCGAGGTGCCGCGGCTTGGCTTTCGGCTCGAAACGCTGGGAACCTTCATCGCCACCGCCAAGGAGATTGGCGTCACCCGGATCTGCATGGCCGGGGCCATGCGCCGCCCGCCGATCGACCCGTCTCAGATCGACGCCGCGACAATGCCGCTGGTGCCCAAGGTGCAGGCGGCGCTGAGCAATTCCGGCGATGACAGCACGCTGCGTATTTTCACCGAGATTTTCGAAGAGGCCGGCATCGAGGTTATCGGTGCGGCCGATATCGACCCCTCGCTGCTGCCGCCCGAGGGTTTGACCGGGACGTTGCCGGACGGCGTGGAGCAAGATATTGCCGTGGCAGAGGCGGCGCTGGCCGAATTGGCCGCGGCCGATGCCGGGCAGGCCGTGGTGGTGCGCGGTGGCAAGGTGATCGCCCGCGAGGACGCCCGCGGAACCGATGCCATGCTGAGCGATCTTTGTCCCGAAACCCCGGACCACGGCGTCTCGCATGATCCGTTCGAGATGATGGGCGACATGCTCGACAGCGTTGCCGACTGGCTGAGCGGCCCGGTGGCCGAGGCGCGCGCGGCGGAGGACACCAGCGATGGCGGCCTCCTCTACAAGGCGCCGAAGCCGGGGCAGGAATTGCGCGTGGACATGCCGCTCATTGGCCTTGGCACCGTGATGCGTGCCGCCGAGGCCGGGCTGGCGGGCATCGTGATCGAGGCAGGCGGCGTGATGCTGCTCGACCCCGAGGGCGTGGCCGAAGTGCTGCGCGCGCAAGGCATGTTCCTGTGGGTGCGGCCACGGGGCGGGGCATGAAGGTCTTCGTCATCGCCGGCGAGGCATCGGGCGACCGGCTGGGGGCCGCGCTGATGGCGGGCCTGAAATCGCTGAGGCACGTGGAATTCGCAGGGGTGGGCGGCGACCAGATGCAGGCCGAGGGGTTCACGTCGCTCTTTCCCATGGAAGAGTTGAGCGTCATGGGGCTGGTCGAGATCCTGCCCAAGTATTTCCACCTCAAGCGCCGCATCCGTGAAACCGCCCAAGCCGCGATCGACTATGCGCCCGACGTGGTGATCAGCATCGACAGCCCGGATTTCTGCCTGCGCGTGGCGAAGATCATCAAGGACCGCAGCGACCTGCGCACCGTGCATTACGTCGCCCCCTCGGTCTGGGCGTGGCGGCCCAAGCGGGCCGACAAGATGGCAAAGGTCATCGACCAGGTCCTGGCGCTGCTGCCGTTCGAGCCGCCCTACCTGGAGGCCGCGGGCGTGGACTGCGATTTCGTCGGGCATCCGGTGGTAAATGATGAACCCGCGTCCGAAGCGGAAATCGCGGGGTTCCGCGCTGATCACGGCCTGGGCGACGCGCCGGTGCTGCTGGTGCTGCCCGGGTCGCGCGGCAGTGAAGTGGCGCGTCTCGGCCCGATTTTCGGAGAGGCGATCCGGCAGGTTTGCGCGGCGAAACCCGAGTTGCGACTGGTGATCCCGACCGTGGCGGCGCGCACCGAACAGGTCACGGAGCTTGTGGCCGACTGGCCCGGCGCCCCGGTTGTGGTCGTGCCGACAGGGCAAGTTCTGGCCGACAAGCGGCGCAAAGCCGCGGCCTTTGGCTGTGCTCAAGGTGCACTGGCGGCGTCGGGCACCGTGTCGTTGGAACTGGCCGCCGCCGACGCGCCGATGGTCATCGCCTATGACGCGGCGTGGCTGACTCGCGAGATCATCCGCCGGATGCTGATCATCGACACGCTCACGCTGGTCAACCTGGTGTCGGAAACCCGCGCCATCCCCGAGTTCAACGGCGAGCGGTGTCGCGCGGATCTCATCGCACCCGGCGTTCTGGACATGCTCGACAATCCGGGCCCGCAGCGCGACGCGATGCGCCTGACGATGGAACGGCTGGGCCGTGGCGGCGAGGATCCGGGCCTGCGTGCCGCCCGCGCGGTGCTGGACCGGATGCCCGGCTAACGGATCGCGCACCCGCGTCAATCGTCCATTAACGGGAATCGCGCAGGTTCGGGGGCATGGTACAGCTTCTTCCTCTCCGCCGCCGTGGCGAAACGAGTTTCGTGACCTTGACCCTGATCGAGCCCGATGCCACGACACTGGTCGATGAAATCGAGCACTTGCAGGGCGCGGTGCGGATTGTCCGCGACCTTTGGCCATTCGAAGTCGACGCCTGGGTCGTTCTGCCCGACCACTTGCACGCAGTCCTGACTTTGCCTTTCCGAGACGGCGATCTTTCCATCCGGCTTTCCACGATCAAGGCAAGATTCGCGGCGTGCGTTTCGAAAAGAGCGATGACCCCCAGCCAGATCGCGGCGGGCGGCGCGCATCTGTGGTCTCCGCATGACAAGATCGAGCCGATCCGCACCCGCGCCGAGATGGAAACATTCCGACGCCATTGCTGGACCGATCCGGTGCGCCACGGGTTTGTCAGCGATCCGCATGACTGGCCCTGTTCGTCCTATCACCGCAACAGCCGGACCGATCCGCGGAACACTGAACCGCTCGCGACCATACGCGCCTCGGCCTGAGCCGCGCGGTCAGCCTTTCCAGATCCAGCCACCGCCAAGAATGCGGCTGCCCTCGGTTTCGTAGAACACGCAGGCCTGCCCGGGTGAAACACCTTCCTCGGCCACCATCAGCTCGACCTCCGCCGTGTCCGGCCCGGTGGGGCGGATGATCGCCTCGCGCGGGGGGCGGGTGGAGCGGACCTTGACCGACACGTGCCACTCGGGACGGCTCTGGAAATCCTCGTCGCCCAGCCAGTTGATCTCGCGCACCGGCACGGTGCGGGTCGCCAGCATATCTTTGGGTCCGACGATCACGCGCTGCGTATCGACGTCGAGTTTCACCACGTAAAGCGGCTCTTCCAGGCCGCCGATGCCAAGGCCCCGGCGCTGACCGATCGTGTAGTGGATCACGCCGTCATGCCGCCCCAGCAAGCGGCCATCGGCATGGACGATCTCGCCCGGCTCGGCGGCACCCGGACGCAGCTTTTCGATCACCGACGCATAGTTGCCGTTTGGCACGAAGCAGATGTCCTGGCTGTCGGGCTTGTCCGCCACGGGCAGTCCATAGCGCGCCGCCAGTTGCCGTGTCGCGTCCTTGGACGGCAGGTGCCCCAGCGGAAAGCGCAGGAAGTCCAGCTGTTCCGGCGTGGTCGAGAACAGGAAATAGCTCTGATCGCGATTGGCGTCCGCCGCGCAATGCAGCTCCGGCCCACGGTCGCCCAGCTTGCGCTGGATATAATGCCCCGTCGCCATGCAATCGGCATCGAGATCCTTCGCCGTCTCCAGAAGGTCCTTGAACTTCACCCGCTCGTTGCAGCGGATGCAGGGCACGGGCGTCGCACCCGCAAGATAGCTGTCGGCGAACTCGTCGATCACCGCGTCCTTGAAGATGTTCTCGTAATCCAGCACGTAATGAGGGAAGCCCATTTCCTCGGACACGCGGCGGGCATCGTGGATGTCGACCCCGGCACAGCAGGCGCCCTTCTTGGCCAGTGCCGCGCCATGGTCGTAAAGCTGCAGAGTCACACCCACCACGTCATAGCCTTCCTCGGCCAGCTGCGCCGCCACGACGGAACTGTCGACGCCGCCGGACATGGCAACGACGACCCGTGTGTCGGCGGGGGCCTTGGGAAATCCAAGCGAGTTCAGTTCAGGATCGAGCGGCATGGCAGGGCTCCGGTTTCGCCGAATATAGGGGCGATCTGGCGCGTGTGAAGAGGGCGCGGTGTGGCCTGTCGCGACGCCAGTGTCAACCCGCCCGCGCTCCGAGGGCCCTTGCAGGACGCGCTTTTAGAAAAATCCGATGCATTCGGCCCGCGCCGTTTCACCCGGCGTTAAGGACAATTCCGGAATGTTGGCCCGGTGATATCGTAAGGGGTGAACCAGGATGTATCTCAAGAAAGTCGAAGGCCCCCGCGCCGTGACGCTGCCCGATGGCACGGTCATGACGCGCGCGGACCTTCCGCCACCGGACACGCAGCGATGGGTGGCGTCGCGTAAACTTCAGGTTGTCAGGGCCGTGGCCCACAGCCTGATCACACAGGCCGAGGCGCAGGACATGTACCAGATCAGCCCCGAGGAATTCAACGAGTGGCTGGACGCCGTTTCCCGGCACGGGGAACACGGATTGAAGGTCACTGTCGCAAAATGAGTCGACAACCTAAAGTAGTGCGCGCTAATTGTTCTTCTAGAGTAACCACCGGTTAACCAATTTCCCGGAATATCAGGACGGACAAGGATATAAGCGGAGATTAACGAATGCGCGTTCTTTTGATCGAAGATGATCCCAATACTTCGAAGAGCATCGAATTGATGCTGACCCATGCCAACCTGAACGTGTACACCACGGACCTCGGCGAGGAGGGGATCGATCTTGCCAAGCTTTACGATTACGATCTGATCCTGCTCGATCTGGGCCTGCCCGACATGAACGGACACGAGGTGCTGCGGCAACTCAGGCTTGCACGGATCGAAACGCCGATCCTTATCCTGTCCGGCGCGGACGATACCGAGAACAAGATCAAGGGCTTCGGATTCGGCGCCGACGACTACCTGACCAAACCTTTCCACCGCGAGGAACTGGTGGCGCGGATCCATGCGATCATACGCCGCTCCAAGGGACATTCGCAGTCGATGATCCGCACCGGCAAGGTCAACGTGAACCTCGACGCCAAGACGGTCGATGTGGCCGGCAAGACGGTGCACCTGACGGGCAAGGAATACCAGATGCTGGAACTTCTCAGCCTGCGCAAGGGCACGACCCTGACGAAAGAGATGTTCCTTAACCATCTTTACGGCGGCATGGATGAGCCGGAACTCAAGATCATCGACGTTTTCATCTGCAAGCTGCGCAAGAAGCTGGCCGAGGCGACGGGCGGCGACAATTATATCGAAACGGTCTGGGGCCGCGGCTATGTCCTGCGCGACCCGGAGCCGACAGAGGGAAAAGGTGACGGACCACGGCTCGCCGTGGGCGCCTGAGGCCCGAGGCGGCAGACCTGTCAGGCAATCCCGATCCTGCTGGATCGCGCCCTTACGCGGTGGCGATACTGTGTCCGGCCTGACACGGAATGCAGTTACGACACGGCCCTCCAGCTGTCCGGGTCCGGCATCCATGCCGGGCCCGGTTTCGCGTGTGGCGACCGGCAGACCATCAGGACGGGCCTGTCGGGTACGCGCGGCAAGATGCGTTTTCCGCTTCTGACGGGCGCGGTCGGGGCCTTGAATGAAAATCTGCAATTCAGCTTTGGCAAGAAAGGCATTAACACTTCGGGAAAGAAGCCGACCGGCAGCAAGACAGAGAACAGGGCATGACCGCCGAAACACCCGTAGACTCCCTGACCGAAACGCAGGCCCGCGAAGAGCTGGCCCGCCTGGCCGACGTGCTGGCGAAGGCCAATGATGCCTATCATCGGGACGACGCGCCGCAGATCAGCGACGCGGAATACGACGCGCTCAAGGCCCGCAACGCCGCCATCGAGGCGCGATTCCCCGGCCTGAAACGTGACGACAGCCCCAGCGACCAGGTCGGGGCGGCCCCGGCCGACGGCTTTTCCAAGGTCACGCATGCGGTGCGGATGCTCAGCCTGTCAAACGTCTTTGACGACGCCGAGGTCGTGGAATTCGACGACCGCATCCGCCGCTATCTCGGCCTCGCTGCCGATGCACCGCTCAAGTACACCGCCGAACCCAAGATCGATGGGCTGAGCCTGAGCCTGCGCTACGAGGGGGGCAAACTGGTCCAGGCCGCCACGCGCGGCGACGGTGCGGTGGGCGAGAACGTCACCGCCAATGCCCGCACCATCGACGATATTCCGGTGACGCTGAAAGACGCGCCCGACGTGCTGGAGGTGCGCGGCGAGGTCTATATGAGCCACGCCGATTTCGAGGCGCTGAACACGCGGCAGTCCGAGGCGGGGACCAAGACCTTCGCCAACCCGCGCAACGCCGCGGCGGGATCGCTGCGCCAACTCGACAGCAGCATCACCAAGTCCCGCCCGTTGCGTTTCTTTGCCTATGCCTGGGGCGAGGTCAGCGAAGCGCTGGCAGGCACGCAAATGGCCGCGATAGACCAGCTGGCCGAGTTGGGGTTTTCGACCAACCCGCTGACCGCGCTGTGCGACGGCCCGGCAGAGATGCAGGCGCATTACGACCAGATCGAGCAACAGCGCGCCAGCTTGGGCTATGACATTGACGGCGTGGTCTACAAGGTCAACGACCTCGACCTGCAGCGCCGACTGGGCTTTCGCAGCACGACGCCACGCTGGGCCACGGCGCATAAATTTCCCGCCGAGCTGGCCTGGACCACTTTGGAAAACATCGAGATCCAGGTGGGCCGCACCGGTGCGCTGTCCCCCGTGGCCCGGCTGACCCCCGTGACCGTGGGCGGCGTGGTGGTCAGCAATGCAACCCTGCACAACGAGGATTACATCGCCGGGCGCGACAGCAAGGGGCAGGAGATCCGCGGCGGCAAGGACATCCGGATCGGTGACTGGGTACAGGTCTACCGTGCCGGGGACGTGATCCCGAAAGTGGCCGATGTGGACCTGTCGAAGCGGCCTGAAGGCGCGGAACCTTACGTGTTTCCGACCGAGTGCCCTGAATGCGGCTCCGAGGCGATCCGCGAAGAGGGCGACGCCGTCCGCCGCTGCACCGGCGGGCTGATCTGCCCGGCGCAGGCCGTCGAGAAATTGAAGCATTTCGTCTCGCGGGCGGCCTTTGACATCGAAGGTCTGGGCGCGAAACAGGTCGAGCAGTTCTATCGCGACGGCTGGATCAGGGAGCCTGCCGATATCTTCACGTTGAAGGACCGCTACGGCAGCGGCGTGAAGCAGCTGAAGAACCGCGAGGGTTGGGGCGAGAAAAGCGCCGAGAACCTGTTTCAGGCCATCGAGGACACGCGGGCGATCCCCTTTGGCCGGGTCCTGTTCGCGCTTGGCATCCGTCACGTGGGCGAGCAGGCCAGCAACCTGATCGCGCGCAGCTACGGCCGGTGGGATACCTTCACCGAAGCGATGGACGCCGCGAAAGATTGTGAAGGCCCGGAATGGGACAACCTTCTGGCCATCGACGGGGTGGGCGAGGTCATGGCACGCAGCTTGGTGACCGCGTTCGCGCAGGATCATGAGCGGGACAGCATCGACAGGCTGACGGCACATCTGACCATTGAAGAGGCCGCGGCCCCCGCGACGGATGGCAGCCCCGTCGCGGGCAAGACGGTCGTCTTTACCGGCACGCTGGAAAAGATGACCCGCGCCGAAGCCAAGGCCCGGGCCGAGGCGTTGGGCGCCAAGGTCTCGGGCTCGGTGTCGGCCAAGACCGACCTGCTGGTGGCCGGGCCGGGGGCGGGCAGCAAGGCCAAGAAAGCCTCGGAGTTGGGCATCGAGACACTCGACGAAGACGGCTGGCTGGAGCTGATCGGCGACGCATGACGACCCGGCCGGAAATCCTCTTTCCGCTTTTCGCGGACCTCGAGACGCTGGAAGGTGTTGGGCCCAAGACCGCCAAGACATTGGAGGCGCTGCATATTTCGCGCCCCCGCGATCTTCTGTTCACGCTGCCGCATTCCGGCATCGACCGGCGCAAGCGTGACACGGTGCAGGGCGCGGACCTCCCGGGTACCGTGACGGTCGAGGTCTTGGTCGGCCGGCATGACCCGCCCCGATCGCGCGGGCGGCCCTATCGTATACAGGTCGAGGATACCCAGGTCGCCTTTCAACTGGTGTTCTTCAACGGCCGCGACGATTACCTCAATCGCGTTTTGCCGACAGGCGCGCGGCGGGTGGTTTCGGGCAAGGTGGAACTCTTCGACGGGAGGGCGCAGATGGTGCATCCCGATCACATCCTGCCCGTGGAAGAGGCGGGCGAGATCCCCGATTTCGAGCCTGTCTACCCGCTGACCGCCGGCGTGACGCAAAAGACCATGGCCAAGGCCGTGCGATCTGCGCTGGCCCGCGCGCCGGATCTGGCCGAGTGGATCGACCCGTCGCAAAAGGCCCAAAATGACTGGCCCGACTGGCATGCGGCGCTGGACCACGCCCACAGCCCCACGAACATGGGCGACCTCGCCGCGACGGATCCGGCGCGCACGCGGCTGGCCTATGACGAGTTCATGGCGCATCAGCTGACCCTTGCGCTGGCGCGCGCCAAGATGCGGCGCGGCAAGGGACGGGTGAGCGAGGCGACCGGCACGTTGCAATCCAGGGTCCGTGCGGCGCTGCCCTATACCGCCACCGGTGCCCAGACCCGGGCGATTGCCGAGATCAGTGCCGACATGGCCGCGCCCTTGCGCATGAACCGTTTGCTGCAAGGCGACGTGGGCGCGGGCAAGACGTTGGTGGCACTCATGGCGCTTTTGGTCGCGGTCGAGGCGGGCGGGCAGGGGGTGATGATGGCCCCCACCGAGATCCTCGCCCGGCAGCACCTGCAAGGGTTGCGGCCGCTGGCCGAGTCCGCCGGCGTGGTGCTGGAACTGCTGACGGGCCGCGACAAGGGCGCGGAGCGGCGGGCCAAGCTGGAGGCGCTGAAGCGCGGCGATATCCAGATCCTGGTGGGCACCCATGCCGTCTTTCAGCAGGATGTGGAGTTCAACGACCTGCGCCTTGCCGTGGTGGACGAACAGCACCGTTTCGGCGTGCGGCAACGGCTGGAGCTGGGGCGCAAGGGCACTGCGGTGGACGTTCTGGTGATGACCGCCACGCCGATCCCGCGCAGCCTGGCCTTGGCGCAATACGGCGACATGGATGTCAGTATCCTCGACGAGAAACCGCCCGGGCGGAAGCCGATCAAGACCGCGCTGACCAACATGGCGCGGATGCAGGAAGTGGTCGAGCACCTGAAGAGCGCCATCACCGAGGGACGGCAGGCCTACTGGGTCTGCCCGCTGGTCGAGGACTCCGAGGTGATGGATCTGACCAGCGCCGAGGAGCGGTTCAAGCATCTGCGCGCGGCCTTGGGCGAGGGGCGCGTCGGGCTGGTGCACGGCCAGATGCCGCCCGCCGAGAAGGACGCCGCGATGGCCGCTTTTCAACGGGGCGAGACGAGCGTCCTGGTCTCGACCACGGTCATCGAGGTGGGGGTGGACGTGCCCAACGCCTCGATCATGGTGATCGAACGGGCCGAGCATTTCGGTCTGGCACAGCTGCACCAGCTGCGCGGCCGGGTGGGCCGGGGCGAGGCCCAATCGACCTGCCTGTTGATGTACCAGGCGCCCTTGTCCGAAGGCGGCCAGCGCCGGATGGTTACGATGCGCGAGACCGAGGACGGGTTTCGCATCGCCGAGGTGGACCTCGAGATGCGCGGCGTCGGCGACCTGATCGGCACGGCGCAATCCGGCCTGCCGCGCTTTCGCGTGGCGGACATGGAAGCGCAGGCAGGGCTGATGGCCACGGCGCAGTCCGACGCGCGCAAGCTGCTTGGGGATGACCCGGAATTGCAGTCAGAGCGCGGGCAGGCCGCCCGCGTTCTGCTGTGGTTGATGGGCCAGGACGAAGCGATCCGGCTCTTGTCCGTCGGATAGATCGGGCCGCGACACTTAAATGAAATCGAAGTGATCGGTCATGCCGAAATTCGGGACCGGCTCGGGCTCGGGGAGCACGTCCCGATCGTCGCTGCCCGATCCGCCGGTCTGGATGCTGGTCACCGGCACGTCCGCGACATCGAAAGCCGCTTCGTCGCCGCTGTCCGAGGTTTTGAAGTCGAATGCGTCGGTGGCCGGGTCCTTGGGCGCAATCTGCACGGCTGGCAAGAGCAGAAAGCTCTCGGGTGGGTCGAACACGTCGCTGCCATCTTCTCGCTGCGCCGACGTGCCCATGGAAAGGATGTCGATCCACTTCTTGTGATCCTTGTCCGACATGGTTTCACTCCCCTTTGAATTAAGATTGGTAACCGGTAGTCGGAGCGGATCGGTCGGCAGTTCAAAGAAAATTTGAATCTGAAATTTGCTTCTGCATCAGGGGCTTGAGGTGGAATGTCTCCAAAAGTTCGCAAATGTTCTCATAAAGTTCTTTACAAAGGGTTTCCGAAATGAGAACAAAGGGGCAACAGAAGTTAACGGCAATGAGGACCCTTCCGATGCTGACCCAGATCAAGACCGCCGCAAGACGCTCCGCTGACACTCTGCTCGGTGATTTCATCGGTGGTGCGGCACTGGTCGTCACGCTGGTTGGCGGGCTCTACCTGCCGGGACTGATGTAACCGTTTCTGCCTGCGTATATCCCGCGCGCGTCGCGCTTGCGTCTCCTGTCCCCTTGACGCGGCCCGATACTGTCCCCTTGTCCCGGGGTTGTTGCCTCTTCCCCGGACACGACGCGCCAAAGCGGATCACGCATTCCTTCCGCCGCCGCTGTTCCAGCGCGCGGCGGTTTTTTTGCGCACGTCCCCCCAAGAGTCTTCGTACGAAGACTCTTGGACGCGCTCGATTGCAGCCGTGCGCGCCCCGTGACAGGCTGAGTGCGCAAGGACAGGACCATGCACGACCATTCCCACGCCCACGGGCACAGCCACGTTCCGAAGAAGGAACGCACCATCGCCATCGCCGCCGCCCTGACGGGCGGCTTCATGCTGGCCGAACTTGTCGGCGGGATCCTCTCGGGATCGCTGGCTCTGCTGGCCGATGCGGGGCATATGCTGACCGATTTCGCATCGCTGATGCTGGCCTGGTTCGCGTTCCGCATCGCGCGGCGGCCGGCCGACTGGAAGCGGACATATGGCTACGACCGGTTCTCGGTCCTTGCGGCCTTCGTCAATGGGCTGACGCTCTTTGCCATCGCGCTCTGGATCGTGATCGAGGCGATACGGCGGCTGGCGCAACCGGTCGAGGTCTTGGGCGGGCTGATGCTCTGGGTGGCGCTGGCCGGGCTGGTGGTGAACATCGCGTCCTTCTGGGTGCTGACACGCGAGGACAGTGACAACCTGAACATCCGTGCGGCCGCGCTCCATGTGGCGGGGGACCTGCTGGGCTCGGTTGCAGCCATTGTCGCCTCGCTGGTGATCCTCTGGACCGGCTGGATGCCGATCGATCCGATCCTGTCAATGCTGGTGGCGGTGATCATCCTGCGCTCGGCGCTGAAAGTGGTGCGCGAGAGCGGACATATCCTGTTGGAAGGAGCGCCCGGAGGCTTTGACCGGCGTGAGGTGGCCGAGGCTCTGACCCGGGATGTGCCGGGCGTGGCCGAGGTCAGCCACGTTCATGCCTGGCAGGTCACGCAGGAACGCCCAATGGCGACGCTGGATCTGTCGGTCGCCGATGGGCATGATGCCGAGACGGTCAAGCAGGCTGTGCGTGACAGGCTGCGCGAAGACTACGGCGTGGATCACGCGACGATCGAAGTGGTGCGCTGACAAGAGTCTTCGCACGAAGACTCTCAGGCGGTGGCGCGGGCCTCTTCCATCGCCTCGGTGGCAGCCTCGAGCGTCAGCATGATGGACGCGTGGCGGTTCTTGTAATCCTGCGCGGGGCGCAACACTTCCAAGCCGTCAAAAGGCGCAGGAGGCGTGGGCCCGTCGGATTTCAGCATGGCTTTCAGCGCATCGCGCGCCGCCACCACCTGATCGTAGCTACAGCCGATGATGCCACCGCCCACGACGCTCGCCGCCGCTTGGCCCAGGGCACAGGCCTTCACCTCGGCGGCGTAGTCGGTGATGCGGTCGCCGTCGGTTTTCAGGTCCACCGTCACGGTTGATCCGCAAAGCGGTGCACGGCGCTTGACCGTCACATCCGGCGCATCGAGCCGCCCGTGATGTGGGATGTCGGCGGCAAGTTCCAGAATCCGCGCGGAGTAAAGCTTGATCAGGTCGGTCTCGCCGCTCATGGCTTTCCCTTTCTTGGTTGAACCCATAGATAAGGGCTGACACCGCCAAGGCAAAAGGTTTTCTGACATGGAATTCGATGTTTCCAGCTTGCGCTTCAACGACCAGGGTCTGGTCCCGGCCATCGCGCAGGATGCGGCCAGCGGCGAGGTGCTGATGATGGCATGGATGAATGCCGAGGCCGTGGCCCGAACGCTCGAGACGGGCCGCGTCACCTATTGGAGCCGCTCGCGTCAGGCGTTCTGGATCAAGGGCGAAAGCTCGGGTCACGTGCAGAAGCTGGTGGAGTTCCGGGTGGATTGCGACCGTGACTGCCTGCTGGTGTTGGTCGACCAGACCGGGCCGGCCTGCCACACCAACCGGCGCAGCTGTTTTTACACCGGCGTGCAAGAGGGGCTCGAGGTCGAGCTAATGGCGCCTGTCGCGCCGTGAGTATTTTTGGAACAGTGAAGAGACGGGCGCATCACAACCCAACCATGGCGCGGATATCCGCCGGGCTCTTTCCCGCCTCGCGGTAGGTCGCGATGCTGCGGGCGTCGTCGCGCTTGGCCAGGCGCTTGCCATCCTCGTCGCGGATCAGGCGATGGTGGTGGTAGCGCGGGATCGCGTGGCCCAGCAGGCTGAGCAGGATGACTTGGATCGGCACGAAGCCGAACAGGTCTTCGCCCCGCACCACGTCGGTGATGTCCTGCCGGATGTCATCGAGCGCGGAGGCGAGGAAATAGGCGACGATGTCTTCGCCCTTCCGGCTGAGGACCACGTCGCCGATCTCGGCCTGCGCCTGGTCCGGGTCGATCCGATGCGTGCCGGCGTGTAACGGGCCGGTATCCTCGAAGTCGGGATAGAGGCCACCGAAATGCTCCAATGCCCTGTCCAGATGCAGGCGCAGGGCGTCGCCGGGCTGGCGGCTTGCCATGCTCCGGTGCTTGCAGGTGCCGGGATAGACCTCGTGGGTGACGCCCTCCTGAGGGGCGGCGAGCGCGGCCTGGATCTGGCTGCGGCTGCACGAACAGGGGTAGAGCAGGCCCATCGCCTCGAGCTGGTGCAGCGCGGGATCATAGCTGTCGAGGTGTTCGGACTGCCGCAAGACAGGTTCGTCCCATGACACCCCCAGCCAGGTCAGGTCGTCGAGGATCTGCGCATCCCATTCCGGTTTACTGCGTTGCAGGTCGGTGTCTTCCATCCGCAAAAGGAACGCACCGCCGCGCGCCCGCGCCATGTCATGCCCCAAGAGCGCCGAGAAGGCGTGACCCAGATGCAGCGGACCCGTCGGAGACGGGGCAAATCGAGTTCTGAAAGTCACTCTTTTTCAATGACGTATACGGTGGAATTGATGTTCTGACCGGGCAGGTGGGGGCCGTGCTCGCGAAAGAGGACATTGGCCGCGCCGCGATCCAGCCAGCCATTCAGCGCGCCTTCGTATTGCGGGTCGGCCAGCGCGTGGTCGTTCAGGCTGAAGCCCAGCAAGCCGCCCTTGGGCAGCGCGTGCATCACCAGGTCGAGGGTCGAGGCCGGGGCCGCGCCCGTGCCGATCACGCCGATGCAGGTGATCGCCTCGTAAGCGCCTTCCGGGATCGGATCGGAGGCCGACAGGTCGATCGGCGTCAGGGTCCGGTAGACGGCCTTGCGCCTTGCGCCGTCCAGCATCTCGTGACTGGGGTCCATGCCGTCGATCGTGGTGAAACCGGCGAGTTTCAGCGCCAGACCGGACAGGCCCGTGCCGCAGCCGTAATCCAGCAGCGGCGCCTCGGGCGACTTGGCGAAGCGGAACATCGCATCGGCCACGCGGCCCGGCGTGGCATAGCCATTCGCGGCGATCTCGGCGTCATAGCTGGCCGCCCAGGCGTCATAAAGCGCACGGGTCTCGTCGGGATCGGCCATGGCATAGGCCTTGTCGAAAAAGCTGTCCTGCATGAGAGCAGAAAATCACACGGTTTCGGCGGCGTCCACTGCTGTTTCGCCCAGCCAGCCGGTCCAGGCCGTCTTGGCCCGGTCGGTATAGGCCTTGTAACGGTCACGCCGGCCCCGGCGTCCGCCCTTGAGGCCGTCGACAGGGCGGAACAGGCCGAAATTGACGTTCATCGGCTGGAATGTCTTGGCCTCGGCCCCGCCGGTGATGTGATGGATAAGTGCACCCATTGCCGTGTCCTGCGGCGGTGCGGGCAGGGGGCGGTCCAGGATCTCGCCCGCCGCTAATCGCCCGGCCAAGAGGCCCATCGCGGCGGATTCGACATAGCCCTCGACGCCGGTGATCTGCCCGGCGAAGCGGATATGCGGCTTGGCCCGCAGGCGCATCTGTTCATCCAGCAACGTCGGCGAGTTCAGGAACGTGTTGCGGTGGATGCCTCCAAGACGCGCGAAACTGGCATTCTCCAGTCCGGGAATCATTTTGAAAACATCTGTTTGCGCGCCGTACTTCATCTTGGTCTGGAAGCCGACGATGTTGTAGAGCGTCCCGAGCGCGTTGTCCCGGCGCAGTTGCACCACCGCCCAGGGCTTCACGTCGGGCTGATGCGGATTGGTCAGGCCCACGGGCTTCATCGGGCCATGCCGCAGCGTCTCGCGGCCGCGTTCGGCCATCACCTCGATGGGCAGGCAGCCGTCGAAGTAGGTCGCTGTCTCGCCTTCGTGGAACTCGGTCTTGTCGGCGGCCAGCAGCGCGTCGATGAAGGCCTCGTACTGGTCCTTCGACATCGGGCAGTTGAGATAGGCGGTGCGCTCTTCCTCGGTTTCGCCCTTGTCATAGCGCGACTGCATCCACGCTTGGCTCATGTCGATCGTGTCATGGTAAACAATCGGCGCGATGGCGTCGAAAAAGGCCAGCCGGTCGGTGCCGGTCTCGGCGGCGATGGCCGCGCCCAGCCCTTGCGAGGTCAGCGGGCCGGTGGCGAAGATCCAGCGCCCGCTCTCGGGCAGGGTGGATACCTCGCCTTCCTCGAGCGTCACGTTGGGATGGGCCCGCAGCCGGGCGGTGACACCCTGGCTGAACGCCTCGCGGTCCACGGCCAGTGCGCCGCCGGCGGGCAGGCGGTGGGTCTCGGCCATTTCCATGATCAGCCCTCCCGCCTGGCGCATTTCCCAGTGCAGGAGGCCCACGGCGTTCTGCTCGTCATCGTCCGAGCGGAAGGAGTTGGAGCAGACCATCTCGGCCAGGTCGCCGGTCTGGTGCGCGAAGGTGCCGACCTTGGGGCGCATCTCGTGGATGACCACGCGCACGCCCATGTTCGCGGCCTGCCACGCGGCCTCGGACCCGGCCATGCCGCCGCCGACGATATGAAGTGTCTCTGTCATGGCCCCGCATTTAAGGGGTCGAGGGCGGTTTGGAAAGGGTCAGCTGTCACCCGGCAGCCCGGCCACCGGCAGGCCCGAGGGCACGGCATCCGGCACGCCGAGGCGACCCGTGCGCGAGACCGGATCGGTCAGCGCGTCGAGGAAATCGACAAGCGCGGTGATCTCCATGTCAGTCAGCGGCGTGCGGGGCAGGGTCGCGGCGGCATAGATGCTCAGCACCTCGGCCTCGTCGCGCATCGCCGCCTCCAACCCGGTCTCGTCCGCGCCGATGTCTGGCAGATAGGCCGCCGTCAGGCCGGGATACTGCGCCAGCCCCGCGCCGGGGTCGGCATGATGCCGGATCATCGCGCCAAGATCGCGATAGGCGCCGTTATGGCCATAGGGCGCGGTCAGTGCCACGTTGCGCAAGGACGGCGTGCGGAACTTGTAGGCATCGCTAGGATCGCCGGTGATCGCCCCGAGGCCGATATCGGAATTGCCGTTCGCCCCGTGCCCCTTTCCCGGCCCGATCTGGGGCAGGCCGATTGCGTGAAAGTCGTGGTCGGTCTGGAAGGTGCCCGAATGGCAGCCCGCACAGCCTGCCTTGCCGTAAAACAGCGCCATGCCGCGCAGCTGGTCGTTGCTCAATGCCTCGTCCTGGCCCGACAGGAAGGCGTCGAACGGGCTGTCGGTGGCGCGGAACTCGTAGGCCACGAAATCAGCCAGTGCGGCGGTGATATGGGTAATATGCAATGGCTCGCCAGGGCCGATCAGCCACTCGAACCGGCGGCGATACTCGGGGATGTCCCAGACCCGCTCGGTGATCTTCTGCCAGGCACCGTCATAGCCCGCGATCCGGCCCTGTGCCACGGCATCCGCGATGATGTTCTCGCCCGGGTGGCCCGCCATTCCATCCACCGTCACCAGCGGCAGCAACGCCTGCGCGGCCAGCAGGCTGACCGGGCGTTCCAGTAAAATATCCTCCGGTAGAGAGATACCGTAGCGTTCGGTCTGGCTGGCGGTGACGCGACCGTCATGGGTCAAGGCAGTAAACTCCGCCGCGCCCAGGTTGAACAGCGGCGGCGCGTTGCGGGGCAGGCGTTCGGGCGGGTTGTCCGTGGCCCGGGTCCGTGCCGGTCCAAGCCCGCGGCCACCTTCGCCCAGGCTGAGCGACACGCCGTCGCCGCTGCCCATGTCGGGATGGTGGCAGGTGGCGCAGGCGATGTTGCGATTGCCCGACAGGATCGGGTCGAAGAACAGATCACGGCCCAGCAGAACCGACGTGGCCCCCGGTGTGGGGAACTCCGCGCGGTTTGCCGGGTCGGGCAGGTCAGTGGCCTCCGATGGAATGGCCAGAGAGAGGCTGGCCAGGAGGGACCAGATGCCGAAGACTGCCACCCGATATGTCATAGCGCCGTGATCATAGCGTCGTGCAAACCCCACACGATGCCCCCGATTACGGGTGTACCGGAGCGAATGTGGCGACAAAACGGCAAATGTGGAAATAGTGTGGCACGGTTTCGGAAACACTGCTGGACATCGTTGCACCCGTGCGCGGGGACTTATGTTTCGTGAGGTTGGTGCGACGAGTATGAAAAACCGAGATGCTAAAAAACGGATCGCGTGATCCTGCTTTGTGTCGCACCAACCTCTGTCCAATCATGAGCAAATTGGGGCCGCGATAAACCGGCCTTTGAGGAACAAACCAGACGCGATTCGTTAACAATCCGCTAATATATTGATTTGCGGGGAGAGATCGCTCCAAAGCGCGCGCGCGCCGCGTTCAACGGCAACGCTCTTGGGCGGAAAACTCTCCTATAGGTGGGCGCGAAATCAACGGAGATCAACTTGGGCGTGTCTATTGCCGCGTCACTGATCCCACTCCGGCGGTCGCTTCTCGATAAAAGCGCTGATGCCTTCCTCGGTGTCGCGCCACATCATGTTCTCGACCATGACCTCGCCGGTGAAGGCATAGGCGTCGTCCAGCCCCATTTCCAGCTGCTTGTAGAAGGCCTGCTTGCCGATCTTCACCGCCGCGCCCAGCTTGGCCGCGATGGTATGGGCCAGATCGTCTCCGGCGGCTTGCAGCGCATCATACGGCACAGCGCGGTTGATCAGGCCCAGCTCGATCGCGAGGTCGGTATCGATGAACTCGCCCGTGGTCAGCATCTCGAACGCCTGCTTGCGCGGAATGTTGCGGCTGAGCGCGACCATGGGTGTGGAACAAAAGAGCCCGATATTCACCCCGTTGACGCCAAACCGCGTGCCCGTCGCCGCCACGGCCAGGTCGCAGGTCGCCACCAATTGACAGCCCGCCGCGGTGGCGATGCCATGGGGCAGGGCGATGACCGGCTGGGGCAGGTCGCGGATCGTGCGCATCAGCTTGCTGCAGCGCGAGAAGAGATCGGCGAAGTACGCCTTGCCGCCATCCTCGGCCTGCCGCCCCTGGGTCATTTCCTTAAGGTCATGCCCCGCGCAGAACGCCTTGCCTTCGCCGGCCAGCGTTACCACGCGAATCGAATTGTCCGCCGCGATCTCGCCCAGCGTGGTCTGAAGCGCCTCCAGCATGCCGTCGCTCAACGCGTTCAGTTTCTCGGGCTGGTTCATCGTCAGACGGGCGATGGCCCCGTCGTCTTGGCGTTCCAGGATTGTCATCTTGATCCTCCTTGGGGCTTGTGCCTTCTTACGCCGGCACGCGCACGGAGGAAAGCATGCCCCTGAAACTGAATGCAACCGATCTGATGGCCTATATCGACGAGGTCTTCCCGCAGGTGAAGGGCGACTTCACCATCGACAGCCTGGAGGAAATGGCGCTGCGCGTGCGCCTGAACGTCGAGGAACGCCACCTGCGCCCCGGCGGCACGGTATCGGGCCCGTCGATCTTTGCGTTGGCGGACGTGGCGGTCTACATGGCGGTCCTCAGCATGACCGGCCGCGAGGCGCTGGCGGTCACCACGAGTTGTTCCATCGACTTCATGCGCAAGCCTGCCGCCAACACGGACCTTATCGCCGACTGCCGCCTGCTGAAACTGGGCCGTGTTCTGGCCGTGGGCGACGTGCTGATCTTCTCTGACGGATTCGATCAGCCGGTGGCGCGGGCCAGCCTGACCTACTCGATTCCCCCCAAGGCATGAAAAAAGGGCCGGGAATGAACCCGGCCCAGTTTGAAGAGATCCGTATCGGGGACGATTACGGTCTCCAAAAGGGTTTGCGCGCTTCCATGTCGGCCTCGCGCGGGGTCAGGCCGATATCGCGCAGCATGTGGTCGTCCAGCCGCGACAGGTGAACCCGTGTCTTTCGGCGCTGCGTCCACAGGACATAGGCCCATGCCAGCTGTACCGCGATCAGCGACAGGGCGGGCAGGGTGGTGCGGGCGGAAAGCCCCTCGAGTGCCGTGCGGTCGGTGCGGGTGAAACTGGTCATGGCGTATCCTTTCCTGATAAATTGTATTGACACAATATTGTGCGATTGCCACAATTGAGGGATACATTGTCCAATTGTCCGAATCCACGGAAATATTGTCATGGGTACAAATTGGCAGCCCAAGCTGACCGACACCGCCGCGCCCAAGTACAAGGCGCTGATGCAGGCGATCCGCAGTGGTATCGACAACCACAGCCTTGCCCCGGGCGACAAGCTGCCGCCCGTGCGCGATCTTGCCTGGCGGCTGGGCATCACGCCGGGCACCGTCGCGCGGGCCTATTCCGGGCTGACGGACGATGGCACGCTGGTGGCCGAGGTCGGGCGTGGCACCTTCGTGGCCGAGCCCAAGCCGATCCCCCCGGATTACTTCCCGATCGAGGCCGACAGTGTCGAACACAACGCCGGCGGCGACAGCTATGCCGTCAACATGATCTCGCCGCACCTGCCCAGCGTGGGGCAGGCCGGGCTTGTCCGGCAGCTTCTGGCGCAGATTGCCGAGGACCCGCCCTCTGGCGTGATGCATTACCCCAGCCGCCAGAACATGCAGCCCGCCCGTGCCGCGGCGGCGCGGTTCCTGTCCCAGGCGCCTCTGGGGCGGTTCACGGAAGAGGACGTGGTGCTGGCCCATGGCGGGCAGAACGCCATCATCCTGATCATGCAGACCGTCCTTTGCGGGCGGCGCCCCACGGTGCTGGTCGAGGAGCTGTGCTATCCGGGGTTCCGGCGGGCCGCCGACCTGTTGCGGGCCGAGGTGATCCCGGTGGCGATGGACGCCCACGGATTGCGCCCCGACGCGCTGGAGGCGGCGGCGCAAAAGCACCAGGCCCAGATGCTGTTCACCTCCGCCGAGGTGCATAACCCCACATGCCTTTTTACCCCCGCCGAGCGCCGCGCCGAGATCGTCGAGGCCGCTCGCCGGTGCGACCTGCAGATTCTCGAAGATGATTGCTACCGCATAGGCCCGTCACAGGCCCCGGCCTACCGGATGCTGGCCCCCGAGCGCGGCTGGTACGTGGCCTCGCTGTCGAAATCGGTGACGCCCGCCTTGCGCGTGGGCTTTGCGCTGGCGCCCGGGGATCAGTCCATGGCGCTGCGCCGCGCGGCGGAATCCTCGTTCTTCGGGCTTGCCACGCCGATCTCGGACCTCGTGGCGGCGCTGTTGTCACATCCCGGTCTGGACGAGCTGATGGACAAGGTGCGCATCCAGTCGGGCGACTACATCCAGGCCGCGCTGAACGTGCTGGGCGGGTACGACGTGAAATGGCGCCGCGACGTGCCGTTCCTGTGGCTGACCCTGCCGCCGGGATGGCGCACATCCGCCTTTTGCCAGGCGGCGGCGGAGCAGGGCGTGCAGGTCCGCTCGGCCGAGGATTTTGCCAGCCGCGACGCGGCCTCGCCTCATGCCGTGCGACTAGCCGTGAACGCGGGCGTCAGCCTTGCCAGTTACGAGGCCGCGATGCAGCGTCTGCGCCGGCTGTTGGACAACCCGCCCGAAGGCATCGGCGTCTGAGCGCGGGCTACAACAACCCACCCGCGCCCCACGCGAGGCCGAAGCCGATCACCAGCGCGCTAAGGGCGGCGGCATAGCCCATCAGCTTCAATTTACATAAGGGCCGTTCGCCGAAGGTGCGCCCGTCGATCCCCGAGACGACGACCTTCTGCGCCTTGCCCTCATAGACGTAATGCAGGATCCAGACCGGCAGCAGGATGCGCCGGTAATGGATGCCCGTCGTGTCGGTCCGATAGCGGATATCATGCACGCCGCGCTTGTTGATATGCCGCTTGATCCGGTTGCGGATCAGCAGCCGCTTGTCGCTGGCGTTGGCGTCCAACCCCTGCGCCACGGTCTGATGATGGCGCTCGGCCGCGAACCCGGCCAGGTAGCCCGCGCGATAGGGGCGCAGGCGGTCGGGATAGAATTCGTGCAGGATGCCGTCGCGGATCAGCGGTGTCACATGGGTCGAGGCCGGCACCAGCAGGTCATCGAAGTCGACGTTCATCGCTCCACCCGTGGAATGCGTGCGCCGGTTCTTGCCGGACCCGGTGGTGTACTTGGCCCAGTATTGAACGGCCTCCTTGCTGTCGAAGGTCCAGAAGGGCGCGTAAAGCCCGCTGAAATGGCCGTCTTCGACCTGCGTCCACAGGTCCGACGGCGCCGCGATCCGCGCACGCACCCAGTCCCGCGCATTGGCCTTGGCCGTCTCCAGCGTGACGCGAAAGGGGATCAGCGCCATCGTGTCGAACCCCATGTCGGGGTCGGCCAGAACCACCGGCCCGTCGCAATAGGGACACCGCTCGGACAGGGCCGGGCCGGTGAAGATCACGTGCCCGCCGCATGTCTGGCAGCCATGCTCCATCAGGTCGGGGCGGCTTTTCGGCTCTTCGGCGGGCACGTCCGGGTCATAGCCGAACTCGGTCTGGGCCAGGTGGTCGTCGGGCGTATCGAGCGATCGCACATTACCGCAACTGTCGCAGCGCAGCCCCGTGGCCTCGGCACTATAGCGGCACTGTCCGGCGCAGTCGGGACATTGCAGCGCGGCCTGTATCGCCTGTGCGCCGGGAACCGGGCCTGCCATCAGTCCGAATCCGCGATCGCCGCCGCGATCTCCAGCAGGATGCGCAGCCGCAGCCAGGCGCGGTCCGTCGCGCCGGCCAGGTCCTCGGTCGCCCACCAGTCGCCGATCACCGTGGCCACGAACCAGACCGCCATGGCCCAGAAAGCCACCAGCGACCAGCCCGCGATACCGCGGATGAAACCGGCCGAGCCGTGCTTCAGTTCATGCTTGGCCTCGTAGACCTTGATGATCTTGGCCACCTGCGCCATGCCAAGCGCCGTGGACAGCGCCAGCAGCAGCAGCGCGGCAAGTGGCGGGCCGGGGTTGTGAATCAGGCTTTCCATATGGGGTAAAATGATACCTAAATAACAAGTCTTTGTTTATGAACAAAAATAACGCACATTTCCCGCTTGAACTGTTCTTCTGAGCCTATATAACCCCGCAATCCGAATTATGACCCTCTGACCCTTGGGGACAAGACCATGAAAACCTTTTCTGCAAAACCGGCAGATATCGACAAGAAGTGGATCGTGATCGATGCCGACGGCATCGTTCTGGGCCGCCTTGCCTCGATCGTCGCCACGCGCCTGCGTGGCAAGCACAAGCCCAGCTTTACACCGAGCCAGGACATGGGTGACAACGTCATCGTCATCAATGCCGACAAGGTGCAGCTGACCGGCAAGAAGCGCGAGAAACCCAACTACTGGCACACCGGCCACCCGGGCGGGATCAAGTCGCGCACCACGGCGGAAATTCTGGAGGGCGCCCACCCCGAGCGCGTCGTCATGCAGGCCGTCAAGCGCATGCTGCCTTCGAACCGCCTTGCACGCCGCCAGATGACCAATCTGCGCGTCTACGCCGGCACCGAACATCCGCACGAGGCGCAAAGCCCCGAAGCGCTGGATGTGAAATCCATGAACAAGAAAAACACGCGGGTGTAAGAGACATGGCTGACGAAATCAAAACACTCGACGGTCTCGAAGCAGCCGTCACCGATGATATCGGCGGTGTCCAGGGCACGCCCGAGGAAGCGCCGCGCGAGCCTGTCCGCGACGACCTGGGCCGTTCCTACGCCACCGGCAAGCGCAAGGACGCGGTCGCCCGCGTCTGGATCAAGCCCGGCTCGGGCAAGGTCTCGGTCAACGGCAAGGAAATGAACAAGTACTTCGCCCGCCCGGTGCTGCAGATGATCCTGCGCCAACCGTTCACGGTGGCCGGTGTCGAAGACCAGTTCGACGTTCAGGCCACCGTCAAGGGCGGCGGCCTTTCGGGGCAGGCCGGTGCGGTCAAGCACGGCATCTCGAAAGCTCTGCAGCTTTATGATCCGTCGCTGCGCGGCGCGCTGAAGGCGGCAGGCTTCCTGACCCGCGACAGCCGCGTGGTGGAGCGCAAGAAATACGGTCGCGCCAAGGCCCGCAAGAGCTTCCAGTTCTCCAAGCGTTAAGCTTTGGGTTCAGAGTTTCGGAGAGGGCCGTCCGGTTGGGCGGCCCTTTTCTTTGGAGGCCTATGCCAGTACGCTGAGGAAAAGCGATGCGACCATGTTTGTCACCAGCCTGTTGATCTTCTACCTTTTCGCTTGGATCGGCTCGGCCACCTACGTCACGCGTCAGGCCGAGAAACGAGGTGTTGTCCTCAACCCGCGTTTCATTCTCTATACGAAACTAACTGCCGATCACCATAAGCTGACCAAACAGGTGATCAGGATTCTTAACTGGGGAACTTATGGTGCCTTGTCAGGCGCCCTGCTTGTTTTCATCGTCGTTAGACAATTTCTTTGAATGGACGCAACCAGCGATCCGATTGGGGGCCAGCCCCAAACTCAGCGTCGATTGGGGACCAGCCCCCAAATACAGGTTGAATTGGGGGCCAGCCCCCAAACCCCCGGGATATTTAGAGCCAGAGGAAGAGCGGGGCGGTGCCTACTGGTCCGGCGGCAACAGGCCCAGGCCGCGCAGGTAGATGCCTATCCCTGATTCCAGCAGATCCTCGGGCGGGAAGGGGCTTTGGGGCCCGGGCGAGTTGCGGGCGAACAGCTCCACCACGCCATGCGACAGCGCCGACCCCGCGGGTGCCGCGCTTTTTTCTTGCAACGCAGCCCTGTATCGGGTTCACGGATACCGCGAACTTACAGGGCAGTCCGGTTTGAAATACAGGCGTGAAATCGACGGTCTCAGGGCGGTTGCCGTGCTGCCGGTCATCCTTTTTCACGCGGGCTTTACCGCATTCGGCGGCGGCTATATCGGCGTCGACATCTTCTTCGTCATTTCCGGCTACCTGATCACCACGATCCTGATTTCCGACCGCGAGGCCGGCACCTACAGTCTGTGGCGGTTCTACGAGCGTCGCGCGCGGCGCATCCTGCCAGCGCTTTTCCTTGTCCTGGCCTGTTGCGTGCCCTTCGCGTGGATGTGGATTCCACCCGATCCGCTGGAGGATTTCGCGCGCAGCCTGGGCTTTACCGTTCTCTTCATTTCGAACGTCCATTTCCTCGAACATTCGGGCTATTTCGACGTCTCGGCCGACCTGCGTCCGCTGCTGCACACCTGGAGCCTCGCGGTCGAGGAACAGTTCTATATCCTGTTTCCGGCGCTGCTGTGGGCCCTGGGCCGCTTCCGGCGCGGTCGGCATGTCGCGGTCTTCGCCCTTTGCGCCGCTGCGTCCATCGCGATGGCCATATGGGGCGCGTGGAACATGCCGGGCGAAAACTTCTTCTTCACCCCGTCGCGCCTGTGGGAGTTGCTGGCCGGATCGATCTGTGCCGCGGTCCTGCTGAACCGCCCGCAAATGCGGAGCGAGGCGCTGGCCGCACTCGGCCTTGCGCTGATCGTGGGCAGCGTTTTCTGGCTTGGCCCCGAAGATCCATCGCCCTCGGGCTACACGCTGGTGCCGATCGTCGGTGCGATGCTGGTCATCCTCTTCGCAGCGCGCGAGACTCTGACGGCGCGGGCCCTGTCGTGGCGCCCGATGGTCGGTATCGGTCTGATCAGCTATTCGCTCTACCTCTGGCATCAACCGATCTTTGCCTTCGCCCGCATCCGCGGCTGGAGCATGGCGGTGCCTGGTCTGATCTGGGCTCTGATCGCTTTGTCCTTCGCTCTGGCGGTGCTGTCCTGGGCGTTTGTCGAGCGGCCGTTTCGCCGCTCGGGTTGGCTGCCGTCGCGCAGCGCCGTGTTCGGCGCCAGCCTCGGGGGGATCGTCGCCTTCGGCGCCATGGGCTTTACGGTTCTGGCATTAAACGGCGTGCCGCAACGCTTGGACGGCAAGGGACCTGAGGCGTATCTCGATCTTTTCACGAAGGACGAGACCGAGAACCTTGGTGGTTCATGTCCCGGTGGCGCGCCCGAAAGCCCCGGCGATCTGTGCCTGATGCGCGACAGCGAGGAGGCCAGCACGACAATCGCGGTAATGGGCGACAGTCATGCGGGCGCGATCCTGCCGGCCTTCGACGAAATCGCGGCCATGCGGCACATCGGCGTTTTGCACGGCATCCACCCGGCCTGCCCGCCCTTGTTGGGCGTTTACCTCGTCAACGGCGGCCAGTCGGCGCAGGAGTGCCATGACCGCGTCCGGGCCCATGCGGAAGAAGCCGTCGCACGCGGGGTCGACATGGTATTCCTCGCCGCAAGGTGGAGCCTTTACGTCAAGGGCGATGTCCCGAGCAAGCCGCGGCGGTTCATGATCTCGACCGATCCCGACAACCGCAGGCAAAGCGACGCGGAGTGGTTCGCCAGCTTCGAGACCGGCCTGCGCGAGACGATTTCCCACTACAGGGATGCCGGCATTCGTGTCGTGGTCCTGGACCAGGTGCCGCAGCAGGTGGTCTTGCCGATCAACGTGCTCGGGCAGGCGATCCTGCGCGACCTGCCGGAAGCCGAGTTCGAGGCCGATATCGCCCGCAGTTTCATCGACACCCGGGTGCATGACGAGCTGATGCGCGGCGCCCGCACGATCCTGGTGGACGTCGCAGACGACCTCGGCGCTGAACTGATCTCGGTCAACGCGTTCTTCGAGCGAGATGGACGGTATGCCTGGTTGCTCAACCGCGTGTTGCTCTACAAGGACGCGGATCACATCTCGGCCCCGGCTGCTCACGCCGTGGCGCCCTTGCTGGACAAGGCGCTGTTCGGCGACGGGCGCAGGTGACGCGGGCGCGAGGGCCGTACTCGCAACAAGTGCCGTCAGCTGTCCGGCGGCAACAATCCCAATCCTCGCAGGTAGATCCCGATACCGGATTCCAGCAAGTCCTCGGGCGGGAAGGGGCTTTGGGTGCCGGGCGAGTTGCGGGCGAAAAGCTCGACCACGCCGTGGCTGAGCGCCCAGACATGCGCCGACACCATCGCCGTCGGCGGGCGCTTGTCCGGGGGGATATGGGCTGACAAGCCCTCTGCGGCGCGTTCCAGCACGGCGCGTGCGCGGCCCGACACGGCGGCGAGGTCCGCATTGCGGTTGACCGAGATGCCGCTTTCGAACATCGCGATGTAGTGGCCCGGGTATTTCCGCGCGAACGCCAGGTAGGCACGGCCCGTCGCCGCGAAGGCGCTCAGCGCCGTCTGCCCGGTGCCATAGGCGTATTCGATCACGTCGGCGAAGATCTCGTAGCCTTGCCGCGCCGCCTCGGCGATCAGGTCCTCGCGTCCGCCGAAATGGCGATAGACCGCCGCCGGGGTCACGCCGGCCTGCTTGGCGGCCTCCGACAGGGTGAAACCGGTCGGGCCTTTCTCCTCGATCAAGGTCAGCGCCGCGTCGACCAGAGCCTGGCGCAGGTTGCCGTGGTGATAGCCGCGCTTAGGCATCCCAGATCTCGGGCCCGCCGCAGACCGAAGCATCGGGGACGCCCAGCGATTTCGGCAGCTTGTGGTCGTAGTCGATATTGAGCAGCACATGCCGGATCGTCTCGACCCGCGCCCGCCGCTTGTCGTCCGAGCGTACGACGGTCCAGGGCGCGTGGGTGCCGTGCGACCGCGCCAGCGTCTCGGAAATGGCCTCGGAATAGGCGTCCCATTTCTTAAGCCCCTCGACGTCGATCCAGCTGAGCTTCCATTGCTTCAGCGGATCGGTCTCTCGCTTCATGAAACGGCGCAACTGTTCGGCGCGCCCCACGTTCAGCCAGAACTTGAACAGGTGAATGCCCTCGTCGGCCAGCATCCTCTCGAAATCGCCGACCTGGTGAAAGAAATGCTCGCGCTGCGCGTCAGTGCAAAAGCCGAAAACCTTTTCGACGACGCCGCGATTGTACCATGAGCGGTCGAAGAAAACGATCTCGCCGCCCGCAGGCAGGTGGTCGATATAGCGCTGGAAATACCATTGGGTGGCTTCCGTCTCGGACGGTTTCGGCAAGGCCACGACGCGCGCACCACGCGGGTTCAGGTTCTCGCGGAAGCGTTTGATCGTGCCGCCCTTGCCGGCCGCGTCGCGCCCCTCGAAGACGCAAATGACCCGCGCGCCGCTTTCCTTGACCCAGGCTTGCAGCTTGACCAGTTCGATCTGCAGGCGGTGCAGATCCCGCTCATAGGCTTTGCGCGGCATCCGGTCGGAATGGGGGTAGTCGGACGACAGGATATCGCCCTTGTCTGCCCGCCGGATGGCGTTGCGAACCTCCTCGGGGGCCTCGCTTTTGAAATAGGTGCCGATCGCGCCGTCAAATGGCAGGTCCATGCAGCCACTCCCTTGATTTTGGGGCGATTATGGGATGTTAAGCGGCTTAACGCAATCCGGCGCGAGAGGCCGCGCGGTCGATTGCCGCGACGGTCGCCTCGGGGCGCACATGGTGGGGCATGTGGCCCACGCCATCCAGCACCGTCAGGTTGCCGCGCCGCAGCTGTTTCGACAGCGGGATCGAATGCACGTCCAGCGGCACGGTGCTATCGGTATCGCCATGCACGATCTCGACCGGCATCCGCAGCGTATCGCGATACTGCTTCGACATTTCCACGATATGCGGGCGCAGGCCCAGCACCTGCTGACCGTTTGCCCGCAACGTCTCGCGCCGCAGGGTCAGCCCGGGGCCGAGATACTCGGAATAGCCATCGGGCGCGCTTTGCGGCGCGAAAGTGCCCTCGATGCTGCGCTCGATCCGCTCCTCCGAGGCCAGCGCGGTGATCACAGGCACTGCCGTGGCCCCGCCGAGGGCGGTGCCGGTGACGTTGTAGAAGGTGCCCAGATCGCCGGGCCAGGGGTTCGACACGCCCGCCAGCAGGACCAGCGCCGACGTATCCCGTGGCGCGTTCAGCCCCCAGGCCAGCGCCACCGCGCCGCCGAAACTGTGGCCGACCACCACGGGCCGCCGCACGCCGACCTGTGCCGCGGCCTTTTGCAATAACGCGGCCTGTTCGCGCGGGCTTTCGCCCTCGGTGCTGCCGACGCCGCCATAGCCCGGCAGGCGCTCGGTATAGCCCAGTCCCGGCCGGTCGAACGCAATGACCCGGTAGCGGGACGTCAGCCGTTTTGCCAGGTCAAAGGTGAAGTCGCGCAGGTTGCCGCCGGCGCCGTGGATCAGCACCAGGTCCGGCCCCGACCCCTCGACCCAGACATGCACGCGGGTGCCGTCCACCTCGACAAACCGGCCCAGCGGCGGGTGGGTTTGCTCGGCGGTGCGTTCCTTGACCCCGGCCAACCCCGCACAGCTCGACAACAGCGCGACGGCGCCAAGCGCCGCCCAGACCAAGTTGCGTTTCATATGTCCACCTTTCACCGGGATCCGCCCAAAATCGTTACCAGCCGGAACCTAGCCCGATCGTGTCCATATCAAAGGCCGTTGTCTGGTAGATTTCGTTGATCCAGTTGCCGTAAAGCAGATGCGCATGGCTGCGCCACCGGTTCTGCGGCAGGCAGGAGGGGTCATCGTCGGGGTAGTAGTTGCAGGGCACGTTGATCGGCGTGCCTTGCGCAACGTCGCGGTCATATTCCTGTTTAAGCGTGTCGCTGTCGTATTCCAGGTGGTTGAAGATATACAGCGCCCGCGCCGCGTTGTCCTGCACCAGGCAGGGGCCAACCTCGTCGCTGTCCAGCAGGACCTCCAGCCCGTCGACCGTCTCGATCTCGGCACGGCGCACCTCGGTCCAGCGGCTGACCGGGATCACGCAATCGTCGGAAAACCCGCGCAGGAAGGGTGAGGCGGGCGCCATGTTGCGGTGCCGGAAACATCCGAACGCCTTGGCGTCGAGCAGGTGCTTCTTGACCCCGTGGAAATGGTTGATCATCGCCATCCCGCCCCAGCAGACGCCGAAGGTCGAATGCACGTGGGTGGTTGTCCACTCGAAGACGCGCACAAGTTCGTCCCAATAGGTGACGTCGGAAAACTCCAGATGCTCGATCGGCGCGCCGGTGATGATCAGCCCGTCGAATTTCTCTCCCGTCGCCTCGACCTCGCTGAAGGGCCGGTAAAAGCTTTCCATGTGGTCGGCGGCGGTGTTCTTGGTGCGATGCTCTGACATGCGGATCAGGCTCAGGTCGATCTGCAACGGCGTCGCGCCGATCAGCCGGGCGAACTGGTTCTCGGTTTGGATCTTCTTGGGCATCAGGTTCAGCAACCCGATCCGCAAGGGCCGGATATCCTGCCGCGACGCCTGGTCCTCGTCCATCACCATCACCCCCTCGCGGGTGAGGACGTCAAAGGCGGGCAGGCTGGCGGGGATCTTGATGGGCATGTCGGAACCTGTGTCGGGGATCAGGCCTAGATAAAGGTTTATTCCGTACGCTCAAGGGCTCCGGCCACCAGCGCCTCGAAACTCTCGGTGGTTGTGACCTGCGCCACCTCGTCGGCGGTCAGCGTGATGCCCCACTTCTCCATCGCCGCATAGCGTGGCGCGCGGTGTGCCAGCGCGCGGGCATAGGTCCAGCGAATGAAGTGATCGGGTTCAACGTCGCCTTCTTCAACATTGTTTTCGTGCAGGTATTCCGCCCAGGCAGCCGCCAGGAACTCGGGCTGATAGCACATCGGCTTGGGCGCGCGGTCGAAGCGGCGGATCAGTTCCTGCCGGTGCGCCTCGTCGCCTTTCAGCCCGATCAAAAGACAGTGAGACGACAGTTCCGTCAGGATCGGATCGTCCGGATCGTCGCCATCGACCCATTCACAGATCGACCCGCCGGTATCGCAGACAAAATTCGGATAGCAATAGAGCCGCCCCGCGCGTTCGATGAAATGACCGGTATCCATCAGCGCGTTGATCTCCGCGTTCCGGAACTGATCCTGCCTCGTGCGATATTCGTCGATCGGCAGCCCGCCCTTGTCTGGGTCGCCCGGTTTGCCCAGGTAGGTGGACACCGGGGACAGGTTGTCGAAGGTGATGTTCGAGCCGATATAGATCGAGTCCGTCTTCAGCAGGTCTCGCAGAAACGGCACCTTCATCGCGTGCGCCTTGGCGTTGTCGGCGATCAACTCGCCCATGTAGCGGGTGCCGATCCGGTAATCTATGGAATAGTGAAACCAGTCGCCCGCCTCGCGCAGTATGTTCGACAGGTGGGTCTTGCCCAGTCCCGACATGCCGTAAAGCAGCACCCGTTTGTGCGGCGCATCCCGCCAATCCTGCGCGGTCTGGTAGATCATTGTCCAAGCTCCCTTTGCGCCGCTTTGGTAGACAGCGACGCGGAGGGCGTCAAACCTCAATCCGTTGCAGCCAAAGAAAAACCCCGCCGGAGTGGACGGCGGGGTTTTCCGATCTTGAGTGCAGCAGGGGTCAGAAGTGGTAGCCCAGCTTCATGCCCACGCTGATCGCGTCATTGTTGCGGAAGTTGCCGCGCGGGGTGCCCCCGGTCTGCGGCACGCCGTTGCCCAGCATCGTGTAGCGCACGCCACCCGACACATCGAGGCTGTCGCTGACCTTGTACTCGCCACCGACGGTGATGCCCGTCTGGCCGTTGGTCGGCCCGAGGGGCGAAACCAGATCGTCACCGCTGGTGTCTTCGTAGCTGATCGCGATGCTGCCCGAGAATTTCTCGGTAAAGCGCTTGCCGACACCGATCTCGTAGGTGGTGATGTCGTCAAAGCTGGCCAGGTTGTTACCGAAGATCGTCGGCGTCAGGGTGAAGTCCGACCACTTGGCGTGACGGATCGAACCGAAAATCAGTGTGCTTTGGTTGATACCCGATTGAACCGACAGTTCGATCGTCTCGGGCGTCTCCGAGTTCGTGAAGGTCGTGAACGTGCCCGCGCCGGGAATGGTTTCGGTGGTGCGGAAGCGCAGGTCGACCGGCGAGTGATAGGTCAGCGACGCACGCAGCGCGATTTCCGGCACTTCATAGGCTGCGCCCACGACGTATCCCGCGCCGGTCGTGTTTGCGAAGCGGAAGTTGGCGCCGTTGGCCGGACCATAGGCCAGGCCCGCAATCGTGATGTCGCCCTCGGCATTCAGGAAGCGCGGACCGATATAGGCCGAAATCCGGTCGGTGAATTTCCAGCGCACCAGCGCGGTCAGCGCGTGGGTTTCGGCATCGGCGCTCGTGCCGCCCAGCAGGGTGGTCGCCGGGTTGCCGCCGTAGGCCGTATCGGCGCCATAGGGCTGGTCATAGATCATCGCCAGCGACAGCTTTTCATTGAAATCGACCTTGAACGCGAAGCCGACGGTGGAGTAATCCCCGGCCACGTTGCTGATCGAGTTGCCAGCCAAGTCAGAGCCGGTCACATCCGGCATGGTGAAACCGAACGACAGCTCGGCATAGTTGCCTTGCTCGAACAAGGGATCGATCGGGGTATAGCTACGGTCCAGTCCGCCCGCGTGGGCGGTGCCTGCCGCAAGGCCGAGAGTGGTGGCGGCCAATGCCAGTTTTTTCATGAGTTACTCTCCTCCAGAACACTAAGTCACACTACTGTTGCGTGTGAAAATCGGTCAATTTTTACGCGACGTCATGAAGCAAGGAGCAGGGGACGTGCGTGCAAGAATGTCACAGCCCGAGGCCATTCCGAACCGTTCGGTTCACCTCTTGCGGGTCTCGGACCAGAGGTTGAGGTAATTCGCGCCGAAAATCAGGGCCGCGCCGACGAAGACAAAGACGCTCACCGCCTCGTCATAGACCAGCAGACCCACGATCGCGATCACCGGCAGCCGCATGAAATCGATCGGACTGACCAGCGTGGCCGGCGCCAGCGCCAAGGCCGACGTGATGCAGAAATGCGCCGTCAGACCGCAGATGCCGATGGCCACCAGCCACGGCAGGCTGACGAGCGAGGGCAGGGCGATATCCCCGTCAAAGCCCGCACAGACCAGGCCGAACACGGCCTGCATCACGGTCATCCAGAACAGAATGCAGGTCAGAGATTCCGTCCGCGTCAGACGCTTGGCAAAGATATATGTCCCGGCAAAGCCGATGGCACAGGCCGCCGCCGCCGCGGTACCGATATTCAGCGTGTCGGGCGTGGGCCGCGCCACGATCAGGATGCCGATAAACCCCAGCACGGCGGCAATCACCCGCATCCGCGTCATCCGCTCGCCCAGCATCAGGGGCGACAGGATCAGCACCCACAAGGGCGTGGTGAATTCCAATGCGAAGACCTGCGCCAGCGGGATCATGGTGATCGCGAAGAACCACAGGTTCTGACCGGTGAAGTGAAAGACGTTGCGCAACAGATGCGTGCCGGTCTTTTGCGTCGGCAGCTCGTGCAGACGCCCCTGCGCCAGTACGAACCCCATCACCACGACGAGGCCCACGATGCTGCGAAACATCATGATTTCAAAGGTATCCAGCTCGAAGCTCACTTGCCGCCCGGCCACGGCCATCAGGGTGAAGGACGCCACCGCGCCCATCATGAACACCCCCGCGCGCAGAACGGGCACCGCGGTGTCCCGCGCCGGGTCTTGCAGGTTGTCGGTCATCTAGTCCTCGGGTCAGCCAATGGGCCATAGCGCAGAGCGGGCCACCCACGCTCTGTAAGTCACATGATCTCTAAAGAGCCGCAACGGGCTTTCCAAGACCTGAGTGCGCGATGGTCCAAGCTTCGGCCACGCGCGGTTCAGAAGGTTCTTTCGACCCGGATGACGACGATCAGATCCGGTTTGTCGTCGGCGGCCTCCAGATCCTGCGCCAGACGCGGCAGCCGTTCACGCCAGTGCCCCTTGTGGTGAACTTCGCGAAACGACGCTTCAATGAACGGCTTCACCGCAAGGGCGAAGGAATCGCCGACAACCCACACCGTCATGTCCGACGGCGGTTTCGAGTTGGTCACCACCTCGCGCGCGCCGAACGAATCAGACACGGTCGCATCGGGAATGCCGCGCCGCTGCAGCTCGAACTCCCGCCTGAACTCGAACAGCCAGTTGTCCCCGGAATGCAGCGGATAGCTTTCCATTCCGGCGAGTCCCTTGATGATGTCGCCCTCGTATTCGGGCCCAGGTGAAAACGCCACCTCGGGCACCGGCAATCCGAGCGCCTGCATCAGCCCTGCCCAGGCAAGAAACGCGCCCTTGCTGTTCCAATGGGTGTCCGTGCGGTAATAGAGTATGCCCTCGGCCCCCTTGCCCCGCAGAAATCCGGCTGTGGGGTCGTGGAATGTCAGGTTCGGGATCGGGTCCAGGGCTTGCGCGAAAGCGTCGAAATACCGGCTGTCGGCAGGCGTCAGCTCGGCCGGAAGGAACTCGGGATAGACCGACGACTTGTTGGGACCGACAAGCAGGGCAACACGCGTGCCGGATTTTGCCGCCGTCTCGGCGATGTTTGCGAACAGCGCACGCATGTCTTCCACCTCGTCGGGCGGGGGCGGGCTGTCGGATCGGAGCTTGGCCACCGTCCGGTCATAGTTGTTGCCGAGGAACAACCAGCCATCACGCCCTTCGAACCACCGGCTGGAGGGGCCGATCCTGTGTTCCAGACCGTCCCGCAGGTAAACTGTCCGGGCGGTGTGGCTGTCGCTGAAATCGGTCCGGCTGATCACGAACCCCGCCAGTCCGACCGCCATCATGACCGCCGCCAGCCACAGCGCGCGCGCCGGTTCCGCAAACTTGCCGAAACGGATCGGCCGCTCGATGAAGCGGTAGGTCAGCCACGCCAGCAAGATCGCAAGCGCCACGCCGGCGACCCGTGCATCCCGGTGGGGCACGTCATCCTCTGCGATATGCAGGAACGACAGGACCGGCCAGTGCCAAAGGTAAAGCGGATAACTGATCAGGCCGAACCAGACCGCGACGCGATTGGTGAAGAGGGGGACCACACCCCAGGCCGTGGCCCCGCCGAAAATGACCAGGACCGACCCCAGAACGGGCAGAATCGCCCACCAGGACGGAAAGGCGACCGTCCGGTCGATCACCGCCACCGACAGGACCAGCAGCACCAGGCCCAGCGCGCCCGCCAGCTTTTGCACGATCGCGCCGGCCTGGAGCCCGTCGCGGTGCACCGTAAACCACGCCAGAATGCTCCCGCTCAGCAACTCCCAGAAGCGCCCGAACGGCCAGAAGAACGTCTCGACCGGATGCGTGGTGGCATAGACGACATTCACGACAAAGGAGGCCGCGAAAACGATCAGGGTCAGGATCAGCAGGCCGCCCCGCAGCTTCCACGCCACCCAAAGCGCCAGCGGCCACAGGATATAGAACTGTTCCTCGACCGCGAGGCTCCACAGGTGCAGCATCGGCTTTACCTCGGCCGCGGCGTCGAAATAGCCGGCCTCGGCGGCAAAGACGAAGTTGCTGATGAACGCCGCCCCGCTGGCGACGTGCAGGCTAAGCTGGTTGAACTCGTCCGACAAAAGGACCAGCCAGCCAAACAGCAGGCTGAGCGACATCACCACCAGCAGCGCGGGAAAGATCCGCCGGATACGCCGTTGAAAGAAGTCGGCAAAGCTGAACGCGCCTTGGTCCAGCTTCTCGAAGATATGGCTGGTGATCAGAAAGCCGCTGATGACGAAGAATACGTCGACCCCGACGAACCCGCCCGGCACCGCGTCCGGGAAGGCATGAAACGCGACGACGGACAGGACCGCGAAGGCCCGAAGACCGTCGATCTCTCTCCGATAGCCGGTATGATGCGGGGGCGTCATGAATTTCAACGTGGCGTTATTGGGGGCGGGGGGCCCGAGGGCACGCGCCTACTCCCACTCGATGGTGCCCGGCGGCTTGCTGGTGATGTCATAGGTCACGCGGTTGATACCCTCGACCTCGTTGATGATCCGCGTCGCGGTCTCGCCCAGGAAATCATGGCTGAACGGGTAGTAATCGGCGGTCATCCCGTCGACACTCGTCACCGCGCGCAGCGCGCAGGCATAATCATAGGTCCGCCCGTCGCCCATCACGCCCACGGTGCGCACCGGCAGGATCGCAACGAAAGCCTGCCAGATCTCATCGTAAAGGCCGTGCTTGCGGATCTGGTCGATATAGACGGCATCCGCCTTTCGCAGGATCTCCAGCTTGTCGCGGGTGATCTCGCCGGGGCAGCGGATGGCAAGGCCGGGGCCGGGGAAGGGGTGGCGCCCGATAAAGCTGTCGGGCAGGCCCAATTCGCGGCCAAGTGCGCGCACCTCGTCCTTGAACAATTCGCGCAGCGGCTCGACCAGCTTCAGCCCCATCTTCTCGGGCAGGCCGCCGACATTGTGGTGGCTCTTGATCGTCACGCTGGGTCCGCCGGAAAAGCTGACGGATTCAATGACATCCGGGTAAAGCGTGCCTTGCGCGAGGAAGGCCGCGCCCTCGATCTCGTCGGCGTATTTCTGGAACACGTCGATGAACAGCTTGCCGATGATCTTGCGCTTGGTCTCGGGGTCCGAGACGCCGTCCAGCTCGCCAAGGAACAGATCCTGCTCCTGCGCGTGGATGACCCGCAGATTCATGTGGTCGCGGAACATGCCCACGACTTCCTCGCCCTCGTTCAGGCGCAACAGGCCATGATCGACAAAGACGCAGGTGAGGTTCTCGCCAATCGCCTCGTGGATCAGGGCCGCCGCCACGGAACTGTCCACCCCGCCCGACAGCGCGCAGATGACTTTCGAGTCGCCCACCTGCTCGCGGATCGCCTCGACCATCTCCTCGCGGTAGGCGGCCATGGTCCAGTCGCCCTTGAACCCGGCGCGCTTGACGAAATTCTCGTAAAGCGTGCGGCCATTGGGCGTGTGATGCACTTCCGGATGGAACTGCACCGCGTAGAAATCCCGCTCCAGATCGGCGGTGATGGCAAAGGGCGCGTGCGGCGAGGTGCCGTAGACCGCGAACCCGGGCGCCAGTTCGGCCACATGGTCGCCATGGCTCATCCACACCTGCTCGCGCTCGCCAAGGAACCAGCCCGCCAGAAGTTCGATGCGCTCTTCCGTGGGCGACACCCAGGCGCGGCCGAATTCCGCCGTGCCGCCGCCGCCCGAGATCTTGCCGCCTTCGACGCGCCCACCCAGGTCCTGCACCATGACCTGCTGGCCGTAGCAGATGCCAAGGATCGGCACCCCGAGGTCATAAACCGATTGCGGCGGCCGGGGCGCGCCGTCGCGCGTTACCGTGTCGGGGCCGCCCGAAAAGATCACGGCCTTCGGCGCAAAGTCCTTCAGGAATTCGTCCGTGACGTTCTGGAACGGGTGAATTTCGCAATAAACGCTCAGCTCGCGCAGGCGGCGCGCGATCAGCTGCGTCACCTGGCTGCCAAAGTCGATGATAAGAAGGCGGTCATGCTGGGTCATGCAAAGCCCATATGAAAAGCCCGTGCGCGATGCAACAGGTTTGAGCGTGCCTGACCAAGCAGCGCAAGGTCATGACGTGCTACCACATCTCGTAGGGTGGGCGAGAGCCCACGCGCATTTGCCTGCCGCATCCTCATCATCCCCCCGAATGTCGTTATAGACCGTGAAACGGCGCAAATCTCCCCCGACTCGCCCGCATTAGCGGATAATTAAGGGGACAGTCGCACTCTCATCAGGGTGCAAGTCCACGTTGGGGAACCAGAATATGGCCGAAGCAGCAGCCCGCAGACGGGCCCGGGGCGGAGGCGGCGCAGCCCGCCGCGCAGAACGTACCGCCGTCAGCGTCGAAACCGCCAAATATATCGAGCGTAACATCCCGAATTTCGAGATCCTCAACGAAGAGGCGCTCGAGATGATCGAGCACAACGCCGAAACCGTTCTGGAAGAGATCGGCGTCAACTTCGTCGAGAACCCCAAGGCGCTCCAGATGTGGAAAGACGCCGGCGCCGACGTGCAGGGCGAGCGGGTGCACATCCCCCGCGGCCTCGCGCGTGAGCTGATCAAGACCGCGCCGTCGCAATACACCCAGCACGCCCGAAACCCCGAGCGCAGCGTCGTCGTGGGCGGCAACAACCTGGTCTTTGCCCCGGTCTATGGCCCGCCCTTCGTGCGCGACAACGCGGGCGGACGGCGTTACGCGACGATGGCCGACTTCGAGAAATTCGTGAAACTCGGCTACATGTCCAAGTGGCTGCACCACTCGGGCGGCACGGTGTGCGAACCCACCGACATCCCCGTGAACAAGCGTCACCTCGACATGCTGCGCGCGCACATGGTGCTGTCGGACAAGCCCTTCATGGGCTCCGTGACCGAGCCCAGCCGCGCGCAGGACAGCGTCGACATGTGCGGCATCCTCTTCGGTGAGGAGTTCGTGCAGCAGAACACCGTGATGACCTCGCTGATCAACATCAACTCGCCGCTGACCTTCGACGAGGTGATGATGGGCGCGATGGAGGTCTACGCCAAGAACAACCAGGCCTGCATCGTGTCGCCCTTCATCGTCGGCGGCGCCATGGCCCCGGTGACCGTGGCCGGCACCCTTACGCAGGTCATGGCCGAGGCTCTGGCAGGCGTCGCCTTCAACCAGCTCTGCAATCCCGGCGCGCCCGTCATCATGGGGGCTTTCGTGACCTCGATCGACATGAACTCCGGCGCGCCCACCTTTGGCACGCCCGAGGCCGCGCACATCACCTATGGCGCGGGACAGCTGGCCCGCCGCCTGGGGCTGCCCTACCGTTCCGCCGGGTCGTTCAACGGCTCCAAGCTGCCCGATGCGCAGGCCGCCTATGAGACCGCCAACAGCCTCAACATGGGGCTTCTTGCGGGCGTCAACTTCATGCTGCACTCCTGCGGCTGGCTCGAAGGCGGGCTGGTGTCCTCGTTCGAGAAGTTCGTGATGGATGCCGACCAGTTGGGCGTCTACCACCACCTCGCCAAGGGCATCTACACCGACGAGAACGGCCAGGCGATGGACGCCATCCGCGAGGTCGGCCCGGGCGGGCACTACCTTGGTTGCGCCCACACCCAGGCCAATTTCAAGACCGCCTTCTGGCGGTCCGAAATGCTCGACTACAAACCGTTCGAGCAATGGGCCGACGAGGGCGAGCAGGACACGATGGCGTTGGCCGCCACCCGGGTCGAAAAGCAGCTGGCCAATTACCAGCAGCCCGCGCTCGACCCCGGCGTGCTCGAAGCGCTCAACGCCTATGTTGCCGAGAAGAAGGCTTCGATGCCAGACGCCTTCGCCTGATCCTTCACGTCACCGGCGCGGGCTGCAAGCCTTGCGCCGGTGCCTCCGGTTTGGGCACCAACGCGGCCCGGATCAGCCGCGCCTCTCCCATGATCGCAATCATCACGTCCACGTGCCGGGCCACCGCGTACTCCGCGCGCCGTCCGCGCCGGGCCGCGTCAAGCTCCGCCTCGAGCGCGAGCAACTCCGCCAGTGCCGCGCCGCTGTCGGGCAGGGCGCTCGTGTCCAGGTGCCGCGGCAAATGCAACTCGCGGCGGTACTGCCCGGCGCCCAGCCGGGCCGCGCGGATCAGAAGCCGCGGGCGTTTGAGCGTGTCGAGAACGCAAAGCAGATCGGTCATGTCAGGTCTCCTTCATTCGGGAGCCCGATGAGTGCCACACCCGGCCGGGGCGTTGCGTGAGTCGCTGTTCAACCGAACGGAACCGTTTCCAATTGTTCACACAATCGAAACCATTGTTTCCAGACTGGCTGTAAATTAACGAACTGGTAACCAAGTCGCCCCTAGGTTGCATCCCGCTTGTGGATAAATCTGTGGGCAAATTGGGGCAACTGATCCTCTTGCAAGAGATCAGGCCAAGGAGGGAAACGGATGAGCAAAGCTGGCTTGGCGGGGGCACCCGCCACGAAAGATCTGTCCTGGGTGCCGATGGCAGCCATCACCTATCTGGCCCATACCGAGGGCGGCACGTCGATCCGGGCGCTGGCCCGGCGACTCGGCTGTCACGCCTCCACCGTTTCTCGACAGGTCCGTGCGCTCGAAGCCTTGCGCGACGACCACCTTGTCGACGAAGCCCTGCGCCGCCTTGGCCCGCGGGTGATGTCCCATCCGGACGCTGGTTCGTGCATCAAGGAGAAACGCATGACCGCGCTGCCCGAAGACCAGAACGTCCAACCGTCACTGACCGAAACCCGCCTCAACCGCGAAGCCCTGCGCGTGCTGCGCCGCCTGTGTGAAAAAGGGGCCGTGCTGGCCGTGGCCGCCGAGATGGACAAGGCCGTGGTGGTGCGCGAAACCGAGGCCGGGCAGAACCGCACCGCGGTCGTCGATCGCGACATCGCCGAGGCGATGGCGCTGAAATGCTGGATCAGTTGCGACGCGCCGGGCCGGGTGTCGCGCTATGCGATCACGTCGGCGGGGCGGACCGCGCTCGGACAACTGATGGCCCAGGCTGAAAACAGGGCCCGGGGATTCGTCGAGTCGCAAGCCGCCTTCCTGGGCCAGGATGCCGCGCTGGAGCAAGAAGACGGCGAAGAGCGACAGGCCCGATACCGCATCCGCTATGGCATCGCCGAGTCGCCCCTGATCCTGCTCTCGCGCCGCCGCGACCGCGACGGCAGCCGCTTTCTCGGTCCCGATCTCGTCCGCGCCGGGGAGCGCCTGCGTGAGGATTTCGAGATGGCGCGTCTGGGCGACACGCCGCGCGACGACTGGACCGACATCCTGACCGGCGCGGCCCGGCCTACGCCCGCCGACTGGCAGAACGTCACCGCCCGGGCCGCCCAGGCCCGCGTGCTCGGGGCCCTGCGCGACCTGGGACCGGGGCTTGCGGACGTGGCGCTGCGCTGCTGCTGCTTCCTCGAGGGGTTGGAAAGCACCGAGAAAAAGCTCGGATGGTCAGCGCGCTCGGGCAAGATCGTGCTGCGCATCGCGCTGCAACGGCTCAAGCGGCACTACGCCGAATTGGGCGACAGCGCCGGGCTGATGGGGTAGGGGCGCGCGTCAGCCGCCCACCAGCCAGCCCACGCCGAACGCCGCCACGGCGCAGATCGTGCCCACCAGCAGCGTCTCGCCGACGCAGCGGCCCATCCGTTCGCCTGTCGCGTTCCAGCGCAACAGGCCGAGCGCGATAAGCGCCACCGCCGTCGCCGCGACCGAGAGCACGAAGGTCGTTTGCGTGGCGTCGAGTATGAAATAGGGAAAGAGAGGTATCGCCCCGAAAACGATGAAGGACACGAAGGTGAACAGCCCGCTCAGCACGGGGCTGTCCTCGTCGGGGTCCTGCATGCCAAACTCGTAGGTCATCATCAGGTCGGCCATGATCTCGGGATGGCGCGACATGATCGTCGCGGCCGTGTCGGCCTCGCCCGCGGGCAGGCCGCGCTGGCGCAGGATCTCGAACAGCTCCATCCGCTCGTGTTCGGGGTCGGCTGCAATCTCGCGCAGCTCGCTTGTCCGCCGCGCGCGATACAGGTCGTGCTGTGATCGCAGCGACAGGAATTCGCCCAGCCCCATGCTGATCGCGTCGGCGAAAAGGTTTGCCAACCCGAAGACCAGAACAGCAACCCCGCCGATCTGCGCCACGCCCTCGGCCTGGGCGCCGGCGAACCCCGCCACGATGGCAAAGGTGGTCACGATCCCGTCATTGCCGCCATAGACGATCTGTTTCAGGTGTTCCTGCGTCTGGCTCAGTCGATGCGCCTCGCGCCGTTGCCGTCGCCAATCCATAGCGCCCTCGGTTTCTGCCCCGGGCGCCAGCATAGAGCCGCCCACGCCTGGCGCAACAGCCCGCGCTCGCACTGCACGGGCGCATACCAAGCACGGCCCTGCAAAAAGAGGTGGGGCACTCGTTACCGGGCGTATCCGTCACATGCATGACGGGATTGCATCACTGGAACTTCCCACCGCAGTGACTTATAAATAGGATGTCTTACCAAAGGATTTGCGGGGAAAAATTCGTGCGCGATCTCAAGATCCCGGACCAGCGCCACCCTGAAAAGGCGCACCGGCCCAACAATGCCCAACCGAAAAAGCCGGACTGGATCCGCGTCAAGGCGCCCGTCGGCAAGGGCTATCTGGAAACCCGCCGGATCATGCGCGAGCACAAGCTGGTCACGGTCTGCGAGGAAGCGGGCTGTCCGAACGCGGGCGAGTGCTGGAACCAGGGCCACGCCACCATGATGATCATGGGCGAGGTCTGCACCCGCGCCTGCTCCTTCTGCAACATCGCCACCGGCAAGCCGCCCGAGGAGCTCGACCCGTTCGAGCCCGGGCGCGTGGCGGACGCGGTGCAGAAACTGGGGCTGAACCACGTGGTCATCACCTCGGTGGATCGCGACGACGTCACCGATGGCGGGGCCGAGCATTTCGCCCAGACGATCCGCGCGATCCGCCACCGTTCGCCCGGCACCACGATCGAGATCCTGACGCCGGATTTCCTGCATTGCGACCCTGCGGTGCTCGAGGTCGTGGTCGCGGCGCAGCCGGACGTCTTCAACCACAATCTCGAAACCGTGCCGGGGATTTACCCCGAGGTGCGCCCCGGTGCGCGCTATTTCCATTCCCTGCGCCTGCTTCAACGGGTCAAGGAATTGGATCCGGGCATCTTCACCAAGTCGGGCATCATGGTGGGCCTGGGCGAAGACCGGCAAGCCGTGCACCAGGTGATGGACGACATGCGCGCCGCCGATATCGATTTCCTGACCATCGGCCAGTACCTGCAACCCACGCCCAAGCACCACGCCGTGGATCGCTTTGTGCATCCGGACGAATTCGCGGCTTATGAAAAGGCCGCCTATGGCAAGGGTTTCCTGATGGTCTCGGCCACGCCGCTGACGCGCTCGTCCTATCATGCGGGTGACGATTTTGCCCGGCTTCGCGATGCGCGGATGGCCAGGCTGGGATAGGGGCGCGTCCCGTCGAGAACAGCAAGCGATCCCGGGTCAAGCCCGGGATGACGTCTGCGTCAGGATCGTACCGGACACAAGCCGCGTCCGACCATCCCGGACGTGATCCGGAATCTCATCTCGGCAAACAAAAACACCGACCTCGCGGGGCCGGTGCTCAACAGTGATATTCGCGTCAGGTCGCGCGGGGCCTTAGCGCCCCCAGCTGCGGACCGGGCCGCAATCCATGTGCACGAAGTTGGAGCCGGAGTAGCGGCCCACGCCGCCGCCGCGACAGGCCGAAGCCGCGCGGTAGATCTGGTTCACCGAGCGCGAGTTCAGCCGCAGGTCGGCTGCCTGGCCGCGCAGGTGGCGCGAATTCTTCGCCACGCCGCTGGAGCGCGAGCGCAGCATCGCGTTGGTTTTCGGGCTGCGGTAGCCGGACAGCAGCAGGTAGGGCTCGTTCACATCCATCAGGTTGTGGGCCGCTGCCATGATGTCCATCGTGCGCATGTCGATGTTGTGGACGTCGTTGGTACGCCAGTCGCGCATGAAGAGGTTGATCTCGCGGACCGCGTCCTTGATGTATTCGCCTTCGATCCAGTAGATCGTGTCGATCTTTTCACCGGTGCGGGGCGAGGCCATGGTCAGCCGACGAATGTCGCCTGCGCCTCGAAGGAACCCTGCTGCGTTGGAAAACGTTGGTGCTGCGACCACTGTCGTAGCTGCAAATGCACCCAGTAACGCACGCCGCGTTACGCTCGTCGAGCTTTGATCGGTCATGTTGTTAGCGCCTGTCCCGTCGCTTGCCTGTTGCCGCGTTAAGTAGCGGCTCTGTTCATCTCATCCCCAGATGTGTGATTGTTATGGCATATCAGGAATCGGTTACCAAGGGGTGAAAGCCGGAAGGTTCCATAGCACAAGAGATTTCGGCAAGAATTTGCGCAAATTCCGTGCAGCCGTGTTTCCAGACCACAGCTGGCTTTGCGTCCTGGCGGCCACATGTGCCGGTTTTTACCTTTAAAACCAATTGTGATTGGACAGCTCATTCGCGATAGGAACAAATGATTGCGTGCGCTTGTTGCGCAGGCAGGGAATTCGTTGATTTGGAGAACGGCATGAGCAGCGCGTTGCGCACCTTTGGACACACCAGCATTTTCACCACCATTGTCAGTGGCCTGATGGCCGTTGTTTTCTGGATGTCCGCGTCACAACCCGCCGCCGCGCAGGTCACCGCCTTCAAACAGGCCGTCGCCGAGGCCGCCTCGGACGACCGCGATCTCGCCGCCTTCTATCGCAGCACCGGTTTCACCGGCATCTGGACCGACCAGGACGCGCACAAGGCCCGCCGACAGGCACTGTTCCTCGCACTGCAAACGGTGTCGGCCCACGGCCTGCCCCAATCGCGCTACGACATCGACGCGCTGGAACAGACGCTGCGCGCCGCGCGCACGCCCCGCGATATCGGCTTTGCCGAGGTCGCGCTCAGCAAGGCGTTTCTGAACCTGGCCGATGACATGCGCACCGGCGTGCTCGACCCGCGCCGCGTGGTGCCCGCGATCAAGCGCGAGCTGCGCGATTATGACCGCACCCGCACGCTGACCGCCTTTGCCGCCAGCGACGAGCCGCGCCAGTTCATCCGCCAGCTGGCGCCCTCGACCAACGAGTACAAACGCCTGATGAAGGAAAAGATGCGGCTCGAAACTCTCGTCGCCGAGGGCGGCTGGGGGCCGACCGTTCCGGGCGGCAAGCTCGAACCGGGCGCGTCCGGTGCGGCCGTGACGGCGCTGCGCAACCGGCTTATGGCCAAGGGCTATCTCGGGCGCACCGCCACGCAAAGCTATGACGCCACCATCCAGAAAGCCGTGCGGGAGTTCCAGCGCGACCACGGGCTGGAACCCGACGGCGTTGCCGGCGAAAGCACCCTGCGCGAGGTTAACGCCACCGCCGAGGACCGCCTTCAGTCGGTGATCGTGGCGATGGAGCGCGAGCGCTGGCTGAACCTGCCTGAGGGCCGGGGCAAGCGCCACATCCTCGTGAACCTCACCGACTTTTCCGCCCGCATCATCGATGACGATATCGAGACCTTCCGCACGCGGGCCGTGATCGGCGCCAAGGCCGCCGACCGTCAAAGCCCCGAGTTCTCGGACGAGATGGAACACATGATCATCAATCCGACCTGGCACGTGCCACGCTCGATCGCGGTCAAGGAATACCTGCCCAAGATGAAGCGCAACCGCAACGCCGCCGGTCACCTGCGCCTCGTGGACAGCCGCGGCCGCACGGTCAGCCGCTCCCGCATCAATTTCGGCGCCTACAACGCCCGCAATTTCCCGTTTGCCATCAAGCAGCCGCCCTCCAGCCGCAATGCGCTTGGCTTGGTGAAGTTCATGTTCCCCAACAAGTACAACATCTACCTGCACGACACCCCGCAGAAGCACTTGTTCGACCATGAAACCCGTGCCTACAGCCACGGCTGCATCCGCCTGCACCAGCCGTTCGATTTCGCCTACGCCCTGCTGGCCGTGCAGGAGGCCGACCCGAAGGGCAAGTTCCACGGCATCCTGAACACGGGGCGTGAAACCAAGGTCGATCTGGAAAATCACGTGCCGGTGCACATCATCTACCGCACCGCCGTGACCTCTCCCAAGGGGCATGTGAACTACCGCCCCGATGTCTATGGCCGCGATGCGCGGATTTGGTCCGCGCTGGAACGCGCAGGGGTTTCACTGCCCGGCGTTCGCGGATAAACCGGCCCCGAACGAAGGGGTTGCCACATGTCCTATACCATAGACCAGATCGCGCGCGCGCTCGGGGCCAACGCCATGGGCGCGACCGACATCGCCATTGATGGCGTGTCCGAACCCGCCGACGCCGGGCCGACCCACCTCGCGCTGGCCATGAAGCCGGAATATGCCGAAACCCTCTCGCAGGGGCGTGCGCGCGCCGCGCTTGTCTGGGAGGGGGCCGACTGGCAGGCGCTGGGGCTGGAGGCGGCGATCGTCGCGCCGCGCCCGCGCTACGTCATGTCCGGGCTGAGCACGCTTTTCGATCCCGGGCAAGGCTGGGACGACGGGATTCATCCCTCGGCCGTCATTCACGACAGCGCCACGTTGGGGGACAATGTCACGGTCGGTCCGCTGGCCGTGATCTGTGCCGGCGCCCGGATCGGCGCGAACAGCGTGATCGGCCCGCAAAGCTTTGTCGGCACCGACGCGGTTCTGGGCGAACAGACCTTCCTGCGCGAAGGTGCCCGCATCGGCGCGCGCGTGGTGATCGGCGACCGTTTCATCGCACAGCCCAACGCGGTCGTGGGCTCGGACGGGTTTTCCTATGTCACCCCCGACGTCTCGGGTGTCGAACGCGCCCGCCAGACACTGGGCGACCAGGGCGACATTGCCGCGCAATCCTATGTCCGCATCCACAGCCTCGGCGCGGTCCGCATCGGCGACGATGTCGAGGTCGGCGCCCATGCCTCGCTTGACCGGGGCACCATCCGCGACACGGTGATCGGCGACCGCACCAAGATCGACAATCTCGTGCAGATCGGCCACAATTGCGTCATCGGCACCGACTGCCTGCTTTGCGGACAGGTCGGGCTGGCCGGCTCGGTCAAGGTCGGCAACAGCGTCGTTCTGGCGGGGCAGGTGGGGGTCGGTGACAATATCTTCATCGGCGACAACGTCATCGCGGGGGGCGGCACCAAGATCCTCGCCAACGTGCCCGCGGGCCGCGTCATGCTGGGCTACCCGGCGATGAAGATGGACACCCAGATGGAGGTCTATAAGTACCTGCGCCGGATCAAGCGGCTCTTTGCCGACGTGGCTGACCTCAAGAAAGCTGTTTCAAAACCGGATCAGAGTGACTAAAGCGGTTCGCGGAAAGAACGGGGTGCACCATGGATACCAAGGACAAGGTCATCGAAATCATCGCCGAACAGGCCGTGCTTGAACCATCCGACGTCACGATGGACAGCACGCTGGAGGAACTGGGCATCGACAGCCTCGGCCTCGTGGAAAGCATTTTCGCCATCGAGGAAGCCTTCGACATCTCCGTGCCCTTCAACGCCAACGCCCCCCAGGAAAGCGATTTCGACATTTCGTCCGTCGCCTCCATCGTGGCGGGAATCGAGAAGCTGGTGGCGGAACAGAAAGCGTGAAGCGGGTCGTCATAACAGGCGCGGGCACGATCAACGCGCTCGGGGCCAGCGTGCCCGAAACGCTCGAGGCGATGCGCGAGGGCCGCTCAGGCATCTCCGAACTGGATATCCGCGACGTCGATCGGCTGGCCATCAAGATCGGCGGTCAGGTCAAGGGCTACGAGCCCGAGGAACGCTTCAACCGTCAGCAACTGGCGCTCTACGACAGGTTCACGCAATTCACCCTCGTCGCCGCCCGCGAAGCCATCGCGCAGGCCGGACTTAAGTTCGAGGGCGAACTGGCCGCGCGGGCCGGCGTGGTGCTGGGCAATTCGGGCGGCGGCATGACCACGCTGGATGAAAATTACCGCTCGGTCTACGAAGAGGGCAAGAACCGCGTTCACCCCTTCGTGGTGCCCAAGCTGATGAACAACGCCGCGGCCAGCCACGTGTCGATGGAATTCAACCTCAAAGGTCCGTCCTTCACCGTCTCGACCGCCTGCGCGTCCTCGAACCACGCCATGGCGCAGGCGTTCCAGATGGTGCACGGGGGTCTCACCCCGGTGATGATCGCCGGCGGTTCGGAATCCATGCTCTGCTTCGGCGGCGTGAAGGCGTGGGAAGGGCTGCGCGTCATGTCCAAGGACGGCTGCCGTCCGTTCTCGGCCAACCGCAATGGCATGGTGCAGGGCGAGGGCGCGGGCATCTTCGTCTTCGAGGAACTGGAACACGCCAAGTCGCGCGGCGCCGAGATCCACGCCGAGGTCGCCGGCTTCGCCATGTCCTCGGACGCCGCCGACATTGTCATGCCGTCCAAGAATGGCGCCTCGCGCGCCATTTCCGGCGCCATGCTGGACGCCAAGATCAACCCCACCGACGTGGGCTATATCAACGCCCACGGCACCGGCACCGCCGCCAATGACAAGACCGAAAGCGCGGCGGTGGCAGATGTCTTCGGCGCCCATGCCGACCGGCTGATGATCTCGTCCACCAAGTCGATGCACGGCCACCTCATCGGCGGCACCGGCGCGGTCGAACTGCTGGCCTGCATCATGGCCCTGCGCGACGGCATTGTCGCGCCCACCATCAACTATGACGAGCCCGATCCCGAATGCGCGCTCGACGTGGTCCCGAACGAGGCGCGCGAGGCAAAGGTCGACGTGGCGCTTTCGAACGCCTTCGCCTTCGGCGGCCTCAACGCGGTGCTGGCGCTCAAGCGCTTCGCCTGACGATTGGCCTGCGGCCTTACGTCCGCGCGATGGATGATTGCCAGCCTCTTCAAAGGTTCAAGCCGGACAGTCCGCCCCACAGAAACGAAAAACGCCGCCCCGAAGGACGGCGTTCCAAGTCGCAAGCTGGTGATGCGGCTTACTGGTCCAGCACCGACACCTCGTTATAGGCCGCGGTAAAGCCCGCCAGCGAGGCTTCGATTTCGACCACCTGGTCGGGGGCCTGCGCCGGCACCAGCGTCAGGCGCGCAGCGGCACCTGCCTGAAACGCGTCGATGTCGGCCTGGGTGAACCCGATACGGGCAAAACAACCTCCCATCGAGCAGAACGAGTAGTTGTAGTTCTTGGCCTTGCCGCCATCGACCGAGATCTTCAACCCCTGCGGCAACAGCGTGCCCAGCGGCACCGCGATCGTGGCACCCGCCACGGCCTGGCCGTCACTGGGCAGCTTGAACAGGCTGAACTCGGCCACGGGGTTCCCGCCTTCCTCGCGCAACAGCTGGTACATCTGGCAGGGGTCTTCGCCTGCCTCACTGCGGAAGCACTGAAGCTGCCAGTCGTCGAAGGTCTCCTTGATATAGGATGGATCTTCCTGCTCCTCGCGGCCCAGGTCCAGCCCGCTGGCCGGGTCGGTCTGTCCGGCGGTATCCGCAGCGTCGTCCGTTTCCGCCTGCGCTTCGGTCTCGGTCTCCGTTTCGGTTTCAGTCTCCGATCCAGTGGCGTCCGTCTCGGTCGCCGTGGCACCATCTGCAGTGCCTTCGGTCTCTTCCGTTTCCTGTGCGCTCAACGCCGAGCCGACGCCCAGCAGAACGAGAAAGGGAAGGGTGTGCAAAAGTCTGGTCATGTGGACCCCGTTATCTAGTCTGAAATCAAGCTGCGTGCGCTCTAACATGGGTGATCGCAAGTGTCAGGATAAAACCGTAACGCCCGTGCCAGTGCAAGGCGGATTTTCGCTGCCTCTGAACCGGGGCCGGGCAGCGCTATCCTCTTGAAATAACAGCAGAACATTCCCCATGAAAAAGGAAAAGAGACCCAAAAGGTCTCTTTCCCAATTCTCCCTGCCGGACTGGCCGACTTATCTATTGAGCCGACGCTAGGACAGTTCCGACGAGCCGTCAACAGGCAATCATCAAAAAAACTTATCGAGCCATTTCAAGAGCATGCCCGCTAAGGTTGTGCCCGCGCCAACCGCCGGGAATTTGCCGCAACAAGTCCAGAAAAAGGGCCGCACCCGAAGGCGCGGCCAGTCTGACAGGGAGGAAGTCGCCCCGGACCAAGAGGACACGAGGCCCGGGACGAGATAAACACTGGCAGACAATCCTTAATTTTGTATGTTCGCATCGTGAAAAAACTTGGACGAGGGGGCAGGGGCTTGGAAAACAAGGTTTTCTTGGGCGGTGGCGGCGTCGATTACGCCGAGAAACAGGGGCTCAGCCTCAAATACGCGAACCGCCACGGTCTTATCGCCGGGGCTACGGGCACCGGCAAGACCGTCACGCTGCAGATCCTGGCCGAGGGCTTCTCCGCCGCCGGTGTCCCGGTCTTCCTGTCGGACGTCAAGGGCGACCTTTCCGGCCTCGCCGCCGCCGGATCGGCGGATTTCAAGCTGCATGAAGCCTTCATGAGCCGCGCCGAGACCATCGGCTTTACCGACTATGCCTATGACAGCTTTCCGGTGACCTTCTGGGACCTCTTCGGTGAACAGGGTCACCCCGTCCGCGCCACCGTGGCCGAAATGGGCCCGCTGCTGCTCTCCCGCCTGATGCAACTGACCGAGGCACAGGAAGGGGTTATGAACATTGCCTTTCGCGTCGCCGACGAACAGGGCCTGCCCCTGCTGGATCTCAAGGATCTACAGGCCCTTCTGGTCTGGGTCGGCGAGAACAGCAGCGAGCTTTCCCTGCGCTACGGCAACGTCTCGCGCCAATCCGTCGGGGCGATCCAGCGCTCGCTTCTCGTGCTGGAAAATCAGGGCGGCGCCCAGTTCTTTGCCGAACCCGCGCTGGAGTTGTCCGACCTGATGACCACCGCCCCCGATGGCCGGGGCCAAGTCAACATCCTCGCGGCCGACAGGCTGATGGGCGCGCCGCGCCTCTACGCCACGTTCCTTCTGTGGCTTCTCAGCGAGTTGTTCGAGACGCTCCCGGAGGTCGGCGATCCCGACAAGCCCAAGCTGGTCTTCTTCTTCGACGAGGCGCACCTGCTGTTCGAGGACGCCCCCAAGGCGCTCATCGACAAGGTCGAGCAGGTCGCCCGCCTGATCCGCTCCAAGGGGGTCGGCGTCTATTTCATCACCCAGAACCCCGATGACGTGCCCGAGGATATCCTGGGCCAGCTTGGCAACCGCGTGCAGCACGCGCTGCGTGCCTTTACCGCCCGCGACCGCAAGGCGCTGGAACGTGCCGCCGAGACCTATCGCCCCAATGACCGCTTCGATACCGCCGACGCCATCCGCGATGTGGGCACCGGCGAGGCGGTGACCTCCATGCTGCAAGACAAGGGCGTGCCCGGCATCGTCGAACGCACGCTCATCCGCCCGCCATCCTCGCGCCTGGGTCCCATCGACACGGCCGCCCGCCAAGGCGTGATTGCCGCGTCTCCCGTGGCGGGCAAGTACGAGACCGTCCTGGACCGCGACTCCGCCTACGAGATCCTTGCAAAACGCGCCGAGACGGCCGCGCAAGAGGCCGAAAAGGCCGAGACCGCCGCCGAGGAGAAATCCGCCGCCGAACGCGAGTTCAACGCGGGCCGCCGCTACTCCGGGTCCCGGGTCGATCGCTCGTCCTCGCGCAGCCGCAGGGAAAGCGACAGTATCGGCGGTGCCGTGATGAACGCCGTGGTCAAGGAACTGGGCGGCACCACCGGGCGCCGGATCGTGCGCGGCATTCTGGGCGGGCTCTTCAAGGGCAGGTAGCCATCGCCGTCCGGGGCACTTCACGAGGCGCGCCTGCCGGATCCTTAGCCTCAGGAGCTCCCGGATCAAGTCCGGGATGCGACTGGCTTTAACCAACGTTTAACAGCTAAGGCGCACGGTTTGTTAAATTCGGTCGCCGGAACCTGGCACCGTCGCGATACCGTAGGAATACCGACGCTTTACCGACGTGGTTTTCGCGCCTCCGCTGCCGTTAACCTTCGAGTCGCCTAGCGCCCGATCCGTTCCAGGTCGGCCAGCAGCGCCTCCGACATTTGCCGGGCCCGCCGCACCCGGCTTTGCGAGAGGTTCCGGGTCTCGGCCCGCAACAGCGCCTCCACCGCGATGAAGAAGGGCAGGGTCAGTTCCCGCTCTTCCGCCGACAGCCGGAACGCGTCGCAAAAGGCGATGAAGCCTTGCCGGTCCACACCAAGGCAGGCCTCGCCCGACGGGATCATCGCGCGACGGCCCATATGCATCAGGAACCGCGCCATATCCTTGTATATGGGCGCCGGACGCGACCCGCCACAGTCAATTCCGGTCACCATATTTTCGTTCACGATCAAATTGTTGGGGTGAAAGTCCCCATGCGACACGGCAAACCGCCACTGGCTTTTGTCCATCAGCGGCACCAGGCGCTGGATTTCCTGCAGGATCGGCTTTTCCACTTGTTTCAACCGGGTGAACGCCTGCGTCTTCGCCGCCCGCTCGGCCCGCTTGGCCCATCCCGCGGGCTGGGCGGCGGCCTCGGTTTCGGTGCATTCCGTATAAGCCCGCAACCACCGCGCCGCGGGCTCCAGGTACCGCGCCCGCTCGGCCTCCGGCGCGCGGTAGATCCATTGCAGCAAGGGCGTGCCCTCGACCTCCGACACCGCCAGAAGGCCGGCTTCGGGTGCAAATCCCAGCGGCGCGCAGACCCGCAATTCGCCTTCACGCATCTTTGGCCAGATACGGCACAGCTCGTTCCAGTCCCGCGTGCAGTCCTCGACCCGGTCGAGATAGAGCCGGAAAACCGCCCGCTGCCCCCCGATCCGGCCACGCAGCACGACCCGCTTACCCGAAACCTCGCGGATGAGCTCCGTCACCTGAGTTGTTGAAAACGCGGCATCTTCCGCCGTCGCAGAATCCAGCCGCCGGGCGACTAGACTGGACAAGTCGGGGTCGGCCACGGGCGCGGCATCGGACGTGGAAAAGGGCTTCATGGCCGGTATCCTTCCCCATGCCCTGCGGGGCGTCAACCGAATTGAAGCCCGCGCCGCGCAACGCTATGGTGCCTGTTGAAAACCCATGCAAGAGGCCCCTGAAATGGACGACGACGCGATCAACACCATGTCTTTCGAACAGGCGATGAAGGCGCTCGAGGACGTCGTTACCCGGCTGGAGCGCGGCGACGTGCCGCTGGACGAATCCATCGCCCTGTACGAGCAGGGGGCCAAGCTGAAAAAACGCTGCGAAACCAAGCTGAAAGAAGCCGAAGAGAAAGTCGCGGCCATCACGCTCGACGGCGAGGGCACCCCCAAGGGCACCACCCCGGTCGAGGGGCTCTGATGCTTCAGTCCGCGCTCGCGGCGGACGCGACGGCCATCCGAAGCTGCCTCGAGGCGCAAATCACCGGCGATCTTCCCCTGCATGCAGCAATGCGCCACGCGCTCTTCGGCGGCAAGGCCCTGCGCGGCTTTCTGGTGATGGAAACGGCCCGTTTGCACGATGTTAACCCTTCGCGGGCAGTCTTTCCCGCGGCAGGAATCGAGGCGATGCACGCCTACAGCCTGGTGCATGATGATCTGCCCTGCATGGATGACGACGATCTGCGTCGGGGGCAGCCCACGGTGCACGTGAAATGGGACGAAGGCACAGCCGTTCTTGTGGGCGACGCACTGCAATCGCTGGCGTTCGAACTTGCGGCCCATCCCGAGGGCGCCGACACATCCGAGGCCCGCGCCGAGCTTGCGCTGACGCTGGCGCGCGCAGCGGGAAAGGACGGCATGGTCTTGGGGCAGGCCCTTGATATCGCGGCGGAAACAGCGTCGGACCCATTGACGTTGGACCAAATCATCGCGCTGCAGGATGGCAAGACCGGCGCGCTTTTCGGCTGGGCTGCCTGCGCAGGCGCGGTCATGGCCCGCGCCGACATCGCGCCGCTCGCCGCCTATGCCAAGGCGCTTGGCCTGGCGTTCCAGATCCAGGACGACGTCATTGACGAGACGGGGGATGCCGCCGCCGTGGGCAAGGCGGTGGGCAAGGACGCCGCCGCCGGCAAGGCCACGTTCGTGTCGCTTCTCGGTCTCGAAGGGGCGCGACGGCGCGCCGCTGCCCTTGTTGACACCGCCTGTGACAGCTTATCTGCTTACGGAGAGGGGGCCGACCGCTTGCGCGACTTGGCCCGCTTCGTTATCTCGCGGCAGAGCTAGCCGCCCGGTCCGGGCCGGCAGCCAAATTCAAGGAGCGGCGACGCGTGACACGCCCCCAGACCCCCTTGCTGGACACGGTGTCCAGCCCCGCCGAGCTCAAGCGTTTCTCCGATGCGGAGCTGCGTCAATTGGCCGACGAACTGCGCACCGAAACCATTTCGGCCGTGTCGGAGACCGGTGGGCATCTGGGCGCGGGCCTCGGCGTGATCGAACTGACCGTCGCGCTGCACCACGTTTTCGACGCGCCGCGGGACAAGATCATCTGGGACGTGAGCCACCAGTGCTATCCGCACAAGATCCTGACCGGCCGCCGTGACCGTATCCGCACCATCCGGCAGGAGGGGGGCCTCAGCGGCTTTACCAAGCGCTCTGAAAGCCCCTACGACCCTTTCGGTGCCGCGCATAGCTCCACGTCGATCTCCGCCGCCCTGGGTTTTGCCGCGGCGCGCGACCTTGGCGGGGCCAGCGACACCGGCCATGGCGATGCCATCGCGGTGATCGGCGACGGGGCGATGTCTGCTGGCATGGCCTTTGAGGCGATGAACCACGCGGGCCACCTGAACAAACGCCTGATCGTGATCCTTAACGATAACGAGATGTCCATCGCCCCGCCCGTGGGGGCGCTGTCATCCTACCTGTCGCGCCTCTATGCGGGTGAACCGTTCCAGGAGTTCAAGGCCGCCGCCAAAGGTGCGGTGTCACTGCTGCCCGAGCCGTTCCAGATGGGCGCGAAACGGGCCAAGGAGGTGCTCAAGGGCATGGCCGTGGGCGGGACGCTGTTCGAACAGCTGGGGTTCAGCTATCTCGGTCCGATCGACGGGCATGACATGGACCAGTTGCTGCCGGTACTGCGCACGGTCAAGGCCCGCGCGCAGGGTCCGATCCTGATCCACATGATCACCAAGAAGGGCAAGGGCTATGCCCCCGCCGAAGGCCGGCGCGACGGGGGGCACGCGACCGCGAAATTCGACGTGGTCACGGGCGAGCAGAAGAAATCGCCTTCGAACGCGCCCAGCTATACCAAGGTCTTTGCCGAGGCGCTGCTGAAACACGCCGCCGAGGATGACCGGATCTGCGGCGTCACCGCCGCCATGCCGGACGGCACCGGGCTGGACCTGTTCGAGAAGCGTTACCCGTCGCGTTGTTTTGACGTCGGCATCGCCGAGCAGCACGCCGTCACCTTCTCCGCCGGGCTGGCCGCGGGCGGAATGCGGCCGTTCTGTGCGATTTACTCCACCTTCCTGCAACGCGGGTTCGACCAGGTCGTGCACGATGTCGCCATCCAACGCCTTCCGGTGCGCTTCGCGATCGACCGCGCGGGGCTGGTTGGGGCCGACGGTGCCACCCATGCTGGCAGCTTCGACGTGGCCTTTCTTTCGAACCTGCCGGGCTTTACCGTCATGGCCGCCGCCGATGAGGCCGAGCTGGTGCACATGGTCGCGACCGCCGCGGCGCATGACAGCGGGCCCATCGCGTTCCGCTATCCCCGCGGTGAGGGCGAGGGCGTCACGATGCCCGAACGCGGCGAGGTGCTGGAGATCGGCAAGGGCCGCATGATCCGCGAAGGCTCGCGCGTTGCGATCCTGTCCTTCGGCACCCGTCTTGGCGAGGTGATGAAGGCCTGCGAGGGGCTGGGCGCGCGGGGTATCACGCCGACCGTGGCCGATGCGCGGTTCTCAAAGCCTCTGGACACCGACCTGATCGACCGACTGGCCGCGGATCACGAGGCGCTGATCACGATCGAGGAGGGCGCCATCGGCGGGTTCGGCAGCCACGTGGCGCACCACCTGGCCGAGCAGGGTGTGTTCGACGAAGGCTTGCGGTTCCGCTCGATGGTGCTGCCGGACATTTTCATTGATCAGGCGAGCCCGGCCGACATGTACGCCGTTGCCGGGCTCAATGCCGCGCAGATCGAGGCGAAGGTGCTGGATGTGCTTGGGATTGGCCAGATCGCGGGAAGACGAGCCTGAGCGGGCTACACCGGATCGGCGCGACGGATGGCCCGCAGCATCGGGCGCGTCCGGCTCATTGATCTTCGACGGACTTGACCGAGATGCCTTGCTCTAACGCCGACGCCAGATTGTTAACCCCGCCTTGTGCGGTTTGCAGTGCGCCCAGGCAAAGCCAGGTGACGGCCGCCGCCATCACGACCCAGTCCACGGTCACGGCGCCGTCTTCTTCGGCGATGAATTTCTGGAGTGCGGAAAACATGGCAGTGTCTTTCCTAGTTGGTTGCGGAGCCGGTGCCCTTGGCGTTGCCGGCGAAAGTTAAGGTTCAGGGGTCAACACCCTCGACTGTCTTCGTTTCGACCGACGTCTTGATCGAGTCGGCAAGGCCAAAGGTTCCGTCCCGGGCCGTGCCGACCGTCAGGCATCCAAGGCAGATCACGCTGAATCCAAGAACGATCCAGTCAACGCTCACCACGCCGGTGTCGTCGGTCAGAAAGTTTCTCAGGTGGTCCAGCATTCGGCTTCGGGCCATTGGTATTGTCTCGGTCTTTCGAAGTTGCCGCGTTTCGAAAGCAGCTTCGGCACGCATCGACGAGGATGAAGGTGGGTCTGAAATGGGGCGGAAATGTGGCAAATGGGGCAAAAGCGGGATGTTAACCTTTTCTAGGGCCAAATTTATGCCCCTTTCTGTGATGCCGAGATTTCAATGGAGCCGCATGTCGAAAACCGTTGAGTAGAGCGAAACAGTCAAACCGGGTCGGACCACGCAAATGCCATCTGATTGTCACATTGCACGAATCAATTTTAGCAAATTTTGCGTTGTCAGCGGATATGCTCAGTCTGCCTGATCAAGCGTAGCGCCTTTGAAAAAAGGCCGGTGCGCCGAGCTACGATACAAGCACCGCGACGCAAGCGCCCAAAGTGAGCAGAAATTTGAACCCACGCGCCTCATTTTGACCCAGTTTCGACGGGCAGCCTCCACAGAAGACCTTAGCGCAGGGCGTCAGCCGTGTAGGACCGCGACCTCTAGGCAATCAGGACCGTTCATGGCAACCTGACTGCGATATCGTTTTGGGAATATTGGGATTAGAAGCATGTCCAGATATTTCGCCGCCCTGCTTGCCATCGTGACGATCAACTTGGCGGCTCCCTCTGCTGCACAAGAGAACCCCGAGTCTGTCTTTCGGGATTATGACCACATGCGCAGCATCATGGATGACGGCATGATGAACCAGAACATCGTCATGCTGATGCGCGCGTTCGGTGCGTCCGACGAGATGACGGCCGACGAATTGCAAAGCCTCGAGGCACAGGTGAAAGCGCTCTTTCCCAAGCCGCTGGATACGGTCGAAGTCATGAAATCCGAAAAGCTGGGCGATCATTGGACGCGCGAGATGTACGTCTACTACAGCGGAATCAATTACATCTACGCCTTGGTGCTGTTTCATACACGGCCAGACGCCGTGGTCGCCGTCAACTTCAAGTTCAACACCGATCCCATTGTTCTGCTGGGCGAATTCTGAGCCACCGGGGCAGGGCGGTTACACCCGAGGCGCGTGAACTAGACAGACAGCCTTGCCGCCTGGCTGCCACGCTCGCGGTAGGGCGTGGTGTTGTAATGCGAACGGTAGCATTTCGAGAAATGCGACGGCGAGGCAAAGCCACAGGCAAGGGCCACGTTGATCACTGTCATGTCGGTCTGCATCAGCAGGTTGCGGGCTTTTTGCAGGCGCAGTTCCATGTAGTAGCGCTTCGGCGAACGGTTCAGATAACGCCGGAACAGCCGCTCCAGCTGCCGCGTGGACATGGCCACCTGCTTGGCCAATATCGCGGGGCTGATCGGCTCCTCGATATTGCTCTCCATCATCTGGATGACCTGGCTGAGCTTGGGATGCCGGACCCCGATGCGCGTGGGCACGGACAGCCGCTGCGTGTCCTGGTCGGTGCGGATCGAGGAATAGATCATCTGGTCGGCCACTGCGTTGGCCAACTGCTCGCCATGGTCGTCGGCGATGAGTTTCAGCATCAGGTCGATGGACGAGGTGCCACCGGCCGTCGACATGCGGTTTCCGTCGACCACGAAGACGGACTTCGTCAGTTCCACCTCGTCGAATTCCTCGGTAAAGCTGTCGTGGTTTTCCCAGTGGATCGTCGCGCGCTTGCCATCCAGCAGCCCGGCCTTGGCCATGATATAGGACGCCGTGCAAAGCCCGCCGATCCGCGGGCCCCGGCGCGCTTCGCGGCGCAGCCAGTTCAGCATTTTCTTGGTAGCCGCTGTCTGGATGTTGGCACCGCCACACAAAAGGACGACGTCCTCGCGGCGCAACTCCTCAAGCCCGATATCGACCTTGAACCGCGTTCCTGCCGAGCAGGATACGGTCTCCTCGTCGTCGGAGTCACCCGCCATAACCCATTCGTACAGGGTCTCGCCGGCCATGCGATTGGCGATACGCAAACAATCAAGCGCCGAGGCAAAGCTCAGCAGCGAGAAATTCTCCAGCAATACGAAAACGAAACGTTTTGGCCCGGACGTGGGGCCAGCGCTTGTTTTGGTCGCTTCCGTGCGCATGTTCTCTACTCCCTGCGCAATGGCCTATCGGATAGCTGTTCCACGAAAACCGCGAGGTTGGCAAGAGCACCGGCGGTCAATTTCCGACATATTCTGTCGAACTCGTATGGTGTCGTCCGGCCTGCTTTAGTATAGACGGGTCTCGTAATTCGATGAGCGGAGAAGAACGATGAGCGATTGGCAGAAATCGGACTGGCGCAGCAAGCCGCGGATCCAAATGCCCGATTACACCGATGCAGAGGCGCTGCAAGCGGTGGAGTCGAAGCTGTCCAAGTATCCGCCTCTGGTGTTTGCCGGCGAAGCACGACGCCTGAAGAAAGAGCTCGGCGCAGCATCGCGGGGCGAAGCGTTCCTGTTGCAGGGCGGTGATTGTGCAGAAGCGTTCGACCAATTCTCGGCCGACGCGATCCGCGACACGTTCAAGGTGATGCTGCAGATGGCGATGGTGCTGACTTACGGTGCCAAGGTGCCGGTGATCAAGGTCGGACGCATGGCCGGTCAGTTCGCCAAGCCGCGCTCGGCACCGACCGAGGTGGTCGATGGCATGGAATTGCCCAGCTACCGCGGCGACATCATCAACGAGCTGGCCTTCACGCCGGAGGCACGGATCCCCGATCCGAACAAGATGCTGCAGGCCTACACGCAGGCGGCCGCCACGCTGAACCTCCTGCGGGCTTTTTCAACCGGGGGTTATGCCGACGTGAACCAGGTGCATGCTTGGACGCTGGGCTTTACCGACGGCGAAAAGGCGGAACGCTACCGCGAGATGGCGTCGCGCATTTCCGACACGCTGGACTTCATGCGTGCGGCGGGCGTCGACAGCGCCAGCGCTCCGACGCTGCACTCGGTCGATTTCTATACCTCGCACGAAAGCCTGCTGCTGGAATACGAAGAGGCGCTGGCGCGCGTGGACTCGACCTCGGGCAACTGGCTGGCGGGGTCGGGGCACATGCTTTGGATCGGCGACCGCACGCGGCAGCCGGACGGCGCACATGTTGAATTCCTGCGCGGCGTGCTGAACCCGATCGGCCTGAAATGCGGCCCGACGATGGAAACGGATGACCTGAAAAAGCTGATGGCGACGCTGAACCCGGAAAACGAGGCCGGGCGTCTGACGCTGATCGCACGCTTCGGTGCGGGCAAGGCGGGCGAACACCTGCCACGTCTTATCAAGACTGTTCGCGAAGAGGGGGCCAACGTGACCTGGGTCTGCGACCCGATGCATGGCAATACTATCAAGTCGGCCTCGGGCTACAAGACGCGCCCCTTCGACAGCGTGCTGCGCGAAGTGCAGGAATTTTTCGGCGTGCACCGGGCCGAGGGCACCATCCCCGGCGGCGTGCATTTCGAGATGACAGGTCAGGACGTGACCGAGTGCACCGGCGGCGTGCGGGCGGTGACCGAAGAGGACCTGTCGGACCGTTACCACACGGCCTGCGATCCGCGGCTGAACGCCTCTCAGGCGCTTGAGCTGGCCTTCCTCGTGGCGCAGGAACTGTCGGACCTGCGCGAAAGCCGGGCGGCTCAGAAAGTCAGCTGAAGCGATTGAAAAGAAAAGGAAAAGGCCGGCGCATTCGCGTCGGCCTTTTTTCGCGGAGCACCGTGAACGCGCGCGCAAAAACGCATTCGCCTTCGTGACCGAAGACGTGAAAAGGTTCTGCCTGGCAGCTTTAGCGCGGCCTCAGAACCAGCTTTGAACGCCGCGCGACGCGCCGGAAATATCCCGGCCGACACCTTCGATCGTGGCGCAGCCAGACAGGGCTGCGGCGATCAGCGCGAAAACAGCGATTTTCCTCATGATACCTGCTCGATTGTTACTGTCGTTTTTTATTGTTCACTTGCCTCGGACCACCAGACCTCGGGCAGGAACCAGATCCCGTCCCCGTAGACCGGCAGTCGGTCGGAAGGGTATTTCAAGTGGCTGAGATGCGCAATCCTGCCGACGGCATACTCGTGGATCGGGATGACATAGCGACCTGAAATCAACACCCTGTCCAGCGCGCGCACAGCGGCGACAAAGTCTTCGCGGCTGGTGGCGTTCAGCATAGTGTCGATCATCGCCTCGGCGGCGGGGGACTTCATGCCCATCACGTTGCGGCTGCCGGGGATGTCGGCGTACTCGGCGCCCCAGTAATATATCTGCTCGTTGCCGGGGCTGAGCGAGAACGCGCGGCGAAAGAAGGTGAGGTCGAAATCGAAATTCTGCTCGCGCTCGTTGTACTGCGCGGGATCGGTGGTCTCAACGGTCAGGTCGATGCCGAGACGCTCCAGCGCCTGGGCGTAGATCTCCATGTAGGTCACGGCCTGCTGCAGCAGCCCGTCCTGACGCAAAAGTACGGTCAGCTCCAATGGCGCGCCCTCGGCATTGCGCAACTCACCCTCTTCGACGGTCCACCCGGCTTCGTTCAGCAGGTTCATCGCCTTGCGGATATTGCCGCGGTTGCGCTTGGTGCCGTCGCCGTGGGGCACCGTGTAGCCCTCCAAAGCCCCGGGCAGAAGCGTATCGGCGTAAGGTTCCAGCAATGCGCGCACGCGGCCCGTTGCGGGGCCGTCACGCATACCCAGTTCGGAGCCCGAAAAGTAGGAAGTGATGCGCGGCTGCCGTCCGCCGGTCAGCGTGTCGTTGATATATTCGAAATTGAAGGCGAGGATCAGCGCCTCGCGCACGCGCCAATCGTCGAGCGGCGCGCGGCGGGTGTTGAACACGAAGCCGGTCATGCCCGAGGGCTTGCCGTGCGGGATTTCCGACAAGGTGACATCCCCGGACTGCACGGCCGGAAAGTCGTATTGCGTCGCCCATTTCTCGGCGTTCAGTTCGCGAACGTAAGAGATCGCTTGCGCCTTGAACGCTTCTTTCAGAACGGCATCGTCGCCGTAGAACTCGATGCGGATCTCGTCGAAATTGTTGGTGCCACGCCGAAAAGGCAAGTCATTGCCCCAGTACTCCGGGTTGCGCTTCAGCGTCACATGCCGCCCGACTTCATAGTCCGCGACCACGTAAGGCGCCGAACCGATGGGCACGTCGGCCAGCGCGGCCTCGGAGAAATCCTTGCCTTCCCACTGGGCCTTTTTAAGGATCGGTCGCAGACCGGCAATGAGGGCCAATTCGCGGTCCTCTGTGTTGAAGGTCAGCCGGACGCTGCGCGGGCCTGTGGCCTCGATCTTTTCGACCTTCTGCCAGAAGCCGCGATAGCGACCGTGACCTTCGGTGCCAATGGTCTGGTAGGACCAGATCACGTCGTCGACCGTGACGGGGGTGCCGTCGGAAAATTCGGCCTCTTCGCGCAGGGTGAATTCGACCCATTCACGGTCGGGACCCGTTTCGACCGATTCGGCCAGAAGGCCGTAAAGCGAGAACGGCTCGTCATAGGAGCGGCCCATCAGCGACTCGTGCGTGAGGTGGCGCAACTGCCAGGGCGGTTCGCCTTTCTGGACGAATGGATTGAGGCTGTCGAAGCTGCCGACATTGCCGCTGACCAGCCGACCGCCCTTGGGCGCATCGGGGTTGGCGTAGGGTAGGGACACGAAATCTGGTGGCAGGGCGGGGTCGCCGTACATAGCTATGCCATGCGACGGCTCGGCCATGCCGGGCGCGGCCGCTAAACCGGCGCCAAGAATCGCGACTGCGTGCAGCGCGCGGTGGAAAAAATCTAATCCCATTTGGGCAACAATCCTGCTCGGGCCTTGTTTGTCTGACCAACGAGGTTAAAGGCGGATTTACGTCTTTTCAAACTTTTAGCTTGGATCATCACGGTGAATTGCGTATAAAGGTGTCACTGCTCGATAGGTTTCTTGCCTGTATGAAACCTGCCTCAATAACTTAACGCCGGCCTTGTGCCGGCGTTTTTTTTACGCGATCGGCAGTTTTTTCTCAACATGACCAACATGCGCCCATATGCGCCAAAACCCGTGTATGGCAGGTTTTCAACGGCCCGCGAAACGCGCTAGGTCTGACGAGCAAGTTAACAAAAGGGTGCTGTCTCATGTCTCTCGCCGGAAAAACCGCAATCGTCACCGGATCGACCTCGGGAATCGGTCTTGGAATCGCCACTTCTCTGGCCGAGGCAGGAGCGCGTGTCGTGCTGAACGGGCGGGCCGCGCGGGACGAGAATTACGAAATCGCGGAAAGAATTCGTAAAGACACCGGGGCGGAGGTGGAATTCATCGCCGCGGACATGAGCGACCCCGAGGCCTGCCGCAGGCTGATCGAGGAGGCCGGAGGTTGTGACATCTTGGTGAACAATGCGGGCGTGCAGCACGTGGCGGGCATCCCGGACTTCCCGGTCGAGAAATGGGACCAGATCATCGCGGTGAACCTGAGCTCGGCCTTTCACACCACCGCCGCCGCGCTGCCGGTGATGCGCGAACGGGGTTGGGGCCGAATAATCAACATCGCCAGCGCCCATGGCCTGACCGCGAGCCCGTTCAAATCGGCCTATGTGGCGGCCAAGCACGGGATCGTGGGGCTGACCAAAGTGACGGCGCTGGAGACGGCGGAAGAGCCGATCACCTGCAACGCGATCTGCCCCGGCTACGTGATGACGCCGCTGGTGGAAAAGCAGATCCCGGACACGATGGAAAAATACGGCATGGGCCGCGACGAGGTGATCCGCGAGGTGATCCTGGAACGCCAGCCGTCCAAGCAGATGGCGACGGTGGAGCAGATGGGCGGGACGACGGTCTTTTTGTGTTCCTCTTCCGCAGAGCAGATCACCGGCACGACGATCAGTGTCGATGGCGGCTGGACGGCGCTGTGACAGGACGGGCCGAGGGGCCAGCCCCTCGGGCTCCCCGGGATATTTATGGCCAGAAGAAGAGCGTGTGACTTGGGTGGCAAACGGATCAATCTGGCATTGCAGGGCGGGGGCGCCCACGGGGCGTTTACCTGGGGTGTTCTGGACCGACTTCTGGAGGAGGAAGCGATTGAGATCGCAGGCATTTCCGGCACGTCAGCCGGGGCGTTGAACGGGGCGGCGCTGAAGGCCGGCCTGTTGGCCGGAGGCCGGGAGGGGGCGCGCGAGAACCTTGATTGGCTTTGGGCGCAGATGGGCGCGGTGGAGGATTTTCGCCTGCCCGCGTGGATGGCGGGCCGGTTGCCCGGGATCGGCACGTTCAGCGACGTGCTGGAACTGTCGCCGGCCTATACGCTGGCCGACGCGGCCAGCCGGGCCATCTCGCCCTATGCCTATGGTCCGTTCTACGTGAACCCTTTGCGGCGGGTGGTGGACAAGTTCGCCTATGACAAGGTCTGCAAGATCTGCGAGCCGCAATTCTTTGTCGGCGCCACCAACGTGCATACCGGCAAGATCCGGGTGTTCGAGGGCGATGCGATCACGTCGGACAGCCTGCTGGCCTCGGCCTGTCTGCCGACGCTGTTCCAGGCGGTCGAGATTGACGGCGCGCATTACTGGGACGGGGGGTACAGCGGGAATCCTGCACTATTTCCGTTATACCGCAATGAGTTGCCGGACGACATCGTGGTCGTCAACATCAACCCGCTGGTGCGCGACGAGGTACCGAAATCGCCGCAGGAGATCCAGAACCGGATCAACGAGATCAGCTTTAACGCCGCGCTTCTGCGGGAGTTGCGGGCGGTTCATTTCGTGCAGGGCCTGATCGATGCCGGCACCATCGCGGAGGGTGCGATGAAGCGGGTCAGGGTGCACATGATCGCCGATGACGACCTGATGCGGGAGCTGTCGGTGGCCACGAAACTGGTGCCGAGCCCGCTGTTGCTGGACCGGCTGAAACGGGCCGGACGGGCGGCGGCAGAGCGGTTCCTGGAGACGGATTTCGAGGCTGTCGGTACGCGCGATACGGTCGATCTGGAGGCGATGTTCGGCTGAGTCGCCGCCGCATGGTTAACGGCGCCGGACAGGCCAAAACCGAACGTCGGTATCGCGTCGGTATTCCAGTGGTATTGCGACGGTGCGAAAATCCCGCTCGGCGCTGATCAAGAGACCGGTTGCCGCATTTACCGGCCGGTAACCATTTCAGTGCTCACTGTCGGGCTGGACCACCTTGCCATTCTGCCCCGGATAAACCAGCCCGGCGGAGATCACCAGCTTGGCCGCGTCCTCGATCGACATGTCCAGCTCGATCACGTCGGAGCGTGGAAAGAACAGCAGGAAGCCCGAGGTCGGGTTCGGTGTCGTGGGCACGAAGACGCTGAGCATGTCCTCTGATATCTGCGCCTTTTCGGCGACCTCGCCCTTGGCCTGGGTCGAGATGAAGCCGACGGCCCAGATGCCCTTGCGCGGGTACTGGATGAGGCAGGCCTTTTCGAAGCTGCGTTCGGATTGGGCAAAGACCGTCTCGGCGATCTGCTTGACCCCGGAATAGATCGAGCGGACGACCGGCATCCGGTCCACCAGGCTTTCGCCGTAGCGGATGAGCGAGCGGCCGATCAGGCCCTTGGCGACCCAGCCCACGAAAAGCGTGAACACGAGAAAGACGATCACGCCCACGCCGCGAATGTTGAAGTGGACCCAGTCGGCATCGTCGGGGCGCGTGTTGCCCAGAACGAAGCGGTTGATCAGGTATTCCGGCTGATAGATGTCCGGGACAAACGGCAGAACGAACCCGTCGACCCAGCCGACCAGCGTCCAGATCAACCAGATGGTCAGAACAACCGGCGCAATCACCACGATGCCGGTCAGAAAGCTGGCGCGCAGCCCCGCGAACCGTCCGGGTTTCTTGGGCGGGGGCGGGGGATCTTCGTCGAAAGGGGTGTTCATTGGCGCCTTCGGGGGTTCTGTCTGGCGATATCTAGGCGCTTCAAGGGGACGCTACAACGGATTTCAGCGCCGAGCGCCGCTTTGAGGCTCATTGATTAGGCAGGTGGCGATTTTCGCGGCAAGCCTGGCATTGTTGACAACCAGCGCGATATTGGCGTCGAGCGAGCGGCCCTCGGTAAGGGTGTAGATCCGGTCGAGCAGGAAGGGCGTGACCTCCTTGGCGGTGATGCCCCGGTCGGCGGCCTCTTGCGTGGCCTGTTCGATGATGGGGGTGATCTCGGCGGCGGAGATTTCGGCCTCGGCCGGGATCGGATTGGCGACAAGCTGTCCGCCCGGCAGGCCGAGCGCGGCGCGGGTGAGATGCGCGCGGGCGATCGCGTGCGCATCGTCGAGGCGCAGGGGCGCGGGCAGGTTCGAGCTGGCGGACCAGAAGGCCGGCAGGCTGTCCTGACCAAAGGCGATGACCGGCACGCCGAGAGTTTCCAGCACTTCCAGTGTCTTGGGCAGGTCGAGAATGGCCTTGGCCCCGGCGCAGACCACGGTAACGGGGGTTTGCGCCAGTTCCTGCAGATCGGCGGAGATGTCGAAGCTGTGTTCGGCGCCGCGATGCACGCCGCCGATGCCGCCCGTGGCGAAGGTGACGATGCCGGCGGTGTGCGCGGCGATCATGGTGGCGGCGACGGTGGTGGCGCCGGTGCCGCCGGTGGCCAGGCAGACCGCGAGGTCGGCGCGGCTGAGCTTGGCGACGTTCTGCGCCTTGGCGAGCGCTTCGAGCTGGCCTTCATCGAGGCCGATATGCAACTGCCCCTCCAGCACGGCGATGGTGGCCGGGGTCGCGCCCGCCTCGCGCACCGCATCCTCGACCTGCCACGCCGTTTCCAGGTTCCGCGGATAGGGCATGCCGTGGGTAATGATGGTGCTTTCGAGCGCCACGATGGGGCGCCCCTCGGCGCGGGCGGCGGCGACCTCGGGCGAGAACTGCAGGGGCAGGGTGGTCATGACGGGATCTCTCCGGAAATGTGGGTGGCGGCGGCCTGAAGCGCGCGGTCGAGGGCGGTGGCGCGGTCCTCGCCACGTGTTTCGGCGGCAATATGCGCGGCCATGAATGTGTCGCCCGCGCCGGTGACACGGGTGACGAGCACGGGCGCCGGCTGGCCGGTCAGAAGGCCGCCCGGATGGGCGTCGGCGGCGGTCTCTGCGCCGTTGGTGACGACGGCGCGGGCGGCGCCCCGGTCGCGCAAGGCCTGCGCTGCGCCGGAGGCGGAGGCAAAGGTTCGGCCGCAGAGGATGCCTGCCTCTTCGAGGTTGACATAGAGGATGCCCCGCCCGGTTTGCAGGAACGGCAGCAGGCGTTCGGCCTTGCCCGGCGAGGCAGGGGCGACACGAAGGTCGGCGGCGGAAAAGGCGGGGTCGTGGGCGATCCGGCTCAGCAGCGTGGTCGTCAGGTTGCCGTCCAGCGCGATGGGGCCGGTATGTGGCTGGGCGGCGCTGCCCAATGTGCCGTCTTGCAGCGGCGCGAGAATCCGGTCTCCGGCGGCTTCGAGCGAATGGGCGTCGGCGATGGCCGCCACCAGTCCGCCCGCGCCCTCAATGGCCATGTATTGATCGGTCGGCAGCTCGGACGAGCGCCAGACATGGGACGTGTCGATGCCGCGCGCGGTGCAGAGCGCCAGAAGCTCTTCGCCCGGGGCGTCGCGGCCCACGGCGCTGAGCAGGGCGGGGCGCAGGCCGAAGCGCAGCAGGGTGAGCGCGATGTTGAGCGCCACGCCGCCGGGGCCGCGGGTGATGCGGCCGGGCACGTCCGAACCCTGGCGCATCGCGCTGGCGGAGCGGCCGATGATGTCCCACAGGACCGAGCCGATGCAGAGGATGTCGGGCGGAGGCGTCATGCGATCATTTGCACCGCCGGGAACGGCGAGAGCAAGCGGTTTGCGAGGCGCGGTGACGCGGCGTAGGGTGGCGCAATGGAAAAGGCTCGTCGCTTTCGCATCCCGCTGAGACCCGTGCTGGCGCTTCTGGTGTTGGCGGCGGTTGCCGCGAACCTGCCGGCCTCGTGGTTCACCGAAGAGACGGCAAAGGACCGGCGGGCGGAAGTGTTTTCCGCCTTTGCCAACCTCAGCGCCGCGCCGGGGGAGGGGGCCTTTGCCTTTCTCGGCACGGTCGCGGACCTGTCGGGACAGGAGGCGCGGGTGCGTCGGGACCGGCGGGCGCATGTGTTGCCGGGGCTGCTGGACGCCTATGCCGACCGGATCGACATGCCCGCCGACTGGCTGCGGGACGCGGTGCTGGACCCCGACTATGCGCATCCGTTCGATATAGCGGCATTCGAGGTGACCGCGCCCGCATTCGACCGATACGGGTCGCAGGGCGACTGGCAGTGGGGTCTGGCGGCCAGCGGGACCGAAGGTCTGTCGCCAGAGGACGCGGTCACGAATTGGTGCGCACGATGGCTGGTGGTTTGGGATGATGCGGAATGGTTTTATGCGCCGGTCGGGACCGAGGTCCTTGAAGACATGCTGGCCGAGGCAGCGCCTGAACTGGCGGAGATCCGACTGAGCGAAGTGTGCCTTTAGCCCAAAGTCTTGGAGCGGGCTGGTGCAGATTACCAGCGGAAGTTTGACGATAGTTGCGCGAAGAAGGCGTTAATGGTACACTTATTGCGCGAGTGCCGGCCCTGGGCGTTTTTGTATCCACGGGTCGCCGGCCCTGTGTGCATAGTTTTTTAAATCTATTTCCAAAGCCGCCTGAACTGGCGTCAAAACTTTGATATTACGGAGAATTTTTCATGGCTATCTCGATCAATTCAAACACCGGAAACATCTCGGCAGGCGGTGACAACACCGATGGTGACCTGCTTTTGAACGCCAATGACGGCACGCGGCGCATTCACCTGGATGCGGGCAGCGGCAACGCGTATCTGGGTGGCAACGGTGCCGACGGGGACCTGGTGCTTATGCCCGCCGGGGCGACCAGCCAATCGGCCTCGGCGGGTACAATCCACATGAGCGGCGACTCGGGCAACTATCGCGCCGGGGGCAATGGCGCGGACGGGGATATTACGCTGAATTCGAACAGTGGCGACCGGCGCATCCATCTCGATGCGGGCGGCGGCAACCTGTGGCTGGGGGCGAATGGCGCCGACGGCGACCTAGTTCTTTTGCCAAGTGGTGCGACCACCCAATCGACCGCCGCGGCGACAATCCACATGAGCGGCGACTCCGGTAACTACCGCGCTGGCGGTAATGGTGCCGACGGAGATATCACGCTGCAGGCCGATAACGGCGACGACCGCATCCGGCTGGACGCGGGAGGGGGCAACATGTGGATCGGTGGGAATGGCGCCGACGGCGACATCGTGGTGTTCGCTTCGGACGGGGACAACACGACGCTGAGCCAGGCCACGATCCATATCAATGGCGACGCCGGTGACATCATCATGCAGAACGCCGACTTCGCCGAGGATTTCGACGTGGCCGCCTGTGCCGTGGCCGAAGCAAGCCCCGGCACGGTCATGTCGCTCACCGATGACGGATCGCTGGTACCGTGCGAGCGCGGCTATGATCCGAGGGTCGTGGGCGTGATCTCGGGCGCCGGAGACTTCAAGCCGGGGATCGTCATGGACAAGCGCCACGACGTCGAGGACCGGATGCCGATCGCTCTGGTCGGCAAGGTCTATTGCAAGGTCGATGCGCGCATGGCCGCGATTTCGGTCGGAGACCTGCTGACCTCGGCGGACATGCCGGGCCACGCGATGAAGGCGGTCGACCGCGAGCGCGCATTCGGCGCCGTGCTGGGCAAGGCGCTGGCACCGCTGGAGCAGGGCACCGGCCTGATCCCGGTCCTGGTCAACCTGCAATAGGAGGCCGGGACATGAGTGCAAGCATCAGAAACGTGGCGGACACGTGCCTGGACAAGACCGGGCGCCTGTCGCTGCGCGAGGACATCCTTGGCGTCTATGCCAATGACAATCCCCGCAACCGGTCGGTCCTGGCGCAGATGGACCGCATCCAGAACATGCCCTTCGTCAAGGTGGCGCTGGTCACGATCCAGGGGGCCACGCCCCAGATTCAGCGCGACCTGGACAATGGCAATGACGTTTACCAGAATGAGTGCGATGTCTGGATCTATCCCACGGACAGCATAACCGTGAACAACCCCGGGCTGCTGGTGTTCGAGCAGGACGATTGCCGGGGCAGCGGGCACAGTGTGAGCGACGACGAGGACGAACTGTTCGACCTGGGCCGGAACCTGGGTGCGAATATCGTCGGGTATTACGTCAACAACCCCAGCCCGTTCGGCTGTGCCGCGCACCCGTCCGACCGGCGCGGATTCTGGGTGGGGCCGGGGGCGTCGCCCTGGACTTGGGTGCATGAATTGACCCACGTTGTCGGGGACAATCCCCATATCGACAGCGATGACAGTTGCGACCTGACGAACCTGATGACCGGGTGCGGCACCAACAACATCAACGTCGCGCTGCCCAACCTGAACAACACGCAATGCGACAACATCAACGACGACGACGATGTCGAGGAATGCTGAGGAGGCAACAATGGCAGAGCTAGACAACATTGCCGAGCGCATGCTGGCCACCGATTGTGGCCATTCGCTGGAGGAACTGGCCCGCAAGGCGACGGCCGAGGACCTTGCCGCGCTGGTCCGGGTGATCGAGGAGAACAGCGCACCCGATGCCCGGAAGATCCGTGCGATGTTCGTGCTGGGGCGCATGAACAAGAAGGAAGCGGTGCAACCGATTTTGAAAGCGCTGCCCAAGCTGGACACGGGCGGAAAGCTTGCGGCTGCGGATGCGCTTGGCCGTCTGGGCGGAGCCAAGGCTCGGGGTGAGTTGGTCAAGATGACGGCAGCAGATGATGCTCAGATCCGCAAGGTTGCTTCGCAGGCGCTGGCACGGATCGGAGACAAGGCGGCAATGGACCGGTTGAAGGAGATCGCCGAGAGCGATGCCGAAGCCTTTGTGCGCCGTGCCGCCCGAAAGAAACTGGACCGCGCGAAATAGACCCGCGCGGGCGCCGACGCTGCGCGGCGCACGGCCTTTCCAACAACGCTCTTGCAAAGCGATCGGCTTTGGTTTAGGTCCGCGCCATTCAATCCCGCAGGTATGGGCGGGCTTTTCGGGGGAGACATCCCCGGAAGTCCACCGGTTGAAGCATCCGCTTCTCATCCCGTACCGAGGCGCAAACCGGAAAGGAAAAAGACCATGGCTCTTCCAGAGTTCTCCATGCGTCAGCTGCTTGAAGCTGGCGTTCACTTCGGCCACCAGACGCAGCGTTGGAACCCCCGTATGGGCGAGTTCATCTATGGCGCGCGCAATGGCATCCACATCATGGACCTGACGCAGACCGTGCCGATGCTCGACGCGGCGCTGAACGTCATCCGCGAGACCGTGGCCAAGAACGGCCGCGTGCTGTTCGTGGGCACCAAGCGGCAGGCCAGCGCGCCGATCGCCGAAGCCGCTGAAAAATGCGCGCAATACTACATGAACCACCGCTGGCTGGGCGGCACGCTGACCAACTGGCAGACCGTGAGCCAGTCGATCAAGCGCCTGAACGAGATCGACGAGATCATGGAAGGCGGCGCCGAGGGGCTGACCAAGAAAGAGCGTCTGGGCCTTGAGCGCGACCAGGAGAAGCTGAACGCGTCGCTGGGCGGTATCCGCCAGATGGGTGGCGTGCCCGACCTGCTGTTCGTGATCGACGTCAAGAAAGAATCGCTGGCCGTGGCGGAAGCCAACAAGCTGGGCATTCCCGTGGTCGCCGTGGTCGACACCAACTGCTCGCCCGATGGCATCGACTACATCATCCCCGGCAACGACGACGCGGCACGCGCGATCTCGCTTTACTGCGACCTGGTGTCCCGCGCCGCGCTGGACGGCATGTCGGCGCAGATGGGTGCGGCCGGTATCGACGTGGGCGCGATGGAAGAGGCCCCGACCGAGGAAGCCGTGAGCGAAGCGCCGGCCCCGGCCGCCGAAGCGCCCGCACCGAGCGACGAGGCGATGCACGACGACTCCATGTCCAAGGACGCGCCGCTGGACATCGAGTCCGCCGAAGAGGTCAAGAAAGAGGCCGCTGACAGCTGAGCCTGTCACGAAACCTATACCTTGTTGATATAACTGGGCGCGGGTCGACCTGCGCCCATGACAGCCCCAATATTCGAGGAGAGCCAAGATGGCGATCACAGCTGCAAGTGTGAAAGAGCTGCGCGACAAGACCGGCGCGGGCATGATGGACGCGAAGAAAGCGCTGACCGAAACCGATGGCGACATGGACGCCGCCGTTGACTGGCTGCGCACCAAGGGCCTGGCGAAAGCCGCCAAGAAATCCGGCCGCACCGCCGCCGAGGGCCTGGTGGCCGTCAGCGTGACCGGTGGCACGGGCGTTGCCGTCGAGGTGAATGCCGAGACCGACTTCGTTGCCAAGAACGCCGATTTCCAGAAGATGGTGGGCGACATTGCCGCCGCCGCCGTGGGCGTGGCCAATATCGACGCGCTGCAATCGGCAGAGATCGGTGGCAAGAGCGTGGCCGACACCATCACCGACAAGATCGCCACGATCGGCGAGAACATGGGCCTGCGCCGCATGGAGAAGATCGAGGGCGACACCGTGGTGAGCTACATCCACAACGCCGCCACCGATGGCATGGGCAAGATCGGCGTGCTGGTCGCCATGAAAGGTGGTGACGAGGCGTTCGGCCGCCAGGTCGCGATGCATATCGCCGCCACCAATCCCGCCGCGCTGAACGAGGCGGAGCTGGATCAGGCCGTTGTCGACAAGGAACGCCAGGTGCAGATCGACATCGCCCGCGAATCCGGTAAGCCGGAGCAGGTAATCGAGAAGATGATCGAGGGCCGCATGAAGAAATACATGTCCGAGATCACGCTGGTGAACCAGTCCTTCGTCATCAACCCCGACGTGACCGTCGGCGCCGCCGCTGCCGAAGCGGGCGCCGAGATCACCGGCTTCATCCGCATGGAAGTGGGCGAGGGGATCGAGAAGAAAGAAGAGAACTTCGCCGAGGAAGTCGCCAAGGCGGCTCAGGGCTGAGCTTGGCTTGACCGTGGGACCGAGGGGCCAGCCCCTCGGGCTACTGGTTCAAAGCGGGGGGCAGCCCCCCGCACCCCTCGGGATATTTCCGGCCAGAGGAAAATGGGCGCGTTCCGAGTCATCGGGGCGCGTTTTTTGCTTGGTTCGACGCAAGAGTTGTTGCTAGATCGGAGCCGGGCAGAGGCGATGGCGTCGCCGGGCCGGGTGGCGTTGTCCTTTCATCACATCCTGTACGCCGGGGCCGTCGGAAGATCGGCGGCCGCGCGATTTGCGTGTCGTATCTGCGCGACGCCTTTGCTTTTGGCGGCAAGCTGCATTGGGCGGGTAGGGCGCCAAGAGAAACGGTGCCGCCCGGGCGGACGACACCGTCATTCCTTGCACCTGAAACGGGATGAGACGGTGCAGGCAAATCCGGCCGGTCCGCCGATGAATAGGCAAACCGACCGGCCTCCGGCAAAACCGGCAGGCCGGTTTCTCCCTGGTATCGCAGAGAGGTCCGACCCATGTTCCCAGGCTTAAAAGCCACCACTCACGGAACGCCCCAATAATGCGACGTAACGTCAATTCGGGGAAGTAAGGGAATCCTTACCAAGTGGTAAAACATGTCGCCAGGAGGGAAGTATTTGAAACTATATTTCGCGCATAGGTTGCGCCGATGTCAGGTTTCGAGCACGAAGATCTGATTCTGGAACGCGGCCTTGAGCACCGCCTGAGCGGTGGTCTCGACGCTCAGGGCCTCGCGCGCGAGGCGCAGGTGCTTTTCCACCGTGGCCGGTGTCAGTTCCATCAGGAGCGCGATGTCCTGGATTGTTTTGCCGTCGCCAACCCAGCCCAACACCTCTTTCTGGCGCCTGGTCAAGGACCGGCCCGGGGCCTCGTAGGGCAGGGTGAGGATGCGCAGATGCACGATGTTGTTGAGCAGGATGATGTCGTCGCCATGCTGTTCCCACAGCGTGTCGCAGGCCGCCTGGTCACGATCGGCATGCGCAGTGAGCGCGACGGCGCCCTTGGTGCGCGGCGACATGGATTTGAAACTGATCGAGTAGCCGCAGGTCACGCCCATCGAGGCGTTGAATTCGACCACCTTGCGTTCCTGCGGGGTCAGCGTATCGGTTTCCAGCATCTCGGCCATGACCCGCCAGGAACAGGCGCCTTCGTTGTCCAGCGCCCAGCGGACCATCGGCGCGTGGTGATAGAGACCGTCGCCGATGAACGTGTCCATGTATTCGGGCGAATGGTTGCTGAGCAGGACAAAATCGTCCGGGTCGCCCAGCGACGTCGACGTCCGGTACCGGGTGAAGCCGTAGATCAGCCGGTCGAAGCCGTAGTCGGCCATTTGCGCGACGTGCATATCCCAGAGCTCTTCGACGCTGGGTGCGTTCAGGAGCGTGTTGAGATGCGCGGTTGAGATCACGTGGTAGCCTCCAGGTGGTTGGCCATGGCCTGAAGCGCGAGCGTGTAGCCATGCGCGCCGAAACCGCAGATCACCCCGAGGGCGACTTTTGCGATGTAGGAGGTGTGACGAAACTCTTCGCGTGCGTGGATATTGCTGAGATGCAGCTCGATCGTGGGGATCCCGACGCTGGAGATCGCGTCCATGAGAGCGATGGAGGTGTGTGTGTAGGCGCCGGCGTTGAGGATGAGGCCGTCATGCGTGCCGCGGGCCTCATGGATCATGTCGACCATCGCGCCCTCGGAATTGGATTGGGCAAAGGCGAGGGTCAGGCCGAGCGACCGGGCCGCCTTGGTGCATTGGGCCTCGATGTCACCCAGCGTCGTGGTCCCGTAGACCTCTGGCTGGCGGGTGCCGAGGAGGTTGAGGTTGGGCCCGTTGAGGATCAGGATGGAAGTCATGTGGCGCGCGTCCTTTCCGCTACGTCATAGACCGTGACATACGGTGGTGTCGAGTGAGAGTTGCGGGGTCTGGCTCTCTGTGCGGCAGTGTGGCATCGTGGCTGACGACTTCGGTACGAGGGTGAGCTGATCCGGTCAAACCTTTGCTGTGTCTGGGTTTTAGCTGGCCGAGGGAGTTTTCCGGGATGCCTACATATTTAACATAATACTGATTATGCGCTTACCACGTATCAGGAAGTGTCCGGTTGGAAACTTCTCGCCCCGTGTTTGCGTGGCTTTACATGACCTGTATCCGCGCATGGACCGGGACACGACGCCAGGGAGACGCTTGATGGCCGCGACAGACCCCACCCCGACCGCAACGCCAGTGACCCTGCGCGTGGGACGCACGTTGATCGCGGTGTTGTTCCTGGCCGGTGCGGTGCAGAAAGCGTTGGGACCAGAGCAAGGCATGGCGCTGCTGGGTAATCTGGGCTTGCCCGGTTGGCTGATCTGGCCCGCGCTGGTGTTCAACGCGGTGGCCGGTCTGGCATTGTTGATGGGATACGCCACGCGTTGGGTGGCGCTGGCGCTGAGCGTCTATTGCATGGTGACGAGCATTTTCCACTTCCAGCCCGAGGATGGCTGGCAGATGTCGATCTTCGTCAAGAACTGGGCAATTGCCGGCGGCCTGCTGGTGCTGAGCGATTACGCGCGGCGGTTCACCGGCAACGGCCCGTAGAGCAGGGCAGTCCCCTGCCCCGCAACGCCTTGTTTCGGCTTCAGAAAAACGCCTGAAGCCCGGTTTGCGCGCGCCCGAGGATAAGCGCGTGCACGTCGTGTGTGCCTTCGTAGGTGTTGACGGTTTCGAGGTTCATCATGTGGCGGATGACGTGGAATTCCTCGGAAATGCCGTTGCCGCCATGCATGTCGCGGGCCTGTCGCGCGATATCGAGCGCCTTGCCGCAATTGTTGCGCTTGATGAGGCTGATCATCTCGGGCGCGGCCTGGGCGTCGTCCATCAGGCGACCGACGCGCAGCGCGGCCTGAAGGCCAAGGGCGATTTCGGTCTGCATGTCGGCCAGTTTCTTTTGAAAGAGCTGGGTCTGGGCCAAGGGACGCTTGAACTGCTTGCGGTCGAGGCCGTATTGGCGCGCGGCGTGCCAGCAGAACTCGGCCGATCCCATGACGCCCCACGCGATGCCGTAGCGGGCGCGGTTGAGACATCCAAAGGGGCCTTTAAGCCCTTGAACATTCGGCAAAAGTGCATCCTCTCCCACCTCGACGCCGTCCATGACGATCTCGCCGGTGATCGAGGCGCGCAAGCTTTGCTTGCCCCCGATCTTGGGGGCGCTGAGGCCTTTCATGCCCTTGTCGAGCACGAAGCCGCGGATCTTGCCGTCATGGGCGTCGGACTTGGCCCAGACGACAAAGACATCAGCGATGGGCGCGTTCGAAATCCACATCTTGGAGCCGGAAATCTTGTAGCCGCCATCGGTCTTCTCGGCGCGGGTTTTCATTGCGGCGGGATCGGAGCCCGCATCGGGCTCGGTGAGGCCGAAACAGCCGATCAGCTCGCCCGAGGCAAGGCCCGGCAGGTATTTCCGGCGCTGTTCCTCGCTGCCATAGGCGTAGATGGGATACATCACGAGGCTGGACTGCACCGACATCATCGAGCGATAGCCGGAGTCGACGCGCTCGATCTCGCGCGCGACGAGGCCGTAGGTGGTGTAATTGGAGCCAAGCCCGCCGTATTCCTCGGGGATGGTGGTGCCCAGAAGGCCCATCTGCCCCATCTCGCGGAAGATGCCCGGATCGGAGGCCTCGGTCGCGTAGGCGTCCTTGACCTTGGTCTGCAGCGTCTCCTGCGCGAAGGTGCGGGCGCTGTCGGCGACCATGCGCTCGTCCTCTTCCAGCTGGGCGTTCAGCAGGAAGGGATCGGCCCAGTCGAACCCGGCGAGGTCGGGCTTGTCCTTGTCGCGCAGTTTGGGGGCGTCGAGGCTCATGGCGGTCTCCTTATACAGGGCGAATGTGCTTTGGCTTGAATTTATCCTGAGATAAGCGCAATAAAAAGCGGCAATTCGGCATATGTTCATGAGGAAACCGCATAGATGTCCCTGCCCCGTCGCTTTCTGCCATCGCTGGGCGCCTTGCGCGCGCTGGAGGCGCTGGAGCGGCTGGGCAGCCTGACGGCGGTGGCCGAGGAGCTGAACCTGAGCCAGAGCGCGGTGAGCCGGCAATTGCAGACGCTGGAGAGCCAGCTGGGCGTGCCGTTGTTCGTGCGCGAAGGGCGGCGCGTGCGGCTGACACCCGAGACCCGGGAATACGCCGGCGAGACGCGCGCGGCGCTGACCCGGATCAGCCAGGCCTCGCTTAAGCTGGCGCTGAACCCCGGGGGCGGCAGTCTGAACCTGGCGATATTGCCGACCTTCGGGATGCGCTGGCTGGTGCCGCGGCTGCCGGAGTTTGCCGCGGCGCATCCGGAAGTGACACTGAACCTGTCGACCCGGTTGAAGCCGTTCAACTTTGCCGCGGAACCGTTTGATGCGGCTATACTTTTCGGGGATGGTGGCTGGCCCGGCACGCAAAGTCTGCGGCTGAAAAGCGAGGCGGTGGTGGCAGTTGCCGCGCCAGCGCTGCTGGAACGGATGCAGGTATCGGGACCGGGCGATGTGCTGTCCCTGCCTCTCATGCATATCGAGACGCGGCCCGAGGCGTGGCGCGCGTGGTTCGCCGCGCACGGTGTCGAGACGGGCACGGTGGCGGGCACGATCTATGACCAGTTCTCGACCATCACGCAGGCCGCCTTGCACGGGCTGGGCGTGGCGCTCTTGCCGGACTACCTGGCCGAACAGGACCTGGCCACGGGCAAGCTGGTGACCGTTTGGGGTGGGCGCACGGACAGCCCGGGCGCCTATCACCTGGTCTGGCCCGAGGAGAAGGCGCAGGACAGCGCGGTGGTGAAGTTCCGCGACTGGCTGGCGCCGCAGGCGGAGGACGAAGACCCCCTGCCCCGGTAACATGTGGCGTGACCCGATTGTGTGGCTGCGCCACGCTTTATTTTTTTGATTTGAGTATTTGGAGCAAGAAAAAGCCGGGCGCATCCTGCTGCTTTTTCTTGCCGAAAATACTCATGTCTCGCCGCCGACCACGGGCGCGCGGTCAGCCGAGGGAATACCCGGCTCCGCGCACCGTGCGCAGCGGGTCGTCGCCGCCATGCTGACAGAGCGCCTTGCGCAGCCGGCCGATATGGACATCGACGGTGCGGGTGTCGACATAGATGTCGCGGCCCCAGACGCGGTCGAGCAGTTGTTCGCGGCTCCAGACGCGGCCCGGTTTTTCCATGAAGGTCGAGAGCAGCCGGAACTCGGTCGGGCCCAGTTTCAGGCCCTCGCCCTTGCGGGTGACGCGGTGGGTCTCGGAATCGAGGATGATATCCTCGTATTCCAGCCGTTCGCCCACGGTCGAGGGCCGGGTGCGGCGCAGTTGCGCGCGGACGCGGGCCATGAGTTCGATGACCGAGTATGGCTTGATCACGTAGTCGTCGGCGCCGGTTTCGAGCCCCCGCACGCGGTCCACCTCCTCGGAGCGGGCCGAGAGCATGATGATGGGCACGTTGCGCGTTTCCGAGCGGGTCTTGAGCTGGCGGCAGACCTCGATGCCCGACACGTTGGGCAACATCCAGTCCAGCAGGATGAGGTCGGGCGCGCCTTCCTCGACCAGCATCAGGGCCTCTTCGCCGTTTTCCGCCTTGGTTACGGCAAAGCCGTCGGCCTCGAGGTTGTAGGCCAGCACTTCGCGCTGTGCCGGTTCATCCTCGACCAGAAGAACGCTGGGCTGTTCGCTTGCCATGACGATTGATGTCCTTCGTTATGCGCCGACCTGGGGCGAGACCTTGGGATCCAGCGATGTCTTGTCGCTCTTGGGGCGGCCGTCCTCCGGCATGGTGCCGGTGACGAGATAGACCACCTGTTCGGCGATGTTGGTGACGTGGTCGCCCATGCGCTCGGTGTTCTTGGCGATGAAATGCAGGTGCATGCAGGGCGTGATGTTGCGCGGGTCTTCCATCATGAAGGTCAGGAACTCGCGGAAGAGCGCGTTGTACATCTGGTCCACGTCGTGGTCGCGCTGGATCACCTCGCGGGCCAGCTCGGCGTCGCGCTGGATATAGGCGTCCAGCACGTCGCGCAGCATGCGTTCGGTCTCGCGGGCCATGCGGCGCAGCGAGGCGGTGGCGCCGGTGATCGGGGTCATCTGCGACAGCACCGTGGTGCGCTTGGCCATGTTCTTGGCGTAATCGCCGATGCGCTCCAGGTTCGAGGCGATTTTCATCACCGTCAGGATGACGCGCAGGTCGATGGCGGTGGGCGCGCGCAGGGCGATGGTCCGCGCGGTTTCCTGGTCGATCTGCTCTTCGAGGTCGTCGATCACGCGGTCGCCGGCACGGACCTTTTCGGCCAGTTCCTCGTCGCGGGTGTCGAGCGAGATGGCGGCGTTCATGATCGCCTCTTCGACCAGGCCGCCCATCTTCATGATTAGCGCCTGGACGGTTTCGAGGTCGCGGTCGAAGGCCGATGAGATGTGTTCGTCGTTCATAGCGTGCGCTCCTTAGCCGATCCGGCCGGTGATGTAGCTTTCGGTGCGGGGATCTTCGGGGTTGGTGAAGATCTTGCCGGTTTCGCCGAATTCCACGAGGTTGCCCAGGTGGAAGAAGGCGGTCTTCTGGCTGACGCGCGCGGCCTGTTGCATCGAGTGGGTCACGATGACCACGGAATACTGCGTGCGCAGCTCGTCGATCAGTTCCTCGACCTGGGCCGTGGCGATGGGGTCGAGCGCTGAACAGGGCTCGTCCATCAGGAGCACTTCGGGCTCCGTCGCGACGGCGCGGGCGATGCAGAGACGCTGCTGCTGGCCGCCCGAAAGCCCGGTGCCGGGCGCTTGCAGGCGGTCCTTGACCTCGTCCCAGATGGCGCCGCGGCGCAGGGCACGTTCGACGATCTCGTCCAGGTCTGCCTTGTTCTTGGCCATGCCGTGGATGCGGGGGCCGTAGGCGATGTTGTCGTAGATCGACTTGGGGAACGGGTTGGGTTTCTGGAACACCATGCCGACCTTGGCGCGCAGTTGCACCGGGTCCACTTTCTTGTCGTAGATATCCTCGCCATCGAGCAGGATATCGCCCTCGACCCGGCAGATGTCGATCGTGTCGTTCATCCGGTTGAGACAGCGCAGGAAGGTGGACTTGCCACAGCCGGACGGCCCGATGAAGGCGGTGACGGTCTTGTCTTCCAGCGCCACGTCCACGTCCTTGATGGCGTGGGTGTCGCCGTAATAGACCTGAACGCCCTTGGCCGAGAATTTGATGTCTTTCTGATCCACGGCTCTCTCCGTATTTGGCGTATCGTACATGGGGAGGTCCCTTTCTACCAGCGGCGCTCGAAGCGGCGGCGCAGGATGATGGCGATGATGTTCATGGTAAGCAGGAAGGCCAGCAGGATGATGATCCCGCCCCAGGCTTTCTCATAGAAGCTGGCGTCGGCGCGGGCGGCCCAGGTGTAGATCTGGGCGGGCATGGCCGAGTTCGGTTCGGTGAAGCCGGCGACGAAGCCGTCGGGGTAGCCGCGGGCGACGAAGCCGACCATGCCGATGAGCAGCAGCGGCGCGGTTTCGCCCAGGGCCTGCGCGAGGCCGATGATGGTGCCGGTCAGGATGCCGGGCATGGCCAGCGGCAGGACGTGGTGAAAGACCGCCTGCATCTTGGACGCCCCGACCCCGAGCGCCGCGTCACGGATCGACGGCGGCACGGATTTGAGCGAGGCGCGGGTCGAGATGATGATCGTCGGCAGGGTCATCAGTGTCAGCACCAGCCCGCCCACCAGCGGGGCCGATTGCGGCAGGTGCATGAACTGGATGAAGACGGCAAGGCCAAGGATGCCGAAGACGATGGAGGGCACGGCGGCGAGATTCGAGATGTTGACCTCGATGAGGTCGGTGAAGCGGTTCTGCGGTGCGAATTCCTCGAGATAGATCGAGGCGGCGACGCCGATGGGCAGCGACAGGACCAGCACCACCAGCATCATGAAGAACGAGCCCACGACCGACGCACCGATGCCCGCGCCGCCGGGGTTGTCCACGCCGGAATCCGCGCCGGTGATGAAGTTCCAGTTGAACTCGGACTTGATGATGCCCGCCTCGGCCATGGCATCCACCAGATCAAGGTCGGAAGCCATGAGGAACCGGCTGTCCTGCATGCTTTCGCGGGTGACGCGACCGTTGAAATAGCCGTCGACGCGCGACGAGGCCGAGAGCGAGAACTCCACCGGCTCGCCAATGCGGTTCTGGTTGCCGGCATAGTATTCGCGCAGGTTGCCGCCGACCTTGCCCAGCAGGCGTTCGATGGCGGCTTCGTCGAAGTCCAGCTCCAGCCCGCGTTCTTCGAGTTGCTGCTGAAGCTGGGTGATGAACAGGTTGGAATAGGCCTTGGTCTTGAAAAGCTGGCCCTCGGCCTCCTCGTACTGTTCCTGCGTGATGGTGAACTCCATCTCCACCACGGTCTGGGTGAAGGCCGGAAGGCCCGAGCGGATGATCGAGAAGAACAGCACCACGAGGAAAAAGAGCCCGATGCCGATGGCCGCCATGCCGTAGGCGCGGAAGCGTTTCTCGGCCGCGTTTCGCCGTTTGGTGTTCGCGTCGATGGTCTTGAGCGAGGAGCGGCCGTGGCCGCCGCCGCTGGCGCCGTTGAGCGTTGCGTCGGTCATTCGTACTGCTCCCGGTATTTGCGCACGATGTAGAGGGCGAAGACGTTGAGCCCCAGCGTGATGACGAAGAGGGTCATGCCCAAGGCGAAGGCGACCAGCGCCTCGGGCGAGGCGAAGTCGGCGTCGCCCGTCAGCTGGCTGACGATCTTGGCGGTGACGGTGGTCATGGCCTCGAACGGGTTGAGGCTGAGCCTTGCCGCGGCCCCTGCCCCCAGAACCACGATCATCGTCTCGCCGATGGCGCGGGACGCGGCCAGCAGGATGGCGCCCACGATGCCCGGCAGCGCGGCGGGCAGCACCACCTGGCGGATGGTTTCCGATTGCGTGGCGCCAAGGCCGTAGGAGCCGTCGCGCATGGACTGGGGCACGGCGTTGATGATGTCGTCGGAAAGCGAGCTGACGAATGGGATGAGCATGATGCCCATCACCAGACCGGCGGTCATGACGGCGGTGCCGGCCTGCATGATGCCAAGCCCGTCATCGCCGAAGACCTTCAGCAACAGCGGGCCGACCGTCAGCAGGGCGAAAAGACCGTAGACGATGGTGGGGATACCCGCCAGCACCTCGAGCAGCGGCTTGGCGACAGAGCGAACCTTGGGCGAGGCGTACTCCGACAGGTAGATGGCGGCGAAAAGCCCGATGGGCACGGCCACGGCCAGCGCCACGATGGAGATGTAGAACGTGCCCCACAGAAGCGGCAGCACGCCGAGGTCGGAACTGCCGCCCCGGCCCGAGAAGCTGGGCGCCCAGTTGGTGCCGAAGAAGAAATCGGACGCGGGATAAAGCCGGAAGAACTCGATCGTGTTGAACACGAGCGACAGGATGATGCCGATCGTGGTCAGGATGGCGATGGAGGCCGCGCCGATCAGCAGCGCGCGGATGCTTTTCTCGACCGTGTTGCGGGCACGGAAATCGCCGTGGGATTCGCGCAGGCCCCAGAGCGCGCCGAGCACGGCCAGCACGAGCACCGCGATGGTCATCATGAGGTTGCCGGTGGCGTTCATGACCCGGTAGCGCTGCGCAGCGTTCAGGATGGGCTGGGTCACCTCGGAGGTGACGATCTGGCCCGCATCCTTGAGCCGCTGTGTGACATCGGCGAGGTCGGCGCGAGCGTTGTTGACGAAGTCTTCGTCCATCAGCCCCTGGGCAATGGCATTGTCGAGGCCTTCGGCGGTGCGGCGGACCTCGGCCATCACCAGCCCCAGCGAGCCCTTGTTGTCGACCGAACGGTCAGGGATCATGCCCGAGATCGTGTTGCCGACCACGATGGGCTGGATCAGCAGCCAGGCGATCATCAGCAGAAAGGCTGGCACGACCACTTTGATCAGGACGTTCGATCCGTAATAGGACGGCAGGGAGTGGAGCTTGCGGTTGTCGCCCTCCACGCTTTGAAGCGCCCGCCCGCGCCCGAGCACATAGCCCGCGGCCGCGACGCCAAGCACGATCAGGAATAGCCAGAGTGTCGGCATGAGCCCCCCATCCGTCTGTCTGGAAAAATTACCTAAAAGGGGTTGGGGGCGGCGGAATATGCCGCCCCCGGAAGGTCAGAGGCTCAGGAGCCGCTGCCCATGGTTTCTTCGGCCTCGACAGCCGACTGCGTGGCCGCCAGTTCCGGGTCCGCGACCAGGCCGTAGTTCGACAGCGGGCCGCCGGGGCCTGCGATCTCGTCGGCGACGAAGAACTGGGCGTACTCTTTCAGGCCGGGGATCACGCCGATATGCGCTTTCTTGACGTAGAAGAACAGCGGGCGCGACACCGGATATTCACCCGAGGCGATGGTGTCGGTCGAGGGCTCGATGCCGCTCATCGTGGCGACCTTCAGTTTGTCGGTGTTGTTCTCGTAGAACGCCAGGCCGAACACGCCGATGCCGTTGGTGTTGGCGTCGATGCGCGCCAGGGTTTCGGTGTAGTCGCCGTCGATATCGACCGACTTGCCGTCCTGACGGACGTCGAGGCACGAGTCCTCGGCTTCGTCTTCGCTCATGCCGCTGTCCAGCATGGCCTGCATCGCGCCGGTTTCCTCGCAGCCGATCAGCAGAACCTTCTCTTCGAAGACTTCGCGGGTGCCGTGCTTGGTGCCGGGGATGAACATCGCGATTTCGGCATCGGGCAGGTCGGAGTTGAACTCGGCCCAGCTTTCGTGGGTGTTCTCGACCAGCTCGCCGTCTTTCAGGACGGTGGCGCCGATGGCGTTGAAGATGTCGGTGGGCTCGAACGCGGTGAACGCGGGACCGGACTGCTGGCTGGCGAAGACAATGCCGTCATAGCCGATGCGCACTTCGATGATGTCGGTCACGCCGTTGTCGGCGCAGGCCTGGATCTCTTTTTCGCGGATGGCGCGCGAGGCGTTCGCCACGTCGATGGTGTTTTCGCCAACGCCTTCGCAGAAGCGTTTCAGGCCAGCCGACGAGCCGCCCGATTCCACGACCGGGGTCGGGAAGTCGGTGTTTTCGCCGAAGAGCTCGGCCACGATCGACGCGTAGGGCAGAACGGTGGAAGAACCGGCAACCTGGACGTTGTCACGTGCAGCGGCAGCGGTGGCCGAAACGGCCGCGATCGCCAGGGTGGAGGCGGTCATTTTCATGAAGGACATATATAGCTCCTGATATCCATGTATCCCGGTCACCTTGCAGCGGGCGACCTTGGCGCTCTGCTACGCCTCGGGCACGACGCTTCTGTTACAGTTTTGTAACGGTTTCATGACAGGCTGCATTTTCCGGGCGTTAAGGACGAATTAATTGAGGTTGACGTCGGGGCGCGAAAATGAGCGGTGCATCAGGTCTGCTGCGCGGTCGGGCGCGAGGGCAGAATCACGTCGAATCGGGTGCCCTGCCCCAGTTCCGAATGCACCTTCAGTCGCCCGCGGTGGCGGTTGACGATGTGCTTGACGATGGCCAGCCCCAGCCCGGTGCCGCCCATCTCGCGCGAGCGGTGGCTGTCGATCCGGTAGAATCGTTCGGTCAGGCGGGGGATGTGCACCTCCTCGATGCCGGGGCCCTGGTCGATGACGGAAATCACCGCCGAGGGGCCGCGCAGCGCGGGGTGATCGGCATGGGCCTCGAGCATCAGGGTGACGGTCTTGCCGGGGCCGCCATACTTGATGGCGTTCTCGATCAGGTTGGTGAGGATCTGATGCAGCTGGTCGGCGTCGCCGGGCACGGTGACGTCGGACAGAGTCGTCTCGAACGCGATCTCGACGCCGGCCTCGTCCGCGATCGGGCGCGTGGCATGGATAACGGCGCGCATCAACCGGACCAGATCGACCCGGTCGGTGGGACGCACGCGTTCCTGCGCCTCGACCCGGCTGAGCGAAAGCAAGTCCTTCACCAGACGCTCCATCCGGCTGGCCTCGACTTGCATGGTGCCCAGGAAACGCTCGGTCGCGGCGGGATCATTGCGCGCCGGGCCGCGCAGGGTTTCGATGAAACCGAGAAGCGCGGTCAAGGGCGTGCGCAATTCGTGGCTGACATTGGCGACGAAATCGCGGCGCATCTGGCCCACCTGTTCAAGATGGGTGACATCCTCGAAACACAAGAGCACGCCGGAGCCCGCCTCGGTCTCGACCGGGCTGCAGGTGACGGCAAAGGCGGTGTCCTGCGTGCCCGCGCTGGAAAGGTAACGTGTCTGGCGCGTCTCGCGGTCGCGCAGGGACGCCTCGACCGCGTCCAGCACGGTGGGCTGGCGAATGGCGGTGATGAAATGGCGGCCGATCAGCCCCGGCCCCAACAAGGCCGCGGCGCGGTCGTTGGCACCGAGAATGCGCTCGCCCCGGCCGATCAGCAACGAGGCCAGGGGAATCGCCTGCAAGAGCGTGGCGATATTGCCCTGGTTCATTCGATCTCGACGCGGCGCATCCCCGCCCGGTAGCGCGCGGCGTTCTTCTGATAATGCAGCGCGGTGGCCTTGAACGCCGCGATGGCCTTGTCGTCCAGGTCGCGCACGATCTTCCCGGGCGCGCCCATCACAAGGCTGCCATCGGGGATCTCCTTGCCCTCGGTGATCAGCGCACAGGCCCCGATCAGGCAGTTCTTGCCGATCTTCGCGCCGTTCAGCACCGTGGCCCCCATGCCGATCAGGGAGTTCTCGCCGATGGTGCAGCCATGCAGCATCGCCTTGTGCCCGATGGTACAACCGCGCCCGATGGTCAGCGGAAAACCCGGGTCGGTGTGCATCACGGTGTTTTCCTGCACGTTGCTGCCCTGCCCCACGACGATGGGCTCGTTGTCGCCGCGCAGCGTGCAGCCGAACCAGACCGAGGCGTTTTCCTCCAGCACCACCTTGCCGATGATGTTGGCGTCAGGCGCGACCCAGGCGCCCTCCTCCAGTTGCGGTATCACGTCGTCAAGCGCGTAAATGGGCATTCATCTCTCCTCGAATTCGGCCTGAAGGCGTTGCACGTGGGCATTCAGGTCGGGCTGTTGCAGGCGGCGCAGGCGGGCGGCCGAGACGATGGTCTTGAGGGCTTTGTCCGTTGTCTCGAGGTCGTCATTGACCAGCACGTAGTCATATTCGCCCCAGTGGCTGATCTCGTCCCAGCTTTTCTGCATCCGCTTGGCGATGGTCTCGGGGCTGTCCTGGCCGCGGGTTTCCAACCGGCGGTGCAGCTCGGTGATGCTGGGCGGCAGGATGAAGATCGACAGGGTATGCGGGCCGAGGACCGAATTCTGGATCTGCTGCGCACCCTGCCAGTCGATATCGAACAAAACGTCGCGGCCTTCGTCGATGGCGGCCTGCACGGGGCCGCGGGGCGAGCCGTAGAAATTGCCGAAGACATGGGCGTGTTCCAGCATCTCGCCGGCCGCCACCTGTTTGCGAAAGGTGCTGTCGTCAAGGAAGTGATAATCCTGCCCGTCCACTTCGCCCGCACGCGGGGGGCGCGTGGTGGCCGAGACGGAAAACGAGATCGTCTCGTCCCAGTCGCGCAGGCGGCGCGACAGCGTGGATTTGCCCGCGCCCGAGGGCGAGGACAGGATGATCAGAAGGCCGCGGCGGTGTTTCATGGGGCCTCCGGTATGGGCGCATGGCCCGGCTTTTTCTTGCCCAAAATACTCATGCAAGCGCCGAAGGCGCGCTGCGGCGACGCCGAAGGTGGCGCAAACCCTTTAGCCGGGAGGTCCCGGGTCATGCCCGGGACAGGCAGGGTCAAGCCCGGGACGTGGTAGCGCAAAGAGGCCAGGAGATCCCGGATCAAGTCCGGGATGACCTGCAAAATTTTGTTTTGCAGGTCACTCCACATTCTGCACCTGTTCGCGCATCTGCTCTATCACGCTTTTCAGCTCCAGCCCGACGCTGGTCAGGTCGCTGCTTTGGGCCTTGGAACACAGCGTGTTGGCCTCGCGGTTGAATTCCTGCGCGAGGAAATCGAGCTTGCGGCCCGCGGGGCTGCCCCCGGCGATAAGGTCGCGGGCGGCAGCGACGTGGCTGCGCAGGCGGTCGATCTCCTCGGTGACGTCGGACTTGACCGCCAGCACCGCCAGTTCCTGGGCGATGCGGGCTTCCTCGATGCCGTCGGTGTTGTCCATCACGTGCTGAAGCGCGGCACGGAAATTGGCCTCGGTCTCGGGGCGGCGGGCCTCGGCGGCGGTGGCGGCGGCGTCCGTCAGCGCGGCGATCCGGTCCAGCTGGCCGGTCAGAACCTCGGCCAGCGCCACGCCTTCGCGGCGGCGCATCGACTGGAAACTGCTGAGCACGGTTTCGAAATCGGCCACCAGCGCCTTGCCCAGGGCGGCGGTATCCTCGTCCTGCGCGCCCGGCTCGAACACGCCGCGCAAGCCCAGCACATCGGCGGCGTTGGCGGGCGCGAGCGACAGGCCAAGCGCCATGGCGCGGGATTCGATCTCGGTCATTGCCGCCAGCACGTTGTCCAGTTGGGCCGTGTCCAGTTGCGCGGCGGCGCCGCCATCCTGGGCCTGCAGCTTCAGCGACAAGGTGACATTGCCACGCCCGAGCGCCTTGGTCAGGCGTGCGCGCAAGGCGGGCTCAAGCCCGTCGATCCAGTCCGGCACCCGCAGCCGCAGATCCAGTCCGCGCCCGTTGACCGCGCGCAAGTCCCATGTCCAGCCGAAGCGGCCATGCATTCCCTGCCCCGAGGCATAGCCGGTCATGGAGTTCAGCTGCGCGGGGGCTTGGGTCACGGTCATTTGATCCTTTGCGGGGCGGGCCGCGAAAGGCCCGTTGTTGCAATGGTTTCCTAGTGCGTCGGCGGCCTGTTCGCAAGCGTCACGCGACGCCGGGCGTTAACCACTCGGCAAGAAAGTTGAACAAAATCGGGCGGAAATGTGGCAAGCTTGTTTCAAGTTGAACTGCATCCGATTCAAGTTGAGCCTTTCAGGTGGATCGGGCCGCAGGGACGCGCCGGGGCGGCTTGCCTCGGTCGCGGAACCGCAGGACCGGGGCGGGTGGCCCTGGTGACGGGATTGAAAATTGAGTGGCGAGACCGGCCCCTGCGCCGGATGGGGAAAGACCGATGAAGGATGATTCTGGAAGCTCATTTTTGGACAAGTTTGCCGATCTGCGGCCCTCGGGCAGCGGCGGTCACAGCGCCCGCGTCGAGGCCGATCTGCAAAAGTTCGTCGGCTACTGGTCGGGGATGCGCCGGGGCGGCGACGTGCCGCTGCGCACCGAGATCGATCCGCGCGGCATCGAAAGCCTGCTGAGCAACGCCTTCATTGTCGAAAAGGTCGCCCCCGGCATCGCCCGGCTTCGGATCGCCGGCACGCATCTGTCGGACGTGATGGGCATGGAAGTACGCGGCATGCCCCTGTCGGCGCTGATCGCGCCCGAGGATCGGGGGCAGTTGGCCGACGCGATGGTCGACCTGTTCGAGCGGCCCGCGACGCTGCGGATTGACCTGACAGCGCCCGGCGGCCTGCGCCGCGCGGCGATGGCCGCGACGCTGATCGTGCTGCCGCTGCGCAGCGACCTCGGAGATATCTCGCGTGCGCTGGGGTGTTTCGTGTCCTCGGGGCCGATCGGCACCACGCCGCGCCGGTTCAAGATCGTGGAGAGCAAGGTGACGCCGCTGGACCTGACCGACACCAAGGCCACCGGATTCAGTGAAGAGCAGGCGCCACTGGCCGCCCCTGCCCCGAAGGACCGCCAGGAGCAGTCCGCGGACCTGTCACATCCCAGCGAGCGGCCCTACCTGCGGTTGGTTCACAGCGACTGAGCCGCGTCCAGCCGGGCCTTGAGAGCGGCGTTCTCGGATCGCAGATCGGCCAGTTCCTGCTGGAACGGCGCGAGGATGGGGTCGAGTTCCTCCATGGTCAGACGGACGGGAATGTGCTGCGGGCAATTCCAGTCGAAGCCTTCGACGGTGATGACCACGGCCCGTTCTGGGCGCGCCTTGTAGCCCTCGTCCATCAGTCGGGAAATCAGGTCGGGATCGTCGCTGATCCTCACGCGGCCCAGGATCTTGAGCCGGGCGCTGTTGGGGTAGTCCATCAGGATAAGCGAGATACGGTCGTTGTCCGCCAGGTTGCCGGTGGAGATATATTGGCGGTTGCCGCGATAATCCGCATAGCCCAGCGTCTGGTCATCCAGCATTTTCAGAAAGCCGCGCGGGCCGCCGCGAAACTGCACATAGGGCCAGCCCGTGGCGCTGACCGTGGCTTGGTAGAAGCCGTCGCGCAGGGCGATGAACTGTGCCTCGTTGGGCCAAGACGGTCGTCGGCGGGGGCCTCGGGGGCAAGGCTGCGGGCGTACATCGCCGCCGAGCCCTGTTTTTCCTGCATGGCGCGGACCGCGTCGGTGAAGGCGAGTTCGTGGAAGGTCTTGGCCAATGTCTTGCGTCCTTTCCGGTGCTTCTGGCCGCTAGATCGGCATGCGCGTCGGTTTTCGCAAATCACGAGGCCGCGAGGCACGGTGTGCTCAAAGCCCGTCGAACTGCGATTTCTGCGTCTCGTTCCAGCGTACGGTCAGGGTATAGCCGTCTTCGTCCTGCACCTCGTCCTCGACAAGCCCCTTTTCGAACAGCCAGGCGCGTTTGCGACCGGCGTCAAAGCCCAAGGTGAACGTCTCGACATGGGTGGTGCCCGCCAGCCGGGTGATGATGGTGTCGCTGAGCGCGTCCATGCCCTCGCCGGTGATGGCCGACAGAAGCTGTACGTTCTCCATCCGGCTGGCGCGGTTTTCGACCAGGGTGCGGTCCTCCGGCGTCAGGCGATCGATCTTGTTCCAGACCTCGATCTGCGGCGTGGTTTCCAGCACGCCGAGGCTGGTGAGGATCTCGTGCACGTCGCCGGCCTGGTCCTCGGTCTCGGGGTGCGAGATGTCGCGGACATGGACGATCAGGTCGGCGGCCAGCACTTCCTCGAGCGTGGCGCGGAAGGCGGCCACCAGTTCGGTGGGCAGATCGGAGATGAACCCGACGGTGTCCGACAGGATCACCTCGGGGCCACCACCGGGAAGCGCGATCTTGCGCATGGTGGGGTCGAGCGTGGCGAAAAGCATGTCCTTGGCCATGACCTCGGCCCCCGTGAGGTGGTTGAAGAGCGTCGACTTGCCGGCGTTGGTGTAGCCCACGAGCGCCACGATGGGGAACGGCACCTTGGCGCGGGCGGCACGGTGCAGGGTGCGGGTCTTCACGACCTTTTCCAGCTGGCGGCGCAGGCGGACGAGCTGTTCGTCGATGGCGCGGCGGTCCGCCTCGATCTGCGTCTCGCCGGGGCCGCCGACAAAGCCCAATCCGCCACGCTGACGTTCGAGGTGGGTCCAGGCGCGGACGAGCCGGGTGCGTTGATAGGAAAGCGCGGCCATCTCGACCTGAAGCACGCCTTCGCGAGTGGCGGCACGGTCCGAGAAAATCTCGAGGATCAGCCCGGTGCGGTCGAGCAGTTTGACGCCCAGCTTCTTTTCGAGATTGCGCTGCTGCACGGGCGAGACCGGCCCGTCGATCAGGACCAGCTCGACCTCGTTGTCTTCGACAAGCTGCTGCAGTTCGGCCATCTTGCCCTTGCCGAAGAGCATGCCGGGATGCGGGTCGCGCAGGCGCACGACCGAGCCGCCCAGCACCTCCAGCCCCGGCAGGGCATGGGCCAGCGACACGGCCTCTTCGAGCGCGAGCGCGGGGTCACGCTCGCGGTCTGAACTGGGGATATCCGGGTGCAGGACCCAGGCGCGGGTGTCCGAAACGTCGGTCTGCGTCAAGACCCGTCATCGCCCTCGTACAGGCTGACCGGCTGGGACGGCATGATCGTCGACACGGCATGCTTGTAGACAAGCTGTGACTGCCCGTCGCGGCGCAGCAGGATGCAGAAATTGTCGAACCAGGTGATGACACCTTGCAGTTTGACGCCATTGATAAGGAAAACAGTGACCGGGATCTTGGTCTTGCGTACCTGATTCAGAAATGCGTCTTGCAGATTTTGTCGGTCTGTCGCCATTGTTTTTATAGCCTTTGTTCTTGCATGAGGCCTCTTGCGGCCCCGGTCTCCCTCGGGAGGGAGTATGGAGTGCGCGTTTCGGAGTTTCCAGCCCAAAAATCAAATCGTTGCGGTGTCTTGCCGGGGTGGTGTTTCAGGAGTGTGACAACATTGCCGCGCGGGGCGGATATTCCCGACGGTCAGCGGCGCCACAGGCTGGGGTTGAAAAGCGCGATCAGGGCCAGCGTCTCCATCCGGCCCAGCACCATCGCGGCGGAAAAGACCAGCTTGGCCGCCGGGTGCATTTCAAGCAGGGCGATAGGCGCGTCGGCGCCGACTTGCGTGAGCGGCCCGGCGGTGGCCAGCGCGGCGGTCGAGAGTACGATGGCGTTCTGCAGGTCCTCGCCGAAGGCCGCCATCAGGACGGTCACCAATGCCAGCGACAGCGCGAAAAGCATGAAGAAGATCCACGCCACGAAGGCGCCCTCGCGCCGCATGCGGCGGGTGTGGACCCCCGCGCGGCCCACCGAGGAGGGATGGATCAGCCGCTCCATCTCGCGCTGGCCGTTGAGGTAGAGCGCGTAGATCCGCAGGAGTTTCACACCGCCCGCCGTGGTGGCCACGCCGCCGCCGAACATCGCCAGCCCCATCAGCAACAGCCCCGGCGTGCCGAGACCCGACCAGGATTGCGCGGCCTCCCACGCCGCACTTTGAAAGCCGGTGGTGGACAGGAAGGACATGACGGTAAACGTGCCGCCCCAGAGCGCCTGCAGTGCCTGGCCCAAATCCTCGACCTGGTCGACGTCGAAGGCGCCCAGCCAGTGGCGCGAGAACAGGACCAGCGGCACGCCCAGCACCAATGCACAGCCGATGCGGAACTCGGGGTCGCCCAGCACGCTGGTGGACTTGCTGGTCAGCGTGTCCGACGAAAAGGTCAGCCGCGACAGGGCGAAGAACATGAACAGGAAGATCACGATCTCGCCGCCAAAGCCGCTGCCGGCATTCTCGACCCCGCCGACGGCGGAGATGCCGCTGGTGGCCATCGTGGACATGGCATGCACCGCCGCCACCAGCGGACGGTCACCGCCGATCACAAGCAGGAACCACACGACCCCGGTGAGGCCCACATAGACGGGCGCCAGCGCCTGCGTGCTTTGCGCGATGCGACGGGCAGAGCTGGCGCGGCGGAACCGGCTGAGCGCATCCTCCCCCTGCCCCGGTTCGGCCGAGACGGTGATCTCGAACCCGCCAAGGTTCATGGGCGCCAGCACGGCCGAGGCGGCAATCCAGATCAGAAGCCCGCCGAACCAGCCGACCATACCGCGCCACAGATGCAAGCTGTCGACCAGCCGCGCGGGATTGTCGAAGAGAGTGGCGCCGGTCGTCGTCAGGCACGACACCATCTCGACATAGGCGTTCAGAAAGCGCGTCGTCTCCAGCCCCTCGTAGAAGGGCAGCGCCAGGAACACCGGCAGCGCGGTATAGGCCAGCGCCAGCGAAGCGAGGTTCTGGATGTCCGAATTGTCCTGTTGCCGGCGGCCCGCGATGGCCAGGCCGACGAGCAGGATGAAGGTGACCCCCAGCACGCTGGAATAGAGAAAAGCGCGGGCGACGGAATGATCGTCCTGCACGAAAGCGTGCAGCGCGGGGCCGAGCATGGCGATGCTGGCGATCCCGGTCAGTACGAGGATGAGTGGGAACCGCAGCAGACGGGCCGTGAGGCCCGGCGAGGATGTCTCAGAAGAAATCAATCGAGACCTGCAGGAGCTGTTCCACCCGGCCCACATCCGAAGCCAGCGCGAAGATCACCACCACGTCGCCCGCCTCGATCCGCATGGACCCGGAGGGTTTCAGCACCTTGCCGTCCCGCAGCACGCCCCCCACAAGCACCCCTTCGGGAAAATCGATCGCGCGGATCGCGGCGCCGGCGATGTTGGACGTGGACATGACCTCGGCCTCGATCACCTCGGCCTCGGCATCGCCGATGGAATAGACCGAGCGCACGCGGCCATGGCGGACATGGCGCAGGATCGAGCTGACGGTGGTGGAGCGCGGGTTGATATAGGCGTCGATGCCCAACGGCTCCATCATCGGCAAGAGCGTGGGGTCGTTGATCAGCGCGATGGAGAAAGGGCAGCCTTCGGACTTGGCGCGCACGGCGGCCAGCATGTTGGTCTTGTCGTCGTCTGTCACCGCCAGCACCGCATCGGTGCGCGAGATATTCGCCTCGGCCAGCAATTGCGCGTCCAGCCCGTCGCCGTTGAGCACGATGGTGCGTTCCAGCGCGTCGGCGGCGCGTTCGGCCACCTTGCGGTCGCGCTCGATCACCTTGACCCGGGTGCGCTTGCCGCGCTTCTCAATCCGCTTGGCGACGCTGAGGCCGATATTTCCGCCGCCGATGATGACCAGCCGTTCCTGTGACTGCGAGGTCTTGCCGAAAACCTCCATCGTGCGCGGCACGTCCTCGGAGGGCGCGAAAACATAGGCGTCGTCGCCGACGAAAAGCTGGTCCTCGGCCTCGGGCGCGAACAGCTTGCCGTCGCGGCGGATGGCCACGACCACCACTTCGAGGGTCGAAAAGAGATCCGTCAACTGTCGCAGGGGCGTGTTGACGATCGGGCAGTCATCCTCGATCCGCAGGCCCAGAAGCTGCGCCTTTCCTTCCATGAAGGTTTCGGTGTCGAAGGCGGCGGGGGCGGCAAGGCGTTGCAGCGCGGCCTCGGCCACCTCGCGCTCGGGCGAGATCACCACGTCGATGGGCATGTGGTCGCGGCGGTAGAGGTCGGAGTAGATCGCGTCCAGGTAGGATTGGCTGCGCAGGCGGGCGATCTTTCGGTTGATGGAAAAGACCGAATGCGCCACCTGGCAGGTGACCATGTTGACCTCGTCCGAGTAGGTGGCGGCGATGATCATGTCGGCATCGCGCGCCCCGGCCTGGTCCAGCACGTTGGGATAGCTGGCAAAGCCGTTGATGCCCTGCACGTCCAGCGTCTCGGTCGCGCGGCGAACCAGGTCGGGGTTGTTGTCGACGACGGTGACGTCGTTGCGTTCGCCCGACAGGTGGCGCGCGATCTGCCAGCCGACCTGCCCTGCCCCGCAGATGATGACCTTCATGGGCTGTGCCCTTATTGACCCAATCGAGGGCTTTGCATGACAGATGGGGCAGTCACGGTCAATTGCTTTGTCCTGCGCGGATTTGCGGATAAGCTGGCGGTTATGAGATGGTACCTTGTCCCGATTTTCGCCTGTGTCGCGCCGCTGTTGGCGGGCTGCCTGCCGACCACTGTCTATTACAAGGAAGGCGCCCCGGTGAGCGGGGTCGCGCGGGACCGCACGCAATGTGACGTGGCGGCGCTGCGCGAAGTGCCGGTGCGCACGCTGACGCGCTATATCCCGCCGACCTACAGCTATCGCCCGGTCTGCAACGCGGCGGGCGCGTGCAAGACGGTCCGGGTGCTGCTGTCGCCCGGGCGGTGGGAAAGCTATGACGCCAACGAGGGGCTGCGCGCACGGGTGGCCAAGCAATGCATGGCCGACCAGGGGTACCAGAAGGTCAGCCTGAAGCCCTGCCCGCCCGAGGTGGTGGAGGCCACGGTGATCACCGCGACGCGGGTGCAGCCGCCACTGACGGAAAACTCCTGCGCGATCCGCATCAAGGGCGGGAAATACCAGATCGTGAACCCCGAGTAGGTCTGCGTCGCCTGAAGGAGCGCCTTCGGCGCGCTTGAAGTCTCGGCGGCGGGGGCGTCTCGGGTTTGCCTTCGGCGGGGATGTTTTTGACCAGGGGAAGCGAGGCGTGTACGCGATACCCTGCCCTGTCAGCCCGTCGCGGCCTGCTGGCTGTCCTCTTCCTCGTCGGACACGCGTGCGCCCTTGGTCCCGGTGACGACCCCCAGCGATTTCAGCTTGCGGTGCAGGGCGCTGCGTTCCATGCCGACGAATTCCGCCGTGCGGCTGATATTGCCGCCAAAGCGGTTGATCTGGGTCATCAGGTATTCACGCTCGAACGCCTCGCGGGCCTCGCGCAGGGGCATGGTGGCCACCGTGCCCGACAGGACAACGCGATCCCCGTCGCTGGGCGTGGCGCTGTCGCCGGGGATTTCGCGCGCGGTGATGTCACCGTTGGACTCGCCCAGGATCAGCACGCGCTCGATCACGTTGCGCAGCTGACGGACGTTGCCGGGCCAGCGCATGGTCTGCAGGAGCGCCGCCGCCTCGTCAGCCAGGGCGCGGATGGGCAGGCCCTGTTCGCTGTTGAGCTTTTCGATGAAATAGGCCGCCAGCACCGGTATGTCCTCGCGCCGGTCCTCGAGGCTGGGTACGGCGATCGGCACCACGTTCAGGCGGTGGTAAAGCTCGCGGCGGAACCTGTCGGCCTGAATCTCGGCCTCGAGATCGCGGCTGGTCGAGGAGATGACGCGCAGGTCGACCTGCACCTTGTCGCTGCCGCCCACCCGCAGGAAGGTCTGATCGACCAGCACGCGCAGGATCTTGCCCTGCGTGACCAGGGGCATGTCGGCGACCTCGTCGAAATAGATGACGCCGGTATTGGCCTCTTCCAGCAGGCCGGCGGTGACGGTGCCGTCCTCGGCCTCGCGCCCGAAGAGGACCTCTTCCATCCGGTCGGGCTCGATCGAGGCGCAGCCGGCGCAGACGAAGGGGCCATTGGCACGGTCGGAATTGGCGTGGATGTAGCGCGCCGCCAGCTCCTTGCCCGAGCCGGCAGGGCCAGACAGCATCACCCGGCCATTCGACCGGGTGACCTTGTCCAGCTGGCCCACCAGCGTGCGGAAGACGGGGCTTTCGCCCAGCATGTCGGCGGGGCCGCTGCCCTGCCGCTTGAGCGCGAGGTTCTCGCGGCGCAGGCGGCTGGTTTCCATGCCGCGGCGGATCACCACCATCAGCTGGTCGATGTTGAAGGGTTTCTCGATGAAGTCGTAGGCGCCCTGCTTGATGGCCGCCACCGCGATCTCGATATTGCCGTGGCCCGAGATGATCACCACCGGCACCTCGGGGAAGTCGCGCTTGACCGCCTTGAGGATGTCGATCCCGTCCATGTTGCTGTCTTTCAGCCAGATGTCGAGGATCAGCAGGCCCGGCGGCTGGTTCCGGATCTCGGCCATGGCCTCGTCGGAATTGCCCGCGAGGCGGGTCGTGAAGCCTTCGTCCTGCAGGATGTCTGAAATCAGTTCGCGGATATCGCGTTCGTCGTCGACAATCAGGATGTCACTCATGGGTCTACCTCATACGGCCTGTCGTTGGTCATATTCGTTCAAATCGGGGTCGGTATCCGGCGCGGCCTCGGCCCGGGTCAGGGGAAGGCGGATCACGGCCATGGCGCCGGGGCGCGCGCCCTCGGCGAAGGGCTCGGCGTCTTCCAGGCCAAGGCTGCCGCCATGTTCCTCGATGATTTTCTTCACGATGGGCAGGCCAAGGCCGGTGCCCTTTGCGCGGGTGGTCACGTAAGGCTCGAACAGGCGCGAGCGATCCTCGGGCAGGCCGATGCCGTTGTCGGAGATGCAGATCACGGCCGCGTCGTCCTCGCGCGTGCTGGTGACGCGGATCTGCGGCTGGTGCCCGTCGGAGCCTTCTTTTTCATAAAGGCTTTCAATGGCTTCGCCGGCGTTCTTGATCAGGTTGGTCAGCGCCTGGTGCAACATGGTGCCGTCAACTTCGGCCATCAGCGCGTCATCGGTCAGCGTGGCCTCAAACGTGACATCGGGCTGCCCGGCTTCCTGCAGCAGGACCGCCTCGCGCAGCAGGTGCGTCAGGCTTTCGACCTTGGTCTGCGGTTCGGGCATGCGGGCGAACTTGGAAAACTCGTCGACGATGCGGCGCAAATCGTTGGTTTGGCGCACGACCACGTCTGTCAGCTGTTCCAGGCTGGCGGCCTGTTCGTCATCCAGCACGCGCGTGAACTTGCGCTTGATGCGTTCCGCCGACAGCTGGATCGGGGTCAGAGGGTTCTTGATCTCGTGCGCGATGCGGCGGGCGACGTCGCCCCAGGCGGCCATGCGCTGGGCGGTCACGAGGTCGGTCACGTCGTCGAAGGCCACCACGTAGCCTTCGCGTCGGCCGCCGTCATTGCTACGGGTCGACATGCGCACCAGCAGGTTTTCCATCCGGCCCGTGCGGCTGACCTTGATCTCCTCCTGCACGAAGCCGGTGTTGGACTCCTTCAGCCGGTCAAAGAGCGCGCCGAATTCCGGGATCGCCACGGAAAGCGCCAGCGATTGCTGGTCCTCCTGCCAGTCGAGCAGGCGTTCGGCGGCACGGTTGACGAAGGTGACCCGGCCCTTGGCATCCAGCCCCACCACGCCGGACGACACCGAGCCCAGCACGGAATCGAACAGCCGCCGGCGGCGTTCGATCTGCTCGGTGTTGGTCAGCAGCGTGTCGCGCTGTTGCTTCAATTGCCGCGTCATCTGGTTGAAGTAGGTCGAGAGCATGCCGATCTCGTCATCGGCATCCTCCTCGCGCACCTGGGTGTCCAGATCGCCCTCGCCCACGCGCTGCGCCGCGCTGGTCAGGCGGCCCACGGGACGGCTGAGACGTTCGGCAAACCACATGCCCAGCCAGACGGCGGCAAGGATCAGGATCAGCGCGAAACCGAGATAGAGCACGCCGAACTCAAAGAGCACGCGGTCGCGCTCGTCCTCGCGCTGCTGGTAGAAGCGCGCGGTTTCCTGCGTGTCATCCAGCAGGCTGAGGATGTCGCCGTCGACATTGCGGCTGACGTAGAGATAGCGGTCGGGGATCTCCTCCAGGGGAAGAAGCGCGCGGAACTCGTTGTTGTCCCAGTCGCGGATGATGACGACGCCCTCTTCGTTGGCCTCGTCGAACATCTCGCGCGAGGGTTCCTCGTAGTCGAAAAGGTAGGAGCGTTCCCCGCGCGAGCGGATGTCGCCGGTGCCGTCGATGACGAACGCCTCGCGCAGGCCGCGCTGGATTTCGCGCTGGCCGCGCGACAGGATCTGGCGGATGTCGCCATCATCCAGGAAAACGGCGGCGCGCTTGGTGGCGTTGATCAGCGACGCCAGGGCGCGGGCATCGACCAGCAGATCGCGGCGGTGTTCATCCTCGTAGGCCTGCGCCGCGGCGACGGAGTTGTCGACGACGCGCCCCACCCTGTCGGAGAACCATGCCTCGAGCCCCATGTTCACCGACAGCGTGGCAAAGACGGCGACGGTGATCGTGGGCAAAAGCGCCATCAGGGCGAAGACCCCAGTCAGGCGCAGGTGCAGGCGCGAGCCCGCTGATTTGCGGCGGCGGGCGGCGACCATCTGGGCGACGCGCTGTAGCACCAGCGCGGCGACCATGATAATGTAGACCATGTCGGCCAGCAGGATGATGCGCAGAACGTTGGACGAACTGCCCTGATCGAGCGGGCCCATCACCAGATAGGTCAGAAGCGCCAGAACGGGGCCAAGCACGACAAGGCTGAAGGCGGCGGCATTGCGCACGCGTTTCATGCGCCGAAGGCGCCCGAGCTTTTCCCACGTCAGTCTGCGTGCTTTTACAGCCACGCAATCCCCCCATCAGGTTGTGGCGCGGGATGCGCCAGACCTCCAGATGTGGCTTGGAACCTGGCAGAGCTTCCGAAGGGCCACAGTGATGTTGCAGTTTTACATCAACTTGCGGCGCCGTGTCACGCGAATATCAAGGTCGGTGATTTTCTTGCGGAATGTATTGCGGTTAATGCCCAGAAGGTCGGCACATTTGGCCTGGTTCCCGCCCGTCGCATCGAGCGCGATCTCGATCAGGGGCATCTCCATTTCCTTGAGGATTCGCCCGTAGAGGCCCGGTGGCGGCAGGGTGTTGCCGTGCAGGTCGAAGTAGCGGCGCAGGTGGCGCGAGATCGAGGTCGAGAGGGTCTCACCGCCGCCGCCACCGACCACGGGCGCGGCCTCGGGCTGGTTGCCCAGCACCGCCTCGACCTCGGAGCGGGTGATCTCGGCCGACCGCGCGGTCAGGCCAAGACGCTGCACCGCGTTTTCAAGCTGCCTCACGTTGCCCGGCCAGCTGTAGGCGCGCATCAGCTCCATCGCATCCTCGGACAACGTGCGGGGCGGTTGGCCCTCGCGCTCGGCCTTCAGCAGGAAGTGCTGGGCCAGAAGCGGGATGTCGTCGACGCGGGCGCGCAGGGACGGCACCTCGACCACGGCCCCAGACAGGCGGTAATAGAGATCCTCGCGCAGCTTGCCCTCTTCCAGTCGGTCGGCCAGACGCCCAAGGGACGTGGCCATGAAGCGCGGCACGTGATCGCCGGGCGCGTCCATCATCCGCACGACGCGGGCCTGCGCATCGGTGCTGAGGTCCCCCACCCCGTCCAGCACGATGGTGCCGCCCTTGGCGCGGGCCATGACCCGCGCGGGCCCTTCCAGATCGGCCAGGTCGCTGGGTGTGACGGTGACGAAGGGCAGCGTGCGCCGGTCGGAAAAATCGTGGATCGCGCGGGCGATGAGCGTCTTGCCGGTGCCGGATTCGCCGGTGATCAGCACCGGCAGGTCGGTATTCATCAGCCGCGCGACGACGCGGTAAAGCCCCTGCATCGCCGCGGTGCGCCCGACCAGCGGCAACTCGTCCGGGCGGTCCTCGGACTTCGCCTCGGCCGGGGTGCGAGTGGTCCGGGCGTCGAGCGCGCGGGCGGTGCGCTTCATCAGGTCGGGCAGGTCGAACGGCTTGGGCAGATAGTCGAAGGCCGCGGCCTCTTCGGCCTGGATGGCGGTCATGATGGTGTTCTGGGCCGAGATCACGATCACCGGCATGCCGGGGCGGTCCTGGTTGATCTTGGGCAGCATTTCCAGCCCATTGCCGTCGGGCATCATGACGTCGGTGATCACCGCGTCGCCCTTGCCCTCGCCCACCCAACGCATCAGCGTGGTCAGCGACGAGGTGGCGTGCACCCGGCACCCCGCCCGCGTCAGGGCCTGCGTCAGAACCGTGCGGATCGTGCGGTCGTCATCGGCGACCAGTACCGTGCCATCCATCTAGCTTTCCTCCATGTCCTTGCCGGCGCGCGGCAGCGATATCCTGAATACTGTGCGTCCCGGCACCGAGTTGACCGAAAGCCAGCCATCGAGGTCCGAGACAATTTTGGCTGCGAGCGCGAGGCCGAGGCCGGTGCCGTTCTCGCGGCCCGAGACAAACGGCTCGAACACGTTGCCGGCGATTTCGGGCGGCAGGCCGGGGCCGTCGTCGATCACCTCGATCTGCAAAGGCAGCGACTTGCCCGGCCCCCCGCCGTCGCGGCGGACGCGCAGGGATTGCTCGTAATAGCTGTGCAGGGTGATCGTGCCGCCCTTGTCACCCGCGGCCTGGGCCGCGTTCTTCAGCAGGTTCTGGATCACTTGCAAGAGCTGGTCGGAATCGGCCAGCGCCAGCGGCAGCGACGGGTCGTAATCCTCGACAATGGTCATGTGCGCGGCAAAACCCACCAGCGCCGAGCGGCGGGCGCGATCGAGCACGTCATGCAGGTTGACCGCACGCAGCTTGGGCAGGCTCACGTTGCCGAACTGCTCGACCTGTTCCAGCAGGCCGACGATGCGGCGGCTTTCCGACACGATGAGGTCGGTGAGTTCAAGGTCGTCCTGGTCGAGGTTCATCGACAGAAGCTGCGCCGCGCCGGTGATGCCGGCGAGCGGGTTCTTGATTTCATGCGCCAGCATTTCCGCCATGCCGATGGCGGACTTGGCGGCGGATTTGACCGATTGGCTTTGCGTCACGCGGCCCGCCAGTTCGCGGGGCGAGATCAGCAGGATCATGTGATCGTCCCAGCCCGAGACCGGCGCGATTTGCAGGTTGCACTGCATCGGTGCGCGGTCGCCGGTGCCCACGTCCACGTCATTGACGAAAAGCGGCGCGGATTTCTCTCGGGCGCGTTCCAGCGCCTCTTCGATGGGCGCGTCGACGGCCAGCTTGTCCCATACGGGCTGGCCGACGATCGAGCGGGCCGAGGTCATCAGGAAGCCCTCGGCGGCGGGGTTGATCTGCGCGATGCGGTCCTGCCCGTCGAGGATCAGCCCGGGCACCGGCAGCGAGGTCCAGACCATTTCGTCCAATCCGGTCATGCGGCGGTCCTTTCGGGGGCGCTCATGGCGTCTTCGAGCAGGCGGTTGACATTGGCGGGGTCGCGTTCGGTCAGGATGCGCTTGCGCAAGGCCTGGGGCGTGTCGCGCCCGTCCATGTACCAGCCCAGGTGCTTGCGGGCGACGCGGATGCCCAGATCGCTGCCATAGAAGGAAAGCATGGCGTCGTAATGATCCTGCACCAGTCGCGTCAGGTCCCCGCCCTCGGGGATCTGCGGCGCGGGCGTGCCGTGCAGCTCGTGCGCCACCTGTGCCAGCAGCCACGGGCGGCCCTGTGCGCCGCGGCCTATCATCACGCCGTCCGCGCCGGACTTCATCAGCGCGTCGCGGGCTGTGGGTGTGCCGGTGATGTCGCCATTGGCGATGACGGGGATGCTGACCGCATCTTTTACGGCGCGGATCGCGGCCCAGTCGGCATAGCCCTTGTAGAACTGGCACCGGGTGCGCCCGTGGATGGTGATCATGCGCACCCCTGCCCCTTCGGCGCGTCGCGCCAGTTGCGGCGCGTTCAGGTTGGTATCGTCCCAGCCCAGCCGGGTTTTCAGCGTCACGGGGACCGAGACCGCGCCGACCACCGCTTCGATCAGCGACAGCGCGTGGTCGAGATCCTTCATCAGCGCCGACCCGCTGGCGCCAGAGCCGCTGGCGCTGGTCACTTTCTTGGCGGGGCAGCCCATGTTGATGTCGATCACCTTGGCGCCATTGCCCTCGACCTGGCGGGCGGCCTCGGCCATCCAATGCGCCTCGCGACCCGCCAGTTGCACGGAGGTGTCCGCCGCTTCGAAACCCAATTCCGCCTTCTCGCGCACGCCGGGCTTGGACTGCACCATTTCCTGGCTGGCGACCATCTCGCTGACCACGAGCCCCGCACCGAACCGGCTGACGAGGGTGCGGAATGGCAGGTCCGTAATGCCCGCGAGCGGGGCAAGAAGGACCGGGGGATGTAGGTTTCGGGGGCCGATGTTGAGCATGGGTGCCTAACGAATGAGCATGTGGAGCTTTTATGTCCGTGCGGCGCCAAGTACAATTTATGCATGCCCAATTTGAAATCAAAAAAGTGCGAGTGATTAAAAATTAAGCAGATGCCCGCAATGACGCCCCCATTGCATGCCCCAGCCTGCTTGCGTAAGCAAAGCGTATGAGCACCGCAGCCATCATCGTCGCCGCAGGGCGTGGCACCCGCGCCGGGGGCGAACGGCCCAAGCAATGGCAGCGCGTGGCCGGCAAACGGGTGATCGACTGGACGCTGGCGGCGTTCCGCGCGGTGCCGGCGATCGAGCGGATCGTGGTGGTGGTGCATCCCGACGACATGGCCGAACTGACGGGCGAGACAGGGGTCACGTTGACCGAAGGCGCGGCCACGCGGGCGGGCTCGGTCTGCAATGGTCTGGCGGCGCTGGAGGGGACGGATGTGGCCCATGTGCTGATCCACGACGCGGCGCGGTGCTGCGTGTCCCCGGACCAGATCGCCGATGTCATCGCCGCGCTTGGCCCCGATTGCCCGGCGGCGGCCCCGGCCCTTCCGGTCAGCGATGCGCTATGGCTTGGCCTGGACGGGCTGGTGAGCGGCACGCAGGACCGCGCCGGGCTCTACCGGGCGCAGACACCGCAGGGCTTTGACCGCGACGTGATCGTTGCCGCCCACGCCACCGCGCCCGAGGACGCCGCCGACGATGTCGCGGTGGCCCGCGCCGCGGGCATCCCCGTTCGCATCCTGCCCGGGCGCGAAAGCAACCTGAAGATCACCACGCCCGAGGATTTCGCCCGGGCCGAGACCATCCTGAGAGGCCCCATGGACATACGCACCGGAACCGGCTTTGACGTGCACCGTTTCGGCCCCGGCGACCACGTGATGCTGTGCGGCGTGGCGGTCCCGCATGACAGGGGGCTGCAGGGGCATTCTGACGCCGATGTGGGGCTGCACACGCTGGCCGACGCGATCTATGGCGCGATGGCCGAGGGCGACATAGGCCGGCACTTCCCGCCCAGCGATCCGCAGTGGAAAGGGGCGGAAAGCCATGTCTTTCTGTCCCACGCGGCGGGTCTGGCCGCCGAAAAGGGGTTTCGCATCACCAATGTGGATTTGACCCTCATCTGCGAGACGCCCAAGATCGGGCCGCATGCCGCGGCGATGCAGGCGCGGGTGTCCGAGATCATGGGACTGGAGGTGGAGCGCGTGTCGGTCAAGGCCACAACATCCGAGCGGCTGGGCTTTACCGGTCGCGGCGAAGGCATCGCGGCGCAGGCCGTGGCGACGCTGGTGCGGCCATGAGGGCGGCGCAGCTGATCGCGACTTTCGGCGGCGTGGGCTACCTGCGCCCGGCACCGGGGACCTGGGGCTCGCTGGCAGCCCTGCCTGTGGCGGCTCTGTTGCATGTGCTTGGCGGGCCGGTGCTGTTGGGCTTGGGCGTGGTCGCCTCATTTGCCTTAGGGTGGTGGGCGACTGCACTGGAAACAAAGGGAAAAGACGATCACGACCCAAGCGAGATCGTGATCGACGAGGTTGCCGGGCAATGGCTGGCCTTCCTGCCCGTGTCGATCGGGGCCACCCATGCAGGCGCGGCGCTGACCGCATTGTGGCCGGGTTTCGTGACGGCCTTCCTGCTGTTCCGCCTCTTCGACATATGGAAACCCGGGCCGGTGGGCTGGGCAGACCGGCAGGGTGGGCCGTTGGGCGTGATGCTGGATGACGTGATCGCGGGGCTTTTCGCCGCGCTGGGGGTCATGCTCTTCGCGTGGCTATCGCACGGGGTGCTGGGGCTGTGAGCGCCGAGGCCGTGCTGAACGCCGCCAAGGCGACCGGGCTGATGGTCGCCACGGCAGAATCCTGCACCGGCGGCATGGTGGCCGCCGCGCTGACCGATATCGCGGGCTCTTCGGCCGTGGTCGAGCGGGGGTTCGTGACCTATTCCAACACCGCCAAGCAGCAGATGCTGGGCGTGCGGGTCGACACGCTGGAGGCGCATGGCGCGGTGTCCGAAGAGGTCGCGCGGGAGATGGCCGAAGGCGCGCTGGATCATTCCGAGGCGGATGTGGCGGTGTCGATCACCGGTATCGCCGGCCCCGGCGGGTCCGAGCACAAGCCCGAGGGACGGGTCTGTTTCGGGCTGGCGCGCGTGGGCCGGGTGACACAGGTGGAAACGGTGGAGTTCGGTGCCCTGGGCCGCGCCGAGGTACGGGCACAGGCGCGCGATCATGCGCTGGACCTGCTCTTGCAGGGGATCGGCTAGACGCCCTGCCCTGCGGACATGGATGGTACGGCGCCGTCAGCGAAGGACGACACGACATGACGACACGCGGCCATTGCCATTGCGGTGCAACGCGCTGGGCATTCGAGGGCGCGCCCAACTGGGCCTGCTATTGCCATTGCGACGACTGCCGCCGCAATTGCGGGGCGCCGGTGGTGGCGTGGCTGGGCGTGCCCGTGGCGGCGTTCCGCTGGACCGGCACGGCGCCCGCGACCCGCGAGAGCTCGTTCGGCGCTTACCGGCATTTCTGCGCCGCCTGCGGCACGCCCATGGCGTTCGAGGCGGATCACTACCCGGGCGACATGCATGTCTATGCCGCGTCGCTGGAGAATCCGGGCGCTGTGCAACCGGCATTTCACGTGCATTACCGCAGCCGCCTGCCGTGGCTGACGATCGACGACGACCTGCCCAAGTATGACGGCAGCGTGGTCGACCTGCCGAAGGACGCGGTCATTTTCTCCAAGGACTGACCAGCGAGATCTAACGGACCAGCAGCGCCGCGAATTCCTCCGGCGGGGCGTCGGCCTCGATCGCCTGCCAGATCGCGTCGGCCCGGCCTTCGCCCAGCAGCGTGGCCGCCTTGGCACGTACGCGGTTCTGGCGCGCGGCCAGGCCCGGATCGGCGTCGAGGTCGTGGAAGAGTTCGTGCACGCTGCCGTCCTTCAGCGTCACGCGCAGACGGGCCTGCATCTCGGTCAGGCTGTCGTCGCTCTGCACGCTGACCCGTTCGCGCAGCGCGGCAAGACCAGCGTCGGCGCACAGCGCGTCGTCGAAGGTGTCCAGCCGCGCGGTGTCGTACCCGCTCAGCGCCATCGCGGTGACCATCCGGTAGCTGAATTTCGACTGAAGCCCGCTTTCGGGCGTGGCGATGTTGCAGACGCTCAGCCAGCGGGGATGGGTGGTGATTTCAACGCTCTCGACCGCGTCGGCGCCTGCGTCGAGGTCGCGCAACGCTTCCAGCGTGGCGTGCAGGCCATGGCAGCAGGCGTGGAACTTGTGCTGCACGCTCTCAAAAAGCCACTCTTGGCCCAGCGTATCGAACGCCGCGCCCTGCCCTTCGCCATGATGCGTCGGTCCGAAACCGTTCTGCCCGTCCATCGCGCCCGGCGCGCTGACAAATCCGCGCGCGGCCAGCTGCGCGGCCTCGACACCGTTGGAGGCGGCAAGGCCCGCGTTCATGGGTTTGCCCATGGTGCCGAACTGCGCCTTGATCCCCGAGGCACGGGTGGTGACGAGGCCGATGGCGTGCTGCATCTGTCCCGCGGTCAGCCCCATGAGCCGCCCTGCTGCCAGCGTGGCCCCAAAGGCCCCGGCGGTGGCGGTCTGGTGATAGCCCACCTGGTAATGCGCCCGGCCCAGCCAGACACCCACGCGGATCGACGCCTCGACGCCGATCAGCGCGGCCTCCTGCATCGCGGGGCCGGAGGCGCCCACCGCCTCGCCCACGGCCAGGGCGGCGGGGATCACGGCGACGGACGGGTGACCGATATGGGCAAAATGCGTGTCGTCATAGTCGAGCGCGTGCGAGATCGTCCCGTTGACCAGCGCCGCCATGCGGGCCGGTATGCGCAACTCGCTGCCGATGAGGGTGGCCTGGGGGGTGCCGCCTTCGTCCGCAGCCTGTTCGCGCAGGACCGTAGCCACGGGTTCGTCCCGCCCGGCCACGCTCACGGCGGCCCAGTCGAGCAGCGACAGGCGCAGGATTTCCATGGCATTCTGCGCCGTGACCGCGCCGAGCGCGAAGCCGGCCAGCCGTTCGCCGATCTCAACCCCGTCCATAAAGCTTTTCCGCCCGTGTTTCGAAGGCGCGCACGATGCGTTTCATCGCCTCGTAGAAAAACAGCTCCGCCGCGCCCTGCAACAACCTGTTCTTGAACTTGAAATCCACGTCGAACCCGACTTCGCACTGGCCCTCGCCAATATCACGGAACTCCCAGTTGGAGCGCATGTGGTGGAACGGGCCATCGAGGTATTCCGTCTCGATCCGCTTCTGTTCCGGCCACAGGACGACCCGGCTGCTGAACCGTTCGCGGAAGACGCGAAAGCTGATGACCAGGTCGGCCTCCATCACCTTGCTGCCGTCGTCCTGCGGCGTGATGCTGTTCACGCGCGCGGCGGCGGTCCAGGGCAGGAATTCCGGGTAAGAGCCGACATCGGCGACAAGATCGTACATCTGCTGCGCGGTATACGGCAGCGTCCGGGTTTCGGCGTGGGAAGGCATGCGGGCAGATCGGTCCGTAGGGTTGTGGCGGTATGGGACTGTGTCGTAAACTGGCCCGCGAAATGCAAGGGGGGCCGGGTATGCCGCGCGAAAAAGTCATGGGTTTCGGAACGGGACCGGCCCGTCAATGAATCCCAGATGGCTGTTTCGCATGTCCCGCTGGGCGCAGAACCCGCCAAGCGCGGGGCGGGTCAAGTTCGTCTTCGCGATCATCGGGATCTGTTTGCTGATCTTCGGGATCGAGTATTTCGTCGGGCTGCCCGACTGGATGGCGGTCGATCCCAAAAGCGGCCGCTATCGCCCGTGATCCCGCGCGGGACCGCCCAAGATTCTTCGTACGAAGAATCTTGGGCCCAGAAAATTCGTACGACTTTTCATGGCGTCGCGCGGAGCGTATTGACCGTTTCGAGCCAGGCTCAGATTGTCAGGTTGAGAGCAGCATCCCATACTGTCGACTGCGAGCGGTCATCCGTCCGAACGCGAGAGCTTTCTGGCCATCACCCGACCTGAAACGTATCTCAGGCGTGCCAGTTCGGGCCGCGGGTCCTTCACACTCCACATTGGATAGATCTTCCGGCCGGACCTGACGCTCGCAAGCCACTCCCGCACGCTGAGTTCACCACGCCGGTAGAGCTCGATCGAGGCAAACATATCGCGCAACGGGTTCCACAGCCTGATGTCTTCGCTGGACTGGGACATCTCAAACTTTTCCTGGCCGGTCAGGTGCGCATAGATGAATTCATCAATCTTCATGCCCGATGCCGTCACCAGGGCATGGCCGCCAGTGAAACGTGGATTGCATTCGATGACCTTGAGCTGACCGTCCCGCTCGTCCCTTTTGAATTCTATGTTGGCGGTGCCCCGCCATGGCATGTATCCGAAAAATCTCCGCCCCATCTCTGCGGTTTCGGGCAGTATCACGGACTTATGGTGGCAGGTGCCTCCGCGGTTGATCGGATAGCGCCGGATGACGCATTTCGTGTAATCGAACAACGTTTCGCCGTGCTGGTCGATATAGGTGTAGTAACTGCTCAGCAACGAGTCGGGACCCGGTATCATCTCGACCAGCATGACGTTCAGTCCGTGCGACTGAGCCAGCGTGATCTTGTGCCGCGCTTCTTCGAAATCGCTGTTGATGATGAACAATTTGCACCCGAACACTTTGGTGAACAGATGCGAATGGATCGGCTTCACCATAACCGGGAAAGTGATCTCGTCCCGAATTGCATCAAGGTCTTCGACACTGTTGACGGTCCAGAAATTCGGTGTCGGCACCCCAGCAGCCCTGGCTATTTCCAGCGTTTCCTTCTTGTCCAGCATGGCCAAGCGAAGCTCTGGATCGAAATCCTCCAAGATGTATCGCTCCTCCAACCAGTCCTTGTTCTGGCAGACAAACGTGATTGAATCGTCGCAAAGCGGAAAGATGACAGATCCTTCCAATTCGCTATCGGATCGCAGGAGGTCATTCCAGAAGCTCGACGCGTCAACACCCTTGGGCACCGGATAGCGCTTGTCGCAATAACGCGAATTCAACACCCATGCACCGTGCTCGCCGGACGCGGAAACGTGAATACCGAGGGCCGATAGGTTCCGCGCGACAGAAACGCCGTTCTCGCCACCACCAAGTAAAAGCACACCAGCTTTGGGTAAGGTCAATCAAGGTCTCCTCGCTAAATCGTAAACAATTTATTTTTGTCATTTTGATTGCTTTATTCGCAATAGTATTGAACCGTAGTGACTGTGTCACGGATCGGCACGATAGTAGACTACATACAATATGTTATTGAGAGTTTGGTGAAAATTGAAAAAAGATTGTTTCGAAACCAGCGACGGTGCCGTTGCAAAGCCGAAGTCGTCCGAGATGAATCCGGGTCCCGGTTTCATGGTCAGGAAATCATTCGCGCGTGTTGACGAGGACGTCATAGATGGCTTCCGTGAATTCGAGACGACGGATGTCTCCGACGCCTTGAACCGGATGTACACGACGGGCAGTGACATTCAGAACCTGGCCAATCACAAGAGCCTTGTCGGCACGGTCGTCACCGTGAAGGTCTTTCCCGGCGACAACCTGATGGTCCACAAGGCACTCGATCTTGCCAAGCCCGGAGATGTCATCGCCGTCGATGCCAGCCAAAGCAAAACAGCCGCGGTTGTGGGCGACCTGATCGCCAACAAGGCAAAATCCCGCGGGATTGCGGGTTTTGTCATAGATGGTTTCGTTCGCGACCTGCCCGGGATCGTGGAATGCGGCTTGCCGATCTATGCTATCGGGGTCACGCCTTTCGGCCCGCTTCACCGCGGCCCGGGCGAGATAAACTACCCCATCAGCCTGGGAGGCGTTGTCGTCCAAGCCGGCGACATCGTGAGCGCTGACCGCAGTGGCGTTGTCGTCGTGCCCAGTTGGGCCGCCAAGGACACGCTCGAACGGCTGAGGGAAAACCGTGACCGGATGAGTCAATACGTTGCGGACGTCAAGCGCGGCAGGTTCTCGAATGCCTGGGTTGATGATCAATTGAACGCCGAGGGTTGCCAATTCAACGAATGACGCCACCGTAGCAATCGAACAAGGCTACAAAGATCGTGCAGTACCATTTCGAGAGGCTTAGGCGCCGCCTACTAAAGTTGCGGGATCTGGACGCGGTCCTCAAGCGGCGACGGTTTCGAGGGCTGCGCGACGAATTTTATGATCGTCTTTGGGCCGAGGCCGCCCGGGATGTGAGTGCCAAGGTCGAAAAGACCGATGGGCTGACGCAAATCAAGGCCGGTTCGCTATGTACCTTCGTGCATCATTCGGACCTTATGCTGGACGATACGATTACGACACGGGTCATGGCGGACAAGGCCGTGACCTATGGACTGCTTTCAAAGCTCGGGCATCCGGTACCGGATCACTGTGTCTTCTCCATTGACGATTTGGCGAAGGCGCGTTCCTTCCTCGCGCGTCATCCCGGCGGGATCGTCGTCAAACCGGCGCGTGGAACCGGCGGCGGCAACGGCGTCAGCGTGGGCATCCGTTCCAACGAGATGTTAAGCCAGGCGGCCAGACACGCGGCCAGTTTCAATGCGAAACTTCTGGCCGAACCTATCCTCGAAGGGTCAAGTCTCCGCTTGCTTTACCTGGATGGCGTGTATCTGGATGCAGTGCTACGCGACCGCCCAACCGTCATCGGAGACGGACGCGCCACCTTGCGGCAACTTATCAGGAACGAGACGCGAAATCGGCTGATACGAAAACCAATCGTCGCGCTGAACCCTCTGAACATTGATGTGGACTGCCGCAGCTTCCTGACGCGACAGAAACTCGCGCTAAGCAGCCGTCCGAGTGCAGGGCAGCGTATAGCAGTCAAGAATGTCGTGAACGAAAACGCCGCGCGCGACAACCGCTCGGTTCGTGACGCTGTCAATTCGGAAATCATCGAAGCGGGCGGGCAGCTCGTCGCAAATCTGAACGTCCGCCTTGCCGGGCTGGACGTCATCGTGCGCGATCACACGGCCCCGATGCAGGAAAGCGGCGCCTATTTCCACGAGGTGAACATCGGACCGGGATTGCATCATCATTACCTTATCGCCAACCGTGACGAAGGCGTGCCCGTTGCGAGCCGGATCCTCGAAATCATGTTCAGCCAGAAGAAAGGCGTGATCCGGACATGACGGTCACCCCCTGCAGAATCCTCCCCGAGATGCTGTCGGAGTTCATGCGAGACGCACTGGTGCGATCCGGCGCAGACGCTAAGGAGGCCGGTTGTGTCGCGGAAAACCTGATCTGGAACGATCTCGTCGACCGTCGAAACCATGGCTGCGAGAGGCTGTCGATCCTTTGCACCAAAGTGCGGTCGGGCGCGATCCGGTCACCGTCCCGCATTCGGTTCACGAAATTGGGGTCAGGCGCCGGATCGCTGGATGCTGACGACGGGTTCGGGCAGATAGCCGGGCAGCGCGCGATGGCGCATGCAATCGATCTTGCCGGAACCGCCGGCATGGGCGGCGTCAGCGTGTCCGGAAGCAACTTTTTCGGCACCGGGGCGGCCTTTCTTGTCGAAGCGACCAAGGCCGACATGATCGCCCTGATCATGAGCAACTCTTTCGCCAAGGTGGCCGCGCATGGCGGCGTGGCGCCTGTCTTGGGCACAAACCCGATCGCCTTCGGAGCGCCCCGACGCGATGGCCGCGCCCTTCTCGTGGATATGTCGACGGCCGGGCTTGCCGGGTCGACCCTGCGCGCGCACCGCAGGCAAGGCCTGGACCTGCCCACAGGGCTCGTGATCGACAAGGCAGGCAATCAGTTGACCGACCCGGAACTCGCATTGAACGGCACGTTGCTGCCGGCTGCCGGTGCAAAAGGTTTCGGCTTGTCGCTTTGCGTAGAGATTCTTGCCGGCGTCCTGAGCGGCTCTGCGATGTCCAAACAAATCGGCTCACTATATGCAAACTCCTCGCAACCGGGAAACAACGGGCATTTCGTCCTGGCTTTCGACATCAAGCACTGGATGCCGTTGGAAGCGTATTACGATCGATTCGACGCGATGGCTTCGATGATTGCGTCCTCCAGCCCGGACGGTTCAGTTCGCCTGCCTGGCGAAGCCCGCTGGGACGCGTTGGATCGGAATTCCCGCGAGGGGATAGAGATCGAGCCTGAGACGGCCCGACACCTGGAAGAACTGGCCGCAAATCTGGGGATGCAGACACCATGGTAACGCCAGCATTGACCCGGATGGCTGCAAGGATCGGCCGGCTTCGAGATTGCACAGGGTAATCCGATGCGTCATTTCGGAAAGCTGCTTTTGTTCCTGCTCGTCGCCTACGTCCTATTGGTAGGCGCTATGCGGGTGTATGTGGAAACTTACAGGCAAGATTTGGTGCAGGGCCCGGTCAGCGCCATCGTGGTCCTGTCATCAGGCCCGATGAGAGACGACCGGGAGGGGCGAACCGGTATGCGCACACGGTCCGGGGTGGATCTGTACTTCAGGCTGCGTCAGGCGGGCGACGACCCGAAACTCGTCCTATCCGGCGGCAAGGTTTATTCTGACCACCCCAGCATGGCCGAGGACATGAGGGACCTGGCCGTCGATCTGGGCGTGCCGCCCGACAAAATCATCGTCGAAGGCCGCTCTGGCTCCACGCTTCAGAACGCCTTGTTCTCCCTCCAGTTACTTGGGGATGAGGCAAGTGGCCAGATTGCCGTCGTCACTGACCGCTTTCATATCCCGCGCGCGTGGACCAGCTTTCGCTGGGCGGGGATGTCAGACCTCGTGATGGTCTCGGCCGACGGGGAAACCGAGCCGGTGGACTGGGACAACCTGATGGGTGAAGGCATAAAATGGCCTGCCAATGCATTACGCGGCTTGGTTTTCTCGATCCTGACCACACTGGGGCGGGCAGAAGAAGATACTCTGTGGATCATCGAATGAGTCGAAATGCCCTGCGCAAAGCCTGAACCTGGGCGGCTTTTGCGGGCTGATGTGTCCAATTTTTCATCCGCCGATCGACACGCGTCGGTAAATCTTATTATTTAGGTAGGTTTTTTCCGGATTGCGCTTAAAAAGCCTTGAGAGGATGGCGACTCTTTGCAATCTTCGTGAACATCAATTTGCTTTATTTCTGCAAAGTCACAGATATGACCTATTCCGAACTGAAAAGCTTAACCGTTTTCTCACATGCCTGGGCCGCACAAAGCCTGGTTCAACTGGTGTTTTTCCATAGTGTTTGGTTCGAGCAAGGCGTGATCCTGGGCTACATTTTCGCCGCGCTCGCGATACTTGTTTTCATGTTTCCCGGCCGGGTCTGGCTCTTCGGCGCCATGATCTTCGCGAGTATCGTCTATTTCGTTTCGCAGTGGCCGTTTGTCGTGAACCACATTTTCATCGACACGTTTATGTCGGCAAGCATGCTGGCGGCCCTGATCTGGATGGTCTTGCATTTCAAGCGTCGGCAAATTCCGTTCGATCGTGACTTGGCTGACGCCTGGTTCGACAAATTCGCCCCGGTGTGTGGCGCCGCTTTCGCATTCATGTACTTCTCCATCATCGTTTCAAAGCTGAACACCGACTTCTTCAACCTCGATATAAGCTGTCTCGCGGGAATGATCGAAGAGGCGCATGACAGGCGCCCGTTGCTGTCGCCCCTCCTTTCGATAGCGAGTGTCGAATTTTTCTTCTGGTTCTTCATAGTCGCCGAAGCTCTTCTTCCGCTGATGCTGGCCATCCGCAAGACGCGGCTTCTTGCATTCTACTTCGGCGTCCCATTCCACGTCCTGCTTGGCTTGATGGGTCACTGGCCGTTTTCGTCCTTCATGATCGCCCTTTATGTTCTGGTCGCTGCGCCGGCCCTTGTGGATGTGCTCGGCAAGGTGACGGATTGGGCAGACAGGTTGCGCAATAAATTCGTTCCAGCGGTGTCGCCGACTTTGGGATTTGCGATCGTGAGCGGATTGTTCCTGGCCAGTGTCTGGGTCATCAAACCCAGCTGGGCCTGGCTTATCTGGACGCTCGGCGTCGCGACGGCCCTGCTGTGTGCGACCGTGCGTGAACATATCAAGCACGGCTTGTTCGCCGGGACCGGCGTTTCCCCTATGTGGACCTCGAAACCGGGCTTGCTGTGGGTCTTCTTCGTACTGGTCGTGTTGAACTCCTTGTCACCCTATGTTGGCCTCAAGACCCAGACCAACGTCGCCATGTACAGCAACATGCGGACCGAGGGCGGGGTGAACAATCACATGTTTATGCCTAGGTTTCCGTTGTTCGACATTCAGGACGACCTCGTGGAAATCGTTGCGTCGAACAACGCAAATATCGAAGAGCTGAAGACACATCCGGCCCGGTATGGTTTTGGCGGACAAGACTTCGACGTTTACGTGAATTACTTCGAACTTCGCCGCAGCGTCGCGGGGCTGGAAGATCGGGATCTGGAGATTACCTATATTCGTGACGGTAAGCAGAAGACGTTCAAACGCGGCGAAAGCAACGAAGCCGATCCCGACCTCGATATCGCTCCGTCCATATGGATGCAAAAAGCTCTGTATTTCCGGCCGGTGTTTAAAGGAGATTTATCCTATTGTCTGCACTAGACGCGAATTCCGGAACCAGCACACCGCCGGGCAAAGCGGATAACTGGTTGCTTTATGACGGTGAGTGTCCGTTTTGCAGCCGCTATGTAGAGCTTGTTCGCATCCGTGACGCCGTCGGACCCTTGCGCCTTATCAACGCACGGGACGGCGGACCCGAAGTCGACGAAGTCAAAGCCCGCGATCTGGACCTTGACGAAGGCATGGTGCTGAAGATGTCAGGCAAGCTGTATCACGGGCAGGACTGCATTCACGCTTTGTCTCTGCTGAGTTCGCCGGAAGGCGCATTCAATCGGTTCAACGCGTGGGTGTTTCGTTCAAAGACCCGCGCCGGGCTTTTGTATCCCGTTCTTCGTGCTGGGCGTAACACGACTCTCAGGTTGCTCGGCCGCAAGAAGATGCGGTCGAGTTAACGCGGTAAGGCGGTCAGCCCGCTTCGATACATGAAACGTCTATCTATCCGGCGACGTCGTGCACCAATCGATCACATATCGGTCCCGCAGCATGTTGAGGTGATGCAGACCAATGCTGCCCGGCTTGTCCTCCGGCGTGAACCTGTGCACCAGCCTTTCTTCGTATGCCATGTGATCGAGGCGCGTGATCTCCATGATGTTCAGCCCGTACCCGTACACACCGAAGCTGTTGTTCTGAGATGGGCGATAAATACTCGCCTCCCTCCGGATCACGGACCCCGCGTTACGCGCAACATCAGAGCCGATCACCACAGGATTTTGCGGATGCGGAACGATGGTCGCGAGATCAGGGCCGTCCACCGCAAACAGGTAAAGTTCGCTGGAATGATCCTGGAAGGCATAATGGTCTGAAAGATTGGTCAAGAGCCAGCACTGTCCATCCTCCGTCCGAAACAGGCTGCTATCGGCAAGGTACTCGCCCTCGAACGCTGTCGCGTGCAGTTCCCATTCCGTGGGAAACGTCTTGGCTTTCCAGACTTCCAACCGCATTTTCTGCTGTGTTTCAGGAACCATGAAAATGTCGTTCCCTTCTCGAAACAGGTAAGGATAGGAAAGGTGGTATGGACGTTTCAGCGCCACCACCGAAGGCGATAAAAATCCATCGCCCAGCCGCGCCGCTTCGATCCAACCATTGCTGTCGTTCTGGCCCATGGCCTCGTAGAAGATCCAGGTCTCGCCATCGTGTTCGAACAGAAAGGGATCCGCCATGAAATATGCGTTTGCCGGAAGATCCCAGGCGTCACGCAGGTTGATATCCATCCTGTCGGACGTGCCGCTCATGACCCTCCAGGTAAGATTTGGGCTCGACAGCTTTCCAGGAAGGCGCCGCGCCAGCCTTTCGCAGGCCGTCGAAAGGAAACTGCCGACATAGGGCAGAAGGTCAGCATGGCCCGAGGGCGCGCGTGGTGGCAGTGGTTCCGCCAAGTCGTGGCCGAAGTCCGGGTTGGATTGCAGGTCCTTCAATGTCCGTAAAACCAAAAGGACGGTCTTCTCCGCTACGAACGCCCCGGTCAGGACGGCCCCCGGCTTTGGATTGTAAGCCGCACGCCGCAGGGTTCGCCCAATCGTTTCCCCAAGCTTTCGGAGTACGATGTCCACCTTGATGTTGGGCGCTGTGAACACGGTGCGACAGGTCCCGATCCAGTCGGGTGTCGAGGACCCCTCGTAGGTGACGGAAACCTCACCGACGCGCGCCAATTGCAAGTGCTTTTGCGCAAGCGTACTTGCGCCCAACACAAGAGCGACGTCAAAGACAGGCCGTGCGGCGTCGTCACGGATCTCGGACAGCTCTGCCAGCCGAGCGGTCGCCGCCGCTGTGTCGTATTTGGCAATACGGCGGCTCATGAGATATCGCTCCGCCGCCAGCGCCCAACGAACAAGGAAAGGCGGCCGTCGCATTACAGTCGGCCGTTGACCTGCAAGCTTTCCGACAAGCTGAAACTCTCCCGACGCGCTCAGTCGGTCAATCAGCATGGCTTGCGCATCGGTCAGCGTCTCGCCGGGCGTGTAAGCCAGCGCCAACCTCAGGGGCGTCGACGGTTTCGCGCAAGCATCACGCATGATCAAGCGCGCGCCCGGAGATGTTTGCATCAACGGCAAACTGGACAGAAATCACCACCGCGACGTGCTGGAGAAACATTGGAGTATCACCTGTAAAAAACTGTTGAATCAATCTGTCGTAAAAATCGCATACCATCGCCAGTCAAACCCAAGCTTGTCGAAAACAGAAGCGATTTCGGGCCAAATATGCGATTTCTCGGAAACCAGTCTTTCCCGGCTAGGTTCGCCCGCCATTTGCCCTCTCATTTGGCGTCAGGCGCGCTCTTGTCTGGCCTTCCACGGTATCTTCGAGCAGGTCCCCGTAGAGGTCGCACAGCGCATCGCACCACTCTTTCGCACTCAACGACAGCTGCCGGCCGTTGGTCTTCGCTGCCTGGGACATGTCAGCCACTGTGCGAGCATCACCACTCAACTCCCGCAAGATTGCCGCCAGCGCCTCATGGTTGCCAGCCTTGAAAGTTCGTCCCATGCCAAGCCTGTCTATATCCTGTCCAAGCAGCATACTGTCCGAGATGATTACGGGAACTCCGGACAAAAGCGCCTCGACCGGTGCCAGGCCGAATGGTTCGGGGCCAAGAGTGGGAGCGATCAGCAACCGTGCGTTCTTCATTGCGTCTTGCAGCCCTGCCCGATCCTGCCAACCGCTGTAAACATGCTCGGGATATTTATCGAGAAGCCTTTCCCTATCCCTTCCTTCGCCGACGAAGGTAACAGACACACCAGCCTGCCGGCCTGCCTCCGCCAACAGGAACACGCCCTTGTAGGCATGGATGTCTCCTATGTAGAGAACGCCCCGGTTTCGTTCCGCTGCGACCGGTGTTTCCAAGAGCGGATCGACCGGATTGGGAATTGTACGAACCTGCCCTGCCGCCCCATCCGGAAACAGGCGAGTCTCCATTCCTTCGTGGATCAGGATCGTGGTGACTTCGGGCGACAGCCGCGCCCGAGCGCGGTTCTGCAGCGACTGGCGCGCGACACGCCAAAGCTTCTGCGCATAGCTGCGCTTGTCGCAATTCCTCAGCACACATCTCGAAGACATCGCCCGCCGATCACAGGTTTCTCCCGATCTGAAATCGAAGAACGCCCCGTTTGGACAGGCCAGGAAATAATCGTGCGCATGCATGACCGTTCGCGATGCGACGCCTTCAAGGGCGGCAAGGACCGATGGTGAGAGCGTTTGATGATAGCCGTGGACATGGTAGATCGTACCTGGGTTGTCGTTTGCATCTACCCAGTTTCTCAGCAGCCGAAGTGTATTGGCGTTCCAGAGCCCGCCAAGAGCAGCTTTGACCTTGCCCTGCTCCAGCAATCTGTTGCCACCTGTCGAAACCGCGTGCACGCCCTTCATGGACAGGTCATTGGAATCTCCCGAAAAGAAGGTCACGGGCACAGCTCGGTCTGCCAAAGACCGGGCGTGCAGCAGCGCCAACTTCGACGCCCCTCCCTGGACAGTGGAGAAATCGCTCAGGATGACAACGCGGTCGAGTTGCAACGAAATCACTCGAAAGAAAGAATCTGTTCAGGAGCCAGGCGCCCGCGGGCCAAGTCCTTGAAGGCGCGAAAATTACCTACGAGCCGCCCCCTGCGATCAACCTCTGGCTCAGGTTTCAAAGATTTCACGACATTGCTCACCAAGTTTCGGGACATGATGTTCAAGGCGCGAGGCTTGGACATGGTCCCTTTCTTGGCGAGATATATAGGGTTTGCGATCTGAGAATAGCCGAACCTCAGGCCGCTGCCTCGACCAGTCTTCGTGCCGAGATGCACCCCCCTCAGCAAAGGGGACGAAACGATTTTTCCATAGCGCGCCACCTGGCGGGAAAAGTCGACATCCTCGAGCCAGCAATAGGCTTTAAGCCGTTGATCGAACCGCAGCTTGTTCTGCATGACTGGATTGGCCTTGAGCGCCATGTTGCAACCGTAGCAGTTATATACACCAGCCAGCGCAAAATCTTCAGACGCAACAGGTTCCGATATAAGCCTACGGCCAAAGTCGTGGCTCAGCCCCGGCCCATGAATTCCGTCCGCCAAAACGTGACCGGTGCACATGGCCACGTCAGGATGCTTTTGGAACAGCCGTTCCAGGTTGGCGAGATAGTCAGGCGCAAGAAGGAAGTCATCATCCAGAAAAAGCATGATATCGTCTTCGCGCAAGATGCCCAGAGCCGCATTCCGCTGGATCGTGAGCCCCCTCTCCGTCTGAATTACGGAGACCGGAAACGAGACTTCCGAAACCGAGCCTGTATCGACATCGCTTTCGTCGGCGACGACAAGCAGGGTCAAATCGGGTTTACGGGTTTGACGTTCCAGATCTTTAACCGTCGACATCAGGATCGAACACCGGTTCGTCGACGGGATTGCCACTATAATACGCATATCTGAAGAAGCTTTCTCATCACACCTAATTACAAAAACATCAACGATCCGAAGCATTTATTGACTTGCTTCAAGCGACCCTTCAACATTTGATACAAAACAAAAACAAACGAGCAGTCAAAAATGAAATCCGCTGTACTTGCGAAGCCTACCCTTTGTATGGGTATTGTGAAATCAATTCCAGCCAGCACACACAGAACCGCCGTGTTACTTGGTTGTGCAACTTTCTGGATCGCAGTTATCGGGGCTGTTGCGGCATAGCTTTCCAAGCTTTGTGAACGTCTATTTCGCGCCATCCACCGTAAGCATGACCTTCACGGTCTTCAGTATGATCCGGACGTCCCCCCAGAACGTGCGGTTGCGAACGTATTCAACATCCAACGCGACCCGTTCCTCGTAGGTGGTATTGCTGCGACCACTTACTTGCCAAAGCCCAGTTATGCCCGGGCGGACCGAAAGATAGACGTTGGCATGGCGACCGTAGTGTTCCAACTCGTCCTTGACGATCGGGCGCGGACCGACGATGGCCATTTCCCCGCGCAGAACGTTCCAGAACTGAGGCAATTCATCCAAGCTGGTTATGCGGAAGAATTCTCCGATGCAGCTCACACGTGGGTCATCGTCCAGCTTCTGATTGGCAGCCCATTGGGCACGTGCGTCAGGATCGCTATCGAGCAGTTTCTTCAATTGCTCATCAGCGTCCACAACCATGGTTCTGAACTTGATGCATTTGAATGGTTCGCCGTTCTGACCCACGCGCTTGTGCGCGAAGAAGATCGGTCTGCCCTCTTTCAGAAGGATGACCAGCGAAATTGATAAGATAAACGGCGCAAAGAGTAGAAGCGCCAAAAATGCAAAGGATTTATCGAAGAGCGACCCTAAGATACGGGCACTCCTGTGCTTACGCGGGGTTGGAAACTGGGAACTGACATATCCTGGATGGAATGCCCTTAGATCTGTTTCCCCATGAAGTTGATCTCTAGAGCTCATAACTTATTCACTGAAATATTTAAGATTTGCATGACGGGTACCGCACAAATGACAAAACGAATCGGAACCAATGGTTTGTGAGTTCAAAGACAAGCATAGAACAAACTGCCCTTTTTGACTCAAATCTTTACAGAAAATTAACGAATTGAGGCAAGAAAAAGGCGTAACAGGCCGATTTCAAAAGAGTTTTTTCCAAAAAGATCGTCGAATTTGTCCAAAATGTAACCACTTTAGGGCCTTCGATTTTCCGTTGATTTAAACCAATCCTGCACATTTGCGCTGGTTGTGCAGATCCGCGCACTAAAGCGCGGCGCCCGCCTCGAGCGTCGTGTCTTCGCGACTTGCGGAATTGAACGTTTGAACCGCCTCGTCTCGAGAGACGGTCGCGAGCGCAGCCAAGGACATGAGCAACAGCGTCGGATCGGCCGAAGTTGCCGACAGGAGCATCGAGCAGAGCAACGTCAGGCTGCCGATCCGGCTCGCATAGAACGTGCGCTGGATGTCGGCATCGTGATGCCCGATCGGCCTGATAAGGGCATAATACAGAAAGCCTCCAAAGGCGATCAGCCCCGGCAGTCCAACACTTCCCATAAGAACGGACAACAGCCCGCTCCCCCTCAGCGAACCTACCCCCGCCCCCAGCCCCCACGTTTCCCAGAAGGCGGCGAAGGCGGAATAGGCCCAGGCACGGCGCTCGATACCCGACATTGAATTGCGCTTTTCAAGAATCTGGTGTTCGACCATGTCGGCAATCAGGTCCGGCGCAGGTGTCAAAAGCAGGATCATGCACACTGCAAAGACAACGGTAGCTGCCAGGATGACCAGCATATGCGCAAAGGTTCGGGACAACGTATTTGTAAGAAACCCGCGCCCATGCAGAAGGATCAGCACAAAGGCACAAACCAGCGCCACTGTACCGGTCGACGAAAAGGCGAACACCGTACATATCAGATTGCCTACAGCCAGGACGACATCACGCGTCTTTCGACCAATCAGAGCGGACATGGCGAAATAAGCCGTCAGGGCCGCTGATGTCGTAGCAAAGCTCGCGGGCTCCGAGAACCCACCTATGACACGCGCAATTCCCGCCATTTGCTGCTGATTTGCAAGAGAATAGTCAGCTGTCCTGATTATCGCCAGCAAGTTGTCCAGAGCCAGGAAATCAAGGATGCCCAGAAAGATGTTGATTGACGCCGCGATGACGAGCCCAAGTTCGATGATCTGGCGGCCAAAGCGTTTCGAAGCACTGATCGCCGCGATGAAAAAACCGCAGGACAGCAGGATGTAGAAGGCTTGGGAAATATTGGCGTTACTCGGACGCAGCAGCCACACCGATGATGGAAAGAAGATGCTGACCTGAGTTGTTCCCGCATTGAGGTTCATAGGGAATACGAGAAAATCTCCCGCGAACAGTCGGACGAGAACAAGCGCCGAAAACAGCGCGTAAGCCGCAAAAAAAACTAGATATCTACCATCTGTCGGCAACAACACCGATGTCCCCGAGGTCCGCGTCGTGATCCAACGCACGACCAATGCAACCATGGTCAGCATCGCGAGAAAATGTGCCAGAAGAAGAGACAATCCGGCGACGCTGATCGCTGCAAACATGCCAAAAGGCAGGACTGCGATCACAAAGGTGATCCCATTCTCCAGCTTGCGCAGAGCCACCCACAACCAAGCGATTATGAATATGGCGGCGAATGGGGCGAAAGACATGTCGGTGTTCCGGATAAGTCATTAGGTGTTGGTCGCGGACGGCGTCGCTGACGTGGGTGAAGCCTGCCGTGGGCCGAACAGAACTGCCAAATCACATTGCCCTGTCTGCCAGCACCCGATCAACAATTTCAGAAAATTCGCGCCGGAAACGGTCTGCCGCGAAAGTTTCAGCATGCGCACGAATCGCCGAAGCATCAAACAGCGCGGCTTGGTCCTCGAACCTTTTGACCACTTCGCGAATGGCATCGGGGGTTTGAGAATAAAAGAACAGGCCCGTTTGGTCCTCCACGACGCTATCCAGCGCTCCGCCGCGTCCGTAGGCCAGAACCGGCGTTCCGCAGGCCATGGCCTCCACTGGAACTATGCCGAAATCCTCTTCCGCCGGGAAAACGAGTGCACGGGACGTCTGATAGAGCTTGCGCAGTTCCGAGGCCGGCACGCTTCCGAGCAACGTCACGTTCGCGGGCAGGTTCTGTTCAAGCTGCGCGCGTTGGCTTCCGTCGCCGACAACAATCAGCTGTCGGTCCAGTCCCCGGAACGCCTCGATCACAAGCTCCGCGCGCTTGTAGGGCACCAGTTGCGAAACGAACAGGTAAGTCCCACGCTCCGCGCCCGCGTCGGGAAGTCCGTATTGTTCAAGGTCGACAGGCGGGTGCACCACGCTGGCGTCTCGGCGATAGTAGCGCTTGACCCGCGCACCGACGAACGTCGAATTGGCAACGAATTGATCGACCCGCGCCGCTGTCGTCACGTCCCAGATGCGCAGCCTATGGCAAAGCCGGGAATAGTACATGCGGCCCAGGCGCCCCAGCTGCCACTTGTGCAGCTGGTAGTGATCCCAGATGTACCGCATCGGCGAGTGAATGTAACAGATATGCGGTGTTCCCGGGGGGACGATCACGCCCTTGGCGGGTCCACTTTCCGACGAAATGACCAAGTCGTACCCCGACAGGTCCAGTTCTTCCAGGGCCCGCGGCATGAAGCCGAGATACTTCTGGTAGTGGCGCTTGGCCCCCGGCAGTCGCGAGACGAAGGTTTCCACAATTCTCTGGTTCGCCAAGAGATCTGACAACTTCTCGCGGTCCGCCACATGCGTGAACAGGTCGGCTTGCGGATAAAGCCGGACAAGTTCCTCGAGAACCCGCTCCCCTCCGCGCATGCCAACCAGCCAGTAATGGACGATCGCAACCTTCACCCTTAACGCGCCTTAGTACTCGTAATTGAACATGTCGAGTTCCGTAGATTTTGAATGGGAACGACGCACCATCGTCAAAACCGTTCCGACCACATTCGCATCCTTCGCCTTCTGCAGGCGATGCAGCGACTCGGTGACGACCTTGGAAGACGTGCTGTCGCACTTCACCGCCAACAGAGTGGCATCGGACATTCCGGCCAGAAGCAGCGTATCGGAAAGATGGAGTACCGGCGTCGCGTTGATGACGATCATGTCGTACTTTTGCGACACGCGCGTAATCAGTCCCAACAAGACCGGAGAGGCCAGCAGATCGGAGGCATTGTCCGCGCTTCGGCACGGGGCAATGACATCCAGTCCAAGCGACTCAGACCTCTGGATCAGGTTTTGCTGCTTGATCTTGCCTTCAAGGAAATCAACCAGACACCCGCCGTGTTTCGGCATGTCCAGAGCTTGCCGAATATCCGGACGGCGCAGGTCAGCATCGATGATGAGAACGGATTTCTTCGGCTGGATGAGAACTTTCGCCAAGGTGCAGCTCAGCGATGTCTTGCCTTCGTCCGGTACCGACGACGTGATCATGATGACCTTGGGTTGCTGTCCTTGACCGACATTGAAGAGTTCCGTGCGAATTGCCTTGACCCGCTCGAGGTACGGTGAGCCCTGCTCTGCCGCGAGCTCAGTTTTGAGCCACGCGTTTTTGTCTTTGAACGCACTGCCGACAAAGGGCAGAACCGCCAGGTTCGGCAAGTTCGTCAGTTCCCTGAGTTCCGAGGGGTTCGAAACGGGCGAGCGAACCAGGTTGCGAAGGAACACGAACCCTATCGCAGCGGCCAGCCCCATAATCATCGTGGAAAGCAGAAAGAGCGTTTTCTTCGGCCCGGACGGGACGACGGGCGTAACCGCCGTAGCAATCACGCGGGCCTCTGGTGTCTGAAAATCGGCCTGAGCCCTGGTTTCCTTGAAGCGCGTGAGGAAGTTCTCGTAAACAAGCCTCGTTGCTTCCGCGGTCCTCTCCAGCTGTCCAAGCCGGACCGAGTCCTTCGACAGCTTGTCGGCCTGCTCCGACACGACCAGGATTTGATCTCTCAGTGCGATTTCCCGGTTTCCGGTAACACGCACATTGCTACGCAGTTCTTCCACCCGACGACTCAGCTCGCCATCGATGCTGTTATTGATGTCCGATATCTGCGCCGAGATCCGGACCATGTCCGGATGTCGCGGGCCAAGGGAGCTCTCCAATTGCGCCCTGTTGGCCGTGATCACGGCCAGTTCCTGCTGAAGAGTTTCAAGTAACGGTGAGGTCAGGACATCTCCCACAGCGTCCAAGCCACCGTCCGCCAGCAAACTTTCGACCTGTTGCAGCCGAATTTCCGAGTCTGCCCGATCTGTGGTGCTCGCGACCAACCTGGTGTTCAGCTCTGCAAGCAGTTGATTGATGGTCTCTTCGCTGCCGCCGGCGTCGTCTATCATTTTGGCCTTGAAATCCACGACCGCGTCGTCGGCTTCCTCCACCTGAACGCTCAATTCGTTCAATCTTTCGGCAAGCCAGGCGTTGACGCGTTGTGTGGCCACGGCCTTGGTATCGAGCAGACTATCGATATACTCTTCCGTGACTGCGTTCGCGATTTCGGCCGCAAGTTCCGGGTTCTCGCTGTCCACCCTGATCGCGATCACGTAGGACACGCCGACTTGCTCGACGGCGATCCGTTGGCGCAGCGCATCCACGACCCATGACCGAAGGACGCTGTCAGGAAGCCTCTTGGCAACCTCGTGACTGGGCTCGCGTCCCGTGAGGAAACGCTTGAAGAACGGCCAGAGACCCGGCCAGCGCGGCACGCGGGGATCGAATTCGGGGTTGTTCGTCAGGTCCAACCTGTCAACGACCCGGCCGATCAGGACGTTCGAGCGTATCGTTATGATTTCACCCGCCAGCACCGCACTCGTCACGTTCAGGTTCGAAATGACCTCCTGCGCCGGGGTTATCTGCTCCTCTCGGGTGTCGAGGATGACCGACGCATGCGCGGAGTATTCAGGTGGTAGCGATTGCAGGTAAACGTAGCCGAGGATAATGAACGTGACGGTGATCGCCAGGATCAGCCGCAGGTTCCGCTCAAGAACCGAGTACATTCCCATCAAATCGATCGACTGAAAGGGCTGCTGAAGCCTGCTCGTCCCTGCCTCGAACGCAGAATTCCGCCAGCCGCGCGTATGGGGTGTCGCTTTCATCCCTCGGTCTCGAGCGTGTCTGGTGACTTGACGACGACCACGAGCAGGTCGCCCGGCAACAATTCGTCATAAGGCTGCAGGACCTCGTTCACGAACTGGCCATTCTCGCGGCGGCGCACCTGGTACTCCAGCAGGTATTCGGTATCCAGCCCCGATGCCGCGTTCATCCATTGGTCCAACAGACGAATCCGGTCTTCGATAGACGCCCTGCTTGCCTTCAGCTTCTTGATATCGCTCCAGAACATCTGCGACTCGTTCAACAGCTGCTTTTTCCAATCGGAGTCGAATTGCGACAGTTCGGATTGGATATCCGCAAGCTGTCCGCGGGCATCCGACTTCTGCTCCTTCAGCCTCAGCAAATCGCTTTGCGCCTGCGCAAATCCCAGTTCGCTTGTGTTGACGCTCGAAGTCTTTACCAGTCCGCGTTCGGCCATGTCCGTGACCCGGGCCAATTCCTCTTCCGTGACCTTCAGTATCTGCAGTTGAATGCCTTCGCGCTGTTCCAGCAATTCAATACGATTGCGAGCCTCCTCCGCCGCATCCGTAAGCAGTTTCCGCCTTTTCGAGACGTCCTCGGCGGACAGGGCGATGATCTGGTCTTCCTTGATCTTGTGCTCGTCGAACAATTCGCGGTTGATGTCGGCCCTGGCGTCTTCCGGCAGGTTCGACCACGTGGCGCTGTCCTGCCCCTGCAATTGCGCCTGTACACGTGCGTATTGCGCCGCCGCCAGCGCCAGGTCGAATTCGTGATTGTTCAGCGCCCCTTTGAGGTTACGGCGCTCAAGCACCCGCGCCTCCTCGTTGTTGGCGGCGATCGTTGGCCCGCCGGCCAGGCCAACCGCCTGTTCCGCGGTCATGAATGGCTGGTACTCGTAGTTGCCAGGTTCACGCACATCGCCCAGCACGGAAATCGGCCGAAACGCTGCGATCGACAACTCGATCGAGGGATCCACGAAGATCTGATGCTTGATATACTCTTTCCTGATCTGCAACCGTGCGTCCCCGACGGTTTTCGATGAGACGACAAAACTGCCGATGAAGGGAAGTTGCACGGCCCCGTTCCGGCCTACGATGAAGCGCTCCGGCGGGGCGGCATCATCAAGAATGTCCAGCTCAAGTTCGTCGCCCACATTTATCAGGTAGTCTTCGGGTGTTGCTGCCGATACCATCGTGGTCAGAACAAGCATTACAAGTGAAAAAAGCCACGCAAGGCAATGCACACGGGATCTCCAAGATCTGGAAAAAACGGAGTGACCGGCGTCAAAGAACATTTCGAATCATTAAATCCACAGCGAAAAAAACATGATAGCAATTAAATCTTCATATGCCAGCGGCTTGCATCTGCCAAATTTGTCTTCTGCAAGCTGCACCGTCGCTACCTGACAGCTTCTTTATACTAACAGTGTTAACGACCGCACGCTATTAAGATAAAACAATAATTCAGCTTCAGGTGATAATGAAAGACACTTTCTCATGAGCAAGTCCCACCGGACTAGCGCCAAATCAGCTTCGGCATTAAGAGGCGGATCCTGGACGCTAGTGTCGCGCGTCATCATCCAGGCAATTCAGCTCGTTGTATTTATCGTTGTCGCGCGATGGGTTGATCCGGCGGCATTCGGGGTATTTGCGCTTGTCGCGGCCTGCGTGGTGATACTTGAGCAACTGTCCATGGCGGGCTGGGCTGAATACATCATGCAGAGCGAAACCGCCGAAGAAAAAATGGGAAGCGCGGTCTCCATAGCCGTCGTCAGCGGATGCGCTGCGTCGGTATTGGGTGTAGCGATTGCGATACTGGCGGGGCCGCTCTTCGATACCCCCGACTTGGTCCTGCTTGCCGCGTTCATGTCGATCCGCGTTGTGTTTTCCGCCACGGCAGCCGCCTATGCCGGAGTGCTGAACTGGCAAGACAGGCTGGAGTCGGCCGCGGTCTGCGCCGTCCTGGGCGAGGTCACAAGCCTGGTCGTGTCGATCTGGGGACTCTTGGCAGGGTATGGCATCCTGGCCCTCGCTTTTGGACGTGTTGCCCACGGTGTCACGTGGGCGCTATCGGCAGGCATAAGTGCAGGGATACGCCCGCAGCTTCCGACAGACGTATCCCTGATCAAGGACATGGTGGGCTTTTCCAGGCACATCATCCTGACCAAGGTCCTGTTTAATTTGCGCCTCCACGCCTCGACATTCATCATCGGCGGCTTTGTGGGGCCGACGGCCGTCGGCCTGTTCCGAGCTGCACAGCGCGTTATCAGCGGCTTTGAAGAGATTTTCAGCGAGCCTGTCCGAGTCCTCTCGTGGTCGCTTTTCCGAAAGGCTCGCGAGAGCGAAGAAGGCAACCGGATCGGGAAGTTCGATGAATTGTCGCAGACCTTCTTCCGCGTTCAGCTTTACTGTGCCACGCCGGTGTTTGTGGTCATAGCAATCCTCGGACAGGATCTGATCGTCGGACTGGTGGGCGACGAATGGGCCGCCGCGGGACCCGTGGTTCAGATATTGGCTTTGGCCGGCCTCGTCCGACTTCCCAACCACGCGTCGATCCCGGTCCTTTCGCTGGCCGGAAGAGCCGACCTCCTCCCCCGTATAATCCTGCTATTCTCGATGATCACCGTGTCCTGCATCCTGATCGCGGCAAGCTACGGCATCGTGGCGATCGCGCTGTCCGAACTTGCCGCTGCACTAATCGTTTTCGCCATCAACGCGTATATTCTGAAACGTTTTGCGAACATCCACTGGACCCGGATTCTGAAAGGATGCTGGCGAATCCTGCCGGCTTTGGGTCTGGCGGTTGCCGGCCACTTGTTCGCGGTGCGGATGGAGATTGCACAAGAGCTTCCCGCCCTGCTGCGGGTTTTGATCCTGGGTTCTGCGATGGTCGCCCTCTACACACCCGTGATCCTTGTTCTTGACGGCACTATCCGGCGAATGCTGACCAGCCAATTCAGAAAGGACCGCAGCACAAGCACGAAGGTCTAAACACCATTGCAACCTAAAATTGTTTGCCCTACACTCGGCAAGCGTCTACGCGATGAGACGCATACACCGTTTGGACTATCCTGGTGCTGGAAGTGACCAGAAAATAAGCGGTCGGACATCACGCGCGTGACATGCGCCATCGGCCAAATCTTGCGGTAAATCGCGGGTAACGTAAAAAATAGTTATTTTGTTGCACATGAGAGTTACAACGCGGCATGGACATACAAGATCACACCAAGCTTGAAAACTGGCCTTCGAAGCAACAGGCTACGTACCGGTCCAGTCGACAGTGTGTTCCGTTTGGCAAACGCACGCTCAGAATTTCGGTCGTTGCCGGATGTGCCATGACTTGGGTTTTGATAATCTTAGCGTTTGCCCTCTAAGCCTTTGAATAAAAATATTTGTTCACATTAACGAAACAATTCTTCCGACATTAGCCCTCTGTTTCCTATTGAGAAACAAACTTCTTTTTGACTTGTGTAAGCGAGTCATCCGCCGACGTGGTCCCTTATTCACACAACCGGAAGAGCGAGCGGGCATTCGGGCCTGCTCAATCGAAAACGAATCACCACGTACGGGAAGAAATTAAGCTTTCCGAGCCAACCTCCTTGGCTGCCAGATTGCAGAAAAGCCCGGCGATCGACTGAGGAGTCGCCTTGAAACGGGACCACACGCTGCGTCATTCTTCTGCTGACAGCCGAAGCACCTGGATACGTCGCCGCACCGAGCTATCCCCCGAAGGCCCCGTTGGAACCAGTTCGAAATCGATGACGTCACCTGCTTCCAGGATAAGTTCGAAATGATCGAGATCGTACGGATCCGAAGACAGCTTTGGCGCCTCCGCAACGATGTTCCGGTTGTGTCGGATGATCAGGCGGGACGGTTCGGAATCGTCTGTCGTCTTCCACCACCCTTCGACGGCATACGTGCCGGGCTCATTTGCGGTGAATCGCTCTATGACGTGGTAAGGCTTGCCGTGAAACCGCGCCATCGTGATGCTGGTGTCCCGCACGGCCAGTGGAGCCAGGTCAGGCGAACCACGATAGCTGGTCCACTCCCAGTCAATGATTTCCAGAGGCCTCAGGCTCTTGCCGGCCCGAAGGACCAGGTAACTCCAAGGCGATTGATTGAACTGATACAGACTGTCGGCCACCACCCCTGCGGAGGCTACCGTTACCTCTATGTTGTCTCCGATCACGTAAATCGGAGTTTCGGTCAACACTTCTACCCGGTCGATAGGCCGACCCCGCGTGTCAAAGAACTCGGCCGCTCCGTCGACCTTCAACCGACCGCCCACGCCCCAGACTGCGTAGGCTTTGCTGTCTGAACCGAATTCGAAAACCCGGACGGACGGCAGATCACTGCGCAAGACCGGCCGCCCCAACGGCAACAGGGTCTGCTGGAGAAAGCGAAACGCGTCCGCCGCAGGCTTTTCTGTTGAACCGTCCTCTTCCAGCAATCCCATATTCGGCCACCAAGGCTCGTCGGTCAGCGCATACCAGTGCGCTTCACGCACGCCGGCGGATGCAAGTTCGATCACCATCTTGCTCATGTAGTCCGGCGCGTCTTCCGGATCGTCCAGCCAGATACCGAATTCCGTCGCGTAAAGCGGTTTTTCCCCCCCGAAAAGCTGCATCAGGTCCTTCAGTCGATCAATTTCGACGCGCAGCGTTTCAGGGAAATCGCGATAGGGATGGAACGAAATGCCGTCGCAGGCCAGCAATCCCCCTGCCCGAAAAAAATCGCGGTAGAACTCCATCGCGATCGTATTCAATCCCGTGCAGACAATCTCCGCGCCTGGATTATCCTGTGCCAGTTTTTCGTCCACGGCCCGAACGACCGCAGCAAGGTTCCCTGGCTTATCTTCCGCGAAAGGACCCGTTACGAAATCATCGGAATTCACCTCGTTTCCGATCTCGACCGTCAGGTTTTCTGCACCGTAATGGGTGTAAATCGCACTGATGAAGTTTGCCAATCCTGCAATACCTTCATCGGAATAGGGCGTTTGCCCGCCATCGTATAAAGGGTTTCGGCCCGTAAATACGATGAAAGGCTTGATGCCGGCTTCGATCAAAGGCTCTATGTACTGGTCGGCGACCGAAAAATCGTAAATGCCCTTCGTCGTCTCGGTCTTGCGCCAGTTGATTTCGTCGCGCACCGAGACCGCGCCGAGGTCTGCTGCGCGATCAATAAGGTGTGTCGGCCAACCTTGCTCGAAATGAGTTTGTACCCCAAGCCGGAACGTCGGTAGACCTTGCTCCGCGCTGGCTTCGGGTCCTGCAAGCATCATGGAAGTGAGAAGCAATGGGCGCAGAATGTGCATAGGACTCACCAATTTGAAAAAGGTCCCTGACAAGGGCAGGATTACCCGCAATGGAGTTAGCTATAAACGGGATCACAATAACATACTCAGCCCTGCCCGCGCGACACAAAGCGATCATCCGAGTCAGCCACATGCGTGTCAAAACCATGCTCAGGACGCGCGAAAGAGGTGCTGTATTCTCATGCAACGAGGACGCCGAATGTGGTCGCCGCTCTGTTGCTCTCGACCGGTCCTGTTAAAGACCGACGTGATGCCGTGACTGCACAAGCCACGACCAACCATATCCGAGCCGGCCAGTAATTGCCCGAGACCCTGCTTAACCCGCAGAACACGCGGGTTAAGCAAAACCTTCCAGTCGACCTAGGCGGATGCAGGTACCTTATTCGGCCACTGCCAAACTCGCATATATGTTTTCCCCCAAGGGATCAGAGCCATCGTCGTTAACCTTGATGTACAGCACCGCCGTGCCGGCAGCCTTAACTCTTTCATGGTAAAGGCTGGAACCAAGAAAAGCGACAACATCGCCCAGGCTTTCGTTCAGCATCCGGGCCTCCGGGCCGTCATAAAGCGCTCGGATCTTCTCGGGGTCGCCTTCTTCGAGAAACACCGCTTTCGGTTCGGTGTTTGGCCCAGCCTTAAGGCTCGGGAAGACACAAACAGTCGATCCCTCCGACATCCGGACCGGCAGACCGATCGAAAAGTGAGAGGCCGAACGATCCTTGTGCGGCGCCGGATAGGGATTTGCCGCATCGTCATAGACCTTCAGATGCCGCTCGGATATCGTAAAGTCTTTCTCTGCGATGCCCGTAAGCTTGGCCATCCCCTTGCGAAATTCCTCCGCCGCTTCGTCCGAAGGAAACTCGAATACAAACTGTCTTTTCTTGCCTTTGATCTTCCAGTCATCGCTTTCATTCGACGCTTCTGTCATCGCAGCGTCCAGAAAGGTTTGAAGATAATTCCGAAAGTCGTCAGTCAAGACGCCTTTCAAATGAGCGTAGCCCTTCGAGGCGATCTCACCCGCTTGCGTTCCCGGATCATAGTTGAACATCATTTTTCACCCAATTTTGCTAACATCAATGGTTAAGATTACTTATGATTCTCGCTTCATGTCGCTTCAATCAACAAGATATTACCAAACATCCCTATCTTACGCGCGACATGTCAACTGAGATTGTTATTTTAGCGCTGGAAACAACGCTTTTCATCTTTGTGAACAATTAACGATCACCACACCTCGCCGCAAAGTCAACGATTCTCACTAATCGCGTTCCGCTCCAACCAGTCTGGAACGGACCACTTCATCGCTCACGCGGCAAAGCTCAACCCTGCGCTCTAAATCAAAGATTTGCTGGCGCGACATAATTAATTTTCAAGCGTTGGTAACTTGGCGATCTCACCAGGATTCGAACCTGGGACCTCTACCTTCGGAGGGTAGCGCTCTATCCAGCTGAGCTATGAGACCGACGAGCGTTTACTACCGTGTCCAAAAACCGGGCGCAACAGGAGAGTTTCAGGACCATTTCAGGACAAGTCGGTTTTCATGTGTTTTTTTATCCATGAAGAACAAGGAGTTGCCGATAGGCGCTTGCCTTCGGAGGGCAGCGCTCCGTCCAGCTGGGCTACAGGGGCCTGCGCGAACAACAACCGCCTCGGTCCAGTGCCGCAACGGTGAAAAACTCCGCGATATGGCGCAGGCTGCCGCTGGTGTCTAGGCCCGGGCGGATGCGCCCGGGCCGGACGGTTCAGGGACGCGCGCCGCCCTGATTCCCTCCACCGGGGTTGCCTCCGCCGCCCGTTTGGGGCTGGCCCGGGGTTCTGGGCGGGGTTTGCGGATAGGTGTCCGGCAGGCACTCATCAGAGCCGCCGGCGGTGCCTTGCTGGCTGCCGCCGGGACAGCCGCCACCACCCCCATCGCTGTCATACTTGGTCAGGATCGGGTCCGGCGTGATCGCGGCCCGACTCTGAGCCGTGGGCGCCTCGGTGCAGGCCGACAGGGTTGCGCCCGCAAGGGCGACGAGAATGGTGGTGCGAAAATTGAACATGATGATCTCCTTGGTGTTCCGGCCATGGGTCGGCCCACCAAGGTCATTGGTTCAAATGAACCGGATCGTCAGGCGAACAACTCGTGCGCCAGTTCCAGCGCATCGACCAACGCATCGACCTCGGCCTCTGTATTATAGAGCCCAAAGGACGCCCGGCAGGTCGCCGTCAGTCCGATATGATCCATCAGCGGCCCGGCACAGTGGTGGCCGGCGCGCACCGCGACGCCCTTCTTGTCCAGGATGGTCGAGATGTCATGGGCATGCGCCGCGCCGTCCAGCGTGAAGGAAAAGATCGCCGCCTTGTCCGGCGTCTGCCCCTGCACCTGCAACCAGTTCAGACCGCCCAAGCGGCCCACGGCATAGTCGCGCAGCCGGTCCTCGTGGGCGGCGATGTTCTCCATCCCCAACCCCATCATGTACTCCAGCGCCACACCCAGCCCGATGGTCTGCACGATGCCGGGCGTGCCGGCCTCGAACTTCATCGGCGGGTCGGCATAGGTCACTTCGTCCTTGGAAACCTCGCGGATCATGTCGCCGCCGCCCATGAAGGGGCGCATCTCGGCAAGGCGCTCTTTCTTGACGAAAATCGCGCCCGATCCGGAGGGGCCATAAAGCTTGTGCCCGGTGATGGCGTAGAAATCCACGCCCAGCTCGTCGAGGTTGACCGGCATATGCACCGCCGCCTGGCTGCCATCGACAAGCACCGGCACGCCCTTTTCATGGGCGGCATCGGTGATCGCCTTGATATCCACCTTGGTGCCCAGAACGTTCGACAGGTGCGTGAGCGCCACCAGTTTCGTTTTCGGCCCGATGGCGTCGATCACCTTTTGCGGGTCCAGCGCGCCGGTGCTGTCCGTATCGACCCATTTCAGCGCCACGCCCTGCCGTTCGCGCAGGAAATGCCAGGGCACGATGTTGGCGTGGTGCTCCATCACCGACAGGACGATCTCGTCGCCCGCCTCCATCCGCGGCATGGCCCAGCCATAGGCGACCATGTTGATTCCCTCGGTGGTGCCGGAATTCAGCACGATCTGGTCTTCATCCGCCACGCCCAGGAACCGTGCGATGATCCCGCGCACGCCCTCGTATTTCTCGGTCGCCAGGTTGCTCAGGTAATGCAGCCCCCGGTGGACGTTGGCATATTCCTCGGCATAGGCCGTGGTGATCGCGTCGATCACGACCTGCGGTTTCTGCGCGCTGGCCCCATTGTCCAGGTAGACCAACGGCTTGCCGTTCACCTCGCGCGACAAGATCGGAAAGTCGCGGCGGATCGCGTCGATATCGTACATCTCAAACTGCTCCTGTCGTTGCGGCGAAGAGGCCGCCGATAACGCCCATGATGATGGACAGCCCCACCACCACGCCGAAGATCGCAATCACCATCACGCCGAACGCCTTGAGCGGGCTGTCGAAGCCATGCGCCACGTCCAGCATGTTGGACACCGCCCACATCCACCAGACGATGAAGACCAAGAGGCCCAGCGACGACAGAAACGGGATGAACAGCCCAACGATGGTAAAGCCGGCCACCATCACGAAGCTGACCGCCTGCAACAGCGTGATCACCGCCAGGATGTCGGGCACCGTGCCCCGTCCACCAAACGCACGGCCGATCCAGAACAGCATGAAGACCGAGAAAACCGCCCGCGCCCATTGCGTGGCGGCAAAGATCAACGGCGAGCTATAGACCGGCGACGCCTCCAGCAGCCTGCCCAGATCACCTTCGGGCAACGGCGCGGCCTGGACCAGCGCCGCGACCACGGCAGAGGTCACGACAGAGATCAACGTCAGCGCGGTCCACAGCGCCTGGGCGGGCCAATTCAGGGCAATCGCCCGTTCGGCGGCACCGCGCGGGTTCCGGATGGTCGTCACGAACAGGGGTTTCAGCACGGTCGTGTTCATGTCTGCCCCCATCCGGCTTCGCGCAGGTCCGACGCCCACACCCAAAGAAACGCCAGCAGCCATATCGCACCCACCGCCGTCAAGCCCGGCCCGGGTCCGATGAAACCGGCCACCAGACCGTGCAACAGCTTGATCGGGCTGGCCACCAGCCACGCCCAGAACAGCGCCAGCCGCGCGGCATAGCCCGAGGCGGTGCCGCCAAAGATCCGCAAGACAAACCGGCTGAGCGTGCCGATGGCATAGAACACCAGCGGCGCGATGAAGATCCAGGCCATCAGCGACCCGCCCAGCAGCGGGTTCAGCTCCTGCCCGGTCAGATGCGCCTCGCGCGCCAGGCGCGGCCACTCGGAAATGAAGAAGACCGCGCAGCCGGCCATCACGATGGCCAGCGCACGCCCTTCATTCGCGCCCATCGCCAGCAGGCGACGGAACACCGTTCTCGGGCCGCGATAGGCAGCCACGATATCGGTGGTGACCGGCATCAGCCGCGCCGCCGCACCAGCCAGCCTTCAAGGCGCTCGACGATCCCGTCGCGCAGGCCCTCGTCCTCGATCTCTTCCACGGCCTCGGCCAGGAAGGCCAGCGTCAGAAGGTCGGTCGCGATGGACTTGGGCACGCCGCGCGCGCGCAGGTAAAACAGCGCCTCTTCGTCGATCGCGCCCGAGGTCGAGCCGTGCGAGCAGGCCACGTCGTCGGCATAGATCTCCAGCTCCGGCTTGGCCAGGAACTCGCTGTCGCCATCCAGCAGCAGCGACTGGCTGATCTGGTAGCCGTCGGTCTTCTGCGCGCCTTCCTTCACCAGGATCTTGCCCTGGAAGACGCCCGTGGCGCCGTTGCGCAGCACCTTCTTGAACACCTGCCGGCTTTCGCAATTCTCGGCGTCATGGGTGATGAAGACCGTGTCGTCATGGTGAAAATCACCGTCTCCCACGCAGGCGCCCGCGACATGCGCGATGGCGTCGTCGCCGGTCAGCTCGATCACGCATTCGTTGCGCGTCAGCACGCCATTGGCGGTCATGGTAAAGGACTTGAACGCGCTTTCCCGTCCCAGCCGCGCAAAAATATGCGTGACGGCGCGGCGCTCGTGGTCGCGGCCTTGTGTGCGCACGTGGTTGAACGCGGCGGTGTCGGCCACGTCGACCTCCATCACCTTGTTGAACCGCGCGGCGGCGGGGCCGTTTTCCAGCACGGTCAGCTCGGCACCGGCATCCAGCTTGATGACATGGTGCAGGATCGCGTCAGACGTCTCGGATTCGTGGTGATAAATCAGGTTGATCGGCTTGCTGGCCTTGCCGGTCACATGGATCAGCACCCCGTCTGTCGCGGCGGCCGTGTTCAGCGTCGCCAAGGGCCGCGCCACGGGCGTCTGGCCATTGGTTTCCAGCGTGCCGTACAGATCCTTGGCCCAGTGAATATCAGCCTTCCCGGCCTCGGCCAGGCGGTCGATCTTCACGCCTTCAAGGCTCAGGTCGTCGCTGGCCTCGGCGTCGAACACGCCGTCCCGGAACACGATGCTCAGGCGATCGACATCGTCGAACACCTGCGTCTCGTCGCTCTCGAACACGGCGGCCTTGGGCACCTCCGCGTCGACCAGCGTGTCGGGGCGGGTGAATTTCCAGTACTCGTCACGCCGATGCGGCAGGCCCGCGGCCCGCAGCCGCGCCAGCGCATCCTCGCGCGGCGCTTTCGTCCAGCCCGAGGCGTCGGGCAGGCTCAGCGCGGCAAGGCGCGCCTCGGTGGCGTCCTGTTTCGCTTGGGGTAACGCCATTACGCCACCTCCGCCTTGATGTCGGCATACCCGTTCTTCTCGACCTCGAGGGCCAGTTCCGGCCCGCCGGTCTTCACGATGCGGCCATCGGACATGATGTGCACCACGTCGGGTTTGATGTGATCCAGCAGGCGCTGGTAGTGCGTGATCACCAGGAAGCCACGGCCCGCGTCCCGCAGCGCGTTCACGCCCTGCGACACCAGCTTCATCGCGTCCACGTCGAGGCCCGAGTCGGTCTCGTCCAGAATGCACATTTTCGGCTCCAATACAGCCATTTGCAGGATCTCGTTGCGCTTCTTCTCACCGCCCGAAAAGCCCACGTTCACCGGGCGCTTCAGCATGTCGTTGCTCATCTCCAGCGTGGCGGCCTTTTCGCGCACCAGCTTCAGGAAATCGGCGGCGCTGATCTCGTCCTGCCCGCGCGCCTTGCGCTGCGCGTTCAGCGCGGTGCGCATGAAGGTCATGTTGCCCACGCCGGGAATCTCGACCGGATATTGGAACGCCAGGAAAAGCCCCGCCGCGGCGCGCTCTTCGGGCTCCATGCCCAGGATGTCCTCGCCTTCCAGCGTGGCCGTCCCGCAGGTCACCTCATAGCCGTCCCGGCCCGACAGAACATAGCTCAGCGTCGACTTGCCCGAGCCGTTGGGCCCCATGATCGCGTGCACCTTGCCCGCCTCGACGGTCAGGTCCACGCCTTTCAGGATGGTCTTGTCCTCGTCTTCAAGATCGACCTTCAGGCCTTTGATCTCCAACATCTTTCTCTCCTTTTTCCTGTCGCTGGCGCCTCACGGGCGCAGCATCATCTCGATCACGTTCAACAGCTCGTTTTGCGGCAGGGTCAGCGGTTCCACCTCGAACCCCGCCAAGCGCCCCGTCATCCTTGGGGCGCCAATGAATTCTTCGACCACATGGTACTGCTTGCGCCGTTTGTAGTCGTCGACGAACACCTGCACCGGTCGCTCGGTGCGCAGCGCCGTGGCCATGACGCAGCCCGTGCGGAACCGCCCATCCACCAGCACCACGTCGGGCTGGCGGAATTCGGGCAGGTCCCAGACCTCCAGCGGGTAGCGCGGATAGCGCATGTAGTGCCCCGCATCGGTCGGATAGCCCCACTCCTTCGTCGGCCCGATGTCGGACCAGATCACGTCCACCTCGGTGCCTTTCGCGGGCGCATTTTCCTCGAACCAGGCGCGCATCATCAGCGCCCAGTCCTTGTCGCTTTCCACCGAGAAGACCCGCTTGGCCGGCATCTCGCCCGCCATCACGGTCGACCCGCCCGACCCGTATTCCAGGATCACGTCCGCGCCTGCATAGGCCGCGCGCAGCACCTCCGCTTCGGCCTCCGGCAGGGTCAGCTCGGGCCGCGATATGGTGGCGGTCGGGCTCATGTCAGTCCAGCACCACCGCCGTCCCGCTGGCCGACACCATAAGCATGGAATCCGCGACCACCTCGTAGTCCAGATCGACGCCCACCACGGCATTTGCACCCGCGGCCTTGGCGCGCTCTTTCAGCTCGCGCATGGCGGTGTCGCGGGCATCCTGCAGCTTGGTCTCGTAAGCGCCCGAGCGACCACCGACGATATCCGTCACCTGGGCAAAGAAATCGCGGAAGACATTCGCCCCCATGATCGCCTCGCCCACCACGATGCCGCGGTAGTCGATGATCTTGCGCCCTTCGATGTTATTCGTCGTCGTGATGATCATTTTATCACTCCGTTTCGTCGTGCGAAGCCGCCCGCGCTCCATTAAGGATTCCGACGAGGTGCACGCTCAGCCACCCCCAGATCACGAACAGAACCAGCCCTATTCCCAGTTCGGCGAGTTCTCCCCGACCCGGTCGGATCCAGCCAGTCTCGACGGCCTGCAGGGCGATTTCGTCATGGCTCATCGCAAGGACGAACACCAGGAAATGGCCAAGCAGCAGCATGGTAAATGTCCGGGTGCCGGACCGCAGGCGCCCCGAATGGCCAAGCCTCGGCAGCCGGCTCCGGGTCGCCTCGGGTGTCCGGCACCCTTCGGTCATCCCACGCTGCCTTCCAGCGAAATCGCCACCAGTTGCTGCGCTTCCATGGCGAACTCCATCGGCAGCGCCTGCAACACATCCTTGCAGAACCCGTTCACCACCAGCGCCACGGCCTCTTCCTCGTCCATGCCGCGCTGGCGGCAATAGAACAGCTGATCGTCATCCACCTTCGACGTGGTCGCCTCGTGCTCCACCCGGGACGAGTTGTTCTTGACCTCGATATACGGCACCGTGTGCGCCCCGCATTCCGAGCCAATCAGCAAGCTGTCGCATTGCGTGTAGTTGCGGCTGTCCTTGGCCTTGGGATGCATCGAGACAAGCCCGCGATAGGTGTTCTGCGCATGCCCCGCGCTGATGCCTTTCGACACGATCCGGCTCTTGGTGTTCTTGCCCAGATGGATCATCTTCGTGCCGGTATCGGCCTGCTGCCAGTTGTTGGTGATGGCGATGGAATAGAACTCGCCCTGGCTGTCGTCGCCGCGCAGGATGCAGGACGGGTACTTCCACGTCACGGCAGAGCCGGTTTCCACCTGCGTCCACATCACCTTCGCCCGGTCGCCCCGGCAATCGGCGCGCTTGGTGACGAAGTTGTAGATGCCGCCCTTGCCTTCCTCGTCGCCGGGGAACCAGTTCTGCACCGTGGAATACTTCACCTCGGCGTCTTCCTCGACAATGATCTCGACGACGGCGGCGTGCAGCTGGCTGGTGTCCCGCTGCGGCGCGGTGCAACCTTCGAGGTAGCTGACGTAAGAGCCCTTGTCGGCGATGATCAGCGTACGCTCGAACTGGCCGGTATTCTCGGCATTGATGCGGAAATACGTACTCAGCTCCATCGGGCAGCGCACACCCGGCGGGACGTAGACGAACGACCCGTCCGAGAAGACTGCCGAATTGAGCGTCGCATAGAAGTTGTCGCTGACGGGCACGACCGAACCGAGGTACTTCTTCACCAGTTCGGGATGCTCGCGGATGGCCTCGGAGATCGAGCAGAAGATCACGCCGGCCTTTTCCAATTCCTTCTGAAAGGTCGTGCCGACGGACACGGAGTCAAAGACCGCGTCCACGGCCACCTTGCGGCCCTCCGCAGGCGCCTCCTCGGCCCCTTCGACCCCGGCCAGGATCATCTGTTCCTTCAGCGGGATGCCTAGCTTTTCATATGTTTCCAGCAGCTTGGGATCGACCTCGTCCAGCGACTTGGGCTTTTGCTCCATGCTCTTGGGCCGGGCATAGTAATACTGGTTCTGAAAGTCGATCTGCGGGTAGTCGACCATGGCCCAGTCGGGCTCTTCCTTCTGCAGCCAGCGTTCGTAGGCCTGCAGACGCCACTCGGTCATCCACTCGGGCTCGCCGTTCTTTTCCGAGATCAGCTTGACGATCTCCGGCGTCAGGCCCTTGGGCGCGTATTCCATCTCGATGTCGGTTTCCCAGCCGTATTTATACGTGCTGATGTCGCGCACCGCATCGACGGTTTCCTTGTCGACGCCTTCCTTGACTTGGGTTTCGTCCAGTGCCGCCATTGGGCCACCTCCTCGGTTATCTCTCACGCCGCACGGGCGCGGAATTTTTCATGTTGTCTGGCCCAGGCTTGCGCAAAGGCCACAACGTCGTCTTCGCTCGTGTCGGGGCCCAGCGAGACCCGGACGGCGCTGGCCGCCTCTCGCTCGTCGAACCCCATCGCCGCCAGCACGCGGCTGGCCTTGACCTTGCCGCTGGAACAGGCCGAACCGGCCGATATCGCGAACCCCGCAAGGTCCATCGCCATCACCTGCGTCTCACCCTTCCAGCCGGGTGTGATGAAGCAGGACGTGTTCGGCAGCCGGTCATCGGATTTCCCGACAAAAATAGTCGCTGGGGCGGATTCCTCAATAGCGTTTTCTAGAATCCTTCTAAGTTTTTTCACCCGGTCCCATGCGCCCGCCTCCAGATCGCGCTGCGCCGCTTCCGCCGCAGCGCCGAACCCGGCGATGCCGATGATGTTCTCGGTCCCCGACCGGCGGCCCATCTCCTGCCCGCCGCCAAGGCTCAGCGTTGGGATATCCAGCCCCTGCCGCACGATCAGCGCACCGACGCCCTTGGGCCCGCCCAGCTTGTGCGCTGACATAACCGCCATGTCCGCCCCGGACCAGGCAAAGGAAAATGGCAGGCGGCCCACGGCTTGCGTGATATCCAGAAGCAGCAGATCTCCGCCGGTCTCGGGCTGCGTCACGATTCCGGTCTCGGAATTGGCCAGCCCCATCGCGCGCACGATTGGTGCTCCATCGCCCGGCGCGTGATACGCCCACAGCGCGTCATGGGCGGTCGCCTGAACCTCCACGGTATCGAAGCCCGCCAGCACCCGCGCCGCCTCGGTCGCGCCCGAGGTGAACACCACCTCCTGCGGCTTGCATCCCACGGCAGCGGCCACCTGGCCCCGCGCCCGCTCCACCAGCGCCTTGGCCGTCCGCCCCTCGCCATGCACCGACGACGGATTGCCGACGATATCCATCGCCGCGATCATCGCCTCCCGCGCCTCGGCCCGCAAAGGCGCCGTCGCATTGTAATCGAGGTACACCCGGCTCAAACCGTTCCCCTCTTCTGTTGGCCATGAATATCCCGGGGGTCGTCGAAACACCGTTTCGACGTTGGGGCCAGGGCCCCCGCCCACCGCGACGCGGAACGCGGCGCAAAACCTGTCGCCGAAGGCGCCCTCATTCCTCGTCCACGACGGCAAACAGAGACGGCACCGCGGGACACGGCGCCAGCGAGTTGCCCACCACGTCGCTCAGCCGGGTCTGGTGCAGGAACACGTAGACCTGCGCACTCAACCCCTCCCACAGCCGGTTGGTCATGCTCTGCGCCCGCGAGCCGCTAGTCGCTCCCGACGCGCCCGCGCCCTTGTGCATCGCGTCGATCGTCTCGTCCACCGCGGCCAGGATATCCACCGCCCGGATCTCGGAGGCGGGCCGCGCCAGCTTGTAGCCGCCGCCCGGGCCCCGCACGGACGTCACCAGCTCGGCGCGGCGTAGCTTGACGAACAGCTGTTCCAGGTAGGGCAAGGAAATGCTCTGCCGCCCCGAGATGTCGCTCAGCGTCACCAGCCCGTCCTTTTCCTGCAGCGCGATATCGACCAGCGCCACCATCGCGTAACGCCCCTTGGTGCTCAGTTTCATCGTTTCCCCCCAAAATACCGGCGCTTCAGGGGCTTGACAGGCGGGGAAGTGATTGACCTTGGTCAATCAACCCCCTATCTCGCTTGAAGCCGCAGAATCCATACGGTTGTTTAGAATTGTTCTAAGGTGCTTGATCAATTCCGTCAAGAATTGAGCGGCGCCGAAATGCAAGGGGACACGCATGCCCGAGGTCATCTTTCCCGGCCCCGAGGGCCGCCTGGAAGGCCGCTACCACCCGCAACGCGAGCGCGACGCGCCGATTGCCATCATCCTGCACCCGCACCCGCAATTCGGGGGCACGATGAACAACAAGGTGGTCTACAACCTGCATTACGCGTTCCACAAGCTGGGCTTCACCGTCCTGCGCTTCAACTTTCGCGGCGTGGGACGCAGCCAGGGCGAATATGACCAGGGCGTGGGCGAGCTTTCCGATGCCGCCTCGGCGCTCGACTACCTTCAGTCGATGAACGCCAACTCGAAACATTGCTGGGTCGCGGGCTTTTCCTTCGGCGCGTGGATCGGGATGCAGCTCTTGATGCGCCGCCCCGAGATCACCGGCTTCGTGTCCGTGTCGCCACCGGCCAACATGTACGACTTCTCGTTCCTCGCCCCCTGCCCGTCCTCCGGCCTGATCATCAACGGCAGCGCCGACCGCGTGGCGCCGCCGGCCGACACCCAGTCGCTGGTGGGCAAACTGCATGAACAGCAGGGCATCACCATCACCCACGAACAGGTCGAGGGCTCGGGGCACTTCTTCGAAGAGCCGCACATGGAGACGATGATCGACACCGTCAGCGATTACGTCAAACGCCGCCTGACCGAGACCACGAGATAAGCCCATGGGCGTGACCGAGGATCTGGCAGACGAACTGGCGCTCAAGGTCATCAAGTACGTGGATGCCTCCGGCGACGATGGCGTCATTTCCGAGATCGTCGGCATCCTCGGCGCCACGTCCCAATCCGCCGAAGAGGCGTTCCTGACCTCGATGCGGGTGCGCCGCGCCAACATGGCGGCGCGCGCGCACCTGCTGAACCGGGTCAAGAAATTCCAGGAAAAGCAGGCGGACGGTGGCGACGCGGCCAATGACGCGCCCGAAACCTGACCGCGATTGCAATTCGCATGGGCGATCCCCGTCAAGCGGGCTAGGTGCCCGACAAGACGTGTGCGGCGCATTCCATGACGGCCGCGCATGACAAGCAAGGAGAGACCACAATGGCACGCACCATCATCATCGAAGAGTTCGGCGGTCCGGACAATCTCAAGCTCGTTGACCGCGAGGTGGGCGATCCCGGCCCCGGCGAGGTGCGCATCGCCCATGTGGCTTGCGGGCTGAACTTCATCGACGTGTACCAGCGCACCGGGCTTTACCCGCTGGAGCTGCCCCATGCCCTCGGGATGGAGGCCGCGGGCATCATCGAGGCCGTGGGCGAAGGTGTCACGCATCTGCAAGTGGGCCAGCACGCCGCCTATGCCGCCACGCCCCCCGGTGCCTATTCAGAGGCCCGCGTCATGCCCGCCGCACAGGTCTGCCCCCTGCCCGACGACATCCCGTTCGAGGACGCCGCCTCGATCATGCTGCAGGGCATGACCGTGGAATACCTCTTTCACCGGGTCTCGCCGCTGAAAAAGGGCGACACGGTGCTGTTTCACGCCGCCGCCGGCGGTGTGGGCCTGCTGGCCTGCCAATGGGCCCGCTCCGAGGGGATCACCCTGATCGGCACCGCCGGGACAGACGAGAAATGCAAGCTGGCGGTCGATAACGGCGCGTCGGCCTGCATCAACTACCGCACCGAGGATTTCGTGGCCGAAGTCAAGAAACTGACCGATGACAAGGGCGTCGACGTGGTGATGGACGGCGTCGGCAAGGACACGTTCGACCGTTCGCTCGACTGCCTGAAGCCCTTGGGCATGATGATGTCCTTCGGCAACGCCTCGGGCCCGGTCGAGCCGGTCAGCCTGCTGACCCTCGCACAGAAAGGCTCGCTCAAGCTGACGCGCACCACGCTCTTCACCTTCCTGGCCGATCACGAACGCTGCCAGGACATGGCAAAGCACCTCTTTTCAAAGGTGCAGTCGGGCGACGTGAAGGTGAATATCGGCCAGACATGGAAGCTCGAGGATATCGCCGAGGCGCATCGCGCGCTCGAGGCGCGGGAAACCACCGGCTCGACCATCCTCACGCTTTGATCACGTCTTCGGGAACTTTCCCGCTCCGGGTGCAGTTACCTTCCTGCACGCCACGAGCGGGCACGCCAATTGTGCCCGCCCGGCAAACCGGAGTAGAAGACCCATGAACAATATCATCTATATCGTCGGCCTTGTTGTCATCGTCGTTGCCATTCTTTCGTTTATCGGTATCGGCTGAAGCAGGTCCCGGGGTCCGACCTCCAGGGAAGAACTGAATGAACAAACGGGCGCTCTTGCTCAAACTGGCGCAGGACGTACGCGCCAGCTACTGGTTCATTCCGGCCAACATGGTGTTGTTCGCGATCCTTCTGGCCTACGGGTCGGAATGGCTCGACCACAACGCCGAGATCCTGCCTTACCAGCTTCCCGAAACCCTGATCGACACTCAGGTCGACGGCGCGCGCAGCACGCTGTCGACCATTGCCACGTCGGTGATCGGCGTCACCGGCGTTATGTTTTCCATGACAATGGTCGCGGTGTCCTTTGCCGCCGGCAATTACGGCCCGCGCCTGATCGGGAATTTCATGCGCAACCGGGGCAATCAGATCAGCCTCGGCATCCTGATTTCCACCTTCGTCTATGCCCTTCTGATCCTGCGCGCCGTGCAGGACCCGTCCGAAACCGCCGAAATCGAAGCCTTCGTGCCGCAATATTCCATGTTGCTGGCGATGTTGGGCTGCATCATCGCGGTCTTCACCATGATCTATTTCGTGCACCACGTCCCCGAAACGATCAACGTCGGCAACATCACCGCCGGCCTGGGCCAGCGGCTGGAAACCGAGATCAAGGCCATCATCGACGCCGAGGACGCCCGCGACAAGCGCCGCGAGTTGGCCTATCCCGACCGTGACCCCGACCACCGGATCACCATGAACTCCGCCGGCTACATCCGCACGCTGAACTACGGAAAGGTCGAGCAGCTGACCGACCGCGACGACTGGACCCTGCGGATCGAACAGCAGCCTGGCGACTTCGTCAGTTCCTTCACGCCCGTGATGTCCGTCTGGTCACGCGACGCGCTGTCGGACGAGGATATCGCGGAGCTGCGCGACTGCTACGCGCTTGGCACCAGCAAGACCGAGCATCAGAACGTGCTCTTTCTCGTCGACGAACTGGTCGAGGTGCTGGCCCGCGCACTCTCCCCCGGCGTCAACGATCCTTTCACTGCGATCAACTGCCTCAACTGGATGCAGAACGCCCTGTCGGTCGCGCGGCATCATGGCGAGGGCCTTGGCGAGGACGGCGCCGGCAAACATGCGCTTGGCCCGCGCCTGACCTACGACACCCTGTTCGAGCGCAGTTTCCTGGCCTCGAAACCCTATACCGACACCGACGAGCTGACCAAGGCGCACTACGACAAGCTGGTTGCGGAGTTGAAACGGTCGGCCTAAGCGCCGCGCGGAATCAAGGCGCGCCCTGCGCGCCGCCGCGCGATCGCCCGCTGACCGAAAGGCGGTTGCAAGCAACCGCCGAAAGGGGGGCCGCCCCCCGGGCTGGCGATTGGGTGAAGTCAGCGCTTCGATTGGAAGTCTCGCGGAATTTGCGGCGATAAAGTGCCCTGAAATGACGTCGGATCGCCACCCCGCGGTCTGGCAATCACGCGGCCGAAGCTCTCACCCCTTCTTGCCTTCCTTCACCTTCTCCGCCAAGTCCCGCGCGATGGCGAACGCGCCCTTGATCTTGTCGGCGTCGGATTTCCAGCTGCGTTTGACCACGATCTTGTTGTCCTTGACCTTGGCCAGCCCCTTCTGATCCTTGATGAATTCCACCAGCCCCTGAGGGTTGGAAAACTTGTCGTTGTGGAACTGGATCGTCGCCCCCCGCGGCCCGCCGTCCAGCTTGGCGATCCCGGCGCGTTTGCACATCGCCTTGATCCGCACGACCAGCATCAGCGTGTTCACTTCGCGCGGCAGCTTGCCGAACCGGTCGATCAGCTCGGCGGCGAAGCCTTCCAGTTCAACTTTGGTCGCCAAGCCACTGAGACGGCGGTACAATCCCAATCTGACATCCAGGTCGGGGACGTAGTCCTCGGGGATCAGAACCGGCACGCCCAGGTTGATCTGCGGCGCCCATTGCTCGTCCGCCTCGCTGAGCCCCTCCAGCTGCCCCGACTTGATCTTGGCGATCGCCTCTTCCAGCATCGACTGGTAAAGCTCGTACCCCACGTCGCGCATCTGCCCGGACTGTTCCTCGCCCAGCAGGTTGCCCGCCCCGCGAATATCGAGGTCCTGAGACGCCAGCGTGAACCCCGCGCCCAGCTGATCCAGACTGCCCAGCACCCGCAATCGCTTCTCGGCGGACGGCGTAAGGCGCATCCGTGGCTTGGTCGTCAAATACGCATAGGCCCGCGTCTTGGCCCGCCCCACACGGCCCCGGATCTGGTAAAGCTGCGACAGGCCGAACATGTCGGCGCGGTGCACCACCATCGTGTTCGCCGTCGGGATATCCAGCCCTGATTCCACGATCGTCGTGGCCAGCAGCACATCGTACTTGCCGTCGTAGAACGCGTTCATGCGTTCATCCAGCTCCTTGGCCGCCATCTGGCCATGCGCCACCACGAAACTGACCTCGGGCACATGGGTGCGCAGGAAGTCCTCGATCTCGGCAATGTCGCTGATGCGCGGCACCACGTAGAAACTCTGCCCGCCCCGGTAATGCTCGCGCAGCAGCGCCTCGCGGATCGTCACCGTGTCGAACTCGCTGACATAGGTGCGGATCGACAGCCGGTCGATGGGCGGCGTGCCGATGATACTCAGGTCCCGCACGCCGCTGAGGCTCAGTTGCAGCGTCCGTGGAATCGGCGTCGCGGTCAGGGTCAGCACATGCACCTCGGAGCGCAGCGATTTCAGCCGCTCCTTGTGGGTCACGCCGAACCGCTGTTCCTCGTCGATCACCAGCAGGCCAAGGTTCTTGAACCGGATGTTCTTGGCAAGCAGGGCATGCGTGCCCACCACGATATCCACCGTGCCGTCCGCCAGGCCCGCGCGGGTCTTGGTGGCCTGGCTTGACGACACGAAGCGCGACAAAGGCGCCACCGTCACCGGAAAGCCCCGGAACCGCTCGGCAAAGCTCTGGTAATGCTGCCGTGCCAGCAGGGTCGTCGGCGCGATCACCGCCACCTGCATCCCCGACATGGCGGCGATAAAGGCCGCGCGCATCGCCACCTCGGTCTTGCCGAAACCGACGTCACCGCAGATCAGCCGGTCCATCGGCGTGCCGCTGTCGAGGTCGGCCACCACGTCCTCGATGGCGCGCAACTGGTCGTCCGTCTCCTGGTACGGGAACCGGGCCGAGAACGCCTCCCACGCGTGGTGCTCGGGCTCCAGCACCGGCGCCTTGCGTAGCGCGCGTTCTGCAGCGATCCGGATCAGGCGGTCGGCCATCTCGCGGATGCGTTCCTTCAGCTTGGCCTTCTTGGCCTGCCACGCGCCGCCGCCCAGACGGTCCAGCAGACCCTCCTCGTGGCCGTATCGACTCAGCAGTTCGATATTCTCGACCGGCAGGTAAAGCTTTGATTGTTCTGCATATTCCAGCAGCAGGCATTCATGTGCCGCGCCCGCCGCCGTGACCACTTCCAGCCCCGTGTAACGCCCGATCCCGTGGTCGACATGCACCACCAGGTCGCCGGGCGACAGGCTTTGGGCCTCGGTCAGGAAATTCTCGGCCCGCCGCCGCTTCTTCGGGGACCGGATCAAACGGTCGCCCAGGATATCCTGCTCGGCGATCACCGTCAGACCGGGCGCGGTAAACCCATGCTCCAGCCCCCAGACCGCCAGGTGCAAGCCGCGCTTGCCAATGGCCCCGGCATTCTTCACCGTCACCGCACCCAAGAGGCCCTCGTCTTCCAACAGCCCTTCCAGCCGCTCGCGCGCCCCGTCCGAATAGGACGCGACCAGCACCGGCCCCTCGGCCATGCGTGCATCAATATGGTCTTTCAGGACGCTGAAAAGGTTAATCTTTTCCTGCTGACGCTCGGGCGCGAAATTGCGGCCGATCCGCCCGCCCGCGTCGATCACGCCCGGCCCCGGCGCTTGCGGCAATGGCGACAGGGCCAGCACGCGACGGTCCCCCAAGGCGGCCCCCCAGGCATCGTTATCGAGATACAGAAGATCGGGCGCGATGGGCTTGTAAACGCTGTCCTCGCGGCCCTTCTGGGTCATGGCGTGCTTGCGCGCATCGTACTGGTCGGCGATGGACACCCACCGCGCCTCCCGCGCCGCCTCGACCTGGTCATCCAGGCTGACCGGCGCGCCGGGGATATAGTCGAACAGCGTCTCCAGCCGTTCGTGAAACAGCGGCAGCCAATGCTCCATCCCCGCCTGCTTGCGCCCCGCGCTGACGGCCTCGTAAAGCGGGTCGTCGCTGCCCGCCGCGCCGAACTCGATGCGGTAATTCTGCCGGAACCGGGTGATCGCGGCCTCGTCCAGAATGACCTCGCTGACCGGGGCCAGCTCGATCCGGTCCAGCTTTTCCGTGGTGCGCTGCGTGGCCGGGTCGAACCGCCGCACGCCGTCCAGCACGTCACCGAACAGGTCCAGCCGCACCGGGCCGCTCTCGCCCGGCGGGTAGATGTCGATGATCCCGCCGCGCACGGCATAATCGCCCGGCTCCATCACCGTGGGCGCCTGGGTAAAGCCCATGCGCACGAGGAAGGATTTCAGCGCCTCCTCGTCGATCTGGTAATCGACCTGCGCCGAAAACGCCGCCTCGCGCAGCACGTCCCGCGCGGGCACCCGCTGTGTCGCCGCATTCAGCGTGGTCAGCAGGATGAACCGCGACGGTCCGCCATGCACCAGCCCGGCCAGCGTTGCCATCCGCGTGGCGGAAATGTCGGCGTTAGGCGAGACCCGGTCATAGGGCAGACAATCCCAGCCGGGAAAGCGGATCACCGGCATGTCCGGCGCGAAAAAGCGCAGCGCCTCCTCCATCGCCGCCATCCGCTTGTCGTCGCGGGCGACATGGATCACGGGGCCCTCCGCGCGGGCGGCCTCGTCCAGGATCAGCCTTGCGTCGAAGCCTTCGGGCGCGCCGCCAACGGCGATACGTTTGTTTTCGGCCATTTGCAGCCCCTCAGCCAAGCGCGCCGGTCGACATGTTGACCAGCATGCCCCACATCGCGGTCGCAAGGATCGACAGGATGCCGAGGAACTGCGTCGTGACGCGGTGGTAATGCATTCGCTTGTAAAGCGCCTCGCCCACCAGCCCGTCACGGTTGATGCGGTGGGAGGTATAGATCGACAAAAGCGCCACCAGCGTCATCGGAAAGGCCAGCAGGAACACCGCCTGGCTGAACTCGTTGCGATAGACGAACCCTAGAAGCCCCAGCGTGGTCAGCACGAAACAGGCGAACCCGGCCAGCAGCATCCCGGTTTCGCGCGCGATGTAAAGCAGGCGGTTGCTGTTGATGCGCACCATGTCGTGCAGGTCGATGACCCCCTGCTCATCGCCGCTCCTGGCGCGCTGCACCATGTCCCACGGCACGCCCAGCACCCAGTGGCTGGTCGACGACCACAGCACCGCCAGCACGATCCAGAACCAAAGGTTGCTGAAGCTGCGCATGTCGATCAGCTCGAAAATGGTCTCGATCAGGTCCAATGCCGGTGCCTCGTTGCGTCTTTGCGCTGTGCCGCGTTCTATCCGGGCACCTCTTAGCGCCGCTCTGCGCCAATTCCTACCCTTGAGATGGCGGAATTTCCATGCCACTCAGAAGGCGACTAAGAAAAAGGATGGCTACAATGCGTCCCACCCAAGGGCCCTTCCCCGTCACGCGCCTGCGCCGCACCCGCGCCACGCCGGCAATCCGGTCGCTGGTGGCCCAGAACACGCTGACCCCGGCAGACCTCATCTGGCCGGTCTTCGTGTGCGACGGTGAAGGCCAGGAAGACCCCGTGCCCTCCATGCCCGGCGTCCTGCGCCGCAGCGTCGACCGCGTGGTCGAGGCCGCCCGCGAGGCGCAATCCCTCGGCATCCCCGCAATCTGCCTCTTTCCCTATACCTCGGCCGAGAACCGCACGTCGGATTGCGCCGAGGCGTGGAACCTCGACAACCTATCGAACCGCGCCACCCGCGCCATCAAGGACGCGGTGCCCGACATCGCCATCATGACCGACGTGGCGCTCGACCCCTATTCCGACACCGGCCATGACGGCTTTGTCGAGGAGGGCGAGATCCTCAACGACGAGACCATCGAGGCGCTGGTGAAACAGGCCCTCAGCCAGGCCGCGGCGGGGGTCGACATCATCGGCCCCTCGGACATGATGGACGGCCGCATCGGCGCCCTGCGCGCCGCGCTGGAATCCGAAGGCCACAAGAACACGCTCCTGCTCAGCTATGCCGCCAAGTACGCCTCCGCCTTCTACGGCCCGTTCCGCGACGCGGTCGGCGCCTCCGGCGCGCTGAAAGGCGACAAGAAGACCTACCAGATGGATCCGGCCAATTCCGACGAGGCGCTGCGCTGTGTCGCCCGCGATCTTTCCGAGGGCGCCGACATGGTGATGATCAAGCCCGGGATGCCCTACCTGGACATCTGCCGCCGGGTGAAGGACGAATTCGGCGCGCCCACCTATGCCTACCAGGTGTCGGGCGAATACGCGATGATCCAGGCCGCCGCGCAGAACGGCTGGATCGACCACGACCGCGCCATGGTCGAAAGCCTGATGGCCTTCAAACGGGCCGGTTGCGACGGCATCCTGACCTATTTCGCCCCCGCCGTCGCGCGGATGCTGAACGGCTGATACCCACGCGGGTTCTTGCTTATCTGCCCGGACACCACAAACTGTGGTGACACCGCCTGTCTTCCCCTCTATAGTGTAGGGACAGGCCGGCATTTTACAAAAGACCGGCCACGGATCAGGCAACGAACAGGCAGTATCATGAAAAACCTTTCCCGGCGAAGCTTCACGCTCGGTGCATTGGCCGCATCCCCCCTTCTGGCCGCTTGCGGCAACGGGGTCGGCAGCGTCGGCTCGCAGAAGATTGACGCCCGCGTCGACTCGACGCTCAATTACCTTTACCAACGCTACCCCCAGACTCGCGACATAGCGGCCAAGTCCGTGGGCCAGCTTGTCATGCCCCTGATCACCGAGGGCGGTTTCATCGTCGGCGGCGGCTATGGCCGCGGCGCCCTGCGCGTGGGCGGTGCGACGGTCGATTATTATTCTGCCGCCAAGGGCAGCGTCGGGCTTCAGATCGGGGCGCAGCAATTCGCCCACGTGTTGTTCTTCATGACCGAAGACGCGCTGGCCGGCTTCCGCCGCGCTTCCGGCTGGGTCGCGGGCGCGGATATCGAATACGTCTTCTCGGACAAGGGCGAAAACCTGCGGGCCGACACCACCACGGCCAGCACGCCGGTGCTCGCGGTGATCTTCGGCCAGGCGGGGGCACTGGTAGGCGCGTCGCTCGAAGGCACCAAGTATACGCGCATCATCCCCTGATCTGCCCCGGGGTTTGAACCCCGGACAGGGATCAGACGACATACAGGGGCGCGTGAACATCTCACGCGCCCTTTTTCAGTGAGGTCACCCCATGTCCCGCACCGCAGCCCTTGCCGCCCTTGTCACCCTCTGCTCTGCCGCGCAGGCCGCCGCCTGCGCCCTGCCTCCGCCGGTCTGCGAGGTCTCGAACGGTCAGCGAGCGATGCTCGAACACGCCAACGGCAGCACCGTGCTTTTTTCGCAGCTTGATCCCGACGCCGCGGGATACCGGCCCACCTACGTGCTGGTCGATTGCAGCAAGCGGCAGGCGGTGGCCCTGGGACACCTGCCGGAAGATGCCGATGACACGGCAAGCCAGGTCCACTTCGATGGCCGCATGGTGATGGATCGTGAACTCTCGACCGGCGCACGCCCGCGGCTGGGCCACGTGCATCGCCAGCTTCAGCGGATGGGGCTGCGCAGCAAGCGGTTCACCCTGCTGAAATCCCATTGCGGCTGTGCCCTGCCCGACTTGCCCCCGCCACCGTCCAGCTGTCCGCCCTATTGATCCGGGCGCAGCTGGCCCGCTTCACTCCTTGTCGTCGCCGAAGTCGATCTTGATTCCCTCGAACGGGTTGTCGTCGTCTGTCGCGGTCTCGTTCAGGCGGCGGGCGCGCTGGTCGTGCAGGATCTCCATCTGCCGGTCCAGGTACTCGGCAAATTGCGGCCCCGCGCCGTTCTCGTCCCAATGCGCATAGACCCGCCCCTCGATCAGGGCCAGCCAGTACAACCGCAGCACCCGGTTGATGCGCGCGCCATAGCCGGGGCCAAGGCGGCGGAACCATTTCAACATGTCGCTGTCCAGCCGGATGGTGACCCGCGTTTTCGGGCGGGCGATCGGCTCGCGGCTTTCCAGCCCCTCCCACTCCTCGGGCAGGGATCGGTCCAGCCAGTGTTCGGTCAGCGATTCCTGCAACTGCCGCAATTCGTCCATCAACGCGGCGCGGGTCTTCTGCGGGGGCGGTGTACGGCGCATCAGGGGCTCCTTTCAGCGGGATGACGCGGGTAATGCCCGTCATGCTGCCGCCGAGAAGTTAACGCCGCTTGGCTGCACCGCCCGGTGCACGGGCGGTGTACGCGGGGTGCACGCCTGTCACCCCCGTGATTTCGGCCCGTTGCGCCGATCGGTTAACCGACCGCGCTCAGTTCATGTAGAACTCGCCGGTGACCTGCCGCCATTCCCCGGGGCTGATCATCTTGCGATGGATGAACTGCACCGAATGCAGCGGCCCCTCGATCTCGTCCTGCCAGAACTCGATGAACTTGAAAAGCTTGGGATGATCCGGCGCGAGGTCATAGTCCTGCCAGACGAAGGTATTGATAACATGCGCATAATCCGGCATGTGGTAATAGAATTCCGCTGTCGTCAGGCCATAGCCTTTCAGCATCAGTTCGGTTTCCGAAAGCTCCATTTCCGTTCCCATGTTGGCACCACTCTTGATTGTTATGTCTTTCAGTGTGCCACGAAATTATTAGTTTTCAATAAAAACAGTATGTTATCACCCTGCCCGGCTGGCTGCCAATGGCGCGGGACACGGGCCATTGCACCCCATATCCTGCCTCTGGTATAGTTTCCGCAACAAGATATAGAACAGTTGCCACAGGACGGGACAGCACGTGAACGACACGCCGGAAACCCCTGAAAACGAAGACGAAATGCCGCCAGAGCGCCCCGCGTATGACGGCCCGACGGTGTCGATCATCGACGAGATGAAGACGTCCTACCTGGACTATGCCATGTCGGTGATCGTCAGCCGCGCCATTCCCGACCTGCGCGACGGTCTGAAACCCGTGCACCGGCGCATCCTTTACGCCATGCACGAAACCGGCAACACCCACGACAAGGCCTACCGCAAATCCGCGCGCCCGGTGGGCGACGTCATGGGTAAATACCACCCCCACGGCGACAGCGCTATTTACGACGCTCTGGTGCGCATGGCGCAGGATTTTTCCATGTCTTTACCGCTACTTGACGGTCAAGGCAACTTCGGCTCGATGGACGGCGACAACCCCGCCGCCATGCGCTACACCGAGGTCCGCATGGACAAGCCCGCCAGCGCGTTGCTGGCGGATATCGAGAAGGAAACCGTCGACTTCCAGGACAACTACGACGGCAAGGACCGCGAGCCCACGGTCCTGCCGGCGCGGTTCCCCAACATGCTCGTCAATGGGGCCGGCGGCATCGCGGTGGGCATGGCCACCAACATCCCGCCCCACAACCTGGGCGAGGTCATCGACGCCACGCTGGCCCTGATCGACAACCCCGACCTGAGCTCCGAGCAACTGATCGAGTATATCCCCGGCCCGGACTTTCCGACGGGCGGCATCATGCTGGGCCGCTCGGGCGCGCGGAAGGCTTACATCGAGGGACGCGGCAGCGTCATCGTGCGGGCAAAGACCCGGATCGAGGAGGTCAGGAAAGACCGCTATGCCATTATTATAGAAGAGATTCCCTATCAGGTGAACAAGTCGGCGATGATCGAGAAGATCGCCGAAACCGTGCGCGAAAAACGCATCGAGGGCATCACCCATGTGCAGGACGAATCCGACCGTCACGGCGTGCGCGTGGTGGTCGAACTCAAGCGCGACGCCACCGCCGAGGTGGTGCTGAACCAGCTGTTCCGCTTTACCCCGATGCAGACCCATTTCGGCTGCAACATGCTGGCGCTGAATGGCGGACGTCCCGAGCAACTGACGCTTTACGGCTTCCTGAGCGCCTTCATTTCCTTCCGCGAGGACGTTGTGGCGCGGCGGACCGCCTATGACCTGCGCAAGGCCCGAGAACGCAGTCACGTGCTATGCGGCCTGGCCGTCGCGGTCAGCAATGTCGACGAGGTCGTGGCGACCATCCGTGCCTCCGCCGACGCCGCCGAGGCGCGTGAAAAGCTGATGACCCGGCGCTGGCCGGCTGGCGATATCCTCGAATATATCGCGCTGATCGACGACCCCACCCACAAGGCCAACGAGGACGGCACCTATAACCTTTCCGAAACGCAGGCCCGCGCCATTCTGGAGTTGCGCCTGCAAAGGCTGACGCAACTGGGCGTCAAGGAAGTCACGGACGAGCTGCAGGACCTGGCCGGCAAGATCAAGGAATACCTCGCCATCCTCGCCAGCCGCGAGAGAATCATGCAGATCATCTCGGACGAACTGACCGAGGTGAGAGAGCAGTTCGCCGTCCCCCGCCGCACCGAGATCGTCGACTGGTCGGGCGACATGGAAGACGAGGATCTGATCGAGCGCGAGGACATGGTCGTGACGGTCACGTCAGGCGGCTATATAAAGCGCACCGCGCTGGCCGATTTCCGCGCGCAGAAACGCGGCGGCAAGGGGCTGTCGGGGATGCAGACCAAGGAAGAGGACGTGGTGACCACGCTCTTCGTGGCCAACACGCACACGCAGCTTTTGTTCTTCACCACCGACGGGATGGTCTACAAGCTGAAGACGTGGCGCCTGCCGCTGGGCGGACGCACGTCGAAGGGAAAGGCGATCGTCAACATCCTTCCCATTCCCAGCGGCGTCAGCATCGCGGCGATCATGCCGGTGGATGTGCCGGAAGAAGAATGGGAAAACCTTCAGATATTCTTTGCCACCTCGGCCGGGGACGTACGGCGCAACGCGCTGAGCGACTTCACCAACGTCAAGTCGAACGGCAAGATCGCGATGAAGCTGCCCGACGAAAACACGCGTCTGGTCAACGTGCGCATCTGTTCCGAGGATGATGACGTGATGCTGGTCACCGACTCGGGCCGGGCGATCCGTTTCCGGACAACCGATGTGCGGGTCTTCAAGGGGCGCGACTCCACCGGTGTGCGGGGGATCAGGCTTCAGAATGGAGACACCCTCGTCTCGATGTCGATCATTCGCCATTTCGAGGCCAGCCCGGACGAGCGGGCCGCCTATCTGAAGATGCGCCGCCAGATGGCCGGCGCGGATGACGAGGGCACGGGCGAGGACGAAGGCAATGCCGACGCTCCCCTGCCCCCTGAACGGTTCGAGGAGATGAAAGCGGCGGAGAACCTAATCCTGACGATCACCGAGCAGGGCGCTGGCAAGCTGAGTTCGAGCCACGACTACCCGGTGCGCGGACGTGGCGGCATGGGCGTGCAGGCGATGGACAAGGCGATGCGCGGCGGCGCGTTGGTCGCGTCCTTCCCGGTGGATCTCGAGGACCAGATCATGCTGGCCACTTCGCGCGGGCAGTCGATCCGGGTGCCGGTCGAAGGCATTTCGTTCCGGTCGCGCAGCGCGGGCGGTGTTAAGGTGTTCAACACGGGCAAAGGCGAGAAAGTCGTCAGCGTCGCTTGGATCGCCGAGACCGGAGAAGAGGAACTGCTGGATGGCGAGGCGACGACGGACAAGGCGGAGGACCAGGAGGCAACCTGATTTTCTGAACGCGCCGCGCAAAGCGCGCCGTTTTGAACGACTTTCGCCTCAGCTCGTCGGCAAACAAGATTAAGGAAGCCCCGGATTTCTGCTGCCCCGGGGCGGCAATCGGTGGATCCGGATATCGATGTCGACAACATCTTCGTCGCGATGTGATCCTGACCCGTCGCGTGTGGCGGTAACCAATTGGCAAGGTTTTCGTGCAACGATACGCGCAAACCCACTGGGAAACCGCGTGTCATGAACGTCTATACGTGCCAGATCGACCTCAAGAAAGACGCCAAGTCGTTGCCATTCGCCGGGCACTGGAAGACTGGAAGTCCCACCTTCAGGCGGGCGGAGATGGTCGGAAACTGCTCGCTGTTGCGCCGCAAGCTGAACCTGGCTTCGGGTGCCCATCGCGACTTCCTGTTGCAAATCGAGCTGTCAGACTTGGCGCAACTTGACCGGGCATTCAGGTGGGTCGGACAACAAAGCGCCTAGGCCGAGACGCTCTACGCTCGGATGCATGACATGATCGAAAGCGCGGATGTCGCACTGGACCGCCCGTTTCCGGAGCCTGAACGCGCCGAACGGTTGGCGATCATTTGAGCGGTTGGCCACTAATCGGGGGTGTTGTGTCAGTCGGTGACGCGGTTGACCGAAGTGGAGACACCGATGACCGTGCCGATGAGACCCATGATGGTTCTGGCCGAATTGATCGGCGACTCAGTCGCGTAAAGCGTGTCGTCGGGCTGCATGTAAAACTGGCGCGCAGAAAAGAGCCCGTCGGCAGACGTGAGGTCGAAGCTGAACACGACCTGCTGCTTGTTCGGGCCGGCAAGACCGGGTTTGAGATCCTTGGGCTGGTAGTCGCGCAGGACCAGAACACCTTTGGGATTGGCCGTGCCGGAATTGAGACCGCTGGTCGAAGAAAGCGCCTCCATCACGGTCATGCGTTCCTTTTCGAAATAGACGATCCGCTGGCTGCCGGTCGCCCCGAGGGAGGTAAAACTGCGCTCGTCCTCTACGACGACGATCTGGTCTCCGCCGATAACGCGGACATTGCGGTTGGCGTTCTCGAGCACCGAGGAGACACGTGTTTCGTAGGTGCGGCCACCGCGCTGCAGGCGGACCAACGGGTTGCGCAGCGAAGAATTGACGCCGCCCGCGAGGGCGATGACACTGAGCAACTTTGTATTTCGGCTTTCCAGCGGCACGCGGCCCGGAGACCCGACGCCGCCGACCATATCGACCGAGTTGTTCCGCCCGGGGATAACCGAAAGCTGGACCTGGACGGACGGCTGGATCTGCTCGAACTGCGACTGCAGGCGGGCTCGCGCGGAGGACGGCGTAAGCCCCCGTACCGAAACCTCTCCGACATAGGGCAGGAAGATGCGGCCATCGGCCGTGACCGTCTGCGGCGGGATCTCGGCAGCGGTGCCGTCCAGTCCCGTTAGCAGAGAATTCTCCTCACTGTCCCAGACGACGATGTTGACGATGTCGCCAGTCTGGATCGCGGTCGATTCAGGGCCATGGTCGGCACCGAACCAGTGATACTGACTGTGCACGCCGCTTCGCGGCCATTTGGCCAGCAAGGGGGTCAGGGCGCGCGTGACCTCGACAAGCTGGAACGAGGGGTTTTCGGACCTCTGTTCCCTGAGCACCTCGGACTGAACCGCGGCGCCGCGTGGGAGGGCGCAGGCGGACAGCGCCGCAACACAGAGCGCCAGAAAAACAAACCTGATACTTTTCTTCAATGTACCTGTCCCCCCCCGGGCATGCACCGGTTTCCTATCTCATGGACGTGATGATAGACAATGGGGTAATCGAAAAAGTCGGCAATCGGGCAGGATTGCCCCAAGTGGGACGGCCATCATGCGGATGTTGATCACTGGCTCAGGCGGACGGCTCGGGCGATTGCTGTACGCGGCACGGGCCTGCGGCGTTGCGGCAGACTCAGAGATCGTGTTTCAGTCGCGCAAGGCCGGACGAGACGTGCAGTGGCAGCCCGAGGAGCCCATCACACGGCTGCCCGCGTGCGATGCGGTGGTGGCACTGTGGGGCGCGACCGCAGGAAATGCTGAAGAGCTTGCGGTGAACGCGACCCTGGTCGAGACGTCAAGACAAGTGGCACAGGGCCTTGGGGCGCGGGCAGTGTTTCACCTGTCTTCTGCCGCGATCTACGGACCCGGTGCGCGACTGACCGAAGCGGCGGATATAGCGCCGCATACGCCCTATGGCGCGGCCAAGGCCGCGATGGAACGGTCGGTGCGGTGTGGCGACCGCGGAACGGGCGCAGCGGATTGCGTCCTGCGCCTGGCCAACGTGGTCGGGGCCGACAGCCTGGCCGTGGCGTTGGCCGGGAACGCACCGGTGACCCTGGACAGGTTTGCGGACGGACACGGCCCGATGCGCAGTTATATCGGCGCCAGCGACCTTTTGCAGGTCCTGTGCGGGCTGGCGGACCCGGATATCGAGACACTGCCCGATGCGCTCAATATCGCGGCACCTGTACCGGTGGCGATGCAGGACCTCGCCAGCGCGGCGGGCAAGGACGTGGTGTGGCGCCCTGCCCCGGCCGAGGCCTTGCAGGAGGTGTCGCTCGACACGAAACGGATGCAGAAACTACTGCCGGAAATCCGACTTAACGCCGACGCCAAGGCCCTTGTCGCCGACCTGAGCGCGTTGAAGGGTGCGGTATGACCCCCGGCAAACGCCTGATGGATATCGTTCTGGCATTGGTTCTTGTCGTCTTGCTTTGCGTGCCGGCGGCGCTCGTGGCACTCGCCGTGCTCGCGCAGGATGGTCGCCCGGTCCTTTACCCGTCGAAACGGATGAAAGCGCCGGGACAAAGCTTTACGCTGTGGAAGTTCCGCACGATGTCGAACGCAGCTCGGGACGCGTCAGTGTCCGGCGCCTACAAGCAAAGCAGGATCACGGCGACCGGGCGTTTCCTGCGGCAGAAGCGGTTGGACGAACTACCGCAACTTTGGAACATCCTGCGCGGGGACATGAGTTTTGTCGGGCCGCGCCCGCCCCTGCCCCGATTCGTGAGACTCTGCCCGGAGATCTACCGCGAGGTGTTGAAGAACCGTCCCGGCGTGACCGGTTTGGCAACGCTGGTTTTTCACAAGCGGGAGGAGCGATTGCTGGGACAGTGCCATACGCAGGAGGAGACCGATGCCGTCTACATACGGCGCTGCGTGCCCGCGAAAGCCAAAATTGACCTGATCTGGGCGCGTAACCGTAGCTTGTGCTACGACATGGCATTGATCGCCGCGACTGTTAGGCGAGTTTTCGCTTCCGGTCGATAGCAGTTAAAAGACTTTTAACTTACAAGCACTTTACTGGAGTACACGTCAGGTTGTTTTGCATACGCAGCATAATATAGCTTGAGAGGGCTAGACCAATCGTCCCGACGGTTTAGGTATTGTGAAGTTGAAAGGTGAATTGTAATGCTTGGGTTGTGTTGTCTCGACTTTCTGCAATCATAGGTGAAAGAGGACGCGACTTGATGCTTTACAAGTTGGCGATTTCGCTTTCCCGTCACCAGAAGCAAAAAATCCTTTTGGCCATCGACAGTGTGCTGATTGCCTTGTCGCACGTGGTTGCCGGTATTCTGCTTCTTGGGATGGACGCGGTCGGCCGCAATATAGAGGCCTTCGTGGGGAGCATCGGTGTTGTGACCTGTGCCGGCGTGGCACTGATCTTGTTTCTGGGTCTGCACAAAATCAAGCTGAACGCCTACCAGATGCAGGGCGTGGTGGAATCAGCCGTGGTCGCCAGCATCCTGATCGTCACGGGTGTCGCGACCTCCTTCACGTTTCTCGGGATGGTGTTTCCGGTGTCGCTTTACGTCGTCATGGGGATGCTGTTCCTGATCCTATCTATCTCGTCCCGGTTGGTGTTGAGGCAGGTCCTTTTGTCGGTGTACCGGCAGGGCAACGCGCGGCTGCCGATCATCATCTACGGGGCTGGTCAGACCGGTCAGCAGCTTGCCACTGCGCTGACGGTCGATGACGCGGTGGCACCGGTTGCCTTTGTCGATGACGATCTGCGGCTTCAGGGAATCACGATTGCGGGGCTGCGGACTTATTCGCCCGGCGACCTGGAGGACCTGATCAGGCGCCATCAGGTGAAACGTGTGGTTCTGGCGATGCCAAGCGCCAATCGTGCGGTTCAGTCGAGCATCATCAAGCGTCTGGCCGATACCTCCTGCGAGGTCCATGCAATGCCGTCTTTTGCGGACCTCGTTGTCACGTCAGGATCCAGCCTTGCGGAAACCAAGCCGGTGGACGTGAATACCCTTCTGGGGCGAGCCGGCTTCGACGACGACCTGCCCGGGATGTTCGACACCTATCGCAATCGGAACATCCTGATTACCGGAGCCGGCGGCTCGATCGGGTCGGAACTGTCGCGCCAGCTTTTGTCGTGCCAGCCCGCCAGATTGGTGTTGCTTGATCACAGCGAACTCGCGCTCTTCGACACGCATCGCGAGCTTAGCGCGATCCTGCCCGAGGTGACCGTGATTCCGGTGCTGGGCAGCGTGACCGAGGAAAACCACATGGCCGATGTCATGCGGTCCCACGAGATCGACATCGTGCTGCACGCCGCCGCCTACAAGCACGTGCCGATGGTTGAGCAGAACGCGCTGGAAGGAATCCGGAACAACGTCTTCGGGACGCGGACCGTGGCCAGCGCGGCGATGCGCGAGGGCGTGGACCGGTTCATTCTTGTGTCGACGGACAAGGCTGTGCGCCCGTCGTCGATTATGGGCGCGTCCAAGCGCTTTGCCGAGCTGGCGGTACAGGACCTTGCGACGCGATCGAGCACAACGCGATTTTCAATGGTGCGCTTCGGCAACGTACTAGGCTCTTCGGGTTCGGTCATTCCGCTGTTCCAGGAACAGATTGCGCGCGGCGGCCCTGTGACACTGACTCACCAAGACGTAACGCGGTATTTCATGACCATTCCCGAGGCGGTTCGCCTGGTGCTGCTGACCGGATCCTTCGCGCGGGGTGGCGATGTCTTCGTGCTGGACATGGGCAAACCCGTGCCGATTTACGAATTGGCCCGGCGGATGATCGAAAGCGCCGGCCACACGGTGCGCGACGACGAAAATCCGGGCGGCGATATCGGGATCGAGGTGACCGGCCTGCGCCCGGGCGAGAAGTTGCACGAGGAATTGCTGATCGGGTCAGACATGCTGACCACGCCGCACCCCAAAATCCTGCGGGCGCAGGAAAAGCACCTGTCGGAGATTGAAATGGCCAACGCGCTGCAATCGCTGCGGCAGGCCATCGACAGCCGCAACGTGGAACAGATGGAAGCCACGTTGCAGCAATGGATGGAAAAGAGCGACATGAAGGTCGGCGGGAAATCCGTCAACGAGTGAGCTGCCGTCAGCCTGCGTGCTCGGACTTCTCCGCCAGTACCAGCCATTCTTCCTCCGCCTTTGCGAGCGCGGTCTGGCGCGTGCTGAGTCCCTCGCTCGCCTTGGCGAATTTGACCGGCTCGCGGGTGAAAAGATCAGGGTCGGACAGCAGGTCTTCCAACTTGGCAATCTCGGCTTCGAGCCGCGCGATTTCGTCGGGAAGCGTGTCGAGCCGGTGCTGATCCTTGAAGCTGAGTTTGGTTTTGCGGGGCTTGGCCGGTTCGGCGGATTTCGACGACGCGGGCGCGGCCGGCGCCGGTTTGTCGGGCTTTCCCTCTGTTGCGGACTCCGGCGGAACGCGCTGCGCCATGTAATCGGTCCAGCCGCCGGCGTAGACGGTCTGCCGGCCGCGTCCTTCCATGGCGACGGTGGTGGTGGCCACGCGGTCAAGAAAATCCCGGTCGTGGCTCACCAGAAGGACGGTGCCGTCGTAGTCGTCGAGCAGTTCCTGAAGCAGGTCCAGCGTTTCGATGTCGAGATCGTTGGTCGGCTCGTCCAGCACCAGCAGGTTGCTGTCCCGTGCCATCAGCTTGGCCAGTAGCAGGCGGGCTTTCTCGCCCCCGGACAGCGAACGGACCGGCGCACGGACCTGGCGTTCATCAAAGAGAAAATCCTTGAGATAGCCCACCACATGGCGCGGTGTGCCGCGCACCATAACCTGGTCGGCCTGCCCCGAGACGCGCATGTCGGAATCGCCGGTCAGGCTGTCCCAGAGGCTCATGTCGGGGTCGAGCTGGGCGCGTGCCTGGTCGAAAACGACAGGCACGAGGTTGGTGCCGTGGCGCACCTCGCCCGAGTCGGGCTCGAGCGTCTTCATCAGGAGATTCAGAAGCGTCGTCTTGCCGACACCGTTGGGACCGATGAAGGCGACGCGGTCCTTGCGCTGGATGGTGAGGGAGAAGTCGCGCACGATGGGCGCACTCTCGAAGCTCTTGGAGACGCCAAGCGCCTCGATGACCTTGCGCCCCGATTGCGGCCCGCTGGACAGCGCCATGGCGGCCGTACCCTGCCGCTTGATCTGCGAAGCGCGCTCGGCCCGGAGCGCCTGTAGGTTGCGCACCCGGCCCTGGTTGCGTTTGCGCCGGGCCGAAATGCCCTCGACCGCCCAGCGGGCCTCTTCGGCGATCTTGCGGTTGAGCTTGTGGCGAGCCTGGTCCTCTTCCTCCCAGACCTTGTCGCGCCAGGCTTCGAAATTCTCGAACCCCTTTTCCTGGCGGCGTGTGGCGCCGCGATCGATCCAGAGCGTGGCACGGGTGAGCGCGCGCAGGAAGGCCCGGTCGTGGGATATGAGAATATAGCCTGCGCGGGTCTCGCGCAGTTGTTGCTCAAGCCAGCCGATCGCCTCGATATCGAGGTGGTTGGTCGGCTCGTCCAGCAGCATGAGATCAGGCGCCTGCGCCATCAGCTTGGCCAGCGCGGCGCGGCGGCGCTCACCGCCCGACGCGGTGGCGACGGGGCGGTCGGGGTCGAACTTGAGGCCCTCGGCGGCCATTTCGATCCGGTAGTGTTCGGCCACGTCCAGCCCGTCGGCGGCAAAGGCCCCGAGCGTGTCGAAGCCGGTCATGTCCGGCTCCTGCTCCATGTAGCCGACGGAGGTGTTGGGATGCAGCACACGGGTGCCGCGATCGGGCTCCACGAGGCCGGCGATAACTTTCATCAGGGTCGACTTGCCGGACCCGTTGCGGCCCACCAGCGCCACGCGGTCGCCGGCTTGGACGACCAGAGACAGGTCGTCAAAGACCGGCGCTCCGCCGAAGGTCAGGGAGATGTCGGAGAGTTGAAGAAGGGGTGCACGCGCCATGGCGCAGCGCTATCCCGCGCGAGGTACGGCGTCAAGCGACGACGCGCTAGCCCGAAACTGCCCTCAGCAGGCGCTTGCGCGCGGCCGGGATGGCGTTGATCTCGAGCCCGGTGAAAACGTGCAGGGTATTCATCTGCCGGTCCACAACCGCATGGTCGCTGACCCAGCCCCCCATCACCAGGTAGGTGCGCAGGAGAGGTGGCATCCGTAGCATCGCCTGCTTGGCGTCGGGTTTGCGCAAGCGCAGTGCTTGGGCAAAGCGAAATACAGACGGCGCCTTGACCTGCGGCAGCCAGCGGCGAGGCGCAAGGTGGCGGTCCTTTAGCATGGCAAAAGCGTCGAGATAGGTGTCAGCCTCGGTGCCCTTGAACGAAGAGCAGCCGAAGAGCAGTTCGACCTCGTTTTCATCGACATAGCGGGTCATCGCGGCCCAGGCCAAGCGCAGGATATCCGGGTCGCGCGCCTCGGGATGGACGCAGAAGCGGCCCATCTCGACCATGCGGCCGGGAAAGGCGCGCAGCGCGGACAGCTCGTAAAACTGGGCGGAATAGCTGCGCTCGATCTCGTCCCCGCCATTGAGAGGCAGCATCCTGAAACTGCAGATCAGGCGATTGTCCGTGGTGTCCTCGACGAGGATGTGCGTGCAAATGCCGTCAAAGCTGTCCTGGTCGAGCGCCCCGGTCGCCTCGTCACCCTTGAAGGCCAGATGCCGCAGGCGTTGCGCCGATTCGATATCGGCCGCGCTTTCGGCCGTTCGCGTCCTGTAGCGTCCCTTGCTCAACATGTCAGCCTCATCTGTGACGGTCGCCTAGACGGTATATATATGCGAACCGCTTAGCATGAAGCATGTGACAGGCGAATGACGTCGAAGGTCAGAAGAACTCGCCCGGATCGACATTGCCGAAGTTGCCCAGAATCTGACGCAGGAAGCCGTTGTTGACGACCGAGGAATCGGTCACCCGACGGGTCAGAGGCACGATGTTGCCGTCGGCCAGCGAGAAGGTCTCGATATTGGCAATGGTATCATTCGGGGCGAAGCTGATGGCCAGCACCTGACGCTCGATCACCTCGGGGCGGTACATGCCGAGCTCTTTGACCCGACTGCGTACGTAATAGTAATCGCCGCCGCTGAGCATGCCGGCTGAGGACGGCGGGCCGACCACGTCGTCGACGGTTTCGCGTGTGTCCACACCCACCTGAAGGTTGTTGAGGTCTTCTTGAAGCGGAATATACCCGTGGTTGCGATAGGTCGGCGTACAGGCCGCGAGCGCCACGAACAGGCACAACATGACCCCCATCTTGGCAAACCAGATTTTCATGCCACACCTCTTCGCCTCTTGAACGGGTCCCCATTGCCCTTTTATTCCGATACAACAAGGTAGCGGTAAGGTTCAAGAAAGGATAGGTCATACGCCCATGACCGGAAAGACAGAAAATACGACCGTGCTGCATCTGGCACAGATGGCGATGAACCGACCGCATCCGTTTCGGATCGAGCCCGATACCGCAACCATGGCGCGGATGGCCGAGGATCTTGGGATCCTCTCTCTGAAAAAGACCGTGTTCGAAGGCACGATGCATCCCGAGGACGGCGAGAACTGGCGGCTGGAAGCGCGGTTGGGCGCGACGGTGGTGCAGTCCTGCGTAGTGACGCTGGACCCGGTCACCACCCGCATCGAAGAACCGGTCACCCGCAAGTTCCGCAAGGACTGGCCCGGGGTCGACACCGATCAGGAAGAGATCGAAATGCCCGAGGACGAGACAATCGACCCGCTGACCGACCATATCGACCTGTCGGCCTTCATGCAGGAGGCCATCGCACTGGCCTTGCCCGCTTACCCGCGTAGCACAGCGCAGGAACTGGGAACCGCTCGGTATGCGCCCCCTGGCGTGACCCCGCTGACGGACGCGGATGCCAAGCCGTTCGCGGCACTGGCAAAGCTGAAGGAGCAGTTGAAAGACGACGATTGAGAGCTCGAAAGAATCGCTGGACAGCAAGCGATTTCCTTGTATTTTCGCGCTCTCACCGGATTTAGGGTTGCACGCCGGGCTCTTCAGGGATTAAGAGCCGCGTCAGCGTATGAAACCGGGCCGAAAGGCCCATAAAATTTGAGGTTGTGACATGGCCGTCCAACAGAACAAAGTATCGAAATCGCGCCGCAACAATCGCCGGGCGCATGACTCGCTGGAGGGTGCAAACCCGAACGAGTGCCCGAACTGCGGTGAACTGAAGCGCCCGCATCATGTGTGCGTCGCCTGTGGTCACTACGCGGATCGCGAAGTCATCGCGTTGGATGACGAGGTCGACCTGGACGAAGACGCAGCCTGAACGGCGGCATCAAGGGACGCGTCCAATGACGGCATCGGCCGACAGTAAGACAAGCGGGCGCATCCTTATTTCCGTAGACGCCATGGGTGGTGATCTTGGCCCGGCAACCGTCGTTGCCGGGATTTCCGTGTCTGCAAAGAAGAATGACCGGATCGGGTTTATCCTGCACGGGCCCGAGGACGTGCTGAAACCGCTGGTCGCCAAGCGAAAGCACCTCGCCGGGCGATGCGAGATTCGCAACGCGGGCGACGTGGTCGAGATGGAGGACAAGCCGAGCCAGGCGCTGCGCCAAGGCAAGGACACCTCGATGTGGTCGGCACTGGAATCCGTGCGCAACGGCGAGGCGAGCGTCTGCGTGTCCTGCGGCAATACCGGCGCGCTGATGCTGATGTCAGTCATTCGCCTGCGCAAGCTGCCGGGGATCTATCGCCCCGCTATCGCGGTGCTGTGGCCGTCGCAGAATCCACAGCGGCACAACATCATGCTGGATGGCGGCGCCGATATCCGGGCCGATGCCAAGGACCTGATGCAATACGCGCTGATGGGCACGTCCTATGCCCGCAACGGCTTTGGTCTGGAGCGGCCGCGCGTCGGGCTTTTGAATGTGGGCACCGAAGAGCACAAGGGCCGCGCAGAACTGCGCGAGGCGTACGATCTGATCGAGGGAAATGCGCGAAACGGCGATTTTGAATTCGTGGGCTTCGTCGAGGGGCGCGACCTGCCCGGCACGGTCTGCGACGTGATCGTGACCGATGGATTCACGGGCAACGTGGCGCTGAAGACCGGCGAAGGCACGGCAAAGCTTATTCGCGAGTTGCTCAAGGAAGCCTTTGCGCACACGCCGCTGTCGCGGCTCGCCTCGATCCTGGCGTTGACCTCGCTGCGGCGAATGGGCAAGCGGATCGATCCCAGCCGGGCGAATGGCGGAGTATTTCTGGGTCTCAACGGGACAGTGGTGAAATCGCACGGCTCGGCCGATGCCACGGGGATATCCGCCGCCGTCAAGCTTGCCTTTGAGCTGGCCGATACCGGGTTCACCGAAAAACTGGCCGCACGGGTTGCAACTGCGACGATGCTTGAACAGGATGCCGCAAACGAACCCGACAGTAACGGTGAACAGGCATGACGATTCGCGCCGTTGTAGACGGTGTCGGTCACTACCTTCCTGAACGAGTGGTGCCGAATTCTCATTTCGAGACGTTTCTCGAGACGTCCAACGAATGGATCAGGAGCCGGTCGGGGATCGAGCGCCGCCATTTTGCCGCCGAGGACCAGACCACGTCCGATCTTGGCGCTCGTGCGGCCCTTGCGGCGATGGCCGATGCGGGGGTTGGGCCCGACGATATCGACGGCATTCTCGTGGCCACCTCGACGCCCGACCTGACCTTTCCCTCGGTCGCCACAATGATCCAGAAAGAACTGGGCATGACACGCGGCTTCGGCTTTGACGTACAGGCGGTCTGTGCCGGGTTCATCTATGCGCTGGCAAATGCCAACGCGCTGATCGTCTCGGGCCAGGCCAAACGCTTGCTGGTGATCGGGGCCGAAACGTTCAGCCGGATCATGGACTGGACCGACCGCTCAACCTGCGTACTGTTCGGTGACGGGGCCGGCGCGGTGGTGCTGAGTGCCTCCGAGGCCGACGGCACATCGCAAGACCGTGGCATCCTTTCGACCGACCTCAATTCGGACGGGCGTTACCTCGACATGCTGTATGTCGACGGGGGCGTGTCGTCGACCGGTACCTCGGGCAAGCTGAAGATGCAGGGCAACCTGCTGTTCAGGCAGGCCGTAGAAAAGCTGACCACCACCGCCGAGGCCGCCCTTGAGAAGGCCGCGCTGAGTGATGACGATGTCGACTGGATCGTGCCGCACCAGGCCAATATCCGGATCATCCAGGGCACCGCGAAGAAACTTGGGGTCCCGATGGACCGGGTCGTCGTGACGGTGCAGGATCACGGCAACACATCGGCCGCATCAATCCCGCTGGCGCTTTCGGTGGGCGTGGCAGAGGGCAAGATCAAGCGCGGCGACGTAATCGTTTCAGAGGCCATCGGTGGCGGCCTGGCTTGGGGCGCCGTGGTTCTGCGCTGGTGAATGTCGGAACAAAGCGCGATTTTTCCGCTTAAACTGTACCTTCCAAGTCATTGACATTGACTCGGAAAATTCTTCACCCCTAAAGTCCTTTGCAAACGACAAAGGGGATGTGATGACAAACGATACGGTGACACGGATGGACCTGAGCGAAGCAGTGTTTCGCGAAGTGGGTCTGTCACGCAACGATTCCGCCCAACTGGTCGAAAGCGTTTTGGAGCATATGTCGGACGCGCTGGTGCGCGGCGAACAGGTCAAGATCTCGTCCTTCGGTACCTTTTCTGTTCGCGACAAGTCCGCCCGCGTGGGGCGTAACCCGAAGACCGGCGAAGAAGTCCCGATCAACCCACGGCGTGTTCTGACATTCCGTCCGTCGCACCTGATGAAGGACCGGGTGGCGGCAGGCAACAAGGCCTGAGGGTCCACCGATGGGCAAATCCGCCGACGCGTTCCGGACCATCAGCGAGGTCGCCGATTGGCTTGAAACCCCGGCGCACGTGCTGCGTTTCTGGGAAAGCAAGTTCAGCCAGGTAAAACCGGTGAAGCGCGCAGGTGGTCGGCGGTATTACCGTCCCGCGGACATGAAGCTTCTGGGCGGAATCAAGAAACTGCTGCACGACGATGGCATGACCATCAAAGGCGTGCAGAAGATGCTGCGTGAACAGGGCGTTGGCCATGTTTCGGAGTTTTCCCAACCGCTGGGCGATGCGGCGGATGACGTCATAATAGATCATGTCGAGGATGCGCCAGCAGCGGAATCGGCCGATGCCGTGGCGGACATCACCTCACCTGAAGCTCAGCCGGATCCGACGGACCCGGTGGGGCGCCCTGCCCCACCCGCCGCTATGCCTGCAGGTTCGGCGCCCGAGTCGAACGCCCCACCACCCCAGCAATCGCCGGGCGCCGTGCCCGACCCCGCACCGCTGACGCCCAGTGCCGCGCCCGAGCCCGCGCCGGTTGCCTCAAGTCTGCCGCCGCGGCCGGATCGCGTGGCACAGACCGAGACACCGCCGTCCGAGCCACCTCAGAGCGCAAGCGACGAAAGCCCGGTGACCTTCAGCCGGAACAAGACTGAAGCCGAGTCGCCGCAAGAAGACGTCCCGCCGCTGCCAAGTTTCCTGCAACGGCGGAATGCATCAACTGAAGCCTCCGCGGCGTCCGGCACCGTGGACGGCCCGGTCGACGAACCGGAGCCTGCCAGGGCCGAGCCGCCTGCGTCGCAACCGATCGAGGTAGATGTTCCCGACGACCCTGATGACGGACTCGACGTCGATCCGGGTGTTCTGTCGATGCTGGCGCGGGTACGAAGACCGCTGACGCCCGACACGATTACCAGACTTGAAAGCCTGCTGTCCCGGCTGCGCGCGACAACCGGTTCCACGCCCAGAGAGTAGCGCGTGAATCTGGAATTTCCCCCTTGTCCTTGGCGCGAAAACCAGTATGAACGGCCAGACGTCGGGCTATGGCGCAGCCTGGTAGCGCGTCCGTCTGGGGGACGGAAGGTCGCAGGTTCGAGTCCTGCTAGCCCGACCAATTCTTCGCGTACCACAGGCCTTTTTTCCCGGGGCAACACGGGTGCCGCCACGGCGCGTGCAAGGAGGATCGCATGACCGGCGTTCTGGCCAGCCAGCAACTGAGGGCGATGATCCTCGACGGGCGTCTTTCGGCACAACCGTCGATCACCGACGAACAGGTACAGCCCGCATCCCTGGATTTGCGGCTTGGCACAACGGCGTACCGGGTCAGGGCGTCGTTCCTTGCCGGGGCCGGTGCGAAGGTCGAGGACCGGCTGAAGGAATTCGAGATGCACCGGATCGACCTGTCGGACGGCGCGGTGCTGGAAAAGGGCTGTGTCTATGTCGTGCCGCTGATGGAGCAGCTGGACCTGCCGTCGAATATCCATGCGGTAGCGAATGCCAAATCCTCGACCGGGCGGCTGGACCTTCTGACGCGCACGATCACGGATGGCGGCGAGGAGTTCGACCGTATTCCGGCCGGTTATGCCGGGCCGCTTTACGCAGAGATCTGCCCGCGGTCCTTTTCGGTGCTGGTACGGCCCGGAATGCGGCTGAACCAGATCAGGTTCCGGTCCGGTCAGGCGGTGTTGAACGATGCCGCGTTGAGCGCGCTGCACGCCGAAAGCCCGCTGGTGGACGCCCCACCGGTGATCAGCGACGGGCTGGGATTCTCAGTCGACCTGAAGCCCGAGGCCGGTACGCTGGTGGGCTATCGCGCCAAGCCCCACACGGGCGTGATCGACCTGGACAATATCGCGGGCTATGACGCCGCCGAGTACTGGGAACAGGTCCATAGCGACACGGGCCGCATCATTCTGGACCCCGGCGCTTTTTATATTCTGGTAAGCCGCGAGGCGGTGCATATCCCGCCTGCCTATGCGGCCGAGATGGCACCCTACCTAGCGATGGTGGGAGAATTCCGGGTGCATTACGCGGGATTCTTCGACCCCGGGTTCGGCCATGACGCGGCCGGTGGTGCCGGATCGCGCGGGGTGCTGGAAGTGCGCTGTCACGAGGCGCCCTTCGTGCTGGAACACGGGCAGATCGTCGGACGGCTGGTGTACGAGCAGATGGACGAAGTGCCCGAACAACTCTACGGCGCGGGCATTGCGTCAAATTACCAGGGCCAGGGGCTCAAGCTGTCAAAGCATTTCCGGGCGGCCTAGAACTTACCAATCTTGCGCGCGACGCGCATGGACTGGCGCATACGCTTCTGCGTCTCGGCCGTCTGCTTTTTCTGCTGCGGGTCCGCGGCGCCCTTACCCTCGGGCGATTTCTTCCCGCGCTGCGAGAACTTGTCGATGCCGACATTCACGCCCGAGCGAACCACACGGTTCATGACCATGCGAATGACCATGTTGATGATACGGTTGGCGTTCATTGCGCCCTCCTCGTCCTGTGTCTTCTCCATGATGTAACACGGAAAGATGAAATTTTCAGGGCTTTGACCGAATTATCGCGGCTCAGTCCTCGAATAGCTCGGTCTGGCCTTCTTCGGTCTCTTCGTTCAGGTCCTCGTCGCCATCGCCCATCTGCGGCATGTCGCCGGGTGGCGGACGATTTTCCAGCAGGCCGGCGGCGCGCAACTCCTTCAGACCCGGCAGGTCGCGGGCATTTTCCAGGCCGAAATGGTCGAGGAAATGGGGTGTAACGACGAAGGTCACCGGCCTCCCCGGCGTCATTTTGCGGCGTCCGAAGCGGATCCACTCCATTTCCAGAAGCTGATCCACCGTACCACGGCTGACGCTGACGCCACGGATTTCCTCGATCTCGGCGCGGGTGACGGGCTGGTGGTACGCAATGATGGCCAGCGTTTCGATCGCAGCGCGGCTGAGCTTGCGGGTCTCGACCGTTTCCTTTTGCATCAGGAAGCCGAGGTCGGGTGCCGTGCGCATGGCCCAGGCGTCGCCGACCTTGACCAGATGCACGCCCCGGCCCTCGTAGCGTTTGCGCAGATGTACCAGCGCCTCGGCGGCGTCACAGCCATGCGGCATCCGCGACTCGATCTCCTTTGCCGAGATCGGCTCAGCAGTCGCAAATAGGATCGCTTCGCACATGCGCTCCTGCTCGGCCATGGGAGGGGCCTCGAAAAGGCTTTCTTCCTGCGGCGCGGGGTGTTCAGTTTCGTCCGACATAGGCCTCTTATCCTTTACGCCGCAGTTCCAGCGGCGCGAAAACCTCAGACTGGCGCAGTTCGACCTTGCCCTCCTTGGTCAACTCGAGCGCGGCCGCGAAGGTCGAAGCAGTCGCCGAGCGCCGGCGGGCCGGATCGGCAGTGAAGCCATCGGGCAGATAGGATGCGATGTCGGTCCATGCGCCGGCAAATCCGATCAGGCCGCGCATCCGTTCCAGCGCTTGTTCCAAGGTGAATAGCGCCTCGCGGTCGAACGCGTATGGGCGAAACTCATCCCTTGTTCGGATGCGGGCATAGCCCTGCATCAGGTCAAGCAGCGTGGCGGTGTACTGCACGCGGCGGATGCGCGTGACGTCCTCGGGCAGGCCGCGGGCAAAGAAATCGCGGCCGAGCTGGTCGCGGCCCATCAGCCGCGCGGAGGCCTCGCGCATGGCTTGCAAACGCTCCAGCTGGAAGGCGAGGTGTGCGGCAAGCTCCTCGCCCGAGGGGCCCTCTTCCGACGGATCGGGTGGCAGTAGGAGGCGGGATTTGAGGAAGGCCAGCCAGGCGGCCATCACGAGGTAGTCGGCGGCCAGTTCCAAGCGTAGCGCCTTGGCGCGTTCGACAAAGGCGAGGTATTGTTCGGCCAACTGAAGCACGGAGATCTTGCGCAAGTCGACCTTTTGCGTACGGCTGAGTGTCAGCAGCAGGTCAAGCGGTCCCTCGTAGCCGTCCACGTCGACGATCAGCGCCTCGGCCGCCATGCGATCGCTCACGCTTTCGATTTGCCCCATTTCTTCGAATGTATCTTCAGACATTGCCCTGGCCGTGTAGCAGTTCGGCAAGCTTTGCCTCCAGCGCAGGAATGTCAACCTTTGTTGGGGTTTTCCGCGCGGCAAGGGCAGCTTCGGCCCGCCGCAGGGCGGCACCGGCCAGCGTGCCGGAGGCGCCGGTGACCGCCTTCATCTCGTCGAACGTGCCATTGCAATGCAGGATCACGTCGCAGCCCGCTTCGATCGACTGCCGCGACAGAGTGGCAAGATCGCCTTTGAGCGCCTTCATCGAGATGTCATCCGTCATTATCAGGCCGTCGAAACCGATCTGGGCGCGGATCAGTTGCATCATTCGGCGCGACGTGGTCGCGGGCGCTGCATCGCAGGCCTCATAAACAAGATGCGCGGTCATGCCCATCGGAAGATCGCTGAGAGCGGCGAAGGGGCGAAAATCGGTCTCGGCGAGGGTGTCGATGTCGGTATCGACGACAGGCAGGTCGAAGTGGCTGTCAACGACGGCCCGGCCATGACCGGGGATGTGCTTGACCACCGGCAAAACGCCACCGTCCAGATGCGCGTTGGCCACAGCGCGGCCAACCTTCGCCACCGAATCCGGATCCGTTCCATAGCAGCGGTTCTTCAGAAACGGGTGCGTTTGGCGCCCGGCGACGTCGACCAGAGGCGCGCAGTTGGCGTCTATGCCCAGTTCGATCAGTTCGTGCGCGATGATGCGATAGCGCGCGTACATCGCCTCTTCGGCGTGACGTCCGGCCAGTTCGACCTGTTCCAATGGCGGCAGCCATTCGCGCCAGACCGGGCCGCGCAAGCGTTGGACGCGCCCGCCCTCCTGGTCGATCAGGATGGGCGCGTTGTGATCCGCGGCTTGACGCAGGCTGTCACAGAGTGCGCGCACCTGGTCGGGGCTGTCGATATTGCGGGAAAACAGGATGAAGCCGAAAGGACGGCTCGCGCGGATGAGAGCAGTCTCTTCCGGTGTCAGTTCTGTGCCCGCTACGCCAAGGATCGTGGCGCCAAGCGTGCTCACCTTGTCACCACCGGAATGCAATCGGCCTTCTCGGCCACCAGCGCCGAGCAGAAGCGACGCGCATCACTGAGGTCGCCGAAGCCCATGGCCCGCAGGCGATAGAAGGTACGGCCGCCGCTTTGCGCTTTCTGGATCACCCGCTGCTTATCGTCGAGATATTCCGCGAACTTGTCCGACAGCTTGCCCCATTGCTGTTCCGCAATGGCGGCGCTTTCGAAGGCGCCGAGCTGGGCCATGCGAGTGCCGGCGGGGATGGTCTCGGGATTGATTTCGGGCGCGGCCTGCGCGGCGACGCTAGCGGCGACAGCATCCTCAACGGTGCTGACCTGCGCGGGGCGAGCCCTTGGCCGCAATGAGCGCCCAAGACCTTCGGTCACCTGCGTGGCAGTGGGGTCGGGCTCTGCCGCAGGCTCTTCGTCGGCATCAAGCGCCGGCTCGGCGGTGGCGTTATCTGTGCTGTCCTCCGTTGCAGGGGCGACAGGAGTCAGGGGCGCGACACCATCGGACAATTCGTCGGCCAAGGTGTTGAGGGCGGCCAGCGTGGCGGCATCTTCGTCGGTTTCAACGGCATCCTCGGACTCGGCGATTGGCGTCACTTCTTCTGTTGCATCCTCGGTTCCTGTTGCCGGAGCGGCGACCTGTGTTTCTGCCTGGGGCGTGTCCTCGAGGCTGAGAGCCAGCGGTTCCGGTGCCAGCACCAGTCGGTCCGCCGGCTGTGCCGCAGAGCCGTCGGCGGCCACGTCGTTGACCGCAAGCCCCTGGTTTTCAGCCGTGGAGCCACCGGGATTCTCGGGCTGAATGCGCATCGGGCCTTCTGCGACGCGCACCACCGGCACGCCGCTGACATCGCGCACGAGGATCTTGTAACCCCAGACGCCGATCCCGATCACGAGGGCCAGCGATATCGCCGCCCCGGCCATGTTGGTGAATTTCTGAACTGATATCTGCCGAACTGTCCCCGTTTCATCGGAGACACCATGCATCTGTGCCATCGCTCGCCTCGCTACCTCCGGCGATACTTGGCCGCCGGGTTGGATTACTGCCACGTCCCCGGCGCTGGCACGGTTTATTACCGCATCTCTTCGGCCGGAGTTACGCCCAAGATACCAAGACCGGCGGAAATAACAACGGTTACGGCCCGCGCAAGCGCAATTTTCGCCTGCGAACCGGCGATATCGGTCTCGTCAAGGAAGCGAAGCGCAGGCAAGTCGTTACCCCGGTTCCAGAGGCTGTGCAGGTCGCTGGCGAGGTCGTAGAGATAGAAGGCCACGCGATGCGGCTCGTTTGTGCGACCTGCGATCTCGACCAGCCGGGGCCATTCGGCGATTTTCTTTGCCACGGCGAGTTGTGCGGTGTCCTGAAGCACCGAGAGATCCGCGCCGGCCAAGGTGGTGTCATCGACATCGATGCCGGCCTCGCGTGCCTTGCGCATTACGGAAGAAATCCGCGCATGAGCGTATTGCACGTAAAAGACCGGATTTTCCTTGGATTGCTCCAGGACCTTGTCGAAGTCGAAATCGAGCGGCGCGTCGTTCTTGCGGGTCAGCATGACGAAACGGGTGACGTCCGGACCGACCTGGTCGACCACGTCGCGCAGCGTGACGAAGGTCCCTGCCCTCTTGGACATCTTGAACGGCTCGCCGTTCTTGTAGAGTTTCACCAACTGGGTGAGCTTGATGTCGAGCGGCACGCGGCCATCGGTGAGCGCGCTGACGGCGGCCTTCATCCGCTTGACATAGCCACCGTGGTCGGCCCCGAAGACGTCGATCAGCGCGTCGAAGCCACGCTCGACCTTGTCGTAGTGGTACGCGATGTCGGGCGCGAAGTAGGTCCAGCTGCCATCGGATTTCTTGACCGGGCGATCGACGTCGTCGCCATGTTCGGTGGACTTGAAGAGCGTCTGTTCGCGCGGCTCCCAATCCTCGGGCTTCTTGCCCTTGGGCGGCTCGAGCACGCCTTCGTAGATCAGACCCTTGGCTTGCAGCGCGTCAAGCGCCTGTTCAATCCGGCCCGTGCCATAGAGGGACTTCTCGCTGTAGAAGACATCCATCCGGACACCGAGCGCGCGCAGGTCTTCGCGGATCAGATCCATCATCGCGTCGGTGGCGAAGTCGCGGACCTCTTCCAGCCAGACGGCCTCAGTCTGGCCGACATATGCATCGCCCACCTTCGCCTTGAGCGCTTCACCGACCGCGATGAGGTAGTCGCCCGGATAAGTGCCGTCTTCGAAGGCGATTTCCTGGCCATGCGCCTCAAGATAACGCAGGTAGACGGAGCGTGCGAGCACGTCGACCTGGGCGCCGCCGTCGTTGATGTAGTATTCGCGGGTGACGTCATAGCCCACGTAATCCAGCAGGCTGGCCAGCGCGTCGCCGAAGACCGCGCCGCGGGTGTGACCCACATGCAGAGGACCAGTCGGGTTGGCCGAGACGTATTCGACATTGACCTTCTTGCCGTTGCCCAACTCGGACCGGCCATAGGCCTCACCGCGCTCAAGCGCGGCGCGCAGGACGTCCTGCCAGAGCGTGTCCGACAGGCGCAGGTTCAGAAAGCCCGGTCCCGCCACTTCGGCGCTCTCGATCCGGTCATCGGCGGCCAAGAGACCGGCCAGCGTGTCGGCGATATCGCGGGGTTTCTGGCCAGAGGGCTTGGCCAGAACCATCGCCGCATTGGTGGCCATGTCGCCATGCGCGGGATCGCGGGGCGGCTCGACCGTGACGTTCGACATCTCAAGGCCGGCCGGCAGTTTCCCCTGCCCCTGCATGGTATCAAGGGCGGCAAGGACGCAGGCGCGGATTTCGGTAAACAGATTCATCGGACAATCCTTCATTTCGGCGCCGGTTTATCACCCGGGCCGGTCGCGTCAATCCGCGCTGTCCGTCTCGGCGGCCGCCTCGGGCGTCTTGTCTTCGCGCGGGGGCCCAAGCCAGAGAAGCTTGAACTCGCCGCCGGTCTCGACTTTCGAGGTCTCGGACAGGATCCGTAGACCGGTGGCCGGGCTGTGCGTGGCGAGGGGGATGCCTTCTTCGTTCTGGGCTGACCAGTCCTCCATCGTGAAGTCGTCGGTCATGTTGGTGGCGCGGACCTGCCAGTCTTGGACCATCCTGCTCGCCAAATCGGTATAGCCATAGCCCTGCGCCACGACGCGCCCACCCAGCGAGGCGGGAAGCGCGTGGCGCTTGCTGTCCTGCTTGGCGCGGCCAAGCTGGTAGACGTTCTCGCGCCCGAATTCCGGCGCGAGGTCGGCGGCGACCAGCGTGTTGTAGGCGTCGTTGTCACTGAGCGCGAGAACGACGCCGTATTTCATGATCTCGGCGCTGTGCTCGGCGGCCTCTGACAGCACGTCGCCGAAAAAGGTCGGCAACCCGGCTTCACGTGCGCTGCGCAGGCGGGCACGGTTGGTGTCGGTGATCAGGATCCGCACCTCGAGGTCCTGAAGTGTTTTCGCGAAGGAGGTGGCGAATTGCGAACCACCCGCCAACAGAACGCCCGGCTGCCCCTTGCCCGCCAACCCCATGGCGCGGGCCAGCGGGGCCAGCGTGAAGCCGTGCAGAACTACGGTCGCGGCGACCAGCGCAAAGGCGAAGGGTGTGAGAAAGGCCGCGTCCTCGACCCCTTCGGCCACAAGCCGCTCGCCGAAAAGGCCCGCGACCGCGACCAGCACGACCCCGCGCGGCCCGGTCAGTCCGACAAGCAGTCGCTCCCGGAAGGGAATGTTGGTGAAGGCCAGTGAGAACAGCACCGTCAGCGGGCGCACCAGCAGGATCACGACCGCCACCATTGCGGCCGCGTTCCAGTTGATCCTGTTGAGCGTTGCGACATCCATGCTGGCAGCCAAGAGGATAAACACCCCCGAGACCAGCAGGATCGTCGCGTGCTCCTTGAAGCGGCGCAGTTCGGTATAGCTGGGCAGGTTGGCGTTGGCCATCACAACGCCCATCACGGTGACGGCCAGAAGGCCGCTTTCGTGAAGCATGTAATCGGTGACCGCGAAGATTCCGAGCAGGATGGCGAAGAGCACCGGCACCTTCATGTATTCCGGCACGTACGCCCGGCGGAACGCCTCGCTGAGAACCCAACCTCCGGCCCAGCCAAGCGTGCCCGCCACGACGATACCACGGATGATCTGCCAAGCCGCGAGGCCGAGACTGCTCTCGCTGGCCGTCAGGACGACAACCTCGAAGGCCAGCACGGCGGCAAGCGCGCCGATGGGATCGTTGACGATGGCTTCCCATTGCAGGAGCTGCGCGGGACGACGATTGAGACGAGCCTGGCGCAAAAGCGGTGCGATGACGGTGGGGCCTGTGACGATCATAATGCCGCCGAAGACAGCGGAACTTTCCCAACTGAGACCGCCCACATAATGCAACGCCAGGGCGCTGCCGATCCAGCCCACGGGCGCTCCCAGCAGAACGAGACGCTTAACGCCCTGCTCGGCCCCGCGCAGGGAGTGGAAATCGAGCGTCAGCCCTCCCTCAAAGAGAATGATGGCCACGGCAATGGAAATCATAGGCCCCATCAGCGTGCCGATGTCGCGTGCCGGATCAAAGATTCCGAGGATCGGTCCCGCAATGAGGCCCGCGGCGAGCATCAGCACGATCGCCGGCATCCGCAGGCGCCACGCCACCCATTGGGCCCCGACGCCGAGCGCCCCCACCAGCGCGACCGCCATGACCGGGTCGATCGCCCCTTCCGCACCGCCAGTTGCCATAGGCTATATTCCCTTTCTCTCGCTCATGTCGGCGTCGCCGCCCAACAGCCGCGCATGAGCCTCGAGCGCGAACCGGTCCGTCATTCCCGCGATATAGTCCGCGACCAGACGCGCCAGCGCCGTTTCATCGGGGGCATCGGCCACGTCCTGAAGCCACCGCCGCGGAAGGAAGTCGGGATGCGACATGTAGAACGGAAACAGGTCCTCGACTACGTTGGTGACACGCTTGCGCATCTCGACCACTTTGGGAGCGCGGTACATACGTTTGAAAAGAAAAGACCTTATCTGCTGAAGATCAGACCACATTGGATCGGAAAAGCGGATAACGGGGCGGCCAAGGTCACGCACTGCCTGGGCGTCGGCCGGCGCAGCGCGCTGAAGACGCGCATGCGAGGTTTCGATCACGTCCGTGACCATGACGCCAAAGACTCGACGCAGCGCCTCGTGTCTTCGGCGATAAGGATCGAGTCCGGGATATTTTGCATCCACTTCACGATAGCACGCGCCGACGACCGGAAGCTCGGCAATGTCGTCTTCGCTGAAAAGTTTCGCGCGCAGGCCGTCATGCAGATCGTGATTATTGTAGGCTACGTCATCGGCAAGTGCGGCCACCTGCGCCTCGGCACTGGCATAAGTGTCGAGTTCAAGGTCGTGGCGAGCATCATAGTCGGCCAGCGCATAGGGAAGGTCGCCCGAGACTGGGCCGTTATGTTTGGCGATGCCTTCCAGCGTGTCCCATGTCAGGTTCAGGCCATCGAATTCGGCATAATGCCGCTCCAGCGAGGTGACTATGCGAATGGCCTGCGCGTTATGATCAAATCCGCCATATTGCGCCATCAACGCGTCGAGCGCATCCTCGCCGGTATGGCCGAAAGGTGTGTGGCCCAAATCATGCGCCAGCGCCACGGCCTCGGTCAATTCGACATTCAGACCAAGCGCCCCGGCGATGGTCCGGGCCACTTGCGCCACTTCGATCGAGTGTGTCAGGCGGGTGCGGAAATAATCGCCCTCGTGCTCGACGAAAACTTGCGTTTTGTGCTTGAGACGACGAAACGCACTGGAATGGATGATCCGGTCGCGATCCCTTTGATAACAAGACCGAAATGCGCTTTCTTCTTCGGCGTACAGACGTGCGCGCGCTGCTGCCGGATCCGAAGCATAAGGGGTATGCATCGCCTGTTTCCTTGTCGTCCTGTCCCAGCCTTCGTATATTCCAAGATGAACGGCAAAGAAACCTTGAGGATCGCCAGATGCAAATGCCCCCCAAAGTGACGCAACGCGCCTATGAACGCCTTGCTGAAATCGGTGCCGGCGAACAGGGTCAGGCCCTGCGCGTCGCCGTCGAAGGCGGCGGGTGCTCGGGCTTTCAGTACGACATCAAGCTGGACGCGCCCACGGGTGATGACCTTGTTCTGGAAGGCGGCGATGGTCAGAAGGTCATCGTTGACAGTGTGTCCCTGCCCTTCCTGGCCGGGGCGACGATTGACTTCACCGAGGAACTGATCGGCGCGCGGTTCACCATCGACAACCCGAACGTGACCAGCGCCTGCGGTTGCGGGACGTCCTTTTCAATGTGATCTATTCGGCGGGCACGGCCGCTTTCGGTGCATGGGTCCGGACCTGGTCCCAAACCAGCCATGCGCCGGCCGCGATCAGGAGTGCGGCGCCAAGAAACACCCCTGCCCCAGTCCGTTCGCCGAACGCGAGCGATCCGATAGCGACCATCCAGAGAAATTGCAGGTTCATCAAGGGTGTGACCACATAGGCCGGAAGCAGCTTGAGCGCGGCCACGAGAACCCATCGCGCGGCAAAAAGCAGCCCGGCGTAATAGGTCACCCACATCACATCCAACCAGCCCATCGGCACGAAGACGAAAGGCAAGGCAGCGCTCATCATGACCATCAGCGCGAGGTTGGGATAGAAGACCTGCGACAGCAGCCCACCCGGGTCGCGCTGGCCGATATAGCGCGAAGCGACCATGGAAACTGCTCCCATCGCAACTGCAAGAAAAGCGACGAGATGGCCTGCCCCGAAACTGTCAAGGCCGCCAGGAAACAGCGCGGCCATGCCGAGGACGCCCAAAATCATCGCGCCCCAGACCTGCCCCCCCGCGCTTTCTTTAAGCATCACCCGCGACAGAAGCGCGGCTAGGATCGGGATGATGGCGATAAACAGGAAAACCTCGGCGAAGGGCAGCAGCTTGAACGCATAGAAGAAGGCGCAAGTGCCGATGACGGTGGCGGCGGCGCGCAGCGCCATGACGCGTGGGCATCGGGTGGCAAGCACGCGCGTGGCGGCGGATTTGCGGCCCGCCGCCAGGCAAAAGAGTGAGACCAGACCGCCGGAGAGCGCGAACATCTGGGGTGCAGCGTAAGTGGACGAAAAAAGCTTGGTGATGGCATCGGCACCTGTGATCAGTAGCGTGTAGATCACTGTCAGGGACACACCCAGAAAGACCGCCTCGCGGCCCCGGGCGATCATGCCGGTATTCCTTTGACGGTCGCGGCGCGGGAGAAGCCGTGGAAGAAGGCGTCGAAGTCGACGGCCTTTTCGGCGGCCTCGACCACCTCGCGGGCCTCGGCGGTCAGGAGCGGGTCAATGCGGGTGCGCATCCGGGACCAGTCGGCAATGCGGTTGCCCTCGAGGCGGTACATGCATTCCGACAATTCGCGCAGCGGGGCCACGTGCGGCCTTGGCGCGGTGATCCGAAGCCCGCCTTCGGGAAGCATCGTGCCGAACCCGCCAAGCCCGGCAGTGGACAGGAACCATTGGACCATCAGGTAGGGATGGTAGTCGTCCGACACCCAACCAGTCGCGTCGGCCTCGATCACGAAATGCCGTACCTGCGCCGCCAGCCAGCTTTCCCAGGTGTCAGGCGGAGTTTGCCCGGAAAAGCGCAGGGCGATGCAGATTTCGGCAAGGAGGTCGATGTTCATTTCGAGGAACGCTACAGTTCCGGCAAACCGCAGGCTGTCGATGAAAACGGCTGGCAGGTCGGGATCGCGGTGGCCGTACTCGGACAGATAGAAGACAATATGAGTGAGTTCGTAGGCGGCCTTTTTGTTGGGGAGCGTGAACGTCGCGCTTCGGCTGCCGAAGCCGCGCAGTCGATCATCCAGCCCAGAGTCGCAAAAGGTAGGATCTATGCCGCGGCGTAGGCAAAGGCGACGGGCCTCGGCGCGCTGAAGGTCAGAGAGCTCTGCATGCACCAGCCCCTCAAAGGCAACCCACTCTACTGATCGTGCGCCCATGTCTCCGGGCATGCCGAGATCCTCGAGGTCGAGGCAAAGCGACAGGAGGAACCGGTAATATTGGGGGAAGAACGCAAGCTTGCGATCCAACGTGATGTAGTGCGGGTCAAATGGAGCAAGGGCCGAAAGCGGTAGCTTTGCGCCTGTGCTCGTCAGAATGTTCAGAACCTCGGCGTTTTCCTTGAGCCAGAAGACGTCGGTGTCAGGCCGCCGCTCGCAGGCGAAGCGTTGCAGGAGCGCGGTTTGCCGGGCGTCCCGCGTGGTCTGGCGGAACGGAAGGTCGAGTGTGACAACGGATCCCATAGTTATGATATCCCTGTAATTTGTTTCCGTTCCGCCGTAGGTCTTAGAGGCTTGACGTGAAGGCGCCGACAATTTCGCCTTCGCCGGCACGCTCTGTCCGGACGGGGCTGAGGCTGGACGTGAATGCTTCGACGGCGTCGCCAGCGCTGGTGGTGGTTCCGGTCACCGGGCCGAGGCTGGAGGTGAAGAGGTCAACCGAGTCACCGGTTGCGCTGTCGGACGTTGCGCTGGCGGCCAAGCTGGAGGTGAAAGCCTCGACCGCATCGCCTGTCAACCGGCTGGTTTCTGCAACAGGACCCAGACTGGAAGTGAACGCCTCGGTTCCGGCACCCTCCAGCATGTCGCCAGATGCTTGCAAAGACGAGGTGAAAGCTTCGACAGCGGTGCCGTCGTGCAGGCTGGCCTCGATAGAAGCGGCGGAGTTTTCGGCGAAACGATTTTTGCGAAGTGCAACCATTGGTGGTCTCCTGATTTGGTCAACACTCAAAACGGTTACACGCAAAACGGGTTTTGCAAACTGAAATTCGCGGTTAGCGAGTTATCCACAAGGCTAATTTTCTGATCGCGATTTTCGCGCGGCCTTGCCTGCTTTTCCGTGCGCTGCTTTGCAGCGCACGGAAAAATTTGTTTTCCACAGCGCAACGAATCTGTGGATAACCGGATGATTGTTTCCAATTTAAGCCGAATCAGCCTCGATGAGAATCGTTAAGGAAGTCCTTGTTCCGGCTTGCCTCGCCATTCGTGCTGAGCGATAGATTGCAAAGAACCGAGGGGGGCCGTGCATGAAGATCGCCAGTTTCAATATCAACGGCATCAAGGCCCGGCTGAGTGCCCTGACCGATTGGCTGGATGAAGCACAACCTGATGTGGCGTTGCTGCAGGAGATCAAAACGGTCGACGAAGGCTTTCCCCATGAACCATTCGAAGACCGCGGGTATAACGTAGAAACCCATGGTCAAAAGAGCTTCAACGGGGTTGCGATTCTGTCAAAACTGCCCTTGGAGGACGTCACACGTGGCCTGCCCGGCGATGACGAAGACGACCATGCGCGGTGGATCGAGGCGACGGTCGTGGGCGAGAAATCGTCGGTGCGTCTGTGCGGGCTTTACCTGCCCAACGGAAACCCGGCGCCGGGTCCGAAATACGACTACAAGCTTGCCTGGATGCAACGTCAAAAGAAGCGCGCCGCCGAGTTGCTTGCGACCGAGGAGCCCTTTTTGATGGCAGGCGATTACAACGTTATTCCACAGGATGAGGACGCCAAGCGCCCAAAGGCCTGGGCCGAGGACGCGCTGGCCCTGCCGCAAAGCCGGGCAGCCTTTCGCGAGCTTCTGGCCATGGGATTCACCGAGGCCTTCCGTGCGCGTGTGCCTGGGCCCGGCCACTACACATTCTGGGATTATCAGGCGGGCGCCTGGAACCGGGACGACGGCATCCGCATCGACCATTTCCTGCTGAGCCCGCAGGCGGCGGACCTTTTTGTCGGCGTGGGCATCGACAAGGATGTCCGCGGTCGGGAAAAGCCCTCGGATCACGTGCCGATCTGGGTCGAACTGGATGCTTAGACGTCCGTCGCCGTAACGTCGTAGCCGTAGATCCAGTCGAACTGTCCAACCATGCGGCCGGGCATCAAAGCCCCGCCAATACGAAGGGCGGCGTGTGCCGCGGCGCGGAGCGGCGGAAAACTAAGGTGGTATTTCCAGGCATTTCGGCTGGCGGTGTCTACAACCCGTCGCACGCGGTCAAAACGCATGTCTTGGTAAGCACTTAGCGCGGCTTCCAAAGTCGAGCCGTCGCCAAGGCAACGGCCAAGAGCGAAGGCGTCTTCCAGCGCCATATTGGCCCCTTGCGCCATGAAGGGAAGCGTAGGATGGGCCGCGTCTCCGGCCAGAACCACGCCACCCAAATGCCATTTTGCGGCCACCGAATGGCGGAAAAGCCCCCAGCGATTCACTTTTTCCACCCGGTCGAGCAAATCCTTCGCGTCGCGCCCGAAATCCCCGAAGACGCCGCGCAGCGTTTCCGGATCATCCTCGGCGGTCCAGCTTTCCTCGTGCCACTGAGCCCGTTCCTGTACAGCGACGAGGTTGCGCATACGCCCGCCGCGGAGGGGATAGGTGACAAGATGCCGGTGTGGGCCCATGAACACCTGCGCCTGAGGGTCGGCGCCGGTTTCGGGTATCACGGCGCGCCAGGCCACCTGCCGGGTAAAGAAAGGGGCGGACGTGCCGTTGAGCGCCTGTCGCGCAACCGAATGGAGCCCGTCGGCGCCGACCACCAGATCGCAGTCGAGCATGGATCCGTCCTTCAGGGTGACCTGAGGCGCCGGTCCCGGCGTCACGGACATCGCCGTATGGCCCAGCGATATCTCGACCCCTGCTGCAAGGGCTGCGTGTTCGAGGATGTGGACGAGGTCGGCGCGATGCACGAAATGGTAGTCACCGCATGGCAGCCGCGCGAGATCGAGACGGACGACTTCGGTCCCCTTGTAGTCGCGCAACAGCACCGACTGCCCGCGCACGGATTTCGCCCTCAGCGCACTGCCCAAGCCCAGCTTTTCGAGCACGACGAAGCCGTTGGGACTGATCTGCAGGCCCGCGCCCACTTCCGTGATCCGGGGGGCTTGTTCAAGAACGCGCACGGCGGCGCCCGCGCGGCGCAGCATGATCGCCGTTGTCAGCCCACCAATGCCTCCGCCGAGAACGATGCAATTGAGAGACGCGATATCCATGACGATCCTTTGAATGCGAAAACGCCGAAGCAAAAGCCTCGGCGTCTTGAATTCGCTTAGGTTCTCCGGCGATCAGTCGTCGCGGTGAACCTTTTCGCGCCGTTCGTGACGTTCTTGCGCCTCGAGACTCATCGTCGCGATCGGGCGCGCATCCAGACGCTTGAGGCTGATCGGCTCGCCGGTCACTTCGCAATAGCCGTATTCGCCCTCGTCAATCCGGCGCAGCGCAGCGTCGATCTTGGCGACAAGCTTGCGCTGGCGATCGCGTGTGCGCAGTTCCAGCGCCCGGTCGGTTTCCTCGCTGGCGCGGTCGGCCACGTCGGGGATGGCGCGCGTGCCGTCCTGAAGGCCCTCGATGGTATCGCGGCTGTCCTCGAGCAATTCGCTCTTCCAGGTCAGCAGCTTGCGACGAAAATACTCCACTTGCCGTTCGTTCATGAACGGCTCGTCTTCGGCCGGAGTGTAATCCTCCGACAGAACCACGTCCTGTTTCATTTCCACTCCCTCCTGCAGGTCCCCGTCGGTCACCCAACTTCCCCTTTAGAAATCCACCTTGTGGCGTGCAATTACACGCGCCTCGACAGATTGTCACTACACAAATGCCCGCCATTGATGTGAATTCCCCATGACAATAGGGTGCTGCAAAAATTCCATGCGACCGGCCACTTGCGCGCGGCGGGACCAAGAAAAGGGACGCTCATGAAATTCGAAGGCACCGACGCCTATATCGCCACCGACGACCTGACCGTCGCGGTAAATGCCGCCGTGACTCTGGAGCGCCCCCTTCTGGTCAAAGGCGAGCCGGGCACCGGAAAGACCGAGTTGGCCCGGCAAGTTGCCAACGGCCTGGGCCTGCCGATGCTGGAGTGGAACATCAAGTCCACCATCAAGGCACAGCAGGGTCTTTACGAGTACGACGCGGTGTCGCGGCTGCGCGACAGCCAGTTGGGCGAGGAACGCGTGCACGACGTGCGCAACTACATCCGCAAGGGCAAACTGTGGCAAGCGTTCGAGGCCGAGGAAAAGATCGTGTTGCTGATCGACGAGATCGACAAGGCTGATATCGAGTTTCCCAACGACCTGTTGCAGGAACTGGACCGTATGGAGTTTCACGTCTACGAGACCGGCGAGACCGTCCGCGCGGTCCAGCGGCCGATCGTGATCATCACCTCGAACAACGAAAAGGAACTGCCCGACGCCTTTCTGCGACGGTGTTTCTTCCATTACATCCGTTTTCCGGACCCCGATACGATGAAACAGATCGTCGAGGTTCACCATCCGGGTATCAAGGAACGGCTGCTGACCGAGGCGTTGACCCAATTTTATGACATCCGAGAACAATCGGGACTGAAGAAGAAGCCTTCGACCTCGGAAGTGCTGGACTGGCTGAAGCTTATCCTGGCCGAAGACCTGACGGCGGAAGACCTCAAGCGCGACGGGGCCGACGCCCTGCCCAAGCTGCATGGGGCGCTACTGAAGAATGAGCAGGACGTGCACCTTTTTGAACGGTTGGCCTTCATGGCGCGCCGCCAACGCTAAAGGTCTAGTCTGAAAATTCGACACCGGCACGCAAATGCGTGCCGAAGCGGCAACAATCATTCCCCAAAATGGAGACGGTAAATTCCGTATGTCCAGAATTCGGGGATCATTCAAAACGGACTTCGAATCGTGATTCGGATTGCTGGCGATTCGGCCACAGTTTTGTCTTTTTTGCTCCTTACTGGGAACGAAGTAAGAGGCAATCAAGGCACCTGTCCGGTAGGCTGCATTGAACAGCAGGTCGAAATGCGTGCGGTCAAGGACGCGCAGAACGATCAGGCGGCGACTGCGCCGGATGGCAGGGTGAATCACGACGACCGCCTGCCACTAGAGTTGATACAGGCATCGGGGGGCTTATGCGCCGCGTCATTCTTCCATTGTTCCTTATGCTGGGCGCGTGCGTTCCGGGTCCCTCCAGTGAAATGCCGACCCGTGCGGCCACACCGTCCGCCAGTTCCCTGCCCGCGTTGAAGTCCTTCTCCGCGCCGCGCCCGGTCCCGCCGTCACGGTCCAACAGCGATATAGCTCGGGATTTCCTGGAACTGTCCTTCCAGCTTGAGTCGGGAAGAAAGTTGAAGAATTTCTCGCGGTTCGAGGGACCGATTTCCATACGGGTCACGGGCAATCCTCCGTCGACGCTTATTCCCGATCTCAACCGGCTGGTGCACCGCCTGCGCACCGAAGCAAAGATCGACATCGCCCGCGTCCGGTCCGACGTCGCCAACATCACCATCGAGGCCGTGCCGCGGGCAAAGATCCGCAGGCACCTGCCCAAGGCGGCCTGTTTCGTGGTTCCCAACATCAGCCGCCTGTCAGAGTACCGCGCGGCGCGCAACAAGCGGCAGACGAACTGGAGCACGCTGATAGAGCGTAAGCAGATCGCGATCTTCCTGCCCAACGATGCCTCGCCGCAAGAGGTGCGCGACTGCCTGCACGAAGAAGTCGCGCAGTCGCTTGGCCCGCTCAACGATTTATACCGGCTACCCGACAGCGTGTTCAACGACGACAACGTGCACACGATTCTTACCGGCTTCGACATGCTGATCCTGCGGGTCTACTACTCGCCGGATCTGCGTTCGGGCATGACACGAGGACAGGTCGCGGCGCGACTGCCGTCGATCCTGTCGCGTCTCAATCCTGCCGGCGATTCAATTGCGCCGCACGCACTGTCATCGACCCCGCGGGCCTGGATCGAGGCGGTGCAGACCGCGCTTGGCCCCGGCGCTGGCCATTCGCAACGGCTGGTGGCCGCAGCCGAGGCGCTGCGTATCGCAGACGCTATGGGCTGGTACGATCACCGACGGGCGTTTTCGCATTTCGCCATGGGGCGCCTGACCCAGGCCAGCCAACCCGACACCGCATTCGAGCATTTCCGCCTCGCCGAGCGGTTCTACAGCCAGACCCCCGGCACCGAGCTGCACCGCGCCTATTCCGCCTCGCAGCTGGCCGCGTTCGCCATCGCCGAGGGCAATGGCCAATTGGCCCTGACCATCCTGGCGCCGCATCTTGCAATCGCGGAACGTCATGAAAACGCGGCGCTTCTGTCTACGCTCATGTTGCTCAGGGCCGAGGCGCTGGACCTGACGGGCCGCGTCGCTGAGGCGCAGTCGGTGCGGCTGGACAGTATCGGCTGGGCACGGTACGGGTTCGGCGCGGACTGGGCGGTACGCGCGAAACTGCGGGAGATCTCATCGCTCAGCCCCCTGAAGTGACCTGACGGGAAGACACGATGATCGTAGTATTCGGCGCGATCCTGGGCGCGAGCCTGGGAGCATTCACCGCGTGGCGGCGCAAGGGGCGAACTGCCGACATTCTTCTTTACGCGGCGGTCTATTGCCTGATCTTCACCCTGCTGGGGCTTTTCGCTACGCTGATTATTCACCGCATGTCGATCTGAGGTAAGCGATGTTCCTGCCCTTCTTCGAGAATCTCAGGAAGGCGGGCCTGCCGGTCTCGCTGCGCGAGTACCTGACCTTTTTGGAAGCGATGGGCGCGGGACTCGTGACCTATGACTTGGAGGGGTTCTACTATCTCGCCCGCACAGCGATGGTGAAGGACGAGCGGATGATCGACCGCTTCGACCGCGCCTTCGCCGCCAGTTTCGAGGGCCTGGAAGCCATCAGTTCAAACGACGTGATCGAGGCGGTCGATATCCCTCAGGAGTGGCTGGAAAAGCTGGCAGAAAAGCACCTGAGCGAGGAGGAACGGGCCGAGATCGAGGCGCTTGGCGGATTCGACAAGCTGATGGAGACCCTGAAAGAGCGGCTGAAGGAACAACAGGGCCGGCACCAGGGCGGCAACAAGTGGATCGGCACGGCGGGCACCTCACCCTTCGGCGCCTATGGTTACAACCCCGAAGGCGTGCGCATCGGCCAGAAGGAAAGCCGCCACCAGCGGGCCGTCAAGGTTTGGGACAAGCGTGAGTTCCGCAATCTCGACGATACGATCGAGTTGGGGACACGCAACATCAAGGTGGCGCTGAAGCGACTGCGGCGATGGGCGCGGGACGGCGCCGAGGAGGAACTGGACCTCGACGGTACGATCCGGGCGACGGCCGAGCACGGTTATCTCGACGTCAAGACGCGCCCCGAGAAGCGCAACGCGGTTAAGGTGCTGCTGTTTCTGGACGTGGGCGGGTCAATGGACCCACATATCAAGATGGTCGAGGAACTGTTTTCTGCCGCGCGAACCGAGTTCAAGCATCTGGAATACTACTATTTCCACAACTGCCTTTATGAAGGCGTCTGGCGCGACAACCGCCGCCGCTGGGACGCGCAGACCCCGACCGACGAGGTGCTGCGCACTTATGGGCCGGACTACAAGTGCATCTTCGTCGGCGACGCCTCGATGTCGCCTTACGAGATTGCCTATCCGGGCGGCGCTAACGAGCACTGGAACGCCGAGGCCGGACAGGTCTGGCTGCAGCGGGCACGAGCGCAATGGCCCGAGCACCTGTGGATCAACCCGGTGCCCGAGGCCTATTGGGGTTACACCCATTCGATCGGAATGGTTCGCGAGATATTCGAGGACCGAATGGTGCCGATGACCCTTGACGGTATCGAACGCGGGATGAGGGAGTTGGGCCGCTGATCCGCTTGAGTTGCCGCACCACGCAGGACGGTTTTGCGTAGGCTGCCTGCCGCTCTGGTCGAACAAAGGATAACGCCCCTGCCCCGGAGTATTTCCGCCAAGAAGAATCATGCGCAGTGGACAAGCAATGTCCGCCGTGACAGGGGATTTGCATGAGCGTGCGCAAAATCATCATCGACACCGACCCCGGGCAGGACGACGCCGTCGCGATCCTTCTGGCGCTTGGGAGTCCGGACGAGGTCGAGGTTCTGGGAATTACCTGTGTGGCCGGCAACGTGCCGCTCGACCTGACCACCCGCAATGCAAGGATGGTCTGCGAGCTTGCCGAGCGGCGCGATATCAAGGTTTATGCCGGATGCGACCGCCCGCTCAACCGTGGCCTTGTGACCGCAGAGCACGTGCACGGCAAAACCGGACTGGACGGTCCCAACCTGCCCGAGCCGACGATGCAGGTTGAGGATATGCACGCCGTCGATTTCATCATCGAGACACTACGGAAGGAGTCTGAGGGCACTGTCACTCTGGTGCCGATCGGGCCGCTGACCAACATCGCCACGGCGTTCCGCAGGGCGCCCGAGATCGTTCGGAACGTGCGGGAGGTCGTCCTCATGGGCGGCGCCTATTTCGAAGTGGGCAACATCACGCCCGCGTCCGAGTTCAACATCCACGTCGATCCGCATGCGGCAGACACGGTTTTCAGTTCCGGCGTCCCGATCGTGGTCATGCCGCTCGATGTGACGCACAAGGCGCTGGTCACCCGGGCGCGCAACGATGCCTTTCGCGCCCTGGGCAACCGCGTGGGTCAAGCTGTTGCAGAGATGACAGACTTCTTCGAACGGTACGACCGCGAGAAATACGGCTCGGAGGGGGCGCCGCTGCACGATCCCTGCACCGTTGCCTACCTGCTCCGGCCAGCGCTGTTCTCGGGCCGACACGTCAATGTCGAGATCGAAACCCAGTCGGAACTGACCATGGGAATGACCGTGACGGACTGGTGGGGAGTGACGGACCGGACGCCAAACGCGTTGTTCATCGGGGACCTGGATGCCGACGGATTTTTCGACCTACTGACCGAAAGGCTGGCCCGGCTATGACGAAACTGACCCTTGCCGCGATAGAGGACATGGAGCGCCTTATGCCGCTGGTGGCGGCGTTCCACCAAGAAGAAGGCATCGTGCAGGACGATGCGACCCGGCGGGACGCCCTTTCGCCGCTTCTGGAGGGATCGCCGCACGGTTGCGTCTACCTGGCCGGACCGAGACGCGCACCGATCGGCTATGTCACCATCACCTTCGGCTGGTCGGTGGAGTTCGGCGGACTGGATGGGTTCGTCGACGAAATCTTCATCCGCCCCGGTGTGAGAGGCCGCGGAATCGGTTCGGAAATTCTTCTGACCTTGCCCAAGACGCTGGCGTCGGCCGGCATGAAGGCAATTCACTTGGAGGTCAGCCGCGACAACGCAAAAGCGCGGCGCATCTACGAGAAACTGCGCTTCGAGCCACGCGAGAACTATATGCTGATGTCACGCAAGCTCTAGCGTTCGCGGGATATGCTACTATGTTTTGAGGTATGAATCTGCAAATCCCATTCGACAATTCCTATGCCCGCCTGCCCGACCGCTTTTTCACCAGACAGCCCCCCGTGCCTGTCAAAGCGCCGCAGCTGATCGCATTCAACGATGTGCTGGCGCGTGATCTCGGGATCATAACGGGCTCCGAGGACGAAATGGCGCGCGTTTTTGCCGGCAACGCGATACCAACCGGCGCTGACCCGCTGGCACAGGTCTATGCGGGGCACCAGTTCGGCGGCTTTTCACCACAATTGGGTGACGGCCGGGCCAACCTGTTGGGAGAAGTCGCGTCGAACGGGACGCGATTCGATATCCAGCTCAAAGGCTCCGGGCCGACGCCCTATTCGCGAATGGGCGACGGGCGCGCCTGGTTGGGGCCAGTGCTACGGGAATACGTGGTGAGTGAGGCGATGCACGCGCTTGGCATCCCCACCAGCCGCGCGCTGGCGGCGACGCTGACTGGCGAGTCGGTGTTTCGCGACACCGGCGCCCTGCCCGGTGCCGTGCTCACCCGCGTCGCGCAAAGTCATATCCGAGTCGGCACATTCCAGTTCTTTGCAGCACGGCGCGACCTGCCCGCGCTTCAGGCGCTCTACGAACACGTGGTGGAGCGTCACTATCCCGAGGTGACTTCCCCGGCGGAGCTGCTGGACGCAGTGATCGCGCGACAGGCGCGGCTGGTGGCGCAGTGGATGTCGGTCGGGTTTATTCACGGCGTGATGAACACCGACAACACCACGCTGTCGGGTGAGACCATCGACTATGGGCCCTGCGCCTTCATGGACGCCTACCATCCCGACACCGTATTTTCGTCCATCGACATGCACGGGCGCTATGCCTTTGCCAACCAGCCCAACGTGATCGCGTGGAACATGGCCCAACTGGCGACGGCACTGGTGCCCTTGATGCCGGATCAGGACAAGGCGGTCGAAGAGTTTACAAATGCCGTTCACGCCATGCCGGGCCAGGTTCATGACACCTGGCGCGCGCTATTCGGGCGCAAAATCGGGTTGGCCGATGCGACGTCAGAGGACGAACCGATGATCGTATCGCTTTTGGATACCATGGCCGCCTCCCGCGCCGACTTTACGAACACATTCCGGGCGTTGAGCGACGGCAAGCCCCGGGACGAATTTCTGGACCCAACGGCGTTCGACGCCTGGGAAAAGGACTGGCGCGAACGGTTGGAGCAGGAACAGGCGCCGGATGACGTGATGCGCGCGGCCAACCCAGTCTACATTCCGCGCAATCACCGCGTCGAGCAGATGATCGCGGCGGCGGTGGCCGGGGACATGGCTCCGTTTCACCGGCTGTGCGAGGTGCTGGCCGAGCCATACCGCTCCCGGAGCAATGCTGCGGACCTCGCCCGCCCACCAGAGCCGTCCGAAGCGGTCCAGCAGACCTTCTGCGGCACGTGAGGCTACTCTCGTCGGTCGTGACGTCGGCGCAGTCTGCGGAACAAGCGCGGGTTACGACGCACAAACTCGTCGATGAAGGTTCCGATACCAACATGCCGTCCCTTGAGGTAGCCATAACCCGCCGCCGCGCCCAGCAGGGCACCGACCGCGTTGATGATGAGATCGCCCATGGTGTCCTGAAGCCCGGATTTCTGCATGTTGAGCCCGAAGATCTGATCCATCGCGAATTCGAATATCTCCCAGACCGTTCCAATCGTCATGGCGAAACAGAATGCGAGGAAACTCAATTGCAGATGCGGCGCGGCGAACCGGTCGCCCTGGAACATCATGAAGACGAAGACGAAGCCGATCAGCCCGAAGGCTACGGCGGACGTGCCGTGCATGGCGATGTCCCACCACCAGAACCGTTCGTAGAAATCGAAGACCTCGCCCAGGAACAGCGTGGCCGCCACGAAAATCACAACCACCGCGATGAAGGTCGGCGGCACATGCACCTGCGCCCAGTTTGCCACGACGACCGGGGTCAGAGAAAGGCCCAGCGTTGCCAGCGCCACGAAGGCCAACTCAAGCCGCAGCACGGCCAGCGCCCACAGAGCGGCTCCCGCAAGTGCCAGCCAGATGATCCGCGCCAGCCAGGTCTGATCTGCGAACATGTGCAGCGATCCTTTCTTTGTCGTACAGGTGTCGTAGCATGAACGAACCCCGGCTGAGAATTGCAACTTACAACCTGCAAAAATGCGTGGGCCTGGACATGCGCCGGCGACCAGATCGCAGCCTTCAGGTGATCAACGCCCTGGGCGCCGACATCGTGGTCTTGCAGGAAGTCGACAAGCGCTTACCGCCCCGGCCCGCAGCCCTGCCTCATAACCTCGTGGAGCGTGACGGCTGGCACATCCTGCCATTCGGCGCACCGGGTGGATCGCTGGGCTGGCATGGGAACGCAATGCTGGCGCGGCACACCCTGTCGGTCCGGCACACACGGCATGTTGAACTTCCGGGGCTGGAGCCGCGCGGTGCGGTGATGGCCGAGTTCGAGACCAGTCTTGGTCCCTTGCGGGTCGTTGGCGTTCATCTGGGGCTGGTCCGGCGGTACCGGCTATTGCAGATGAAGGCGGTGATGCGGGCCGTTGCACGGTGCGAGACGATGCCGCTCGTACTGGCGGGCGATTTCAATGAGTGGCGTCCCCCCGCCGCGCTGCGAGGTGCAGCCGGCAGCGTGGAGTTCGTGCCGACTCCGGCCAGTTATCCCGCGATACGCCCTGTGGGGCGGCTGGATCGGATCGCCCATTCTGCCGAGCTTGGAGTCGCAGCAACTGGCGTCCACTCGGACAAGCCCGCGCATATCGCCTCGGACCATCTGCCCGTCTGGGCGGACCTGACACGGCAGCGCTAGTGGGTAGCAAAAAGCTGGATTTCCGATATCACACCCGTTATCCAACGCTCCGAAAACGCGAAGAAGGCCGGAATGACAGACACCATCATCGACCGTTGTGAGGCGAAGGGCTTGAGGATGACCGACCAGCGGCGCACCATAGCGGCGGTGCTGGAATCCTCGGACGATCATCCCGACGTGGAAGAACTGTATTCTCGCGCGAGCGGTCGTGATCCGAAGATTTCTATCGCCACCGTGTATCGCACAGTGAAGTTGTTCGAAGAGGCCGGGATCATCGACAAGCTGGAATTCGGGGATGGGCGCGCCCGCTACGAAGACGCCGAGCGTGACCACCACGATCACCTGATCGACATGCATTCCGGCGAGGTGATCGAATTTGTCGATCCGGATATCGAGAAATTGCAGGAAAAGATCGCCGCCAAGCTTGGCTACAAGCTGAAGGGCCACAAACTGGAACTCTACGGCGTCCCGATCCGGAAGGACTGATCCGGCTCCGGCTTGCCGACTGACTTGTATCGCCCCGAAAAGCCGCCTATCGCGGCAGGGGAACTTTCAGGCGGTACGGCGATCATGGACAATCTTCGCGGAATAGTGCTGGTGATCCTGTCCATGGCGGCCTTCACCGTCGAGGACATGTTCATCAAGAAAATGTCGGCGGATATTTCAGTTGGTCAAATCCTGATCTTCCTCGGGATTGGCAGCGCGTCGATCTTCGCGGTCGTGTCCCGCCTGGGCGGGCACCGTATTTTCGTGCGGGAAGCGTGGCGCAGGCCCTTCCTGCTGCGCGCAGGGTGCGAGGCCGGGGCGGCGCTGGCCTTTACCACCGCGCTGTCCCGGGTCGATATCTCGGTCGTGGCCTCGGTGTTTCAGGCGACGCCGCTGTTCATCACCATGGGCGCAGCACTTTTTCTGGGCGAAGACGTGGGCTGGCGCCGGTGGAGCGCGATTCTGATCGGGTTCTGCGGCGTGCTGCTTATCATCCGCCCGGGCCTTGCCGGTTTCGACCCTTCGGCGTTGCTGGTATTGGTGTCCGTGGCCTGCGTGGCCGCGCGCGACCTTATCACCCGGCGCATCGATGTCGCTGTGTCCTCGGCCGTGGTGTCGTTCCAAGGCTTTGCCGCGGTGGTACCGGCCGGGATTCTACTGATCCTGCTTGGGCCACAGACGCTATCACCGTTGACGCCGCAGCTGTGGGCGATGATCGGAGGCGGCATGGTTTTCGGGGCTTTGGGTTATTACGGGATCGTTGCAGCCATGCGCATGGGCGATGCGGCGGTGGTCACGCCGTTCCGGTATACCCGCCTGCTTTTTTCACTGATCGTGGGGGTCGTGGTCTTTGCCGAACGGCCCGACAGCCTGACGTTGCTGGGGGCAACGCTGATCATCACCACCGGGCTTTACACTTTTCTGCGCGAGCGGCGGTTGGCCCGGCGGGCGCGGACTACCTGAACGGTCGAAAGATTGCGCGACACCGCCATGCGTCGCAGTTCCCATTCACGCGCGTTCTTGCTATGGGACCTGCAACTGTATTCTGCCAAAGGGTCTCTCATGAGCATCATTCTGGATATCCACGCACGCGAAATCCTCGACAGCCGCGGCAATCCGACAGTCGAGGTGGACGTGATCCTCGAAGACGGCACCATGGGCCGCGCCGCCGTTCCATCTGGCGCATCCACAGGTGCCCATGAAGCGGTCGAAAAGCGCGACGGCGATGCCGCCCGCTACATGGGCAAAGGCGTACTGGAGGCCGTGGCGTCAGTGAACGGCGAGATTGCCGACGCGCTGGCGGGGTTCGATGCAACGGAACAGGTCGCGATCGATGAGGCGATGATCGAGCTTGACGGCACCCCGAACAAGGGCCGGCTGGGCGCTAACGCCATTCTCGGCGTCAGCCTTGCCGTCGCCAAGGCCGCGGCCGATTTCGCCATGCAACCGCTCTTTCGTTATGTCGGTGGCACGTCGGCACGTACCCTGCCGGTGCCGATGATGAACATCATTAATGGCGGCGAACATGCCGACAACCCGATCGACATCCAGGAATTCATGATCATGCCGGTCAGTGCGGGAAATATTCGCGATGCCGTGCGCATGGGGGCAGAAGTCTTCCACACGCTGAAGAAAGAGCTGTCCAGCGCGGGGCTGTCGACCGGGATCGGCGACGAGGGTGGCTTTGCCCCGGACATCGCCTCGACCCGCGATGCGCTGGATTTCATCCTGCGGTCGGTCGAAAAGGCCGGCTACAAGCCCGGTGAGGATATCTACCTTGCGCTTGATTGCGCCGCGACCGAATACTTCAAGGACGGGAAGTACGAGCTTGCGGGCGAAGGTAAATCCCTGTCGTCAGAAGAAAATGCGGCGTACTTGGCGGCACTTGTGAACGACTATCCGATCATCTCGATCGAAGATGGCATGTCCGAGGATGATTGGGACGGCTGGAAGACCCTGACGGACCAGATCGGTGACAAGGTGCAGCTGGTGGGTGACGATCTGTTCGTGACCAACCCCACGCGCCTGTCGGACGGGATCAAGCGCGGCGTGGCAAACTCGATGCTGGTCAAGGTCAACCAGATTGGCAGCCTGACCGAAACGCTTCAGGCGGTCGAAATGGCGCATCGCGCGGGCTACACAAACGTCATGTCGCACCGGTCCGGCGAGACCGAGGATGCCACAATCGCCGATCTTGCGGTGGCCACCAATTGCGGTCAGATCAAGACCGGGTCGCTCGCCCGCTCGGACCGGCTGGCGAAATACAACCAGCTTATCCGCATCGAAGAGGCGCTTGGCGACACGGCGATCTATGCCGGGCGCTCGATCCTGCGGGACTGACGTGACAGCCGACGAGATCATAGCCGCCCTCGATTTGTCTCCGCATCCCGAGGGCGGGTTCTTTCGCGAAACATGGCGCGCGTCCAACGCAGGGCGTGCCCATGGCACGGCGATCTATTTCCTGCTGCGGGGCGAGGACACCAACCAGTGGCACAAGGTGGACGCGGCCGAGATCTGGCATTTTTACGCGGGCGCGCCGCTGGTCCTGTCGATCTCGGAAAGTGAGGCCGGGCCCGCGCGGGACACGGTGCTTGGCCCGGACCTGACCGACGGTCAGCGGCCGCAGGTCATCGTGCCCCCCGGCGCCTGGCAGATGGCGCGGTCGACCGGGGACTACACGCTGGTCGGCTGCACTGTCTCGCCCGGCTTCGAGTTCGAGCATTTTACACTCGCGCCTGACGGGTTCGATATTCCGCGCTAGCCACGGATCGCTTTCAGGAAGGCCAGAAGGTTTTGCGTCGAGCCGTCCTTGTCTTCGGGTGCGGCAGCGCCCGCAACCATTGGCTCCATCTCCTTCGCCAATTCCTTGCCCAACTCAACCCCCCATTGATCGAAGGAATTGATGCCGAGGATCACCCCCTCAACGAAGACCCGGTGCTCGTAAAGCGCGACGATCTGCCCAAGCCGATAGGGCGTAAGTCTGTCATAGACCAGAGTGGTCGAGGGGCGGTTCCCTGGAAAGACACGGTGCGCGGCCTGCCGTTCCAGCTCCGCGCCTTCAAAGCCCGCGTGGCGCATCATGTCGCGTGCGGTGTCGATGTCCCGGCCTCGCATCAACGCTTCGGACTGAGCGAGGCAATTGGCGATCAGCAAGCGGTGATGGTTATCCAGCGAAGGCTCGTATCCCCAGGCGGCGACCATGAACTCGCAGGGTACCACCTGGGTGCCCTGGTGGATCAACTGGTAGAACGCGTGCTGTCCGTTGGTGCCGGGCTCGCCCCAGATTATGGGCCCCGATCCGTCTTCCACCGGTTCGCCCTGCATAGTCACGCCCTTGCCGTTGCTTTCCATCTCCAGCTGCTGAAAATAGGCGGGCATGCGCGACAAGCGCTGATCGTAGGGCAACACTGCCCGCGTGGGATAGCCGCAGGCGTGACTGTGCCATAAGCCAGTCAGCGAAAGCATCACCGGCATGTTCCGTTCAAGCTGTGCGGTCCTGAAATGAGTATCCATCGCGGCACCGCCGGCAAGAAATGCGTCGAATTCCTCCGGTCCGACGGCCAACATCAGCGACAGCCCGATCGGCCCCCACATAGAATAGCGACCGCCGACCCAATCCTCGAAACCGAACACGCGCTCAGGCGCGATACCGAACGCCTTGGTCTTGTCCAGAGCCGTGGACACGGCCACGAACTGAGCATTTGGGTCCCCTCCACCAAGCTGCACCCAGGCCTTGGCGGTCTCGGCGTTGGTCATCGTCTCGATGGTGGTGAACGTCTTTGAGGCGACGATGAAGAGCGTCGTCTTCGGCTCCAGCCCGTCGAGGCAATCGGCAATATCCGCCCCATCGACGTTCGACACGAAGTGACAGCGCGGGCCGTCATGATAAGGACGCAGTGCCAGCGTGCCCATTTCTGGGCCGAGATGCGAGCCGCCGATGCCGATATTCACCACGTCGGTGATCTGACCGCCCGCACCCTTGTGCTGCCCTGAGCGCACGTCTTCGGCAAAGGCGCGCATGCGGGACAGGACGTCGCGGACGCCGGGCATCACGTCGTGCCCGCCCGCCTTTATCACTGCGTCGGCCCGTGCCCTGAGCGCCACGTGCAGAACCGCGCGCCCTTCAGTTTCGTTGATCGGCTCGCCTGCGAACATCGCGTCCCGCCGCTCCGCAACATTGCGGTCCGTGGCCAGTTGCAAAAGTCGCTCACGGGCCGACTCGGTCATCGAGGTCTTGGCGTAGTCGAACAGCATCCCATCGGCCTGGACCTGGAACCGAGTCGCCCGGTCGGGCGATTGCAAGAGATCGCCGATCGGCGTTCCCGTCTCAGACTTCAGCGCCGCCCAGGTCATGTGGTCTCCTCCTGCGTTGTCGCGATGGACTGCCCGGCACTAGGGCGCCCAATGCACATCCGTTTCTTCAAGGATCGCGGCCACGGGAGCCTGCTCGGGCCGGCAGGTGCGAGCGCGCTCGACAGCCTTGCGCTTGTCCTCGCCGGTGATCACCAGGTGCTTGGCCACCGCCGCGTTCAGCACCCGGGCCGACAGGCTGATTCGCACATCCTCGACCTTGCCAGGTCGCAGGGGAACCAGTACCGGCGCGTCATGTGCCAGCGCCGCGTCCAACCCGTCGGTGCCTGGAAAGAGCGAGGCAGTATGCATGTCCGCGCCCATGCCAAGAAGTAGAACGGCGATCGGCAGGCGCGGCTGGATGACGGCTTCCAATTCCGCAAGCACCGCCTCGGGCGCCTCGGCGCGGGCATAGAGCGGCAGGTAGCCGGCCTTGGCGGCACGACCCACCAAAAGCCGCTCGCGCACCATCCGGGTGTTGGAGCGGATGTGCACCTCGGGCACCCAACGTTCGTCGCTGAGGCAGATATCGATCCGCGACCAGTCTAGGTCAGCGTCGCACAGCACATCGAATACCGGACCGGGCGTACTGCCCCCCGGCACGACGAACAGTGCGCGGTCGTCATGTTCCAGCGCCGTGTTGAGATCCCCGGCAAGCTGGTTGGCGAGGTTGATCGCCATCATCTCTTCGTCAGCGTATTCGATCAGCCTCATGCGCGTATCTCCCGCCAGCGGCGGCCGTCGCGGTGCATCAGCATCAGCGCATCATCGGGCCCCGAACTTCCCGTGGCATATGTAAGCGGCGCGCGGCCCGAGTCTTCCCAAAGCCCGATGATCGGGTCGATCCACGCCCAGGCAGCCTCGACCTCGTCGCCGCGCATGAAAAGCGTCTGGTTGCCGCGGATCACGTCCATGATCAGACGCTCATAGGCATCGGGGAAATCGGCCTCTTCGGGTCCCAACGCCTCGGCGAAGGTCATGTCGAGCGGCACGTCAACCAATCGCATACCGCCCGGCCCCGGCTCTTTGATGGTCACGCCCAGTTCGATCCCCTCGTTTGGTTGCAGCTTGATCGTCAGGATGTTGCGGTGACGGCCGGCATCGGCGCCGAAGATGGAATGCGGCGCGTCCTTGAAGACCACGGCGATCTCGCTGGCCCTTTCACGCAGGCGCTTGCCCGTACGCAGGTAAAACGGCGTGCCGGCCCAACGCCAGTTGCTGATCGTGGCGCGCAGGGCCACGAAGCTTTCGGTCATGCTGTCGCGGTTGCCGACCTCGTTGCGATAGCTGCCGGACTGGCCACTGCCTTCGTACTGGCCGCGCACTGCGTCCTCGGGCGCGACGGGGTCCAGCGCGCGGATCACCTTGAGCTTTTCATCGCGCACCGCGTCCGGGTCGAACTTGGCCGGAGGCTCCATCGCGATCAGGCACAGCAGCTGCATGATATGGTTCTGCATCATGTCCCGCATCGCGCCGGAGCGGTCGTAGTAATCTCCGCGCCCGCCGACGCCCACGTCCTCGGCCACAGTTATTTGTATGTGATCGACATACTGGCTGTTCCACAGCGGCTCGAACAGAGTGTTGCCAAAGCGGATAGCCATGAGGTTCTGGACCGTTTCCTTACCAAGGTAATGATCGATCCGGTAGATCTGGTGCTCGTCGAAATACTCGGCGATGGTTGCGTTCAGCGCCTTGGCCGTTTCGAGGTCGCGGCCAAAAGGTTTTTCCACCACGATCCGACAATTCGGGCAGTCCATGCCGTATTCGTGCAGCCTGTCGGCAAGATCCCCGAACAAGCTGGGCGCGACGGAAAAGTAAAAGGCGCGAATTTCGTCGTCACGTAGCATGGAAGTCAACTCGGACCAACCGGCGTCGCCGCGGGCATCGATCGTCACATAGTCGAGCTGTTGCAGGAAGCTGTCGAGATGCTCGCTGTCTTTCGCGGCCTCCGGCTCGAACTCCATCACGGCTTTTCGGGCGAAATCTCGATAAGCGGCGGCATCCATGTCGCTGCGCGCTGCGCCGATCACGCGGGCATTGTCGCCCATCTGGCCCGCCCGGAACCGGCGGAACAGGCCGGGCAGGATCTTGCGCTGCGCCAAGTCCCCCGTGCCCCCGAAGATCACGAGGTCAAAGGGATCGACCGGAATGACGCGAGATACCATGTTTTTCTCCTGAACTCGGTGCAAGTCTAGGTGGCGATCACGAAGGTGTCACCTGCCCGAACTCGACTTTCAAGGGAAGAAAGGACAGGTTATGGGCGAAAGGCAAATGAAATTCGGAAGATAGACAGATGAAAGATGTAGCAGCCCCCCGTGCGAACGGTGGAAAATTCATCGACCCGAAGGTCACTGCGGATGGTGAACCGAGGGCGCATGTCGCGCTGAGCAAGCCACAGACGCTTTGGTTCAATACCGGGACGCTGTGTAACATCACCTGCGCGAATTGCTATATCGAAAGTTCTCCGGAAAACGACAGTCTTGTCTATATCACCACGGCCGAGGTTGAAGACTACCTTGATCAACTGGACACGCGCGCCTGGCCTGTCGGCGAGATCGGGTTCACCGGCGGTGAGCCCTTCATGAACCCACAAATGGTCGAGATGACCCGCGCCTGCCTGTCGCGTGGCTACGAAGTTCTTATTCTGACGAATGCAATGCGCCCCATGATGCGCAGGCACGTACAGGACGGCCTTAGAGCGCTGCACGAAGAGTTTGGTGAAAAGCTGACCCTGCGCATCTCGGTCGATCATCACTCCGAGTCGCTGCACGACGAGGAGCGTGGCAAGGGCAGCTTTGCCCGGACGCTGGAAGGAATGCACTGGCTTCGAGAAACTGGGATCCGTATGGCCGTAGCGGGCCGGAGCCTTTGGAACGACAGCGAGGCCGAATCCCGCGCGGGTTATCAGGCGTTTTTCGACGCGCATGGGTTCGACATCGACGCACACGACCCTGCAACGACTGTTCTGTTCCCGGAAATGGACGAACGCGTCGAGGTTCCCGAAATCACCACCGGCTGCTGGAACATCCTCGGGAAATCGCCGGACAGCGTGATGTGCGCGTCTTCCAGAATGGTCGTCAAGCGCAAGGGCGCGGAGCGGCCCGCCGTGCTGGCCTGCACCCTTCTGCCTTATGACGCGGAGTTCGAACTGGGCGAAACACTGGCGGAGGCCGAGGGCGACGTGGCACTGAACCACCCCCATTGCGCCAAGTTCTGCGTGCTGGGGGGCGCCAGTTGCACGGGCTGACCAGAGCTCGGGCCTCCTGCCCTTTTGCAAATCTCCAGAGTTGCGTGGTCATTCTGGATATCAGGCGGCGATGCGTCGCTTGCCCCGCCCGGCGACAGGGCTCATATCTGTAGAATGATCAAGTTCACCCCGATCCTTCTGGCAGTCCTCTATGCCGTGGTCATGTACCGCTTCTCGGTCTGGCGCACCAAGCGAGAACTGGACGCACGTTCGACCGAACTGGCGGATCCGAAGCTGACGCCGCTCTTCACGCGGCTGGCCAAGGCGCTCGACCTGCCGCGGATCAAGGTGCACATCTACGAGATCGATCCGGTCAATGGGTTGGCCGCGCCGGACGGGCGGATCTTCATCACGCGGGGCTTTTACCGCAAGTTTCTTTCCGGAGAGGTCTCGGCAGAAGAGATGACAAGCGTCATTGCGCATGAGCTGGGCCACGTGGCGCTTGGTCATTCGCGCCGCCGGATGATCGATTTTTCGGGTCAGAACGCACTGCGTACCGCGCTGGCGATGGTTCTGTCGCGGTTTTTGCCCGGTATTGGCGTCTGGGTCGCCAATGGCATGGCTTCGTTGCTTGCGGCACGGCTTTCGCGCGGCGACGAGTACGAGGCCGATGAATACGCCGCCGCCTTGCTGACAAAGGCGGGAATCGGCACCGCGCCGCAGAAGTCCCTGTTTGAAAAGCTGGAGGCCCTGACCCAGTCGCGTGCGGGCGCCATGCCGGCCTGGCTGATGAGCCATCCCAAGACGACTGAGCGGATTGCCGCGATCGAAAAGCTTGAAACGCGCTGGAACGGCTTGCCCGAGACACGGGACTAGTGGCCGGCGACGCCGCGGGATTCAGGCAAAGGCCAAAGCTTTACCCAAACGCGGCAACCGCGCTTTCTTCATCAGGCGTCTGATGTCCCAGTCTTCGCCGCTGAGGCGCCGTGCGTCGGCCAGCACCGCCCCGCCGATTTCCTGCATCAATTCCGGCGTTGCTTCGAAAACGCCGAGCAGGAAGGTATCGGGATCGGCCCGGTTTACGCCTTCCTCGGCTAGGATGTTGCGTGGAAAATCCTTGGCGTTGACCGTCAGGATCAGGTCGGCGGAGCCGGCGATGGCGGCCGCCAGCACATGGATATCCGCAGGGTCCGGCAGCCATAGCCGGGCTTCCAGCGACGGCGGCCAGGACACCTGCGCGTCGGGCCACTCGACAGCCAGCATCGCCGCCTCGGCCTGGGCCTGCGCCATGCCACCGGGGCCAAGCTTGACAACCGCGCGTTGCCACTCCTCGATGATGCGGGCAGACCAGAGCGGTTTGAAAACGCCCCGTTTCGCGGCGCCAAGCAGCGTCTGGCGCATCACGGTAGGGTAGATCACGCAGGTGTCGAGAACCGCCTTCATAACCGGAAGAAGAACGCCTTGAGATACCCGCTTTCGGCCAGTTGCGGATGCAGGGGATGGTCCGGACCCGCAAAGCCGGTATGGATGAGCGCACCCTCGCGCCCGGCCCGGCCGATGCCCCGAGTGCAAGCCGTGCGAAACTTGTCGAGTGTCGCGGCATGAGAACAGGAGCAGAGCCCCAAGTACCCGCCTGCCGCCACCAACGGGGCCGCCAGCCGCGCGACCCGCTCATAGGCGCGCAGGCCCTTTTCCAGCGCCTGCTTGTTCGGGGCAAAGGCCGGTGGATCACAGATGACCACGTCAAACCGTTCGCCCTGTTCGGCGAGGGCCGTCATCACGTCGAAGGCGTCGCCCCGCCGTGTGGCGAAGCTTTCCGAAAGCCCCATACGCGCGGCCCCGTCCCGGGCCAGATCAAGTGCCGGTTGGGAGCCATCGACTGCAAGCGCCCCGGACGCACCGGCCGCAAGCGCAGCGAGGGAAAAGCCGCCCACGTGGCTGAACACGTCGAGCACGCGACTGCCCTGTGCGAGTGTCGCGGCAAAGGCGTGATTAGGTCGCTGGTCGTAGAACAGCCCCGTCTTCTGCCCGCCAATGACGTCAGCCATGTAGGTGGCTCCGTTCATCTGCACCGGTAAAGGACTGTCGGGCAAGTCGCCCACAAGAGCCAGCGTAGCGTCATCAAGGCCTTCCAGCGCGCGGGCACGCCCAGACGCGTTCTTGATCACGCATGTAACGCCGGTAAAGTCGACCAGAGCCGCCGCGATCTGCGGTAGCAGCACATCGGCCCACGCCGCGTTGGGCTGTATGACGGCGACGGAGTCGAAGCGATCTATGATGACACCGGGCAGACCATCCGCCTCGGCATGCACCAACCGGTAGAAAGGCGCGTTGAACAACCGGTCGCGCATCTCGAAGGCGAGGCGCAGTCTGGTTTCCAGCCAGGATTGATCAATCCGGGCGTTCGGATCACGGTCCAACACCCGTGCCATGATGCGGGACTTGGGATTGACCGCGACCGTGGCCAGCGGTGTTCGCTCGGCGTCTTCCAGGACCGCCACAGTGCCGGGCGCCAGTGCTTTGGTCCGGCGGTCGGTCACGAGCTCATTATCGAAGACCCAAGGAAACCCGTGCCGGATGGCGCGGGCCTGCACTTTGGGTTTCAGACGTATGGAAGGCAAAGAGGACGGCGTCATGCCGTCCCCTTAAGCCGTTTCAGTTTTCGTTGGAAGCACCGAGTTGATTCAGCGCACCCATCAAGCCCAGGTTTGCCGCCTGGTAACCCTCGGGGCTCGTCAGCTGGCGCTGGATCACCGAGGCAAGGTGATTGGTGATCCGATATTTCTGGGTGATGCCCTGCTGCTCCGCCTTGATTGCCGCTTGCCCTCCAAGCGCCTTGAAGTCGGCCTTTACGAATTGCGGCTTGCCATATGCGACGCCGGTCTCGGGATTGCGTAGAAGCATGTGGAATTGCAGGGCATGAACGCCGCCAACAGTATAACGCGCCTTTTCGGTCAGTGCGTGAAAGCGCGTGACCTGGATATCCAGGACCGCCGGTACATGGCCGGGTTGCATGGCGTTGACGCCCTGCTGCATCGCCGCCTCGAAGATCGCCTTGACCTGTGCGTGCCGGTCGCCCGCAGGGTCTTCGCGCCAGACGATGTCACCGCCCGGAAGGTAGCGGTTGGCTTCGGAAACCCTGAGAGACTTCGGAACGTTGACGCGGATTTCCTGGACTGCATAGGCTGGCGCAGCCACGGCGACCGAAGGAGTCTCAAGCGAGGCATTCCGTGTTGCCGTCTCGGGTGTGGAGCAGCCCGCGACGGACAGTCCCACGATGAGTGCTGCGATAGCTTGACGGGTCTTCATGTCATCCTCCTAGCGCGATTTCAGCGCATTGGTTGGAGACATTTTGTCGAGTAATTGAGGCGAGTTTTCGGCGGTCTCGGTACTTAATCAAGATTCCGCAAGGCCGGAAAACGCGACCATGGAGCGTCAGCGTCCACGCCCGCGCCAGCCGCCGCGGCGCTTTGGCGCCTCAGTCGATTTCAGGCCTTCATTCAAAACGGCGGTCATCGGGTGGTCCGGGTGTTGCGTGCCGTGGCGCTCGATTAGGCCCTCAAGCAGCACTTTCATATCGCCATCGCCGTCAATCGAAAGCGCCCAGTCCAGAAAGATCGAGCGGCATTCGCCAGGCGTAATGCCCTCAATATTGTAGGACTCCCGGATCAACCCCTTTGGGTCTAACACGTCAGCCATCTTCGGTTCCTCGCTTCAATGCAGCATCAATCACTATGGCGGCGTCTGCCGTACGCCGTTGCAGTTCTTCGCGCAGGTCAGCCATATTTTCCTGCGCGGTCTGCCGCAGGACGAAAGCCTTTGCCCCGGCGCCAAGCACATCTTCGTCGATGGGTTTATCGCCCAGCAGGCGCGCCGCCTGCGTCACTTTCCAGCAAAGCGCGTAAGCAGCGCCGAGCGCAATTTCTTCTGCGTCAGTTAACCAACCGGCGGCGACACCGGCGGCCAATCCAGCCTCGACACTGCGTTCGGGCCGTCCGGCAAGCAGGCATCCAGCCTGTGCCACTAGCTCGATCTCCTGCATCCTCCCGTCGCCCAGCTTGGTGTCCCAAGGACCGCCGGACGCTTTGGCGGACTTGATGCGCGCTCGCATCTGCGCCACTTCCCTCAGAACGATTGCGGCATCCCCTTTTTGCTGCAACAACTCACAGAGGAATGCCTCGACATCTTCCGCCAGCGCGTCGGGACCGGCCACGACATGGGCGCGCGTCAGCGCCAGATGCTCCCAGACCCAGGCTTGCTCTTGCTGGTAGGTCTGAAACGAGGCCCAGCTGGTGGCGACCGGCCCCTGATTGCCCGAGGGACGCAAGCGCATGTCCACCTCGTACAGCCGGCCTTCGGACATAGGCGCCGTCACGGCAGTGATCAACGCTTGGGTCAGGCGCGCATAGTAGGGCCGTGTTGCCAGCGGCCTGCGCCCATCGGAGCCTTCGACCCCTTCGGAATCGTAGATCACGATCAGGTCGAGATCAGAACCCGCGTTGAGTTTGCCCGCCCCCAGAGAGCCCATCCCCAAAACCACGGCCCCGCGCCCGGGTGGCGGGCCGTGCTTTTCGGCGAACTGGGCGCAGACCACGCTCCAAAGTTCAGCGAGGATCACCTGCGCGAGATCGGCATACTGCGCACCGGCCTTGTCGGCGTCGATCAGGCCGCGCAGGAGGTGGACCCCGGTGCGGAAATGCCACTCCTTCAGCCAGCGGCGGGCCGCGTCCAGCTTGCGCTCGTAATCGTCTTCGCGGTCCAGCCGCGCCGCAAGTTCACGGCGCAGATGTGCCCTGTCTGGCCAAGGTGCGAAGAAATCCCCTGCGATCACCGCGTCGAACACGCCCGCATGGCGCGACAGGTAGCTGGCCAGCGCTGGTGACACACCCGCGATATCGACCATCAGGTCGATCAACTGGGGGTTGGCCTCGAACAATGCGAAAACCTGAACGCCCGCAGGCAGACCAGCCAGGAAGCCGTCGAACGCCACCAACGCCTCCTGCGGGTTGGACGACCGATTGAGACGTTCGAGGATCTCCGGCTTCAGCCGGTCGAAGATCGTGTTCGCGCGCTCGCTGCGAAGGGCCGGATAACCTCGCCAACGGGCGATAATATCCTCGTCCAGACCGTCGACCGCGACCGGCTTCTCGGCGCCGCTTTCGGGAGCAAAGAACCCCTCAATCAGATCGTGCACCTGTTGCAGCCGTCCGGTCAACTCGTCGCGAAAATCGGCCAAGTCGCGGTCGCAGAGCGCCGCGAGCCGCGCCCAGCCCTCAGGTTGCTCTGGCAGGACCTGCGTCTGCGCGTCGCGCACCATCTGAAGGCGGTGCTCAATCTCCCGATGCGCCCGGTAATGCTCGGACAGTGTCTCTGCCGCGTTCTCGGGAACCCAATTCTTGTCCGCCAGCCGCTCCAGTCCAACGACTGTGCCGCGGACCCGCAGGTCCGGGTCACGACCGCCAGATATCAACTGGCGGGTCTGGGTGAAGAACTCGATCTCTCGAATACCGCCCCGACCCAGCTTCATGTTGTGACCGTCGAGCCGGATGGGACCGTGAAGGCCCTTATGCTCGCGGATGCGTAGACGCATGTTATGCGCGTCCTCGATGGCGGCGAAATCTAGGTGCTTGCGCCAGACGAAGGGACGCAGCGTATCGAGGAACCGCGTGCCGGCCGAGATGTCGCCCGCCGCGGGACGCGCCTTGATGTAGGCCGCGCGCTCCCATGTCCGCCCAAGGCTTTCGTAATAGGTTTCGGCAGCGCCCATTGCCATGCAAACTGGTGTTACGTTGGGGTCGGGGCGCAGGCGCAGGTCGGTGCGGAAGACGTAGCCGTCGGCAGTCCGGTCGTTCAGCGTCGCAGCCATGCGGCGGGTCGCCCGCACGAAGCCGGCCCGCGCCTCGTGATAGCTGTCGCCATCGAACCGTTCTTCGTCGAAAAGACATATGAGGTCGATGTCGGAGCTGTAGTTGAGCTCGTGCGCGCCCATCTTGCCCATTGCCAGAACGACCATCCCGGCGGCCTCTTCCAGCGCATTCTCGTCCTGACCCGGTATCTTGCCGCGCCGCAACTCGGGCAGCAAAGCCGCGCGCAGCGCCTGGGCCACGGCAAGGTCCGCGAACCGCGTCAGGGCGCCGGTCACCTGTTCCAGCGTCCAGACCCCGGCAAGATCGGCCAGCGCGATCATCAGCGCGACCCTGCCCTTGGCCCGGCGAAGGCACGGTCCCACCTCGTCCATGGGAAACTCCGCAACCTCCTCCATCAGGGCGTCGAAGACGGCCTCGGGGTCGTCGAAGACTTCCGGCAACCATTCGCGCTCCTTGATACAGAGAGCTTGCAGAAACGGGCTGCATCCCGCTGCGCCTTCGACCAGTGCCGCGAGCTCGGACGGCAGGTTCGGAACTGCATCGCGCGCCTCCAGGCCGGGATCGGCTTCGAAGGGGCGCGGGCAACGTGTCATGCGGTCGGAAAAGCTCATGGATGCAGTGATACACCCTTGGCAGGTCCGGTCAACGACCCGCTTGCCGATGAAAACAACAAGTGGGAACGTCGAGAATGGCGCACAGATCGCGCCATGTGAAAATAATTTACATTACCCCTTGCACGCGTTGCGCCTGTTTCCCATCTCTTCAATGTAAATGCAATTCACATACTGCCCTTACACAACGTTCGAAAGGACCCAAGGATGAGCACATATACCTACAATTCACCCCATAGCGGCATAACCAGTTGGTTCGTCCGCTCAGAGGCATGGCTTGACGAGAAAGGCAAAGCTGCTTGGATCGCGGTTCTCGTGGTTTCGTTGATCGTCTTTTGGCCCGTTGGCCTCATGCTGTTGGCCTACATGATCTGGAACAACAAGATGTCCTGCCCGTCCGGTCGGACCTCTCGTCGCAGGGTGTCACGCCCGATGAACGGGTCCTCCGGAAACAGCACCTTCGATGCCTACCGCGACGAGACCCTGCGCAGGCTGGAAGAAGAGCAGCAGAACTTCGAGGCATTTCTCGAACGGTTGCGGGCCGCCCGCGACAAGGCGGAATTCGATCAGTTCATGGAAGACCGCGCCCGAAAGGCAGAGTCCGGTGACGATACCGAAGATCAAGGCGACGAAGAACAAGAGCGTGGTGCCGCGCCCGCCAGCTGACCCACCGAAATCCCGTGCCCCCGGCGCCGAGACCCTTCAAGGCGCTTGGGGCGAACCTATATGATACGGATGAGTGATACGACCTGGCATATCCCCGACCCCGACAGTCAGCCCGACTTCTACGCAGACGTCCCGTTAAAGCGATTTTTGGCATGGCTTGTGGACAGCGTGCTGATACTGGGCTTCTGCGTGCTGGTGCTGCCGTTCACGGCCTTTACCGGTCTGTTCTTTCTGCCGGTCCTGTTTCTTTCCATCGGCCTGATCTACCGCACGGCCACCATAGCGCAAGGATCAGCAACTTGGGGTATGCGCCTTTTCGCGGTCGAGTTCCGAACGGCATCCGGGCACCGCTTCGACGGCTTGATGGCGTTCTTGCATTCGATGGGGTTCACGTTTTCCTGTGCCATACCCCTGGTGCAGCTTGCCTCGGTCCTGTTGATGCTAACGGGGTCGCGGGGTCAGGGCCTGACCGACCTTGTCCTTGGAACCGTTGCGATAAACCGACGAGCGGCTTCCTGACGCCGCGCCGACGGCGCCGGATTTGACCTCTTGGCGCAGCGTCACATCGTTGTTATCGTCGGTTCCGAAAGTTGCGAATTCTGCCATGCGTCACACTCTTCCCATCGCGCCCCAGTTCTATGTGACGGCGCCCCAGCCCTGCCCGTATCTCGAAGGCCGGATGGAGCGGAAATTGTTTACGGCCTTGCAGGGTGACGGAGCGCAACGTCTCAATGACACGCTTTCAAAACAAGGCTTTCGTCGGTCGCAAAACGTGCTCTATCGCCCGTCTTGCGCGGACTGTGCCGCCTGTCTGTCGGCACGGGTGAATGTCGAGAATTTCACTGCGTCGCGCAGCCAACGCCGCACCATCAAGCGCAACCAGCGGCTCGAGCGCCGCGCCACGTCACCCTGGGCCACGGAGGAGCAGTATGCTCTGTTTCGAGAATATCTCGAGGACCGGCACGCGAATGGCGGCATGGCTGACATGGATACGTTCGAGTTCGCCGCGATGATCGAGGAAACGCCAATTCGCACGCGCGTCGTGGAATACGCCGACCAGGAAACAGGCGACCTGGTCGCGGTGTGCCTGACCGACGTGTTCGATGACGGTGTCAGCATGGTCTATTCCTTTTACGATCCGAACCGACCGCGCGACAGTCTCGGCACCTATATAATCCTCGATCACATCGAAATCGCCCGCGAGGCCGGCCTACCCTATGTCTACCTTGGATACTGGGTGCCAGGCAGTGCGAAGATGGGGTACAAGGCCGCGTTTTCCGGGCTGGAGGTCTACTCGGGTGGCGAGTGGCAGAAGATGCATGATCCCGAGGATTTCGAAGCGCACCGACATCCACTCTCGAACGATCCGATTGCCGAGCAAGTCGCGAATATTTCGCTGCCCGACGGCAAGCCCCTGCGCAACAAGAAGTACTGAGGCGCCAAGGGGTTCTTTCGCGTCCCGGGGACGCACGATCCGAACACGTTCACGTGTTTGACGGCTATTCGATGTCCCTGCCCTCTGGCCCTTCGCACGGTGCGTGATATCTGGTGAACTTCCCAGAAAAGCGAGGTTGCATGTCCTGTCTTAGTCGTCGCCATATTCTTGCCGGTGCCGCCGCATTTGCCGCATGGCCCGCCCGTGCCCAGCCCGCCGAATGGCGCGGCGTGGCGGATGTGGCGGGTGCGTTGGATCAATGCCATGCCGTCATGATCCACCAGCACGGCGCCGAGGTGTTTTCCGAGGCGTTTCGCGGTCCCGAGATCGGGACGCCAGTCCCGATAAAGTCGGTGTCAAAAACCGTCGTTGCGGCGCTGACAGGGGCCGCGCTGGACCGCGGCGAAATACCGACACTGCAGACCACTATCGGCCAGCTTTCCCCCGGCCTGATCCCCGCAAACGCCGAGCCGGGCGTTTCGGATATATCGGTCGAGAACCTCGTGACCATGCAAGCCGGGCTAGAGCGAACATCAGGACCGAATTACGGAGAGTGGGTCAGCAGTTCGAATTGGGTCGCCAACGCCCTGTCGCGCCCGTTCGAGACGGAACCCGGCGCGCGCATGCTATATTCGACAGGCTCGTTCCACGTGCTGGGTGCGATCCTGTCCGAAATCACCGGGCAAAGCCTTCTGCAGCAATCGCGAGAGCGGCTGGGTGCGCCGCTCGGCATCAGCATCCCGCCTTGGACCCGCGATCCGCAAGGGCGCTATCTTGGCGGCAACGAGATGTCGCTCAGCCTGCCCGCGATGATCCATTTCGGCGAGATGTACCGGCGCGGCGGCATGTGGGACGGCACGCGCGTGTTGAGCGAGGACTGGGTCAACCGGTCTTTCGATCCCGTCACACGCTCGCCATGGTCCGGGCTGCGCTATGGCTATGGCTGGTTTCTTGGACAGTCAGACGGAGATGATTTCGCCCTTGCGCGCGGATACGGCGGACAGGTGATCTGCATAGTGCCGGGACTGGGCCTGACTATCGCGATCACGTCTGATTCCACACGCCCTGCGCGCAGTGTCGGTTATTTCGGAGACCTGATGCAGCTTATCCGCGGAACCATCCTGCCGCTGGCCCGGGGTGACAGGACCTGAGCGCGGTACTGACGCCCGGTTCGCCTGTTTTCGCATCATAGGACCACGCAACGCCTGTCCACACGCGGATGTGACCACGGGCGGCTTGCCCTGATGCGGTTTGCAGGGAAAATTTGTCTCATGCGCATCATGACATTTTTCTTTTGCTGGCTTGCGGGTTCGGCTCTTGCCGAAACCCGCCAAGAGGTCGGACTGGAACTGGTCCTGCTGGCGGATGCGTCTGGGTCAATCGACGACATGGAGCTGTCCTTCCAGCGACAGGGCTACGCGACCGCGATAACGGACCCAGAGGTTTTAAAAGCCATAGAGCAATCGCTTTATGGCAATGTCGCGGTGACCTATGTCGAGTGGGCCACCAATACCGCCGTTGTCGTGCCGTGGACCGTGATCGACGGCGACGCCACCGCACAAGCCTTTGCCGACGCGCTGGACGGTCCGCCGCGCCAAGCTTATGGCAGCAACGCCATTGGTGGCGCTCTTCTTGATGCAAAGCGGTTGATCGAGTCCAACGACATCATCGCGCCCCGTGCGGTAATCGACTTTTCCGGGGACAGTATCCGTAACTCCTCGGGTCCTTCCATAGCTTCGGCCCGGGCCGAGGTTCTGGCGGCAGGGATCGTCATCAACGCCCTGCCGATCCTGCGGCCCGAAGACGGTCGCCGCGCCGGGGCGAACCTAGAGGAAGAATATGCCAAACGCATCATTGGCGGTCCCGGTGCCTTCATGGTGACGGCCGAGGGTCGGGACAGTTTCGCACGCACCGTGCGGCGCAAGCTTGTACTGGAGATCTCCGGGCGGACACCGGACCCCGACCGCGGCCGTATTGCCTTGATCCCAGCTCAGTAGGCATCGTTTCAACCCAGGTGGTTCAGAACGAATGCGGTCCGCTCAGCGACATTAGTTTTGGGCAAAGACACAATCGTGTAGCCAAGCCGGTCATATGCTTTGCACAGCCGGTGATACTCTTCGATCGCCACGTCAAAGCCGTGGCGTCGCGCGTTGTCGGATTTGTAGATCTCCGGCCAGGGCGGGGCCACGAATACCTTTTGGTGAAAGCGTTTCGCGGGCGCCATGGTGACGGCCATATCTATGCCCGCGGCATGCTCCAGCGCAACGGCAGCGTCGATCAATCCGCGATCAAAGAACACCCAGCCTGTATCGCTGGCCACGTCGGCCCGGTCCTGCAGGGCCATATCCACCGCTCGCCGGGCAAATGCGGTGGGATCGACCCAAGGTAAGGCCACGCCGCGGCCACGTGTCTCTTCCGCAACGATGCGTCGCCCGGGTTCGGGCACGGTGCTGTACCCGGTGCGGCCAAGCGCCGTCAGCAGCGTTGACTTTCCCCCACCGGAGCATCCGGACAGGATAACATGCCTTGTATTTGCTTCCTGTGTCATTTGGTGCGCTGCATTTGTCGGGAATGAAAGCGCCCGGCGATGCCCGAGCCCTTGTTATGTTGGCGATGCCGGGTCAACCGCTCAGCAGATCCGGGAAGATCGTGACGATATCCGGGAAGAACCACAGTATCGCCAGACCTACGACCTGGATTAGCACGAAAGGCGCGACACCGCGGTATATGTGCCCGGTCGTGACCTCCTTCGGCGCCACCCCCCTTAGGTAGAAGAGCGCGAAGCCGAAAGGCGGTGTCAGGAACGAGGTCTGCAGGTTCACCGCAATCATGATCGTCACCCATTTCGGATCAAAAGTTCCGCCGTAGATCACAGGCCCCACGATCGGGATCACGATGTAGATGATCTCCAGGAAGTCGAGCACGAAGCCGAGTATGAAGAGCACCAGCATCACGATCAGGAATACCTTGTATTCGTTGTCGAACGAGCGCAGGAACTGCTGGATGTAATGCTCGCCTCCGAAGGAGATCACCACGAGGTTCAGAAGCTGCGAACCGATCAGGATGGTGAACACCATGCTGGTCACCTTCGCCGTCTCGCGCACGACCGGGCTGAGTATGCCGCCGGCGAAGAGTACCCAGCAGGCGAAGAGCAGCCCGAAAAGAGCGTACAGATACGCCGCCTGAGCGACGAAAAACGCGATCCAGCTCTCGGCCGAGGCGCCCTCGACGTTGATCCGCAAGTCGAAATTGATGCCGACGATGATCGAGATGACTATCGCGAAGGTGGCGAAGATAATGATCTTGCCCGAGCGCTCGTCGTCCTTCAGCTTGCGGTAGGCGGCCAGCATGATCGCCCCGCCCGCACCCAATGCGGCGGCCGGTGTGGGGTTGGTGATGCCCCCGAGTATCGAGCCCAGTACCGCCACGATGAGAACCAGCGGCGGAAAGACCACGCGGATCAGCTCGTTCCGGGCCAATCGCGCAGCGCCATGGGCACAACCGTAAAGCGCCAGCGCAACGGGGATCGCCAAGATCGCGAAGGTCGCGCCCGCACTCCATTGCGGACCGATCAACAGGATGTCGACCAGAAGACCAAGCGTGATCCCGAGCGCCCCCACGATCAAGGGTGTTGGGCTTTCAGATGGAAGAACGCCGCGCGCAAGGGCCAGGACGAGGGAGAATATCAGCATCATAATCGCGATGCCGGTTCCAATCGGTGCCGCGTTCTCGACCTTTCGGGCCAGCATTTCGGCCTGTTCCTCCTCGGACAAGCGGACGCTTTGGGTCACGCCACCGGACTCGTCGATGGATTTTTGCTCGGCCACGGCGCGGTCCCAGGCGGCCTGTCCGTGCAGTTCGATCATCGCATCCTTGCAGTCGGGGCCGACGCTGGTGCGCAGGCTGGCGCTTTGACCCTGTTCGCTGAAGCTGTCGATGGTCGTGCTTTGGCTACCAATGATATTCATCTGCCCCAGCACCAGCATGCCGGCAACCAGCGCAACCGGGATCCCGAGAAACCATGTGAACGCCTCGCCGCGGGTGATGGCCTCTGCGTTGGTGGCACCCAGCTCGACCGCGGGGGCCCTGCTGGGGTAGACCAGAGCAAAGCCGAAGGCATAAAGCGCATAGAGCAGCGCCAGAAGGATGCCCGGCAGCAGAGCCGCCTGGAAGAGCGTGCCGACGGACACCACTGCGGGTTCCCCCAGGTAGGTCAGCGCGTCGGTGCAGCCCACCTCCTGCGCGCGCGCCTCCTGCGCGACCGAGTAGAGGTCGCCAGCAAGTGTGCCAAGAAGAACGATCACGATCGAAGGCGGAATGATCTGCCCCAGCGTGCCCGAGGCCGCAATAACGCCGGTGGCTATTTCGGGGCTGTAATTGCTGCGCAGCATGGTGGGCAGGCTGAGCAGCCCCATGGTGACCACCGTCGCGCCCACGATCCCGGTCGAGGCGGCAAGGAATGCACCGACGACGACCACCGAAACCGCGAGCCCGCCCGGCAGCGGCCCAAATACCCGCGCCATGGTTGTCAAAAGATCGTTTGCGATTTTCGACCGTTCCAGCGTGATTCCCATCAGCACGAACATCAGCACCGCCAATAGCGTTTCGATCGACTGACCGGCGAAGACGCGTTCGTTCATCCGGTTGACGATGAAGCTGACGTTGCGATCAAGCGCGGTTTCCCATCCCTGCGGAAATACTGGCTCGCCCACCCTTGGCAGGTCGGGATATCGGAAGATCGAAACGGTTTCGGGCTTTACTCCCGATCCGACGAGGGTGCGATACGCCTCGCTTCCGGTGTCGATCGCCTGGTGGATCAGCAGGCCTGCACTGTCGAGCCCCGCGATGATCGCAAAGGAAATGGCACCCGCACCGCCGATGGCAAAGGCCACCGGAAACCCGGAAAGTATGCCACCGAAGAGACATAGAAATACGATGATCAGGCCGACCTCGACGCCATCAAGTCCAAACAACATCAGTGTGTACCCTCATAGGCTTCCTCGCCTTGTCCGAGGTTATCCTTGTCGAGGTACCTGCCCTCGCTTTCCGGCCCTTCCTTGAACTCCAGATACGAGCGGTAGAAAAACGCTATGGCCTGGATAAAGACCATACCCGCGAACGCGACCATCAGGATCTTGAACAGAAAGTAGCCGTTGAACCCATTTGGGCTGAACCCGATCGTTTCCACGTTCCAGCGGACCGCACGCGCCTTCATCATAAGCCGGTCGAGCGTGTCAGACGCCGACGGCTTGGGAGTGATCAGATGCCGCCACATGAAATACCAGCCGTACATCCAGACCAGCACGGCCATCGGCGCCATGAAGATCAGGCTTCCGATCATGTCGATGATCCGCTTTGTGCGAAATTTGACGGCGGCATAGAACAGATCGACCCGCACGTGCCCGCCTTGGACGAACGTGTAGGTACAGCACAGGGCGACGACGAGCGCGTTGTGAAACTTGAGCATCTCGGCCCACCAGCTGATGTCGTAGGACAACGGGATGCCAAAACCGAACGAGATGTCGGGCCGCACGAAAATCCTTTGGACGAAGACAATGATGATCTGCTGGATCACCATGATCAGGCCGGCCCAGGCAAAGATGCGCCCGGTGATGTTGGCAAACCCCTCCATCACACGCACACAGCCCCACATGAAGCCGTTGCGCCAAAGACCGATCACTGTCAGCACCAGAACGAAGGTGAACACGACAAAGAAAAATTCCACCGATCCGCCGTAATAGACGAACCGCATGATCGCTTCCTTGTCTGCCCAGTTCAGCCAGCTGGCGGGATGGGTGACGGCATAGGCCAAGTTGTAAAAGGCCAAGCCGATATTTTGGAAAAACCAGAGAAGAGCGTCCAGCATGGGTTCCCACGTCCCTCATGTCGGTGCGGGTCCCCCGAGACCCGTTTACGGGATCGAGGCGGGCCCCGCCGAAGGGCCCGCCCACAAGACAGCACGCTACAGGGCGATCAGCCCAGAACGCGGTCGCGTTGCTTGGTATAGGCGCCGTCGGACTTGGCAAGCCAAGCCGACGAGGACTTCATCGAGGCCATGTAGCTGTCGTAAACCCGCTTGTAGATGTCGTCGCCCATATTCTCCTGGTGAACTTCATCAGCGGCCTGGCCAAACGCGTCCCAGACCGAATCGGGGAATTCAAGCGTGTTGACGCCGCTCGACTGAAGCCGGCTCAGCGCGGCAGAGTTGTTCGACAGGAATTGTGCAAGGTTCCACTGGTGCGCCTCGGCACAGGCGGTTTCGACCATCTTCTGCTGCGCCGGAGTCAGGCTGTCGAAGACTTCGCGGTTCATCCCGATGGATAGGCCAGCGCCCGGCTCGTGGAAGCCGGCGGTGTAGTAGGTCTTCGTGATCTCCTGGAAGCCTGCCTTTTCGTCCGCCCAAGGGCCAATCCACTCGGTGCCATCAATCGCTCCCGAGGCCAGCGCTTGGTAGACTTCAGCCCCCGGCAGGTTCTGAACCGATGCGCCCAGCTTGCCCAAGGCCTTGCCGCCCAGACCGGGCATCCGGAATTTCAGGCCGTTGAAATCTTCGGGGCCGTTGATCTCTTTCGAGAACCAACCACCCGCCTGAGCGCCGGTGTTGCCCGCGAGGAAAGATTTAAGGCCGAAGATCTGGCCCAACTCGTCGTGGAAGCCCATGCCGTCGCCGTGATAATACCAGTTCACCAGTTCCTGCGCCGTCATGCCGAACGGAACCGAGGTGAAAAAGGCATAGGCCGGATGCTGCCCCACGAAATAGTAGTCGGCGCCATGGTACATGTCAGCCTGCCCGGCGGTCACGGCATCGAACACCTCGAACGCGCCGACCAGTTCGCCCGCGCCCTTGACGTCGATGGTCAGTGCGCCGTCAGCCATGCCGTTGATGTTGTCTGCCGCGCGCTGTGCTGCATCGAAAACACCGGCGAGGCCCCGGCCCCAGGTTGTGACCATGGTCAACGTGCGGTTGCCTTGGGCATAGGCCGGTGCGGCCAGCGTCGTGGCGGCGGCGGCCGACCCACCCAATGCCGTATTCTTCAGGAATGAACGACGATCCATGTGATTTATCCTCCCAATTGATGATGCGCGAAAACCCGTCCCTGGCAGCTTCCGCGCGGACCGTTGCAGGTGCCGGGACACTATCGTGTGCATTTTGCGATGGGAATACCGAGTAGTGCGTAGGATCTGCATTCCGACCCGTCAAAAAGTCCAAAACCGGACCAGATGCAGCGGCGCGCGCACAAGCCAAACGTGTACTGACGCGCCACCTGACGCAGGGCTTTTGATGCAATTCGCATTATCAATTCACGAGAAGAGAATCGATGATCGTCCCCCGCGTGACCTACGGCCGGAAACAGTTCCTGACAGCCACGCCGCTGCTGATCGTAGCGGTAGAAACCATTTCCGCGCGGGTCACGCTTCAATCGCGCAAAGTCGCGGAGCGCAATATCCGCAACCTCGAGCAAAAACTGATCTCGGCGAAACGCGACGAACAGAAGAACTGGGTGTTTTTGGCATGACCTGCGGTTGTCAACATCTACGGCCGCGTCGTGCCCGAAGACGACGCGGCAATGTTGTCCCTCACGCAGCCCTTTAAGGCATGGCAGCGCCGAATACATCAGTTCCGCATTGGGCACGGTGCTATGGGATCCGTGCTGGAAGACGTGCCCGCATTGAAGTTCAATTGCGCGATCGACGAGGCCATCAAAGCCCAGTGTTACCTGTGCACCAGGGCGCAGGGACCACTGGTGCCGGATAGCCGCGAAGGGCGCGTTCGATTGACTGACCGCGAACAGATGACCTTGTTTCAACTGGCACAGCGTTAGTCGAAAAAGGCGGGGCTCAGGTTTTGGACATCTCGGTGCGCACCGTGGAAAAGCATCGCAAAATCATCAAGCGCAAGCTGCTTATCAGTGCTACCGTCGGCCTGACCCGCTATGTAATGGAACACGGTGTACTCCAGGGTCACAGCACTCATCTGGTCAACTTTGCGGCATATGATGCCGCGGCGCAGAAATTTTTTCGCTGCACCCCTTCCATAAACTGAATTTTGTGTCATCGTTGTGTCATTCATTGTCATGGGGGACACCATGCAGGATGTACAAGAGGACTACGGCGAAAGCACGGTCGAGTTCGCCGATTTCACCTTCGACCGCCAGAAAGCCGTATGTTACGGCCTACAGAACAACGCTGGTGGCACCACAACGATCATCAACTTCGCCTCAGAACGGCTGGCTGACAGGTTTCGCGTCGCTTATCTCCGGGACCTGAACATCCGGATTATCCAAAACGAGGCACAGCTGATCTGTTTTGCCGATTACGACACGGTGATGCGCACGTCGCAGGACGATCCCCGCGTGCAGGCGCTGCACTATAACCGAGACTACATGATGGGCACGCTGGGTCACATGATGTAGGGCGTTTCGCCCAAGATTCTTCGTACGAAGAATCTTGGGCTCGCTATTTTGCACGAATTTTCGCCATCCCAGCGGCGCACCGTCGTCGCGCTTGCCGGTCACCATTGCAAAACGCGGAAGCTTGCCTTCGCCGCCGGAGAATGGCGCGGCTGGGTGCCGAATACCCATGATCTTTGTGCGCCGGTCGGTCGACCATGTCAGCCCCGTCAGATCGGACCCTTTCGGCCTAGTCAGAAAGCATGAGATTCCGCCCCTGACCGTATCGCACGCAAACAACTGGCGGACAGGCGGTTGAGGTCGACATCTTTCATGGCGGGTCTGCGGATGGTGGTGGCAATAGATCCCCTAGATTGTCACACGAGTTTGACAGCCCTCGGACGGGTCCGCGACATCCTCCAAACCTGCGCGTTTCTGCCGCGCCGCATTCCGCGCAACAAATGCAAAGAATCCGCCCCCTCGCGCGACATTTTTCGCGGAAAGCCTGTTGACGCTCCTGACCCTCACACATAATGTCCCCGAACGCAGCAAGGAGTCGCCGCACATGGCATCGCTAATCGTAGTCGTAGGTAAATGGCGCATGGGCCGGTAACGGACACCATAAAGGTACCCCATGCGCCCTCGGAACCCTCCGGGGGCTTTTTTATGCGTAACGCAAAGAGACACATGTCATGAATGGAGCAATGAGATGACACGTCAGATGACCGGAGCGAAAATGGTGGTCCAGGCCTTGAAGGATCAGGGTGTGGACGTCGTATTCGGATATCCCGGCGGCGCCGTGCTACCGATTTATGACGAGATCTTTCAGCAGAATGACATTCGGCACATCCTCGTCCGGCATGAGCAAGGCGCGGTCCATGCCGCCGAAGGCTATGCCCGGTCGACCGGGAAGCCCGGCGTCGTTCTGGTGACCTCGGGGCCCGGGGCGACCAACGCCGTGACTGGCTTGACCGACGCGCTGATGGACTCGATCCCGCTGATCGTTCTGACCGGCCAAGTACCAACATTCATGATCGGCTCCGACGCGTTTCAGGAGGCCGACACGGTCGGCATTACCCGCCCCTGCACCAAGCACAACTGGCTGGTCAAGGAAACCGAGCGTCTGGCCCAGACCATCCACGAGGCGTTTCACGTGGCCACGTCGGGCCGACCAGGACCGGTGCTGGTGGACATTCCGAAAGACGTGCAGTTCGCATCGGCCAAGTACCTGGAGCCTGCGCAGACCAAGACCTCGCATTACCAGCCGCAGACCACGGGCGACATCGACACGATCACCGAACTGGTCGAGGCGCTGGAGCAGGCCGAGCGGCCCGTCTTCTACACGGGCGGCGGCGTCATCAATTCCGGCGACGAGGCGACCGCGCTTCTGCGCGAGCTGGTCGAGGCGACGGGTATTCCGATCACATCGACCTTGATGGGCCTTGGCTGCTATCCGGCGTCGGGCAAGAACTGGTTGGGTATGCTGGGCATGCACGGCCTCTACGAGGCGAACATGGCGATGCATGACTGCGACCTGATGATAAATATTGGGGCGCGGTTCGACGACCGGATTACAGGGCGGTTGGACGCGTTCTCGCCCGGATCGCAGCGGGCGCATATCGATATCGACCCGTCCTCGATCAACAAGGTGATCCGGACAGACTTCCCCATCGTAGGCGACGTAAAGGAGGTCCTGCGCCAGTTGATGTCGGTCTGGAAGGAGCGCGGCAGCAAGGTCAACCGTGAGGCCATTCGCAATTGGTGGGGTCGGATCGAGGAATGGAAAAAGATCAACTGCCTCGCTTTCACTCAACAAGGCAAGACGATCAAGCCCCAGCATGCGATGCATCGTCTTGAAGAACTGACCAAAGGCCATGATCGCTACATTTGCACCGAAGTGGGCCAGCACCAGATGTGGGCGGCGCAGTACCTTGGGTTCGAAGACCCCAACCGCTGGATGACGTCTGGCGGGCTGGGCACCATGGGATACGGCTTTCCGGCCTCTATTGGCGTTCAGGTGGCGCACCCAGAGGCGTTGGTGATCAATGTCGCGGGCGAGGCATCGTGGCTGATGAACATGCAGGAATTGGGAACGGCCGTTCAATACCGCCTTCCGGTCAAGCAGTTTATCCTCAACAATGAACGCCTTGGCATGGTGCGCCAGTGGCAGGAGTTGCTGCATGGAGAGCGTTATTCGCACTCGTGGTCCGACGCCCTGCCCGATTTCGTCAAGCTGGCCGAGGCGTTCGGGGCGAAAGGCATCCAGTGTTCGGACCCTGCCGATCTGGACGATGCGATCATGGAGATGCTGAACTACGATGGACCGGTGATTTTCGATTGCTTGGTTGAGAAGCATGAGAACTGCTTCCCGATGATCCCGTCGGGCAAGGCGCATAATGAGATGCTGCTGGGCGAGAATGCGTCCACCGCGGATGCCATCGACGCAGGCGGGGCGGTGCTGGTGTAGGCCACCCCCCGTCCCTGCCCTGCACGACACACTTCAAAGGATTAATCCCATGTCAGCCCTGAAAATCAAGAAAGGCGCGACCAGCCATTCCGCCTATAACTTGCGGCCCACGTTTTCCGACGCGGAAGAGCGTCACACTCTAGCCGTCATCGTGGATAACGAGCCCGGCGTTCTGGCCCGCGTGATCGGCCTCTTCTCGGGACGCGGTTATAACATCGACAGCCTGACCGTGGCCGAAGTGGATCATACCGGCCATATGTCCCGCATCACTATTGTCACCACGGGCACGCCTCAGATCATCGAGCAGATCAAGGCGCAACTTGGCCGGATCGTAGTGGTGCACGAAGTCCATGACCTGACGGTCGAGGGCCGCACGGTAGAGCGCGAACTGGCGCTGTTGCGCGTCACCGGCACCGGCGACAAGCGGGTCGAGGCCCTACGGCTTGCGGATATCTTCCGCGCCAGTGTGGTGGACAGCACGCTGGACAGCTTCGTCTTCGAGATTACCGGCACGTCGGAAAAGGTTGATGCGTTCGCTGACCTCATGCGTCCGCTGGGCCTGGAAGAGATCGCCCGAACAGGTGTTGCCGCGCTATCCCGAGGAAACTGATCCGCGGTACCGTTAAAATCTAGCGGGACAGATTGACCTTCCCAAGGCGAGCGCTGGGCTGCTGCGGCTGCGCGGCAGTTCGGACGTCCATGCCGGGCTGAACCGGAAACGGCAGAACCTTGCGCTCTTCGCTGTCCTGCGCAGCGGCGTATCCAGGATCACTGTCCGAGGTAGCGCAGCGCAGATCGGCCGCGAGGCAGGGGTATTCCTCGGTTGCAACGACCTCGACCTCGAAGGCAAGGCGCATGCCGCGACCGTCACGGATCTTGAACGCAACGAAGTCTCCCTCCTCGAATTTCGAAGCTTTGGTGGAGTCGCTCGGTTCACCTTCGAAGAACGCCAGTTCGCCATGATCTTCACACCAGATCAGCGCGCGGTTCGAACACCGATCAGCCCACAATACTGCACCGTACATAGCAACCTCGCTGTATCCTGAATTTAGGATAGGCCAGCGCAAGGTTGCGATCACTGGAAATCTGAAGCATCTGCGGCACCTATTTGTGTCAGCAGTCAACGAATCTGACGCTAAAGCGCGTCAACTTCTGGACAGAATCGTACATCTTCGTGTAGCGAGGGCAATAATTCCATTCGCGAGACTATGGACGACGTATGGGAGGACGGAGAATCGGTACTGTTTTGAACCGGAAAACCCAGTCAAACACCCCGCCTGCCTTGTCGCCCGATCCTGCGGTCCTTCGCGGTATATTTGGCCAGAACTTACAGATCCTTAGTGCACCGTACAAATCTGTCTCAGGCCTGTGCCGGGAGATTGGGATCAATCGCACGCAGTTCAACCGCTACCTCTCTGGCGAAAGCTTCCCACGGCCCGATCTGTTGTACAGGATCTGCCAGTTCTTCGATGTGGATGCCCGGATCCTTCTGGAACCGGTCGAGTCGATTTTCGCGACATCGCCCGAACTTCTGGGCCATTCTTTCCTGTCAGGCTTTTTCGGAGCGTCGCCCACCGCTGTGCCCGAAGAGATTTTTCCCAGCGGGTTCTACAGTTTCGTCCGACGGTCCTTCATCGACGACACCCTTTTTACCATCGGCCTTGTCCACGTGCACCGCGAGGCGCCCTATACGTTTCTGCGCGGATTCGAGCCGCGTGATGCGATGCGCAGCCAGGGTCTGTCCACAGAGCCCGCGAGCAGGGAATTCCGCGGCCTGATCATGCGGCAGGAGGAAGGCGTGGCGGCGCTGGTCACGCATCGCAACTCGCTCGCCTGTTCGTTCAACTTCCTGACCCCCGAAACCTCTTTCCAATCCAATATCTGGGAAGGCTACGCGACACGCACCGTGCGTGAGAAAGTGACCGGGAGGCGCGCGGCCCGGATGGTCTATGAATACCTTGGTCCGGGGCTGACCAAGGCGCTGCCGGTGGCGCGGCAAGCCGGGCTGGTAACACTGGAAGAGGTTCCGGTATTTCATGCGCGACTGCTGCGCCTGAAAGAGGAATTCCGCTAGGCCGCAGGCCTCACCTGCGTTTAGACAGTCGCTTTGCGGAAATTCGTGTCGTGAATCGTCGGTTTTTCCGGCGCGGTTTCAGGCAATCGGTGAACATCACCAGCCAAGGGGATGTGTTACCGATGTCTGCAACGATCACCGATCTCTCCGCCGTTCGCACCAGTGTCGAAAAGGCCAATGGCCTTCCCAACGCCCACTACATCGACCCCGCCATCTACGCCGAGGAACGCCAAGCGCTGCTCTATACGCAGTGGGCCGGGCTGTCTGTCGCGGCCGACGTGCCGGAGCCGGGTGACGCCAAACCGATCGAGTTCCTGGGGATGCCCCTGCTGCTTTTGCGCGACAAGGATGGCGACGTCCGGGTGTTTCAGAACATCTGCCGTCACCGGGGCATGATCCTTGTGGAAGAGCCACGCAAGATCGAGGGTGCGATCCGCTGCCCCTATCATTCGTGGTGCTATTCCACCAAGGGCAAGCTGGTCTCGACCCCGCATGTGGGCGGACCGGGTCACAATACGCACGACGCGATCAAGCGCGACAACCTGGGCCTGATCGAGGTGCGCAGCCACGTGTGGCGCGATGTCGTGTGGATCAACGTCTCGGGCGATGCGCCGGTCTTCGAGGAGGCCATGAAGGACGTCATCGCGCGCTGGTCGGAATTTGAATTGCCGGTCTATCACGGCGGATTCGACAGCAAGATCGAGTTCGAGGTCAACACCAACTGGAAGCTGGCGGTGGAGAACTATTGCGAGAGCTACCACCTGCCGTGGGTGCATCCGGGGCTCAACAGCTATTCCAAGCTGGAGGACCACTACAACATCGAAGAGCCCGGTGCATTCTCGGGTCAGGGCACGATGGTCTATCGCCAGCTGACCAACGAGAACGGCGAAAAATTCCCCGATTTTGAAGGAGTTGGCGCAAAGTGGAATGAACAGGCGGAGTACATCGCCGTCTACCCGAACGTCCTGCTGGGCGTCCATCGCGACCATGCCTTCGCCATCATCCTGGAACCGAAAGGTCCCGAGAAAACGGTCGAACATATCCACCTCTACTATTCCGTGCCCGATAGTGACGAAGGGCTGCGGATGCGTAACACGCAGCTTTGGAAGACGGTCTTTGAAGAGGACATCTTCGTGGTCGAAGGCATGCAGCGCGGGCGGCACGCGGACCAGTTCGACGGGGGGCGTTTCTCGCCTGTGATGGACAGCCCGACCCATTGTTTTCACTCCTGGGTCGCCGGCAAGATCGAAACCTATCGTGGTATGGGAAAGGCGGCGGAATGAGTGCAGTTCTGGACAACGCGATGATCGCCGCGCACGAGGCGCATGACAGCTCCGCGCTGATACAGCTTTACACCAAAGCCGCGGATACGGCGAACGATCTGGATGCGTCGTGCTTCTACCTGACGCATGCGTATGTGTTCGCGTTGGAGGCCGGGGCGCCGGATGCGCGGCGGCTGCATGCGCGGCTGGTGCGACACGGTCGCGAGGCGTGAGGCGACTCAAAAGTTAATTTTTTCGAACGCCCGATTCCGGCGTCGGTATCGCGTCGGTATTCGGGTGGTATCGCGACGGTGCGGTTTTCAGCGGAGCCCGAGTTAACAGGACGTGCGGTGGAACGGCGCGATCGGAAAGACGTGAAGATAGGGTGAAGACGGCGCGCGGAGGTCGCGTGGGTTTTCACCCACCCTACGAATTCGGCAAGACGTTATCCCGGACCTGATCCGGGATCTCTGGCGGCAAGGGATCTTCGCCCCTGCCCGCAAATCGAACGATCAGCGGGCCAAAACCGCCTTAATGGAATGGCAGGAATTTCGCGCGACACTGAGCGGACCCCCCGTCGAGGCCACATGCAGAGCAGACCGGACAAATCCCTGATTCAACGCCACGCGCGGCTTTTCGAGCTTCTGCGGCAGGAGAATGCCGCGCGGCGGGTGCGTGACAGGTCAACACAAGTGCAGATCACTGACGGCAACGCGGCGCTGACGTTTCGGGAACTGGCGGAGTTGTCTTTCGACACCCGGCCCGCGGTGCTTTAGCCGCGGAACCCCGTGGCGATGACAAACTTCTCGGAACTGTCCGAGCGTGACGCGGGTGGCTTGACGTTGGCGACTTTGGCGAAGCGTTGCTTCAGCAATTTCTGCAAATCGCCCTCGGCCCCTCCGGCCAGCACCTTGGAGACAAAGGTGCCGCCCTCTTCCAGAACGTCGAAGGCGAGATAGGCCGCGGCCTCGCACAGTGCGATGATGCGCAGGTGGTCGGTCTGTTTGTGGCCCGAGGAGGAGGCCGCCATGTCCGACATGACCACGTCCGCCTTTCCGCGCAGCCATTCCTTGACCTTGTCGTCGGCGTCGTCTTCCATGAAGTCGAGCACGTGCAACTCGCAGCCCGCGATGGGTTCGACCTCTTGCAGGTCGATACCGAGGATATAGCCCTGCGCCTTGCCGGATTTCTCGCCCAGTGCGTTTACGCGCGGCACGGCCACCTGGCACCAGCCGCCGGGGGCACAGCCGAGGTCTACGACGCGCGCGCCGGGGACGAGAAAACGGAACTTGTCGTCCAGTTCCATGATCTTGTAGGCGGCACGGCCACGATAGCCTTCGGCCTGGGCGCGTTTCACGTAAGGGTCATTGAGCTGCCGTTGCAGCCAGCGGGTGGAACTGCTGCGCCGGCCCTTGGCGGTCTTGACCTTGACGGTCAGGTCGCGCTGGCCGCGGCCGGACGTGTTCTTGCCCGTGGGGCCCTTGCCGGTTGGTTTCTTCGCCATCAATCCTGTCCTTCGATCAATACGCCGTCGGCGGCCATCTGGGCGTAGAGCATCCCCTCGCGCAGGCCGCGGTCAGCGACCGACAGGCGGTCGGTGGGCCAGCAGCGCAGAAGCGCCTGAAGGATGGCTGCACCCGACATGATGAGCGCCTGACGGTCGAGCCCGATACGCGGGTCACGACGGCGTCCGGCGGGGCCCATGGCGAGGTAGTCGCGGATCACGCGGTCGATCTGATCGGACGTCATGCGGAGCCCGTCGACCTTGTTGCGGTCGTAGCGTTTGAGGCCGAGATGGCTCGCCGCGACGGTGGTGACAGTGCCCGAGGTGCCGACGATCTGAAAGCCTGCGCGGGGCGGCTCGTCCTTGTAAGGGGCGAATTCAGCGAGGTTTTCCTCGAAGAACCAGCTCATGAGGGCAAAGCGGGCGGCGTCATCCTCGACATCGTTGAACTGGTCACGAAGCGTGGCCACGCCAAGCGGCACGCTGATCCAATCGACCACGCGGGCCGACGGGCCATCGCCGCGTCGCGCGTCGGGAAACCCGCCATGCATCCGCATGATGGCCGAGGCCCGCTCGCGCGGGCGCACATTGGTCAGGTCGATCCACACAAGCTCGGTCGAGCCACCGCCGATATCGACGACCAGCAGTTGCTCGGTCTTCTTGCTGACCAGCGGGGCGCAGGACACGACGGCCAGCTGCGCCTCTTCCTGGGGTTCGATGATGTCGAGGCGCAGGCCGGTCTCCCGCTCGACCTTCTTCATGAAGGCGGCGCCGTTGGAGGCGCGGCGGCAGGCCTCGGTGGCCACCAGCCGCATGTTCTTGACCTTGTTGCGCTTGAGCTTTTGCTGGCAGACGCGCAGGGCCTGGATGGTGCGGTAGATCGAGGCGCGCGACAGCTTGCCGCTCTGTTCAAGCCCCTGCCCCAGCTGCACCGATTTCGAGAAGCTGTCCACAACTTTGAACTGAGCGCCGTCAGGTCGGGCGATCAGCATACGACAACTGTTCGTTCCCAGATCCAGCGCCGCATAAAGCGAGCCGGATTCGGGCGAGATCAGTGCGGGGCTTTCGACCTTTGGTCGTTCTGGTGAACGAGGGACCGCGCCCGCACTTTCGGGACGCTTGGGCGCCATAACTCACGCCCTCCATTTCGAGTTACCTAGAAGGTAGTGGTTGCTTGGGCTTCGCGCAAGCTTTGAGCCGCGCACGGGATAAACTTGAATCATTTTCCAGTGCCTTGCGATGGCCTCGAAACGGCATGGCGGATAAGGTGACGTCGCTGGATGACGTCGTTAAGTCGAAAAACGACCCTGTCGGAGGCAACGGGTGAATTAGAGAGAGTCAACCGAGGTAGAGGAATCAGCGATGGTTGATGTGACTGTGGTATACTGGCGGGACATCCCCGCGCAGGTGATCGTCGGCAAAGGCCGGCGCGGGTCCAAGCGCCCCCTGCCCGAGCGGTTCGAGCAGGCCATTGACCGCGCCGCGATGAAGATCGGCGCCGAGGATACCGATGCCTATCTCGCCGAGTGGCGCAAGGCCGCCCCCTACGAGGTGGAGGGCGATGCCGACGCGGTGGCCGAGGCCGAGGCCGCACGGCTGGACAAGGAATACGATCAGGCGCGCATCAAGCAGCTGATCGCGAATGACGGTTGGGCCGGCTCGTCGTGAGTTCTGGCCGCAAATCTTTCTGGGAGGCCGCGATGGCGCTTTTGAACTTCAAGAAACGTGAGACCCCGGGCGCGCGCACGGTCAACCCGCAGGTGGAGGCCTTCCTGGACGGCTATTCCATCGAGGTGATGCCGCGTACTGCCGAGAAGGTGGACAATTTCCGCGATCTGCTGCCCGAAGGCACGCGCGTCTACATCGCGCATATCGAGGGCACGCCGATCGAGGACATGGTCGTGACCGCCAAGCGCGTGGCCGCCGAAGGCTACAAGGTGATGCCGCACTTCCCCGCGCGGATCATCAAGGACCAGGCGACGCTGGAGGACTGGATCGCGCGCTACCAGGGAGAAGCGGGCGTCGAGCAGGCGCTGGTGCTGGCCGGTGGCGTCAAGGATCCGCATGGCGATTTCGACAGCTCGATACAACTGTTGCAAACCGGCGCGTTCGACCGGGCGGGATTCAAACGGCTGCACGTGGCGGGCCACCCCGAGGGCAACCGCGACATCGACCCAGATGGCAGCATGAAGAACGTCGAGGATGCCGTTCAGTGGAAGCAGAAATTCTCGGAGCGCACCGATGCCGAGATGGCTCTGGCCACGCAGTTCGCCTTTGACGCCGACCCGATCATCAAGTGGGCCGACGACCTGGCCGCGGCCGGTGTGACCCTGCCCATCCATATCGGCATCGCGGGGCCCGCGAAACTGCAGACGCTGATAAAGTTCGCCATCGCCTGTGGCGTGGGCCCGTCGCTGAAGGTGCTGCAAAAGCGCGCGATGGACGTGTCTAAGCTGCTGTTGCCCTACGAGCCCACGGACGTGCTGACCAAGCTGGCGGCGCACAAGGCGGCCAACCCGGACTTCAACATCACCAACGTTCACTTCTTCCCGCTGGGCGGCATCAAGACCAATGCCGAGTGGGCGATCGAAAACGGTGGCGCGTCGACCGTGCCCGCCGCCAAGCAAGGATAAGTCATGACGCGTACCATCGTCGAAAGCAAAACCAAGACCGCCATCATCGGGTTCGACCAGCCGTTCTGCGTGATCGGTGAGCGGATTAACCCGACCGGCCGCAAGAAGCTGGCCGCCGAGCTGGAAGCGGGCGATTTCTCCACCGTGGAGGCCGATGCCATCGCGCAAGTCGCGGCCGGCGCGACGGTTCTGGATATCAACGCGGGTGTTGTCTACAACTCGAACCCCGATCCCAACCAGACCGAACCGCCGCTGATGCGCAAGGTCGTGGAACTGGTGCAGGGGCTGGTCGATGTTCCGCTGTGCATCGACAGTTCGGTGCCCGGCGCGCTGGAAGCGGGGCTTGAGACCTGCGAGGGCCGTCCGCTGCTGAACTCGGTCACCGGCGAGGAAGAGCGGCTGGAACTGGTTCTGCCGCTGGTCAAGAAATACAACGTTCCGGTGGTGGCGATCTCGAATGACGACACCGGGATTTCCGAAGACCCCGACGTGCGCTTTGCCGTCGCCAAGAAGATCGTGGAACGGGCCGCCGATTTCGGCATTCCGGCGCATGACATCGTGGTCGATCCGCTGGTCATGCCGATCGGCGCGATGGGCACGGCCGGTTTGCAGGTCTTCACGCTGGTGCGGCGCCTGCGGGAAGAACTGGGCGTGAACACCACCTGCGGCGCATCGAACATCAGCTTCGGGCTGCCCAACCGGCATGGCATCAACAACGCGTTCCTGCCGATGGCGATGGGTGCGGGCATGACCAGCGCGATCATGAACCCGATCGCCCTGCCCGTGAAGGAAGCCGACAAGGCCGCCAAGCGGGCCGAGGCCGAGGCCGCGGGGATCATCATCCCCGAGGACATGGACGACGAGACCTTCTGCAAGCTTTTTGAACTGGGCAGCACCAAGCCGCGTGCCGGCAAGGAAATGGAAGCCATTCGCGCGGCCAACTTCCTGACCAACAACGACCCGCATGGCGGCGAGTGGATCAAGTTCAACAAGGCCCCGCCGAAAGCCGGCGAGGAAGAGGCCGGACGTGGCGGACGCGGTGGACGGCGGCGTCGCCGGGCCTGAGGAACAGGACAGTGAAATGGGAAAGCCCCGGTTTCGGCCGGGGCTTTCCTGCGTTCAGAGGCGGAGACGCGGCTCAGCTAGGGGTGGTCGTATCGCTGTCGGCCTGAGTCTCGATCTCGGCGTTCAGCTTGGCGCCGAGCAGCACGATGAAGGCCGAGAGCCACAGCCATGTCAGCAGGATGATGACACCGCCCAAGGTGCCGTAGGTCTCGTTGTAGCTGCCGAAATTCTGTGTGTAGACGGAAAAGGCGACCGTACCGACCAGCCACAGGGCCGTAGCGGCCACCGCGCCGGGGCTGATCCAGCGCCAGCGGGCGGGCGGACGGGACGGGCCGAACCGATAGAGCACCGCAAGGCCGAGGATGGCGAAGAACGCCAGGATCGGCCATTGCAGCCACAGGATCGCGGTTTCCAGCCCCTCCGGCAGGACGAGAAAGCCGATCATGTTCGGCAGGACGATCATCGCGCCCAGGGACACCAACAGGCCAGCTATGATGAACAGCGTCAGCGCGATGCCGGTGGCGTAAAGGGCGACGAAACCGCGGGACTCCTCCTCGTTATAGGCGATGTTCATACCTTCCATCAGCGTCATCATCCCCTTGGTCGCGCCGTAAAGCGCCAGTAAAAGACCGATGATGGCCGCCAGTCCCGTGGCGCCTTCGTCGCCGCCGGTGACCTGAAGCACCTGGTCGCGGATGATCTCGGCCGCGTTCTGGGGCAGGATGGCGACGATCTCCTTGAGCTGCGTGGCGACATCACCGGGGTCCAGCAGGACACCCGCGATGGAGATCAGGGCGACCGCGGCAGGGAAGATCGCCAGAAGCCCGAAGAAGGCGACGCCGGCGGAGACCACCGACATGTGGTCTGCGACGATGCTGGACTTGATCCGAAGTGCGATGTCCCACCAGCCGCGGCGCGGGATGCGGGCCGGGTGTTCTGCGATGTGTTCGCTTGCGTCGTTCTGCATGGCGTCCTGTCCCCTAGCCTGTGGTGTTTCGGACTCAACGCATGACCGGGCCAAAAGATCGGGCCGAGGACCGTGAAAAATGCTGAGGCCGCGCGGGTGGTCCCGTGTCGGGGCCCGCGGGGTATTGGAAACACGTCGGTACAGGACCTGATTCCGGCGCCTAAAGGTCCCCTGCACCGGTGCTCGGCGCGCAAGGCCGGGCCCCTTGTGACACGATATCAAGGCCTGAGCACACTCCGGAAGCGAAACGAGCGGTGCTTCGCCCACATCTTTGCGAAGTATTTGATACCGATCCCAAGCCACTGATATCATGTTGGTTTCCGGTGGAACACTCCTGCATTTCTGTGTTCAAACCGCAAGCGTTTCAGAACAGTTGTCTTCGGCGGTCGAACATTCTACGCAACCAATGGTATATTTTGGTTGATATTTGGTGTGTGGGATGCCAGCCTACCACGGCGGGCAAAAGATGACGCGAACCAGGAAGTGCACAGCGTTTCATACTGCCTTGGAAAACAAGAGTTTGCCCGACGCATGTCGCGGACATCCGATGGCCCGAGGCCCATCGGGCACCGTTCCTGCCGAGGGCATGTTTTATGTCTGGGAGGACAAGAGTTGAGTGACATTTCGATACCCTTGGGTGGAAAGGACGCCGACAAGGGCGCGTCCGACGCATCGGAGAGCGAGACAATCTATTTGGATGCGCCGGGAACGACGCTGAAAGACACCTGGAAGAACGCAGGCCCCGGCATCGCCGCCGCGATGACCGGTATCGGCGCCAGCCACATCATGCACGGGCCCACGGCCGGCGCGCAGTTCGGCTATGCCCTGCTGTGGATCATCCCGGTGGCCTATATCCTGAAATACTGCTGTTTCGAATTCGCCCACCGCTACACGATGGTGAAGGGCGAAAGCATCATGAACGCCTATGCCCGGGTCGGCCAGTGGCCGTTCTGGTATCTTGGCTTCCAGTCGCTGGCCAACACGTTTGGCATCGCTGGGCGGGCGCTGGGGTGTGGCGCGCTACTCTGGGCCGCCTTCCCGTTCATGCCCCTCGAGATGTGGTCGATGTCCGTCCTGCTGATCAGCGTCGCCATCCTGTGGCTGGGCAAGTACGAGGTGTTCGAAGGCATCGTCAAGGTCGCGATCATCGTCTTCGCGCTGTCGTCCTTTGTCGCCTTCGCGCTTCAGGCGCCGCCTGCGGGTGAATACCTGTCGCGGCTGCTGCCGAGCCTGCCGCCTGCCGGTGCCATGATCCTTTTCGGGTCGATGTTCGGGTACTTCCCGACCACGACCGAGGTCTCGGCGATGCAGTCCAACTGGGCCGTCGACAAGAAAAGCGGCATGGTCTACGTGCGGGAAATGCGGGAGAAAGGCCACAAGGTCGACGTGCATCCCGACTACATGAAGAACTCGATGATCCTCTATCGCCGTGACATGAATGTGTCCTACATCGTCGCGGCGCTGACCGGCATGGTGTTCCTGATCGTCGGTGCCGTCGTGCTGAACCCGATCGGCCTTGTTCCCTCGGGGCGTGAAATGGGCGTAACGATCGCACGCATCTACACCGACACGTTCGGCGCGTGGGTCTTCCCGATCATCATCGCCGGCGGTATCGCGGCGCTCTTTTCGACCGTATTCACCTACTTCGACGGTCAGGCCCGGGTGTTCGAGGAATGCTGTGTCCGGCTCAAGACAAGCTGGGACAAGCCTACGACACGCAAGCTGATCAACCGCGGTTTTCAGGTGTTGTGGGTCGTCGGCGGCGCTGCCGTGATGTTCGGCATGCCGAAGCCGATCCTGGTGGTGCAGGTCGCCTCGATCCTCGCACTGGTCTTCTCACCGGTCATCTACTGGCTGACGATCAAGGCGGTCACCGACGGCTTTCAGACGCCCGAGGAGCGCGAGCATATGCCCGGCCGCTTCATGATGGGGCTGGCGTGGACCGGTACGGTGGGGCTTGCCCTTGTCTCGGTTTACGTCCTGTTCATGATGGCCACGGCGTAGCACCAAACAGGACCTTGCAAGCGCAGGCCGCGCCACGGGAAACCGTGGCGCGGTTTTTTGACCGGACCGCTCTTTCGTTTCAGGTCACGCGGTGAGCCACCAACGCTCCATGTAGCGTTCGCCGTCGAGATCCCAGTTGGTAGCAATCGTCTCGGGCGTGCCGACGTCGTCGCCCACCCCGAAGACATAGGATGCGAACATCGGGATGGCCGAGCCGCCCTCTTCGTTTAGGATCTTCTGCATTTCGAAATACATGTCGCGGCGCTTGGTCTCGTCGAGTTCCGCGCGGGCCTCGACCAGAAGCTTGTCGAAACGCTCGTTCGACCAGTGTGACTCGTTCCACGACACGCCGGTCTGGTAGGTGGTCGAAAACATCTGGTCCTCCACCGGACGCCCGCTCCAGTAACTGGTGATGAAGGGGGATTTCATCCAGTGGTCGGCCCAGAAGCCGTCATTGGGCTGGCGGTTGACGTTGAGATCGATGTTTGCGCCCTTGGCGGAGTTCTGGATCAGGATGGCCGCGTCGACCGCTCCGGCGAAGGCGGCCTCGGAGGCCATGATCTCGATCTGGAGCGAGTCGAGGCCCGCCTCCTTGAGGTGGAACTTGGCACGGTCGGGGTCATAGGTGCGCTGTTCCAACTCGTCGTTGTAGAAGCGCTGGCCCGAGCCGATGGGATGGTCGTTGCCGACCTCGCCGTAGCCGAAGAGGATCTTGTCCACCAGTTCCTGCCGGTCGATGGCGTATTTCACGGCGAGCCGGATGTTGTTGTCGGTATAGGGATCGACATCGCAGAGCATCGGCAGCGAATAGTGCAGCGTGCCGGTGGTGGTCTTGAGATTGACCCCGTCGCGGCGGCCCAGCAGGGCGGCGGTCTTGAGATCGACCCGGTCGATGACATGGACGTCGCCCGAGACCAGCGCCGAGGTGCGGGCGTTCTGGTCGATGATCGACAACACCTCGACCGTGTCGAAGAAGGCCACGTCGTCGTTCCAGTGGTTGGCGTGGCGGGAAAGCTGCGAGCTGACGCCGGCATCGTAATTGTCGAGGACGTAGGAGCCGCAGCCGATGTAATCCTGCCAGTTCATCGTGCCGTCATCGTTGGCGGGCATCACCGGCAGGTGGTAGTCGGTCATGATGAAAGGGAAGTCGGCGTTGCCGCTCTCCAGCTCGACCACCACGACGAGGTCGCCATCGGCGGTGATCTCGGTCACCGGTGCGACGAGCGGCCCGGCGGCAGAGGTGTTGCCCTCGCCCCGGTGGTGGTTGATCGAGGCGATGACGTCGCTGGCCTTGACCGTGCGGCCATTGTGGAATTCCAGACCGTCGCGCAGCTTGAACGTCCAGGTCTTGGCGTCGGGCGAGGATTCCCAGCTTTCGGCGAGCGAGGGCGCGAGGCTGCCGTCGGGCGCGATTTCGGTCAGGTAGCCCTGGTAGCCACCCAAGGAGAGGCCAATCGTGTAGCCGTTCTCGATGACGCCGGGATCGAGCTTGTCGGTGGTCGCGCCGTGGCCACGGGCGACGCGAAAATGACCGCCTTTCCGTGGGGTCTGGGCGTGAACCATGTCGGCGGTCAGGGACAGGGCCGAGACAGTCGCGCCGGCGGCCAGCCCCTGTTGCATGAAGCGGCGGCGCGAGATCCGTCGCGTGCGCAGGTCGCGCGTCAATTTGTCGAGGAAATCCATTCTCTTCTCCTTGTTGGACCGGCCTTTTGGGTGGCCGTTTCTTGTTTTTGCCGGGATGCGACGCATGTCTTGCCGCTCCCGCAGCGCAAGCATAGCGCGGTTATTCGCGGCCTGTCTCTTGGTTGTTGGCGCGATGCGCGGGTTCCCTCTGGCAAGCGACTGGTTTTTCAGCGCCCTGCCCGTCCCAGCGGCGCTGCGAATGGCAGGGGCGCATTGAGGGTCGATGAAAGGACGGCAGCCGGTGAGGTACGGTGGGTTTTCACCCACCCTACGCGGCGGACGCCATCCCGGGACAGGCCCGGGACCGGAGCACCGAGGCGCGGTCAGGCGACCGCGGTGCGTACGCCTTCGGTCTCGAAGAGCCGCCCCGGGCCCCATCCGCGCGCATCTATCCCGGCGCGGCCCAGAATGTGCCACAGCAGCGCCTGGTTGGAGCTGATGACCGGCAGGCCCAACTCGGATTCGAGGGGGTCGATCACGCCGAAGGTACGTAGGTTGGTGCAGGAGGTGAAGATGGCCTGCACGCCCTTGGCCTTGGCGGCCTCGGTGACGGCGGCGTGGGTGGAGCCTTCGGTGATGCGCGCGACGCGACGGTCGTCGGTTTCGCCGAAGCTGAGGTTGTGCACGACCTCGATGCCGCGTGATTCCAGAAAGCTGCGCATGGGGGCGATGACCTGCGCCGAGTATGGCGTGACCATCGCGATGCGCGACGCCCCGAGCGCGCGGAGACCGGCGACGACCGCGCTGATCGGGTTGGTGACGGGGACGCCGGGATGGGCCAGTTGCACCTGCCCCTCGACCAGCTCGGGGCCCATCAGCGCCGAGGCGGAGGTACAGCCATAGCCCACGGCATCGAGCCCGTCCGGCAGAAGCGAGGCGGAGGCGGCCATGCGTTCCTGCATGGAAACGAGGTTTTCGGCCGTGACCTCGTTGTCCGAGAAGATGCGGGTGTGATGCACGGCCACGTCGCGGCCCGCGAGGATGCTGCGCGCCTCGGTTTCCAGCGTCTCGTCGGTGCTCAGGACCACGAGACCGATGCGCGTTCCCATACCGTTGTCCAGGTCGTATTTCATCGCGTGCTCCCGTCCGGCCAACTGACAGTGCCGCCTGCCACTGCCGCCGCGACGCCGGTTGTCGCGGGGCAGGATGTTGGCAGGCCGCGTAGCACGCGCACGGCAAGATGGCCGAAGGCCTGTGCTTCCAGCATATCACCATCAAGGCCCACCGCCTCGACCGGGTCCACCACGGCGTCGAGTGCGGCGCGCAGCATGGACATCATGACGGGGTTCTTGCGCCCGCCGCCGCAGACCAGCAGGCGTTCGGGCGGGGATGGGCAATGCTCCATCGCCTGCAGAACCGCCGCGGCGCTCATCGCCGTGAGGGTGGCCGCGGCGTCGGCGTCACCGAGTTCGTGCACGAGGGTGTAGAGGTCGGAAAACGCGTCGCGGTCGAGGCTTTTCGGGGGGATCTTGCGAAAATACGGCTCGTCGAGGAAAAGCTCGAGCGCGCCTTGCGCCACGGTGCCTTGCAGAGCCAATGCGCCGTCACGGTCGCAGGGCTCGCCCCTGCGCTGCATCATCAGGTCGTTGACGGGGGCATTTGCAGGGCCGGTGTCAAAGGCCAACAGCGCGCCGTCCTGATCGGGGCGGTCGCGGCTGGGGTCGATCCAGGTGATGTTGCCCACGCCCCCCAGATTTAGGAACGCGAGCGGGCGTTCGGCCCCCATCCACTTGGCGCAGGCGAAGTGGAAGAACGGGGCGAGCGGCGCGCCCTCGCCACCAAGGCGCACATCGGCCGAGCGGAAATCCCAGATCACCGGGAGGTCGAGATGCATGGCCAGCGCCGCACCATCACCCAGCTGGTGCGTTCCGCGCCCCTGTGGATCATGCGCCAAGGTCTGGCCGTGGAAGCCGACGATCTGCGCGCCTTCAAAGCGCGACAGCACGTCGACATGGGCCTGTTGGACGAGCGGCAGGACCTCCTGCCCCACCTCGTCGGGCCATTTGCCAAGGGCGTCGCGCAGAACGGCTTCTTCCGTGGAAGAATACTCGCGATAGCCGCTGTCGCCGAAGGCAAAGATCGCCTCGCCATCGGTCTGGACCATGGCGGCATCGACCCCGTCGAGAGAGGTGCCCGACATCGCCCCGAGCGCCCAGACCGGGCCGCTCTTCAAACCGGCCTTCAACATGGCCTTTTCCTTCGCCTGAACCATCCCTATACATGCCGCGCAAAACCAGCTGGGACAAGCGATATGACCTACCACGCCAAATCGGATTTCATGGCCACGATGATCGAGCGCGGCTTTCTGGCCGACTGCACCGATTACCAGGGGCTGGACGACGCCCTGAGCGCGGGCGTGGTGCCGACCTATATCGGTTATGACGCCACAGCGCAGTCGCTGCATGTGGGGCACCTGCTGAACATCATGATGCTGCGCTGGTTGCAGAAAACGGGGCACAAGCCGATCACGCTGATGGGTGGCGGGACCACGAAGGTGGGTGACCCGAGCTTTCGGTCGGACGAGCGGCCCTTGCTGGGGCCCGAGCAGATCGAGAGCAATATCAACGGGATGCAGCAGGTCTTTGCGCGATACCTGGCCTATGGCGACGGGCCCACGGATGCGCTGATGCTGAACAATGCCGAATGGCTGGACGGGCTGAATTACCTGGAGTTCCTGCGCGATATCGGGCGGCATTTCTCGGTCAACCGGATGCTGTCTTTCGAGAGCGTCAAGTCGCGGCTGGACCGGGAGCAGTCGCTGAGCTTTCTCGAGTTCAACTACATGATCCTTCAGGCCTATGACTTTCTGGAGCTGAACCGGCGCTATGGCTGCCTGTTGCAGATGGGCGGGTCGGACCAGTGGGGCAATATCGTCAACGGGATCGACCTGACGCGGCGGGTGCTGGACCACGAGATCTATGGCCTGACCTCGCCCCTGCTGGAGACCGCCGACGGGCGCAAGATGGGCAAGTCGGCGGATGGCGCGGTGTGGCTGAATGCGGATATGCGGTCGCCTTACGAGTTCTGGCAGTTCTGGCGGAACACGATGGATGCCGATGTGGGGCGGTTCCTGAAGCTTTACACCGAGTTGCCGGTGGACGAATGCAACCGGCTGGGCGCGCTGGCAGGGGCCGAGATCAACGAGGCCAAGGTGATCCTGGCGAACGAGGTGACGACCCTGCTGCACGGGGCCGATGCGGCGGCGAAGGCGCAAGCCACGGCGCGGGAAGTGTTCGAGAAAGGCGGTGTCGGGGACGATCTGCCGACGCTGGAACTGTCGCCGGCCGAGGTAGGCGACGGGATTTCCATCGTGCAACTGATCGTGAAATCCGGACTGGCCGGATCGGGCAAGGAGGCCAAGCGCCTGATTGCCGAGAACGGCGCCCGGATGGACGACCAGCCGCTGACCGATGCGGGGTTGATCGTGGATCAGGGTGCGCTGTCGTCACCGATCAAGCTGTCGGCGGGCAAGAAGCGGCACGCTTTGGTGAAGATCGCCAAATGAGGCATTGACGCCCCGGAATTATTGAAAAATTCCGGGGCGTTTTGCTTGCAAGACAACGAGCGCGTGGCGGCGTCAGGGTTTCAGCATGACCTTGCCATCACGACCGGGGGTCAGAGAAGCGGTCACGGCGTCGGTGACCTGATCGAGGGAATACGTGCCGTCCGCTGCCAGCGGCAGCTTGCCCTGCACCGCGAGTGTCACCAGTTCGGTCATCAGGCTTTCGCGGCGGTCGGGGTCCATCTCGGGCCCGACACGGGCGCCCCAGAAGCCCTTGACCGTGATCTGTTTCATGATGAGCGGACCAGAGGCAAGCGGCATTGGTGCGCCGGTTGCTGTGCCGAAGACGATCATTTCGCCGTCGCTCGACAGCAGGTCGACAAGATGTGCCGCGACCTCACCGCCAACGGAATCGATGGCCGAGACGCCCTTGCCGTCGCCGATGGTTTCACTGACTTGATCGGTCCAGTCGTCGTCAGAGGTGGAAATGACATTCGTGGTTCCTGAGTCGCGCAGGCCTTGCGCGGCTTCGTCCCGGCGCACGAGGTTGACGAGGTTGATGCCGCGTTCCTTTGCTAGAACGGCCATGATGCGGCCCACAGCCCCGTTGGCGGCAGTCTGGATGACCCAGTCGCCCTGCTCGGCCTTGAGGCTGTCGAGCAGGGAAATGGCCGAGAATGGCATGGCGATAAGCTGCGCGCCCTGCTCGTCGGAGATCTGCTCGGGCAAGGGCATGAGGCCGTTCGCGGGCGCGAGGAAATACTCGGCCCATGTGCCATGCACGCCCGCGACGGCGACGCGCTGGCCCTTGAGGCTGTCATCGACGCCTTCGCCCACGGCGTCGACGATGCCCGCCGCCTCGGAGCCGCCGATCGCACCGGGCAGTTCGGGCTTGTAGCCGTAGGTGCCGCGCACCGTCCAGAGGTCGTGGTTGTGGATGGGCGACAGGAGGGTCCGGATACGCACCTGCCCCTCGCCCGGTTCGGGCGTGTCGGTGTCGGTCGTGTAGAGGACCTTGGCGGGGTCGCCGAATGTATCGTGGATCGCGGCTTTCATGAAGATCGACCTTTCCTATTTGGTGTGTGGCCGGACAACGGACCTATTCCCGGCGAAACGGGTGGCGATGTGCTTTGTTCCTGCGCCGCCGCGCTGCCGTCGCGGCAGCGGTTCAATGTTACACAGAGATCGCTTGCGTTCCACGCTATATATCCATATTTCGCGATATATGGATAAGCCAAGCGCCCTTGCCGCCTTTCAGGCCCTGTCACAGGATACACGGCTGGACGTGTTTCGCCTGTTGATGCGGGCTGGCCCCGAGGGCATGGCGGCGGGCGAAATCGCGGCAACTTGCGGCGTGCGGCAGAACACCATGTCGGCGCATCTGTCGATCCTGTCGCAGGCCGGGTTGGTCCGGGCCACGCGGGACGGTCGCTCGGTGCGCTATCGCGCCGAGATCGGGGGCCTCCGTGGGCTGCTGGCGTTTTTGATGGAGGATTGCTGTGGCGGAAATCCTGCGCGATGCCAGTCGCTTATCGACGAAATTTCGCTGGAATGCTGACCCGGACAGACGCGAAGGATAGGCAGAGATGACGGACAGAACCGACACCCCGCAGGACAGCGGACTGGGCGTTTTCGAACGCTACCTGAGCGTCTGGATCGCGCTGGCGATCGTGCTGGGTATCGCGCTTGGCGTGATGGCGCCGGGGCTGGTGGAGGCCGTCGCGGCGGCAGAGGTGGCACGGATCAACCTCGTGGTGGCGGTGCTGATCTGGGCGATGATCTATCCGATGATGATCGGTGTGGACCTGAGCACCATTCCGGCGGTGGCGAAACAGCCGAAGGGGCTGGTGATCACGCTGATCGTCAACTGGCTGATCAAGCCGTTCACCATGGCGCTGCTGGCGGTGCTGTTTTTCGATTACGTTTTCGCGCCGTGGATCGCGCCGGAGGATGCGGCGCAGTACATTGCCGGGCTGATCCTGCTGGGCGCGGCGCCCTGCACGGCGATGGTCTTCGTGTGGTCGCAACTGACGAAGGGCGACGAGACCTACACACTGGTGCAGGTGTCGGTGAACGACCTGATCATGGTCTTCGCATTCGCCCCTATCGTCGCGGTTCTGCTGGGGGTGACCGACATCACAGTGCCGTGGCAGACACTGGTGACGGCGACGGTCCTCTACGTGGTGCTGCCGCTGGTGGCGGGGCTGGTGACGCGGCGGATGCTGGGCTCGAAAGCGGCGATCGAGGCGTTCACGACACGGGTGAAGCCATGGTCGATCATCGGCCTGATCGCGACTGTGGCGATCCTGTTCGGGTTGCAGGGCAGCATCATCCTGGCGAATCCCTTCGTGATCGCGCTGATCGCGGTGCCGATCCTGATCCAGAGCTACGGGATTTTCGCGCTGGCCTATGGCGCGGCCTACGTGATGCGCGTGCCGCACCGGGTGGCGGCGCCTTGTGCGATGATCGGGACCTCGAATTTCTTCGAGTTGGCGGTGGCTGTGGCCATCAGCCTCTTTGGTCTCAATTCGGGTGCGGCGCTGGCCACTGTGGTCGGTGTGCTGGTGGAGGTGCCGGTGATGCTGTCGCTGGTTGCGTTTGCAAACCGGACGCGGGCGCGGTTCGGTCAACGCCAAGAGGTGCGCGGATGAGTGATTTACCCAACCTGAACGCGGACGCCCTGCCGGGCACAGACGAGGACCGCCTGTTCCCGGCGGAGCGGGCCCGCCATGCGCCGCAAATCCTGCTGCTCTATGGCAGCTTGCGGGAACGGTCGTTTTCGCGGCTGTTGAGCGAAGAAGCGGCGCGGGTGTTGCGCCATCTCGGTGCAGAGACGCGGACATTCGATCCGCATGGCCTGCCCCTGCCCGACGATGCCGAGACGAGCCATCCGAAGGTGGCGGAGCTGCGCGAGTTGGTGCTGTGGTCGGAAGGTATGGTCTGGGTCAGCCCCGAGCGGCATGGCGCAATGACCGGCGTGATGAAGGCGATGATCGACTGGATCCCGCTGGCGCCCATCGGCGGCATCCGCCCGACGCAGGGCAAGACCCTGGCCGTGGCGCAGGTGAGTGGCGGGTCGCAGAGCTTCAATGCGGTGAACCAGATGCGGATCCTGGGCCGGTGGATGCGGATGCTGACGATCCCGAACCAGTCGTCCGTGCCGAAAGCGTGGGACGAATTCGACGAGACCGACCGGATGAAGCCGGGGCCGCTATACGACCGGGTGGTGGACGTGATGGAGGAGTTGGTGAAGTTCACGCTGCTGACGCGCGATCAGGCGGCGTACCTGACCGATCGGTATTCCGAGCGGGTCGAGACGCTTGAGGAATTGTCGAAGCGGGTGAATACGTCAAAGGCGATCGGGACAGAGTGAATGGGTCGCGCGTGGGTTATCACCCACCCTACGCAGGTGGCGGCGGGACTCAGCGCGCGGCCAGTGCCTCGGACAGGACTTTGTGGACCACATCCATGTCCACGTCCTCGGCCACGAAGGCGTCTCCGATGCCGCGCGCGAGGATGAAGCGCAGCTTGCCGTCGACCACCTTCTTGTCCTGGCTCATGAGCTCGATAAGGCCGTCGGCATCCGGCAATTCTCCTGCAATATCCGACAGGTCCACCTTCATGTTCATGTCGCGCAGATGGGCGCGGACGCGGCTGGGGTCTTCCTGCGAACACAGGCCCAGACGGCTTGAGAGCTCGAACGCCAGCGCACAGCCGATGGCGACGCCCTCGCCGTGAAGCAGGCGGTCGCCGTATCCGGTGGCGGCCTCGAGCGCGTGGCAGAAGGTGTGACCAAGGTTCAGGAGCGCGCGGCGGCCGTGTTCCTTTTCATCCTCGATGACGATCTCGGCCTTCATTTCGACCGAGCGTTTGACCCCCGCGATCCGGCCAGCCATGTCGCCCTGCGCCATACTGGGACCGTGGGTTTCCAGCCAGTCGAAGAAGGCGGCGTCCCCAAGCAGGCCGTACTTTACCACTTCGCCATAACCGGCCAGGAAATCACGACTTTTCAGCGTTCCGAGTACATCCGTATCCGCCAGAACGAGGCTGGGCTGATGGAAGGCACCGATGAGGTTCTTGCCCTGGGGCGCGTTGATGCCGGTTTTGCCTCCCACGGAACTGTCGACCTGGGCAAGCAGGCTGGTGGGTACCTGCACGAACCGCACCCCGCGGCGCAGGACAGACGCGGCGAAGCCCACCAGATCGCCGATGACGCCGCCGCCGAAAGCGATGACCACGTCGCTGCGTTCGACCTTTTCGGACAGGAGCCATTCGACACAACGCTCGAACTGCGGCCAGCCCTTGGTGCCTTCGCCGGGGGGCAGCGCGAGGGCGGTGCTGTCGATGCCGCCCGCCTTCAGTCCCGCCTGAAGCGTGGCGAGATGCAACGCTCCGACTGTTTCGTCCGTGACGATGGCCACGCGGGGGCGGCGCAGCAGCGGCGCGATCAGCGCCCCGGCCTGTCCGAGAAGCCCGGGGCCGATATGGATGTCATAGGCCCGGTCGCCCAGCCCCACGTGAACGCGTTCTGTCATGTCACCTTCTCCAGCACATCGGGCCGCTGTTGAAGCGCCTCGCACACCTTGATGGCCATCTGGTCGATCGTGTAGGATGCATGGGCGGGCACCGCGAGATCGGCCATTTCGTAATACGGCAGCCGCGCCTCATAGAGGTCCTTTAACGTCTTGTAAGGATCAGCCGTGCGCAGCAAAGGCCTGGTATCTTTATGCTTTACGCGATTCCACAAAAGCTTCAGGTCGGCCTGAAGCCAGACCGAGACGCCCTTGGCCCCGATAAGATCGCGGTTGCGCTCGGAGAGGAAAGCGCCGCCTCCGGCCGACAGAATGCAACGATGGCCGTCGAGCAGCCGGTCGATCACCTGCGTTTCGCGGTCACGGAAAAACGCCTCGCCGTCGCGGGAAAAAATTTCGGCGATCGTCATGTTCGCCGCGGCCTCGATCTCGACATCGGAGTCGAGCAAAGGAACATCAAGCATGGCCGCCAACGCCTTGCCCACGGCGGTTTTTCCGGCGCCCATCATACCCACCAGCACGACGGTTTTCTTCAACTGCCAATGTCCCGAGGCCGCCACTTTCGGCGCTCCTATGCCAATCTCTTCTTTTCAGCCACTGAATGACGTGATCTTGATGAAATTGCCAGTTATAAAGTGGTAAAAGACGGTAAGAAACGGGCAGGCACGTTATGTTCAGACTTCTCAAATGGCTGATCTATCTTGGCATTCTGGCGTTCCTGGCGCTGGTCGGCTATGCCTATATCGGCCCGTTCTTCGGGGCGGATTTCTCGCCCGAGCGAGAAGAAATTCGACAGGAAATCATACTTGAAGACACTTGAAACCATTTGTTTCTCAATAATTCTTGCCACGCCGGTGCTGGCGCAGGAACCGCTGGCGGCCATCGACTGGTTGAAAGATCCCGCGCCGATCAGCGTGGCCAGACCGCTGGAAGAGGCGCTGAAACCGCCCGCGGCGGACGACGTGGAAGGCGCCGTGGTGCCGGACGTCGAGGTGATGCCGCTGGACGGAGCACAACCCGATGCGGCGGGGCTCTTGCCCGGCAGCACCACGGGGCTGCCGCCGAACCTGTGGGCGGGCAGCAGCACCGACACCCTTGTGTCGCAATTCTCGCGCCTGCCGCCGGATCCGTTACCGGCGATCCAGGCGCTGTATTACACGTTATTATTGGCCGAAGCCGAGGCGCCCGCTGACGCGGGACGCGACGCGCGGTTTCTGCGGGCACGGCTGGCCGCGCTGCGCAAGATGGGGGCCGTGGATCCGGCGCTGGCGCTGGTGCAGCAGGCGGGAAGTTATGATGCCAATCTGTTCGATCAGTGGTTCGACCTGTCGCTCCTGACCGGCACCGAGGAAGAGGCCTGTGCCGCGCTGAGCCGGGAACCCGAGTTGAGCGAACGATACGACGCACGGATCTATTGCGGGGCGCGCGCCGGGGACTGGCAGACTGCGGCGCTGACTTACGAGACGGCCACGGCGGTGGGAGTGCTGGACACCGCAAGCACGCGACTTTTGGCGCAGTACCTGGACCCCGAGACGATCGGGGCCGAGGTGTCGCTGGCCCCGTCGACGCAGATGACGCCGCTTCTGTATCGCCTGTACGAGGCGGCGGGCACGCCCCTGCCCACACGCAATCTGGCGCGGGAATACGCGGTGGCGGACCTGCGCGGGCTGACCGGGCTGAAGGCCGAGATCGAGGCGGCAGAGCGGTTGACCCGCACCGGCGCCCTGCCCGCCAATCGCCTGCTGGGACTTTACACAGACCAGCGCCCGGCGGCCTCGGGCGGGGTGTGGGACCGCGTGGCGGGCGTGCAGAATTTGGAACAGGCGATTGCCGATACCGACCCGCAGGCGGTGGCGCGCCATCTGCCGGGGCTATGGCGGGACATGAAACGCGAAGGCCTTGCGGTGGCCTTTGCCACGCTGTTCGCGCAGTCCCTGTCGACGCTGGAGCTGGACGGGCGGGCACGGGACGCGGCGTTCGAGGTGGCACTTTTGTCACAGGATTACGAGACGCTGGCACCGAAGCTTGCCGGGAGCGACGCACGGGCGCAGTTCCTGTTGGGGGTGGCGCGGGGCGCACCGGATGCCACGCTGGCCAGCGAGACTCCGCAGGTCGCCATAGCCGAGGCCTTTGCCGCAACAGCCGCGCACACCGACCACGCAGACATGTTGGAAGCCGGGCGGCTGGGCCAGGCGATTCTGACCGCGGCGTTGCAGCTGGACACTGCCGGACCGAACCAAGCGAGCGACATCGTGGCGGGCCTCGCGACACTGCGCTCCGTGGGGTTGGAGGACACCGCGCGACAGGCGGCGTTGCAGATCCTGCTACTGAAGGCGGACACGTGAGCACGGCGCACTGGCTGGCGAATTTCCTCGACGCGCAGGCGGCCGAGGCCGGGGCGGCGAAAAACACGTTGCAGGCCTATGCCCGAGACCTGACGGATTTCACCGAGTGGCTGGAACGGACCGGCCAGGATGCCGCCAGCGCGGGCCAGGCGGATATCGAGGCCTACCTGGTGCATTGCGACGCGCAAGGTCTGGCACGCTCGACACGGGCGCGGCGGCTGTCGGCGATCAAGCAGCTCTATCGGTTCGTTTTCGACGAAGGGCTGCGTAGCGACAATCCGGCGATCCAGATCAAGGGGCCGGGCCGGGATCAACGCCTGCCCAAGACGCTGGAGCTGGACGAGGTGGACCGGCTGCTGGAGGCCGCACGGGCCACGGGCCGGAGCGAGGCCGACAAGCTGCGCAACACCTGCCTGATGGAGCTGCTATACGCCACGGGGATGCGGGTGACCGAGCTGGTGTCGCTGCCGGTGGCGTCCTGCCGGGGCGATCCGCAGATGTTGTTGGTGCGCGGCAAGGGCGGCAAGGAGCGGCTGGTGCCCATGTCGCCGCCTGCAAGGCAGGCGCTGGCGGCGTGGCTGGAGAGACGCGATGCCGCCGAGGAGGCCGCGAAAGCCAAGGGCAAGCCGGTGTCGGCCTTCCTGTTTCCCTCGGGCGGCAAGGCGGGCCACCTGACGCGCAATCGCTTTTTCCTTTTGGTCAAGGAGTTCGCCGTGGCGGCGGGAATCAGCCCCGAGCGGGTGTCGCCCCACACGCTGCGCCATGCCTTTGCCACGCATCTGCTGGCCGGGGGCGCCGACCTGCGCACCATCCAGACGATGCTGGGTCATGCCGATGTGGGCACGACAGAGATCTACACCCATGTGCTCGAGGACCGCCTGCGCGAACTGGTGTTCGACGCGCACCCGCTGGCTCAGGAGGAACGGCGCAACGATGCGGGCAGCATGTCTTCGGACGGCCAGTAGCCGGTGCGAAGCGCGTTGTCGTAGCCTTGGGTCAGGCCTGCCGACTGCATGTCCGCATGGGCAGCGGCATGATCGTAGTCCAGTTTGTGGAACGTGACCGCGCCGTCCCGCAATAGCGCGTACTCGGTGCGCGGCGTGCCGTCATTGGGCGGCATGCCGATCACACCGGCATTGACCCAGTCAACCTGCCCGATACGGCGCTGGAAGGCGATGCCGGAATGACCCGCGAAGACGATATCGACGGGCCCGCCCTGCGTCTCGATCAGGGCGATTTCGCTGGCGAAGGCAGACGCGGGGCTGCTGGACCAAAGAAAGCGGCTGATATCGCTGAGACCGCCATGGATGACGGCGCAGCGCAGGCCGTGATGGGTGAAGCGGATCATGTCAGGCAGACCGTCCATCCATGCGCGGGCGTTCGCACCGATGGCCGCGTCGGCATGGGCATACCAGCCCGCCGACAAGAGGTCGCAGACGCTTCCGTTCTCGAAACCGCAGCCGCAATCCATCTGGTGCGCGGCCAGCTGTTTCTCGCAATTGCCGGCCACGACGGGCAGACCCGCCGCCCGGATCAGCGCCACGGTCTGTGCCGGCGCCCCGCAATAGGCCACCAGATCGCCGGTGCAGATGGTGTCGCGCGGGGCAATTCCGAGACGCGCCGTCAGGGCCAGCAGAGCCTGCGTCGCGTGCAGGTTCGAATACGGCCCGCCGAAGACCGCGAGCGGAGTGTCCCGCGCGCCCAAATCGACAAGTTTCATCGCCTGTTTCCTTGAATGACCGGCGTCCACGCCCCATAACCCCTGCAACGCACAACGTGACTATTGGACAATGGACCCCGCCTTAACAACCTTTGACACTGCCTTCTGGATCTCCGCCGGTGCGATCCTGCTGCTTCTTGTTCTGTCCGCCTGCTTCTCGGGCAGTGAAACCGCGCTGACCGCCGCATCGCGCGGCAAGCTGCGGGCCCGCGCCGACAAGGGGTCGAAAGGCGCCGAGCGGGCGCTGCAGATCACCGAGGACAACGAGCGTCTGATCGGCTCGGTCCTGCTGGGCAACAACCTTGTGAATATCCTGGCGACCTCGCTGGCGACGGCGCTGTTTACCCGCGCCTTCGGTGAGAGCGGCGTGGCGCTGGCGACGCTGGTGATGACGCTTCTGGTCCTGATCTTTGCCGAGGTGCTGCCCAAGACCTACGCGATCACCAATGCCGAGGCGGCGGCGTCGCATGCCGCTCCGGTCATTCGCTGGGTGATCGTCGTGTTCTCGCCCGTGGTATCGGCGGTGCGCCTGCTGGTGCGCGGCGTGCTGCGGGTGTTCGGGGTGAAGACCGACCCCGACAGCCAGATCCTGGCCGTGCGCGAGGAAATCGCCGGGGCTCTCTACCTTGGCCACTCCGAGGGCGTGGTGGAAAAGGAGGACCGTGACCGGATCCTTGGCGCGCTGGACCTGGGCGACCGCGCGGTCGAGGAGATCATGCTTCACCGCAGCCAGATCGAAATGATCGACGCGGCGCTGGAACCAGAGGCGATCCTGGACCAGTGCCTGAAATCCAACCACACGCGCCTGCCGATCTATCGCGACGATCCCGACAACATCATCGGGGTGGTGCACGCCAAGGACTTGCTGCGCGCCATGCACACGCTTGCCCTGCAGGCCGAGGGCGCGCGCGGCGCCTTGGCGACGTTCGATATCTGCGACGTCGCGATGGAGCCCTATTTCGTGCCGGAGACCACCACGCTCGATGACCAGATGCGGCAATTCCTGCGGATGCGGAGCCATTTTGCGCTGGTGGTGGACGAGTATGGTGACTTGCAGGGGCTGATTACGCTGGAAGATATCCTGGAAGAGATCGTGGGCGAGATCACCGACGAGTTCGACCCGGACGGCGACCACCCCGTGGGGCGCAGCGATGACGGGCAGTTCCTGGTGGACGGGGGCACGACGATTCGCGATCTGAACCGGGCGACGGACTGGACGCTCCCGGATGACGAGGCCAACACGGTGGCAGGTCTTGTGATCTACGAGGCGCAGATCATCCCGGAAGTGGGACAGGTGTTCAATTTTCACGGCTTCCGCTTCGAGGTGGTGGAGAAGGAAGACAACCGGCTGACCAAGTTGAAGGTGCGTAAATTGTAGCGCGGGTGTGGTGGGTTTTCACCCACCCAACGGAGGCTGTGACGGCGTGGTGGGTCCGCGCGTGGGTTTTCACCCACCCTACGGAGGCATCGAGGTCCCGGGTCAAGCCCGGGACGGGATGCGCGTAATTCGGGGCGCAGTGGTGGGGTGCAACCCCACCCTACGGAAGCCGGCAGGTCCCGGCGCGATGTCGTGCGGACCCGTAGGGTGGGTGAAAACCCACGCGCGGACGCCGATGTGATCGCCCATCTCAAAACAACTCCATCTGGTCCCCGGCCCGTGCGGGCGGTTCAAACAGATCACATCGCAGCGGCGGCTGCTTGGCATCCAGCCCCAGCCGCCTTGCAGCCACCTTGAACCGCTGCGCCACCATCTCGGCGTAAGGCCCTGACCCGCGCATCCGGCGCCCCCAATCCGCGGCGTAATCCTTGCCGCCATGCATGTCGCGCACATGGCCCATGACGCGGGCGGCCCGGTCGGGGCAGGTCGCGGCCAGCCATTCGCGGAACAGCGGCGAGACCTCCAGCGGCAGGCGCAGCATGATCCAACTGGCGGCATCGGCCCCTGCCCCGGCAACGGATTTCAGTATCGGCTCGATCTCGTGGCAGGTCAGACCCGGGATCACCGGCGACACCATGGCGCGTACCGGGATACCCGCACTAGCCAGCCGCTCGATCACTTTCAGCCGCCGCGCCGGGGCCGGTGCGCGCGGCTCCATCGCGCGCGACAGCTTTGCGTCGAGCGTGGTGACGGAAATGCCCACCCGTGCCAGCCCGCGCGCGGCCATGTCCGACAGGATGTCGATGTCGCGCTCCACCAGGCTGCCCTTGGTGACGATGGCGACGGGGTGATTGAACTGTGACAGAACCTGGAGGCAGGCGCGCATGATGCCATGAGTCTTTTCGATGGGTTGGTACGGATCGGTATTGGTGCCGATGGCGATGGGCCGAACCTTGTAGCCGGGCTTGCGCAGTTCCGCGGCCAGCACCTCGGGGGCGTCGGGGCGGGCGACCAGCCGGGTTTCGAAATCAAGCCCCGCCGACAGGCCGAGCCAGGCGTGACTGGGCCGGGCGAAGCAATAGATGCACCCATGCTCGCAGCCCCGGTAGGGGTTGATCGAACGGTCGAAGGGCAGATCAGGCGAGCGATTGTACGTGATGATACTGCGCGGCCGCTCGATGCTGACGCGGGTGCCGAGGGCCGCCTCCTCGGGTGCGAGGTTCCAGCCGTCGTCCTCGAAACTTCGCGACTCGCGCTCGTAGCGGCCCACGGCGTTGCTGACCGCCCCCCGGCCCGGACGGCGCAAACGTGGATCGATGGTGTCGGAGGCATCGGACATGCCCGAATTATAGGAACATTAAGAGAACATATGCAACAAGCGGATAGTGAGCATGGAGATTTTCCACCGCTGCGGGCGTGAAACTGCGCCATCTGTCGGTGCAAGAACCGAGCATGTCGGAATTGGAAAGTCGTGTGCGACAAAATGGACGTAATCGCGGAGGCTAGACAACGGGCCACGCGCCACACCAAGGGATCAAGCACATGTCCGACGAAGAAGACGACATCATCCTCAGCGAACTGGACGACGAGGAGCTTGTCCAGCAGATGTTCGACGACCTCTATGATGGTCTGAAAGAAGAGATCGAGGAAGGCGTGAACATCTTGCTGGAGCGCGGCTGGCAACCCTACCAGGTGCTGACCGAGGCGCTGGTGGGCGGCATGACCATCGTCGGCAAGGATTTCCGCGACGGTATCCTGTTCGTCCCCGAGGTGCTGCTGGCCGCCAACGCGATGAAGGGCGGCATGGCCATCCTCAAACCGCTGCTGGCGGAAACCGGCGCGCCGCGCGTGGGCAAGATGGTCATCGGCACGGTCAAGGGCGACATCCACGACATCGGAAAGAACCTGGTGTCGATGATGATGGAAGGTGCGGGATTCGAGGTGGTCGATATCGGCATCAACAACCCGGTCGAGAACTACCTCGAGGCGCTGGAAACCGAAAAGCCGGACATCCTGGGCATGTCGGCGCTGCTGACCACCACGATGCCCTACATGAAGGTCGTCATCGACACGATGGTCGAACAGGGCCTGCGCGACGACTATATCGTGCTTGTGGGCGGTGCGCCGCTGAACGAGGAATTCGGCAAGGCCATCGGCGCCGATGCCTATTGCCGCGACGCCGCCGTGGCGGTGGAAACCGCAAAGGACCTGGTGGGTCGCAAGCACAACCAGGGTGCGACGGGCTGAGCCTTTGCCAATGGTGACCGAGAAAGCCCTGCCCGACCCGGCGGGGCTTTTTTCGTCAAAGCACTGCGCTTATGTCATTGCGGAAAGGAACACGCCCATGCCGCTCAACAAGCTGGTCCTGCTGCTGATCGCGGTGATCGCCGCCGCTGGCGCCACGATCTTTGTGGCGACGTCCGCCTGGGGCCCCGAGACACTGTCGGAGAACTGGATGATCGCGGTGCCGCTGGTGCTGGTGGTCTATCTTTTGGTGCGCGCCATCGGCCTGCGCGGCGGCGGGCGCTGAGATGCTGCCGAGCGACACAACCCTGACCGAGGACGGCTTTTCCGAGCGCACGAAAGGCAACATCCTGCTGGTCGCCTGTGGCGCGCTGGCGCGCGAGATCCTGGCGTTGAAACAAGCCAATGGATGGGATCACATGGTCCTGCAATGCCTGCCGGCAAAGTACCACCTTTTTCCCGACAAGATCGTGACAGCGGTCGAACGAACGGTGGCCGAGAACCGCGATGCCTATGACCAGATATTCGTGGTCTACGCCGATTGCGGCACCGGCGGGCTCTTACAGGCGAAATGCCGCGAGCTGGGCGTCGAAATGGTCGAAGGACCGCATTGCTATTCCTTCTTCGAGGGCAACGAGACCTTCGCGGCCCGGGACGAGATCACCGCCTTCTACCTGACCGATTTCCTGGTCAAGCAGTTCGACGCCTTCGTCTGGAAGCCGATGGGCCTCGACCGGCATCCCGAACTGCGCGACATGATCTTCGGCAACTACACCACGCTGGTCTACCAGGCCCAGGTCGAGGACCCCGCCCTCAAGGCCAAGGCCCAGGACTGCGCCGACCGGCTCGGGCTCGACTTCGAATACCGTTTCACCGGCTATGGCGACCTCGAAACCGCGCTTGCCGCCCGCGCCTGAGCGGCCTTTTCCTCTGGCCAAAAATGTCCCGGGGAGGAGGTCGAAACCAAAGTTTCGACCGGAGGGGCAGCGCCTCTCTTCATGAAAAAAATCGAGCGTGGCGCAGCCACTCCACTGGGTTACGCGGCCTCCGACGCGACCACGCGAATGCGTTCGATCATCGCGCGAAGACCGTTGGAGCGTTGCGCCGACAAATGGTCGTTCAATCCCAGCCGGGCCAGTTCGCCGGGGGCATCCACCTGCCCCACCTGCCCCACCGGCAGATCATTGTAGAGCGCACGCAGCACCGCGATCAGGCCGCGCACGATCAAGGCGTCCGAATCGCCATCGAAGCGGAACGTGCCGGCCTCGGTCTGCGGGTGCAACCAGACCTGGCTCGCACAGCCATCGACCTTCGTCGCGGGTACCTTGAGCGCGTCGTCGAGCCCGTCCATCGCCTTGCCGCGGTCGATCACGTAGCGGTAGCGGTCTTCCCAGTCCTCCAGAAACTCGAAATCCTCGACGATCTCTTCGAATGCCTGCTGCGCCATGCAACGCGTCTCCTGTCTGTTTCTTGCCCCACAGTTAGGCGTGCAACACCTCGAGGTCCAGTGCGCCAAGTCCCTTTTCAAGCCCGCGCGGATGGGGTAGTCGAAGAGAAACGAGGAAGGGGCGGTCGAAATGCGGGTTCTGCTTTCGGTGATGTTGATCTCAAGCATGACGCTGACAGCGTGCAGCGGCTGGCGTGATTCCGGCGCCAACCCGCGCAACTGGTTCGGCAACAGCAGGTCCACCCCGATCGTGAACACCACCAATACCGGCGAACGCCGTTCGCCCAGCGACCGGCAGACCGGCAACCCGCTGATCGACGATCAGAACGCCGAGCTGATCGTGCGCCGCAATGCCTCTTCGGCGCAGAAGGCGGGCATCTTCCGCCGCCGCGCCAAGGTCGAGATCTACGACGGCAGCCTGGTGGACCAGGTGACCAGCCTGGTGGTCGAGCCGCTGCCCACGGGCGCCATCGTGCGCGTGACCGGCCTGCCGCAGCGCGAGGGCGCGTTCGACGTGCGCCTGCTGCCGATCAACGAGGACGGACCGATCAACGGCGTCATGGAATACACGCTGAACGCCTATCAGCCGATCGAGACGCCGGTGGGCGCGCAAAGCACCCGCGAGGTGCGGGTGGGCGCGTTCCTGAGCAACAACGACCTCGAAGAGATCAACGAGATCCGCGTGCGCGGCGAGTTGAACGCTCTCAGCTCACGCCGCTGACGGCTTAGAGGTCGATCGCCACGATCGACCCGCGACGCGCGGCCAGCGCCACCTTGCCGTCGCACAGCCGCATCGCATCGTCACCGAAGACGTCCCGCCGCCAGCCTCCAAGGGCCGGCACATCGCGTTCGCCCGCCGAGATGGCGTCCAGGTCGGCTGCCGAGGCTATGAGCTTGGAGGCGACCGAGTATTCCTCGGATTTCGCCTTGAGCAGAACGCGCAGAAGGTCGGCCAGCGCCGGGTTGATCTGAAGCCGCTCGCGGCTGCGGTCAGGTTTGGGCAGGTCGTCGTTGGCGCAATCGAGCCCCGCCTTGACCGCAGCGATGATACCGTCGGCGACGTCGCCCCGTCGGGCCTCGCGCAGCAAGAGCCGCGAGCGTGACAGGTCGTTCGCCGATTTGGGTTTGGTCGAGGCCAGCTCGACCAGCGCATCATCCTTGAAGACCCGGTTGCGGGGGATGTTGCGCGTCTGGGCATAGTCTTCGCGAAAGCGCGCCAGCTCCCGCACGATGGCCAGGAACCGGCCCGACGCGTTGCGAGTCTTGACGCGCTGCCATGCCTCTTCGGGCCGGGTGATATAGGTTTCGGGGTCAGTCAGGACCTGCATTTCCTCCGCGACCCACTTGTCGCGGCCCGACTTTGCCAGCTTTCCGGCAAGAAACTCGTAGATGTCACGCAGGTGCGTCACGTCGGCAATGGCATAGGTCTTCTGAGCGTCGGTCAGCGGGCGGCGCGACCAGTCGGTGAAGCGCGAGGTCTTGTCGAGCGATTGCTTGGCGATCTTGCGCACCAGCGTCTCGTATCCCACCTGCTCGCCGAACCCGCAGACCATCGCCGCCACTTGGGTATCGAAGAGCGGGTCGGGAATGAGCCCGGCATCGACGTAGAAAATTTCCAGGTCTTGCCGGGCGGCGTGAAAGACCTTGACCACCGAAGGGTCGCGAAACAGGTCGTAGAGCGGTTCGAGCGACATGTCCTGCCCCTCGATGGGATCGACCAGCACGGCATCGTCCTCGCCGCGGGACGGCAGGGCCAGTTGGATCAGGCAGAGCTTGGAGTAATAGGTCCGCTCGCGCAGGAACTCGGTATCGACGGTGACATACTCGGACTCGGCCGCACGGGTGCAAAAGGCGGCGAGGTCTTCGGTGGTGGTGATGGTGTGCATTCCTGCTCCCGCGGATCAAACGTGGTAATCCAATCGCCTATACCGAGGCGCGGCGGAAAGCAAAGCGCAAGTGATGCGTAGAGGCCGGCGATCGGATGAGAGGCCCACAAACGCATCACCTTTCGTGATGATGTGCGCAACATTCATTCGTTTTAAAAATACTTTGCCCGGGTCTATGTGACATGCAGTTCCAATAATGGAGACATGCCATGACGACCCTCGACCATATCCCCGCCCGCCCTGCCCCGCGGTTCGACCTGCGCACCGTGGCAATGACGCTGAGTGCTATCCTGCTGCTGGCGTTAGGCGCCGTCGCGCTCACCGCGCCACCCGACCGTGTGTCGGCGGACTGGCACGGCAACGTTGCGGCTTCGGCGCCGCGTTAAGACCATGAAAGGGCCCGCTTGCCCTGTCCTGTCAGGGCAGGTGCACCGGCGTGTGGTCGCCGGCGGCGAAACGGCGCAGGACGGCCGGGTAAAGCCGGTGTTCCTGTTCCAGCACGCGGGCGGCCAGCACCTCTGCTGTATCACCGGGACGCACGGGCACGCGGGCCTGACCGAGGATCGGGCCGTCATCGAGTTCCAGCGTGACCTCATGGACGGTACAGCCGGCCTCGGCCTCGCCCGCCTCGATGGCGCGGGCGTGGGTGTCGAGGCCGCGATACTTAGGCAGAAGCGAGGGGTGGATGTTGATCATCCGGCCCTGCCAGCGCGAGATGAAATCGTCGGTGAGGATGCGCATGAAGCCCGCGAAGCAGATTATGTCGGGGGCGTAGCGCTCAAGGGTCCGGGTCATCACGGCCTCGAAGGCCGGGCGGTCGCCCTTGAAATCTCGGTGATCGACAAGCTCGGCCGGCACGCCGCGCGCCTCGGCCTTGGCAAAACCGGGGGCATCGGGCGTGTTGCAAAGCGCCACCACGGGGCGTGCCGGGTGGTCGCCGGTCATGCTGTCGATCAGCGCCACCATGTTCGAGCCGCTGCCGGAAAACAGGATTGCGACGCGTTTGGTCACGCGAGATTGCCAGTGTAGCGCACGCCCTCACCCTCGGTGACATGGCCCAGGCGGACCACGGTCTCGCCGGTGCCAACCAGAAGGTCCGCAAGCGCGTCGGCGCGGGCCGCATCGACCGCCAGCACCATGCCCACGCCGCAGTTGAAGGTCTTGAGCATCTCGGTCTCGGCCATACCGCCCTGCGCCATCAGCCAGCGAAAGACGGGCGGCAGGTCGAAGCTGTCGAGGTCGATGTCGACGCCAAGGTCATCGGGCAGAACGCGCGGGATATTCTCGGTCAGGCCACCGCCGGTGATATGGGCGAGCGCATGGACGCCGCCAGCACGGATCGCTTCCAGCGCTTGGGTCACGTAGAGGCGCGTGGGGGTCAGCAGGGCCGCGCCGAGGGTGCCATCAGACCAGGGGCAGTCGGCATCCCAGCCGAGGCCCGACATCTCGACCAGCTTGCGCACGAGGGAATAGCCGTTGGAATGCACGCCGTTGGAGGCAAGGCCCAGCAGGACATCGCCCGAGGTCACGCCCGCCGGCAGGTCGCTGCCACGCTCCATGGCGCCGACGGCAAAGCCGGCGAGGTCGAAATCACCTTCGGGATACATTCCCGGCATTTCCGCCGTCTCACCGCCGATCAGCGCGGTGCCGGAGCGCACGCAGCCTTCGGCGATGCCTTCGATGATGCGGGCGGCCGTGTCGGTGTCGAGCTTGCCGGTTGCGAAGTAGTCGAGGAAGAAAAGCGGTTCGGCCCCCTGGCAGACAAGATCGTTGACGCACATGGCGACAAGGTCGATGCCCACGCCATCCACGTTGCCGGTGTCGATGGCGATGCGCAGCTTGGTGCCCACGCCGTCGGTGGCGGCCACCAGGATGGGGTCGGTATAGCCCGCGCCCTTGAGATCGAAAAGCGCGCCGAAGCCGCCCAGACCCGCCATGACGCCCGCGCGGTTGGTGCGCTTGGCGGCGGGCTTGATCCGGTCGACGAGCGCATTGCCCGCGTCGATATCAACGCCGGCATCGGCATAGGTGATCCCGTTCTTGGCGTCGGTCATGTGCGCTCTCCGCTCTGGCTTGGGGCTTCGGTTAATCCATCGCGCCCGCCCGTGCAATCGGGAAAGCCCCGAACCCTCTCAGAGCCCTTGACGCCCGCCCTGCCGCCGCCTATCCCGAGCAGAGGTCGGGCCTGTAGCTCAATTGGTTAGAGCAGAGCGCTCATAACGCTTTGGTTGGGGGTTCGAGTCCCTCCGGGCCTACCAATGATTTAAAAGGTTAGAGAAATTCAAGTTTTTTGAGGAAAAGGGTCATAGAACCCATCCGCGCCGCCTTGAGACCTGATTTCCGGAATGACTAGGTCGGCCAATCAAAAGCTCTACTGCCTGGCACGGTTCAAATACCGACTGTAAGGCGTCTGGTTTTCGAATTTTTCTCCCGGATCTCTTTTTGAATCCTCGAGGAAAAGCCGGTAGAGTGCGCCACTTTTTCGATTTGGCCCACGAACATGGCAGAGCCATAGCCAATGAGATGCTTCGGGTTGGCCCTCATTGTGTGCTGAGCCGACAGCGCGATTTCAACCGAAATACGCTACGCGTTCCATTGAACGGTACCAATCCTGTCGATGTCGTAGCCGCCATAGGCGTTCGCCCGCGTTCGGAAGGCATCCGTGGCACAGAAGTTCATAAGCGACTGGAAAGGCGGCTCGAACCACGCCCTGCGGTCGACAAGCAAGGCGAACTCTTCCTCGATGACGTGTACAAACTCCAGCCCGTAGCTCCGCGCGACCGCTTCTAGCCCGAAAGTCGTCTCGGCCGCGCCGCGCCGAACCGCCTCCACCGCTTCGTCTTCAGTCCGGGCGACGTCAGCGAGGTCGAGCGCCGCAAGATCCACCCCCTCGCGCTCGGCCAGGTGTCGGAATAGCGTGTCGGTGCCCGACCCCGCCTGCCGCGGAACAAGCCGGACCCCGTCAAGATCGTGAAGTCCCGCCGGCACGCGCCCTCCGGGCCGGACGACGAGCCCGCGCCGACGTATCGCGAACCGGACGAGAACCGCGTTCTGGCGCGAGGCCGCCTTCGATACGGCAGGCACATTCCAGCGGTTGGTGTCAGCGTCAAGAATATGCAGGCCGGCTGCGATGCCCTCGCCGCTCGTGAAACGTTCGAGCCCGTCGTTCGAGCCGTCATGCAGCGTGGCCAGTCCGCATCCCGACTGTCGGATCGCCCAATCCAGCAAGGGATCGTGACTGCCAAGCATGATAGGCGTGCGCGATTTGGACGCGTCGCCTTGCGCGTCTCCGCCGCCACCGGACTGCGCCTTTTCGATCCATGTGCGGATCTCGTTTGCCGGAAACAGCAGCTTTCCCGTGGCGCGCGAACACGGCACGGCACCCGACGCGGCAAGGTCATAGACCTTGCGTTCCTTCAGGCGCAAAAGCTCGGCCAGTTCCTTGACAGTCAGGTATTCGTGGTCGGGAAGGTCGAGCTCGGTCATGGCGCCTGGATTTGTGTCTCGGGACGGCGGGTGCACCGCCGCCCCGACACGTCTATCAGTTTTTCGGTGCGTTGGGGAAGAACAGTTGCTGGTCGGCCACCTTGTAGGACCCGATTGCCTCCTGCCCCTCGTCCGAGACCAGCCAGTCGGCAAAGGTCTGTGCGGCGTCCACGTTCACGCTGGGGCATTTCTCGGGATTGACCGGGATCACGCCGTACTGGTTGAACATGTCCTCGTCGCCCTCGACCTGGATCGCGTAATCCTGTTTGTTGTCGAAGCTGATCCAGGTGGCGCGGTCGGTCATGACATAGGCGCCCATGCCGATGCCGGCGTTGAGCGTCGCGCCCATGCCCGAGCCCGTCTCGCGGTACCAGTCGCCGCTGGCCGCGGTGGGATCGACGCCGGTGTCGGACCAGAGCGCCATTTCCTTCTTGTGCGTGCCGCTGTCGTCGCCGCGCGAGGCAAAGAGCGCGCCTTCTTCAGCAATTTTGGACATCGCGCCCTGCACGTCTTCCATGCCGCCCACGCCCGCCGGGTCCTCGCCCGGGCCGACGATGACGAAATCGTTATACATCAGGTCCGTGCGCGAGGTGCCGAAGCCCGCCTCGACGAATTTCTCCTCGGATGGCTTGGCATGCACCAGCAGCACGTCGCCATCACAATTCTCGGCATTCTTGATGGCTTGACCCGTTCCCACGGCGACGACGTTCACCTGGATGCCGGCCTTGTCCTGAAAGATCGGCAGCAGGTAGTCGTAAAGCCCTGAATTTGCCGTCGATGTCGTGGACTGTACGATGATCGACTGGTCCTGCGCCCAGGCTCCTCCGGCCATGAGCAGCGCGACAGTGGCCGCACCGAATGTGTTCAATTTCATGATGAATACTCCCTTTCTTGAAGTCTTTCAGACGACGAGCTTGCCGTTCAGGTAATCCCTTGCCGCCTTACTTTGCGGTTCGGGAAAGAAATCGGCGGCGCGGCTGTGTTCTGTTACGCCGCCGCCGCTGAGAAACAGGATGTCGTCGGCCATGCGCCGCGCCTGCCCCATGTCATGGGTGACGAAAACGATGCGCACGCCGCGCGCGCTGGCCTCCCTGACGATCTCCTCAATGGCCAGCACGGACGCCGGATCGAGGCTGGCGGTGGGTTCGTCGAGAAACAGCACCTCGGGGTCGGCGGCCAATGCGCGGGCCAGCGCCAGCCGCTGCGCCTCGCCGCCCGACAACAGGCGCGCCGGCTGGTCGGCCTTGTGGCCCAGCCCGACGTGATCCAGGAGTGTATCGCGCCGCGCACGATCCTTGCCGCGCACCTTCAGCACGAAGTCGACGTTGGCGGCCACGGACCGCCGCAAGAGAACCGGCTTCTGGAACACCAGTGCCTGCCGCGCGGTGATGTCCTGCGGCCCCTGTCCGCTCCAGTCGATTGTTCCCGAAGTCGGGGCCATCAGGCCATGGAGCAGCTTGAGTAGCAGGCTTTTGCCCGCCCCGTTCGGACCCATGACCATGGTGCAGCCTTCCGGCTGCAGGTCGAAGCTCACTCCGTCGAGTATCGTTGTCTGGCCGAAACGCAATTCCAGGTCACGTACCGCGAGCGGCAGGATCGGCGCGGTCCGGGCGCGGGGCACAACGTGATCGGCTGATGAGGCTGCCGTATCAAACATAGGCTTGCCGCGCCGCTGTCATGCGGACCGATTGCACGGCGGCGTTGACGCCAAGCGCGATGACCAGAAGGATAATGCCGAGCGCCAGTGCCAGTGCCAGATCGCCCTTGGACGTCTCCAGCGCGATGGCCGTGGTCATCACCCGTGTCAGGTGGTCGATATTGCCGCCGACGATGATGACAGCGCCCACCTCGGCCACCGCGCGGCCGAAACCGGCAAGCCCCACCGTCAGCAGGGAATATCGTGCATCCCACAAAAGCGCCTGCACGGTCTGCAACTTCGTCAGGCAGAGCGAGCGGAACTGCTCGGCATATTCAGCATGCAGGTCTTCCAGCACCTGCCGCGAAAGGGCCGCGACGATGGGTGCGATCAGGATGGTCTGCGCGATGATCATCGCGGTGGGCGTGTAGAGCAGCCCGAGGAACCCCAAGGGGCCGGAGCGCGACAGGTGCAGGTAGACCAGCAGCCCCACCACCACCGGCGGCAAGCCCATCAGCGCATTCATCACGATCAGCACCGCGTTGCGCCCGGGAAACCGTCCGATGGCGATCAACGCCCCGATGGGCAGGCCGATCAGGCAGGCCAGCGCAGTGGCCGTCAGGCTCACGCGCAGCGACAGCAGCACGATTTCGATCAGATCCCCATCGCCCGAGGCGACGAGGTCGAGCGCGAGGCCGAAGGCTTCTCCCATGGACTGCAAAATTTCCCACCTTGCAAATCTTCCGTTCCCTCGCACACTATGCGATCCAACGGACAAAGTTCAAGCATCGCGGTGCCTGAAAAGAAATTCCACATACCAAGGAAAACCGATATGTTTCCTGCGCCCTGCTCGCGACTGCAAATTTTACGGACATGGCGATGAGTGGCAAGACCCTGCGCCCCGGCGAGGTAAAAGTTGCGACTCCACCGTCTGCCGATGCCGCGCTCCAGTTCATCGGGACCATCCGCACGCCATGGACACGGCGCGAGGACTGTCCACGTCAAGGCCGGCAGGACGGCCCCGAGTGCCGCATCGAACTGAATCCCGTATGGCACCCGGCTCTGGAGGGGCTGGAAGACTATGAGACCATCGAGGTGCTCTACTGGCTGGATCGCAGCCGTCGCGATCTTGTGCGGCAAAGCCCGCGCAGCGACGGATCGACCATCGGCACCTTCGCCCTGCGCTCTCCCGTGAGGCCCAATCCCATCGGCACGTCGCTTGTGCGGTTGGTGCGGATCGAGGGCGGCACGTTGATCGTGCGCGGGCTGGATTGCCTGGATGACACGCCGCTGATCGACCTCAAGCCCGACCGGTGCGCCTTTACCCCCATGGCACCGCCGAAACCCTGAGTATCCCGAATACAAAGAATGGAAGACAGACCATGCGACACGTATCCCTACTGGCAGCGGCCCTCGGCCTTGCGATGAGCGCCGCGCAAGCCCAAGACCTGTCCCTTTACGCTGCGGGCAGTCTCAAGGCCGCGCTGACGGACGTGGCCGCAGACTATGCCGAGGCCTACGATACGCCCGTCGCGACAAGCTTCGGCCCCTCCGGCCTGATGCGCGAGCGAATCGAGGCGGGCGAAACCGCCCATGTCTTCGCCTCTGCAAACATGCGCCACCCCCGGACACTGGAAAGCGCCGGCAAGGGCGGCCCCGTCGCGCTCTTTGCCCGCAATCGGCTTTGCGGGCTGGCGCGGCCCGAGGTGGAAGTGACGTCCGAAACGCTGCTCGACGTCATGCTGGACGAGAACACCCGCCTGGGCACGTCCACGCCCAAGGCGGATCCGTCAGGTGACTACGCGTTTCAGCTGTTCGAAAAGTCCGGCCATGCCGAGGCGTTGAAGACCAAGGCCCTGCAATTGACCGGCGGGCCGGACAGCGCCGCGCCGCCCGAGGGGCGCAACACCTATGCGTGGGTGCTGGACAGCGACCAGGCCGACCTGTTTCTGACATACTGCACCAACGCCGTGCTAGCCCGGAAAGAAGTGCCGGACTTGCAGATCGTGCAGATCCCGGAACCGCTGTCGGTCGGCGCGGATTACGGCCTGCTCGTGCTCGACGGCGCGCCGCCCGAGGCATGGAAGCTGGCACTGCACATCCTGTCACCGGCAGGCCAGGCCGTATTGGCGGAGTACGGGTTCGACGCCGCCGCGGTGCCGAAAGGAGAGTGACGTGAGATATCTGCTGCTGATGCTGATGGTGTTGGCGCTGCCGGTTCAGGCGCGCACGATCACCGACAGCGCCGGGCGCGTCGTGGATATCCCCGACGATGTGACCACCGTCTTCGCCGCCGGTCCACCCGCCGCCATCCTGCTCTACATCATGAAGCCCGAGGCGATGACGGGCTGGCCCCGCGCCCTGCGCCCCGAGGAGCGCGCCTATATCGCCGCGCCCCATCGCGATCTGCCCGAAACCGGCCGTCTGACCGGGCGCGGCGGCGAGGCGAACCTGGAGCGCGTGCTGCAGATCGAGCCCGACCTGATCCTCGATTTCGGCTCGGTCCGGGACACATATGTCGACCTTGCGGACCGTGTGCAGGACCAGACCGGCATCCCCTATATCCTGATCGACGGACGGTTCGAGAACACGCCCGCCGCTCTGCGCCTTCTGGGTGAGGCACTGGGTGTGCCGGAGCGCGGCGACGCCCTGGCGCAGGATGTGGAGGCGACGTTTGCCCGGATCGACGCCATTCTCGATGACGTCCCGGAAGAGGAGCGCCCCCGCGTCTACCTGGCCCGGGGTCCCGAGGGGCTGGAGACGGGCATGAAAGGGTCGATCAATACCGAGATCATCGAGCGCGCGGGCGGGCGCAACGTGGCGGATGATGGCGGCGCGACGCGCGGGCTGGTGCAGGCCTCGATGGAACAGGTGATCGTAGCCAACCCCGACACCATCGTGACGTGGGACCCGAACTTTTACGGCAAGGTTTTCGACGACCCGCTGTGGCAGGGGATCGACGCGGTCGAGGACGGGCGCGTCTTCCTGTCGCCCACCGCACCCTTCGGCTGGATCGACCGGCCGCCATCACTGAACCGGATGATGGGCCTGATTTGGATGGCCGGATTGTTGTATCCTGATCGGTGGGAGGGCGACCTGCGCGCGGAGACCCGCGACTTCTATGAACTCTATTATCATGTCGACCTGAACGACGAAGACCTTGAGAGGCTGCTGGTATGGGCCGAGGGACGACCGCCGAACTGAGGGGCTCAAAGCCCGGCCTGACCTTGACCGGTGGCCTTGCCCTGTGCGTGGCCGCGCTGGCGTTCGGCGCGGTCATGATCGGGCCCTTTGGCCTGTCCCCGGGCCAGACGCTGGCGGCATTGCTGGGGCAAGGCGAGCGGCAGGCGGAGATCGTGGTGTGGAACATCCGCCTGCCCCGCGTCGCGGCGGCGCTGCTGGTGGGGGCGGCGCTGGCGGCAGCGGGGGCCAGCTACCAGGCGCTTTTCCGCAACCCGCTGGTGTCGCCGGATATCTTGGGCGTGTCGGCCGGTGCCGGGCTTGGCGCGGTTGCCGGGATTTTCCTGTCGCTGCCGGTGGCGGCGATCCAGGCGTCGGCCTTTGTCGGCGGCATGGCAGCGGTGGGAATCGTGACGCTGGTGGCGTCGATGGTGCGCAACACGGACCGCACGCTGACGCTGGTGCTGATCGGGGTGGTGATCGGCGCGCTGGCCGGGGCGGCGACGTCGTTGCTGAAAGTCATGGCCGACCCCTATGACCAGTTGCCAGCGATCACCTTCTGGCTTCTGGGCTCGCTGGCCGCGATCACCACGGAGGATATCCTGCCCGCCCTGCCCATGGTGCTGATCGGCCTCGTGCCGCTGGCCCTGCTGCGCTGGCGGATCAACGTCCTGAGCCTTGGCGACGAGGAGGCGCGCGCGCTGGGGGTCGAGGCCGGGCGCACGCGGTTCCTGGTGATCGCCGCCGCCACGCTGATCACCGCGAGCGTCACGGCGCTGGCCGGCGTGGTGGGCTGGGTCGGGCTGGTGATTCCGCATATCGCGCGGATGCTCGTCGGGCCCGGCTTTGGGCGGCTCTTGCCCGCCTCTGTGCTGATCGGCGCGGGGTATCTGCTGATCGTGGACACGGCGGCGCGGACAATGGCGCAGGCCGAGGTGCCGTTGGGCATCCTGACCGCCGTGATCGGCGCGCCCTTCTTCGTGTGGTTGCTGGCCCGTGGCCGGCGGGGATGGTCGTGATGCTGGAGGCGCGGGAGCTGGTGATCGGCTACGGACGCACGCAGGTCGGCGCGGATCTGGGCCTGTCGGTTCAGGCCGGAGACATCCTGTGCCTGCTTGGCCCCAACGGCTGCGGCAAGACCACGCTCTTTCGCACCCTCCTGGGCCTGCTGCCTCAGCTGGCCGGTGAGGTGCGGCTTGGGGGCACCCCGATCACGTCACAGCGCCGGGCCGAGATTGCCCGGCGCATCGCCTATGTGCCTCAGGCTCATGCACCGCCATTTCCATTCGAGGCGCTGGAGGTCGTCCTGATGGGGCGCACCGCGCGACTCGGGCCATTGGCACAACCTGGAAAGGCGGATCGTGATGCCGCGCAAAACGCGATGGATCAGCTTGGGATCGGCGACCTTGCCGCGCGCGATTATTCGCGCCTGTCCGGCGGTCAGCGACAGCTTGTCCTGATCGCGCGGGCGCTGGCGCAGGATACACCGCTGATCGTCATGGACGAACCGACCGCAAGCCTCGATTTCGGGAACCAGGCGCAGGTGTTGGCGCGGATCGCCCGGCTGGCGCAGGGCGCGTCGTCCGAGCGGCGCGGGATCATCCTGTCGACCCATGACCCGGACCAGGCCTTTGCGCTGGATGCCCGCGTCCTGTTGATGCACCAGGGCCGGATCATGGCGGATGGCCCGGCCAGCGAGGTGCTGACCGGGCACAACCTGAGCACGGTCTACGGCATCCCCGTGACCATCGAGACCACCGGGTCAGGCCGCAAGGTCTGCCTGCCGTCCCTTCACCTTCAGTCGGACCCGACGATCACGTCCGACGCCTTGACGATTGCGTAGGCCGTCTTGCCGACCTCCAGCCCCAACTCCTCGACCGACGCATTGGTGATCATCGCCGTCACGGTGGTGCCGCCGCCAAGGTCGATCTGCACCGTGGCGTTGACCGCGCCCCTGTCGATGGCGGTCACGGTTCCGGGCATCTTGTTGCGTGCGCTGAGTTTCATGGCGGGTGTCTCCTGTCATCATGGTTTGCTTGCCTACGGTATGGTCAACAACCGCGATTTCAACTCTTTAGGACTGATTTCGCGTCGCGTTGGAAACGCGGAGGAATTGCGATGAGCCCGCACGCTCCAGATCGTTTTCGTTTTGACCTGCGCGAAGTGAACGGGGCCCTGGGGGACCTGGGCACGCTGCTGCCGCTGACCATCGGGGCCATCGCCCTTGTAGGGCTCTCGGCGACACAGGTGCTGCTGGGCTTCGGCCTGTTCTACATCGCCACCGGCCTGATCTACCGCCTGCCGGTCCCGGTTCAGCCGATGAAGGCCATCGTGGCCGTGGCGCTGGTGGCCGAGATCTCGCCCGCGTCCATCGCGCTCAGCGGGATGCTGATCGGTGCGGCGCTGCTATTGCTGGGAGGAACGGGCGTCATAGACCGGATCGCGCGGCTGGTGCCGCAATCGGTGCTGACCGGGCTTCAGCTGGGGCTGGGCCTGGGGCTGGCCTGGATATCGCTCGGGCTGATGGCCGGGCAGCCGCTGATCGGGGTGGTGTCCCTCGGGCTTGCGGCTGCGGCGTTGCGGCTGGGGGCACATGCGGCATTGATGACGCTGGGTTTCGGCGTGGCGGCGGGCCACTTCATCGGGCATGAGGCCCTGCCCGATCTGTCGGGCGCTGCGGCCATGGGCTGGTTGGCGCCGGTTCCAGACCTTGAGGATATGCGGATCGCCATTGCCGACCTCGCCCTGCCACAACTTGCCCTGACCCTGACCAACGCCGTTTTCCTGACCGCGCTTGTTGCGCAGGACAGTTATGGCGCGCGCGCCGCGCGGGTGACGCCCAGGCGCCTGTGCGTGACCTCGGGTGCAGCAAACCTGGTCCTGTCTCCTTTCGGAGCCTTGCCGATGTGCCACGGGGCCGGGGGCGTGGCGGCGCATCACCGTTTCGGCGCACGCAGCGGGGGCGCGCCGGTGATGCTGGGGGCCGCGCTTCTGGCGGTGGCTCTGCTGCCGCAAGACTTGCGGCACACGGCGTTGTTGGCCGTCCCGTCTGCAACGCTGGGAGCCTTGTTGCTGATTGCCGCGGTCGAACTTGCCGCCAATCGCCGGCTTTTCGATGCCAGACCCTCTTGCAGGCCCGTCATCGCGATCACCGCGCTCGCGACGCTTCTGGGCAACCCGCTGATCGGGCTGGTCCTCGGGACGCTTGCCGAGGCGGTCCGGAAGGCCATTCTTGCCCGTCTGTCGGGCCAAAAAGCGGATCAACCGGAATGACGACGCCACAGTTTCGGGTCCTGGTTTCGAGAACGCCGCGTCGGGAAGAACACCCATCATTCACGAATTCTATCAGGATGGCCGATTTCGATTGGCTTTATGCATATGATTGACAAGCTCGAAATGTTCATCGCCGTGGCCAAGGAAGGCCATTTCGGTCGCGCGGCCTCCGGCCTGGGCATCACCCAGCCGACCCTGTCGAACGGGATCAAGACGCTGGAGGATCACCTTGGCGTGCAGTTGATTTTTCGCGGGTCGCGATTTGGCGGGCTGACGCCGGAAGGCCAGACCGCGCTGGACTGGGCCAGGAAGATCGTCGGGGACACGCGGCAACTGCGCGAGGAAATGCGCGTCAAGCGGGATGGCTTGTCGGGGCAGTTGCGCATCGCCGTCATTCCGACGGCCCTGACGGTGGCGGCGCGGCTCTGTCAGCGCTTCAATGCCAAGCATCCGAAAGTGCATTTCACCATATTGTCGCGCACGTCGATCGAGATCATGTCGATGCTCGACAACCTGGAGATTGATGCAGGCATTTCCTATCTCGACAACGAACCGATGGGGCGGGTCAGCACCGAGCCGCTTTATGAGGAACGCTACATGCTCGTGTGCACGAACAACTCCCCCTTTGCGAACCGGCATGACGTGGCCTGGGAGGAGTTGTCGGGTAAAAAGCTTTGCCTGCTGACCCCGGACATGCAGAACCGGCGGATCATCAACAGGAATTTCTCCGCGGCCAACGTCTCGCCCGAGACATGTATCGAATCCAATTCGACGATCGTCCTGGTGGCCAATGTCGAATCCGGCGGTTACCTGACAGTGCTTCCCGAGGAGCTGGCACGCTTCCTCGTGGCCGGAAAGGCCCTGACTGTCGTGCCGCTGACAGGGCGCGAGCCGTCGCACGCGGTCGGCCTCGTGGCTCCTTACCGAGAGCCGCATACCCCTGTTCTGGATGCTCTTTTGCGCACGGCGAGGAAACTGTCGAAAGCGGTTTGATAGCCTATCCCTATCGGTCGACCGATCTGCGATATTGTTGTCGGCCCGCACCTTCTGTCTGCTTGAAACAATAACATGCAGGAGGTTAGCCCATGCCATCAGCCGCCCCCACACCCACCGAAGACGAGCTTGCCGCGGTCATCGACGCGAATGCCGGCCTGGAAGGCCCGTTACTGCCGATACTGCACGCGCTGCAGGAAAATTTCGGCCACATTCCGCAGCCGGCCATGCAGATGATCGCGGATCGTCTCAACATCACCAAGGCCGAGTTGCATGGTGTCATCAGCTTCTACCACGACTTCCGCAAAGCCCCTGCCGGGCGTCATGTTCTGAAGATCTGCCGCGCCGAGGCCTGCCAGGCTATGGGCGGCAACGCACTGGCCGAAGAGACGCTGGCAAAGCTGGGGCTGGACTGGCACGGCACCTCAATCAACGGTGCCGTCACGGTCGAGCCGGTCTATTGCCTTGGCCTCTGTGCCTGCGGCCCGGCCGCGATGATGGACGACCGATGCGTGGGCCGGGTGGACCGCAGCCGCATGGATGCGCTGCTGGCGGAGGTGGGCGCATGAAGATCTATGTTCCCATGGATAGCGCCGCCAAGGCGCTGGGCGCCGACGAGGTTGTCGCCGCCCTGAAACAGGCCGCGCCCGAGGCGCAGATCATCCGCACCGGCACCCGTGGCATGATCTGGTTGGAACCGCTTGTCGAGGTCGAGATCGAGGGCATCCGCCACGGTTTCGGCCCCGCGACGCCGCAGGACGCGGCGGCCATTCTCGATGGCAGCAGCGCCAAGGCGCTCGGCCCGGTGGACGAGCTCGACTGGATGAAGCGCCAGACACGGCTGACCTTTGCCCGCGTCGGCGTGATCGATCCGCTGTCGCTGGACGCCTACGAGGCGCATGGCGGCCTCGCCGGGCTAAAACGTGCTCTATCGATGACCGGCCAGCAGGTCGTGGACGAGGTCAAGACCTCCGGCCTGCGCGGCCGCGGCGGCGCTGGGTTCCCGACGGGGATCAAGTGGCAGACCGTGCACGACGCGGACGCGCCGCAGAAATACATTGTCTGCAATGCCGACGAGGGCGACAGCGGCACCTTTGCCGACCGCATGATCATGGAGGGCGACCCCTTCACCCTGATCGAGGGCATGGCCATCGCCGGACTGGGGGTCGGCGCAACCAAGGGATATGTCTATCTGCGCTCCGAATACCCGGATGCCATCGCGGTGATGACCCGCGCGGTCGAGATAGCCCGCGCCGAAGGCGTCCTAGGCGAGAATATCCTCGGGTCGCCGCACAGCTTTGACATGGAGATCCGCAAGGGTGCCGGCGCTTATGTCTGCGGCGAGGAAACCTCGCTGCTGAACTCGCTCGAAGGCAAGCGCGGGGTCGTCCGCGCCAAGCCGCCGCTTCCGGCGCTCGAAGGGTTCCTGGGCCGGCCCACTGTCGTGAACAACGTCATCAGCCTGGCCACCGTGCCGGTGATCTTCGAGAAAGGCGCCGAGCATCACGCCAGCTTCGGCATCGGCAAATCGCGCGGCACCATCACGCTTCAGATCGCGGGCAACGTGGCGCGCGGCGGCCTGTTCGAGACCGGATTCGGCGTGACGCTGGGCGAGGTTATCGACGACCTTGCCGGCGGCACGGCCACCGGTCGCCCGTTCAAGGCGGTGCAGGTCGGCGGGCCGCTCGGCGCCTACATGCCGCAGTCGAAATTCGACGCGCCCATGGGATACGAGGAATTCGGCGCCGAGGGCGGGCTCATTGGCCATGCCGGGCTGGTGGTGTTCGACGACACCGCCGACATGCTGGGCATGGCGCGCTTCGCGATGGAATTCTGCGCCGTGGAAAGCTGCGGCAAGTGCACCCCCTGCCGGATCGGCGCGGTGCGCGGGGTGGAAACCATCGACCGCATCGCGCGCGGCGACGCCGACGCCGTGACCATCCTCACCGATCTTTGCGAGACGATGACCGACGGGTCTCTTTGCGCGCTGGGCGGCTTCACGCCCTACCCTGTCATGTCCGCGCTCACCCACTTCCCCGATGAATTCTCGACCACGAAGGAGGCCGCAGAATGAAAGACCTGATCATTCCCGACGACCGCGACATGGGCACCCCCGCCAAGACGGGCGAGCCCGTGACCCTGACCATCGACGGCTTCGAGGTGACCGTGCCCGAAGGCACCAGCGTGATGCGCGCGGCGGTCGAGGCAGGCATCCAGGTGCCCAAGCTTTGTGCCACCGACAGCCTTGACGCGTTCGGCTCCTGCCGCCTCTGCGTGGTGGAGATCGAAGGCCGGCGCGGCACGCCCGCCTCTTGCACCACGCCCGTCGCCCCCGGCATGGCCGTGCACACCCAGTCGAAGAAAGTGCGCAAGATCCGCACCGGGGTGATGGAGCTTTATATCTCGGACCACCCGCTGGATTGCCTGACCTGCTCGGCCAATGGCGATTGCGAGTTGCAGGACATGGCGGGCGCCGTGGGCCTGCGCGACCAGCGCTACGAGGCCGGGCGCAACCACTACGACGCCAAGGGCGGCACGCTGGCGCAGGGCGATACCCGTGCCCGTGCCCCGGAGGGCGACAAGGGCAATCCCGAGTATATCCCGGCGGACACGTCAAACCCCTATTTCAGCTATGACCCCAGCAAGTGCATCGTCTGCAACCGTTGCGTCCGCGCCTGCGAAGAGGTGCAGGGCACCTTTGCCCTGACGATCGAGGGTCGCGGTTTCGAGTCCCGTGTCAGCGCGGGCACCGCTGAGGACGATTTCCTCGCCTCGGATTGCGTCAGCTGCGGCGCCTGCGTGCAGGCCTGCCCCACCGCGACGCTGCAGGAAAAATCCGTGATCGAGATGGGCACGCCAGACCGCTCGGTCGTGACCACCTGCGCCTATTGCGGCGTCGGCTGTTCCTTCAAGGCCGAAATGCAGGGCGATGAGCTGGTCCGCATGGTGCCCTACAAGCACGGCAAGGCGAACCGGGGGCATTCCTGCGTCAAGGGGCGCTTTGCCTATGGGTATGCCCATCACAGCGACCGCATCCTGAACCCGATGATCCGCGACCGGGTGGACGAGCCCTGGCGCGAGGTCAGTTGGGATGAGGCGCTGGACTTTGCCGCGTCGAAAATGCTGAGGTTGCAAGAGACATACGGCAAGAAATCCATCGGCGTCATTACCTCCAGCCGCTGCACCAACGAGGAAACCTACCTGGTGCAGAAACTGGCGCGCTCGGTCTTCGGCAACAACAACACCGATACCTGCGCCCGCGTCTGCCACTCGCCCACCGGCTACGGGCTGGGCCAGACCTTCGGCACCTCCGCCGGCACGCAGGATTTCGACAGCGTCGAAGACACCGACGTGATCATCGTCATCGGCGCCAACCCGACCGACGGCCACCCCGTCTTTGCCAGTCGCATGAAAAAGCGCCTGCGCCAGGGGGCGAAGCTGATCGTGATCGATCCGCGCCGGATCGACCTGGTGAAGTCGGCCCATATCGAGGCCGCACATCACCTGCCCCTTCGGCCCGGCACCAATGTCGCCGTGGTCACTGCGCTGGCGCATGTCATCGTGACCGAGGGGCTTATGGATCAGGACTTCATTCGCAGCCGCTGCGACTGGGAAGAGTTCCAGGAATACGCGGCTTTCGTGTCGGACCCGCGCCACAGCCCCGAGGCGACCGCGCTGCTGACCGGCGTAGATCCGCAGGCATTGCGCGCGGCGGCGCATCTCTATGCGACGGGCGGCAACGGCTCGATCTATTACGGCCTCGGCGTCACCGAGCACAGTCAGGGTTCGACCACCGTGATGGGCATCGCCAACCTCGCCATGCTGACTGGCAATCTTGGCCGGCGCGGCGTGGGCGTGAACCCCTTGCGCGGACAGAACAACGTGCAGGGCGCCTGCGATATGGGGTCCTTCCCGCACGAACTGCCGGGCTATCGCCACGTCAAGAACGCCGACGTGCGCGAGATGTTCGAGGCGCTCTGGGGCACCGAAGTCGACCCCGAGCCGGGCCTGCGTATCCCCAACATGCTGGACTGCGCGGTCGACGGCACCTTCAAGGGCCTCTACTGTCAGGGCGAGGACATCCTGCAATCGGATCCTGACACCAAGCATGTCGCGGCGGGCCTTGCGGCGATGGAATGCGTTATCGTGCATGACCTCTTCCTGAACGAGACGGCCAACTACGCGCATGTGTTCCTGCCCGGCTCCACCTTCCTGGAAAAGGAAGGCACCTTCACCAATGCCGAGCGCCGCATCAACCGTGTGCGCGAAGTGATGAAACCGCTCAACGGCTATGCCGACTGGGAGGTGACGCAGCTGCTGGCCAACACGATGCTGAAGAAATCCGGGCGTGCGGAATGGACCTATACCCATCCCGCCCGCATCATGGAGGAAATCGCGGCCACCACGCCCTCTTTCGCCGGGGTCGATTACGCCCTGCTGGAAACCAGGGGCAGCGTGCAATGGCCCTGCAACGAGGAGCACCCCGAGGGCACGCCGCTGATGCACGTGGACAGCTTCATGCGCGGCAAGGGCAAGTTCATCATCACCGAGTACGTGGCGACCGATGAAAGAACCGGACCGCGCTTCCCGCTGTTGCTGACCACCGGGCGCATCCTGTCGCAATACAACGTGGGCGCCCAGACACGGCGCACGGAGAACACCGTCTGGCACGAAGCCGACGTGCTGGAGATCCACCCGCATGACGCCGAGAACCGCGGCGTGAACGAAGGCGACTGGGTCAAGCTGGCCAGCCGCTCGGGCGAGACGGCGCTGCGGGCGACGATCACGGACAGGGTCAGCCCCGGCGTGGTCTACACCACCTTCCACCACCCCGACACCCAGGCCAACGTCATCACCACGGATTTCTCGGACTGGGCCACGAACTGTCCCGAGTTCAAGGTAACGGCGGTGCAGGTCAGCCCCTCGAACGGGCCGACCGACTGGCAGGAGGACTACGCGGCACAGGCCGCGCAGGCCCGCCGCATCCTTCCGGCGGCGGAATGATGGCCTTGGGTTTTTCTCCCTGCCAAAGCCGCTCGGGATTGTCTGTACAGGCAGAGGGCGCGCACATGGTCAGGCGCGCTCTTCCCGAGGAACTGCCAGTCGCGCTGGTCTTCGACGGTTCGACCCAGGCGGTGATGATGGCCACACCGGACGATATCGCGGATTTCGCCCATGGATTCGCCGTGACCGAGGGAATCGTGACAGACCTCGCCCAGATCGAAAGCTTCGAGGTCGCCAGCCATGAGCGCGGCATCGAGGCCCGTTTCTGGCTGCGGGCGGACCGACGCGAGGCGCTGGCGGCACGCCGCCGTTTCATGGCCGGGCCGGTGGGCTGCGGGCTGTGCGGAATCGACTCGCTGGATCAGGCGGTACGCGACGTACCATGCGTGGCACATGTCGGCCCGACCTTCAGCCGGGACGACATTGCCCATGCCGCCGACGCGCTGGCCAATATCCAGCCCCTGCACCGCCGCACCCGCGCGACCCATGCGGCGGGCTTCGTCCTGCCGGGCAAGGGCGTTGTCATGGCGCGCGAGGATGTTGGCCGCCACAACGCGCTCGACAAGCTGATCGGTGCGCTCTGGCGGGCGGGGCGTGACCCGTCGGCGGGCGCTTTCGTCATGACCAGCCGCCTTTCGGTCGAGCTGGTGCAGAAATGCGCCATGGCCGGCTGCGGCACGCTGATCGCCGTCTCCGCCCCCACGGCCCATGCCATGCGCCTGGCCGATACGGCCGGTATCACGCTGGCCGCCTTTGCCCGCGGCGGCGGTTTCGACCTGTATTCCAACCCACACCGCATTACCCACGAGGTACCTGATGTCGCCTGATAAACTGGTCATGATGGCCAACCAGATTGCCACGTTCTTCAAATCCCAGCCCGGTAACGACCAGGCCGAACGGGTCGCGAACCACCTGCAGGATTTCTGGGACCCGCGAATGCGTCGCCAATTCTGCGAGTACGTGGAAAACGGTGGCGAGAACGTCGATGATATAGCGAGAAAGGCGGCAGGGCTGATCACTTGAGTCGAGCTCAAGATGTCTCATTGGTCTCGCACGAAGAGCGCGGCGGTGTACTGGCTGGACGTTATACCGCCGTTTGAATTTCCCCAGCGGTGAGCGGCAGGGGCAATTCCGAATTGCGCCAGATGCACTTTTTGCTGCGCCAGCCTTTACTAAATGGATTGAAAGTTAAATAGTCCGCTCGGACACACGTCCCTCATAACGCTTTGGCTGGGGGGTCGAGCCCCGCCGGGCCTACCAGTACAACCCCGACGAGAGGCACCATGCGCACCCCCCTGACGATCCTTGCAGCCCTAGGTTTTCTTTCCGCCTGTGCCGACACCACGCCGGTCACGGCATTCACCTCGGACATCTACGAGGTCTACGGGGTGGAAGACGGCGACATGCTGAAGCTGCGCGGTGGACCGGGCCTGGGGTTCGAAACGCGCGTGGGGCTGCCCAACGGAACGTTGGTGCGGGTGCGTGACTGTAATCGGGTCGGTGGCACGCGCTGGTGCGAGGTGGCGCTGGACCGGGCGCCCGGTCTGACGGGATACGCATCGGAGACATATCTGCGGCCACGCTCGTAATCGCTGAAGCACTGGCGCCGGCGCAGTGTTCGGCGCAAAAAAGACTAGACAATACGTATTTTCCATTCCGGAAACTCCAAAAGTTTCCGGGCGGTTTTCCTTTGAAGAAGGCGGCTTACCTCGCTGCACCCATGGCGAGCAAAACTAAACTGTTGGTTTCACTTTTCACCTGCATTATGTGACGGCCCAACTGCCCGTCCGTTGCCAGGAGCCTGTTCATGCGCCGTCCACTGCCTGCTTTTCTTTCCTGCCTGCTGTCGCTGCTGATCGCCACGGCCGTCGCCGCGCAGGACGAAGACCCGTCCAAACAAGCAGACGCACCACCCAAGCCGGTCAAGCTGATGACGCTGTCGAGCGAGCCCGTTACGGTGCGCCGGCAGTTTTTCGGTCAGGTGGCGGCGCGGCAGACCGTCGATCTTGCCTTCCAGGTGCCTGGCAAGCTCGAGATGCTGGAGGCGGAGGAAGGCGCGCGCAAGGCTGAAGGCGCCGAGATCGCGCAGCTGGACCTGTCGGGATACCGGCGCGCCGTGGCCGAGGCGGAGGCCAATTTCGAGAAGGCGCAGCGCGATGCCGATCGGCTGGAGACGCTGCGCGGACAGGCGGTGAGCGAGGTGCAGGTCCAGGATGCGCAGACCCAGCTGCGGCTGGCCGAGATCGCGCTCAACAGCGCCCGGGAAGACCTGGAGCACGCGACGCTGCGCGCGCCCTTCGACGCGCTGATCGCCAAGCGGCTGGTGGCCAATTTCCAGACGGTTCAGGCCGGCACACCGGTGGTCCGGCTGCATGACGTGTCGGAAATTCGGGTCGATATCCAGGTGCCGGAAATTCTGTTCCGGAAGGCCGGGGCCGATGACGATGTCGCGTTCTTCGCCGAGCTCCCGGGGGACGGACGCCGCTATGACCTTGCGTTGCGGGAATTCGAGACCGAGACTTCGGCCACCGGGCAGACCTATACGATCACGCTGGCCTTTATCGAGAATCCCGGCGCCTTCGTCTTTCCGGGCGCGTCGGTCACGGTCTACACCGCCGTCGAGGGGCCGGGGAAGACAGGCGTCATCCTGCCGGAGACCGCGCTGGTCTACGACCCTGAAGGCAATGCCGCGGTCATGGTCTTCGAGGACGGAAAGGTCACGGCGCACGCCGTCGAGATCGAGGTGCACGAGGACAGCCGCATCTACATGACCGAAGGCCCCGCCGACGGCACCCGGATCGTCGAGACCGGCGCCGCGCAACTGCGCGACGGCCAGAGCGCCCGTCCCTTTACCCGCATCGGGGAGTAGGCCCATGTCCATTGCGCGCGCCTCGATCGACAGGTCGTTGATCACGTGGATCCTGATGCTGACCTGTCTGATGGGCGGGATCTGGGGATTTGCCACGATCGGCCGGCTGGAAGACCCGGCCTTCACCATCAAGAACGCCATCGTGATCACGCAGTATCCCGGCGCCTCGGCCGAACAGGTGGCGCGAGAGGTCAGCGAACCGATCGAGTCCGAGATCCAGAAGATGGGCGAGATCGACTTCATCACCTCGTCCAACAAGCCGGGAATCAGCCGGATCTCGGTGAACATCGAGAGCACCTATGACGGCACGGAACTGCCCGCGATCTGGACCAAGCTGCGCAACCGGGTCCAGGACGCCACGCGCAACCTGCCGTCCGAGGCCGCGCGTCCGATCGTCAACGACAATTTCGGCGACGTGTTCGGGGTGTTCTATGCCTTTACCGCCCCCGGCTTTTCCGATGCGGAAGTGCACGAGATATCGGAGTACCTGAGGCGCGAATTGCTGGCTGTGGAGGGCGTGGCCGACGTGGCGCTGGCGGGCCTGCCGTCGGAGGCGGTTTACGTTAACGCGCGGACCTCGATCATCAGCAACCTGGGCGTCAGCCCCGACGCCATCGCCGGTGCCCTGTCGCAGGCCGACACCCGCACGCCCGCCGGCAGTTTCCGGCAGAACGGGCAGGATATCCGCATCCAGGCGCCCGTGGGGTCGGACACCGTGGACGAGATCGCCAACCTGACCATTGGAGTGGGCGGCGACGTGATCGACCTTTTGGACCTCGCGCAGGTCGAGCGTGACCGGGTCGCGGAACCGACCGAGATTATCCGGTTCCAAGGCACGGAGGCGTTCACGCTGGGGGTCGCTGGCAAGGCGGATCTCAATATTGTGGACGTCGGCAAGCGGGTGGATGCGCGGCTGGCCGAACTGATGCGCGACGTACCTGCCGGGGTGGAACTGCACCCGATCTACCAGCAGCACGTGGTGGTGGACGAGGCATCGAACGATTTCCTGCTGAACCTGGCCATGTCGGTGACGATCGTGGTGCTGGTGCTTGCGGTCTTCATGGGCTGGCGCTCGGCCGTGGTGGTGGGGTCGACACTGCTTCTGACGGTGGTGGGCACGGTGTTCCTGATGGCCATCTTCGGGATCGAGATGGAGCGGATTTCGCTGGGGGCGCTGATCATCGCGATGGGGATGCTGGTGGACAACGCCATCGTGGTGGCCGAGGGGATGCAGGGCGACATGGCGGGCGGCAAGTCCGCACGCGATGCGGCCGAGGACGTGGCCGGCAAGACCCAGACGCCCCTGTTGGGTGCGACGGTGATCGGGATCATGGCCTTTGCAGGCATTGGCCTGAGCCCCGACGCCACGGGCGAGTTCCTGTTCTCGCTTTTCGCGGTGATCGGAATGTCGCTGCTCTTGTCCTGGGTGCTGGCGATCACCGCGACGCCGCTTCTGGGGCATTACTTCTTCAAGGTGGGCAGTGGCGACGCTCATGACCCCTATGCCGGGCCGCTCTTCCGCGCCTACCGCGCGGTGCTGTCCGGCGCGCTGCGGGTGCGCTACCTGGTGATCCTGGCGCTGATCGGGGTGACGGTGGTGTGCTACATGGGATTTGCGCAGGTCAAGCAGCAGTTCTTTCCCGATTCCAACACGCCGCTGTTCTACGTGCATTACAAGCTGCCCCAGGGCGCCAGTATCCATCGCGTGTCGGAGGACATGGCCCAGGTCGAGGCGTGGCTGGCCGAGCGCGACGACGTGGTGTCGGTGGCCACCTTCATCGGTGGCGGCGCGACGAGGTTCATGCTGACCTACGCCCCCGAGGAGGCGCTGCCGACCTATGGCCACCTGATCATCCGCACCGAGACCCTGGAGCAGATCCCGTCGCTGCGGGCGGATGTCGAGGAATTTGGCCGGACCGCCCTGCCCGAGGGCGAGTTCCGCACGGAGCGGCTGGCCTTCGGCCCCGGTGGCGGGGCGCCTATCGAGGCGCGGTTCTCGGGGCCCGACCCCGATGTGCTGCGGCAGCTGGCCGATGAGGCGGCAGGAGTCATGGTCGGTGCGTCAGACCGGCTGGTAGATCTGCGCACCAACTGGCGCGAGCGGGAACTGACGCTGGTGCCGCGATTCGCCGATGAGCGGGCCAAGGCGGCGGGTGTTGCGCGCGACGACCTGGCCCAGGCGCTTCAGTTCGGGACCGAGGGCGTGCAGGTGGGGTTCTACCGCGAGCAGGACCGGCTGATCCCGATCATCATGCGGGCCGACAGCGCCGGGGGTGAGGGCGCGGAACACCTGGCCGACCTGCCGGTCTATTCCGACGCGGCGCAAGCCTATATCCCGGTGGCGCAGATCACCGACGGGTTCGGGTGGGAAGCACAGAACACGTTCCTTGTGCGGCGCGACAGGGTCCCGACGATATCGGTTCAGGCCGGGGTGCCCGCGGGCGAGAATGCCGCCAGCGTCTTTGGTCAGCTGCGCGGCGCGGTCGAAGCGATGGATCTGCCCGAGGGCTATGCGCTGGAATGGGGCGGCGAATACGAAAGCTCGACCGAAGCGCAGACGGCATTGGGCAAACAGTTGCCGATATCGTTGATCATCATGGTGCTGATCTCGGTTCTGCTGTTCGGCAAGATCCGCCAGCCGGTGATCATCTGGCTGCTGGTGCCGATGAGCGTCAACGGCGTGGTGATCGGCCTGTTGGGCACCGGCCTGCCGTTTTCGTTCACGGCGCTGCTGGGGCTGCTGAGCCTGTCGGGGATGCTGATCAAGAATGGCATCGTACTGGTCGAGGAGATCGACCTTGTACGTGCCGACGGCGTGCCTTTCCGGCAGGCCGTGCTGGATGCGTCAACCTCGCGCCTGCGGCCCGTGGTGCTGGCGGCGGCGACGACGATCCTGGGGATGATCCCGCTCTTGTGGGACGCGTTCTTTGCCTCGATGGCGGTGACGATCATGGGCGGGCTGGGATTCGCCTCGGTGCTGACGCTGGTGGCCGCGCCGGTCTTTTATTACAGCTTCTTTCCCAAGGAGCGAAAGGCCGACGCCGCCGCAACAGCCTGACACCGGGCCCCTGCCCCCGGCCCTGATCGTGGCCCGACGCCTGTCAGCGCCCGATCACCAGGTCGACTTGCAACCCGCCAAGGCGCTCGCTGCTTCCCAGGCGCAGCGTGCCGCCATGGGCGCGGGCGATATCCATCGCGATGGCCAGGCCCAGCCCGACCCCGGTGCCGAGGTTCTGGTTGCGGGCCTCGTCCAGCCTGGCGAAGGGTTTGAGCGCCTCTTCGCGCTGCGACTGCGGGATGCCGGGGCCGTCATCCTCGACACGAATGCGCAGGGCACGGTCGGTCAGCTGGACCGACACCTCGGCCCTTTTGCCGTAGCGCACGGCGTTTCCGATCAAATTCTCGACCGCGCGCCGCACTCCGCCGGGGCGCAGTGCCACATCGCCCTGCCCTTCGCAGGGGCCAAGCTCGACGGCCTTTCCGGCACGCTGGAACTCCTCGACGATCCGCGCGACGAGGGCCTGCGGATCGGTGGGCTCGGGTGTCGTTTCCTGCGCACCGCGGGCGAAATCGAGGAATTCGGTGATCAGGCGTTCCATGTCGGACACGTCCTTTTCCATCGGGCCGCGATCCTCGGCGTCGAGCATCGAAAGGGCCAGTTTCAGCCGCGTGATTGGCGTGCGCAGATCGTGGCTGACCCCCGACAACATCAAGGTGCGCTGTTCGATCTGGCGCTCTATACGGGCGCGCATGTCAAGGAAGGCTGCCCCCGCCGCGCGCACCTCGGTCGAGCCCGACGGCCGATAAGCGACGTGGCGGCCGCGACCGAACGCCTCGGCCGCACTGGCCAGGCGTGTGATCGGGCGCAGCTGATTGCGCAGGTAGAAATAGGCGATGATCGTCATCAGCGCAGCGAAGAAGAACATGTAAACCAGCAGTTGATGCGGGTTGGAGGCCGACACGCGCCGACGGTCGAAGGTCAGCCGCACACCCTCGTTCTGCATGGCGAAATACAGGTGCACAACCTGGTCATCGGGCAGCTCGAGCGCGTGCAGCATCGGCAGAAGCCGGTTAAACTCGGCAATCACGTAGCCGCCTGTGAAGTCGTACCAGCGGCGGCTGTCGCCTTCGGGGAGCGCGTCGAGCGGCATTTCCTCGACCGAGATACGCAGGTTCCGCGCCAACCGCGAGTCGCCGATTTCGGACGGTGGCAGATCGGCGTCGAGCAGAACCACGACCTCGCGGCTGGCGGTGCGGGTCATCTGCTTGGTCACACCTTCGAAATGGCGCTGCACGAAGACGATCGAGACCACCAGCATCAAGGTGATCACCGGCAGCAGCAGGATCGCGATGGCGCGACCGTAAAGCGACCGGGGCATATAGGGTTTGAGCCAGCGAAAGGACATGCGCTAAACCTATCCGCGACGATCAGGATCGGAAAGAGCCAAGCATATGGATGAAGACCGCCCCACACCCGGCGTCGCCGAGGAACTTTCGCCGGGCCTGCGACGGGTACTCGCCGACAACCCCTCGCCGATGACCTACTGGGGGACGAATACCTACCTGGTGGGTACGCGCGACATCGCGGTGATAGACCCCGGACCCGACGATGCGGCACATCTGGCCGCCATACTGGGCGCGTTGACCCCGGGACAAAAGGTGAGCCACGTGCTGGTCACGCACAGCCACGTCGATCATTCGCCGCTGGCGCATCGGCTGGCGCGCGAGACGGGCGCGCAGGTGCACGGCTTCGGACCGTCGGTAGCTGGGCGCAGCGCCATCATGAAGCGGCTGGCCGCATCAGGACTCGAGGATGCCGGCGAAGGCGTGGAGGCCGGCTTCACCCCGGACGTCGCGTTGAGCGATGGCACGGTGATCGAAGCCGAGGGTTGGGCGCTGGAGGCACTCTGGACCCCTGGGCATCTTGGCAACCACATGGCCTTTGCCCTGGGCGACATTGTGTTTTGCGGTGACCTGGTAATGGGCTGGTCCAGTTCGCTGGTGGCGCCGCCGGACGGAGACCTGACGGATTTCATGGCCTCCTGCCGTCGATTGAGAGCCCGCGGTGCAAAGGTGTTTCATTCGGGTCACGGCGCGCCGATCAAGGACCCGATGGAGCGGCTCGACTGGCTGCTCGCGCACCGCGAGGGGCGCGAAGCGTCGATCCTAGGTGCGCTGCGCGACGGCCCGGCAGACGCACAAACCCTGGCGCGGCGTATCTACACCGACACGCCCGTCGCGCTACTTGGCGCGGCCGCAAGAAACGTTCTGGCGCATCTCATTGATCTTCATGGAAGAAACCTGGTTGTCCCGGATGGAAACCTGACCGCGACCTCGCGTTTCGAATTATTGTGAAGGCGGCGAAATTTTTGTCACAATCCCTCTGGACGCCGCCAGACGAGGTTGCTATATCCGCCCCCGGTATTCCGGCGTAGCTCAGCGGTAGAGCAGTTGACTGTTAATCAATTGGTCGTAGGTTCGATCCCTACCGCCGGAGCCAAAATCTCTCAATAATATCAGAGATATAGGCAGCAGGCCGCTTCAGGCGGCCTCTCGCCTTTTGGCTTGAATCGCCACGGAGTCGCCACCGTGCGCACGATGCAACGTGGTGCGGCATCGCGCACGGTGAATGCGTCTCGCTCGGGCTTCCTCACCGCCGCGCAACCGATTTCCGTTTGAAATTCCGGGCGTTTGCCGAAATCCTGAGAATCCCGCCCCGAGGCGCCGAGCGCAGGAGACCGCATGTCCGAAGTGATGAAAGCCCTGAGAGGCAGCGCCGATCCGTTGGAAAACGATCTCGCCCGGGTTTACGATCATTGGCAGGAGGTCAAGCGCAGCCAAGGCCAGCGGGCGGGCCTCGGGTATGAGCCCCGGGACATCAACGCATTGGGCGTGGTCTCGGTGATTTCCAGCCGGGTCTCGAACGCCTCTGCCGGGTTCGAGGAGATTGACCCGGATCAGAGCTATGAAGCCTTGGTCATCAAATACCCGGAACGGTTCACCCCGGACGTGATCGCCGCCGCGCATGAACGGTTGAAGCTCGGGGCGAGCAAGGTTCAGGAGTTCCGGCGGCAGGACATTCAGTTTTTCCTCAAATCCAGCGCAATTGAGCTTTTCGGAGAGCCGGGCGTTCGCCCGACCGCCGAAAGCTGGGTCGGTCGGGATGCAGCTTTGCCCGAGCTTCACAAAGAGAACAGCTATGCCGACGACATTTTGACCAAGGGCTTCCGGGGCCTCGTGTGGCTACATGAGCAGGAGAAAGACGGCGAGCGCGGGCGGGGTTTGACGGCCGTGGTCGAGTTCGGCCCCATGCAGCCGGATCGCCGCGCCCGGGTGCTGGACGCGGTGTTCTTCGAGCGCCCGGTGGGGAAAGAACTCTTGGAAGCGCAGAAGGATGACGGCACTTTCATTGCCAGCATCGGAGCGAGCCGCCACAGCCGGATTTGGCCGATCTCGGATAGCGACGTGGACTCGCTACTGTCCGCCGTTCGGGAAAAGGCCCACAAAATCGCGCAATACGAGAACCAGAACCCGGACCCGCACGAGCCTCTTAACCTTGAGAAGGTCGAAGACGCCACCGCCCTACGTCAAGTGGTCCTGCGGCGATACCAGAGCGCGTTCCGGCAGGCCCTATTGAGCAAACGGCCGAACCGCTGCGCGATAACCGGGACGAGCGAGCTTTCGGTTCTGGAAGCCGCCCATATCATCCCCTATGCCGAGCGGTTTGCCGACCGGGACAAGCCCGAGAACGGCCTTCTGTTGCGGAGCGACATTCACAAGCTCTTTGACGCACACCTGATTTCGATCAACCCTGAAACCAAGGCTATCGAGGTTTCAGACCGGATCGCATCGCCGGATTACCAGAGCCTTCGCGGCAAAACCGTCACAGATGAAGTCTCCCCCAAGAGCCTCGGATTCCACTTCGAGAACTTCCGAAAACAGCACCTTTAGCGACATGAGCCACCACGGCGGGGTGATCCACGCCAGACGAGGACTCGCACCTTCCTACCTCGGCGCGCTGGCGCTGAATGCCTGTTTCTGGGTGCGCAATCCGATTTGCGCCTAGCATCCCCCAAAGAAAACGAGTAGCCCGTTTCTCAAACAATACGATGGGGGAGCAGATGACCGACGCCGCACCGACAAAGCCCGAAGAGACAGTCCGACAACAGATTATCAGGGACTTGCTTCGACTTGGGTGGAAGGAAACCCAGCTTCGGTGGAAGTCCGAATGGCAGGTGCCAGACACGCCGCATGATCTGACCAAGCGCGAGCGCGGCCAGAAGTATGCAACCTGTGGTTCGGCCGATTTGGTCGCCTTCGCCGATGACAGCGGCGAATGGTATGCCCTGCAAGTGATCTTCGAGTTCAAGGCCCCGGACATTGAGGCCGGGCGTTCTCAACTCCTGCGCTATCTCAGCAACGAGCCAATGGCGAAAATGGGGTTCTGGACCAACGGCAGCCAAACTCTCGCCGTCTACAAGCGCCATCAATCGGAATGGGTCTTTGTCGAGAACGCGGGTCTCCCCCACCCGACCGATGATTTGACCCAGCCCCCGGACGAGCCCCCGACTTGGGACAAGATGCGCCAGCCGAGCGAGGCCGAATTGTCCGGGGCGCTCAAGCGCCTCGTGGCGACGGTCGTGGTTTCTGACCCGCATGTGGTGCGGCGCGAGGAACAGCTTCGGGAATTGCTGCATATCCTCCTCGTGAAGCTCGAAAGTGACGCCATTGCCAGCCGGTCAGCCAATCGCGGCAACCCGGTGGACTTCCGCATTTATGGCGATGCAATGACCAAGGTGGCACTCACCGCGAACCGGGTGCGAGAGAGCTACAAAGAGTATTACCACAAGCAACGGACGAGGATTTTCAACGCCTCTGACAGGGAAGACCTTTTCCTGAGCGATGACACGATTTTCGCCGTGGTGGCCGAGTTGAGCCCGTTCCGCATCCTCGGGGATGACGTTGACCTCCTCGCCAAGGCGTTCCAGATTTTCCGAACCTCGGCGCTCAAGAGCGGGGAAGGCCAGTATCTCACGCCCTTGCGCGTGGTGCGCCCTGCCATCATGGCGATGGAGATCACCTCGGCGGACAAGGTGATTGACCCCGCCTGCGGCTCCGGGGCTTTCGTGGTGGAGTCGCTGCGGCAGGTCGCCCAGCGCGAGTTCCCGGGCGAAGACGAAGCCTATCATCTGGTGAAATGGGCCAACGATAACCTCTATGGGGTCGATAAGGATGACATCGGTGTCAAGCTGACCAAGGCCACGATGGTCGCCATGCGGGACGGCTCAACCCACGTTCTCCTCGGGGATGCGGTGCGCACAAACCTCTGGCCCGCTAAATATCCGAGGCTCAGTCAGGAGTTGGGTAGCCCGGCGGAGAAATTCGGCCTTGAACAGTTCACCGTGGTCGTTACCAACCCACCTTTCGGCGCCAGCCTGAAGGTCAAGGCGGCAGACTGCCGGGCGGCGGGCTACACGATTTCGACCTATGCCGCGATGAAGGGTCCGAATGACCATGCCGACTTGGAAATCGGGCTGGTCTACCTTGAGCAATGCTATCGCTTGCTCCGAGTGGGCGGGCGCGTCGGGATCGTCCTGCCCGAGACCTATTTCTTCAGCTACTCCTATCGGTGGCTCCCCTATTGGCTGAATGGACGCCTCGCCCTGCGGGGGATGCTCAATATCCCGATGGAAGCCTTTGAAGAGTTCTGCCGGGCGAAAACGAACTTCTACATTTTCGAGAAAGTAGGCCACGTCGAAACGGCGTTCGACTCCTCTGCCATCCCGAAAAAGACCACCGCGAAGAAGGAGGCAGGCAAATGAGTATCCGCAAGCCGAGCTGGTTTTCCAGCGAAACGATTATGGTTTCCACCGCCCCGACCTGCGGCCTGACGAAAGGCGGGCGCCTCCTGCCCATCGTGGACCCCAACACGGGTAAGCGGGTTCAAGAGATTGACCCAGAAACCGGGGCGGCCGTGGACGCGGTAGACGACAAGCTGAAGGCGGACGCCATTGCGCTGGCGAACGGCGAGACAACCGAGACCCTGAATTTCATCCCGGCCGCCGAGATTGACCTTCGCTGCGCCGTGCCCGCCTACTATGACCACCGCTATCGGGATCAGTTCAACGAGGCGATGAAAGCGCCGCAGTTCGCCGGGTTCGACACGGCCTCAATCGGCGATCTGATTCAGCAAGGCGTCCTGAAAGGTCGCGGCGGTCATGGCTCGCCGTCGCAGGACGAGCGGATTGGGGATGTGCCCTACATCAAGGTTTCTGACCTGCGCGCTGGGCTGGTGAACATCAACCCGACTAACCGGATTCCCCTTTCGGTCGCCAAGAAGTTCTGGCACGGCCAGAGTTCGGGCCTTCAGGCATTTGACCTCGTTTGCCCCGAAAGAACGTCCAAGAACATCGGCGATTTCTGCATCCTCCTGCCCGGGCAAGAGCGCGTGGTGATGACCAAGGAAGTCATCGTTCTCCGGCCGGGTCCGAAGGCGAATTTCGATCCCTTCTATCTGCTTTGGGCACTATCGCTGAAAGTGGTGCGCGACCAATGGCGCCGGGTGATCTTCATGCAGACCAACCGGGAAGACGTGGGCAAGCGGTATCTCGAAATTCTGTTGCCCGTGCCCCCGTCGCCCGAACGCGCCAAGGAAATCTCCGAGCCGTTCCGGTCCTTCTATCAGACCCTCGCCACGGCGCGCTCGGCGCTGTCCGACTATCTGAATCAGGAGAAGCAACACCACTTCTTTGTCTCCGGCGCCGAAGAGGTGACGCCAGCCGGTGATGACGAAGCCGCCTCCTAGGCCCCCGAGCGCGTCAGCCCAGACGAAGCCTGTGCCCCGGTGCCCTCAGCGCCGGGGGCAGTCGTCTTCTCCCCGTGATGCGGGGCTTCGTGCGCTGGGCGCAGGGCGTGGCCGCAGCCCGATCATGCCGCCCCAAGGAGCAGAGCCGCAGAGCTACAGCACCTCGTCCCAATCGTTGCCCGGCAAGGCGTCGATTGCAGAGTCGAGCGCGCGCACACATCCCAGAGGACTAACCCGTATACCCGGATCGGCCCGGGCATAAAGTCATCGGCAGTCATACGGTCGAGCGTGTTCACCGATACACCGACATAGTTGGCCTCGGCGCGGTTGAGCATCCGGCGGGTCGGGAAAGGGAGAGCTTTCGTGCGTTCGGTTATTCGGTATGTTCTCCTCCCCCGGGTGACGATCCAGAGCCAGACCATAGCACACGCCCGGCGTTCGGATCACCAAGACAACGGGGCGCCCGAGGTCGCTCGGGTCCTTCCGAGGGGGTGGGGATCGTCAGGGGGTTCGCGGAGCCCCGGTTCGCGAAGTTTTTTCGGAAGTCATGAGTTTTAGCCAAGATTTTTTAGAATCGAGGGGAACCGGGTTTCTGATTCAAAATTTTCTGTGCAGCGGGAAAGACCGGGGCTCCGCGTTACCCGCATTCCCACCAGCCGGTAAGGACCCGTCACGGTAAAGCCGGGAATGCTGGGAAAGTCGGCAAGCCCTTGAGCAGCACCCGGACAGCCAGCCACGGTAGAGCGGCGGCTCAGCGCCTCGGGGTTGGTCCGGGTGATCCGGGTCAGCCCGGATCGGGACGCTTCACCCGGATCGCACAAACGCTCGACAGTTCAATACCTTACACACCCCCGATCCAAGTGATCCAAGTGATCCAAGTAAAAAGGCAAATCGTCTGAGGAATCCGTTTTGGGAGAACATCACCCCGGAGAACAGGGGCGTAGAGAAGCATAAATAAAAGAATATCCAAAAAAGGGTGGATCGCCCGGATCACTTGGATCACTCGAAAAAAACAATGGGTTACAGATAGATTCACTCGGATCACTGCCCGGAGCACCCGGATCACCCCGAAGTAATAGCGGGAAGTTCGGGAACGGCAATTAAGCCGGGAGCGCTGGGAAAGCCGGTAAACCCCGCCCTGGACAATCCACCACGGCAAACGGGGAACACCGCAGCCCGGGTTGCGCGTCATATCAGTGCATCGGCTTCCGGGTCATCGTCCACCCCGGCGTCAGTATCACCCCACTGCACCGGAGCCCCAAGCCACCGCTCGAACTTCGCACGACACTCAGCCAGCGAAGGGAAGACAAACACACGGGCACCGGGCTTCCTATCAACGCGGGGCCGCTTTTCGGCCAGTTCGTCACCCAAGAGCCGCTTCAAATCTTTGGTGAAGACCGACTCGACAACGGGATCACCGCCAAACCGCCTTTCACGCAATGCAGCCTTATAGCTCGCCCTCACCGCCTCCTTTTTCACAGTGATCGGATCAGACCAATCCCCGAAATCCTCGAACTCGGCCAACACCTCGAACCACCAGAGTTCCACGCCCCGAAGCGAGGCGATTTTCTGATCCCGCAGGGCTTCGGTTTGCGGAACGTCGCGCACGTCGAACCCGGCAAGGTCAACCGAAAGGAGATATGCAAGAAACGCGGCGGGTCCGGTCCCTTCGATCTCATCATAAAGCGGGCCGAACCATCCGGCCTCGCGCTGATGGACGTCCGAAACGTCAAAGGCCGCATAGCGGCGCTCATCCTCCGAGGCCGGAACTGCCCATTCATCGTTGGTCGTCATCAAGACGCGCAGAAAGGAGTCGACTTCGATCCGATCAACCCCCTTCCGTTCGATGGGCTGGGTGCGTGCGGTGATGAGCGCCTGAAGGGTGCCCTTCTTGCTCACGTCGCCCGATCAAAACGCCTCCTCGACGTGGACGAGGAGCGCAGTGGCGAAGGGAGCGTTGAACCGCCCGGTCAGGTCATCGGCCCGGATGATGTGGGCAACGTGCTTGCGGCCAATCATCCGCCCCATGATCTCGGCCAGCGTGTCCTTGCCCACTCCCTTGCCGCCACGCAGCACGAGGGCAACTCCGGGCTTCCGACCGGGGTTCTGCACGAGGTCCGCAAGCCACCCGATGACATACCGGAAATGCGCTTCGTTCCCCGCCGCGATCACATCCCGAACGTGCGCGACAATCCTCTCGCACGAGCCTTTCAGTTCAGGCTGCACGGCAAGGCCGGAGTAGAGATTGAGCGCACTCTTGGGGGCGCTGCCGCTCGGATCAAAGACAATGCTGTGATAGGTGCGCCGCCCGGGGGAGGTGATCCAGTGCTTGGAAACCGGAACCATCGCCCCCTTGGCCCCGGCGGGCACCAAATCATTCGCGTAAAGGGCGTGCAGCCCTTCCACCGGCCCAAGTTCGATCTGGTCTCCCGTGAAATCCGCAATCCAAGTCTTGGCACCGTGGCGCACCACTGCGTGACGCTCGTTCATCCGCGCCGTCGCGCGGTCAACCTTGGGCTTCCCGACCTTGGACGCCGGAGCGGCCGTCGTCGCCCCAACAAGGTCTTCTATGCCTGCGAGCTCATTCGCCGGAATGCTGGTTTCAGCATCGTCGAAGTCCGCCAGAGGATCACACCACGGCAGCGGCCGAGCCATGCCCGAATTGAGGCCGTTGCTGATGTGGCGCTCAAGATCGCGGGAGGAATAGTCGGCCAGATAGCCCACTTCATCTGCCGCTGCCGTCAACGCCTCCCGCGCCTGTTCTTCAGAAAGGACACTGCACGCAACATACCCTCCGAGGTGAACGGCTTGCCGATGAATTTCTCCGGTGCGAGAAAGGCCCTTCTCTGCGGCCTCGACAATCCGGGCCTTGGCCCAATCAAGCATCGTCAGGGCGTGGGCCACCGCGTTGGAAACCCCCGACTGGTCAACAGCTTCCTGCGGCGCCTCGGAAAGCATGGCGCTGGGCGGACAGCTCGGACCAATTGCTAGCGCATCCAAGTCGTCGGCCTCGTCTATGCACCGGGGTCCGTCAACGAGCAAAGTCCTCACCGTCGCTTCGCCTTCGACGGACCCGAAATAGAACCCCTGCGAGAGCCGAAAGGACTCGTCCGCCAAAACGCCTTGAAGAACACCATTCATCCGCGCTGCCATGTTAAACCGTATATCGGGCGGCAAGGGGCGGCTGAAAGGGAGCACAAGACGGAAGCGGTTGCCTTTGCCGGGCTTCAAGTGGCTCGGCGTAGTGTAGACCAAGGCCAGAACGCCAGCTTTGTGGAAAGCGTCCCGGGCGGTCTCCGGCGTGATCTCGCCTGCGTCATAGTCGCCCTCAATCCCGGACACTTCGAGCACGTTTGCGTCACAGCGATACGAGCGCCCCGAAGGCGAAAGCGCGGTCGTATCACCGAAACGCGCCAGCTTCAGAAACGGCAGGTATTCTTTCGCCTCGGCCGAGGTTCCGGGGATGCGCGCGGCGAGTTCTTTCAGCGTTTCGACTTTCTCGACCTTTCGCCCCCCCGTTTCGTCGGGAAAAATCGTGTAGCGGAAAGGCGCGTCCGCAGGCCGGAGACTCGACTCTTGATCGGGCGCGGCCCGAGAAGTATTCTTCATGTGCATTCTGATTTTCCACACTTTTGCGCTCGGACGGTCCCAACGCCCGGGCGTTTCACTTTTCTTTTTCGAGCGACAGGAAATAGCCACACAGGTGGCGGCCGGTGTGCTGATCGCGCCGGTGGCGAAGCATCGAAGCCCGGCAATGTGCCGCGCGGTAGCTCGGTTTCCCCGCAAGCAGTTCTTCGTCCGCGCCGTGGGTGTGGCGGATTCCACAGACTGGGCACGGCTCAACGAAAACGACAACATCGCCTTGCTGATCGTGGTGCAACCGGACGGCGTAGGTGGGGAGTTCGGTGCGGGGTATCATTCACCACCCCCAGACTTTGCCGTGCAGAACGGCGATAGCCTCGGCTGCGCCATCGGAAACCGTCTCCGGTTCAAGCTGGTCGCTCAAGATCAAGTGCGATCTCGCCCGCACTCCTTCCTCAAGTTTCTGGACGAGAGTGAAATGCGCTTTGCCACGCGGTGCGACCGGAAAATTCGCTCTTGCATTAGCGGCAAGAGCGGCCGAACGCATGATCGCAACGGCAAGCGTTTCTCCCTTTTTCAGCACCGGCTGGTCGCGCGGATCAGGAAAGAACTCTCCCGGGATCATCCGGCGAATACGGAAACTGCGGCCCGGGTGGGCATCAAACCAGTCGCGGTCCACTGCAAGGAGTTCTTCGGTCATCACGCGGCCCCGTGGCGAACGGTGCGGCCTTCCGCCCACTTCAAGAGCGAGGGGACATGATACCGGACCGCACCACGGCCGAAGACGACATAAGGAAGGCCTTCAAGGTCCCGATAGTGCCGGTATTTTTCCAGCGAAGAGCGCGAGAGACCGAGAATCTTCGCGGCGTCATCGGTGCTGACATAAAGAGGAAGGGATTCGTTTTGCATTTCAGGCTCCGGGCAAGGATTTACCCGGACACCACAGCATGAACTTTCCGAATTACCCAACCAGTGCAAGCACTTACATTATTGCTGCAAGCACTGAGAATTTTCAGCCCTCGACATCCCGATTCATTTCGCTCCCGTCCTTGATCTCTTTGATCCACCTATAAACCGTGGCTTCGGAAGGACGTTTCTGATCCTCCCCGTCACCGAACTCGTCAATCAAATAGCCAATAATTTCTTGCGGTCTTTTCCCTTTGGCAACCAGCCGCCGGACAATGGGGAAAAACTCTGCCCTCTTGGGGTCCTTGTCGCGCTTTGCCTTGCCCCCGAGCGAGGCGACTTCTCTTGCGATCAGCGGGACGCGTGGCGCACCGGCAGGAGCGTCCAGAGCTTGGCGCGGCAAGTATTTGCGGCACTCAGGATCATCCCGGGCGACCTTGAGCCACGGAATGGGCACCCCGGCCGCAACCGTCTTCGCGATCGCCTCCTTGGGGGGCATGGTAGTCAGGCGCAGCCCGCCAATATAACCGTGTTGCTCCTCGAGTCCGGCATTCAGTTGCCGCAGGTCATCGGGTTTGCGCGCACCGAACGGGACTCCGTAGAAATCATCTGCGCCGGGGAGGAAAGACATATCGGCGCCCCCGGTGTTGCGCCCCACCTCTGGATCATAGCCACACAGCACCGCCATCGCCTGCGAAGGCTTCCAAGAACGCGCGGCCAGCCAATCCCGCAGCCGCCGCATCTTAGCCCGTTCCTTGGGTGGCAGGTGCGCAATATCATCGTGGCCGCAGACCGCGCCCAGCGGGTGTTCCTCGGTCATGCCTGTGTCCCCCGTTTCCTGCCGTCAATCGGCACCACGTTCGCCCCCAAGCCGAGTGCGGCGGCTACCTCGTTTCCAATCAAGTCAGCCGCACGGCGCTGCGGATCGGCGGCAAGGTGGGCGTAACGTTTCGTCGTGGCCGCCTGCGAATGCCCGAGCAAAGCGCCGATCTGGTGCAGACTCAGGCCCGCCCCGGCGCCCACGGCCGCGTTGGAGTGGCGCAGATCATGCAACCGCGTCCCTTCGATTCCGGCTTCACGGCAAACCGCGCGCCAAAGGCGATTCACGTCCGCACGGGGCTTCTCGTTCTCGGTCCCCGCCGAGGTGCTGGCGATCACATAGCGCCCGGTGCGCGGCAGTCCGTCCAGCAAGGCCAGCGCAGCCCCTCCCAGAACGATCACCTTGGCGCCCGTCTTCGAGTCGGGCAATCGGAGCATCCCCCGCCCGAAATCGACATGCGCCCATTGCAGGTCCAAGATTTCCCGAACCCGGGCGCCGGTCAGCAAAAGGAGCCGAATTGCCGCCACCGAATGCACGTCGAAATAGGCACGGCGGTTCTCGGGCGCAGGCAGGTGCTTCGCGCCCGGTGCTGCCTCGTTCACTTGCCACGGTAGCCCCTCGGTTTCCGCTAGGGTCAGAGCAGCGCAGAGGGCCTGCATTTCTTCCGAGGAAAGGAACCGTTCGCGACCCTTCTCCTTGAACGCCTCCACACCGGATGCCGGATTCTGCGATCCTTCGGGGAGAAGGCCGAGGTCAATGGCCCACGAGAACATTGCCTTGAGAACCGCCAGCGCCCGATTGGCGATGATCGGGCCGCCCCTCGTCTTCTGCGCGGCCGTGCGTTTCGCGCCGGTCTTCTTGGCGCCCGTCGCCTTGCGAGCAATCGCCCCGTGCAGCTTGGCAACGTCGCTCCGAGTCAACGTCACGGCCTTCCGGGAGCCAATGGCGGGCAAAATGTGAGTATCGAGAACCGCGCGATACAGCTTTGCGGTTGCCTCCTTGCGCTTGGGATCAACGTGCCGGGAAAGCCACTCGGCCGCAATCTCGGAAATCGTGTCAGCCGCCCGGGCTTCGGCGCGTTCGGCCGCAGGATCGGCACCGAGGCGCACCTTGGCGAGCAAGTCTTTCGCCATGTCGCGGGCCTGTTCCGGCGTGACAGTCTCGGGATTGCCCAGCACAACGCGCTTCTTGGCCGTGCCGCGCCCCCCGGCACCCGGGCGATATTCCAGAATCCACGAGCGCGAACCCGAGGGGCGCACGAGGAGCCCGAAGCCTTTCAAGGCGTCATCGTAATAGGTGACGGGCTTCTCGGGGGTCTCGATTGCCGCGATGGTGCGGCGGGCGATCTTGATAACGGGCATTCCGGCCTCCGGGCTTCCGGTGGCGACTTGAGGGCAGAATCGCCACCGAGTCGCCACCGATCATTGAAATTACAAGATAGGCACTCCGGCCAAAAACACAATTATGAAAGCGAAAACAGTGCTTTAATGAAAGAGTGTGAAACGGCATGAAAGCCTGTGAAACCGGATTTCTATAACTGTTAATCAATTGGTCGTAGGTTCGATCCCTACCGCCGGAGCCAAAATTCCACTATCGACCAGACGCTTAACGCGCTTGTGGGACCCGGCAATTCCGGACGCCACTCGCCTGAGTCCCAGGGTGGGTCCCAAAGTTGTGACTTTTGGTGCCTCGCGCTATGCACGGCGCGCGCAGAATATCGGATGATTTTATTCAGCGCGGCGGGTTTTACGTCACGGTGAAGCTGAGATTTGAAATCAGCGCGAATAAAGATGTTTCCATGAGAAAGGTTGATGCGCCTCATTTGAGCACGCGTTGACCGCCACACCCCCGTCCCTAAGCCAAATCAAAATTGCTGCAATCATTCGGAGCGGCAAACAAAACCTTGAACGTCTGATGTTTTTGACTGTGCTGTCAAACGATACGACTATTGGCAAAAAAAGCATTGCTGGATCTGATGAGCGCCTTCGCGCACACTCAAAAAGTTCTAAAGAAACAGCATACAGTGCAATGGGCGGACTCCCGACCTTCGCTGCGACCATGTTGAATGGCTGATGTGCGCAGAAAGCGGCCGCGCCCGGTCGAGTTGGTGCACCTTTTTCTACAGGCGCACCCGATATACTGGCCGTCCAAGAATTGTCGCCGACCCTGCGCCACAGCTTCAGGAAAGCGGTCATTCTTCCAACGCGAAGCGCGTTCTAAGGGCAGAGATCCAGTTCGCGGAGAAGGCGCACATCTCACCTGGTGGCAGCGCAACGGCGATGTGGACGATGCGGGTGTGGGCAACAGCGCGATGATTGCGTGACCGAGCGCGCCTGTGGCTCGATTTGTCAGCCGGATCCATTCGGACCGAAGCGCTACGCCCGCCGGACAGTCTCGGAATGATCTGGCGTCGCTCGTTCGGGCAATGCTGGGCGCGGACCGTCGGGCTGGCCATTCGACGTCCGGACCACCGAAATGAAACAGGGTGCGGCCCGGCAGGCCGCACCCCGTCTTGAATCGCCCGGCTTCAGGCGAGGTTCTGGCTGAAGAACGACTCGAGCCTGTCGAAGGGGATGATGTCCACCTGGTCATACAGATCGACGTGATCGGCGCCGTCGATGATCATCAGTTCCTTCGGTTCTGCCGCCGCCGCGACCGCCTCCTCGCTGAAATAGCGCGAGTGTGCCTCGGAGCCGGCGATCACCAGCATGGGGCGCGGTGCGATCTCGTCGATGTAGGTCAGCAGCGGCATGTTCATGAAGGACAGCGGGTTGGTCACGGTCCAGCCGTCGTTCGAGTTCACCGACCGGGGGTGATAGCCGCGCTCGGGATCCTTGTAATAGGCGAAATACATCTGGATCACCGGGTCGTCGATGCCGTCGAGGCTGTCGGGCAGGCCACCAGCCAGAGCGGGGCTGTCGGACGCAGCATCATCCCAGCGTTGACGGCTCATGGCGGCGAGGTTTTCGGCGCGCTGTTCGTCGGTGAGGCTGTCGTAATAACCCTTCGCCATCACGCGGGACATGTCATACATCGAGGTCGTCGCGACGGCCTTCACCCGCTTGTCGGCGGCCACCGCGTTCAGCGCCATGCCGCCAAAGCCGCAGATCCCGATGATGCCGAGCCTTTCGCGGTCCACCGCATCATGCAGGCCGAGGAAGTCGATGGCGGCCATGAAGTCCTCGGTGTTGATGTCCGGCGAGGCCACCGAGCGCGGCTGGCCGCCGCTTTCACCGACATAGGACGGATCAAAGGCCAGGGTCACGAAACCACGCTCGGCCATGATCTGCGCGTAAAGACCGGCGGCCTGTTCCTTGACCGCGCCAAACGGGCCAGCAACGGCCAGCGCTGGCATGACGCCTTCGGAGCGCTCGGCGGGCATGTAGAGATCGCCCACGAGGGTGATGCCATAGCGGTTGGTGAACTCGACCTTGGAATGCTCGACCGCATCGCTTTGCGGAAAGGTCTTGTCCCAGTCGCTGCTCTGGGCGCGCAGCGGGTTGCCGAAGGAGGCGGCGGCGATGGTGGCGGCGCTCACGCCTGCCATCTTGAGCAGGTTGCGGCGGCCCTGATCGGTGACGTCGGTTGCGGCGGGGGTTTGCGGTATTTCGGTCATCTTTGATCCCTTTCTTGCTTTATCTGCACTCAAGATGGGGGCGGGAAACCATACGATTAGACCGCAAAGTCCGGATGTCGCTATGAGGATCATTCATCAATGGGCGCGCTGCAGGTGCGGCTTTGATCCATTCCGCGCATGACTGCATGCCGGAATCCCGCATAAACGCGCGCGCTCCGAACGGATAGAAGAGGCCGAAGGCAGACAGACGGAGCAGACCTTGACGGACATTCCCCTCGAACAGCCAGACGAGACGACCCACGGGGCCTGGGCCGCCGTCTGGTCCATGTCGCTTTGCGTGGCGATGCTGATCGCGTCGGAGTTCATGCCGGTCAGCCTGTTGACGCCGATGGCCGAGGGGCTTGGCGCCACGACCGGGCAGACAGGGCAGGCGATCTCGATCAGCGGGCTTTTTGCGGTGGCCACCAGCCTTGCAATCACCACCATCGCGGGGCGGATCAACCGCAAGACGGTGCTGGTGGTGCTGACGGCGCTGATGCTGATCTCGCTGGTGGTGGTGGCGCTGGCGCCGTCTTTTGCGGTGCTGATGGCGGGTCGGGCACTGCTGGGGGTCTGCGTCGGCGGGTTCTGGTCGCTGGCGACCTCTATCCTGATGCGCCTGGTGCCAGAGGCCGACGTGCCCCGCGCGCTCGGGCTGATGTATGGCGGACAGGCGATCGCGGCGGCCTTTGCCGCGCCGCTGGGCAGCTACCTTGGCGACATCGTCGGCTGGCGCGGTGTGTTCTGGGCGCTGACGCCGGTGGTGGCGCTGAACCTCGTGTGGCACCTCGTGGCGCTGCCCTCGCTACCGGTGACGACGCGGGCCAGCCTTGCCACCTTCGGCACGCTGCTGCGGCGTCGCCATTTCCGGCGCGGGCTGATCGCGATCACCTTCACTTGGGGCTCGGCCTTTACCATGTTCACCTACCTGCGGCCTTTCCTCGAACAGGTCACCGGCGTCGGTGTCGACCTGTTGTCAGTGCTGCTGCTGGTGCTGGGCGGGGCCGGGTTCGTCGGCTCGTCGCTCTCGGGGCGCATGGTCGGAGGCCGGGTCGAGCGGCTGCTCTGCCTGCCGGCGCTGGTGATAGGCGTTTGCACGGCGGCGCTGCTGATCGTTGGGGGATCGGTGGTCGCTGCGGGGCTGCTGCTGGCGATCTGGGGCGCGATGAACACCGCCATGTCGGTGATCTGGATGAGCTGGATGTCGCGCAACGTCGATGACCTTCCCGAGGCGGCGGGCGGGCTGATAGTCGCGGTGATCCAGGCGTCGATCTTGCTGGGCGGCGTCATCGGGGGCTTCCTGCTGGACCTGTGGTCGGTCGAAGCCACCTTTGCCGGAAGCGTTCTTCTGGCCATCGTGGCGCTTGCGATCACCGGCACGGGCCATAATCTGTTGAAACCGAAGACGGAGAGCTGAGACATGACGACCCGACTTAACCGCCGCGCCATCCTTGCGGGTGGCGCCGCCGCCCTGATGATCCCCGCCGTGGCCCGCGCGCAGTCGATGCAGATGCGCGTAGGTTTCGACGACCAGCAGGCGGTCTATCAGTTGTTCGACAACCCGACCACGCGCGACCTTGTCTCAATGCTGCCCGCCGAGCTGGAGATCCGGGACTTCTCGACCAACGAGAAGATCGTGCATCTGCCGCGTCGCCTCGACGAAGGTGGCTTCGAGACGTTCAGTGACGAGACGCCGGGGGATCTGTGCTACTTTCTCGGCTGGGGTAACCTCGCGCTGTTCCACGACGATTACACATTCCGCGATGACCTGATCCGGCTGGGCCATATCGAGGGCGAAGTGGCGCCCCTGCTGCACAAGGGCACCTTCCCCGTCCGCATCGAGATGATCTGATTAGGGCACAGGAACGCCCGTCATCTCCGCGAACCGGTTCAGCACTTCGTCCTGAAAGCTGGGGTCCTCGACCTTGGGATCGGGGCGCTGGCGGCGCATGTGGTGCCAGTAGCCGCCCGTCTCCTCCCCGGCACCGGTCGCCAGCCAGCACTGGGTGATATGCGCTTGATCCAATGGATCGCTGGCCGAGGCACCGCCCATCCGCGTCGGCACCCAGCCGGGATCGACCGTGTGGCAGATAGCATCGAGCCTGCGCGCAAAACCCGCCGACAGGGCCGTGACCAGCAGCTTGCTCTCGCCATAGGCGCTGCTCGCCGACCAGCGGCGGCGGGTCCAGTCCATGTCGTCCAGCGCCCCGTCGTGGCCCCGGTGCATCGAACTGCCGGTAAAGATCAGCCGCGCGGGGCGATCCGCCAGCAGGCTGAGAATATAGGGCGCCAGCGCGTTGACCATCAGCACCCGAAGCAGACCATCCGGCGTTTCCGCCCGCTCATCGTCAATGATCCCCGCATTGTGGAGGTTCGCGTCCATCGACCTGATGGCGTTCAGATCCTCGGCCAGCTGCCGGACCTCAGTCAGATCGCCCAGATCCCCTGTCAACACTTGGGCCCTGTCTGCCAGCGCCCCGAGACTTTCGGCGCGTTCGGCATTGCGTGCGTGGAGGATGACCTCGTGCCCCTCCTCGAGGAGGGACTTCGCGGCATTATGCCCGACCCCCGTCGTCGAACCGGTTACGAAAATGCGAGCCATATCGTGCCTTTCTGTCTGTCTTGCCGATTATCCACAAATCGGATGTAATCGCATTTGATCAATCGACCATCCTGAATGAAAGACAGACCGTGCCCCGCGAAAACCTCAACGACCTCCGGGCCTTTCTGGCCGTGGCGCAGGAAAGCAACTTCACCCGCGCTGCCGCCCGCCTCGGCGTGTCGCAATCGGCGCTGAGCCACACGATCCGCCAGCTGGAGGAACGGCTCGGCCTGCGCCTGCTGACCCGGACCATGCGCGCCGTCGCCACGACCGAGGCCGGGCAGCGCCTGCTTGACGGCATCAGCCACCATATCGGCCAGATCGATGCGCAGCTCGACGAGCTTGGTAGCTTGCGCGAAACACCTGCGGGCACGGTCCGACTCGTGTCCTCCGAGCTTGGCATCAGCCAGGTGCTCTGGCCCAAGTTGCAGCCTCTGCTACAGGCAAACCCGGACATCAAGGTCGAGATCACGCAGGACAACGGGTTCAACGACATCGTGGCCGAAGGCTTTGACGCGGGCGTGCGGCGGGGCGAGCACCTCGCCAAGGACATGATCTCGGCCCGGATCGGCGAACCCCTGCGCTACATCGTCGTGGCCGCGCCGCAGGTGTTCGAGGCGCACCCCAAGCCGACCCACCCGCGCGACCTGGCTGACCTGCCTTGCGTCAACTTCCTCCTGCAATCGGCCAAGCGCACCTTCCCCTGGGAATTCCGCGAGGACGGACATGATCTGCGGGTCCGGGTCGACGGGCCACTGGCGTTCAACAACATCTTTCTGGTTCTCGACGCGGCGCTCGCCGGTTTCGGCTGCGCCTACATGTCGGTGGATCTGGCCGACCCCCATCTGAAGGCGGGACGCCTGGTGCAGGTGCTGGATGACTACTGTCCGTTCTTCGATCCCTTCCACCTCTACTACCCCAACCGGCGCCAGCCTTCGCCAGCGTTCAGGGCCGTCCTGGAGGCGTTACGTCACAAGGGCTGAGCTGCGCAGAGGCGGCGCCGTGCTAAACAGGGGCACCGCTGTCATGCGAAGAGGCAAGCCATCGTCCTTGCTTCCGATGGCACTGTATGGCGGAATTGCGAAATCTCCGCAGAGTAAGTGAGCAGTTTCGGCTACGGGATCGCTTTCGCGCCTCTCATCGACGAAGTTGGGGTTCGGCCGACACGCTTGATTGAAAGCCAGCTTGCGCCGCCGACCCAATAATCGCCCGCTTGCACAGCGAACATCCGCTCCGCGCTCCGTGCCAAGGTGTGATGGCCGACGCGACAAGAAGGGCCATTCTGGGCTGACACCGGTCATCCGCTGCGCCAAGCGCGAAGGTCGGCTTTGGGCCGAGAGCAGACAAGCGCGACTGATTGGGTCAGGGTCTGCTACGCGGACTTTTCCGCCTTTCACCCTAGACAAGTCATCCACCGCTTTCGGCCCTCAGTAGTGCCTTGTCGAAAGAGAAGCGAGCGACCCGTTGACCGCCTTACTTGCCGTTCTGATCCTTTCTCAATCCCTCTCAACACCCTTGACCTCTTCGAAGACCAGTTCAGGCAAAACGACTTCCCAATTGGCGCGTTTCAGCAGATGGTGGAAGCGCTCATCTGCATCCTCTTTACTCCGATGTATAATGGCCGCGATCTCGCCGGCGACAAAACTCGTGCCAGATGGCGGTGCGAAGGCTTTTGACATCCGCCCGAGGGACCGCCCTCGAGCATCCTCGATCTGCCAGCGATCGCAGACAGTGGAGAGCCTGACCGGATCGCCGACCTGTGCTTCGGCGATCGCGTCATGAACGATGTGCCGATCACCTTGGCGTCCTGCGAATGACAGGTCGACCATCTTCATTTCAGGCGATTGAAAGAACCGGCGTGGGCCGGGGACTGTCGTCAAGTCGGGCACCACGTGTCGCGTGACCACGGCAGGCGACTCGGTGGGAAGGTATTCGTGATTGTCATTGCTCATGACGATCAAATTGCGCCGCGCGCGCGTCATGGCGACATAGAACAATCGCCTCGGCGCGTCCTGATCTTCTTTTCGCGAGGGCCGCTCCCAACCACCATCCATGATCACGACATCGTCGAATTCGAGACCCTTCGCGCGGTGAGCCGTCAACAATTTGAGGCCGCGCTGCACCCCCCAAGAATCCTTCGACCATTCAGCAAACCATTCCACCACATCAGGGGTCGGAAGCGCCTTGCCATCAACTTCTCGCGCAAGCTGGCCAAGGCCCTCGCCAATCCGGTCAGTCCAACAGCTTGCGGGTATCGCGTTCAGAATTTCGGTCAGGTCGCCCAAGCTGACCATGGCCCCCTGCCTGTCGCGCAGACTGCCGACAAATCTCTGCATCTCACGGGTGCGCCACACACTTGGCAAGTTCTCGTTCGCCATCTCGACTGGAATTCCATGCGCCTCAGCAAAGTCGCGGACCGGTAGAAGCTTGCGCCAATCACGAGAAATGATTGCCGCACCTTTCCAACTCCAATCCGGGATCAGTTTTGACAGTCGGACCATCTCGTTGACCGCAGCAAGGGCCTGAGCGTCATTCCCGGCTGGGCAGCCAAGAATTTGAACCCGCCCTTGCGCAACCGGGTCCAGGCTTTCCATGATCCCTCCGGCCGGGTCTTTCTGCCGCGATTGGTCGACGGTAATTCCGTGCCCCGTTTTCATTCGCTCGCGCGATCCTTCGATCACGGCGTTCGCCGCCGCGATGATGTTCTTCGACGAGCGGTAATTGTCGGTCAGAAAGACCGGCTTGGCGGAGTAATCCTGCTCGAATTGCCGGATGTGGCGCACTGAAGCACCTGCAAACGCATAGATGTTCTGGTCGTCATCGCCGACCGCGAAGAGGCTGATCCTTTGGTCCGGGTCGTCGATGCTGCGCCCGGCCACGGTGGCGATCAAAGCGTATTCCTCAGGGCCTACGTCCTGATATTCGTCGACGAGTATCCAGCGGAACCCCTGGATCAAGGTCTCTCGCAAGGCTTCGGCCTCGACCTTGTCCAGCCCGTCGCCGCGCAACAGACGCGCTGCATCGGTCAGAAGCGTATCGAAATCAGGCGCATCTGCCCCTGCTCGACCGGCAAAACTCGCCCCGACCAGGCGCATGGCCAGGGCATGGATCGTCAGAACCGTCACGAACCGCGCGTCGTCGCCAATCAGCCGCCGCAAGCGCTCCCGGATCTCGGCCGCCGCGTGGCGATTATAGGCAAGAACCAGAATGCCGTTGGGATCCTCGCGCCTGATCCGGACCAAGTAGGCGACACGATGGACCAACACACGCGTCTTGCCCGAGCCCGGACCCGCAAGCACCAGCACATTGGTCTGTTCGCGGTCGTCACGCACGATATGCTCTTGGATCTTGTTGCCCAGATCATCGACAATCTCCGCATAGGATTGGGGCGTGGCCTGCCGCCTGAACTCTGACATCCGCCCCGGCATCCAAGCCTTCATGAAGTCGGATTGATCCAGTGCGAAATAATCATGCGCGAGCCGCTGGGCCTGATCGATATCGTCGATGCCTTTGGTCGCGTAGGCCGCCATCACGTGAGTCTGGACGGTTTGTTCGCTGTAGTGGTCTTCGAGTGGCGCGAAATGCTGGGTCGTAAAACCGCCGCCTTCCGGATTGATGTGCAACGTCATGGCTGAGCGAAACACGGACAAGCCCTTACCCAGAGTCACCACCTGCTGTTCGTGCAGCCACAGAAGCGCACGGTCCATCAGCTTCGACGGATCATTGACGGACGCTCGCAAGAACGCATCGCTACTGATCGCCGCCAGAAGGTCACCAAGGGTGGTCTCAACAGGAACGTCCTTGCCGCGCAGGCCGGCCTGAACCTGGTCGATCAAATGAGACACCAACCGCTCCGCCGCCTGCCTCCGAAGCTGAGCGGACTGCTCGACGACCGCCCACGATCTTTGTAGGCGCACCAAGAGGCTGCCTTTAGAGGCTTTGCGCAGGCCAATATTGCCCCGCCCGCCATCCATGTCGCGGCCGTCTTGCGCCATGCCGCGGAGCAGTCCCTCGACGATGTCAGGCCGCACAGAGGCGTGGCCCCGCTCCCGCAGGGCTTGCGCAACTGAGGTCAGATGACAGGACAAAACCTCGTCGATTTCCGCGTCGGGCGCCTGCTCTCTCAAAATCGCGATCAGGTCGGCTTCCAGCCGGGATGCCGCATCGAAGCGTTTCGACGATGCATTCTCGACACGGACATGCACGAAGATGGTGATGTTCGTGTCGTCCTTTGCGATGCCGAGCGCCTCGAGGTCCACCAGAGCCTTTCGAACGCCCGACACCGTCAGCCCACTGACCCCGCATAACTCGTCCGTGGTGATGCCTTCTTCCTGCGGCGCGTTGATGATATGCTGCACGATAGCCGTCAGGTCCTCTCGCCGCCGCTCTGTGATCTCGGCAGATGCGAGGATTTCGCGAACCTCCTTCATGCTCTTGACCCGTAGCGACGCAGGAAACACCTGCACCCGATTTTCCTCGCGGTTCAGAAGGTGCGCTTCTTCCAGCCAGGCGACGGCCGTCTTCACCCGCGTATCATCAGTATTGCTGTCCCGCTGGAAATCCCGGTCTTTTTCTTCATGCACGATCTCACCCGGCGTGGCGACGATTTCACCGCCCTTTCCGGTTCGTGTGTCAAGCCGACGAAGTGCTTTCAGGATCGCGCCGATCTCGTGCCGCGCGAGTCGAGACCGCGCGCTGAGGCTGAACTGACGATCTACGTCTTCGGTATTGAACAGAAGTACGCAGTTTGCAGGCTCGCGGTCCCGTCCGGCGCGCCCGGCCTCTTGCAGGTAGTTTTCCAGCGACCCCGGCACGTCCCCGTGAACCACCAGACGAATGTCCGGCTTGTCGACCCCCATCCCAAAGGCGTTGGTGGCCGCGATTACGCGCAAATTGCCGACGCGGAAGTCCTCCTGGATCTCACGCTTGTCATCGGCGCTAAGGCCCGCATGATAACGTTCCGCCGCGATGCCGTGTTGTTTCAAGAACTCCGCCACGCGCTCGGTAGCGTTTCGGGTCGCACAATAGACGACCGCTCCTGACGCACCCTCACGCGGAAGTCGGGCCTCGATCGTGTCGAGGATATCGGTCATCTTGGTTGCCCGCTGCGTTGGCAGCACCTGGAAGCTCAGGTTCGACCGCGATGCGCCACCGTCGATCAACGCCAGCTCGGACCCCAACCGCTCTTTGAAATGACTGCGTATGTCCTGCACGACGTCCGGCTTTGCCGTTGCGGTCAAGCAAAGTACCGGAGCGGGTTCATCGCCTGAGCTCTCCTTGATGAACCGCGAAACATAGCGATAGTCGGGTCGGAAATCGTGCCCCCATTTCGATACGCAATGCGCCTCGTCCAGCACCCATAGCCCTACCTCGCGCTGTGCCAAAACGGACCGAACTGTTGTGCTGCGCAATTGTTCGGGCGAAATCAATAGGATCGCAGCGTCCCCAAGCCGTACCTTGTCGAGCGCATCCTGACGCTCGGGCAAAGACAATAGCCCGTTGATCGTAACCGCCGAGGAAATTCCGGCCCGTACCAAGCCCTGAACCTGGTCCGCCATCAGCGCCACAAGCGGCGATATGACGACGGTCAAGGCCCCGGTTTTGTCGAACCGAGACAGCGCGGGGATCTGATAGCAGATGGATTTGCCCGTGCCCGTCGGCAGGATGCCCAAAAGGTTGTCACCTTCCATGGCCGTCGCCACGATCTTTTCCTGAAGCGGGCGTCCGTCTTCGTCGACCGGGTCTGGACGGAAACTTGGGAAGCCGAACCAGCGCTCGAGCGCACGGGCAGGATCGTTATGCTCTACGCAATAGCCACATTGCGGATTACGACAATTCGTATCCCTCAGGGCTTTGACGAGACGTGCTGCGTCACGGAACTGCGCCCGCACCCAAGGCGGCATGACAGAATCCCCACCAGCGACCGAAATCCAGGCAAGGGCATATGCCATCGGCCAACCCAGCTCAGTGTCCGAGAGCCGCTCGAGCACAGCGTTCACCTGTGCGCCACAGGCCACGTCTTTTAGCAGCGTCTGAATGGCCTCATGCGCTTCCGCTTGCGTCGGGATGGACGCCCCGCGTACATCGCTGAACAACCGATCAAACCCGTCGCTACCGGGACCTCGGCAGCACAGCCAGTGATAGGCCATCATCGTTTCTGGCGACAACGTGTTCAGCGATACGAAGGCGTCGATCTGGTTGCGAAGAACCTCGAACACGAGCCGCGCGTCGAACTCAGGATCATTGACGTGACCACTTTGCAGCCGCCCATCGCGGTAGTGTTTCACCAGATTGTGGTAGGGATTGCGCGGGGATGCCAGTGGGTTGAGCCACAGCGTGTCAATCGGTCCCTCTGCGAGCTTTGAGAAGCGCGGCGAGACCGCCATGAGATGCGGCAGGTCATGGCGCAGAATATTGTGCCCAATGACATGAGCGAAACCCGCGCAAAACAGGTCGAGTTTTTCAAGCGCGACTTTCGGGTCACCTTTCCGATGAACGATTCCTCCTCCATCGCTCTCTGGCACGGCGGCAAAGGCGAATATCCGGGCTTCATTCGGATCGACCTCCAGATCAATTGACAAACAGCGCGACAGGATTTCGGATTGGCCTCGCGTCATTTGAATCTTGTCAATTACCGGCGGGTCAGCCTTTGGCATTTCGGGCTGGAATGGTCGGCTACGGCCAAGGGCTTTCGTTATGCCGCGGGAAATTATTTTTTTCATACTGGCAGGTTAGTGTTTAATCCCAAGGAGCGGGACCTTCGGAAGCCATTTGACCAAAGATATTCTCTCGATGCCATGCCAGATTTGCCGGATGGGGCCAGTTTCTCTTGTCTTTGGGCTTCCAGCGACAACCTAGCCGGACGTCCGGATTACCACGTCCTGGTAAAGTCGCTTGTTTGTGTTGTCCGTCATTCGGTTCCCGAACATGAAGGAATGGACAATCAGGTGGAGAGACTATTGGCGCGTGTCTTACCACTTCGAACCGGGTGAGACTGAATGAAGTTATCCTGTCTGACGTGGCTCGGCGAACCCGCAAGAAATTAGCTTATCGAAGCATAACCTGAACTGCCGCTGATCGCGATTCTTCGGGTTATCGCCCGGTGAGGCGTGACGGCTAATTTTTGAGCGTTAAATTTATTAAGCCTTTATAGGCATTTGAGAGAGTCATTGCGCGATTTCATGAAAATTCCGCACACAAAGGTTGAATACGCTTCAGTTGAAAAGGTACGCAATGGGACATTAAAGGCCGGCGAAAACTTCTATAAACGAAATTTTCCGGCTGGGCGGCGAGGTCCAAACCGATCCGACCGCCAGTGATCACAGGGATCTGCCCACGCAACGACGTGCGGACTGAACAACGACAACCCTGACGGTACCGCCTCTGTGTTCCGCACCGCGGAATCCGGAAGCCCGGTTGCGGCCAAGTGCGGGCTGCCGTCACCAGATAACGGAGAGAGACATGACCAGCGATGTCGCCGGCAACGCCGAACTGACGATGACCAAGCAGACCTACAGCAAGGATCCGCTGGCAGACCGCGAGACGGGACATTATCGCAAGGAATACGTCACCAGCTTCGTCGACAAATGGGACGAGTTGATCGACTGGGACGGTCGCGCCCAGAGCGAGGGTCAGTTCTTCATCGACATCCTGAAGGCGCGCGGCAAGGAACGCGTGCTGGACGTGGCCTGCGGGACCGGCTTTCACTCGGTGCGCCTGACCGAAGCGGGTTTCGACGTCACCGCTGCCGACGGCAACGCGGCCATGGTCGCCAAGGCGTTCGAGAACGGCCAGAGCCGCGGCCTGATCCTGAAGACGGCCCAGGCGGACTGGCGCTGGCTGAACCGGGATATTCACGGCAAGTACGATGCGATCATCTGCCTGGGCAACTCTTTCACCCACCTTCACGAAGAGCAGGACCGCCGCCGCGCCCTGGCCGAGTTCTACGCCGCGCTCACGCATGACGGCGTGCTGATCCTCGACCAGCGGAACTATGATGCCATGCTCGACCACGGCTTTTCGAGCAAGCACAAGTTCTATTATTGCGGCGACGATGTCACCGCCGAGCCGGACCATATCGACGACGGGCTTTGCCGGATGCGCTACAGCTTCCCCGACGGGTCGTCCTACACGCTGAACATGGCCCCGATCCGCAAGGATTACATGCGCCGCCTGTTCCGCGAGGCCGGGTTCGAGCGCGTGCGCACCTATGGCGATTTCCAGGATACGTATGCCGAGGAGGAGCCCGACTTTTTCATCCACGTCGCCGAGAAATCGGCCGAGCACGTGGCCCGCTGGGGCGGTAACGGCGCCGATGGAAACGCGGATATCCGCGATGTCGCGGAAACCTACTATGACAGCGACGATGCCGATACGTTCTACTCCACCATCTGGGGGGGCGAGGACCTCCATATCGGGCGCTACGCGACCACCAAGAACATCCGCGAAGCCAGCGACCTGACGATCGAAAGCATGATCGAGGCGCTGCCCGACCTGAAAGCCGGATCCCGGGTTCTGGACCTTGGTGCGGGCTATGGCGGCGCGATGCGCACCGTCGTGAAGAAGACCGGCTGCGAGGCTGTCTGCCTTAACATCTCCGAGACGCAGAACGAGTATAACCTTGGCAAGGTTCGCGCCGCGCGGCTGGCCGACAAGATCAGCATTCGCCACGGCGTATTCGAGGACGTGCCAGAGGCCGACGAGAGCGTCGACGTGGTTTGGAGCCAGGACGCCTTCCTGCATTCCGACCAGCGCGACCAGATCCTGGCCGAGGCGTTCCGCGTGCTGAAGCCGGGCGGGCACCTGATATTCACCGACCCGATGCAGGCGGATGACGTGCCCCAGGGCGTGTTGCAACCCGTCTATGACCGGCTGCAACTCAACAGCCTCGGGTCGCCGGGGTTCTACCGCCAGACAGCCGAGGGGCTCGGCTTCGAGACCGTACAGCAGGAGGATGCGGTCGGAGATCTGCGGGCGCACTATGCCCGGGTCCGCGAAGAGCTTCTGGCGCATTACGACGAATTGCGCGAAAAGGGCTGCTCGGCCGAGTATCTCGACAAGATGGCGGTTGGCCTGCAGAACTGGGTGAAGGCCGCAGATGACGGCCACCTCGCCTGGGGCATCCAGCATTTCCGCAAGCCCGTAAAACACTGAAGTCCACGACGGGGGCGCCGTGGCGCGCCCCCGCCCTTTCGCTCCCGACCACCGAGATGGAGACACGCACATGACAGGTACGTCCGACACGCCGTCGATTTCATTCGAGCTTTTTCCGCCCAAGTCGGAGGCCGGTGTGACCCGACTGCGCGATACCGTGGCGCAACTGAGTGCGGCCGACCCGGAGTATTTTTCGGTCACCTACGGCGCCGGAGGCACCACGAGGGACCGCACCGCGCGCATCGTCGAGATGGTGGGTAACCGCACGGGGCTGCCGGTGGCGCACCACTTCACCTGCGTCGGCGCCAGCCGGGCCGAGATCGACGCCCAGGCCGAGGCGTTCTGGGAGACCGGCATGCACAGTATCGTCGCGCTGCGCGGGGACCTGCCGGAGGGCCAAAGCCTGCCCGAGGATGGCTATAACGATGCCGCGGAACTGGTGGCGGCACTGCGCCGCAAAGGCGAGTTCGACATTTCGGTCGCCGCCTACCCAGAGGTGCACCCCGAGGCCCGCGATGCCGCTGCCGACATGGACCACCTCAAGCGCAAGATCGATAACGGCGCGGCGCGAGCGATCACGCAATATGCTTTCGACACCGACACCGTGCTGCGGTTCGTCGATCGCGCGCGGGCCGCGGGCATCGACGCGCCGATCGTTGCCGGGATCATGCCGGTTGCCAATTTCGAGGGGCTGAAGCGGTTTTCCGCAGGCTGTGGCGCCTCGGTGCCCGACTGGATGGGCCAGATGTTCGACGGGCTGGACGAAGCCCCTGAAACCCGCGCGATGGTGGCGACGGGCGTTGCCGCCGAGCAATGCCGCCGCCTGATGGAAGCCGGGATCACCGACTTTCACTTCTATACGCTCAACCAGCCGAAAGTCACGCTGGCTGTCTGCAGGACATTGGGGCTGACACCAAGTATTGTGGCCGAGAACGCCGCTTGAAGGATTGAAGAACGCATGACCAATACCAACGACATAGCCGCCGCCAACGCCGACCGCATCCTGGTGCTGGACGGGGCGATGGGCACGATGATCCAACAGGAAAAGCCCGACGAGGCCGCCTATCGCGGTGCGCGGTTCAAGGATCATCCCAGTGATGTGGGCGGCAACAACGAGCTGTTGACCCTGACCCAGCCCGACATGATTCGCAAAATCCACGAGGATTTCCTGCATGCGGGCGCCGACATCCTGTGCACCAACACCTTCGGCGCGAACGCGATCAGCCAGGCCGATTACGACATGACCGACCTGGTGGTCGAGATGAACACCGAAGCCGTCCGCCTTGCGCGGGAGGCCGCAGACGCGGTCGCCACGCCAGACCGGCCGCGCTGGGTTGCGGGAGGCATCGGCCCGACCAACCAGACGGCCAGCATCAGCCCGGACGTGAACGACCCCGGCTTCCGGGCGGTGACGTTCGACGACCTGGCCCGCGCCTATGGCGAGGCGGCGCGCGCGCTGATCGAGGCGGGCGCCGACCTGCTGCTTATCGAGACGATCTTTGACACGCTGAACGCCAAGGCCGCGCTTTTCGCCATCGACAGCCTGTCGGACGAGGGCCTGACCATTCCGCCGCTGATGATCTCGGGCACCATCACCGACCGTTCGGGGCGCACCCTGACCGGCCAGACGCCCGAGGCGTTCTGGGTGTCGATGAGCCACGCGCGGCCCTATTCCATCGGGCTGAACTGCGCGCTGGGCGCGGGCGAGATGCGCCAGCACGTGCGCACCCTGTCCGAGGTGGCCGATACACGGGTCAGCGCCTATCCCAACGCCGGCCTGCCCAACGAGATGGGCGGCTATGACGAAACGCCCGAGGAAACCGCCGAGCATCTTGAAGAGTGGGCGTCGTCGGGGCTGGTCAACATCGTGGGCGGCTGTTGCGGCACCACGCCCGAGCATATCCGCGCCATCGCGGAGGCGGTCGCGGGCAAGGCCCCGCGCAAGATCCCGCAGAAGGTCAAGCGCATGCGGCTGAGCGGCCTGGAGATGTTCGAGACACAAGGCGCGAACGTTAAGGAGGGCGCAGCATGAGCACCGGAGTTGCCAGTTTCATCAATATCGGCGAGCGGACCAACGTCACCGGCTCGGCCAAATTCAAGAACCTGATCATGGACGACGACTATGCCACCGCGCTCGACGTGGCCCGGCAGCAGGTCGAGAACGGCGCGCAGATCATCGACGTGAACATGGACGAAGGGTTGCTCGATTCAGAGCAGGCGATGAAGACCTTCCTGAACCTGATCGCGTCGGAGCCGGACATCAGCCGCGTGCCGGTGATGATCGACAGTTCCAAGTTCGAGGTGATCGAGGCCGGGCTGAAATGCGTGCAGGGCCGCGCCGTGGTCAATTCGATCTCGCTCAAGGAGGGCGAGGAGGCGTTCCTGGAACAGGCCCGCACCGTGCGGCGCTATGGTGCCGCCGTGGTCGTAATGGCGTTCGACGAGAACGGTCAGGCTGAAACCGCGAAGCACAAGTTCGACATCTGCAAGCGGTCCTACGATCTGCTGGTCGAGAAAGCCGGGTTCGAGCCGTGGGACATCATCTTCGACCCCAACATCTTTGCCGTGGCGACGGGGATCGAAGAGCATAACGACTATGCCAACGCCTTTTTCGAGGCGACCCGCCTGATCAAGGAGGCGATGCCGGACGTGCATGTCTCGGGCGGCCTGTCGAACGTGTCCTTCAGCTTTCGCGGCAACAACGCGGTGCGCGAGGCGATGCACTCGGCGTTCCTCTACCACGCGATCCCGCTGGGGCTGGACATGGCGATCGTCAATGCCGGGCAGATCACGGTCTATGACGACATCCCCGAAGAGCTGCGAGAGCATGTCGAGGACGTGCTTCTGAACCGCCGCGACGATGCCACCGAGCGCCTGCTGGAGATTGCCGACAAGTACAAGGGCACCGGTGAAGCCTCCAAAAAGGAAGACCCCAAGTGGCGCGAACTGCCGGTCGAGAAACGGCTGGAACACGCGTTGGTCCACGGCATCACCGACTATGTCGTCGACGATACCGAGGAATGCCGCCAGCGCGCCGAAAAGCCGCTCGATGTGATCGAGGGGCCGCTGATGGACGGCATGAACGTGGTGGGCGACCTCTTCGGGGCGGGCAAGATGTTCCTGCCGCAGGTGGTGAAATCCGCCCGCGTGATGAAGGCCGCCGTGGCGCACCTGCTGCCCTTCATGGAAGAGGAAAAACGCCTGTCGGGCGACACCTCGGCCAAGGGCAAGGTGATCATGGCGACGGTCAAGGGCGACGTGCACGATATCGGCAAGAACATCGTCGGCGTCGTGCTGCAGTGCAACAACTACGACGTGGTCGATCTTGGCGTGATGGTGCCGGCCGAGGATATTCTCGCGGCGGCGAAGAAGGAAAAGGCCGATATCATCGGGCTGTCCGGTCTGATCACCCCGTCGCTTGACCGGATGGTCGACGTGGCCGCCGAGATGAAACGGCAGGAGTTCGACCTCCCGCTGCTGATCGGCGGGGCGACCACCTCGAAAAAGCATACCGCGCTGAAGATCGCGCCGGAGTATGAGTATGGCGTGATCCATGTCGATGACGCGTCCAAAGCCGTCGGCGTGGTCTCGAGACTGCTGTCCAAGACAGCGCGGCCGGACTTTCTGGCCGATGTCGTCTCCGAGCAGGACAAGCTGCGCGACGGGATGAAAGGCGCCGGCGACCGGCCGACCGCTGCGCTGGCCGAGGCGCGTAAATCCAGATTCGACGGCGGCTGGGAGAGCTACACGCCACCTGCCCCGCAGACGCCGGGCCTGACGGTCATCGACGACATGAACATCGCCAAGCTGCGGGAGTTCATCGACTGGACGCCGTTCTTCAACACCTGGGAGATGAAAGGCAAGTTCCCGAACATCTTCGACGATCCCGACAAGGGGCCCGCCGCGCGCGAACTGTACGACAACGCGCAGAAGATGCTGGACCGGATCGAGACCGAAGACTGGTTCAGTCCGCGCGGCGTGGTTGGCCTCTGGCCAGCAAATGCGCAGGGCGACGATATCGTCGTATGGGCGGACGAGGACCGCAAGACCGTGCGCGCCCGCATGCCGCAGCTGCGCCAGCAGCGCAGCAAATCGAACGGCCGGCCGCAGATGTGCCTTGCCGACTTCGTGGCGCCCGAGGGCACCGAGGACTGGGTGGGCGGCTTTACCGTGACCGCCGGGCGCGAGGTGCACGACATCGCCGACCGGCTGAAGGCCGAAGGCAACGATTACGACGCCATCATGGTGCAGGCGCTGGGCGACCGGATCGCCGAAGCCTTTGCCGAGGCATTGCACGCCCGCGTGCGGCGGAGCCTGTGGGGCTATGCCGCCGATGAAACGCTGGATAACGAGGCTCTGATCCGCGAGCAATATCGCGGCATCCGCCCTGCCCCGGGCTATCCGGCCAACCCGGACCACACCGAGAAGCGCACGCTGTTCGACCTTCTGGATGCGCCCGAGCATACCGGCGTCACCTTGACCGAAAGCTGCGCGATGTGGCCCGCCTCGGCGGTTTCGGGGCTCTATTTCGCCCACCCTGACTCGGCCTATTTCGGCATTGGCCGCATCGGCCCCGACCAGGTGGCCGACTACGCCGAGCGCAAGAGCATGAAGATTGCCGAGGTGGAGGCGTGGCTGCAACCCAGCCTGTCCTACACGCCCGACAAGTCATCGGCCGATCGAAAGATCGCCTGACCCCTGCAAAAATCCAATTTTTGCCAAAAGCGACCCAACCCCACGACAGTGGAGAAAGGAACGATTATGAGCGACAAGTCATGGCTATTCACCAGTGAATCGGTGTCCGAGGGGCACCCCGATAAGGTCTGCGACCGGATTTCGGACGCGGTACTGGATGCCTACCTCGCCGCAGATCCGCAATCGCGCGTGGCCTGCGAGACGCTGGCCACCACCGATCACGTCACCATCGCCGGCGAAGTGCGCGGCCCGGAAAGCGTGCTGAAGGAGGTCGAGCAGATCGCCCGAGATGCAATCCGCGACATCGGTTACGAACAGCATGGCTTTTCCTGGAAGGATGCAGAGATCGTCTGCCGCCTGCACGCCCAATCGGCCGATATCGCGATGGGCGTCGACGAGGGCGAAAAAGGCGAGGAAGGTGCCGGCGACCAGGGCATCATGTTCGGCTATGCCTGCAACGAGACCGAGGAGCTGATGCCGGCGCCGATCCAGTTCGCCCACAAGATCCTGCGCACGATGGCCGAGGACCGGAAATCCGGCAAGCAGCCGAATTTCGGGCCGGATGCCAAAAGCCAAGTGACGTTGAAATACCAGAACGGCAAACCGGTCGGCCTCGACACCGTGGTCGTCTCGACCCAACATGCCGAAGGACTGAGCCAGGACGACGTGCGCGCGCTGGTCGAGCCCTACATCACCGATTGCTTCAAGACCGAGGGCTGGAGCCTGCCGTCGCAGGACAAGATCATCGTCAACCCGACCGGCAATTTCGTCATCGGCGGCCCGGACGGTGATGCGGGCCTCACCGGCCGAAAGATCATCGTCGACACCTATGGCGGCGCGGCCCCGCATGGCGGCGGCGCGTTTTCTGGCAAGGACCCGACCAAGGTGGACCGCTCGGCGGCCTATATCTCGCGCTACATGGCCAAGAACGTGGTCGCCGCCGGGCTGGCCGACAAGTGCCAGATCCAGCTGGCCTATGCCATCGGCGTGCCCGAGCCGGTCGCCCTCTATGTCGACACGCTGGGCACGGGCCGGGTCGACGAGACCAAGTTGGCCAGCACCCTGCGCGAGATGGTCCGACTGACCCCGCGCGGCATCCGCGAGCATCTGGGCCTTCTGAAGCCGGTGTATGCACGCACCGCTGCCTATGGCCATTTCGGGCGCGTGCCGGACGATGACGGCGGCTTCAGCTGGGAACGCACGGATCTGGCCAGCGAACTGGCCCGCACCTTCGGCGTATCCGCCGCAGCAGAATGATCCGAAACATCAGAACGAAAAAAGGAGACGCGACATGAACAAGCCAGAGAGAGTCAGTCCCGCGGACAGCGCGATCCGTGACATCGCTCTTGCCGGTTTCGGCCGCAAGGAGCTGGACATCGCCGAGACCGAGATGCCGGGCCTTATGGCCCTGCGCGAGGAATACGGGTCTGAAAAGCCGCTCAAGGGCGCGCGCATCGCGGGGTCGTTGCACATGACGATCCAGACCGCCTGCCTGATCGAAACGCTGGTGGCGCTGGGCGCGGAGGTCCGCTGGGCCTCGTGCAACATCTTTTCCACCCAGGACCACGCCGCAGCCGTGATCGCCGAGGGCGGCACGCCGGTCTTCGCGGTCAAGGGCGAGACGCTGGAAGAATACTGGGATTATTGCGACCGCATCTTCCAGTTCGAGGACGGCGGCGCCAACATGATCCTGGACGATGGTGGCGACGCCACGCTCTATATCCTGATCGGCGCGCGGGTCGAGGCCGGTGAAACCGAGCTGATCGAGACGCCGACCTCCGAAGAGGAAGAGTGCCTGTTCGCCCAGATCAAGAAGCGCATGGCCGAAAGCCCCGGCTGGTTCACCAAGCAGCGCGAGATGATCAAGGGCGTCAGCGAGGAGACAACGACCGGCGTGCATCGCCTTTACAAGATGATGCAGGAAGGTCAGCTGCCGTTCCCCGCGATCAACGTGAATGACAGTGTCACCAAGTCCAAGTTCGACAACAAGTACGGCTGCAAGGAAAGCCTTGTCGACGGTATCCGCCGCGCCACCGACACGATGATGGCCGGCAAGGTCGCCGTGGTCATGGGCTATGGCGACGTCGGCAAAGGCTCGGCCGCCTCGCTCAAGGGTGCAGGCGCCCGGGTGTTGGTCACGGAAGTCGATCCGATCTGCGCGCTTCAAGCGGCCATGGATGGCTTCGAGGTGACGACCCTGGAAGACGTGGTGAATACCGCCGACATCTTCGTCACCACGACCGGCAACAAGGACGTGATCCGCATCGAGCACATGCGCGAGATGAAGGACATGGCGATCGTCGGCAATATCGGTCACTTCGACAACGAGATTCAGGTCGCCAGCCTGAAGAACCACAAGTGGACCAACATCAAGGAACAGGTCGACATGATCGAGATGCCCTCGGGCAACCGCATCATCCTGCTCAGCGAAGGGCGCTTGCTGAACCTCGGCAACGCCACCGGCCACCCATCCTTCGTGATGTCAGCCAGCTTTACCAACCAGGTTCTGGCGCAGATCGAGCTGTGGAAGAACGGCGGCGAATACCAGAACGAGGTCTATATCCTGCCCAAGCACCTGGACGAAAAGGTCGCGCGCCTGCACCTGGACCGCATCGGCGTGAAGCTGACGGAACTGGCGAAAGACCAGGCGGATTATATCGGTGTCTCGCCGGATGGCCCGTACAAGCCCGAGCATTACCGGTATTGAGGAGCCAGACATGACCGAACGAACTCCGCATATCGTGGGTTTGGGCAACGCGCTGGTCGATGTCGTCGCCGCGGTCGAGCCCGATGTCGTCACGCGGCACGGGCTGACCCCGGGAGGCATGCACCTGGTGGATGCCGACGCGGCCCACGCCCTGTTCGAGGATGTCGGCCCCGGTATCCGCCAGTCCGGCGGATCGGTGGCCAACTCCATCGCTCACCTGGCCGACACGCCTGTCCGGGGAACCTACCTGGGCAAGGTGGCCAACGATGATCTCGGCGACGCTTTCTGCGAGGAAATGTCGGGCATGGGGCTGGCCGCACCGGTTGCCGTCGCACAGAACGGCGATCATGGGACCGGCCGCTGCGTCGTGCTGGTCACGCCGGACGGCGAGCGCACCATGAGCACCTACCTGGGGGCGGCGACCACGTTGATGCCTCCGGAGGCGCTCGCGGCCCTTCCCGAAGAGTTCGATATCCTGTTTATCGAAGGCTACATATGGGACGCCCCGCATGGCGCGGCGGTGATCGAACGCCTGGCCGAAGCGGCGCAGGCCGCCGGGGCGAAGGTGGCGCTGACACCTTCGGATGCCGGCTGCGTCGAGCGCAACATAGACGTCATGCGCAACTTCGTCTCGCGTCATGTCGACATCCTTGTCGGCAACGAGGCCGAGGTGGCCGCGCTTGCGGGACGCGAAGGCGCGGACGCCGCCCTTGGCTGGGCAATGACGCGGGTTTCGGTCGCGGCAGTGACCGAGCACGACAAGGGCTCCATTGTCGCCGATGCCGAGGGGCGCCACCACATCCCGGCTGTCGACGTGCCGGAAGTCGTCGACAGCACCGGCGCGGGGGATGCCTACGCGAGCGGTTTCCTGGCGGCACTGGCCCGCGGCTTGCCGGTACAAGAAGCTGGCAAGCTCGGTGCGGAAAACGCGGCCCGGGTGCTGGTCCACTACGGTGCGCGGGACGGTGACGCAGCCAAGGCGATCGCCTTGCCGGCGGCCTGACTACAACAGCAAGCAGCGGTTTGCCGGTCTTGGGTGCCACGAACGCTCATGGTTCCACCGGCCAGCATTGACGAAGCAACTCGCGGTATCGGCCAGACGAATGGGCTGGCCGATACCACGCACGGCCCTTGCCGCGCGCCACAAGTGCGTCCTGTGCGTTCTGCAAAGGTTTCCTGCTAGGCATGCCCCCTTGCGTCGGGCGAGACGTGACCGCGCAGCTATGGGTTTTTCATGAAAAAGCCGGGGCGAGGACAACGCATTCAAGCCTTTTGCTCGCAAACACCAATTTGAGCCTAGACCTGGTCCGCCCGCGCCCTCTCCACAAGTCCGGTCTTGAGCGCGAACCAGACCATCTGAGCGTCTGTTTCCAGGCCAAGCACGCTCTTGATCTGGTAATGATTGTTCCGCACCGTCTTGAGGCTGATAGATAGAGCGTCAGCGATTTTTTCAGCCGGCCAGCCGCTTGCCAGCAGGCGCAGGATTTCAGTCTGGCGCGTGCTCAGCTCATCCAGTCCGCTGCCGGCGCCCGAGATCCGGTCTTGCGCGATACCCTCTATCACGTCGGGTGAGATCACCGTGCGCCCCTCCAGCACTCCGAAGATTGCCTCGATGAGGTTTGCCGGATCGCTGCTCTTCGTGACATAGCCGGCCGCACCGGCTTCGACCGCTTTCAACGCAAAGGCCGCGCCTTGATGCATCGTGAACACAACGATCCTTGCGGCCTCGTCGTATTGCCGAATGTGGCGGATCGCTTCTATGCCGCTGGCACCGGGCAAGGTCACATCCATCACCACAACGTCTGGCGATGTCTCGCGGTAGCGGCTGTAGGCGCTGCGCGCGTCCTCCGCCTCGGCCACGATCCGCAGCCCCGGTTGCAGGTCGATCAGCCGGCGATAGCCTTCTCTCACGACCGGGTGGTCGTCGACGATCATCACAAGGCGCTCGGTCATGCCGCGTTTCTCGCAATAGCGGCAGGTACGGTCACGTCGACCCGAACGCCAAGATCGGTTTCCCGCATCTGCAGTTCGCCGCCCATCGCGGACGTGCGCTCGCTGATACCCAGAACACCATGCCCACTTTGCCCCCGGACCAGCGTGCCGCCGCCATCATCCTCTACGCTCAAGGATATACTGTCGCCGGCCTGCCGCAGCGCCACGCGAACACGGGCCGGCGCGCCATGCCGCATCGCGTTGGTGACACATTCCTGTACGATCCGGTAGAGGTCCAGTGCCACTGCATTCGACATCCCCTTTTCGTCCAGGTCATAGTCCAGCGTCAGCCGGGTACCGCGCTGGGTCGCCCAGCCGTCCAGCATGGTGCGCAAGCTGGCAGCAAGGCCGACGTCCTCCAGATCCGGCGGACGCAGACGGGCGAACGCGCCGCGCAGGCAATCCATCATGTTGCGGATATTGGCCCCGATGGTCTTTGCATCGCGATCGATGTCCGGGCGGTCCTGCGGGGCGGCACAGCTCATGGACGCCGCGAGTGCGGCCGTCGCGGTGAGGGTCTGACCGAACTCGTCATGCAGGTCCCGCGCCAACTGACGCCGCTCCACGTCCTCGACCTCTATCAGCTTTCGCGTAAGCGCATGGCTCTGCGCGGCGCTGGCGCGCAGCCGCTCCGCCAAGTGATTGACGGCCCGGGCAATCTGGCAGAACTCCTGTGCGCCGCCCGGCTCGACCCGCGCATCAAGATCGCCGCAGGCGAGCCGGTCAAGCCCGGACACGATACCGCGGACCGGTCCGAGCCTCCAGACTATTGCGATGGAGCCCAGGACCAATACGCCGGCCGCCATCGCCAACGTCTGCCACAGGGCCAGACTTGTCCGCTGCCACGCCAGCGTCGCTGCGGCCACCGGATCGAAGGACGCCTGAACGTGGAACGCGCCACTTTGCGACGCGGACCCTGACCGGGTGACCGAGGCAGGCGGTTCGAACACCCGTTCGGAAAGGTCGCGAAACCATCCCGGCGCGATCTGGCCGAAGACTTGCCAGCCGGCACAAAGACGCCGTTCCGAGATCAGTCGCTGTTCGTACAGGATGCACGTGCCCGGTGCCATCACCCCCAGAAGCTTGATAGACGTCATCTCTGCATAAAGTGGATCACCCACGCGCGGCTCCATGTGATAGTTTCGCTCCAGCACATAGCTGGCGCGCGTCAGCGTGGTCTGGGTGTCGCTCCGGGCGGACCGATAGGCATCCCCGGCCGCCAACCCAAGCGTCATGGCGCCTGCCAACGCCGTGACCAGCCACAGCGTCAAGACCAGTCGAAACCGAAGGCTCATGTCATTCCCTCCCTAAGCGCGCTGCCACCAAGGATCGGGCAAACCGGCCCGCATGTCTCGGGCAATTTGCCCGACATGCACCGAAAAGCATTTCGAAGCCTTCTTTGCCTGCACTCAGCGTGGTTATGTCATCGAAGCAACAGGAGGACCGGATGGAGGATATCGCAGACAGGACGGCACGCGTTCGACCGGACTCCGCGAAAATTCTGGTGACCCGGATGGAAGCGGGGCTTGTCGGGCACGCGGCGCTGGTGGAACGGCTGATGATCGCGCTTCTGACCGGCGGGCATGTGCTTATCGAGGGCGCCCCGGGCATTGGCAAGACCCGTTCGGTGCGCAGGCTGGCCGACGGTGTAGAGGGCAGCTTTGCCCGCATTCAATGCACGCCCGACCTGATGCCATCCGACATGACCGGCACGCAGGTCTACCGGCAAGAAAGTGGCAAGATGGATTTCCTGCCTGGACCGGTGTTTCACAATCTTGTCCTCGTTGACGAGATCAACCGTGCTCCGCCCAAGGTGCAGTCCGCCCTGCTGGAGGCGATGGGCGAGGGCCAGGTCACCGCCGGCGGGCAGACCCGTCCCCTGCCCGACCCTTTCATGGTGATCGCCACACAGAACCCGTTGGAGCAGGAAGGCACCTTTCCCCTGCCCGAGGCACAGCTTGACCGCTTCTTGATGCATGTCGTTCTTGATATGCCGGATGAGACCGCGGAAATGGAAATTCTCGATCTCGTCGAGACGGAACTGCGCAGTCATGCCGGGGGCGAAGCCCCGACGCTGGATCACGCAACGCTCGCCGCCATGCAGGAAGACGTGCTTCAGGTCCACCTGTCCCCCGCATTGAAGCAATACATGGTGGCGCTGGTGATGGCGACACGCCGTGCGACCGAAGCCATTGACCTGACCGATCGGATCCGCCACGCGGTAAGCCCGCGCGGCACGCTTGCCCTGGCGTCGAGCGCCCGTGCGCGCGCGTGGCTGCACGGCCGCGATTTCGTGGTGCCCGAAGACATCGCGGCACTGGCATCCGACGTTCTGTGCCACCGCATGGCGCCGACCTGGCGGGCGCAGGCCGAAGGCCACACCTCCCGCACGATCGTGGCCGAGATCCTTTCGGCGGTTCCGCCACTATGAGTCTGCCCCGGGCATCCGGGGCCGAGGTCTCTCTCGACCGTCTCGTCGCGATCGGCGGCCTCGTCACGGGCAAACACCCGCCCGGCCTTTCCCATGGGGTCGCGGGGGGTCTCTCCGGCCCGCGCCGCGGCGAGGGCGGCGATCTTTTCGACCTGCGTCCGTTTCAGGACGGTGACGATCCGCGCCGGATCGACCCGTCCGCCACGGCGCGCAGCGGACGGCCGCAGGTCCGCAGCCGGCACGAGGAAGTAGAGCGCACGCTTTTGCTGGTCGCCGATTTTCGCCCGCCGATGCTCTGGGGCACACGCGGGCGTTTCCGCTCAGTCGCCGCCGCAGAAGCATTGGCTTTGGAAGGCTGGCGCGCGCTTGTGACCGGAGGACGCGTCGGCGTGATGATTGTCACCAGCGGCGGCGTGGAGATACTGGACCCACGCCCGCGCGAAGCCGCAATGCTGCGCATGGCGGGCGCTTTGGCGCGGGCCCATGAAGCGGCCCTCGACGCCCCGGATGCACGCTATGAAAGCCTTGCGGTGATGTTGGAAACCGTAACTGCGCTGACAGCGCCGGGCACTGCTGTCAGGATCGCGACAGGGCTTGATACGCCCGGCGCGGATTTCGGCATAGTGGCGGCGGCCTTGATGCGGAAATGCCCACTCGAGGTTCTTCTGGTGCAGGATAGCGTGGAGGAGGCGCCACCGCCGGGCCGCTTTTCGGCGCGTATCGGCGGAAGCGTCAGGCCAGGCCGTTTCGGGGCCTCCACCTCTGCCGACCGTCTTGCAAGCCACGCCATACCCCACCGGATATTGAACGCGGCAGACCCGGTGTGTCCGGAGGCCGCATGAGACCCGAAGATCTGATCGCCCGTCTTGCCGATATCCGCATCCCGGAGAGCTTTGCCCGCTTCGGCCTGCACGACGCGCTGGCGGCTGCGGCGCTCGGCCTGATCGTGGGCCTGTTGTTCGCGCGGCTGGCAAGGTTCGCAACCGTCAGGAAGACGCGACCGACACAGACGGCCCGCGCCGCCATCGCCGATTTGTCCGGTGACGATCCCCAGGCCCGGCTTGCCGGACTTGCCAGCCTTCTGCGGGATCTTGGTGGCACGCCTCCGGACGGTCTGCGCGAGGCGCTCTACAATCCGCGCCACCCGCTTGATCCGACGGTGCTGGAAACCGCCATCATGGCCGCTGCCCAGCGAAGGGCACACCGATGAGTTTCGCGTTCCCCTGGGCGGCGCTGCTGCTCCCGCTGCCATTCCTGCTGTTCCGCCTTCTGCCCGGACGCCCGGTCGCGGCCAGCGCACTGAACCTGCCACCGGCCATCGCGGAAACATTCCGCCCCATCGATACGGCACCCGTGCGGCGCCATGCCTTGACGACAATCCTGGTCCTTGCATGGATTTTTCTAGTCGCCGCCCTGACCGACCCGCGCATGGAACGCACGCTTGAAATGGTGCCCGCCTCGGGGCGCGACATCGTCCTTGCGCTTGATCTTTCCGGCTCGATGGAGCGCGAGGATTTCGTTCTGGACGGCGCACAGGTTTCGCGCCTGGCCGCAGTACAGGACGTGGGCGCGCGTTTCGTCCGCGCCCGCAAGGGCGACCGGGTCGGACTGGTCGTCTTCGGTGAGCGCGCCTATGTCGCGGCGGCCCTGACGCATGACGTCTCCGCTGTCGCCCAGGTGATCGAAACCGTTCAGATCGGTGTCTCCGGCAAGGCCACGGCCATCGCGGATGGCCTGGGTCTTGCGCTTCGCCGGCTGCGAGTTCGCGATGCCAAAAGCCGCGTGATCGTGTTGTTGTCGGATGGGCAGGATACGACCGGAACGGTCGATCCCGTTGCCGCCGCCGTCACCGCCGAAACGCTGGGCGTGCGGATTTACACGATTGCACTCGGTCCGGCCGATCTTGAAACCGCCCCGGATGCCCGCGACGCGGTCGACAGCGATACCCTGCGCCGCATTGCCGAGGCCGCACAAGGCCAGACCTTCCGCGTGCGCACCACCGAGGACCTCGTGGCGGTGACCGAGGCCATCGACCGGCTCGAGCCCAGCCTGGCCGATGCCCCCCCGATCCGCGGATGGCAGAACTACTGGCCATGGCTGGCCGGCGCGGCGCTGGCGATGCTGGCGACGGCGCTCGGGTTGCAGGCGCGGGAGGCAGCGTGACGGACCTGTGGCAGATCATCCTGCTTCGCCCGCTGTGGCTGGTCGGCGTTCCGCTGTCCTTGCTGGCCGGGGCCGCCGTCGCCCTGAGGGGCAACGGACTGGACCGATGGCGCCGCGTCATCGACCCGGACCTGCTGGTTGCCTTGCGCGGCCTGGGGCATGTCGTGGAAGGCCGACGCGATGCAGGGCCGTGGCTGCTGGCTCTTGCCGGCGGGCTGACCGCTTTCGGGCTGGCGGGGCCGGCCACCCGCGATCCCGACGCGCCGGTACTACGCAATCTCGACGCGGTCATGATCCTGATGGACCTGTCCCCATCGGTGACCCAAGGCGGCGGGTTCGATGACGCCCAGGCCGCCGTGTCGCGCATGATCGACCGTCACGGCACACGGCCCGTGGCCTTGGGCGTCTACTCCGCCGAAAGCTTTCTTGTCAGCGTGCCAACCGAGGATCCGGCCGCCTTGCAAACGGTCATCGCCGTGGCAGACACCGAGACGATGCCGGTGGGGGGCAGCCGCCCGGACCGCGCGCTCGACCTCGCACGGCAGACCCTGGCCGACGCGGCCGCGGCGCATCCCGATGTGGTGCTCGTCTCCGACGGCGGCGGGGTCGGACCCGAGGCGCTGGACCGGGCCCGCCAGATGGCGGCTGCGGGCCTGCGTGTCTCGACCGTCTTCGTGGCGCCCGACGACCCGCCTTACGGCATGCCCGCCGCAGACCGCGAAGCGCTTGCCTCGGTCGCAAGCGCGGGCGGCGGCGTGATCGTGGATGCGTCCGACCTCTCGGGCGTCGAGACGATCCTGAGCGAGCGCCAGGGCGCCGCCGAGGCAAACGACACCCTTCGCAACCTGCGCTATTCCGACCAGGGCAGATGGTTCGTCACCCTTGCCCTCCTGCCGCTTGCATTCCTCCTCCGCCGGAGGCGTGACGCATGAGCCGCGTGTCGCTTTCAGTCCTTGCCGCGGCCCTGCTTTGCGCCGTGGTCGCCGGCCCCGAGGCATGGTCCAAATTGATCTGGCGTGCGGGCTTTCCCGACCTGGCTCTCCCGCTGATCAAGACCCCCGGCGCACGCGGCGCGGCGCTCTACCAGGCCGGACGCTATGCCGAAGCCGACGCCGTATTCGCCGAGCTTGGCCGCAGCGCGACCTACAACCGGGGCATGACACTGGCCGCGACGGGCGACCACAGCCTGTCGGTCGCCTATTTCGATGCCGTGCTGTTCGCCGACCGCTACGATGCCGACGCCCGCCACAACCGCGCGGTCGTATCGGCCCTGATCGAGCCGGTGATCGGCGAAGCCCGCGGGCACGGCCGGATCGAGACAATCCTGTCGAAAAGCGGCGTCGAAACCGCGGCTTTTGATCCCGACGACCCCACGCAACCCATCCAGGCGGCGGAACGCGACCCAAGGCGTGCCAGCCTGAAACGCTCGGTCACCGGCGAGCGGACATCGGCGGCGGACGCAGGCTGGCTCGACACGCTCGCCGATGCGCCGGGGGCCTATCTCAAGGGCCGCCTTGCCGCCGAGATGGAACGTCGTCGCAAGGACGGCGAGGCCCATCGCGAGGAGCCCAGCCGATGGTGAGGTTGCTGACCCTTCTGCTTCTGCTGGCGACACCCCTGGCCGCGCAAACGCCCCAGACGCTGAAACTGGAGCTCGTCTTGGATCCGCGTGAAACGGAACCGTTGGAGGGCGAGATGGTCCTTGCCACGATCCGCGGCACCTATCGCGAGACCATCACCAACGAGGAACTCAAGCTGCGCAGCATGACTGATTTTGACTGGACGCGGCTGGGACAGGACGCTTGGAGCGATCAGCGCATCGACGGTCGCACCGCACGGGTGTTCGAGCGGCGCATCGCCTTCTTCCCGAAGCGGGCCGGAAATCTGGAGATTCTGCCGATCGTGCATGAACTCGAGATCATCGGCAGCGGCGGACAACGCGAAATTGTTCTGGTCCGGTCTGATCCCGTGCGCATCGAGATCGAAGAAAAGCCGACAGGCGCAGACGAGTCGTGGTTCCCGGTCCGCGCGCTGGAAGTCTCCGACACCTGGGACGCCGATCCGGCACAGTTGGAGGACGGGCAAAGCGTGACGCGCCGGGTCGTGATCCGAGCACTTGGTGCGACCCCCGAGATGATGCCGCAGCAGCCCGCCTTGCGCGAACCATGGCTGATCACCTTCACCCCGCCGGAGGACCTCAGCTTTCAGGTCACTTCACAGGGTCCGGTCACGACCTTGGTCTGGGTCTGGAAACTCCGCCCGATCACCGGAGAGCCGGGCGTTCTTTCCAAGGCAACTCTGCCCTATTTCGACACGACGTCACGGACGGCGACCACCGCCACGCTGTCTGCGGCAAACATCGGCTACGCGAGTTTTGCCGACAATGCGGCATCCGGTTGGCGCAAGGACACCGGTGTAGGCTGGCTGCATCTGGCTGTTCTTGGCGCAAGTGCCGTGTCAACGATGATACTGGCGTTGCGCGGCCGCTCTGCTGTGTCGGCCCCGGCCGCGCGGCTGCGCCGCTGGATGCGCATGCTACGGGACTTAAGACGCTTGCGGGGCCATGCGCGACGTGGAGATGTTCCACGCTTCCGGGCGCTTGCGGCAGGCCTGCTGTCCCCGCCCTCGGCCACGCCGCCGACCAGTACGCACCCTGCCCTGCGGACGGTCGATGCCATGCTGTTCGGCGATTGCAGCGTGCGGATCAGCTTGGATCTTCGGCCCGTCCTTCGCAACGTCGAACACGCGCTGCTTTACTCCGCACGTGAGCCCGGCGAAACTGCGGGCCGCGCCGAAACTTCGACAGGGCCGCACCCGACGAAATCCGTCCGGGCGTACAAGCACTCGAATGGCTCGCGTTTCATATCGAAGACAGGGTCAATGTTGAGATAACCAAAGAAGCCGGCATCATGAGAAAGGCGGCGCTGATGAAGCGGCCGATGAAAGCCGTGCAATTCCCTCCGAGTCCCCTCGGCTGGTAAGCAATGTCCGCCGGCATTCTCTTCGCGCAAAGGCCCGAGAACATATCTCAGAAGCAATGGCGCTTTTATCGAGAATCCGCGCCAGCGCCGCTTTCGCGACAGGCTGTCCGCAGAAGGCTCAGTCGGTGGCGCCCGCAATGGACCAATCTTCTGCCTGGGGCGACACCGTTGAAGCTCACTCGGACGACGGCGGAGGCGACGGACGGGCGCTGTATCCCGGCCTCGGATGCCGCGTCGCTGAGCGGTGCGCTTCAACAAGTGAGCGCGCCAGAGCCCGCGCCGGAACCGAAAGGCCCGCTTTTCGTCGATGAGTTCGATCGCGCTGAACTCGGCGCTGACTGGACGGTAAACAATCCCGATCCGTCCGGCTTCATTCTCGACGATGGCACCCTTGTCACGATGACCGTTCAGCCCGGCTACATGGGCGATGCGGAAGACCAACCCAATGTCTTCAGATGGACCGCGGCCGAGTTTCCCGAAGGCGACTGGGATCTCAGCGCCGATTTCACTGCGCGCATGGGCGAGGTCCAGTCATTGGGCGGCCGGCGGGCCATCGTGCAGGTCGGGCGTCATGCGGATATCGACAAGACGATCTCGGCATATGTCTATCGGCAGGGCAATTCCAATGACGACCTGCGGCTGCGGGCCATGTCCGGCGGCACCGAAACCCGCGCCGAAGTCGAGATCGCCGGCAATGTCCGCGGCTACGACCTGGCCCAGATCCTGCGGGATTTCGAGGAAAAGGGCGCTCGACTGACGATCTCGAAACATGGCCGTGACTACGTCGGGCGGCTCAAGCTGAACGGCTGGACCCTGCAGGAGGGTGGCCCCGAGGTGATCGAGACGGACCCGATCCAGATCCTGCGCACACGCGGCGACCCGGCACTCTTTTGCCGGAACGCTGGGGTCGGAACAGACCGTCGCGGAATTCGACCGGATCGAGATTGTGGAGGTGGAGTGATGCAGTGCAAAACCGTCTGCAAGGTCATCGCATGCGCCGGCGCGATTTGCGTTGGGACGACCCTCGCGCCCAGGCGCAGTCGTGCGGCACGCCAGCTAAAACCGGTGGCACTCCGCTCTATCCTTTGCCGCATGAGGCAGAATGGGGGTTCATCGGCCGCGACGGCGAATGGCGTCTTGCCCCCGCCTGGCTACAGGCCCGCCCCTTTTCCGAAGGAGTCGCGGCGGTCGAAACCGCCGCAAGCTGGGGCCTGATCGATCGCACCGGCAGCTATCTCGTGAGGCCGGGTGCGAAAGATGCGGACAGTATCATCATATCAGGTGAACGTTTCGCGCTCTCACCCTCCAAACCGATGTCCGATGGTTGCAGCGCAGCCACCCCGGCCGATGGCAAACCCCATTACATCACCGCCGACGGCGATATCTGGACCCCGCCCGCCTTCGAGGGTCGCAAGGTGTGGGATTTCGGCAGCTTCTCGGATGGGCTTGCCTGGGTGCGTCTTGCCAACGACCGCGTGGGCTGGATCGACACCGACGGCCAGATGGCGATCGCGCCGGACTTCATCGACGGTGGCGATTTTGTCGACAGCCATGCTCCGGCCGCCGTGAAATCCGAGAACCGCGGCTATATCGACCGCTCGGGCGAGCTGGCGTTCCCCAGAATATTCATTCTTCAAGAGGCGGCTCGCGCTACCGAAAGGCGCGCGCCGGTCCGCATCGGCGACGATGCAGGTTACATGGATGACACCGACTGGATCATCCGCGAGATCTCGATGCCGGGCGGGGAAACGCGCGCGCTCGACGCCGTGACGCCGTTTTCGGACGGGCGCGCCCCCGTGCGCCCCGCCGGCATGTCGTCCGGCCCGGTCTGGATCGACATCGAGGGGGGGCGTCGCCGTGAATCCCGAGGCAGGTGCCCGTTTTACGATATGCAGCGATACGCGCTTGCCCGCCTACCAGAATGGCCTTCTTCCGCTCGTCGTCGGCGCTGGAACGAATATCTGCGGCAATACCCCAGACATCAGCTACGAAGGTCCGGGCGACCCGCGCTCCGGCCCCTCGCGGATGCTCTGGCACCTCCCGTGGGAACGCGACAAGCTCGTCTGGCTCGACCGCGACGGCGCCACGCAGATCGATTCCGCCACCTGCCGCCGCGCGCCGGGCGTGGCCGCCCTGCCCACGGAAACCGAGGAAGGCGGCCTTGCGTCGGGGGCCTATCGCATGGCGCTTGCCGGCATTGTCCAAGGCAATGTCGGACCCTACCGCGCAGACGCCCCCTGCAACCGGTCGGAGTTCAAGATGGACGGCAACCAGGCCACCAATGCGCGTGGCCCGTGGACCCTGTCGCTCACCGGCACGGCAAAGTGGCAGGGAGAAACCGTGGACCTGTCGCTCAGCCTTGGCCTGCCCGAAGAGATCGGGCCCGGCACGCATGAGATCGGACCGACAGACAAGGATAAGCTTCCATCCGCATACCTGTGGATGAGTGTCAGCGATGCCGGTCCGAACGCCCCGCGTCCGGCCACCTACACCTCCAAAGGCGGTGGTAGCCTTACCCTTGCTCGGCGCGACCAGGACGCGATCACAGGCAAGGCCGAGATCACTTTCGTGTCGCGGGACGATCCTTCCGACGAGGTGACGCTGGCAGCGGACTTTGACGAGATCCCGTATTCAGCTGGCCCGGAGGTCACCCTTGTCGAGACGACCGGCACCGTGACGGCGCTGGACGAGTCGATACCCGACGATCCGCTGATCAACTTTTTCACCCCGGCAAAGGCCGTAGAGGGCGAGGACAAGCTGGTGCTGTCGTTGGGCAAGTTCGGCCCCAAGCTGGAACTGGACTTTCCCGCCGGGCACAGCGGCACATTTACGGCCGGCGCCGACGCGCCGGTGTCGATCACCTTCGCCGGTATGCCGGTCAGCGCCAAGGGTAGCCTTGAACGGTCCGAAGACGGCGGTCTGGGCGGCGAGCTCACCGCAGAACTTGGCGCGCACGACCAGTTAGAGGGTGCGGGCAGCGTGACCCTCCGCTTCGCGGGCATACCGGTCGAGAGCGGCGAATGATCCGCCCTGCCCTCCTCGCGCTTGCCCTGCCTGCCGTGGCCCATGCGCAGGACATCGACAGTGTCTACACCAGCTATGACTGGGACGCCGATTGCCGGACGCTGGAAAAGGACCTGCCCCCCGAGGAGGCGGCGATGGGTTTCCAGCTCGTCTGCCCGGGGCCGCAGGGTTTCTACCTGATGCTGACGGAGGGAGATGCCCGCATCTCGATGGACTACGGCAGGACGCAGGTCTTCGGCCCGCGGGAAAGTTTCACACCATTCAATACCGTGCATGATACCGTCGAATGGCGGCGGCAGAGGCTGAAAGGCGAGATGCAGCCCTTCGCCACCATTCACCGCTGGGATGTCGGACCCAGCTTCGATGACCGCGAGATGCTGGTCATCAGTACGGTCGCCACCACGCCAGACGCCGAAAGCTGCATGGTCGGCGTCATCGACACCACTGACACGCCAGACGCCAACGCGCTGGCTCGTGCCGTGGCCGATCGGTACGCGCCCGGATTCGTCTGCGGGAACGCGCATGCGCGGGCCTTCGGCTTTGTTCGTATTGACACGCCCTTGCCACGGCGTGTTCCGCCTCATTCCAACGCAACGACAGGAGACCAATGGTGATCCGTCCCTTCACCGCTGCCCTTTTTACAACCCTGGTCGCTGCCACGAGCAGCCTTGCCGAAGGCCGTGTCAGCTTCATTGCGGATGCGGGAGACGCGGGCCAGATGAGCATGACGGAACGTTGGTTCGGCAGCGCGCTGCGCACTGATATCGAGGGGATGGACGCCTACATGCTCCTGCGGGACGACAGCGTGTATTCCATCATCTCGATGGCCGGGCAGATCACCGTCATTGACCTCGGCCAGATGAAGGACATGCCGGGCGCGGCGAACCAGACACCGTCGCAGAACGAGGCTGGCGTGGTTTTCCCCGACGAGATCGTTACCATCGAGGAGATGGGCGAGACACGCGAGATCGCCGGGGTCGAAGGGGACGTCCATGAGATCGAGTGGGTCGACAATGCCGGACAGCCCCGCACAGACACCGCCGTTCTGACCGACGATACCCGCCTGCTGGAGCATCAAGCGCTCAAGATGCAGCTGATCGAGGCGATTAGTGGCGAGGCGCCAAATCCGCTCATGGTAGAGCTTCAGGATCGCGGCCTTGCGGCGCTGTCCTTCGGTGACCGCTTCAAGGTGACGGAAGTGAACGGCGATGCCGGGCCCGCCGGGGATTTCGAGCTGCCGGCAGAGCCGATGGACCTGGGCAATATGATGAACATGGGCAACCAATGATCCGGCCAGCGCCGTTTCCCGCCGTACTGGCGGCTGTCCTGTACGCTGCAACCTTGCCTCTGCACGCGCAGGACAGCTGCGATCTGAACGCGCCGCCGCCAGCCCCTGTCTGCTCGGTCGAGGGCATGCTGCAAGCGATCAATCCGACGCAGACGTTCGACCTTCTGGGCAACCTGAACCCGAACGCCTTTGCCGGTGGTGCAAATGCCGACCTGCTACCGGGGCAGGCAAGCCTGTCGATCGCTGGCGGGGTCAGCGCCGGCGGTGCGGCCTGCGCGCGGCACCTTGCGGCAAAGCGCATCGGCGGCACCGAGGGCGTCCCGGGTCTCGACCAGGGCACGATCGACTTCGTCGAAGACATGTCGGGCGAGTCCCTCGACATCCCCACGGCCAGCGGCGGCGCAAGGCGCGCCGTGTTCGAGGTTTTCAGTCCGAACCTCTTTTCCTTCCAGGGGGGCAGTCTCGGCCTCCCGCTCGCCTATCGCCATGGCGGCATCGGTGGCTGGCCGCGCAACAGCGGTGCGCATCTGGTCATCGCGCTGACCGATGCCGGGCCCGGTGATCTGCGCGCCGGTGCAATTTATGAGGTGCGTGCCGTGAGTGGCGACGGCGACGCCGACCCGTCGACGGTTTTTTCATCCTGGGCCGGTCAGATCCGTCCGCACCCTTATCTGCCTCCAAACACCGAGAACATGCGCCGCGAACAGGAATTCGAAAAACACATGTGTCGTGCCACACGACAAGGCGCGCTGAAGACACTTGAGCTTTCGACGATCCCGCAGGGTGCCACGGTCGGCCGGCAGGTCAGAGAGTTGAACTGCGACATGGACGGGGTTGCCCAGGCGGGCACCCGGACGCAAATTCTGACGGGGGAACTGTCGGGCACGGTTCATATCGAGCGCATCACCGACACGCATGTGATCGGGCGGTTCCACCTTTCCGGCACAGCGGCGGTGGAGCGGGAGCGTCGGACGTGGAGTTCGAGGGGGCCCGGTCGTGTCGATGTCGACCGGGAGACGGGGGACAAGCCCCTGCGCGTAACCGGCCGCTTCGCCGCCCCCAACATGCGCAATATGGGCTACGCGATGGGTATGCTGGAAATCGCGCAGGCCCCGACGGATGGCGAAGCGCCCGCCGCCCGGCTGCGGCTCGTATCGCACCGCCCGGCGCGCGACGCGCAAAACCTACCCTGGGACGCGCCCGGTATCCGCTTGACGTTCGACCGTCCGCTCGCCCCGGTCTCCGTCACCCCGAGTGCGGTGAAACTTGAGACCGGCTATGCGACCGAAGACGGCGGAACAGAAATCCGCCCGGTCGAAACGCGTCTCCGTTTGTCCGGCACGGAGACCGTCATCGTCACCCCGCAGACCCCGCTCCGCGACGGCGTGCGCTATCGCCTCACGGTGCGCGCCGGCGCATCGGGCATACACGGCGCGGAAGGCGAGCAGATGGCAGTCGACCGAGCCTGGGGGTTCGACACGATGGTCGATCTCGACGACACGGAACCCATGCAGGACGGCCTTGCCGAACATCTCGTGTAGGCCGAAGGCATCGAGAGCGATACCATCCAGGTCGTCACCGACACGCCGCTTGTCGGTGGCAAACCGACGGTGATCCGAACCTATCCGAAATGGCGCCCAGACCCGGACATCGCCACGGGCTGGCGGGTCCAGTCCTTTCCCGCGCATATGCGGGTCCGCCCCGGCGCGTCTATCGAGGCGCCCTTGCTGGCCCCGGAAAAGCGCGATGTGACCGTCCGGCGCCCCGACATGTTCTCGCCCACGGAACGGCGCATGGCCGAAAACAGCGTCAATTTCTTCGGCTGGACGCCGAAATTCGAAGAGGTCGCCTCTGTTCGAACCGAGGTTGAGCCGATCCGCGAATGCGACGCCGTCACGCGCATATTCTCGGGCTACGAGAACATCCGCTGGGATCCGCTCGAACGGGATCTGAACATTGGCTACGTCTTCGCCCGTGTCGGGCCCTGGTACGATTACCTGCCCCAGAACGTGGTAAAGGAGGTGGCCCTGACCGCCGAGCGGTCCGAGGACTACATCGAACAGCTTTTCCCGGTTCAGTCGGTCCGGCTTTCCGAGACCCCGGCCCCACCGGCCGACCCCGATCTCAACGAAAAACTCGTGGCCGAGATCGAGAAGATCTACCAATTCGAAATGCTGGCCGAAACCTTCTCGCCCGACACGATGGACACCCTCCGGGCCTTCAACGACTTCCTCGCGAAGCCGCCCGCGATGACCGAGAAAATCAGCAAGCGCGGCATCGTGCGCGCAAAACTCCTGAATGCCGTTCAGGAACATCTCATCGCGAACAACAGCTACGAGCGTTTCGACCTGGTGGTGATCTTCATGCCCTATGAATGGATCAAGCTGCTGGGCGTCACGATTACCCCGAGGATCGACCAAGCCGACAATCCAACCCGCGAGGCCGCGCAGCCCTTCATCGGCATGAGCCTCAGCAAGGCTCTGACAGGGGTCAAACGTACCGCGAACAACGGCGCCATCGCACACGAGGTGGGCCACGCATTCGGACTTGATCACATGCCGGGCGTTCCGCCGGACACCACCACGACCGCCGTGGCGGACCTGCATGAAGGCACCCGTTGGGAAGGGATCGAAGGTATGCGGATCGCCCCCGACGGTCGGTCCGGAAAAAACAAGTCCTACGAGGACGGAAACGCCGAAACCGACCTGGAACTGCTGCCGCTGATGTATCCGCGAACGCAGCCGAAGGAAAACCAGTTCATCTCGAAGGATCACTACCTTCTGCTGTTGAGAAACCTGAAAAAGGATTTCGTGGCCTTGTCCCCGTAGAAAGCCACAAAAGTGCAGACGTCGGAAAGCGGTCGCGCGGCTTCTTGGTTCCGCCCCGTGCCTTTGACAAGTCGGCGGCCCAAGCCTCCGGCGGCGCGATCAGCTTGCCAGCTTTTCCTGCTGCGCAAAGGGGCTGAGGCCCAGCCATGTCTGCATGGAGCTGATCAGCTCCGAGGATCCGACCAGCAGCAGCGCGTCGCGGTCGACGGCATCTGTCACCGACCGAAGGCCCATCCAGATTTCCGTCATCGTGCGCAGATCGACGGTCACATAGAGATCCACGTCGAAACCAGGGTCGATATGGCACAAGTCCACGGTCCGGTCCGGCTCGACGATCAGCCACCACCTGCGCTGAGACTCGGGCAGTTCAGGATAGATTAACTCGATCACCACGCGCTGGTTCGGCACAGGCGTCGTGTCGAGGTTGCGGCGCATGTCCCACATCAGAAGTTCGGGATCGAGATTCTCCAGCGATGGCTCGGTCTCGACCCATTTCTGACCCCACATGCCGATGGCCTCGATCACCGGCTGCAGGTCCTGCCCGGCCTGCGTCAGCCGGTAGGCCTCCACGTCTGGCGGATCGGTCAGCCGCGTGCGCTCCACGACACCTGCCGCTTCCAGCTCGCTCAGGCGCTTCGACAACAGCGCCGGCGACATCCGCGGGACGCCGCGCCGCAACTCGTTGAACCGGGTCGATCCGGCGACCAGCTCGCGCAAGAGGACAACCGTCCAGCGGGTGCACAGCACTTCGGCCGCCATCGCGACCGGGCAGAATTGCTTATAGCTCGCATTGGTCATGACAACCCTCCCTTGGTTCTCGGGTCCGTACCATGACTGATTCCCCCCCGAGCCCGCCAGTTCAGACTCTGTACCGGGGCGATTCAGTTCGTGAACTGGCGCGATGGTGAGGCTGACTGGCATTTTGCGCTCATGCCGATTGGCACCGGCAGAACGAGAACTGACTGACACGAAAGGAGAACGGTTATGCCCCTTGTCGATATCGAACTGATCGAAGGTGTCTTCGATGAAGACCAGAAACAGCGGATGATCCGCGACGTGACCGAAGCGATGGTCGGCGTCGAAGGCGAGGCCATGCGCGGCGTCACATGGGTCCGGGTGCACGAAATCGCCAGCGGCGAATGGGCCATAGGCGGCAAGCCGATGACCGCCAAGGACGTCAGGGCTGCGCCGTCCGAGCCGGCCTGAGCAATTTACCAAGCACATTTGAAAGGAGGAGCCATGACCCGCCAAGTGCCAGAGGACTTGCTGACCGTAACGCTGTATGAGCGCCTTGGAAGCGGCGCCGGCATCCGCCGGATCGTCGACGGGGCGGTCGCGGCCCATATGGACAACCCACTGATAGGACAGCGGTTTGCGCCCTACGCGGACCAGCCCGAGCGGGTCGAGGAGATCAAGCAGCACACCTGCGATTTCTTCGCCGTGGGCAGCGGCGGGCCGGGCGACTACCAGGGCCGCAGCATGGCCGACGCCCATCGCGGCATGGAGATCGAAGCAGCGGAATACGATGCCGCTTGCGACGACATTCTCGGGACGATGGAGGCCTTGAACTACGACGCGCCTACGCGCCGCGAGGTCAGGGACATCCTACAGTCCCTGAAATCGGACATCATTCACGTATGAGGGGCCCGGTTCCCACGAACCGGGCCGACGAAAGGCAAGACAAACATGACGAACACCATCGAAACCCACCGCTTCGAGCGCCCTGACGATCGGCTCGACATGAAGGACCGCGGCGGCATCGACATCGTGAAGACATCACAGGGGTCGACCGGCATGCACGCCGTGTTCGAACCCGGCTGGACCTGGGAGGCGGACGAGAAACCGCTTCTCGGTCATCCGGACACATGCCCGATGCACCACACCGGCTACTGCATGTCCAGCCGGCTCGTGGTTCGCATGGTCGAGAGCGGCGCGGAAACGCCGATCACCAAGGGCGATTTCTTCGAGATCCCGCCAGGTCACGATGCCTATGTCGACGGTGACGAGCGCGTCGAGATGATCCTGTTCGAAGCGTCCGGCGCGCATCCGTAACGCACCCCGGAGGCCCGGCCACAGGACAAGATAAAGCACGGGCTCCTCCCCGGACGGAGCCCGCGTCGCGCGCCTTGGTGGCGGGTCTACGTCCTGCTCGGGCTGAAACGATCACGATAGGCCGACGGTGTGACGCCACAATGGCGTTTGAAGATGCGGCGGAAAAAGGCGACATCCTCGTAACCCACAGTGAGTCCGACCTGCTGGATCGATGGTGCGCCGTCCTCGAGCCTCTTTCGCGCGGCGTTGACGCGCAGCATCTGCTGGTAGACACCGGGCCTGTGGCCGGTGGCCGCCTTGAACCGGCGCACGAGGTTGCGGCGGCTCATGCTTGCGCGTTCGGCGAGTTCCTCCACACGAACGTCGCGGGCGAAATGTTCGGAGAGGTGATGTTCGGCATCCCGGATCTTTTCGTCGTCGTGCCGTCGCGCCAGTGGCAGCAGGGCATAGCCGGACTGGCTGGGCCGCGGCATGTCGAGAAGCAGTGCCTTCGAGCACTCGATGGCAACGGTTCGACCGCAGAGAGGCTCGACGAGGTGCAGGCTCAGGTGGCTCGCGGCGTTGACACCACCGCTGCAATAGAGGCCGGCATCCTCGGTCACGAACAGGTCGGTCCGCCAGTCCACATTCGGGTATCTTTGGGACCGAGGAAGATGGCCGCATCGGGTCAGTCTGCATCTACGAAGCGCGGGACCGAGAGGCCATCCGAGAACACGGGCGTCGCATCAATGCGCCCAGCGAGGATATTCGGCTCGCCCGCGGCACCGCCGTGAAGCGGAACGATCCCGAGCCGGTGACCATCGTATGACAGCATTTCCCTCGCAGATCTCTGCGAGGGAAACCCAACAGCTTCGATGAGCCCTGTTCTCACGACGCGTACAGTCAGCACATCCGACTTACGGCTGGACGCGCCAATAGCACACTTTTCGCATCTGCAGCGAATGCCGGTTCGACGCACAAAATCGGAGACAGCTGCTGGTCAGGTGAGTGACAGCCAAGGGCCGTTTGATCTGTTCAAACTGTAGGGGCAGGAAGCCGATTTTCTTCACAGGCGCGCACACAACGGTCGCCGAACACGAAATCAGAATGTTAGATCTTTCAACTCCCACATACATTGCGCTTACGTGGCCTCTTGTGGGTGCCAGAAGACTTGGGAATTGGGCAATCCTTCTCGGCTAAACTCTTTGAATGCGTGCAGTAATATCCTGCATGGCTATCCTGTCGTTGCCCAAAGCGCCAAGCCCAGTCCCAGGGTCGCGATGAAGATCCACGCCGACCCACCCAGGATCAACGGACGCAGGCCCTTCTGCCGCAATCGTTTCAAATCGGTCTCCAGCCCCATCGCCGCCAGTGCCGCCGTCAGCATCAACGCCGTCAGCGTCACCGTGGCGTCATGCAGCCGGTCCGGCAGGCTCACCAGCGAATTGACCCCCATGAGCATCACGAACCCGAGCACGAACCACGGCACAATCGTAAGCTTCGAGCCAGAGGCCTGCTGCCCGCCCTGGCGGAACTGCAGGACACCCAGCGTCAGGATCAAAGGCGCAAGCAGCAAGACCCGTGTCAGCTTGGTCACGGTACCGACGTGGCCGGCCTCTTCGCCCATTGCAAAGGCCGCGCCCACGACCTGGGCCACCTCGTGGACCGTCGCACCCGCCCAGAATCCGTAGGTTTCAGGCGACAGCTCCAGCATGTGAGCCGCCATCGGCCCAAGCAGCATCGCGCTCGTCCCGAACAGCGTAACGCAGGCGATGGCATAGGCGACATCTTCGTCCGATCCTCGTGTCACCGTGTCGCACGCCAGAACCGCAGAGGCACCGCACACGGACGTCCCCGCAGCGATCAACTGTACCAGCCGGCTTTCCACGCCCAGCAGACGGCCAAGCAGGCACGTGAATGCAAACGTCCCGGCCAGGGTCGTCGTGACGGCGACAACACCCCGCAAGCCCAGGGTAGACACCTCTCCGACCGTGACCTGAAGCCCCAGCAATACGATTGCAGTGCGCAGGACAGGCTTGAGGGCAAAGCGGATACCGGGTTGCAGCAACGGCGGGCTGCCCACGGCGACACGCCAGCCGATTCCGAGCAGCAGTGCAACGACCAGCGGGCTGAGCGCTGCCAGACCGGTCGCCCTCTGGACAAGCGTGGCGATGGCGGTGATGGCCATGACCAGTGCCAATCCGGGCAGGTGCGCATAGAGGTCTTGAAGCACACCGGGGTGTGCGCGTTGGCTCAGGGTTTGCATGGCTTAGGTCCTCGGTTTCTGCACCTGCAAAATGCCCCAATTGAAATGTTCATAAAATTAACTAATATCGAACGTAATAATCGATTGGATTGATGATTGACGCTAGACCAGCTCCGCATATTTCTTGAAGTCGCCGAACGCGCCCATGTCACCCGTGCGGCAGAGGCGCTGAAGATGACGCAATCCGCCGTGTCGGCCGCCCTGCGCGCACTGGAGAGCACTCATGGAGTGCAGCTTTTCGACCGGGTCGGGCGCGGCATCACCCTCACCGAAGCAGGCCACAGGTTCGTGCCCGCGGCCAAAAGCGTTCTGAACCAGGCAGAGACCGCGGAACTGATCCTCGATGATCTTTCGGCGCGGCCGAGGGGGCGATTGCGGATCGAGGCAAGCCAGACGGTGGCGACCTATGTCCTGCCCCCGGTTCTGGTACGCCTCAGGCAGGCACACCCCGACCTCTCCGTCCGGCTTGGCGTGGGCAACACCTCAAGCGTTGCCAGGGCCGTGGCCGACGGCGCTGCCGACCTGGGTTTCGTCGAAGGCGAGGTCGTGCTTGGCGATCTTCGTACACGGGTTGTGGCGCGCGACGAACTCGTGCTGGTCATGCGGCGCGGACATCCCGCAGCCCGCAGCGCGATGTCAGCCCAAGCCTATCGCAAGCTCGACTGGGTGATGCGGGAGGAAGGCTCGGGCACACGCGCCGAGGTCGAAGTTCACCTGGCCCAGTTGGGGCTGAGCCGGGATGACCTTGCGGTCCTGCTGGAGATCCCGTCGAACGAAGCGGTCCTGTCGGCAGTGGCGGGCAGCGACTGCGTGTCCATGGTGTCACGACGCGTCGTCGACGCGCTGGCGGAAGACGGTGCAGTCCACCAGCGCCGCGTGACCTGGGCGCCGCGCCCGGAGCGTCCGTTTACCGTGCTGTCGCATCCGGAACGGCATCGCACCCGGGCAGTCGAAGCGCTTATGGCCCTGATCGACGCGGGCTGAGCCGAACCCCACCCCTCCGATGGCCGGACCGACCGGCCTCAGCCGCCGGTCAGAGCCGGGGACATGCGTTGCGACAGCTCCGCCGTCAGCCGTTTGCGGTCAATCTTTCCGACATGGTTTTCCGGCAGGCGGTCCACGCGTTCGATCCCGGCAAGACAATGGGCGCGACCAAGTGCGTCCCGGATCTTTCGGTTCAATTCGTCGAGCGCCTCGATCTGCCCCGTGCCTTCCACGAAGGCGAACGGCACTTCACCGAGATCAGCATGTGGCGCGGGCACCACGCAGGCCGCCCGTATGCCCGGACTTGTGAGCAACACATCCTCGATGCTTGCGGGCGCCAGGTTTTCACCACCGCGTATGATGATCTCCTTCAGGCGGCCGGTCAGGAAAAGATACCCGTCTTCGTCGAGATATCCCAGGTCGCCCGACCTGACCCAGCCCTCCGGGTCGAACGGCGGATGGCCGACATAGCCAAGGGCGGACAAGGGACCGCGGAACGCCACTTCGCCGCGGCTTCCGTTCGGCAAGGGCGTGTCCCCACCAGGTTCGAGAATTGCCACCTCGGCACCGGGAATCGCGCGTCCGACAGAGCCGCGCCGGGCCGCCCCCGGCGGATTGGCGGTCGATGTGCAGGTAAACTCCGTCTGTCCATAGCTCACCAGCACCTGGCAGCCCAGATGCGCTTCGATCCGGTCCTGTGTCTCGACCGCAAGCGGCGCCGAGCCGCATCGAAGCATCCGCAGCCGGTCCGTCGCCCCTTGCGGGATCGGATGATCCAGCAACCTTTGGAACATCGTCGGTACACCGGTGACAACGGTGGGCTTGAGGTCCGCCATCGCGTCCAGCGCGGCTTCCGGCGTGAAGCGCGGCAGCAAGGTAATCCGCGCGCCGCGCATCAATGGATACAGCAACTGGTTAAGAATGCCATTGGTATGGCTTAACGGCATCATGTGCAGGTAGTGATCATCGCCACCCACCGGCGTGATTTCCGACAACCCCCGTGTATTCGCCGCGATGTTGCGGTGACACAGGCGAACTGCCTTGGGGCGTCCGCTCGATCCGGAGGTGAAGATCAGCAGAGCTTCCTCTTCGGCGCTTGGAACCGGAATCGTGTAACCGCCGGCGGCACCTTCCGGCACAGGCGGCGTCACGAGGCGCAATCCGGCCGCGTCGGCCAGCGCCTGCGCCGCCTCCCGGTTGGTGTCGTCACAGATCAGACCTGTAAAGCCACCGTCCACCAGCTTGGCCACGACCGAACCTTGCGCCTCGCTCCTGCTCAGGACGGTCAGCGGCAGCCTGGCGTGCAGACAGGCCAGAAGGTCCGTGCAGAGATCCACGCTGCGATCCTGCAACAAGGCGACCCGGTCGCCGGGAACAAGGCCCGAGGCCAGCATTGCCCCGGCACGGGCCACGACCCTGGCGTGCAGCGTGGTATAGCCTATCGTCTGCCCGTCCGCGGACAATGCCGGCGCGTCCCCGCGCAGGCGCGCCTGTTGCTCGAATGCGGTAACGAAATCACTCATGCGGCCAGCTCCGGCATTCGGACCGCGGCATCCGCTTCGAATGTGCCATCGGGATCCAGCGCCCTCAGCGCCGCCAGTTCCGCCGCGGTGGGTTCGGGGGTTGGACCG